>NZ_CP077426.1:47500-2447500 GCF_019048845.1 Vibrio mimicus
TTCCCGGGCCTTGTACACACCGCCCGTCACACCATGGGAGTGGGCTGCAAAAGAAGCAGGTAGTTTAACCTTCGGGAGGACGCTTGCCACTTTGTGGTTCATGACTGGGGTGAAGTCGTAACAAGGTAGCGCTAGGGGAACCTGGCGCTGGATCACCTCCTTACACGAAGATTATCGTGATGAGTGTCCACACAGATTGATTCGGTTTAGATTTGAGCATCAAGTGGGGCTATAGCTCAGCTGGGAGAGCGCTTGCATGGCATGCAAGAGGTCTGCGGTTCGATCCCGCATAGCTCCACCATCTTTAAGTGCATTCGATGAGTGCTTTTAAAAATGGTTCATTCTTTGAATCTTGCTCTTTAACAATTTGGAAAGCTGACAAAACAACAAATTATTGTTGTTTGTAAAGTTTTCAATGTTTATCGAAAGATAAACACCAACAACACATTCAAGTGTGCTTGGTATCGAATAAGACTTCGGTCTTGTTCAAATTTGAGTCCGGCAAAATCTGTCTCGCACTCATGTAAATTAAACGCGAGACAACTTAGGTTGTTTAAACAACAACCCGAAACTCCTTCGGGTTGTATGGTTAAGTGACTAAGCGTACACGGTGGATGCCTGGGCAGTCAGAGGCGATGAAGGACGTACTAACTTGCGATAAGCGCAGATAAGGCAGTAAGAGCCGTTTGAGTCTGCGATTTCCGAATGGGGAAACCCAACTGCATAAGCAGTTACTGTTAACTGAATCCATAGGTTAACAGAGCAAACCGGGGGAACTGAAACATCTAAGTACCCCGAGGAGAAGAAATCAACCGAGATTCCGGTAGTAGCGGCGAGCGAACCTGGATTAGCCCTTAAGCACTCGGTGAAGTAGGTGAACAAGCTGGAAAGCTTGGCGATACAGGGTGATAGCCCCGTAACCGACGCTTCATCGAGCGTGAAATCGAGTAGGGCGGGACACGTGATATCCTGTCTGAATATGGGGGGACCATCCTCCAAGGCTAAATACTCCTGACTGACCGATAGTGAACCAGTACCGTGAGGGAAAGGCGAAAAGAACCCCTGTGAGGGGAGTGAAATAGAACCTGAAACCGTGTACGTACAAGCAGTAGGAGCACCTTCGTGGTGTGACTGCGTACCTTTTGTATAATGGGTCAGCGACTTATATTCAGTGGCAAGGTTAACCGTATAGGGGAGCCGTAGCGAAAGCGAGTCTTAACTGGGCGTTCAGTCTCTGGATATAGACCCGAAACCGGGTGATCTAGCCATGGGCAGGTTGAAGGTTGAGTAACATCAACTGGAGGACCGAACCGACTAATGTTGAAAAATTAGCGGATGACTTGTGGCTAGGGGTGAAAGGCCAATCAAACTCGGAGATAGCTGGTTCTCCCCGAAAGCTATTTAGGTAGCGCCTCGGACGAATACTACTGGGGGTAGAGCACTGTTAAGGCTAGGGGGTCATCCCGACTTACCAACCCTTTGCAAACTCCGAATACCAGTAAGTACTATCCGGGAGACACACGGCGGGTGCTAACGTCCGTCGTGGAGAGGGAAACAACCCAGACCGCCAGCTAAGGTCCCAAAGTATTGCTAAGTGGGAAACGATGTGGGAAGGCTTAGACAGCTAGGATGTTGGCTTAGAAGCAGCCATCATTTAAAGAAAGCGTAATAGCTCACTAGTCGAGTCGGCCTGCGCGGAAGATGTAACGGGGCTAAGCAATACACCGAAGCTGCGGCAATGTCTTTTAGACATTGGGTAGGGGAGCGTTCTGTAAGCCGTTGAAGGTGAATCGTAAGGTTTGCTGGAGGTATCAGAAGTGCGAATGCTGACATGAGTAACGACAAGGGGGGTGAAAAACCTCCCCGCCGGAAGACCAAGGGTTCCTGTCCAACGTTAATCGGGGCAGGGTGAGTCGACCCCTAAGGTGAGGCCGAAAGGCGTAATCGATGGGAAACGGGTTAATATTCCCGTACTTCTGACTATTGCGATGGGGGGACGGAGAAGGCTAGGTGGGCCAGGCGACGGTTGTCCTGGTTCAAGTGCGTAGGCTTGAGAGTTAGGTAAATCCGGCTCTCTCTAAGGCTGAGACACGACGTCGAGCTACTACGGTAGTGAAGTCATTGATGCCATGCTTCCAGGAAAAGCCTCTAAGCTTCAGATAGTCAGGAATCGTACCCCAAACCGACACAGGTGGTCGGGTAGAGAATACCAAGGCGCTTGAGAGAACTCGGGTGAAGGAACTAGGCAAAATGGTACCGTAACTTCGGGAGAAGGTACGCTCTTGATGGTGAAGTCCCTCGCGGATGGAGCTGACGAGAGTCGCAGATACCAGGTGGCTGCAACTGTTTATTAAAAACACAGCACTGTGCAAAATCGCAAGATGACGTATACGGTGTGACGCCTGCCCGGTGCCGGAAGGTTAATTGATGGGGTTAGCGCAAGCGAAGCTCTTGATCGAAGCCCCGGTAAACGGCGGCCGTAACTATAACGGTCCTAAGGTAGCGAAATTCCTTGTCGGGTAAGTTCCGACCTGCACGAATGGCGTAATGATGGCCACGCTGTCTCCACCCGAGACTCAGTGAAATTGAAATCGCTGTGAAGATGCAGTGTACCCGCGGCTAGACGGAAAGACCCCGTGAACCTTTACTACAGCTTGGCACTGAACATTGAACCTACATGTGTAGGATAGGTGGGAGGCTATGAAGACGTGACGCTAGTTGCGTTGGAGCCGTCCTTGAAATACCACCCTTGTATGTTTGATGTTCTAACTTAGACCCGTTATCCGGGTTGAGGACAGTGCCTGGTGGGTAGTTTGACTGGGGCGGTCTCCTCCCAAAGAGTAACGGAGGAGCACGAAGGTGGGCTAATCACGGTTGGACATCGTGAGGTTAGTGCAATGGCATAAGCCCGCTTAACTGCGAGAATGACGGTTCGAGCAGGTGCGAAAGCAGGTCATAGTGATCCGGTGGTTCTGTATGGAAGGGCCATCGCTCAACGGATAAAAGGTACTCCGGGGATAACAGGCTGATACCGCCCAAGAGTTCATATCGACGGCGGTGTTTGGCACCTCGATGTCGGCTCATCACATCCTGGGGCTGAAGTCGGTCCCAAGGGTATGGCTGTTCGCCATTTAAAGTGGTACGCGAGCTGGGTTTAGAACGTCGTGAGACAGTTCGGTCCCTATCTGCCGTGGGCGTTGGAAGATTGAAGGGGGCTGCTCCTAGTACGAGAGGACCGGAGTGGACGAACCTCTGGTGTTCGGGTTGTGTCGCCAGACGCATTGCCCGGTAGCTAAGTTCGGAATCGATAACCGCTGAAAGCATCTAAGCGGGAAGCGAGCCCTGAGATGAGTCTTCCCTGACAGTTTAACTGTCCTAAAGGGTTGTTCGAGACTAGAACGTTGATAGGCAGGGTGTGTAAGCGTTGTGAGGCGTTGAGCTAACCTGTACTAATTGCCCGTGAGGCTTAACCATACAACACCCAAGGGGTTTTGTAGTGGACTCAAAGCTAAGCGCATAAGAATGTGTGTGAGAATGAAAACAGCTTTCCAGATTTTAAAATTTTGCTTGGCGACCATAGCGTTTTGGACCCACCTGACTCCATCCCGAACTCAGAAGTGAAACGAAACAGCGTCGATGGTAGTGTGGGGTTTCCCCATGTGAGAGTAGAACATCGCCAGGCTTTAATTTAGCACCAAGCGCTAACCAATGCGGAGCGGTAGTTCAGTTGGTTAGAATACCGGCCTGTCACGCCGGGGGTCGCGGGTTCGAGTCCCGTCCGCTCCGCCACTTATTTAGAGCTTAGGCTCACAAGAACAACAGGGGTGTAGCTCCAATTGGCAGAGCAGCGGATTCCAAATCCGCGTGTTGGGAGTTCGAATCTCTCCACCCCTGCCATATATTGAACCTCAGCAGCAATGCTGAGGTTTTTCTTTATCTGTGTTTTGACAAATTCCAGTCAAACATCGTGATACGTGACGTATGTAACTTTTCTTATTTACCATCTCATGCCTCCCTTCCCCCCCTATTTCTTCCTTTAATTAAATCTATTCTTGCGTTGAAATATCGCACTTTATCATTATGAATGTTTAAAATAGCTTCTCTAAATAATGGAGGAACAAGCATGCCGCTATCTATGTTGGGGTTTATTGCTTTGGGTGGGGCGATTGGCGCTTGTGCCCGCTTCTTAGTCTCTGAAATGTGCATTACTCTTTTTGGCCGGGGTTTCCCTGTGGGAACACTCACCGTGAATGTTGTTGGTTCATTCATTATGGGGGTTTTGATTGCTTGTGTTGAAAACGAGTGGTTAAGCCCTTACCCGTGGAAACAAGTGATTGGCCTCGGTTTTCTGGGGGCATTGACGACATTCTCTACTTTCTCAATGGATAATGTGCTGTTAATGCAACAAGGAGCCTTTTTTAAAATGGGAGCGAATGTGCTGCTCAACGTGATTTTGAGTATTTCCGCTGCTTGGCTTGGGTTCTACTGGTTAATAAAAAGTTGATAAGTGAAACAGTCATTTTACTTGGTTAACCAATAACCTTTATCTATAATGCTTCCACTTGTCGGAGTGCCATTGGGCTGAGACCGTTTATTCGGGATCCGTTGAACCTGATCAGGTTAATACCTGCGAAGGGAACAAGAGAAGACTCTCTGGGTGACCTATTATTTTTAGTAGCGATCTTACCTGTCGACTCACCTCTTATAGCATTTTTCCGTCAAGCATTTCTCCCTCTTATTAAAAAGGAAATGCTATGTCGAATCGTAAACAAGCAAGACTGGAAGCGAAACGTTTTATAGAAACTCTTTCAGTTGAACCCTATCCAAATTCTCAAAAGACATATCTTGTAGGATCTCGTACGGATATTCGTGTGCCTGTGCGTGAAATAACCCTCAGTAGTACTTTGATCGGTGGTAGCAAAGAGGCACCTATTTTTGAGCCTAACGAGCCGATCTGTGTCTACGACACCTCTGGTGTTTATACTGATCCTGAGCATGATATAGACCTCTATACAGGACTCCCTAAACTGAGAGAGTCATGGATTGAAGAGCGTCAGGATACCCAGATTCTATCTAGCATGAGCTCTCATTTTGCTCGTGAGCGATTGGCCGATGAGACACTTGATGAGCTGCGCTATGGGCATCTTCCTCGTATTCGACGGTCTGCAAAGCAGCGTCGAGTGACTCAGTTACATTACGCAAGACAGGGTATTGTTACACCTGAAATGGAGTTCGTTGCGATTCGAGAAAACTCTCGTCGCCTATCAAATCAAGACCCCAGTTTAACTCAGCAACATGCAGGCCAGAATTTTGGAGCACACCTTCCTGATTTGATTACCCCTGAATTCGTACGCAATGAGGTTGCAGAAGGGCGTGCCATTATCCCATGCAATATTAATCATCCTGAATCCGAGCCAATGATCATTGGTCGTAATTTCTTGGTTAAGGTGAACGCGAATATTGGTAACTCTTCGGTCAGTTCATCTATCGAAGAGGAGGTGGAGAAACTGGTGTGGGCTACTCGCTGGGGTGCAGATACGGTCATGGATCTTTCTACTGGGCGGAATATTCACGAAACACGGGAGTGGATTCTGCGTAATAGCCCTGTCCCTATTGGTACTGTACCTATGTATCAAGCACTAGAAAAAGTGAATGGCATCGCTGAAAATCTCACTTGGGAAGTCATGCGTGACACTTTACTTGAGCAGGCCGAGCAAGGCGTGGACTATTTTACGATTCATGCCGGTTTGTTATTGCGTTATGTGCCAATGACGGCAAAACGCATGACAGGGATTGTCTCTCGCGGTGGTTCTATCATTGCTAAATGGTGTCTTTCTCACCAGAAGGAGAATTTCCTTTATACCCATTTTCGTGAAATCTGTGAGATTTGTGCGCAATATGATGTGGCTCTATCTCTTGGAGATGGACTTCGTCCAGGCTCGATTGCTGATGCTAACGATGAAGCACAATTTGCTGAGTTACGTACCCTTGGTGAGCTAACCCAAATAGCTTGGGAATATGATGTTCAGGTCATGATTGAAGGCCCAGGACATGTGCCGATGCATTTGATTAAGGCGAATATGGATGAGCAGCTTAAACACTGCCATGAGGCTCCTTTCTATACTCTTGGACCGTTAACCACCGATATCGCTCCTGGTTATGATCACATTACCTCAGGTATTGGTGCGGCAATGATTGGTTGGTTTGGGTGTGCCATGCTCTGCTATGTAACGCCGAAAGAGCACTTAGGCTTACCCAATAAAGAAGATGTTAAAACAGGCCTTATTACGTACAAGTTAGCTGCACATGCTGCTGATTTAGCAAAAGGGCATCCAGGGGCTCAGATCCGCGACAATGCATTATCAAAAGCGCGTTTTGAATTCCGTTGGGAAGACCAATTCAACCTCGCATTAGATCCGGTAACAGCTCGTGCTTTCCATGATGAAACTTTACCGCAAGAGTCGGGTAAGGTTGCCCATTTCTGTTCTATGTGTGGCCCTAAATTCTGTTCTATGAAGATTTCACAAGAGGTAAGAGATTACGCTAATCATCAACAAACCTCAGAGACTTCAGTCATTGAATTGACCATGCCGGAGCAATTGGCTCAACAAGGAATGCACGATAAATCTCAAGAGTTTTTAGCCTCGGGTGCTGAGCTCTATCATCCATTAGTTAAAGAATTAGCTGAGGAGTGATGATGGCTCGCTTAGTTTTTCCCCGTCACATGGCTGCATTCACTGGCCGTGTGCAATCAGTGTTGTTTCTGGCTGAAAAGCAGGGATTTTCTATACAACACATCAGTTTAGATGTAGGTGATAGCCCATATTTTGTATTAATCGGTGGGTGTTCGGTAGTGATTGGCAGTGATGTGTGCTCCCCAGAGAACGCAAGTGAGCCTTTAGATTATTACATACAGTATTTAACAGGGCAGTCAGTACATCAGGCCAACTGTACTGTGAAGGTGGGGCTGCCCGATCCGCGTGACGGTGATTTCCAAATAGATCAGTGGCTTACTAAGGCGAACACTCCACAACAGATCTATTATCCATTTGCTCATACATCACTAAATTATCAGCACAATCAACATCTTGCTTGGGTGTTAGCACTGTTAGCTCTGGATTTTCCTCTTGAGGATACATTGTGTGTTGCTCGTGCCGCGATGAGTCAAGCTCAGTATGTTTCACGTGAAACATGGCCGACACAGTGGCAACATTTTCCTGTGGTCAAAACAGCGTCGCATTCCGCTAAAGTTGTCGCTTTCCCTGCAATTGAACAGGAGAAATTTACTCTCTACCCTGTAGTCGACGATGTGGCTTGGATTGAACTTCTATTGAAGCTTGGTGTAACAACGGTTCAATTGCGTATTAAAGATCCATCACGGCAAGACTTGGAAGCGCAAATCTCTCGCGCAGTCAGTTTGGGGCGGGAATATGATGCACAAGTCTTTATTAACGATTACTGGCAACTGGCTATTAAGTACCATGCTTATGGTGTTCACTTGGGGCAAGAGGATCTGACGTCTGCCAATTTAGAACTGTTGTCACAAGCAGGATTGCGATTAGGCCTTTCGACCCATGGTTATTTTGAGTTAGTGAATGCGGCATGTATACAACCTAGCTATATCGCACTGGGCCATATTTTCCCCACGGCAACTAAGCAGATGCCATCAAAACCACAAGGATTGGTACGCTTGGCAGCTTATCAAACCGTTGTTAATCAGATGCCTTATCACGGTGCTCTAGGCATACCCACGGTGGCGATTGGAGGGATTGAACTCTCAAATATTCGTGATGTGCTCGCTTGTGGAGTGACGTCAGCCGCTGTTGTTCGGGCGATCACTCTAGCTGAGAATCCAGCTTTCGCCGTGCACCAACTCTTCTCTGCGTTTTATGAGTGTAAGGAAAAGCCGTTTCTGGGTCTGAAACAGAAAATAGCCACTTTGACTCGGGAGGCTAGTGATGCTCAGTGATCAACTTTTTCTGCGCTACCAACGGCAAATTAGCCTTGCTGAAGTGGATCACATCGGTCAACAAAAACTCATCAATGCGCGTATTTTGATGGTCGGGTGTGGTGGTCTTGGTTGTGTGGTGGCTCCTTATTTAGTCGGAGCTGGTATCGGGAGCCTCATCATTGCTGATGGAGATGAGTTGGAAATACACAATTTACATCGGCAGGTTATTTATCGCGAAGAACAGTTAGGAGGCAATAAGGCGGAATTACTAGCCCAACATCTCCGCCTATTGAATTCTAATGGCCGCATTCGAACCGTTCCAAGGCAAGTTGACGAGCTGATTTTGACACTGGAAATAGATCAAGTTGATCTGGTCATTGACTGCAGTGACAACTTGGCAACCCGTCATGCCATTAACCGAGTTTGCTTTAATGCACAAGTTCCACTCATTAGTGGTGCGGCAATCGGGTGGGAAGGATATTTGATGGCGTTTCGCTATCAGCAAAACTCGCCTTGCTATCACTGCATTGTTCCAGATATGTCGGAGAGACAGCGCTGTAGCGACTCTGGTGTGATTGGACCCGTGGTGGGAATGGTGGGGAATGCACAAGCATTACTTGTTCTACATTATTTACTCGATAACACGCGATTTCCTGCCGAACAATTGATGCGCTTCAATGGAATGCAAATGCAATGGCAAACCTTGCAATTGCATCAAGATAAATCCTGTCCAGTTTGCGGTATTCATTCCGCAGTAATCAAAATCAAGGAGTGTGCCCAGTGTTAGTTATATTTATCAATCAACAGCCTTTTGAAGTTGTTGCCGAAACTTCATTGCGTGAATTGCACACTCAGCTCAAGCTCCCGCAACAAGGCTGTGTATTTAGTCTCAATGGCGATGTGATTCCCAGAAGTGAATGGGAACACGTTGGGTTAAGTACAGGTGATCAGATTTCACTCTTTCAAGCGATAGCAGGAGGCTAATCCCATGCTGAAGATTGCAGACAAAACATTTCATTCCAGATTATTTACGGGTACCGGAAAATTCTCCAACCGCACCGTCATGACTAATGCACTCGTAGCTTCGGGATCGGAGTTGGTCACCATGGCATTGAAGCGTATTGATTTCACCCAACCTAACGACGATATTCTCGCACCTCTACTTAACATGCAGATCAACTTGCTACCCAATACATCGGGTGCCAAAACCGCGGCCGATGCCGTGTATGCGGCTCAGTTGGCACGAGAGGCTTTGGGGACATCTTGGTTAAAGTTAGAAATTCATCCCGATCCGAAATATTTAATGCCAGATCCCGTGGAGACTTTGCTGGCGGCAGAGCAGTTGGTTAAGTTGGGCTTTACCGTCTTACCTTATTGTCATGCGGACCCTGTGCTGTGCAAAAGATTGGAAGAAGTCGGATGTGCCGCCGTGATGCCGCTTGGTTCTCCGATCGGTAGTAACCAAGGCTTAGCCTCTAAAGCTTTCCTCGATATTATCATCGAACAAGCTAATGTTCCGGTGATTGTTGATGCTGGGATTGGTTCACCCTCTGATGCGGCATTAGCGATGGAATTGGGTGCCGATGCGGTGCTGGTTAACACGGCTATTGCAGCCGCTAGGGATCCAATCGCGATGGCTCAAGCCTTTAAGCTTGCAGTTGAAGCGGGACGAATGGCGTATGAGTCAGGTATGCCATCACGCTTAAGGACGGCATCAGCTTCGAGCCCGTTAACTGGATTTTTGGATTTTGCGTTATGACGTTCATGCAGCGCTTCCAACTAATGGACTGGGATGACATTCGCCTGTCTATTCATGCCAAAACAGCAAGGGATGTGGCGCAGGCTCTCTCTTCGCACAAGCGTACATTGGAAGACTTCAAAGCACTGATTTCTCCTGCTGCAGAGCCTTATCTCGAAGCAATGGCTCAAGCCGCTTATCAAGCCACTCGTCAGCGATTTGGTAACACTATGTCGATGTATATCCCGCTTTATCTTTCGAATCTTTGTTCAAACTCATGTACCTATTGTGGTTTTTCGATGGAGCACCGAATCAAGCGCAAAACACTGAATATTGAAGAGGTTGAACGTGAGATTGTAGCGATCAAGAAAATGGGATTTGATAGTGTCTTGCTCGTCACGGGAGAACATGAAACTAAAGTTGGTATCGACTATTTTCGCCGAGTATTGCCCATCATCAAGCGGGCATTCAGCTACGTTGCGATGGAAGTACAGCCGTTACAACAAGAAGAGTACGCTCAGCTGATTGAACTCGGGCTCGATGCCGTCATGGTCTATCAAGAAACCTATCATCCATCAACTTATGCTCAGCATCATCTACGTGGCAATAAGATGGATTTCCAATTCCGATTGGAAACGCCGGATCGTTTGGCGAAAGCGGGGGTTGATAAGATCGGTATTGGGGCATTAATTGGTCTTGAAGATTGGCGTACTGACTGCTTTTTTGTAGCCGCACATCTGGACTATTTACAGAGGCAGTATTGGAAAACACGCTACTCGATCTCTTTCCCACGCTTGCGCCCGTGTGAAGGTGTATTGCAACCGAAATCGGTAATGTCTGATCGGCAATTAGTTCAATTAATCTGTGCTTATCGCTTATTGAACGGTGAAGTTGAGTTATCACTTTCTACTCGTGAGTCTCCCGAATTCCGCAATCAGGTGGCCAAACTTGGGGTGACCTCGATGTCAGCGGCTTCGAAAACTCAGCCGGGGGGATACGCAGATCCAAAAGTGGAGCTAGAGCAGTTTTCTGTCAGTGATGAGCGTTCTGTGGCAGAAGTGAGCGCTGCGTTAATGACACAGGGATTACAAGTCGTTTGGCAAGATTGGCATCGAGCCTATTCGAGATGATGTTTCACGTGAAACCAACTTGGTTTTAATTAGTTTGTAAAAGTTAACGCTCCAAAAAAGTTATAGATAAAAGAAAACCGCCGATTGGCGGTTTTCTTTTATCAGTAGGTTCTTGCTAAATGCATTAAACCCACGGGTATTGCGTTATGAATGGCTCAATGGTGACGTCGCTTGAACAAGCCATTGGCGAGTTGCCTCGTTAGTGATGAGAGGGCTCACTTCATCCCATACTTTTTGATGGTATTGATTGAGCCAATTCAACTCCGGTTTGGTCAGTAAATTCACGTCAATCGCACGCTTATCGATCGGGCAACGAGTTAAAGACTCAAAGCCGAGGACCGAGAAATCACCTTGAGTTTGGAACTCAGAGACGAGCTCTAGGTTTTCAATACGAATCCCGAAAGCGTCAGCTCGGTAATAGCCAGGTTCATTGGACAGCACCATTCCAGGACGTAAAGCGACACTATTGTGTACTTTTGCGATCCGCTGTGGACCCTCATGAACACTTAAAAAGTGGCCTACACCGTGGCCAGTACCATGGTCATAGTCATAGCCTTGCACCCACAAGTGTTGTCTGGCTAACACATCCAGTTGTGAACCTGTAGTGCCTTTAGGGAAGCGGGCACGAGCTAACGCGATGTGTCCTTTGAGCACTAAAGTGAATTGTTGTTTCATCTCAGAGCTGACATTACCAATCGCAATGGTGCGGGTAATATCGGTGGTTCCATCGGTGTATTGGCCGCCAGAGTCAACCAAATACAGGCTATTCATTGAAAGCTCGCCAGGTATGGGTTGATTTTGATGGTTGTAATGACACATGGCTGCGTTGGTGCCTGCTGCGGAAATCGTATCGAAACTTAGGTCGACTAGAGTTGGGTCTTGGCGACGGAAAGCTTCCAATCGCTCAGCCAACTGCGCTTCGTTATGTAAATGACCATTGGCTACTTCATTGTCTAACCATGCGAGAAATTGCACCATGGCAGCACCATCGCGCACATGGCAAGCGCGCATTCCAGCCACTTCGACGCTGTTTTTGGCCGCTTTAGGCAGTAAGCACGGATCCGCTTCATTGATCAATTCTGCTCCCGCATTCTGCAACGTGAGTGTGAACCAAGCATTGCTAGTCGCAGAATCGAGCATGACGCGACGACCTGAGAGCTGACGCAGTTGCGCTTCAAGCTGCTCAGGATGATGTACGCGAACCGTCCCTCCCACATGGGCATCAAAGTCTGCCGCCAAGCGTACAGGGTCAAGGAAAAAATCGACACTTGCGTCGCTATGAACAATCGCGTGAGAAAGCAAAACGGGCAAGCGAGAAACATCCAAACCACGGATATTGAGTAGCCATGCGATCGAATCGAGCTCGGTAAGCACTACGCAATCGACATTTTTAGAGCGCAAGGTGGCTGCGATCAACTCTCGCTTTTCAAGGCTAGTCTGGCCAACTCGCGCCAAAGGCATTAAGCGCATTTCAGACACGACAGGTGCTGGGCGATCATGCCATAACCGATCAACGGGATTATCCGCTACCGAACACAGTAACACTTTCCCCGCAAGTTTTTGCTGCGCTTGAGTAAGCCAGCTGCCACGGTGCATACGTGGGTCATAACCCACTTTGGCTCCCGCTGGAAGTTGTTCCGCTAACCAACCTAAGTAAGGTTCTTCAATCAAATGGCGGTACTCAAACAACTCAGCAGAGACCTGTTTACGTACTTGAACGGTATAGCGGCCATCAACAAAAATAGCTGCACGATTGGTAGCAACGATCGCAGCACCGGCAGAACCAGTAAAACCCGTTAACCAATGCAAGCGCTCGTTGTGTTCAGGGACATATTCACCGAGATATTCATCCTCATGAGGGATGATGAAAGCATCAAGTTGTTGGGTGTGTAGCCAATGGCGAAAATCCGCGAGGCGCTGAGCATGAGAGTTTGACATCTGAGGTTATCCTTTTTCTAAACAGTCCTTTGTTATGGCTTGTTGCATCGCAGTGAAGGAGTCAATACAGCAAGTGGACGAGAGCGAATAAGCTACTCCTTTTATGTACGCTGCGCAAATATCTGACTATGGATTCAACGTAAATGAAGGGTATTGGTTTGTATCACTTCACGCAGCCAACGTAATGCAGGATCGCCTTCTCGATCACGATGCCAGAACAGGGTATAGGCCATCGGCGGAAGCTCAATCGGTAGTGGGAGTTCAACTAGACCAAGCTGCTTCACGACTAATTGGGTAAAGTGGCTTGGTGCCGTAAACACAAAGTCGGTATAGGTACACAAACTAGCGGCACTATTGAAATCAGGCACCGTGATGGCGATGTCGCGCTCACAACCGATATCTGCGAGGCGATAGTCAAGTAGCCACCGATCATTGCCATCACAACGGACTTGTACGTGCCGCTGGCTCAGATAGCTCGCGAGGTTCCATTCTTGAGTGAGCAGTGGATGATCGTGGCGTACTACACAGCGCTGCTGATCGCGAAACAGCTCTTGTTCACAGATGTCTGTAGGGGGCAGCATGGTCAGCTTGGCATCGTTGATGTCAATGTCTCTTCCGGTTAGCCCAAAATCCAGTTCACCGACTTGCAGCTTACGAAAGGTTTGATCACTCCATGAGTGGGTGCTGATACTAAGATGGGGCCCATGATGAAAAATGGTGGGTAAAAAATAGGGCATGATCAGTGGATAGGCACTTTCTACCGCGGCAATTTGAAAGCGGTATTCACTCGATTGAGGTGAGAACTGGGCTGGCTGGGTAAGCAGTTCAAGCTGATTGACCAATACATCGAGTTTGGGTTTTAAAAATAGAGCCTTAGGCGTTGCATTTAAACCATAAGAAGTGCGAACAAAAAGGGGATCATCAAATTGCTCACGCAGTTTAGCCAATGATTTACTAACGGCTGATTGGCTAAGACACAAACGAGCGGCGGCACGTGTGACGCTGAGCTCTTCGATTAATACCTTTAAGCAGACCAGAAGATTGAGGTCGATTCGCGCGAGTTTTTCAATTTGCATAAGATTTTCCAAAATGGAATAACAGCAATGACGAGATACCACTGTTTTGCATATCTTGCCATGCGTATCATGCATTGATCTTTAAAAATGAGCCGGAGTGTGAAGTGAAACAAGCAATGCCTAATCAGGTCAGTAAACAACAAATGGTATTACTGACGTTTTTGGTTCTTTTTAGCCCCTTGGCTATCGATATTTATTTACCGGCATTGCCACAAATTTCGCAAGCGTTTCACGTGGAACACGCCTTAGCGAAGGATACGATCACTTGGTTTTTGTTTGCTATGGGTGTAGGGCAGCTTTTTGCTGGCCCATTGGCAGATAAATACGGTCGTCGAACGGTTGCATTAGGAGGAATTAGCATCTACATCTTGAGTGCTTTATTGGCGTGGAGTGCTCAAACGATCGAATGGATGTTGATGGCTCGGCTGTTACAAGGCTTAGGAGCGTGTGCAACCTCCGTAGCAGCTTTTGCAACGGTTCGCGATTTATTTGGCCCACAACGCAGCGGCAAGATGATCAGCTATCTGAATGGGGCGATCTGTTTTATTCCTGCGTTGGCGCCTATTTTAGGGAGTTGGTTAACACAACAATTTGGTTGGCGAGCGAATTTCAGCTTCATGGCTGGTTTTGCATTGGTCGTGGGTTCGGCGATTGCGTTACGTATGCAAGAGAGCAATCCGAATGCTGGAACACGTCCGGCGGTGTTCAAACTCTCGCGTTATGCTGCGGTGCTCAAATCGCCTACATTTTTGTTTCACGCGACCTTATGTATGCTCGCCATGGCCGTCATTCTAGCCTACGTCACTTCTGCGCCAGTGGTTTTGATGGAGCGTCTGCATTTAAGTATGAATGAGTTTACTCTTTGGTTTGGCTTGAATGCAGTAGTGAACATTATTGCCTGCATGACTGCTCCGAAAATGATGGATAAGCTCGGTACACGAATCACGTTGCTGATCGGCATTATGACGCTGTTGATTGCGGGAGTGATGATGGTGATGATGCAGACTGTACCTGCTCCGCTAGCTTTCATGTTGCCGATCTTTTTATCCTCGATTGGTTTTGCTTGGATTCTTGGGGCTGCAGCAGGGAAAGCTTTAGCACCATTTGGCGACAAAGCAGGAACGGCGGCGGCATTGCTTGGCTTATTTCAAATGAGTGGTGCTGGGCTGCTAGTAGGTACATTGCAACGAGTGTTACCTGAACCACAGCTCATGATTGGCTTTACAATGTGGCTTGCCGCTCCGGCGATTTTGATCTTGATGTCCCCAATAGGTAACCGTTGGCACACCAGTGTGCCTGAGTGTTGATTGAGCGAGAGAATTTCACGCTGAGGCTATTTTACTCAGCGTGTATCCTGTGTATATTGTCTGCCACTTCGATAGCAAATAACCGTTTGGAACTCAATACACCATGTCTTTAACCACCTATGAAATGGCTCGCATTCTGGAACAGCTCGATGAGTCTCCAGAAAAGGTGATGTTTGGCAAATTACTCAATGAACTGGGCAACCAAAGTAGTGAACGTATTCGCAGTGCGGCTAAGCAAGTTCCGCTAACTGTGCTGCGTGACCTAATCTATCAGTTTCAACAAGTGATTGAATCACGTAAAGGTGAGCAAGTGGAAACCATGGCCAAAGAGTTGGCGAAACAAGGAATTTCCGCAGAAGAGCTGCTCAATTATCTACAGAAACGCTAACACTCCCGATTTTATCCATTCTTCTTTTTCTGAGCCTTGTCGCTATCCCGGATAACAGAACAAGGCTAGGCGGCTCATGAACATCGGAAACTCTACGGGTTGACATTGCGGTTGATGGGATTTTGTAAGGAAATCAAGGTTTCCGTGGATTGCACCTCATCAATGGCTTGCAGTTTGTCAATCAGGACATGCTGTAGCTCCTCAATCGAGCGGCACATCAATTTCACAAAGATGTTATAGGCGCCAGTGGTGTAGTAAGCTTCAACCACTTCATCAAGTGCATTCAGTTTGGCTAAGGCTGAATGGTAATCGCGCGCAGCATTCAAATTTATCCCGATAAAACAGCATACATCGTAACCAAGCTTTTTGGTGTTCACGACCACCTCAGTGCCTTGAATAATATCGGCCGCTTTCATCTTCTCGATTCGCACGTGAATGGTGGCTGGGCTAACATTAAACTGTTTCGCCATTTCTGCGTAAGGTGTGCGGGCATCGTCCATCAGAATCTTCAGAATGGCACGATCCAGTTCATCAAGTTTGGTTTGGTTGGTTTGCATTGTCCTTCCTGATAGTCTGCCGACTCAAAATGAGTGTGCGCATTTTAGCACCATTAAAGTAATTAATAACCTCGGAGTCTGCTTTGAACCCTTTGCGATTATTCCGCACCACACTCGGATATTTAACCTTTGGGGGGCTAGGATTGATTTGTGCCGATGCTATGGCGCAAGAGCTGGCATTATCTAACGATCAAGCGGAGTTGATACAAAAAGTGAGTGATTACTTTCGCTGGAGTGCCGAATTAATCGGAAGCACTCCAGCGTTAACTCTGATGATTGCCGTTTTTAGCGTGCTGCTCATCGTCAGTGTGCGGCAGTATCGTTATATACAGCGGTTACGCATCAACCAGAAACTGCTGGAATCCATCTTTGACCAAAGTACACATTACATCGGTATTTTTGACAGAGAAGGACGAATTGTTTCCTGTAACGGCAAGTTGCAACATTTGCTCTATCGACATGGCGAAAGCTTACTCAGACCGATATGGCAGCACAAAGGTTGGGAGGATTCGGCGGTAGAGCACATTCAGAGCTATTTCTCTGGTTCTGTGCCGCAAGCTCGCCAGTTTAATGCTGAAATTTGGCACCCTGATTACGGTGCCATTGTATTGGAATGCCAGTTTAAGCCGCTGCCGACTCGAGAAGCAGCGCAAATTCTGCTCGAAGCACAGGACATCACTTGGCGAAAAATCACGGAAGACAAGTTGTTCCAACGTGAAGCCAGTTTACGACATTACTACGATCAGCAGCCCGTGATGATGCTGACGCTGGATGAGCGTAACCACATACAACAGGTGAATCAGTTCGCTGAGCAACTGTTGGGGTATCCTGCTGCGCTCATGTTGGGTCACCATATCCGCGATTTCTATCAAGAGCCTGACGCTTTAACGCCAAGACAAATGTTGTTGCTGCCGAGCAGCCATGTCTCTTCGGTTTGGCGACGGGACGTCTGCTATCGCCATCATTCCGGTAAATCCGTGTGGGTGAGGGAGAATATCCGTCCGTTGGTGGAAACGGGGACTTTGCTGATCGTTGGGGAAGACATTACCGAAACTCGTCAACTGGCGGATCAGCTTGCTTATCAAGCTCGTTATGACTTACTCACCCACACATTTAATCGTAACCAATTTGAATTGGAGTTGGCGAAAGCACTCAAAGAAACTGAAAGCCAGCTTCGCACACATGCCATGCTGTATCTGGACCTTGATCAGTTGAAAGTGCTGAATGATACCGCAGGACATGATGCGGGTGATGGTGCCATTCAGTTTTGCGCCAGTATGCTTGAAGATGTGCTGCCTTTTAAAGCGACACTGGCGCGCATGGGTGGCGATGAATTCTCAATTTTACTGCGCGACTGTACTGAGCGAGATGCGGTGTTGGTAGCGCAAAGCATCATTCATACACTGAGTGAAGTGCCGTTTGTTTGGGAACACATTCGCTTTAATCTGACCTGCTCGATTGGCATCCGCATGATTGACCATACCGCAACATCACCACAAATGGTGCATGCTCAGGCTGATACCGCCTGTCACGCGGCGAAAGAGGAGGGTCGAAATCGCTTTAACTTTTATCGACAGGATGATGCGGATTTGCGCCGCCGCCAATTGGAGATGGAGTGTGTAAACCTAGTACATGACGCCTTAGCCCATCAGCGTATTGAGTTATTTGCCCAACGGATTGTGCCACTCCATCAACCTGAGCGGCAATTGCACTTTGAGGTATTGGTACGAATAAAAAATGCGATGGGAGAATATGTCTCTCCGGGTATTTTTGTCCCAGCTTCTGAACGTTATAACCTAGCCCATCGTTTAGATCGGCAAGTTGTTGAGCAGACGCTAAGTTGGCTCGAAGCTCGTCCGGATGTAGTCGATAAACTTGGCCGAGTGTCCATCAACCTCTCTGGCAACTCAATTGGCAATCCCGATTTTGTCACTTTCTTACTGCAACGGTTACGCCTCAGTCACGTGTCGTGCCACAAAATCTGTTTTGAAATCACCGAAACGGCGGCGATGTGTAATCTCAACCAAGCGATTACGGTGTTGTCAAAACTGAAAGCACTAGGGTGTGTGTTAGCGTTGGATGATTTTGGATCGGGACTTTCATCATTCGGTTACTTACAAAAATTGCCAGTGGATATCGTGAAAATAGACGGCATTTTTGTGTGTGATATGGATAAAAACGAGATGGATCGCTTGATGGTGCGCTCTATTCATGAGTTAACCAAACAAATGGGTAAAACCACCGTTGCGGAATTTGTCGAAAATGAGCAGATTCTGCAGGCATTGCAATTGATTGGCGTGGATTATGCGCAGGGGTACCTGTTCAGCCGACCGCAACCCATTGCCGATTTGGTTGCTGAGCAGCTCAAAGAGAAAGCGTAGGGTTTGCCAACAAAATCCGCTACACTGAGCGCCGTTTTGTCTAGGTTTTCGGAGTTCCCTTGTTGATACAACTGATTTGCGAAGCGCCACACCGTGCGCAAGAATTGGAGCAGATTGCTGCGCGTTGGCAACTGCAAGCCAGTGATGACGGTGTATTTGCTTTGGTACTCACAGAAGAACGCCTTGAACTGCGCAAATTAGATGAGCCAAAGCTTGGCGCAATCTATGTCGATTGGGTGGAAGGCGCCGTAGCGCATCGTCGTAAATTCGGTGGTGGTAAAGGGCAGTCGATCGCAAAAGCAGCAGGGTTGAATAAAGGCGTGACGCCACTCGTTCTGGATGCGACAGCAGGTTTGGGGCGTGATGCATTTGTGTTGGCTTCCTTAGGTTGTCGAGTACAAATGGTGGAGCGTCATCCCGTGGTGGCAGCCTTGCTAGAAGATGGCTTGCAACGCGCCAAACAAGACAATGAAATTGGAGCTTGGGTGAGTGAGCGCATCAGTTTACTGCACGCTTCAAGCCATGATGCTTTACTGCAACTCGCCGCCGATCCGAATTTTATTTCCCCAGATGTGATCTATCTTGACCCTATGTATCCTCATCCTGAGAACAAAAAGAAAAGCGCTCTCGTCAAAAAAGAGATGCGGGTTTTTCAATCTCTGGTGGGAGCGGATAATGATGCCGATGCCTTACTTGAGCCAGCGCTGCAATTGGCAAAAAAACGAGTAGTGGTGAAACGCCCCGATTACGCGCCGTGGCTGCAAAATCACAAACCCAGCATGGCGATTGAAACCAAGAAAAATCGCTTTGATGTTTACGTGCTTGCCGCAATGGATGATGAGTAACCAGCCTCAACGCGACCATTATTCGTCAAGAAAGGCTAAGCGGATCGAACTTGTTTTTTGCGCTTAACCACGTAATATGCGCCTGAGAATAATTCGTATTTTAGCTGGAGTAGTCAGTGGCTAAACGTCTATGCAAACTCAGTCGCAATGAGATTGCGACCTCCCTTGGTGAGATTGAACGCTTAGTGGCTGAGCCGCAGTTTCTGTGCCGAGCCTGCGCTCGTGTGGCCGCCGATAAAAAAAGCCTGTGCAAGCCGCAAGCTTTGAGTGCAAAGTCTCCTGCTGCCAGTATCCCCGTGTTATCGGAAATCGAAACCAATACCGGCGTGGTGAGCTTATTGCCGAAAGGCAGTTTGAAGAAACAGCAGAAGTTTCATAAGAAACTGGAAAAAGTGCTGAAGAAGCAGCGTAAACTGATGAAAAAACAGCAACAGCTGGAAGGTAAAGTCGCTCAGACCAATCCAGCGCTAGTTCATGAAATCGCTGCTCAAGTCAGTATGCATTAAGCTTGAAAATCCGATAAGGATTAAGCAAAAGCCCATCATTCGATGGGCTTGTGTGTGTTAGGTGATGGGAGTTCGCTTAGGCTAAGTTTTGGCGTAGGTAATCACGCTCAACTCGGCGTTTTACCCAAGTCTCATTGATCCACAGTGAAGCCAAGATAATCGCGCCGCCAAAGGATAGGCGAACCAAGTCCACATCGCGGTTCCAAATCAGAATGTTCACTACCAAACCCGCAGGCACCAAAGCATTATTCATTACAGCTAAAGCGCCCGCATTCACCAAGCAAGCCCCTTTGTTCCACGCAAAGTAGCCAAGGCCAGAAGCAATCAGCCCTAAATAGAGCAAAATGCCCCACTGGAGTTGAGTGGTCGGCAATTTAGCGGGGTTACCTAGCAGTAAGAAAGTGACACTCGCCACCACGAAAGCACCAAGATAGAAATAACCAAACACCGTATGTTGCGGCAGAGAAGTCTGTTCGCGCTCCATCAGGTATTTGTAGCCGACTTGGCCAATCGCAAAGCAGAGGTTGGCACCTTGAACGACGAAAAATCCAGTCAGGAAATTTTCATTAACACCTGCAAACTTAATTACTACCGCACCCAATACCGCAATAATGGCAGTGACCAAATACCAAGGTGAAAAACGGCCTTTGAGTAAATCGTAAATCAAAGTGACATAAATCGGGGTGAAAACGGTGAACAGCAGCACTTCCGGTACTGAAAGCAGCAAGAAAGATTGATAGTAAAAACAGTACATCAAGCCGAGCTGAATACCGCCAATCGCCATCAATTTGGCAATCAGTGCGCGTGGTACACCTTTAAAACGGAGAAAGGGGATGAATACCAAGCTCGCGAGAGCTACCCGCATCCAAACCGCAAACCAAGAATCGACCTGACCGGCCAAATAGACGCCGATCAGGCTAAAAGAAAATGCCCATAACAGGGTGACTGCAGAGAGATAAACCATAACGCTATTGAATGAGTGAATGGAATCCGCAGTCTACCCGAGTCTTTTTCGTTCGTCAGTCGTTGAGTGGTATGACTAGCATATCCACTGGCGAGCTATTGATCAGCTGACGAGTAGAAGAGAGCAGTTTGCTCCAAAAATCCTGATGATGGCCACACACCAAAAGATCCACGTTAAATTCGCTGATGGTTTCGCACAATTCATTGGTTAAATCACCGCTGCCCACCAGAGTATGCTTGATAGGGTAATTGGCATGTTGCGCTAAATCTTGTAGCTGCTTTTGTGAGGCTTCCATCGCGTGATGCTGAGTTTCGGCCAAATTAATATCGATAAGGCCAGTGTACAGCTCAGCATAGTTCACATCGATATGGATAAATGAGACTTCTGCATTGAGTGGTTTGGCCAGAGCCACCGCTTTTTCTACTAGCAGTTTGCTGTCTTCAGACAGATCTACTGCAACCAAAAGATGTTGATAACTCATTGTACGGACTCCTTTTTAGGTGACTCAATACAGCGTAGCACCGGATGGGTGAATTTTTTGTCGCAGTGATCTCAGTTTGGTGGCGCTGACTTGGGCTAGGGCTACAATAACCGGTGAACATGCTATAGTGCGTTCAAATAGTTACAGTGAATTAGGAGCTTTTTATGTTGTCGCAGGCGATGGTTGAACATCTCAATGAGCAAATTAACCTCGAATTTTTCTCATCCAATCTATACTTACAAATGAGTGCTTGGTGTGAAGACAAAGGATTTGATGGTGCTGCAGAGTTTTTACGCGTTCACGCGGTAGAAGAGATGCAGCACATGCAACGTCTGTTCACTTATGTGAGCGAGACGGGAGCACTGCCCATCCTTGGTGCGATCGCTGCGCCACGCCACGAATTTGCTTCACTGGGTGAAGTGTTTCGTGAGACGTACCAACATGAACAGAAAATCACGCAACAGATTAACAAACTGGCTCATGTGGCGTTCACCTCCCAAGATTACTCAACATTTAACTTCCTTCAGTGGTACGTGGCTGAACAGCACGAAGAAGAGAAGTTGTTTAAAGGGATTTTAGATAAGCTAGAGCTGGTCGGTGAAGATGGTAAGGCGCTGTTCTTCATTGACAAAGATCTGGCGGCATTGGCAAAGAAAGGCTCATCTTCTGTGATGGATGCTCCTGCTGAGTAAGATCGGCAAAAAGACAAACTGAAGCGATCGTCTTTTTCTCTGGGCATTCTCAACACAAGGTGTAGGGAGGAAAAGATGATCAGTGGAGATACCATTCTATTTGCGCTCATGGTGGTGACTGCGATTAACGTTGCGCGTTATGTCACAGCTTTGCGTTCACTTATTTACATCATGCGTGAAGCCCATCCGCTGCTTTACCAACAAGTTGATGGTCGGGGCTTTTTTACTACACATGGTAATGTCACCAAGCAGGTGCGCTTATACCATTACCTAAAAGGCCGCGAGTATCACCATCATCATGATCCCGTGTTTACTGGCAAGTGTGATCGGGTACGTGAGCTGTTTATTCTGTCCGGTTCGTTACTGGTTCTGACCACAGTCGTTGCCTTTATGCTCTAATTGCCGGTATTTGCCCTGCATTGGCATTGCGTTGGCAGCGTGACGATTTGCCGTTAGAATAGCCGCCCAAGTGAGTAAGGATGTGCACTCAGCACATCCTTTTTTTATGGTATTAGGTGGCAGTGATGAGCAAGAAAGTCGATGTAGTGATAATTGGCGCGGGTGCAGCAGGTTTAATGTGCGCGGCGCAGGCGGCACAACGTGGCCGTCAGGTATTGCTGCTCGATCATGCCAAAAAGCCGGGGCGAAAAATTCTGATCTCCGGTGGTGGCCGTTGTAATTTCACCAATTACGATGTCTCGGCGGCGAACTACTTGTGCCAAAACCCGCATTTTGTGAAATCGGCGCTTTCGCAATACACCAACTGGGATTTCATCTCGCTAGTGAGCAAATACGGTATTGCCTTTGAAGAGCGTGATCATGGCAAGCTGTTTTGTCTTGATTCGGCCAAAGAGATTGTGGACATGCTACTCAGCGAGTGTAACCAACCGAATATCGAGCAGCGCTATCAAGTTGAAATCAGCGCAATAGGCCACACCGAGCAAGGTTTTACTCTGCAAACCACCATAGGTGAGATTGAGTGCGCGTCGCTGGTGGTTGCCACCGGCGGTTTATCGATGCCGAAACTTGGTGCCACGCCGTTTGGCTACAAAATCGCAGAGCAGTTTGGCTTGCCCGTGATCAGTACCAGCGCAGGTTTAGTGCCATTTACGTTGCATGTGCAAGATAAGGAAGATTTCGCGCCGTTATCGGGTGTGGCGATTCCTGTTGAGATGCGCGCAGAATGCGGCAAAACCTTCAAAGAAGCCTTGCTCTTTACTCACCGCGGCTTATCTGGCCCTGCAGTGCTGCAAATTTCCTCTTATTGGACGCCAGGACAAACCATTACCACCAATTTAGTCCCCGACGTGGATTTGGCTGAGTTGTTGAGTAGTGAAAAAGAAGCGCACCCGAACCAGAGTTTGAAAAATACCTTATCGAAAGTGTTGCCCAAGCGGCTGGTTGAAGTGCTGATTGAACGCCAACTGTTTGCCGATAAACCGCTGAAACAGTATTCCCCCAAAGAGCTCGACGCGGTGCAAACCCGTTTAGAGCAGTGGTCGATTGTGCCAAACGGTACTGAAGGCTATCGCACTGCTGAAGTGACGCTCGGCGGCGTGGATACCGATTGCCTCTCATCCAAAACCATGGAGTGCAAAACTGTGAAAGGTTTGTTCTTTGTCGGTGAAGTTATGGATGTGACTGGTTGGCTCGGCGGCTATAACTTCCAATGGGCTTGGTCGAGTGGCTACGTCGCCGGCCAGTGGGTTTAGGGGTTAAGTTTTGCTTCGCTAGGTTGCGCTTTACGGCCTTGCCACTGCTGAATCACAAGCCCCGCAATAATCAGTACCAAGCCGATCAAGGTGGTTGGGTGGATCGCTTCGCCAATGATGGTGGCAAGCAAGAACAGTGAAATAAAAGGCGAAGCAAAAATCAGGTTACTGATACGTGCAGTGTTCTGGGTATTTTTCAGCGCGCTGAGCCAGAGTACAAACGTGATGCCCATTTCAAACAGCCCCACGTAAGTGACCGCTAACCAACCTTGGGTGGTGATGCCTTGCCAATTGAGGTTTTCGTACCAACACAGCGCCAGTGCAAAAGGGATGGCGAGCAGAAAGCCGAGTAACACACCGACAATGGGGTCGGCTTTGTTTTTGGTGTTGAGAATCCAATATCCTGCCCATAGCAGAGTCGACAGCAGGGCGAGACCAACCCCGAGTGGACTTTCAAATTGCAGGCCGAGCAGATCGCCTTTTGTGGCAATCACCACGACACCAAAGTAACTCAGAGTACAGGCGATCCAATCTTGTTTACGAATGCGTTGGCCGAGAAACAGCGCCGCCATCAAGGTGAGGGTGATCGCCCAACTGTAGTTGATGGCTTGCGCTTGTGAGGCGGGCAGCAGCGAATAGGCTTTAAACAAAATCAGGTAATAGGCGAGTGGGTTAATCAGCCCAAGCAACAGGTAGTAAAACGGATTCGCCAGCAAGGTGGGGACGATCAGCTTAAGTTTGCCCATTGCAGCACAAATCACCAGTAAAGCCAGTGCAGAGACAATGCTTGCCACAGTCACCATTTGCAGCGGGTTCAACTCAGCTAGGGTCAACTTAAAAGCAGTCGCCACGGTTGACCACAGCAACACAGAAGCCAGCCCTAAGCCCAACGCGCGTTTCTCATTCATCCTGAATCTCTCTTATCCTTGTTTTTCGCTAGTCTAGGGGAGAATAAACGCGCAACAAACTGGACATTTATCCAGTGTCGAAATACCATTTTGATCGAGATAAATCACAGTAAGTGTTCAACATGCAATGGATTTTTGAAAATCAAACCGCATTGTGGTCGGCTTTAGTGAGCACGGGTGCAACAGGGGCTGCGATCGGCTGGTGGGTCAAGCAGCGCTACCAGCTGAAAACCCAATTGCTTGAGCAACAACTTGAGCAGCAAAGTCACTGGCATACGCAGCAAATTCAGCAACTTAACGAGCAACTCATCACCGCGCAGCAGGAGTTGGATGAGCTGGATGCGTTACGTGACAAAAATGAGTTTGAGCTGAAACAGTCGCACGGCAAGTTAATGGCAGTGCTAGAAAAGCTGCGTTACTTTGAGGCGGTGAAACAAGAACGCCAGCAATATGCCGATGAGCTTAACCAAGTGCGCGCCGCGAAAGCCGAGTTAGAAAGCCAATTGCGTGAACAAGAAGCGCGTCATCAGCAGCAATTGGTGGCGAGCCAAGAAAAATTGCAGCTGCTTGAACGAGCTGAAGAGCGCCTGAAACAACAATTCGAGCATCTGGCCAATCAAGTGTTTGAACACAAAACTGCGACGGTGGATGTGCAAAACCGCCAAAGTTTGGAAGGCTTGCTCAGCCCACTCAAAGAGCAGCTCGAAGGCTTTAAAAAGCAAGTCAATGACAGCTTCAACCACGAAGCCAAAGAACGTCACACCTTAGTGCATGAACTGCGCAATTTGCAACGCCTCAATGAACAGATGGCCAAAGAAGCGGTCAACCTGACCCAAGCACTGAAAGGCGATAACAAACAGCAAGGCAACTGGGGTGAAGTGGTGTTGGCGCGTGTGTTGGCAGAATCTGGGTTGCGCGAAGGGCATGAATACCAAACACAGGTTAGCTTACAAAACGAAGCAGGTAAGCGTTATCAGCCAGATGTAATTGTGCATTTGCCGCAAAACAAGCAGGTGGTGATCGACTCGAAAATGGCTTTGGTGGCGTATGAGCGTTACTTCCATGCCGAAACCGATAACGAGCGAGATAGCGCATTACGTGAGCACTTACTTGCGCTACGCAATCACATTCGTGGGCTTGGCCAGAAAGATTACCATCAACTCAAAGGCATTCAGAGCCTCGATTATGTGCTGATGTTTATTCCGGTTGAACCGGCCTTTCAAGTGGCGATTCAAGCCGACCCAAGCTTGGTCAAAGACGCGATGGAGCAGAACATTATTTTGGTCAGTCCAACCACCTTGCTGGTGGCATTGCGCACCATTGATAATTTATGGCGCAACGAGCGGCAGAACCAAAATGCGCAGGTGATCGCGGAACGTGCCAGCAAGTTGTACGATAAGTTGCGTTTGTTCGTAGAAGATATGGAAGGGCTGGGCGGTGCGCTGGATAAAGCCAACCAGAGTTATCAAGGGGCGATGAATAAGCTGGTGACTGGGCGTGGTAACGCGATTCGTCAGGCGGAAAGTTTCAAACAGCTGGGGGTTGAGATTAAACGCTCTATCGCTCAGCCATTGGTTGAACGCGCACAACAAGCGTTGGATCAGGAAAATGCCCCTTTAGTAGAAAGACATCCGATTGAGGATAAAGTAAACTAACCGCCCGCAGTCGCCGCAGTGATGACGGCCAAAGAGGAAAAATAATGACGGACACCAACGTGCTAGCAAATTCGGCAACAGACAATCAGGAAACGACCCACTTCGGGTTTGAAACCGTACGTAAAGATGAAAAAGTACATAAAGTCGCGCAAGTGTTTCACTCGGTTGCGGCCAAATACGACATCATGAATGACCTGATGTCGGGCGGTATCCACCGTTTATGGAAGCGCTTTACCATTGATTGTTCTGGCGCACGTCCGGGACAACGTATCCTCGATCTGGGTGGTGGCACGGGTGATTTAACCGCCAAGTTTTCGCGCATTGTTGGCGACAAAGGCCATGTCATTTTGGCGGATATCAATAACTCGATGCTCAATGTCGGCCGCGATAAACTGCGCGACATTGGTGTGGTCGGTAATGTGCATTACGTACAAGCCAACGCGGAAGAGTTACCTTTTCCTGACAACTATTTTGACTGCATCACCATCAGTTTTTGTCTGCGTAACGTGACCGACAAAGATAAAGCACTGCGTTCGATGTTCCGTGTACTGAAACCCGGCGGCCGTTTGTTGGTGTTGGAGTTTTCTAAGCCGATCCTCGATCCGCTGTCGAAGCTCTATGACACTTACTCATTCCATATCCTGCCTAAGATGGGACAGTTGATCGCCAATGATGCGGACAGCTATCGCTATCTTGCTGAGTCGATCCGCATGCATCCGGATCAAGACACGCTGAAAGGTATGATGGAAGACGCAGGCTTTGAACAAACCACTTATTACAACCTGACCGGCGGCATTGTGGCGCTGCATCGTGGTTACAAATTTTAAGGGCTGCTATGTCATTGCTTGCGACCATGCCATTGTCTCCTCTGTTGACCGCGGTGATTGAAACCACGCTCAACACTCTGATTAGTGATGATCCCGCTTTAGGCCGCAAACTGCTGCGCCTGAAAGGCAAAGTAATTTCGCTGCATCTGCGTGAGTTAAATCAATCTCTGACCTTTGTGTTCAGTCAGCGCATTGATGTGATGACCGGCTTTGAAGGCCAACCTGATTGTTATCTGGCGTTGAACCTCTCGATTCTTCCCCAACTGCGTGAACAGGCCCACATCACGCATCTTATCAAGCAAGATAAGCTGGAACTGGAAGGTGATATCCAGTTAGCACAAAAGTTTGCCGAGCTGATGACGGATTGCAAACCGGATGTGGAAGAGTGGCTATCGCGTGTTACCGGTGATGTGGTGGCACACAGCTTAGTGCATGGTGTAAAAAGCGTTGCCAATGCAGTGAAACAGCAAGCACGCAAACATCAAGACCACTTAGCACAGGTGCTCACTGAAGAGTGGCGAATTGCGCCACCGCCATTGGAAATCGCTTATTTCTGCGATCAAGTGGATGACGTGAAAAGTCAGGCCGCGCGCTTAGAAGCGCGTCTTAGCCAGCTATTGGAAAAAGCATGAAACCTGCAGAGCTGAAACGTTTATACCGGATAGTTAAAGTTCAACTCGAATATGGCTTGGATGAGCTGTTGCCAGAGCATCATCTGACCCGAGCGCCTTTGCTTGCGCGCAAATCTCTGTTCTGGCTGCGTAATCAACACACCGATAAGCAGTTAGGTGAGCGTTTACGTTTGGCACTGCAAGAGCTGGGTCCGGTGTGGATCAAGTTTGGGCAGATGATGTCGACTCGCCGCGACTTGTTCCCGCCGCACATCGCCGATCCTTTGGCGATGTTGCAAGATAAGGTCGCCCCGTTTGACGGCCAGCAAGCCAAACAACTGATTGAAGAAGAACTCGACGCACCGCTGGAAACCTGGTTCGATGATTTTGATATCAAGCCATTAGCCTCGGCTTCCATCGCCCAAGTGCACACCGCCAAGCTGAAAAGCAACGGCCGAGAAGTGGTGCTGAAAGTGATTCGCCCTGATATTCGTCCGCAAATTGATGCGGATATCAAGCTGATGTATCGCGTGGCACGCATTGTGGCTAAAGCGCTACCGGAAGCACGCCGCTTAAAGCCGGTGGAAGTGGTACGCGAATACGAGAAAACCTTACTCGATGAATTGGATTTGCGCCGTGAAGCGGCCAATGCGATTCAGCTGCGCCGCAACTTTGAAGGCAGTGAAGAGTTGTATGTACCAGAAGTGCTGACGGACTTCTGTAATGAAACTGTCATGGTTTCTGAGCGAATATACGGCATCCAAGTTTCTGACTTGGAGGGGTTGCGCGCCAACGGCACCAATATGAAGTTACTGGCGGAACGTGGTGTGAGTGTGTTTTTTACTCAAGTGTTTCGCGACAGTTTCTTCCATGCGGACATGCATCCGGGCAACGTGTTCGTCAATCCTGATCATCCTGAAAACCCGCAATGGATTGGTTTGGACTGCGGCATAGTCGGGACACTGAATAGCGAAGATAAGCGCTATTTGGCCGAAAACTTCCTTGCCTTTTTCAATCGTGATTATCGCCGCGTGGCGCAACTGCATGTTGATTCTGGCTGGGTTCCTGCGGATACCAATGTGGATGAGTTTGAGGTGGCCATTCGCATGGTGTGTGAGCCTATTTTTGCTAAACCACTGTGCGAAATTTCCTTCGGACATGTGCTGCTCAACCTATTCAACACCGCGCGCCGCTTCAATATGGAAGTGCAGCCGCAGTTGGTCTTGCTGCAAAAAACGCTGCTGTATGTGGAAGGCTTAGGTCGTCAGCTCTATCCGCAACTCGACTTATGGCAGACCGCCAAACCATTTTTAGAAAAATGGATGGCAAACCAAGTCGGTCCACAAGCCTTCTTGCATGCTTTGAAAGAGCGTGCCCCTTTGTGGTTTGAAAAAATGCCTGAGCTGCCAGAATTGCTGTATGACAGTTTAAAGCAAGGCCGTAACTTGAATCAGCGTTTGGATAGTCTGTATCAAGGCTATCGACAATCAAAACGCCAACAAGGGACGGGAAAGTTTTTGTTTGGTGTTGGAGCCACATTAGTCGTATGCTCGGCGATATGGATCTCCAATCAATTAGAACCGTTAGCTATCGGTAGCGCGACCATTGGCGCGTTATGTTGGCTGTTGAGTTGGCGGGCTTATCGTCAGTAGCGTGTGTCGCTCAGAGAAGCTCGAAAATTTGTTCACACATAACCCGAGGTAAAAAAGATGGGTGGAATCAGTATTTGGCAACTTCTTATTATTGCAGTTATCGTGGTATTGCTGTTTGGCACTAAGAAACTGCGTGGGATTGGCGGTGACTTGGGTAGCGCGGTAAAAGGCTTTAAGAAAGCCATGTCAGATGAAGAGCCAAGCAGTGCAGCAAATCAGAAAGATGCTGATTTTGAAACGAAGAATCTTGAGCAGTCAAAAACCAATGCGACTGCTGAAGTGAAAAAAGACAAAGAGCAGGCTTAAATCGTGTTTGATATCGGTTTTTGGGAACTGGTATTGATCGCTATTGTGGCGTTGGTGGTGCTTGGTCCTGAGCGATTACCGCATGCAATTCGTAGCGTGGCAAAGTTTGTCTCTGCGGCGAAAAGTATGGCGAATAGCGTGAAGGATGAGTTGGCGCATGAGTTGAAAGTGCAGGAATTGCAAGAAAACCTGCGTAAAGCTGAGCAGATGGGAATGCAAAACTTATCCCCTGAACTGCAAAAGTCGGTGGAATCACTCAAGCAAGCCGCGCAGGAAGTGCAGCGTCCTTACGCTGCGACCCCGAGCGAAACCACATCGAGCTCTGCCAGTGGCGACACCAGTTCTGCCGCTGAGCCTGATGTACGCCTCGATAGTGCACCACAACCGGCCGAAAAAAAGGCCGACTAAGTTGTCTTTCCAAAGAGTTATCCCAAGTTTTCGAACTAAAATGTGATAACTCTTTTTTGATCTGTTACATGAGGTTTGCATGTCTTCCGTTGAACAGACCCAGCCTTTGATCAGCCATTTACTGGAGCTGCGTAATCGCCTACTCAAAGCGGTGGCTGCGGTTATTGTGGTGTTTATTGGCCTGATCTATTTCTCAAATGAGATTTACGAGTTTGTCTCAAAACCCTTAGTGGAGCGACTCCCCGCAGGGGCCACGATGATTGCTACCGATGTAGCATCACCATTTTTCACGCCCTTAAAGTTGACCCTGATTGCGGCGGTGTTTGTCTCAGTGCCGTTTATTCTTTATCAGGTTTGGGCATTTGTCGCCCCAGGCTTGTATAAACACGAACGGCGCTTAATCTTCCCGTTGCTGATCTCCAGTTCGCTGCTGTTTTACTGTGGTGTGGCGTTTGCCTACTTTGTGGTGTTTCCACTGGTGTTTGGATTTTTCACCGCGATTTCACTCGGTGGTGTTGAGTTCGCGACCGATATCGCGAGTTATCTCGATTTTGTACTGGCGCTGTTTTTAGCCTTTGGTATCGCGTTTGAAGTGCCGGTGGCGATCATTCTGTTGTGCTGGACGGGCACAACCACGCCTAAGAGTCTATCGGAAAAGCGCCCCTACATTATCGTTGGTGCGTTTGTGGTCGGTATGCTATTGACGCCGCCGGATATGATTTCGCAAACGCTGCTCGCCATACCTATGTGCTTGTTGTTTGAAGTTGGCTTGTTCTTCGCCCGTTTTTATACTCGCGATGAACCCGATGAAGCGCAAGAAGACGAATAAAGTCATGGTATCAATAGTAGCGTAAGAGATTGATGAGAATAGGGGGCACATGTTGTGCCCCCTATTTTTTCACCTATGCTGCAAGAAGGTGCCAGCGCGCCATTGGGTAGCTAAAGCAATGCCAAGTGTCACACCACGCAGTGCCATAAAGCTGAGCATGGCAAGCCAAAGTGCATGATTGCCGTAGCTTGCACTGAGCCAGTAAGCCACAAAGAAAGCCACCGCCGAGATTGCCATACTGTTACGCATTTCTTTGCCTTTAGTCGCGCCGATAAACACACCATCCAATAAAAAACACCACACCGCCACCAATGGCATGGCTACCAGCCAAGGTAGATAGATTTCTGCCGTTGTTTGGACACTCGGAATGTTAGTGATCATCTGGATCAGATCCGATCCCAAGCCTAAGAAGATCAGACTGAGGAGCAAACAGATCATGGTAGCCCAAAAGGTACTGCCAATCATGGAACTACGCAGTTGGCGATCATCCTTGGCACCAATCGCTTTGCCAACCATGGCTTCCATCGCATAAGCGAATCCATCCATGCCGTAGGAAATCATCATCAGAAAGCTCATCAATACCGCATTTGCCGCTACAGTGGCGTCACCGAGAGCCGCACCTTGAAAAGTCATAAAGCTAAACACGGCTTGCAGACAGAGTGAGCGCAGGAAGATGTCACGATTGAGCGCCACTAATCGGGAGAGTTCTTTCGTTAGAGACGAGATGAAAGCGAAGGGCGCTGGAAGCTGATGCTGTCGCCAGTAGCGAACCACACACAGCAGACCAAATAGCAGGCCCGCATAATCGGCGATCACCGACGCAATGGCGGCTCCTTCGACTTTCAGTTCAAGCCCAAGTACCAACAGTAGATCGAGCACAATATTGGTGAGGTTGGTGATGATCACCATCCACATCGGGGCGCGGGCATTTTGGGTACCCAGTAACCAGCCAAGCAGGACAAAGTTAAGCAAGGCGGCAGGGGCACTCCAAGCACGGATGTAGAAATAGGCTTGTGCGTAGGTTTTGACTTCGTCACTGGCACCGCTGAAGTGAAAAATCAGTCCGGCGACAGGGCGGTGAAACAGCAAAAACAGCGCGGCTAAACCCAGAGCAATGAGGCTGCCTTGCAGTAAAACACGGCCAAGCTGCTGTGGATTTTGCGCGCCATGCGCTTGGGCGGCTAAGCCTGTTGTCGACATACGTAAAAAGCCGAGCAGCCAGAACGTCACACTGATCATAGTGCTACCCAGTGCTACGCCGCCTAAATACCAAGCGTGTTCGAGATGGCCAATCACCGCAGCATCGACCAAGCCAAGCAGCGGAACGGTAATGTTAGACAGCACCATAGGTAACGCGAGCGCAAGCACTTGGCGATGCACGCTCGGCTGTTTCAATGTTTGGATAATCAGTGACACACAAAAAACCTCAACGATGACTTGTGGTTAGTGTAACTGAGTGGGGATGGTTGGGCTATGGCGCGGCCGAGATGGCGAGTTACCAATCTAGGTTAATAACAACAGGGGTTAAGCGTGTTTTGTAAATGCCGGAGCGTGCAATGGCGCGTTGCCAGAATTTCCAGCGGTCACAGTGGCGATCGAATGGGGAAAAGGTACGTACCGATTTCGCCCACGGCAAACAATTCATGATGGCATCACCCGCACAGGTAAACCCGTGGGCATAGGCTTCGCAGCCGAGTTTCTGGCCTAAATAACTGGAGGTTTTATCCCCCGCGACAACGAGACAAGCACGGGCTTTGGCAAAATGCAGCCCGATAGAGCGCACAAAGCGCGCCACTTGTTGTGCATCACAATCGAGTAAAGCGTGTTCACAGACTAACAGTACAGGAGCGAATTCAGGGATGGGGAGTTCCGCGAGCCCTTGTGGTTGCATCACATCACCACATACGAGTTGATAGCGCTCACTACGGTGAAACAGCTTTTCACGCCATAACAGGTTTTCAGTGATATCCCATTCAATCCAGTGGCAGCGGCCGTTATCCACCCGATAAAAGCGCGTATCGAGTCCTGCACCGACATTAATAATCCAGCCATCGGGGTGGGTATCGAGAAAGTGACGCACTTGTTGGTCACAAAGCTGAGTTAGCGTGACATGCAGTAACTGCTTTTGATCTATGTCCCCCGTTAAGCAATCGTGCGCAAACGCACAACGCCTACAGGCATTGGCGGCAATCGGATCGTAAACAAGGCCATTATCCACCAAGCTTTCTCGACTGCGCAGCCAAAGTGGCTGCACTAAGTTAGTGGGGACTTGGTATTGGTCTGGCTTAGGTGAATCTGAGTGACGCATGCTCATCTTCCTATACTGGGATAGGAAGATGATAATGAATCTCAAATAAGAAGGCAAGTTGTTGAGAATTTATCTCAACAATGTTTACATCCAGTTGCTGTTGCGAATTACGCCAACCGCAATGCCTTCAATCGTGAGGGATTGAGCGGCTAAATCGACTTCGATTGGTGCAAACTCTTCATTTTCCGCATGCAGAAAAACTTTGGAGCCTTTGCGCTCAAGACGTTTCACCGTGACGTCATCTTCAACGCGCGCAACAACCACTTGGCCATTACGTACATCTTGCGTTTTGTGAACGGCTAGGAGGTCACCATCGAGGATACCGATGTTCTTCATACTCTCGCCATGCACACGCAGCAGAAAATCGGCTTGTGGGCGGAACATGCTTGGATCGACTTGGTAATGCGCTTCCACATGTTCTTGAGCGAGAATGGGTTCACCAGCGGCAACGCGGCCAATCAAAGGTAAGCCAGTTTCGGCCTCTTCTTCGTTCGCGGCATTATCGACAAGGATTCGGATCCCGCGTGAGGCACCTGGAACCATCTCAATGACTTGTTTACGGGCAAGCGCTTTGAGGTGTTCTTCAGCCGCATTGGCCGAACGAAAACCCAGCTCTTTGGCAATTTCGGCGCGGGTTGGGGGCATTCCGGTTTCATCGATCTTACTTTTGATCAGATCAAACACTTCTTGTTGGCGTGGAGTTAACGGCTTCATGAGTCACCTGTCTTTTTATACAGTTGACTGTGAGTATATCCAGTGCAAAGAGAATTGCAAAGCCAATTGCTTGTTTTTTGTGTGATGGTGAAGTGAGCCACTGACCCTAGTGGTCATCGGCGGGTTGTTGTGCGGAGCTTTGGTATTCTATTCAGTTCAGAAATGCTGCGGATGTAAGCAATAAAATTAAAAGGTTTGACCAGTTTCTGGTATTCTTGGCGCGCAAAAAAACAATACCGCACGATGGTGCACTCTCACGCTGGCCGTTAGAGAGGAAGTGCAGTCGGGCTTATTTAAAGAATCTTGAGGCTTTGAACTCTATGTCTTCAGGACACCTATTATCCCGTTCACTATTGAAATTACCGATGTCGGTGCTGGTGAAAGGGACGGCGATTCCGTCTAATCCGATCCAAGATCTGGATATCGATACTCAAAAACCGGTTATTTACGCCTTACCGTTTCGCTCAAACGTCGATCTGCTGACGTTGCAAACTCACGCTAAAGAAGCTGGCCTGCCTGACCCGCTAGAACCACTGGTGGTGAATGGCAAAGCTTTCCAACGCTATGTGTTTATTGCCTCACGCCCGACGCTGATCAATAGTGATCAGCATGTGCCGAATGACTCTATTGCGCTGTTTTCTGAGCTGCTGGCTGAACATAAGCTCGACAGTGAGCTGGATGTGCAAGTCATCCCAGCAACAGTATTGTGGGGCCGCAAGCCGGGTAAAGAAGGGCAAGAGAGACCCTATTTGCAAGCCTTGAATGGACCGGAAAAGGCGATTGCGGTACTGGCTTCTGGCCGTGACTGCTTGGTGCGTTTTAGCCCAGTGGTTTCGATGCGGTACATGGCGGATACGCATGGCACCGATGCCTCGATTGCGCACAAATTGGCTCGTGTAGCACGCATTCACTTCTCTCGGCAAAAACTGGCGGCGTCAGGCCCTAATTTGCCGCAGCGGGCACAACTGTTTGCGCGCTTGATGAACTCTCCCGCGATTGAAAAAGCCATTGCGGATGAAGCGAAATCCAAACAGATCCCGCTCGAAAAAGCGCGCAAAGAAGCACACGACATTTTGGATGAGATCGCTGCGGATTTTTCCTATTCGCTCGTGAAAAAAGGTGACCGCATCTTAGGTTGGCTGTGGAATCGCATCTACCAAGGTTTGAACATCAATAACGCGGCGACGGTACGCCGCTTGGCGCAAGATGGCCATGAGATTGTCTACGTGCCTTGTCACCGCAGTCATATGGATTACTTGCTGCTTTCTTATGTGCTGTACCATGAAGGCATGGTGCCTCCGCATATTGCCGCGGGCATAAACCTGAATTTTTTCCCTGCGGGGCCGATTTTCCGTCGCGGTGGTGCGTTTTTCATTCGTCGCAGCTTTAAAGGTGCGCCACTTTATTCAACGATTTTCCGTGAATACCTCGCTGAGCTGTTTGCGAAAGGCTATTCGGTGGAATACTTCAGTGAAGGTGGCCGTTCGCGTACTGGCCGCTTGCTGCCAGCGAAAACGGGCATGTTGGCGATGACCATTCAAGCCATGTTGCGTGGCCTGAATCGTCCAGTGACTTTGGTTCCTGTCTACATCGGCTATGAGCATGTGATGGAAGTGGGTACTTACGCCAAAGAGCTACGCGGTAAACGTAAAGAGAAAGAGAATGCCGGCTTAGTGCTACGTACGTTGCGTAAGCTGCGCAACTTTGGTCAAGGTTACGTGAATTTCGGTGAGCCGATCCCACTCAACCAGTTCTTGAATGAAACTGTACCGCAATGGACGCAAGATATTGACCCGATGGGCGCAAGCAAACCGCAATGGATGACGCCAACGGTGAATAAGCTCGCGACCCGTATGATGACGCACATCAACGATGCCGCGGCAGTGAATGCGATGACCTTGTGTGCAACAGCGTTGCTGGCTTCTCGTCAGCGTGCCTTGGCGCGTGACAACCTGATTAAGCAGGTCGATTGCTACTTATCACTGCTGCGTAATGTGCCGTATTCTGCGACTTCAACGCTGCCAAGTGATAGCGCAGAAAAGCTGGTTGAACATGCGGAGTCGCTAGATAAGTTTGTGGTGGAAACCGATACCATGGGCGACATTATTTCGCTGGATCGCAACCAATCGATCCTAATGACTTACTATCGCAACAACATTATCCATTTGTTGGCGCTGCCATCGCTGATCGCTCAATTGTTGATTCGTCAACAAAGCGTATCGTTGGAAAAGGTGCAAGCGACCGTCGCACAAATCTATCCTTTCCTGAAACAAGAGCTATTTTTACGTTTTGAGGAAGACGAACTCAACGATCTGGTACTGCGTTATGTGGCGGAGCTAGCACGCCAAGGTTTGGTCACGGTGGAAGGGAAAACAGTCACCCTGAATCAAGCGCAAACTCAAGTACTGATGCTGCTGGGGCGCATTATCTCTGAAACGCTGCAGCGTTATGCGATTGCGCTGAACCTGCTGGTGAGCTGCCCACATTTGGGCAAAGCTGAGCTGGAAGAGAAGAGTCAGGAAGTGGCGCAGCGTCTTGGCCGTTTGCACGGTATTAATGCACCTGAGTTTTTTGATAAAGGGGTATTTGCTTCGCTGTTCGTGACGCTACAAGAGCAGGGATATCTCGATGATCAAGGCCGCTGCGTATTAGAAACGGCGAAGCCGCTGTCTCGTCAGCTTTATGCGCTGATCTACCCAGAAGTGCGCATGACGATTCAAGAAAGCTTGTGTCAGGTTGACGCGTAACGATAGTGCTCTAGCCAATCGAACTGAATGAAAAAGGCATCCTGCGGATGCCTTTTCTTTTGCCTTAAGCTGGGATTACAAGACACTGAGCAGAATGCCTGCGGTGATGGCCATCCCAACATAGTTGTTATTCAGAAACGCCTGAAAACAAGGCATGCGCTCACGATAACGGATCAAATGTTGCTGATAGGCAAACAGTCCGGCTGCGACTAACAGACTCCAGTAGTAGCTTGCGCTAAGTTCTAAACCTTGACCTAAAGCGACCAGTAACCCCAAGGTGGCCAACTGCAGCAGACCGATGATGCGCTTATCCCAACGGCCAAATAAGATCGCGGTGGATTTAATGCCAATCTTCACATCATCATCTCGATCAACCATCGCGTATTGCGTATCGTAAGCAACCGTCCACAGGGCATTAATCAGAAAGAGTACCCAAACTTGTAGTGGTAGTGCATCCGCTTGAGCTGACCAAGCCATAGGAATTGACCAGCTGAACGCCAACCCCAACACTAATTGAGGTAGGTGGGTAAAGCGCTTCATAAATGGGTAGATAAAGGCTAATAAAATACCGACAAAAGAAAGCTGGATAGTGAGGGTATTCATAGTTAGCACCAGCAAGAAAGCCGTGACTGCAAGGACGACAAACAGCAGTAACGCTTCTTTTGCTGAAACTAACCCGGCAGGCAGTGGGCGTTGGCTGGTGCGTTTCACATGGCCATCGACATGGCGATCAGCGAAATCGTTGATGACACAACCGGCGGAGCGCATTAAGAATACGCCTAGTACAAACACAACTAATACGCGGACATCCGGCAAGCCTTGAGCGGCTAAAAGCAGCGCCCACAGGGTAGGCCAAAGTAAAAGTAGGGAGCCAATCGGTCGATCCATGCGCATCAGTTGCCAGTAAGCACGCGCTTTTACAGCGGTCATTTACACTCTCTCCTTAGAGTAAATCGGGGATGTGGCGAGAAACAGCTCAGTGACCAACATGGGTTTATGATTCATCCATAATCGAGACCGACGAGCGAGTAGTCGTCCCCATTCTGTTGCAACCCAACCTACTTGCAGTGCATCTCGCTTGACATTATCCGCACTAAATACGGTGAGTCCTAGTGGAATTTGCCCTTGTTGCGTTAAATCGTATTGTTGTTGCTGCATGGATGAGCGAGGAATTAAGGTGTGGCCGAATACCCAAGGTTGTTGGTCTCCACGAATGACCACTTGGCGTAGAAGATACTCCTCTGGTTGAAGTAATTGTAATTCATCCTGGTTTAGCGAGTCGGTTGGCATCATTTGGTTGCTCAGGAGATCGACCGTAAGTTGTTCACAATGGGTTGCCATTAAACGTGATAGTGAGCCTTGTTCAAGCAGCCAGCGCTGGGCTAAAGGGGCTGGAAACTCAATATCATCAGGCTGTTGCCAAGTTACCTGATTAAGAACGGCTAAATAGAGCGAAGTTAATTGATTCATACTATTATTCAATTTGACGCTTTACCCGATTACCCTCGCTACCTGCAATACCACGTAGTTTAGGTATACAATAAAGCTCAGATTTTGATTCCAAACCCAAGAGTTCGAACGCGGAAAGCATTTTATTTACCAAATGGATGCTCTATTGTAACAAGACTCCGGCGGTTCGAGTATTGCGAACAGAATAAAGAGCAGATAGAAATATGCTAAAACGTTATGTCGTCCAAATAATGCTCGCTTTGAGCTTAATGCTGTCTTTTGCCAGCCATGCCGAAGATCCACCGGCTGTGCCTCAGTTGGCTTATTTCACTTTAGAGCCCGATCTCACGACCAATTTTTTTACCAAAGGTAACAAACTGGGTTATATCCAAGTACGCATCGATATTATGGTGGCGAATGCGGCAGATTTGCCAGTGGTGGAACAGCATCAACCTTTGATTCGTGATGCTGTAGTAGAACTGCTGGGTAAACAAACTGAAGACACCATCAAATCTTTAGCGGGACGTGAAGATTTGCGTAAGTCACTGGTTAATCGCCTCAACAATATTTTGTTGCCTGAAGTCGGCCGTACTGTGATCGCAGATTTACTGTTTACTAAGTATATCTACCAATAGTTTTAGATTTTCATCCAAGATTAATCATGAAAAAGCGGCTTAAGCCGCTTTTTTACTCTCACGCCAAGACTGCCATTATGCCTGTTGGTAGCGCTTGCTATCCATCCAAGCTAGAACGATGCCACTGATTAAGCCCGCTAAATGTGCGGTGTTGGCAATCGCCATAAACGGTTGAACATAACCCAGCGCCAACCAAATCAGCATAAAACCCATTAATGATCTCGGGAGCGACAGCCCGAGTTGTGGCGCGCGTTGGCCAAGAATCCACAAATATCCCGCTAAAGCGTAAACCACGCCAGATAGGCCCCCAAAATTTGCGCCTTCCACCCAGTATTGTCCCGCACCGGAGATGATGGCTGAAATAATGAATAGTTTTACCAATTTTACAGTGCCGAGACGTTGTTCAATGTCACCACCAAACTGCCACCACCAGAGTAAGTTAAAAGCAATGTGCATGACTGAAAAATGCAGTAAAGCATGGCTTACCCAGCGCCAAATTTGCCACTGCTCACTAGCCTGAGCGGGAAAGTGCAAGGCTGCAAAAATGGCTTCACCAGCGGCAAAGGTCTGTAGAGCGAAAATGGCAATACATAGCGCCATGATCAGCAGTGTAAAGGCACCCGCTTTAGCTTTGATGAGGCTGAGTAAGTTGGGAGAGGCGTAATGAAATTGGGGCCGTTTTTGATCGGCGACTTCCCATGATGCAGCTTGATACTTCTGATCATAAGGTTTTTGTAAAAACGCCTGCAGCTCAACTTGTGCAATATCGATATGTTGATCATTCGGTACCCAAAGGGTGAACTGACCACTGGCATCCGGCATCATTTTAATTTCGATCTGATGAGCGGCCATGTAATCAATAAAAGCTTGAGCTGCTCGCGGATTGTTTAAAGTGGTCAGTAAGTGCATCAATAATTAACTCGCTTCAATGGGAAGGTTGGCACGTTGCCAAGCGTCAAAGCCGCCATCCACACTATACACCTCTTCAAATCCTTGGTTAACCAGATATTGGGCCGCACCTTGGCTGCTGATCCCGTGGTAACACATCACTAAAACGGGGTTATCAAAATCGACCTGTTCCATAAATTGCGTCATAGATTGATTAGTGAGATGAAACGCCTCTCGGGCATGGGCAACTTGAAAGGATTGTGGGTCGCGAATGTCGACTAAACGAGCTTGTTTTTGCTCCATCAGGCGTTGTGCAGCATTAACATCGATGTGTGAAAATTGGTCCATAGGTTCGCTCTCATTTGGCATGCAAGATAGTGTTAAGTGTAACCTATTCAAGTTTAGACAAGTACCGGAGAACAGTAAGGTTATCCACTTGTGATTAAAATGACAGCGCTTGTGGGTAATCCTGTGAATTGCGTTGATAAAGTGGTTTTAAAAAATTCGATCCACAATATGTAGCGATGATCCTGATTTTGTTGTGGGTAATTTTAAAAGTATCCCCAATGGAAGCATACCGAGAAAGCCTTGAAAATGGCGGTTTGATGATGGGGGTAAACAAACTTTCTCACAGAGTTATCCACAGATTGTTTGCGCAACGCGATCCACTCTTCGATCCTCAAAGGGAGAGAATGAATCAAAGATATATGGGGTGAATACAGACGGGTAAGGTGGTTTGGCTGTGAATCCCTAAGTTGACACAAAAAATAGCCTGCATCTGCAAGCTATTTGTTATCTGCATCGATTTACCGTGGTTATCTGGAGAGATGAGGCGGTGCATTCGCACCAGTGATATACGCTGAGACGGTGACTATTTGACCTTGATGATCTGCCCACATTCCTTGCACAGATAAACTTCTTTAATACCAAGCAATTTTTGCCAAAGAGTGCGTCGTTTCCGTTGTAAATGATTCGTATGAGTACAATTGAGCATAATGTATAAGTTAACTATGAAAAATTGTTACGGATATTACATTTGATGCATTGTTTAAAAAGTGATCTTGGTTCAATTGTGTGATATGAAATTAAATTAATAAACCTGTTATTTATATAGCTTAAACAGTGAGTTAGCGTTATTTGTGGTGATAGTGCTAACCTCGCCGAAAGTGAGTGAATGGAGCTGAGAAATTTTCTCGCAAATGAGACTAGTAAACTGAGGCTCATTGCGTTTTCCACGATGTGGGACTGGCGCTAAATAAGGGCAGTCCGTTTCTAAAATGACGTAATTAAGATCGAGCTCTGGGATCACCTGATCCATTCCGCTATTTTTAAATGTGCTCACACCACCTAGCCCAAGATGAAAGCCGAGATCATTGATCGCTTTTGCCTCATCGAGCGTGCCGCCAAAGCAGTGAAAAACACCGTGTAAGCTGCCATCTTGGGCTTGCTTCAATAATGCTAATGTCTCGTTGAGCGAATCTCTGGTGTGAATGACCACGGGTAAATCCAGTTCTTTTGCCCAGTTGAGTTGGGTTAAAAACGCCATTTCTTGTTCGGCTTTAAAGGTTTTATCCCAATACAGATCGATACCGATTTCGCCCACGGCGATAAAAGAGTGACGAGAAAACCAATCGTAAATCGTGGTCAAGGTTTGCTTTACATTGGCATCGACATAACAAGGGTGTAAGCCCATCATTGAATGACAAAGATCGGGGTAAGCCTTTTCTGTTGCTAGCATTGGCTCAATCGAATTAAGGTCGATATTCGGCATGAGAATTTTTTCAATACCCGCTTGTCTGGCTCGAGCAATCACTTCATCGCGGTCATGGTCAAATTCACAGGCATAAACATGAGCATGGGTATCTATCATGGAAGAATCTCTGTCATCGGTTTGTGGCGAGTATACGTGAGTGTGAGCTCGAGGTCATTTTTGGCTTTTTCCTACTTTGCCGCTAGCATGCCGAGCCGAGAGTGATATGATTTTGCCCAACACTTCCCTCAGCGCCTGATTGTTTAGGCACTGATAACATAAGAAGGAGAGTCGTGTGTCGGTATCCATTCAAGGTCAATTTCCCGGACGTCGTTTGCGCCGTCTGCGCAAACATGATTTCAGTCGTCGTCTTGTGGCAGAAAACCAGTTGTCGGTGAGCGATCTGATTTACCCCATGTTCATTTTGATGGGTAAAGATCGTCGTGAGAAAGTGGACTCCATGCCTGGTGTCGAACGCTTGTCGATCGATTTAATGCTAGAAGAAGCACAATACCTAGCCAATCTTGGTGTGCCGGCGATTGCACTATTTCCGGTTGTGAACCAAGATGCCAAGAGCTTGTGTGCAACAGAAGCCTATAATCCGGAAGGGTTGGTTCAGCGTGCTGTGCGTGCTTTAAAAGAGCATGTGCCCCAAATGGGCGTGATCACCGATGTGGCACTTGATCCATTCACCACCCATGGTCAAGACGGCATCATTGATGAGCAAGGTTATGTCCTGAATGACGAAACCACCGAAGTGTTGATCAAACAAGCTCTGTCTCATGCTGAAGCTGGAGCGGATGTCGTTGCACCTTCCGATATGATGGATGGTCGCATAGGCCGTATTCGTCAGGCGCTGGAAGAGGCTGGATACATTCATACCCAAATCATGGCTTACTCCGCCAAATATGCCTCAAATTACTATGGTCCATTTCGTGATGCAGTTGGGTCATCCGCGAATTTAAAAGGTGGCAACAAGAAAAATTACCAGATGGATCCGGCCAATTCGGATGAAGCCTTGCACGAAGTGGCAATGGACATCAATGAAGGTGCGGATATGGTGATGGTGAAACCCGGTATGCCTTATCTGGATGTTGTGCGCCGAGTAAAAACCGAACTGCAAGTCCCAACTTTTGCTTACCAAGTCTCTGGTGAGTATGCGATGCACAAAGCCGCAATTATGAATGGCTGGCTTAAAGAGCGCGAAACGGTGTTGGAATCCTTACTCTGCTTCAAACGTGCTGGTGCAGATGGCATTTTGACTTACTTTGCCAAAGACGTTGCTCAGTGGTTGGCGGAAGACAACGCGAAAGCGGCGCAATTCCTTGCTAAAAAATAATCCACTTTGAGTGAGATAAAAGATGAAGGCTGACGTAAGTCGGCCTTTTTGTTGGGAGAAAATCATGTTAGTTCGTGAAGGGTCTTTAAACGAAGTCACGCAAATTGTGGCGCAAATAAGCGAATTTGCTAAATCGGAAAATGAGCAGAGTTTGCAGGCTAGGTTAGCAGATAAGCCAAGTTTAGTGCTGGTAGCGGAAAAGGATGGCGAATTGCTTGGGTTTAAGATGGGGTATGCTCTCGATTCCGGCACATTTTACAGCTGGTTTGGTGGTGTTGCTCCAGCTGCTCGAGGCCATGGTGTGGCGCAACGCTTGCTCGAAGTGCAGGAGGCATGGGTATTAGAGCAGGGATATAAACGCATTAAAGTTAAATCCCGAAATCAGTTCCCTGCCATGTTGCGTTTATTAATAAAAAATGGCTATTTAATTGAAAATTATGAGAAAAAAGATCCAATCATAGAAAGCAGGATCCATTTTAGTAAAGAACTCTAAAAATAAATGAGATTTTTTCTCATTTAACTCTTGACTATTAAATGAGAACTATTATTATTAACCATGTCTTAGGGAGCAAACGAAAGTTCACAGGACGTTAGATGACCCTATCTTAGTATGGATTTATGGTTATTTAACGAACGAACTTGAACAGGTTCTTTTTGACACGACATTGCTCACATTGCTTCCAGTGTAATTTTTTAGCTTTTTGGTAAAGCGAATCAATCAATTGGCTTTGACCTTGTTTGCTAGGCGACATCTTCGGGTGTCGCTTTTTCTTTTTATCCCTTTCTATTTGATGTTCTGTGTTGTTGACTGCATTTGCTCATCCCAATCACATTACCTATCCACACACATAGGAGTCACTACTTGGCGTCTATCTACAATTCCAAACGTTTGGGTATACCTCGTGATGTATTAGTTATCCACTATCTTCATATTTTACTTCGTCATCCAGTGAACAAGTGTTCGTTTGGTGAGTAATCATCCACCGTAGTGAGCACGAAGAGAAGAGACTGAGCAAAAGGGCAGCGAGTGTCTTTTCCACAATTGATGATCTGGAAAAGATCATTTTACGCCATTGAGATCTATTTTTTTATCATTTAAAAACATGATGTTACGGAGTGGTTTGATTGTGTTTTTATGAGTTTTAAAGCTGAGTAAAAAAAACTATAAACAAACTTATCCACAGATTGACGCTGTGCACAGGCCGCTAGGATATCCCCTGAATCGAGCAAAACCAGTAACAACGTAGAATCCAAGCAGTAGTCGTGGCATCCTAGACTCATTTACTCTCGTTTGGATAACCCTCTTATGGCTCGTATACCTGACAATCCGCTGATTCTGATCGACGGCTCTTCTTATCTTTACCGTGCATTTCACGCTTACCCGGGCACCATGAGTAATGGTGAGATCCCGACAAACGCCATTTATGGTGTGGTGAATATGGTGCGCAGCATGATGCGTCAGTTTGCTTCCGATCGTATCGCGGTAATTTTTGATGCGAAGGGAAAAACCTTCCGTGATGAGATGTACGACCAATACAAGGCGAATCGTCCGCCAATGCCCGATGATCTGCGCTGTCAGGTTGAGCCACTGCATCAAGTGATCCGCGCGATGGGATTACCCTTGTTGGCGATTGAGGGTGTTGAAGCGGATGACGTGATTGGAACATTGGCGCGCCAAGCCTCACAAGCGGGTATGCCGGTATTGATTAGTACCGGCGATAAAGACATGGCCCAGTTGGTGGATGAGAACATTACCCTGATCAATACCATGACCAACGTGGTGCTGGATCGTGAAGGTGTGATTGAAAAGTTCGGCATTCCACCAGAGCTGATCATCGACTACCTTGCCTTGATGGGCGATAAAGTGGATAACATTCCGGGCGTACCGGGTGTGGGTGAAAAAACCGCAACAGCACTCCTGCAAGGTATTGGTGGTTTGGACGATCTATACGCCAATCTAGATAAAATCGCTGCTTTAGGTTTCCGTGGTTCAAAAACCATGGCGCAAAAGCTAGAAGAGAACCGTGACAATGCCAATCTCTCTTACCAACTCGCTACGATTAAATGCGATGTGGAGTTGGAAGAGTCACCACAAACACTGCTTAAGCAGACTCCCGATCGTGATGCACTGATGACATGGTACGGGAAGTTAGCGTTCAAATCTTGGCTGACAGAATTGCTCGATGGCGGTACTGGAATTGTGACTGCGGACGAGCAAGGGAAAGCGTCTTCAGTGACTGCGTCAAACGCAGCAAATAATGCGGCAAGTCATGCCGCAGCGATTCCTGCAAGCCCTGCGGCACAGATCGATCGCAGTCAGTATCAAACGATCCTTAACGAGCAAGATTTCAATCTGTGGTTGGAAAAATTACAGCAAGCTGAACTGTTTGCCTTTGATACCGAAACCGACAGCCTTGATTACATGGTTGCAAACTTGGTTGGGATGTCGTTTGCAGTAGCGGAAGGTGAAGCGGCTTATATTCCTGTGGCGCATGATTATCTGGATGCGCCGCAGCAGTTGGATCGCGACTGGGTGATCGCCCAACTTAAACCTCTTCTGGAAGATGAAAGCAAAGCCAAAGTCGGCCAGAACCTCAAATACGATGCGAGTGTGATAGCGCGCTATGGCGTTGAGTTGCGCGGTATTCGCCATGACACCATGTTGCAATCCTACGTGTATAACAGCGTAGGCGGCAAACATGATATGGATAGCTTAGCGCTGCGTTTCCTGCAGCACAGCTGTATCTCCTTTGAGCAGATCGCCGGTAAAGGCAAAAATCAGCTCACTTTTAACCAAATCGATCTGCAAGAAGCCGCTCAGTACGCCGCAGAAGATGCGGATGTGACTTTGCGTTTGCATCAGCGCATCAGCCCGCTGATTGAACAAGACAGCAAACTGGCACAAGTGTATCGCGAAATTGAAATGCCGCTGGTGCCCGTTTTGTCACGCATTGAACGCACAGGTGTCATGATCGACGACATGTTGCTCAGTGCTCAATCGCAAGAAATTACGTTGCGTCTCGATGAGTTGGAAAAAAAAGCGTATGAACTGGCTGGCCAGCCATTCAACCTCAGCTCACCGAAGCAACTGCAAACCATTTTGTTTGAGCAAATGAAACTGCCTGTATTGCAAAAAACGCCATCCGGTACACCTTCAACCAATGAAGAAGTGTTGCAAGAGCTGGCTTTGGATTACCCACTGCCGAAAGTGCTGATTGAGTACCGTGGTTTAGCGAAACTCAAGTCGACCTATACTGATAAGCTGCCGAAGATGATTAACCCCAATACAGGGCGTGTGCATACTTCTTACCATCAAGCTGTCACGGCTACGGGGCGTATTTCATCGACGGATCCAAACCTACAAAACATCCCAGTGCGTAATGAAGAAGGACGCCGCATTCGCCAAGCGTTCGTTGCACCGCATGGTTGGAAAATCATGGCTGTCGACTACTCACAAATTGAGCTGCGCATCATGGCGCATCTGTCGGGTGATCAGGCATTACTCGATGCCTTCCGGGAAGGGAAAGATATTCATGCGGCCACGGCGGCTGAAATCATTGGTGTGCCGATTGAGCAAGTGAGCAGTGAGCAGCGTCGTCGCGCCAAAGCCGTTAACTTTGGCCTGATCTACGGCATGAGCGCGTTTGGTTTGGCAAAACAGCTCGGCATTCCGCGTGGTGAAGCGCAAGAGTACATGGATAAATACTTCGAGCGTTATCCAGGCGTCATGCAGTATATGGAAGACACACGCAGTCGCGCTGCTGAATTAGGTTACGTAGAAACCATTTTTGGTCGTCGCTTACATCTGCCTGAAATTACTTCGCGTAATGGGATGCGCCGAAAAGCGGCAGAGCGAGCCGCGATCAACGCGCCAATGCAAGGCACTGCGGCAGATATCATCAAAAAAGCGATGCTGCTGGTCGATGAGTGGATTCAGCGAGAGGGTGATGGTCGTGTCAAATTGCTGATGCAAGTACACGATGAACTGGTCTTTGAAGTTGAAGAGTCATCTTTATCCGAAATTGAAAGTAAAGTACAACAGCTGATGGAATCAGCAGCAGAGCTTGCTGTACCACTGGTTGCTGAGGCTGGACACGGAGATAACTGGGATCAGGCCCATTAGTTGATTTTTTCAGCGAAACTCCTCAGGAATATGAGCCAGCGCACGTTTGCTGGCTTTTTTTATGGCTAAAAAAAGTTTACCAAGCTCAGACAGTTATGTTGTTAACCTAAAAATCAATGAAAAAAAACTACAAAAAATATTTTCAATTCTGACCAATTGTTGTACATTAACGCTCGTAGGGTACAGAGGTAAGATGTTCTATCTTTCAGACCTTTTGTTTCACGTTATTGGATTAGGCTGATTCAGCCGCCCCAGTCACCATTTGACTGGGGCGTTTTTTATTGGGCGTAATTCAAGTGTTCTAGCCTATTTGGGCCTCTCTTTTTATTTCTACTTAACCTCGCTTAATGCTGTAACTTGGCTCAGATTGAGTTACAAAAAGCATTGCATTCTGTAATTAAACTCCATTCACACTTTTATTATTTCTAGATGGAAAGTAAGTCATTATCGAATGATGATTCTATCGAAATAATCAAACATTACTTATTGAGATATAAGGAAAGATTGCTGTGGATGGGCGGTTTGATGAGTGTTTTGTACTGGCTTGATATTTAGGCGTCTTTGCGGAATGCTTAACGACATAACAATAACAACTGTTTTCTCTCCCGTTGCCCCACCAGGATGGTGGGGATTTTGTTTTTTCTCTTCAGCTCTTAATTGGTCTCAACTTAATCACAATAAAAAACCCCGCTAATGCGAGGTTATCATGGCAAAATGCTGAGATTATTGGCCAGCAGACTCTTCGGGTTGCTCTCCCTCTGCTTGCTCTGCAAGCGCTGCCAACATTGGGGCATACCACTCATCCAACTTCGCGCGCAGCGTATCGACACCAATTCCGCTCAGTGACGAAAATGCATCTACCGCGACATCGCCGCCAAACTGTTTAGCGTCTTCACGCACTTTCAAAACTTGTGCTTTGCGAGCACCACTTTTCAGTTTATCCGCTTTGGTGAGCATCACTTGTACTGGGATGCCGCACTCGACAGCCCAAATAATCAGTTGCTGATCGAGATCTTTCATCGGGTGGCGAATATCCATCAGTACCACCAAACCTTTTAAGCACTGACGTTTTTGTAGGTATTCACCGAGTGCTCTTTGCCATTTGAGTTTCATCTCTAGTGGTACTTGAGCAAAGCCATATCCCGGCAAATCGACGATGTGGCAACCCTCTGCTACTTTAAAAAGGTTAATCAACTGAGTACGACCCGGAGTCTTACTGGTTTTTGCCAAGTTTTTCTGGTTGGTCAGGCGATTAAGGGAACTTGACTTACCAGCGTTAGAGCGTCCTGCGAACGCAATTTCGATACCTTCATCTTCAGGAAGATGGCGAATATCAGGCGCACTGGTAATGAAATGCGTGTTCTGGTAATGAATTTTTACGCTCACTGTGTTAACTCCATCTCGACTTTGTGTAGTCGATTGATTACTTTTTTGTGAAAATGTGTAAAATAACCGTGCTCGGCATAAGGTCGCCTATTGTACCATGAGTGGTACCCCAGAGTGGTACTGGAAGCTTGATAATTATAAATGGAATGTCATGAAGAAATTAGCGCTAATCTTGAGTGTTTTAGCCAGCTGCTCTGTATGGGCCCAAGGTAGTATCGAAGCTGGTAAAGCCAAATCTCTAACCTGTGCTGCCTGCCACGGTGCAGACGGTAACAGCCAATTAACTATTTACCCTAAACTGGCAGGGCAACATGAGAAGTACCTTGAGAAACAACTCAAGGAATTGAAGTTGGGTGCTTCCAGTGGTGGAAAACAAGGTCGTTACGATCCGGTGATGAGTGCAATGGCAATGCCTCTGAGCGATGAAGATATCGCTGATCTGGCGGCTTACTTTGCCTCGATGCCAACCTCTGCAAACACCACACCAGAAGATGTCGTTGCACAAGGTAAAGTGCTCTACAGCGCTGGAGATGCATCGCGTGGTTTGACGGCGTGTATTGCGTGTCACGGTCCTCGTGGTAACGGTACTGAGCTGTCTGGCTTCCCGAAAATTTCCGGGCAGCATGCAGACTATATTAAAGCTCAGCTAGAGAAATTCCGTTCAGGAACTCGTGCTAACGACATGAATGAAATGATGCGCGATGTGGCACATAAACTGACGGATTCGGATATCGATGTCCTGTCTAAATACGTAGGTGGCCTGCACTAATTAGGTCATGCGAGCAAAAAACACCAAACAGCCCTAGTGACCTTACTAGGGCTGTTGCTTTTTATACCTGCCTGCTTTTTTATGGATTATTACATCGAATAATTCTGCGTTTTTTGTTTAGGTTGATGAGAAAATCGCCTTTTACACTCCACTCTAAGGGCAGTTTCTGGTATGTTGCGCATCCCGTTGGAGGAGGTCAGCATGTATTCGTGCCCGTTATGTCACAGTGAAAACAGCCAAGCGTATTTTGTAGATAAGCATCGTCGCTATTTTCAATGTCAGCAGTGTGCGCTGGTGTATGTCGATCCTGAGCAACGCTTAAATGCGGAGCGAGAAAAAGGCTTCTATGACTTGCATCAGAACATTCCCAGCGATGAAGGCTATCGACGCTTTTTATCGCGAGTCTGTTCACCTATGCTTGAAAGAATACCTCCCCAATCTCAAGGGTTAGATTTTGGCTGTGGGCCAGGCCCCACCTTATCTCTGATGTTAGAAGAAGCCGGACACCAAGTAGCGTTGTACGACATCTTCTATCATCCGGATATTGAGGTGTTGAACCGCCAATACGATTTTATGACTGCGACCGAGGTGATTGAGCATCTACATGATCCTCACCGAGTGTGGCAGCAATGGTTAAATTTAGTTAAGCCAGGCGGCTGGATTGGTCTGATGACAAAAATGGTCAAAGACTTGGACGCATTTGCTGGTTGGCACTACAAAAATGATCTCACCCATGTGATCTTTTTCAGTCGTGCCACGTTTCAGTATCTGGCTGAGCGGGATAAGCTCGAACTTGAATTTATTGGTAATGATGTAATTTTACTGAGGAAACCCCAGTAATGAGTCGCTCAAAGAAATCGAGAAAACCGGGTACCAACAGTAACGATCAACTGGTCGTGGTACGTACACGCAGCGAATCCGAAGTGGAAAGCCGTCTGCGTAAAAAACTGAAAAAACGTAAAGGTTTAAAGTCAGGCAGCCGCCACTCTGAAGGTAGCGAAAGCCAAGTGCGTCAAGCGTCGCAGAAGCGTGATCCGCGTTTGGGTAGCAAAAAGCCAATTCCATTGATTGTTGAAGCGCCGAAGAAGCTCAATAAACAAGAGCGTAAACTGGCGGCTGAGCAAGAACTGGCGATGCTGGAAAAAGATGCACAACTGAACGTATTGCTGGATAGACTCGACAACGGTGAGAAGCTCGGTATTGGCTTGCAGAAATACGTTGACGAGAAATTAGATCGCATCGAAATGCTGATGGATCAACTGGGTCTGTTGGACGATGAGCCAGTGGAAGAGCCTGCACCACAAGCTAAACCGAGCAAAAAGCGCAAAACAGAAGACGATTTGCTCTCTGAGTTTGAACAGCTGGATGTCGATAAGTACCAAGATTAAGGAGCAGTGATGAACGGGATGCTACTCGCCAGCGTGGGTGGTGCCATTATCGTGGCGCTCGCCAGTTACGCTGCTTATTTGCTGTGGCAAGTGAAAAAACAGCAAACGCTGCAGTTGCAACATCAACAGTTAGCGATTGAAAAGCGTAATGCGAACATCTTTGATAGCGTCAATATCCTTTGCATGGCGGGTATTCAAGGGCAGTGTGATCTGTCGGAAATCAGTATCCGTGTTTATTGCATTATGGATTATGTGCAAGGTGAACAACGCGTCAATTTTGAACAAGAGTATCCCGCGATCAGTGAGCTTTATCATCTGGTGAAAGACATGGCGCGCGGTGACGCGCGTCAGCAGCTAACGAAGCAAGAGCGAATGAAGCAGAATCTTGAACGCACCAAAGCAGAAAGTCGTCTGCAAGATGCGATCATTGAAGAGCTCACTGCACTCAAGCAGCGCATCCAGCCGCTGAATAACCAAATCGCGATTCAAATGGTGTGAAACTAACCCGAAAGGGGGAGTGATCACGCTAGCAGAATCGAATATTTTGTTGCCAAATCCTGTTCTGCTGCCCGACGCCTGTTAATGTCGTGTGGCAGAATAGCCTGTCAAGAATTGAGCAAAACGGAAAGATTCACTATGTCGTCGTATGTCGTATCCAGCCAACAGATCGTATGGGATCAGGCTATTCTGGATAAGTACAACTACTCCGGTCCGCGTTACACTTCATACCCGACTGCGGTTGAGTTTCATGAAGCCTTTACCATCGCTGACTTTGATATGGCTTGTACTCAGTACCCAGAGCGCCCGCTATCGCTTTATATCCATATCCCGTTTTGCCATAAGCTTTGCTACTACTGTGGCTGTAACAAGGTCATTACTCGTCACTCGCACAAAGCTGACGAATATCTTGATGTGCTTGAGCATGAAATTCGCCAACGTGCTTCATTGCTGACGGGACGAAATGTTACTCAGCTGCACTTTGGCGGTGGCACTCCAACTTTCCTGACCAATGCGCAGATCAGCCGTTTGATGACGCTGCTACGCAGTGAATTCGACTTTGCTGATGATGCTGAAATCAGTATTGAAATCGATCCGCGTGAAATTCAGTTAGAGGTGCTTGATCACCTGCGCCAAGAGGGCTTTAACCGAGTCAGCATTGGTGTGCAGGATTTCAATAAAGAAGTACAGAAGCTGGTTAACCGTGAACAGGATGAGCAGTTTATTTTTGCTTTGGTTGAGCGTGCAAAACAGCTTGGTTTCCGTTCGACCAACCTCGATCTGATTTACGGTTTACCTAAGCAGACGGCAGAAACGTTTGCCCAGACTTTGCAACAAGTGCTGACCATGCAGCCGGGGCGTTTGTCGGTGTTTAACTACGCGCACATGCCACAACTGTTCGCGGCACAGCGCAAAATTAAAGATGCGGATTTACCTGCCGCAGAAGAAAAACTGGCGATTTTACAGCAGACGATTGCCACTCTGACTGGCGCGGGTTATCAGTTCATCGGTATGGATCACTTTGCCTTGCCGGATGATGAGTTGGCTGTTGCTCAACGTAACGGTATTTTGCATCGTAACTTCCAAGGCTACACCACCCAAGGTGAGTGTGACTTAGTTGGCTTTGGGGTTTCCGCGATTTCTATGGTGGGCGATGCGTACGCACAAAACCAGAAAGAGCTGAAAAAATACTACGCGCAAGTCAATGAGATGCGTCATGCCCTGTGGAAGGGGGTGGCGCTCGATAAAGATGATTTGCTGCGCCGCGAAGTGATTAAGCAGCTGATTTGTAACTTCAAGCTTGATAAAACCGAGATTGAGCGCGAGTTCAATCTGCGTTTCAATCACTACTTCCGTCAAGATTTAGCTCTGCTACAAACCTTCATTGACGACGAGTTGGTGACGGTGGATGAAAAAATGATTGAAGTGACTCTGCGTGGTCGTTTGTTAATTCGCAACATCTGTATGTGTTTTGATAAATACCTGCGTGAGCGGGCGCGTCAGCAGCAGTTCTCACGAGTCATTTAAATTTGACTGATAGCGAAAGGCCACCGCATGCGGTGGCCTTGTTGTTTCTTATGCTATGTCGTTTCAGGATGACTGAACGGAAGGGGACTCCAGCAAAGAGAGCGCTTTACGAGAAACATCATGCGCCGCACGTGTGAAGTTTTGCTTTTCTAATGCATCCGCCAGATAAGCATAGTCTGAGACACTTGAGCGCAGCGACAGCGCTTTTTCGAGATGTTTCTGTGCATCGGCCCAATGCTTTTCGCGCAGATAAAGTTGGCCTAGTGCGCTGTGTGCTTCCGCATTATGACTATCGCGGCGCAGTGCATCTTCCAGCAAAGCGATCAGTGGATGGCGATCCGTGATATTGAGCTCTGGCAGCAGGGCATAAAGCTCAGCGGTCGGCTGTTTCTTCAAACTCTCTTTGATCACCGAAAACGCTTCATAATCGGCTTTGCGTTGAATGAGTTGTGTAATAAAACACATCAACAGTTCTGGCTCGGCTTTTAACTTACGCGACATTTGTGCCCAGTGCTGAACCAATCCTTCACTGCCTTTTTGGCTAGCAATGCTTTGTAAAATGCCACGCTGGGCGGTGAGCTCAAGCTGCTGCGCTTCTTCATTGGTCAAACGTTTGGCCTTCACCAGTTTGGGAAGCAGTTCCAAGAGCGGCTGCCATTGGCCTAGGGCTTGGTAGCACTGTTTAAGTAGGTTCAATACCACAGTATTGTGTGGATAGCTGTTTTGCAGTTGAGTTAAGGTGCTCAATGCGGCTTCATTATCGCCATCGCTCAGTTGCTGCTTCGCACGAGTCAGTTCAACCGCTAAAGTGGCGTTGTCCTGCTTCGCCGCCAGCGCTAAGTAGTGATCGCGCTTCGCTCGATCACCCATTCCATTCGCTGCTTCCGATGCAACGAGATAACAGAGCAGCGGCATATCGTGATGGTTTGCCCAGCGAGTCACTTTTTTCTCGGCTTGTTTCCAATCACCTTCAAGCAGTTTGATGATTCCTTCATTGGTATAGCGGCGTGAGCGGCGTAGCTTACGCACACTGAACCAGTTCCAAGTATGAAAGCTGGTATAGAGGATTTTTTTGATCACAAACTCAAGTGCGAACAGCGCGGCTAAAGCGGCGATGATAAAGATCACTAGCGTAGTCACACTCATTTCGATAGTGCGGTTGGCGATTGAGATCAGCACGTAACCTTGTTGGCCGGCATATTGAGTACCCACAAACAGGCCAAGGCCGAGGACGACAAATAAGAAAATCAGTCGAATCATTGCTTCGCCTCCGTGGTGATAGGGGTGACACTACGGCGCAAACGCTCGGTGATTACATCGGCTAACTGCTGCTGTGTTTGCAGTTTCACCGGATATTTGACTTGTACTTGCTGTTTGGCGAGTTGAGCCAACTCAGCATTAAAGGTTTGTACGGCTTTGTCTCCAGCATTGAAGAAAGAGGTAGACCACTGTTCAGCGGTAGTCAGTGAAGTGACATAAAGGGTCTGTTGTTCGGTGTACACCCCTTTGATCGCTGTTTCTAATTTGGCTTGCAAGTTCTCTTTCAAATAAAAATGCTGAGTTGGGGAGAGCAGAGGAATCACATTCCCGTCACGAGAACGGAAGGTGATGAAGTTATCGACAAAGGCGTTGAGTGAGTTTTTCAGGTTGGTTTGCCAATCATTAATATTCTCTGATACCGCTTGGGTTTCCTGTGGTTGATCTTCTGGCAAGATCGCATTGGCCAGCGGTAAGCTGTCGACTTGTTGCTGTAAGCTGATCAGACGCAGCACTAAACCATCACGATCAATCAGTGGGATATTTTTAAGCGCCGTAATGTCATTCGCCATGGCTTTACGCAGTGGCGTTAGACTGGGGTCGTTGAGCGCAGCAATGCGCTGATCGGCACTTTCCATCAATTGGGTTGCGGTTTCTACATCGTGTTCGAGGAACAGTTTACGTCCCGCGAGCTTCACCAAATAATCAGCTTCCGCGAGGAGCCAATCATTTGGGCGGCGACCTTTAATATCTGCCACCGCAAGCTGCAAACTCTCAATACTTTTTTGCTGTTGTTCCAGTACGGTTTCTGCGCGATGAGTAATTTCTGTAGCTTGCGAGGTGGCACTGGCCACGGTTTGCTTAAGCTGTTCGTTGAGTGCTTCGCGGGTTTGATTCAGTTCGGCACGTACCGCTTGTAGTTGCGCATTAAATTGGGCTTTCTGTTGCTGATGAACATAAGCAAAACCAGCACCGAGTGCTAAAACCAGTAGCAAGGCGACACTAGCCAGTTTTTTACCCTGATTATTTGGAGTTTGAACTTGAGCTTGCGGTTGAGGCTCGTTAGAAACTTTAGCTGCCGCTGGTTCTGGTTGAACGGAGGCATCGACTTTTGATTCGTGCTCGGTAGATGAAGTAACGGTGGGCGAGGGCGCGCTGGTTTTGGCTGCGGTTTCAGGTTCTTGTTGCGGTTTATTGTTGTTGGTCATTGCTCAGAGTTCCTGTTGGTTAGGGCATTAATGCCACCACTAAATCGCGATTGGCTGCACTTGGCGTCGTCACAATCCGATGAAATCCTAGGTTATGGGCGAGTTCGGCGATGCGTTGGCTTGGAACCAGCAGAGTGAGGTGCTGTACCCATTCCAAATTGCTGCCATTTAACTGGCTAACGAAAAAAGCCAGCTGTTCGCTGCTGGTGATCACCAGTGAGCTGGCCCCGGCGTGTTGCCATTTAGGAACACACTCAGTGGCAGAAAAAGGCAGCTCACTTCGGCAATACGCTTCTTGATAGCGTACCGTTGCGCCTCTTTCCACTAAGGTGGAATAAATCAGCTCACGGCCACCATTGCCCCGTAATATCAATATCTTTTTACCTGCGACATGGCGTAATGCCTCTAATGCTAGCAGATGTTCACTATCACTAATTTCTGGATAGTCTACTGATTGTTGGCAGGCTTTGCTGAAAACATGCGCGGTTTTTTGACCAACGGCAAGGTAAATAGCGCTATTTGGCCAACAAATTCGCCGATGTTGCAGAAATTGGTCACTGAAAGTCACAGCATGCTGGCTGACGGCGATGATGATATCGAATGAAGCTAAATCTTCTGCCAGCTCAGGGAGTTGAGGACTGGCTGAGATAGTGATCAGAGGATGATGCAGGGCAGTGATGCCCTGCTGATGAAGAAGTTGGCATAGTTCAATGCCTTGTACATCGGGACGAGTGACCAGTACTGTCATAGCACCCTCAATCGGTTACAGATGTGATGAACCATCTTGCGGCTTATTCATGCTCGTCTTTATTCGTGTTCACAATAGAGACGTTCCAGAATTTCTTTGGCTCCTTGCTCAAGCAGCTGCTCAGCCAGTGTAATGCCTAGCTGTTCTGCTTCAGAACGTGGGCCGCGGATTTCACCACGAACGATTTGCGAACCATCAGGTTCACCCACCAGAGCGCGTAGCCAAATCTCATCACCATCAAGTAGAGCATAACTACCAATTGGCACCTGACAGCCACCTTGCAGAGTCAGGTTCATCGCGCGCTCACAGCGCACGCGATCCGCGGTATCGGTATGGTTGAGTGGCGCAAGCAGTTCACGCACACGTTGGTCATCCAAACGACACTCAATGCCAACCGCACCTTGGCCAACCGCGGGAAGAGATTGTTCTGGTTCGATGAAGTTACGAATGCGGCTCTCAAGTCCCAGTCGTTTCAGGCCTGCAGCGGCCAAAATGATCGCATCGTATTCGCCAGCATCGAGCTTGCTCAATCTTGTGCCCACATTGCCGCGCAACTCTTTGATGACCAGATCAGGACGCGCTGCTTTTAATTGGCATTGGCGACGCAGGCTGCAAGTGCCGACAACTGCGCCTGAAGGGAGATCATCAATCTTGGTGTAGGTATTAGAAACAAACGCATCGCGAGGATCTTCACGCTCGCAGATGGTGACTAAGCCAAGACCTTCAGGAAAATCAACCGGCACATCTTTCATGGAGTGTACGGCTAAATCGGCACGACCTTCGAGCATGGCGACTTCCAACTCTTTGACGAATAAGCCCTTGCCACCCACTTTAGCCAGTGGGGTATCCAAAATCACATCACCACGCGTCACCATAGTGACCAACTCCACTTGCAAGCCTGGGTGGGCGGCCATTAAGGCATCCTTAACATAGTTAGCTTGCCATAAAGCCAGTGGACTCTGGCGGGTTGCAATGCGAATTGGCGTCTCGGTCATTATGATGTTCCTATCCATCTGTCTAAAGTCGCTTAATCCTATCACTTGGGGATAAAAATGCTTACAACAAGTTCGATTCAGGATGATTTTGCAGGAAGTAATGCTACATCAGGATGGAATAGTGTGACTGTGTTCTCATTTATGCATTGGTCTATGATTACAAAGTACAATTTAGCAACAACACTGTAATCATTTAAGTCATCGTTTGCGGATAAGTGCCGACTTGGTGTGATGTGCTTCCAAGAGCGCTTTACCAAATGGTTAAGAAGTGTTAAATTGATCACGTTTTGTTGGCATGGTCGCGTAAAACATAACCAAAAAGCGGCTTGTATCTGTTATTCAGGGAAGCAACCTTGCAGGCTTATACTCAAACCTTAATTCATAGACTTGATAAGTTAAACCGGCAACGCATTGAGCGTGCGCTGGCTCTTATGGATTTGCAAAGCCAACGCGTTTTCCATTTAATTCCTACCCTGTTCCAATTTAATCATCCCCAGCTCCCCGGTTATTTTTCTGTCGATACGCCTTTCGGCATCCATCTCTTTGAAGCCAATGACATTCAGCAGCAATTTATCGATGATGCTCAATTAACCATCGGTGTATCGTTAACTCAATCAGCGAATCCGGCGATTCTTGGCTTATATACGATGGGGAGTACCTCATCGATCGGTCAAAGCACGTCCAGTGATCTGGATATTTGGGTGTGCGTGTCTGCCTCCATGAGTTGTGAAGCGCGTGAGAATCTCTCCAATAAATGTCTGCTGATCACCGATTGGGCGAAAAGTCAGGGCGTGGAAGCTAACTTCTTCATCATGAACGAAGAGCGTTTCCGCCATAATCATTCGGAAGCGTTAAGCGGTGAGAACTGTGGTTCATCGCAGCATTTGTTGTTGTTGGATGAGTTTTATCGCTCTGCGGTGCGTTTGGCGGGCAAGCGTCTGCTGTGGCAAATCGTGCCGCCTGAAATGGAAGAGTGCTACGACGAATATGTTCGCGAGCTCTGTTCAAATGGCTTTTTGAACTGCAATGAATGGATCGATTTTGGTAAGTTGAACCGCATTCCTGCTGAAGAATACTTCGGCGCGAATTTGTGGCAGCTGTATAAAAGTATCGACTCACCTTATAAGTCGGTACTAAAAGCGATCCTGCTCGAAGCCTATTCGTGGGAGTACCCACACACTCAACTATTAAGTATTGATAGTAAACGCCGTTTCTTTGCCGATGAGCCAGACTTGTATGGGATGGATTCCTACTATCTCATGCTCGAAAAAGTGACCCGTTATTTAGAACGCATTGGTGACACGACTCGCTTAGAGTTGGTGCGTCGCTGTTTCTATCTCAAAACCCATGAAAAACTGTCTCGTGATCCGGGGATTGGTTCGATGCCTTGGCGTCGCGAAGCTTTGCGTGAGCTGACTAGCGAGTGGCAATGGGGCGCGGACTTGATTACTGAGCTGGATAATCGTCGTCACTGGAAAGTGGAACAGGTGAAAGTGGTACACCATGCACTGCTCGATGCACTCATGCTCAGTTACCGTAACCTGATTCAGTTTGCACGCCGCAATGACATCACTTCGGCTATCAGCCCGCAAGATATCTCGATTCTGGCCCGTAAGCTCTATGCTGCGTTTGAAGTGTTGCCGGGTAAAGTCACTTTGCTGAACCCGCAAATTTCACCTGATTTGCATGAGCCAGATTTAAGTTTTATTGAGGTTTGTGCTGGTCGCACCAATAAGCCAGGTTGGTATTTGTATAAACAACCCCTACAAGCTCCGCGCTTGATTGGTCAACCATACCTTGAGCACAATGAATACTTGAGTAAGTTGGTGGCTTGGGCGTTTTTTAATGGCCTAATCACCGAATCCACGCGTTTGCAAGCCGTGGTGCGTGAAGCTCAGTTGGATATTGACAAGTTCTATCAGATGGTGAGCGATCTGCGTAACACCTTCTCATTGCGCAAGCGTCGTCCAACTATGCAAGCACTGGCGAATCCTTGTGAAATTAGCCAACTCGCTATGTTCATTAACTTTGAACATGACCCAACCAGTGAACTCAGTGGTAAAGCGCTGAAGGTTGATCTGAAAAACATCGATATTTTCAGCTTCGGTGCAGAACAAAAATGTTTAGTCGGCAGTGTCGATTTAGTGTATCGCAACTCGTGGCAGGAAGTGCGTACCCTGCATTTTGAAGGCCAGACTGCCATGCTGGATGCCTTGAAAACTGTGCTCGGAAAAATGCATCAGGACGCGTTGCCTCCGGAATCAGTAGACGTGTTCTGCTACAGCAAAAACTTGCGTGGTGTGATGCGTAACTTGGTCTATCAACTGCTGGCCGAGTGCATTGATTTACGTCTCAAGCCGATGGAGCAAGAGAAGCGTCGCCGTTTTAAAGCGCTGCGTATGGGCGATCAAATGTATGGATTGTTCTTTGAACGCCGTGGAGTTTCGGTTCAAAAATTGGAAAACTCGGTCGATTTTTATCGCAGCATCTCGACCAATAAGCTGAAAGGCTCCCCTTTGCTGATGCTCGATCGCGATCAGGATTATCCTTTGCCTGCAGTGGTGGATAGTTTTGCCAGCGAAGGTTTGGTGCAGTTCTTCTTTGAAGATACCGAGAAAGGTTTCAACATCTATGTGCTGGATGAAGCCAACCGCGTTGAAGTGTATCACCAGTTTAACGGTGAAAAAGATGAGATGATTGCCAGCGTCAACAGCTTCTACACTTCGATACTGGATGATAGCAATAAGCTTGCTACGAAAAGCATCAACTTTAACCTGCCGCAGTATTACCAAATTATTCATCCTGAAGAGGGTGAGACTTACGTGGTGCCGTATCGTAATGACAGCGCCGTGTATTCCAGGCCTTCACAAGTGGTCAATGCCTAAATCAGCGAAGCTTCAGGTTTGCTGAACAATGCCCAATAAAAAAGAGCACTGATGTGCTCTTTTTTATTGCATGACAAGTGCGCCAACTTAAGCCCAATCAATCGGCTCATCGGCGTGCTTATCACACTCTTGTTTCAGCAAGGTGAGCAGTTCAAGGCCGGTTTTGGAGCAGATCCACTCGCCATCAACCCACTTGAAATGGTAGCCGCCGGATTTTGATGCTAACCAAATTTCACGCATCGGTTCTTGGCGGTTAATGATGATTTGGCTACGGTCATCAAACTCCAATGTCATGACATTGCCTGAGGTCTCGTAGTCGATATCGGCACCGGCCTCATCAATCGCCGCTTCTATACGCTCTAGTTGGCTGTCGACGAGTTGATGAAATTCAGTTTCGTTCATCCTATCTATCCTATTGCTTTTCCTAATCGTGGTGCGATTATAGGGGGCATTGATTCAATAAGCACGATATGCAAAATGAAAAAGAAATTCACTGCGCTGTTTTTGTTGTCCATGCTCGCGTTAGCGGGATGTGGGCAAACTGGGCCACTTTATATGCCTGATGATGCAAAACAAAGCGAACAAAGTCAGTAAATCACGCTACTAAGAACAAAAGGGAAAGCATTTTGGATTACTTCAATTATCAGGATGATGGCCAGCTATGGGCCGAGCAAGTTCCACTCGCCGATCTGGCAAACCAGTACGGCACTCCGCTTTATGTATACTCAAGAGCGACTCTTGAGCGCCATTGGCATGCGTTTGATAAGTCGGTGGGGGATTACCCGCATCTGATTTGTTATGCAGTTAAAGCCAACTCTAACCTTGGCGTATTGAATACATTAGCTCGCTTGGGCTCTGGCTTTGATATCGTTTCGGTCGGTGAATTGGAACGTGTCCTAGCGGCTGGCGGCGATCCAAGCAAAGTGGTGTTTTCAGGCGTCGGTAAAACCGAAGCCGAGATGAAACGTGCGCTGCAATTGAAGATCAAATGCTTTAACGTAGAGTCAGAGCGTGAACTGCATCGTCTGAACAAGGTGGCGGCGGAGTTAGGTGTTAAAGCGCCGATTTCACTGCGTATCAACCCTGATGTGGATGCCAAAACGCACCCTTACATTTCAACGGGCTTGCGTGATAACAAATTTGGCATCACGTTTGACCGCGCGACAGAGGTATATCGCCTTGCGCACAGCCTATCGCACCTTGATGTGCATGGCATTGACTGCCATATCGGCTCGCAATTAACCGCACTTGCCCCGTTTATTGATGCGACCGACCGTTTGTTGGCGCTGATTGATTCACTCAAAGCGGAAGGCATTCATATTCGTCACTTGGATGTTGGTGGCGGTTTAGGCGTAGTTTACCGTGATGAATTACCCCCACAGCCTTCAGAATATGCGAAAGCTTTGTTGGATCGCCTTGAGCGTCACCGTGATTTGGAACTGATTTTTGAACCGGGGCGCGCGATTGCGGCTAACGCGGGTGTGTTGGTGACTAAGGTTGAGTTTCTCAAACACACGGAACACAAGAACTTCGCGATTATTGATGCGGCGATGAATGATTTGATTCGTCCTGCGCTGTACCAAGCATGGCAAGACATCATTCCGCTACGCCCACGCCAAGGTGAAGCGCAAACCTATGATTTGGTTGGCCCAGTGTGTGAAACCAGTGATTTCTTAGGTAAAGATCGCGACTTAGTGCTTGAGGAGGGGGATCTGCTCGCAGTCCGTTCTTCTGGTGCGTATGGTTTTACCATGTCCTCTAATTACAATTCCCGTCCGCGTGTGGCTGAAGTGATGGTTGATGGCAATAAAGCCCATTTGGTTCGCCAGCGTGAAACCTTAAGCAGCCTGTGGGCGTTGGAATCGGTTTTACCGGAGTAAAGTTATCTTTTATGCATTTCCATTTTTCTAAAATGCACGGCTTGGGTAACGACTTTATGGTCGTCGACTGCGTTACCCAAAACGTCTTCTTCTCTCCGGAATTGATCCGTCGTTTGGCGGACCGTCATACTGGAGTGGGCTTTGATCAACTGTTGGTGGTTGAAGCACCTTACGATCCTGAATCCGATTTCCATTACCGAATTTTTAATGCGGATGGCAGTGAAGTGGAGCAGTGCGGCAACGGTGCGCGCTGTTTTGCCCGTTTTGTACGCATGAAAGGGTTAACCAACAAGTACAGCATCAGTGTCAGCACCAAAAAAGGCAAGATGGTGCTCAACGTAGAAGAGGAAGATCTGATCACAGTGAACATGGGTGTGCCGGAATTTGAACCGAGCAAAATCCCATTTCGTGCCAAGCAGAGTGAAAAAACCTATATCTTGCGTGTCGGTGAACACACCCTGTTTTGTGGCGCAGTGAGTATGGGCAATCCGCATGTGGTGACTGTGGTGGATGACATTCGCACCGCAGCGGTAGAAACCTTGGGGCCACTTCTGGAATCTCACGAGCGTTTCCCTGAGCGGGTCAATGCCGGCTTTATGCAGGTGGTGAGTCGTGAAGAGATCAATCTACGCGTGTATGAACGTGGTGCAGGAGAAACCCAAGCTTGTGGCAGCGGTGCTTGCGGCGCGGTTGCGGTCGGAATTTTGCAAGGATTACTGGATGAGCAAGTCTGCGTACATTTACCCGGTGGCGAACTGGAAATCAGTTGGAAAGGCCCAGGTAAACCGCTTTACATGACAGGACCTGCCACACACATCTACGATGGCCAAATCTCTTGCTAATTGAGGTTCAATTTTGTCTCAGGTAACGGCAGATGCTCTGACCGCCCAAGTGGTGGCAGAGTATCTTTATGAACACCCCGACTTTTTTCAGCACCATGCCTATTTGGTTGAGCGACTGGCTTTGCCAACGCAAACGGGAGCCGTATCGCTCGCTCACGTTCAGTTAGCGCGGCAACGTCAGCGGATTGAGGATCTTGAAGAAGAGATCACCGGTTTGATGTCACTCGCCGCGAATAACGATCGCACTTTCCATGAGTTTATGGATTTGCAAGAGCAGATCCTCAAATGCTCGTCTCTGCAAGCGGTACTGCATGCCATTGAAGCGAAAGCGCGTGAGTTGAATTTACGTGCTTATGTGCGCCTTATGCAGCGACATGATGAGAAATATGGTTTAGCCAGTGAGGATTGGCAGCGCTTTGCGACCAACCACTTTAATGGCAAGCCTGCCTATTTAGGCCGTTTACGGCAAGCGGATCGCCAACGTCTGTTGGGTGATAGACCTGCGCCTGAAATGGGTTCCTATGTGGTATTACCCTTACATCGCCAAGCTCCGTTAGGTATCTTGGCTTTTGCGAGTGAAGATGGCGGCCATTTTCAGCCGAGTATGGACACCTTGTTTTTACGCCATCTGGCGTTAGTCTTAGCTCATCTGATAGAGACTTTACCTTGGCAGTCACACGATGAAGACCGAAGAACTCACCCCGCTTCCTAATGCGTTAGCTCAGCCGCTGGAACGATTTTATGCTTATCTGCACAGTGAAAAAGGGCTGAGCCTCTATACACAGCGTAACTATAAGCAGCAGCTTGAGGCTATGGCGCGTTACTTGGCGCAAATGGGCTTAACCAGTTGGCCTCAGCTCGATGCAGCGTGGGTAAGGCAATTGGTCGTGCTGGGTAAGCGACAAGGCATGAAAGCCAGTAGTATCTCTACCCGTTTATCGTCATTGCGCAGCTTTCTCGATTTTCTGATTTTGCGCGGTGAGTTGCAGGCGAATCCGGCGAAAGGTGTTTCTGCACCACGCAAGCAACGTCCGCTGCCGAAAAACCTTGATGTTGACGAAATGGCGCAGCTGCTGGAAGTAACCGATGATGATCCACTTTCCATTCGTGACCGTGCGATCATGGAACTGATGTATGGCTCAGGTTTACGTTTGGCGGAACTGGTGTCGATTGATGTGAAAGACGTCAATCTGCGTGACGGGGAAATCCGCGTCATCGGTAAAGGTAACAAAGAGCGCAAAGTGTGGTTTGCTGGACAAGCGCAAGAGTGGGTTGGGAACTGGCTGAAACTGCGCAGTCAGTTGGCCAATAGTGATGAAACGGCGCTGTTTGTTTCCAAACTCGGTACGCGTATTTCACACCGCAGTGTGCAAAAACGCATGGCGGAATGGGGGCAGAAGCAAGCGGTCGCGAGCCATATTAGCCCGCACAAACTGCGCCACTCTTTTGCTACGCACATGTTGGAATCGAGCAATAATCTGCGCGCCGTGCAGGAGTTGCTTGGCCACGAAAATATCGCTACCACGCAAATCTATACTCACCTCGACTTTCAACATCTGGCTCAGGTGTATGATCAGGCGCACCCTCGCGCCCGCAAAAAGAACAAGGATTAAGCATGCTGTTTTATCGCTCATTGGCTCCGATTCAAGCACTTACGTTTGATTTGGACGATACGCTTTACGACAACCGTCCGGTGATTAAGCAAGTGGAGGCTAAGGTGACCGAATGGCTATTAACCCAGCATCCTGTGACTGCTACGCGGCCCTTGAGTTGGTGGCAAGCGCTGAAACGCGATATCGCGAAACAGTTTCCCGCTCAGTGTCACGATGTGAGTCAATGGCGTTATTTACAGGTGATGTACGGATTACGTCAATTGGGATATACGCAACCACAAGCGGAGCTGGCGGCCAGTGAAACCCTTGAAGAAATGATGCGTTGGCGTAATCAAGTGGATGTACCCGCTGAAACCCATCGTGTGTTGGTTAAGTTGGCGGCTAAGGTTCCGCTGATAGCGATCACCAATGGTAATGTGCAGGTGGAAAAAATTGGCTTGAGTGATTATTTCCAATCTGTGCTGCGGGCTGGGCCGGATGGACGTGCCAAACCTTATCCCGACCTCTTTCAGAAAGCGGCACAGCAACTGCAGCTTGAACCGTGTTCAATCTTGCATATTGGGGATCATTTGCAAGCGGATGTACTAGGCGCTCGGCAAAGTGGTTTTCAGGTGTGCTGGTTTAATGACCAAGGGCAGAGCATTCGACGACACAATCAAGCCAGTGTGCTACCTGATGTCGAGATTGAATGTTTATCACAACTACTTACATTACTAGACTAGATTCATATCATCGAGTCACAAAAATTACATTGCCTAAATATTGAGTATGGTCTGCGGTAAGGTTTGCATTGCATAATGCTTAAACATTTCACTGGCTTAGCTGCTCTTTATGTTTACGGTTTCTCGTCTCATCCCTGATTTGGCAACGGCACGCTTGGTGCTCGAAGCGATTGATCTTCCCTATGGGCAATCCGTATTAGTCCAGATTTTCTCTTCATTCGGTCCAGATCAAGTTCTTGAGCTGGCTGGACAGATCCGAAACAAATTTCCGCAGGCTTGTTTATTAGGTTGCAGTACGGAAGAGGTCATTTTCCAAGGCGAGATTCATCGTCAAACGACTTTGCTGCAAATTACGGTATTTGAGCAGGCGTATCTTAGTCGCGCAGTGGTCACCTACAGTGACAATTATGTTGAGGATGGTAAGCGCTTAGCTCGTCAATTAGAACTTCATGAAGCCACGAAAGCCGTTGTCTGTTTTTCCGAGCAGATGGATACATTGCAAGTACCGCGGTTTACTTTGCAAACCTTACAAGGTGTTGAGGTTCCCGTTGCCGGAGGTGCAGCCAAACAAACGCCAGCAGGACGTTGGGTGTTGTTGGATGATACTTGTTACCAAGATGCCAGTGTAGCCGTCGCGCTACATGGTGAGGCGTTGCATGTTGAAACTGGGGGTTACACCGAATGGCAGCCAGTGGGACGAGCTTATCGTGTTACTGCGGTAGACGGCAATCGGGTGATAAGTCTTGATGATGAGCCGATTGAAGTGATTTATGAGCGTAATCTTGGCCTGCAACCGGACATGCCGCGCGAATGGCTGATCAGTTTTCCGCTGCTTAAAGGTGAGTATCGCCAGCAAGATATTTTTCTGCCGCTTAGCCAAGACCCGCAAGGTGGGATCTGTTTTGATCGACCATTGACTGTGCAAGATGAAGTGCGTTTTTGCTTTAACCATCCCTCCTTAACTCTGGAGCAAGTGCACTTCACCGCGAAGCAGCTGCAAACCAAGCAGTGTCAGCAAGTGTGGGTGTTTAACTGCGCCTTGCGGCTGAATTTCATGCATGAAAACCATGAACTCCGGCCTTTGCAAGCGGTGGCCCCTACGGATGGCTGTTACTGTTGGGGAGAGTTACTGCATCATAAAGGGCAGCAGCAGGTAATGCACCATAGCATGACGTTCCTTGCCCTGCGTGAAGGTGAGCTGCGCGATATTGAGCTTGCACCGTTGCCAATTTATCCTCAGGTTGTCACATCGCCCTTGTTTAACTTGATTCGTCATGCGTTTCACGATTTGGATGTGATGACAGATAACCTCGCGCAGCAGATCCGTGCGCAAACTTCACTGCTCACCGCCAGTTACCGCCGAGATCGCCGCACAGGGTTGCCGAACCGTGTGGTATTACGCGAACGATTACAGACGTTTGCAGAAAATGAGCACTTAATCGTGATCAAAGTGACCAACTTCAACCAGATTAATGAGAAGTATGGTTATCCCGTCGGAGATAAATTGCTGTGTGATTTGAGCGAGCAGTTTCAACGTTATCTGGATCAGAAACTTGAGGGGTGCAGTGTACTGTATGCGATCGGTGTCGGTGAGTGGGCAACCGTGTTCCATTCTCGAGTGGATGGGAAGGGGATCCATAGCCATTTTTATCAATTTGTTGAGCAGTTGGAACACGTCAACTTCGAGCCGTGGGGGCTGCCGAATGTCGACTATCTCTCGATTTCGTTGTGTGCAGGTTTGGTCAGTCAAAGTGACTTTACCGAACATACACCAGACGATTTATTGCTGCGTGCGATAGAAGCACGCCGCAACGCGTTTAGTAACAATCGTCATTTTTGTAATGCGTCACGGCTTAAAACTCAGGAAACGGTACGTCAAGAGCGGCTTAACTGGCTATCACGCGTTAGCCGAGCTGTGCTGCGTGATGATGTGGTGGTGTACGCACAACCGATTTGTCAGGCACGCAATCACATTGTTGCTTCTTACGAGTGTTTGGTGCGGATTGAAGATGAAGGCGAAATTATTCTTCCCGGCCATTTTCTCCCCATTATTACCGATACGCATCTGTACACTCGTTTAAGCCGGCAGATGATCACCCATACTTTCAATATGATGCGCCATCGGCCAGAAGCGTTTTCCATCAACCTGTCTCCGCAGGACTTAATGAGTGAGCGTACTTTGCTGCATTTAGAAGCGGCGATCAAATCGATGGCGGATCCTTCACGCGTTGGTTTAGAAGTGCTCGAAAGTGAGCAAATTAAAGATTACGGACGGATGATTGAAGTGTGTAACCACTTCCGCTCACTGGGGGCGACCATCATAGTGGATGATTTTGGTAGTGGTTATTCCAACATTGATGAGATAGTGAAGTTAGAGCCACAAGTGATTAAGCTCGATGGTAGCTTGATCCGCAATATTGATCAGGATGCGAAGCAGCGTCGAATCGCAGAACAGCTCGTGAAATTGTGCCAAGTGCTCAATGCAAAAACCGTGGCTGAATTTGTGCATAACCAGACGGTTTGTCGCATCAGTGAGGATATGGGGGTGGATTACCTACAAGGCTACTTCCTAGGTCGCCCAACACGATTGGGGTAGTGGTAAGCTTCAGCCAGCTTGAAGTTGCAGCCGATGCTGCTGCACTTCAAGTCGGGAAAGTAGGACCCTCTATCCAGCAATGGCCGCTTTTATCTGCCTGAAACACGTTCATCGAATAGTGATAAAACTGCTCTAATGCATCGGCCTGCGGCTTGGCTTGAAATTGGCGCAATAAAGCTAACCCAACTTCCAGTGTGCACAGATTGCCTTGCTGCTGATTGCGCCGGAGTCGATAAGCAGAGGCTTGTTGTGTGGTGAGATGGACTCGTGGTAAGTCGGCTAGCCAAGGGCTTTTGCGCTCCATCTTTTTGGCTTCCTGCCACGTTGCATCCAGCACAATAAAGTGCGCGATTTCTTCTGGTTTCAGAGCGTGGATAGCACACTCTAAAGCCACACTCTCTTCTGAAGGGTAAACCAAAAATGATCGCGTATGGGGTTGGGTGATGCGTGCTTGCAACTCGGTGTTGGCAGATACTCGACTCCACGAGTAAGCGTGACACTCTGTCATGGATTTGATCAACCAGCGTCCAGTATTGGTCTCGCGCTGCCACTCATTATCATGGGTGAGCAGCGAGAGTTGAAACGGTGCGCTGAACAGAGGAATAGCAGCACAGAGGCATTGGTATTTTAGCCCGCACTCAGGACACGCCGATCTCACAGTTTGACACCCGATTGCATGGGTGTGAGGCCATCCGAAAACAGGATCACTTGGCTTACCTGATCTGCGCTGGCTTCGGGTGCAACACTTGGGTTAGTGGGGTAACTAATGCCATTGTATTGCAAACGGTGTAGCGCTGGTTTGGCTCCACCACCACGCACGTTGAGCATCAAGTCTTGCCAACCATGTTGGGTCTGTTTACCTAAGTGAATCGGATTTTGTACGAGAGTGATGCGGCTGTTGAACTGCCACTGCTGATTTTGCTGCTCGAAAATCAGCAAAGTACAGCCTCCGGTACCGCACCAATCCAGTTGAACCAGTAATTCAGGTTGCTCATCGCCATTGAGATCATATTTCAACCAACGATATTGGGTTTTATCTGGCGCGGTTTTGTGTAAAGTGAAGTAGCGGCGGATCGCTTGATCCACCTCTTCTTGATAATCCGCGCGTCCTGCGATTTGCTGAGCATGAATAGCCGCTTGGCCTACGATGGGGGGAGGCGTTGCTTCGCTCAGTTCAATCATGGAACGAAACAGCACCAAGCCGCCATCCGCGATGTTGTAAACCGATTGCCCAACTTTTTCTTTTTCTGCCGTGATTTGATAACCATCACGAGTAAAAATGCGTTCAGAGAGCAGGTATTGTTGCTGGTGGCGGGTCATCACCACTTGGATCTGGTCAGGGTTAATTTGTTGCCAGTAACCTTGTTCAATGACGGCCGGTTCGCCATTGGCGTATTCATAGCGCGTTTGTGCAGTGTGATCTTTTTCTAAGGTTAAGCTGACACTAAAACCCGTTTGTTCGGTTGAACTTGCAAAATAGACGCCGCTCCATTCCAGGGTTGGGTCAATATTGGCCAAGGTTGCACAGCCTTGATATCGCTCGCCTTTGAGCAAGAGAGTTGAACGCCATTGATAGAAATTATCGCTCATGCCGTCTTTACACTGTCCTTGCTCAAGCAGCAGCTCACCTTGATCAAATTGATAGCGGCGTTGCTCGTTACTCAGTTGGGTACGCGTAATCGCGAACTGCTGTTTTTCGCCACCTAAAGGTTGGAATTGCAAGCCATCATCTACAAAGCGAATTGACCAGAAAGGTTCATTACCAAAGGCGCGAGTTGGGTTGGCGGCTTGCTCACAACCACGGCTTTCACGGCTCAGTTGGTTAACGCTCTGAACTTCAATTCGTGCCACGTAATCACCGTTAAAGCCAGTTTGGCTCGGCGGTGTTAACGTCCCCACCATTTCCCCATACAAGGGCTGATATGGACTTTGGCTGAGTGCAAGGGCCTCACGCAGTTGTTCTTGGGGTAAATTGAGCCAGTATTGTTGATGGCTACCGCACGGCGTAAAACGCCGCACTTCATGGCCTACAACCACCTCGCCACGCAACATAAAACTTTGTGGTTGGATGGTTTCGGGTTTATCGAGCGAAGCGGGGATGACTGGCGTTGGTTCTGGTTCTACTCTGGGGGATGAGATGTTGGAACACGCTTGCAGTAGCATAGTAAGCGAGATAACGCAGAGGGACGAAGCTCTCATTGATCAATTCCTTTGGCTCGATATGGATGGAGTACGGATTCAGTGGCCGAAATTATGGCATAAAGGCTATGACAAGCTAAACCGTCACAGGGTTCAATTGACAGAGTGCGGACACATAATCCCTTTGCTTGCGAAGTGTTTCGCAGTTTCTGGGCTGAGCGTTGGAGTGTGACGTTGTGAAAATACTGACGGCAGCATGTCGCTGCCGTTGATGAAGAATCCTGCTGCTTGGTGAGAACTGCGGGAGAGTGTTAGGAACGGTTTAGAACAAATGTTGGTGCAGGTAATGCGCGACGGCATCCTCTGCGTTACTGCCGATTACTTCATTATTCGGCAGGGCTTTAAACACTTTTTCATGAGCGGTACCCATGACTAAGCCTTTGCCTGCCATGGAGAGCATTTCGACATCGTTCATGCCATCACCAAATGCGATGCAGTTTTCTAAGCCCAGTTGCAGTGATTCCGCAACGGCTTGCAGAGCTTCCCCTTTCGACACGCCCGCGCACATCACTTCTAAACACCAAGGTGTTGAAAACGCGACATTAATTTTGTCACCAAAGCGTTGGTTAAGCAGCGTTTCGTACTGAACCAGATGTTCATGTTCTTGATTTTCGTGAGTAAAGAAAATCTTCGCGATGCCATCGGTCGGTGCATTATCAATATCAAAAACGCGATAGCTGAAACCTGAGTCTTCGTGGAAGTTACGCAAAACGTCATCTTCTTTGTTCAGCCTCCACTCATCATTGTGGTACAGGTGAACAAACAATTGTTCATCTTCCTTCACCACATCAATGATGGCTTGTACCAAATCTTGTGGTACGTTTTTGCTGTACATCAGTTGGTCATTTTGGTCATGCACACGAGCGCCGTTGGAGGTGATCATGTAAGCCGGAATCCCTGCAATTTCACGAATACCAGCCACATCAATATGGTGACGACCAGTGGCAAAAATGAAAGTGAAACCTTGGTCATGCAGCTGTTTGAGCGTTTGTTTTGAAAAATCACTCAACTGATGGTTAGGGGCGAGTAAGGTACCGTCGAGATCCGACGCCACGATTTTATAAAGCTGTTCTTGTGCGAAAGTGGTCATAAAGTTCTCATGTTTCACTGTAGGCAGGATGACCTGTCACCCTATGGCTTGTTAGTGTAGTGGAATTAAATGCGGAAAAAGAGGGTAAACCTCTCTTGTGGTTTTTCCTCAATTTTAAGCTTGCACTGAATGAGTCGAAAAGAAGCGTAAAATATGCGCCAACGCCTGATCACGATAAGCATCTTGCTCAAAAAGTAGTTCATGTCGAGCACCTAAAATTGTCTGCAACTCGGCATATTGTTGAGTCCGCGACAGTTTCTTGAGTAGCCGGTTTTGTGCTTGATTACAGACGATTGCTTCTTCTTCCGCTTGTAAGATCAACATGGGTATTTTGATCTGTCTTGTCATTTGTAAGCACTGTTTAGTGGCGAGCAAACTTTGCCAGACCCAACGATGACTAGGGCCACCAATTTGTAATTCGGGATGTGCTTCATACAGCTCTCGAAACAGTCGGTAGCGGATTTCACTGTGCGTTAGTAGATTGAGATGAAAAGGTTTGGGGTGATAAGCCCCATAACCCGGCGCATAGGTTGGCTGCGGCGAAAATGCTGTCATCAATTGGGTGATGAGTGGGGCAATGGGGCGCAGATACCAAGGCATATTGACCCCAAACATTGGGGCGCTCATGGCTACGGCATGAAAAGGGTGGTTTGGCGTAGTTTGAAGATAGCGTGTTGCGACAGCTCCCCCCATGGAGTGAGCCAGTAAAAAACGTTGCTGGTAGCCGTTGAGATCGAAATGTGCGACCAAGCCTTGTAAATCAGTCACATAATCTTGGAATTCATGGACATAGCCGATTTGTCGATCTTCGGTCAAGCGATCTGATAGCCCTTGGCCTCGATGATCGTAGGTATAAACATCAAAACCTTGGCAAAAAAGGTCATAACACAGTTCTTGATATTTCCACGCTGATTCAATACGACCATTCACGATCACAACCGCTTTTTGGTGTGCCGGATGTTTTAGACTGCACCAATAAATGTGCTTTTTATCAAAACTGCGATAAGTTCCTTCATGGCGATTGTGCCACACTTGAGCTATCTCAAAGTTGAGAGCTTGCTCCAAGAGAGACTCTTGCGTATAAGGATGAGGTTTTTTGTCAGAGTTCATAAGTCGATGATTTTTTTTGCGCGTTGGCATTTGGCCTCTGTTGGCTAGCATAAGTCAGGAATGAGGAATTGCAATGGATATCCATGTTTGGCTTGCCTATGTGCTGACGGCGATTGTGTTTAGTTTGGCTCCCGGCTCAGGTACGGTCAATTCGATCAGCAATGGTTTAAGTTATGGTACACGCCACTCGCTTGGGGCGATCATCGGTTTGCAGATCGGTTTGGCTTGTCACATTGTGTTGGTTGGGGTGGGGATTGGTGCCTTGGTGGCTCAATCGGCGTTTGCGTTCTCCCTAATTAAGTGGGTGGGGGCGGCCTATTTACTGTGGCTAGGTATTCAAAAATGGCGTGATAGTACTCCATTGGCCACGATCTCTCCGCAGGCGGAGCTCTCACAATTGGCGCTCTTGCGTAAAGCGGTATTGATTAACCTGACTAACCCTAAGTCTATTGTGTTTTTGGTGGCATTATTTCCACAGTTTATTGATCCAACAAGGAATCAATTGCCACAGTTCTTGGTTCTCGGTCTGACAACCGTTACCATTGATGCCATTGTCATGTTCGGATACACCGCGTTGGCTGCTCAGTTGGGGCGGTATATCCGTTCTCCAAACGTAATGAACAAAATGAATAAATTGTTTGGTTCGATGTTTATGGGTTGCGGAATGTTATTGGCAACCGCCAAAGCCTAAAACAAAGCCGCTCTTTGAGGAAGCCATGTACACTACCTATGTTGCACGCCAACCGATATTGAATGCGAAACGACACACGTTAGGTTATGAACTACTGTTTCGTGATGGAGAGAAAAACTCATTTCCTGAGTACATGGATGCGGATCGGGCTACCTATCGACTCATCGTTGAAAACTTTTTATCCATGGGAACCAATCCACGGATTGCTCACTCACGCTGTTTTATCAATTTTCCGCATAAAAGCCTGATTCGGCGTTTGCCATTAACGCTGCCGCGTGAACAGATTGTGGTGGAAATACTCGAAACTTGCCAACCCACCGATGATCTCTTTGAGGCGATACAAGAGTTGAGTCAGCGTGGTTACTTGCTAGCCTTGGATGACTTCGTCTACTCACCCGCGTGGGAGCGCTTTCTGCCTTATGTGCAGATTGTCAAAATTGACATCATGGCGATGGGATTGGACAAGGCGTGTGAGTTTGTGCGTGATCGTCTATCGCAGGGAAGTCGCCGCCGCTTTTTAGCTGAGCGAGTTGAGACCGAAGATGAGTTTCACCAAGCACGCCATGCTGGTTTTACTTTCTTCCAAGGTTATTTTTTCAGTAAACCCGAAATTATTAAGCAGCGTTATGTTAGCCCTGAGCATGTCATTGCGATGCAGCTGTTTAATGAAGTTTGCCAGCCTGAAGTGGATTATGTCCGAGTTGAACGATTGGTGGCGCAAGATCTCGCGCTCTCTTATAAGCTACTGCGCTTTGTGAATACCATGTCGGATCGACTCTCGGTGTCGATTTCTTCATTTCGACAAGCCTTGGTTTACTTAGGGCAGGATAAACTGCGGATCTTTGTCTCTTTAGCGGTGGCCTCTTATATTTCTTCCACGAAGCCGAAAGAGTTGTACAACTTATCGTTGCAAAGAGCACAATTTTGCCAATTGATGGCGACGCACCCACATTTTAAAGCCTATCGTGATCAAGCATTTCTCATTGGTATGTTTTCGGTTTTGGACGCGTTACTGGATACCTCGATTGATCAATTGGTGGAACAGCTACCGCTAGCCGATGACGTGAAGCAGGCATTGCGAGATCGAGAAGGCCCATTAGGAACCTTACTTGATTTGGAAGAGTGTTTTGAACAAGCGGATTGGCAAGGGGTTGAAAAACATTGTGAGCAACTTGGTTTCGATTTGGAAGATGTTCGTCAGGAATTGATTGAAGCCCAGCGTTGGAGCCAGGACATCAATCGATTAATTTAGTGAGGTGGCCGGCCAGCCCGACTCTGAGGGTGTAGGACAATAAAGGCTGACCGACCAAATAGAGTTAACCTTTCTGCACCTTGTGTTTTTTTAGTTTATTGCCTCGGCAATTTATTTCAGCCAAGCGTTGAGCATCCACACTAGCTTCTCTTGTTCACGGATGTAATCGCTCATTAACGCAGACGTCCCTTCATCCCCTGCTTTACCCGCAAGTTCTGAAATCTCACGTTGTTGGTGGAGTAGGATACTAAAACCCTCCACTAGCCCGCGCATGCTGCTATGGCCATCAAGCGAGTCAGTATGTTCCTTGATTTGCGCTGCTTTGAGATAACCGCTAAAGCTGTGCATAGGTCTAGCGCTAAGCGTCAAAATACGCTCTGCCAATTCATCAATTTTTAGCTGTAAGTCGGTATAGATCTCTTCAAACTTTGCGTGCAATTCAAAAAACTCTTTACCTTGAATATTCCAGTGGTAACCACGGGTATTCATGTAAAACACTTGATAGTTAGCGAGTAAGTTGTTGAGTGCATTCGCCAGTTTTTGACTTTGTGTGGTATCAAGACCAATCAAATTCGTATTCATGTTACACCTCTCAGTTATGTGTGCTGCCTTGCGGCTTGAATCAAGAATAAGCGGAGAGGGTGGTGAAGGAAATTTGCTTTTTTTGATTTATTCAATAGCCACAGACTATCAAGGGAGAATGGGATGTGACCTTTTGCGGGAGATTGACTCAAGATTAACAGGCATGGACGAAGAGTCTTTATAGTGCAATGAAAAACAGGAACTGAATGTGCAGCAACGAGTCTTTTTCTTTGATTTATTGAGAGCGATCGCCGCGGTAGCCGTGATTGCGATTCATGTATTAGCTCCCTATCGCGATTTGTTAGGGGTGATCCCTTTCGCTGAGTGGCTCACCGCTGTTACGGTTAATGGAGTAAGCCGTTGGGCGGTGCCAGTATTTATTATGATCTCAGGAGCGCTCATGTTGAGCGATCGTAGGCCTTTTGCGCTGCGTTATTACCTAGAGCGGCGATTGGGTAAAGTGCTTATCCCCTTTGTGGTTTGGTCACTGTTTTATGCCGTTTTATCTGGTTGGAGTGCCTCTGGCTTTGATGGTGCAATCGCATGGCAAACTTTACTCTCAAGTCCACAGCATGAAACCTATTACCACCTAGGCTTTTTCTATTACTTTATTCCACTTTATTTAGTGATCCCTTTCCTGCAATGGGGCGTTCAACGCTGTGACAATTCTGCGTTTTACGCTTTAGTGGCGGTGTGGTTGCTGACCACAGCACTGAATTTGCTAAGGCTAGATGGGCCTTGGAGTAATGATTTGTGGCTATTTTCAGGGTATTTACCACTCGGTTATCTACTTTATCAAAAGTGGCCATTACACCGTCGGAGTGTATTGGGGATAGCCTTAATTGGACTGGTTTCACTTTATATAACGGTACATGGCGTGGTGATGCTTAGTCTGGCCGAGAATGAGTACAGCGTTGGACGTTGGTTTTCATACAAGACGATCAATGTTGTGTTGATTGCGAGTATGGTGTTTATCTTGGCGCGAGCCTTAGCCACTAAGCTGCCGTTGAGTTGGCAGCGAGGTGTTAGCTTTGTCAGTCGACACAGCTTGGGCATCTATCTATTGCATCCTATTTTTCTCTGGCCAATGAAAGCGTATGGCTGGTGGCAAGGAAATCCAGCGTGGGTGATCCCACTCTGGATTGTCATCAGCGGAGCGGGATCATTGTGGGTCAGCTGGCTATTCTCACGCAGCTCTAAAACACGTTGGCTGTTGCCTTAGCGTTTTAAGGCGAAATGCAGAAATTGGGTACCACGGTAGGTAAGAGTGCCTTTATCACCGGGATTGAGCGCATGGAAATAATGAATGCCAACTTGAAACTCGCGTTTAGGCCCTACCCGCCCTTTTTGCACGTAAATCCAAAACTCTTGATCGTCTTGGCCGGGAAGTGGGTGAGGAATATCGATAACCTGCTTATCTAGAATCGTCACGTCAGCAGTTTTCTCTGGTGCATTTTCTCCATGAATGTGGCGACGATAGAAGTGGCCGAAAAACCAAAGTGCAGCAATAATCAATAAAGCTAAAGAGATCAACAGAGTGTAGGGCATGTCCGCCTCCTATGCGAAATACGCAGCCATTTTAGCGAATGACGTATTTTGCCAAGTAATTTGTGAGTAGAAAGAGACGTCAGGCGATAATCCGGTGAGATTTTTCGGCTTACCTCACATTTTGTTGGTCGTTGAACTGCTAACAATTGGATATTGCTGCTTTGGCTGTTAGAAAGGAAACGATAGGTGAGGATAGCGCAGGAGGGCGAATATGTCAGAAATTGAACAAGTTGTTCTACGTACGCGAAAACTCGAAACCTTATTGCGCGAGCAATACCATGCTGAAGGAAAAGGGTTGCATCAACTGGTGAGTAGCTGTGAAGAGCGTTTGCCGCATGATGTGATAAAGAAACTTCGCTATGTCGCGACCATTCGCAATAAATTGATGCATGAAGATGGTTATCAATTAGACAATCGCAAAGCATTTTTGGCGGTCTGCCAAGAGTGTGAAGATGAGTTAACCCCAAGAAGTGGAAAATTTGTTTGGCGGCTTGCTTTTATGCTGATGGTATTGATGACGTTGGGAGCAATATTTTTCTATTACTTGCACTGGGAAGAGCTGTCACAGCACTTGCAGTAAATGAAATTCTGGAAACAAAAAAGGACGCAATCGCGTCCTTTTTTGTTTTTAAACAGTGACTTAATACATCATGGGCAGTGTCATTAGGCCAATGATTACTGCGATCATAACGAGTCCTTGTTTCTGAGATGAAGAAATCATAACACTGCTCCTGTATTGGTTTCTGATTCTATGAAAAAAGAATAAAACATTTATCAGGCCTGATCAATAGATCTCGGGCTAAACTTAAAAAAAACACAGTTCTTTTGGCTTAATGTTGGTTTTTATCGAGAGAAAAGGCATAGTTTTGAGATGTTTTAATCATAATCAGTGTGAGTGTTTATTGTTCCCCTGTGTGATTATCTTTTTGTTTTTATAGTGTTTTAATATTTTAACCTGTTGGTTTATCTTTGTTCTGCTTGTTCTTATGGGGTGTTGTATCTACTTGGTGCTTGGGTTTTTGCAAATTACCACTTTGTGAGAAAATAGCTTTAACTGTTGATAGTTGTTCTCATCTTATGGCTGGCCTGATGAGGATGTTTTTGTTTTTATTTGTTAAAACTGGCGTCTCATTGTTTTTTATGAAGTTTATGTTTATTTGTTCTTTATGTTTGATTATCTACATGATTTAAATGATTAATTTATTTTTTAAATTCCATTTTTATTGATTTTATTCTTTTGTTTTTTTTACGTTTTCTTTGTTTTTATTGGCTTGATGTCTGATTTTGTCTTTGTGTTCTTTGTTTGTGTTCTTTGTTTGTGTTCTTTGTTTGTGTTGGTTTGTTTCATTTGGTGTTCCGTCGAGATATCGGGATTTTCGATAATGATGAAGAGAATGATTCGCTAGCAAGATCCAACTTTTCACGTTCGCAGCTAGACATCAAAAGTGAGATCCCTACACTGGCGGCAGTTTAGGTGAAGGGGATGAGCATGTTGGGCTGGATTTCTGTCGTGTTGTCGGGGTTTATCAGCATTTCTGCTTATGGACATCAGAAAGTAAAACAAGCGGTGTTCTTCCGAGTCCTCAGCCTGCTTTTATTGGTGCTAATCATTTGGACGCAGAACGTAAATGCTACGTCAGAGCTTATTTGGGTCTCTTTGGGGCTGATGGTTTCCATGTTAGCGCATGGAGCTCGTTTGAATGTTCGCTACCATCGAGCCAGTTTTGTCCTGTTTTTAGCTGCTCAACTGTTTTTTAGTAAAGCGTTTTGGGTTCAATTATCAGGAGCCATGGTGTGGTGGTTGCCTGCCTTGTTAGTTGCAGCGAGCATTGTGGCGTTTTTCTTGCTGTTACCCCAAATAGACACTTTGATTTTTCCGGTCACGCTTATGGGGTTAATGCTCGTTCAAATGACTTGGGCTGCAGGGGAGTTGTGGTTGAAAGTGGCAACTTTAGCTTCTGGTACGGGATTTCTGGGGTGCCTCATTTATATTCTTTCGGCGGCTTTATTCGCTATCAATGATTATCGACGGCCACTTCCATTTGGTTATGTCCTCGTTTCTGCCACTTATTTGGTCGCTCAGGTGTTAATCTCTGCTTCTTTCGTGCTGTAAACGGTTCAAAAAAACCGCCTTGCGGCGGTCTCTTTACATCATATATTTACGGCGGATGTCCAATAGGGCAAAAATGCCAAAGATCAGTATCGACCATTTTTCCCACCGTTTCAGCGGCACTTTATCGCCAAATGCGCCAATGAAAATCAACATCTGCAAACCATGCATGATCAGCAAAAATGCGGTCATGATGTAGAGGGCAATTGCCGCATTGCCCGGAAATGGGGTAATGATGTTGACCAGCAAAACCAACCATACAAAACCAATCGCCGCTTTGGCTAACCAGAGTAGTGCTTTCATTGTTCATCCCTTATAAACAGCCGATAACAGACTTGTCCGGCACTCTTTTCACGGTGCAGATGCCAGTGAGGAGGCAACTCCGTCAGTGGCAGCTCTTTTTCGCACTCAATATAAATCATCGCTTGTGGCGAGAGCCAACCGTTTTGTTCGAGTAACTGAGTAGTTTCCTGTAACAAACCTTGTCGGAAAGGTGGATCAATAAACACCACGTCATAAGGTTTGCCTGATTGTCGCAAAAAGGCGAGAGCATCCGTGTGAATAAGCTCAATATTTTCTGCTTTCAGGCTCTGTACATTAGTTTTGAGTTGCTGAAAGGCGAGCGGGTTCAGCTCAAGCATGGTTACTTGGTTGGCTTGGCGTGATGCACACTCAAAGCCTAGGCCACCAGAACCGGCAAAAAGATCGAGACAGCGAGCATTTGGCACTTCTTGAGCAAGCCAGTTAAACAGCGTTTCTTTCACTCGATCGGTCGTCGGGCGTAGTCCTTCAGCATCATGTACGGGCAATTTTCGGCCGCGCCACAGACCGCTGATGATCCGAACTTGCCCTGTAGGGGCCTTTTTTTGTGATGGGTTTGGCTGGCGACGTCTTTGCATAGATTTTTTGACCGCTAATTAAGTGTTACTATACCTCGCTTGTCAGCCATTTGGCGTGACAACCCGAGTTAACATAAAAAACTGGGCAAAGTGTACCAAGCGAAGCAAAAAGTTTTCACTGCTTTGTCATTTTTTCTTTTCGGGGCCGCAATAATGGCCAAGAAAAGTCTGTATTAAAATAAAGCGATTCAGGATAGCTCCAGATGACGGAAAAAAAGAAGCGTGGCTTGTTGTCATGGCTTGGATTTGGTGACGAAGAGAAAAGCCAAACCACTGCAACGGATACTCAAACGCAGGATGAACCACAAAGCCAAGCCGATGTTGAAGCGGTAGCGATTCAAGCGGAAACTGCGTTAACAGAAACAGAAACAGAAACAGAAACAGAAACAGAAACAGAAACAGAAACAGAAACAGAAACAGAAACAGAAACAGCCACGGTTGAACCTGCACGTATTGTTGAACAAGAAAAACCGACCGAAAGTTTCTTTGCGCGTTTAAAGCGCAGTTTGAGTCGCACCAAAGCGAATATTGGCGCAGGCTTCTTTGGCCTGTTTAAAGGCAAAAAAATTGATGATGACCTGTTCGAAGAGCTCGAAGAACAACTGCTGATTGCCGATGTCGGCATGGATACCACCACCAAAATCATCACCAACTTGACGGCGAAAGCCTCTCGCCAACAACTACGTGATGGTGAAGCGCTGTATGGTTTGCTGAAAGAAGAGATGGCCGAGATTCTCTCTCAGGTTGAGCAACCATTGGTGATCGATACTGAGAAAAAACCTTACGTGATCTTGATGGTGGGCGTGAATGGTGTGGGTAAAACAACCACGATCGGTAAACTGGCTAAACAGTTCCAGGCGCAAGGCAAGAAAGTGATGCTGGCTGCGGGCGATACTTTCCGTGCCGCGGCGGTTGAGCAGTTACAAGTGTGGGGTGAGCGTAACCAAGTTCCTGTCATCGCTCAGCATACTGGCGCCGACAGTGCCTCCGTCATTTATGATGCGATTGAAGCGGCGAAAGCGCGCGGGATTGACGTGGTGATTGCGGATACCGCAGGTCGTCTGCAAAACAAAAGTAACCTGATGGAAGAGCTGCGCAAGATTGTGCGCGTGATGAAGAAGATTGATGACAGCGCGCCACATGAAATCATGTTGACGCTGGATGCGGGTACCGGACAAAACGCGATCAGTCAGGCCAAATTGTTTAGTGATGTAGCGCCCATCACGGGCATTACCTTAACTAAGCTTGATGGCACCGCTAAAGGTGGCGTGATTTTCGCGATTGCCGATCAATTCCAGATCCCAATCCGCTATATCGGTGTCGGCGAGAAAATTGACGACTTACGTCCATTTGCAACACAAGAGTTTATCGACGCGCTATTTAGTCGCGAAGAATAAACCAATCTCAGTTGGCACAGTGTGCCAGCCTTGTCAGGGGGAGACGGCGTGATCAGGTTTCAGCAAGTCAGTAAAGCGTATCGAGGTGGACGACAAGCGCTACAGAAAGTGGATTTCCACTTGCGGCGTGGTGAAATGGCCTTTTTGGGCGGCCATTCTGGGGCAGGGAAAAGTACCCTGCTTAAGCTGATTTGTGCGATTGAGCGTCCAACCGACGGCAAAATTAGCTTTAATGGTCACGACATTACCCGAATCCCAAACAAGGATATTCCGTTTTTGCGCCGCAATATTGGGATTGTGTTCCAAGAACATCGCTTGCTGATGGATCGCAGCATCTATGACAATGTTGCATTGCCTATGCGCATTGAATCGATTTCGGAAAATGAAATTAAGCGCCGTGTTTCGGCGGCGCTCGATAAAACCGGCTTACTCGATAAAGCCCGCTGTTTGCCAAGCCAGCTTTCTGGTGGTGAGCAGCAGCGAGTCGGGATTGCCCGAGCGGTCGTTAACCGCCCGACATTATTACTGGCGGATGAACCAACGGGTAACTTGGATCCTGAGCTTTCTAACCGAGTGCTGCGTCTGTTTGAAGAGTTTAACCGCGCGGGTGTAACTATTTTATTGGCGACGCACGATATTCATCTGGTGAATTCGCGTCCGCAATATCGTCATCTGGAACTCAATCAGGGTTTTTTAAGCGAGGTCGCGGATTATGGCCGTTAAGCAGGGCAATAAGAAAATCAGCAAAGCCACCAAAAGCAAACCGCGCGATGTCAAACGAGCCAAAACCGATAGTTTTCTCGCGATTCATTTCAAGCAAGCCAAAGCTTCCTTTGCGGCTTTGTGGCGACGTCCACTGGGCAACATATTGACCTTAGCGGTGATCTCTATGGCGTTGGCACTGCCCGCAAGCTTGTATTTGCTAAGTAAGAACATTGCTTCGGTTGCCGAGCGAGTCGCAGGGCCTTCTCAGCTGAGTGTTTACTTACAAACGGATATTGCAGAGCCCCGCGTGATTGTGCTGAAAGATGATCTTGAGCGGCGTGATGAAATTGCCAAGGTGAAATACATCTCGCCCCAGCAAGGTCTGGATGACTTAAGCCAGTATGCAGGTTTTGAGCAAGCGATCAGCCTGCTCGATAACGCGACCTTGCCGGCGGTGTTAGTGGTGACGCCTAAAGTGGATAGCCGAGAGCAGATCAAAGCTCTGGCAGAAACGCTGCAAGCAGAACCGGGTGTGACTGATGTGCGCATGGATGAGGATTGGTTTGCCCGCTTAGATGCGATTCGCCACTTGGCGACCATTGTGGTGATCAGCTTATCCAGCTTAATGCTGATGTCGGTATTTTTGATTGTGGGCAATACGCTACGTTTTAATGTGCAAGCCAACAAAGAAGAGATCCAAACGATGAAACTCATCGGCGCAACCGATGCGTATATTCTGCGTCCTTACCTTTATTCAGGGATGTGGTTTGGTTTGCTCGGTGCCGTGGCGGCATGGTTATTGACGGCATTAATGACGGTTTTACTCAATGGCGCGGTGGAAGCACTCGCTCAGTTGTATGACAGCCGTTTCCGTTTGATTGGCCTTGGCTGGGATGAATCGTTATTGCTTTTAATGCTCGGCGTATTCCTCGGATGTGTTGCGGCAAAAGTCTCTGCGCAACGACATTTAAAAGAAATTGAACCTGTTTAGGTGATAACGGTCATAAATGGGCGGTTGATTCAAAGTTGAGGCAGTGCTTGACTTGAGTTGCCCTTTTGTTTATGCATAATGACCAGTCAAACTTGAAACCTGTTCATTTTAGGTTCAAGCTTGTTGCGGTAAAACAGCGTATCCAGATCAGAGAATGATGAGGAATTGAATGACTAACCAAGCGTATCCAATGGCTCTTGTTTCCCAAGACAGCTTAGATAGCTACATCCGCTCAGTAAATGGTTACCCGATGCTGACAGCTGATGAAGAGCGTGAGCTGGCAGAGCGATTACATTACAAAGAGGATATCGAGGCTGCGAAAGGTCTGATTTTGTCGCACCTTCGATTTGTTGTTCACGTTGCTCGTGGTTATTCCGGTTATGGCCTGCCAATGGCGGATTTGGTGCAAGAAGGCAATATCGGTCTGATGAAAGCGGTGAAGCGCTTTAACCCGGAAATGGGGGTAAGACTGGTGTCTTTTGCGGTGCACTGGATTAAAGCCGAAATTCATGAATACGTTTTGCGTAACTGGCGTATTGTGAAAATCGCCACCACCAAAGCACAGCGCAAACTGTTCTTTAATCTGCGTAAATCTAAAAAACGCCTTGGCTGGTTTAATAACGGCGAAGTCGAAACCGTAGCACGTGAGTTGGGTGTTGAACCTGCTGAAGTGCGTGAAATGGAATCTCGTTTGGCAGCACAAGATGCCGCGTTTGAGATGTCCGCCGAGGATGATGAAAACGGCATGGCCTACACAGCGCCCGTGCTGTACCTCGAAGATAAGCATTCTGACTTAGCCGATAACCTAGAAGCGGAAAACTGGGAAGCGCATACCACGCAGCGCCTCAGCATGGCTCTGGCGAGTCTTGATGAGCGTAGCCAACACATTGTGCGTGCTCGTTGGTTGGATGATGACAACAAAACCACACTGCAAGATTTGGCCGAAATGTATGGCGTTTCTGCTGAGCGTATTCGTCAGCTTGAGAAAAACGCGATGCGTAAGCTGAAAGAAGCAGTGGGTGAATTCTGATTTCACATTGCGTAACCGCTTGATAAGAAAAGGTCTGGTTAATACCAGACCTTTTTTGTTTTTATCCAGCCCTCATTTCCTACTCTAAGCTGTCACTTCAAGTAGGAAGGGGATAAAACACTAGTCTATTAAAACAGTCGGTTAAGACCATTTAAGGCCGCGACACGGAAGGCTTCCGCCATCGTTGGGTAGTTAAAGGTGGTATTCACGAAATACTCAATGGTATTGGCTTCGCCTTTTTGTTCCATGATTGCTTGACCGATATGAATGATTTCCGCAGCTCGTTCACCAAAGCAGTGAATGCCTAAAATCTCTTTGGTTTCACGATGGAACAGGATTTTTAAGCTGCCAATATCTTTGCCCGCAATTTGCGCGCGCGCCAAATGTTTAAAGGAAGCGCGCCCCACTTCATAAGGGACTTTAGCGGCAGTAAGCTCTTGCTCGGTACGCCCAACGGAACTGATCTCAGGGATGGTGTAGATGCCGGTTGGGATGTCTTCCGTCAGTAAGTTAGCCGCTTGACCATGAATAATGGCTTGAGCCACGAATCGCCCTTGGTCATATGCCGCACTCGCGAGGCTTGGGTAACCAATCACATCACCCACCGCATAAATGTGTTCCACTTGAGTCTGATAATTGGCGTTGACGACTAACTGGCCTCGCGAATCGGCTTGTAAGCCAACAGACTCTAAATTGAGCTTATCAGTATTACCGGTGCGCCCGTTGGCGTACAACAAGCAGTCGGCACGCATTTTTTTACCCGATTTCAGATGGATGATCACGCCATCACTGGTGCCTTCAACTTTCTCATAGGTTTCATCATTACGAATCACCACGCCGCTGTTCCAAAAGTGGTAAGACAGAGCATCGGAGACTTCGTTATCCAGAAACGACAACAAGCGATCACGGGTGTTGATCAAATCCGTCTTCACATCCAAGCCACGAAAGATTGAGGCGTATTCGCAACCGATAACGCCAGCGCCGTAAATAATGATATGACGAGGATCGTGTTCGAGGTTCAGAATCGAGTCGCTGTCATAAATACGTGGGTGACCAAAATCGACATCTTTCGGGTGATAAGGGCGTGAACCTGTGGCAATGACGAACTTATCGGCACTGTAAGTATCTATGCTGCCATCGGCTTTTTTTACCGCTAAGGTATGAGCATCAATAAAGTGCGCAGCGCCAAAAATTAGCGTGCATTGATTGCGGTCGTAGAAGCCTTGGCGCAAGCGCGTCTGTTTATCAATCACACTTTTGGCGTGGCCTAAGATGGTCGAAAACGTAGCGTGAATGCTGGAGTTATTTTTGCAAAACAGCGGGTTGCTATTGAATTCGATAATTCGGCTTACCGCGTGGCGTAGGGCTTTAGAAGGTATGGTGCCCCAGTGGGTGCAACCACCACCGACACTGCTCTCTTTTTCTATGATAGCGACATTTTTTCCCCCTTTGGTGAGCCCCATGGCGGCACCTTCGCCACCAGGACCACTACCGATCACAATGACGTCAAAGTGGTTTTTCTGTCCCATAGTTGATCCTTGTTATATTTGCTTAACATTGCTGTTGCGAGATTTTAACGCATTCCTTGCGTGGAAACATGACGCAAGGTGAAGAGAGTGGGGGGGATCACGCCTTCATTGCAAAAGAGGTGCTTGACCCTGCTCTATTTCAATCGCTTTTTATTACATCGGGTTAGCTTGAGATGCCGCCATCTGCGCTATGAATTTGTGAAAATGATGGCTGTCTCATGGTGACGTACTTTGTTGCTTAGACAAGGCCGTCAATCAGGTTATAGTATGAACCAAATTATTCGACTTAGCTGAGAACTGACTGGGTATGAAATCGTTGGGAATCCGAGCACAACAAAAAGAAAAGACACGCCGCTCTCTAATTGATGCCGCTTTTAGCCAACTGAGCGCTGACCGAAGCTTCTCGAACTTGAGTCTGCGCGAAGTCGCGCGCGAAGCGGGAATTGCACCAACCTCATTTTATCGTCATTTTAAAGACATGGATGAATTGGGTTTAACCATGGTCGATGAAGGGGGCTTGCTGCTACGGCAATTAATGCGTCAAGCTCGCCAGCGCATCGTCAAAGAAGGCAGTGTGATCCGCACTTCAGTGGAAACTTTTATGGAGTTCATTGAGAGCAGCCCGAACGTATTTCGTTTGTTACTGCGTGAACGTTCTGGTACTTCCTGCGAGTTTCGCGCAGCTGTGGTGCGTGAAATCCAACATTTTGCCGCTGAGCTCACCGAATATTTGGTTGCGACAGGTATGACGCGTGAAGAGGCGATGACTCAAGCGGAGGCTTCGGTCACCTTAGTTTTTAGTTCTGGAGCAGAAGCTTTAGATTTGGGACGAAACGAGCGAGATGAGCTCGCTGAGCGCCTGATTATGCAGCTACGCATGCTGGCGAAAGGCGCACATTGGTATCGTAAAGAGCGCGAGCGTAATCGCCTGAAAGGCACATTAGAATAAGATCCCTATCTAAGAAGAAAAAAGGAACGAAAGATGTCGACGGAACAAGAAATACCATCAACCCGATCGGAGCGTAAAACCTTAATACTGGCCTTGATTGCAGGCCTGTGTAGCGATGCTTTACTTTCATGGATCACCATGAGCTCGGTGCCTTTCTCTCTGTTCGCGTTGATTGCTTTAGTGCTGTCAGCGCAAATGCTCTACCAAGAGTATTTAACGCATCCAGTGGCAGAAGAAGTGCCATTAGTTGGTCTGGCTTGTTTTTTCGTCGGGGCTTTTGGTCATTCGGCTTTTATCAAAGCACAGTACCCGCAAGAGGGCTCTAACTTCTTATCGATTGTGATTGTGCTACTGCTGATCTTTTGGATTGGCCGCAAGCTCGGTTACATTGGTAGACAGCCATAAACAAAAAAACGAGCCGGATGGCTCGTTTTTTATGCAGTTACTTTTTACGCTCCAACATCACACCCGCTTCCATATGGTGGGTGTAAGGAAATTGGTCGAAGAGAGCAAAGCGCACCACTTGATGGGTTTCACCCAGGACTTGTAAGTTCTCTTGCAGCGTTTCTGGGTTACAAGAGATGTACAGAATGCGCTCATAACCTTGCACCATCTTACAGGTGTCGATATCCATGCCTGAGCGTGGTGGGTCGACAAAAATAGTGTTGCAACGGTAGCTTTGCAGATCAACTCCCGCATCCTTCAAACGATTGAATTCGCGTTTACCTTCCATCGCCTGAGTAAACTCTTCTGCTGACATGCGAATGATCTGCACGTTGCCGATCTGGTTAGCGGCAATATTAAATTGCGCGGCTTCTACAGAAGGCTTGGCCAATTCGGTCGCCAGTACACGCTCAAAGTTTTGCGCTAACGCGAGTGAGAAGTTGCCGTTACCGCAATACAGCTCAAGCAAATCACCGTTGCTATCTTGGGTACAATCGACCGCCCATTCCAACATTTTTTCGGCGACCTTCGCGTTAGGTTGAGTAAAACTGTTTTCGACTTGCTTATACACATAAGGCTGGCCGTTGACCTGTAATTTCTCCACCACGTAATCACGATCCAGAACTACCTTCATTTTGCGAGCACGGCCGATTAAGTTCAGGTTGAACCCCTCATCGTTTAGGCGCTGTTTGAGAGCTTGCGCTGCAGTGATCCATTCTTCGCTGAGCTGACGATGGTACAGTAGTGAAACCAAAATCTCGCCACTGAGGGTTGAGAGGAAATCAACCTGAAACAGTTTATGGCGAAGAATAGGGCTGCCTTTCATGGCATCCATCAGCAGAGGCATCAAATCGTTAATCAGGCGGCTTGCCGCTGGAAATTGATCCACGCGGTACCTTTCGCGCGTCTCTTGATTAAACATGATGTAGTACATGTCATCGCCTTCATGCCAAATCCGAAATTCAGCACGCATACGATAATTCGCCACTGGCGACTCAAACACTTCCAGCTCAGGCATGGAGTAATCAACAAACATCGCTTTTAAACGGGCGATTTTGTCTGCCAATTGAGCTTGGTAGAGTTCAGGGTTTACATCAAGAGTCGCCATTGGGGTACCTTTTTATGGGCTATTACAGAAAGAGCGCAGATTTTATTCAATCTCGGCTGCTTGTCCAGTTTTGCCCAAATATTGATTGGGATATTCAGTGTAAAGCCTAGCGGATCGGAATCTGTACTGGACAATTTTTCATTCACTCAATACTATCTGCGCCAAGCTGGTGCTATTTAGATGCCTGGATGGCTAAAAATGGCTGAAAAGGGAATCCGGTGTAACTCCGGAACTGACGCGCAGCGGTAAGAGAGAACGAACGCTCAAGCGACACTGCTCTTAGAGTGGGAAGTCGAGCCAGTAGGTAAATAATGCTCTCAAGTCCGAAGACCTGCCAGCAACTGAGTTATGCAATGGTATTGCACTCGGTAGGATTCACGCGATTTAGGACAACATAATGCAAAAATCAGCACTGGCGATCGCTCTAGCATCGCTGCTTACCCCTATCTCTTATTTACACGCCAACGAAGCACAACCTCAAGAAACGCTGGTTGTGACGGCGAATCGTTTTGAGCAAAAACAAGCTTCTGTTCTATCCGCGACCACGGTGATTAGCCGTCAGGAAATCGAACAGTACCAAGCTAATTCACTCACTGAAGTGCTGCGCCGCGTTCCGGGTGTCGAAGTTGCCCAGAATGGTGGCCGTGGTCATAACGCGTCAGTGTTTATGCGCGGGACCAATAGCGGCCATGTGCTGGTACTGGTCGACGGTGTGCGTATTGACTCTGCAGCTGGTGGTGTGGCAATCAACCGTTTCCCTCTCGGGTTAGTTGAACGCCTTGAGGTTGTTCGTGGTCCGGGTGCTGCCGTGTATGGTTCTGATGCGGTTGGTGGGGTGATCAATATTATTACCCGCTCTCATCGTGGCAATAATCTTAAGCAAGTGACGGTTGGCATTGGTAGCAACCAGAGCCGTAAAGGCGATGTGGTTGCTAAGGCGGATGTGAATGAACAAGGTCATCTGCAACTGGCGGCTGGTTTTGAGAAAACCGACGGTTACGATATCAAAAGCACACAGACGGGTATCGATTACGGTTATGAAAGCCAGAATCTGATGGGTGGTTACGAGCATCGCTTTAATGACAACTGGCTGGGTTATGTGTCGGCGAGTTGGTTTGATAGTGATGTGGAATATAACTCATCCGGTGCGCTTTACCACGGTTTCTCCGACAATCAGAGTTTTACTGGCCAGTTGAATTATGAAGGAAGCAAGTTAAAGAGTCTGCTTTCTCTTAACTATCAAAAAACTGATAAGCGAGATTATAGCCAGAGTGAGGGGAAGGATAATGCCAGCACACTAGCCAACATCGATCTGACCCAGATTCAGTGGGCTAACATGTATCAACTAAATGAGTACGTTGAGTTGGGTGGTGGTGTTGATGGGCGTCGTGAATCACTGGGCGATGATGCGTTAAGTTACGGCTATGCACATGCTCTTGCAGGAGAGAGCCGTGACACGAAAGGCATCTTTGGTTCAGGCAAGCTAACCATCAGCGATTGGGTACTTGAAGCTAATGTTCGTCATGACAAGCATGATAAGTATGATGGACATACGACTTGGTCTGTTGCCGCAGGCTATAAGCTTGGAGAGTATCACCGTGTGCGAGCGTCGTACGGTACGGCTTATAAAGCGCCAAGCTACAGCGACCTGACAACCACCCCTGATCTGGAAGCAGAAGAATCACGCAACATTGAAGTCGGTGTGTCAGGTGATTACTCATTCGCCCGTTGGAATATCTCTGCTTACGATAACAAAGTCGATAACCTGATTATTTGGTACGAAGGCAGCAGCGGTTGGTATTCAGACAACGTTGATGCCCGTATTAAAGGCCTGGAGATGGATGTTAACTTCGACACGGGTCCAGTTAACCATACGCTAGTGGCTGAATTTAAAGATCATGAAGATGATAACGGTGTTCAGTTGGCTCGCCGTGCGAAACAAAACTATAAGTGGATCACCTCAGCGCAATTTGGCGACGTTGAAGTCAACACCACTTACACCTTTACGGGTAAACGTCTGGATCTGCCAAAAACAGAGGCGACCGATGAGGATTACATTCCAGCCACCAATTTATGGGATATGTCATTGGGTTACTGGGTCAGTGACGCTTTTGTTGTGCGTACCCGAGTTGAAAACCTATTTAATGAACAATATGAAACAGCAGTTGGGTATCGTTCGCCAGAAAGAGCGTACTACCTGAACGCGAGTTACCAGTTCTAACCTCAAGCCGCCTTCGGGCGGTTTTGTTTTTGGGATAACACAGTGAATAAAATGAAAGTCATCATCAGTTGGTCATCAGGTAAAGATTCGACCCTCACCTTAGAGCGATTACGTGAAAGAGCGGATGTTGAAGTCGTTGGCCTCGTTACCACGTACGTAGGTAATGAAGTTCCTTTCCAAGCGACACCCATTGAAGTGCTTGAGCTACAAGCTCAGCTCGTTGGTCTTCCTTTGATTAAAATTGAACTACCGACGGTCTTTCCATCCAATCCGATTTATCAAAGCCGAGTCGTGGAAGGGTTACAGAACTCAGGCGTGAGATTTGATGCAATCGCTTTTGGTGATCTGTTTTGTAATGGCATTGCTGAGTATCGCAAAAGTTATCTAGAACCAGCAGGATGGGAATGTCTGTTTCCTCTAATGGGTGAAAATTCAATGCAACTGGCTCAGGAAATTATAAATCGAGGTATTCAAACCTTGGTTGTGACTACGGATGGTGAGCAGATCAGTTCAGACTATTGTGGGCAATGGTATACCGCAGAATTTATACAAGCATTGCCACTCAGCGTTGACCCATGCGGAGAAAATGGAGAATTCCACACATTAGTAACTCAAGCTCCATGCATGTCAGGACACTTAGAATTAGCGTTAGAAGGGAAAAGCCAAACCGAACGTTTCTGTTATCAAAGGTATCGGGCGTGGATTGCCTAATTGAGCAGAGAGAGTATGATCGACCCGTTTTTTCTAGCTAGGTTGTCGCACTCGTGTCATCTCAATCCTTTCCTCGTGTTCTGATTTTCGATTCCGGTGTGGGTGGTCTTTCCGTATATCGGGAAATCGAAGCTCGCTTGCCGCAACTTAGCTACATCTATCTGTTCGATAATGCCGCTTATCCCTACGGTGAATTGGCTCAAGAAACCTTGATTGCGCGAGTTGATGCCTTAGTTACTCGCATGGTTGAACAAGAGCAGATTGATCTCGTGGTCATCGCTTGTAATACCGCGAGTACCATAGTGCTGCCAGTGCTACGTGCCAAACTCACGATACCTGTAGTGGGGGTTGTGCCAGCTATCAAGCCAGCCTCATTAATCGCCAGTAAAGCGATTGGCCTCATTGCCACCCCCGCAACAGTCAAGCGCCAATACACGCAAGAACTCATTCGAAACTTCTCTGCCAATAAAAATGTCGAACTATTGGGTTCAACTCGACTGGTCAATATGGCTGAAGAGAAGCTACGCGGTAAATCACTGGATCTCGAAGAGTTAGAAAACATACTGAACCCACTCAAACATACTATTGATGTTGCCGTGCTAGGCTGCACTCATTTCCCTCTAATAAAAGAAGAAATTCAGCAAGTGCTCGGAGAGCAAGTCCAACTGATTGATTCGGGTGTTGCGATTGCGCGAAGAGTTCAAGAGCTATTGGGAATAGACAAAGGGGCTAGGACAAATCAGAAACATCAAATTTATGCTAGCGCACCCCCTTGGGAGGAGAGTGCGCTAAATATCAAGCTCGAACAGTTAGGGTTTAATCCTGTTCAGCCATTTCCTCATCCGATTTAGGATCATTAGCAATTCGAACCTTCAATGTCCGCTGCATATATTCCTTCTCATTGAGAGCATCGATTGCACTTTGAGCCTGGCTTGCAGCGATAACCACAAATCCAAACCCCCGTCGTTTGCCCGTTCGCTTATCCTTCATAAGACGCACTGCAAAGACTTCACCATGTTCGGCGAACAACTCTTTAACATGCGATTCATTGGCTTTATAGGGTAGGTTGCCCACATACAATGTTTTCGTTGTAGAAGAAGCCTCTTCATCTTGGCTTGAAATGGTGGATTGAGTAGAAAGTTTGCAAATTAAAGTCGTTGCAACCACACCAATTAAAAAAGCGAAAGAAGAGTGTAGAGTCAATTGAGATAAAATCCCGGCACCAATAACCGCAAGCAGGGCAATCCATAATATAGATTTGTCAGATTTCATATTGAATTACTACGCATCAGAGAAAAAGAAGAGTCACTGTCTATCGATGAATTAACAAAATAGACACAGGAATCTTACGTATATGCTTGATATTTTTCCAATCGAATGGTGTGACCCCCCTCAACATGTTGGAATTTTATTCGAAAAACAGCTCGCTGTTGGCTTTTTGAGCGAACGATTTTTTTTTAATAAAAAAAGCTTGTCATAAAACTCAACCTCCCTATAATGCGCCCTCACTGACACGGCGTGAGACTCAAATCACAAAGTGAAAGAAGAAAGAGAAGAAAAGGTTTGAAAAAAACGTTTGACACTCAAATGAATAAGCGTAATATACGCAGCCCTAGCGAACGAAGCTGAAAGGCGGTTTCGATAGGTAAAGCTCTTTAACAATATAAACCAATCAATCTGTGTGGGCACTCGTTGATGATAATCAAAAAAGATTTATCAATGAACTGAGTGACCATTTGAATGAGCAATCATTCAGCACAGTCAATTCACTCTCGAAAGAGAGTATCAGTATTCATTGAGCCAAAACTTTAATTGAAGAGTTTGATCATGGCTCAGATTGAACGCTGGCGGCAGGCCTAACACATGCAAGTCGAGCGGCAGCACAAAGGAACTTGTTCCTTGGGTGGCGAGCGGCGGACGGGTGAGTAATGCCTGGGAAATTGCCCGGTAGAGGGGGATAACCATTGGAAACGATGGCTAATACCGCATAACCTCGCAAGAGCAAAGCAGGGGACCTTCGGGCCTTGCGCTACCGGATATGCCCAGGTGGGATTAGCTAGTTGGTGAGGTAAGGGCTCACCAAGGCGACGATCCCTAGCTGGTCTGAGAGGATGATCAGCCACACTGGAACTGAGACACGGTCCAGACTCCTACGGGAGGCAGCAGTGGGGAATATTGCACAATGGGCGCAAGCCTGATGCAGCCATGCCGCGTGTATGAAGAAGGCCTTCGGGTTGTAAAGTACTTTCAGTAGGGAGGAAGGTGGTTAAGTTAATACCTTAATCATTTGACGTTACCTACAGAAGAAGCACCGGCTAACTCCGTGCCAGCAGCCGCGGTAATACGGAGGGTGCAAGCGTTAATCGGAATTACTGGGCGTAAAGCGCATGCAGGTGGTTTGTTAAGTCAGATGTGAAAGCCCTGGGCTCAACCTAGGAATCGCATTTGAAACTGACAAGCTAGAGTACTGTAGAGGGGGGTAGAATTTCAGGTGTAGCGGTGAAATGCGTAGAGATCTGAAGGAATACCGGTGGCGAAGGCGGCCCCCTGGACAGATACTGACACTCAGATGCGAAAGCGTGGGGAGCAAACAGGATTAGATACCCTGGTAGTCCACGCCGTAAACGATGTCTACTTGGAGGTTGTGCCCTAGAGGTGTGGCTTTCGGAGCTAACGCGTTAAGTAGACCGCCTGGGGAGTACGGTCGCAAGATTAAAACTCAAATGAATTGACGGGGGCCCGCACAAGCGGTGGAGCATGTGGTTTAATTCGATGCAACGCGAAGAACCTTACCTACTCTTGACATCCAGAGAAGCCAGCGGAGACGCAGGTGTGCCTTCGGGAGCTCTGAGACAGGTGCTGCATGGCTGTCGTCAGCTCGTGTTGTGAAATGTTGGGTTAAGTCCCGCAACGAGCGCAACCCTTATCCTTGTTTGCCAGCACGTAATGGTGGGAACTCCAGGGAGACTGCCGGTGATAAACCGGAGGAAGGTGGGGACGACGTCAAGTCATCATGGCCCTTACGAGTAGGGCTACACACGTGCTACAATGGCGTATACAGAGGGCAGCAAGACCGCGAGGTGGAGCGAATCTCACAAAGTACGTCGTAGTCCGGATTGGAGTCTGCAACTCGACTCCATGAAGTCGGAATCGCTAGTAATCGCAAATCAGAATGTTGCGGTGAATACGTTCCCGGGCCTTGTACACACCGCCCGTCACACCATGGGAGTGGGCTGCAAAAGAAGCAGGTAGTTTAACCTTCGGGAGGACGCTTGCCACTTTGTGGTTCATGACTGGGGTGAAGTCGTAACAAGGTAGCGCTAGGGGAACCTGGCGCTGGATCACCTCCTTACACGATGATTATCGTGATGAGTGTCCACACAGATTGATTCGGTTTAGATTTGAGCATCAAGTGGGTCTGTAGCTCAGGTGGTTAGAGCGTACGCCTGATAAGCGTAAGGTCGGTGGTTCGAGTCCACTCAGACCCACCACTAACGATGGGGTTATAGCTCAGCTGGGAGAGCGCCTGCCTTGCACGCAGGAGGTCTGCGGTTCGATCCCGCATAACTCCACCATCTTTAAGCGTTTTCGCTGAGAATGTTTAAAAATGGTTTTCATCAGAAAATCTTGCTCTTTAACAATTTGGAAAGCTGACAAAACAACAAATTATTGTTGTTTGTAAAGTTCTCAATGTTTATCGAAAGATAAACACCAACAACACATTCAAGTGTGCTTGGTATCGAATAAGACTTCGGTCTTGTTCAAAATTTGAGTCCGGCAAAATCTGTCTCGCACTCATGTAAATTAAACGCGAGACAACTTAGGTTGTTTAAACAACAACCCGAAACTCCTTCGGGTTGTATGGTTAAGTGACTAAGCGTACACGGTGGATGCCTGGGCAGTCAGAGGCGATGAAGGACGTACTAACTTGCGATAAGCGCAGATAAGGCAGTAAGAGCCGTTTGAGTCTGCGATTTCCGAATGGGGAAACCCAACTGCATAAGCAGTTACTGTTAACTGAATCCATAGGTTAACAGAGCAAACCGGGGGAACTGAAACATCTAAGTACCCCGAGGAGAAGAAATCAACCGAGATTCCGGTAGTAGCGGCGAGCGAACCTGGATTAGCCCTTAAGCACTCGGTGAAGTAGGTGAACAAGCTGGAAAGCTTGGCGATACAGGGTGATAGCCCCGTAACCGACGCTTCATCGAGCGTGAAATCGAGTAGGGCGGGACACGTGATATCCTGTCTGAATATGGGGGGACCATCCTCCAAGGCTAAATACTCCTGACTGACCGATAGTGAACCAGTACCGTGAGGGAAAGGCGAAAAGAACCCCTGTGAGGGGAGTGAAATAGAACCTGAAACCGTGTACGTACAAGCAGTAGGAGCACCTTCGTGGTGTGACTGCGTACCTTTTGTATAATGGGTCAGCGACTTATATTCAGTGGCAAGGTTAACCGTATAGGGGAGCCGTAGCGAAAGCGAGTCTTAACTGGGCGTTCAGTCTCTGGATATAGACCCGAAACCGGGTGATCTAGCCATGGGCAGGTTGAAGGTTGAGTAACATCAACTGGAGGACCGAACCGACTAATGTTGAAAAATTAGCGGATGACTTGTGGCTAGGGGTGAAAGGCCAATCAAACTCGGAGATAGCTGGTTCTCCCCGAAAGCTATTTAGGTAGCGCCTCGGACGAATACTACTGGGGGTAGAGCACTGTTAAGGCTAGGGGGTCATCCCGACTTACCAACCCTTTGCAAACTCCGAATACCAGTAAGTACTATCCGGGAGACACACGGCGGGTGCTAACGTCCGTCGTGGAGAGGGAAACAACCCAGACCGCCAGCTAAGGTCCCAAAGTATTGCTAAGTGGGAAACGATGTGGGAAGGCTTAGACAGCTAGGATGTTGGCTTAGAAGCAGCCATCATTTAAAGAAAGCGTAATAGCTCACTAGTCGAGTCGGCCTGCGCGGAAGATGTAACGGGGCTAAGCAATACACCGAAGCTGCGGCAATGTCTTTTAGACATTGGGTAGGGGAGCGTTCTGTAAGCCGTTGAAGGTGAATCGTAAGGTTTGCTGGAGGTATCAGAAGTGCGAATGCTGACATGAGTAACGACAAGGGGGGTGAAAAACCTCCCCGCCGGAAGACCAAGGGTTCCTGTCCAACGTTAATCGGGGCAGGGTGAGTCGACCCCTAAGGTGAGGCCGAAAGGCGTAATCGATGGGAAACGGGTTAATATTCCCGTACTTCTGACTATTGCGATGGGGGGACGGAGAAGGCTAGGTGGGCCAGGCGACGGTTGTCCTGGTTCAAGTGCGTAGGCTTGAGAGTTAGGTAAATCCGGCTCTCTCTAAGGCTGAGACACGACGTCGAGCTACTACGGTAGTGAAGTCATTGATGCCATGCTTCCAGGAAAAGCCTCTAAGCTTCAGATAGTCAGGAATCGTACCCCAAACCGACACAGGTGGTCGGGTAGAGAATACCAAGGCGCTTGAGAGAACTCGGGTGAAGGAACTAGGCAAAATGGTACCGTAACTTCGGGAGAAGGTACGCTCTTGATGGTGAAGTCCCTCGCGGATGGAGCTGACGAGAGTCGCAGATACCAGGTGGCTGCAACTGTTTATTAAAAACACAGCACTGTGCAAAATCGCAAGATGACGTATACGGTGTGACGCCTGCCCGGTGCCGGAAGGTTAATTGATGGGGTTAGCGCAAGCGAAGCTCTTGATCGAAGCCCCGGTAAACGGCGGCCGTAACTATAACGGTCCTAAGGTAGCGAAATTCCTTGTCGGGTAAGTTCCGACCTGCACGAATGGCGTAATGATGGCCACGCTGTCTCCACCCGAGACTCAGTGAAATTGAAATCGCTGTGAAGATGCAGTGTACCCGCGGCTAGACGGAAAGACCCCGTGAACCTTTACTACAGCTTGGCACTGAACATTGAACCTACATGTGTAGGATAGGTGGGAGGCTATGAAGACGTGACGCTAGTTGCGTTGGAGCCGTCCTTGAAATACCACCCTTGTATGTTTGATGTTCTAACTTAGACCCGTTATCCGGGTTGAGGACAGTGCCTGGTGGGTAGTTTGACTGGGGCGGTCTCCTCCCAAAGAGTAACGGAGGAGCACGAAGGTGGGCTAATCACGGTTGGACATCGTGAGGTTAGTGCAATGGCATAAGCCCGCTTAACTGCGAGAATGACGGTTCGAGCAGGTGCGAAAGCAGGTCATAGTGATCCGGTGGTTCTGTATGGAAGGGCCATCGCTCAACGGATAAAAGGTACTCCGGGGATAACAGGCTGATACCGCCCAAGAGTTCATATCGACGGCGGTGTTTGGCACCTCGATGTCGGCTCATCACATCCTGGGGCTGAAGTCGGTCCCAAGGGTATGGCTGTTCGCCATTTAAAGTGGTACGCGAGCTGGGTTTAGAACGTCGTGAGACAGTTCGGTCCCTATCTGCCGTGGGCGTTGGAAGATTGAAGGGGGCTGCTCCTAGTACGAGAGGACCGGAGTGGACGAACCTCTGGTGTTCGGGTTGTGTCGCCAGACGCATTGCCCGGTAGCTAAGTTCGGAATCGATAACCGCTGAAAGCATCTAAGCGGGAAGCGAGCCCTGAGATGAGTCTTCCCTGACAGTTTAACTGTCCTAAAGGGTTGTTCGAGACTAGAACGTTGATAGGCAGGGTGTGTAAGCGTTGTGAGGCGTTGAGCTAACCTGTACTAATTGCCCGTGAGGCTTAACCATACAACACCCAAGGGGTTTTGTAGTGGACTCAAAGTTAAGCGCATAAGAATGTGTGTGAGAATGAAAACAGCTTTCCAGATTTTAAAATTTTGCTTGGCGACCATAGCGTTTTGGACCCACCTGACTCCATCCCGAACTCAGAAGTGAAACGAAACAGCGTCGATGGTAGTGTGGGGTTTCCCCATGTGAGAGTAGAACATCGCCAGGCTCCTATTTATTTTCACTTTTTAAAAGTGAAGACAAAAGGTCCGACTAGTCTAGCAATAGACGAGTCACCATAAAGTTCTAAAAATTTTAGAGTTTTATGTTGACTTTCAAAGTGGGAAGCGTATTATACGCACCTCGCTGACGTGCTAAAGCACTGAAAGCCAAGCTCTTTAACAATATAAACCAATCAATCTGTGTGGGCACTCGTTGATGATAATCAAAAAAGATTTATCAATGAACTGAGTGACCATTTGAATGAGCAATCATTCAGCACAGTCAATTCACTCTCGAAAGAGAGTGTCAGTATTCATTGAGCCGAAGCGAAAGCTTCACAAAACTTTTAATTGAAGAGTTTGATCATGGCTCAGATTGAACGCTGGCGGCAGGCCTAACACATGCAAGTCGAGCGGCAGCACAGAGGAACTTGTTCCTTGGGTGGCGAGCGGCGGACGGGTGAGTAATGCCTGGGAAATTGCCCGGTAGAGGGGGATAACCATTGGAAACGATGGCTAATACCGCATAACCTCGCAAGAGCAAAGCAGGGGACCTTCGGGCCTTGCGCTACCGGATATGCCCAGGTGGGATTAGCTAGTTGGTGAGGTAAGGGCTCACCAAGGCGACGATCCCTAGCTGGTCTGAGAGGATGATCAGCCACACTGGAACTGAGACACGGTCCAGACTCCTACGGGAGGCAGCAGTGGGGAATATTGCACAATGGGCGCAAGCCTGATGCAGCCATGCCGCGTGTATGAAGAAGGCCTTCGGGTTGTAAAGTACTTTCAGTAGGGAGGAAGGTGGTTAAGTTAATACCTTAATCATTTGACGTTACCTACAGAAGAAGCACCGGCTAACTCCGTGCCAGCAGCCGCGGTAATACGGAGGGTGCAAGCGTTAATCGGAATTACTGGGCGTAAAGCGCATGCAGGTGGTTTGTTAAGTCAGATGTGAAAGCCCTGGGCTCAACCTAGGAATCGCATTTGAAACTGACAAGCTAGAGTACTGTAGAGGGGGGTAGAATTTCAGGTGTAGCGGTGAAATGCGTAGAGATCTGAAGGAATACCGGTGGCGAAGGCGGCCCCCTGGACAGATACTGACACTCAGATGCGAAAGCGTGGGGAGCAAACAGGATTAGATACCCTGGTAGTCCACGCCGTAAACGATGTCTACTTGGAGGTTGTGCCCTAGAGGTGTGGCTTTCGGAGCTAACGCGTTAAGTAGACCGCCTGGGGAGTACGGTCGCAAGATTAAAACTCAAATGAATTGACGGGGGCCCGCACAAGCGGTGGAGCATGTGGTTTAATTCGATGCAACGCGAAGAACCTTACCTACTCTTGACATCCAGAGAAGCCAGCGGAGACGCAGGTGTGCCTTCGGGAGCTCTGAGACAGGTGCTGCATGGCTGTCGTCAGCTCGTGTTGTGAAATGTTGGGTTAAGTCCCGCAACGAGCGCAACCCTTATCCTTGTTTGCCAGCACGTAATGGTGGGAACTCCAGGGAGACTGCCGGTGATAAACCGGAGGAAGGTGGGGACGACGTCAAGTCATCATGGCCCTTACGAGTAGGGCTACACACGTGCTACAATGGCGTATACAGAGGGCAGCAAGACCGCGAGGTGGAGCGAATCTCACAAAGTACGTCGTAGTCCGGATTGGAGTCTGCAACTCGACTCCATGAAGTCGGAATCGCTAGTAATCGCAAATCAGAATGTTGCGGTGAATACGTTCCCGGGCCTTGTACACACCGCCCGTCACACCATGGGAGTGGGCTGCAAAAGAAGCAGGTAGTTTAACCTTCGGGAGGACGCTTGCCACTTTGTGGTTCATGACTGGGGTGAAGTCGTAACAAGGTAGCGCTAGGGGAACCTGGCGCTGGATCACCTCCTTACACGAAGATTATCGTGATGAGTGTCCACACAGATTGATTCGGTTTAGATTAGAGAAGAGTATCTTAGTGTCCCGTTCGTCTAGAGGCCTAGGACACCGCCCTTTCACGGCGGTAACAGGGGTTCGACTCCCCTACGGGATACCACTTCCCTTGAGAAGTTAATGGGTCGTTAGCTCAGTGGTAGAGCAGTTGGCTTTTAACCAATTGGTCATAGGTTCAAATCCTATACGACCCACCATTTCCTTCCTCCACAGGAAGTAAAACATGTGGGCGATTAGCTCAGTTGGGAGAGCACCTGCCTTACAAGCAGGGGGTCACTGGTTCGAACCCGGTATCGCCCACCACTCTTTAAGTATTTTTGGAATGAATTTCCAAACCACCCAACACTGCGTGGTTCGGATTTTTGCCGCCGAAAGTCCTTAAAAAGTGGCTCTTAGTGATAAGAAGTACTTTGCTCTTTAACAATTTGGAAAGCTGACAAAACAACAAATTATTGTTGTTTGTAAAGTTCTCAATGTTTATCGAAAGATAAACACCAACAACACATTCAAGTGTGCTTGGTATCGAATAAGACTTCGGTCTTGTTCAAATTTGAGTCCGGCAAAATCTGTCTCGCACTCATGTAAATTAAACGCGAGACAACTTAGGTTGTTTAAACAGCAACCCGAAACTCCTTCGGGTTGTATGGTTAAGTGACTAAGCGTACACGGTGGATGCCTGGGCAGTCAGAGGCGATGAAGGACGTACTAACTTGCGATAAGCGCAGATAAGGCAGTAAGAGCCGTTTGAGTCTGCGATTTCCGAATGGGGAAACCCAACTGCATAAGCAGTTACTGTTAACTGAATCCATAGGTTAACAGAGCAAACCGGGGGAACTGAAACATCTAAGTACCCCGAGGAGAAGAAATCAACCGAGATTCCGGTAGTAGCGGCGAGCGAACCTGGATTAGCCCTTAAGCACTCGGTGAAGTAGGTGAACAAGCTGGAAAGCTTGGCGATACAGGGTGATAGCCCCGTAACCGACGCTTCATCGAGCGTGAAATCGAGTAGGGCGGGACACGTGATATCCTGTCTGAATATGGGGGGACCATCCTCCAAGGCTAAATACTCCTGACTGACCGATAGTGAACCAGTACCGTGAGGGAAAGGCGAAAAGAACCCCTGTGAGGGGAGTGAAATAGAACCTGAAACCGTGTACGTACAAGCAGTAGGAGCACCTTCGTGGTGTGACTGCGTACCTTTTGTATAATGGGTCAGCGACTTATATTCAGTGGCAAGGTTAACCGTATAGGGGAGCCGTAGCGAAAGCGAGTCTTAACTGGGCGTTCAGTCTCTGGATATAGACCCGAAACCGGGTGATCTAGCCATGGGCAGGTTGAAGGTTGAGTAACATCAACTGGAGGACCGAACCGACTAATGTTGAAAAATTAGCGGATGACTTGTGGCTAGGGGTGAAAGGCCAATCAAACTCGGAGATAGCTGGTTCTCCCCGAAAGCTATTTAGGTAGCGCCTCGGACGAATACTACTGGGGGTAGAGCACTGTTAAGGCTAGGGGGTCATCCCGACTTACCAACCCTTTGCAAACTCCGAATACCAGTAAGTACTATCCGGGAGACACACGGCGGGTGCTAACGTCCGTCGTGGAGAGGGAAACAACCCAGACCGCCAGCTAAGGTCCCAAAGTATTGCTAAGTGGGAAACGATGTGGGAAGGCTTAGACAGCTAGGATGTTGGCTTAGAAGCAGCCATCATTTAAAGAAAGCGTAATAGCTCACTAGTCGAGTCGGCCTGCGCGGAAGATGTAACGGGGCTAAGCAATACACCGAAGCTGCGGCAATGTCTTTTAGACATTGGGTAGGGGAGCGTTCTGTAAGCCGTTGAAGGTGAATCGTAAGGTTTGCTGGAGGTATCAGAAGTGCGAATGCTGACATGAGTAACGACAAGGGGGGTGAAAAACCTCCCCGCCGGAAGACCAAGGGTTCCTGTCCAACGTTAATCGGGGCAGGGTGAGTCGACCCCTAAGGTGAGGCCGAAAGGCGTAATCGATGGGAAACGGGTTAATATTCCCGTACTTCTGACTATTGCGATGGGGGGACGGAGAAGGCTAGGTGGGCCAGGCGACGGTTGTCCTGGTTCAAGTGCGTAGGCTTGAGAGTTAGGTAAATCCGGCTCTCTCTAAGGCTGAGACACGACGTCGAGCTACTACGGTAGTGAAGTCATTGATGCCATGCTTCCAGGAAAAGCCTCTAAGCTTCAGATAGTCAGGAATCGTACCCCAAACCGACACAGGTGGTCGGGTAGAGAATACCAAGGCGCTTGAGAGAACTCGGGTGAAGGAACTAGGCAAAATGGTACCGTAACTTCGGGAGAAGGTACGCTCTTGATGGTGAAGTCCCTCGCGGATGGAGCTGACGAGAGTCGCAGATACCAGGTGGCTGCAACTGTTTATTAAAAACACAGCACTGTGCAAAATCGCAAGATGACGTATACGGTGTGACGCCTGCCCGGTGCCGGAAGGTTAATTGATGGGGTTAGCGCAAGCGAAGCTCTTGATCGAAGCCCCGGTAAACGGCGGCCGTAACTATAACGGTCCTAAGGTAGCGAAATTCCTTGTCGGGTAAGTTCCGACCTGCACGAATGGCGTAATGATGGCCACGCTGTCTCCACCCGAGACTCAGTGAAATTGAAATCGCTGTGAAGATGCAGTGTACCCGCGGCTAGACGGAAAGACCCCGTGAACCTTTACTACAGCTTGGCACTGAACATTGAACCTACATGTGTAGGATAGGTGGGAGGCTATGAAGACGTGACGCTAGTTGCGTTGGAGCCGTCCTTGAAATACCACCCTTGTATGTTTGATGTTCTAACTTAGACCCGTTATCCGGGTTGAGGACAGTGCCTGGTGGGTAGTTTGACTGGGGCGGTCTCCTCCCAAAGAGTAACGGAGGAGCACGAAGGTGGGCTAATCACGGTTGGACATCGTGAGGTTAGTGCAATGGCATAAGCCCGCTTAACTGCGAGAATGACGGTTCGAGCAGGTGCGAAAGCAGGTCATAGTGATCCGGTGGTTCTGTATGGAAGGGCCATCGCTCAACGGATAAAAGGTACTCCGGGGATAACAGGCTGATACCGCCCAAGAGTTCATATCGACGGCGGTGTTTGGCACCTCGATGTCGGCTCATCACATCCTGGGGCTGAAGTCGGTCCCAAGGGTATGGCTGTTCGCCATTTAAAGTGGTACGCGAGCTGGGTTTAGAACGTCGTGAGACAGTTCGGTCCCTATCTGCCGTGGGCGTTGGAAGATTGAAGGGGGCTGCTCCTAGTACGAGAGGACCGGAGTGGACGAACCTCTGGTGTTCGGGTTGTGTCGCCAGACGCATTGCCCGGTAGCTAAGTTCGGAATCGATAACCGCTGAAAGCATCTAAGCGGGAAGCGAGCCCTGAGATGAGTCTTCCCTGACAGTTTAACTGTCCTAAAGGGTTGTTCGAGACTAGAACGTTGATAGGCAGGGTGTGTAAGCGTTGTGAGGCGTTGAGCTAACCTGTACTAATTGCCCGTGAGGCTTAACCATACAACACCCAAGGGGTTTTGTAGTGGACTCAAAGTTAAGCGCATAAGAATGTGTGTGAGAATGAAAACAGCTTTCCAGATTTTAAAATTTTGCTTGGCGACCATAGCGTTTTGGACCCACCTGACTCCATCCCGAACTCAGAAGTGAAACGAAACAGCGTCGATGGTAGTGTGGGGTTTCCCCATGTGAGAGTAGAACATCGCCAGGCTTTAATTTAGCACCAAGCGCTAACCAATGCGGAGCGGTAGTTCAGTTGGTTAGAATACCGGCCTGTCACGCCGGGGGTCGCGGGTTCGAGTCCCGTCCGCTCCGCCACTTATTTGAGAAACCCAGTCTTACGACTGGGTTTTTTGTTATGGGGAGAAAGCACTATCACTCCGATACTCGTACTTCTCCCTCGAGGTTTCTTTTCCTTCTTCTATTTTCTCTGCTTTCCTGTCTTCTCTTTCTATTTTGTACTCCAGTCCCCTTTTATCAACGCTGCTGCACTTTAATTCAAATGACCGCTTAGCAGTTGCTTGCGTGCAGAGGAATACGTTTTGTGCCGTTTACCTAGAGTTATCACAAGTTGGGGATTTAGAATTGAGATAACAAAAAGTCGATGGCTGAGCATCGGCTTGTAAAGGTGTAAGTAATAAAAGGGTTTTAGCCACGCAGAGCGGCTTTAGCTAACAGGGCTTTTTTATCTGAATCGGAAAGGAATGCTAATTCCAATCCATTGATTTGTGCTTGGCAAATTTGCTGTTGGCTTAAGCCTGCTTTAGGTGCCGCAACTTCGTACTCGTAAGGTAATTCGATGCCTTCTACTGCCGGGTCGTCGGTGTTAATGCAAGCCAGAATTCCATGCTCTAAGAATCGTTTAAGAGGGTGGGTTGCTAGGCTATCGACCGTGCTTGTTTGCAGATTAGACGTTAGGCAAGATTCGATGCCGATACGATGCTGAGCGAGGTAATCCATCAATTGGGGATCATGGATTGCTTTTACACCATGGCCAATACGTGTTGCGCCAAGCTCTTGAATGGCTTGCCACATGCTTTCAGGACCTGCAGCTTCACCTGCATGGACGGTAACCTGTAATCCGGCATCTCTGACTTGTTTGAAATGTTGGATAAAGCGGTCACCGGGTTGTCCCAGCTCATCTCCGGCCAGATCGACCGCCACAATGTGATTTTTTTGGCTTAGGATAGCATCGAGTTCTTGTTGGCAAGCATCGGTGCCAAAGGTGCGGCTCATGATGCCGATAAGGTTAGCTTGGATGCCAAAATCACGCACACCAGCTCGAACACCATCCACTACCGCTTCCACTACACCTGTAATAGGTAGACCATGTTTCATCGCCATGTAGTAGGGAGAGAATCGCAATTCGGCATAGTCAATTCGTGCATTGAGGGCATCTTCGACGTTTTCATAGGCTACACGGCGACAAGCATCGAGATTTCCTAGCACCGCAACTCCCCAATCAAGTTTCGAGAGAAAGGCCACCAGAGATGGCTCGGCTTCGACAATTTGCACATAAGGCGTAAGAGTTTCAATGGTGTTTGCTGGCAGTTGAACACCAAATTTCTGCCCTAATTCGAGAATGGTTTGCGTTCGAATATTTCCGTCAAGGTGGCGATGCAAATCGGTTAAAGGGATGGATGAAGTTATCATTATTGTTGTCCTTATCAGTATTTGCCGTTAAGTATAAAAACCAATCGATAGACTGTCAGCTAACGAAAGAACAGAAAGGAACTTATTTTGTTTCACTTTACTTCATGTTAACCAGATCTGTTGGCCAATCCTGATAAGCAATAGGTTTGCTGAATAGAAAACCTTGCCCACGCGGGCAACTCAATTGGGTAAGTAAATCTACCTGTTCTTGGGTTTCAATGCCTTCCGCAACCAACTCTACTTTAAAACCCCGAGTCATGTTGACGATGGCGGCAACGACACTGTTGTCAAGATTGTGATTATTGAGCTGAGCGATGAACTCTCGATCAATTTTGAGACAATCAAAAGGTAATTTATGCAGATAGGCAAGGGAGCTGTAGCCGGTTCCAAAGTCATCGATAGCGATATGAATCCCTGCTTTTTTCAATTCAAGCATGTTATGCAAAATGACGGGGTCGTTGCCAACGATACGTGATTCTGTAATTTCCAATGTTAAATTGGCGGGTGGGAGTTTGGATTCTTCGAGCACGTGGTACAACTGCGCCATGAAATCGGGATGGGAGAGTTGGTTGACCGATAAGTTGACGTGGATATGAAAACTGTCTGGCCATTTGTTATCGGCAATGCCTCGTACAGTATCGATGCAGGCTTGACGTAGAATCTGTTCACCAATCGCATTAATTAACCCGCTTTCTTCTGCGAGGGGAATAAACTCCATAGGTGGGATCAAACCCAATTCAGGGGATATCCAGCGTGCAAGGGCTTCGGCTCCTAAGAGTTCCCCACTGTGTAAATCGACAATCGGCTGATAAAAGGGGACAAACTCTTGGTTGTCGAGTGCGAGTTTGATCTGAGTGATCATTTGCATTCGTTTACGTGATGCATCAGCCATTTCTGGTGTGTAAAAACTGATATGAGTGTGGTCAGCTTTGGCGTTGCTAAGGGCAATGCTGCCATTGCGTAGCCAGACTGTCATATTGGCTTCCGTGAGGTTAACGATCCCGATAGAAACGTTCACGGCGATGTTGTCATTCGGCATGCTAAATGGGGAAGCAAAAAGTTTGAGTATGTCTATGGCTAAATTTTTCAATTCTTCCTGCTGATTGACATTGGGCAGGTAGATAGCAAATTCATCGCCGCCAATTCGAGCGATCAGGGCTGGAGCAGGAAAGGTTAATTTGAGTCGCTGCGCAATGGCGATGAGTAGCTGGTCTGCTTGATGATGTCCAAGGCTATCGTTGATATCGCGGAATTTATCGATGCCAATCAGTATCAGGCCACCATTAAGTTGAGAGAGCTTGCTGCAACTCTCAATCATGCCCTCACGACTGAGTAATTGGGTGAGTGAATCGTAAACTAGCTGAGAATGTAAGGCTTTGAATGAGGCTTTAAGGTTATTGGTCATTTCAATAAAGGCTTGCACGAGCAGGCTCGTTTCATAAATATTGCCCGGTTGCGGCATGCTTGCGGCCCAATCACCTTGTGCAAGTTGGCGAGCAGCAGAGGCGGTAGAAATGATAGGATTCGCCACACGATTTAATGCAATAAGGCCGAGAAGTAGGCCGATAAGACTGACCAATAGCCCGATTGCCCAACTGGTTTTCTGATTTTCAGGCAAAGAGCCGAGGAGGTCTCGCTCAGCAATAGAAACACTGATATACCAGGTTAGGCCATATTGGTCGCTGTACACTGAGGCTTGATTGAAATAGCGTTGTTGGTTGACATAAGTGGTGAAAATGCCACTGTTAAGACCATGTTTGGCCCACAGCTCAGCGCTACCACGGATGATAGGATTGCGATTTTCACTGGCGAGAAGCCTCTCCCCTTTGGGGCTAGACAGTGTTCCTCGAGACACGACACTGCCATCACTTGAATGAGCGATCAAACGTTGTTGCTCATCCATCACATACACATCAGCATTCATGCGCTGCTTTAACTCTGCTAGAAACTGATTGAAAGTATTCAACTTCACATCAGAGACCATCACACCGACAAAGGTTTTATCCTGAAAAATCGGGCTTAATGCTGAGAGTGTAATCTCCTGCTTTTCATCCATATTGGTGTAGATGGATGACCATTGCGGTATGGTTTTTTCGGCAACAGGGATATACCAAGGGCGAATACGTGGGTCGTAATTGTCTATGATGGAGCGAATATTCTGATCAACGATCGAGGTTTGATAAATGATTAACTGATCATCGGTGCGAGCATCTTTGAGCATTAAGCTGTACAGTTCAGGCATATCTTTTCGTAAGCCGATATACTCACCATTGATTCCACCAAAACCTAGCACATCAATTTGTGGAATATTATTGCCAATCGGTTTGGCAGCCGCGCGAATGAAGTCTTCTATTTGACTTGCGTCATTGGGTTTATAGAGATGATGAAAACCCACATTGTATGCAATCATTTGATTTGCAAAGAAAGGACGATGCAAAAAATCTGACAAGCGTTGAGTAATACTATCGGTCAGATAAGAGAGCTGCTTGGTACTGAGTTCTTTCACCGTCTGCTCATAGCGGTAGGTTTGCACCGCAGCCATGGCTAAGATCATGAACAGAAAGATCAGGATAAATGGCAATATGATGGCAGTTTTTAGGCGTATTTTACGATTTAACGGCATACCCTTCTCTTATCTTTCACATCCTGTGCAGTTAGCAGGGTAGGCCGTCAAACGGACACTTAATACAACTCTTTGAGTTTACGTGTCAGTGTGTTTCGTCCCCATCCCAGCACCTTGGCGGCTTCTTGTTTATGCCCATTGGTGTGGTTCAGTGCCGCTTCTAAAAGTATACGTTCAAATTCGGGGAGCGCGTAGGTGAGGAGTTCTGTCTCACCGGAAGCCAATGCTGACTTCGCCCAAGTATCTAATTGCTTTTGCCAACTTATATCATTATCAAAATGATTGGCTTTTTTTTCTGATAATAATTCGGAAGGAAGATCACTTGGTAGAACCTCACTACCACTTGCCATCACAGTAAGCCAGCGGCACATGTTTTCTAATTGGCGCACATTCCCCGGCCAGTCTAACTTGGTGAGAATATTAACGGTTTTCGGGTTGAGTGTTTTCATCTCAACGCCTAATTCTTTGGACGCCAACGTGAGAAAGTGTTTGGTGAGTTTTTCGATATCCTGCCGGCGTTCACGCAGAGAGGGGATATGAATCCGGATGACGTTGAGTCGATGGAATAGGTCTTCACGGAATTTTCCTTGATGAACAAGTTTCTCAAGGTTTTGATGAGTTGCCGCGACAATTCGTACATCCACTTTCAGTGCAATATGTCCGCCAACGCGATAAAACTGGCCATCTGCCAACACACGCAAGAGTCGGGTTTGAATATCGAGTGGCATATCGCCAATTTCATCGAGAAATAAAGTGCCGCCATTGGCTTGTTCGAAGCGCCCTTGGCGCACGGTGTTAGCTCCGGTGAAGGCTCCTTTTTCATGGCCAAATAACTCAGATTCGATGAGATCCTTAGGGATTGCGGCCATATTCAGAGCAATAAATGGTTTCTGTGCGCGAGGACTGTGCCGATGTAATGCCTGTGCGACCAATTCTTTGCCGGTACCCGATTCACCGTTAATGAGCACTGAAATTGAAGAGCGTGATAGGCGACCGATAGCTCGAAACACTTCTTGCATTGCGGGAGCTTCACCTATGATCTCTGGCGCTGAATAATTTTCACTTGGACGATGCGATACCTTGCGCTGCTCTTGTCCATGAGCAATCGCTCGTTCAACCAAAGTGAGTGTTTCATCGACATCAAAAGGCTTAGGGAGGTATTCAAACGCGCCCTGCTGATAAGCGTTGACGGCAGCATCCAGATCGGAATGTGCGGTCATGATGATCACTGGGAGTTCAGGAATCCGCTCATGTATTTGATTGAGCAGGGTAATACCATCCATGCCCGGCATACGAATATCGGATACCAAAACGTCAGGTGTCTCCCGCTTAAGCGCCAATAGCACACTTTCCGCATCGGCAAAGGTTTCGCATTTTATATTGGCGGAAGAGAGGGTTTTCTCCATTACCCAGCGGATGGAACTATCGTCATCAACAACCCAAACGTATCCTCTACTCATAGACAGTCCTTAACAGCAATTCAAAATGGGTAAATAAATGGTAAATGTGGTGCGGCCTGGCCAACTTTGCACCTCGATTTTTCCCTGATGTTGATCAATCAGGTTCTGTGAAATGGATAGCCCTAGACCGGTGCCCCCCTCTCTCCCACTGACCATTGGATAAAACAGCGTGTCTTGCAGTTCGGGAGGAATACCTGGGCCATTGTCGATAATCTCAATGCTGGCCGCGAGTTTATAGCGCTGACCATGGATATTGGCTTGATGCACCGTTCTGGTGCGTAGCGTGATCACGCCATGCGGTTGATTCGCTAAGATCTGAGCTGCATTACTGACAATGTTTAGTAATGCCTGCTCGATTTGGTCTGTGTCCATCAAGATATTGGGCAGGCTTGGGTCATAGTCACGTTCAAACGTAAGATTCTTACCGGTTTCTAATTCAACCAGTTGACGCACTTTTTCCAAAATTAGGTGCAGATTTTCCCACTTTTTCTCACCTGGGCGCTGCGGTCCTAATAGACGATCCACTAAGCTTCGTAAGCGATCAGCTTGCTCAATAATAATCTGGGTATACTCGGTGAGAGCAGGATCGGGCAGCATACGCTCTAACAGTTGTGCCGCGCCTCTCAACCCCCCCAATGGATTTTTGATTTCGTGAGCTAACCCTCTGACCAATAACTTGGCGGCTTGTTGCTGGGCATGTTGATTCAGCTCTTGAGTCAGTCTGCGTTGCTGTCCGATGGTACGCATTTCAGCCAGCAACAGTAACTCTTTTTGCCAAGAGACAGGACTTACCGTGACTTCGAGCAGTAATGGTTTGCCATCAATCACTAAGGTGACATCACTATCAGTAATGCTTTGCCCACTTTGCAGTGGCTGGGTGAGCAATTGGAGATCGAGTGATGAGTGCTGTACGAGTTGTTGAAGCTGTTGGTTGAGTAAACGCTTCGCACTTTGTGAAAACAATTGTTCCGCAGCAGGATTTGCGTAACGGATCACCAGTGACTCATCGAGAATAAATACCGATGTGACCTGATTATTGATGATAGTTTGGCTCAGTTCTGCGCTCACACTTATTCTCACTCGATAATCTAGCTTGATGTTGCAATGCACAAAGTTGGTGCATTGCAACAGCAGTATGGCGCAAGGGAGTGCAAACCCAAAGAGCAATTCCCTAAGCAATCGAGCGAGTGGTCACATCTTATTTGTTATTTCACTGTCGCTCGATGCAGATGCACCGTGATGATCGATGAAGATGCAATAATCTTGCCGTTTTCAATCGCTTGAATAGTGAAGGTATGAGTTCCACGGTCGATGTTTTTTAATTCCCATATCGGTTGATTGGTGGGGGCGCCATAAGGTCGACCATCCATCATCAATTGCAGTTGTTCACCAACCGCTAGTTTTCGATTGAGCTCTGAACGAATGATGATGGTGCCGCTGTTATTGCGTACGGTGTCGTCATGTTTTGGAGAGATTAACGAGACTTTTAAAGGCTCAAGCACTTGGGGCTCTGGCGGTGTTGCATCGGTTTGCTCAGTCGGAGAGAAAGCCGCATTGCTGAGCTCAGCTTCGGCCTGCGTTTCTGTGGCAACCGGTTGAGTTGAGTCAAAACTTGGCGCAGGGGCTTGAGCTTCATAATCAGGTAAATGGATGGATTTCGCTTTGTCACTTTGCGGGCTGTCACTAAAGTGGCGAACGCCATTGTCATCGACCCAAGTATAGACATTTTGTGCGGCGAGCTGAGGAACCCATAGCAAACTGATGAGCAGCCAAAGGGGACGAGACGATTGCATATATCACCTCAAATATTATGAAGGTTTCGCTTTATGGATCATGAGTTTATACCCATGATGAAATTTGTAAGCTACATGTTAAAACGAACCATGAGAGGACTAAATATGCAAAAGGCTCGCCTGCGAGGCGAGCCTAAATATTGATGTAACCTAAGTTACCTTTTACACCGACTGAGAATTAAACTGAGTAGTACAGTTCGAATTCAAGTGGGTGTACAGCAACGTTCACGCGCTCTACGTCTTTGGTTTTCAGCTCGATGTAAGAGTCGATGAAATCATCAGAGAATACGCCGCCAGCGGTTAAGAACTCACGATCTGCATCCAAGTATTGCAGAGCTTGTTGTAGAGACTCTGCCACTTTTGGAATCTCTGCTGCTTCTTCTGCTGGTAGATCGTACAGATCTTTATCCATTGCTTCTCCTGGGTGGATCTTGTTCTTGATACCGTCAAGACCTGCCATCAGCATAGCTGCAAACGCCAAGTATGGGTTTGCTGCTGGATCTGGGAAGCGAACTTCGATACGACGTGCTTTCGGGCTTGGCACCACAGGGATACGGATAGACGCCGAACGGTTACGCGCAGAGTAAGCGAGCATCACTGGTGCTTCATAGTGAGGAACCAGACGCTTGTATGAGTTGGTGGATGGGTTAGTGATTGCGTTCAGCGCGCGAGCGTGCTTGATGATACCACCGATGTAGTAGATCGCCATTTCAGACAGGCCGCCGTACTTGTCACCTGCAAACAGGTTAACGCCATCTTTCGCCAGAGATTGGTGAACGTGCATACCTGAACCATTGTCGCCAACTAGAGGCTTAGGCATGAAGGTCGCGGTTTTGCCAAATGCATGAGCCACGTTATGAACCACGTACTTGTAGATTTGGATTTCATCCGCTTTCACAGTCAGTGTGTTGAAGCGCGTTGCGATTTCATTCTGGCCCGCTGTTGCTACTTCGTGGTGGTGTGCTTCCACAACCAATCCCATTTCTTCCATGATCAGACACATCGCTGAACGGATGTCTTGTGATGAGTCAACGGGAGCAACTGGGAAGTAACCGCCTTTTACGCCAGGGCGATGACCTTTGTTACCATCTTCGTATTCAGTACCTGTGTTCCATGCCGCTTCTACGTCGTCAATCTTGAAGAATGAACCAGACATGTTGGTTGCGAATTTCACATCGTCAAACAGGAAGAACTCTGGTTCTGGACCAACAAGAACGGTGTCTGCGATACCGGTGGAGCGCATGTATTCTTCCGCACGCTTTGCGATAGAACGTGGGTCGCGATCGTAACCTTGCATAGTCGCCGGTTCTAAGATGTCACAACGGATGTTCAGCGTAGCATCTTCAGTAAATGGATCGAGCACAGCAGTCGATGGGTCTGGCATCATCACCATGTCGGATTCGTTGATACCTTTCCAACCTGCAACAGATGAACCATCGAACATTTTACCGTCTTCGAAGAAGTCAGCATCGATTTGGTGAGCAGGGATAGAGATGTGCTGCTCTTTACCTTTAGTATCGGTAAAACGCAGGTCAACAAACTTAACTTCGTTTTCTTGGATCAGCGATAGAACATTTTCTACTGACATCTTGGATAACCTCCGGTGTTAATAAACGGTATGGGCTCGAGCCTTAAATAAAATTGGCAAAGATTACTACGTTGTACTAAGGGTAATCGATGCTGATATTACTTAAGCGAAAAGTGTGCCATGTTTATAAATGCAATATAAATCATGGTTTTGGTTAAGTGTTTATTGATTTTTGACGCGTGATTGCACCAAAAAGATCCTAGTTTGCATCTTAATGGTGCATTGTCTGATTGCTGTGCACCATGTTTAACCAAACGTTTGCTATTTCGCGCTTAATTACTGAGGTTGTCAATGTCTCTGGTGGCTGAAAAGCCTCAGATAGCTAACCATTGCGAGCAGAATGAAGAAAAAAACGGCGATTTCAGCGCGACAGATCACATATTTCTAGGTTTTTCGCTAAAATCTGGTACATTATTGGCCGTTTTTGAACCATGTTCGGCGACTGCTTTGGCAGCCAGCCTCAATGAAAAGTGAAGCAAACCCCGATGACCACTCCGCAAATTGAAAAATTAAGAAACATCGCGATTATCGCGCACGTTGACCACGGTAAGACTACCCTGGTTGACAAACTGCTCCAGCAATCCGGCACGTTAGAGTCTCGCGGTGATGTTGAAGAGCGAGTCATGGACTCGAACGACATTGAAAAAGAGCGTGGTATCACCATTCTGGCGAAAAACACCGCTATCAACTGGAATGATTACCGCATCAACATCGTAGACACCCCAGGACACGCGGACTTCGGTGGCGAAGTTGAGCGTATTATGTCGATGGTAGACTCTGTTCTGCTGATCGTTGACGCAGTAGATGGCCCGATGCCACAAACTCGCTTCGTAACCCAAAAAGCGTTTGCTCACGGTTTGAAGCCAATCGTTGTTATTAACAAAATTGACCGTCCGGGCGCACGTCCTGATTGGGTTATGGATCAGGTATTTGACCTGTTCGATAACCTAGGTGCGACTGACGAACAGCTAGACTTCCAAGTGGTATATGCTTCAGCTCTGAACGGTTGGGCAACACTGGTTGAAGGCGAAACTGGCGAAAACATGGAACCCCTGTTCCAAGCCATCGTGGATAACGTTGCTGCGCCACAAGTTGACCTTGATGGTCCACTGCAAATGCAAATTTCTCAGCTGGATTACAGCTCTTACGTTGGTGTTATCGGTGTTGGCCGTATCAAGCGCGGTAAAGTAAAACCAAACCAACAAGTGACGGTTATCGGTGCTGATGGTAAGAAACGTAACGGTAAGATCGGTACTGTTCTGGGCTACCTTGGCCTGCAACGTTCTGAAACTGACCAAGCGACAGCAGGCGATATCGTTGCTGTTACAGGTTTGGGTGAACTGAAAATCTCTGACACTATCTGTGATGTGAACACGCTTGAAGCGCTGCCAGCACTGAGCGTTGATGAGCCAACGGTAACCATGACGTTCCAAGTAAACACCTCTCCATTCGCAGGTAAAGAAGGTAAGTTCGTGACTTCACGTAACATCCTTGAGCGTCTGGAAAAAGAACTGGTACACAACGTAGCACTGCGTGTTGAACAAACTGAAGATCCAGACAAATTCCGCGTTTCAGGTCGTGGTGAACTTCACCTATCGATCCTGATCGAAAACATGCGTCGTGAAGGCTTTGAGCTAGCAGTATCTCGTCCTGAAGTTATCCTGAAGCACGAAGACGGTCAGCTGATGGAACCGTTTGAAACGGTAACCATCGACGTGCAAGAAGAGCACCAAGGCGGCATCATGGAGAAAATCGGCATGCGTAAAGGCGAGCTGAAAGACATGTCTCCAGATGGTAAAGGCCGTATCCGTATGGATTTCGTGATGCCTTCTCGTGGCCTGATCGGCTTCCAAACTGAATTCATGACTCTGACTTCAGGTTCAGGTCTGCTGTACCATACTTTTGACCACTACGGCCCACACAAAGGCGGTGTAATCGGTCAACGTGTGAACGGTGTACTGGTTTCTAACGGTACGGGTAAAGCGCTGACTAACGCACTGTTCAACCTGCAAGAGCGTGGTCGCATGTTCATTGGTCATGGCGTTGAAGTTTACGAAGGTATGGTGATCGGTATTCACAGCCGTGATAACGACCTGACGGTAAACCCTCTGAAAGGTAAGCAACTGACTAACGTTCGTGCTTCTGGTACTGATGATGCGCAGGTTCTTACGCCGCCAATCATCATGTCTCTGGAACAGGCTCTAGAGTTTATCGATGATGACGAATTGGTAGAAGTAACACCAGTGAGCATCCGTATCCGTAAACGCTTCCTGACCGAAAACGATCGTAAGCGTGCTTCTCGTGATGCCAAATAATCGCTGATTCTCGTCTTCTGACCTGATAAGTTATCTAAGCCCTTAGCTGTTGCCAGTTAAGGGCTTTATTTTTTGCCGCTAAAAGAAAAGGAATACCATGTCACTCGTGATTATTTCTGGTGGCCCAGGTGCTGGAAAAACGACCTTGTTGGATGCTCTGGCAGGGCGCGGTTATCGCGTATATCCCGAGGTTCCCCGTCTGCTGATTGAGCGTGAGAGTTCAAAACAGAACGGTATTTTACCTTGGCATGATTTACCTGCATTTGCCGCGCTCTGCTATGACGCTATGTTGGTGCAAAAGTATTCTGCTATAAACGAACCGATGGTGTTTCTGGATCGCGCGATTCCCGATATTTGTGCGTACTTATTAGGCGCAGAATTGACTGTACCTGCGAAATATAGGTCGGCGAGTTTGGGCTACTATCCGCAGGTGTTGATGTGTGAACCAAACTCAATCACTTATCAACAAGACGAAGTGCGTCCATACTCACTGGAAGAGGCGCAGCAAATTCATCACCAGCTAGTGAAGACTTACTCAGAACTGGGTTATGAGTGTATTGATGTGCCGATGGCACCGATTGAGCAACGTGTGGCATTTGTGTTAACCACCTTATCCGTGGCAGGATAAGTTCAATTAACCGACAAGGATGAGCTATGAAATTAACTCACTCTCTGATTGAGCAACACAGTCGACAAGCCGTGCATTTTGGCCGCTATCTGCTCATACGTATGAATCATGACCGAGTGAATGTGAACGCGGGTTATCTAGCTTACATCACCTTGCTGTCTATGGTGCCGATGCTGACAGTTTTGCTGTCGATTCTCTCTTCTTTTTCGATATTTGCCAACGTAGGTGATGTGATCCAAGATTTCGTGATCACTCACTTTGTACCGGCAGTGGGTGAAGTGGTGAAAACTACTTTGATGGAATTTGTCGCCAACACAGGAAAAATGACCGCCGTGGGTGGTGCCTTTCTGTTCGTCGCTGCCATCATGTTGATCTCCAATATCGATAAAAACTTGAATTACATCTGGCGAGTACAACGTAAGCGCCGCGCGGTTTTCTCATTTTCGATGTATTGGATGATTTTGACGCTCGGCCCGATTTTAGTGGGGGCGAGTATTGCAGCAACCTCATACATTACTTCCTTGAAAATCCTTGATAACGAAGCACTTTCTGGTGCGTACAATCTATTTTTGCGTTGGCTGCCTTTTGTGCTTTCCTATTGTGCGTTTGTGGGTTTGTATCTGTTGGTTCCAAATAAAAAAGTGCATTTAAATCATGCTATGGCGGGCGCTTTGATCGCCGCTGTGCTGTTTGAGTTGAGTAAAAAAGGCTTCGCCGCCTACATCACACAGTTTCCTTCTTATCAGTTGATATACGGCGCACTTGCTGCGATTCCTATCTTGTTTGTTTGGGTGTATTTATGTTGGCTGATTGTGTTGGTGGGGGCGGAAGTCACCGCGGCACTCGGCGAACGTGAACACTGGAGTGACTCGCAAGACATGCTACACTTTGCGCCATCACTAAAGAATGAAGTAGAGGAAAAACAGAGTGATAGCCCTGATCCAAAGAGTGAGTGAAGCCGCAGTACGGGTTGATGGTGAAGTGGTCGGCGCAATAGATAAGGGACTTTTAGTGCTGCTTGGTGTCGAACGTGAAGATGATGAAGCGAAAGCCAAACGCTTAGTTGAACGCGTAACGAGTTATCGAGTATTTGAAGATAACGAAGGCAAAATGAATCTGAGCGTGAAAGAGGTGGGTGGCAGTGTGTTAGTGGTGTCGCAATTTACACTGCCTGCCGACACCAAAAAAGGTACTCGCGCCGGATTTTCACGTGGTGCAGCTCCACAAGAGGCTGAGCGGTTATATGATTACTTTTCAGACCTTTGCTCGCAGGTTTTGCCCACAGAGCGTGGTCGTTTTGCGGCGGATATGAAGGTATCACTGGTCAATGATGGGCCTGTAACATTTTGGCTGCAGGTATAGCTCGCGTTTGTTCGCACATCGAATAATAACTAGCGCCTTAAGCGAAGGAAGGCGCGTATTCAGATTCAGGGATTGAGTATGTTCAAACTTATTACGCCGACCACGGATAACCAACTCAATAAGTATTTCCATTTTCGTTGGCAGATGTTGCGCGAACCGTGGCGGATGCCAATTGGTTCTGAGCGTGATGAATACGATTCGATGAGTCACCACCGGATGATTGTTGATAGCCGTGGTTATCCGATTGCGATTGGGCGACTCTACATTACCCCCGATTGTGAAGGGCAGATCCGCTATATGGCGGTGAAAGCCAATCGTCGCTCCAAGGGCATGGGCTCACTCATCCTCGTGGCGCTCGAATCCTTAGCGCGCCAAGAGGGCGCCAAGCGTTTAGTGTGCAATGCTCGCGAAGATGCGATTCCATTCTATGCCAAGAACGGTTTCGAGCGGCGCGGTGAGTTGACCGATGAGCGTGGCCCAGTGCGACATCAGCAGATGGTGAAAACCCTCGACCCGATGGCGAATGTGCTACGTAAGCCTGAATGGTGTACTGAACTGCAAGATCGTTGGGGAAAACAGATCCCGATCAGCGACAAAATGGGCATCAAAATTCAGCAATATACCGGTTATCAATTTCAGTGTTGCGCACAGCTCAACCCCAATCTCAACCCACATAACACCTTATTTGCTGGTTCGGCGTTTACCCTCGCAACCTTGACCGGTTGGGGCATGGCATGGCTGTTGATGCGTGAGCGCGATCTGCATGGTGATATCGTGTTGGTGGATAGTCATATTCGCTATCGTCACCCTGTGGTGCAAAACCCTGTTGCCGCTACCTCATTAGATGGGATCAGCGGTGATTTGGATCGCTTAGAGTCAGGACGAAAAGCGCGTATTGTGGTGCGAGTTATGATCTCTAGCGGTGATGTGGAAGCGATCGAGTTTATCGGTACTTATATGCTGATCCCCAACTACAAAGCGTTGGTGGCACAAAAAACATTATAGTTTTGCCATTTACTTAATTTCTCCTGAGTGTTCGCAGCGCATTACGGCGCGCTGCGACACTCCCCATTCACTAGCTCAGCTTGTTTAAAATCCCACTGTAAGTTAAGGCATTGGTCGGCCCAGCGCTGTTGGATTCCCAGCTGCCATTGGCCTTGTTCAGGTTCTAGCAGATCAGTGCTGCCGCTTAACTGAGCTTGTAGACTCGGGCCTTTAAGTGGAGTGGGTTGGATGGTAATACGCCCACGGTCAGCATTGGCTGCAAGCCCATCGAGCTCAAAAGGCTGGGTGATAAAAGTGTTAGCACTACGCAGCGAGAGTAATCCTTGACGTAAACTCAGTTGCAATTTCCCGTCCAGTGAATGAGCCAACATAGAGCGATCGCCTGCCATGCCTTGTGCAGTCAAGCTGATATCGGCCAACGCTTCAAGACCAAATGGCAGTTTAAACCAAGATTGCAGTGGGCCAATAGGGAGCGAATCGGTATCGAGAGAGAGCTGCCAAGGCGCGCTGAGTGACGATAAATCCCATTTTGCTTGCGCTTCGATGTAGCCATGTTCTAGTGGTAGGAAGGCGCGTGTAAGTTGCCACACTCCCTGTTCACTGTGCATGTTGAGGACACTTTGCGTGCTCAGAATACCGGCATAGCTGGCACTGTTCGCCGTCACCGCGAGTTTGCCTTGCCAAAATCCCCACTGACCGTTCCTTACCCACTGTAAGCGCTGACCTTCCGCATTCAGCCCTGAGACTTGCCAAAAAGGTCGGTTAACTGTTTGGATGATTTGCAGGTTATTGATATCCAGATTATCAATGCTGACATTCTGCCAAGTGGGCAGCTCCTGCGTAAAGGGTTGCAGATCTTCTGGTCGCTCGGCGATCCATTTCACCCCACTGATGGTGAGCTGGGAAAGATTGATGCTTGTTTCGGACAGTTTACCTTTGAGTTGAACGTCGCCTTGCCACACTTGAGTGTGGCCCTCAATTTCAATGCCATGCGGAGTAAAGGTGAGTTCGGCATTGGGTTCTACCCATTGTGCGGCTAACCACTGGGCGGAATCGGCATTCAGGGAAAGATAGCCTTGCTGCTGTTGCCAGAAGCCTTGTTGTAAGAAGTAATCCTCCACGGAGAGATTGAGGTTTTCCCAGTCAACGCCGTTGGCTGTGAGCTGGCTGTTAAGCAGATCTAAGCTATTAATGTGATGAATTTTGGGGGCGATTTTTTTCCACAGTGGATGGTCTTGCCATTGATCGAGGTTGAGCTTGAGCTGGTTAATGGTGACATTGATCAGTGACCAGCCTTCAGGGTAGTGCTCTGCTTGTCCCGTGATTGGGCTTTGCTGCCAGCTGAACGAGAAACCATACACAGTGCTGTCTTGTGCTTGATAATTGGCATCCACTAGCACTTGATCAAAGGCTTCGCCATCCAAGGTGATCTGGTCGGCGGAAAATTGGATTTTGCCATAGGGCAACAACTGCTGCGGTGAATCCCAAACCGGTTGTTTGATCTGTAAGCTCACGCCACGAGCGATAATGCCTTGATCCGCCCAGTCAATATTGTGCAGCGCGAGTTGATTGAGATGCACCGCATCCGGCAAGGTAAACTTAGGTAAACCATGGGCGAGGTTCGCCCCATCGATTAGAACACTGTCGATCTCTAATTTTTGTTCTAGCAGACCATAAGGATTAAGCCAGAGGTCCATCTGCTGTAATTCGATGGCTGGCTCGGTGGCAATTTGCACACCACTTAAACGCAATTTGAATGGATAAAGATACTCAATTTTTGCAAAGCGTAGGGTTTCAGGCCACAACTGCTGGACAATCCATTGTGCAGAGGGGGTGAAGTAGCGAGTGTGCATAATACCAAACCCCGCTAATACCAAAACAAGTAGTAGTGCAATACCTGCTACGCCTATGACCAGTAGTTTTCTCATAATCCCTGCGTTGCCATCATCAAAATTTGTTTGCGCTGCGCTGAATGCATGACATCGTGGGCGACTAGCGTTGAGTGCCCTAGATTGTACTGCATTCCACTCCCAAGCTTGGAGTAAAGCACGAGAGACAGCAACAAAAAAAGCCCCTCAAAAGAGGGGCTTGCTACTCAGTTATCACTTTTGTGCCAATTTAGCATTAATCGAGCTTCGGCCCCGCCGCTACCAAAGCTTTACCTTCGGCGTTATCGGTGTACTTGTCGAAGTTATTAATAAAGCGGGTTGCCAAGTCTTTGGCTTTGCTTTCCCACTGCAGTGGGTCAACGTAAGTATCACGTGGGTCGAGGATCATCGGGTCTACGCCTGGCAGTGCAGTTGGCACTTGCAGATTGAAGATCGGGATGTGCTTGGTTTCTGCTTTCTCGATGGAACCATCCAAAATCGCATCAATGATACCGCGTGTATCTTTAATCGAGATACGTTTGCCGCTGCCGTTCCAACCGGTGTTGACCAGATACGCTTCCGCGCCCGCCGCTTCCATACGTTTCACCAACACTTCCGCATACTTGGTTGGGTGCAGAGTGAGGAACGCTGCGCCAAAACAGGCTGAGAAGGTTGGAGTCGGTTCAGTAATACCGCGTTCAGTACCCGCAAGTTTCGCTGTGAAGCCAGACAAGAAGTGGTATTTGGTTTGCTCTGGAGTCAGTTTGGATACTGGAGGCAATACGCCAAAGGCATCCGCTGATAGGAAAATAACCTTAGTCGCATGACCGCCTTTGGAAACCGGTTTTACGATGTTGTCGATGTGATAGATAGGGTAAGAAACGCGAGTGTTCTCGGTTTTTGAACCATCATCAAAATCGATTGAACCATCGCTGCGAACGGTCACGTTTTCTAGTAAAGCATCACGGCGGATCGCGTTATAGATATCTGGCTCTGCTTCTTTAGACAGCTTGATGGTTTTTGCATAGCAGCCACCTTCAAAGTTGAACACGCCATCATCATCCCAGCCGTGCTCATCGTCACCGATTAAGGCACGTTTGGGATCGGTCGACAGAGTCGTTTTACCCGTACCAGAAAGACCGAAGAAGATCGCGACATCGCCCGCTTTGCCCATGTTGGCAGAGCAGTGCATAGAGGCAATGCCTTGCAGCGGCAGGAAGTAGTTCATCATCGCGAACATACCTTTTTTCATTTCGCCGCCGTACCAAGTACCGCCAATGAGCTGCATGCGTTCGGTTAGGTTGAACACAGTAAAGTTTTCCGAGTTCAAACCGTGTTCTTTCCATTTGGTATTGGTGCATTTCGCGCCGTTCATGACCACGAAGTCTGGTTTAAAGTGCGCTAGTTCATCTTCGCTTGGACGGATAAACATGTTTTTTACAAAGTGCGCTTGCCATGCCACTTCCGTAATGAAGCGAACACTCAGGCGAGTATCGGCGTTGGCACCACAGTAGCCATCCAATACGAATACGCGCTTACCTGAAAGCTGTTTGGTGACTTGTGCTTTCAGATCATTCCAGACCTCTTGATTAATCGGCTTGTTATCGTTTTTCGCTTTGTCTGATGTCCACCACAAGGTATCGCGGGTGGTATCGTCTTTAACGATAAACTTATCTTTTGGTGAGCGGCCAGTGAAGATGCCAGTATCAACCGCAACCGCGCCTAATTCGGTGACCACACCACGCTCATAACCTTCGAGGTCTGAACGGGTTTCTTCAGCAAATAACAGTTCATAGCTCGGGTTACGAACTACTTCAGTTACGCCAGTGATCCCATATTGGGCTAGATCGAGTTGTGCAGCCTTAGTATGTTCCATAACGGTCATAGGTGCTCCTTGTAGGATTTTGTAGGGATTTTGTAAGAATTTATGTAATTGTTATCTGCTCACCATGCTAGCAACGGACCTCGGAGAAAACAGGGAGGCAGTTCAAATATTGCCCACCGAGTTTCTGTGGTTTTAGGTAACTCGTCACATATATTGGTATTCCTATTTTATCGTGCACGCAAACCTTTGCGCCAGTAGCCAAAGATTAATACTTTGCGGAAAATAAGTATGGCGTACTGTGATGTGGATTGTTGATTTTATTGGTTTTTTCAAAAGAAAAAGCCAGCGCTAGGCTGGCTTTTGGGCGGTTTTTACGTGCTTGTTAAACGCGGCGAATTAATGCAATGTTGAACCATTTGATGATTGTGAAGCATACAATTCAGCCACTTGCGCAGCATCAAATGAGTAGGTTGTGCCGCAATAATCACAATGCAGAGCTACAGCGCCATCTTGGGCGAGGATGTCATTAATTTCTTCACGAGCGACCGTGACAATCGCTGCTGCACTGCGCTCACGTGAGCAACCACAGCGGAAGCGGACTGGTTGCGGTGTGAACAGTTGAACTTTGTCTTGGTTGTAAAGACGATACAGCAGCTCTTCTGCTGGTAGAGCAAATAACTCTTCGTCCTTGATGGTGTCAGTCAATTGTTCTAAGTGCTCAAAATCTTCTGCTGAGCCTTTGCCATCGGGTACGATTTGCAGCAGCATGCCAGCCGCACAGGCTTTGCCTTCATGCTCACCGACACGGAGCCACAAACGTGTTTTTAGCTGCTCAGAACGTAGGAAGTAGCCTTCGAGCACTTCGGTAAGGGTATCACCTTCCAAGCCAACCACCCCTTGATAGCGCTCACCTTGCTTAGGTTCAATCGTGATCACGAGGTGACCTTTGCCGAGCAAGTCATGCAGATTGGCATTGTCGTCAATATCGCCTTGCCAGCGCGCTACACCACGCACTTGTTGATTGTTATCACCGTTGATGACCACCAGAGAGACAGGGCCATTGCCTTGCAGTTGCAGGGTGATAGAGCCTTCAAATTTCAGGGTGGCAGTAAGCAGTGAGGTTGCAACCAGCAACTCGCCGATCAGGTGTTTTACTGCGGCAGGGTATTCCTGACTGGAAAGCATGTGCTGATAAGTTTCATCCAGTTGAACTAACTCACCACGCACAGAGAGGTCTTCAAATAGATAGCGATGTAGCGTGTTGTTCGCCATTGAGTGTGTCGTCATAAGGAATTGTCCGGCTATTTACTGATGAATAAATTTGAGTAGATCTCGGCGCTGCTTCTTGTCAGGACGTCGATCCGGACTCGGGTTGAGCTGGCGCAGCATGGCGTTACGTTCACGCTTGGCGATGCTTTCATCTGTCTCGCGGTAGAGCTGTTGCGCTTCAGGAGCACCACGACGTTGGTCTGAGATCTTTTCGATAATGACCGTTTTCTCGTCATGTCCTTGGCGTAATGTGATCTGTGCGCCAAGTTCTACCGATTTACTGGGTTTGGTGCGCTGGCCATTATAGTGGACTTTGCCCCCTTCGACCATATTTCGCGCTAGCGAGCGTGTTTTGTAAAATCTTGCTGCCCACAGCCATTTATCCAGCCTAACGTCATCTACACTGGAACTCATTGCTAACTTCCCTCTCTAAGCTTGTTAGGTTTTGGCCAATTTTCTTGTCTAACAATGGTGTTTGGCGGGCAGTTTTTCAAGCAGGTCGACAATTTAACGTTTGAGACAGTTCGCTCATCTATGCTTGTGATATATTGCGATGCCTGCATAAAGTATTGAAAAACATCTGTACAGATGAGTTTGCGCAAAAAGATGCGTAAAAGTACAGAAAGGAATAACGTGGATATTTATGGAAATTAAACAACTTCCTCCGCTTGCAACGTGGCCGCGTTTGATAAGCCAAAACGCGGCGCGATGGCAAAAAACCATCAGTGAAGGATTAACCTTGCTGCTGTTGGTCGCTTCCGCTTGGACACTTGGCAAAATGGTCTGGTTGATCCAAGGGGAGCAAACGCAAGTCCCAAGCTGGAGTCCAACGCTTTCTGACCTAAAATCAGATCGCCAGCCACTCGATATCAGCGTACTACAAAAAGGCGAACTGTTTGGCGTGTTTACCGAACCGAAAGAAGCTCCTGTAGTCGAGCAGCCAGTGGTCGTCGATGCACCGAAAACCCGTTTGAATTTGGTGCTCTCTGGGGTGGTCGCCAGTAATGAAGCGCAAAAAAGTTTAGCGGTGATCGCTAATCGTGGCGTACAGGCGACTTATGGGCTCAATGAAGTGATTGAAGGGACACAAGCAAAACTGAAGGCGGTGATGCCAGATCGTGTCATTATCAGTAATGCGGGACGAGATGAAACCTTAATGCTAGATGGGGTGGATTATTCCAGCCCAACAGCGCCGTCTGCGTCGAACACACAAAAAACTCGGCCCAATCAAACCATCCCTGCTCCGCAATTTGAGGAGAAGTTAGATGCAATTCGTGAAGCAATAGCACGAAATCCGCAGGAAATTTTTCAATATGTACGCCTGTCTCAGGTAAAACGGGATGATAAAGTGCTCGGCTACCGAGTAAGCCCAGGAAAAGATCCAGCATTGTTTGAATCGATTGGTCTGCAAGATGGCGATATTGCAGTTGCACTTAATGGTATGGATCTGACCGATCCGAGTGTAATGAACACAGTATTTCAGTCGATGAATGAGATGACTGAAATTAATCTAACGGTTGAACGTGATGGTCAACAACACGATGTTTATATTCAATTTTAACGCTGAGGCGGATAACAACGCGTTAGTGAGGCAAGGGAGTTTCCAGTGAAATTTTGGCTGAAAAAGAGTTCATGGCTGTTGGCGAGCAGTTTGCTGTCTGCACCTCTAGCGATGGCAAACGAGTTTAGTGCCAGCTTTAAAGGCACCGACATTCAAGAGTTTATCAATATTGTTGGGCGCAATCTTGAGAAGACCATCATTGTCGATCCTTCGGTGCGTGGCAAAGTGGATGTGCGCAGTTTTGATACCTTGAACGAAGAGCAATATTACAGTTTTTTCCTCAGTGTGCTCGAAGTGTATGGTTTCGCTGTCGTTGAAATGGATAACGGCGTGCTGAAAGTGATCAAATCTAAGGACGCGAAAACCTCGGCAATTCCGGTGTTAAGTGGCGAAGAGCGCGCCAACGGTGACTCGGTGATCACTCAAGTGGTCGCGGTGAAAAATGTGTCGGTACGTGAACTCTCCCCATTATTACGCCAACTGATTGATAATGCTGGAGCGGGTAACGTGGTGCATTATGATCCGGCGAATATCATTTTGATCACGGGTCGCGCTGCCGTTGTGAACCGGTTGGCGGAAATTATCCGCCGCGTAGACCAAGCCGGAGATAAAGAGATTGAAGTGGTTGAGCTGAATAACGCATCAGCCGCTGAAATGGTGCGTATTGTCGAAGCGCTCAACAAAACCGCGGATGCGCAAAACACCCCAGAATTTTTGAAACCCAAGTTTGTTGCTGATGAGCGGACTAATTCAATTTTGATTTCTGGTGATCCGAAAGTGCGTGAACGCCTCAAGCGCCTAATTAAACAGCTTGATGTGGAAATGGCTGCCAAAGGCAATAACCGTGTGGTGTACTTGAAATACGCGAAAGCTGAAGATCTGGTCGATGTGCTGAAAGGTGTATCAGACAATCTGCAAGCGGAAAAAGGAACGGGTCAGCCAACCACTTCAAAGCGTAATGAAGTGATGATTGCCGCACACGCCGACACCAACTCGTTAGTGATCACTGCGCCGCAAGATATTATGAATGCAATGCTTGAGGTGATCGGTCAGTTGGATATTCGCCGTGCGCAAGTATTGATTGAAGCCCTGATTGTCGAAATGTCCGAAGGGGATGGCATCAACCTGGGGGTGCAGTGGGGGTCTTTGGAAAGTGGCTCAGTGATCCAATATGGCAATACCGGCGCTTCGATTGGTAATGTGATGATCGGTCTTGAAGAAGCCAAAGATACAACAGAAACTAAAGCCGTTTATGACACTGATAATAACTTTTTAAGAAATGAAACAACGACGACAAAAGGAGATTACTCAACTTTGGCTTCTGCGCTTTCGGGTATCCAAGGAGCGGCGGTCAGCATTGCTCTGGGGGATTGGACGGCGTTAATCAACGCTGTGTCGAACGACTCCAAATCCAACATCCTGTCATCACCGAGTATTACTGTGATGGATAACGGCGAGGCTTCCTTTATTGTGGGTGAAGAAGTGCCCGTAATCACCGGCTCTACCGCTGGTTCTAATAACGACAACCCATTCCAAACCGTGGATCGTAAAGAGGTCGGTATCAAGCTCAAAGTGGTACCGCAGATCAACGAAGGTAACTCAGTACAGCTCAATATTGAGCAGGAAGTCTCTAACGTGCTCGGTGCGAATGGTGCGGTGGATGTTCGTTTTGCCAAACGTCAGCTCAACACATCGGTGATGATTCAAGATGGCCAAATGCTGGTGCTGGGTGGCTTAATTGATGAACGAGCAGTAGAGAGTGAATCTAAAGTGCCACTGTTAGGGGATATTCCAGTGCTGGGGCAGTTGTTCCGTTCCACCAGCTCACAAGTGGAAAAGAAAAACCTGATGGTGTTTATCAAGCCCACTATTATTCGTGATGGTGTGACAGCCGATGGTATCACTCAACGTAAATACAACTACATCCGCGCTGAGCAGTTGTTCCGTGCTGAAAAAGGTTTGCGTTTGCTGGATGATGCTAGCGTGCCTGTCTTGCCAAAATTTGGCGATGACCGCCGTCATCCACCGGAAATCCAAGCCTTTATTGATCAGATGGAAGTTGAGCAATGACCGAACTGGTGATCTCCCCCGCTGAGCGGCAGTCGATACGTCGTCTGCCATTTAGCTTTGCCAATCGCTTCAAGTTGGTATTGGATTGGAATGAGGATTTCTCACAAGCCAGTATTTTCTACTTGCCGCCACTTTCAATGGAAGCATTGGTCGAAACCAAACGGGTGGTTAAAGATACTTTCCAACTGATTGCTCTGTCGCAAGCGGAATTTGAAAGCAAGCTAACTCAAGTCTATCAGCGTGACTCTTCAGAAGCGCGACAACTGATGGAAGACATCGGCGCCGACAGCGATGATTTCTTCTCGCTGGCGGAAGAGCTGCCACAAAACGAAGATTTGCTAGAAAGTGAAGACGATGCGCCGATCATCAAGCTGATCAACGCCATGTTGGGCGAAGCGATCAAAGAAGGCGCATCGGATATCCATATCGAAACGTTTGAAAAGACACTGTCAATCCGTTTTCGGGTTGATGGTGTACTGCGTGAAGTGCTAGCGCCTAGCCGTAAGCTTTCATCATTGTTGGTATCACGGGTCAAGGTAATGGCGAAACTCGACATTGCTGAAAAACGTGTGCCACAAGATGGACGAATTTCGCTGCGTATCGGTGGCCGTGCGGTGGATGTGCGGGTTTCGACCATGCCATCATCACATGGCGAGCGAGTGGTTATGCGTTTGCTGGATAAAAACGCGACCCGATTGGATCTGCATAGTTTAGGTATGACCCCAAGAAACCATGACAATTTCCGCCGTCTGATCAAACGACCGCACGGGATTATCTTGGTGACCGGCCCAACTGGTTCGGGTAAATCAACCACCTTGTACGCTGGTTTGCAGGAGCTTAACAGCAGCGAGCGCAATATCTTAACTGTCGAAGACCCGATCGAATTTGATATCGACGGTATCGGCCAGACTCAAGTCAATCCAAGGGTAGACATGACTTTCGCACGTGGCCTACGCGCTATTTTGCGTCAAGACCCCGATGTGGTGATGGTGGGGGAAATTCGAGACTTGGAAACCGCACAAATTGCGGTACAAGCTTCGTTGACGGGTCACTTAGTGATGTCGACCCTGCACACCAATACCGCAGTGGGTGCGGTGACACGGCTGCGTGATATGGGTATCGAGCCCTTTTTGATCTCCTCTTCACTGCTCGGTGTGTTGGCACAGCGCTTGGTGCGCACCTTGTGCTCCGATTGCAAAGAGCCTTACGAAGCGGATAAAGAACAGCGCAAGCTGTTCGATAGCAAGAAGAAAGAGCCACTCATTCTTTATCGCGCTACCGGTTGCCCAAAGTGTAACCACAAAGGCTACCGTGGCCGAACTGGTATTCATGAACTGTTGCTGGTTGACGAAGCGCTGCAAGAGTTGATTCATAGCGAAGCGGGTGAGCAGGCGATGGAGAAACACATTCGCGCTACCACGCCGAGCATTCGTGATGACGGTTTGGATAAAGTTCGCCAAGGCATTACTTCGCTAGAAGAAGTGATGCGGGTAACTAAGGAGTCCTAATGGCCGCGTTTGAATACAAAGCGCTGGATGCCAAAGGGCGCCATAAAAAAGGCGTGATTGAAGGCGATAATGCGCGCCAAGTACGTCAACGCCTGAAAGAACAAGGCTTAGTACCCATCGAGGTGATGGAAACCCAAACCAAAGCCGCACGCAATCGCAGCCAAGGTTTTGCGTTCAAGCGTGGGATCAGTACGCCGGATCTGGCGTTGATCACTCGTCAATTGGCGACCTTAGTGCAATCTGGCATGCCACTGGAAGAGTGTTTACGCGCGGTTGCCGAACAGTCGGAAAAACCGCGTATTCGCACCATGTTAGTGGCCGTTCGCGCTAAGGTAACCGAAGGTTACACCCTCTCTGATAGTTTGGGGGATTACCCGCACGTGTTCGATGAGCTGTTTCGTTCTATGGTTGCGGCGGGCGAAAAATCTGGCCACCTCGATTCCGTTCTTGAACGTTTAGCGGATTACGCCGAAAACCGTCAGAAGATGCGCTCTAAACTGCAACAAGCCATGATTTATCCTGTGGTGTTGGTGGTGTTTGCGGTCGGGATCGTCGCGTTTTTGTTGGCAGCGGTAGTGCCAAAAATCGTGGGGCAGTTTGTGCAAATGGGACAAGCCTTGCCGGCGTCAACTCAATTTTTACTCGATGCCAGTGATTTTCTGCAACATTGGGGAATTTGGCTACTCATTAGCTTAATGCTGTTGATTTATCTGGTGCGTTGGTTGTTAACCAAGCCAGATATTCGCTTGCGTTGGGATCGCCGAGTGATTTCGCTGCCGGTGATTGGCAAAATTGCCCGTGGTTTGAACACCGCTCGTTTTGCGCGCACGTTGTCAATTTGTACTTCGAGTGCCATTCCTATTTTGGACGGTATGCGCGTCGCCGTGGATGTGATGACCAACCAGTTTGTGAAACAGCAAGTATTGGCGGCGGCAGAAAACGTGCGTGAGGGTTCAAGCCTTCGTAAAGCGCTGGAACAAACCAAACTTTTCCCACCAATGATGCTGCACATGATTGCCAGTGGTGAACAGAGTGGTGAATTGGAAGGCATGCTGACACGTGCTGCGGATAACCAAGACAACAGTTTTGAGTCAACGGTCAATATTGCGCTAGGTATCTTTACCCCAGCCTTGATAGCACTGATGGCGGGTATGGTGCTGTTTATTGTGATGGCGACCCTGATGCCGATTTTGGAAATGAATAACTTAATGAGTCGTTAAGTCGTCACGCGCGGCGAAAACGATATAGTGTGGAGTAACTATGAAAAAAATGCGTAAACAAACGGGTTTTACCCTTCTCGAAGTGATGGTCGTGGTCGTTATTCTGGGTATTCTGGCCAGCTTTGTGGTACCTAACCTACTGGGTAACAAAGAAAAGGCAGACCAGCAGAAAGCGGTTACGGATATCGTGGCATTAGAAAATGCACTGGATATGTTCAAGCTCGATAACAGCGTTTACCCAACGACCGATCAAGGGCTAGAGGCGTTAGTGACTAAGCCAACCAATCCCGAACCACGCAACTACCGTGACGGTGGTTACATCAAACGTCTGCCAAAAGATCCTTGGGGCAACGATTATCAATATTTGAGCCCAGGTGATAAAGGCAATATTGATGTGTTCACTTTAGGGGCGGATGGTCAAGAAGGCGGTGAAGGCACCGCAGCTGATATCGGCAACTGGAACATTCAAGATTTCCAATAATCGCAGTGATTCCCATCTGGTCTCTTCAGTTAGATGGGAATAGCGATCAACCAACAGATGCCTGATTGAACTTATGACAGCGACACGCGGTTTTACTTTGCTGGAAATTTTGCTGGTGCTGGTACTGATTTCGGTCAGTGCGGTGGCGGTGATCGCGACCTTTCCGGTTTCCGTGAAAGATGAAGCGAAAATCAGTGCACAGAGCTTCTATCAGCGTCTGTTGCTGCTTAATGAAGAAGCGATTCTGAGTGGGCAGGATTTTGGGGTGCGAGTGGATGCGGATGCGCGAAGTCTGACCTTTTTGCAACTGACCGCCGACAAAGGTTGGCAAAAGTGGCAAAACGACAAGATGACCAACCAAACCACGCTCAAAGAAGGCTTGCAGCTCGATTTTGAACTTGGTGGTGGTGCTTGGCAAAAAGATGATCGCCTGTTTAATCCCGGATCCCTGTTTGATGAAGAGATGTTTGCTGAGCAAAAAGAAGAAAAACAAGAACCGCCGCCACAACTGTTTGTGCTGTCGAGCGGTGAGGTAACCCCATTTGTGTTGCACATTTTCCCCAAAGGTCAGTCACACGATGAACAGTGGCGAGTTGAAGCGCAAGAAAATGGCACACTGCGCCTGTTGGCACCGGGAGAGAGTGATGAAGAATAAGCGCGGTTTTACCTTGCTTGAAGTCTTGGTGGCGCTGGCGATTTTTGCAACGGCGGCGATCAGCGTGATCCGCTCAGTCAGCCAGCACATCAATACCGTCAACTATCTGGAAGAGAAAATGTTTGCTTCCATGGTGGCGGATAACCAGATGGCACAAGTGATACTCAGCCCACAATCTTTAGCGGCGCGTGAGGGCAGTGAGCAGATGGCCGGACGGACTTGGTACTGGAAGCTTAGTCCAGTCAAAACCGCCGACAATCTGCTCAAAGCCTTTGATGTCAGTGTGGCTACAGAAAAAGGCGCGACCCCTGTCGTGACGGTGCGCAGCTATGTGGCGAACTAATCAATCATCCTCTCGCCAGAACATGGCGGGCTTTACTTTGATTGAAGTGTTGGTGGCGATTGCCATTTTTGCCAGTTTGAGTGTTGGCGCGTATCAGGTACTGAATCAAGTCCAACGCAGCAATGAAATTTCCGCCGAGCGCACAGCGCGTTTGGCAGAATTGCAACGTGCCATCGTGATCATGGATGCCGATTTTCGGCAGATGGCACTGCGCCAATTCCGTACCAATGGTGAAGCGCCGAGCGAGCAAATTCTGCAATGGAAAGAGTCACTGCTCGACTCAGATCAACACGGCTTGCTGTTTGCGCGCTTAGGTTGGCATAACCCACAACAGCAATTTCCGCGTGGTGAAGTGGCGAAAGTGGGTTATCGCATTTACGAACATCGCTTAGAGCGGGTTTGGTGGCGTTATCCCGATACGCCAACGGGGCAGGAAGGATTGATTTCCCCCTTGTTGACAGGGGTGGATGATTGGGAAGTTCAGTTTTATTTGCAAGGTGAGTGGAGCAATGAGTGGGTACCGACCAATGCATTGCCGGAAGCGGTAAAAGTCACCTTAAAACTGCAAGATTATGGTGATATTGAACGGATCTACCTCACCGGAGGTGGTTCACTCAACATGACTCAAGAAGAGAGTGCTGAAAATGGTGGCTAAGCAGCGCGGCGTTGCGCTGATTGTGGTTTTGTTGCTGCTCGCAGTGATGGTTTCTATCGCGGCGACCATGGCTGAGCGCCTATTTAGCCAGTTTCAGCGTGCGACGCATCAGCTCAATTATCAGCAAGCCTACTGGTACAGCCTTGGCGTGGAAGCGTTAGCCAAGAAAGGCATAGAGCAGAGCTATCAAGACAGTGAAACCATCAACCTAAGCCAGCCATGGGCGCTTAAAGAGCAAACCTATCCGTTGGATTATGGACAAGTGCGCGGCAAGATCCGTGATATGCAAGCGTGCTTTAATCTCAATGCGTTAGCTGGCGTTAAGTTGACACCAGATAGCGTGAAGAAGCCGTATTTGCTGACGGTGCTTCAAGCGCTACTTGAAGAGTTAGAGGTGGAGAGTTACCAAGCCGAAACGATTGCTGACTCAACGTTGGAGTTTATTGATCAAGATGATGCAGTACGCACCTCGTATGGGGTGGAAGACAGCTACTACGAGTCGATGCAGCCCGCTTATATGACGGCAAATACTTGGTTGGCGGATGCGAGTGAATGGCGTGCGGTGCAGCAAATGGGCGGTAAAGCGATGAACGATGCTTTGCCCTATGTTTGTGCGTTGCCAACCGATGAATTTCGCTTGAATGTGAACACCTTACCAGCAGAACAAGCGGCATTGTTGGCGGCGATGTTTAGCCCTGCGCTGAGTGAAGAGAGCGCCAAAACCTTGTTGGAAGGGCGACCTTTCGATGGCTGGGCGAGTATCGATGATTTTCTTGCTCAATCAGCACTCACGGGGATCGATAATGCGATTCGTGAGGAAGCGAAAAAATACCTTAGTGTGGATAGCCACTACTTTGAATTAGATGCACAGGTGCTGGTAGATGCCTCTCGCGTGCGGATCCGCAGCCTGTTTTACAGTAACGATAAAAAAACTGCGACGGTAGTACGCCGTCGATTTGGAGGGATCAGTGAGCGAGTTTCTGACCGTTCGGCTGAGTAGTCAAAAAGAGGCCAATATCCCTTGGTTGGTTTGGTCAGCTGAGCAGCAAGAAGTGATTGCTAGCGGTGAAGTGGCAGGCTGGGAAGGTTTGTCCGAGCTCGCATCTTATGCAGAGCAGCGTAGTGTGTTGGTGTTACTAGCGGCGAGTGATCTGATCTTAAGCTCAGTGGAGATTCCACCGGGTGCAACTCGTCAGCTTGAAAGTATGCTGCCCTATTTGTTGGAAGATGAAATAGCGCAAGATGTCGAAGACCTGCATTTTTGTGTGCTGAGTAAAGGGCGAGAAACCGCTGATGTGGTTGGCATCGATCGCTTATGGTTACGCGCTTGCTTAGAGCACCTCAAAGCTTGTGGTTTTGATGTGAAACGCGTATTGCCCGATGTCCTCGCCATTCCACGCCCAGAGCAGGGTTTGGCCGCATTGCAGTTGGGTGATGAGTGGTTAGTGCGTAAAAGTACAACTCAAGGCATTGCCATTGATGCACAGTGGTTAGGTTTGCTCGCGGCTTCTGACTGGGTGAAGCTCGATGATGAATTTTTGCCTCTGCACGCCTTGACGCCACTGCCAGAATTGGCTTTGGCTGAGCAACAAACTTGGCGCAGTGAACCTAGCGGTTTAGTGATGCAACTACTGACACAAGAAGCCTTGAGTGGCAAATTTAACTTACTCACTGGCAGTTTTAAGCCTAAGTCATCATGGCTGCGCCATTGGCACGTTTGGCGTAAAGTGGCCATTGCTGCAGGGTTATTTATCGCAGTATCAATCAGTTACTCGCTGTTTCAAACCCATCAATATGAAGCTCAAGCCAATGCTTATCGTGCGGAAAGTGAGCGTATTTTCCGCAGTATTTTCCCTGATAAACAGAAAATCCCAACTGTTACCTACCTGAAAAGGCAGATGAGTGATGAAATGGCGCGTTTATCGGGTGGAGCCAGTGTTGGGAGTGTTTTGAAGTGGATTAGCCCATTACCTGAGGCTTTGAAAGGGGGCAATCTACAACTGCAAAGCATCAAATTTGATAGCAACCGCAGTGAAATTCGCCTAGAGGCGACCAGCCGTGATTTCCAAAGTTTTGAACAGGCGCGCACTCAGCTAGAGCAGTATTTTGCCGTTGAACAGGGACAACTGAATAAAAATGGTGAGCAAGTGTTTGGCGTGTTTGTAGTTAAGCCTAAGTAAGGAGAAATGATGAAAGAATTATTGGCTCCAGTGCAGGCTTGGTGGCGAAGTGTCACCCCGCGTGAACAGAAAATGGTGATGGGGATGGGCGTGCTGACGGTGCTGGCTATCGCCTATTGGGGGATATGGCAACCTTTGAGTGAGCGTACAGCCCAAGCTCAAGCACGAGTACAAACCGAAAAACAACTGCTGAGTTGGGTAAGTGACAACGCTAACGACATCGTAACGCTACGTGCGCAAGGTGGCAGTGATGCTCCAAGCGATCAACCACTCAATCAGGTGATCACCAATTCGACTCGTCAATTCAATATTGAGCTGATCCGCGTGCAACCACGCGGTGAAATGATGCAGGTCTGGATCCAACCGCTACCGTTTTCGCAACTGGTGGCTTGGATTGCTTATTTACAGGAGCGGCAAGGTGTAAGTGTGGACGCAATTGATATCGACCGCGGTAAAGTGAACGGCGTTGTGGAAGTGAAACGCCTGCAACTCAAACGTGGAGGCTAACATGAAGCGTGCTGTTGGGTATGGTCTGTTATTTTCCACCGTCTTGATGACCAGCGTGATCGTGCATTTGCCTGCACAAGTGGTGCTCAAGCCATTACCTCTGCCTGAAGGCTTAGAGCTCAATGGGATTGAAGGTACGCTGTGGCAAGGTAAATCGGCTCAAGTGCGTTGGCAAGGCATGAGTCTTGGCGATTTGAATTGGGACTTGCACCTCTCCGCTTTACTGATGGCTCAGTTGGAGGCCGATGTTCGTTTTGGGCGTGGCAGTAACATGCAACTGCGTGGCAAAGGTGTGCTCGGCATGGGGTTAAGTGGCCCATATGTGGAAGATTTCCTCCTTTCATTGCCTGCAGCGCAAGCCATTCCTTGGTTACCCATGCCTGTTCCCCTAACGGCGCAAGGCCAACTGGAGCTTACCGTGCAGCAATATCGTTTTGGCGACCCTTATTGCCAACAAGCGGCAGGGAGTCTGGTGTGGTCTGGGGCGCAGGTGGAATCGCCTCTAGGTTTATTGGACTTGGGCTCTGTAGTCTCGGATTTTACTTGCCAAGAAAGTGTTCTGAACCTGAAAGGGGGGCAGAAGACTGCGCAGGTGAGCAGCGAGTTTTCGCTGAGTTTGCAGCCTGACAGAGGTTATCAAGCTCAAGCGTGGTTTAAACCAGAAGCGGGCTTTCCTGAGAGTTTAAGCGAGCAGTTGAAATGGCTACCGCAGTCCGATGGTCAAGGCCGTTATCAGTTTAATCAGCAAGGCCAGCTTTAATCATTTTATCTACATCTAACGATTTCACGCCCAGTTTGGGCGTGAAATTTTATCGGTTAATCTTTGATTTGTAGGATGTCATTCCAAGGTAAATCCGCATCACCGAGGACAATGAAGTTCGGGTTTTCCAAGGTTTCTCGCTCATTGTAGGAAAGAGGGGACAATTGTGTGCTCAGAATGCGCCCCCCCGCTTCTTCCACAATACACTGGGTTGCGGCGGTATCCCACTCTCCGGTTGGGCCAAGGCGCAGATAGCAATCCACAGCACCTTCCGCCACCAAACAAGCTTTAAGTGCCGCTGATCCCAAAGGCACTAGCTCGTAATTCCATGCACTGCTTAAGCGACGGGTGACTTTATTGATGTCTTGGCGGCGGCTGATGGCAATCGCGATCGAGCTGCTCGGCAGCTCATGTTTGTGAGTCTGAATTTTGAGGCTCTGCGCCATATCCGGAATCTTCCACGCTCCCTTGCCTGCGTAGGCATAGTAAGTCACACCAGAAACGGGGCCATACACCACTCCCATCACCGGATGGTTATTTTCCACGAGCGCAATGATGGTCGCGAAATCGCCGCTACGTGCGATGAACTCTTGAGTGCCATCCAGCGGATCCACCAGCCAATAGCGCTGCCATGTTTCACGAGTGGCAAGGTCGATATTGGCCTCTTCCTCCGAGAGGATCGGAATATCAGGGGTCAGCTCGCGTAGCTGTTCACACAGAAACTTATGCGCCGCTAAATCAGCGCTGGTAACGGGTGTGGCATCACTTTTGGTGAAGGCTTCATAAGATTTATTTTGATAGATATCGAGGATGAGTTGTCCCGCGGCTCGCGCGATGTTAATCACATCCGGCAGTAGGTGCGAGAGATCCTGTGGTGTAGACATAGTGACTCCGAAGGCGTGCGATTCACGCCTGAAGAAAACGCATAGCCAACAGCAAGGCTGTGATGCTGCGTGCTTCACAAAAATCGAGATGGGTCAGCAGATCTTCTGCTTGTGCTAAAGGCCAGCGAATGATCTCCAACGGCTCTGGCTCATCCCCCTCTAACTGTTCTGAGTATAGATCCTGAGCAACAAAAAGAACCATTTTACTGGAGAAGTAAGAAGGAGCCAGCACCACCTCTTTGAGCGGTGTTAACTGGCGTGCGCCAAAACCAATTTCTTCTTTTAACTCACGATTGGCCGCTTGTTCAGCAGTTTCACCATGATCGACCAAGCCCTTTGGAAAACCTAATTCGTAACGCTCCGTTCCCGCAGCGTATTCGCGCACGAGCAGTAAATCACCTTGGGCTGTGATCGGCACCATCATCACCGCATGGCGGCCACTTGGCTTCATACGCTCGTAAGTTCTTTGTTCGCCATTTGAGAAACGTAAGTCCAAAGCTTCAATAGTAAACAGACGCGATTTGGCGACCGTTTCACGATCCAGAATTTCTGGTAAAGATTTGGATGACATACGCTGACTCCTGAGCAAAAAAGTTTTCTTAATATATGAGAAATAATCACAGTTTGAAACGGTCAATATGCAGACACCAATAAAAAAGCTGATGCGGAGACATCAGCTTCAAAGAGGAAGGTTATGCAGATTGAGCGTTAGTAGTAAGAGTGCTCACCACGATCGTGCTCGGTTGAGTCACGTACCGCAGTCAGTTCGCCCGCAAATTGAGCCAGTAGCTCTTTTTCAATGCCTTCTTTAAGCGTCACGTCAACCATTGAACAGCCGTTACAGCCGCCACCAAACTGCACTAGAGCCACACCATCATCCGAGATGCTGATCAGGCTAACATGGCCACCGTGGCCTGCCAGTTGTGGGTTTACTTGAGTTTGCAGTGCGTATTCGACACGCTCCATCAGCGGCGCATCGTCAGCCACTTTACGCATTTTGGCGTTAGGGGCTTTCAGGGTTAGTTGTGAACCCATTTTGTCCGTTACAAAGTCAATCACTGCCTCTTCCAAAAATGGCAGGCTGAGTTCATCAACGTAAGCTGAAAAACCACTGAAAGGGTATTCCGTATCGGTGGCTTCCACCGCTTCTGGTGGGCAGTAAGAAACACCGCACTCAGCGTTTTGTGTACCTGGGTTCACCACGAACACACGAATATTAGTACCTTCTGGCTGCTGTGCTAGCAGCTTAGCGAAGTGTGATTGGGCAGATTCAGTAATAGTAATTGGATTTGACACGACGAATACCTGAGTAAAAGAATCGGTTATTGCTCACCATTCTACTCCTGAGTTAACGATGATCCAGCGCTTTTTGCGTTAAAAAACGTCAACCTTTGCTATCTTTCGGCTCGGGAGTGCGGCATATGCAGTAAATATCAATGCTTTGTACGCCGACATCAAGCAGTAAATCGCATAAATGTCGGATGGTACTGCCTGTGGTCACAACATCATCCACAATCGCAATATGTTGCTGGTTTGGCGGATGATTCAGCACAAACGCATCACGTAGGTTGTGGATTCGCTGCGCCTTGCTGAGTCCTTGTTGATGCGGTGTGGCTCGGCGGCGTGCAAAGAGTTGGTGGTCATATTCAATGTTCAGCACATTGGCTAATTCACGTGCCAGCAGATCGCTTTGATTAAAGCCGCGTTGCCAGCGTCGCCGCCAATGCAGTGGCACGCTGCACAGCAAAGGGGCGGGCTCGTTAATCTGGGTGGCGAGTAGCTTAGCCAAGCGCGGCGCTTGCCAAAACTGGCGTTGGTATTTGAGTTGATGCACCGCATCACTAAGTGGAAAGCGGTAATCGCCGACACACATCAGTTTTCGCCACGGCGGAGGCTGACCCAAACACTGCCCGCACTGATCAACAGAGGTAAGAGTCGGTAAACCGCAGCGTGCGCAGCGATAACCGTGCTCAAGCCAAGCTTGGCAGGCAGAGCAGACGCCAAACGGCGAATTTGTATCGAGTGCCAGTCGGCAGAGATGACATTCCGGAGTCAGCAGTGGTGCGGTAGTTTTTCTGAGCCAATGGGTTAACATAGCGAGCCAAGAATCGGGGTAATGTGCTTCATCTTGCCAATTGGCAGAGTGGATGAAGATGGAAATAGAGGGAGAAACTGTGACCATGGCGTTGTATTGGCAAGTCAGTGGACAAGGGCAAGATCTGGTATTGGTACACGGCTGGGGCATGAATGGTGCGGTATGGCAGCAAACCGCACAAGCCTTGAGTGACCATTTTCGAGTGCATGTGGTGGACTTACCCGGTTATGGTCATAGTGCCGAGCAACATGCCGCGAGCCTGGAAGAGATCGCTCAAGCCTTGTTAGAGCATGCACCGCGCAACGCCATTTGGGTAGGCTGGTCGCTGGGCGGCTTAGTCGCCACGCACATGGCGCTGCATCATTCAGCCTATGTTAGCAAATTGGTGACGGTCGCTTCCTCGCCCAAATTTGCGGCGCAAGGAAACTGGCGTGGTATTCAACCGGATGTGCTGACGGCGTTTACCGATCAGCTGGTGGCTGATTTTCAGCTGACCATTGAGCGTTTTATGGCGCTGCAAGCCATGGGTAGCCCAAGTGCGCGCCAAGATGTGAAAGCACTTAAACAGGCGGTGCTGTCGCGCCCTATGCCTAATCCACAATCATTGCTCGCAGGGCTGACGATGCTCGCCGAAGTGGATTTGCGTGACGAGCTACAACACATCAACGTGCCTATGCTGCGCCTATATGGTCGGTTGGATGGGTTAGTCCCCGCGAAAGTTGCCCGTGATTTGAACCATTTAGCGCCTTACAGTGAAGCGTTCGTTTTCGACCAATCTTCTCATGCGCCGTTTATGACTGAGGCGGAGGCGTTTTGTCAGCAGCTTATCGAGTTTGCGACTCGTTAGATCCCCCTTACTACTTGAAGCTGCAGCGGTGTTGGCTACGTTCATTCCCCCCAATCACATAGCTTGTCTATGTTCATGGGGATTCACTCACTTGCCGCCTACCTGCAACTCCAAGTAGTTTGGGGGGGGAGTGTGAATTTTGTCGCGCTGACCAAAATTTGACTTAATCATTTTCTCGACTGGTCGATAAATAGACTAACCCGGAGTGAAAGCCGAGGGTGGGCGAAGCTGAGGAGGTTTCGGCTATGCTAGTGTCACCGACCAATGTCAGTGTGCCGCTGATCGCCCCATCAGTGAACGTGCAAACGGAGCAGGCCGCACGCGACAATCGCGTTCGCGAGCCAGTGACGCCAACCGTACAACTGGCCAAATCGAACGCTGAACGTAAGATCAAAGAGGATGATAAGCGTCGCAAGCAACCATCGTGGGATCCTGCTGAGCACCCACGTTACGAAGTCGGCGGCGAAACGGAGGCGCATACCTCCCACCACGATGAACCAAAAAGTGAGCTAGAGCGATTGTTTGATCTGCTCGCGCTCGCTTCGTACAGCCAAGAGCAAGGCAAAGGTTATGCGATGCGTTTTCGCTTACCTAAGCACATCATTGATGCGGCGATAACAGAAGGCAGAATGGCGCGCCGGCGTGTCGTGATCAAATACCATTATGGTCACGCAGTGGCACCCAACACACCTTCAGACGTGATTGCTGTTTTGTAGGTGAGTTATCTCGCGCAATAAAAATCCCCACAGCTGTGGGGATTTTTTTATGCAGCATAACGGTTAGGTCATGATGAAATGTGTTTGTCGGCGGCTATTTCTTCGCTTTAGCGAAAGCGGCGGCAAACGCACCACCCATGGCACCACCCAGTGCATTGCCTTGCGGCTCATCACGGCGCGGAGCGCGACGCTCTTGCCCTGCACGTGGTGCGGAGCTGCGCTGGCTGCGGTTATCTTGTCCCGGCTCATCGTTTAAGCGCATCGAAAGGGCGATACGCTTACGCTGTACATCCACTTCCATCACTTTGACTTTGACGATGTCACCGGCTTTAACCACTTCACGCGGATCCGAAATAAAGCGATCGGTCAGGGCAGAAATGTGCACTAAGCCATCTTGATGGACGCCGATATCCACGAACGCGCCAAAGTTGGCCACATTCGAGACCACGCCTTCCAAAACCATGCCCACTTCTAGATCCGATACTTCATGGATGCCTTCAGCAAAGGTTGCAGTTTTGAATTCCGGACGCGGGTCACGCCCTGGTTTATCCAGTTCCTTGATGATGTCGGTGACGGTGGGTACACCAAAGTTTTCATCGGTGTAATCGACCGCGCGCAGGGTGCGCAGGAACTCGGTATTGCCAATCAGCGCTTTCAGATCTTTGCTGTTTTTCTCGGCGATGGTTTTTACCACCGGATACGCTTCGGGGTGCACTGCTGAGGCATCGAGCGGATTTTTGCCATCCATAATGCGTAGGAAGCCGGCACACTGTTCAAACGCTTTAGGCCCCAAACGCGGCACTTTTTTGAGGGCACTACGCGACTCAAAACGACCGTTTTCATCACGATAATCCACAATGTTTTGCGCGAGTGCCGCAGACAAGCCCGCAACACGAGTCAGTAGTGCAGCCGAGGCGGTATTCACATCCACACCCACGGCGTTTACACAGTCCTCAACAATGGCATCCAGACGTTTCGCGAGCAGGGTTTGGCTCACATCGTGTTGATACTGGCCAACCCCGATCGATTTCGGATCTATCTTCACCAGCTCCGCGAGCGGGTCTTGCAGACGACGCGCGATAGAGACTGCGCCACGCAATGACACATCAAGATTCGGGAACTCTTTCGCCGCCAGCTCTGAAGCGGAATAGACCGATGCTCCCGCTTCGCTGACCATGATTTTTTGCACTTTGAGGTTGCCGCGCTTGATCAAATCCGCCGCAAAAGCATCGGTTTCACGCGACGCCGTACCGTTACCAATCGCAATCAGATCCACGTTGAACTTTTTCACCAGCAGAGCGATGGACTGCATGGCGCGATCGTACTGATGCTGCGGTGCGTGTGGGTAAATGGTGTCGGTTGCCAGCACTTTACCCGTTGCGTCAACCACAGCAACTTTACAGCCGGTGCGCAGACCTGGATCGAGGCCCAGTGTCGCGCGAGGGCCCGCCGGTGCCGCCATCAGCAGATCTTTTAAGTTGGTGGCAAAGACTTCAATCGCTTCGATTTCCGCGCGCTCTTTCATCGCACTCATCAGTTCGGTTTCCATGTGCATGGAGATTTTGATTTTCCATGCCCAACTGATCACCTGCTTACGCCACGCATCGGCCGTCGCTTGGCTCAAATGAATACCGTAATGTTCGGCAATCAGAGTTTCGCAGTAGGATTGGCGCGCACTCTCTTCCAATTCAGGATCGGCATTCAGCGTCAGGGTTAAGAAGCCCTCATTACGGCCACGCAGCATCGCCAATGCGCGATGCGAAGGTGCTTTGCTGATCGGTTCGCGGTGATCAAAGTAATCTTTAAATTTCTCGCCCGCTTGCTCTTTGCCTTCGACCACGCGCGACACAATTTCCGCGTTGCGATTGAGGTGCTGACGGATTTTTTCCAGTAGGTTGGCATCTTCCGCGATGCGTTCCATCACGATAGCGCGTGCGCCATCCAGTGCGGCTTTGCTGTCAGCGACCCCTTTCTCGGCATTAATGTATTTTGCCGCTTCGCTTTCAGGGTCAGTATTAGGCTGTGTCCACAGTGTGTCAGCCAGCGGCTCAAGACCCGCTTCAATCGCGATTTGGCCTTTGGTGCGGCGTTTCGGTTTGTAAGGCAGATAGAGATCTTCAAGGCGGTTTTTGCTGTCGGCACTTAAAATCGCCTGCTCCAGCTCAGGGGTGAGTTTGCCTTGTTCTTGAATCGATTTGAGGATGGTTTGGCGACGGTCATCCATCTCACGCAGATAGGCAAGACGGCTATCTAAGTTGCGCAGTTGGGTATCATCCAACCCTCCGGTTACCTCTTTACGATAACGGGCGATAAAAGGAACGGTATTGCCATCGTCGATCAGGGTGACGGCTGCGATAACTTGCTCAGGGCGAACATTCAGTTCTTGAGCAATCTGGTGGCAGATAGCTTTGCTCATCCGTGGTGGTCTCTTTTTGACATTTTCGTTTTATATGGGGGCAGTTACGCCTGACTCCAGCTCAAAGCTCGAATGGACGAGGAGTTTGAGCCATGGATCACGCTCTGCCCGCAGCAGGCGGCTATTAATACCATGTCTGTCACTGGCTTTTGAGAGCTTTCAGTCAAATCTTTTGCCCTGACTGGCAAAGCGCGCGAAAAATCGGTACTTTTCGCGCAACCCTATTTTGTTGAGAATCCCGTGTGAAAACTAAGCTGATTACCCGAGCTGGCTACAACAAGCTCAAGCAAGAGCTCGACTATTTATGGAAAGAACAACGTCCCGAGATCACTCAAAAAGTCTCTTGGGCAGCGAGCCTTGGCGATCGCTCAGAAAACGCCGATTGAGTGCTAGTACCTCTATATCCATACTAATTGATGTTACTCATTGAAATTATTGAATAATATATTAGTACTATACCTTTAATAGTGTACTATTTTGATTGCTCTAAAAGCCACTGATACCCAAGATTCATCCTTGTGTAATGCACTGATTAATCGATGAATTTTTGAGGAATATTTATCCTAAAACTTGTAGAAAGGTTTAGTGGGGAAGCTACATCATTTCAAACTTTCTACAGATAGCAAATGTCAAGCTGGTCCTAATTCATTTTGCCATCGTCAATACTGAACAGATTCTATATCAACTCCAAGCTATGAAATTTAGCTTGCACAACCACGTAGGAGCATCAAGCCTACAATTATAATAAAAAGCCATCCCCCCCAACCTAAGCCGGATGATTTCCTATTAGTAACAGTTGGGTTACTCTTTGTTGAGTTTCCCATATTTGAATATCGGTATACGGGGGGAGCTTTTGTATATGTTGCCTGAGGTGCTTGCTGAGCTCGCATCTTCTCAAGTAACTGTTGATTTGGGCTCTTCTGGGGGGCTTGGGATGTCCGTGTTATTTGAATTAGTGAAGTTGGAATTGGAGATCCAGTCCCTTTAGTCATCGTTGAGAGAATAATAGCATTTGGACTCGATACAGCACCCTTTGTAGGTGTTGCAATACCCCCAAGAAGACGATATTTGGCTTCCTGTTCTGGTATATGCTGTATCTGACCAGGTGCAGTTATAGTGATCGAGATATGTGTGTAAGTAGTCGATTTTGCATGTCCATGATAAGGCGTATCAACGAGACCTGTAACTGATAGCCAACGGCCGACCCAAGTTTGGTCCGGTACATTAACACCAATCGCATTCATTCCATCAGACCAGATAGCTAGCTTGACTGCTTTTCCGCGCCAATCAGAGAAATTCACGAATACATAAGGTTTTTTATTCGCTCCCCACCCACGGCGAACAGAATGGATTTTACCTATGAGCTCTATTCTGTTTCCAACCTGTTCAAATACTTTTTCATATTTCAAAGCATCACAAACTACATATGCACCTTGATAGCCAGCTTTGGTCAAGGTAGCGCCCTGACCAAATGTAATGTCCTCGTGATAGATTCCTTTGTTCTGAAGGAAATCCGCAAGTGTAGGAACCCTATCAAATTCCCCAACAGCGACTCTAGCTAAATTTTTGGCATGTAAGTCCACGCCTCTGATTTTTAAAATCTCTTTAAAAATCGATGATGAACCAGGATCTAGAAAATCATTCCGCCTAAACACAACTGCACTTGGTTCAGAGCGAGAAATAGTCCAAATTGAAGATGATGCTATCAATGCTTGGAGTGCGACATCCAACGTCAAAAAAGAAAAGCGATCAAGCTTTTCGTTGAAATCATTAGCAGTTCGTTTGGGATGTTGAAAGTTTACCTGTCCTAGTTCGGTTGCTTTAGATGATTGCAATGCCTCAACATACATTCCATCATAATCGATAAGTTGAATCGTGCTGCCACCTGCACTCACCATTATATTTTCTGGCTGAATATCACCATGAGAAATCTGATTTTTCTCCAGAAAATCAGCTAAATTAGACAGAGCTTGCCGTAGTCTTTGAAGAGATTGGGGATTACGATATTCATTCTCTAGGAATTCAGCTAATGTTTGTCCTTGTGCCCAAGCCATCTTAACGATGGGATACATAGCTCCCTGAATGCGAATACCTGACGGAATGAACTCAAATGGTAGAAAGTAAGGGCTAGCAAGTTGTTTAATTCGAGCTGATATAGCTTGATATCGTCTCTCTAACTCTCGTGATTCCTTGTGAAAACAACGCAGCGCAAACTTCTTACCTCCAACCTGTACAGTATACGTGAGTGCAAATCCACCACATAAGGCAAGTGGAAGTCCTAAACCGGTAGTCTTTAATGTGCCATGCTTTAACTCTGTGTCTTGTAATACAAGTTGTGGGGACTGTAGTGCCTCGTTGTATTGCTCAAGGGTTGGATATGCCATGGTTTAAACTTCACAGGTCAGGCTAATGAGAATTAAAGTGGTATCATCTCTTCGGAGTTCTCCAGAAGTGCGCTCTGTTTCAACAAGGTACTGAAGCTCCTGCTGGCTTCTGATACTAATAAGCCTCTCAAGTGCCGACTTATCACCATGCTCCTGATGGTGCAATAGCCATGCCCCGAGAGCATCAGTCATACAGAGAAGAAAATGCGTTTTATTGTCTTCGTAGCTCCACACCTTTTGAGTCAAAAAAACACTACTGGTATCGCTTAATAATGGATTTAACTCGTTGCGCGTTGCTAGAAGCGTCGGTTTTTGAGTGAATTGGTCTGCACAAGAATAGGGTGTTGTATCTAGCAGGTTATTGCCATCGCTCCAAACAGCAAGACTATCTCCCATGGCACTAACACTGACGTTTTTATGGATGGGGTCATCTTGAACAATCAACATCGTAGCAAAACTACCTCTTTCGTAAGCTGCTGCTTTTGACCAAGATAGACTGCTCGGATCATATTGAAGATTGTACTTTTGGATACATGCAGAGAGCGCCTTATCTAAAGGCGCGGTATCTATGCATGCATCCACAAGCAGATTTGCCCAGCTTTTAGCATCAAAAGACTCAGAAGCACCATCTGAAAGCACCACGCGACCTCGTTCTTGGGCTATGCGGTAAGCATCTTCGTTATCGTATGACTGCTCAATATGCTTGGCTACGGTTCCATCAAACAGGATTCTGAATTCCATAGTCAACGTAGCTGGGCGGCACGGGTGCCAATATCAAAGAAGTCCACAACCTCAGTAATTTCTCCATTGAAAACAAAACCACGAGATTCCATCGTTGCTTTAATCCCTTTCTCTTCAGCAACCTTTTGAAGGTGCACAGGTAAAGGGCTAGACATACTGAATAAAAGCTTTGCATAGCAGTCACTTAAGCCAGCGTCAGAGAAGGGGAATTTTACGGGGTCGCCACCACTAGAGCTCACATGAAGATTGAATAATAGGACGTTGCCATCGTTGGTACTAATCTGTTGGAGTTGCTGGGCTAAGCTCCCTGGTTCACCATCAGTTGACTCACCATCAGTGATATGCAATACAGTCGGCGGGTAGCTGTCTGGGTGTGCATCACACCAAGCCACTAACTGCTCAGCAGCACTGGTGATGGCGTTACACATAGGAGTTCCGCCCGCCGCCTTGGGCTCAAACCATACTGGGAATTTGATAGCTTGATCGACTAGACCACCCGCACCATCATCTACTCTCTTAATCCGGTCTTCTACACGCAATGGATTAGCTTCAATTTGAGAAATTGGATGAATAATTGCCCCTGATAATGCTCCGGCAAGACCGTTCTCTGCGGTAGAACCGCTGTAGCCTAAAACTCCAACCTCGAAGTAATCACGAGTACCCTCTGACTTAGTGCAGCGAGTAATGAGAGTGGCTAACGTTCGATTAAGAACATCGGCTACAAACTGGGCTTTGGACTTGCCATTGGTCATGGAATCTTGCATTGATCCAGATTGGTCTACCAAAAACAAGAACGCTGTAGGATTGGTACGACTGATTTCGGCACTGTAGCTCATAATACCCTTCGATTGCTAGTTTTATCAAAAGGTTAAGATAAAGCAGCGAGAAAAGAAATTTGCTTAACAGCATCACATTTTTAGAATATTCACGCTGGCAAGGTCAATTTTTATCCTTTTGATAATAATCAGTTGTAGTCGTCACTTTGCCGATAGCCCGATTCATCACCCAAGGAACACAGGACAAGCTCTTGCATGACTGTTTGATAATCAAACAAGACGATGTTCTTCATACCTGCCAGTCAGTGAATGCTTCGTTAACTGAGTGAACAACTATTAAAAGTAATAATGTGGGTTAATATCATCTGTCGAGAGAAAAGACAGAGGGAGTTATTCATACTGTAAAAGATATCTTTTGGCTGAACATTTTCTGAAAGATAGGTTTCAACTGTATTGGCATAATTCACTTGAACCAAAGTATGCAACTGGCTGAGTTTCGGGAGATTTTATGCGAGTCAAAATCGAGCAAATGGCCAATGGAGAGTTCTTCTTCAAGATTCCGGAGACACTACGAAGTGAACTGCAGTGGAGAGAAGGTGATAGAATTGAATGGATTGACAATAAAAATGGATCGTGGACTTTAATGAGAGTTGAATCTTTACATAGTGATAACTCAAATTTTTTGAATGATTTACTAGTAGAAAACCCTGCCTTAAAAGCTCAAATTGATGAGGTTTTTGCGGAAGTTAACTTGGCATCTTTGTGGTTAACCTCTCCTCTGGCTGTTCTAGGAGGCTCCACACCGTTAGAACTCATTCATAAAGGAGATGTCGAACGCGTGTTAGGTCTGTTGAGAAATCTCAAGTATGGTGATTTTTCTTGAGGTTTTATTAAAAAGCCTTTATGTTTTCTTAAATGCTGCTTTCAGCTCCAAAATTCTATGGGGGTGCCAATAAGTCATACATCACAAAACAGTAATGCTTTAACTTGATGATATTTAATGGTTTATTTTCAAAGTGGCGAATTCGTAGGGGGCTTATTGGCAATTGACCTAGCTGAGGCAATTTAGTCTATAAGTTAATCAGTACTTCTCTTGAAAAAGCAAACACGGCAATCTTACTCAACAGTGCTGTTGCAAAATGCCTAATCTGAAATACAATACGCTGTATCTATATACAGTGTTTATTTTGTATGAAAGTTATTCCTATCTTTGCTCATGCAGGTATAACAGGCTTCGAGAGTCCTGCTGAAGAGTATACTCAGCTCGCTTTAGATCTAGACCAGCTTCTTATTGAGCATCCTTGTGCCACCTTTCTGGGATATGCATGTGGAGATTCTATGCAAGATGTGGGTATCTTCGACAAAGATTTACTTATTGTAGATCGCTCATTAGATGTACAAGATTTCGACATCATAGTGGCGAACCTCAATGGGGAATTTATTTGTAAACAAATCGACCTCAATCGTCGATTACTCCTCTCTGCTAATGAGCGATACCAGCCCGTTCCTATCCACGAATTTGATCAATTTTCCCTCGAAGGGATTGTGACTTTTTCTCCTAAATCTATTTTTTGTCAACACGTCCAACAACTCTTTGTTAAAAAAGCCATTAAAAGCAAAAAGCCATAATTCTTGAGTTGACAACTATCACCAATAAGTAACACTTAAATAGTTTGCGGTTCAATACCTCGAACTTTCATCACTCTCTGAACATTAGTGCTGGCCTTAGCAAAAGAATCGAAGACTTGCTCAGTATCAGCGATACGCTGATTGAGTTCGCCAAGGTGGTGATAAGCATCGGCAATCACGGCTCTTGCGAGGTGTGGCAGTTCATTTTCTGCGTCTTCAAGCATTAAGGGAACCTGTTTCATCAATGAAGAGCGACCAACAGGAATGATCAACCCGAACTCAGAAAGCAGGGCGCGCATACGATTCATAAGCGCGGTGCGCTCACGAACCCAATGCTCTCTCATTCTATGTACCGATAAGATGGCTTGTTGCTCGGGGGATTTTACGGGTACAAAGCGAGTTGACGGGTGCTGAACAGCTTCGCATATGGCAACCGCATCATTAAGGTCGTTCTTTCCCTTAGTTCGATAAGGAATTACGTATTTAACGGCCATGATACGGGCGTCGTGACCCAGTTTATTGAGTGTTCTTGCCCAATAATGTGCCCCACCACACGCTTCAATGCCTATACGCATGGGTGGCATATTTGCTATTGTAGTCAGTAGTTTAGAGCGAGTTACCGACTTATGAAGTATGACCTTACCATTTTTGTCTACGGCATGAAGACTAAAGTGGTTTTTAGCTAGGTCGATACCGCAGAAATAAGAATAATCAGACATGGTGCCTCCGATGCATTTAAGTACCACATAAGTGTGGCAGATCTTCGGTAGGGGGAATCCATGTCATTCGTTATGAGCTTTTGGGGTTAATAGAAAGGGCGATCAGCCCTTTCCGAAATTTGGTGTGTTTATATCCAGTTGTCAAAAAACATTAGCACTAATATGAAAACCCACGACCAAACCCATAGTGAATTAATCCACATAAATGCACGAAATTTGAGAGATTCAGCATGATTTTTTGAGCGTATAAATGGGTATTTAATAAGGTATTTTATGTATCTAGTTCCAATCGTTACAGAAAGCTGGTCAATTAATTGGCCTTTAGAGTCATAAAGTTGTTCTATATTTTTAGCTAAGATTTTATCTAAGCTTATTATGTGCTTTATATTTCCGTGTGAAATGGTAAATAGAATAATTCCACCTGGAATTGACCAAGCCAATGCATACCAACCGAAAATAACAATAATCAAACTATTCATCTGATATTAATCCATTAGCTCTAAAGTATGCTCATAAATAAATTCAGCTCCAGCTTTGCCAGTTGTAGATCCAATAATTCCACCTATCGCACCACCGAAGACAAACCCACTGATTGTTGCTATTGCAATTATTGGGGCAGAGGCCGCACCTGCAATGCTTAGAGCCAGCACAACCCCGATTTTGCCTCCAATAGTTCCTCCACCTAAGCCACCAATAAAGCCACCAATTTCTACTGATGTTGTTTTTCCACAGTTCCCTGTGCTATCAACTTTACAGGCTTCATAAATATTATTTACGCCACTTGCTGCGCCAAGAACCAGTCCAACGTAACCAACGCCTTTTGCTGCTGTTATGCCTATAGACACGTTAGCAATACGTTTCCCGAGGTTTTTAACAAAACCTGTTTTCAGTATTTCATCAGCGTTGTGAATAACTGATTTTGTAGACAGTTTTAGGTTGCGTTTTACTTGTGTGTAAATCGGTAACTTGACACTGCGTTTAGATAAACCCGCAAATGAACCATCTAGCTTTTTAAAAAGCTCTGCGCGTTCGGCTACAAAAGGCCCGTAATTGATGCGCCAGTTCTGCTCGCCATGGCAACTTGAGAGGCGTATAGGTCATTAATCTCAAGTAATACATCACTGATATTCTTTAACCGTTGTTCAACACCAGCTGTCGCCATGCCTACACCCAAAGAAGCATAAGCGTAATAGTCACTGGGTAGGCCATCTTGCTTGATTTTGGCAAACACTTGATTTGCATAATAATCCAACAGTTCTAAGTGTCGGTTTACTGTTGCTACTTGTTCATCGGTTAATTTGGCTAGCTCGGTACTTGCTGCTTGTGCGTCTTCTTGTAAATCAGCGAGTGCTTTCTTCTCTTGCTCACTAGTCGGTTTGGTGGTGGGCACAATGACAATTTCCCCTTCTCTGACGGGATTATTGAGGTGAACATTGCATTGTTTAATAAATTGCTTCTGTTCTTCACTGGTTTCAGCAGTAAATAAGTCTGTCCAAAGTTGCGCTTGTGGTTGAGTAACGGTGTTTTGCATCCAGCCCAACATAAATTCTTCTGCGTTCTTTTGCTGGTTTTGAAGCTTTGCCCAATCTTTTTCTGATTGTTCTTGTCGCTCTTTACGCTGACGCTCAACTTTTTCTCGTGTTGTTTCTTGGATAGGTTCAGGCCTTAGTAACGATTGAACACTGGGCACAGAAGATCCTAGTGGTGCAAAGTTACGGGCTTCAGCGGCTTTCAATGTCGCAGAGCTTTTTTCCCATTCCCGACGCATGTGACATGACGAGCAAGTACAAGTAATGGGGTCTTTCCAAAAAGGGCAGCGATAGAGTTTTGTCTTATCAAAAATATCGTATATGGGCATGTTCTTTCTCTGACGTTTTATAAGTTGCCCTATCATAACCCCAAAAATTTACAGGCAGAAATTTGCCCAGTGTTTATGGAACAATGTGGTCTCTGGTGAGAGTTGCTCTGTGTTATTGTTCTAAGATGCTTTTGGCCAGAACCTTCACAGTTGGCACTTCGTAACTCAGAAGTGCCCCGTTGTATTTTATCATTAAAACACCTCACACTTTGCTATGCTTCCATTTGACCTAGTTTATCTAATACATCAATATGCCATTTATTGACTACTGAGTAGGTGGTTGTTAGGACCTATCTACCTCATTGATACAAAGGTAAGAAATGGAATTTTTTGTTGGGGCTATCATCATCTATATTCTGTACAAGCTGATAACTAGGAACTCTAAGTCCAAAACTTCCAACAGCTATAACTCTCCCAAAAACAATACAGTCTCAAAGCCTTCTGTTCAAAAGAGTGATGCTTATGGCACGCAAGCGATATCAGTTTCCTCATACAATGAAAATGATGAAGAGTTTGCAATGTTTACAATTCACACGAGTTTTGGAAGAGAAGCTGAAAAGTCGTCTAACAAACAAAAGGGCCGATGGATTGGCGAATGTGAACCGCTCACTATTATCGGAAGAAACCTCAACAAAGGTCTTTTTTACTTTGGTGGGATAATGAACTCACTTGATGGATATGGGGTAGAACCATCTCTTATCGATGAGGAACGCCCCGCATCGAAATCTTTAATGAAAATCGGGGCGGAATTACATACCGACGAAACACTAGGGTACTGGCCAAGTTATTCCTCTTTATCAAAAGAGTGCAGAGGTGCCTATCTAGACTGGTTAGCGTCTGACCGCTCTGATCCAAACACACCAATCGGATACGTATTCATTTACTTCTATGGTTTTGAAAGAAGAATCATTGAAAATCAAACTAGCTCACAGGTATCCGATCAAGAATTTACTACAATATTTGAAGAAGTATTACGTCTCCATAAAGTGTTCAATACAAACCGCTCTTTTAGAGGATATTCAGCCAATTTTCTTGAGTTGATGGCTTTGCTCAGACCGACTCTACTTGAACAACGGATTGCAAAAATACCAGATACAAACAATGCATTGTCATTCAAGCTGAAACTAGCCAAAACCATAGTTAATGGGCAACCCGTTGGGGCTGAGTTAGCTTTAGACTGGTTAAAAGATACATTTGAATATTCGCTAAAAACTCCAGCTCGTAGATGTGAAAAGGAGTTTCGGAAACTTTTCGAAATAAGATTCTCTCAAAAATTTGGCAAGGGTATATCAGTCAAGCCAAACAAAACAAAGCTTCGACTCTCATATCACGCAGCAAGCAACGGCATTAATGGTATTGATTTAAATCTGGAAGAGTTGCCAGATCCGAGTATTCTCAAAGGTCCCATAAACAAGCTTATTCCTATTGCAGAGCAGTGTGCAGAAGAGTTAAGTAGCTATAGTCGCTACTTAGGCAAGGCTGATACCTCGAAAAATGATATAGCCGCACTGATGTTACTACCAAAAGAACTAGCAAATGAATCCAACTCATCAGTCATTGAATCTTTTAAGTTATGGGCTGTTCAAGTAGTTCAGAATAATAACGGAATAACAACTGTTAAAGAGTTCTGGTCTCACACTGGAATACCGCTTCCCAAATCTATGAACAAGAAAGAAAACGAGCTCCTTATCAAACTTGCTGCTAAAGCTGATATAGGTATCGCCCCGGATATGCGTTTTCATCAAACCAAGTTCAAAGCTGATGACAACATTGTATTGTTCTCGCCAGGGCATGGTGAATTTTTTGAACCTAGCTCGGCTTTCAACCAAGTAAGTCTGTGGATGAGGCTTGGTGCAATGGTGGCAACTATTGACGGTATCGTTGACCAAGATGAAAAACTGACGCTGCAAAAACTAATTGAACATGATGACCGACTGTCTCCATCCGAGAAAAGTTCACTGAATGCTTATCTGACGTGGCGACTTAATAGTCCAGCGAATACTGCGGGATTAAAAGCAAGAATAGAGCAACTCAATTCACCACAAATTGAATCCTTAAAGAAATTTATGATTTCAATTGCTCTTGCTGACGGTAAGGTCGATTCATCTGAAATAAAACAAATGGAGAAAATCTATACATGCCTAGGATTAGATAAATCACTTGTTACGAGCGACATTCACAACCTAGCATCCACAAGAACACCTAATTCCTCCTATCCAACAAATACAGACGAAAGCGAAGGTAAGTTCCAGTTGGATGAGGACATTCTGGCGATGCATGAGAGTGATACCAGCGATGCCAAGAGCATGTTAGAAAGCATATTTACGGTTGATATCGAACCAGAAATAGAGACGATGAGTTCGTTCTCTACAGGCCATGATGGACTGGATAATGAGCATAAAAATCTGTTCGATATGCTGCTTAGTAAAGAAATATGGCCTCGAAATGAAGTTCATGAACTTTGTAAGAAACTGAACTTGATGGTTGATGGCGCTATAGAAACTATCAATGACTGGGCTTACGAAAAAGTAGATGCTCCTGTCTTGGATGATGATGGTGATATATACGTCGATCTAGAAATTGTAAAAGAATTAAAAGGTTAAATGATGGTTGCAAAAAAAATACGTGCAAAAGAAAGAGATGCAATTATCCAATCGTTGAAATCTGGTGTAACTCCCAAAGTTGGGATTCAGCATATTCAAGTTGGTCGCGTTAACGAGCTAAAAGCACTTCTTCAAGATATAGAACGCATCTCCGATGGAGGCTCAGCCTTTAGGCTTATTATTGGAGAATATGGATCAGGCAAAACATTTTTCTTAAGTGTTGTTCGAGCTATTGCTTTAGAAAGAAAGTTGGTAACTGTTAATGCTGACTTGTCTCCTGATAGACGAATGCATGCATCTGCTGGGCAAGCTAGAAATCTATACTCAGAACTAATGCGCAATATGTCCACGCGCAATAAACCAGATGGAAATGCGCTAACCAGTGTGGTTGAAAAGTTTATCACTGAAACGAGAAAGGAAGCTGATACGACTGGAAAAAGCATCAATACAGTTATACATGAAAAGCTATCTTCAATTTCTGATCTTGTCGGTGGATATGACTTCGCCAAAGTCATTGAGGCTTATTGGGTTGGACATGAAGAAGACAATGACACACAAAAAGCTAATGCCATAAAATGGCTTCGCGCTGAATATTCAACTAAAACGGACGCCCGCAAAGATTTAGGCGTCAGAACAATAATTTCAGATACGTCTTTTTATGATGCACTCAAAATAATGAGTCTATTCGTTCGCCAAGCGGGATATCAGGGGTTGCTCGTTAACCTCGATGAAATGGTAAATCTGTATAAGTTGAATAACACAACAGCTAGGACTTCTAACTATGAACAAATATTACGAATTCTCAACGACTGTCTACAAGGCACTACCGAGTATTTAGGCTTTTTACTTGGTGGAACGCCTGAATTCCTGCTTGATCCTAGGAAAGGTCTTTATAGTTATGAAGCCCTTCAGTCCAGACTTGCGGGAAATAACTTTGCGAAGCAAGCAGGCCTTATCGATTACTCATCTCCAGCACTGCACCTCGCAAGCTTGACCCCGGAAGAGCTGTATATACTACTAAAAAATTTGCGTCACGTTTATGCCGAAGGTGATGAAAGCAAATATCTTGTTCCTGACGAATCCCTAATGGCGTTTCTAAAACATTGCAGTCAGACTATTGGAGACGCTTATTTTCGAACTCCACGTAATACGATAAAGGCTTTTTTGGATATGCTTGCGGTAATCGATCAAAATCCAACGATAAGCTGGAACAACCTAGTTTCATCGGTTGGAATTGAAGAAGATAAGCCCTCTGACGTTGAACTTGAATTAGATGAAAACGAAGATGGCCTCGCTGACTTCAAATTATGATTAATGAACATGAAAAGCTCGATGTCCGAGTTCAGCGTTGGATATTTAAACAAGGTTGGGCAAACCTACGAGAAATCCAATGCCTAGCTATTGAGCCGATTCTTTCAGCGAAAACAGACCTTGTTATCAGTGCCTCGACAGCTGCGGGAAAAACTGAAGCATTTTTTCTTCCCGCAATCAGTGCTATTGCTAATCAAGATGAAGGGGTTGGTATCCTTTATATCAGCCCGCTAAAAGCTTTAATAAATGATCAAGATAGACGTTTAGAAAGCCTCTCAGAACTAATGGATTTGCCAGTCACCCCGTGGCACGGAGACAGTGCTAAAAGCCGAAAGAATAAGTTAAAAACTACACCAGCGGGAATTGTATTAATCACTCCCGAATCGCTCGAATCGTTGCTTATCCGAGATTCAGGCTGGATGAAGTCTGCATTTTCTGATTTGAAATATATCGTTATTGATGAGTTTCACGCATTTCTTGGCACTGAGCGCGGACATCACTTACTTTCTTTGCTTCATCGATTGGAGCATCTTCTTGGGTGTTTGAAGAAGCCGATTCCTAGGGTTGCTTTGAGTGCAACTCTCGGTGAATTAGATAAAGTCCCATTGTCACTTCGTCCTAATCAATCTTTGCCATGTAAAATAATAAGGGACTCGAATTCGACATCGGTACTTAAGGTGCAAGTCAAAGGGTATGTGAACCCAGCTCAGGTAGACAGTGAAACGCCAATTGACGCTGAATACAAAATCTGCCAAGACCTATTTAATTTTTGTCGAGGAGGTAACCATTTAGTATTTGCAAATAGCCGGAAAAGAACTGAAAGCATTGCTGCAACGCTTAGCGATTTCTGTGATCAGCAATGCGTGCCGAATGAGTTCTTTCCTCACCATGGATCGCTTGCCAAGGAATTGAGAGAAGACCTAGAGAAACGTCTTCTACAAGAGCAGTATCCTACTACAGCGGTGTGTACCATGACTCTTGAGTTGGGTATCGATATTGGAAAAGTAAACTCCGTCGTTCAGGTTACGGCCCCTCACTCAATTTCGAGCCTGCGACAGAGAATGGGACGCTCAGGAAGACGTGGTGGTCCTTCTATACTGCGAGTGTTGATTGCAGAGGATGAACTCACAAAAGATTCAAACGTTGTCGATATACTCCGCCTGGAGTTAATACAATCCCTAGCAATGATTAGGCTACTCATCGGCAGTAAATGGTATGAGCCTGCAGATTCGTCCCTTTACCACTTTTCTACACTTCTACATCAAATACTCGCTGTTATAGCTCAGTGGGGGGGCATTCGGGCCGATCAATTATTTAACTTGCTCTGTAAAGAAGGCCCATTTCAGAAAGTTGGCGTAGATGACTTCAAAGGACTTCTAGGCCATATGGGGAATACTAATCTAATTACTCAGCTAGGTAATGGTGAATTAGTTTTAGGCATCTTAGGTGAACGTATTACAAGTCACTATTCATTTTATGCTGTATTCAAAACGCCAGAAGAGTACAGGGTTATTAATGGGACAAAAACGCTGGGAACACTTCCTATCGACTCACTTGTGTTAGTTGGGCAGAACATTGTGTTTGGTGGGAAACGATGGAAAGTAAATGATATCGATAGTGACAAAAAAACCATTTATGTTGAACGCGCTAAAGGTGGTAAACCACCAAAATTTGGCGGCAGTGGAATGACAATCCATGACGTCGTTCGCCAAGAAATGTTTCGCATACTCAAAGATGGTGACTACAGAATTTCAGTCGGTAATAAAAAAGTGGATTTTGCAGATGCTATTGCAAGAGAACAATTCAAGGAAAGTGTCACCTTTTTTCAACTATCAGATTTAGCACGAAAACCGCTGCTGAAAGTTGGCAACAGTACTTATTTGTTTACATGGTTGGGAGATAAAGTAGTCAATACTATTGTAGCTCTCCTAATCATGAATGGATACGAAGCTAGCGCATATGCCGGTGTTATTGAAGTGGAAAAAACATCCGTTGAGGGTGTTAAATCGACTTTACGTACTTTAGCTTCAAAAAAACTGCCTAGTGAGACAGAGTTAGCCCAGTCCGTACTGGAAAAACAAATCGATAAGTTTGACGAGTTTTTGCCTGAGGATATTCTCTCTGTTGGATATGGTACAAAGGCGTTTGATATAAATGGGGCTAAAGAGTGGCTTAATATTGTTTAATATCTGTACCAGACATAGGCTTCCCATACCTGATTTAATCCGTATATTGCTAATTTAAGTAGAAACTCTAACGAACTTCTGTCCACGGATGATTCAATGTACTCTGAGCGATTGTGTGATCGACGGCTATCAAGGCTGGAACGGTTCCAGTTTGTAGCCAGACTTTATGTTGACCAATAATATCGGAGAGGAGGTCAACATGAGAAAGTTATCTTTGGGAAAATGCAGCGGCATTAAACGACCATTTAAGTTGGAAGAAATTTGGCGAATTAGGACTAGGTTAGAGCTTGAAAACGACCTAATGCAGCTTGCACTATTGAACTTAGTCATTGATAGCAAGTTAAGGGCAAGTGATTTACTAAAGCTGCATGTATATGATGTCTCTTCGCAAGGAGTAATCTATGAAAGGGATCAATGCATCCAGCAAAAAACAGGCACCGATGTACACTATGAAATTACTCCGAGAACGCAACAAAGTATTAGTCGATGGATCTACTCAGTAGACCTAGAGGCAAGTAGTTCTTTATTTCCAAGTTGTCGCCTCAAAGGTCAGCCTATCAGCTATTCATTTTATCGTACGATCATCAGGAGCTGGGTTGTAAAGCTAGAGCTGAATGCTGACAATTATGGTACTCATTCCATGCGTCGTACCAAAGCTACTCTGATCTGTGCCCGAATGAAAAACATTAGGGCTGTACTCTTGCTGGAGTAAGAAACATTTCAATTTGTCAGGAGGTTACCCAATGGTAACCCCCCCCCCTAAGCAGGGGATCTCTGTCCTCACTAACGTAGCCTTATCAAGATTCCTTTTGAAAACAAATCTAACTGTTTGTGTTGCTCAGGTAAGCCTTACAACGAAGAAAATTACTACCCAAGTGAAGTGTAACGTTTTGTGTATGTACAGAACGGAACAAGCATTCCTGTACACATTTATAAGCCTACGTATAAATATCCTAGGGTATTCAACCAATCTTATGATATAGATCCTTTATCAATATGGCTTTTATTCTGTTATTGGTGTTTTGTGGAGGGGAAATGGCTTTCAAACCAAAAGTTGCAGAAATGATTGCTTATAGAGCTGCATATATATGCAGTAATCCTGACTGTAACACTTTAACTATCGGACCAGCAATGGCTGGTCCAAAACTTAAAAATAAAAAAGGAGAGGCAGCACATATAATTGGAGAAAAAAGTGGATCGGCAAGACATAACTCTAACGCGTGTATCGATATCCACGGTGAGGAAAATGGCTTGTGGTTATGTGCTAACTGCCATACGTTGATCGATAAAAACGATGGGATTGATTATCCAGAATCACTATTATTCCAGTGGAAGAGAGAGCACGAAGATACAATTTCTGTATTACTTAGAACTCACAAAAGTCCAATACCTCTAATATCGCGACAGAGTACAAACAGGAAGATTGCTCAAAATATCGTTGATTATATATCTAGCAAAGGAGTCTACTTTCAACCCGCTACTTTTGAAGATCCCACACATGTCATTAGTTCTATCGACCAAGTCAGAAAACGGATTCAAAGAGAAGTTAGAGATATAGACTCAGACAAAAGGCTTAAAGAAATTTGCCGTGCAATTCAAGATGCGAACAGAGAATTTATGAATGAGTTGTCTAGAGACACAACTTTGATTGATGCATATTTACAGGTATTAAGAGGTAGAGTCGGTATTCAACTAAAACGCTTGAGGGATGACGTGGGTTGCGATGTATCTGGACAGATTACGAAGATAATACCCTGATTAAAACAATGTAAATGCCTAACTGCTATTCAAAAAAACGTTAAGCACTGTAGAGGGAGTCAGTGGAAAAGTTACTAAAGTTATTCGGCTACTCGAAACGAAAAAGAAGCGAGTATGCGCAGATACAGTATAAACAGCCTATATCTCCAGAAGAGAATACGGAAGAATTTCGTAAGCTTGTTGCAGACGGTAACCACTGGATTCGTCAGAGAACAACTGAGACAAATGAGCAGATCGGACGTTTTCTTAGCATTGTTCTTTTGCTTGAACACAAGTTAGATTTACTGCTTAATAGCTTCGATGTCGATATTGTAGACAAAACGTTCGGTGTCAAAATAGATACATTCAAGGACTTCATAAAGGCATATAACTTTGAAAATAGTAGTGAAAGAAGGGAATATAGGAAGCTAATCCCGCCTCTACATGAAATAAGACTCGCTCGCAATAAACTGGCACACGATATACAAGTCTCTAGTTTTCCACCATCGCAATTTCCTCAAATGCATGCGTATGTTAAGAAGACATCGCCAGAAAAGCTTGACTTACTCACCGAGTTCGAGGATGAAGAGGATAAAGCCACTCTAATATTAGTAAACTTCTGTTTTATAGCATCTATTGAAATTGCCCGTCTTCGCCTAACAATTAAGCAGTAGATATTGGAAACAACACTGCCTTAAGGTTAGATATGCATTTAACAGAAACAAGCCAACTGAACTAGATTATATTCTCTAGCTCAGTTTTCATTCATAAGTAGCTTATTGACTATACTAATAGTGATGTTTATTAGGAAGCGTTAGAAACAGATCTGTTCGCAGCTGACAATGGTTTAGAAATAGTAGCTTTTGGAATAATTGGGGCTATGTTATCAGCTTTGAGTTCGCTATTTTCAGGTGCAGTAGTGTTGATTGATTGTTGAGTGGCTTGCGCTTGTTCTCCGTTTTCATCACCTCTATTAAGTACAATAAAAATAAAGCCTGCAGCTAAAAAGCAGATAAACCAGATAGAAATTTTCATAAAACTAGAATTTTTCTTTGCCTTGTCTAGTAAGTCCGAAAGCTCTTTTATTGTTTGTTGTGCTCTCTGTCTTATTTCTACTTTTTCATTTAAGACATCATATTGTTTGAACTCGGCTGTAACCTGTTTCTCGATATGTTTGAATGTACTGTTGTGAACATCCAGAGAGCGATGCACAATTACAGTTGTAATCAACATACCAATTGCAACGGCAATCCCATCTACCACCTGATCAATTTTCATCACAGCACCAATTACGATTAAAGCACCAGGGATAGTTAAGGCTTTATTCTGTGCACTAGATAAAATCTCATTTATCTTAGAGGTGTAAGTTAAGTCTTTCTCATTAATTTCATGAAGAACTTTGTTTATGCTAAAACGCCTAACAAAAAGATCATGGTGTTCTTCATAACGTTTATGGAAATTCTCAATAGAGCCTAAGATTCTTTTGAATATCTCTGAATTAGAATGACAAGCAGAAATAATCTCATGAAATGCAGAGCGCATTACAGATCTTCTCTCTGAATCTTGGCTATCACCGAGAGCAATTAACTTACGCAGTTTTTCAACCAAAGAAAGTTGCCCGTTTTCGGTCGGTATTTCCTTTAGTTCACTCCACTTTAAGGTAGGTTTAAAGTCGTACTTAGTAACACCATCGTCCGTTTCGATGATATAAAATAATTTTCGAGAACCTTTTGCACATCCGTCTTGAGGCGGTTCACACTGATCAGCTAAAGAAGCAAGTAATTGTCTGAACGAACAAAATAGCTCAAGTGCTCGCTTATTTTGCGTATCGTCAAATGAGGATTGATTTGTCTCTAAGACGTAAAAGTATGATGGTAACTTCGACGTATTTTCAACTATTGAGAATAGGTCAGCCCAACTCTTGTGAATAGGGCAGGTTCCTGACCAGCTTGCTGCACTAAGCGAGATATTTGCATAGCCTTGACGAATAGTTCTCACTTCATCAAATGAGTAACCAACATCTTTTAATGTATCTTCAACCATTTGACTAGCTGTAGCTTCTGAAGGCAATGGAACCTTCAGTTCACCATCACTAATCGATGGTGAGCTTTTCCTTAAAATACTGACAAATGATTGAAAAATTTCGCTATTCATCTTCGGCATTAGCGGTTGCAAGCTTCATTAGCTCTTTTTTCTGCTCCGGATCAACAATTAACAATGTTAGTCGACCATCTTCATATTCGACTACATGACCCGAACTCGCTGGTCCAATTTGCTTTTTCAAAATCTTAGCTGAAAAGCTCTTATCTCCGGCAACCAGCTCTATTGACTGCCCTGCCTTAATACTATTCAAGGTAGGCTCGATATGATGATTGATCTCATATCCGTTGTTGTTGATGAAAGACTCAAATGTTCCTTTCAAAGGTGAATCATTAGGAAGCAAGCCATCAACAGCATTACACAAAGTCGATAAAGATATAGGTTTTCCGCTCTTCTGAGCTACCTCCAGCAGTGTTTCAACTTTAGCTGTAGCATCCATATAGAAATCGTTAGAGAGCTGGTATCTATCTTGGTAATCACTTACCGCATGGCGAAGATTCTTGATTGAATCGACGTTACCTGCGTTTCTCTCATCACACCCAAATGCGGTCTTAAAGAATGCGCCTGTTGATGTTCCCTTAATAAACTTTAGGTACGTATCATCAGTCGGCACATTCGGGTAGACTTCGTCAAATAATGTAAGGTCAAACAATGCTGCTTGTCTTAAGGCATCAAGGTTCAAGTGACTGCTGTCCTTTGGAACCAAGCTTTCCTCGTCGAAATCGAAACCATCTTTCTTGGTCACCCAAATGGCTAGTAATCGACCGATATCGGTGTCTTCGTGGCCTTTATAATGCATAAACACGATATTACCGCCAGCAACTTTGTGTACACCGACTTCCTTTGCTGCTGCGACAAGCGAGTCCATGAACTTCTTCACCAGCTCTGAGAATATGATTTGTTTGCCGATGTAAGTTTTCAGGAGGTTAGGAGCAGAACCTATAGAATTATTCTCTGAAAAGTAGCTATGAAACTTGTTCTTACCCTTAAACTTTCTCTCTACTTCAGATATGAGTTTGAAGCTTACATCATCATTTTTAGGCCAAAGATCACCGATCTTAGCTTCAAGTTTGGAGCTACCAGCTTGTGTGATAAATTCCGCAGTCATAGCTGCTACAGCGACAAGATCTGGTCGCTCAACATGTTCTAGCTCAGCGCAACGAGGGCACTCTTCTAAAGTATCCTCATAGGAAAAATCACACTCAACACAACTCAGCACATTCATTCCTTAATAAAGCATATGCTTGACTATCTAAAATTGCATGTCTGTATATAAACACAGTATACATTGTTTTTCATTATAATAAATAATACAGGGTGTTGAAATTTCTGGTCAAACAGAACATGTGAGAATTGTTCTGTTTTGCTTTGTAGAGTCGCAAAAGTAGGAGATAGGTCGGTGCTTCTCATCGTCAGCTTTGTTTTTTCTAACCTAAATTGACAAAGTTAGAGTAAAGCATCTAGCTTATTATTGTCCAGATGTGTACCAGTAACCGAGCCATGAAAACAAACATTAACTAACAAGTCCTTGTCAGTTGGCTGTTACTGATTATAGAAAAAATCACCTGATTAGTGACCTGTTGAGTTAGCAGCAGATAGTTCAATGTTGGACAACTTAGGAAGCGATATGTGCTCGTGGGTATGGTTTGCTAGAGCTTCACGATTCTTCAATCGTTGTGTTTTAAACCATCATGATTCGTTATTGGACAAGTCATGAATAAACTTAAGTAACAAACGCCGCTTCTCTGTCGAAAGAGCCGCAATAGCAATCGCTAATTCAGCTGATTCTGGATCTTCACAGAAAAAATAATTCAAAGGTACTTTTAACTCATCTGCAATAAGTTTAAGTGTCCTGACATCAGGAGTATGTTTCCCTTTTTCATACTGATTCATTCTTGGGCTTGCAGAACCTTCATCCATACCTATGCGAATCCCCAGTTCTTTTTGGGAAAGCTTGGCTTTTTTTCTCGCCTCTTTAAGTCGAATGGGGATAGGGTTGTCAAATGACACTGAAAATTCATTTCTATGAGCTCATGGTGACTAAGATTTTCTTAGTTTTGCTGATTTATGTATACTAAGCAATCCTTAGTTTTGTGGTGATTAGAGCTGTTCAATGAGTCATTCTCAAAAAATTAATGCATTTATGCATAACCTATTGATTGAAAATGAGATGGATAATTTTTCTTTGGTAGAAATCAAGGATGCATTACTCGATATAGAGGAGTTTGCATCAACAGGGCAAGATGCACATAAGTTTGTCTATCGACAAGTCTGGGGGTTAGAGAAGAAAGGATGGCTTAATTCAGATGGAATTGGGCGAGAAAAAAGATACATGCAAACTGACTTATTTAAAGGGCTTAATTTGGCAAGCCGTCCAATGCCTGTAAAGGTTAACCAAGTATCAGATGCACCTAGGGCGCAACAAGATAAGTACAACATTTTAATAAATGAGCGCAATGAGTGTGAAGGTGAGCTAGAGATTATCCTTGGTGAAATCGAAGAATATCGTTCATTAAACCAACGCTTCCCAGAACTCTCTCTGCAAATTACACCCCTTCTAAAAAATGCTCGGGAGCGCTCTGCGTTATTGTTGGGCAAAATTAATGTACTGACGAATGTACTCAATTCACTGAATGAAAATGGATATTGAGCACGATGTTGAGAAAATGGCAGCACGATTGTGCAAAACAAGCTTTAAACAAATACTTGTCAGGCCGTTCACATTTTTTCTGCCAAGCAACTCCTGGGGCTGGTAAGACGGTTTTTGCAGCTGAAGTTGCTAAGCGATTGCTCGAATCGAATGCTATCGATTTAGTACTCTGTTTTTCCCCAACGCTCAGTGTTGCTGAAAGTATTAAGCGTACTTTTGCCCATACACTAAGTTGTAACTTTAATGGTGGTTTGGGGGCTATCGGACAGTCTTTGACTTATCAATCGATTCAATTTTTGAATGAAGAGTTTTGGTCGTTGCTAGCTAGGTATCGTGTGTTCGTAGTCTTTGATGAGATCCATCATTGTGCTGGCTCAGAAGAGGAAGACTCGAATAAGTGGGGAAATCAAATTCTATCAAAAGTTCAAGGTCTCGCTAAGTATACCTTGGCACTTTCAGGTACTCCTTGGCGTTCTGATGAGTTACCTATTGTAATGGCAGAATACAGCGATCCTGAAGGTCAGCTAATCGTAGACTATCAGTACTCACTAAGGCAGGCAATAGATGACAGAGTGTGCCGTTTACCCAAAATTGTTCTCATCGACAATGAGCAACTTACCATTACGAAAAACCGCGAAAACCAATCATTTTCTTCAATTGCCGAGCTATTAAAAGAAACCAAAACAACCTATCAAAGTATTATCCACAATGACGATAGTATCGAATATCTTCTTGATTTAGGATGTAGAAAACTTGCGAAAATTCGCATGGAAACACCGAATGCAGGTGGTCTGGTCGTCGCAGCGTCAGTTCAACACGCCAAGAAAATCAGGCAGTTGCTCTTAACTAAGTTTAAGCAATCAGCATCGATCGTCACTTATTTGCATGATGAACCGCTGTCCGAAATCGATGCCTATAGAACTGGGAGTACACAGTGGATTGTGAGCGTTGGAATGATCAGTGAGGGTACGGATATTCCTCGTTTACAAGTCTGTTGCCATCTTAGTTCAATTAAAACTGAACTGTATTTTCGACAAGTTCTTGGCAGGATCCTGAGGGTTAATAACAAAGCTAACCAAGAAGCATGGCTCTTCACTTTTGCTGAGCCTAGTTTGATTGAATATTCTGAACGTATAGAACAAGACATTCCAGATACATGTATGTTTGCCAAGTTTAGTATAGCTAATGTATTGAACATTAAAGAGTCAGACTCTGCAGTTATGCCGTTCAAAGCGCAAATGAAAGAGGGAGCCAAGGTCGATAGTGTGAGTTGGGGGCTTGCGGCTTCGAATTTGGATTTGTCTCAATCACAACATGAACAATTCAATGATCTGAAATTGGGCCGATTCAAACAGCGTGTTCTTTCAGCATTTGTTTTATAGAGGAATTAATGCCATTTGGATCTGAGCCGCACAGGCAGCTGTTGTCTTATATGAGATTGAGTTTCAGAAGGATTCTTGTTAGATTGAAAGAATGAAAAACATCTCAACGCCTTCATCATTCTTTTTCTGGTGGCGCTCTATTTAGAGCGGCACGGAATTTTTACATTCTTAAGCTGCTGGAAGGTAGTTAAGACTGTAAATCCTCTTTTGTATCTCCAGCTGCGATCTATGCTTACTAGGAGATACATCCATGAAGTCCATGCAAAATATTGAAACAAAAGAAATTATCTTAACGGGCGACAGAGCTACAGGACCATTGCATCTTGGTCATTATGTCGGCTCTTTAAAGCAGCGTGTCGCTTTACAAGAGATTCATGAGCAAACGATCCTTGTCGCCGATATGCAAGGTCTTACGGATAATGCTCATAATCCTAAGAAAGTTTCATCCAATATTCTCAATGTCGTCGCGGATTATCTAGCGGTTGGCATTGATCCCTTGAAAACTACTATTTGTCTTCAGTCACAACTTCCTGCTTTGGCTGAATTAACGATGTTCTACAGCAACCTTGTGACTATTAGCAGGTTAAAGCGAAATCCAACTGTCAAAAGTGAAATTCAAAATAAAGGGTTTGAACGGTCAATTCCTGCTGGTTTTTTAACATACCCCATATCCCAAGCTGCAGACATAACAGCCTTCAATGCAACATTAGTTCCGGTTGGGGATGACCAGTTACCAATGCTTGAACAAACTAATGAAATAGTCAGAAAGATTAATTCATTAGCAGGACGAATCGTATTGAACGAATGTAAGCCTCTACTCAGTAATACAACTCGTTTACCTAGCACAGACGGTAAAAATAAGATGTCCAAGACAATGGGGAACACCATTAATCTTGGGGCTAGCGAGAAAGAGCTCTCAGCTGCAGTAAAATCTATGTTTACCGATCCTAAACATCTAAAAATCGAAGATCCCGGTAAAGTCGAAGGAAATGTCGTTTTTACATACCTAGATGCATTTCATCCGGATGTCAGCTATATCAATCAATTAAAAGCTTGGAGGGCTTGGCGATGGTACAACGAAAAAAGTACTGGAGGAGTGTTTACAAGATATGCTCAGACCGATAAGAGAAAGAAGAGCTGAATTCTTAAGTGATAAGGCTCAACTGATTGATATTTTGAGAAAAGGTAGCCTATTATCTAGAGAGAAGACCGAGGAAGTGCTCTATGCTGTAAAAGATATCTTTGGGCTGAACATTTTCTGAAAGGTATGAGTTCAACATGTATTTAGTAAGACGATTTTTCATGTAGAGCTCGAGGATTGTCTGATTTTAATCAAAACAGTGAGTGTTGGTCATTCACATCACTAGAAGGATAATACCGCCCATTCAGCAGCCTTATAAGAATTACGGTTAACTACAAGCTGACTGCGGCGGTATTTGCAAGCGACGTTTAGTCACATGTAGTGGACTAAGTATCACTTGTATATTATTGATTTTATAAACCACATTTGAGGGCCGATGGGCGTATTAACAGTAACCTCATCATCGACTTCTTTCTTTAACAATGCTCTTGCCATCGGTGAATCGATAGAGATGTAGTCATTTCTACCATAGATTTCGTCAGGGCCAACGATACGGAAGCTCTTTACTTCACCATTGTCCTTTTCGATTTGTACCCATGCACCAAAGAATACTTTCCCTTCTTGCTGTGGGGCATAATCAACAATTTTTACAGCTTCAATGCGTTTTCTAAGAAAACGCACACGCGAATCAATTTGTCTGAGTAATCTCTTGTTTTCAATGTAATCAGCATTCTCTGAGCGATCCCCCAGACTTGCAGCCCACGTTACTTTAGTTGTTATTTCGGGCCTGTATTCGCGCCAAAGATAGTTAAGTTCTGCAGTTAGCTTTTCGAAACCTTCGCGGGTGATCAAGTTAGTTTTCAAATTTCTTCCTACAAATATATCAGAGATAGCGTAAGGCTTTCTCTATGGCATCTATGGTTGCAACTGGTAAAAATGGCTCGTCATTATTGCGAGATACTATACTGCCATGCTTTCCTAGCTCCAACTCATTCTTGCGTCTAAATTCACTTGATAGCAGATATTCGAGAGCTTCTCGTTCAAGTGTTGTCAGTCTTTTGGTGAGAAAGTCAGATGAGTTTCCATCAAAAATCTCTATAACTTGGTTTATTGGAGCAATTTCATTAACGGCTCGTTCTGCAGTAATTTTTTGTGAGTACAAGATTCCTACCTGCAGCTTTATAACTGGATCTTTAATTTCATCTATCCAAGCATAGCCTTTGCTATAGCTTGTGTTTTTACTCGTTTTTGAGTTAACTGATTGATTTGCAAAGCTTGAAATTAAGGTGCGATAAACTTCACCTGTTTTGTTTCGAATACTTTGTGCAGCTGGGACTCCTCGGCCCTTACCGAGACGGGCAATGGTCGCGTAGCTGAAATCATTCAGTCCCCGCTGTTGTTGCTCAACGCAAATTTGGTATATAGATTGCAGAGAAAGTTGGACTCGCTCCGAAACCTGAGATTTTAGTTGTGCCAAGATTATGTCTGGAGATATTTCAGTCATCTTAATTGATCCGCTTGAGCTGAGTCGCTCCCATAAATAGTTTGTTCAATTCATTTTTTGAAATTAGGTCATTATTCTCGAAATCATTTAAAGATAATTTACCATCCATGAGAAGATCTATTGTTTCCCAACATTTTAATCTTGTGAGCATTAATTGGGTCATTTGGTTACCTACTATGAGTTGTTCTGTCTCATTTAGATGCAAAAACTTCGGGCTTATACCATTTTTAATCAACATTTTATCGAGTAATTGACTCCTTCTTGTTACTGCATGTTCATCGGTACAGCTATGGTAAAGCTCTGCATTTTCACAAACTTCAGATAGCTGCTGAAATGCACTTACTTCGCTTATTTCAAAGTTAACAGAAAGGTTTCTAGGAACAATAAGTTGTAGCTTGGTATCTTCAGATGATGATTCTTGAAAAATAATAGTTTGACAGTTCAATATATGTTTATAGATAGCATTGATATCACATAAGTATAAATCTATCTTTTTTGCCCTGACTTCAATTTCAGAGTTCAGTCTTCGTCGTTCTGATTGAAGAGTAAAATGATTATTTTCTAAACATGATGTTTCAGTGTTTTTTAAATTTTTTTCGTATATTTCATGTGAGATAACATCTATTTTTTTTGTAATATCATTGAGTTCGCTTTCTAAACGATGATAGCGTAAAGATTGTGTATGAACCTCCAAAGACAATTCGTTAAATAATGCAGATAGCCCCATCATAAATGCAGGGCCAGTGATAAAAAACCTGCATTGAATGCAGTTTTGTTCTCCTAGATGACCGGATGGGACTGGATGATAGATATTAGTTTTCATTGCAACATGATCGCCGCCTTGGCTGCAAAATCCCCCACCTACGGGGCATATCCCATAGTCTCGGAAAAGATAACTTGATGCGGGTCTAGTATTATTTAGAGTTGAGAGGAATTCCGGATCATTAGCTGTGAGTTGGCTCTTACATTGTTCAATATTTTGAGATTCAATAAAACTCTTTAGAGTATCTTTTGATTTATCTAATGCTTGCTTTTCTCCTAAAGTGACTCTTTCTTTGATATTGGCACCCGTTTTGTCACTCTTGTGGTAATAAATAGTCATTATGATAGAAGAGTGACCAACTAGTTTCATAACTATTTCAATAGGTAATCCAAACTCGTAAGCGTAGGCATTAATTAGACTAACACGCATACAATGTGGTGTGTAGGCTGATTTAAAATTTTTAAGGGAAATCGATGACTGTTGTTGGAGTTCATGTATGCACTCATGGTGACTTTTTCCAGAATAGTTTGCACAAACAATTTGATCGTCAGAAGAGAAAAATAATGCAGCAGCAAGTCTCGATGTCAATCTCCCACCAAATATACCGGGTTCATTTTCTTGAAAATCACGGAATAAGAAACAGTTATGTCCCTTCTTCTTCCTTTGAGCTTCATTCAAGTTTGTTCTCGTGCAGTCTAACCATTTAGTTGGTTTATCAACTGGGTTATATTTTTCTTGCCATTTTCTCAATTTAATTAACCAATATGCTAATTCAATGGGCATAAATGGAGTTTTATAGCCACTCCCACCGAAACTAGTTTTATTAGAAGTATAGTAAACACCAAAGTCCCCACTTTGAGTTTTGTTAATCATACTTTGGCAATCAGTTAAACCAGAGAGTGTGTTTTTGTTTTTCTCCCAAATAATTTTTCTCTGTAGAAAATTTGCTATTTCAAGGTCCGCTTCGCCTGAGTCGCAATAAATAATTTGCCGTCCCCTTGCTGGTAATTGCATTAGCGCATATGTATATGTCCAAAAAATTGGAATCCAAAGGTAGGTCTTACCTCTTTCTTTTTTTATTACACAATCAGGATCTAATGGATTAATTTTAAAGGAGTCATCAATTTGAATCCAATCGGATGAAAATTTATGAAGATGATGAAGGTCTGAGTAACTGACTGTTTCAAATGAATTTTGCGGGAATATCCATTCTCGTGCACTTTTAACAAATTGATATGGCAATGCTAATTTGTTGGTTTCATTAATTGTGGCCGGTATTTGTTCTCCATCAAAGTTAATATGAGAGAACGGGTTCTTTGTTCTACTTATTCGAGATACCTCTCCTGTATCTTCATCTTCAATTGTTAAGAAGTTTACGATGATCCAATCTAAAAACTCATTAATCGAGAACAACCATTGCTTCTTACGAGTAACAGATACAGCTTCAAATAATTGAAGCATTGGTTTAATATTTGTTTTGCCACGAACGAGGAAATCAAGTGGAGACTTTTCAAGTTTATTGGGTTCTATGTACTCTCTGACAAACTCACATAGATCTCTGACTTTGCTACCTCCTCCTCTGGCTTTTTTCAAAAACTCATTAATCATATTGCCCCAAATCTGCCATTCAGGTTCAAAATATCGGGTTTTATAAGGTCTCTTTACACCGAAAAGGTCATAACTATTAGTCCAACCTGCTCTTACATAACACTCACCCGGAGACGCTGGTATTTTAGGGTCGTTTAATTTTATGCGTAAGTTTTTATATTGAGCGAGAGATGTACATTGATGGTGTTGAACTATTTTTTTTAGCTCATGAAGTTCATATGGTTTTGGAATATCTAATAAATCATACCAATCGATCCAGTCTTTGAATTTTTTATCAGGTTTTGATGGAAGTTTTGAATAGTCTTTCTGAACTTTACGATACTCTCGTGAGTTCCTTACACCGAGTACTTTACAGGCGATTTTTAGTTCATTAAGCGTGTTTATCTCCTTTTTAAGTAAAAATGTTGGCCAAGATTGCCAGTCGGCGGAATAGAACGTAGCTGGGGAGCTGGGTAAACGTGGGTCATCGCGGTAGCGCTTTAGGTATTCCGTGCATGATGTGATACCGAGGTCTTGCGTTGCCTGTTGGGCTTCGGTGTAGGACGCGTAGAAAACTTTCTCTTCTTTCCCTAAAAATGTTGGCCAAGATTGCCAGTCGGTGGAATAGTACGCTGCAGGGTTCCTAGGTAAATTCGGATCATTCCGGTAGCGCTGTAGGTATTCTGTAGATGATGTGATGCCGAGGTTTTGCGTTGCCTGTTGGGCTTCGGTGTAGGACGTGTAGAAAACTTTCTCTTTCCCTAAAAATGTTGGCCAGGATTGCCAGTCGGTGGAATAGAACGTATTTGGGGAGCTGGGTAAACGTGGGTCTTTCTGGTAGCGCTGTTCGTACTCTTTAGATGATGTGATACCGAGGTCTTGCGTTGCCTGTTGGGCTTCGGTGTAGGACGCGTAGAAAACTTTCTCTTCTTTCCCTAAAAATGTTGGCCAAGATTGCCAGTCGGTGGAATAGAACGTATCTGGGGAGCTGGGTAAACGTGGGTCTTTCTGGTAGCGCTGTTGGTACTCTTTAGATGATGTGATACCGAGGTCTTGCGTTGCCTGTTGGGCTTCGGTGTAGGACGCGTAGAAAACTTTCTCTTCTTTCCCTAAAAATGTTGGCCAAGATTGCCAGTCGGTGGAATAGTACGCTGCAGGGTTCCTAGGTAAATACGGATCATTCCGGTAGCGCTGTAGGTATTCTGCGTATGATTTGATACCTAGGGCTTGGATTGCCTGTTGGGCTTCGGTGTAGGACGCGTAGAAAACTTTCTCTTCTTTCCCTAAAAATGTTGGCCAAGATTGCCAGTCGGTGGAATAGCACGCTGCAGGGTTCCTAGGTAAATACGGATCTTTCCGGTAGCGCTGTAGGTATTCTGTGTATGATTTGATACCTAGGGCTTGGGTTGCCTGTTGGGCTTCGGCTAGTGAGGTGTAAAATTGATTATTCATAGATTTAGATTCCTCATTTTTTCCCTAATTTCATCGTCTTGAGGTTTTATATAGACTAAACAGCTTTCAGGGTTTTTATGGTGCATTGCTTTTTGGATTTCTAATTGACTAAACCCTGATTTTGCTAGTCGATAACCATATGAGTGTCTGTGGGAGTGTGGACTGGTTCCCTGATGCTTATTCGAATTTAGTCCGATACGCTCTATTGCTTTTTGATAAGTTTTAATAAAATTTTTCTTGGATTCGGGTTGGCCTTGACTGTTGGTAAATAGATAAGGGTGATCGCCATCTACTCTTACAGATAAGTAATCTCTCAGTAGGCTAGTAAATTCGATGGATTTAGTATTAGGAAATAGCATGACACTGAAGGAAAGGTTTCGAGTAGTAAGTAGTGATCCTTTCCAGCCAGAAAAAAGTCTATGTGATCGATGATACTCATTTCGAGGTTTAAGGCGGTGCTGTATATTTAGGTAATCTCGGCGATTAGTGAAATTAGGCAAAGGGCTAGCCCCATCGCTTGGATGAAATACGGAAATTGATGGGGAACCAGTTTTATTATTGATCGTGATATCGTGTGTATATATATGGAAGCATTCGGAAAGTCTTATTCCACCATAGTGCATTAACATCACGATAAGTATTCCACCAAAATCAGGCTCTCCTCTACGCTTTTTAAATCCGTATTGCAATAATCGCTCAAAATGCTCCTCTGGGAATCTCGAAACAGATTCAATCGAAAGTGTATGAGAGTTTGGAGCCTGTACACTACGACTCATAATAAATCTATTAGGCGACGGGTGATTTAAGTGGTTTAGAAAACAGTTTGATTGACGTTTATAGTAGGCGCACCATCGGATTCTTTCTTCAACGTTGGTAGATCGCCTTAAAGGATTTAGGTTGGGCAGTTCTCGTCCATGAATTTCATCAATATAATCACAGTACAAATTAATATGGCTTAGTAGAGTATTTGTATCAGCAATCCTTCTTGGGTGCCAATAAAGATTTAATTTATCAAATTTCTCACTATCTATTGTCCCAAAATTTAAGGCGTCTACGAAAGATTCGAGTAACTTTGACGCTGATATGTTGGATTCTTTATGTGCATTAATAAAATTCAAAAGTAGTTGAATAGCAAAGGTATTGCGTTCTATCCAAGATGCTGATTTATTTCGTTTTGTATAAAGAAATCTTAAGTGTGAAATAAGTAATCCATTCTCAGTGAAAAGGGCTGGAAGCCTTATCGCTTTAGTTGCGTTAGAAGCAGTGTATGCAATGTTGAACTTAATAATTGAAGACATTTTATCACCAATGATTTACACCCAGATAGATTAAGGTTGCAGGTAGGAAGATGTACCCCATACCCTGTGGCTTCAAGTGTTAATCGTATAATAGTGAAATTTATGTAGTTAAGTGAACTAATTATTTCAAACTCATAAAAATTTGCAATTGAAAACGCTGTGTTTTGGTTGTTAATAAATTGATTGCCATGTTGGCATGAAGATGTGGTAATTTAAATGTTTAGCTTGATAACTGAAGGTTTATTATTGAGGTATGTTTGATGATATAAATCATATAACCAAGGGTGTAAAATAATTTAAATATCATAAAAATTTGTAACGATTATGACTTAGAGCATCTTATTAGCAGCCAGTTAATAGTATAACGTATATAGTTATGGGAACTCATCTTCTCGATCTCATATCAATTTGTGATAGAGTTCTATGTATTACGGTGAATAATGATCTATTTAGTATGTGTTTGAGAGGGTTACTAATACACTTATAACAAACGTCTGCTGCGCCAGATTGATCGTCGTGTACGCTTCCTGAGTAAGTTGCTGCCAGAGCTGAAAATCGTTGATTATTCACCGCAGCAAGAAGGCAAAGTGTTTTTCGGTGCTTGGGTGGAGATTGAAAACGAAGCCGGAGACGTGAAGAAGTTTCGCATTGTCGGCCCCGAAGAGATTTACGGCGATGCCAAAGATTACATCTCGATTGATTCCCCGATGGCGCGCGCACTACTCAAAAAGCAAGTGGATGAAGAGTTTCAGGTGCACACCCCAACGGGCATGAAAGAGTGGTTTATCAATTCGATTGAGTATGAGAAAGGGGAATTGTGAGATCGTGTATTGTGGATTCGTAGCCTATCCGCTACAAAGACATAAAGATTAACAATTCTTTGCTCCCGGTGAGCGGTAACGATGTTACATTTTACTCGCCCGAAGCGTCGGGGATTGAACAACAGTTAGGTGGGATCATGGTGGAAAATCATAAAGTTTTAGTGGTAGATGATGATGCGCGCTTGCGTGCGCTGCTTGAGCGTTACCTGTCCGAGCAGGGTTTTCAAGTCCGCAGCGTTGCTAACGGCGAGCAGATGGATCGTCTGCTGACGCGCGAAAACTTCCATTTGATGGTGCTGGATTTGATGTTGCCGGGTGAAGATGGCTTGTCTATTTGTCGACGTCTGCGCAATTCCAACAACATGATCCCGATTCTAATGCTTACTGCTAAAGGTGATGAGATTGACCGGATTGTCGGCCTAGAAGTCGGTGCAGATGATTATCTGCCTAAGCCGTTTAACCCGCGTGAACTGTTGGCGCGCATTAAAGCTGTGCTTCGCCGCCAAGTGATTGAAGCACCGGGAGCACCAAGTTCGGAAGAGACCATCATTGAATTTGGTGATTTCCGCTTGAACCTTGGTACGCGTGAAATGTTCCGTGGTGAAGAGGCGATGCCGCTCACTTCCGGTGAATTTGCAGTGTTGAAAGCACTGGTGACCAATGCCCGTGAACCGCTTTCGCGTGACAAACTGATGAACATGGCGCGTGGCCGTGAATATTCCGCGATGGAGCGCTCGATTGACGTACAGATTTCTCGTCTGCGTCGCATGTTGGAAGTGGATCCAAGCAAACCGCGCTATATTCAAACCGTCTGGGGTCTGGGCTACGTGTTTGTCCCCGATGGTAAAGCCGCCAACTAACTTCTTCTAGGCACGCCGGGCAAGGGCGTCCTCGCTCCGCGCGTGCCCTTGCTACATTCAGGTGCCTTATGCGAATTCGCAGTTCATTTACCCAATCGATCCTGCTGTTTTTCTCTCTGTTGATCGCCAGTCAAATTTATTCTTACTACGCCGTCTTTAACTATGCGTTGCTGCCAAGTTTGCAGCAGTTCAACAAAATTCTTGCCCATGAAATCAGCTTGATGCTGGATGACACCAGTAACCCTGACGTCAGCTCGGAAATGGATGCGTTGCTCAAACGGCGCGTGCTGGATCAGCTGGGGGTGACCATCCACAGTGATAACAGCCAAGAAGCGGCGGACTTTCAGCACGCGATCAGTTTAGATTTGATGAGTGAAGAGATGAGTAGCGAGCTTGGCTCACCTACTGAAGTGCGCATGGCGCTGGGCGAGGAGAGCTACATTCTGTGGATGAAGATTGACTCACTACCCGGTCAGTTGCTGCGTATCCCACTCTCTGAACTGCAAGAAGAAGATTTCGCGCCGCTGTTTCGTAACAGCATTGTAATGGCGCTGCTGATTGTGATTGGTGGCTGGTTGTTTATTCGTCTGCAAAACCGTCCGCTGATTGCCCTAGAAAAAGCGGCCAAACTGGTTGGGAGAGGTGAAACGCCACCGCACCTGCCAGAGCAAGGGACGTTAGAGATCCGCTCGGTAACGCGCGCGTTTAATCGAATGTCGAAAGGCATTCAAGCACTGGAAGAAGATCGCGCGCTGTTGATGGCGGGGATCAGTCATGACATCCGCACGCCCTTGACTCGAATTCGCTTGGCAACCGAGATGATGTCACCAGAAGACAGCTATCTTGCTGAGAGCATCATCAGCGATACCGAAGAGTGTAACCAGATCATCAGCCAATTTATGGATTACCTCAAACCTGTCAATCGTGAAGCGTTTGAGGCGGTGGATCTGAATGATATTGCCAGCGATGTGGCAAGCTCTGAAGGGGGCTACGAAGTGCAGATTGAAACCGATCTGCAAGCGGAACTCGCGCCTGCTTTTGGTAACCCGATTGCGATTAAGCGCTCACTGAGCAACTTGGTGGTTAACGCTCTGCGCTATGGCAATGGTTGGGTCAAAGTAAGTAGCGGCATGACAGCGGATAAGAAGCTAGTGTGGCTGTGTGTGGAAGACAATGGGCCGGGTATCGATCCAAGCCAAGTGAATAAAGTGTTTGAGCCTTTTACTCGTGGGGATACCGCGCGGGGCAGTGAAGGTACAGGCTTAGGCTTAGCGATTGTGAAGCGGATTGTCAGTCAGCATCATGGTGCGGTGTCGGTGAGCAACCGTACTCAAGGTGGTCTGCGAGCACAAATCAGTTTCCCGACCAAACAGCAAAAGGGCTAACCTAAGTTAGCCCTGAATGAACAGCTAGTTTGATTCTTGCGCCGTTTCGGTTACTGAAGCGGCGTTTTCATCTCGGCGTACTTCTGGCAGCAGCAGGTTAAGCACGATGGCGGTAATACCACCTGCGGCTACACCTGAAGAGAACAGATTCTTAATAAATTCAGGCATAAACTGCAGAATCTCTGGCTTTTGCGCAATCCCCAAACCCATCGAGAAAGACAGGGCCATGATCAGAATCGCGCGGCGATCCAAATCGACGCGAGAGATAATGCGCACGCCTGCCGCAGCAATCGTACCAAACATCACAATCGTTGCGCCGCCAAGCACAGGCTCCGGAATCAACTGTACAAAGCTCGCAACGCCGGGGAAGAGGCCAAGTAGCACCAACATGCCCGCGATAAAGTAACCCACATAACGGCTGGCAACACCGGTTAGCAGGATCACGCCGTTGTTTTGGCTAAAGGTTGAGTTCGGGAAGCTGTTGAACACGGCGGCAAGGGCGGAGTTGAGGCCATCAGCTAATACGCCGCCTTTGATGCGCTTCATATACACAGGGCCTTTCACGGGCTCTCCAGAGACTTCGGAGGTCGCCGTGATATCACCAATCGCTTCTAGTGCTGTGATCAGGAAAATCAGCACCAGAGGAATAAACAGCGACCAGTCAAAACCTAAGCCGTATTGCATTGGGATAGGCAGCGCGATGAGCTGGGTTTCCGCCAAGTTGTCGGTATTGACCATGCCCATCAGGTACGCCATTACATAACCTACCAGCATCGCAATCACAATCGAAGCCACTCGCACGTAAGGGTTGTGCGCTCGGTTAAGCAGCACAATGATCGCCAATACGGTGCCTGCTAGCGCAAGCTTATCGAGGCTACCAAAGCTGCCATCAGCCATAGCCGCATAGCCGCCGCCCATCGAAATTAAGCCAACTTGTACCAGCGTTAGGCCAATCAAGGTCACCACAATCCCAGAGACCAACGGCGTAATCACGCGTTGGGCAAATTGCAGCACGCGAGAAAGTAAAATTTCAGCGAATGAAGCGACTAAAATGGTACCGAAAATCGCAGCCATCATGGTTTCAATACTTGCTCCTCCCGCTTTGAGCGCGAGTCCTGCACCGATAATCGGGCCTAAGAAGTTAAAGCTGGTGCCTTGAATGGAAAGCAAACCTGAGCCAATTGGGCCAAAGGTGCGGATTTGAATGAAGGATGACAAACCCGAAGCAAACAGTGACATGCTGATGATGGTGTTGGTTTGATCGGCAGGTACACCAAGGGATTGGCAAATGATCAACGACGGGGTGATCACGGCGACAAACATCGCCAGCAAATGTTGCAAGGCGGCAAATAAGGTTTGCGGTAGCGGTGGACGATCATTGAGTTGATAGACCAGATCTGCCTTACGCGAAGTAGGTTGTGTCATAGCGATTTTCCTGATGGTCAATAACACCTTACACACGCTGAATGGGTGGTTAAGGTGGAGCAGAAGCCGCATCTGTGATTGCTGTTATCCCCTTCCTACTTGAAGCTGCAGCGGTGTTGGCTCCGTTCGTTCACCCCAATCACATAGTTTGTCTATGCTCATGGGGATGAACTCACTTGCCGCCTACCTGCAACTCCAAGTAGTTTGGGTATAATCAGACTCTGCTCTGGGTAGAGAGGTAAACGTTTGCGTGTACCAGAAAATGGCGGCGATTATAGAGGTTTTACCCAAGAAAGCAAACGTTTGCTTTCTTGGTTTGCTACCTGATTGATGAGGATCAAAACCACTAAGCTTTGGCGTAAATATCACGCTCGCCTAACCAGCGATCGATGATGGCTTGTGCATTCTGTGGGTAACGTTCATGGATATGTCGCGCGATGCGTTGCACTTGCGGAACCAGTTGCTGATCGCGTACCAGATCGGCAATTTTGAAATCGGCTAAGCCGGTTTGTTTGGTGCCCAGTAGCTCTCCGGGGCCACGAATTTCCAAGTCGCGCTGCGCGATGACAAATCCATCGTTGCTTTCACGCAAAACGCCCAAACGCTTTTGCGCGGTTTTGGAGAGTGGTGCATGAAACAGCAGCACACAATGGCTGGCTACGGTACCACGCCCAACACGGCCGCGTAGCTGGTGAAGTTGAGCTAGCCCCAAACGCTCGGGGTTTTCAATGATCATCAAGCTGGCATTAGGCACATCCACGCCCACTTCAATCACCGTGGTGGCGACGAGCAGATGCAGCTCGTTATTTTTAAACGCCAGCATTACCGCTTGCTTCTCGGCGGGTTTCATACGGCCATGCACTAAGCCGATTTTGACTTCGGGCAGTTTACGTTGCAGTTCTTCTGCCGTTTCTGCGGCCGCTTGTGCTTCCAGCACTTCGGATTCATCAATCAAAGTACACACCCAATACGCTTGCTTGCCTTCGTTGAGGCAAGCGTGGCGAATACGCTCGACAATCTCATCGCGTTTGGTATCCGGAATCGCTACGGTTTGAATCGGAGTACGCCCGGGGGGTAACTCATCAATCATTGAGGTTTCCAAATCGGCATAAGCGGTCATCGCCAAAGTACGCGGGATCGGAGTAGCAGTCATGATGAGCTGATGCGGGTACGCGCCTTGTTTCGCGCCTTTCTCGCGCAGCTCTAAACGCTGATGTACCCCGAAGCGATGTTGCTCATCAATAATCACCAAGGCTAGATGGTCAAACGACACTTGCTCTTGGAACAAAGCATGGGTGCCGACCACCATTTTTACTTCGCCACTGGCGATGCGTGCCAGTTCCGTTTCACGCGCTTTGCCTTTGAGCTTACCCGCGAGCCACCCCACCTGAATGCCCATGGGTTCCAACCACTGCGCAAAATTGAGCGCGTGCTGCTCGGCCAACAGCTCGGTGGGAGCCATCAAGGCCACTTGATAACCATGTTCAATCGCTCGCACTGCTGCGAGGGCTGCAACTAAGGTTTTGCCTGAGCCCACATCGCCTTGCACTAAGCGCATCATTGGATGTGGTTTTTCTAAATCCGCTTCAATTTCGGCAACCACGCGCTGCTGCGCCTTAGTCGGTGAAAAGGGCAGTTGTGCTAAGAATTGTTGTTTGAGTTGGTGGACGGGTGCCAGTGGCAAGGCCACATCTTGCTGGCCTTGGCTGCGAATCGCCAGCATCGAGAGATTCTGCGCCAGCAGCTCTTCCATGATCAGCCGAACTTGCGCCGGATGTCGCCCTTGTTCAAACAGACGTAAATCGATATCCGCCGATGGGCGATGAATGATCTTCAGCGCTTGGGTTAAGGTCATCTGCTGATCGTAAAGCCCAGACGGCAGTAATTCTTGCACCGCAGATTTCTCAAGCAGCGCTAACGCTTGGTCAGTGAGATTACGTAGAGTGAGTTGGCGCAGCCCTTCTGTGGTTGGGTAAACCGGAGTCAGGTTCGGTTCAACATCGGGCGTTTGCGCAGGGGCAAAGAATTTATAGTCAGGATGGATGATCTCTAAGCCTTGATTACCGCGTTTGATTTCCCCATAGGCATGCACAAATTTGCCTTCCGCAAAGTTGTTTTTCATCGCCGCGGTGAAGTTAAAAAAACGCAGTGTCAGCGTGCCGTTGCCATCACTGATTTTTACGGTGAGCATTTTGCGTTTGCCAAATAGGGTATCCACCGCCATCACTTTGCCTTGTACCGCAGCCCATAAACCGTGGTGCAGTTGCACTATGGGATAAACGCGAGTGCGATCTTCATAACGCAGCGGAAGATGAAACAGCAGATCCTGCACGGTGTGCAAACCGACTTTCTCCAGTTTTTCGGCGACTTTGGCCCCGACACCGGAGAGTTCACAAAGAGGAACGGCTGAAAGGAGTTGTGACATGCGCGTTTGATCTAACCATTTGACTTAATGGCTATTCAAACATCGAGCTGTGTTTTTGTACAGGAAAAATTGCCCAAGATAGGGGTGAAACGCAGGTTTCCCCCTCGCTGGTGTTGATCAGTTCTTACGGCGGCGCACTTTAAGCGCGTGGGGCATGGTGCGAATTTTGCGCATGATGCCAGCTAAATGCACCCGATCTTTGGTGGTGAGCAGAACGGTGACTGTGTACAAGCGACCGTCGCGTTCTTCCGTTGACAGGCCATGAATATTTGAGCCGGTTTTGGAGATCACATTGGTCAGTTCAGCCAATGCACCTTGACGGTTGTGCATATCCACTTTCAGCTCAGTAATGAACTCTTGATCGTAATCTTTAGTCCATTCCACCGCCATGTACTTGTCTGGCTCTTTTTGGTAGCCACGTACATTTGGACAGGTTTCACGGTGCACCACTAAGCCACGGCCCGGTGAAACGTGAGCGATGATGTGATCGTCTGGGATCGGGTGACAACAGTTGGCAAAGGTGAGCAGAATGCCTTCTGCGCCGCGGATCGGCAGTTTATTTTTATTGCCGCCGGATTTGCTAGGCTCGGTCAGTTCATCAGCATTGCCAAGTAGACGGCGTGCAATCACGATACTCATCAACTCACCCAAACCAATCGCGGCAAGTAAATCATCCATCGAGGCGATTTTTAGGTCACCCAAGACTTTGCTGATGTTCTCAGGTGCAATCTCGTTGATCGAGTGTTCGCCTAAAGCATGGTTAAGCAGGCGACGACCGAGAGTAATTGAGTCTTCGCGACGCATCGTTTTCAGCACTTGGCGAATTTTGGTGCGTGCGCGCGAAGTCACCACATAGTTGAGCCATGCCGCATTCGGACGAGCGCCCGGCGCGCTGATGATCTCCACCGTCTGGCCACTTTTCAGCGATTGGCTGAGCGGGTATGGCGTGCGATCGACTCGCGCGCCGACGCAGGTATTACCGATGTCGGTATGTACCGCGTAAGCAAAATCGACGGCGGTTGCGCCCATTGGCAGCTCAACGATACGGCCTTTGGGGGTAAAGACGTAAATCTCATCTGGGAACAGATCGGATTTGACGTTTTCGATAAATTCAAAGGAGTTACCGGCACTTTGCTGTAACTCAAGTAGGCTTTGCATCCAGCGCTGCGCTTTAATCTGCGCGGTAGTGCCGCCACGCTCACTATTGGCCTTATACGACCAATGGGCTGCCACCCCTTTATCCGCCATCTGATCCATATCTTCGGTACGGATCTGCACTTCTACGGGAACACCGTGGGGGCCAACCATGGAAGTGTGCAGCGATTGATAGCCGTTGGCTTTCGGGACAGCGATGTAGTCTTTCATCCTCGCAGGGCGTGGCTTGTACAAGCTATGCACCTGACCCAGTACGCGATAGCAAGTATCCGCCGTGTCTACCACGATACGAAACGCGTAGATATCCATAATGGTGTGAAAGCGCTGCTCTTTGGTTTTCATCTTGTTGTAGATGGAGAACAGATTTTTCTCACGACCGACCACGCGAGCCGGTAAGCCCACGTCTTGCAGACGCCCTTCGATCTCACTGTGGATGCGTTGGATCATCTCTTTCCGGTTACCACGCGCGGCTTTCACCACCTCTTTGAGGACGCGATAACGGTTAGGGTAGAGCGCTTCAAAGCCTAACTCTTCGAGCTCAGTTTTGATGTTATGGATACCCAAACGATGGGCGAGGGGTGCATAAATTTCTAAGGTTTCTCGGGCAATGCGGCGTTTTTTATCCGGACGCAGTGCGCCGAGGGTACGCATGTTATGCGTGCGGTCAGCCAGTTTGATCAGGATAACCCGAATATCCTGCACCATGGCCAACACCATTTTGCGAAAGTTTTCCGCCTGGGCCTCTTTGCGATCGCGAAATTTGAGCTTATCGAGCTTAGAAACCCCATCCACCAATTCGGCGACAGAGTTGCCAAAATGGGCATCTAAGTCTTCTTTGGTGACATCACAATCTTCAATCACATCATGCAGCAGTGCCGCTTGTAGTGTTTCCAAGTCGAGACGCATCTCAGCGAGGATCCGTGCCACAGCAACAGGGTGAATGATATATGGTTCGCCGCTTGAGCGGGTTTGCCCTTCATGGGCATCTCTGGCTACCACATAAGATTGGCGCAGAGCCTCAATTTGAGGCTCTGTGAGGTATTCTTGGGCAACGTCTTTTAGACTATCGAATAGATACAAATTTCAGGCCCGGCGGGTTAAATCTCGATTGGTGATTAACGGTTGTGCATGATGCTGCTAACTGCAGCCAGCTCTGCCGCTTCTTGCTCTTGCTGTTCTTGACGCTCACGTGCATCCAGAACATCTTTCGTGATCAGCCCTTCTTCGATTTCGCGTAGAGCGATAACCGTTGGCTTATCGTTCTCTTCCGGCACTAGAGCATCTTTACCGCCAGATTGCATTTGACGAGCGCGGCGAGCCGCAACCAGAACTAGGTCGAAACGGTTGCCAATTTTTTCAACAGCGTCTTGAACTGTTACGCGTGCCATGAGAACTCCAAAATTTAGTTAACTGATAAGTTGAATGACGAGAAAGTATACAGCCTAACCTGTTGAGATTCTAGCAACGGGCTGAGCTTATAACCCACGTTGGCGGATTAATCCGCCAACAGAGCAGAAAGCATAGAGCTATATTTAGCAGCTTGCTTGTCCTGCTTCAATCTTTCTGCACGAATGATGGCTTTGAAATCCATTAATGCGACATCAAAATCATCATTAATGATGACGTAATCGTATTCGCGGTAATGGGAAATTTCTGATTTTGCCTCACCCATGCGTTTAGCAATGACCGCTTCGCTGTCTTGGCCGCGCGTATTTAAGCGGCGTTCCAGCTCTTCTTTGGAAGGCGGCAGGATAAAGATGCTTTTCGCTTCTGGCATTTGGCTGCGGATTTGACGCGCGCCTTGCCAGTCGATATCGAGAAACACATCAATCCCTTTATTGAGTGTGTTTTCAATCCATACCCGTGAAGTGCCGTAGTAGTTACCAAACACTTCGGCGTATTCGAGGAATTCTTCTTTGCCGATCAGCTCTTCAAAGTGCTCTTTTTCGACAAAATGGTAATGAACGCCATCTTGTTCACCGGGGCGCATACCACGTGTGGTATGTGAGACCGACACTTTCATTGCATAGGTTGGATTTTGCTCCAACAGGGCTGCAATTAAGCTCGATTTGCCTGCGCCACTGGGTGCAGAAACGATATAAAGAGTACCTTTGCCCATCGATTCGGTTCCACTTAGGTTGGGATTGAGTCTTTGCCTTAGCTGGCAATGATTTAAAGATAGCACTGGCTGGATCAAGATTGGATGATTTTTCAGCCAGAAAAATGGAGGCGAAGAGTAGCACGATCTACAGGATCTTCTCAAGCTCTGCTATAGCTTGCTCGCTAAAGTTGCTTGGCAAAAAGATCATGAATGAATGGGAAATGGCATCATTATTTGTTCAAAAAATACCCTTGCACCCAAGAACGTTTGGGATATAATCGCCGCCCTTGTGAATTGGCCTTTGGCCAACCACGTAAAATTTGAGCCGGAAGCGTGCTTCCAATTTGGGTTCCCTCGCCCCCAAACCAAACTAAAAAGGTACAGTATGAATCACTTTACCCCTGCGCAGCAGCGCAAAGCCCTTGGCTATCTTGTTTTGTTTCACCTCGTGATCATTGCGTCGAGCAATTATCTGGTGCAAATCCCGTTTACCATTTTCGGTTTCCACACTACGTGGGGCGCATTCACTTTTCCGTTTATCTTTTTAGCGACCGATCTCACCGTACGTATTTTTGGTGCAGGATTGGCGCGTAGGATCATTTTTCTGGTGATGCTTCCTGCATTGGCGGTCTCTTACTTGCTTTCGGTGGTGTTTTTTGAAGGCCAATACCAAGGTTTAGCACCGCTGAGTGAATTCAATTTGTTTGTCGCGCGGATTGCGATCGCCAGTTTTATGGCTTATTTGCTTGGCCAGATCATGGATGTGCACGTGTTCAACCGTCTGCGTCAAATGAAGCAGTGGTGGGTGGCGCCAACCTGTTCGACGCTGTTTGGTAATGCGCTTGATACCATCGCTTTCTTCTCGATTGCTTTCTACCAGAGCAGCGATCCGTTTATGGCTGAGCATTGGACGGAAATCGCTTTAGTCGATTACACCTTCAAGCTCATCATTAGCTTAGGTTTGTTTGTGCCTATGTACGGCGTCTTGCTTAACTACCTGATCAAAAAGCTGACTGCGGTAAACCCTAATTTTGCTATGGCGAGCGTCAAAGCCTAGTTAAATTCATGGTTCCAAGTCATCGTCAATTTTGTTTAGAGCGATGGATTGGGAACGTGGATGCGAGGAAAAAGAAAGCCCGAGGTGATAACCTCGGGCTTTGCTTTATCTGAATCCCTACAATTCAATAAAGCATCACAGTTAAAGCATTAGTGGTCGTGAGCCGCGCCCGCGCCTTTTGGATAGCGGATGGATTCCACCATTTCCTGTACATCAGCAGGTACTTCTGCAGTGAATTTGTTCACGACAATCGCTACCACAAAGTTCAAGCACATACCGAGTGTACCAATGCCTTCTGGGCTGATTCCGAACCACCAGTTGGCTGGAACGCTCGCGGTTGGGTTAATGAACTTAAAGTAGATGATGTAAGCCGCGGTAAAGGTAATACCGGCCAACATACCTGTGATCGCCCCTTCTTTATTCATCTTCTTATAGAAGATGCCAAGAATGATGGCTGGGAAGAAGGAGGAAGCGGCTAAACCGAAGGCGAAGGCTACCACCTGCGCCACGAATCCGGGCGGGTTAATACCCAGATAGCCGGCACCAACGATAGCAAGCGCTGCAGCAACCCGTGCGGCGAGCAACTCCTGTTTATCGGTCATGTTGGGTTTAAAGCCTTTCTTCAACAAGTCATGAGAAATCGCGGTTGAGATAACCAGTAGCAGACCCGCTGCGGTAGAGAGTGCTGCCGCAAGGCCACCCGCTGCCAGTAGAGCGACAACCCAGTTTGGTAGTTTGGCAATTTCAGGTGAAGCCAGAACGATGATGTCGTTATTGATGGTCATCTCGTTACGCGCATCGCCAGAGTAGAATAGACGTCCATCGCCGTTCTTGTCTTCCCATTTCACCAGACCAGTGCTTTCCCAGTTGTGGAACCACGTTGGTGCTTCAGCCGCAGGTACACCTTGAAGATCTGGACCGTTCAACGTATCAATCATGTTGACGCGAGCAAATGCTGCTACCGCAGGTGCTGTGGTGTACAAAAATGCGATAAACACCAGTGCCCAACCAGCAGAGATACGTGCATCCGACACTTTTGGTACGGTGAAGAAGCGGATAATTACGTGAGGCAGACCCGCAGTACCCACCATTAATCCCGCACAGATGAAGAACACGTCAACCATACTCTTCGAGCCGTCGGTATAGGCAGTAAATCCGAGTTCTTGGGTTAAACCATCCAGTTTGGTCAGCAGATATTGGTCAGTGCCTGAGAGGGTAGAACCAAAACCGATTTGTGGAATTGGGTTGCCAGTCATCATCAGTGAAGTAAAGATGGCTGGAACCAAGAAAGCGAAGATCAGTACACAGTACTGCGCGACTTGGGTATAGGTGATGCCCTTCATGCCGCCCATCACCGCGTAGAAGAACACGATTGCCATACCGATCACGATACCAACGTTGATGTCGACTTCGAGGAAGCGCGCAAACACCACGCCTACACCGCGCATTTGGCCTGCAACATAAGTGAACGACACGAAGATGGCACAGAATACGGCAACCATACGCGCGGTTCTTGAGTAGTAACGATCCCCGATAAAATCAGGAACAGTAAACTTACCGAACTTACGCAGATAAGGGGCGAGGCAAAGTGCAAGCAGCACATAACCGCCCGTCCAACCCATTAGGTAAACGGTGCCGTCATAGCCGATAAAAGAGATGATGCCAGCCATTGAAATGAAAGAAGCGGCTGACATCCAGTCCGCAGCGGTCGCCATACCGTTTGCAACTGGATGAACGCCACCGCCCGCGACATAGAACTCACTGGTGGATCCGGCTCGCGCCCAAATCGCAATACCGATATAGAGCGCAAAAGTGATACCGACCAGAATAAACGTCCAGGTTTGAATATCCATGTTCAGCCCCTTAGTCTTCTTGTACGTTGTATTTCTTGTCGAGCGCATTCATGCGCGCAACATAGATAAAGATCAGGGCAACAAAGGTGTAGATAGAACCTTGTTGCGCGAACCAGAACCCGAGTTTGAACCCGGCAAATTGAATCGTGTTGAGCGCATCGACAAATAAAATCCCTGCGCCATATGAGACTAAAAACCACACTGCAAGCAGTGAGCCCATGATCCCCAAGTTTTCCTTCCAGTAGGCTTGAGCTTGTTCTGATGATTCGAACGCCATGGCCTTCTCCTTCCTTTTCGTTATCCCGTTAGAGGTGTTAACACAATGTTACGTCTCTTAGGTTAGCAGCCGAATAGCAAGGGATCTGTGCAACTTTAGTCGGGGTAGAACGCAATAAAAACAATGAGAAACCGATAGCTTAGTCAACAGAGTGGTTAAGTGACACAGGCACTATGTGCTTGAATGCGACTGGGCTCTGAATCGGGCTCCTCTCTTGAATGGTGAGCGAGCTATTCGTGGCGTGCTTCACTTAGTACCAAGCGGCTGTTAGGGAGGTAAGGTGAAAAACGGGGTGTTAATCAAATGTTAACTTAGCCAAAAGTATAAGAGGCAATGCGTTATAGATGAATTTACTAGTAAAAAGCTCGGTAAAGGATGATTTGTTTACATAAACTTTTCTTATGAATGTCACAAATTCGTGCACAATAGACGTTCAAATGACTTGATAAAACAAGACAATCCGTTAACAGATTGGGAGGGAGAGTGGACGCCGTTACGATTAACAGTTTTTTTATGATAGGTGCCTTGTTGATTGGCATCAGCGTATTGCTTAGCCCTGTTTCCTCAAAATTGGGCATCCCGATTTTATTGGTGTTTCTCGCGGTGGGAATGGTGGCTGGTGAAGACGGGATTGGAAAAATTGCTTTTGATAATTATCCCGTGGCCTATTTAGTCAGTAACCTTGCTCTGGCGATCATTTTGCTTGATGGTGGAATGCGTACCCGAGTAGCGAGCTTTCGCGTGGCATTTTGGCCTTCCGTATCATTGGCGACTTTAGGCGTTGCTGTAACCACCTTGCTTACTGGCTTGCTCGCAATGTGGTTGTTTGATTTGAGCTTGCTGCAAGGTGTGTTAGTGGGCGCGATTGTTGGTTCTACCGATGCGGCGGCAGTATTTTCACTACTCAAAGGGCGTAGCCTCAATGAGCGGGTTGGCGCCACGTTGGAAATCGAATCCGGTACTAACGATCCGATGGCGGTGTTTTTGACCGTGACCTTAATCGCTGTGCTTGGCACGGCGGAAACGGATTTCAGTGCGGGATTTTTACTGCTCAGTTTTGTACAACAATTTGGTGTAGGTGCTCTACTCGGCTTAGTGGGGGGCTGGATTTTGTGGTGGTTGATTAATCGTAATCAACTGCCAGAAGGTTTGTACTCCATTCTAGCGGTGAGCGGTGGTTTAATGATTTTTGCCCTTTCCAACGCATTAGGGGGCAGTGGCATTCTCTCGATCTACTTGGCTGGTTTATTGCTCGGTAATCGCCCAACCCGTAGTCGACACGTGATTCTTAATGTGCTCGATGGCATGACGTGGCTAGCGCAAATTGGCATGTTCTTGGTGCTGGGGTTATTGGTTACTCCATCGGAATTGATGGAGATCGCGCTGCCTGGTTTAGCGTTGGCGGTGGGGATGATCCTCTTCGCTCGCCCGATGGCGGTATGGATTGGCTTAGCCCCGTTTAAGAGTTTTACCGCGCGTGAGAAATGGTTTGTCTCTTGGGTTGGCTTACGTGGCGCAGTGCCAATCATCTTAGCCGTGTTCCCAATGATGGCGGGTTTGCCGAATGCTCAGCTTTACTTCAACCTCGCGTTTTTCGTGGTCATGGTGTCGTTGGTGGTGCAGGGGGGAACGCTAACCAAAGCGATGACTCTAGCCAAAGTTGAACTGCCACCGAAACCGGAGCCGATTTCACGCACTGGTGTGGAAATTTATCCGACCAGTGAGTGGGAGCTGTTTATCTATAAACTGAAAGCTGATAAGTGGTGTATTGGTGAACCGCTGCGCAATCTGTTTATGCCAGAAGGGACGCGGATTGCCGCCGTGTTTCGTGATAATCAACTGCTGCACCCATCAGGCAGTACCGAATTGTGTGAAGGTGACACCATATGTGTGATGGCACAGGAGTGCGATCTTGAATCGCTCAGTCGCTTATTCAGCGAAGCGCCAGAAAAAGCGTCACTAGTCCGCTTCTTTGGGGACTTCTTCCTTGATATTGAGGCGAAGTTGCAAGATGTGGCTTTATTGTATGGTCTGGACTTAGGTGAGCTTGAGGCTGACGCCAAGCTCAAAGATCTGGTCTTAGAGCACTTGGGCGAAACTCCAGTGTTGGGGGACTACTTCGAATGGCATGGTTTGCAATGGGTAGTCGCTGATGTGGTGGACTGGAAAGTGACCAAAATCGGTCTGCGTTTACCGCCCGAGGAAGAGCTACAAGAAGAGGCCGAGTAACGATTCTCTTACTCTTCGAAGTTGTAGTAGTGTGGCGGTTTCCTTCCCCCCAATCACATAGCGTATCTATGCTCATGGGAATTCTGCTCATGGGGATTCACTCACTTGCCGCCTATCGGCAACGCCAAGGTATTTGGGTATAGCGCGAGTAAGCAGAAATGAGCGAGTGGATCACTCGCTCATTTCTTTTAGCAAGATCACCGCTTGAGTGCGATTTTTCACCCCAAGTTTGCGGAAAATCGCTGTCATATGTGCTTTGATGGTCGCTTCTGATACATTCAGTTCATAAGCGATCTGCTTGTTGAGCAGTCCATCCGAAAGCATTCCCAACACCTTATATTGCTGCGGCGTGAGTGCGGCCACTTTTTCGGCTAAATCATTGCCGACAAAGCCATCAACCAGCAGATGTGCGGGAAAATAAGGCTCCCCATTGAGCACCTGATTGAGCGCGGCAATTAGGCTGCGCATATCGCTCGATTTCGGAATGAAACCAAATGCCCCGTGGCTTTTGACTTGCGAAACGACACTGGGTTCTTCGCTGGCGGAGATTACCACGATCGGTAAATCGGGATATTCAGAACGCAGGTGAATCAAGCCTGACATGCCATTGGCACCGGGCATTTTCAGATCAAGCAGGAGCAGATCGGGCTCCGACTCTTTATTGAGTAGATGCAACAAAGCATCGAGTGAATCTGCTTCCAGCAAATTGGCACCGCTGATCGCCATGTGCACCGATTGAAACAGCGCATTGCGAAACAGGGGATGGTCATCAGCAATGATGATGGTGTAGGTCGAGTCCATGACGTCACAACAGGTTTACCAAACAGTTATAGGAATTATTGTTCTGTTTAACGCAGTGAACAATCTTTACCCGCTAAAAGTCTGAACTGTATCCCTTTTTAAATGCATGAGTTTGAATAAGTGATCTGAGCTGCCCCACCATATAACGAGTGGGGCTTTAGCTTATAACCCCTGCTGAGCGAGATGATTAAGAAACGGCTGCTCTGCCATAAAGCCAGTGATACGGGCATTCGGCACGGGTTCGCCTTGTGCATTCCAAAACTCAATCGTAGGTAAGCCGAGCACATTCAGCGCCTTGAGTAACTCAATATCCTGCGGCTGATTTTTAGTGACATCGGCTTGCAGCAGGACGAAACCGCTGAGCTTGTTTTCCACTTGCTTGGCGTGAAAGGTGTATTTCTCAAACTCTTTACAGGCCACACACCAATCGGCATAGAAATCGAGCATCACAGGTTTACCTTGCGCTTTGGCTTCTGCCAATGCGCTTTGCAGCTCGCCTAGATTAGCGATGCGAGTAAATTGGATCTGTTTGACCTGCTGAGCTGTTTGAGTCGGAGCAAACCAGTGATTGAGTGCAGGCTGTGCGGAAGCCAGTAGCCCTAAAATGGCGATAACTCCAATCAGGCTCTGTTTCCAACCCCCAAACGGCAGACTGTTTTTGACATGATACAGCCAGCCGAATGCTGCCAAGCCAAGCGCTGACCAAAGTACGGTCGACCAAAGTTCAGGCAGAATACGTTCTAATAGGAAGATGGGGGCGGCGAGCAACACAAAACCAAACAGGGTTTTCACGCGCTCCATCCAGTTGCCCGCCTTTGGCAGCAGCTTGTTACCAAACACGGCAACCAGGATTAGCGGAATGCCCATGCCCATTGCTAGCGCATAAAGTGCGACCGCTCCGGTAAGCAAATCGCCGCTTTGCGCCACATAAAGCAGTGCACCAGAAAGTGGCGCAGTGGTGCAAGGTGAGCAAACCAAGCCTGAAATCGCCCCCATGACAAACACACCGAGTAGGCTACCACCTTGCTGGGCATTACTCAGAGCGTTAAGTCGAGTCTGTAGGCTGCTGGGCAGTTGTAAGCTGTACAAGCCAAACATAGAAAGGGCGAGAGTGACGAATAGCACACTCAAGCCAATCAGCACATAAGGGTGTTGTAGCGCGGCTTGAAATTGCAATCCAGCCGAAGCAACCACTAACCCAAGCAAGGTGTAAGTGAGCGCCATGCCTTGTACATAAATCACACTGAGCAGTAGCGCGCGGCGTTGGGTGAGCTTGGCGCCACCAAGTACGATACTGGTTAAAATCGGGTACATCGGCAGCACGCAAGGGGTGAAAGCCAGACCAACGCCAAGCGCTAAAAACAGCAGTGGTGTCCACCAATTTTGTGCAAGTTTATCGGCGAGTGAATCTTGGGCTGAAGTGGGCGCGCTATCGCTCTGTGGCGGTATTGCTTGCGTTGATGTGCTGGTATTAGGCTCGATAACACGGTTTGATTCTGCGTTAAATGGCGTAATGTCGATCACCCGAGTTTCTGGCGGATAGCAGAATCCTGCTTTGGCGCAGCCTTGATACTGTACGATGACTTTGGCTCCGCTTTGATAAGCCACCAAAGGCAGCGGGACAGATAAAGGTGTTGTGTAGATCTTCACATCACCAAAAAACTCATCGCGGTAGGGTTCGCCTTCGGTCAGTGAATACTCACCGATCTCAACATTCTCTGCGCTAAGGCTGATCCTGTCTTGATAGAGGTAATACCCCTCTTTGACTTGCCAATCGATAAACAAGGTTGAACCTTGTTGGAACGCATTAAACGGGAAAGCTTCATCGACCGGAACAAAACGGTTTTGGTTGGAAGCAAAACTTGGTGTGCTAGTGTTGGCATTATTACCAAACAGCGCCCAAGCTGGTTGAGTAAGCAGGGCGAACAGCAGTGAAAAGCAGAGTAACAGTGTGCGCATGGGTCAAATCGTAATCAATCATTTGGTTGTCATAGTAACCCAATCAGACCTTTGGATGCGCCAATAAGTTTCACAACAATAAAAAAGGGAGCCGAAGCTCCCGTGATTTTGCACTTTATTCTTAGATAAACAGGCTACCAAACATGAAGCCAAACGCCACAGCACTGGCAATCGTCACCACGCCAGGAATGAAGAATGGGTGGTTAAAAACGTATTTACCAATACGCGTTGACCCTGTGTCATCCATTTCTACCGCTGCCAACAAGGTTGGGTAAGTTGGCAGTACGAACAGTGCACTCACCGCAGCAAAGGAGGCGACTGCCGTTAGTGGCGCTACACCAATCGCAAGAGCCGCAGGCATCAGCGCTACCGTGGTTGCACCTTGTGAGTAAAGCAACATAGAAGCAAAGAACAGCACGAGCGCCAGCATCCATGGGTAGTCAGCCAGTAGAGTACCAGCAACTTCTTTAATGCCATCCACGTGCGCGTTAACGAATGTTGAACCTAACCAAGCCACACCCAGTACACAGACACACGCGGTCATACCTGAACGGAAAGTCGAAGCGGCAGGAATTTTCGCTGCATCAATTTTGGTCAGCAGTACAATACCGGCTGCCGCCGCTAGCATGAATGTCATAATGGCTTCGTTGCGGCCCAGTGCTGGGTTTTCAATCAAACCTACAGAGTTTGAAATCGCCGCGGCGTAGCACACCACCAGAATGATCGCAGTGAGGAATACGTAAGTCGCGGTTTTCGCAGTAGGCAGAATTTCACGCTTTTGCGTGCCCGCCAGTTTGATCAAACCTTGTTCCAGGCGTTCTTGATAAATCGGATCGTCTTTTAGTTCGCTACCCATGTAGTTAGAAACAAACGCGCCAACCATACAAGCGGCAAAGGTGGTTGGGATACAGATCGCCAGTAGCGTCAAGTAATCCACGCCAAATGGCACCAACATTGCGGCGAAAGCAACGACTGCCGCAGAAATGGGGGATGCAGTGATCGCAATTTGTGAAGCCACAACAGCAATCGACAGTGGACGTGAAGGACGAACACCTTGGCCTTTCGCTACTTCGGCAATCACAGGCAACGTTGAAAATGCCGTGTGACCTGTACCCGCCATCAGCGTCATCAGGAAAGTGACAATAGGGGCATAGAAGGTGATTCTTTCCGGATGTTTACGTAGGAAGTTTTCTGCCAGTTGTACCAGCCAGTCCATACCACCTGCTACCTGCATTGCGGCGATTGCGGTGATCACCGACATGATGATCAAAATAACATCGACAGGAATAAAGGCTTGTTTGGTTGGAACACCAAGGATGAGTGACAAGGCGATCACACCGGCACCACCGGCAAAACCAATGCCGATACCGCCAATCCGTGCGCCCAGGAAGATGAAGAGAAGAACAACAGCCAGTTCGACCCAAATCATAATGATTACCTCATGTTAAAGATGAAAAAATTATCTCAACACTCATATCCTCTGTTCACTTGTCGTAGCAGCCTTTTGGCTGTAACTCCAACGAGTTCGAGAATAACGGCAAGCGTTCAAATAATGTTTTCATCCTCTAAGTGGAGTGCTATGAGAAAAGCCCCCAACAAAGGGGGCTTCTACAGAGCAATTACTCGTAACGTTTCGCTTTGTACTGAGGATGCATCAGGTTCTCAACAGAGAAGATGTCATCAAGCTGCTCTTCAGTGAGCAAGCCGCGCTCAAGTACCACCTCGCGTACGCTCTTACCCGTTTCGGCACAAATCTTACCGACAATGTCACCCTCATGGTGGCCAATGTATGGATTCAGGTAAGTCACAATACCGATAGAGTTGAAGACGAAGTTTTCACAAATTTCTTTATTGACTGTGATGCCATCAATGCACTTGTCACGTAGGTTCACACACGCGTTAGTCAGCAGAGAGATAGACTCAAACATCGCTTGAGCAATCACTGGCTCCATGACGTTCAACTGCAGTTGACCTGCTTCTGCGGCGAACGTGATGGTGCTGTCGTTGCCGAATACTTTAAAGCAAACTTGGTTTACCACTTCTGGGATCACTGGGTTTACTTTTGCAGGCATGATAGAAGAGCCCGCTTGCAGCTCAGGCAAGTTGATTTCGTTCAGACCTGCGCGAGGACCAGAAGAGAGCAGACGTAGATCGTTACAGATCTTAGACATCTTCATTGCTAGACGCTTCAGTGCGCCGTGCGTCATCACGTAAGCACCACAGTCAGAAGTCGCTTCAATCAGATCTTCGGCTGGTACTGTTTCTAGGCCAGTTACTTGCGCCAGATATTTTACCGCGAGCTCTTGGTAACCTGGAGCCGCGTTCAGGCCAGTGCCGATCGCGGTCGCGCCTAAGTTCACTTCCAGAAGCAGTTTTGAAGTGTATTGCAGAGCGCGGATCTCTTCATTCAGAGTCACAGCCCATGCGTGGAATTCTTGACCAACGGTCATAGGTACTGCGTCTTGTAGCTGAGTACGGCCCATTTTCAGGATATTTTTGTACTCAATCGCTTTCAGTTCGAATGCACCTTTCAAATATTCAACGGCATCAATGACTTTCTGGATGCTGTTGTAAACCGCAATACGGAAACCGGTTGGGTATGCGCAGTTGGTTGATTGGCTCTTGTTCACGTGGTCATTCGGGTTGATAAACTCGTATTGACCTTTTTGTTTGCCCATCAGCTCCAGAGCCACGTTCGCAATCACTTCGTTGGTGTTCATGTTCACAGAAGTGCCTGCGCCGCCTTGGAATACATCTGACGGGAATTGATCCATGCACTTACCTGTTTCAAGGATCACATCACACGCTTGTAGGATGTAGTTCGCGACATCTTTAGGAATAACGCCCAGCTCTTTATTGGCTAGCGTTGCCGCTTTTTTAGTCATGATCATGCCGCGTACAAATTCAGGTACGTCAGAGATCGTAACATTAGAGATGTTGAAGTTTTCCACAGCGCGGAGAGTATGGATGCCGTAGTAAGCATCCGCAGGAACGTGACGTTGACCTAACAGATCTTCTTCAATGCGGGTAGCCGGAGTCGCTGTCTTAGGAGCTTCAGATAGGGTAGCCATAGGGGATCCTTAGATAATTATTCTGGTAAAAAACTAAATTAATAGCCATTTCTGTAATATAAGAATCCATTCGTCAGAGTTTTTGGCTGGAAATCCGTCCTGACTTGCGAGGCACATAATACTGTAACTGCATATTAAAAATAGTAACTGGATCACTATTTTGGCTTTTATCGAGTCATACTTTTGCAAAGTATGAACAGAGTATGTATAGGCGGTGATTTTTCTCATCAGGATGTGAAAACACACACTTTTTTACACCCTCTGATTTGGTTGTGTGATGAGCAAGGCATACACTGAGCCCAAACCAAGGAGGCATTGTGTTCCCGATATTATTGTTTTTATTTATTGCAGTCCCTGTGATTGAAATTGCGCTGTTTATTCAGGTTGGAGGTGTGCTCGGCTTGTGGCCAACCATCGCTTTAGTGTTGCTGACGGCTGTGGTTGGGGCATCATTGGTGCGTAGTCAAGGTTTGCAGACGTTACTGACCGTGCAGCAGCGATTGGCGCAAGGCCAACTGCCAACACAGCATATTTTAGAAGGGGTGATGCTTGCGGTGGCGGGCGTGCTGTTGCTGACTCCCGGTTTTTTAACTGACATGATGGGGATGCTGATCTTGCTGCCTGCGCCAAGGGCTTGGCTAGCCAAGTATTTTATGAGCCGTGTGGTCGTACGCAATATTCATACGGGTGGACAAGGTTTTGAACAACCTAACCCCTTTACCGATCGCTCAAACTCTAACGGAACGACCTATGAAGGCGAGTTTGAACGCAAAGATGATCACGATCAGCACCGTTTGAAGTAAATCATCGAGTTAAAGAATGGCGCACTAGATTGCGCCATCAAACCCCATTTGACGCCACGCCTCAAAGGCAATGATCGCTACCGCATTGGAAAGGTTGAGGCTACGCGCTTCCGGCATCATCGGGATGCGAATACGTTGTTCGGCAGGCAAGCTGGCAATCAACTCGGCCGGTAAACCGCGAGTCTCAGGACCAAACATCAGTACATCGCCTTGCTGAAATTTCGCATCCACATGGTGTTGCGTGGTTTTGGTGGTGCAAGCAAACAGGCGGAAAGTCTCACGCTCACGCTGTAAATACTCGATAAATGCAGCGTAATCCTTATGGCGAGTCACGCGGGCTAAATCATGGTAATCCAAACCTGCGCGGCGCACTTTTTTCTCTTCTAGATCAAAACCGAGTGGCTCGATCAGATGCAAGTTCGCGCCACAGTTGGCACATAAGCGAATAATGTTACCCGTGTTGGGGGCGATTTCAGGTTCGTAGAGAGCGATATCAAACATAACAGGCGGTCAATAAAATAAAGAAGGGGCGAGTATAGCCCCTTCTGTTTGATGTTGCAGCGATGTTGTTAATCTGCTTGTAAGGGTAACGTGAAGCTAACCTGTAAACCGCCCAATGCACTGCGTGTAGCGCTGATACTGCCGCTGTGCTGGCGAATTGCACTTTCAGTGATGGCGAGCCCTAGCCCTGTACCGCCACTGTGCCGATCGCGTGCAGTGGAAACCCGATAAAATGGGCGGAAAATATCGGCTAACTGCTCTTCGGGTACACCTTCGCCATCATCATCAACGCTGACTCTGAGCTGGTGATCTTGAATCGAAAACGCGACATGGATTTTCTGTTGGCCATACTGAATCGCGTTACGCACCACGTTTTCTAGCGCACTCATTAAGAGTTTCGGTGTGCCATTGATGTTGCGATCAGGGATCTCCTCGAAAGTCAGTGTTTTATCCATCTGCTCCGCTTCAAACTCGGCATCTTTAAGCAGTTCTTCCCATAGGCTGCTGAGTGGTTGTATTTCACGCCTTAAGTGACTGTTGGTTTGCATGCGTGATAGCGCGAGTAAGTCGCCAATCATCTGCTCTAAACGCTGCGCTTCGGTATCAATTCGCTCTAATTCGCTGCTGCTACCTTGCTTGCGCATGGCTAATGCGTTGGCCATACGTAGGCGAGTTAAGGGGGATCGTAGCTCATGGGAGATATCAGAGAGCAGTCGCTGTTGCCCTGAAACCATCTGATTGACCGCATCCACCATCTGGTTGAAGCTGCGTCCGGCTTGTTGAAATTCGGTTGTGCCACGTTCCAGTTTGGGATCATGCACAAACTCACCACGTGCGACACGTTGTGCGGCTTGGGCGAGGTTTTGTGCCGGTTTACTCAATGCCCAAGCTAGCCACAGTAAGAGTGGGGTGCTGACTAACATGATCGCTAGCAGCAGTTGGAATGGCTTATCAAATAGACGTAACAAGAAAGGAGGCGGTTCATCCCAACGCATTCCGGCATAAAGCAGGAGTTCTTGCTTTGCCAAGGTAATTGGCATTGGGCCAACCAACATATAGCGCCCATATAGCCGCTGCTGAGGTTTTTCGACCGATTCAATGCTGGAAGAAAAATTTTGCAGTGCTTTAAGGCGAAAGTCAGTATGTTTGGATGTGGTCAGTACATTGCCTTCTAAATCAGTAATAAAGAAGCGCGGTCGACCATCATGTTCACGCTGTGGTCTACTGCGCCCTTCAAGCTGAAACAGAATTTTCCCCAGATTGGTTTCTGCTTTGTATTCCAACTCCAAGCGCGTTTTGTTATCCAATAAGCGCTGGTAGGCTTCCGGAGAAAGGTCACGAGGTTTACGTGGGTCAAGATGAGGTAAAGCCAGCACCGCAAACAGCACCAACAGCATGGTAAACCAGAAAATGGCAAAGATTCGGCCATATAGGTTATTTAGCTTGGGCAGGCGCATCATTCCTCCTGAACCATCAAATAACCGCGACCACGTAAGGTTTTGATCCGCGCTTTACCATCCAGTCGTTCTGGCAGTTTTTTGCGCAGATTGGAGACATGCATATCAATCGCGCGATCAAACGCGGCGAGGCGTTTGCCGAGCACTTCCACACTGAGCATTTCTTTGGTGAGCGTTTCACCTGGTGACTGTACAAAGTGGGTCAGTAGTGCAAACTCGGTGGTGGTGAGATCGAGCAATTGCCCCTGACAGTAGGCTTCCTGCTTGCCGGGATAGACTTGGATATCCTGACACTCAATCACATCGCTCGTTTTTGGGGTTAGTGCATTTTGGGTACGGCGTAAAATGGCGCGAATTCGCGCTAAGAGCTCCCGATCGCTAAAGGGTTTAGGCAGGTAATCGTCCGCACCAAGTTCAAGGCCGATCACGCGATCAATCTCTTCACCTTTAGCGGTCAGCATTAAAACCGGAGTGGCCCATTTTTCACGCAGTCGCTTCAAAGTCTCCATGCCATTCAATTTGGGCATCATCACATCCAGCAAAATCAGATCTATCTGATCGGTTACGGCGGCCAATCCGGCCTCGCCATCATTGGCTTCAGAAATTTCAAAGCCTTCGTACTGTAGGACTTCCGTTAATAAACCAGTCAGTTCGGTGTCATCATCGATCAGAAGGATATGCGCCATCATCGTCTCACTTATTACTTCATTACCTTCAGTTTACCGTGAAAAAAGTACCATCGTCAGTGAGGTATCCGCTCTTTACGATTCTTTACGCTCTCTATACGTCACTTGACCTTGCAAGTCGTAATCTATGTTCAAGCGCTGCAGAACAGCTCAATCAATAACGAAATGTAGAGGAACGAATAATGAAACTTGCCAAAAAAATGATTTTAGCTGCCACCATGTTGCCATTGGCTTTGGGTACCACCGCCGCCTTTGCTTTTGGCGGTCACGGTTGGGATAAGGACGGAGATGGCTCTTGTGGGGGTAAAGGTGAGCGCGGGATCTGGAAACAGCTTGATTTAACCGCAGAGCAGCAAGCTCAACTCAAGGATATGCGTGAGGCGAACCGTGAAGAGATGCGCGCCAATCGTGGGCAAAACCGTGATGCAATGAAAGCCTTACATGCTCAAGAGCGATCGCTAGTGTTGGCAGCGGATTTTGATCAAGTAGCAGCAGAAAATCTAGCCAAGCAGATGGTGGATCAACAAGTGACTCACCGCGTAAAAATGATGGAAAAACGCCATCAAATGATGAGCATTTTAACTGCAGAGCAGAAAACTAAGTTGCAGAGTTTGCAACAAGCACAAATGGATCAATGCATGATGGACGGTGAACACGGCAAAGGTAAAGGCCACGCTCGTTCACAATAAAACTCACCCTTGTGTCGTAACCCCAAGGCAGCTTAGGCTTCCTTGGGGTTTTTGGCATCTTGCTTATATCCCTTTCAACGTGAGGCTGCTGCAGTGTGGCTTACTTTCGTTTACCCCAAGCAGAGACTCTGTCCATGATCATGGTGATGAACTCACTGGCCGTCTACCTGCAACTCTAAGTTGTTTGGGTATATACTCGGGCTTGTTTTTAATAAATGAAAAATAAGGTAATGCGATGAAAAAGGAATACGCTCGCTTAGTCACAACCGCCGCTTGGACGGCTACGACAGTAGCGACTTTGCTATTGGTGATTAAAGTGGTGGCGTGGTGGGTTACGGGATCGGTGAGCTTATTGGCTTCTTTACTTGACTCGGTACTGGATATTGCCGCTTCTGTGGTGAACCTCATCGTATTACGTTTTGCGTTGCAACCTGCCGATCATGAGCATGCGTTTGGGCATGGTAAAGCCGAATCACTGGCAGCACTGGCACAGGCGATGTTTATTTCTGGCTCCGCCTGTTTTTTGATCCTCAACGGAGTCGATCGCTTCTTCCGTCCGCATGAATTGAATGCACCAGAATTGGGTATTTATGTGAGTGCAGTCGCCATGTTAGTGACCTTTGGTCTCGTACTTTTTCAGCGCTATGTAGTGAAAAAAACCGGTAGTCAGGCGATAGCCGCTGATTCACTCCACTATCAATCGGATCTGCTGATGAATGCGGCAATCATGGTGGCACTAGGATTAAGCTGGTGGGGCTTTGGTCAAGCAGATGCCATTTTTGCGATCGGTATCGGCCTCTATATCTTATTCAGTGCCTTTAAAATGGTGCATGATGCGGTACAAACCTTACTCGACCGTAAATTACCGGATGAAGAAATTGAGCAAATTCACGCAATCTGCCTCAGTGTGGAAGGGGTGATTGGGATGCATCAATTGCGTACTCGAATGTCTGGGCCAGTAAGATTCATCCAACTTCATTTGGAATTGGATGACAACATTTCGTTGCTCGAAGCACATCAGATCTCGGATCGAGTTGAGGAAAAGCTGGGCAATGCCTTTGTGGGGGCGGATGTTTTGATTCATCAAGACCCACATTCCGTAGTGGTTGAAGCTGAGCTGCAACAAAAAACTCCATGGTGAGGCGACAAAAGAGGTCTGTTTGGCTATCTTTTCCCCAAGTTAACAAAAAAACGCCAATTCTGATATGAATCAACACTGGCTCAGCACAAAACTGTAATACTCTTACATAAGTAGAAAACTTACAGAATTTAGTGCAAATAACAGTAGTATTCCTAATCGGGAAAGGTAACATTACGCACAGTTTTTTGAATTTTTCTGTCTGGTCCCGACAAACCAGACGGCGTAGAAATTGATATTCGATTCGCAAAGTTCGAGGGTGAGCATGATTAAAAAAATCGGTGTTTTGACGAGTGGTGGCGATGCCCCAGGTATGAACGCGGCTATTCGTGGCGTAGTGCGTACAGCACTCGGTGCAGGTCTAGAAGTGTTTGGTATTTATGACGGTTACCAAGGCCTGTATGAAGATCGTATCAAGCAGCTAGACCGTTCAAGCGTGTCTGACGTGATCAACCGCGGCGGTACTTTTTTAGGCTCTGCACGTTTCCCACAATTTCGCGAAGTAGAAGTTCGTGAGAAAGCGATTGAAAACCTGAAAAAGCACGGCATTGAGGCCTTAGTGGTTATCGGCGGTGATGGCTCTTACATGGGTGCCAAAAAACTGACTGAAATGGGTTTTCCATGCATCGGTCTGCCAGGCACGATTGATAACGACATCGCAGGTACCGATTACACCATCGGCTATTTGACGGCACTGAACACCGTTATTGAAGCGATTGACCGTCTGCGTGATACCTCTTCTTCACACCAACGTATCTCTATTGTTGAAATCATGGGCCGTCACTGTGGTGACCTGACTCTGACTTCAGCGATTGCGGGTGGCTGTGAATACATCATCACGCCAGAAACTGGTCTGAACATGGAACAGTTGATCTCTAATATCAAAGACGGCATCACCAAAGGTAAGAAGCATGCGATCATCGCGCTGACTGAGCTGATGATGGATGCTAATAAGCTGGCGAAAGAGATTGAAGCTGCAACAGGTCGTGAAACTCGCGCTACCGTTTTAGGCCACATCCAACGTGGTGGTAAACCAACGGCATTTGACCGTGTGCTAGCGTCACGCATGGGTAACTATGCGGTGCACCTCCTGATGGAAGGTCACGGTGGTCGTTGTGTTGGTATCCAGAAAGAGCAACTGGTTCATCACGACATCATTGATGCGATTGAGAACATGAAGCGTCCAGTACGCACTGATCTGTACAAAGTAGCAGAAGAGCTGTTCTAAGCTGAATTACGCGTATATCTAGATACAAAAAATACAGATGCAAAAAAGACCGCCAAGGCGGTCTTTTTTATGCGTGGAATTCTGAATTAAAGAATGATGTCGCGCACTTGTTGGTCTTTACGCTCCAGATAGTGAATTGAGCGGATGCGACGAATCGTGCGGCAGCGGCCACGGATCAGCAGAGTTTCTGTCGTTGCAATATTACCTTTGCGGCTGATGCCATCGAGCAAATCACCTTTAGTAATACCGGTTGCTGCGAAGATGACGTTATCACTGCGTGCCATGTCTTCCATCTTCAGCACGGTGTTCGCTTCAACGCCCATTTGTTGGCAACGTTCAAGCTCTTTTGCGCCCCAAATACGGTTATCTTCCGTATCGCCTTTCACTTGGTGACGAGGCAGCAGGCGGCCTTGCATATCACCATCCAGTGCGCGGATCACCGCTGCAGACACCACACCTTCTGGCGCGCCGCCAATGCAGTACATCATGTCCACTTCACTATCGGGCATACAGGTCAGAATCGATGCGGCGACATCGCCATCCGGCACTGCAAAAACGCGTACGCCCATCTGTTGCATTTGCGCAATCACTTGGTCGTGGCGCGGTTTGGCAAGCGTGATCACCACCAAATCGGTTAAGGGTTTGCCGAGTGCTTTTGCGACATGGTTTAGGTTATCTTTCAGCGGCAAATTGAGGTCGATGCAGCCTTTTGCTCCGGGGCCAACCACCAATTTTTCCATGTACATATCAGGCGCTTTCAGGAAGCTACCTTTTTCGCCCGCGGCAAGCACTGCTAACGCATTCGATTGTCCCATGGCGGTCATGCGCGTGCCTTCGATCGGGTCAACTGCAATGTCTACCGCATCGCCACCTAAGCCAACTTGCTCACCAATGTAAAGCATTGGCGCTTCATCGATTTCACCTTCACCAATCACGATTTCGCCGCTGATTTCGGTTTGATTGAGCAGGGCACGCATCACTTCCACCGCAGCACCATCGGCGGCATTTTTGTCGCCACGTCCCAACCATTTATAGCCTGCCAGTGCGGCACCTTCAGTGACTCGGGAAAAAGCCATTGCTAAATCGCGTTTCATGTTTGCTCCAAACCAAGAGAGAAATTTTGCGCGGCATTCTATCACATTCGTAAGTAAACGTTTGCCTTTTGCAGTCGCTAGCCTTTGCCTTCGATCAAAATCGAGCGAAAAAAGCCAAGTTGTGAGTGAATGGGTTAGTGCAAAGTGGGCTTCGCGGCCACTTCCGTTAAGCTTGCGTCAATTTGCGCGGTTTTTTTAACCGAATAGCGAAAAAGATCGAACTTAGGGCGTGTTTCTGCGCACAGGGCTGAGTAGAATGATCTCAATCAGTGAAGCCCACTTCACCTCAATCGAATCAACAAGGGTAAAACGTCATGTCTTTTGAAGTATTAGAAAAACTGGAAGCGAAAATTCAAACCGCGGTCGACACCATTGCACTGCTGCAAATGGAAGTTGAAGAGCTGAAAGAAGAAAAGCAACAGCTGCAAAATGAAGCGCAAGAGCTGCGTGAAGCACGTGAAGCGCTTGAGCAGCGTGCACAGCAAGTTCAGCAAGAGCATGCGGCATGGCAAGAGCGAATCCGTAGCCTGCTGGGCAAAATGGAAGACGTGGAGTAATTCTCCTCATGAAAACGCCGACAGTGATGCCGGCGTTTTTGATCTTGGCGAGGAGTATTCTTTTAAGCTTGTGGTCGCACACCCAAGGTGTGGCATAACGCGTAAGTCATTTCGGCACGGTTTAGCGTGTAGAAGTGGAAATCTTTCACCCCTTCACGGCACAGCACGCGCACCATATCAATGGCTTGGCTTGCACCTACCAATTGACGAGTCACCGGATCCTCATCCAACCCTTCAAACTGTTTCACCATCCAATTCGGAACTTTCACGTTGTTTTGCGCAGCGAAGCGCGACGCTTGTTTAAAGTTAGAAACCGGCAAAATTCCAGGAACGATTTCTACGTCAATCCCAGCCGCAACACAACGATCGCGAAAACGCAGGTAGCTTTCTACATCAAAGAAGAACTGAGTGATAGCACGATTCGCACCCGCATCGACTTTACGTTTTAAATTGAGTAGATCCGCTTGCGCGCTTTTGGCTTCAGGATGTACTTCCGGAAACGCGGCCACGGAAATATCAAAATCGTGGCGCGATTTGAGTAGTGTCACCAGATCCGAGGCATACATGTCTGGCTTACCGCCACCGGCGGGAATATCACCACGCAGCGCCACAATATTCTGGATACCGTTATGCCAGTAGTCATCAGCGATCTGGATCAGCTCATCACGAGTGGCATCAATACAAGTTAGGTGTGGTGCGGCAATTAAACCGGTTTGATCTTTGATCGCTTTAATGATCGAGTGAGTACGGTCACGCTCGCCAGAGTTGGCACCATAAGTCACCGAAACAAATTTAGGTTGGAGAGTCTTCAGGCGATGAACCGAGTTCCAAAGCGTCTCTTCCATTTGAGGAGAGCTAGGTGGAAAAAACTCAAACGAAACATTGATGTCGGAAAGCTCCGCAATGTTCTGGTTCAATGCATCGATATGGCTAGCGTGTGTGTATCCCATCTTGTACTCCCTGTGACTGAGTGTCACTGCCCGAATCTGAATTGACGTTTAGACGTCTATATGGCTGTAGAATGTCGTGAATGCGCTTTGATGTCAACCTCACCATTATGAATATTACTCATGTTGATCGTGAAGCAGATTCAAGCTTGAAAAAGCAATTGAGTGCTATGTGTGGTTCAAAAAGCTAATTAATAGAAGATGATGCTTTTAATGCAAGAAAGTATAGAAGATCGATACAAAAGCTCGCCATTGCGGCGAGCTTTGTTTTAGATAGCAGAACGATAGATCTAGAGTTGGCTCGCGAGCAGATTCAAATCGGACTGAATCGCGCCAGCCGTGACTTCACGCCCTGCACCGGGACCACGGATCACCAGTGGGTTGTCCCGATACCATTTGCTTTCGATGGCAAAGATGTTGTCACACGGCAGTAAGTTGGCGAGTGGATGATCTTGCTCAAGCGCTTCAACGCCCACGCTAGCTTTGCCATTTTTCTCTAGCCTTGCAACATAGCGCAGTACCTTGCCTTGTTTCTGCGCTCGGGCGAGGCGCTCAGCGAGCTGCTCGTTGAGCAGTTTGCTGTTGTCGAGAAAATCATCCAGTGACACTGAACGCAGCTCAACGGGTACAAGTGATTCCACTTTCACACTGCTTGGCTCGATCTCTAGGCCAGATTCACGCGCCAAGATCACCAATTTACGCATCACGTCTGAACCATCCAGATCACAACGCGGATCGGGCTCTGTTAAACCTTGCTGCCACGCTAAATCCACCAGTTCACTGAATGGTAAGCTGCCATCGTATTGTTGAAATAACCATGAAAGGGTGCCGGAGAAAATGCCCGAAAGTGCCATGATTTCATCGCCGCTTTCACGTAAGTCGCGCACTGTGTGGTTAATTGGTAAGCCTGCGCCTACCGTGGCGTTATACAGCCAGTGGCGGCCAATTTTGTGGAACGCATCTTTAACCTGATAGTAATAGTTGCCCGGAGCCGAGCCTGCCACTTTGTTGGCGGAAATTAAGTGTAAACCTTGTTCGGCAATGTCGAGATACTGCTGAGCAAGCTCTTCGCTGGCGGTGACATCAAGCACGACGGCTTCATCATAGCCTTCCAGCGCGCCAAGCTTTTTCAGCCAGCTTTGATCTTGGTTCGGCAGTGCTTCGTCTTGGAAATGCGTCGGAACTTGAGTGGGGTCGATGCCTTGTTCGTTAAACCAGTAGGTTTGGCTATCAACCACCGCAACCAGTTCAAAACTCATGCCGTGGCGTTGCTCCAGCTTCTCTTTTTGCTCTGCAAACAGCTTGAGCCAACTTGAACCAATATTGCCTTTACCACACAGTGCAATCGCCACGCGCTTTTGGGCTTGGAATAACTGTTTGTGGATGCCATTCACCAAGGGGTTGATTGGGGTTTGACGCAGTACGGCAACCAAACTGAGGCTTGATTCCGATGCGCTGATAAACTCGACCGGTAAGGCATTCAGTTGTTGGTAGAAACCATAGCAGTGGTTCGGGTTTTTGGTGACGCCCGCACCGACCGCAGCAATCAGGTCATAGCCTTCTTTGAGTTTGATTTCGGCTTCGAACGCGGCATCTTGCAGCGCCGCAAACGCACCAGGCGCAATTTCTGCTGTGTAAGCTAAACGCAAACGGTATTGGTCAGGTTGCGCTTCGTAAGTCAGAGGTTGCAGTTGCACGCGCTGCAAGTGCTGTAACACATCTTCTTGTAAGCGTTGGAAATCATGGTGATGAGCAAAGCTCAGTTCAATCAGCAATACATCATCGAGTGAAGTAATGATTTTTGCACCGCGACCAGAGGCCAGTACACGCTCAATGCGGGTGGAACCTGATTCCGGTTGGTGGCTGCAACGTAAGTGAAGCTCCATGGTACTCTGCGCGACAGGTTGTAGTGTACGGCTGTGTAGCACTGGCGCAGCTAAGCGAGCCAGCTCATTGGCTTCATCGAGTCTTAGCAGTGGCAGCAAACAGGCATCGCTGACAATGCGTGGGTCGGCGCTGTACACGCCAGCCACATCACTCCAAATGGTCACGCGTGATACTTCAGCCAGTGCGCCAATCACGGTCGCAGAATAATCGGAACCGTTACGACCGAGCAGGACAGTATCGCCCTGTTCGTTTTGCGCCATAAAACCGGTGATCACCACACGGCGCTGGGTATGTTGTGCCAACACGGCTTTCAGGAGCGGGTAAGAGCGCGCGCGATCCACTTCCGGCTGTGTTCCCGCTTCGGCACGTAAGAATGCACGGGCATCTTGTGCCACTGCCGGTAAATCATGCTGATTTAACAATGCGGCGAGTAAACGTGCCGACCATTGCTCGCCATGTCCGAGTACCCAAGCGTATTGCGCATTGCTAAGAGGGGCGGTGAGCTCGCCTAACACGCTGATCTCTTGTTGCAATTGGTTCAATAGCGGTTCGGCTGCTTCATTGCTGAGTAGCTTAATAATCAATTCAGACTGATATTGGCGCAGTGCATGTAAAGTTTCATGGGCAACTCGGCCATCTTTACTGAGTGCTTCGACAAAACTGATCAAACGGTTCGTGGTTTTGCCAGCCGCAGAGACCACCACCAGATCTTCACTCTTCGAATAACTTTTAAGAATTTTCGTGACCCGCAGATAACATTCTGGGTCGGCAAGGCTACTACCACCAAATTTATGCAGTTGACGAGCGTGAGTCATTCACAGGTCTCCTTAATTCGCTGAAAGAGTTTGCTGAAAGGCTTGGTCTAGATCGGCAATCAGATCTGAGGCATCTTCAAGACCGACGGAAAGGCGTAGCAATTGCTGTGAAATTCCAGCTTCGGCTAATGCTTCTTCACCCATCGCACGATGAGTCATGGAGGCGGGGTGGCAAATCAGGCTTTCTACCCCACCAAGTGACTCCGCCAGTGAAAACAGCGCCAACCTGCCAACAAAGTATTTCAACTGCTCAAAACTGCCTGCAAACTCAAAACTGAGCATGGCGCCAAAGCCCGATTGCTGTTTTTTGGCAATTTCATGGCCTGGGTGGTTGGGTAGGCTTGGATGGTAAATATTGCCAACCAATGATTGAGTCTGCAGATAGGCTAAGATCTGCTGCGCACTCTCTTCATGGATGCGCATCCGCGCGCCTAAAGTGCGAATGCCACGCAAGGTCATGTAGCTATCAAATGGGGTACCGGTTGAACCTAAACAGTTACCCCACCAAGCAAACTCTTCTGCATGTTGTTTGTTTTTACAGATCAACACACCGCCAATCACATCGGAGTGACCGTTAATGTATTTGGTGGTGGAGTGCAGAACAAAATCCGCGCCTAAGGTGAGCGGTTTTTGGAATACCGGAGTTAAGAAGGTGTTATCGACCGCCACCAAAGTACCTTGCGCTTTAGCTAGTTGGCAAAGATGAGCGATGTCCACCACGCGCACTAAAGGGTTGGAGGGGGTTTCAATCAACAGCAACTTTGGTTTGCGTGCTAAAGCTTGCGTGAGTGCTTGTTCGTTGGATTGATCTACAAACAGCACTTTGAAGTCGCCTTTTTTAGCGCGAGTGTTGAGCAAGCGATAAGTACCGCCATAGCAATCATGCGGCGCCACAATCAGATCTTCTGGGCCTAGTAACGCCGTGATCCATAAATTGATGGCCGAAGTTCCACAGTTGGTCACCACCGCACCTTCACCGCATTCTAGCTCATATAGAGTCTGCTCTAATAGCCCACGGTTAGGGTTGCCTGACCGGGTGTAATCGTATTTAGGCACTTCGCCAAACGCGGGAAAACCATAATTGGTCGAAAGGTAAATGGGGGGTACCACGGCATGATATTGAGTATCGGATTCAATCCCGGTACGAACCGCAATGGTGGCTGGCTTGCGTGTGGTCATGGAGTTTTCCTTGCTGGCTATTCTGTCCTAGAGTGCGTCATCATATACCTTTCCTGCTCAAAGCAGCAGAGAGGGTTGTCTTATGACAACGTGACCTCATATGGGGATCACATATTGTTGCCCATAAATTACTCGACACTTTACTGATGTTAAACAAAGACGTCAACACTTCTAGACGTCTATATGTCTTTGCTTATGGCAGTAAATCCCGCTAAAATTAGGGCCTTTGAAATTTCGATTCGAACCACAATAACGAAGGTGCGCAATGGCAGACTGGAATGGCGAATACATCAGCCCCTATGCAGAGCATGGGAAAAAGAGCGAGTTGGTAAAAAAAATCACGGTATCCATTCCGCTGAAAGTTCTCAAAGTGCTAACGGATGAGAGAACACGCCGTCAAGTCAATAACTTACGTCACGCAACAAACAGTGAATTGCTGTGTGAAGCCTTCTTGCATGCCTACACCGGCCAGCCTTTGCCGACGGATGAAGACCTGCGTAAAGATCGCCCTGATGACATTCCTGCTGAAGCCAAACGTTTGATGACCGAAATGGGGATTGAGTTCGAATCTTACGATGAGTAATGGTGTTCGTTAGCGCAATTCGCTAAGTGAACTGATAACGCTCATAAAAAAGCCCCTCGTATGAGGGGCTTTTTGGTATCCATGCATGCAAGCAGATTAAGCCTGCATATAGTTTTCTGGCATTGGGATTCGAGCGACACCTGATTCCACTGCAGCCTCCGCTACTGCGCGTGCTACACGTGGCAATAGGCGTGGGTCCATCGGCTTTGGAATGATGTACTCAATACCGAAACTGAGTTTATCTACTCCGGCGGCTGCCAATACTTCGGCTGGGACTGGCTCTTTCGCCAGTTGGCGAATTGCGTCTACCGCAGCCAATTTCATCTGGTCATTGATCTCACTCGCGCGAACATCGAGTGCTCCACGGAAGATGAACGGGAAGCAGAGCACGTTGTTAACTTGGTTTGGATAGTCGCTGCGACCTGTACCCATGATCATGTCGTTACGAACTTGATGAGCAATTTCTGGTTTGATTTCAGGATCTGGATTGGAACACGCAAACACCACAGGCTTATCGGCCATCAGTTTGAGTGCCTCCGCTGGTAGCAGGTTAGGACCTGATACACCTAAGAACAGATCCGCTCCCGCAATCACATCTTCCAGTGTGCGTTTATCCGTGTTGTTGGCAAACAGCTGTTTGTATTCGTTGAGATCGTCACGGCGCGTGTGGATCACGCCTTTGCGATCCAGCATGTAAATCTTCTCACGCATTGCACCGCATTTGATCAGCAACTCCATACACGCTACCGCAGCAGCCCCTGCGCCAAGACAGACAATCATACAGTCTTTCAGCTGTTTACCTTGTAGCTCTAATGCGTTGAGCATACCCGCAGCAGTCACAATCGCGGTGCCGTGCTGGTCATCGTGGAACACTGGAACATCACAGCGTTCAATCAGGCGGCGCTCAATTTCAAAGCAGTCTGGGGCTTTGATGTCTTCTAAGTTAATGCCACCGAAGGTATCCGCAATGTTGGCTACCGTATCAACAAATTCATCGATGGTGCGGTGTTTGACTTCAATATCAATCGAATCCAGTCCTGCAAAGCGTTTAAACAGCAGTGCCTTACCTTCCATGACAGGCTTAGAAGCCATCGGTCCCAAATTGCCCAATCCTAAAATCGCAGTGCCGTTAGAGATCACGGCAACCGTGTTGCCTTTGGCGGTGTATTTGTACACATTTTCCACGTTTTGTGCGATTTCACGAACCGGCTCTGCTACGCCAGGGCTATAAGCCAGCGCAAGATCGGCAGCTGAATCAGCAGGTTTGGTCAGCGCAATACCAATTTTGCCCGCGGTTGGGTAAGCATGGTAATCCAGAGCACGTTGGCGAAATTGTTCTTCAGGAGTTGGGTTGAGGCGATTGTCATCGGACATAGGGCTGTTCTCTTATTGTTATTTATCGGAAAGGTCACAAATTTTAAAGTAACTATTGCAAACTGCCTAGGTTAGACATTGAGCTAAGCGTACAAAAAAAGCGAAGATCTTGCTGATAAGACCAGTAGAAATGTGAATGGCGGAGAAGAATTAGCCAAAACGTTGTAACGAATAGAGTTTTATATGCAGATGAATGAGTGAATGAGGCGCGGAAAGTTTTGCAGATGGAAGTGGGGATATTGCAGTTGTTATCGATGAAAAAAGGACGCCGAAGCGTCCTTTTTCAAAATCTTGCGTAAAGCAGAAATTACTTCTTCGCAGACAGTGCGCCGAAACGCTTGTTGAAGCGCTCAACACGACCACCGGTGTCAACGATACGTTGCTTACCAGAGTAGAATGGGTGGCACTTGTCACATACGTCTAGGTGCATTGAATCTTTACCTAGAGTAGAGTTGAAAACGAAAGAGTTGCCGCAAGAACAAGTTGCGTTTACTGCTTTGTATTCTGGGTGGATACCAGCTTTCATGGGATAACCTCAATTTAGGCCGTGTCGCCATCCGAATCGATTATCGTCGGACACCACACGTAGTGTTAAAAATAACGAGTTTGCATATCCAGAGAGGTCAACCCTCTAGGATGCCGTAAGGCGCGATATATTAATGAATCTCGGGTTTCGGATCAACCGATCTCGCTGTTTATTTCACCAAAAGCGCGGGTCGAATTTCTGCTACGCTTCCAGTAGACTGTGATCCGTTTGATTTTTCGCTGTTTTGGACCCTGATGCGACCCACCATTGCCCGAGTTTGCCTGCCTGTTCCTCTGGATAAGTCTTTCGACTATCTGATTCCTGCTCATCTATTTCCAGTGCTGGGCGGTCGTGTGCAAGTGCCTTTTGGGCGACAAACCTTAGTCGGCATTGTCCAGTCGCTGACGCATCAATCCGATTTTCCTATCGAACAGCTCAAATCCCTGCAAGCGGTATTGGATGAAGCACCTGTGTGGCCGGAAAAACTCCAGTCACTGCTGCATTGGTGTAGTCAGTTTTATCATTATCCGCTTGGTGAAACGTACGCGAATGCTTTACCCGGTGCTTTGCGCAAAGGCAAAGCCGCAGAGCTGACTAGCCATAAAGAGTGGCGTTTGACGGCGCTTGGCCAAGAGCAACTGATGCTTGGCGTGAAACGTAGCGCGGTAAAACAAGCACAAGTTCTCCATTTGTTGCAGCACGGAGCCATATCTCACCAAGCCTTGCTCGATGAAGAGGTAAGTAGCAGCACATTGAAAACTTTGGTTGAGAAAGGCTGGATTGAGTGTGAAGAGCGTAAGCCCGTTGTGCGGCCGTGGCCGCAAGAGCTCGAAGCCAAAGTAGATAAACCTAAACTCAATCAAGAACAGGCGATTGCGATTGCCGCCGTCAATAGCCACCAAGGTTTTGGCTGTTTTCTTTTAGAAGGGGTAACGGGTTCTGGAAAAACTGAGGTGTATCTCAACCTCATCACGCCAGTGCTAGCGCGCGGCGAGCAAGCCTTGGTGTTGGTGCCAGAAATTGGTTTGACGCCACAAACCATCAACCGTTTTCGCCAGCGTTTTAACGTGCCTGTGGAAGTGATGCACTCGGCGCTCAATGATACCGAGCGCCTCAACGCTTGGCTGGCGGCGCGCGATAAAGTGGCGGGCATTGTGATTGGTACGCGTTCGGCACTGCTCACACCGTTTGCCAAATTGGGCATTATCATCGTTGATGAAGAGCATGATGGCTCTTACAAACAGCAAGATAGCCTGCGTTATCACGCCCGAGATGTTGCTGTGATGCGTGCTCATTTGGAAAACATTCCGATTGTGCTTGGCTCAGCAACGCCGGCATTGGAAACCCTGCATAACGCCTTGAGTGGTAAATACCACCATTTGCAACTGACTCAGCGTGCGGGGAATGCGTTGCCAACACGTAATCATGCGTTGGATGTGAAAGGGATGTATCTGGAAAGTGGTCTTTCTGCGCCTTTGATTGCGGAAATGCGCCGTCATCTCTCGGTGGGCAATCAGGTCATGCTGTTTTTAAATCGACGCGGTTTTTCTCCGGCCTTGATGTGCCATGAATGTGGTTGGATTGCGGAGTGTCAGCGTTGCGATGCCTATTACACCTACCATCAACATAGCAATGAAATGCGCTGCCATCATTGTGGTTCACAGCGTCCGGTGATCCATCAATGTAAAGGGTGTGGCTCGACTCAACTGGTTACTGTCGGCGTTGGTACGGAACAGCTTGAAGCGCAATTACACACTCTATTTCCTGAGTATCGTTCAGTGCGGATTGATCGAGATAGCACTCGGCGCAAGGGGAGTTTGGAATCGGCGTTAACCGCGATCCGCAAAGGCGAATATCAGATTTTAATTGGTACGCAAATGCTAGCTAAAGGGCATCACTTCCCCGATGTCACTTTAGTCGCGCTGTTGGATGTCGATGGGTCACTGTACAGTAGTGATTTTCGCGCTTCTGAGCGTTTGGCTCAGCTCTTTATTCAAGTCGCAGGGCGGGCAGGGCGAGCCAGTAAACCGGGCGAAGTGGTGTTACAAACGCATCACCCGGAGCACAGTTTATTACAAGCCTTGCTGCACAAGGACTATCACCATTTTGCACTGACGGCATTAGAGGAACGCAAACTCGCTCAGTTACCTCCTTATTCTTTCTTGAGCTTATTTCGAGCTGAAGCCAATCACACCGCTCAGGCGGAAGATTTTTTGCGTCAAGTACGTGAAACCTTGCGCTGCAATCCTTGGTTTGACAGTGAATGCATGGTGTTAGGTCCAACGCCAGCGCCACTCGCGAAAAGAGCGGGGAAATACCGTTGGCAACTTTTGCTACAAACGCCTAACCGCACCTTGATGCAGAAAATTTTGCAAAGTGCGCGCCCAGCACTGCAGCAGTTACCCTTGGCGAGCAAGGTGCGTTGGTCGATCGATATCGATCCGCAGGATCTTGGTTAATTCGTATTTCATCTTGTAAAGTCAATGGGTGTTAATTTTGTCAGCAAATTAATGCTTATTATCGTGATGAAAATCACATTGGCTATGCAAGATTTGTTAATCTCGCCGTAACTTTATGTTCTGAATTGCTTAGACTATCGGTAAAATCGGCTCAGTGAATCGTTTACGTGAAGCCCAAAATGAAGCTATAGCCCTTATTTACTCGATGAGATAAAGGTTAAGCTCAACAAGATCAGTCATCAAAAGGTGTGCTGTTACACCATCAGCAAATAAAAAGAGGGTATAAAGAAATGGCGACAATGAAGGATGTTGCCCAGCTTGCCGGAGTCTCAACTGCCACTGTGTCACGGGCGTTGATGAATCCAGAAAAAGTATCTTCCTCAACTCGAAAAAGAGTGGAAGAGGCAGTGCTGGAAGCGGGGTACTCCCCAAATTCTTTAGCGCGTAATTTGCGTCGTAATGAGTCAAAAACCATTGTTGCTATTGTCCCCGACATCTGCGATCCCTACTTTTCTGAGATCATTCGTGGTATCGAAGATGCTGCAATGGAGCACGGTTACTTAGTGTTATTAGGTGATAGTGGGCAGCAAAAGCGTCGGGAAAATTCCTTTGTTAACCTTGTGTTTACTAAGCAAGCGGATGGCATGCTCTTGCTCGGTACTGATTTGCCGTTTGATGTGAGTAAGCCAGAGCAAAAGAACCTGCCACCTATGGTGATGGCGTGTGAGTTTGCTCCTGAACTTGAATTACCAACGGTACATATCGATAACCTGACTTCGGCTTTTGAAGCAGTGAATTATCTAACCCAGCTTGGGCATAAGCGTATTGCCCAGATCTCTGGTCCACAACATGCTGCGTTGTGTCAATTCCGTCATCAAGGCTATCAACAAGCGCTGCGTCGTGCTGGCATCACCATGAACCCATCTTACTGCACCTTTGGTGATTTCACTTTTGAAGCTGGGGTTAAAGCGGTACGCCAGCTACTGGCACAGCCAGAACAACCGACCGCGATTTTCTGCCACAACGATACGATGGCGATTGGCGCGATTCAGGAAGCGAAGCGACTGGGCCTGCGAGTTCCACAAGATCTCTCTGTGGTCGGTTTTGATGATATTCAGTTTGCTCAGTATTGTGATCCGCCGTTAACTACCATTTCCCAGCCGCGTTATGAAATTGGCCGACAAGCCATGCTAATGATGCTCGAATTACTGCGTGGGCATGACGTGCGAGCAGGATCGCGTTTGCTAGAAACTAAGCTCGTAGTACGAGAAAGTGCTGCGCCTCCAAGTAAAAAATAGCGCATTACTTGAACCGAGCCATTTGGCTTGCCTGTTTGGCTCGGTCATTCCTTGTTTTATTGCAGTAGTGATATCTGTCATCAAGCTAAGTTGTTTAGGTATAACTCTGTTATCTGGTCGCGATCTGCATTAACATGTGGACAATTTTGTTAATTTCCGAACAACAACGTGGCGAATAGAGATTATGTAAGAGGCGGTCGTAGTCCGAAGAAGCCGACCCGAAAAAAAGCAGCTCCGCGTCGTAAACCTTGGCGCAGTGGTTTAGTCGCTTTAGTGCTACTGTCCGCTTTTGGCTATGGCTTATATCTGCTCAACAATGACCCTGAGCCGAAAATAACTGCACCCGTTGCGAAAACACCGACAACTAATAAACCTAAGCCAACAGAAACTCTGCCACCGCCTCCAACGGAGAAATGGGATTATGTAGAGACGCTGCCTAATCGCGAAATTGAAGTCGTGGCTAAAGCACAAGAAGTCTCTGATATTCCTTATGTGATGCAGTGTGGCGCTTATAAAACCGCAGAACAAGCGGAAGCTCGTAAGTTGGACATTGCTTTCCAAGGTATCAGCAGCCAGATCCGTAAAAAAGCCGATAGCAGTTGGTATCGGGTTGTCCTCGGACCTTACAAATTTAAGCGTGACGCTGAGCGCGATAAGCATAAATTGCAGCGAGTAAAAATCGAGCCCTGCGCTATCTGGGCTGAGAAGCAGTAAATCCTTCCCCAAAGCCTGATATAGATCAGGCTTTTTTGTTGGCATCACGTCAACTTCCCTCACTTGGCTTGAAATTGTTTTCCTGCAGCCACATATAAGCGATAACTCTCCGATAAAAAATAAAGAGGCCTCTTGTGACTACTATCGTATCAGTGCGTCGTAATAATAAAGTTGTCATCGCTGGTGACGGGCAGGTATCGCTAGGCAATACCGTCATGAAAGGCAATGCGCGTAAAGTGCGCCGCCTATACAACAACAAAGTGCTGGCTGGTTTTGCTGGTGGTACCGCTGATGCGTTTACCTTGTTTGAGCGCTTTGAAAGTAAGTTGCAGATGCACCAAGGCCTCCTGACCAAAGCGGCGGTTGAGCTAGCCAAAGATTGGCGAAGCGACCGCGCATTGCGCCGTTTGGAAGCGATTTTGGCGGTTGCCGATGAAACGGCATCACTGATCATCACAGGCAATGGCGACGTATTGCAGCCTGAGCATGATCTGATTGCGATTGGTTCTGGCGGCAACTATGCACAAGCGGCAGCGATTGCTCTATTAGAAAACACCGAGCTTGATGCACGCACGATCGCTGAAAAAGCCCTGAATATCGCGGGCGATATTTGCGTATTTACTAATCATCATCACACTATCGAAGAACTCGAAATTCCGCAGGCAATGTTGCCGCAAGGCGCATAAGCGCAGGTTAATAACCACAAGATAGTGCCAGATAAGCTGAGTGAAGGATTTGAATCATGTCTGAAATGACTCCCCGCGAAATAGTGAGCGAGCTAAATCGCCACATCATTGGTCAAGATAAAGCCAAGCGTGCCGTGGCGATTGCGCTGCGTAACCGCTGGCGTCGTATGCAGCTTGAAGAGAGCTTGCGTGTTGAAGTGACCCCGAAAAATATTCTGATGATTGGCCCAACCGGTGTGGGGAAAACCGAAATTGCCCGCCGTTTGGCCAAATTAGCAAACGCGCCTTTCATTAAAGTTGAAGCGACCAAATTCACCGAAGTCGGTTATGTAGGTAAAGAAGTGGAGTCGATCATCCGCGATCTGACCGATGTTGCGGTGAAGCTGACTCACCAACAAGCGATGGAAAAAGTGAAATTCCGCGCCGAAGAGTTAGCCGAAGAGCGCGTATTGGATGCTTTGCTACCACCCGCACGTGATGCATGGGGACAAGCGGAGCAGAAAGAAGATAACTCCAGCACTCGCCAAGTGTTCCGCAAAAAGCTGCGTGAAGGCCAACTGAGCGACAAAGAGATTGAAATCAACGTGGCGACACCGCAGATGGGCGTGGAAATCATGGCGCCTCCAGGCATGGAAGAGATGACCAACCAACTGCAGGGGCTGTTCCAAAACCTCGCGGGCGACACCAAGAAAAAGCGCAAAATGAAAATTAAAGATGCGCTGAAAGCCTTGGTGGAAGAAGAAGCGGCTAAGTTGGTCAATCAAGAAGAGCTGAAAGAACAAGCGATTTACAATGTCGAAAACAACGGCATTGTGTTTATCGATGAAATCGACAAAATCTGTAAACGCGGTGAAGTCTCGGGGCCTGATGTTTCTCGTGAAGGGGTACAGCGCGATCTGCTGCCTTTGATTGAAGGTAGTACGGTATCGACCAAGCATGGCATGGTGCGTACTGATCACATCTTGTTTATTGCTTCTGGTGCATTCCAAGTAGCGAAACCGTCGGATTTGATCCCTGAGCTACAAGGCCGTTTACCAATCCGTGTTGAACTGGAAGCACTGTCGAGCAACGACTTCAAACGCATTCTGACCGAGCCGAAAGCATCACTCACCGAGCAATATGTGGCGTTGATGAAAACCGAACAAGTTGATGTGCAGTTTACCGAAGATGGCATCAAACAGATCGCTGATGCGGCATGGCAAGTCAACGAAACCACCGAAAACATCGGTGCGCGCCGTTTACATACTGTGTTGGAGCGTTTGATGGACGAAATCTCGTTCGATGCGACGGAAAAAGCGGGGCAAGCCTTCGTGATCGACGACGCCTACGTGAAAGCGCGTTTGGGTGAGCTAGTCGAGGACGAAGATCTCAGCCGTTTCATTCTTTAGAACGCTCTATTTTTATAAGACATCGAGCCCACCTCAAAATTGGTGGGCTTTTTTATCTGGGGAATTTACGCGTATACTGACGCCACTTTGATCATACTCTCATTATCATGAATAACTCTGTGCAAATTTGGTTGGATGCGGCGCGTCCGAAAACCTTGCCTCTGGCTCTGATCTCCATTTTAACTGGGAGCGCCTTAGCGTTTTCTGCTGGACACTTTCATTGGTTGGTCGCCGTGTTAGCGCTGCTCACCGCGACTTTATTGCAAATTTTATCTAACCTCGCTAACGATTATGGTGATGCGGTAAAGGGGACGGATAACGAGTCTCGGCTAGGGCCAATACGCGCCATTCAATCGGGTGCCGTTAGCTTAAAAGATATGCAGATCGCGATAGCGATCAATGTGTTGCTAACCATGGTATCAGGCTTGGTTTTAGTGTTTTACGCTTTCGACAATTTGCAAAATATTCTGATGTTTATTGCACTGGGCGTACTGGCTATTCTGGCGGCGATCGCGTACACAGTAGGTAACAAACCCTATGGTTATGTAGGGCTTGGCGATCTATCGGTATTCCTGTTTTTTGGTTTGCTCGGTGTTTCTGGCAGCTTCTTTTTGCACACAGGCTATATCGAGTGGAGCTTGTTATTACCGTCTTTAGGGTGTGGTTTGCTCGCGGTGGCGGTACTCAACGTCAACAACATGCGTGATATTGAAAATGATGCGCTGTGTGGTAAACGTACCGTTGCGGTGCGCTTGGGGCAAGTGCGCGCCAAGCAGTACCATTTTGCTTTGTTGTTTGGTGCTGTTGCAGCGTTTGCGGCCTACTTGGTGCTGCAAGATAAACCACTGTGGATCAGCTTGCCATTTTTGCTCTGCTTGTTTGTCGTCACGCGTCATGGTCGTGAAGTTTGGTTTACTGAACAACCTGCGCAAATCGCCCCCATGATGCCCGTGGTAGTGAAGACTTCAGTGATCACCAACCTTTTGTTTGTAGGAGTGATCATTGCCCAAACTCTGACAAGTTAATTTGCACTCTGTCATTGCAATGACTCAATCACTCTATATACTCGATGGAAGACTTTCGCTAAGAGAACAAAGCTATGGAATACAATACTTCTGCGCTGTGTGATATCTATCTCGACCAAGTCGATGTCGTGGAGCCAATGTTCAGCAACTTTGGCGGCTGTGCATCTTTTGCCGGCCAGATCACCACGATCAAATGTTATGAAGACAATGGCTTGATTCGTGAAACCCTTGAGCAAGATGGTCTTGGCCGTATTTTGCTGATTGATGGCGGTGGTTCGCTGCGTCGTGCATTAATTGATGCCGAGTTGGCCGCTCTAGCGGAAGAAAATGAGTGGGAAGGCATTGTGGTGTATGGCAGTGTCCGTGAAGTAGATGAATTGGAAGAGATGAGCATTGGCATTCAAGCTATCGCTTCGATTCCCGTCGGCGCAACCTCGCAAGGCATTGGTGAAGTCGATATTCCGGTCAACTTCGGTGGCGTGACTTTCCTACCAGAAGATTATCTGTATGCCGACAATACCGGCATCATCATCTCGCAAGAACCGCTGAGCGCGGATTTAGGTGAGCAAGAAGCAGAGGAAGATGAGCTGCTGTAAGCGGATTCATTTGCTCCAAGAATCGAAAAAGCCGATGTGGAATACATCGGCTTTTTGTCATTTGGCTGCCAATTTGTTTCAGCAGCCTTATCCCAAATCGGGCGTTAGGTGCTGACGGCGTAATCTTAGCGCATAGAGATAGCCTAACAGCCCGCCCAATATGTTCCCCACCGCAATACCGATAAACAATCCTTCAATGTTGTACAGCGTGCCACCAATCCAAGCTGCGGGTAAGGTAAACACAAACAGGCGCATAAAGCTCCACTGAAAAGCCTTGAGTGGTTGATGTAAGGCGTTGAGGGCGGAAACCAGCATCATGACCACACCTTGGAAGCCATAGCTGATCGGTACGACCAACAGATAGTGCCACAGCAGATCGCGCACCGCTTGTTCTTGAGAAAACAGCGCCGCCAGTGGAATGCTCAGCGGTACCATCATGATAAACACCATCAGTTGAAACAGGAGAGAAAAACGTAGGCTTAGAAAGAGTCCGGCAAAGCTGCGCGCGGGATTTTGCGCCCCAAGATTTTGCGCCATGAAGGGCGTGAGAGCAGAAGTGAGTGACATCAGTACCAAAATCAGAATCGACTCAATGCGTTGCGCAGCACCATATGCCGCCACCGCAGCAGTGCCGTGGCTCGAGAGCATCATCATGAGTAGCGCGCCAGAGATCGGGTTCATTGCAGTGGAAAGCGCTGCAGGGGTGCCAATTTTTAAAATCTGTTGCCAATCATGGCGCAGATGGGGCAGTGATGGCATGGCGAGCAATTTTTCACGCTTAATCAGCAGATACAACGAACCGATTAATGCCCCTAGCCAAGAGAAGGCACTGGCAATCGCAGCACCTTGAATGCCAAGTTCAGGAAACGGGCCGTAGCCAAAAATCAACAGTGGGTCGAGCGCGCCGTTGATAAACCCAGCCAGCATCATAATTTTGGCGGGTGTTTTGGTGTCGCCAGTGGCGCGAATGGCGCTATTGCCAGCCATCGGTAACACCAGCAGTGGAATCGTGAGGTACCACACCACCATGTATTCTTTGATGAGCGGGATCAGCTCATGGCTAGCACCGAGCAGTAAAAACAGTGGTTCTATGGTCAATAAGCCGAGTGTCGAAGCGGCAGCCACCAGCAATAATGCTAACAATAACCCATGACTAGAAACGCGCGCGGCTTGTCGTCCATCGCCTTGCCCGAGCAGGCGACCTATGCAAGTGGATAATCCAACCCCAATGCCCATCGTAATACAGTTGACCGCGAAAGTGACCGGAAAAGTATAACTGATCGCCGCCAGTGCCTGTGTACCTAATAAGGAGATAAAGAAAGTGTCGACGAGGTTGAACATCAAAATGGCCACCAAGCCGAAAATCATCGGCACGGTCATTTGTCGTAAAACGAGAGGAATGGGGGCTGAAAGCAGACCGTGTTTATCTTGCATAGGATGGTGCGCGCGAAGGAACAAGGAGCCTAGCATACCTGAACTTAAAAACAGGGACTAGGGAAGGGAGCTTAGGGAGTGAATTGCAAGGTGTTAAAAGTAATAAGGCCAGCATTATGCTGGCCTTGAACGATAGGTTGCGAGAGTCGCAAATTACGCTTTTTTCGCTTCTGCTGCGGCTTTCGCGATCGCGGCAAAGCCTTTCGCATCCAGTGATGCACCGCCAACCAGCGCACCATCGATGTCTGGTTGTGCAAAGTAAGACGCTGCGTTTTCTGGTTTTACAGAACCGCCGTACTGGATGATCACTTGTTCTGCAACTGCTGCATCTTTTGCTGCGATCAGTGCACGGATAGAAGCGTGGATGCGCTGTGCATCATCCGCTGTTGCTGCTTTACCAGTACCGATTGCCCAGATTGGTTCGTAAGCGATGATTGCACCGTTCAGTGCTTCAACGCCGTAAGTGTCGATCACTGCGTTGATTTGGCGAGCACATACTGCTTCAGTTTCGCCTGCTTCGTTTTGTGCTTCAGTTTCACCGATACAGAAAACTGGAGTTAGGCCATTTTCTTTCAGGAACGCAAATTTCTTCGCTACGAACTCGTCAGATTCTTTGTGGTAATCACGACGCTCAGAGTGACCGATGATGATGTGCGAAGCACCGAAATCTTTCAGCATCGCAGGAGACATGTCACCAGTGTAAGCACCGCTGTTGTGAGTATCAGTGTTTTGTGCACCTAAGATCAGCTTGTTGCCACCTTCTTTGATCAGGCGCTCAGCCAGATCCAAATACATCGCTGGTGGCGCAACGACTACATCAACACCCGCAACACCTTCAAGTTCTGCATTCAAGCCGTTTAGCAGGTCAGTGACCATAGCTTTGCTGCCATTCAGTTTCCAGTTACCCATCACAACAGGACGACGCATAGGAATATCTCCATATCTAATCAATGTAAAAAATAAACTCGCAGGACTATAGCAGAATAAATTCGGCAGATCATGACTCGTATCATGTCTTTATGGGATCTCATAGATGCGACAAATCAGCAATCGAGTGATCTGAGTGACAGATTATTCGGTAGTGGCTCGGTTTTTTAGGTTTAACTTGTTATTACTATCCCTCTCTTTTAGTCGGAACCACTTTTATTAACCTCTAGCAAGGAGCCGCCAATGCCAAACTTAGTCATGGAATACTCAAATTCAGTCGATGAGCGCATCAATGTGCAAGGATTGTTAGAGGATTTGCATCGAGCCGCAATTGATTCAGGACTGTTTGAAATAAGTTCGGTAAAATCCCGCGCGCTGCGCTGCCACCACTGGTTGATTGGAGATGAAGGGGACAGCGTTGATTTTATTCACCTTAGTTTTGAGTTGCTCGCGGGACGTAGTGCGGAGCAAAAGCGAGAATTATCCCGCAAGCTGATGGAGATTTTGGCGGCGAAAGCCAGCCATGTGCGCAGTTTGACTATTAATATTCGAGATATGGATACGGACTGTTTTCAAAAAGTCATCAATCGATGACCTTGTTTAGGTAAAAATCATGTCGTTACAAACACTGTTATTTTCTTTTCAGGGGCGTATTGGACGTCAAACGTTCTGGCTGTGGAATATTTGCTACTACGCCATGATTGCCGGTTTTGCAATTGGCTCGAATCAGCTATTCCCCGATGTTGCACACCTGATCTTGCCGGTTTTCCTGCTGTTAGTCTTAGTGCCAGATTTGGCGATTACCGCTAAGCGTTGGCATGACCGAGACAAATCTAGCTGGTGGCTGTTACTCAATGTGCCGCTAGTGATTGGCCGTATGACAATTCCAGCAGGAGATCTGGCGGTAAATACTCAGCCAGGTATGGTGGAGACCGTTATTTCGTTTGTAGCGCTATTATGCGGGGCATGGATTTTGGTCGAGTGTGGCTTTTTAGCCGGTACACAAGGTGATAACCGATTTGGTTCTGAGGTAATACAGAAAACGGCGAAATAAACATCTCATGCCATTGTATTTCAACCATTAAGGACGGAGCTCCCTCCTTAATGGTTACTAATCCAACCTCGATAACGGTTATCGCCAAGTCTCATCTTCAGAGGATTTTGAACGAAACGGAAGCACTTGCGCATCTTGTTCTTGGTGAATGTCCCCACTTAAAGCATCTCTAAACTTGACCATTTGTTGGCTCAGTTCACGCATCAGGATCACGTTGGTATGCACGGGGTTTTTTCCGCGACTGACTACACGGTCAATGTGGCTCTGTTGAGCCCACAACCTTTGTTGCATGCCAAGCGAGGCGGAAAGAATCATCTCTTCACACATCTCTTTTTTGAACTGAGTGAAGGCTTCAGGATTATGCTTAGCCAACGCAACCAACTCGTCAAATGGTGGAAGTTCTTGATTAAAATTAGGGTCAATTGGAGGAGTTGTCATCGCTCTCACCTCGCAGCTAGATTGTCAAATTGATTACTTTATCAACAGTTCAATCATAAGCGATTCAGAAAGCGTTGTGCGGAACGAAAGTCGCCCTTCTTACAAATAAGACGTCATTTATGCTGCAGAGATGAGATAAGCACAACGGCGTTCTCCAGTGACTATGTGTTCTAAACGCTGCACTTGGTAGCTATCTCCAAGTAATGTCTGGAAAATAGTTAATTCGGACTGGCACAAGTTAGGACAACGAGTCGCGGCTTTACAGATAGGGCAGTGATTTTCCACTAACATAAACCCTGCATCGGTTTGTTCAAGCTCAGCCATGTAGCCTTCTTGCTCACGCAACTGCACCAATTTAAGCAATTTTTCTTCGAGTGAGAGACAGGCTTGTAACGCGCTTTGATAGTTACGAAGCGTTTGTGCTTCGCGCTCGGCGGCGACTTTCGCCAGCCCTTCTTGACCAAAAATATGCTCAACCGCATCAATCACCTGAATCGTCAATTCACTGTGGCGATCCGCAAACTGGTTGTGTCCCTTGGCTGTCAAAGACCAGTGACGAGTTGGGCGGCCGACTTTCACTTTCACATCATAAAAGCAGAGGACTCCGTCATCTTCCAAACTTTGCAAATGCTGACGTGCACCCATAGTGGTAATGCCTAGGTCTTCAGCAAGTTGTTTGGCGGTTACGGAGCCTTCACGTTTAATGGTGTGAAGAATGCGGTCAACCGTTTTCATCGTTTCTGGTTATCCTTGTTCTTAAAAGGTTGGGGCGCTGATTTGTGTTGAGTGTCAGCACATCTTTTCTCTGCCGTTATTATGGAACGCGAATTTAATAAAGCAAACCATTTACTATATCGATGATCGCCGCCGCTCACTTGCCAAGGAAGGAGGGGGGATTGGTGTTTGAAAATGTTAATTTAATCACGTTTTTTTACGCTTTCCCCCTTGGGATATGACACAACTTACCCCACATAAGTGACACATGCTGATGATCAGCGTTTTATCAACCATACGGAAAATTAAATCAGGAGAGACGACCGATGAATATTCGTCCATTACATGACCGAGTGATCGTTGAACGCCAAGAAGTTGAATCAAAATCTGCTGGTGGAATTGTTCTAACTGGTTCTGCGGCGGAAAAATCAACGCGCGGTAAAGTGTTGGCAGTTGGTAAAGGCCGCATTCTAGAGAACGGTTCAGTTCAACCTTTGGACGTGAAAGTAGGCGACACCGTGATCTTCGCAGAAAGCTACGGCACAAAAACAGAAAAGATCGATGGCAAAGAAGTGCTGATCTTGGCTGAACATGACATTTTGGCAATCGTTGAATAATTGATTCTGAATCCCAACGAAATCAATAACTGAATTTAGAAAGGAAATGAAAAATGGCTGCTAAAGACGTACGTTTTGGTAATGACGCTCGTGTAAAAATGCTGGAAGGTGTAAACATTCTGGCCGATGCGGTAAAAGTAACCTTAGGCCCTAAAGGCCGTAACGTAGTTCTCGACAAATCTTTCGGTGCACCAACCATTACTAAAGATGGTGTATCAGTTGCGCGTGAAATTGAACTGGAAGACAAATTCCAGAACATGGGCGCACAAATGGTCAAAGAAGTCGCTTCTCAAGCGAATGATGCGGCGGGTGACGGTACCACCACAGCCACCGTACTGGCTCAAGCGATTGTGAATGAAGGCCTAAAAGCGGTAGCGGCAGGCATGAACCCAATGGATCTGAAGCGCGGTATCGACAAAGCGGTTATCGCTGCGGTAGAAGAGTTGAAAGCACTGTCAGTGACTTGTGCCGATACTAAAGCGATTGCTCAAGTAGGTACTATCTCTGCTAACTCAGACTCTAGCGTGGGCAACATCATTGCGGAAGCGATGGAAAAAGTGGGTCGCGATGGCGTGATCACCGTTGAAGAAGGCCAAGCGCTGCAAGACGAGCTAGATGTGGTAGAAGGTATGCAGTTTGACCGTGGCTACCTGTCACCGTACTTCATCAACAACCAAGAATCAGGCAGCGTAGAACTGGATAACCCATTCATCCTGCTGGTTGATAAGAAAATCTCTAACATCCGCGAACTGTTGCCAGTACTGGAAGGCGTAGCGAAAGCCTCACGTCCACTGCTGATCGTGGCTGAAGATGTGGAAGGCGAAGCGCTGGCGACTCTGGTTGTCAACAACATGCGCGGCATCGTGAAAGTGGCAGCGGTTAAAGCTCCTGGCTTTGGCGATCGTCGTAAAGCGATGCTGCAAGATATCGCGATCCTGACTGGCGGTGTTGTGATCTCTGAAGAGATCGGTCTGGAGCTGGAAAAAGCGACTCTGGAAGACCTAGGCCAAGCGAAACGCGTTTCTATCACCAAAGAAAACTCCACCATCATCGATGGTGCTGGCGATCAAGCCGCGATCCAAGGTCGTGTTGCGCAGATCCGTCAACAAATCGAAGAAGCAACGTCTGACTACGATAAAGAGAAACTGCAAGAGCGTGTGGCTAAACTGGCTGGCGGCGTTGCGGTTATCAAAGTGGGAGCAGCAACCGAAGTTGAAATGAAAGAGAAGAAAGACCGCGTAGAAGACGCTCTGCACGCAACTCGCGCAGCGGTAGAAGAAGGCGTTGTTGCGGGTGGTGGTGTAGCTCTGATCCGTGCAGCTTCTAAACTCTCTTCTCTGGTGGGTGACAACGAAGAGCAAAACGTGGGTATCCGTGTTGCACTACGTGCAATGGAAGCACCACTGCGTCAAATCGTGAAAAACGCCGGTGACGAAGAGTCAGTGGTTGCCAACAACGTACGTGCGGGCGAAGGTAACTACGGTTACAACGCGGCAACGGGCGTTTACGGTGACATGATCGAAATGGGTATTCTGGATCCAACCAAAGTAACCCGTTCTGCTCTGCAATTCGCCGCCTCTGTTGCGGGTCTGATGATCACCACTGAAGCGATGATCACTGAACTGCCGAAGAAAGATGCACCAGCAATGCCAGACATGGGCATGGGTGGCATGGGCGGCATGATGTAGTCATCCCCTAATATTGAAAAACCGGAGCTAAGTCTCCGGTTTTTTATTTAGTCATACTCTATGCTGTGTATGTAATATTTTTAAGGTCGTGATTATTAACCGTATTGCTGATGAGATTTTTTGTTTCTGGCCATTAATTACACATTAAATGACAATAAATTCACATAAGCATGGAAAGGATATGGATAATGTTGCCTAGTTTTTCCCAACAATCTTGAATTGGAGATTACTCTTATGAACAAGCCGTTTGCTTTGATGGCTCTTACTGCAGCAATGGCTGCACCAGCAGCACTGGCTTCAACCCCAGTTATGTTTTCTTCTATCGATAACTTCAACACGCCAGATGCTAACCAAGTCGCTGGTCTGCGTTTGTCTGCTCTGCACGGTAAAGTGGATGAAGTAAAAGGGGTTGATTTCTCAATTCTTGGTCTGTCTGAAACGAACAAAACCACAGGGGTGAACTTTGGTTTGTTCTTTGGTGCGAGCAAAGTTAACCAAGAGATGACTGGTGCATCACTGGGTCTTTTGAACTGGAACACTGGTAATACTTATGGCGCGAACTTGGGTTTCGTGAACCTGACTCACGATGTGAAAGGCGCGAACTTGAGCTTTGTGAACTACTCAGAAGGTAACACACTCGTTGACCTAGGTGCGGCTAACTTCTCGAACACTTCGACAGTGCAGTTTGGCCTATTCAACAAAACTGAAAAAATCGAAGGCGTGCAGATTGGTTTGATCAACTGTGCGGACAACGGTTTCTTTAAGTGTTTCCCAATCATTAACTTTGCGAAGTAATGATTTAAAAAGCGTTGCCAAGGCAACGCTTTTTTCACTCAAGGTGTAAATCAAGCGGCGTTTTGCTGGGTTTGCCACCAATTTCTCGGGTTAATTTCGGTACCAGATAACCGGAAACCCGCTCAATTAAGCCTGCCATAAGCTGCCGTGCTTCATCATCACTCACGTAAAAATGCGCCGCCCCCTGCACCTTGTCCAACACATGTAAGTAATAAGGCAGAATGCCTGCATCAAACAAGGTTTCACTGAGTGCCACTTGTGCGTCAACCGTGTCATTGACCCCTTTGAGCAGCACACCTTGGTTAAGCAAAGTCACGTTTACTGCACGTAAGCGTGCCATTTGCTGTTTGAGCTCAAGATTGATTTCATTGGCGTGGTTGATGTGTGTCACCAGCAGCACCTGTAAGCGCGTTTGTGCAAATAGCTCAACCAATTCATCCGTGATACGCGCAGGGATCACGACAGGTAATCGAGAGTGAATACGCAGTCGTTTGATGTGCGGAATTGCTGCGATACGCTCCATCAACCATGCAAGCTCATGATCCTTGGCCATTAAAGGATCGCCACCGGAGAGAATCACTTCGTTGAGCTGTGGATTCTGCGTGATGTAATCAAGACTTTGCTGCCAAATCGCTTTACTGCCTTTGTTGTCTTCATAAGGGAAATGACGACGGAAACAGTAGCGGCAGTTGATGGCACAGCCGCCTTTCACGATCAGCAAGCAACGATTTTGGTACTTGTGTAGCAAGCCTGGAATCGCGTTGTTTTGCTCATCCAGAGGATCATTGGAATAGCCGGGATGTACCTCAAATTCTTCGCCCAATGGCAAAACTTGACGTAAAAGTGGATCGTAAGGATTGCCTTTTTGCATGCGATCGACAAAACTTTGCGGCACCCGCTGCGCAAACAGTTTGCGCGCTTCAAATCCGTCTTGCCATGGCGATGGATCGATCTCGAGTTGCTGTAATAATTGAGCAGGATCCGAGATCGCGTTTGCCAGCTGTTGCAGCCAGTTTTGCTCAACAGAAACGACTTTTCGGGTTATGATGTGCGGCATTGATTTTAACTCGAAGATAGTAAGAGGACAAAATGGCTACTGTTAGCACGAATGAATTTAAAGGCGGTCTCAAAATTATGCTTGATAACGAGCCTTGTGTCATTCTCGAAAACGAGTATGTAAAACCAGGTAAAGGTCAGGCATTCAACCGCGTGAGAATCCGTAAGCTGCTTACTGGTAAAGTTCTGGAAAAAACTTTTAAATCGGGTGACACAGCGGAAGTTGCTGATGTTATCGATATCGATCTGGATTACCTGTACAACGATGGCGAATTCTACCACTTCATGAACAACAGCACATTCGAACAGCTTGCTGCAGATGCAAAAGCGGTTGGTGAGAATGCGAAATGGTTGGTAGAAAACAACACTTGTATGCTGACACTGTGGAATGGTAACCCAATCGCGGTAACTCCACCAAACTTCGTTGAGCTAGAAGTGACTGAAACGGATCCAGGCGTAAAAGGTGACACTCAAGGTACTGGCGGTAAACCAGCAACGCTGTCTACTGGTGCGGTAGTTCGTGTACCTCTATTCGTACAGATCGGCGAAGTGATCAAAGTGGACACTCGCTCCGCAGAATACGTTGGCCGTGTGAAGTAATCACCTCGGTAACAAGAAAAAACCAACCTTGCGGTTGGTTTTTTTATGCGTGTTTTGCTCTTGTTGCTTGAACACACCAATAAAAAAGCTGGCCTGTAAGCCAGCTTTTTTGATACTTCATATTAGATCATGAAGATAAACACGACAGCCAGTGCTGAGATGATAGTCGCAAAGCCGTAGCAAGCGATTTTTCCTGCCACACCCGTGTGGAATTTCAGGTCATGCATACCGTGATGAACACGGTGCATAGCATGCCACATTGGTAGAGCTAAAGTGCCGATGATGAACAGTGCTCCAATGATGCTGGTTGCAAAGCTAGACACGCGCTCATAGCTCAGCGCTTCGGCATCAATCACACCGAGTGGCGCAAGAATGCCCAGTACCAGAACGGTAATTGGGGTGATCATGGCAAACCAAGTGCCACCAGCACCAAACAGGCTCCACCATACAGGTTCGTCTGAACGTTTTGGGTTGGTATTAATCACAATAAGCTCCTCACACCACAATAAGAACAATCAGTGAGATAAAGGCCACGGCCGCCCACTGTGCTAGCACGATGATTTTTTTATCAACCAGTTTGCCGCCTAAACGAATAGGCACGACTTGTGGCATCATGCTGAAGAAAGTTTGCGCATGGAACAAGCTACCGGCCAGTGCCACGATGTTGATCGCAACGATGAGTGGGTTGGCCATAAAATCCAACCAGGTTTGCCATGCTTCAGGGCCTTTCACCAATGAACCTAAACCGATGGTTAGGAACAAGGTAAACAGGATCAATGGCAGAACCGTCGCTTCACGCACCATGTAGAAGCGGTAGAAAGGATGATCCTTCCACCAAGTACGTTTCATTTCACGAACATAAGGTTTACGGTTACTCATCCTTAAGCCTCCACTTTCTTTGGTGAACCGTCTGGGTTCAACATCGCGATCACGAAGTCTAATGATGACTCCACTTTGCCTTGGTTCACGGCTGCCGCTGGGTCAACGTGTTTCGGACACACTTCTGAACAGTAACCCACGAAGGTACAGCCCCAAGCGCCGTTTTCACCGTTGATCAGCTTCATACGCTCGGCTTTACCGTTGTCACGGCTGTCGAGGTTGTAGCGATGCGCCAGAGTTAGAGCTGCCGGGCCAATGAACTCTGGGTTCAAGCCGAACTGCGGGCAGGCTGCGTAACACAAACCACAGTTGATACAACCAGCGAACTGTTTGTACTTCGCCATTTGCTCTGGAGTTTGTAGGTTAGTACCGTCTTCTGGCTTACGATCGTTACCGATGATGTATGGCTTGATGGCTTCCAGGCGTTCGATGAACGGCGTCATATCCACGATCAGGTCTTTCTCAATCGGGAAGTTAGCCAGCGGTTCAATTTTTACGCCTTCTGGGTAATCACGTAAGAAGCTCTTACACGCTAACTTTGGCACGCCGTTGACCATGATGCCGCACGATCCACAGATCGCCATACGGCATGACCAGCGGTAAGAAAGATCTTTATCCAAGTTATCTTTCACATAACCAATCGCATCCAGTACCGACATGGTTTCATCAAACGGCACTTCGAAGCGTTGCATGTGTGGTTCTGCATCTTTAGCTGGGTCGTAGCGCAGAATGTCCACTTTTTGAATACGTTGTGCTGACATTATTTTTGCTCCTCTACGCTTTTTCCGGCCGCTTCAGCTGCCGCAGCTTTTTCTGCTGCTTCACCGTATAGACGCGCTTTTGGCTGCGACTTAGTGATTTTCACTGGGCTGTAATCGATCTTTGGTGATTGACCTTCTTGGAAGAACGCCAAAGAGTGCTTGAGGAAATCAACGTCATCACGCTCTGTGCAACCTTCATCAAGACGTTGGTGTGCACCACGAGATTCTTTACGCAGGATAGCGGAGTGAACCATGGCTTCTGCCACATCCAGACCGTAACCGACTTCAATCGCGTACAGCAGGTCAGTGTTGAACACTTTGCCTTTGTCTTTGATGCTGATGCGCTTGTAACGCTCTTTCAACTCGGCCAGTTTGTTGATGGTGTCTTGCATCAGATCTTCCTGACGGTAGATACCACAACCCGCCTCCATGGTGTGACCCATTTCAGTACGGATGGTTGCCCAGTTTTCATCGCCTTCTTGCTGCATCAGGGCTGCGATACGATCTTCAACCGCTTTGACTTGTGCTGCAATTGCTGTTTCATTCCAGCCTTTAAACTCAGCGGCGCGCTCAACGGCTTTTTCACCGGCAACGCGGCCAAAGACTACGAATTCCGCTAGCGAGTTAGAACCTAAACGGTTCGCACCATGCAGACCAACAGACGCACATTCACCAACGGCGAACAGACCTTTAATGCGGGTTTCACATTCGCCATTGGTTTCGATACCACCCATGGTGTAGTGTACGGTTGGACGAATTGGAATTGGCTCTTTCGCTGGGTCAACGTTCACGTACGCTTTCGCCAGTTCACAGATAAATGGCAGACGCTCTTGCAGGTATTCTTCGCCCAAATGACGAAGGTCTAGGTGCACCACATCGCCCAGTGGGTGTTTGATGGTGTTGCCTTTTTGCTGCTCATGCCAGAAAGCTTGGGAAACTTTGTCACGTGGACCCAGTTCCATGTATTTGTTCTTTGGTTGACCCACTGGAGTTTCAGGGCCCATGCCGTAATCTTGCAGGTAACGGTAGCCATTCTTGTTGACGATAATACCGCCTTCACCACGACAACCTTCGGTCATCAGAATACCAGTACCTGGTAGGCCAGTTGGGTGGTATTGAACGAATTCCATATCACGCAGAGGAACGCCATGACGGAAAGCCATCGCCATACCATCACCGGTCACGATGCCGCCGTTGGTGTTGCAGTGGTAAACGCGGCCTGCACCGCCAGTGGCTAGAACAACCGACTTAGCTTTGATGGTGACTAGCTCGCCTTCCGACATATGAATGGCGATCAAACCTTGGATTTCACCATTATCAACCAGCAAATCCACCACAAAGTACTCATCCAAACGCTTGATTTGTGGGTACTTGATAGAAGTTTGGAACAGGGTGTGCAGCATGTGGAAGCCGGTTTTGTCGGCAGCGAACCATGTGCGCTCAACTTTCATACCGCCGAAGCGACGTACGTTGACTTCACCATTATCTTTACGGCTCCAAGGACAACCCCATTGTTCCATCTGGATCATTTCGCGGGTTGCATTGGCAACAAAGTATTCAACAACATCCTGTTCACATAGCCAGTCACCACCGCCAACGGTATCGTTGAAGTGGTTATCTAAGCTATCTTCATCCTTGATAACTGCTGCGGAGCCACCCTCGGCTGCGACGGTATGAGAACGCATTGGATAAACTTTAGAAATCAGAGCAACTTCTAAGTTAGGGTTTGCTTCTGCCGCTGCAATAGCAGTACGAAGACCAGCGCCGCCAGCGCCGATGACTGCGATATCTGTGGTGATAATTTGCACAGTTATCCTCCAGTGTGATTATTTTATTTTATGGACTGAGTTAGTCTCAGTACCTGGAATTGTCAAAGCATTGATTTGGAAGTCACTTAGGTAAAACTTACCGACTCAACACCTGTCCACCCATTAAGTGGTAGGGCTAGTTTAGAAGAGCTTGAAGATGGAAAAATTGATTCTGTTGGGTTTTTGCTGCGGTATTGCAAACTCAGACATACTAATTGCCCTATATGTGACTGGTGTCACAAATGGATTTGGATTTTTATTCTGAACGAGTACAATTCATTATCTCTGTTAATTGCTGAGCGACATCATGACTAGTTCCGACTGGATGCCTACCGCATCAATAAGCCAATTAAAACAACGCGCTACCTTGCTGCGTCAGATCCGCGACTTCTTTGCCGAACGCGATGTACTCGAAGTAGAGACCCCTGCCATGAGCCACGCCACGGTGACGGATATCCATCTTCATACTTTTAAGACGGAATTTGTCGGACCAGGTTATGCCAAGGGCAGTTCGCTACATCTCATGACTAGCCCAGAATTTCATATGAAGCGTCTGTTGGCGGCAGGCAGTGGTTGTATTTATCAGCTTGGTAAAGCTTTTCGTAACGAAGAAAATGGCCGTTATCACAATCCCGAGTTCACCATGCTGGAATGGTATCGGATTGGTTTTGATCATCATGCTTTAATGGATGAGATGGACGCTTTACTACAACTGGTACTGCGCTGTGGCAGTGCAGAGCGAATGACTTACCAAGCAGCGTTTCTGAATGTACTTGGCGTTTGCCCCCTCGAAGGGGAGATGCGTGAGTTAAAGCAAGTCGCTGCAGCGTTGGGTTTAAGTGATATTGCCGAGCCTGAAGAAGACCGCGATACCTTATTGCAACTGCTGTTTAGTATTGGCATCGAGCCGAAAATTGGCCAAACCGCACCTGCATTTGTGTATGATTTCCCCGCTTCACAAGCGGCGCTGGCCAAAATTAATCCGGCTGATCCGCGTGTGGCCGATCGCTTCGAAGTCTATTTTAAAGGGATTGAGCTCGCGAACGGCTTCCATGAATTGGATAACCCTGCCGAGCAGTTAGCCCGTTTTAAAGCGGATAACGCCAAACGTTTAGAAATGGGGCTAGCTGAACAGCCGATCGATTATCATTTGATCGCAGCGTTGGAAGCGGGTTTGCCAGAGTGTGCAGGGGTAGCACTGGGAATCGATCGCCTGATCATGTTGGCGCTGGGCGAAGATCATATTGATAAGGTGACGGCTTTTCCGTTTCCCCGAGCCTGATCGGATTCTCAGTTTGCAACATATTCACCCTTTTCAGACCGAGTTTTAACGAGGTAAGCGCTCGCGTCATGCTGCCAACCTCGTTATACTCCTTGTCTGATTTGAATCCCCATTGCAAGAGCACAGGATATGCAAGAGTACATTGAGTTTTTTCAGCAAAATATGATCCTTTCACTGGCTTGGATCGGTATTTTGGTGGCGTTGATCGCCAGCATTTATAAATCGGCGACCGCCGCTTATCAAGAATTGACTGCTAATCAAGTAACACACCTGATTAACCGTGAAAACGGCATCGTGGTTGATATCCGCAGCAAAGATGAGTTCAAACAGGGCCATATTACGGACGCAATTCACATTTTGCCGTCAGACATTAAAGCGGGTAACTTGGCTGGACTTGAAAGCCATAAATCGAACCCCATTATCGTGGTATGCAAAACGGGTCAAACCGCACGTGAAAGTGCTGAACTACTGACCAAAGCCGGTTTTGAGAAGGTTAATCTTCTAAAAAATGGCTTGATTGCTTGGAATGAAGCTAACCTGCCTTTGGTACGCGGTAAACGCTAAATCCTTAGAGCTCCTCGTCGGCGTTGGTGAAAATATCAGCGCTTGACGGTGAGAGTTGTGATGTCACCCACGTAATGGCTTGCCCATCTAGTGATCCCCCACACTCTCAGTTAGTCTCAGGACACATTGACCTTTGAACCCAATTATCTGAATTAAGGATGAAACCATGGCTGAAGCAGCACAAGCCTCGCAACAACAGTTTGCTATCCAACGTATCTACCTGAAAGATGTTTCTTTTGAAGCACCAAGCTCACCAGTGATGTTCCAAAAAGAGTGGAATCCTGATGTGAAGCTGGATCTCGACACGCAAAGCCGTGAACTGGGTGAGGGTGTTTATGAGGTGGTTCTACGTCTGACTGTAACGGTGAAAAATGCAGAAGAAACCGCATTCCTGTGTGAAGTACAACAAGCAGGTATCTTCAGTGCAGAGCAGATGGAAGCGGGCCAATTGGCACATTGCTTAGGTGCTTTCTGTCCGAACATTCTGTTCCCATACGCGCGTGAAACCATTTCAAGCCTAGTGGTAAAAGGCACTTTCCCGCAACTGAACCTCGCTCCAGTTAACTTTGACGCGCTGTTCATGAACTACCTGCAACAGCAAGCTCAAGAAGGCACAACAGCGAACGCATAATTCGCACGATTGAGTTTCAAGCTACAGTAAAATGCACAGCGCCACCGCGATGTGCATTTTTTGTTTATCATTCGAGTATTGGTTTTTGCAGTCTTTATCCCGCTTACGTTTAGCGGAGAGGGTGCAGACTGCAATAGCCAATGTTTGGGTATAGAATAGAGCACAACTTCGTTATCGATAGGCAGAACAATGAGCGAAACACAGAACCCCAATAGCTACGGAAAACCTGTTGAAATGACCGTGATTGGTGCGGGCTCCTACGGTACCTCGCTGGCGATCTCTCTGGCGCGTAATGGCGCGAACATCGTCCTATGGGGACATGAAGCCGAACATATGGCTCGTCTAGAAGACGATCGAGCTAACCATGAATTTCTGCCAGGAATTGCATTTCCTGACACTTTAATTGTTGAAACGGATCTGCAAAAGGCAGTGCAAGCGAGCCGCGATTTGCTCGTTGTTGTCCCGAGTCATGTGTTTGGTATTGTGTTAAAGAGTTTACAGCCGCATCTGCGCGCTGATAGCCGTATTTGTTGGGCAACCAAAGGTTTAGAGCCTGAAACAGGGCGTCTGTTGCAGGATGTTGCCCATGATGCACTTGGGGATAACTATCCGCTCGCGGTACTGTCTGGGCCTACGTTTGCTAAAGAGCTGGCGATGGGAATGCCAACCGCAATTTCGGTGGCGTCACCGGATGCGCAGTTTGTACGCGACCTGCAAGAAAAAATCCACTGCAGCAAAACCTTCCGCGTGTACGCCAACAGTGACTTTATCGGCATGCAGCTTGGTGGCGCCGTGAAAAACGTGATTGCGATTGGTGCGGGGATGTCAGATGGCATTGGCTTTGGCGCGAATGCACGTACCGCCCTTATTACTCGTGGCTTGGCTGAAATGACGCGTCTAGGTGCCGCTTTAGGCGCGCAACCGGAAACCTTTATGGGCATGGCCGGATTGGGTGATTTAGTGCTGACTTGTACTGACAACCAATCGCGTAACCGTCGTTTTGGTTTGGCGCTTGGTCAAGGAAAGGATGTGGATACCGCGCAAACTGATATCGGACAAGTCGTTGAAGGGTATCGCAACACCAAAGAAGTGTGGATGCTAGCGAAACGCATGGGCGTTGAGATGCCGATAGTTGAACAAATTTATCAAGTATTGTATCAAGGAAAAGATGCGCGACTCGCTGCTCAGGATCTGCTGGCGCGAGATAAGAAGATGGAGCGTTAAAACGCCGCGCAAGAGATGGAATTGAATAGATAGATGCAGGTGACTCTATCTTGATTAGGACAGAGTAAGTCATGAAACAGTGCGCACACACTAAGGTCTGGCAAACCATTGTCGCTGAAGCTCGCGAACAATCCGAGCAGGAGCCGATGCTGGCCAGTTTTTATCACGCCACCATTATTAAACACGACAGTTTAAGAGCGGCGCTGAGCTACATTCTTGCCAACCGTTTGAATACGGCATCCATGCCGGCGATGGCGGTGCGTGAAGTGATCGAAGAAGCATTTGCTGCTGACCCGAATATTACGGAAGCGGCAGCGTGTGATATTTGCGCGACCGTCAACCGCGATCCGGCAGTGTCGATGTACTCAATGCCGCTACTGTACCTGAAAGGTTATCACGCGCTGCAAGGCTATCGGGTTGCCAACTGGCTATGGCGACAAGGACGTAAGGCGCTCGCTACCTATTTCCAGAACCAGATTTCCGTGGCATGTCAGGTCGATATTCACCCAGCTGCGCGCATTGGCCGTGGCATTATGCTCGATCACGCGACAGGCATAGTGATTGGTGAAACGGCAGTGGTTGAAGATGATGTTTCGATCTTACAAGACGTCACTCTCGGCGGTACGGGTAAAGAGTGCGGCGATCGCCACCCGAAAATTCGTGAAGGGGTAATGATTGGTGCTGGTGCTAAGATTTTAGGCAACATCGAAGTTGGGGAAGGGGCAAAAATTGGCTCTGGCTCTGTGGTGTTGCAAGCAGTACCACCGCATACCACTGTGGCTGGGGTTCCTGCACGGATTGTGGGGCGGCCACAGTCGGATAAACCCTCATTGGATATGGATCAGCAATTTAATGGGCGCTCACAAACTTTTATAGGTGGTGACGGGATCTAAATCCCCCCTTACTTTTTGGTAAAAGAGAGAAAAGAAAAAAGGATGATGGCGACATCATCCTTTTTCACATCATTGATTGGCAGGGCTTACGCCATGGCATTCAACTCCGCTAAAACTTCATCCGCCCATTGAATCCATGCTTGGCGAACCAGTAAATTACGACGTAGCGTTAAACGCTCTAAACGCTGCTGCTTATCCAACATAGTCGGGTTGGCGTAATAAGCAGACTCGATTTCTTGGTAGTGAGTGACCAGCTTGCGCGACTCTTCAACCAGTTCAGCCAATTGCAGGCGGTAAGGCTCTGCTGATTGTACTGAACAAGCCATCAGTTTAGCGCTGAACTCATCACGCACGGTTGGGTGTGCGGTTGGTTGATCAAACCACTCACCTAAAGCGCTGCGACCAGCTTGGGTTATAGAATAAACTTTGCGATCTGGTTTGCCTTCCTGTGGTTCCAGAACACAAGTTACTAAACCCTGTTCCCCCATTTTATTGAGTTCACGATATACCTGCTGATGGCTGGCTTTCCAGAAGTAGCCAATGCTAGCAGAAAATTCTTTTGTTATATCGTACCCGGTTGCATCGCGTGTGCTAAGAACAGTAAGGATAACGTGTGGTAATGACATGTCTTCAATCCAAAAATTAAGTCAACATAAACTTCTATCTAAACGGCTGTCGTGCTTCTAATGGCACTCATATCAACGCATTTAAATACCCGCAGCCCAATAATCTGGCTGCTTATGTCACCTTATAAAGCCGGTTATCACCTAGAGTGGCGTATGTCTTTGCATACTTTGACTGTGAGATTGCTTTGCATTGCTTATCACAGAGGGAACGTAGTATATCTAAATAATAAGCATAAAGTGGAATACAAATGTGCTATTCAAACAAAAAACTGACATTATTCTCAATAATGCAAAAATGTAAAACAAAAGGCCGCTAAGTTGCAGCCTTTTGGTGTTCTATGCTGATATTTTGCGATTTGTTAACCAGTATTGCGCATTCCCGCTGCAATTCCCGCTATAGTCACCATCAAGGCTTCTTCTAGCTCTGGCGCTAAGAGCTCCGATTGACGGGTGCGATAGAGCAGTTCAGCTTGCAACATGTTGAGTGGTTCCACGTAGATATTGCGCAGACGAATCGACTCTTGTCCCCAAGGATCGCTTTGCATCAGGTTCTCGTTGTTTTCTACATTGAGCACCGTTTTGATGTCTTTTTGCAGTTGCGCGCGCAGTTTTTCACCGAGTGGACGCAGAGCAGGTTCCACTAAGCGCTCATCGTAGTAACGCGCAATTTCCGCGCTGCACTTGGTGTACACCATCTCAAGCATGCCTAAGCGAGTTGAGAAGAATGGCCATTCACGGCACATCTCTTCAAGTAGTGCTTGGTGACCTTGATCAATGGAGAATTGAATGGCTTCACCAGCACCTAACCAAGCGGGCAATACCAAGCGGTTTTGGCTCCATGAGAAAATCCATGGGATCGCACGTAAACTCTCAACCCCACCGTTTGGATTACGTTTTGATGGGCGTGAACCGAGTGGCAGTTTACCCAATTCCAATTCAGGTGTGGCTTGACGGAAGTAAGGGACAAAATCAGGCTCACCACGCACGACATGGCGATAGGCCTCACACGACACTTCCGACAGCACATCCATCAGATCGCGCCATTCTTGTTTTGGCTCTGGTGGTGGCAGCAAGTTGGCTTCCAAAATGGCACTGGCGTACATGTTGAAGCTGTTCACCGCCACTTCTGGCAGACCCAGTTTGAAGCGGATCATCTCGCCTTGTTCTGTTACGCGCAGGCCGCCCTTTAAACTCTTCGGTGGCTGAGAAAGCAGTGCCGCATGCGCAGGAGCGCCGCCACGGCCAATCGTGCCGCCACGACCATGGAACAACGTCAGCTCAATACCGGCTTCTTCACTGACTTTGACTAAGGCATCCATTGCGCGGTACTGCGCCCAGCCTGCCGCCATTACGCCGGCATCTTTCGCTGAGTCTGAATAACCAATCATCACCATTTGGTGGTTCTGAATAAAGCCGCGATACAGATCGATACTCATCAACTGACGGATCACCGATTCGGCGTTGTTCAAGTCATCTAAGGTTTCAAACAGCGGGCAGACATCCATACGATAAGGACATCCCGCTTCTTGCAGCAGCAGATGAACTGCAAGGACATCCGATGCGGTACGCGCCATCGAAATTACATACGCACCAAACGCATCTTTGGATTGCGCAGCAATGATCTTACAGGTATCCAGAACTTCTTTGACTTGTGCAGAGGGTTGCCAGTCGCGCGGTAGCAGCGGACGTTTAGAATTCAGTTCAGTGGTCAGGAAAGCGATCTTGTCTTGTTCGCTCCACTGATTGTAATCGCCGATGCCGAGATAACGGGTCAGTTCCGAAATCACTTCTGCATGGCGTGAACTTTCTTGACGAACATCGAGACGAACTAGATGCACGCCGAACGCTTTGATGCGACGTAGAGTATCGAGCAGTGAACCATCCGCAATTACGCCCATGCCACACTCATGCAGTGATTGGTAACAGGCATAAAGTGGCTCCCACAGCTGATCAACATTTTGCAGCGGTGCTTTCACTGCCAGTTTTTGACCATTCAGTTTCGCTTCAAGAATATCAATCGTCTCTTGTAGCAAACCGCGCAACTGCTTGAGGATCGCGCGATAAGGCTCATGTTCCTCACCCGCTAAAGCGCGTACTGCCTCATTACACTTGGTCATCGAAAGTTCGCTGACTAGCTCATTGATGTCGGTGAGATACAAATCGGCCGCTTTCCAGCGTGACAGTAATAGCACTTCGCGAGTGATGGTGTGGGTGACAAATGGGTTACCATCGCGGTCACCACCCATCCATGATGAGAAGTGCACAGGGCGTGCATCAATTGGTAAACCTTCACCCAAGTGAGATTTCACCTGCTCATCCAGCTCGCGTAAAAATTCAGGTACCGCATGCCATAGTGAGTTTTCCACCACAGCAAAGCCCCATTTGGCTTCATCCAATGGCGTTGGTCGCTGCTGACGGATCACATCCGAGTGCCAGCTTTGTGCGATCAACTGCTCAAGGCGGCGTTCCGTTTTATGGCGCTCTTTTGAAGAGAGTTCACTCAGTTCGAGTTTGGACAAGCATTCGTTAATTTTGACCAGCTTGTTGATCATGGTACGACGAGTGATCTCAGTCGGGTGAGCGGTTAATACCAGCTCAATGTTCAGATCACGAATGGCTTGTGCGGTGTCGAATTTACTGACCGAGTTTTGCGCGAGTTTGGCAAACAAGCTGCCAATGGCATCAAGTTCATTTACATGGCTCTCACAATGGCGAGAGATGGTGTGATACTGCTCAGCAATATTGGTCAGATTCAGGAATTGGTTAAAGGCGCGAGCAACTGGGGTCAGTTGGTGATTGGGAAGATTTTTGATCTCTTCGATCAGGAGCTCGCGATCAGCTTGGTTGCCGGTTCTGGCGGATTTGGAAAGTTTTCGGATGGTTTCCACTTTCTCTAAAATAACGTCGCCATCGGCGGCTTGAATCGTCTGGCCGAGTAGTCGTCCTAACATGCTTACGTTACTTTTGAGCGCAGCGTATTTTTCGTTCATTGTCATCCTGCCTTGAAAAAAAATTACATCCAATGTGAGTTCTGTTAATTACACAATCTTGATCATTTTGTCTAGTATGCTTGCTGTTAAGACTAAGATTTCATTTATAGTTCAGCCTATTTGGGATATGTATTGTTTAACCAAAAGAGCGAAAGTATTGAAATTTTCTTACAAAAAGCCCCAAGACAGAGCTTGGGGCGATCAATTTAGAAACAATATTTCTGCATCGCGCGTGACAGCACACGCACGGTTGGATCAATGAATTCAAAGGCTAAAAACTCATCCGGCTGGTGGGCTTGATCGATCGAACCTGGGCCAAGCACTAAGGTCGGGCAAACTTGCTGCAAGAAAGGGGCTTCAGTGCAGTAATTCACGGTTTGCGCTTCTTGCTCGCAGATTTCACTGATGCCGTGAATAAACGGATGATCATGCGCGCACTCATAGCCTGGGATTGGGTCATGCAGTGGGATTAATTCAATGCGCCCCGGCCACTTTTGCTGTACCTCACTTAGAGCATCACGCATCAGGTTATCTAAACCATCCAAGCTAATGCCGGGCAGAGGGCGAACATCATAATGCAGTTCGCAGCAACCACAAATTCGGTTCGGGCTATCGCCACCATGAATGTGACCAAGGTTCAGGGTCGGAGTTGGAATTTCAAATCCCGGATGGTGATATTCTTTAATTAAGCGATCGCGCAGCTGCATGAGAGCAAACAGCACTTCGTGCATGATCTCAATCGCATTGACGCCCAGAGCTGGATTGGATGAATGGCCTGATTTACCGGTAACGCGAATAGCATTCGCCACATGGCCTTTGTGTGCACGGATCGGCACTAAGCTGGTTGGTTCACCGATGATGCAGTAATCCGGTTTAAATGGGGCATTTTCGGTAAAGTGGCGTGCACCGAGCATGGTGGTTTCTTCATCGCACGTTGCGAGTACATACAACGGCTTGGTTTGCTTGCTCCAATCGACTTTTTTCACCGCTTCATAAATAAAGGCGAAGAAACCTTTCATATCCGCGGTCCCTAATCCATAGAAGCGATTATTGGCTTGCGTGAGCGCATGCGGATTGTAATTCCAGCGGCCCTCATCAAACGGCACAGTATCACTGTGTCCTGCTAATAATAAGCCGCCTTCACCGCTACCGAGTTTGGCAATCAAGTTCTGCTTATTCGGGGCGACTTGCTCAATTTGAATCGAAAAACCGAGCGCGCTGAGCCAATCGGCTAATTTTGCGATCACCTGCTCATTACCTTCATCCCAGCGCGCATCGGTAGAACTGATTGAAGAGGTTGAAATCAGGCCTTCATAGACCTCAAGGAAACTGGGTAACGGCATTTTATCTTTGCTCCTGCTATTGACAGAGTGTCGGTGAAAATGTAAAACACATATTAAATCACTTTAAGTGAATAAAAAACCAATTAATCGCAATTTTGAAAGATGAATAGTCAGCGTTGTCCGCTCTCTTTCACCACTTAATACGGATGTTTTTGATGTTAAAAACCACCATCATCGGCGCAAGCGGTTACACCGGAGCAGAACTGGCTCTTATGGTGCACAAACACCCACAACTCACGCTATCAGGTTTATACGTTTCCGCCAACAGTGTGGATGCGGGGAAATCGCTGGCGCAGTTGCATGGTCGAGTGGCAGGGCTGATTGATATGCCTGTGCAAGCCTTGACTGATGTGGATGCTGTTGCGGCCGAGTGTGATGTGGTCTTTCTGGCCACTGCCCATGAAGTGAGCCATGACCTCGCGCCGCAATTTCTCGCTCAAGGCTGTCAGGTCTTTGATCTGTCTGGTGCATTTCGGGTGCAGAGCGAGTCGTTTTATCCAACCTTCTATGGCTTTGCGCATCAGCATTCTGAATGGTTAGAAAAAGCGGTGTATGGTCTTGCTGAGTGGAATGCGGAAGCAATCAAAACCAGCCCAATGATTGCCGTTGCGGGTTGCTACCCCACCGCATCGCAACTGGCGATTAAGCCTCTGTTGGTGGATGGGTTAATCGACACGACCCAATGGCCAGTGATTAACGCGGTGAGTGGTGTCTCTGGTGCGGGGCGTAAAACCACCATGACCAACAGTTTTTGCGAAGTGAGCTTGCAGCCCTACGGTGTGTTTAATCATCGCCATCAACCAGAAATTGCGACTCACCTGGGCTGTGAAGTGATCTTCACTCCGCATCTTGGCAACTTTAAGCGCGGCATTCTGGCCACCATCACCATGAAACTGGTGGATGGTGTCACCGAGCAGCAAGTCGCAGAAGCTTTTAGCAAGGCGTATCAAGATAAGCCGTTGGTGCGTTTCAGCAATGGTTTACCACGGATTCAAGATGTCGAGTTCACGCCATTCTGTGACCTCGGTTGGAAAGTACAAGGACGTCACATCATTGTGGTGTCTGCTATCGACAATTTATTGAAAGGCGCATCGAGTCAAGCGATGCAGTGTTTAAACATTCACTACGGTTTCGATGAATTAACCGCGTTGGTGTAAGGGTTCAACATGTCAGATCTCAAGCTCAGTCCTTTAGTGATTAAGTTAGGTGGTGCGGCGCTCGATTGCGCAGAGACACTTAGCAAACTGTTTGGTGCGATTGCCCAATATCAGAACCAAGCCCAACGACGCATTGTGATCGTGCATGGCGGTGGTTATCTGGTCGATGAGTTGATGGCGAAGCTGCAACTTAAATCGGTCAAGAAAGACGGTTTGCGCGTCACTCCGTATGATCAAATTCCGATCATTGCCGGCGCTCTGGCTGGTACAGCCAACAAGATGCTGCAAGGCCAAGCGATCAAAGATGGCATCAATGCCGTAGGTTTGTCACTGGCGGATGGTGGTTTGTGCCACGTCGAGGAATTAGATCCTGAACTGGGCGCAGTCGGCAAAGCAACGCCGGGCGATTCCACTTTGCTGCAAGCGATTTTTGCAACCGGTGCGATGCCCATCATTAGCTCGATAGGTCTAACTGCGCAAGGGCAGATGATGAATGTCAACGCTGACCAAGCGGCGGTGGCTGTGGCGGGTGCTCTGGATGCGGAATTGGTACTGCTCTCGGATGTCAGCGGTGTACTGGATGGCAAAGGCCACCTCATCGCCACCTTAGATGCCAAACAAGCGGATGCACTGATTGCCGGCAAAGTGATTACCGACGGCATGATCGTCAAAGTGAAAGCAGCCTTGGAAGCGGCGCAAGATTTAGGACGCCCGATTGAAGTGGCAACTTGGCGTTACCCTGAGAAGCTCGCCAAGTTATTTGGCGGCGAAAGCATCGGTACCCGTTTTCTACCTTAAGATTTTAAGTCACTAATTTGATTAAACCTGAGCACTGACCGCCAAGCGCAGAGCCAGGAATATGGAGATACATCAATGAGTAAAGTACAAGTTAAAAAAGTAGTTGTGGCATATTCTGGCGGTCTGGATACGTCGGTGATCATTCCATGGTTAAAAGAAAATTATGACTGTGAAGTGGTGGCGTTTGTGGCTGACGTAGGCCAAGGTGATGAAGAGCTGAAAGGCGTAGAAGCCAAAGCGCTCTCATCGGGTGCCTCTGAATGTTACATCGTTGACCTGAAAGAAGAATTCGTTAAAGAGTACATCTACCCAACGCTGAAAACGGGCGCTTACTATGAAGGTAAATACCTACTCGGTACTTCAATGGCGCGTCCGGTGATTGCTAAGGCACAAGTCGAAATCGCTCGTAAAGTGGGGGCGGATGCACTGGCGCACGGTTGTACCGGTAAAGGTAACGACCAAGTCCGTTTCGAGGGTGCATTTGCGGCACTGGCCCCAGATCTGCATGTGATTGCGCCTTGGCGTGAATGGGATCTGCGTAGCCGTGAAGCGTGTTTGGATTACCTTGCCGAGCGCAACATCCCTTGTGCAGCGTCATTGACCAAGATCTACTCACGTGATGCTAACGCATGGCACGTTTCTACCGAAGGTGGTGTTTTGGAAAGTACATGGAATGCGCCAAATGAAGATTGCTGGGTGTGGACAGTCGATCCTGAGCAAGCGCCTAACGAAGCAGAATATGTCACGCTGCAAGTTGCGCATGGCGAAGTGGTCGCCGTTGATGGTGAAGCTATGACCCCTTACAACGCGCTGCTGTACCTCAACCAAAAAGGTGCGAAGCATGGTGTAGGTCGTATCGACATCGTAGAAAACCGTCTGGTGGGTATGAAATCTCGTGGCTGTTATGAAACTCCGGGAGGCACCATCATCATGGAAGCGCTGCGCGCGGTTGAACAATTGGTGCTGGATAAAACCTCATTCGAATTTCGTGAAGAGCTGGGCATTAAAGCATCACACCTTGTTTATGATGGTCGTTGGTTCACGCCACTATGTCAGGCGGTATTTGCGGCAGCCGATGAGCTGGCGAAAGATGTCAACGGTGAAGTGGTGATCAAGCTGTATAAAGGCCAAGCCGTTGCAACACAAAAACGTTCAGCCAACAGCCTCTACTCAGAAGATTTCGCGACTTTTGGTGCGGATGAAGTATATGACCACAGCCACGCAGGCGGCTTCATCCGTCTTTACTCGCTGTCGAGCCGTATCCGCGCTCTGAGCCAAAACAAGCAGTAATCAGCGCAGTCATCGGTTTATATAATAAGGATCGCACTGCGATCCTTATCCCCTTCCTCATTGAAGTTACAGCGGTGTTGGCTACGTTCATTCACCCCAATCACATAGTTTATCTATGCTCATGGGGATTCACTCACTTGCCGCCTACCTGCCACTCCAATGAGTTTGGGGGACATTTTCAGTTATCACATCCTGACTGTGGTCGCAGTCAAAGGAAAGCAGGAGATTTAGCATGGCATTATGGGGCGGAAGATTTACCCAAGCGGCAGACAGTCGGTTTAAAGCATTCAATGATTCACTGCGTTTTGATTATCGCTTAGCCGAGCAAGATATTGTTGGATCAATCGCTTGGTCAAAAGCCTTGGTCTCCGTCAATGTCTTGAGCGTGCAGGAGCAACAACAGTTAGAGCAGGCGTTAAATCACCTGCTGAAATCGGTTCAGCAAGATCCGGAGCAAATCTTAGCTTCTGATGCGGAAGATATTCACTCTTGGGTGGAACAGAAGCTGATTGAGCAAGTCGGTGATCTCGGTAAAAAACTGCACACAGGGCGTTCGCGTAACGATCAGGTCGCGACCGATCTTAAGCTCTGGTGTCGCGATCAGGGCGTTCATCTGCTCTTTGCTCTGAAAACGCTGCAACAACAGTTAGTGGCGGTGGCTGCTGAGCACCAAGCGACGGTTTTACCGGGCTACACCCATTTGCAACGTGCGCAACCAGTGACTTTTGCTCATTGGTGTTTAGCTTATTTGGAAATGTTTGAGCGTGATGAATCCCGTTTGACCGATGCTCTAGCGCGTTTAAACACGTCGCCGCTTGGCTCTGGTGCATTAGCAGGAACCGCTTACGCGATTGATCGAGAGGTGTTAGCTGCGGATCTTGGTTTCACTCGCGCGACACGTAACTCGCTGGATGCGGTCTCCGATCGCGATCATGTGATGGAGCTGATGTCAGTCGCATCGATCTCTATGCTGCATTTGTCGCGTCTTGCGGAAGATATGATCTTCTACACCACAGGTGAAGCGGGCTTTATTGAATTAGCTGATACAGTGACCTCTGGTTCTTCACTGATGCCACAAAAGAAAAACCCCGATGCGCTGGAGTTGATCCGTGGTAAAACGGGCCGTGTCTACGGTGCATTGGCGGGGATGATGATGACAGTAAAAGCACTGCCTCTCGCGTACAACAAAGACATGCAAGAAGACAAAGAAGGGCTGTTTGATGCGCTCGACACTTGGTTTGATTGCTTGCAAATGGCGGGACTCTGCTTTGATGGGATTAAAGTGAATGCGGCGCGTACGTTAGAAGCGGCCAAGCAAGGCTACTCGAACGCGACTGAATTGGCGGATTATCTAGTCGCGAAAGGGATTCCATTTCGTGAGGCGCACCATATTGTCGGTGTGGCGGTTGTCGCGGCAATCGGTAAAGGTGTGGCTTTGGAAGAACTTTCTCTGGCTGAACTACAACAGTTTTCATCGCTGATCGAGCAAGATGTGTATCCGATCCTGACCATTGAGTCTTGTTTAGAGAAACGCTGCGCACTCGGTGGGGTATCGCCCAAACAAGTGGCTTATGCGGTGGAACAGGCTCAAACGCGGGTGAAGTCTTAAATTGCGATAATTCACTTCGCCATAGGGAATAGAGAAAAAGTAGTTGGTTAACTCTTTGACTAATCAGTGAAAAATCGTTAAAGCAAAAAAGATCGTAAAAAAGATCATTTTTTTGTGAACCTTTCAGTGAAAGTCCGGTCTATTACAGTACCACTGCTTTTTCTTAGAAGAATCTAAGAAGGCCCTAAACCTGTACTAGGTTTAGGGCTTTTTTCTTTTCTGCGTAGCAGAAAGTTTAATACGGATTCGAATCCTCTTTTCCTTTTTCTTGTCGTTTTCGCCAAGGCAAGATCACGTACTTCATCCATAAATGCAGAAACAGTAAGCCGTTAAAGGCAAAGCCGGCGAAGATCAGGGTGATCGATTCAATACTGGTAGGATCGTCCTTAAAGCCCCAAAACCAAACGATCCAGACGACCACTGACAATACCGTGAGTTGATCCATACAGCGCTGGCAGCGGCCGATTTTTTGCCAAAACCAATGTTCGCTACAATCCCGACAAGCCATAGATGCCACCTTAAGTTAACCGAGCTCATTCCTAATTGATTGGCTATGCCAAGCTGCTAGGGTATAGCGGAGTATAACGCACCAAAAGCACGATGCATCCATTCCTCTCAACGGGGTTTATGGTAAGCGCTGTGGATTGAACCCAACAGAAAAGCCTGACGTTGAAGTCAGGCTTGGTCTTTTATGTTCACTAGGGTTAGAACATTCGCTTATGCCTATCCCACTTAAAGCTGCAACTTAAAGCGGGAAGGGCTTTGGACTATGGTAAATTAACAGCCGGGGCCACAATCCAAACAGTGTTTGATCATTTCTGGACCAAGATGCAGTTTCGCATTGAGGTCACGCAGAGCGGTACGTACCCCTTCCTCAATCACTGGATGGTAGAAAGGCATATCGAGCATTTGCGAAATGGTCATCTGATTTTGGTGTGCCCAAGCCAGCAAGTGTGCTAAATGCTCGGCATTCGGTCCCATCATCTCAGCACCAAGGAAACGGCCTGTGCCTTGCTCGCCATACACATGCAGCAAACCTTTATTGCGTAGCATCACTCGTGAGCGGCCTTGGTTTTCAAACGACACTTCACCTACGGCAAAGCAGCCACAGTTACCCAGACGCTGAGTCAACTGCTTATAGGTTTCCCCGACCATGGCAATTTGTGGGTCAGAAAACACCGCAGAAATTGGTGAGCGGCGCAAACCCGCGCGAATGTCAGGGAAGCGGCCTGCGTTATCCCCCGCAATGCGCCCTTGATCTGCGGCTTCATGCAGCAGCGGGATCTGGTTGCTGGCATCGCCTGCGATAAAAATCGAAGGTACCGAGGTTTGCAGTGTGTAGTGATCCGCTTTGGGTACACCACGTTCATCGAGTGCCACGTTGGTATTTTCCAGCGCCAATTTGTCAACGTTAGGACGACGACCTGTTGCGGCAAGCACATAATCCACGATGAAGGTTTCTAGCTCACCTTGCTGGTTGATAAATTGGATTTCCACTTTATCGCCATTGATACGTTTCATGCTTTCGACTTTCACATCTGCATCGAGATAAAACTCTTGTTGGAAAGCACGATTCGCGTAAGCCATGACTTCTGGATCAGTTAGTGGTCCCACTTGACCGCCTAAGCCAAACACTTTTACTTTCACCCCTAAACGATGCAGGGATTGGCCAAGCTCTAAACCGATCACTCCCGGACCAAACACAGCGATGGCTTCAGGAAGATCATCCCACTCAAATACATCGTCGTTAACGACTAGGCGATCACCGAGTTCATTCCATACTGCTGGATAAGCAGGGCGTGAGCCTGTCGCAATAACAACACGTTTAGCATGAATGCGTGTGTGATCATCCACTTGCAGTGTATGGTTATCAATGAACCTCGCGTAGCCCGTAATCTTGTCTTGCTCTGGAATAGAATCAACCCCTTCCAGTACAAAACCGACAAAGCGATCACGTTCGCGTTTGACGCGATCCATCACTTCACGACCATTAATCACAATTTCACCTTGTGGGTAAACACCAAAGCCCGGAGCCTTTTCAATTTGGTGTACGCTTTCTGCGGCAGCAATCAGCAGTTTGGAGGGCATACAACCTACACGCGCACAGGTGGTGCCGTAAGGGCCACCTTCAATCATCACCACATTCTGAGTGTAAGCTTTCGCTGCACGATAAGCGCCTAGGCCAGCAGTACCACCGCCGATTACGGCGACATCAACGTGAATCTGTTTCATTAAGGATCCTCAATCGGTTTGTTCTCAGTCAGGAAGGGAAGTTTTAGGCTCCCATGTGGGAGCCCAGAAACTTATTGATTTAGGTAGACTTCTAAGTCATCGCTGCCACCGATGTGTTTACCACCGATAAACACTTGCGGTACCGTAGTGCGGCCTGAAACAGCGCGTAGGCTCACCGTGGTTGCGTCTTTACCTAAAATCAGCTCTTCATACTGTAGACCGGCATCAATCAGTGCTTGTTTCGCCTTGGCACAATAAGGACAGCCTGGCTTAGTAAAAATAGTCACTGATTCTTGCACCTTGTATTGAGGGGCAATGTATTTGAGCATGGTGTCTGCATCCGATACTTTGAACGGGTCACCCGGCTCATTGGGTTCGATAAACATTTTTTCTACTACGCCGTCTTTGACTAGCATGCTGTAGCGCCATGAGCGTTTACCAAAACCAAGGTCATTTTTATCCACTAGCATGCCCATGCCATCAGTGAAGTCACCGTTACCATCTGGGATGAAGGTAATTTGGTCAGCGTTTTGGTCATCTTTCCAAGCATTCATCACGAAAGTATCGTTGACCGATACACACAAAATGCTGTCGACACCGTGCTCCTTAAATACTGGGAACAGCTCGTTGTAGCGCGGTAGGTGAGTGGATGAACACGTTGGGGTAAATGCACCCGGCAAGCTAAACACGATAACGGTTTTGCCTTTGAACAGCTCATCGCTAGTGACATTCACCCAAGCATCGCCTTGGCGAGTCGGAAAGGTAACTTGTGGAATGGTGTGACCTTCTTTAGATGTAAACATTTTTATGCCTCATTCGTAACAGGTAATTTAGATTTAATGAGATGTGCTCTCTTGTTGTTGGCTATTGTTAAAGAAATGCTTTGATAGCTCTAATCGTTTAATGCTATGGTTTTGATAGATGCATTCTATCTAGGTGAGCCATGAACATTCGTGATTTTGAATACTTGGTCGCGTTAGCCGATCACAAGCATTTTCGTAAAGCGGCAGAGGCTTGCTTTGTCAGCCAGCCAACACTCAGTGGTCAGATCCGCAAGTTGGAAGATGAGATAGGGACAACCTTACTTGAGCGCAGTAGCCGCAGAGTTCTGTTTACCGAAGCTGGACTACAACTGGTTGATCAAGCAAAGAAAATTCTTTCTGAGGTGAAAACCTTCAAAGATATGGCCAACCAGCAAACCGGAGCCATGACAGGGCCTTTACATATCGGTTTTATTCCAACGTTAGGACCTTATTTGCTGCCTAGGATTATCCCAACACTGAAAGAACGTTTTCCTGAGTTGGAGCTGTATCTGCATGAAGCGCAGACCAGCCAATTAGTGCGTCAACTTGAAGATGGCAAACTCGATTGCTTGGTACTCGCTTCGGTGGAAGAGACCGCGCCGTTTAAAGAAATAGAGCTGTATGATGAAGTGATGAGTATTGCCGTGCCTTGCGATCATGTTTGGGCTGAGCGCGATGAAGTAGAAATGTTAGAGCTTAAAGGCAAAACCGTACTCGCTTTAGGAGATGGTCACTGCTTACGAGATCAAGCGTTAGGTTTCTGTTTTGCCGCAGGCGCGAAAGATGATGAGCGTTTTAAAGCGACCAGTCTGGAAACTTTGCGCAATATGGTGGCGGCGGGAGCCGGCATTACGTTACTGCCGCAGCTAGCATTACCGGAAGACAAGAAAAAAGATGGAGTGTGTTATTTGCGTGCGGTGAATCCTATTCCATCACGTCGCTTGGTGTTGGTCTATCGTCCCGGATCGCCATTACGTCAACGTTTTGAGCAGTTAGCCGCAGTGATTAAGCAGCGGCTGCAGCAAGCGGATTAATTGTAAATCACCATCCAATTAAAAAGAGGCTGTGTTCAGCCTCTTTTTACTTTTCGTTGAAAGCTGATCAGAACAGCTCTTCTCCCGAACCTGATGAATAGATAGATTCATTCACATTGTCGCTGACGTACTCTGTTGGCTCAGTGCCTGCTTCAAAATACTCAAACATAGAGCTCGAATCTAACTTATTGGTCAGTAACCCAGTATCACGATCAATGCGTACACGAACGATGTTATCCGGTACGACTTTTTGCTGCACGGGAACACCTTGTAGTGCGATTGACATAAACTCAACCCATGCGGGCAGCGCGGTCTTACCGCCCGACTCAGCACCAGAGACATCGTCATCGAGATTCGGGTTGGGGGCAGTTTTACCCAGGTTACGACTATGGTCATCAAAACCTACCCAAGCGATGCCAACGATGCCTGGACCATAACCGTTATACCAAGCATCTTTTGAGTCGTTGGTGGTTCCGGTTTTGCCCCCGATATCACGTCGCTTGAGTGACTGAGCACGCCAACCCGTGCCATTCCAACCGGTATCTGAGCTCCATTCACCACCGCCCCAAATATTGCTGTACAACATTTCGCGAGTTAAAAACGCATTTTGCTCGGAGATCACTTTTGGAGCATATGGGTTAGCTGCGTCTTGCTCGGCAAACTCATTCAACTCTGACGAGCATTGGCTGTGGCAAACCACTTTCGGTGTTGCACTAAATTCTACTTTACCAAACGGGTTCTCAACGCGGCTGATATAGAATGGCTCAACGTAATAACCATTATTGGCAAACACTGAGAAACCTTGTGCCACTTTGACTGGAGTTAAACTGCCAGCACCTAGCGCAATGGTTTCTGAACGTGGTAACTGATCTAAGTCGAAACCAAAGCGAGTTAAGTATTCGCGAGTTTCATCCAAGCCAACTTCGCGGAGAACACGTACTGCCATCACGTTCTTAGATTGGGCTAAACCAATTCTTAATCGAGTTGGGCCAGTATAAGTCGGTGGTGAGTTTTTCGGACGCCAAGCTGTACCTTGGCTTTCATCCCACTGGTTAATCGGCGCATCATTGATCAGTGTTGCTAACGTCATCCCTTTATTGAGGGCGGCAGAGTAGATAAAGGGCTTGATACTTGAACCTACCTGACGAACCGATTGGGTGGCACGGTTAAACTTGTTGTGCACAAAGTTAAAGCCACCGACCAGCGCTAATACCGCACCATTATCAGGATTCATTGCGATAAACGCAGTGTTGGCATTGGGAACCTGGCTCAGTTTCCAAGCGGTGGGTTGCTCTTCATTACTGTTATGAGGACGAACCCAAATCTGTTGTCCTGCGGCTAAAAACTCAGTGGCACTTTTCGGCAGTGGTCCTTGGCGGTCGTCATTAATAAAACGGCGTGCCCAGTTAATGTCTTCCCAAGCAAGGGTTTGTTCACCATAGCTTTTTATCCAAACTCGTGCAGATTTGTCCTCTACGTTCAACACCACCGCTGGGTACATGTCGCCATAAGTGGGTTCATTACTGAGGTATTCGGTGAGTTGGGTCTGATTCCATGCGGGTTGTTTATCTTTCCACAATTCTTTTTCTGCACCACGATAACCGTGGCGTTCATCGTAGGCCAATAAGTTATTGATCGCCGCTTGGTTGGCTGCTTTTTGCAGTTTCGATTCAACTGTCATATACACATTCATACCAGAAGTGTAAGCCGCTTCTTCACCGTAACGCTCAACCATCCAAGCGCGGGCAATCTCCGCGACATAAGGAGCGTTCAGTTCAATCTCTGCACCGTGATATTTGGATGTGACAGGCTCTGCTCGTGCCGCATCATACTCAGCTTGAGTGATGTACTTCTCATCCAACATACGCAGCAAAACCACATTGCGGCGGTTGGTGGCACGTTCTACCGAGTAGATAGGGTTCATGGTTGAGGGAGCTTTCGGTAGACCTGCAATCAGTGCAATCTCACCTAAGGTCAGATCTTTTACCTCTTTACCAAAATAGGCTTGTGCGGCAGCGCCGACACCATAAGAGCGGTAGCCGAGATAAATCTTGTTCAGGTAAAGCTCTAAGATCTCTTGCTTGCTTAACAGCTGCTCAATATGGATCGCAATGAAGATCTCTTTGATTTTACGCATCACTTTCTTCTCATTAGAGAGGAAAAAGTTACGTGCAAGCTGTTGAGTAATGGTACTCGCCCCTTGAGAGGCGCTACCCGAGGCGACCACTGCAAACGCAGCACGGGTGATACCAATCGGGTCGAAACCGTAGTGTTCGTAATAGCGAGAGTCCTCGGTGGCAATCACCGCTTCAATCAACTCTTTGGGCATATCTTCCAGTTTGAGCGGAATGCGGCGCTTTTCGCCAAATTGAGCGATCAGCTTGCCATCCTGACTAAAGACCTGCATTGGAGTTTGTAATTGGACATCACGTAGAGTGGCCACATCTGGCAATTCTGATTTCACGTAGAAATAGAAACCAAAGATTGTAGTGACTCCAAGAATAATGCAAATCAATGAAAATACTAATAAACGCTTTATGAACTTCACCGGAGAATCCCTGTTTAGTTGAGGCTGCACTAATGCAAACCCTTGTACTCTAGGCTAAAACCTTAGCTCGCAAAATATCATCTGCCTATTTTTTGAGAAATAGGCCTGTCGAGCTGAACCTCTTTACTGGAGCTTAGCCTCATGGGTAAATCATTAGTTACGGGTATTGATATCGGCCATCACAGCATAAAAGCGGTGGTGCTCAAACCTATGGGCGACACTTATGCGCTTGTGGGGTATGAGGAGTTGCTCGTTACCGCTGATATTTTCACCGATAATCACACGCTCGATTATCAGAAAATTGTAAAGAAACTCAAAGAACTAAAAAAGGGGTTACCACTATTTAGTCACAAAGTCGCGGTTGCAATTCCGGATAACGCAGTAATAAGCAAAGTATTACAAATAGATAGCGATCTTGAGCATAGAGAACAAGAGTTTGCGATCTATCAGGCTTTTTCTCATCAATCCCCGTTTCCGGTCGAAGAACTTAGCCTCGATTTCGTTAAAGTGGCAGAAAAAAATTTGGCACGCACGGCGACCACTACCTTTCATGTTTATGCCACCAAGCGAGATGTGGTCGAAAGTCGTTTACAAGCCAGTAAAAAAGCGGGCTTTGAACCGATTTTGATGGATGTGCAAGTGCATAGTTTGCTCCATTTATGGCAACTCGCGAGTCGTGCTTATCGACGCCCTGATTGGATGCTGATTGATGTTGGCTATACCCAAAGTTCATTGTGTCTCGATTTCACGGAAAAAATGCCTTTCTATAAAGATGTGCCTTTGGGCACGCGCGCTCTTGAGGGGGATTCGAATGGTGCTCAAGCCTTTGGTCAGACATTCGCGCAAGATCCGACTCAGCGCTTCATCAACGAGTTTGTTGATAAAGTCGCGCGTCAAATTCAACTATTTACTTCAGTGCATGGCGCACAAAGCTTGAGTGGCTTGTGGCTCTCTGGTGGTGGAGCAACGATAGCGGGATTGGAGGAGGCGCTCTATCAGCGATTGTCACTGCCTTGCGAAGTCTTGAATCCGTTTTCACTGTTCAAAATGAACGTTACAAAGCGTAAACGTCAAGTGATTGATGGGCAGCGCTTTAGCACTGCAGCAGGCCTTGCATTGCGTGGTTTAGCATGGTTGGAGAGTGAACATGCTGCATAACATTAACTTACTACCGTGGCGAGATGAACGGCGCGAAGCGCATAAACGGCGCTTTTTGGGGTTAGTGACACTTGGTGTTTTGCTAGCGGTACTGATGCAGTTTGGTGCTGGTGAATACTTAAGTGGGCAAATGGCCAAACAGCAAGAGCGCATCGGCTATTTAAAGCAGCACATTTTCGCGTTGGATCAGCAGATCGCCAAACTGAAAATTGCTGAAGAGGATCATAAAGCTCTACTGACGCGTTTAACCGTGGTTGAGCAGTTACAGCAAAAGCGTAATAAAACCACCGAGTTTATGAACCAGATGCCAGCTCTCATTCCTGAGGGAGTCTATGTCGACAAGATCAAAATGAATGGTCGTGAGATAGAAATGACAGGGATTAGTGATTCCACTGCACGTTTGGCAACCATGCTCGATAACTTGGAAAAATCGGCCAAATTGAGTGAGGTTGAAATGCACGAGATTGTTTCGGGCAACAAGCGATTTGGTAAGCAATTTCAGAGCTTTAAAGTCTCATTCCAGATCTTAACCCCAACCTCTAATCCGCAAGAGGGAGGTGCGCACAATGGCTAGTTTTCAAGAGTTAGAACTCGATGAAATCACTGAGTGGCCACTGCTGCCTCAATTGATGGTGATCTTGCTGTTGATGTTACTGATTCAGGGGGCTGGTTATTGGTTCTATCTCATGCCCAAGCAAGACGAGATTGCCGTGTTAAAGCAAGAAGAAGAAACCGTTAAAGCTACCCTGCGCATCAAGGCGAATAAAGTAGCCGCATTACCGCAAATTCAAGCTCAATTGGATGAGCTCAAAGAGCGTTACGATTTTTTATTGCGCCAATTACCGGTGCAAAAAGAACTTGCCAGCATGCTCGCTTCCGTCAACCAGCTTGGTCTCGATAATTCCTTGACGTTTACACGGATTGATTGGGGGGAGCGAGAAAGCCAAGAGTTTTTGTACCGTCTGCCACTCAATATCGAACTGACTGGTAACTATCACGACATAGGCGATTTTTCTGAAGCGATTGCCAAGCTGCCGCGCATTATCAACTTTGATGATGTGGATTGGCAGCGGGTAAGCCAAGAGAGTAGTACGTTGCACTTTCGAGTCAGGGCTTACACCTACCAATTTAAACAGGAGGTAGAAGATGAAAAATAGCCGTATTGGGTTATTGCTTGTTGCCTTGTTTAGTTTGGCGGGGTGTAAGGCCAACCAAGAGGACCTTGCTTTCTATGTAGCGCAAGTTGAGCGAGATGCGCGTAAGGAAGTGACCAAGCTAAAGCCTATCTTAGAATTTGAAGTTACTACCTACCAACAACATAAGGGGCGCGAGCCTTTTGTGTTGCCAAAAGAGGCTTTAGTGCAAAACCAACCAGTGGCCAAAGCCGATTGTTGGCAACCTGTACCGCGTGCGAAAAATGGTCCGCTAGAGCGCTATCCTCTGCATCAACTGCGTTTAAAAGGGGTGATGAGCAGTGGTGGAAGTATATCCGCCCTTGTGCAAACTCCTGCCGGTAATGTCGAGAAAGTCAAAGCGGGGCAGTACGTAGGGATTAATAACGGAAAGGTCACACGAGTTGACGACAACTATTTGTTAATTAATGAAACCTTGCCTGATGGCTTAGGGTGTTGGAATCAGCGTAACGTCAAGCTGGCTTTAAAATAATAGGTTGAAGTATAGAGATATAACGATGAGAAATGGATTGAAAACTTATGTCGCACAGACTTGGCTGACCTTGTGGGTTGGTGTTGCTCTTTGTGCTTCTTCCGTGGCGATGAGTGCGGATTCTGCGGCCGCTAATCAGCTCGAAAACATCGATTTTCGGGTCAATAAGGATAAAGCTGCAGTATTGATTGTCGAGTTGGCTTCACCATCAGTGGTAGTAGATGTACAAAAAGTTCAGGAAGGGCTGAGTATAGAACTGCTGAAAACCGATGTGGCAGATGACAAACTCTATCTATTAGATGTGAAAGATTTTTCTACACCAGTCCAAAGTGTCGAAGTGTTCCGTAAAGAGCCTAGTACACAACTCGTTGCAACTATCGAAGGTGAGTTTAAACATGACTACAGCTTAAAAGGTAAATACCTTGAAGTTGTGATCAGCAAGCTTAAAGAGAACGAGCAACCCAAGCCAAAAAGTATTTTGGAAAAAGAGGGCAAGCTTATCTCGATTAACTTCCAAGACATTCCAGTGCGTAACGTATTGCAGCTGATTGCCGACTATAACGGTTTTAACTTAGTTGTCTCCGACTCGGTTGTCGGCAATCTAACGTTACGCTTGGATGGCGTACCTTGGCAGCAAGTGTTAGACATCATTCTGCAAGTCAAAGGGCTTGATAAACGGGTGGATGGCAATGTGATTTTGATTGCGCCAAAAGAGGAGCTCGATTTGCGCGAGAAACAAGCGCTCGAAAAAGCCCGTTTAGCGGAAGAACTTGGGGATTTAAAATCTGAAATCATCAAAATCAACTTTGCCAAAGCGTCTGACATTGCGGCGATGATTGGCGGAGAAGGCAACGTCAACATGCTGTCTGAACGGGGTTCGATCAGCATAGACGAGCGAACTAACTCACTGCTGATCCGAGAGCTACCCGATAACATTACGGTGATCCGTGAAATCATTGAATCGCTGGATATTCCGGTTAAACAAGTGCAGATCGAGGCTCGTATTGTCACCGTAAAAGAAGGTAACTTGGATGAACTTGGTGTGCGTTGGGGCGTGATGTCGACCAATGGTAGTCACTCCGTAGGTGGAACCATTGAAAGTAACTTATGGCAACAAGGGTTATTGGCGGAAGATGAATTTCCGGTTGATGAATTCTTGAATGTTAACTTAGCGGCCGCTTCAACAAACGCGTCTTCGATTGCTTTCCAAGTGGCTAAGTTAGGTTCTGATACGCTGTTGGACTTAGAGTTATCGGCTTTACAAAATGAATCGAAGGCAGAAATCATTTCGAGTCCTCGTCTGATTACCACCAACAAACAGCCTGCCTATATCGAACAAGGTACAGAGATCCCTTACCTAGAATCTTCATCTAGTGGTGCAAGCACCGTATCGTTCAAGAAAGCCGTTTTGAGCTTGAAAGTCACCCCACAAATTACGCCGGATAACCGTTTGGTGCTCGATCTGAGCGTGACTCAAGACCGCCGTGGCGAAACGGTGAAAACGGGAACCGGAGAAGCCGTATCCATTGACACTCAACGTATCGGCACTCAAGTGCTAGTGAATAACGGAGAAACTGTTGTGCTGGGTGGCATTTTCCAGCACAGCATCAATAATTCTGTGGATAAGGTGCCATTACTTGGCGACCTGCCTGTTTTGGGGGCGTTATTTAGACGAACGTACGAGCAAATGGGTAAAAGTGAACTACTGATTTTTGTCACGCCGAAAGTGGTCATTCAATAACTTAGCGTGCGCGTAACAAGCGAACAAAAATTAAAGTTGCAATAGTGGCACCATATCTAGATAATTTCGGGTCTTATCACGAAATATCGGTGAGGAATAGGTGCCACAAGCATTCCTACGGTTGGCTGATGTCCAACAACTCTTGTGGCGATGTCATTGAATTAACGTTGTATATTACTGCTGAACATGGCTGAGAAACGCAATATTTTCCTTGTTGGCCCTATGGGCGCTGGCAAAAGCACAATTGGTAGACACCTAGCTCAACAACTGCACATGGAGTTTATCGACTCTGATACGGTTATCGAAGAACGTACCGGAGCGGATATCGCATGGGTGTTTGATGTTGAAGGTGAAGAAGGCTTCCGCAAGCGCGAAGAGGCCGTTATTAATGATCTAACCGAGCAACAGGGTATCGTACTGGCGACGGGTGGCGGCTCAGTAATTAGTAAAGAGAACCGCAACCGACTGTCTGCTCGTGGTATCGTTGTATACCTTGAAACCACAATCGAAAAACAATTGGCACGTACCAATCGCGATAAAAAGCGCCCACTACTGCAAACCGATTGCCCACGCGATGTGTTAGAGCAATTGGCTGAAGATCGTAATCCTCTGTATGAAGAGATTGCCGATATCACGGTACGTACCGACGATCAAAGTGCAAAAGTGGTAGCCAATCAGATCGTAAAAATGCTAGAAGAACACATAATGTAATATTTCTTCGAATTGGAGTGCAAAACCATGGAGCGGATTACGGTCAACCTCGGTGAACGTAGCTACCCAATCTCAATCGGTGCCGGATTGTTTACCAATCCGGCCCTTCTTCCTCTCTCAGCAAAACAGAAAGTCGTGGTCATTACCAATCAAACGGTTGCCCCTCTGTATGCTGCTTCTATTCTCTCTTTACTCGATCAGTTAGGCTGCCAGCATACTCTGCTAGAACTGCCCGATGGCGAGCAATACAAAAGCCTAGAAACCTTCAATACGGTGCTGAGTTTTTTGCTTGAGCACAATTACAGCCGTGATGTGGTAGTCATAGCCCTCGGTGGTGGTGTGATTGGTGATCTGGTCGGTTTTGCTGCCGCTTGTTATCAGCGTGGCGTTGATTTCATTCAAATGCCGACCACACTTCTATCGCAAGTTGATTCTTCGGTGGGAGGGAAGACCGCTGTCAATCATCCACTGGGCAAGAATATGATTGGCGCTTTCTATCAACCTAAAGCGGTCGTGATTGATACCCACTGCCTAGCTACTTTGCCTAAGCGCGAGTTTGCCGCTGGCATGGCAGAAGTGATCAAATACGGCATCATCTACGACCAAGCGTTTTTCTACTGGTTAGAAGAGCATATGGATGCGTTGTATGCGTTGGACGAGCAAGCGTTGACTTACGCGATTGCACGTTGCTGTCAGATCAAGGCTGATGTGGTGGCACAAGATGAGAAGGAATCTGGGATCCGAGCGCTGCTCAATCTCGGTCATACCTTCGGGCATGCGATTGAAGCACATATGGGCTACGTCAATTGGTTGCATGGTGAGGCGGTGGCGGCTGGTACTGTGATGGCAGCAAAAACTGCTTGGCTACAAGGCCTTATCGATCAGGCTCAGTTTGAGCGCATCGTGGCTATACTGAAAAAAGCACAGCTGCCGATCCGCACGCCGGACGACATGACCTTTACTGACTTTATGCAACACATGATGCGTGACAAAAAAGTCTTGGCGGGTGAACTGCGTTTAGTGTTACCGACTAGCATCGGTACTTCTGAAGTAGTGAAAGGTGTACCAGAAGCGATCATTGCCCAAGCCATTGAGTTCTGCCGTACGGTATAAACTAGGTTTTTGCGAATCATTTTGAATTTTGACAATTGTCATAGGATGGCCCGATGAGTTTGGCACATGAACTGGATTTAGAGTCTCAAACGGAATTACTGGAGCGGTTGCAACTGCTGACCCGCTTTGGTTCTAATTTAGTGAATGTTTGTGGTCGCCAAGGCGCGGGAAAATCTTGGTTAGCACAGCGATTTTTAGAGAGTTGGGCACAGGACAAAAACCAAGCTCTGCTCATGTGCCACCCTAATCAAAATGATGAGCAGCGCCGCGTCACTATCTTGTCGCAACTGTTTTCTGAGCCATTGTATAACCCAAAAGATGCATTGGCTGAGAGTTTTGCTCGCCTGTTTGAGGAGCAAAACTGCGATATCGCGATTGTGGTCGATGACGCCCATCTTCTCACTGAGTCTTTAGTGTCTGAATTGTGGATGCTGGTGTTAGAGGCACAAAGCAACCCGTGTTGGAATATCAACGTGGTGCTGTTTGCTCAAGACAATGGACTAGATGCACTGTTGACTCGCTTAAGCTATGGGCAAGAGCACAAGCCGATCGATTTAGAAATTGAGATGTTGTCCGAAGATGAAGCGGATCGCTTATTCGAAAATCGAGTTATGCGCTATGTTGAGCCACAACTTGAGCGTAAAGTGCGTAATGCATACAAAAAAGTGAATCCATTACCGGGGGAGATTATGGCGTTGGCGGAAACCAAAAGTGAAAAACGGGTCGTGATCCGCTCGATCATCGGTTCACCGTTTAATATTGCTCTGGTTGTGTTGCTACTACTGTTGCTACTTGGTGGTGGCTACTGGTGGCTACTCTCTAAACCGGTTCCTGAAGAGATGCAGACCACGGAAAGCGCTACTGGTGAGCAAACGGCGATTCCAACGCTTAATGCAAATGCCACTTCGGGGGAAGTTTCTCAAGAGAGCTTGGGTGTAAACGGTGAGTCTAGTTCTGCAGCTCATGGTGCTGATGATGATACGGCGGCGTTGCCACCAGATGTGGTTGACACTACCGCGAGTGTTGGTATTGAGGATGACGGAAAGCGCGTGGTGATCAATTCAGATGTGGTCGATGCCTTGTTGCAAAATAAAGCGGAAAGCACGGACACTTCTGCCATTAACCATGTGGTTGAATCAACTCAAGCGGCGACTGAGCTGAAAACGAAAACCTTAGAGCAAACGCCTGCTGCTCAGCCTAAACCAGTACGTTTTTCTTTTGCGCGTGATGAACTAAAAGCCATGTCGCCACGCAGCTACACTCTACAGCTCGCAGCGATGAATTCCATGTCTGATGTTCAAGCATTTATTGATGAACACAAGTTGGAAAACCAGGTCTACATCTACCCAACACTGCGTAATGATGTGGAATGGTTTATCGTCACTATGGGAAATTACCCGACCATTCAAATGGCGCGTGATGCTTCAGAAAAACTCTCTGCACCGCTACAAGCTTTAGGCCCTTGGGCGAAATCGCTCAGCCAAGTACAGCGGGAAATTGAGCGTAAGAAATAAACCTGAGCTTCACTGAAAAATATGTTACATTCCGCAGCCTTATTTTGTGGCGAAAGATTAGAGCAGTAGATGAAAAAGCAGCGCGCCTTTCTGAAATGGGCTGGGGGTAAATATAGCCTAGTAGAAGACATTCAACGTCATCTACCTGAGGCTCGTGAGCTCGTGGAGCCTTTTGTTGGCGCTGGTTCGGTTTTTCTTAACACCGATTTCGAGCGTTATCTGCTGGCAGACATCAATCCGGATCTGATCAATTTCTACAATTTGCTGAAAACGCAGCCGCAGTCTTACATCTCGGAAGCCAAGCGTTGGTTCGTGCCGGAAAATAACCGCAAAGAAGCCTATCTCGACATTCGTAAGCAGTTTAACCAAAGCGATGATGTGATGTTTCGCTCATTGGCTTTCTTGTATATGAACCGTTTTGGTTTTAATGGCTTGTGCCGTTACAACAAAAAAGGCGGTTTCAATGTCCCCTTTGGTTCCTACAAAAAACCCTATTTCCCAGAGCAAGAACTCGAGTTTTTTGCTGAAAAAGCGCAGCGTGCCACCTTTATTTGTGCCTCTTATCATGAGACTTTTGCTCGTGCGCAAAGCGATAGCGTGATTTATTGTGATCCGCCATACGCACCGTTATCGAATACGGCCAACTTTACCTCTTATGCAGGTAATGGTTTCACTATGCTAGATCAGAAAGCCTTGGCAGATATGGCTGATAACACGGCAAAAGAGCGTAGAATTCCTGTGCTGATTTCTAATCATGATACGGCTCAGACTCGAGATATTTATCAAAATGCAAAGCTTAGTGTAGTCAAAGTGAACCGTACCATCAGCCGAAATGGGGCTGGTCGTAATAAAGTGGATGAGCTACTGGCGCTGTTCACCCCTCCTCTTCAACACGAACAGTGATCTTGTAGGCTAAACGGGGGATTTCACCGTTTAGCTGCAGGCTGTGCGCTAGGATCTCATCTCGAGCTTAGGTAGAATGGCGGCCACATTGTGTTCAGCTCGCATTCCATTCCACATGAGGTCGGTATGAAAGATTTTCTCATTGCTCCATCCATTCTCTCCGCAGATTTTGCTCGTTTAGGTGAAGACGTTGCCAAGGTACTGGCCGCTGGCGCGGATGTGGTGCATTTCGATGTGATGGACAACCACTACGTACCGAACCTGACGTTTGGTGCGCCGATTTGTAAAGCCCTTCGTGATTACGGCATTACAGCACCCATTGATGTGCATTTGATGGTGAAACCGGTTGATCGCATCATTCCAGACTTTGCCAAAGCTGGTGCTTCCATGATCACTTTCCATGTCGAAGCCTCAGAGCACGTGGACCGTACTTTGCAGCTCATCAAAGAGTGCGGCTGTCAGGCGGGCGTGGTACTGAATCCAGCGACACCTCTACATCATCTGGATTACATCATGGATAAAGTCGATTTGATTTTGCTGATGTCGGTGAACCCAGGCTTTGGAGGACAATCTTTCATTCCGCATACCTTAGATAAACTGCGCGCGGTGCGTGAGCGTATTAAGCAAAGCGGGCGTCCAATTCGTTTGGAAATTGATGGTGGCGTGAAAGTGGACAATATTCGTGAAATTGCTGAAGCGGGTGCCGATATGTTTGTGGCAGGCTCTGCCATTTTTGGCCAGCCTGATTACCAAGCGGTGATTGAGCAGATGCGCGCTGAACTGGCGAAAGCCAAGATTTAATCTGATTTAGGATCGTGTTTTGAAATCCATAAAATTAATTGCTTTTGATTTGGATGGTACGCTGCTCGACAGCGTGCCGGATTTAGCGGTAGCGGCGGATCAAGCGGCGCGTGCGGTCGGCTATCCAGCGGTGAGCGAAGCGCAAGTGCGTGATTATGTCGGCAATGGTGCGGATGTGTTGATTGCGCGCGCTCTGAGCCAGAGCTTAACGATCAATCCTGAATTAAGTGAAGAGTTGCGTGCACAAGCGCGCCACCTGTTTGATGAGTTTTATGAACAAACAGGGCACAAGCTGAGCCACCTGTACCCTAATGTTAAAACCACGCTTTTAGAGCTGCATCAAGCGGGCTTTATTCTGGCGCTCGTGACCAATAAGCCTTCTAAATTTGTGCCAGATGTTCTAGAGCAACACGGCATCGCGCACTTTTTCAGTGATGTGATTGGCGGTGATACCTTCCCGAATAAAAAGCCGGATCCGATGGCGCTGAATTGGTTATTAGAGAAACATCAGTTGAACGCTGAGCAAATGTTGATGGTCGGGGATTCGAAAAACGACATTCTGGCGGCAAAAAATGCTGGGTGTTATTCCTTCGGTTTAACCTATGGCTACAACCACGGTGAACCGATTGCCAATGCGGAACCAAACTTCGTCTCCGATGACATTGGTACTCTGCTTGAAGTGGTGCTCGTTTCGGCGTAAAAGTTGCCGTTCACACTAGTAAAATACTCGTTAATGAGTACACTGCTTGAACCGCGCCGATTCCGTGCGCGGTTTTTGTCACTTTGTTTTGTGTAATTTCAATTTCATTCAAGGAAATCAAACCCATGAGCAAACCCATTGTATTGAGTGGTGTTCAACCGTCAGGTGAACTAAGTATCGGTAACTACTTGGGTGCTCTACGTCAATGGCAACAGATGCAAGATGATTATGACTGCCAGTACTGTGTTGTGGATTTGCATGCGATTACGGTTCGTCAAGACCCGAAAGCACTGCATGAAGCGACATTGGATGCTTTGGCTATCTGTCTCGCGGTTGGCGTTGATCCGAAAAAGAGCACGCTATTTGTTCAGTCACATGTACCTGAGCATGCTCAACTCGGTTGGGTTTTGAACTGCTACACCCAGATGGGTGAGCTGAGCCGTATGACTCAGTTTAAAGACAAATCGGCACGTTATGCCAACGATGTTAACGCGGGTTTGTTTGGTTATCCGGTGCTGATGGCGGCGGATATTCTGCTGTATGGCGCACACCAAGTACCGGTGGGCAGCGACCAGAAACAACATTTGGAATTGGCGCGTGATATCGCGACCCGTTTCAACAATATCTACAGCCCAGAGCAACCGATTTTTACGATTCCTGAGCCTTACATTCCAACCGTGAATGCGCGGGTAATGAGTCTGCAAGATGCGACAAAGAAAATGTCCAAATCAGACGATAACCGCAAAAACGTGATCACCTTGTTGGAAGATCCTAAATCGATCATCAAGAAGATCAATAAAGCGCAGACCGATGCGGAAACCCCACCGCGTATCGCTTACGATGTTGAAAACAAAGCAGGCATCGCGAACCTGATGGGACTCTATTCTGCAGCGACAGGTAAAACCTTCGCCGAAATCGAAGCTCAGTACGCAGGCGTTGAAATGTACGGCCCATTCAAGAAAGATGTGGGTGAGGCTGTGGTGGCCATGCTTGAACCCGTGCAAGCAGAATACCAACGCATCCGTAACGATCGCGAATACCTGAACAGTGTAATGCGTGATGGCGCAGAAAAAGCCTCGGCAAAAGCGCTGCAAACGCTGAAAAAAGTCTATGCGGCGGTTGGTTTTGTGGCGCGTCCTTAAGCCAAAGCGAGCACAATCAAGTCACAGTGAATAAAGCTAGGGTTTCCTAGCTTTATTTTTTGCACGCGAGATAGGTTTGCACAGAGCGAAAGTATTTGCGGAATTCTCCCATCTGCGTTTCACACGGCTACACTTAAAACACCGAAATTTAAAAGAGTGTTAGCCATGAGATTCATGTTGCTGTTGATGCTAGTCGGGATGGCGCATGGAGCGCTAGCCAACCCCTTACGTGTCTGCGTTGGGGACGTTAATGTCTGGCCACCGTTTACCTATTGGCAAGGCAGCTCTGCACAAGAAAAGGCAGAATCATTGACGGGATCAGCCACGACCTTGGTGCTCGAAGCTCTGAAAAAACAAGAGATCGAATACCAACTGCATTTCATGCCATGGGCTCGGGTTCAACAAGAATTGGCGCAAGCGACAGGTCGCTGTGACCTAACTTGGGATGCTAGCTATCGAGCCGAAAGGGTGGAATACAGCTATTTCTCGGTACCGCTCTATACGATCCAGTTGGGCTATTTCACCTTGCCGGAAAACAGTAAAGATTTGAATCTGGCTACCGATAGCGATGTGCTGTGTGGGGTCAATGGTTTTAACTACCAAAATTTCGCATTACCACGAGAGCCATCACTGACACTCAATTCTGTCCAGCAAGCCTTAAATATGCTGCAAAAAGAGCGTTGTGATTGGTTCGTGAGTGAAATTGAGCCAATTTATGGCGGGATCATGTTAGGACTCTATCAGTTAGATAGACCGATTCAGCATCATTTTTTAGGCAAAACCAAGGAGTATCATGTGCAGGTTCGGCGTAGCCTACCGAACGCGATGCCACTATTAAACGGCCTCAATGAGTACATTTTACAAGCCCAATCCAGCGGACATGCGCAAGTGGTTTTTGATCGCTTCTTGTCGATAACGCAAACCGAATAAATCGACGCCGTGGCCGTTATGGCTTCTTTCTCCTCCCAGAGTGGCTCATTCGCCGCTCTGACTATTTACCCCGCATGTTGAAACTTTGCGATGCATTCAAGTATTTACTCTATTGATGAGATGAATATCTCGATATCAATGCTGAATGTTTTTGTGTTGCATTAAAAACAGTAACACTCATCGCGTAAAGTCGTTTTTCTTTAACACAATACTGGTTCAATACACCCTGTTTTGTCTGTTAACCGCAAATAGGGAGGAGAAGGTACATCATGGAAATGAGATCAACCCCGAATTTAACGCGCTCAACGTTAGCTTTAGCGATTAGCTTTGGCTTAGTGGCGCCAAGCTACGCTGACGTATTGATTTCTCAATACGTTGAAGGCAGTAGCTTCAATAAAGCGATTGAAATTGCCAATACGTCCGATCACACGGTGAGCCTGAATGGCTACCAACTGGCGATGTCGACCAACGGCAGCGGCACTTGGGATAAAACTTTACCGCTCGATGGCCAAGTGATTGCGGCGCGCGATGTGCTGGTGATTGCCCACGGTAGCGCCAATAGTGCGATACTGGCGACCGCCGACCTAACCAACAACACAGTGGTTAACTTTAATGGCAATGATCCGATTGCGCTGCTCAATAGCGATGGTTCGGTGCATGACGTGGTCGGCAGTATGGGCGGCGCAGATTTTGCGAAAGACAACACGCTCGCCAGAACAACACTCACCCCAAGCGCTACTTACCAAGCTTCCGATTGGGCGACCCAAGGCAAAGACAATATTGATGGGCTTGGCGCACTGGATGTCACCACGCCACCGAGTGCCTTCAATTGTACGCTAGATGGTGCTGAACCAAGCTTTACCACCATCCAACAAATCCAAGGTGAAGGCAGCACTTCTCCCTATATCCAAGGTTATCCCTACATCACCAATGAAGATTTCTTTGTCAAAGGTGTGGTGAGTGCAGTAACGACAGGACTGACTAAAGGCTTCTATCTGCAAGCGCTGGAAGATGACTACAACCCGAACACCTCGGAAGGTTTGTTCGTGTTTACCAACCAAAGCAGTTCTGATTTAGCACCGGGCGATGTGGTGTGCGTGAAGGGCAAAGTGCAGGAGTATTACAACCTGACGCAGCTCAAAGCGGAAAACAATCAGTGGGTGAAACAAGGCCAGCAAGCTGCGCCACAAGCGCAAGCCATCGAGATCTTGCCTTCCGATGAACACTTTGCCCAGACGCTAGAGCGTTACGAAGGTATGTTGGTAAAAACGACACCTGAGCTGGATATGCGTGTGACTCGCACTTTTGGTTATGACTATGATTCGCGCCGTAACAACATGGTGCTGGCACAAGGTCGCATCAATATGCAGCCAAACCAGCAGCATCCTGCCGGTTCAGAGCAAGCTTCGCAGCAGAAGCTGGATAACGCGCAGCGCCGCTTGTTTGTGGAATCCGATGCCAAAGCACCTGATGGACAAATTCCGTATTACCCGACATTTGGTCGTACCGATGTCGATCAAGATGGTTCAACCGAAGACTATATCCGAATTGATGATACGGTTTCAGGCCTCGAAGGGGTTGTGAGCTACAGCTATAACGAATATCGCCTGATTGCAACCAACACCATCTCGGCAGAAAATCTGGTGCATAACGCACCGCGTCAAGCTAAGCCAGATCTGGATGAAGGCGATCTGCGCATTGCCACGTTCAACGTACTTAACTATTTCAACTCGCCGTTTGGTGGCGATGCTAACCAACATGGGGATAACCGTGGCGCCAACAATCTGGCTGAATTTGAAGTGCAGCAAGCCAAGATTGTGAATGCGATTGTCCGTTTGGATGCCGATATCGTGGGTTTGATGGAAATTGAGAACAACGGCTTTGGTGAAGGTTCGGCGATTGCGCAATTGGTTAATCAGATCAATAGCCAAATCGCGGATAAGAAAAAACATTACCGCTTTGTGGCGATTGATTCGAATGGCGATGGCAAAACCGATGCTGCCGATTCACTGGGTACCGATGTGATCACCACAGGTGTTATCTACCGCGATAAAGTGGTGAAGTTGGCGCAAAATCGTGTCATCCCAATGCCAAGCCAGCAAGCACCAGAGGTGGTAGATACCAATGGTAAAGTGATTGAAGATGGCAAAAACTATCAGCGTGATACGCTTGCCCCAACCTTTAAAATCAAAGGTGGCAACGAGAAAATCACTGTCGCGGTGAATCACCTCAAATCGAAAGGATCAGCGTGTTGGGAAGATGCCGCGCCCGTTGAGCAAGGTGGACAAGCAGGCCAAGATCTCGATTACCAAGGCGCTTGTGAAAACTTCCGTGTCGCCGCAGCGGTAGCGTTGGGTGATGCGCTGGCGAAAATCGATGGGCATAAAGTGATTCTCGGTGATATGAACTCATACGGCATGGAAGATCCTATGCTGGTGCTGACGGACTACACACCTGAGAAATACGGCAAAACCATTCGCGCCGCACGCAATACCTACATTGCCGGTGTGGAGCAGTTTGGAGATGCAGGCGCAGAGATCAAACACAGCTACGGTTATCTCAACGCAGTTGCCATCAAACATCCAGACAGTTGGAGCTACTCATTTAATGATGAAGTCGGCGCGCTGGATCATCTGTTGGTTAGCCCAAGCCTTAAACATAAAGTCGTGGATGCGACCGATTGGCATATTAACGGTGCAGAGTCGACCTTGTTTGACTACAACGATGAGTTCAAAGGCAACCTGCCGAAATACAAGGATCAGTTCCGCGCCTCGGATCATGATCCTGCGGTACTGGAGCTTAACATCTACGGCGGCTCATTAGGTTTAGGCGCACTGCTTGGCTTATTGGGGCTTGGTATTTGGCGTCGCCGTACTTCGCACGCTTGATTGATGAAAAAGAGCGCGGCGTTGACCGCGCTCTTTACTGCTTAAAGTCAGGAGTAGTTGCTATATTTATCCCTTTCCTACTTGACGCAGCAATGATGTTTATTTCACACCAATTACATTATCTATGCTCATGGGGATGAACTCACTGCGCCTACCTGCAATTACAAGTCGTTTTGGCCTTACTCTATATTAACATCGTAAGCTCCCGTTGTTGCATCGTTGCTTACGTTAACCTTGAACAGAGTATGCGAAGGTGTTGAGCCTGTTGCAGAACCCAGTTGAACGGTACGAGTGCCGAGTACGCCATCTCGCCATGAAGAGAGTTGGATAGTGGCGGTACGGCCTTCAGCGCGTGAATAATTAGCGACAGAGATGGTGTAAATTCCCGTTTGCAGCTTGTTGATATCACAAGAAGCAAAATAATGTTCAGGCCCATTCGCGACCGTATTATCTACGTCTAAATAGCCTGTTGATCCTGTGAGATTTGAATAGTAAACATGTGAACCATTCGGTTCATAAGTGTGCAAATCGACATCCCCTGGGCCATCCCAAGTCAGAGTCGCAGTGAAAAATCCCGAAGAGGCTTGAGCCGGAGGGGAGACCAGAGTATCTAGTGCGTGTTGGATATGTGAATTAACACGGTTTGCAACAGAAAGCGCACCGTTAATATAAATTTCGATAAAACCATGACCTAATGGATCGCGTTTACCATTGGTACCTGCTGGGCGCAGCAAATAGCCAGGGATGCTATCGGTGTTATCGGCGACATTCCCCGTCAATCTCAGTCCGTTGATCACAAGATCGAGATCGGCGAGCGAGTGAGGGCCTGATAAACGTGGAGAAGCTGGTGCAATATGGACCACACTGACCGATTCTCCTGGTAGAAGCCTGAGCGCGTAGTCATAGGCTGGATTAACAAATAAGTTACCTTGCGAGTGAGCAACAAACAGTAGTTTTTTCCCTTCTAGTGCCCAGTTTTCAATCCGTGCTCTATGTTCTGCGTAGTTGACATTGGTAGGGGGATTTCCAAAACTGCCTGTGAGCAAAGCAATGGTTTTTGCCTTAGTCCATTCAACAAATCCCTCAAGAATACCTGCTGTACTACTGACGGTATCAATAATTTTCCGCCACCATGGGCCATCGCCTCTGATCGCTTCGAAGAAGAGTTCAAAACGTCCTTCCAACAGCGCACCATGTTCGAGCAAGCGTTGTTCAAAAGTTTCAACAAAATCTTCAAACCCAGCGGTGTAGTTATACAACAGCTCGTAACGGATGGGTTCTTCTTGTGCATTCTTTACACCATGAATACGCTTGAGTTCAAAAAGCGACATAGTGGCTTGAAGAGCTGTATTTTGCACACCATTAAAAAAACCAACGACAATGCCATTATCTTGGCAGGCGGAAGGGGGTGTTTGAGCTACAGCAGAGGCGGGAATACTGAATATCAGTAGAAGCGCTAAGGAATAGTGCAACATAATCTGAATGAGTTTATTCACAAGTTTCTCCTTCTGGAATAGCCCAAGTCGTTCCATCAAGCGCTTTGTTAAAAGCTAAATAAGTAGTTAAGCGTAGTTTGGTATTTGATGTGATAGATTCAATTTCCTGGATAACGTTGGATGGAGATTTTAATTGGCTTGGACTATTAAACCGATCATAAATACAACTGATGGCTCTCGTGTTATCTCTGTTGGATTTTTTAACTAAGATAATATCTGTTGTATCAACAGAAAGAGAGTTTTGCAGACTTTTCGCCAATTGTTGTACGGCTTTTTGTTGCGATAGTTCGGGATAGTGGAATTCGATAAATAGATCGATGTCATCACGAATGCCATTTTGATTATCGTCAATGCCCAATAAAGATTCTTCTCTTTCTAAATTGGGAATTATTTGGTTCTGAGTCAATTCATCTATTTTATCTTGGTCAGAAACCGGCAAATTGATATTTAATTTAAGCCAGACATTATCAGAGCTAGGATTCGCTTTTTGGTTCCACCAGCGAGCCAAATAAAACTGTTGTTGGTATTTAACGATTTGTCCACCTTGATAAGCTTGTGAATTATTCCAATCGTTGACCTGATCTATATTTAAAATAACCCACCCGTCCCAACTTTTACCATTGGGTTGAGGTTGCTTATTTATATTCCAATAAGTTGCGACATAAGTGGTACTGTTCAACTCTACAATATCACCAGCGACATAAACCGTATTCTTCTCCCACGTATTCATAGCATGAGCTATGCTGCTAAAGAATAAGAAAATCCATATGATGAATCTAAATTTCATAATCACTCCTTGGTAAGAAATTAGTTAAAACTAGATTAGAACAATTTATGAATTACATATGAATAAACTTTTATATATCGACCGGTGCGACTTTTTCTCTGGAAGTGAAAAATAAAATGTATCAAAACTGGGATGTTACTGATGCTCTAAACAATATCTATACCCAAACGGTTTGGAGTTGCAGCTAAACGGTAAGTGAGTTTATCCCCATGAGCATGACAGGGCAGAACGAACGTAACCAATATTGCTAGTTGGAAGGGTATAGGCGTAGCGGGGGATTTGTGGAGAAGCGTGGCGTTTTCAGGGCATAAAAATGCGGCCAGTTAGCCGCATTGAAATGTTGTAAGGTATTATTGTGCTTCGTGCAGTACGCTGCCCCACAGGTCGTATTCATCGGCGTGTTCGATCACAACGTTAACCAGCTCACCCGGTTTCAGGTTGGTTTCACCGTTGAGGTAAACCAAGCCATCAATTTCCGGTGCATCGGCGTAAGTACGGCCGATCGCGCCTTCTTCATCGACTTCATCAACCAGCACTTGCATGGTGCTGCCGATGCGTTTTTGCAGTTTGGCAGCACTGATCTCTTGTTGCACCAGCATAAAGCGTTCGAAACGATCTTGTTTCACGTCTTCTGGGATTTGATCTTCAATCTCGTTCGCTGCTGCGCCTTCAACTGGCGAATACTTAAAGCAGCCAACGCGATCGAGTTGTGCTTCTTTCAGCCAATCGAGCAGGATTTGGAAATCTTCTTCAGTTTCGCCCGGGAAGCCCACGATAAAGGTGGAGCGGATCACGAGTACTGGGCAGATCTCACGCCATTTTTTGATGCGCTCTAAAGTGCGCTCCGCTTGCCCCGGACGCTTCATCATTTTTAGAACACGAGGGCTGGCGTGTTGGAATGGAATATCCAAGTAAGGCAGCACTTTTCCTTCTGCCATCAATGGGATGATTTCATCCACATGTGGGTAAGGGTAAACGTAGTGCAGACGAACCCAAATGCCCATCTTGCCCAGCTCTTCACTCAGTGCTTTGATGTTATGGCGTACAGGAGAACCGTTAGCGAAACCTAAGCTGTGTTTGGTATCCACACCGTAAGCACTGGTGTCTTGGCTGATCACGAGCAGCTCTTTCACGCCAGCGTTTTTCAGACGTTCTGCTTCACCGATGATTTCACCTACAGGGCGGCTGACTAAGTCCCCACGCATCGATGGGATGATGCAGAAAGTGCAACGATGGTTACAGCCTTCAGAAATCTTCAGGTAGGCGTAATGCTTTGGTGTCAGTTTTACCCCGTGATCGGGCACTAGGCTGGTAAACGGGTTATGGGCTGGTTTTGGTGCAAATTGGTGTACATGCTCCAACACGTTTTGGTAAGCGTGTGGGCCTGTAATACCGAGTACATTCGGGTGTACTTGGCGAATTTCATCTTCGCGTGCACCTAGGCAGCCAGTCACAATCACTTTGCCATTTTCTTTCAGCGCTTCGCCAATGGTATCCAGAGACTCTTGTACCGCACTATCGATAAAACCACAGGTGTTGACGATCACCACATCAGAATCGTGGTAGCTGTTGACGATTTCATAACCTTCGGTGCGCAGTTGGGTCAGAATGCGTTCTGAGTCCACTAAGTTTTTTGGGCAACCTAAGGAAACAAAACCAATTTTATTGCCAGTGGTTTGGCTGCCTTGGCTTTGCTCTGCGATGGTTTTTTTCGCCGTTTCCAGAGTCGTGGTTTGATTTGGCGTAAAAGTCTGAACTGTCATTGCTCTGTGTGCTACCTAATTATGTTTATTCGCCCGCCGATTCGATGTTGCAAATACAGGCAACAGAGAACGTGAGCGGGGTCTAAAAAGTCGGCGAATTATAACTGACGAGAAAAAATTGAATAGAGGCGAAGTGGAAAAAATGAACAAAAAACGGACAAAAAAGGAGGCGGCGAAATGCCGCCTCAAGTTGAGGACAACTCATTGCTATTTTGTTCTATGAATTCCAACGGCTCCCATAATGTATTTTTCGTAAATCGGTTCACTGGTGCCGTGTTTGACCTTGCAAATGAAGTATTTTTCAAAGGCGATTTTCGCGATGTGTACCCATTGCCCCATCGAGGTCCAGTTGGTATTGCGTGGTGGGTTTTGCGGTAGCGCCACAAAGGCAGCCCCTTTGTCACCCATATCGGCAAGACACACTGCATTCAGGGTTGGACGAGTGGACATCGGCTCGCCTCTTTCCAGACTGAGGATATTCTCCACAATACTGGTGGTCATGGATTCAATCATAAAGCCGGTTTTGGGCGCTCCGACAGGGACTGGGGTTTCTTCTAACGGAGGAATGGCAACGCAAACCCCAGCGGCAAAAATATCGCGATAGGTCGGATTACATTGGAACTCATCAGTGAAGACAAAACCTTTTGGGTTACACAGTTTCTGCACAGCCGCAATCGCGGGAGAACCTTTAAAAGGCGGTAAGAACATCGCCATTTTGAACGGCAGATGGTGTTCAAAGTCCACTTCGCCTTTGCGGTTTAGCTCCTCAAAATGCGCGGTATCGGGATCGAAGCTCGTGGCGCGAGCGTTGCAAATCCATTTGATACCACGGTCGCGGAACTCATGTTCCATCAGTGCTTTCGAGTCGCCGACGCCACCTAGCCCCATATGGCCGACATAGGGTTCGCTCGTAACAAAGGTGATCGGAATTTTGTCGCGGATTTTCAGTTTACGCAACTGGCTCTCTAAGGTCAGGATATATTCGTACGCAGGGCCAAAGCAGCTCGCGCCTTGCATTGCCCCAACCAATACCGGACCGGGGTTCTCGATTAACGCTTGATAAGCTTCATAGGCTTTTACTGCGTGATCTACAGTACAAATGGACTGGGTATAACTCGTTTCTGGTCCTGCCCCCGGAACAGTTTCAAAGGCCAGTTTAGGGCCAGTGCAGATGACTAGGTAGTCGTAGCTATATTGGGTACCATCACCCGCGAGTAGGGTCTTTTCATCGGGCAAGATTTGCGTAACCCCTGTTGGATTAAAAGGGATTTTGAATTTTTTAGCGTAAGGGGTGAGATCCAAAACCACTTGCTCTTTGGTTCTTTCCCCCAAGGCAACCCAAGGGTTGGAAGGAATAAAGTGAAACTCGTTGTGTTCATTGATCAATATGACTTCATGATCTTTTGGGAGCTTTTGTCGTAACTCGTAAACGACTGACATTCCCCCTAAGCCTGCACCGATCACTATGGTTCTTTTCATGGTTGCCCCCTAATGGATTTAAGTCTTATCTATATTAGCCAAACCTAAATTAATGCTGGTCGATATTAGTCAGGTTGCCATAAAGAAAATGCAGATCAGTGAGTTCCGTCATTTCGATAGCATCAAGTGATTTAAAGTGTAGGTGGCTATTGTGGATTTTATGTGTGATTGATTTCATATTTTTCTTTGGTAATCAATGAAATTTCTGCAGAGCCGTTGGGGGCGATGAGGAGGTTTCGATTGAAAGTGTGGGTGAGATTCGTAGAATGCCACTGATTTCTCGTCACCAAGAAGGATGCTTATGCTGTTGATGATCGATAACTACGATTCATTCACCTACAACCTGTACCAATACTTTTGTGAGCTAGGCGCGCAGGTGAAAGTCATACGTAATGATGAGATCGATCTGGATGGGATCCGTGCTCTGGCTCCGACACATTTGGTGATTTCTCCGGGACCATGCACGCCTAATGAAGCGGGGATCTCACTCGCGGCGATTGAGGCGTTTGCAGGACAACTGCCAATTTTAGGGGTTTGCTTAGGGCACCAAGCTATCGCACAGGTATTTGGTGGGCAAGTGGTACGCGCTCGGCAAGTGATGCACGGCAAAACCTCCCCCATTCGCCATACGGGGCAGGGCTTATTTAGCGGATTGAATAACCCGCTAACGGTGACGCGTTACCATTCTTTAGTGGTGAAAAATGACACTCTGCCCGAGTGCTTTGAGTTGACCGCATGGACTGAGCTCAATGATGGCAGCATTGATGAAATCATGGGATTCCAACATAAAACCTTAGCGCTTGAGGCGGTGCAGTTTCACCCTGAGTCAATTAAGACTGAGCAAGGTCACCAATTGCTTGCTAATTTTTTACGCCGCTAATCACTCTTTTGGCTTTAGGCAGCGTCTTGCTTAAGGCGGTTAGATGTATCTTATGATCATGTCCAATCCCTGAGCATTTTCATCATTTGATGCTTTCACGGTGTGTCACAACCTCTGATGGCGATCACTTTTTTTACTTTCTATCAAATATTTAAAATGACTCACTAGGACTTAGCGCTTATTCATAGTGAATTCTGCTATCTCTGCCAGTGATTGATTTACCTGAGTCGGCCATTCATTTTTCTTCTCTTTATAAAAATAACTTCATAATTAATCTTTTTTGTTGCATAAATATCCATTCGTGGTGAGCCATTGACAATGTTCTGTATCGGATACGGGATATTTCACCATTGAAATGGTTAAATAAATGTAAATACAATGCTGCAAATGCTTTAAGTAAATACATAATCTAACACAGAGGCATTTTGTGGAAGATTTGCTTATCTCTAGGCTTGCGGTATCAAGAGGGAATGGGGAATGACGGTGGAAATGAGTGTGAATCGGGGTTCGTTTGATGAGGTGATGGTGCCTTGTTACAACCCGATGGAGTTTATTCCGGTAAAAGGTTTTGGTTCACGGATTTGGGATCAGCAAGGTCATGAGTACATTGATTTCGCTGGTGGGATTGCGGTGAGTTGTTTGGGGCATTGCCACCCTGTGATGGTGCAAGCTCTGACCACCCAAGCCAATAAACTGTGGCATTTAAGTAACGTAATGACTAACGAACCAGCCCTGCGTTTGGCAAAAAAACTCACCCAAGTGAGTTTTGCCGAAAAGGTCTTTTTTGCCAACTCAGGTGCGGAAGCGAATGAAGCGGCGCTCAAGTTAGCACGCCGTTATGCAGCCGATGTGTATGGCCCTGAGAAATCTGAAATTATTGCTTTTAACCAAGGTTTCCACGGACGCACTTTCTTTACAGTCTCTGTGGGTGGCCAAGCGACTTACTCTGATGGCTTTGGCCCTAAACCGGGTGACATTGTTCATCTGCCTTATAACGATCTGGCTGCGTTGCAAGCACAGATTTCCGATCGTACCTGCGCGGTAATGATGGAACCACTGCAAGGTGAGGGTGGTATTGTTTCTCCGAGTGCCGAATTTGTGCAAGCGGTGCGCGAGTTGTGTGACAAACACAATGCGCTACTGATTTTTGATGAAGTGCAGACGGGGAATGGTCGTACCGGTGATTTCTATGCGTACCAAGGGATTGGTGTGACGCCAGATATTCTGGCCACCGCCAAATCTCTCGGTGGTGGTTTCCCAATCGGTGCCATGCTAACTACCGCGAAAATTGCTGAGCACATGAAAGTCGGCGTACACGGTTCGACATATGGCGGTAACCCATTGGCGTGTGCTGTAGCGGAAGCGGTGGTTGATTTCGTTGCCCAACCTGAAATTCTAGCCGGTGTGAAACAGCGTGAGCAGTGGATGCGCGCTGAACTCACCAAGCTCAATGAGAAATACCACATTTTCAAAGAGATCCGCGGTAAAGGTTTGTTACTTGGTGCGGCACTCAACGATGAATGGCAAGGCCGTGCGCGTGACATTCTGGTCGCAGCGGGTAAGCAAGGCTTGATGGTGTTAGTAGCTGGGGCGAGCGTGGTTCGCTTTACGCCATCTCTTATCATCAGCCAACAAGAAATAGAAGAAGGTATGGCTCGCTTAGACAAGGCGATCGCCACACTGATGTGATAGCGATGGGCTTGTACTGCAAGCCCTGACTGCGAACCTCGGAGGTTTGTGCTATCACTTACTGCAGTTCTAGGTCGAACGGGGATAAAGCGTTCGCCCTATTTTGAAATGCAGAGATTACGCATCGGGAGGGAGTAAAGATGCTAGTTGTTCGTCCGATTAGAATGGCGGACTATGAGGCGCTACATACCTGCGCTGTCGAGTCCGGCCATGGCTTCACATCATTGCCAGTAGATCAAGAGCTACTGACCAATCGTATTACCCACTCAGAATACAGCTTTAGCAAACCGAACGTCACCACGCCCGGCGATGAAGGCTATTTGATGGTCGGGGTTGATAGCGAAACCGGACAAGTGGCGGGTACCACGGGTATTGAAGCCTCAATTGGTTGGGATGTGCCGTTTTATTCCTATCACATCAGCACCATAGTCCACTCGTCACCTAAATTGGGTGTCAACAATGTGGTGAAGTTGCTGACGTTTGGTAACAACTACACCGGATGCAGTGAAATCTGCACCCTGTTTTTACGCCCCCAATTTCGCCAAGGCTTGAATGGTCGTTTGATGTCGAAATGCCGTTTTTTGATGATGGCGGAACACTCACACCGTTTTTCCAAAACCATTTTTGCTGAGATGCGCGGCGTTTCCGATGCCGATGGCAATTCACCATTTTGGAAGTGGCTACAAGAGCACTTTTTCTCGATCGATTTCACTTTGGCCGATTATCTGACCGGAATTGGCAAAAAAGGTTTTATCGCTGACTTGATGCCCAAGCTGCCAATTTACGTCAACTTGCTGAGCAAAGAAGCGCAAGCGGTGATTGGTCAGGTGCATGAAAACACGCGACCTGCCTTGGTATTGCTTGAGAAAGAGGGCTTCACCTGTCGCAATTACGTCGACATTTTTGATGCGGGCCCAACCGTGGAATGTGAGCTGAACAACATCGAATCGGTGCGCCACTCAGTACGCGCCATTGTTGAAGTGGCAGAGCACTCCAGCTCGCAGAATTTTATTATGTGTAACACCTCGTTTGAGAACTTCCGCGCTACGGCGGCCAAAGCCGCATACAGCCAGGAAGATAACGCGGTGATCATCTCGCCCAAAGTCGCCGCAGCATTAGAAGTGAGCACTGGGGATTATTTACGGATTTTGGCGCAGTAGGGGATTGCCATGACACATTGGATAGCAGGTAATTGGGTGACGGGAACCGGTGAAAAACTGGAATCACATACACCTTATAGCCATGAGCTTTTATGGCAAGGCTACAGTGCCAGTGTTGAACAAGTGGAAGCCGCGGTAAACGCGGCTCGCCGAGCGTTCGTGGACTGGAAAAAACGCCCATTTGCCGAGCGTGAACAGAAGGTGTTGGCCTTTGCGGAATTGGTGAAAGCCAACAGCGAACAGATTGCGCAAGTGATTGCCAAAGAAACGGGCAAGCCTTTGTGGGAAACGCGCACGGAAGCGGCGTCGATCGCCGGAAAAATCGCGATTTCGATTCGTGCTTATCATGAACGTACCGGTGAAACCGTGCGTGAAGCGGCGGGTAATCAGCTGGTATTGCGCCATCGGCCACTGGGCGTCATGGCGGTGTTTGGGCCCTATAACTTCCCTGGCCATTTGCCGAACGGACACATAGTGCCTGCGCTGTTGGCGGGCAATACAGTGGTGTTTAAGCCTTCTGAGCAAACACCTTGGACTGGCGAAGTCTTGATGCAGTTATGGCAACAGGCTGGCTTGCCTGCTGGCGTGCTCAATTTGGTTCAAGGCTCAAAAGAGACGGGGATTGCGCTAGCGCAATCACGCGGGATTGATGGTTTGCTGTTTACGGGGAGTGCCAATACTGGGCATCTGCTGCATCGTCAGTTTGCAGGTCAGCCGGACAAAATGTTGGCGCTGGAAATGGGTGGTAATAACCCCATGGTGATTTCGGATCACTATGGCGATTTGGACGCGACTGTCTACACCATTATTCAATCGGCGTTTATCAGCAGTGGTCAGCGTTGCACCTGTGCGCGCCGCTTGTATGTGCCACTAGGGACGAAAGGCGATGTGTTGCTAGAGAAACTGGTTGCGATAACGGCCAAGCTGCGTATTGATCAGCCCTTTGCTGAGCCTGCCCCCTTTATGGGCCCCTTAGTTTCGGAAGCGGCAGCACGAGCAATTCTCAACGCGCAAGCTCACTTACAAGGGTTAGGCGGAAAAAGTCTACTTGAAGCTCACGCTTTGCATGCGGCGTTTATCACACCGGCCATCATAGATGTGACGGCGATTGAGCGCTTGCCGGATGATGAATATTTCGGACCTTTGCTACAAGTAGTGCGTTATCAAACTTTGGCGCAAGCGGTAGAGCTTGCCAATGATACCCGATTTGGCTTATCCGCTGGACTCGTCTCGACTGACGATGACGAGTGGGATTACTTTGTCGATCATATTCGTGCGGGCATCGTCAATCGTAACCGCCAATTAACCGGAGCCAGTGGTGATGCACCGTTTGGTGGCCCTGGCGCGTCTGGCAATTTACGCCCCAGTGCTTTTTATGCCGCCGATTATTGCGCTTATCCGATGGCCTCAATGGAGGGGGAGACAACATTGCTTCCTGCCACTTTGAGCCCGGGCGTTGAACTCTAATCATAATTTACTTTGTGCCTGCGCAGCCAAGTAGGCACTTTTTTCGTCACAGGTTGATATTTCTTACTCTTGCTACAGGACTAACAAGGAGGCGCTATGACGCCAACCGCTTTATTTCAATCGCTCTGGAATGATTATATTGAGCGCCTCTGCCCATCGGCAGAGAAAGTGCATCAACTCTTACAAGAAGATGAGCCACTGATTAATGATCACATCGCGCTGCGCACTTTTAATGTCGCGCCGCTAGGATTAGAAACGATGGCGAAGCCGTTTTTGGCGCTCGGCTATCAGCCGTGTGGTGAGTATGAATTCAAAAGCAAAAAGCTGGCAGCCAAGCATTTTGAACATCCTGACCCTTTGCAACCGAAAGTCTTCATTAGTGAACTGAAAGTCGAAGAGTGTTCACCAGAGCTGCAAGCCATTGTGGAGAAGTTGGTGGCTCAGGTCGATGCCGAAGCGTTATCTGGTGAGGCTTTTCTGTATGGTGGCCGTTTATGGGACTTAAGCCATGCCGATTATCTCACCTTAGCTAAAGAGAGCGAGTATGCGGCTTGGCTTGCGGCGCATGGCTATGGTGCAAACCACTTTACGGTGAGTGTCAATCAGCTCAAGGCGCTGCATGAAGTAAAACAGGTCAATGACCATCTGCGTCAGCATGGCTTTAGCATTAATGAATCGGGTGGTGAAGTGAAAGGCACGCCGGAAGTGTTGCTAGAGCAATCTTCAACTATGGCCGATAAAGTCTTAGTGCGTTTTAACGAAAGTGCGCAGATGATCCCCGGTGGTTTTTATGAGTTCGCCAAACGTTATCCAATGGCCAATGGGTTGCTCTACCCCGGATTTGTCGAAGCATCGGCGGATAAGATTTTTGAAAGCACGAACCGTTAAGGTTGCCGTGTGATACAAGCAAAAAAATAGCCACCGCTGGGTGGCTATTTTTTATAACGGAATGCTTAGCGAGTACCGTAAACCACGATGGTTTTACCGTGGGCAGAGATCAGGTTCTGCTCTTCCAGCATCTTCAGGATGCGGCCAACGGTTTCACGAGAACAACCAACGATTTGACCGATCTCTTGACGAGTGATCTTGATTTGCATGCCATCTGGGTGAGTCATCGCGTCTGGCTGACGCGCAAGGTTCAGCAGAGTTTGAGCGATACGGCCAGTTACGTCTAGGAACGCAAGGTCGCCAACTTTCTGGCTGGTCACTTGCAGACGACGAGCCATTTGACCTGAAAGGCGCATCAAGATGTCAGGGTTTACTTGGATCAACTGACGGAATTTCTTAAATGAGATTTCAGCCACTTCACACGGTGTTTTAGCACGAACCCAAGCGGTACGCTCTTGGCCTTCTTCAAATAAGCCAAGCTCACCGATAAAATCACCTTGGTTTAGGTAAGAGAGAATCATCTCTTTACCTTCTTCATCTTTTATCAGTACCGCAACCGAACCTTTCACGATGTAATACAGCGTTTCCGCCTTCTCACCCGCGTGGATCAATGTGCTTTTTGATGGGTACTTATGAATGTGACAATGTGAAAGAAACCACTCTAGTGTTGGATCGGTTTGAGGTTTACCTAGAACCATAATAATCTCACTTCCTCTGCAGGGTACGCTTGCCGCTATCCATATTTTAGCGAAGCCTCAATTGGGCTTACTAGAATAAGAGGTGTTACCCAAGGCTGCAAGCTATCTTATGTTTCGGTTAAGAATAGTATCCTTTTTCGAAATCGATTTCTTGATTTTAATCGTGTCACCAGTCCGATTTGCTACGCAAAATTGTGCACATGATCACGGTATGAAAAGTAAGCATTCATCACTGTTCGGATCTAGCCGATTTTTCCGGTTTCGATCAGTTGTTGCAGTAGCGGACGCACAATCAAATCCATGGCAAAACTCATCTTGCCACCAGGAACCACGATGGTGTTGTGGCGTGACATGAATGAACCATCAATCATCGCCAGTAAGTACGGGAAATCGACGTTTTTGATGCCACGAAAACGGATCACCACAAAACTCTCATCCAGTGTTGGAATGCCTTTGGCATTGAGTGGGTTAGAGGTATCGACCGTAGGAACACGTTGAAAGTTGATATGGGTGCGTGAAAACTGTGGGGTGATGAATTTGAGGTAGTCGTCCATTGAACGCACGATAGAATCCATCACCGCTTCGCGTGAATGGCCGCGATCGCGCGTATCGCGTACGTATTTTTGGATCCACTCAAGGTTAACGATAGGTACCATACCAATCAAAAAGTCGACGTGTTGCGCGACATTGACATCACCATCGACCACACCGCCGTGTAAGCCTTCATAAAACAGCACATCTGAGTTTTCGGGCAGTGATTGCCAAGGCGTAAACGTGCCGGGCATCTGGTTATACGGCACTGCTTCATCAAAGGTGTGCAAGTAGCGGCGTACTTGGCCGGTGCCTACTTTTCCGTATTGGCGGAAGAATTCTTCAAGGGTTGGGAAATCGTTGGCTTGGGGACCAAAGTAACTGATATGGCGACCTTGCTCGCGCGCTTTGCGGATTTCCACATCCATTTCTGGGCGAGTAAAACGGTGGAAACTGTCTCCTTCCACCCAAGCGGGTTTGATGTTCATCATATTGAACATCTTGCGAAAGGCTTCTGAGGTGGTGGTGGTACCGGCGCCGGAAGAACCGGTCACCGCAATAATCGGATGTTTGGCTGACATGACAAACCTTGTCCTTTAAGTCCTTGATTTTGGTGCTAACTTAGACACCTTCCGAAAAATGACTATAGCACGGAAAATGCTGTCGTCACGGCATGGCTAAAACGGATGGCATTTAATATCCACGGTTTCATGCAATTCTGAATAGACGATCACAGCTTGTCCAGATTGTAATTGAGTACGTACCTGAGCAATTTTCTCTTCTAGCGAGACTTCAATATCGCCATAGTCGGTGCCTTCACGCAGCACAAATTCACGGATCAAATTATCGAGTGTTTCCGGCGCAATTTGTTGCCATGGAATGATCATAAATACCTCTTTATTTTATGACGGATCCCAACTCGACTTGGAGCGTTCACTCCAAGTCGTTTGAGTCTTTCCCCTTACAATGATACTGCATTAAAAGAGGAGGGGCGCGTTAGGATTGATGCAGAAAGTCATCACGCAGATGTGAGTAATACTCGGGCAGGGTTTGCTCTAGCCAAAAGCGGGGCTTTAGCCATGATCCACTCAGAAAGCCCACATGGCCGCCGTGCTCAAACAAACGGTAATCGATGTTCGCTGGCAGTGGGAAATTTGGGATCACGGCTTCGGTCATAAACGGATCATCTTTGGCATGGATGATCTGTGTTGGGACGCGGATCTGGGTGAGTTGCTTGAGTCCCGAACATTGCTGATAGTAATCAGCTGCATCTTGAAAACCGTGTAGTGGCGCGGTGATCACATCATCAAACTCAGCGAGTTTAGCGATGGCGTTGATCCGCTCTGAGCTCAGTGGCAAAGCGTTTTCCAGCAGTGTGTATTTAGCCATGGCATTTTTCTTTAAAGAAGAGAGCAGATACGCGCGATACACTTTAGAGAAACCTTGCTCGATACGTTGTGAGCAGGCGGCTAAATCGAGTGGAGCGGAAATCAAGGTTGCGGCGCTGACGATAGGATCATCACGATACTGCGCAAGATAGTTCGCGAGCATGTTGCCGCCGAGTGAAACACCAACGGCAACGATAGGGCGCCCGGGCAATTGTTTGCGCAGGTACTCAAGCACAAAACGCGCATCCCCCGTTTCACCAGAATGGTAAGCGCGTGCTAAGTGGTTGGGTTTACCACTGCAACCGCGAAAATGCATCATGACTGAGAGCCAGCCTTGCCTCGCAAACGCGTGCATCAATCCGTTGGCATAGGGGCTATTAAAGCTGCCTTCTAAGCCGTGAAACAGAACAAACAGTGGCTTGTGCTGTGCATGTGGCGTGCGCCAGTCTTCACTCCATGCTAAATCGAGGAAGTCTCCATCTGGAGTGAATAGGGTTTGCCATTCGGCAGCAAACAGCGGCTGTTTACGCAGTAAGCGTGGCAGCAGAGTTTGTAAATGGGGATTAGCAAGCCCCTTGGCAGCAATAAAATGAGTCATGATTTTGAATTATGGTGTTCACAGTGCGGAGCAGAAAATTGCTCGGCTAAGTATTCAGCGCCGAGCATCTTACAGTATTGCTGCGTGAGCGGTATAGCTTGCGCGGGATAGAGTGTTAACCGATTGAGACATTCTACCAAATCTGCTTGCTGCTGCTTTTCCAGTTGCAGCTCAAACTGCAGCGCTTCGCGATAGAGGGTGTCCGGAAGATGGGTTTTAAGCCGACGCCGCAAATCGCGAAAACTGTGCAACAGATTTTCTGAATGATTGAGACATTCCAGCACGGTTGGCCAGTCGGCTTCGGTTAAGGTGAGTTGCTGTTCATCGATCCATTTGAGCAACAGCAGCAGATTGACATTGCCGTTGTGGCTATTTTGCAATCGTAAGCACGCCTCTTTCACCTCGCGTACACTGTAATACTGCAAACTGAATTGCCAGAGTCTTTCCAGTGTTAATCTTGGTTTGGCGTGCTCATCACTCATTTAACCGTTGAACTCCCGTTCCATCTCTTCCAAGGTTTCCTGCTCGGCCATCCATTCTAGCTCGACTTGCTCTAGCTCGGATTTGGCGGCGGCTTGTTTAGCCAACACCTCAGTCAGTGTCGCTTTATTCTGTGCTTCGTACAGTGAGGTGTCCGACAATTGTGCTTCCATCTCACTGACAACGTGGTTCAACTTATCGAGTTTCTCTTCTAATTGTGTCAGCTTTTTGCGAATTGGTGCAGTGAGCTTACGAAAATCGGCTTCACGGCGCTTTTGCTCTTTTTTCGCCGCGGCACTGTTCGCGCTATTCGCAGTATTGGTCGGTTGGGTTTCTTTACGCTCGGCTTTTTGCTGATCGGTTAGCCATTTGTAGTAGTCATTCAAGTCGCCATCAAACGGGCCGACTTGGTGATCATGCACTAAATAGAGATCATCAGTGGTGGCTCGCAGTAAGTAGCGATCATGGCTGACGATCACCATCGCCCCTTCATAGCTTTGTAGCGCAAGCGTTAGTGCCTGACGCATATCCAAATCCAGATGGTTGGTGGGTTCGTCGAGCAGCAGTAAGTTGGGCTTTTGCCATACAATCAGCGCCAGTACTAAACGGGCTTTTTCACCGCCAGAGAAGGGCGCGACTTTTTCGAGCGCTTTCTCACTATGGAAACCAAAGCTGCCTAAGTAGTTACGCAGTTCCAGCTCATTTTTATCCGGCGCGATTTGCATCATGTGTTGCAGCGGCGTCTCTTCTGGATGCAGTGTTTCCAACTGATGCTGCGCAAAGTAACCAATTTTCACCCCTTGCGAGTATGTGCAGTCACCCGATTGCGGTTTGAGCTCACCCGAGAGCAGTTTGATCAAGGTGGATTTACCTGCGCCGTTACGACCAAGCAGACCGATGCGACTGCCCGGCACCAGATTGAGGCGGATTTTCTCGAGGATGAGGTTATCGCCGTAGCCCGCCGCGACCTGATCCATCATCAGGATCGGGTTAGGTAGTGCAGCGGGTTCACGAAATTCAAAGCTGAATGGGTTATCAAACTGTGCAGGCAGCACTTTTTCCATCCGCTCCAGCGCTTTGATCCGACTTTGTGCTTGGCGAGCTTTCGACGCTTTATAGCGAAAGCGATCAATATAGCTTTGCATATGTGCCATCTGCTTTTGTTGCTTTTGATAGATAGCTTGTTGCTGAAGCATTTTTTGTGCGCGCTGAGTTTCAAACGACGAGTAGTTACCCGTGTATTCATTCAGCGTCTGATTTTCAATATGCACAATGCGATTGACGATTGGGTCGAGGAAATCGCGGTCATGGGAAATCAGGATTAGCGTGCCGGGGTAGCTTTGCAGCCAACGCTCCAGCCACATCACCGCATCCAAATCCAAGTGGTTGGTCGGTTCGTCGAGCAGCAGTAAATCTGAGCGGCAAATCAGCGCTTGCGCGAGGTTTAAACGCATCCGCCAGCCACCAGAAAATTGGGTCAGGCTCCAGCTCATCTGCTCTTGAGTAAAGCCTAAGCCGTCAAGCAGTTCTGAGGCGCGAGCGCGAATGCTGTAACCACCGACCATCTCGATTTTGCCATGCAAATCGGCCACTTTGGTGCCGTTGTCGGCCGCTTCTGCGTCCATCAATTGGCGCTCAAGTTCGCGATATTCGCGATCGCCATCGATGACGTATTCCAATGCTGTGCGATCCAGCGCCGGGGTTTCCTGTGCTACCCAAGCCAGCTCCCAGTGCGCTGGCTTGCTGAAGGAGCCCGCATCAATGGTGAGTTCATCTTTCAGCAGTGCAAAGAGAGTGGATTTGCCGCAGCCGTTTTTGCCCACTAAGCCGACTTTGTCGCCGGGATGAATGGTAGCTGAAGCTTGCTCAAGGAGTGGTTTGCCGCCACGCAGTAGCTGAATCTCAGAAAAGGTAATCATAAAAAATCGTTTATCGCCCGTTGAATTTTCGCTCGGAATAGTAGGAGGAATAAGGATAAATGTCGATCATTATACAAATTGGGTTATGATGCTGAGTAACGGATTAGTAACAAATCAGCGGAGTGCGCAACTTGGTCAACCGAGAGCAAACGAAAGCCAAAGTGCTGGTGGTGTATGCGCACCCCGATCCACAACACTCCGTTGCCAATCAGGTGATGATGGAAAAGATTGCCGATTTAGAGCATGTTTCGATTATCGACCTCTACGCCACTTACCCCAATTTCTTTATTGATGTGCATGCTGAGCAGCAGCGCTTGCGGGAACATGATGTGCTGGTGTTGCAACATCCCCTCTATATGTATTCCTGCCCTGCTCTTTTGAAAGAGTGGATTGATCGCGTGTTGAGCAAAGGTTTCGCCTTCGGTAAACAGAGTGAGCTGAAAGGGAAACTTTGGCGCAGTGTGATTACCACTGGCGGCAACCACACCGCCTACGATCAACGCGGTTATAACCGTTATCCGCTGAATGAAATCCTGCAGCCGTTCGAGCTCAGTGCGGCTTTGTGTCAGATGCACTGGATTGAGCCTTTGGTGCTGTATTGGTCACGCAACATCAGTGATCAAGAGCGTGCGCAGCATGCAGAGCGTTATCGGCAATGGCTACAAGAGATCGCCCACTGGCAAGGAGAGCCGTATGACGCCACTGACCAGTGATTTTCTCAGTAGCAGCGTGGTGTTTCTTGCCGCTGCGGTGATTGCAGTGCCTATCGCGCAGCGGGCGGGCTTAGGAACCGTATTGGGTTATTTGCTCGCAGGTGTTGCGATTGGTCCATGGGGATTGGGCTTAATCCGCGATGTGGAAGCGATTATGCACTTTGCCGAATTTGGTGTGGTGCTGCTGCTGTTTTTGATTGGCTTAGAGCTGAACCCGAAAAAATTGTGGAATTTGCGTGGACCTATTTTAGGTTTGGGTGGTGCGCAGGTAGTGGTGACGACCGCAGTGCTGGCCAGCGTAGCGCATTTACTGGGGTTGAGCTGGCAAAGCGCGTTAGTGATAGGTATGGGGCTGGCCCTTTCTTCCACCGCGATTGCCCTGCGTGTTATCGAAGAGCATGAATTGACACGCACTGAGGCCGGGCAATCTGGATTTGCGGTGTTGCTGTTTCAAGATATAGCGGTGATTCCCATGTTGGCTTTGCTGCCGATCCTCGCAGGTAACAGCAGTGGCGATTGGCTGAGTGCATTGTGGATGATGGGCGGGATCGCCGCGTTATTGCTGGGCGGACATTTTTTACTGAACCCACTGTTTCGTTACATCGCATTAAGTGGCGTTCGCGAACTGTTTACTGTCTCGGCTTTGCTCTTGGTGGTAGGTATCGCGTTGCTGATGCAAAAGGTTGGCCTTTCGATGGCGCTAGGCACTTTTTTAGCTGGGGTGATCCTCGCAGAAAGTGAGTTTCGCCATGAATTAGAAATTGCCATCGATCCCTTTAAAGGACTGCTGCTCGGGCTGTTTTTTATTTCGGTCGGTATGGCGGTGGATGTGGGGTTGTTACTCGTCAAGCCGCTGCAGATTATGCTAGCTGTGTTGGGCTTGGTGATCGTCAAAGGGCTGATCTTATATCTGCTGGCTCGGCTTTCCGGCACCGTTGCGAAAGCACGCAGTAAAATGGCGGTAATTTTAAGCCAAGGGGGGGAATTCGCCTTCGTGATCTTTACTGCCGCCAACACAGAAGGCTTGTTGAACCATGCACAAGTCTCCTTTTTGTTGGTGGTTGTCAGCTTGTCTATGGTTACCACTCCTTTACTACTTAGCGCTCAAAAACACTGGTTTGCCCGCCAACTCAATACGGAAGAAGCCCCTCTTACGCCAGATGTAGAAAACAAAGAGCCGCGAGTGATCATCGTCGGCTTTGGTCGTTTTGGTCAGATTGTTGGCCGCTTGTTGTACGCCAATAAAATTAAAGTCACCATTTTGGAAAGCGATGCCAGCCAAGTGCGCTTGCTGCGCAAGTATGGTTATAAAGTCTTTTATGGTGATGCGAGTAACCTTGAGTTACTGCGTGCTGCCGGTATAGAGCAAGCCGAAGCTTTGGTGATTTGTACTGATGACCCAGAGCAAGTGATCAAAATTGTTGAGCAGTGTCAGCACCATTTTCCTAAGCTCAAACTGTTGGCACGAGCTCGAAGCCGAGTGGAGGCTTACCAGTTATTGAGCCTTGGTGTGCAAAACTACACCCGAGAAACCTTTTTAAGTGCGCTGGATTTGGGACGCAAAGCCCTCATCCAGTTGGGAATGCATCCTTATCAAGCGAAGCGTGCTGAAGAGCATTTTCATCGCTTAGATAAAGCCATGCTCAAAGAGTTGCTACCGCAACACAATGAAGATAAACAACTCGAACTGCGCGCCAAAGAAGCACGCACTGAACTTGAAGAGATTTTCAACCGTGAGATGGACAGTGACCAACTCTCACGTCGATATTGGGAAAAGGAGTAGTACAATCTCGTGAAACAGAAAAAACGTTTTATAGCCGGAGCAACCTGTCCTCAGTGTAAAACTGCAGATGCATTGCAATGGTGGATGGAGAACAGCATCGAACTGGTAGAGTGCGTCGAATGTGGGTTTCATGAACAGCGTAAACCTAAATCCGTTGAGCAGAGTCAGCACGCCAATGAACAGATGATCGGGATTTTTAAGCCAGAGTAATTGAGTTTCTGCGCATGATCTTCATAATATCGGCAACATTCCTCTCTTGGTTCGTATTTGACGGCGAAGAGACAACCTCCCTGGAGCAGTTATGAAAATTGAAAAAAACACGGTAGCAAGTCTTGCTTACCAATTGACTATCGAAGATGGCGTGGTGGTGGATCAGTCTACGGTTGATGCGCCACTGGATTACCTGCACGGCCACAACAACCTGATTACAGGTCTTGAGCGTGAGCTGGAAGGCAAAGTGGCTGGCGATAAATTCACAGTAACGATCGCACCGGAAGATGCGTACGGTGAGCACAACGAAGATCTTGTGCAACGTGTTCCTGCCGAAGTGTTCCAAGGCGTTGATGAGCTAGAAGTAGGTATGCGCTTCCTGGCGGATACTGACCAAGGCCCAATCCCAGTTGAAATCACTGAAGTTGACGGTGATGAAGTTGTGGTTGATGGTAACCACATGCTGGCTGGCCAATCACTGACTTTCACCGTTGAAGTGGTCGCTGTTCGTGCAGCAACAGAAGAAGAAATGGCTCACGGCCATATCCATCAAGGTGGCGGCTGCTGTGGTGGTCATGACCACGATCACGACCATGATCATGAAGGCGGTTGCTGCGGTGGCGAAGGCCACGGCCACGATCACCACGGTCATGGTAAAGAAGGCGGCTGCTGTGGCGGCGGCAGTTGTGGTTCTCACTAATTAGTGAATCTATTTACTCCTAAGTAATACGTAATTCTCGTAGTTCGACAGGTTTGAAAAGCGCTAACCGCGATCCGGTTAGCGCTTTTTTATTGTTGAGACTTTTGTAGTGAGGGTGTGGATTGCCATGCCATTCTTCTTTCTTTAACCCATAATTGAAATCAGTAAGTAATCGTGTTTCTGTTGCACTGCATGATGTTATTTCAGACTTGTATCACTATTAGCTAACAGGGAGAAGTTATCAAAATTGTTCCATGTTCTTAGTCATCACCGAATAGAGGAAACTTCATGATGGGGATTCTGATAGTGTCTAATAATAATTAAAACAACGATATAAATATAAAATAAGGTTTTTATTATTTATTGTGAGTTTTTATGTTTTGTCTGTTTTATCGCCGAATGATTAGCATGCCTGCAAATATTCATCTCAACGGACAATTCTCATGAACAACAAACTGATTCCTCTCTCTCTTTCTGTTCTGCTTACTGCATGTGGCGGTGGAGGTGGCGGCAGCTCTGAAGTGAAGACCGAAAAACCAATCGAAAAATTAACAACCTCTGTTTTGCCAAGTGGTATGTATTTAACCACGCTAAGTGACTCACAAGATATTTTGCGTGCAGATAACGCATCTGCTCGCTTTGTTGGTGTTGCAGTGATCTTGTCAGAAAAGGAAAGTGAGACGAAAAACAATAGCCAACTGTTTGGTCACACCTTAGAAAGTTCTATTCCAAGTGGTGCAGAGAATCGCCGTTCTTTGAGCTTTATGGCAGAAAGTGAAACTGAGAATGGTGTAACAACCAGCCAGTTTCTGTGGTGGGATAGCGCATCACAGGCAAATGAAAGTACTTCTGCGGCATCTTCACCATCAGTGATGCCAAGTGCGGCACCAGAAACTTTAAAACATCAGTGGCTACCTGAGCTCGATAAAATGGGGATTACTGCGGCTGGGCAAACTTTGAGCAAAGCAATGAAAGATGGCACCTCTTTTCTTTTGCTCCAGAACGTGAAAACCATTTCTGCAACGGAATTTCTTGAAGCAAGTCCCCAAGCAAAATGGAAAGCTTCTGCTGAGCAAACTTACGCTGGCGGCTATAACCAATATCAGCTGAATTATTTTGGTAGTAAGCAAATCACAGTCAATGCCGATATTGATGGCGCGTGTAACATCGCTGCTAATGGAGAGTTAGTAGAGAATAACCTCTGGATTTTCTCATCTGAGCCGATGAATCCGCTGTGGGTTGACCGCTGCCGAGCAAAATTAGAAGTGCTTTGGCAAGATCAATCGGCGGATGATCGTGAACAACGTATCCGTCTTATCACTGAAAAACCTCACTCGCTAGCGATTGCACTCTTGCCTAATTCTAATGGTGAGCCGATTTTGGCTGTGAGTCACATCATCATGGCTGATGATTTAAACAGCATGACTTTCGATCCGATCAACGTTAATGGCCATGGTTTGTTCAACTTGACTCACTAAGCTTTGCTCTTAACTAACTGATCTGAATTAGCTAAGTTTCAGGATATCCATAAACCATTACGTGTGAGTGGATATCCACTTTTTTTCTGGTGATATTTTACCCGCCCTTTGGTAATATCCACCTCCCCAATAAATAGCATCAAATACATTCCCCCAAGATCTACATGAAAAATATATTGAGCCAAGCCAAAAAAACTCATGGTCTGATCGCTATTGGTTCTCTTCGCTACAACGTATTGAGTCGCCAACTCTGTAGTAAAACCGAAGTTATTGAGCTTGAGCCACGTAGTACAGAGCTGCTAGAAATATTGCTTGATCATGTAGGGGTGCCACTGAGTGCAGATAAAATCATTGAGTTAGTCTGGCAAAGTAAGTTTATTTCTCGCAATGTACTGACTAATCGAATCAGTTTGTTACGCACAATTTTAAAACAACATGATCCTGATTTGGATGTTAACCGAGTCCTCATCACTTACCCAAAGAAAGGGTATTTCTTCAATCAAGACAAAGTTTATCTAATCAATCCAGAACCGTTAGCGGAAGTTGTGGATACAAAACGTGAAAGAGTGAGTCATCAGCCCTCTCACTGGAAAACGGGATTAGTGGTATTGCTACTTTGTTGTTTGTCTGCCTTTATGGGGTATTCATTTTTCCATCTTCAGCAAGCGAAGATACCGCAATATGATGATCGAGCACCTGTGGTTGAACTGCTACTTAACAGCATCAAAGCGGCTGACCCGTATGCAAAAAAGTATTTGCTATCTATCAAAACCTTATTGCTGAATGAACAGATTAATTACCCATATACCTCTTTAGCCAATCAAGATGCCCCTAATTATTTTTTGACTCCACTGGATGAGACCCATTACTGGCCTGGAGCCAAAAGCATACTCAGTAGTGATTACAAATTGGATTTGGAGCTAAGAACGGCTTCAGAAGGAGACCAACTGTTAGCGGTTTTAAAGATAAGCCATTACCCAAGCCAAAGAGTTGTGTATCAAGAAAGTTCTAAGCTCGATCCCGAAAGCCTAGAGAAAAGCGTTCACGAGCTGAATCAAATGGTGGTGGCTTTCTTCAATCTTCCAGAGTGGGATGCTCCGCTCAGTGCTACGCCGTCAATTAATCAACTGGTGAATCAACCCTTGGAAATAACGTTGCAACAAATGGTGCAACGCGGTCATGTAAATGAATTAGAGGCTGGCTATATTTCACGAGCCTTGTTATCTCAGAAAAAAATTCAACCTACTGTATTAAAATCTTGGTTAAACGTTGTTGAAACCAGTTTCCAATTTCACAGTGAAGAGACTGGCATTTGGTTAGGCCTACTCTATTACCGTTCAGAGGATTTTAATATCGCCCATGAGTATTTGGTGAAAACACACTTCAACAATCAGGTGGATAATGCCTTTTTGTACCTAATTTTATCGGATATCGCTCTTGAACAAAAACAGGCCAATGACTTTCGGAACAATTACTTGAAATCGATGGTGGCACTCACACGAACAATTCCATCCGAACAAATATTTCAGCGTTTATCACAACGTGAGAGCCGAGATACCTGTTTAGCACCGTGGGATAATATGTTTAAAAAGGCCAACATTCAGGAACAGCTCACACCGTGGCAGAATCGCTTTTCTGACTATTGTACTAAGGCTGAACGTTACTTGTATTAGTTGATAAAACAAGATTTCACTGTGCTAATTTATGTATGGTAGTTTCCCTAAATAGTAATTAAGCCGCTTACGCTACGGAGAACACAAGTTATGTCACAGCCTTTTGCGATTGCCATCCATGGTGGTGCAGGTACGATTTTGCGCGAGCAGATGAGTGAATCACTGCGTGCGGACATTCTTAACACCTTAGAACAGGCCGTTCGAGCCGGACATCAATTGTTAACACAAGGTATGGATGCTCTGGATGCAGTCGTTGCTGCGGTGACGGTATTGGAAGACTCTCCGCTGTTTAATGCTGGCAAAGGATCGGTACTGACGCACAATGAAATGGTGGAGATGGATGCCTCAGTCATGCATGGTGCAGCGCGTGAAGCGGGCGCGATTGCGGGCGTGCGCCACATCAAAAATCCCATTCAACTTGCGCGCGATGTGCTGCGCCATAGTGAGCATGTATTTTTGATCGGTGAAGGGGCTGAGCAGTTTGCCTTCCAGCAAGGTCATGTTTATACCGAACAGGATTATTTCTTTACTGAGCGCCGTTATGAACAGCTGCAAAATATGAAGCAGCAAGATCGCTTCGCACTTTCAGAAGCTACCTACCAATCTGGATCTGCGGAACAAGAGCCGCAAAGTGAATATCCCGATGATAAGAAATTTGGCACGGTAGGCGCGGTGGCGCTGGATCAACAGGGTAATTTAGCGGCGGCGACCAGTACGGGGGGGATCACCAACAAGCGTTTTGGTCGGGTGGGAGATTCTCCACTGATCGGCGCAGGAACAATAGCAGAAAACGGGAATGTTGCGATTTCATGCACCGGAATGGGGGAGTATTTCATTCGTTATGCGGTGGCTGGGGATGTTGCTGCGCGAATGCGTTATCTCAAAGAAGATGTACACACAGCTTGTGAAACTGTGGTGCAAGGTGAATTAAAAACTGTGGGTGGCGAAGGTGGTTTAATTGCTATCGATGGTGGGGGTGATATTCACTTTGCGATGAACAGTTCTGGGATGTACCGCGCCTGTATTGATCGCCATGGGCAATTCAGCGTGAAAATTTACGCTGACGAATAAGCGATTCTTAATTATCGTTTGCTAATAACCGAATGGATTTTCAAGGTCGTTTTATATGAAATTTTCATGCTTAAAAAATGACTGCAAGGATTCAAATTCGGTGCTAGAATCCTTTTTTAACTAGCAATCAGACTTGGAAAGATGGGTAATAACGTAGTCGTTCTTGGCACCCAATGGGGTGACGAAGGTAAAGGTAAAATCGTAGACCTTTTAACTGAAGATGCAAAATACGTGGTTCGCTACCAAGGCGGACATAACGCAGGTCACACACTAGTAATCGACGGTCAAAAAACCGTTCTTCACTTAATTCCATCCGGTATTCTTCGCAATAACGTGAAATGTATCATCGGTAACGGTGTGGTACTTTCACCAGAAGCACTGCTTAAAGAAATGTCTGGTCTTGAAGAGCGTGGTGTTCCTGTTCTTGAGCGTCTTTTCATTTCTGAAGCTTGTCCACTGATCCTGCCATACCACGTTGCTCTTGACCAAGCGCGCGAAGCTGCTCGTGGCAAGAAAGCAATTGGTACGACTGGTCGTGGTATCGGTCCTGCATATGAAGACAAAGTGGCTCGTCGTGGTCTGCGTGTTGGCGACCTATTCGACATGGCTTCTTTTGCTGAAAAACTGCAAGAAGTGATGGCATTCCATAACTTCCAACTTGAGCACTTCTACAAAGTAGAACCAGTGAGCTACGAAGCGGTACTGGAACAAGCTAAAGGTTACGCAGAACTGCTGACTTCTATGGTTATTGACGTGACTAACGAACTGGATGCGGCGCGTAAGCGTGGCGATAAGATCATGTTCGAAGGCGCGCAAGGTACGCTACTGGATATCGACCACGGTACTTATCCATATGTAACCTCTTCAAACACGACTGCGGGTGGTGTTGCTGCGGGTTCTGGTTTCGGTCCTCGTCACCTAGGTTACATTCTCGGTATTGCGAAAGCGTACTGTACACGTGTTGGTGCCGGTCCATTCCCAACTGAACTGTTTGACGAAGTGGGCGAGCACTTAGGTGTTAAAGGCCATGAGTTTGGTGCAACCACGGGTCGTAAGCGTCGTTGTGGCTGGTTTGATGCAGTGGCGATGCGTCGTGCAATTCAAATCAACTCAGTAACTGGCTTCTGTCTGACGAAACTGGATGTTCTTGATGGTCTGAAAGAGATCAAGATCTGTACTGGTTACCAAATGCCAGATGGTTCAATTGCTGAAGTTTCACCAATGGCGGCTGACGCATTTGAAAACGTGACGCCAATTTACGAAACTATGCCAGGTTGGTCTGAAACGACTTTCGGTGCAAAAACTCTGGCTGAACTGCCACAAACAGCACTGGATTACATCAAGCGCATTGAAGAGCTGACTGGCGTTCCTGTAGACATCATTTCTACTGGTCCAGACCGCAACGAAACCATCATCAAAGTTCACCCATTCAGCGCGTGATCTTGAGATGAAAAATAGTAAGCCGACTCACTGAGTCGGCTTTTTTTTGCCATACTGTTGGTGGTATTTTGTTCATCTGTGGCAAAAAATTGCCGCAAAAGGGTAAATGAACCTAAAGCGATGGCATTCCATGCCGATATAGAAAGCAAACCGAGTCAGAGTGCAATGTGGCACGCGATGGCTGCGGTGTTGTGTAAGAGTGCAGGTATGAAGCTACGAACGGTAGCCGCTTCCTTATTGCTTGCATGGCACTCCTCATATAATCCTGCTTATGCAGCGGATTTAGGAGAGCCAGTGCCTATCTATTCGGAAGCTGAGCTAATCAAACTGATTGAAGAAAATAAACATCTTGAGCGCGTAAAAGCCGATAATTGCCAGATTGTGGAAGACATTGTCGCGCGTGCAACGCGTATCAGTCTGCCCTCGTATGAATTCCTGTATGGTGACATGCTGGCGTGGGGCGTGTGTGTTGATCAGGATGTCGAGCTTGGTCTCTATTATATGGAGAATGCGGCGCACCAAGGACTACCAGCTGCACTTGAGCAGCTTGGGCGTTATTACTCACGTGGCACGTTAGTACAACAAGATAAAGAACGCGCAATCCCATATCTGCGTGAAGCTGCGGCTATGGGCAACTTGAATGCACGCATTCAGTTGGCTGAACTGTTACTGCGTGATTACGGTAGCCCGCTCGATTATGAAGATGCGTATCGTTGGTTATATAACTCGGTAACCGCTGATCAGCGTACTCACAACCGTATCGCACTTCTTCGTCAGGGCTTAGAACGCCGTATGCCGGAGAACATTATCGCGCGAGCAAAACGTAGAGAAACGTTCTGGTAAATTGTCTTTACCAGAACGCAGATTTCTCGTGTAAAAGTTATTAGCGCAAAAACTGACGCATCTCCTGCAGTGCTTGCATAATCTGCTGACTGGAAATTTGTCGCTCCTTCTCAGGCATCAGATCCGCACTTAAGGCTTCAACTCGGCCACTCGGGTAACTGACCAACATCTCCTTATCACTTACCAAAGCATAGTTAAAGTAGCTGCCGATAATCGTCCATTCCCTCTGCGGACTTGCTTGCCAAAGCGGATACCCTAACGCAAATTCATTCATCGGGTTTTGTACCCCTAACACTTCTTGCATCAGCATAGGCGCCACATCAAGGTGCGTGGTTTTATGGGTGAGCACAGTACCTTCTTTCTCTGGAATATAGATATACAGCGGCACATGAATCTGCGCCATGCTGTAGTTACTGCCATGTCCCCAATAATTCTGTTGATTGTCATTAAACTCCTCACCATGGTCAGAAGTAATGATCACGATCGTATTGCTCAGCTCATTGCGGGCTTTCAGCTCATTGAGCACTTTACCGATCAATGAATCTGCGTAATAGACCGCGTTGCGATAACGGTTACGATAGGGTTCAGGATCAAAACTGTTGTTGAGTTTGATGTGATCGACGCGTTCCCAATAAGGAGTAAACGGCGGCGTCATAGTGGATGGAAAATCTGCCGCATGCGCTGAATCGTAAAACAGAAACCCGAAGTAAGGCTGCTGGCGATCCCGCTGATTGAGAAAGCTGAGAAAGTCTTCGGTAATCCGTTCATCGCGTTGCGGTGGTGTTTCACCCGGTGTCACTGTGCGTAGTTGTTGGATTTTGCTAAAGATCGTCCGATCAAAAGGCGGACTGTTTAAAGGTGCCGAGCTGTAAATCGCAAATTGATAATTGAGATCGGCGAGTGCCTGCATCAATTGAGGGCGCGTCTGACTACTTTGAAATTCTTCCCAATAAGTAGCAGGTAAACCATAAAACAGACTAAATAGCCCAGCTTGAGTTGAGTTACCACCGCTTAAATGATGGGTAAAGCGAGTTGTACTTTGACCAAAATTCGCAATGTTTGGAGTCACTTCGCGATTGGCATCATCAAAACGCCATGCATCAATGCCAATCACCAAAATGTTAGGGCGCTGTGCGGGTGGCTCAATGCGCAGTGGGCGCAGAGGGTAGTTTAAAGCGCTACTGGTTGGGGCATGAAAATCCACTTGCTGACGGCGAGCCGCTTGCGCATCGACAACATCCAGTTGATCGAAAAAGCGCTTAGCCGTCAAAGGATAATAGAGCGGCCAGTGGTAACTGTAGCTTGGGATTTCGCTGTCATAAGTGGCGTCTTTCCATGCATGAATCATTTGGCTGCTCAGTAGAGCCAGTAGCCAGAGGCTACAGACAGCGCCAATTAAGCGCGGACTTTGGATATGCTGTGCCAGTTTCATCACTAACCATTGTGCAAGACCAACAATCATCACGATCAAGCTTGCCATCACTAGGGTGTACCAAGACACACTGATGACCTGTTCTCCACCATGCAGCAGTAGATCCCACACAAAGCCACTGAGATGGAAACGGTATTGTTGGTACACCTCAATATCGATCAACAGCAAAATACTGACCAGCCAAGACACCAAAAAGACAGCGCCATGCAACAATCGACTTGGTAGCCAGACCAAGACGAGTGCGCTGAGGGTAATCGCAAAGGCGAATAAGCCAAACCAGCCAAACTGAGTGGTCAAAAGATAAGTATAAGCCGTCGTGTTGCCAGCGCTGACCTCCATCCATTTCAGATAAGGCAGACCTAACACACTCAATAAAACGGCGTTCAAAATAAAGTGACTAAAAAGCCACTGTATATTCTTTTTTATCATCAATAACATGTGGAATCCCCGTATCAGATGGGATTGGTTGGACAGCAAAATCGTTGCAAATAATAACTTAAAAGTTGACTCAAGTCACGTTACCTAGAATGATGAACTGGTTCTGTGCGTTGTCATTAGTTGTTAGTAGTGACAAAGCAGTAGGATATAACTAACACCTTCCTAGATAAGCAGGTCTGCCTATGTCTGATACCACACATCTTGATCCTTTCGCTGATCGCGAAGCCGACAATTATGACAATCCAATTCCGAGTCGTGAGTACATTCTCGAATTTTTAACCCAAGCCAATGTTCCCATGAATCGCAACGATCTGTTCGAAGCCCTGAAACTCGAGGGTGAAGAGCAATATGAAGGGTTGCGTCGCCGCTTACGAGCAATGGAACGAGATGGCCAACTGGTGTTCACGCGCCGTCAATGCTATGCCTTACCAGAAAAACTGGAAATGGTGAAAGGCTATGTGATTGGCCACAAAGACGGCCACGGCTGGGTTCGTCCAGAAGGAAGCTTAAACAAAGAAGGCGATATTTTATTGCCCCACCACCAGATGCGTACGCTAATCCATGGCGATTATGTATTAGTGCAACCAAGCGGTACTGATAAACGTGGCCGCAAAGAGGGGCGTCTGGTACGCATTTTAGAAGAGCGCAATGGTCAAATTGTTGGGCGTTTCTTCTTTGAATATGGTTATTCCTACGTGGTGCCGGATGACTCACGTATTCACCATGACATTTTGATCCCGAATGACTTACGTGCCGGAGCACGCATGGGCAATGTGGTGGTGATTGAAATTACTGATCGTGGCACGCGCAATCGCGGCATGATGGGTAAAGTGGTTGAAGTTCTTGGCGAAAATATGGCGCCGGGTATGGAAACACAAATTGCGATTCGCACTCACCAAATTCCTCATGAATGGCCAGCTGAAGTTGAACAGCAAGTCGCAGGGCTAGGCGAAGAAGTGCCTGAAGAAGCCAAGCAAGGTCGTGTCGATTTGCGTGCTTTGCCATTGGTGACGATTGATGGTGAGGATGCCCGCGACTTCGATGATGCGGTGTATTGTGAAGCGAAGAAAGGGGGCGGCTGGCGTTTATGGGTGGCGATTGCCGATGTGAGTTATTACGTACGACCTGATACGGCTCTGGATAAAGAGGCGATCAATCGCGGTAACTCGGTTTACTTCCCATCGCAAGTTGTCCCAATGTTGCCTGAAGTGCTGTCGAACGGCCTCTGTTCACTCAACCCACAAGTGGATCGCTTGTGTATGGTGTGTGAAATGACGGTATCGGAAACGGGTAAACTTTCTGGCTACAAGCATTATGAAGCGGTGATGAACTCACACGCTCGTCTGACTTACACCAAAGTGCACGAAATCCTCGAAGGGGATGAAGAGCTGCGTGAGCGCTATAAAGAGCTGGTTCCGCATCTTGAAGAGCTGCATAGAATGTATCAAGTGCTCAAAGGCGCGCGTGATGAGCGTGGCGCGATTGAGTTTGAAACCGTCGAAACCAAATTCATCTTCAATGCTCAACGTAAAATTGAAAGCATTGAGCCGGTGATCCGTAACGATGCTCACAAGCTGATTGAAGAGTGTATGATCCTCGCCAACATCGCCTCTGCCTCTTTGGTGGAGAAAGCGAAAGAAGCGGCGTTGTACCGTGTCCATGAGCCACCAGGTGAAGAACGTTTAACGGGCTTCCGTGATTTCCTCGGTGAGTTGGGATTGGATCTCTCTGGTGGTCTTGAGCCATCACCGACCGATTACGCGAATCTGATGAAACAAATCGGCGAGCGTCCGGACAAAGAACTGATCCAAACCATGCTGCTGCGCTCCATGAAGCAAGCGGTGTATAACGCGGATAACGCGGGTCACTTTGGCTTGGCGTTGAAACGTTACGCGCACTTTACTTCGCCAATCCGTCGTTATCCGGATTTGCTGCTACATCGTGCGATCAAATACTTGATTGCTAAGCATGAAGGACGTAACCAAGACCGTTGGACACCCACAGGTGGTTATCACTATTCCTTCGATGATATGGATTTCTACGGCGAGCAGTGTTCCATGACCGAGCGCCGAGCGGATGATGCGACGCGCGAAGTGGCTGATTGGCTCAAATGTGAGTACATGCAAGACCATGTGGGTGAAGAGCTTGAAGGTGTGGTGGCAAACGTTACCAGTTTCGGCTTCTTCGTGCGTCTAACTGAGCTGCATATAGATGGCTTGGTGCATATTTCGACTTTGGCTAACGATTATTACCACTACGATCCGATCGGGCAGCGTCTGGTTGGTGAAAGCTTTGGCGCCATCTACCGCCTTGGTGATGCAGTGAAAGTAAAAGTGTTGGCGGTAAACCTTGATGATCGACAAATTGACTTTGAATTGGTCGAAACAAGTCGTAAGCTACGCGGCCAAGGTAAAACGGCGAAGAAACGAGCCGAAGAAGCCAGAGCCAAAGCGCAAGGTAAAAAAGAGGCTGCAACCAAAGGCGGCCGTGGCAAAGCGCCAGTGAAGTCAGAGGCGAAACCTCAGGTAGAAGCGACACGCTACCCAGATGGCGAAGGTCGGAGTAAACCGAAAAAGACTAAAGCGCCGAAAAAGCGCAAAGACCAAGCTCGTAAGAAAACCAGTAAAGCACGAGATAAAACCAAATAGGTAAAACATGAGTAACGAATTGATTTATGGCATCCACGCAGTGAACGCGGTGTTACAACGCGATCCCGCGCGTTTTGTCGAAGCGTATGTGCTAAAAGGTCGTCAGGATGATCGCCTGCTACCTGTGCTCAATGAATTGATGCGTCTTGGCGTTTCAATTCAAGAGATGAGCCGCAAAGCGCTCGATGACAAAGCGGAAGGCGCAAACCATCAAGGACTGATTGCCCGTGTTAAACCCGCTCGTCAACTCAATGAAAATGATCTTGACGATATCCTCGCTCAGCATGAACAACCACTGTTGTTGGTGTTGGACGGAGTGACTGATCCACACAACTTAGGTGCTTGCCTGCGTAATGCCGATGCAGCAGGGGTAGCAGCAGTGATTGTACCGAAAGATAAATCGGCACCGATGACCGCAACCGTAAGTAAAGTGGCGTGTGGCGCGGCCGAAACCGTACCGCTCGTGCGCGTCACCAACTTAGCGCGCACGATGCGTGCGTTGCAAGAAAAGGGTGTCTGGTTTGTTGGTACCGCCGGAGAAGCGACTCATGATATCTACCAAAGCAAACTGACCGGGCCACTGGCTATCGTGATGGGCGCAGAAGGAGATGGTATGCGTCGTCTAACCCGCGAGACGTGTGATGGCCTGATTAAGATCCCTATGGCCGGGAGTGTATCCAGCCTCAACGTTTCAGTGGCTTGTGGTATCTGCTTGTTTGAAGCTGTGCGTCAGCGTATGGCTAATTAATAAGCTTACGGTGTATACCTCTGATAGCGGGCACGAAAGTGCCCGTTTATTTTTATCTTCTCCCAGCCTTATCTATTTCTTCTACAATCTTTCCCGCTACAGCGGCAATTGGATTTAATTCCGTTTATTTTTCAGACATCCCTTGCAACTGAAACTGTGATCGGTATAATGCCCCGCACTGGTTAAGCCAGTTGTGAACCAATGAGCAGCGAGGAGCTGACCCATCTTATTGATAGGTTAGGTAATGTATACTCAGCTTATGTTCGCAGTTAATAAAAATTTAGCTTTCTACTATCTCGCGATAGTTCAGGTTAATCACCTATTAGCTGACAATGCGTCCTAATCTTGGATGCTACGGTTTCACATAAATCAATCGGCATTCACTCGTCTTGACGGGTTTGAGTGGCGATATTGTTTGTGTAATTTTTTAATATTGGAGCTCTGTCTCATGCAGAACCAACGTATCCGTATCCGCCTGAAAGCTTTCGATTACAAACTGATCGATGCTTCTACAGCGGAAATCGTTGAAACAGCTAAGCGCACTGGCGCACAGGTTCGTGGTCCAATCCCACTGCCAACTCGTAAAGAGCGTTTCACTGTTCTTATCTCTCCACACGTTAACAAAGATGCTCGTGATCAGTACGAAATCCGTACTCACAAACGTCTAATCGACATCGTTGAACCAACAGACAAAACTGTTGATGCTCTGATGCGTCTAGACCTTGCTGCGGGCGTTGACGTACAAATTAGCCTAGGTTAAGGGAGATTAGAAGAATGATTGGTCTAATCGGTCGTAAAGTGGGCATGACCCGCGTATTTACTGAAGACGGCGTTTCTATCCCAGTAACTGTTGTTGAAGTTGAAGCAAACCGTGTTTCTCAAGTGAAAACTCTTGAAACTGACGGCTACGCTGCAATCCAAGTAACTGCTGGTTCTAAGAAAGCTAACCGTGTTACTAAGCCAGAAGCTGGTCACTTTGCGAAAGCGGGTGTAGAAGCTGGTCGCGGTCTTTGGGAATTCCGTTTGGAAAACGGTGAAGAGTTTGCAGTAGGTTCTGAACTGACTGTTGAACTGTTCAACGAAGTAAAAAAAGTAGACGTTACTGGTACATCTAAGGGTAAAGGTTTCCAAGGCGCTGTTAAGCGTTGGAACTTCCGTACTCAAGATATGACTCACGGTAACTCATTGTCTCACCGTGCACCGGGTTCAATTGGCCAATGTCAAACTCCAGGTCGCGTGTTCAAAGGCAAAAAAATGGCAGGTCACATGGGTGCTGAGCGTGTAACGACTCAAAACCTAGAGATCGTACGTGTTGACGCTGAGCGCAATCTGCTTCTGATTAAAGGTGCAGTCCCAGGCGCAACTGGCGGTAACGTGATCGTCAAACCAGCTGTTAAAGCGTAACGTCTAGGAGTAAGTAATGGAATTGATGGTTAAAGGTGCTAACGCACTAACTGTTTCCGAAACTACTTTCGGACGTGAGTTCAACGAAGCTCTTGTACACCAAGTAGTTGTTGCTTATGCAGCAGGTGCTCGTCAAGGTACTCGTGCTCAAAAGACACGTTCAGAAGTTTCTGGCGGTGGCGCTAAGCCATGGCGTCAAAAAGGTACTGGCCGTGCACGTGCTGGTACAATCCGTAGCCCAATCTGGCGTACAGGTGGTGTTACTTTTGCTGCGAAACCACAAGATCACAGCCAAAAAGTAAACAAGAAAATGTACCGTGGTGCTATGAAGAGCATTCTGTCTGAGCTAGTTCGTCAAGAGCGTCTAATCGTTGTTGAAAACTTCTCAGTTGAAGCTCCAAAGACCAAAGCTCTGGTAGCTAAGCTAAAAGAACTTGAGCTGAACGATGTTCTCATCGTTACTGGCGAAGTAGACGAGAATCTGTTCTTAGCTGCTCGTAACCTGTACAAAGTTGACGTGCGTGACGTAACTGGTATCGACCCAGTAAGCCTGATCGCATTTGACAAGGTTCTTATGACTGCTGCTGCAGTTAAGCAAGTTGAGGAGATGCTGGCATGATCCGTGAAGAGCGTCTACTAAAAGTTCTACGTGCTCCGCACATCTCTGAAAAAGCAACTATGTCTGCTGAGAAAGCGAACACTATCGTTTTCAAAGTAGCAAAAGATGCAACTAAGAAAGAGATCAAAGCAGCTGTAGAAAAGCTATTTGAAGTTGAAGTTAAGTCTGTAAATACCCTGATCATCAAGGGTAAGACCAAGCGTCAAGGTCTGCGCCAAGGCCGTCGTTCAGACGTGAAAAAAGCGTACGTGACTTTGAATGAAGGTCAAGATCTTGACTTCGTTGGCGGCGCGGAATAACAGGAGTAGTTGAAAAATGGCTATTGTTAAATGTAAGCCGACTTCGGCTGGTCGTCGTCACGTTGTTAAAGTTGTTAACGCTGACCTGCACAAGGGTAAGCCATACGCCCCTCTTCTAGAGAAAAACTCTAAGAACGGTGGTCGTAACAACAACGGTCGTATCACAGTACGTCACATCGGTGGTGGCCACAAGCAACACTACCGTTTGGTTGACTTCAAACGTACTAAAGACGGTATCCCAGCGAAAGTTGAGCGTCTAGAATACGATCCAAACCGTAGCGCAAACATCGCTCTAGTTCTGTACGCAGACGGTGAGCGTCGTTACATCATTGCACCTAAAGGTCTGCGTGCTGGTGACGTTATCCAATCTGGCCCTGATGCGCCGATTAAAGCGGGTAACGCAATGCCGATGCGCAACATCCCAGTTGGTTCAACTATCCACAACGTTGAATTGACTCCAGGAAAAGGTGCACAGCTGGCTCGTTCTGCTGGTGCGTACGCGCAACTAGTAGCTCGTGACGGTGCTTATGTAACTATCCGTCTACGTTCTGGTGAAATGCGTAAAGTGCTGTCTGAAGGCCGTGCAACTATCGGTGAAGTAGGCAACGCTGAGCACATGCTGCGTGAACTAGGTAAAGCTGGTGCAGCGCGCTGGCGTGGTGTTCGTCCAACCGTTCGCGGTGTGGTAATGAACCCGGTTGATCACCCACACGGTGGTGGTGAAGGCCGTACTTCTGGTGGTCGTCACCCAGTATCTCCTTGGGGCGTTCCAACCAAAGGCTACAAGACACGTAGTAACAAACGCACTGACAAGTACATCGTACGTCGTCGTAATAAGTAATCTATTTAAGAGGATAAGCCATGCCACGTTCTCTCAAGAAAGGTCCATTTATTGACCTACACTTGCTGAAGAAGGTAGAGAAAGCGGTGGAAAGCGGAGACAAAAAGCCTATTAAGACTTGGTCCCGTCGTTCAATGATCATTCCAACAATGATCGGTTTGACCATCGCTGTCCATAATGGTCGTCAACACGTTCCAGTTTTCGTAACTGACGAGATGATCGGTCACAAATTGGGCGAATTTGCACCTACTCGTACTTACCGCGGTCACGCTGCGGATAAGAAAGCTAAGAAGAAATAAGGGGTAAATAATGGAAGCTATCGCTAAACATAACTTTGCTCGTATTTCTCCTCAGAAAGCTCGCTTAGTTGCAGACCAAATCCGCGGTAAATCTGTGGATCAAGCGCTAGAACTTCTGACTTTCAGCAACAAAAAAGCGGCTGAACTGGTTAAGAAAGTTCTGGAATCTGCAATCGCGAACGCAGAGCACAACGAAGGTGCAGACATCGACGATCTACGTGTCGCTAAAATCTTCGTAGATGAGGGCCCAGTCATGAAGCGTATTATGCCTCGTGCTAAAGGCCGTGCGGATCGTATCTTGAAGCGTTCAAGCCACATTACTGTGGTTGTCGCAGATCGCTAAGAGACTAGGAGAGTAAGCAATGGGTCAGAAAGTACATCCAAATGGTATTCGTCTGGGCATCGTTAAGCCTTGGAATGCTACATGGTTTGCTAACACCAAAGATTTCGCTGACAACCTAGACGGCGACTTCAAGGTACGTCAATACCTGTCTAAGGAATTGGCAAACGCGTCTCTGTCACGCATCGTTATCGAACGTCCTGCGAAAAGCATCCGTGTGACTATTCACACTGCTCGTCCAGGTGTTGTTATCGGTAAGAAAGGCGAAGACGTTGAAAAACTGCGTGCAGCAGTAGCAAAAATTGCTGGCGTACCAGCGCAAATCAACATCGCTGAAGTACGTAAGCCAGAGCTGGATGGTCAGCTAGTGGCTGATAGCATCGCGTCTCAACTAGAGCGTCGCGTAATGTTCCGTCGTGCTATGAAGCGCGCAGTACAAAACGCAATGCGCCTAGGCGCTAAAGGTATCAAAGTGGAAGTAAGCGGTCGTTTAGGCGGCGCTGAAATCGCTCGTTCAGAGTGGTACCGTGAAGGTCGTGTACCTCTACACACTCTGCGTGCTGACATTGATTACGCAACTTCTTCGGCTCACACCACCTACGGTGTAATCGGCGTTAAAGTCTGGATCTTCAAAGGTGAGATCCTAGGCGGTATGCCAGCAGCAACTGAAGCTGCAGAGCCAAAGGCTGACAAGCCTAACAAGAAGCCGCGTAAAGGCCGTAAGTAAGGAGTCGACAGATGCTACAACCTAAACGTACTAAGTTCCGTAAGGTTCAGACTGGTCGTAACCGTGGTCTCGCGAAAGGCACTGAAGTAAGCTTCGGCTCTTTTGGTCTTAAAGCTATTGGCCGTGGTCGTCTGACTGCTCGTCAAATCGAAGCAGCACGTCGTGCTATGACGCGTCATATCAAGCGTCAAGGTAAAATCTGGATCCGTGTGTTCCCAGACAAGCCAATCACTGAAAAACCACTAGAAGTTCGTCAAGGTAAGGGTAAAGGTAACGTTGAGTACTGGGTAGCCCAAATCCAACCTGGTAAGGTTATGTACGAAGTTGATGGTGTACCTGAAGAATTGGCACGTGAAGCGTTCCGCCTAGCGGCTCGCAAACTGCCATTCAAGACTACATTTGTAACTAAGCAGGTGATGTGATGAAAGCACAAGATCTACGCGAAAAGAGCGTTGAAGAGCTGAACTCTGAGCTACTGAATTTGCTGAAAGAACAGTTCAACTTGCGCATGCAAGCTGCGACTGGTCAACTGCAGCAGACTCATACTCTGAAAGCTGTACGCCGTGATATCGCACGTGTGAAAACTGTTTTGACTGAGAAGGCAGGCGCATAATGAGCGACAAAATTCGTACTCAACTAGGTCGTGTTGTTAGCGACAAGATGGACAAGTCTATCGTTGTTGCTATCGAGCGCATGGTGAAGCACCCTATCTACGGTAAATTCGTTAAGCGCACGACTAAAGTACACGCACATGACGAAAACAACGAGTGTGGCATTGGTGACACTGTTGAAATTCGTGAATGTCGTCCACTGTCTAAGACTAAGTCTTGGACTCTGGTGAAAATTGTAGAAAAAGCGAAGATCTAATCTCCACTCTTTCTCGCAAATCAGGCGGCTCCAATTATTTTTGGAGCCGCTTGTTTTTTGACTACCCAATCAAAAAAAAGGGTGGTACAATTCGCGTCCCTTTAAAGAGGCAGCCCGACCCGAGATGGGTCTAGTTTTTTTAATATTTAGCGGAGCACTAACATGATCCAAATGCAAACTATGCTGGATGCAGCTGATAACTCAGGCGCTCGCAGCGTAATGTGTATTAAGGTTCTGGGTGGCTCTCACCGTCGTTACGCCCACGTTGGCGACATCATCAAAGTTACCGTTAAGGAAGCAATTCCTCGCGGTAAAGTAAAAAAAGGTGATGTATTAAAGGCGGTGGTAGTTCGCACCCGTAAAGGCGTACGTCGTCCAGACGGTTCTGTCATTCGCTTCGACCGTAATGCTTGCGTTCTGTTGAACAACAACAGTGAGCAACCTATCGGTACACGTATCTTTGGTCCAGTGACTCGTGAACTTCGTAATGCGAAATTCATGAAGATTGTATCACTGGCTCCAGAAGTTCTGTAAGGAGCGGCAACAATGGCAGCTAAAATCCGTCAAAATGACGAAGTAATCGTTCTTGCTGGGAAAGACAAAGGCAAGAAAGGTAAAGTAACTAAGGTTCTGGCAACTGGTAAAGTTATCGTTGAAGGTATCAATCTAGTTAAGAAACATCAGAAACCTGTTCCTGCAATGGGTGTCCAAGGTGGCATCGTTGAGCAAGAAGCAGCGATCGACGTTTCTAACATTGCGATTTTCAACGCAGCAACTGGTAAAGCAGACCGCATCGGTTTCCGTTTCGAAGATGGTAAGAAAGTTCGTTTCTTTAAATCTAACAACGAAATCGTTTCTAACTAATTAGAAGTAATTTGGAGTTCTACTATGGCGAAACTGCATGATTACTACAAGTCGTCTGTAGTCGCTGAGCTGACCAAACAGTTCAGTTACACAAGCGTCATGCAAGTCCCTAGAATTGAGAAAATCACCCTCAATATGGGCGTTGGTGAAGCAATCAACGATAAGAAACTACTGGAAAATGCTGCGTCTGATATGGCGATCATCTCTGGCCAAAAGCCACTGATCACTAAAGCGCGCAAATCTGTAGCTGGTTTCAAAATCCGTGAAGGCTACCCAATTGGTTGTAAAGTAACCTTGCGTGGCGAGCGCATGTGGGATTTCTTGGAGCGTTTGATTTCTATCGCTCTACCACGTGTACGTGACTTCCGCGGTGTTAACGGCAAGTCTTTTGACGGTCGCGGTAACTACAGCATGGGCGTTCGCGAGCAAATCATCTTTCCGGAAATCGACTACGATAAAGTCGATCGTGTACGCGGTCTTGATATCACTATCACGACTACCGCTGGTACCGATGAGGAAGGCCGTGCTCTGCTGGCTGCCTTTAACTTCCCATTCCGTAAGTAAGGTGAAGGGTTACTGTTATGGCTAAACAATCAATGAAAGCACGTGAAGAAAAACGTGCGAAGCTGGTAGCTCAGTTCGCTGAAAAGCGTGCAACTCTGAAAGCTATCATCAGCGATGTAAACGCATCTGAAGAAGATCGTTGGAACGCGGTTCTTAAACTGCAATCTCTCCCACGTGATTCAAGTCGTTCTCGTCAGCGTAACCGTTGCAACCAAACTGGTCGCCCACACGGTTTCCTACGTAAGTTCGGTCTAAGCCGTATTAAAGTTCGTGAAGCTTGCATGAAAGGCGAGATTCCAGGACTTCGTAAGGCTAGCTGGTAATTGCCACTTAATCATTTGGAGTAAAGTTTATGAGCATGCAAGATCCGATTTCGGATATGCTGACCCGCATTCGTAACGGTCAGGCAGCAAACAAAGTTGCTGTAAAAATGCCTTCTTCAAAGCTGAAAGTTGCAATTGCTGCACTTCTGAAAGCAGAAGGTTATATCGCTGATTTCGCTGTTGAAGGCGAAGTGAAAGCAGAACTGGAAATCACTCTTAAGTATTTCCAAGCAAAACCAGTAATCGAGCAAATCAAACGCGTTTCTCGTCCAGGTCTTCGTGTTTACAAGAAGAAAGACGAGCTGCCATCTGTAATGGGTGGTCTAGGCGTTGCTGTCGTTTCCACTTCCAAGGGTCTGATGTCAGACCGCGCTGCTCGTAAAGCAGGTCTTGGCGGTGAAATCATTTGCTACGTAGCATAATTAAGGAGTAGAACATGTCTCGTGTTGCTAAAGCACCTGTCGCTATTCCAGCTGGCGTAGAGGTGAAACTGAACGGCCAAGAGATCACTATCAAAGGTGCTAAAGGCGAATTAACTCGCGTTTTCCACAATGGTGTAGTGATCGCACAAGAAGACAACCAACTGACTTTTGGTCCACGTGAAGGCGTAGCCAATGCATGGGCACAGGCAGGTACTGCACGTGCTCTTGTTAAGAACATGGTTGTTGGTGTTACTGAAGGCTTTACTAAGAAACTCGTTCTGAAGGGTGTTGGTTACCGTGCTGCTATGAAAGGCAACGCTGTAGGCCTGACTCTGGGTTTCTCTCACCCTGTTGAGCACGAGCTGCCAGCGGGTGTTAAAGCAGAATGTCCAAGCCAAACTGAAATTGTCCTAACTGGTTGCGACAAGCAAGTCGTTGGTCAAGTTGCGGCTGACATTCGTTCTTACCGCGCGCCTGAGCCTTACAAAGGCAAAGGTATTCGTTACGCAGATGAAAATGTGCGTAGTAAAGAAGCTAAGAAGAAGTAAGGTAACACTATGGATAAGAAAGCATCTCGCATCCGTCGTGCTACACGTGCACGTCGTAAGATTGCAGAACTGGGTGCAACTCGCCTAGTAGTACACCGTACTCCTCGTCATGTGTACGCACAAGTGATTGCAGCTAATGGCTCTGAGGTTATCGCCGCCGCTTCTACTGTAGAAAAAGCGATCCGTGAGCAAGTGAAATACACCGGTAACATCGATGCTGCGAAAGCAGTGGGTAAAGCTGTTGCAGAGCGCGCACTTGAAAAAGGCGTAACTGTAGTTGCGTTTGATCGTTCTGGTTTCCAATACCACGGTCGAGTAGCAGCGCTAGCAGATTCTGCTCGCGAAGCTGGTCTGAAATTCTAAGGTAGGGTTGGAAGATGGCTAAAGAACAACAAGTTCAAGCGAATGATTTGCAAGAAAAATTAATCGCAGTTAACCGCGTTTCTAAAACGGTTAAAGGTGGTCGAATCATGAGCTTTACTGCACTGACTGTAGTTGGTGACGGTAACGGTCGTGTAGGTTTCGGTTACGGTAAAGCCCGTGAAGTACCTGCTGCGATCCAAAAAGCAATGGAAAAAGCACGTCGTAGCATGGTTACGATCGCGCTGAACGAAGGTACTCTTCACCACCCAGTGAAAGGTCGCCATTCGGGCTCTAAAGTTTACATGCAGCCTGCTGCAGAAGGTACTGGTGTAATCGCAGGTGGTGCGATGCGTGCAGTACTTGAAGTTGCTGGTGTACACAACGTTTTATCTAAAGCGTACGGCTCTACTAACCCAATCAACATCGTTCGTGCAACGATTGATGCGCTAGTAGACGTTAAGTCACCAGAAATGGTTGCTGCTAAACGTGGTCTAACTGTTGAAGCGATTTCGGAGTAAGAACACATGGCAACTATTAAAGTAACTCAAACTAAAAGCTCAATTGGTCGCCTGCCAAAGCATAAAGCTACACTGCGCGGTTTAGGCCTTCGTAAAATCAACCACACAGTAGAACTTGAAGATACGCCATGTGTTCGTGGCATGATCAACAAGGTTTACTACATGGTTAAAGTTGAGGAGTAATCATAATGCTATTGAATACTCTATCACCGGCTGCGGGTTCTAAACATGCTCCTAAGCGTTTAGGTCGTGGTGTCGGTTCAGGCCTTGGTAAAACAGGTGGCCGTGGTCACAAAGGTCAAAAGTCACGTTCTGGCGGCAAAGTACGTCCAGGTTTTGAAGGCGGTCAAATGCCTCTGAAACAACGTCTACCAAAATTCGGCTTCACTTCTCGTAAGAGCTTTGTGTCTGCTGAAGTTCGTCTGTCTGAACTGGCGAAAGTAACTGGTGACGTAGTTGATCTGAACGCTCTGAAAGCGGCAAACCTTGTTACTAAAAACATCGAGTTTGCAAAAATCGTTCTTTCTGGCGAGATCAACAAAGCAGTGACTGTAAAAGGTCTACGCGTGACTAAAGGCGCTAAAGCTGCAATCGAAGCTGCAGGCGGTAAAATCGAGGAATAATCTCGAGGATTGAGGTACAGATGGCTAGAAAACCAGGACAAGATTTTCGTAGTGCTCAGAGCGGCTTAAGTGAACTGAAGTCGCGCTTATTCTTCGTAATTGGTGCACTTTTAGTATTCCGAGCCGGCTCTTTTGTGCCGATTCCTGGTATTGACGCTGCTGTACTTGCCGAATTGTTCGAACAGCAAAAAGGTACCATCGTAGAAATGTTTAACATGTTCTCCGGTGGTGCTCTTGAGCGTGCATCTATTTTAGCACTGGGCATTATGCCGTATATTTCGGCGTCAATTGTTGTCCAGTTGCTAACGGTAGTTCATCCAGCGTTAGCGGAACTCAAAAAAGAGGGTGAAGCAGGCCGTCGTAAGATCAGCCAATATACGCGCTACGGCACGCTTGTACTTGCAACATTCCAAGCTATTGGTATTGCAACAGGCTTACCAAACATGGTCAACAATCTGGTCGTCATCGACCAAACCATGTTTACCCTGATTGCGACCGTGAGTTTAGTAACCGGTACCATGTTCCTAATGTGGTTAGGTGAACAAATTACAGAGCGTGGAATTGGAAACGGTATTTCGATACTGATTTTCGCAGGTATTGTTGCTGGATTGCCTAAAGCAATCGGTCAAACAATCGAGCAAGCGCGTCAAGGTGAACTGCATGTACTTCTTCTGTTGTTAATCGCAGTGTTGGCTTTTGCTGTGATTTACTTCGTTGTTTTCATGGAGCGTGGTCAACGTCGTATCGTTGTTAACTACGCAAAGCGTCAACAAGGTCGTAAAGTGTTCGCAGCGCAAAGCACTCACTTGCCGTTGAAAATCAACATGGCTGGTGTGATTCCTGCGATTTTTGCGTCAAGCATTATCCTGTTCCCAGGAACATTGGCGCAGTGGTTTGGTCAGAACGGTGAAAGCAGCACATTCGGTTGGCTAACTGATGTGTCTTTGGCTTTGAGCCCAGGCCAGCCTCTGTATGTAATGCTTTATGCAGCGGCAATTATCTTCTTCTGTTTCTTCTATACCGCGTTGGTATTTAACCCGCGTGAAACAGCAGATAACTTGAAGAAGTCTGGTGCATTCGTACCCGGTATCCGCCCAGGTGAACAGACAGCGAAATATATCGATAAAGTAATGACACGATTAACCCTTGCGGGTGCACTGTATATTACTTTTATCTGTCTGATCCCTGAGTTCATGATGGTCGCGTGGAACGTACGTTTCTACTTTGGCGGCACATCACTACTGATTGTAGTTGTCGTGATCATGGACTTTATGGCACAGGTACAGACCCATTTGATGTCTCATCAATATGAGTCTGTGTTGAAAAAAGCAAATCTGAAAGGCTACGGCCGTTAATACGGCAGGCAGTTCAGATAGATTTACGGAGTTTAGCAATGAAAGTTCGTGCTTCCGTTAAAAAAATCTGCCGTAACTGTAAAGTTATCAAGCGTAACGGTGTCGTTCGCGTGATTTGCAGTGAGCCAAAGCACAAGCAGCGCCAAGGCTAATTAGCAGAAATTTTTTACTTGAAAATTAAGGTAGTGTCGAGTATATTCCTCGGCCTACCTTTTGCGTGCAAAAGAAGTAGTATACCGCAACGTATCCTCGACGGGCTTTGTTGCGGGTAATTCTTTGATGAAAGTACTAGGAGTGCATAGTGGCCCGTATAGCAGGCATTAACATTCCTGATCACAAACACGCTGTAATCGCTCTAACTGCGATCTACGGTATCGGTAAGACCCGTTCAAAAGCTATCCTAGCTGATTTGGGTATTGCTGAGAGTGTTAAGATCAGTGAACTAACTGAAGAGCAGATCGATCAACTGCGTGATGGTGTAGCTAAGTACACTGTAGAGGGTGATCTACGTCGTGAAGTTTCCATGAACATCAAGCGCCTAATGGATCTTGGTTGTTACCGTGGTCTTCGTCATCGTCGCAGTCTACCACTACGTGGACAGCGTACTAAAACCAACGCTCGCACCCGTAAGGGTCCGCGTAAGCCGATCAAGAAATAATCGGGAAGGGTAGAGTACAATGGCTAAACAACCAACTCGCGCACGTAAGCGTGTACGCAAGCAAGTTGCTGATGGCGTAGCGCATATCCACGCATCTTTCAACAACACAATCGTAACCATTACGGACCGTCAAGGTAATGCTCTTGCTTGGGCAACTGCTGGTGGTTCTGGTTTCCGCGGTTCTCGTAAGTCTACTCCGTTCGCTGCACAGGTTGCTGCTGAGCGTTGTGCTGAAATGGCTAAAGAATACGGCCTAAAGAACCTAGAGGTTATGGTTAAGGGTCCTGGTCCAGGTCGTGAATCTACTGTTCGCGCTCTGAATGCAGCTGGTTTCCGTATCACGAACATCGTTGATGCTACACCAATCCCTCATAACGGTTGTCGTCCACCGAAGAAACGTCGCGTTTAACGTTTCTAGGAAGATTGGAGAAAGATCATGGCAAGATATTTGGGTCCTAAGCTGAAGCTTAGCCGCCGCGAAGGTACTGACTTGTTCCTTAAGTCAGGCGTTCGTGCGATTGATACCAAGTGTAAAATTGATAACGCACCAGGCGTACACGGCGCTCGTCGCGGTCGTCTGTCTGAATATGGCGTTCAGCTTCGTGAGAAGCAAAAAGTTCGTCGTATTTATGGCGTTTTAGAAAAACAATTCCGTAACTACTACAAAGAAGCTGCTCGCCTGAAAGGCAACACGGGTGAAAACCTACTTCAGCTTCTGGAAGGTCGTCTGGATAACGTAGTTTACCGTATGGGTTTTGGTGCAACTCGCGCTGAAGCACGTCAGCTGGTTAGCCACAAAGCTATCCTAGTGAACGGTAAAGTAGTAAACGTTCCTTCTTTCAATGTTGCGGCTAACGACGTTGTTGCAATTCGTGAGAAAGCGAAAAAGCAATCTCGCATCAAAGCAGCTCTAGAAGTTGCTGAACAACGCGAAAAACCAACTTGGATTGAAGTCGATGTAAACACGATGGAAGGTACTTTCAAGCGTCTGCCTGAGCGTTCCGATCTGTCTGCTGACATCAACGAACAATTGATCGTCGAGCTTTACTCTAAGTAAGGTTTAAACTAAAGAGAGGACACAATGCAGGGTTCTGTAACAGAATTTCTTAAGCCACGTCTTGTTGATATCGAACAAATCAGCACGACACACGCAAAAGTAACTCTTGAGCCGTTAGAGCGTGGTTTCGGCCATACTCTGGGTAATGCACTTCGCCGTATTCTTCTATCTTCAATGCCAGGTTGTGCTGTTACTGAAGTAGAGATTGAAGGCGTTCTTCACGAGTACAGCACCAAAGAAGGTGTTCAGGAAGATATCCTTGAGATTCTCTTGAACCTGAAAGGTCTGGCTGTTCGCGTTGCCGAAGGCAAAGATGAAGTGTTCATTACACTGAACAAATCAGGCTCGGGCCCTGTGGTTGCAGGTGACATCACCCATGACGGTGATGTAGAGATCGTAAACCCTGAACACGTAATTTGTCATTTAACTTCTGACAATGCTGCGATCGCTATGCGTATCAAAGTAGAACGTGGTCGTGGTTATGTTCCAGCTTCTGCCCGTATCCATACTGAAGAAGATGAGCGTCCAATTGGTCGTTTGCTTGTTGACGCGACTTTCAGCCCAGTAGACAAAATTGCCTACTCTGTTGAAGCAGCTCGTGTTGAACAGCGTACTGACTTGGACAAGCTTGTTATCGATATGGAAACCAACGGAACTCTTGAGCCTGAGGAAGCAATCCGTCGCGCAGCAACAATTCTTGCTGAGCAATTGGATGCGTTCGTAGATCTTCGTGATGTACGTGTACCTGAGGAGAAGGAAGAGAAGCCAGAATTCGATCCGATCCTACTGCGTCCTGTAGACGATCTTGAACTAACAGTTCGCTCTGCTAACTGTCTGAAAGCAGAAGCGATTCACTACATCGGTGATCTGGTACAGCGCACTGAGGTTGAGCTTCTTAAAACGCCAAACCTTGGTAAGAAATCTCTTACAGAGATTAAAGACGTGCTTGCATCACGTGGTCTGTCTCTGGGCATGCGTCTAGAAAACTGGCCGCCAGCGTCAATCGCTGAAGATTAATCGATAATAGTTAGAAGGATTAGGTCATGCGCCATCGTAAGAGTGGTCGTCAACTCAACCGCAACAGCAGTCATCGCAAAGCGATGTTCAGCAACATGGCTAGCTCTTTAGTACGTCATGAAGTTATCAAGACTACTTTGCCAAAAGCGAAAGAGCTGCGTCGCGTCGTTGAGCCTTTGATTACACTAGCTAAGACTGACAGCGTTGCTAACCGTCGTCTAGCATTTGCTCGCACTCGTGATAACGAAGTGGTAGCAAAACTGTTTAACGAACTAGGTCCACGTTTCGCTGCACGTCAAGGCGGCTACACTCGTATTCTGAAGTGTGGTTTCCGTGCAGGTGACAAAGCTCCAATGGCTTACATTGAGCTGGTTGATCGCCCAGAAGCTGCTGTAGAAGCTGCTGCTGAGTAATCAGTTCGTCATGCAATAAAAGAGCCGGGCTAGCCCGGCTTTTTTATTTCTGCTTTCTGCCTTATTTTTTTGCTTGTAGAGTGTTCTACTCTTACTCGCACTCTATCTCGATAGGCTATGTGGTACTACTGCCACAGTTTACCTAGCGATTCTAAAAGGTTTTGGCTTGCACCTTGCTGTGTCAGGTATTGCATCAAAACAGGTACAAACTGTTCGACCATGCTGGCATCCAGCCCTAAAGCATTAAAGGCTTGGTTCACTTCTTTGCGTTGTAAAATAGTGCTGAGATTTTGATTAGGGATCAATCCGCTCAATTCACTGAGGTTAGGAATCAACTGGTTCAACTCACTATTTTGCTCGGTATTGAGATGGTTTTGTGCTTGTGTGAGCAATGTAGCCACACCGCCACCCGCTTGTTGTGGAGTTAGTGGTAACTGGCTAGTAAATTGAGTCAGCAAATCTTGAGTTGCTTTAGATTGGGAAAGCGTTTCGCCAACCAATCCGGCGAGATCATTCGAACCCAGATTTTTTAGATTTGGTAAAGCCAAAGCTGATGTGCTAGCAAGAGTCGAAATAAGTAAGGCAGTAAAACGATAGTGCATGATCACTCTCCATATAACGCGCAACATATTTCCTACGGTTCAGAGATGCGACTCCAAGTAGTAGGTAGTAGACGATAGTCTAATTAAAAAAGAGCGACCCAGTGGGTCGCTCTTTGTCACAATTCTGCGAAAGTAAACTTACAGGATATCGAGTAACTCTACTTCAAATACTAAGGCAGCAAATGGTGGAATTGCTGCGCCTGCGCCACGCTCGCCATAAGCAAGATCCTGAGGAATGTAGAGTTTCCACTTAGATCCAACAGGCATTAATTGCAGCGCTTCAACCCAACCGCGAATAACGCCAGTTACAGGGAATTCAGCGGGTTGACCACGAGAGACTGAACTATCGAAAACGGTGCCATCAACTAATTGACCGTGGTAGTGTACGCGGACTGATTTGTCTGCTGTTGGGATGGCGCCATTACCTTCAACCAGCACTTCATATTGTAGGCCAGAGTCAAGAACTGTCACTTCTGAACGCAGAGCGTTGTCTTTCAGGAAGGCTTCACCTTCAGAAGCTGCTGCTTTTGCTGCTTCTTGGCGAGCTTCTTCTGCGCGCATGTGAATGGCGTGCAGTGCTTGGTTGATCTCATCGATAGAGATAGCTGGCTGTTCACCCACCAGTGCGGTTGCGATACCTGCAGCGATTGCTGCTACATTCAGGCCTTCTAAACCGCTACCCGCTAGTTGCTGACCCATTTGTAGGCCGATGCCGTAGCTGGCTTTCTGTTCTACGGTTTCAAATTTTACTTCAGACATAAAAGTCACTCTTGGTCGTTCAATAAAGGCGACAGAATAGCAGGTTAGGTAGAGTGATGAAACGTTTAGCGCCCAATCGTTGCTATCCGTTCGGTGTGACTTGTCGCAGAAAGTTCAGCGAAAAACTTCAAGTTTGTGTCAAGCTTTGGCTTTCATGTCACTCGACTCTATACTCTAACCTCATGAATTTTTATACTGTGGGCAAGTAATTAAAGGACTTTGAACATGAACCGCCGCCACAAGAAGCCGCAGCAAACTGATTATCTTGCCCAAGTACAATCGTACTGGCAGCAATTGGATTGGCCTCGCTATCGCCAACAACTTCGCGAGCTTTGGTTGCGCCTCCCTTTGCGCCATCGCCGTGGTTTGATGGTGTTAACACCCGCTGTGTTGGTTTTGATGGTGATCCCTCTGCCGGATAAACAAGAAGCGGTTAACGAAACCTCTTCAGCACCCAAACGCATTGAGGTAGGAATTAATACACAAGGTTTGAGTGAACAGCGCACGCAAGAGCAAGCCGCTCTCAAATCTTCAGCCTGGCAAGAATACGTTGTTCGTCAAGGTGATACTCTGTCTCAGGTGTTCCGTAATAACGAACTGCCGCTCACGGATATCAATGCGTTGGTTAAAGTAGAAGGTTCAGATAAACCACTGAGTCAGATCCAAGCGGGTCAGCTCATTCGTTTTAAACTGGCTGAAAACGGTCAGTTAGACATTTTACAACTTGAGCGCAATAACCAGTCCGTGATGTTCTTCCGTCTTTCTGATGGTGGCTTTGGGCGCAGTAAATAATTCTCAAAAGTAAGTTCAGCGTTTGCACAAATTCGCCGTTAATACGGCTATATATTAGCTTCTTTTCATGTCTATATGGGGTATTCCGTCTTCCAAATAGGGCTCGGATGTTGCCACAAAACCATAGCGGCGATAAAACTCGCGCAGATGTTCCTGAGCACCAATTTCAATTGATTGTTGCGGCCATAGAAGCTGGCAATGCTCCAGTGCTGTTTGCAGTAATTGATGACCTAAGCCATTGCCACGTGCGCTTGCTTTAGTCGCCACTCGACCAATACTGACACTCGGGTAGCTGATTCCTGTTGGCAGAAGGCGTGCACAAGCTACTAACTCTTTATCTCGGTAGCCGAGCAAATGATGCACACCAGTCATGCGATCTTTGTTATCTAATTCGGGATAGGGGCAGGTCTGTTCAACTACAAAAACATCAACTCGCAGTTTGAGTAAGTCGTACAACTGCTCGGTGGTTAATTGGCAAAAAGGGATACATTGCCAGATGATCATCGTTATCTCCTTGGATATGAAGTCTATGCAGACATGAATAGCAGTACTGTAACAGGTCGTGCAAAAACAAGTGTTAACAAAGGTTAAGCCTCGGCAAGAAAATTTAAATGAAGATTCACTGGAGCTGAAGCGCAAAATAACGATAATAGCGCTTCTTTTTTCGTCACACTGAGGACACCTCTTGAACGCCAATTCTTTTGCAGCTTTGAATCTGAAGCCTGAATTACTCGCTAACCTTGAAACCATGGGGTTTGCTACTATGACTCCGATTCAGGCGCAATCTCTTCCCGCAATCCTCAATGGACAGGATGTGATTGGCCAAGGAAAAACGGGCTCAGGTAAAACAGCGGCGTTTGGTCTTGGGGTGTTGTCAAATCTCAATGTGAAGCGCTTTCGCGTGCAAGCCTTGGTGCTCTGCCCAACTCGTGAGCTGGCCGATCAAGTGGCAACCGATATTCGTACCTTGGGGCGCACTATTCACAATATCAAAGTGCTGACTCTGTGTGGCGGTATGCCGATGGGACCGCAGATCGGTTCGCTTGAGCATGGCGCACATATTCTGGTAGGCACGCCGGGACGGATTTTGGATCACTTGAGCAAAGATCGTATCGATCTGAGTGAACTCAATACACTGGTGTTGGATGAAGCTGACCGCGTGTTAGAAATGGGCTTCCAAGAAGCGCTAGAGGCGATCATCGCCGCCGCGCCAACCCAGCGTCAAACCTTGCTGTTTAGTGCCACTTATCCCGCCAGCATTGAGCAGGTCGCGCAAAGCGTGACTCGCAATGCGATGATGATCAAAGTCGCGGCCACGCATGATACTTCGAGCATTCGCCAATACTTTTACAATGTGGATGGCAGCGCTGCGCGTGATGAAGCGTTGGAAACCTTACTGCTGCACCATCAACCGACTTCTTCGGTGGTGTTTTGTAATACCAAACGTGAAGTACAAAATGTTGCCGATGCCCTGCATCAAAGCGGCTTTAGCGTGATTGAACTGCATGGTGATATGGAGCAGCGTGAGCGTGACCAAGCCCTAGTGCAGTTTGCTAATAAGAGCATTTCGATTCTGGTGGCGACCGATGTGGCTGCACGTGGTCTGGATGTCGATAATCTTGATGCCGTGTTTAACTACGATTTGTCACGCGATCCTGAAGTGCATGTGCACCGTATCGGTCGTACCGGCCGCGCAGGCAGTAAAGGTTTGGCGTTTAGCTTCTTTAGCGATAACGAGAGCTACCGTGTGGCGCAAATTGATGAGTACATGGATATCGAGATTGTGCCTTCTAGCTTGCCACAATCGGTGGCAGGTGCTCGTCCTTACGCCGCTAACATGGTGACTATCCAGATTGATGGCGGTAAGAAAGATAAGGTTCGTCCAGGTGATATTCTTGGCGCACTCACCAGTGATGGTGAACTGACGGCGATGCAGATCGGCAAAATCAACCTGTTCCCGATGCGATCTTATGTCGCGGTAGAGAAAAAAATCGCTCATAAAGCACTGAACAAGATCGCTAACGGTAAAATGAAGGGACGCCAGTTCCGCGCTCGTTTACTCAAATAATCATCACGAATGACTTCTCAGCCGTGCTTTGATGCGGCTGAGGCTGATCGGCGTGATCCCCAAATAAGCGGCGATGTGGTGATCGCAAAGCCGCGCCATCAACTCAGGAAATTGTGCACACATCACCTGATAACGCTGTTCAGATCGATAGAGCAACATAAAACGCTCTTTTTGCTCTTTGTACAGCAGTTGGGTTTCCAACAAACGCTGATAAAGCGGATGACCGCTAGCACGCCATTCCCGTAATACTTCAATCGGCACTCCCACTAATTGCACTGGTGATAAGGTTTCCAACACAAACGGCGAACCCTGTTCACGGATCAGGCTTTCAAAGCCGATTGCCCAATCTTGCTCCCAGTAGAATTCCTTGCTGAAGCTTTTTCCTTCTTCGGTGAGATAACAAGCGTGGCACAGGCCTTCTAACACCCAATACGCAAACGGAGTTTGCTCGCCTTGCGCGACCAAAATATGCCGAGTGGGTAACTCTAATGGCTGGGCAACGCTCTGTAGCTGCGTGCATTCGGCATCCGAAAAGCCATGATGTTTGAGATAAGCTTGAAACTGCGCTTGCATAAAAGCCTCATAGAAAAAGAGAAACAGCCACTGATGGTGGCTGTTTACTTTACGTGATAACTCTGGTGACTTGAAGCCGCAGCAGTGTTGGTTGCAGTTTCAATATTGGGTTATCGGTGCTTATTTTTGTAGGTCGATACGATACACCGCAAAGCCGACTTCATCGGTAGCGACTTGCGTCATCGGATATTGGCCTTTTTGTTTAATAAACTGGGTTGCCTTATCACTTGGTGAGGTTTCAAAGCGGATATCCAGTTTTGTTTTGCTGGAAATCGGAGCAAATGACCAGTTGTTGTCAGCACTTGGCGTAACTTCACCTTTCTCTTTGCTTACACGCGCAATGTAATCGGCAACCACAGTGCGGTTTTCATCCGGTGAATCAAATGCGACAAACTTAGCACCGGTTCCAGCAAACTTATTGCTATAAGCACGGTAGTTGTTGGTGGCAATCAAGAAGGTTTGTTTGTCATTAATCGGCTTACCTTGATAGGTCAGCTTCACAATACGCTGTGATTTAGGATTGATCAGTTTGCAATCGCCGTCGTAGCGCGCTGGCTGAGTAATATCAATCTGGTAGTTCACGCCATCGATCACATCAAAGTTATAAGTGCGGAAACCATCCCAGTTGATCAGTGATTGCGGAGCGCTAGAGGTCACATCAATTTGATTGAATTGACCTGCGGAACACTCCAACCACTCTTTCACTTCATATCCGCTGACCTTCATGGTGACTAAGGTGTTCGGGTAGAGATAAAGATCGGCTGCGTTACGGAAGGTGAGTTCACCCGCTTCCACTTCGGTAAAGCCGTTAGGGTCATCTTTACGGCCACCAGCTTTGAAAGGAGCAGCAGCAGAGAGCACAGGCAAACCATCAAGGTTTGGATCGCCTTGAATAAAGCGCTCAACATAATCTTTTTGCGCTAGGTTCACGATTTGTACGGTGGGATCGTCTTGTACCAATGACAAGAAGCTGTACATCACATCGTTCGCTTTACCAATCGGTTGGTTAACAAAATCGCGGGTGCCTTTGTGATCATCTTGCAGTGCTTTCACCATCGCGGCATCGACTTCGACTAACGCTTTTTTATTGGCTTTATCGAAGATAGGGCGAGCTTCAGATTGACCGGAAGTGACCGTCCAGCGGCCTTGTTGTTTTTCCAACGTCAGATCCATTACCCCAACATGGCTACCCCAGCGCCCTGGCATCACAGCGGTGACACCATTGATGGTGCCGTTATCGATGTCTGCCCCCGGTACATTGGCAAAATCTTTACCTGGGAAGACGGCATGAGAGTGACCAAAAGCAATGGCATCAATGCCTTTCACTTGAGTCAGGTAGTAAACCGAGTTTTCTGCGCCCGCTTGATATTCCTCGGTGCTGATCCCAGAGTGCGGAATGGCCACAATCACGTCCGCACCTTGTGCTTTCATTTCTGGAATGAATTTTTCGGCGGTTTGTTTGATGTCGGCTGCGGTGACTTTGCCTTCAAGATTCTTCTTATCCCATACCATGATTTGTGGGGGTACAAAACCGATATAACCAACTTTGATGGTATGTGCTTCACCATCAGTATCTTTGAAGCTGTGCTCTTTAATCACGTAAGGCGTGAAGAGGTGCTGACCCGTTTTGGCATCAAACACGTTGGCGTTGATGTAGGGGAAAGCGGCATCGTTGATGGTCTCTTTTAAGAAATCGAGTCCGTAGTTGAATTCGTGGTTACCAATGTTGCCCACATCATAGCCCAGTGGATTCATCGCTTTGTAAACCGGATGGACTTCACCCGCTTTAATGCCCTTATCCGCCATGTAGTCGCCCATTGGGCTGCCTTGAATCAAGTCACCGTTATCCACCAACACGCTGTTTTCTACTTCGGCACGGGCTTGTTTAACGAGTGTTGCTGCACGCGTCAGGCCAATTTGATCGGAGGCTTTATCTTTGTAGTAGTCATAATCCATCAAATTAGTATGAATATCAGTGGTTTCGACAATACGCAGTTTGATCGTATCAGCCATTGCAGGGCCAGCCATGGCTAACAGGCCACCGAGAACCGCTAAAGAAACAGGTTTGATCATCATGGTCATCATTGACTCCAGAGTGAGTTGCAGAAAAGAACAAAAACAATCCGATAAATGTAACAAAACTCTATGAAACAATGATTTCACTCATGAATAAACTGTGATGTAACGCGATGCCTTTATCTAAATCTGCCCCCTTGATCCCAGTTAGAGCACGACACCTCAAGTTGCTTTTGCGCTCAATATGTTGACTTTCATCGAATAGAATCATTTTTAATCGTTCATATCAGCTTTTGGAATAAAAAATGAAATTATAGAATTTCAGGTAATAAATAGAACTGCTCATAATGCCTGCAACAGACCAATAAGGATCAAGATTATGGCGCAGGATGCGGTGACCTCCTTTCGTAAAACCCCTCGCTTAGCCGTTGTGGAAGGCTCAAGTTATTCGCGTGCGACGCGCAGCCAGCTACAAGCGGGTGAAGTGGCGTTGGTGGGCGCAGGTCCGGGTGACCCTGAGCTCTTGACGGTAAAAGCCCTCAGCTACCTACAGCAAGCCGATGTGGTGCTGTACGACTACTTAGTCTCCGAAGACATCATGGCGTTGATTCCGACGGAAACGATTTTAGTCTGCGTTGGCAAACGCGCGGGTCACCATAGTGTGCCGCAAGAGAAAACCAACCAGTTGTTGGTGGACTTTGCCCGTCAAGGCTATCGAGTAGTGCGCATAAAAGGCGGTGATCCCTTCATGTTTGGTCGTGGTGGTGAAGAGCTGGAAGTGCTGTTTGAAGCGGGCGTGAAATTCCAGATCGTCCCCGGCATTACCGCAGCAGCAGGTGCAACAGCGTACGCCGGCATTCCATTGACTCATCGTGATTACGCCCAATCTGCTTTATTTGTGACGGGCCATTTAAAAGCACAAGCCGAGGATTTGGATTGGTCAACTCTGGCACGTGGGCAACAAACCTTAGTGATTTACATGGGGCTAAGTAATGCAGCCATGATCGCTCAGCAATTGCAGCAGCATGGCCGTCATGCCTGTACGCCGGTGGCAATCATTGAACGCGGTACACAAACTAGGCAGAAGGTGTTGATTGGCACCCTACAAACCTTGCCAAGTTTGGCGACTCAGGCGCAATCACCCGCGTTGATTGTGGTCGGTGAAGTGGTGGCGCTGGCGGACAAACTGCACTGGTTTGGTGAAAGGCATCAAGCCGAGCAGCTTGAAGCTGCGCAGTCGGCCTAAGTGTGAACGCACATCCACTTGTTCATAACTCATGATTTAAAAGATACGGCGTTGCCAAGGCGCAGCGTCTCGCCGTCAGGCAAGCGAAAAGGAAGCAGGAAAAATGGATCAACAACGTTTAACCCATTTAAAACAGTTGGAAGCAGAAAGTATCCACATCATTCGTGAAGTGGCGGCAGAATTTGATAATCCGGTGATGATGTACTCGATTGGTAAAGACTCATCGGTCATGTTGCATTTGGCACGTAAAGCCTTTTATCCGGGCAAAATTCCTTTTCCTTTGTTGCACGTCGATACCGACTGGAAGTTTCGCGACATGATTACGTTTCGTGATGCGACGGCCAAAAAGTACGGCTTTGATCTTATCGTGCATAAAAATCCAGAAGGTTTGGCGGCGGGGATCAACCCATTTGATCACGGCTCCTCTAAGCATACCGACATCATGAAAACCCAAGGTTTGAAGCAGGCGTTGAACAAATATGGTTTTGATGCGGCCTTTGGTGGTGCGCGTCGCGATGAAGAGAAATCGCGTGCCAAAGAGCGTGTCTACTCTTTTCGCGATAAAAACCACACTTGGGATCCGAAAAACCAGCGCCCAGAGCTATGGCGCACCTATAACGGCCAGATCAACAAAGGTGAAAGCATTCGTGTGTTCCCGCTCTCGAATTGGACGGAGTTGGATATCTGGCAATACATCTATTTGGAAAACATTGAGATTGTTCCGCTCTATCTGGCGGATGTCCGCCCAGTCGTACAGCGTGATGGCATGCTGATCATGGTGGACGATGATCGGATGAAGCTGCGCGAAGGTGAACAGATTGAGCACAAGAGCGTGCGTTTTCGCACCTTAGGGTGTTACCCACTGACTGGAGCCATCGAGTCACAAGCCAATACATTGACCGAGATTATTGAAGAGATGCTGGTGGCGACCTCCAGTGAGCGCCAAGGCCGTGCGATCGACCACGATCAGTCGGGATCAATGGAACTGAAAAAACGTCAAGGTTACTTCTAAGGATCGAAGGAAAGCGTATGAACAATGCAGTCAAAGAGCAGCTCGCTGAGCTCGGTATTGAAGGTTACCTCAATCAGCATCAACACAAATCGTTATTGAGATTCTTAACTTGTGGCTCGGTCGATGATGGTAAAAGCACTCTGATCGGTCGTTTGCTCCACGATTCAAAGCAGATTTATGAAGATCAACTGGCCGCCGTCCATAACGATAGCCAGCGGGTTGGCACCACGGGCAGTCGCCCAGACTTAGCGCTGCTGGTGGATGGCTTGCAAGCTGAGCGTGAGCAAGGCATCACGATTGATGTGGCGTATCGTTATTTCTCAACCCAGAAGCGCAAATTCATCATTGCCGATACACCGGGGCATGAGCAGTACACCCGTAATATGGCGACAGGCGCATCGACTTGTGATCTGGCGGTGATCTTGATTGATGCGCGTAAAGGCGTACTGGATCAAACGCGTCGTCACTCGTTTATCTCCAACTTGCTTGGGTTGAAACACTTTATTGTGGCGGTAAACAAAATGGATCTGGTTGATTATTCGCAAGATCGTTTTGAACAAATCCGCGCAGAATACCTTGAGTTTTCTAAGCATTTGCAGGGTGAGACGGATATTCAGATCATTCCACTCTCCGCTTTGGAAGGCGATAACGTCGTAGAAAAAAGCCGTTTGATGGATTGGTATCAAGGCCCATCACTGCTTGAGCTACTGGAAAATGTCGATATTGACCGTGACAAAAGTGGTGGTGAGTTCCGCTTCCCTGTGCAGTATGTGAATCGTCCCAACCTCGATTTTCGCGGTTTCGCGGGTACGATCGCTTCTGGTGTGGTGAAAGTGGGCGATAAGATCAAAGCACTGCCATCGGGTAAAACCTCAACCGTGACGCGCATTGTGACCTTTGATGGCGATTTGCCACAGGCACAAGCTGGATTGGCGGTGACCTTGACTCTGGCGGATGAGATCGACATCAGTCGTGGCGATTTAATTGTGCTGGAAAGTGCACAAGTCGACAGCACTAACCATTTGCTGGCTGATGTGGTGTGGATGACGGAGCAGCCGCTGCAAGTTGGCCGTGATTACGATATCAAAATCGCTGGTAAGAAAACCGTGGGTCAAGTGAAAGCCGTGCGCCATCAGTACGACATCAATAACTTGTCGACCTACCACGCGGAGAGTTTGCCGCTTAATGGAATTGGTTTGTGTGAGTGGACTTTGACTCAAACGGTGGCGATCGATAAGTATCTGGATTGTGCCGATACGGGTGGTTTCATCATTATCGACCGCCTGACAAACGTGACCGTTGGTGCAGGCTTAGTGCGTGACAGTTTGCAAAATATTGCGGGTCAAACCGAGCAATTCTCCGCCTTTGAATTAGAGTTGAATGCGCTAGTGCGTAAACATTTCCCACATTGGCAAGCGATTGATTTGAGCCGTTTAGGCAAAGCATGAGCGAGGCGCTAATGGTAAAGCAAGGAGAGAGCATGAGCCGTGAACAAGATGCCAATGAGCATAATGTGGTGTGGCATCGTCATGTCGTGAATAAAGAGCAACGTGCGGCGCTGAAAGAACAGCGCCCAGCGGTACTCTGGTTTACGGGTTTATCTGGCGCGGGCAAATCGACCGTGGCAGGGGCGCTTGAAAACCGTTTAGCTGAGCTTGGTTATCATACTTATCTGCTGGATGGTGATAACGTACGCCACGGTTTGTGTAGCGATCTCGGCTTTTCTGAACAGGATAGACGGGAAAACATTCGCCGCATTGGTGAGCTTGCCAAGCTGATGGCGGATGCGGGTTTGATTGTGCTTACTGCGTTTATCTCACCGCATCGCGCTGAGCGCCAGATGGTGCGAGATTTGTTGCCAACAGGCGAGTTTATTGAAGTGTACGTCAACACGTCATTGGATGTGTGCGAAACGCGTGACCCGAAAGGCTTATACAAAAAGGCGCGTGCCGGAGAAATTCGCCAGTTTACGGGCATTGACTCCGTTTACGAAGCTCCGCTCAATCCGGATATTGATTTGCCTGCGGGTGAAAAAAGCGTGGATGAGTTGGTGGTGCAGTGCCTGACTGCGTTAGCAGAGCGTCATATCATTCAGCGCCAAGACTAACTCTTTAGATACCAAGTCAATACAAGCAAATAAAAAGCGACCATCCGGTCGCTTTTTTGATCCTGCTTTGTGAAAGGAACTCACACTGTGTGGTGAATCGAGCTGCTGCTCACTTCGGTCTGCACTGTGAATTTTTGAGTAAGCAAGGCTACCAGTTGATCGTAATAAGTCATGTTGGGTTTGTTACCCAGCAGACGACACAGCTCATTCCCCGTTGGGCTGAAGCGATAATAGATCAGGCGCACGCCTTTGCTGCTCGGTTGCAGATGCAGATTTTTGCCCTGATAGCTGAGCAGTAGAGCGGGTTCGGCTTCAATTTCGCCAGACTCTAATTCCGTTGCGTGAAGCAGACCCAGCTCAATCAATACCAACAAGCTGGAATAGGGCAGTTGGTGACTACCAATATTGATCGCTTGGGTGGTAATGCGTTTGCCAAGACTAAACAGACTATTTTGTGCTTTATAGCCAATCAGCAATTTCAAACTGGTGTCTGAACCAAAACTGCACGCGAGCGCTGCGGCGCGTTGCAAAATCTGTGCTTCTTTGGGGGTCATATCTTGCAGCACTTTCAGGGCTTTCATCGAAGTGAAACCGGGGTTAGTCACTTCACGTTTCAGCACTTGCGCCCACAGCCGCTGCATGGAGCTGTTGTGAATATCCTGCGCCATATCGAAAAAGCGATACAGCCAGTCTTGGTCTGGATCGCCTGCGGTTTCATTACGGCATGAGCTGTGTGCGATCTTGATGATCTGCTCTAGATTTTTCTGGCGCTGCTCTTTGCGTTGGCGTTCGCGCTGCACAGCACGTTCTAGCGCGCTGTTTTCTGGCGTTTCAGTTAATAGTTGAGCATCTAGGCCATGATGACGCGCGATCACCAGAATTCGGTTGCCGCTGTCTTTGACATAATGAGAGTGGGTTCGTTTATCTTGGCTCTGTTGAGAGTCATGCTCGATCACAACAGGCGTTGTATTATCCGCCATGCGCTACCTGAAGGCCTCTGCTACGGTTTTTAGTCTGCTTTAAAATTTACTCTGTTCATCGCTGAGCAGCCAGTGAAACTCTCGGACTCAGCGCACAATTTTGTGCTATCACAAATGATAATAAGTTGTTAAAGTTGTTATTAATATTTGTGTGGGGTGGCTATGAAGTATTGGAAAGAGCGCAAATTGGCCAAGTACCTATCCATCGTGATCTTATTTATCGGTTATTTTTCGGTGCTGGCGTATTTATCGAAATATTTGGTGTAATCCTCCCCGCACGGGATGCAGGGAGGACGGCTTTTACATATCGTCGTATTCGGCGATCTCGGTTCCCAAAATGGTGTAGGCCGTTTCTGCAAGATCATGACTGAGTGATTCGGTTTTCAATTCCCCAATCACATAAATCACATCCCATAGCTCTTGAACGGGCGCACCCTTTGGAAATTTCACGTAAATGATCTGGTTCGGTGGTGGTGGCGGTACGTGGATACAAGCCCCAAAGTAAGGCACCAACAAAAATTCAGTGACTTTTTGATCATCTCCCTCCAATGGGATCACAAACCCTGGAATTTTCACTCGGCTACCATTCAACTCAGTACGTACGGTGCCAAGTTGCTGCTGTTTCGCTGGTGCAGTACCGTTGTGATCCGGCATCGGCATACCCTGTTGATCAAACAGTTTACGCTCTTGTTCGGGGATTAAATCCAACCAGTCGAGCTGTAGCACATCCTGCTCGCTGGCTGGAGTCGTTTCTTGATTTGCCAACAGTGGCGATGAATACAGCGGAGCCATGATTAGGCTTGCTATCAACATGAAAATTTTCATTAAATGCTTCCTTGTGATCTTCTCGAGTAGAGCAAGCCACATCGATTTTTTCCTATAAGCGAATGGTCATTCCATCACTGAGCGATTGACGATAAGCGCGCAGTGCGGGAATAATCCCAATCACCATTCCTGCCAGTTGTACGCAGCCGAGCAATTGCCACTCATAAGGAGTGAGTCCGGTCAGCGCAATTTGAATGCCGTACTGGCTAGCAATCAGCGGGGCGGCCATGGCTAGGAGCAGGTAGAGCATGCTTACTCCAAGCGCAATGCCTAACAGAGTCAGCACGCTGGCTTCGCTCACCAGCAAGGCAAACACATGGTGTGGTCTTGCCCCCATAGCACGCAAAATGGACATCTCTCGCCGCCGCTCTTGCAAGCTGGTCAGCAAGCTACTGAGCATGCCGAGCAGTCCTGCGATGACGACAAAAATGGAGACTGCCATCAGCGCTTGCTCAGCGACCGACATCATGCCCCACAGCTCATGCAGTGCTACGCCGGGCATGATAGCGCTGAGCGGTTCGGCCGGATAGTCATTGATCTGCCGCTGCAAGGCAAAAGTTTGGATTTTTGATTTAAGTCCAATCAGCATGGCGGTGATTTGCTTAGGCGTGAAATCGCGCTGAGCGAGTTGGTCAGCACTTGGCTGATGTCCAAGGTTTGCTCCCGATTCCCAACCGACATGAATGGCTTCTATCGCTTCTAAGGAAACATGGACGGTTTTATCCACGGGGGTGCCTGTCGGTGCCAATATCCCCACCACAGTAAACGGCAAATTATCGTGGCGGCTAAAACCGACATCACTGATGCCGTGAGCAATAATGACCTTGCTACCAACCTGATAGCCGAGAGACTTTGCCACATCAGCGCCGATCACGGTTTCAAACAGCCCTTTAAACTCCCCACCTTGTGAAAAAGTCAGTGGTTGCTTACTTCCGTAACGATAATGCTCGAAATAGCTGTGATTGGTGCCTAAAACTCGAAATCCTTTGTGTGAATCGCCCAAGGAGATGGGGATTGTCCATTTGACTGCGCGATGTTGGCTAAATTCTTGATAGCTGAGCCAATCAATGTTGTTGGTGGCGTTACCAATGCGAAATACCGAGTAGAGCAGCAAATTGACCTGCCCTGAGCGTCCACCCACGATCAAATCGGTTCCAGAAATGGTGTTGGCAAAACTTTCTTTGGCTTGCGTGCGAATCCGCTCTACACCGAGTAGCAACACCACCGCGATGGAAACGGTCAGTACTGTTAACAGCGCGGTCGCTTTACGATTGAGTAAGCTTTTCCACGCCAGATTAAGGATCACTTTCATTGCCAACCTCCCGCGCGATTGAGTGTCGGTAAGTGGATGCTGCGCTCAAAGAGTTTCTCGAGCGTTGGGTCATGGCTAACAAAAATTAAGGTTGAACCGACACGCTCAGCTTCTTCACGCAGCAAGGCTATAAAGGCTTCGCGGTTATCAAAATCGAGGGCGGAGGTGGGTTCATCGGCGATGATCAGCTTCGGCTCGCCAATTAAAGCACGCGCCGCGGCAACACGTTGCTGCTGACCAATGCTCAGTTCGGTCACGGATTTATTCAGTAACGCGCTAGGCAGGTGTAATCTTTCCAGTAGCGATTGCGCTTTCTGCTGCAAAGAACCACTGACTTGCTGTTTGCGCAGCGCGGAAAAATGGCACGGTAAGGTCACGTTGTCTAAAACAGAGAGATAAGGCAGCAAATTAAATTGCTGAAAAATATAGCCGATATGGTCAGCGCGAAAGCGATCACGCTGGCTGGCACTCAGCGTGCGCAGATCGCAGCCGAGTAAAGAGACCACGCCTTGGGTTGCGGTGTTAATACCGGTCAATAAGCTGAGCAGGGTGGATTTACCACAGCCACTTGGGCCTTTAACAAACAGGTGTTCACCTTGGGCAACCTGTAAATGCGCAATATCCAAGGTGGGCGTGTTGGCACTTGGCCAGCAGAACACCACATCATTCAGCTCGATCACGAATGAAACTGGATCAGAATGGTGAGTAGGCATCATGGTTCCTCATGTGTGCTTGGGTACTTCAAAGCCATAAAGTCAGGGGTAAGTGGGTACTCACCCCTGATTGTGCATTACAAGTTGATGCGCGTTTGTTTCGCGTTCAGTTGTAGCGCACTTTGCTGCTTTTCGGTTAGCACGTTGGTTTGGATTTTCTCTGTGCTTGGGAAATATTGGAACCATTGGGTATCAATCTGTTTTAGCTCTTCGATGGCTTCACAGTGGAACTGATATTGAACAGTGAAAGTACCGTGTTCATTTTCATGCTCATGGCCTTCATGGTCGTGGCCTTTATGATCATGTTCAGAATGGTCATGAGCGGCTTCATCATGGTCGTGATCATGAGCTTTATCATGGTCATGTTCTTCACCTTCTTGATGAGCATGGTGATCTTCATGCTCCTCACCGCCTAAATTGTGTTTGAGCAGCACATCGCGAGTTTCACATTGGGCTTTATTGTTCAGCACAAACAGTTTTTCTGGGTGATGTAGTGCCTCTATGGCTTTTTCAAGTGCTTGCTTTTGCACTTCATCTTGTGGTGCGTGTTCGAAACCGACCACGTCAGCTCCCGGTGCTGTCACTTCAATCAGTAAATCGTGACCATCTTGGGCGATGTTCAATTCTACTTGGCCATGAACATGGGCTTCGTGCTGGCGATGTTGATGATCCGCCAAGGCGTTGCCAGACAATGTTGCGCCGACCATCAGCGCGAGGAATGTTGGGTAATGCATGAATAACTCCTAATTAAAGCAAAAGAAACAATCGGTTTGGTTTGTTTTAAGCCGCTGGCGGTGAGCGAGCAAAATAGGAGTGCAGCACCTGAGTGCGCTGGATGGGCTGTTCAACCCTCGCTTGTGGAGCGTTTTGACGCCAGCTCGGTAACGCCCATTGTGTTGTTTTGAGCCCGTGTGCGGCACTAGCAAACAACTGACAGTCATGTTGCAAGTGGTGCTCAGGATGAATATCGAGCTGATGGTCAATCACCGCCACGTTAAACCAAAGCGCCAACACCACAGTGAGCATAGCCACTATGGATAAGCGAGTTGGGCGTAGCAGGTATACGGGCATAGCATGCGTGACCTTGGGTGATTGGGGGTTGTTATAATATAACAAGTCAAAAATCAGGCAAGAGATGAATCTGATGAGTTTGTGTACTGGTGTGTCGACAAATGGGTGAGGAAGTTAGTCCTTACTCACCCATTTGTGGCTTATTGGTGAGTGAATTATAGGCTTTGCTGAATTAAACCAAGTACGGTTTGAATCTCCGCATCACTTAATGCCCCTTCTTTCACAAACAGCACTTTGCCTTGTTTGTCTTGCACTATGATTGCAGACGATTCACTTTTCAGTTGCCATGCTTGGGCGACTAAGCCAAATTCATCGAGCACCATAGAAGACCAAGGGAATTCTTTTTTGCTGTCTTGCGCTGATGATTTTACAAAAGAGCCTGTGCCCCAAATCGCATCATCTTGGTTAATGATGGTGGTGGTTTGATAATTGTCTGCAGGGAATTTTGCAGCGGTGATGGCCGCCATTAACGGCGCGTTCATCTCTTTTGAACTGCTGCGTCCTGCGATGGCTTGGATCACGCGCACCTTACCAAGCATGTCTGCCGAGTTCCATTTTTGATAATTGACGTTTTTGTCTTGTAGGACGATTTCGCCATATTTATCGACGCCGACGGTTGGCACTGCGCTACCTATGGTGAGGTTATGCGCGAAAGCCAGAGTAGGAGAGCATGCCAAGAGTAAGGCGATAAGTGTTTTATTTTTCATGGTTTTGTTTCCTCAGGTTGAGCAAACAAAGGTATAGCACACAAATGAGGGGAAAGAGAAATCCCCCCTCATTAGGATTGGTTTAGAGTGTGGTTTGTGGTGGGAAACAGATCCCCGTGCCACCGAGCCCACAATAACCGTTAGGATTCTTCGCCAGATATTGCTGATGGTAGGTTTCTGCAAAGTAGTACGGGCCGGCCGGTAAAATTTTAGTGGTAATGGTGGCGCGTTCGTCAGCGGAAAGCAGGGCTTGATAAGTGGCTTTGGAGGCTTCGGCTACTTCATGCTGTTCTTCGCTGAAGTAGTAGATCGCTGAGCGGTATTGCGTGCCGCGGTCATTGCCTTGGCGCATGCCTTGTGTTGGATCGTGGCGTTCCCAGAATGCGCGAAGGAGTTCAGTCAATGGCAGACGCTTAGGGTCGAACACCACACGAACCACCTCAGTATGTCCGGTTTTTCCGGTACAGACTTCTTCATAGGTTGGATTTGGAGTAAAACCGCCCGCGTAGCCAACCGATGTGGAAATGATCCCGTCCAACTTCCAGAACAGCCGTTCAGCTCCCCAAAAACACCCCATGCCGATTAAAATCTGCTGTTGGCCATCTTTCGGATCTGCCGAGAGAGAACTGCCGTTGACGAAATGTTTGTCTTCAATGGCCATCGCGGTGCTGCGACCGGGAAGTGCGGTTTGCGCTGTGACCATGGTTTGTTTGTCGAGCATGATGTTTCCTTACTTTAGTGAATTGACGAGCCTAAGCTACGTCTGGATTATCTTCGATACAGACCGGAGTTTTAACCTTTTTCATACAGACGAAGTGATTCATTGACGCTATGATGCCTGCGTAGCAAAAATGTCACGGTTGTATAACGAGCCTAAATCAAGCATGAGACGAAAATCACTCCCCGCCTTAATCTCGCTATGGCTGTTTTCAGCTGTATCTTACGCCGATGTGAAATTAGAGATCACAGGGATAAGTGGCGCAGAGAAAGATAACGTGGATGCCTATCTGTCATCGATCGCCCCACAAGATTATTCCACTAGCTTGCGTTTTCAATCTCAACTGGAGAAAAGCATCACCGAAGCCCTTAATGCACTTGGGTACTATCATCCGGTGATCGATTTTCAGGTCGCGGAGGATAATCAGCGGTTAAGTGTGGCGGTGACTTTGGGGGAAGTGACCCGTTTTAGTGAAGTGGATGTGGTGATCACGGGGGAAGCGGAAAATGATCGTGATTTTCAGCGCTTGATCCGCCGCAGTGGCTTGAAAGTCGGAGAGCCACTCAACCATAGCTTATATGACGCGCTTAAATCTGGTATTCGCAATCTTGCTTTGCAAAAAGGTTTCTTTAATGGTGATTTTCAGACTAGTCGCTTGGAAGTGATCCCTGAGCTGAACCAAGCACGAGTGCAGTTGCATTTTTCCAGTGGTATCCGCTATCTATTTGGGGCAACGACAGTTGAAGGTAGCCAGATTGATGAAAATCGAGTGATGTCACTGCGTCCTTTTAAGCAAGGCGATCCATATTTGGTTTCGCAAGTCGGTGAATTTAACCAAAACCTTTCCAATACTGACTGGTTCTCTTCAGTTTTTGTTGAGCCGGATCTTTCGCAGTTAGATCAAGGTCGAGAGCTACCGATCAAAGTTTCGCTAGCACCTCAAGCGCGTAATCAGTTAGAAACAGGTTTAGGCTATTCGACAGACGTTGGTGTGCGTGGATCGCTGAAATGGAAAAAGCCGTGGGTGAACAGCCGTGGGCACAGTTTTGATAGCAGCTTTTCGATCTCCGCTCCTGAGCAAACCATTACCGCGGGTTACCAAATTCCACTGGAAGATGTGTTGAATGAGTATTACCGCATTCAATATGGAATGAAAAATGTGGATAAACGGGATACGCAGAGCTTGGAGTCTAACCTGTCGTTAGAGCGGCATTGGCAGCTTGATGGGGGGTGGCACCGTACCGTGTTTATTCGCTATTTGCTTGAAAACTATGAACAAGGTTTGCAAGACGATAACAGCCAATTTTTATTGCCTGGTATCACTTACTCCCGTACGCGAACCCGAAGCAGCGGCAGCTTGCTTACTTGGGGGGATAAACAAACCATCACTCTTGAATATGGTGATCCGAAACTGATTTCGGCAACTCGGGTTGCTCGCGTTCAAGCGGGATCTTCTTGGCTGCGTACTTATGCGCGTAATCATCGTGCTCTGGTCAGGGTCGATGGTGGTGCCAATATTACCGATGAATTTGACCAACTTTCTCCTTCGTTACGTTTCTTCGCGGGGGGAGATAACAACCTGCGTGGTTATGGCTATGAGTCGATCTCTCCCAAAGATGCCAGTGGGGCTTTAACGGGGGCTAAATACATCGCCACCAGTTCCATTGAGTACCAATACCGCTTAACCGGTAACTGGTGGGCGGCCATGTTTATGGATGTGGGGGATGCGTTTAACGATACGCCAGAGTGGAAGAAAGGCGCTGGTGTTGGTGTGCGCTGGGTTTCTCCTGTCGGCCCGATTCGGCTCGATTTTGCTTGGGGGCTGGATGCCGAACCGGGTGATGAATTCAAGATCCACTTCACTTTAGGGCCTGAGTTATGATCAGACGGGCGCTGAAATGGACCAAGTGGTTCTCTATGCTGCTATTGGCGTTGGTGATTATTTTAGTGCTGGCTTTGGCGGGTGCGCTGTTTACCAACCCTGGTTTACAAGCGGTGTTGTGGGGAGCGCAGCAAGCGCTGCCGCAGCTGAAAGTCCAACAAGCTCAAGGTGCACTATTTCCACGGTTTACGTTGCAAGGTGTGACCTATTCAGACAGCGAGCTTAACCTAACGCTCGCTACTCAAACTTTGAGTTTGGCGATGAATCCTAACTGCTTGCTCGAGCCGAGTGTCTGTATTAATGAACTCTCTATCAGCGGCTTCAGCTTGGGTCTTCCTTCCCTCCCTGAAACTGAAGAAACGCCCGTTGAGCCAGACTCTGAGCCATTGAGTGAAATCTCCACACCGATCCCGATTCGGGTGGGTAAACTGGCGCTGCAAGATATCCAACTGAATATTCTTGGCCATCGAGTGGCATGGCAGCAATTCAGCACTCGTGCTTCTTGGCTGGGGAATCGGCTACGCATAGGACAAACAGACTGGCAAGGCATCCGCCTTGCGTTAGCCGCGAGTGAAGAGTCGGCTGTTCCTCCCGCCAATCAAGTGGCGACCGCGAAGCAAGCTGAGCCATTGGTTCTCCCCGAAGTGCTGATCCCGCTGCAAATTGAACTGGTGCGATTCGATATCCGTGACTTTCGATTGGAACAAGAGACGCCGATCATCGTTAATCATCTCGGTTTAGAGGCGAATGCCGCGGAGCACCAAGTCTCAATCTCTACCCTTGAATTGAGTATGCCGGAGGTAGATGCTCAGCTTAATGCAGAAGCAACGCTCACGGGCGAGTATCCGCTTCAGCTTGAATTGAATAGCCAAGTACATCTGGCGGATTTTAAAGGCCAAACCCTCTCTCTTTCTGCCCAAGGTAATTTGGCCGATCTCACCTTACAAGCCAGTTTAGACACTTTGGCTCAAGCGCAATTAAACGCACATTTCAATGTGCTGGATGCCGCCCTGCCGTTTGATATTCAACTGAGCAAGATCAAAGCCCAATGGCCGATGCTAGGCGAGAGCGATTATCAGGTTGAAGTGCCAGAGTTAAGTGTGAATGGTTCACTGGCGAATTATCAGTACGCCTTACAAGGCGCACTACAGGGTAAAGATATTCCGGGTGTGAGTTTGGCCGCTCAAGGCCATGGCAATCTGGATGAAATCGCGTTGCAATCGATCAAGCTTGAAGCGCTTGGCGGAAGCGTAACCGGCAATGCGGTTGCCAACTGGAAAAGCCCACTAAACTGGGCGGCGCGTTTAAACCTGAAGAACATTCAACCCGGTCTGCAATGGCCACAAGCGGAAGGTAAAATCAGTGGCGAATTGGATACCTCAGGCTCCTTGACTGAGCAAGGTGGTTGGCAAATCGATGTGTCGCGTTTAGCCATCAACGGCATACTGCGTGATTATCCGCTGAAAGTGCTCGGCGAAATCAGTGCATCGGATGTGAAAGGCCAAGGGGATATTGAGCTCGTCACGAAAGGCGTTTCGTTGGCTCATGGTCCCAATACGCTAACAGCGAAAGGAAAATTGACCAAACAGTGGCGGATGTCGGTGGAATTAGATGTGCCAGACTTGAGCAAGTCGCTGCCAGATGCCCACGGAAAAATAATTGGGGATGTACTGCTGCGTGGCGATCTCAAGCAGCCACAGGTCAAACTTTTGCTCGATGCGGATCGCTTGCAGTGGCAAGACATAGCCTCCATTGGGCATGTCACTTTGCAAGGCAATTTGGTTCCACTTCCTGAGCCGCAGGGCGATCTTACTTTACAAGTCCGTGATATTGAGTATGACAGCCAGCGGATTGATTCTGTTGAGTTGAAAGCACAAGGATCACAGCAAAAGCATAATGTGACTCTTGATGTGGCTTCACCATTGGCGTCAACCAGTCTTGCCCTGAACGGCCGACTGCGTTTGGAACCATCGCTTCGTTGGCAAGGCGAATTGGAGCGCATGTGGTTAAGATCTCCTCAAGGGCAATGGTTGCTACAACAAGCCACTGCGCTGTCGTTTGATCAGAAAACCGAACGTGCCAAAGTGGCTGCGCATTGTTGGATTCAAGGCAATGCTTCGCTGTGTTTAGAAGAAGATGCCGAGTTGGGTGCACGCGGTGAAGCACGTCTAGCCATCAAGCAGTTTGATTTTAAGCAACTGATAGATGTGCTACCGAAAGAGACCAAGCTCAGTGGGCAATTAGATGGACAAGTGTGGGCGAAGTGGTCTCCCAAAGCGGCTCCACAATTGAAAGCCAATCTGGCACTGAGCCAAGGTCAAGTGACGCAAAAACTGGATAAAAGTATCACTTTAGGTTGGGATAAAGCGCAATTTTCAGCAGAAATCGCCAAAAACCAACTACAAGCGAGTTGGTTATTGGATGTGACTGATAACGGTGATCTCTCTGGCAATATTAAGATTGCGGATGTACGAGCAGAGCAGAAAACCATGTTGGGGTCGCTTAACTTAACTACGTTTAATCTGGATTTCTTACAGCCGTTGATCGGCGAATACAGCGAAGCTAAATCGAGCATTAATGCGGATGTGCAATTTCATGGCCCAATGCTACATCCTCAGCTCAAGGGTGAAATTGCGGTGAATGATATCCGAGTCAAAGGTGAAATTACCCCAGTCGATGTGCAATCAGGGCAGGTGTCACTGAAGTTTAATGGTTATCAGGCCGTGTTAAATGCCGATATCCAAACCACCGATGGTTTGTTGGAAGTGGATGGTGACGCCAATTGGCAGCAGTTGGAGGATTGGCGCGTAAAAGCACGGGTTCATGCACCCTCAATGATGGTAGATCTGCCGCCAATGGTGAAAGTGAAAGTGATCCCAGACTTAACCTTGACCATGCAACCGAAACTGGCGCGAGTGGTCGGCAATATCGCCTTACCATGGGGTCGAATTGTGGTGGAGGAGTTGCCACCCAGTGCAATTGGAGTCTCGAAAGATCAAGTGTTGCTGAATGCGGACTTGCAACCGCTGAGCGAGAAAGAGTCGTTACCGTTTACCGTGGAAACGGATGTGAATGTGCAAATTGGCGACGATTTCCAACTCAGTGCCTTTGGTTTGCAAGGCAACTTAGTGGGGCGACTCAATGTGGCACAAAAAGACAAAGGCCCGTTCATCTTGGGTGAAGTGAATATTCGCAATGGTCAATATCGCTCATTTGGTCAGGATCTACAGATCAAAGAAGGGAAGATTTTGATGAATGGTCCTGCGGATCAGCCTTATTTGGCGATCACTGCGATCCGTAATCCAGATAACACTCAGGATAATGTGATTGCAGGGGTTCGAGTGAGTGGCCCATCGGATGAGCCATCGCTGGTGATTTTCTCTGAGCCAGCGATGCCGCAAGCCAATGCACTCTCGTATTTGTTGCGTGGGCAAAATATTGATGGAGAAGCGGGTGGTAACGCCATGACCACCACACTGATTGGTTTGAGCTTGGCACGAAGCGGTAAGTTGGTTGGGGAAATTGGCCAAGCGTTCGGGGTGCAGGATCTGCAACTGGATACCGCAGGATCGGGCGATGATTCACAGGTCACCGTAAGTGGTTATATTCTGCCCGGCTTGCAAGTGAAATATGGTGTCGGTATTTTTAACTCAGTCGGTGAATTTACTGTTCGTTATCGCTTGATGCAGGATCTGTATTTAGAGGCGGTCTCCGGCGTTGATAGCGCCGTTGATCTACTCTATCAGTTCGAATTCAACTAAGGAGAGAGATGTGCAGCACCTCGTTTTTGTGTATGGCACTTTGCGTCACGGAGAGAGCAACCACACTTACTTACAGCAGAGTCAGTTGCTTGGCCAATTTGAAACCAAACCCGAGTATGCGCTCTATGATTTAGGGGCGTATCCAGGATTGGTGGATGGGCACCAATCGGTACATGGTGAAGTTTATCTCGTGGATGAACATACGCTCGCGCAACTGGATATTTTGGAAGATGTGCCCGTGGAATATCGACGTGACACGATTGAGACTCCCTTTGGTACGGCATGGATCTATATTTATCAAGAGACCCATCGCTTGTATTCACTGATTGATTCCGGAGACTGGTGTCAAAGAGTGTAAAGCGGAAGCGGTTTTCCTTGGTTTAAGTGAGGATCAGATGATGAAAAAACTGCTTTGGTTAGTGTTGTTGAGTGGTTGTGCGACCATAGAGGTTCCCCCTACGGGCTCGCCCGCGGCTTGGGAAGCGTTTGGTTTACAACAAGGTGAGCAAGGGAAAATCAAGTTGACCCAAGCGCAGATACTTAAACAAGATGAACAGCAATTGATGGATGAACAACTTTACCAAGCGTATAGCCAAGGCTATGAGCAAGGAAGACAGCAGTACTGTCAACAAAGTGCTTATCTGCTGGGAGTGTCAGGTAAGTATTACCTTGGTGTCTGTGATGATATCAACATTTGGTTTCGGCAAGACTATGCTTCAGGTCGCCATTCCACCGCGGGTGAGTTATAAGCCAGAGCGCCAATGCGATAACAAAAAAGCCAGCTTACGCTGGCTTTTTTGTGCTCAAGCGTGGGCTTATTTGTTTTGCGCACGCTCGTAAGAGCTCAGGATTTCAGCGCGAGCAGAAGCGGCATCTTCCCAGCCATCCACTTTTACCCACTTGCCTGATTCCAGCTCTTTGTAACGCTCAAAGAAGTGGGTGATCTGTGCTTTCAGCAGCGCTGGCAGATCGTTCACGTCTTGGATGTGATCGTACTCTTTAGAGATCTTGGTGTGCGGTACCGCAACCACTTTCGCGTCTTCACCGGATTCGTCAGTCATCTTCAGCACGCCAACTGGACGGCAGCGGATCACAGAACCTGGGATGAGTGGATATGGCGTTGGAACCAAAACGTCTACTGGGTCACCATCGAGTGACAGAGTGTGGTTCACGTAGCCGTAGTTGCATGGGTAGAACATAGGCGCTGACATAAAGCGGTCTACGAATACTGCGCCAGACTCTTTGTCGACTTCGTATTTGATTGGGTCAGCATTAGCAGGGATTTCGATCACTACATAGATATCATCAGGCAGTGACTTGCCCGCTGGCACATTGTTTAAGCTCATTAACGGTTTCCTTTTTTCTGTTGGCCGGACTTCAAATTCGGGATTTATTATTATGCATGTTTGCCGATGGCGCAAAATACACCCGTCAGCAAAGGGGTGAGTTTACTCTCAAAATAAAGGATCCCCAAGCCGACAGAGAGAAAAAGCGCCGCATGGAGCGGCGCTAATAAGCTTAATCGGGGTAAGTCTCTAAAAATTCTTCGACTTTATGCACCATATTCTTCGAGCCGACAAAAAACGGTACACGTTGGTGCAGCTCAGTGGGTTTGATATCCATGATGCGATGCACACCATCAGAAGCGAGACCGCCCGCTTGCTCAATCAAAAACGCCATTGGGTTGCACTCATAGAGCAGACGCAGTTTACCGTTCGGGTGGCTTTGCGTGCTCGGATACAAATAGATGCCGCCTTTAAGCAGGTTGCGATGGAAATCTGCCACCAGTGAACCAATGTAGCGCGAAGTGTAGGGGCGACCATCTTCGGGCACATTTTCTTGGCAGAACTTGATGTACTTTTTCACCCCAGTCGGGAAACGGATGTAGTTACCCTCGTTGATGGAGTAAATCTTACCGTTTTCAGGAATGCGCATATTCTCGTGGGAGAGATAGAAAGTGCCGAGCGAAGGATCATAAGTAAAGCCGTTTACGCCATTGCCCGTGGTGTACACCAGCATGGTGGACGATCCGTAAATCACATAACCGGCAGCGACTTGTTTATTGCCCGGTTGCAGAAAATCTTCCTGCGTCGGCGGTGTGCCAACTGGCGAAACGCGGCGGTAAATCGAGAAAATTGTCCCCACCGATACGTTGACATCGATATTGGAAGATCCATCGAGCGGATCCATCAACACCACGTATTTGGCATTTTTGTTGAGCTCTTTATTGAATGCGACCGCTTCATCTTCTTCTTCACTCGCCACACCACACACTTGATCGCGTGCTTCCAGTGCGGCTTTGAATTTTTCGTTGGCATACAGGTCGAGCTTTTGTTGCTCTTCGCCTTGAATGTTGTCATTGCCTGACGCGCCAATGATATCTGCCAGTCCCGCTTTATTGATTTCGCGGTTGACGATTTTGGCGGCCAAACGAATTGAGGCTAAAAGAGAGGAAAGTTCACCGCTGGCGTGGGGGAAATCATGTTGTTTTTCAACAATAAATTCACCGAGGGTGCGCATTTTCTGCATGTTGGTTCCTTAACACTATTGGGTCGGGGGTACGCCCATTTGTTGACCTAAGGTTAGTGAAGTGCAACAAACGGGTTGAGCAAGATGATGGGATCCTCTGATGGAATCGATTGCGCTATGCACCTTGTCTGTAGTGAATTGTAAAACTTAGATCTTTTTACGGGTATTGAACTAACCGACACAGATCTCACTTTGATTGTCGACCATTTCGAATTTACACCACGCTGAACTGCTGCACTCGCTTTTGCGTAGCGGATCGGGATAATGGAGCCATTCCAATCGCACAGTAAAAAGGCTGGGTTTTTATGCACATTCATATCTTGGGAATTTGTGGCACGTTCATGGGCGGCGTTGCGATGTTAGCGCGTCAATTGGGTCATAAAGTCACCGGCAGCGATGCCAATGTTTACCCGCCAATGAGTACCATGTTAGAGGCGCAAGGCATCGAGATCATTGAAGGTTTTGACCCTGCTCAACTTGAGCCCAAGCCTGATCTGGTGGTGATTGGCAACGCGATGAGTCGTGGTAATCCTTGCGTGGAATACGTGCTCAACCACAACCTGCGCTACACCTCAGGCCCACAGTGGCTACAAGATTTTCTACTGCATGATCGCTGGGTAATTGCGGTATCGGGAACGCATGGCAAAACCACCACTTCAAGCATGATTGCTTGGGTACTGGAGCATTGCGGCTATCAACCGGGTTTCTTAGTCGGTGGTGTGTTAGGTAATTTCGGTATTTCTGCACGTTTAGGCGAAAGCATGTTTTTTGTGGTTGAAGCTGACGAATACGACAGTGCTTTTTTCGATAAGCGTTCTAAGTTCGTGCATTACCATCCGCGCACTTTAGTGATGAACAACCTAGAGTTCGATCATGCAGACATTTTCGATAACTTAGAGGCGATTAAGCGCCAATTTCATCATTTGGTACGTACTGTGCCGGGCAACGGTCGCATTCTTGCTCCTAAGCAAGATGAAGCTTTAGCCGATGTTTTACAGCGTGGTTGTTGGAGCGAAACCGAGTTCAGTGGTGAGCAAGGTGAGTGGCAAGCGGAAAAAATCACCGCTGATGGTTCACAGTTCCACGTTTTATTCAAAGGTGAACGCGTTGGCCAAGTTAATTGGAGTTTGGTGGGGGATCACAACGTCAGCAACGCGCTAATGGCGATTGCTGCCGCACGTCATGTGGGCGTTGCGCCTGAGCTGGCTTGTGAAGCGTTGGGGCTGTTTGTCAACACCAAGCGCCGTTTAGAGCTGAAAGGTGAAATCAATGGGGTAACGGTGTACGACGATTTTGCCCATCACCCAACCGCGATTGAACTGACGCTCGGCGGTTTACGTAACAAGGTGGGCGATAAGAAAATCATCGCCGTACTTGAGCCGCGCTCTGCTACCATGAAGCTGGGCGTGCACAAAGAAACCTTGGCGGCTTCGCTGCACAGCGCCGATTCGGTTTACCTTTACCAGCCGTCTAACATTTCTTGGTCGGTGGAAGAGGTCGCGAAACAGTGTCAACAGCCTGCGCAAGTGAGCGCCAATATGGATGAATTTGTGGCTATGATTGCTAAAGAAGCCAAAGCAGGTGACCAGATTTTGGTGATGAGCAACGGTGGCTTTGAAGGCATTCATGGCAAGTTGCTCGCGGCACTGCAACAGAAATAATTTAAGGTGAGCATGAACAACAATCGAACCATTACACTGGCTTGGACTGGCGCTTCCGGAGCGCCCTATGGGCTGCGGTTATTGCAATGCCTGCTGGCGGCGGATTATCGGGTTTACCTACTGATCTCTTCGGCGGCGCGAGTGGTGTTGGCGACAGAACATGGCTTGAAACTGCCCGCCAACCCCGAGGCGGCGCAAGCGGTGTTAGTAGAACATCTGGGCTGCGCCAGTGATAAGTTGATGGTGTGCGGAAAAGAGGATTGGTTTTCGCCTGTGGCGTCAGGTTCTGCTGCCCCCAAGCAGATGGTGGTGTGTCCATGCTCGGCAGGCAGTGTGGCGGCGATTGCGCATGGCATGTCAGATAATCTGATTGAACGCGCCGCTGATGTGGTGCTGAAGGAGCGTGGACAACTGCTGCTGGTGGTGCGTGAAACGCCATTCTCCACTTTGCACTTAGAAAATATGCTTAAGCTCTCGCACATGGGCGTGACTATCATGCCTGCTGCGCCGGGTTTTTATCATCAGCCACAATCGATTGACGATCTGGTCGATTTTATGGTGGCGCGCATTCTCGAGCATCTTGGGATCGAACAAGCACTCGTGCCGCGTTGGGGCTATGATCAACGCGCGCGCGGCGAGTAATGACATGGCCAGTCGCGATTTTCCGCTACTGGCTAATTACAAGATTTCCCATTACAATCCAACCCACTCACGGGGGGCCACCCATTCATCCGAATGGCGCTGAGATCAAGCACTGCTTGGGACCCGCAATGACTGCGATGTTCGCGGTTGAACCTGAACCAGATAATGCTGGCGTAGGAATTGAGCTAGGTTTGCAGAATGAAATAATGGACGATTCTCTGCCTCCCTCAAGCCTGTGCCGCTCATTAAGGAGAGCGAGCCTTGAAATTTCAACTGACTGCGGTTGCGTTAGCAACCCTATGTGTTGCTTCAGCAGCCTCTGCTGCGCAAACCCTCACCGTTTACACTTACGATTCTTTTGCCGCCGATTGGGGGCCAGCACCTGCGATTGAAAAAGCGTTTGAAGCGCAATGCGGCTGCGATCTGCAGTTTGTCGCTTTGGATGATGGCGTGTCGATTCTCAATCGTCTGCGTTTAGAAGGCAGCAACAGCAAAGCGGATGTGGTGCTAGGGCTGGATAACAACCTTATCGAAGAAGCCAAGCAAACCGGATTATTGGTGACCCACAGTGTGGATACCAGCAAGGTGACTCTGCCCAACGGTTGGAGTGACAACACGTTTGTACCATACGACTATGGCTATTTCGCTTTCGTCTATAACAAAGAGAAGCTGGCTAACCCGCCAACCAGCTTGAAAGAGCTGGTGGAAAAACGTGATGATCTGAAAGTGATCTACCAAGACCCGCGCACTTCAACGCCGGGACAAGGTTTACTGCTGTGGATGAAATCTGTCTATGGCGACCAAGCGCCACAAGCGTGGAAGCAGCTGGCGAGCAAAACGGTCACCGTGACCAAAGGTTGGTCAGAAGCTTACTCGATGTTTCTCGGTGGAGAGGCGGATCTGGTGCTCTCGTACACCACTTCGCCGGCCTATCACTTGATTGCGGAAAATGATGCACGTTTTGCCACTGCGAATTTCAGCGAAGGGCATTACCTGCAAGTTGAAGTCGCCGCCAAAGTCAAAAGCACTAAAAATGACGAGCTGGCGGACAAGTTCCTGCAATTTATCCTGAGTAATGAGTTCCAAGGCGTAATCCCAACGGGTAACTGGATGTATCCAGTGACGGCGGTTGAACTGCCCAAAGGGTTTGATACTTTGGCGGTACCCACACAATCTCTTTCCTTCAGCGCACAGGAAGTCGCGCAAATGCGTAAGCCATGGATTCGTGAGTGGCAGCAAGCGCTGAGCTTTTAAGGTTAAGCGTTGAATCGAACTCCTCAATTAGGCTTCTGGGTCGCGGCTGGTGTCGCGACCTTTGTCCTCGCGGCATTAGCGGCGCTGCTCTGGCAAGCGCCACCGCTCAATCTGAATCTTATCTGGCAAGATGCTTATTATCGGCATGTCACTCAGTTCAGCTTTTATCAAGCCTTCTGGTCCACCGTGCTCAGTGTGGGGTTGGCAATTCCGGTTGCTCATGCCCTCAGTCAGCGCCGTTTTCCCGGTCGTGATTTACTACTGAAACTTTTCGCGATGACGCTGGTTTTGCCCGTATTGGTGGCGATTTTTGGCTTAATCGCGATTTACGGTAATAGTGGTTGGTTGGCCAAAATACTCCAAAGTTTTGGGCTTTCTCTGCCGTTTTCGATTTATGGTTTAAACGGTATTTTGCTCGCCCATGTGCTGTTTAACTTGCCTTATGCCAGCCGCTTGCTGCTGCAAAGTTTAGAAGCGATCCCCAGTGAGCAGCACAAGCTGTGTGCCCATCTCGGCATGAGTCGCTGGCAAAAGTTTAAGTGGGTGGAATGGCCGCGTTTGCGTCAGCAGCTGCCGCACGTTGCGGGCTTAGTGTTTATGCTTTGTTTTACTAGTTTTGCAACCGTGATGGCGCTCGGTGGTGGGCCTAAAGCGACCACGATTGAGCTCGCTATCTACCAGGCGATCAAATTCGATTTCGATCTGCAAATTGGCGCGTTATTGGCGATTTGGCAGATGTTGCTGTGTACCTTACTGACTTTTACCCTGCAGCGTTTTTCGCATTCACGCCCCATGAACAGTGCCGCGAGCAAGGTGGCTGAACGTTGGATACGTGATTCATGGCTTGCCAAGTTGTGGGATAGCAGTTGGATTATTGCGGTGTGTGCGTTGGTCTTGCCGCCATTGTTGATGGTGGTACTGGCTGGGCTGAACTCAAAACTAGGCAAGGTACTGAGTAGTGGTGATTTTTGGTCGGCAGTGAGTCATTCTTTGCAAGTGGCGACCTTAGCCAGCAGCTTGGCACTGGTCAGCGGGGTGGCTATGTTACTGACCAGCCGAGCACTACGTTTGAAAGCGGCAAATCGACGAGCCAATGGCGTGGAGTGGATCGCGACTTTAATTCTGGTGACGCCAGGATTGGTGGTGAGTACCGGACTCTTTTTACTGCTGCGCAATATCACCGATGTGTTTAGTTTCGCTTACTGGATCGTGGTGGCGGTGAACGCATTAATGGCGCTGCCTTATGTGGTGAAAACTTTGAGCCAGCCGATGTGGCATTTGGCACAGCAGTATGAATTGCTGTGTGCCAGTTTAGGGATGTCAGGTTGGCGTAGATTTCGATTGGTTGAGTGGCGAGCGCTGCGTAAGCCGATCTCTCATGCGTTTGCGATTGGTTTTCTGCTCTCGATGGGGGATTTAAGTGCGATTGCTCTGTTTGGTAGCCAAGATTTTCGCACTCTGCCGCTGTATCTCTATCAGCTGCTGGGTAGTTACCAGATGGATACCGCCGCCGTGGTTGCGTTAGCCATTTTGATCATGAGTGTGGGTTGGTTTTATGTGATTGAGCGGCTGTTTACCCAACGCCTGTTTGCCCAACACCGATGAGGAAAGGCATGTTAACTCTAGAAAAAGTACGTTATGAGTATGAGCACGAATGGTTTGAGTTTGATCTGACGGTGGCCGACGGCGCGATTGTGGCACTGATGGGCCCCAGTGGTGCAGGCAAATCTACCTTGCTGAGTCTGGTCGCGGGTTTTATCGAACCCGTCAGCGGCAGCATCAAGGTCAATCAGCAGTCGGTACTCGGTTTAGCGCCTTATCAACGCCCCTTTTCGATGCTCTTTCAGGAGCACAACCTGTTTACCCATCTTACCGTGCGTGAAAACATCGGCTTAGGTTTACATCCTGGCCTCAAATTGAACGCTGAGCAGAAACAGCAAGTCGTGCAAGCGGCAGAGCAGGTTGGGATCTGCGATTATCTCGACAGATTGCCTGAGCAACTTTCAGGGGGACAACGCCAGCGGGTGGCACTCGCGCGCTGTTTTGTGCAGCCCAATCCGATTTGGTTGCTTGATGAGCCTTTTTCGGCACTCGATCCTTTGCTACGTGAAGAAATGCTCGCTTTGGTGAAACAGTTAGCCAGTGAGCGGCAGCGCACTGTTGTGATGGTGACCCACCATCTTAGTGATGCGCGTGCCATCGCCAGCCAAATCGCATTTTTGAGCCAAGGTAAAGTGAAGGTGGTGAGTGATTGTCAGGTGGTGACAGCGCAGCATCCTCATCCTGAACTGGCTCAGTTTGTGGCGGCGGCACTGAGTGAGCCGAAATAACGCTGAGTGAACTGATATACATCGACCGTAAAGAAAAAGGTTAGCTTGCGCTAACCTTTTTTGATGCTCTTGGTTAAAACGAGATGGCTTGCGGCCTCGCGTTTTATTCCGTTGAATCCAGATCGTCTTCACTCTCTTCTTCGATCTCTTGTTTTGCCAACATCGCTTCTTTCAGCAGTTGGAAGATCTCGCGTGAAGATTTCGGCGGCTTATTACCCGCTTTCTCTTTGGTGGCTTGACGCGCTAATAGACGCAGACGTTGACGATCTGCTTCTGGGTATCGCTCCATCGCCACTTCAATCGCGCTATCGCCTTCGGCAACGATGCGATCACGCAGTTGCTCCAGTTTGTGCAGCAGCGCGGTAGTTTGCGAATGTTTGTTGCGCAGTTTATCCAACGCCGTTTGTAGCGGTTCCGGGTCGATATGGCGCATCAGTTTGCCAATGTATTGCAGTTGGCGGCGACGAGCTTCGTTTTTGAAACGCTGCGCATCTTTAATTGCCTCCGCTAAATCTTCTGGCAGCGGGAATTTGGCTAACGCGGAAGGTTTTAACTCAACCAGCTCTTCGCCAAGCTTTTGCAGGGCTAGCATGTCATTTTTCATTTCGGTTCTACTGACCCAAATGATCTCTTCTTCCTCTTCCCAAGGGGCTTTTTGGTTTTTACGTGCCATCTTCTTCATCATGATGAGTTACTTATGTCGGCTATTTTAGCAAGAATCGTGGGGAGAAAGCGAAATTCTTGTTATCCTAATAACATCAATAACCAATGGTTGAATGAAATATGGATGTAAAAGAGCGAGTTGCGCTGCAGCGTCAAGAGCTGGAAGCCGCGGTTGCTAAGGCATTAGAGATGGCTGCAGCGAGTTCTGATGCGGCTGAAGTGGCGATCACCAAGAGCACGGGGTTAAGTGTTTCGACCCGCATGTGTGAAGTAGAGAATGTTGAATTCAACAGTGATGGTGCACTTGGGATTACCGTCTATCGTGGCCAACGTAAAGGCAGCGCTTCAACGTCGGACTTGAGTGAAAAAGCGATCCAACAAACCGTGTTGGCGGCGCTGGATATTGCGCAGTACACCTCTGAAGATCCTTATGCAGGTCCTGCGCCGAAAGAATTGATGGTGCAGGATATTCCTGATCTTGACCTTTTCCATCCAGATGAGCCGAATCCCGATGTGGCGGCGCAAATTGCCATTGCGGCAGAACGCGCGGCGTTAGGTTATAGCAAGAAAATTAAGCAAAGCGATGGCGGTAGCTACGATAGCCATTACGGCGTTCGTGTTTACGGTAACAGCCACGGTTTATTGGCTAGCTATGCCTCTAGTCGCCACAGCATTAGCTGTAGTGTGATTGGTGAAGGCCGCAACGGTGAAATGGAGCGCGATTACAGCTACACCGTGGCGCGTCACCGTGACGATTTATGGACGCCAGAAAGCGTGGGTTTGCAAGCGGCGGAAAATACGGTGAGCCGTCTGGATCCGCAAAAGCTGAAAACGGGTCAGTTTCCAGTGATGTTTGCGGCAGATGTGGCGACAGGCTTAATCGGTCATCTGGTGATGGCGATCAGCGGTGGCAACTTATATCGCAAATCGAGTTTCTTACTCGATCATCTTGGCAAAACCATTCTGCCGACGTGGTTCAATATCAGTGAGCGCCCGCATGTGATGCGTGGTTTGGCTTCCAGCCCATTTGATAGTGAAGGGGTTCGTACTCAAGATTTGGAAATCATCACCGATGGTGTACTAGCGACTTACTTACTGACCAGTTACGCCGCGCGCAAAATGAACATGACGCCAACTGGTCATGCGGGTGGCATTCATAACTGGTATGTGAAATCGACTGGTCAAAACTACCAACAGATGCTCAAAGAGCTGGGTACCGGCTTGCTGGTGACCGAAGTGATGGGACAAGGCGTGAATGTGGTGACGGGAGATTACTCACGTGGCGCTGCTGGTTTCTGGGTAGAAAATGGTGAAATCAAATACCCTGTTTCTGAAATCACCATTGCGGGTAACCTCAAGCAGATGTTGCAGCAGATTGTCGCGGTGGGCAGTGATATCGAAACGCGCTCCCAGATCCAAACCGGTTCTATTTTGATTGAATCAATGAAGGTCGCGGGCGAGTAAGCTCTGAGCCATTGAATGAAAAAGCCGACAGAAAGTCGGCTTTTTTGTCGAATCAATTTGGGAAATCGGACATTAACTGGCCAGCAGCAAAGTGGCTAGACCGAGAAAGACGGATAAACCAATCACATCCGTGACAGTGGTCAGTGCCATACCGCCGGCAAGAGCGGGATCGATATTCATCTTTTTCAGCAGAATAGGGATGCTTACCCCAGCAATACCTGCCACGATGAGGTTGGTCATCATCGCCGCGGAAATGATCCCGCCGAGCATCCATTCACCTTTCCAAACCACCACGATGGCACCGATGATCAATGCCCACATGATCCCGTTGAGTAGACCGATGGCAGCTTCTTTCATCAGAAGTTCGCGCTTGTTACTGTCACCGATATGGCCCAGTGCCAGCCCACGAATCACCAGAGCCACGGTTTGGTTACCGGCTACGCCGCCCATGGAGGGCACTATGGTCATCAGCACAGCAACCGCGGCCATTTGCTCGAGTGTGGCTTCAAACATGTTAGAAACCGAAGCCGCGGCAAGGGCGGCCAGTACGTTGGCACCGAGCCAAATACTGCGTTTACGCGCAGATTTGACGACAGGGGCGAAGGTATCTTCGTCATCATCCATGCCCGCCATACTCATCATTGAGTGTTCGGCGTCTTCACGGATGATATCGACCACGTCATCGATGGTGATTCGGCCAACCAGATGTTGGTTTTCATCCACCACAGGTGCAGAAACCCAGTTACGACGCTCGAACAGATTGGCGATATCGGAGTCTTTCATATCCACTTTGATCGCTTCATCCGCATCGTCCATCACTTCGCTGACCGGCACATCCGGTTGGGTGGTGAGTAGAGTGACGAGGGAAAGATGACCAATAAGTTTACTTTCATCATCAATCACATACAGCGCATCGGTGGCTTCCGGCAGTTCCCCTTTCATACGCAGATAACGCAGTACAACATCGACATCTACATCGGCACGAATGGTGATCACGTCGGTGTTCATCAGGCCGCCGGCGGTATCTTCCGGATAGGAAAGTGCGGTTTCTACCCGCATACGATCCGCGGCATCCATTTGGGACAGAACTTCGCGTGACACATCATCCGGCAAGCTACGCAATACGTAGGCGACATCATCGATGTCCATACCTTCGGTTGCTTCGGCGAGCTTCTCCGGTGCCATTTTCGACACCAGTGCATCCTTAACGTCTTCATTCAGCTCATCAAGGATTTCACCATAATCTTCTGGATCAGTTAGTTGCCACAATACCTCACGCGCTTTACGTGGTGAGGCTTCCAGCAGATGAGCAATATCTTCTGGCTCCATGTCCTGCAGTTGGCGGCGGACATGAACAAAGCGGCCATTATCTAAGGCTTCAGTGATTTCTTGGAGGGTGAGGTGAGCTTGGTCAAATTCGATCTGCTCGGCCATGGCTTCCCCCTAGGTTGGAATTGGAATAATGGTCAGCATGGTAACTTAATTTACCTGCTTGTTTAATAAGATCTTAGTAAGGAAGACAGATTTCTTTACTCTTCTTTGCCACGATTGGCCAAGTGGGTAGTGAAGATCGATAAGGTGCTAGTAAAGAGTAAGTCGATAGCCTTACTCATCCTCATCAAATTTCTGTTCGATAAGCTGACAAACAGCCTGTAGTGCTTGCTCTGCTTGCGAACCGTTAGCAGAAATTACCACGTTCTGCCCTTGTGCCGATTCCAACATCAGTAACCCCATCACGCTATCGGCGGTCGCTTCACGGCCATCTTGGCTTTGTACGGTCAGCACGGCATCAAACGACTGAGCTAATTGCACCAATTTGACGGCTGCGCGAGCATGCAGGCCAAGGCGGTTTTGGATGAGAACGGTTTGGCTCAACTGCGGCATGGTGAACTCCTAGGATTGTTGTTTTTCCAATGAAGTATGGCGGATTTGTACCTGATGACCAAGCTGTGCAAAGTATTCACCAAGCTGTTGAGTGAGATAGACTGAGCGATGCTTACCACCGGTACAACCAATGGCAATGGTCAGATAGCTGCGATTGTTTTTCTCCAGCATGGGCAGCCAGTATTCAAAGAATTTTTGGATCTGCTGTTTAAGTTCCATCACTTCACTATGACCTTCCAAGAAGGATTTGATTGGGGCATCCAGTCCCGTCAGTGGGCGTAGATCCGGCTCCCAGTGCGGATTTGGCAAAAAGCGCACATCGAACACGTAATCGGCATCGCTCGGTAAACCGTACTTAAAGCCAAACGATTGAAACACCATCACCAAATCTTTGCGTTCACGGCCCTCAATGCGCATACGCACTGTTTCGCTCAGTTCATGTAGTGATTGGTTACTGCTATCGAGTAGCAGATCAGCTTGTTCTTTGAGTGGGCCGAGTAGCTGCTTTTCTAACTCTATCGCTTGTGCAAGAGTGGGTTTGCTTTGACTCAGAGAGAGGGGATGAATGCGCCGTGTTTCGCTATAGCGTTTGAGCAAGGTCTCTTTGTTGGCATCAAGGAACAACATGCTCACATCATTGTTTTGTTTGAGCTGAGCGAGCACGTCTTGCACTAAGCCGGGTTCTTTGGGCAAGTTACGTATATCAATGCTGACGGCCACGTTCTGCTGACTGCCTTGTACCGATTGGATAAAAGCGGGCAACAGACTTACTGGCAGGTTATCAACACAGTAGTAACCTAGGTCTTCCAGTACCCGAAGAGCGACGCTCTTTCCGGCTCCCGACTGTCCGCTGACCACGATCAAACGCATTGTGTTTGCCTGCTATTGGTTAACCATGATGTTATACAGCTCTTGATCGCTTTCTGCATTGCGAAGCTGCTTGAGGATCTGCTTATCGTTGAGGCGTTCTGCCATACAAGCGAGGGTTTTTAAATGCTCTTTGCATTGATCTTCAGGAACCAAAAGAGCAAATAAGAGATCGACTGGACGATTATCAATCGAATCAAATTCAATCGGTTCTTCACATTGCACTAGCACTGCGACGGCTTTTTCGCTGTCGGACATGCGTGCGTGGGGGATGGCGATCCCGTTGCCAATACCAGTACTGCCCATTTTTTCGCGGCTTAACATGCACTCGAACAGTTCGGTGGCATTTTGGCCAGTGTGAAGGGCAGCGATTTCGCTGATGATTTCTAGTGCTCGTTTTTTACTAGAACATTGGACTGCACTTTTGGTGCAGTCCAATGAAAGTACTTCGCTCAATTGCATGATTAATGACTACTTAGCTTTTCTTTATGCTTATTTAGTTGTCGAACCAATTTATCCACCACACTATCGATGGCGGCATACATGTTTTCATCGTCCGCGTGGGCGTGAATTTCTGCTTGGTTTACGTGGAGCGTAGCTTCGGCGATCTGACGCAGTTTTTCAACACGTAAAATGACTTGAACGTGATTAATGTGGTCGAAAAAACGCTCAAGTTTGTCAAATTTGGAGTGAACATAGTCTTGCATTGAATCGGTAAGATCAATGTGGTGGCCTTGAATGTTGATTTGCATAGACTTTCCTTCTCTAGTTTAGGCCTATAGCAGGCGTTTGCGCTGACTCGATGGAGCAATGCTAAGTGACTCGCGATATTTAGCAATGGTTCGTCGTGCCACTTGAATGCCTTGGTCAGCGAGTAGGGTTGCGATCTTGCTGTCACTGAGTGGCTTGGCTGGATTTTCCGCTGCCACCAGTTTTTTGATCAGCGCCCTGATCGCTGTGGACGAGCACTCTCCGCCATTGTCAGTACTGACGTGGCTGGAGAAAAAGTACTTCAACTCAAAAATGCCGCGTGGGGTATGCATATATTTCTGCGTGGTGACACGCGAAATCGTGGATTCATGCATTTCCACCGCCATCGCTACATCGTTGAGCACCATCGGCTTCATCGCTTCTTCTCCATACTCGAAGAAATCATGTTGGTGTTCAACTATGCACTTGGCAACTTTGAGCAGTGTCTCGTTTCTACTTTCTAAACTTTTGATCAGCCATTTTGCTTCTTGCAAATTGGTACGGATGTAGTTGCTCTCCGCATTATTACCGCGCATCAGGTCGGCATACTGCTGATTGATCTTCAGTTTAGGCACACTGTCTGGGTTGATGGTGACCAACCATCGACCTTGTTCTTTATAGACTGACACGTCAGGTATGACGTATTCCGCATGATCTTGAGCAATGCGGCTCCCTGGGCGTGGATCCAATTGCTGGATGAGCTGTAGGATCTCGCGCAAGTCCTCTTCTTTGAGCTTAGTCTCTTTCAGAATGGTTTTGTAATCGCGATTCCCTAAATCCTCTATGTACTGTGAGAGCAGCAGCCGCGCTTCTTCTAACCAAGGAGTATTGTTGGGATAAGTCGTGAGTTGCAGTAGTAGGCAATCTTGCAAATTAAGCGAGGCAACACCAAAGGGATCAAACTGCTGAATGCGTTTACGCACTGCTTCGATTTCATCTAGCTCAATATCATCACTGCGTAGGCTTTCTTGGATCTCTTCCAGTGAGACCGTCAAATAACCGTAGTCATCGATGGCATCGATGAGTGCAACGGCAATGGTGCGATCCACATCGCTAAATGGGGTTAAATCGAGTTGCCAGAGCAAGTAATCTTGCAGAGTTTGGGTTGTTTCACCTTGGTAGATGGGGGCGTCATCGTCTAGCGCTAGTCCTGTGCTGCCAGTATTGGCGCTGTAGACTTCATCCCAAGTGGTATCCATTTCTAATTCGGCACTGATTTCGGATTTTTCAATCAATTCCGAACTGTCTTGTGGTTCAGGTTCGTAGAGTTCTTCCGGCTCGCTTGAGCTTTCTTCCGTTACACGAACGCTATCCAGTGAGGGCGTGTCGTCTTGATTGTCTTCTACCTCTAACAAGGGATTGGATTCCAGTGCTTCCTGAATTTCTTGCTGCAGATCTAACGTCGAAAGCTGCAACAAGCGGATCGCTTGCTGGAGCTGTGGAGTCATGGCTAACTGTTGACCTAGCTTGAGCTGTAATGACGGTTTCATGCAGTAATGGATGCCTTGTTATTGTTAGTATCGGATGAACTCTACTCTGTTTTAATCATAGACGGAATTGTTCGCCGAGATAAACCTGCTTCACTTGTTCATTATTCAGTACATCTTGTGGCGTGCCTTCCGCAATCAGGCGGCCTTGGCTGACAATGTACGCTTTTTCACACACATCCAGCGTTTCACGCACGTTGTGGTCGGTGATGAGTACACCTAAACCGCGATCTCGTAAGTGCTCAATGATTTTCTTAATGTCGATAACCGAAATGGGATCTACCCCTGCAAAAGGTTCATCGAGCAAGATGAATTGTGGGTTGGCAGCCAGCGCGCGAGCGATTTCTACTCGGCGTCGTTCACCGCCTGATAAAGCCATCCCTGCGCTTTTACGAATATGTTGAATATGGAACTCTTCGAGTAAATCTTCGAGCTTATCTTGACGCTCTTCGTGGCTTAATTCTTCACGGGTTTGCAGCACGGCCATGATGTTGTCTTCAACCGAGAGTTTGCGAAAGATCGAGGCTTCTTGCGGCAGGTAACCAATGCCCATGCGTGAGCGACTATGCATCGGCAAAATACTGATGTCGTTATCATCGATGGTGATGGTGCCTTCATCACGCGCCACGAGACCCACAATCATGTAAAACGAGGTGGTTTTACCCGCGCCATTGGGGCCTAGTAATCCAACAATCTGGCCTGATTCGACTTGTAAGCTGACATCAGAAACCACTTTGCGCTTTTTGTAGCTCTTGGCTAAGTGTTGTGCTTTTAAAATTGCCATGAATTACTCTTGTTGTACGGCTTGTGGTTGAAGAACGGTCGAGACGCGACCTTTGCCTTCGCTATCTGCAATGAGCTTCTGTGAGCTGATTTTGTAGCGGATTTTGCTGCCACGAATCTCGCTATCATCTTGTGACAGCATCGCTTTGTTGATCATCACCAATTCGTCGTCACGGACTTTGTAGTACAGCTCTTTGGCTTCACCGTAGAGGGTTTTGCCTTCATCCGTGAGCTGTGAGAAGGTCGCAACGTTACCGTAGCCTTCAATTTCTTCAATCTTGCCGTTGTCCGCATTGCGGATCACGATCAGCTTGTCGGCATTGATGTTGATGCTGCCTTGTTTGAGTTTGACATCACCGAGGAAGGTCACGCGGTTGCTTTTCATATCCAGTTGCTGACTGTCCGAGTCAATGTAAACCGGTTGTTCCCTGTCGGTAGAGAGTGCATAAGCCTGAGTCGAGGCGAGCAAACAAGCAATAAGACTAAGGTGTGAGCGTTTCATATCTACCTTGTACATTGTTATAAAGTTCAGCCGAGTGATCCGCAAAATTGCCTTTCATCGATTGACCCTGTGTTTCAAATTGTGGGCCGCGCAGTTCGACCGGCTTATCAGCCCAGAAATCACGACTTTTTAGTTGGATACTCATTTCGCTGGTGGCGAGGGTATCAAAGCCTGAATCTGGCAGTAGGTTTTTAGCCAAAACGTCATCATATAAGGTCAGCACCTGATCTTTGCTCAGAATGCCTCTGCGTGCGGTGATTTCCCACTCTTGTAATGTGCCTTCGCGATACACTTTGAGTATCGGAGCTTTAAACAGGGTATTGCCGCTTTTTGCGTAGTGATCCAGATGAATTGAGGTGATCACATAGTTGCGGATACCTTGCTCGTTATACGAAATATTTTCTAAATTTTCGCCACTGAACATCGGCAGCTCCAGATTGGGAGCCACCTGAATTGTGCTGTCTTGCTTTTGTTCGAGTAGGTAATAGAGCGACCAAGAAGCGATAAACAGCAGCAAGATATAAACAATGCGCGGCAAACTCATAGGCTAAGGCCTTTATGTACATCCAATTCGTTACGCGCCTGTAAGATCAAATCACACACTTCGCGCACTGCGCCATGGCCGCCTTTAATATGAGTTACATAGTTGGCCCGCTGTGCTAGGAGCGGATGCCCGTCAGCTACACACACTCGCAACGCTACTTTTTCCATCACTGGCCAGTCAATCAAGTCATCACCGATGTAGCCGGTTTGCTCTGGGGCGATAGCGAGTTTTTGACAAATGTCATAATAGGCTTGCACTTTATCATCCTGTCCTTGATAGATCAGTGAAATGCCTAGCGCTTTCATGCGATTTTCAACAATTTGTGAACGGCGGCCAGTAATGATCGCGATTTCAATCCCCGCATTCATTAAGGCTTTCACGCCGTAACCATCACGAGTGTGGAAGGTTTTCAGTTCTTCCCCTTGGTTACCCATGTAAATTAAGCCGTCAGAAAACACACCGTCAACATCGCAAATCAGCAGTTTGATCTGTTTGGCAATCTCCAGCAGTGAAGGTTCCACTTCTCCATACAAGGTTGAGATGGTTGAACTCATTAATTACATCACTCCGGCTTTGAGTAGGTCGTGCATATTCAGTGCTCCAACCAGTTTGTTATTTTCAACAAGCATCAGGCCATTAATGCGTTTGGCCTGCATTAAATTCAATCCTTCCACTGCCAGTAAATTGGGCTGAGCAACAGCTGGTTGGCGCGTCATCACATCGGCAATCGCCGTGGTGTGAATGTCGATGCGTTTATCGAGGATGCGGCGTAAATCTCCATCGGTAAAAATACCAAGCAGGGTATCTTGCTCATCTACGATGGCGGTCATCCCGAGCCCTTTCTGGCTAATTTCTAACAAGGCATCTCGGATCAAAGCCTGAGGGGCTACTTTAGGTAAGGCCTCACCACTGTGCATAATGTCATTGAGTTTGAGCAAGAGTTTACGCCCAAGTGCGCCACCTGGGTGAGACAAAGCAAAATCTTCTGCGGTGAAACCGCGTGCCTGCATCAGAGCCACGGCTAAGGCATCTCCCATCACTAAGGTTGCGGTAGTGCTTGAGGTGGGTGCCAGCTCTAGTGGACAAGCTTCTCGTGGCACTGTGATTTGTAGGTGGATGTCCGCAAGTTTAGCCATGTTGGAATTGGGATTCCCCGTCATGCTGATCACGCGAATGTTTAAACGCTTTAGCACGGGAAGCAAGGCTAGGATTTCCGATGACTCGCCGGAGTTTGAGATGGCAAGTACGATGTCGCCTCGCTCAATCATGCCCAGATCTCCGTGCGAGGCTTCTCCTGGATGAACGAAAAAGGCTGAAGTCCCTGTGCTAGCTAAAGTCGCCGCAATTTTTTTACCTATATGGCCAGATTTACCCATGCCCATCACCACCACTTTGCCGGTTTGATTGGCTAAAATTGTGGTGCACGCGCTAGCGAAATCGGCGTTAATGTATTGCTCTAACTGTTGCAGGGCCGCGATTTCGGTACGCAGAACCTGCTTGGCTACATTTTGGTAATCAAATGAATGGGGCATCCTCAGTCTTCCTCTTTTCGCGCACTTAAATATTCATCAACAGATAGGTAATGTAACCGATGAAAGCACACAACAGTAGTGCACCTTCTGCGCGTGTTATTTGACGCTTTTTGCCTAAAGCCACGGCAACCAGCAGCAGTGAAACGCCTAACATCACCCAAAAATCACGGCCCATTGCTTCAGGGCTTAGTAAAGAGGGGTTTAGTAAGCCCGGTATGCCCATAACGGCCAAAATGTTGAAAACATTAGAGCCGATGATGTTGCCCACCGCCATATCATCTTCGCCTTTAAGCGCGCCCGCCAATGAGGCTGCCAGCTCAGGTAAGCTGGTGCCCACCGCAATAATGGTTAAGCCAATCACCAGATCACTCATGCCAAAATGTTTGGCGATCACCACGGCGTTATCGACCAGCATACCAGCCCCAATCGGTAGTAGAATCAATCCGACCACGACCCAGAACGCTGCTTTAGGGTTGCTGACACCGACTGGGATTTCCGATTCTTGTTCATCCAGAAGCGCATCACCATTTTGTTTCTCTTTACGGCTGACTTGCAACATCACCAAAATAAAGGCAGCAAAGAGGGCAATCAGTAAGATGCCTTCGTGAAAACCTAGATGGCTGTCCCATAAAATGGCGCCAGCAACCAGCGTCACACCAATCATCATCGGCAATTCACGACGTAGCACGGCAGAGCCAACGGAAAGGGGTTTAATGATGGCGGTAATACCCAGAATCAACGCGATATTGGCAATGTTAGAACCTAAGACGTTACCCACAGCGGTATCGGTTTTGCCTTCTAAAGCGGCCGTTGCGGAAACCATCATTTCTGGAGCAGATGAACCCATTGCCAGAATAGTCATACCGATCACGAGAGGAGAAATGCCGACATTGCGGGCTAACGCTGCTGAACCAAACACCAACTTGTCCGCACCCCAAACTAGGATTGCAAGACCGATAAATAGAAAGACCACCGCTTCAAGCATGATGATTCCCAAAATTAAATGAATACGAGAGCCTTAATGCATGGATGTAGTCAGGATGAGAGGAATTTATCCATAAGCGAGCAAAGTCAGGATGGATAAATTTGTTCACTTCATACATCTTCAGCGGTTTAGGCAGAGAATTGACCGCCAATTTTGACTTGTTGAAGATTAAAAGGGAAGTCGAAGTTCTAATTAATTGCCTTCATCATGAGCGGATTCAACGCTGATTGAGAGGGCGGGTTTCCTCAAATTCAGGGCCGATAAACCTCGTTTAAAAGCCTTGAATGCATTAAACATCCGATTTGTGCTACTAAGTTATTGGCTATGCTGAGTGAAGGCTTTACTCTTGTATTGTGTAACAAATCATCAAAGTTAATTTGACAAATCTTGGTCAAGAACCTCGTGACACCTTGATGTGTGCTTTTAATTGCACCATGTTGTGCATTATCATGCGCATTCTTTCAGGATGTCGACCTAACAGTGAAGTGCCCGTATGTCTCAATCTGACTTAGTCACCATCAAAAATTTACGCTTTTCGCGCTCGCAACGAGTCATTTTTGATGACATTGATCTTCATGTCCCCAAAGGCAAAGTGACTGCGATCATGGGGCCTTCTGGGATAGGTAAGACCACACTCTTACGCTTAATTGGTGGTCAGTTACTGCCTGAGCAAGGTGAAATTTGGTTTGATGGTGACAACATTCCTACCCTCAGCCGTCGTAAGCTTTATCGTACTCGTAAAAAAATGAGCATGTTGTTTCAATCTGGTGCGCTGTTTACCGATCTCAATGTGTTTGACAATGTGGCTTACCCATTACGTGAACATACCGACCTTGATGAATCGCTGATCAAAACGCTGGTACTGCTCAAATTAGAGGCGGTTGGACTGCGTGGTGCTGCGTATTTAATGCCGAGTGAGCTTTCTGGTGGTATGGCTCGCCGAGCCGCTCTGGCGCGTGCCATTGCGCTTGATCCCGAATTAATCATGTTTGATGAGCCTTTTGTCGGGCAAGACCCGATCACCATGGGCGTGTTGGTGGAGCTTATTCGTAATCTTAACCAAGCTTTGGGCGTCACTTCCATTGTGGTTTCACACGACGTTCCAGAAGTGATGAGCATTGCCGATTGGGTCTATCTGTTGGCCGATGGTAAGGTGATTGCGCAAGGTTCACCTCAAGCATTGCGCGACAACCCTGATCCGCGCGTACAACAATTTTTATGCGGCGATGCAGATGGCCCTGTGCCATTTCGTTTTCCTGCTCAGCCGATAGAACAGGAGCTGTTTAGTGCTAAATGATGTGATGCGATGGGTCAGCTCAGTTGGGCAGCGCACGCTGGCGGTCAGTGAAACTTTTGGTCGCGCAAGTTTGATGTTGTTTGGTGCGCTAGTTGGGCGTCCACAACCGATTCGAAACTTTCCTTTATTGGTGCGTCAACTGTACAGCATTGGCGTACAGTCATTGGCGATCATCATGGTATCTGGTTTATTTATTGGCATGGTGCTTAGCTTGCAAGGCTATGTCATCTTGGTCGATTACGGTGCAGAAACCAGCTTAGGACAAATGGTGGCGTTATCATTGCTGCGTGAGTTAGGGCCTGTTGTGACTGCGTTGCTGTTTGCAGGACGCGCAGGCTCAGCATTAACCGCAGAAATTGGCTTGATGAAAGCCACTGAGCAGCTTTCTAGCTTGGAAATGATGGCGGTCGATCCTTTGAAACGAGTCATTGCGCCACGCTTCTGGGCTGGAGTGATCTCTATGCCACTGCTGGCCATGATTTTTATGGCCGTCGGTATTTGGGGTGGTCAACTGGTTGGTGTTGATTGGAAAGGGATTGACCACGGTAGTTTCTGGTCTGCCATGCAAGCCTCGGTCGAATTAGGGCAAGATATAGGTAACAGCACCATCAAGTGTGTGGTATTTGCCTTCACCGTAACTTGGATCGCTCTGTTTAATGGCTATGATGCCATTCCGACTTCGGAAGGGATCAGTCGAGCCACCACCCGCACCGTAGTGCACTCATCACTGGCCGTTCTTGGGCTAGATTTTGTTCTAACCGCATTGATGTTTGGGAACTGATCATGCAACAAACACGAAAAATTGAATTTTGGGTTGGCAGCTTCGTGATCGCAGGAATTTGCGCGATTTTGGTGATGATTTTTCAGGTCGCTGACGTGAAAGGTCTGGGTTCTAGTGATACTTACCGCCTGACTGCTGAATTTGACAACATTGGTAGCTTGAAAGTGCGCTCTCCAGTGAAGGTTGGGGGAGTGGTAGTGGGTCGAGTAGAGTCGATTGCACTTAATCCTAAAAGCTTGCTACCAACCGTAACGCTGGCGATTGATAGCCAATACAATCAGTTTCCAGAAAACTCAAGTTTGCAGATCCTGACGTCAGGCTTGATCGGCGAGCAGTATCTGAGTTTAGTGCCTGGGTTTGTATTTGAAGATGAAGCCATGCTTAAAGAAGGCGATCGTATTGAAGACACCAAATCGGCATTAGTATTGGAAGATTTGATCGGTCAAGTGCTGTACAGCGTTGGCGGTGGATCAGATAAGGACAAGAAGGAATAAGTCATGTGGAAGAAAGCTCTACTCCTAGTGAGTGTAATGTTAATGCCTTGGCTGGCAACAGCGGCCACCATTGATACCGGCAATCCTTATCAAATGATGAAAGCGGTGGCAGGGCAATCCTTTGGTCGTCTGAAAAATGAGCAGGAAAAAGTGCATCAAGATCCGCAATACCTCAAAGTGATTGTGGAAGAAGAATTGATGCCTTATGTCAATGAACAATATGCGGCATTGAAGCTTTTGGGGCCTAACCTCAAAGGTGCGAAGCGAGAAGATGTAGCGGAGTTCATTAAAGCCTTTCGTGCTTATTTAGTGACAAGTTATGCGCAGGTACTGACCCAATACACCAACCAAACCATTGAGTTTGGGCCTGAAATGCCATTGGAAGAGGATCGCCGCATCACCAGCGTGAAAGTGGAAATCCTTGATGCGCCGCGTCCAAACATCAAACTTGAGTTTAAGCTTCGCCAAGAAAAATCCGGTGAGTGGAAAGCGTTTGATATGATTGCCGAAGGGGTGAGTTTACTTTCCAGCAAGCAGTCAGAATGGAGTGGCAAAATTCGTCAAGACGGTATTCTGGCGGTAGCCAAGGAGCTGGATCAGTTAGCAAATCAGCCGATCCGTTTTGAGAGCAAAAGCCAATGAGTCATCCGCAATGGTCTGCCGAGAATGAACACCAGTTCAGTTTAATTGGCGAGCTGGATCGAGAAACGGTACCCGAATTGTGGATCTTTCTCAAAAATTGGCAGCCGCAAGTGAAGCAAATCGAGCTTTCTTTGCAGCAAGTTGTCAGAATTGACTCGGCGGGAATGGTGCTGTTAATTCACTTAATAGAGCATGCAAAAGTGAGAAACTGTCATATAATGCTCAGCTTCGTGCCAGAGCAGCTGCGCACACTGTTTCAGTTGAGCAATATTGAACATCTGATGTCTCAACACATAGCCAAACCAGCAGAGGTGAATTGTGGATAGCGCACAAGTCCAACAAATTTTACAACAAGCCCTTAATCTTGAAGAAATTCATGTCAAAGGGGAGGGCAGCCATTACGAAGTGATCGCTGTCGATGCTTGTTTTGCCGATATGAGCCGCGTGAAGAAACAGCAGATGATTTATGCCCCTTTGATGGGATACATCCAACGCAATGATATTCACGCGGTTACAATGAAAACGTTTACTCCACAAGAGTGGGCACGTAATAAGAAGTTGATGTCCCTTTAAGGTTTTTATGGAAAAGTTTCGTGTTATTGGGTCAACTCAGCCACTACAAGGCGAAGTGACCATTTCAGGCGCCAAAAACGCTGCCTTACCTATTCTATTTGCTTCGATCTTGGCTGAAGAGCCTGTTGAAGTGGCTAACGTTCCTCACCTACGTGACATCGACACCACTATGGAATTGCTTGAGCGCTTGGGTGCGAAAGTGGAGCGTAATGGCTCTGTGCATGTGGACGCAGGTCCAATCAACCAATATTGCGCACCTTATGATTTGGTAAAAACCATGCGTGCCTCGATTTGGGCCTTAGGTCCATTGGTGGCGCGTTTTGGTCAAGGCCAAGTCTCTCTGCCGGGGGGCTGTGCAATTGGTGCGCGCCCTGTGGATCTGCATATCCATGGTTTGGAGCAGCTTGGTGCGACCATTACCTTGGAAGATGGCTACGTGAAAGCTCACGTTGATGGCCGTTTGCAAGGCGCGCATATTGTGATGGATAAAGTGAGCGTGGGTGCCACGATCACCATCATGTGTGCCGCAACCTTAGCAGAAGGCACTACCGTACTGGATAACGCGGCGCGTGAACCTGAGATTGTGGATACGGCTATGTTCCTCAATAAACTGGGCGCGAAAATCTCTGGTGCTGGCACGGACAGCATTACCATTGAAGGCGTAGAACGTCTTGGTGGTGGTAAGCATGCTGTGGTTCCCGATCGTATCGAAACCGGCACCTTCTTGGTCGCCGCTGCCGTATCGCGTGGCAAAATCGTCTGTCGTAACACCCATGCACATCTATTGGAAGCGGTTTTAGCCAAGCTTGAAGAAGCGGGTGCTGAGATTGAGTGTGGTGAAGATTGGATCAGTTTGGATATGACAGGGCGTGAGCTCAAAGCGGTTACGGTACGTACCGCGCCGCACCCTGGTTTCCCAACCGACATGCAAGCGCAGTTTACGCTGCTGAACATGATGGCAAAAGGCGGCGGCGTGATCACCGAAACCATCTTCGAAAACCGTTTTATGCATGTGCCTGAGTTAAAGCGCATGGGGGCCAAAGCGGAAATCGAAGGCAATACCGTGATTTGTGGTGATGTCGATCGTTTAAGTGGCGCGCAAGTGATGGCGACCGATCTGCGTGCTTCTGCAAGCCTAGTCATTGCGGGTTGTATCGCTAAAGGCGAAACCATTGTCGATCGTATCTATCATATTGATCGTGGTTACGATCGAATTGAGGACAAGCTCTCAGCGCTTGGCGCAAATATTGAGCGTTTCCGCGACTCGCGTTAAACTCCCTCACTTCTGAATGGGCCGAAATCCAAGGGTTTCGGCCTTTTTCTTCTAGCTCCTTTGGAGAATTTGCATGATTGCGTTATTGCGAATCTTGGCTGTGGCAGTGTTTGCTGTCTATATGTTTGTGTTTGGTTGCGGTTACTGTTTATTTAGCCCACGTAACCCGAAGCATGTTTATACCTTTGGTAAACAGTTTGCGGCGATGTCAAAAGTATTAGGCATTAAGCTCGAATACCGCGCTCCGGCAGACGTCGATCAGCGTGGCCAGCACATTTATATTGCTAACCACCAGAATAACTGGGATCTGTTTACGGTTTCCAAGGCGGTAACGCCCAAAGTGGTCACCGTCGGTAAGAAAAGCCTCGCGTGGATGCCACTGTTTGGTCAGCTCTATTGGTTGACGGGCAATATCCTGATTGATCGCGCCAACAAAGCCAAAGCCAAAGGCACTATTGATCAAGTAATTGATTACATGAAGCAAAGCGAAGTGTCGGTATGGATGTTTCCGGAAGGCACGCGCTCGCGTGGCCGAGGTTTGCTGCCATTTAAAGCAGGTGCTTTCCATGCGGCGATTGGCGCGGGTGTGCCGATTATTCCTATCGTGTGCAGCTCGACCGATAAGCTTAAATTCAACCGTTGGAATAACGGCCATGTGATTGTCGAAGTATTACCGCCGATCAGCACCGAAGGCTACAGCAAAGAGAATATCCGCGAGCTGTCACAGCTTTGCCATGAGCAGATGAAAGCGAAACTGGCGGAGTTGGATGCCGAAGTCGCCGAGCTGAACCGTAAAGCCTAGCTGCAGTTTTGATCAAAACGAATACAAAAAGGGTTGCCATTGGCAACCCTTTTTGTATTTGAAATCCAATGAAATGGATTACTTACGTACTGCGATCGCTTCGATTTCAATGCCTACATCTTTTGGCAGACGTGCCACTTCAACACAAGAACGCGCTGGGTAGTGCGCGACTTTATGCTCATCAAAGAATGCGCCATACACTTGGTTTACGGTACCGAAGTCGTTGAGATCTTTCACGAATACGGTCATTTTCACAATGTCACCGACGGTTAAGCCTGAGGCTTCAACCACGGCTTTCACGTTGTCCAGAGATTGACGAGCTTGCGCAGCGATATCGGCAGGAATTTCACCTGTGGCAGGGTTTACTGGGATTTGACCAGACGTCAGTACCATGTTGCCAAGATCAACACCTTGAATGTATGGACCAATGGCAGCTGGGGCCGCGTCAGTATGCAGAACTTTTGTCATCTTTTTTATCCGTTAGTGGTTCCAAAATCGCTGTTCAGTTTGCCTGTAAAGCTTTGGTAGGTAAAGCGCCGAGCGCTCATTTATCCCTATCTTGCTGACAGCGGTTAAGCTTCGATTTCCGTGACCACATCGCGCGCAAACACTTTTTCACAGTATTTGCATTTCAGGCGGATGTCGTTGTTCTTCTCAGAAAGCTTGAAGCTGCTTTCCACGGGCTCATTGTGTGAAATGCAGTTGCTGTTTGGGCAAGCAAACACATTGTTGATGCGCTCTGGCAGTTGCAGCGCCAACTTCTTCACCACTTCGTAGTTTTCAATTTGGTTTACAGTCGCGTGTGGCGCGTACAGCGCGAGTTTGCTGGCTTGCGCTTCACTGATGAACACATTTTCAATCTTGAGCAGATCTTTGCTGCCGAGGGCAGAAGAAGGCAGATTGAGGCCGATGGTGACACGCTGCGCGGAGTTGTGCATATCAAACAGCTTCAGCACTTTAATCCCCACTTTGGCAGGAATGTGGTCAATGACCGTGCCGTTTTTGATCGCTTCAACTTGTAATTTCGTCTCTTTGCTCATGATTGCTCTCCTTACAGCGATTCGTTCAAAACTAGAGCCAGCAAGGCTTCACGGGCATAAACTCCGTTTTCAACTTGCTCGAAATAGTAAGCGTGTGGGGTTTTATCGACATCAGTGGTGATCTCATCCACCCGTGGCAGTGGGTGCAGCACTTTCAGATTGCTGCGCGCATCACTCAGGTGAGCGGCCGTCAAGATATAGGCCGATTTGATGTGGGCGTATTCCGACTCATCAAAACGCTCTTTCTGTACACGCGTCATGTACAGAATATCCAGCTCTGGGATCACGCTTTCCATATCGCTGAACACTTGGTATTTCACACCAGCTTCATCCAGCTCTTCACAGATGTAGTCTGGCATCGCTAGAGCTTCCGGTGCCACAAAGTAGAAGCGGTTGTTATCAAATTTAGCCAGCGCTTGCGCCAGTGAATGCACGGTGCGGCCATATTTTAAATCACCAACAAATGCGACATCGAGGTTATCGAGGCGGCCTTGGGTTTCGAAAATGGAGTAGAGATCGAGCAGGGTTTGCGATGGGTGTTGGTTTGAACCATCACCGGCGTTAATCACTGGGACGCCGTTAGAAAATTCAGACGCTAAACGCGCAGCACCTTCTTGCGGATGACGCATTACGAAAGCATCGACATAAGAGGAGATGACGCGTACTGAGTCGGCTAGGGTTTCACCTTTCTTCGCCAGTGAAGTGTTGCCGCCGTTATCAAAGCCAATCACGCTGCCACCGATACGTTGGATTGCTGTCTCGAATGAGAGGCGAGTGCGGGTGGAAGGTTCAAAGAAACAGCTGGCCACGACCTTGTGCTTGATCAGCTCTGGATTCGGTTGTGCCTTCAGTTGGCCTGCGGTTTTCACAATCAACTCCAACTCAGCGCGTGAGAGTTCAGCAATGGAGATGATGTGCTTTTGGTAAAGCGAATTCGCCATGATCGTCTTCCCTATATTTTCTAACAGCCATAAAAAAGCCCCCCATAAGGGAGGCTTTAACAAATCGATGAGGGGAAAAACAGTGAGGCCAGTAAGCCAATTTGCTTACTACGATGGACACTGCTTTGAGCTGCACGCTGTGCAAATTTCATTGGCTACCCCTCAGACAAACGGTCGGCATTATACGCCGAAAGGCTGTGAGCGCAAGCGATTACATCACAGAGTCAGGGATATTAAATCAGTGGCACGCTATTGGCCTAAAGTGGCGACCATCACCGCCTTGATGGTGTGCAGTCGGTTTTCCGCTTCATCAAATACAATCGAGTATTCTGACTCAAACACCTCTTCGGTGACCTCTAATCCTTGCATGCCGTATTTGGCCGCAATCTCTTGGCCTACTTTGGTTTGGTCATCATGGAATGCCGGTAAGCAGTGCATGAATTTCACCTGCGGATTACCTGTTGCTTTGATCACATCCATGTTGACTTGATATGGCTTCATTAACGCAACCCGCTCATCCCACGCGTCTGCGGCTTCTCCCATAGAAACCCATACATCGGTGTAAAGGAAATCACAGTCTTTTACGCCTTCTTGAACCTCTTCGGTCAAGGTGATTTTGGCACCAGTTTGCTTGGCAATTTCTTGGCAGGTTGCCACTAAGGCATCGTTTGGCCAGTACGCTTTCGGCGCGACTAAGCGAATATCCATGCCCATTTTCGCTGCGCCCACCATCAGGGAATTGCCCATGTTGTTGCGTGCATCGCCAAGGTAAGCAAACTTCATTTCATGTAACTGCTTACCGCGTCCATGCTCTTGCATAGTGAGAAGGTCGGCCAAGATCTGCGTGGGGTGAAACTCATCCGTTAAGCCATTCCACACTGGCACACCCGCGTATTGTCCGAGCACTTCAACAATCTCTTGGCCGAAGCCGCGATATTGAATGCCATCGTACATACGGCCTAGAACACGCGCGGTATCTTTCATCGACTCTTTATGGCCAATTTGCGAGCCAGAAGGGCCGATGTAGGAAACTTGTGCACCTTGATCAAACGCCGCCACTTCAAAGGCACAGCGAGTACGGGTCGATGACTTTTCAAAGATCAACGCAATGTTTTTGCCTTGCAGGGTTTTCTGCTCGGTGCCTGCGTATTTGGCGCGTTTTAGCTCGGCAGACAGATCCAGTAGGAAGTGGATCTCTTTTGGGGTGAAGTCGAGCAGTTTTAAAAAGTTGCGGTTACGTAAATTGAAAGCCATTTCCCTATCCTCGTTTGGCGATTCCAGTTGCGGACAGTAAAGCATGAAAATGCTGCAAAAGTGAATAAATATTTTAATCTAGGTAAAGAAAAGGCGAAGGGAGATAGATTTTGTGAGGCGAGATGCACATAACATCTCGCCAAAAGTGATTATAAATTCTCTTCGGCGAATTCAGCCAAGCGGCTGCGTACTACGCCATTGAGGTGGATGTTGGCGCTGCCTTCAAAGTTTTTGAAGCGCTCAACCATGTAGGTAAGGCCTGAGGTCACAGGGGTTAAATAGTGGGAGTCAATCTGCGCTAAGTTACCTGAGCAGACAATCTTGGTACCTTCACCACAGCGGGTGATGATGGTTTTGATCTGCGATGCGGTGAGGTTTTGACACTCATCGAGCAGCACGAAAGCGTTTTGGATTGAACGACCGCGCATAAAGTTGATCGATTTAAACTGAATGTTGGCTTTATCGCAGATGTATTTGAGCGAACTATCGGTGCAGTGATCATTTTTATGCAGCGCTTCTAAGGTATCGGTGACGGAAGCGAGCCACGGCATCATTTTTTCCTCTTCCGTGCCGGGTAGGAAGCCAATCGATTCGCCGATATCAGGGGTGTTACGAGTGACGATGATTTTATCGAACATTTTGCGCTCGACCGTTTGTTCCAGCGCTGCCGCCATTGCTAACAGGGTTTTACCGCTGCCCGCCGCACCGGTCAGGATCACCAGATCGATATCCGGATCGAGCAATGCGTCTAGCGCCATCCCTTGGTATATATTTTTGGGGGTGATACCCCACGCTTTGCGATGCATCATGCGATCACGGCTGAGATCACGCAGCGTCAATTTATCGCCATCAATGCTTTCAACGCGGGCGGCAAAGTCGCTGTCTTCATCAATGACATATTGGTTGAGGAAGGTTGGATCGAATGGTGCACGATCCAGCTTATGGAAGGTTTTGCCACCGAGCGTGTAGCTCGCGACATCTTCTACGCTGTCCCAAAAACTACCGGGACGAGTTTGAAAGCCCTTGGTCAGATATTGAATATCATCAATCAGTTGGTCGGTGCGGTAGTCTTCCACATACAACACGCCTGCACCTTTGGCGCGCAAACGCATGTTGATGTCTTTAGTCACCAGCACCACGGCGCGTGGTGTACGCTGAGCTTGCAGGTAAAGCACGGCATTGAGGATCCGGTTATCGCCCTCTTTGTCGGTAAAGGCTTTCACGGTTTCATGTACTTCATAATCGGCGAGGATCGAGATGGTTCCTGTTGCGCCCTCTTGCTTAGAAAGCGGGATCCCTTCGGTGATTTCTTCGGGAGTGGCATCGTGGAATAAGTGTTCCAAAGCCCGAATCGCTACGCGTGCATCGCGCGCCACATCGCGTTTGCTGTCTTTGATTCGGTCAAGTTCTTCAAGAACGGTCATTGGGATGACCACATCGTGCTCTTTGAAAGAGTAAATCGCGAGAGGTTCGTGGAGTAGGATATTGGTATCCAGTACAAACAGTTTCCGATCGGTATCGCCCATAAGCGGCTCCTTGCTACATGTAGCATGCTTTATCGTGGATGTTCACAAGCGGCCTGTAGGATCGTACGTTCAGGTGAGCGTTACGATCATTGTCGACTTGCTGCAAACCCGTGTTGATACTCTCTGTTTGAACTTGCAGGCTTTGTGCCAATCTTTTTTTGACACAAACACCGCGCCTTCAACCTGAGTATAGCAATCATCTTGTTAACAAATGCCACTCATTTTTGACAATTTGATGTCACCCAAAAGCTGTAGAAAAAAAAGCACGTTGCGGCAGGGAATGGGCGTGACCTGTGTCACGCCATCAAGTAAGATTAGCGGCCTTTTTCTGCACTCAAAGCGGTCAGCATCCATAATAAAAAGCTGGCTGGGGTGAAGTGCAAAAATTCTCTGCAACGCTATTTGATGAGGTAGTCCATTCATGTCATTTGCTTTAGGGCAACGCTGGATAAGCGATACGGAAAGTGATCTCGGGTTAGGTACTGTGGTGGCGCTTGATACGCGTACAGTGACCTTGATGTTTGCAGCATCGGAAGAAAATCGTGTGTATGCACGTTCAGATGCGCCGGTCACCCGTGTGATCTTTAATGTCGGCGATGTGGTGGATAGTCAGCAAGGCTGGTCGTTACAAGTTGAACAAGTGGTGGAAGACCAAGGCGTCTACACCTATCTAGGCACGCGAGTGGATACCGAAGAAAGCGGTGTCGCGCTGCGTGAAATTTTCCTCAGTAACCAAATTCGTTTTAATAAACCGCAGGACAAGTTGTTTGCCGGTCAAATCGATCGCATGGACAACTTCGTGCTGCGTTATCGCGCTCTTACCAATCAATATCAACAGCACAAAAGCCCAATGCGTGGCTTGTGTGGTATGCGCGCTGGGCTGATCCCGCATCAGCTGTACATCGCCCATGAAGTCGGTCGTCGTCACGCGCCACGCGTATTGTTAGCCGATGAAGTCGGTTTGGGTAAAACCATCGAAGCAGGCATGATCATCCATCAGCAAGTGCTGACCGGGCGTGCCGAGCGCATCCTGATTGTGGTGCCTGAAACGCTGCAACACCAATGGTTGGTGGAAATGATGCGCCGTTTCAACCTGCACTTTTCGATTTTTGATGAAGAGCGCTGTGTGGAAGCCTTTAGCGAGGCCGATAACCCATTTGAAACTCAGCAATATGTGCTGTGTTCACTCGATTTTCTGCGTAAAAGCCGCCAGCGTTTTGAACAAGCGTTGGAAGCGGAATGGGATTTGTTGGTCGTCGATGAAGCTCACCACTTAGAGTGGCACCCAGAAAAGCCAAGCCGCGAATATCAAGTAATTGAAGCGCTCGCAGAGCAAACTCCGGGGGTGCTGCTATTGACGGCAACACCTGAGCAGTTAGGCCGTGAAAGCCACTTTGCTCGTCTGCGCCTGCTGGATGCAGATCGTTTCTACGATTACGAAGCCTTTGTTAAAGAAGAAGAGCAATACGCACCGGTTGCCGATGCGGTCACTGCGCTGTTCAGCGGTGAGAAGCTGAGTGATGAAGCGAAAAACAAAATCACTGAGCTATTGTCTGAGCAAGATGTGGAGCCGCTGTTTAAAGCGTTGGAAAGCCACGCCAGCGAGGACGAAATTGCTTTGGCGCGCCAAGAGCTGATCGACAATCTGATGGATCGCCACGGTACTGGTCGCGTGTTGTTCCGTAACACGCGTGCGGCTATTAAAGGCTTCCCTGTGCGTAATGTGCATTTGCTGCCATTGGAGATCCCTTCTCAATACACCACGTCAATGCGTGTTGCGGGCATGCTCGGCGGTAAACTGACGCCAGAAGCGCGTGCGATGAAAATGCTCTACCCGGAAGAGATTTTCCAAGAGTTTGAAGGTGACGAATCAAGCTGGTGGCAATTTGACTCGCGCGTCAACTGGCTGCTCGAAAAAGTCAAAGCCAAACGCAGCGAGAAGATCCTCGTGATCGCTTCCCGTGCCAGTACCGCATTGCTGCTAGAGCAGGCACTGCGTGAGCGTGAAGGCATTCGTGCAACGGTATTCCATGAAGGCATGTCGATCATTGAGCGTGACAAAGCCGCTGCTTACTTTGCCCAAGAAGAGGGCGGCGCGCAGGTGCTGATCTGTAGTGAAATCGGCTCCGAAGGTCGTAACTTCCAGTTTGCGAACCAATTGGTGATGTTTGATCTGCCGTTCAACCCAGACTTGCTGGAGCAGCGTATCGGGCGTTTGGACCGTATCGGCCAAAAGCGTGATATCGATGTGTACGTGCCGTACCTGACCGAAACGTCACAAGCGATTTTGGCGCGTTGGTTTCAAGAAGGTTTGAATGCCTTTGCGGAAACCTGCCCAACCGGTCGTGCGGTGTATGATGCCTTCGCTGAGCGTTTAATCCCAATTCTGGCTGCTGGTTGCGGTGAAGAGCTGGAAGTGATCATCGAAGAGTCAGCCAAGCTCAACAAAATGCTGAAATCGCAGCTGGAAGTGGGGCGTGATCGCTTGCTGGAAATGCATTCTAACGGTGGCGAAAAGGCGCAGCAGATTGCCGAGCAGATCGCGAAAACCGATGGCGATACCAATCTGGTGACTTTTGCTTTGAGCCTGTTTGATGCGATTGGTCTGCATCAAGAAGATCGTGGCGAGAATGCGTTGGTGGTCACTCCTGCTGAACACATGATGGTACCAAGCTATCCGGGTCTCCCTTATGAAGGCGCAACCATTACCTTTGATCGTGACACTGCACTGTCGCGTGAAGATATGCACTTCATCAGTTGGGAACACCCCATGGTGCAAGGTGGCATTGATTTGCTGATGAGTGAAGGGGTGGGCACTTGCGCGGTGTCGCTGTTGAAAAACAAAGCGCTGCCAGTGGGTACCATCTTGCTGGAGCTGGTGTATGTGGTGGATGCCCAAGCGCCGAAACGCAGTGGCATCAGCCGCTTCTTGCCAGTCTCGCCAATCCGAATTCTGATGGATGCGCGCGGTAATGATCTCTCTGCGCAAGTGGAGTTTGAAAGCTTTAACCGTCAGCTTAGCCCTGTGAATCGTCATTTGGCCAGCAAGTTGGTGAGCTCAGTACAGCATGACGTGCATCGTTTGATTACGGCAAGCGAAGCGGCGGTTGAACCACGAGTGAGCGAGATTCGTGAACAAGCGCAGCGTGATATGCAGCAGAGCCTTAACAGCGAGTTGGAGCGTTTGCTGGCACTCAAAGCGGTTAACCCGAACATTCGTGATGAAGAGATCGAAGTGCTGGAGCAGCAAATCAAAGAGCTGACTGGCTATATTGCGCAGGCGCAGTATCAGTTGGATTCACTGCGTTTGATTGTGGTGGCACACAACTGATGACGTAGGCCCTCAAAACGAGGGCCTTGTTTTATTCCCCGTTGGCGACATTTTGCGTATATAATGCGCCGTTTTTTGTGATACGAGACGATAGCGATGGCAATGACCGAGTACAATCCGCCTAAGGATCCGTGGATTGATGTGATTTATGAGGATGAACACATCATCGCAGCCAACAAGCCTTCTGGTTTGTTATCTGTTCCTGGGCGACCTGTTGAGCACTACGACAGTATGTGGGCTCGTTTGGTGGATTACTGCCCTGATGTGAAGGTCGTACACCGTTTGGATATGTCGACTTCTGGGCTGATCCTGTTTGCGAAAGGCAAACATATGGAATCGGCATTGAAGAAGCAGTTTCAGTATCGTCTCACTCATAAAATCTACTATGCCCGTGTATGGGGTGTGATGGAGCAAGATGAAGGCGAAGTGAATTTGCCGCTGTGTTGTGATTGGCCAAACCGCCCGAAACAGAAAGTCTGTTTTGAAGAGGGACGTGATTCTCTGACGCGCTATCAAGTCGTAAAGCGTGAAGAGAAAACCACAGTCGTACGCCTCATCCCGATCACTGGACGCTCTCATCAGCTGCGTGTGCACATGCAATCGCTCGGCCATCCGATTGTCGGTGATGATCTTTACGCGCCACAAGAAGCCATCGAGTTTGCTGATCGTCTGCAACTGCACGCCGCGGAGCTGTGTTTCTACCATCCACGTAGTCATTGGCTACGCACTTTATTTGTCCCTTGTGACTTCTATCCCGAAGCCGAGGAGCAGATTTTGCAGCATTTCGATCCTGAGCGAAAATTACCGGACTATAAAAAGCTATCCCAAGACTAATATTATTGTGGGTAGCGGATAATCAGACCCGGAGTCAGCATGTCACTACCCACTACTTCTTTGCCTACGGTCGTTTTTCTCGACCGCGCGACTATTCCGCGCCATATCCCATTACCTGCTCTGCCTTTTGAACACCATTGGGTTGAGTATGATGCTTGTGAGCCTCACCAAGTGGTTGAGCGCCTCTTAGCGGCCGATATTGTTATCACGAATAAAGTGGTACTCACCCGTGAAATACTGGTTCAGTTGCCTAAGCTCAAGTTGATCGCCATTTCTGCCACGGGCACCAACAACGTCGATTTGCAGGCGTGTCGTGACCTAAATATCGCGGTGTGTAATGTGCAAGGCTATGCCACGCGCTCTGTACCAGAGCATGTGATCGCCATGATGTTTGCTCTAAGACGTAATCTTATCGGTTATCACAATGATATTGCGGCTGGAGAGTGGCAGCGCCATAAGCAGTTCTGTTTTTTCACGCATCCCATCGGCGATATTGCGGGCTCCACCATGGGCATTATCGGCAGTGGTGCATTAGGACAAGCGACGGCGAATTTGGCTCGCGCATTAGGTATGCAAGTGCTGTTTGCTGAACGTAAAGGTCAGTTGGAATGCCGCGCAGGGTACACGTCATTTGAACAAGTGCTGGCGCAGTCGGACGTGCTATCACTGCACTGTCCGCTAACGGATGAAACGCGAAATATTATCTCGGAAGCAGAATTGGTGCAGATGAAGCCTAATGCTCTGCTGATCAATACCGGGCGCGGCGGTTTAGTGGATGAACAGGCGCTGGTGGATGCGTTGAAAAAACGCCAAATTGCTGGGGCTGGGGTGGATGTGTTTAGTGCTGAGCCTGCGGATATGGATAACCCACTGATTGCCAACCGTGATTTGCCTAATCTTCTGCTGACACCGCATGTGGCGTGGGGCAGTGATTCCTCGATACAACAACTCGCGACTATCTTGATCGACAACATTAGTGCATTTATGCGTGGTGAAGCGAAAAATCGAGTCGTCTAGAAGTTGCTTTGTTGATTATGTGTGTGATTTATATCGCCATAATTTAATTGGTGTTGTGAATGGTTCTTACAGGTTGTTACACTCGGAGCGCTTTTTTACTCTAAGAACAACGTCAGGAATCATTCATGGTTAATCAACATAAACATACCGTCACCTTCAGTGGTGAGGGTAAAGAGTTTTTTGGGATCTGGAGTGTCAATCTTCTGCTCTCCATTATTACCTTAGGCATCTACTCTGCATGGGCTAAGGTGCGTACTAAGCGCTATTTCTACGGCAATACTTTCATTGCGGGCGATAACTTTGAATATCATGCCCAGCCGATGCAAATCCTCAAGGGGCGTTTGGTCGCATTCGCCGCTGTTCTCGTGTGGTTCGTGGCTAACTCTTTATTCCCAATTGCTTCATTGCTGTTGCTCTTGGTGTTTTATTTTGCTTTGCCTTGGCTGCTTTGGAGCAACGCCCGCTTTGATTCGGCGATGACCAGCTTTCGTAATGTGCACTTCTCCTTTAACGGCACACTGCAAGAAGCCTATTTTTCGTTTATGGGCAGAGGGATTGGCGCATTAGTCGCGTTGCTGATCTACTTTGTTATTGCTTCGGTCTCAGCGTCTGTTTCGGCAAGTCTTTCTGCTGTCATGTTTATTGGCTCTTTTTTAGTGATGGCGGCGCTCTATGCTTGGGTTATTGCAGGCGTACAAAACTATTTTGCTAATGGTTACCGTTATGGGGATTGGCAGTTTAGCGCCCAACTGACTACGCGCTTTTTCCTGCATACCTATTTAAAAGCAGCGGCAATCGGAGTTGCCTCGATGCTCGCGATCATCTCCATGGTGCTTATCATGGTGTTCGGCAGTATCGATTTCTCTAATCTTACCAATTGGGAAAGCTCGCTACTTGCAAGTGGCTCACCGTTTATGCTGATCGCTACTGTGTACATAGGGATGATCGTAATGGGTATCGCGGTGACGGCTTATATTACTTCGCGGGTACGCAATTACATTTTCTCGCAACTGGTGATGCAGCAAGCGCTGAACGAGGACACAGCCTTTCGTTTTGAATCCACTCTCAGTGCTCGTGGTTATACTGGCTTAGTGATCAGTAACTTTTTACTGCAAGCCGTGACAGTCGGTATCGCACGCCCATGGGTGATGGTGAGAACGACGCGCTATCTGGCTGAGCGCACTGCTGTGATTGGCGATATGGATGCACTCAAATCGACCGATCAATCTTCAGATGTAAAATCGGCTATCTCGGATGAGTTGGCTCAAGCGTTTGATCTCGGTATCGGGATCGGCTGATGCGTATTACCGGAACCGCTTTCCCACCTCGCAGCTCATTACGTTGCGAGGCCGAGCTCGATCTCTCACAAACTCATTTTCTCGCTTTGCATGTCGATGGTGAGATCATTAGCTGTGCGCAGAGCGATGCTCAAATCAGTGCTCCAGTCGGAAAATTACCGATTCGTTTTCAATTACCCAGTGGCTGGGTTTTCGTCTGTGAACGCAATGCGCAGTTGAACTCTTGGTTAGAACAACACAATAAACCGGGGTGGGTGGATCGGCTGGAAGGAAAGTGGAGCGCTTGGCTAATCGCCGTGGTGCTTGGCATCGGTTTATGTGTTTGGGCTTATGTGGCATTTCTACCTTGGTTAAGCAAAGAGGTGGCGGAACGAGTTCCTGAATCTGCCGCTGTGGTGCTGGGTGAGAAAATTCTGCAAACGTTAGATCGCGATTTAAAACCGAGTGAACTTTCTCTCGCGCAACAAGATGAGATAAAGCAACGAGTTTTCTCCCATCTTAACCAACTTGAGCCGCTACCTTATCCGATCAAAGTGGAGTTTCGTCACTCAGATATTGGCGCTAACGCGTTCGCTTTGCCCGGTGGAACCTTGGTGTTGCTGGATGAGTTGGTGCTACTGGCTAAAACGCCCGAGCAGTTAGACAGCATTATTCTGCATGAGCTGGGGCATGTACATCATCGCCATATGCTTAAACGCTTGGTGCATTCTAGTGTGCTTTCGATTGGTGTGGCGCTGCTGACAGGTGAAAGTTCTGGGGTGGTGGATAATCTGGTTGGGATTGGGGTGTTTACGCTCTCCAACGGCCAATCCCGCGATGCGGAGCAAGAGGCCGATCAATACGCGAAACAAGCGATGCAGGTGATTTACGGTAGCAGTGAACCGCTAGCTGAAATGTTTGAACTGTTTCAGCAGCAAGAAACGATTGAGGTTCCGGCTTGGCTCAGTACCCATCCTGATCTGGAACAGCGGATCGATGCGGCGCGTCAGCCTTAATCTCAGGTAAAAGCATTCAGCATCGTAAACAAAAAGGCAGCGATTTCGCTGCCTTTTTTCTTTCTATCTATTTTTCTATAAAAAGCTTGGCTTACAGTGCAGCGATGGTCGCTTTCTGCTGCTCAAGTTTCACCAGTGCTTCTTGGTAACCCGCGAGCTTTTCACGCTCTTTGGTAATTACCGCTTCTGGTGCTTTTGCCACGAAACCTTCGTTACCTAGCTTGCCTTCGATGCGCGCAATTTCACCTTGCGTCTTAGCAATCTCTTTGGCCAGACGATCCAGCTCAGCGTCTTTATCAATCAGACCTGCCATTGGGATCATCAGCTCAGATTTGCCAACCAGTGCGGTTGCACACGCAGGTGTCGCTTCGCCATCCGCCAATACACGAATGCTTTCTAGCTTGGCCAGTGAAACCAGCACTTGCTTGTTCGCTTCGATACGCGCGGCATCTTGCTCATTCGCCGCTTTCAGCATTACTTCCAGAGGCTTACCTGGGTTGATATCGTACTCAGCGCGCAGGTTACGGATGCTAGTGATAAAGGCTTTCACCCACTCAATATCATCCAAGGCTTCTTGGTTGAAGTTTGCCGCATCGTACTGAGGCAGTGCTTGCAGCATGATGGTGTCACCTTCCACGCCATCGACCAGTGGCTTAACACTTTGCCAGATGGTTTCTGTGATGTAAGGGATCACTGGGTGTGCCAAACGCAGCGTTTTCTCTAGTACGGTGATCAGCGTGCGACGGGTTGCGCGTTGCTGAGCTTCCGTGCCTTTCCAAAGAACTGGCTTAGTCAGCTCTAAGTACCAGTCACAGAATTGGTTCCAGATGAATTCGTACAGCGTGTTGGCTGCCATATCCAGACGGAAGTTATCAATGTGACCATTGAACTCTTTTGCAGCCAGCTCGAACTGTGATTCGATCCACTTGTCGGCCAGCGAGTATTCAAGCTCAGCACCTGCTGCAAAACCGCAATCTTGCTCTTCGGTGTTCATCAGCACGTAACGGCTTGCATTCCACAGCTTGTTACAGAAGTTGCGGTAACCTTCTAGACGCTTCATATCCCAGTTGATGTCACGACCGGTTGAAGCCATGGCCGCGAGGGTGAAACGCAGTGAGTCAGTACCGTAGGCTTCGATGCCGTTTTCAAACGTCTTACGGGTGTTTTTCTCGATCTTCGCTGCTAGCTGAGGCTGCATCATGTTGCCAGTGCGCTTCTCAACCAGAGACTCAAGATCAATACCGTCAATCATATCAATTGGATCGAGTACGTTACCTTTCGATTTCGACATTTTGTTGCCGTTTTCGTCACGGATCAGACCCGTTACGTACACGGTTTTGAAAGGAACTTGCGCTTTGCCATCTTCATCTTTACAGAAGTGCATGGTCATCATGATCATGCGCGCCACCCAGAAGAAGATGATGTCGAAACCGGTTACCAGAACATCGGTTGGGTGGAATACGTTTAGCTCAGGCGTTTTTTCTGGCCAGCCCAGTGTTCCGAAGGTCCACAATGCAGAAGAGAACCAAGTATCCAACACGTCATCATCTTGACGAAGTGCAACATCCGCTGCGATGTTGTTTTCTGCACGCACTTCTTCTTCGTTACGGCCTACAAACACATTGCCTTGCTCGTCATACCAAGCTGGAATTCGGTGACCCCACCACAGTTGGCGAGAGATACACCAGTCTTGAATGTCACGCATCCAAGAGAAGTACATGTTCTCGTACTGTTTTGGTACAAATTGAATATCGCCATTCTCAACGGCTTCAACCGCTGGTTTCGCTAGAATGCCGGCGCGAACGTACCATTGGTCAGTCAGCATTGGTTCAATCACCACACCACCACGGTCGCCGTAAGGAACCGTTAAGTCGTGATCTTTGATTTCTTGCAGTAGACCCAGTTCTTCAAATTCCGCCACGATCGCTTTACGTGCAGCAAAACGCTCCATGCCTTGGTATTTAGCAGGGATCTCTGTGCCGTAAGCATTGCTTGCTTCGCCGTTTGAGTTGAAGACTTCGGCTGCATCACGGATGTTGGCATCAAAGGTCAGAATGTTGATCATCGGTAGCTGATGACGCTTGCCGACTTCATAGTCGTTGAAGTCGTGCGCAGGGGTGATTTTCACACAGCCTGTGCCTTTCTCCATATCGGCGTGCTCATCGCCCACGATAGGGATGCGACGACCCACGATCGGCAGAATGATCTCTTTACCAATCAAATCTTTATAACGAGGATCTTCTGGGTTAACCGCAACGCCAGTATCACCCAGCATGGTTTCTGGACGTGTTGTCGCAACCACGATGTAATCTTTGCCATCCGCAGTTTTCACGCCATCCGCCAGCGGGTAGCGGAAGTGCCACATGTGACCTTTGGTCTCTTTGTTTTCCACTTCCAGATCGGAGATCGCGGTGTGCAGTTTTGGATCCCAGTTAACTAGGCGCTTACCGCGGTAGATCAGATCATCTTTGTAGAGACGCACGAACACTTCTTGCACGGCTTTGTAGAAGCCATCATCCATCGTAAAGCGCTCACGATCCCAATCGACAGAGGCGCCAAGACGACGTAGCTGCTTAGTGATGGTACCGCCAGATTCTGCTTTCCATTCCCAAATTTTGTCGATGAACGCATCACGGCCGTAATCATGCTTGGTTTTGCCTTCTTCTGCAGCGATCTTACGCTCAACCACCATTTGAGTGGCGATACCCGCGTGGTCAGTACCCACTTGCCACAAGGTATTTTTGCCTTTCATACGCTGACAACGGATCAGAGTATCCATAATGGTGTCTTGGAAGGCGTGACCCATATGCAGGCTGCCTGTGACGTTCGGTGGCGGGATCATGATGCTGTACGCGTCTTTTGATGTGTCACCGTGAGGCTTAAAGTAGCCTTGCTCTTCCCAAGTCTTATACAGATCTTGTTCGATTGATGTTGGGTTGTATGTCTTTTCCATAGTGCTCTTTAATGGATGCTGTGATGGTTAATTCAGTCTATCGCTATAAGTGAGTTCTCTTGGGTAAGAGAGCTTAACTATAAGGATGGACGGTTATGGATACTGAATCTCAACAGTTTGCAGCTGATAACCTGCTTGTCGATAGAGTTTATACCGCTCGCGTGCTAGCTGCTTGGCATTTTCTGCGCAGGGCACGAAGTCTACCACTTCGGCAAAGGTGCGCGCAAAGGTTGTCTGATTATCCGCCAAATTTATTGCCAGTTGACGATTCCAAGAGGGGGAAACGCCCACATAACCTATCTCAATCGCAGTGCCAGATTTGGGACCTTCACCGACCAGATTGTGCGCTAAAAACTGTTCGGGTTCGATTTGCCAAAATCGCTCAGCTAGCTGCTCGGCGTGCTGCTTATCTTGGCATTGCAGATAAATGCGAGCGCCTTGCGCGGCAAAGTGACGCGTCAAATACAGCACGTACTGCGCGAAGCCTTCTGGCGTTGCTTGAGCAGAATCTGGGGAAATCAGGTAAAAAGTTGCGGTAGGCATCTTGGTCTCTTGCAAACAATCACCACGCCTGTGGCGGTAGTTGAGGTCTAGTAATGAAAAAGGGCCCGAAGGCCCTTTTGCGATTACTCTTCAGCGTCTAGGCCACCGCTGCGATTGAGCAGGAATTGGACTAGTAGCGAGACAGGACGACCGGTTGAGCCTTTCGCTGCACCCGATTTCCACGCAGTTCCCGCGATGTCTAAGTGTGCCCAGTTGTATTTCTTAGCAAATTTAGACAGGAAACAAGCTGCAGTAATTGCGCCTCCTGGGCGGCCACCGATGTTTGCCATATCGGCAAATGGGCTCTTGAGCTGTTCATGGTATTCGTCTGCCAGAGGTAGACGCCATGCGCGATCGCTCGATTGCTCAGAAGCATTCACTAACTCATGTGCCAGCGGGTTGTGGTTCGACATCACCGCGCTGATGTGATGGCCTAAAGCAATCACACACGCACCGGTTAGCGTGGCAACATCGACCACACATTCAGGCTCAAAGCGCTCAACGTAAGTCAGTACATCACACAGCACTAAACGGCCTTCGGCATCGGTGTTTAACACTTCCACGGTTTGACCTGACATCGTCGTCAGAATGTCACCCGGACGGTAAGCATTGCTGCCTGGCATGTTTTCACAGCCAGCCAATACGCCAATCACGTTAAGTGGTAGACCAAGTTTGGCAATGGCTTTCATGGTGCCAAACACAGATGCTGCGCCACACATGTCGTACTTCATCTCATCCATACCTTCACCCGGTTTGAGTGAGATACCGCCTGAGTCGAAAGTTAGACCTTTACCAACCAATACGATTGGCTTGGCTTCAGGATCTGGATTGCCTTTATATTCGATGACCGACATCATCGATTCATTACGTGAACCACGGCCTACCGCGAGGTAAGAAGCCATGCCGAGCTTTTCCATCTCTTCTTCACCAATGATTTTGGTGGTGATGCTCTCGTAATCGTCAGCCAGACGACGAGCTTGAGAGGCGAGGTAAGCCGGGTTAGCGATGTTGGGCGGCATATTACCTAAATCTTTACAAGCTTTTACACCTGATGAAATAGCCAGACCATGGGCAATCGCACGTTCACCAAGATTCAATTCACGGCGAGTGGGTACGTTGAACACCAGCTTACGCAGTGGACGGCGTGTTTCTGGTTTCACACTTTTGAATTGGTCAAAGGTGTACAGGCCATCTTTCGTTGCTTCAACCGCTTGGCGCACTTTCCAATAGGTATCGCGACCTTTGACGTGCAACTCGGTCAAGAAGCAGACCGCTTCCATAGACCCGGTTTCATTTAATGTGTTGATGGTTTTCTGAATGATCTCTTTGTACTGACGTTCACCCAGTTCGCGTTCTTTACCGCAACCGACGAGCAGTACTCGCTCAGACAACACACCTGGTACTTGATGCAGCAGTAGCATCTGCCCCGGTTTACCCTCTAGATCACCGCGACGTAGCAGTGAACTAATATAGCCGTCGCTGATTTTATCAAGCTGTTCTGCGACTGGAGAAAGGCGACGTGGTTCAAACACCCCAACAACGATACATGCGCTGCGCTGTTTCTCAGGGCTGCCACTCTTAACACTGAACTCCATGCGTACTCCTACATCCTGAAGACAAATAGAACTAAATGGTAGATAATGCGCTCTTACTTGCTGGATCCCATGAAGGATCGACCTTTTGCGTGCGCAACCTAACCGTTAGCGAAATTATTCAAAAAATAAAAGGTTCATCGGGAAATTATAGTGATTCAATCAAAAAAACAAGTTTTGCATAGGTAATTTCAGCGTGATTATTGTTAGATATTTGATCCGAGAAACAATAAAAAGCCAGTTTGCGATCTTTTTCGTGCTGTTTTTAGTGTTTCTCAGCCAGAAGTTTATTCGTGTTTTGGCGGATGCCTCTGACGGTGAAATTCCTACCAGCATGATCTTATCCATCGTTGGATTGAATATGCCGGCGATGGGGCTATTAATGCTGCCACTTAGCCTGTACATCGGAATTCTGCTCACTTTTGGCCGTTTGTATGCGGAGAGTGAGATAACGGTGATGAACGCGACCGGTATTGGCAATAAATTCTTAATCCGAGCTGCGCTTTACCTTGCTTTGATCACGGCATCTGTCGCTGGGTTTAATGCACTTTGGTTGGCACCTTGGAGCCAAGACAAAGAAGCACAACTGATGGAGCAATTTGCTGCAGAAAACAGTGTGGATTTGTTGCAAAAAGGCCACTTCCAACGCTCGCCTGACGGCTCATCAGTGGTGTTTATCGATAATATTGAAAACCGTAAGCTACATAATGTGTTTGTGGCACAGTTAGCACCGCGTGATTCAATTTTACCTAGCGTGATGTTTTCTAACTCTGGCGATGTGAAAGAGCTGAGTGATGGCCGCCAGATCATTACCCTTTACAATGGTACTCGCTACGAAGGCGTACCGACTCGGGTTGATTACATGATCACCAACTTCGATTCTTATGATGGTTTGATTGGTCAACGTGAAGTGAAATCCACTGGACGTGATTGGGAAGCGCTGCCCACGTTAAGTCTGCTTCATAACTCAGATCGCCAAGCTCAGGCTGAACTGCAATGGCGACTCTCCTTGGTCGTATGTATTCCCCTGCTTACGATGTTGGTGGTACCTCTTTCTGCGGTGAACCCTCGGCAAGGGCGCTTTGCCAAAATGGGACCCGCTATTTTGATCTATTTGACCTATTTTCTTACGCTTAGTGCCACTAAATCTGCGATTGAAGATGGTTCATTACCCGTTATTATTGGTTTGTGGCCAGTCAATGCCGCACTGCTGTTTGCAGCGCTGATCGTCAATACCATGGACAGCATTCCTGTGCGCCGTTTTAAAGACCGATGGAAACAGAGAAAGGTAGCTTAAGCCGTGTTTAAAATTCTTGATTGGTATATTGGCCGCACCATCGTTGCAACAACAGCACTCGTATTGGTTACTTTTGTTGGTCTCTCCGGCATCATCAAATATGTTGAACAGCTGCGCAAAGTCGGTGAGGGAAGTTACGACTTACTACAAGCCTTGTTATTTGTGGTGCTGAGTATTCCTCGTGATGTGGAAATGTTTTTCCCGATGGCAGCGCTGTTAGGGGCTTTGATCGGTTTGGGTGCTTTGGCTTCCAGCTCTGAATTGGTGGTGATGCAGGCTGCAGGCTTCTCTAAGCTTGATATCGGTCTTTCTGTTCTCAAAACTGCTATTCCACTGATGATTATTATCACTTTGCTCGGAGAGTGGGGCGCACCACAAGCTCAAAAATTGGCGCGTGATATGCGAGCGTTTGCGACCTCTGGTGGGGCAATTATGTCTGTGCGTACTGGTGTGTGGGCACGGGATGCGAATGATTTTATCTTTATTGCTAAAGTTGATAACGAGCAGCTTACAGGTATGAATCTATGGCGATTCGATGAGAATAAAAAACTCAGTACAGTGATCTTTGCAGAGCGGGTCGATTATGTAGGCAATAACGAATGGTTAATGAAAGATGCTCAACTCACTAGGTTGGTTAGCGACATTGAAATCAGTAAAGAGTCTTTACCAGAATATCGTTGGCGTACTTCATTAGCTCCCGACAAACTTGCCGTGGTGACTGTAAAGCCTGAAGAGTTATCACTCAGTGGGCTGAGTGACTATGTGCATTACTTGAAAGCATCGGAGCAAGACTCATCGCGCTATGAACTCGCTTTGTGGCGTAAAATGACTCAGCCGATCTCGATTGCGGTGATGATGTTGATGGCACTGTCGTTTATTTTTGGCCCATTGCGCAGTGTGACCATGGGAGCGCGAATTTTATCGGGTGTGATTGCGGGATTTACTTTCTATATTTCCAGTGAGTTTTTTGGGCCATTAAGCTTGGTTTATGGATTACCGCCATTATTTGGTGCGATTGCGCCAAGTTTAGTGTTCTTAACGATAGCCCTAGGTTTGTTAGGGAGAAAGCTGTAACTCTGCTCTGGTAGATGAAGCATATAAAGAAAGGAAGGCATTGCCTTCCTTTCTTTATATGGGTCTATGGATCTGGGATATGTTAATTAGCTTTGGGCATCACCACGACTTTGGTTTTTGCCCAAATATCGTGAAAACCACGCTTTTGGGAGTCAAACAATACTGTTAGGTTGGCAAGCCCAAAACCGGAAGTCGCTAAACGGATTAATGCTTGGGTCACTGAAATGCGTTGGCCTTGTTCGGTGCAAATATGCAGTTTCCAGGCGCGCATTCCTAAAGTTTGTCCACCTCGAGTCCAGAAAAAAACAAAGAAATAGGCCCAAACAAACACAAGGTAAGCGGTGTACACCGGATTCCAGATTGGGTGCCGAGTTAAGAGATCGCTTGCATCCAAATAGGGGGCATAAGAGATAAGTCCGGCAGCCACCAAAGCTTCGAGTGCCGCGATCACAATACCACCTGCTATCATCAATATCGCCATCACGATCAACGCATCATAAATCCAAGCTCCCAAGCGGCGAAAAAAGCCTGCAGGAGGAAAAACCGCATAGTTCATAGTAGTCATTCTTGGTTACTTTAAAGTTGGCAAGCATAGCCAGTGGTAAATCCGAAAGAAAGAGAGCTAACGCACAGCCTGAGACTTTGTGGCGAAATAATCAGCAAACGATTTTGTTTTCAATATTTTGCTCTTGCGTGGTTTAACTTCTTACGTATAATGCGTTCCATCAAAGGGCAACAGCCCCGATGCCGATGTGGTGAAATTGGTAGACACGACGGATTCAAAATCCGTTTCCTTCGGGAGTGACGGTTCAAGTCCGTCCATCGGTACCATAATTTAAAAAAGCCGACTCAACGAGTCGGCTTTTTGCTTTTCAGAAAACGATTTCTTTGTAACCTTTCGTGAACTTACCACTTTTGATGCTCTAAGGCTGATGAACTTGTCATTAACTTCTTTTATGATGCGTGGGTTTTTCTTTTTGATGTAATAAAGATTGTGGCAAGTATTAAAATCACGGTAGATAGATTGCAACCCGGCCTCCATATTCGGCTGCCCGTAAAATGGAATGAGCATCCTTTCCTATTTAATAGCTTTAAAATCAAGTCACCCGATCAGATTCAAATGATCAAGCATCTTGGTATTCAACATGTATTTCTCAACCCGAGTTTGAGTGATGAAAAGCCTTTACCCCCCAACAGCAATGAGCCTTCTTCGCCTCCTACTTCACTTTCCATTGATAGTGAAGCAGAAAAGCTATGGCAGGAAAAACAAGTTCGGATTGAGAAGCTCAATGCTTACCGGCGCCGAGTCTTGAATTGTGAAAAAGAATTTGAACGCTCGTTAGCTCGGATGCGTACGGTGGTGAATAAAATCCGTAATCGTCCATTAGATGCGACAGAAGAAGCAAAGCAACTGGTTGAGGATATCGTTGAAAAACTATTGAGTGACGATAATGTCACCCTACATCTAATGAACAGTAAGAGTGAGTTGGACGACATCTACTTTCATTCTCTGAATGTATCTGTAATAGCCATGATGATAGGTAAGGCACGAGGGTTGTCGTCTAGGTTGATGAAAGAGTTGGCTTTTGCTGCGCTATTTCACGATATTGGCAAATTACGAGTTCCAACGGCTATAGTACGTAAAAAGACGCGATTGACCGACCCTGAGGAGAACTACTTACGTTTGCACACGAAGTACGGTCTTGAGTTGGCAAATAACATCGAGGCCTTTCCTGACAGTGCAAAACGTGTCATCGAGCAGCACCATGAATTAAGAAATGGCACGGGTTACCCACTTGGGTTAAAAGGAGATGAGATTGATGAGTTGGCGCAGATTGTTGCGGTGGCGAATGCGTTTGACAATTTGTGTCACCCCAATATCCCGTCAGAACAGAAGATTCCTTATGTTGCGCTGTCTTATCTCTTTAAGAATTGCAAAAACCTATACCACCCCGAGAACCTGAGTATTTTGGTGAAGTTCATGGGCGTTTTCCCACCAGGAACCGTAGTGCAGCTTTCTAACGATATGGTGGGATTGGTGATTTCAGTCAATGCTGGGAATTTACTGCATCCCAATGTATTGATTTATGACCCCTCTGTACCACGCTCGCAAGCTCCAATCATCGATCTTGCAGATAGAGATATCAAAATAGTCAACGCTATATTGCCGAATAAATTGCCTGATAAAGTTCGAGATTACCTCAACCCACGCTCACGCATCTCTTACTTTTTCGATAGCGAAGAATGAAAACAAGGCATCAAATGATGCCTTGTTTTCACATTATGCTTGTAATTGAAATTGGTTGAGTGTGTGCCGTAAATTTTGCGTGATTTCAGACAATTCGTGACTAAGCCGCTCTGTCATCTGGATTTCTTCAGTATTGAGCGACATCGCATGCATCAAGTCAGACTGAGTCTCTTGCAAAAGCTCTAACCTTTTACCTTGCTCACTGATCACTTCAATAATGCTTTGAGAATGGTGAACATTATTATCGATACCTTGCAAAATTAAATGGAAAATATCATTCACAAGCTGAGCTTTCTCATGGCTAGTATCGGTAGTATGGATGATGCTCTCCATCGCTTTACTATTGCTCACCACTAAGTTATTCAAGTTGTTTACTATCTGGTTAATATTGCTCGTTGCTTCACCTACTCGTTGTGCCAACTTTCTTACCTCATCGGCAACCACGGCAAAACCACGGCCAGACTCCCCAGCACGCGCAGCTTCAATAGCAGCGTTAAGGGCTAATAAATTGGTTTGCTCTGTAATTTCGTTTATTGAACTAGTGAAAGCTTGAATTTGTCGGCTCGCATCACCTAAAGCCTTCACCTCCGCCTCTGCCCCCTTTACTAAGTCCGCTGCATGACCCATTTCTTGGATATTATCTTGGATTGTTTTAATCGCAGAAGAGGCTTTGTCTTTTACCTCTTTCGTACTGTTGTTAACGGTTTGCGCAAGATCGAACACTTGCTGGGAAGCATGGCTAAGATTAGCGGTTGCTTGTTGGACTTCTTGCGAGCTTTGATGCTGTTCAACAGCCGCTTCACCAATATGATGGGATATGTCGGCCATTTTTGTTGAGCTTTCCGAAATGGCGCCAGAAGCTGCTGTAATGCCTTGCATCGAATCCGCTAGGCTTTTAGCCATGTGTTGCATACTTCCCAATACACTTTGAGAATCGTGAGAAAGATTTTTGATTGGTATATTAAAACGACCTTTGGCAATTTGCCGAGTGACCCAGAGTGCGTAACTGGGTTCACCGCCTAGTAACTGATTCAATTGCCGATAAATGAAATACCCAGCGGCGACAAAAATCAGGAGAGTAACGACCCCACTAAACAGAAAAGCCATAAATAGCTTGTTTTGCCATTCTAATTTGAGGGTCGAGGCTGACATCAGTTCAGGTTCTAGTGCTTTGGCAAGAGATTCCATGGTATCTCCTAGATCATCAGCCCGAGCATCAAATCCGGTATCAGCCTGCTTCATCACCTGATTACCCGCATCATGTCCTTGTTCAATATAGGTTCTCGCCATTAAAAGCCCTACATCGTATAACTGAACAACTTCTGATTTAGCATCATTAACTTGATTTGCCAGCTCTGGAACGAGTTGTGCCAAAGAGTCCAATGCACTAACAGCAGCATTTTTATGCTCCTCAGCTAAAGCTTGATCTTCATCCAACTCACCTACGGCGGATGCATCAGTCAAATATTGCTGAATTTGAACAACATGATATCTAACGTCTTTAAATACAGTAGTCGCGGAATAGAGAGACTCTTGTTTGCTTTCTAAATCAGATAACATGCGGCTGCTGTACGAAAGCACTGCATTCGTTACTAGAAGAAGGGCAATTACAATAAACCCAGTAGAGAACATTAATTTTCTGATGGTCATTTTGGAGTTAATTTCAGCCATAACGTTACTCACCTAAAGTAGAAATGAGCACTTTTCATATCTTAAAGTGCCTTTTTAGTAACTTTAGTTGATTAAAAAAAAAACGCATCGAGTGTTTGTTGTTCGAATGGCGTTTTTTTCTGGAAAAATGTTCAAAAAAACTTGCGTAGAAAAAGAGTATCCCTATAATGCGCCCTCACTGACACGGCAGACGCCACAAGGCCTCAGGGCTAGTCAGCTAGGCTAAAACGCTTCGATGAAGAAAGTTGAAAAAAGAGTTTGACTCTGACAATTATCTCGCTAGAATGCACAGCCTCTTCGGTAAGAAAGCTGAAGCAAAACGCTCTTTAACAATGTAAACCAATCAATCTGTGTGGGCACTCGTTGATGATAATCAAAAAAGATTTATCAATGAACTGAGTGACCATTTGAATGAGCAATCATTCAGCACAGTCAATTCACTCTCGAAAGAGAGTATCAGTATTCATTGAGCCGAAGCGAAAGCTTCACAAAACTTTTAATTGAAGAGTTTGATCATGGCTCAGATTGAACGCTGGCGGCAGGCCTAACACATGCAAGTCGAGCGGCAGCACAGAGGAACTTGTTCCTTGGGTGGCGAGCGGCGGACGGGTGAGTAATGCCTGGGAAATTGCCCGGTAGAGGGGGATAACCATTGGAAACGATGGCTAATACCGCATAACCTCGTAAGAGCAAAGCAGGGGACCTTCGGGCCTTGCGCTACCGGATATGCCCAGGTGGGATTAGCTAGTTGGTGAGGTAAGGGCTCACCAAGGCGACGATCCCTAGCTGGTCTGAGAGGATGATCAGCCACACTGGAACTGAGACACGGTCCAGACTCCTACGGGAGGCAGCAGTGGGGAATATTGCACAATGGGCGCAAGCCTGATGCAGCCATGCCGCGTGTATGAAGAAGGCCTTCGGGTTGTAAAGTACTTTCAGTAGGGAGGAAGGTGGTTAAGCTAATACCTTAATCATTTGACGTTACCTACAGAAGAAGCACCGGCTAACTCCGTGCCAGCAGCCGCGGTAATACGGAGGGTGCAAGCGTTAATCGGAATTACTGGGCGTAAAGCGCATGCAGGTGGTTTGTTAAGTCAGATGTGAAAGCCCTGGGCTCAACCTAGGAATCGCATTTGAAACTGACAAGCTAGAGTACTGTAGAGGGGGGTAGAATTTCAGGTGTAGCGGTGAAATGCGTAGAGATCTGAAGGAATACCGGTGGCGAAGGCGGCCCCCTGGACAGATACTGACACTCAGATGCGAAAGCGTGGGGAGCAAACAGGATTAGATACCCTGGTAGTCCACGCCGTAAACGATGTCTACTTGGAGGTTGTGCCCTAGAGGTGTGGCTTTCGGAGCTAACGCGTTAAGTAGACCGCCTGGGGAGTACGGTCGCAAGATTAAAACTCAAATGAATTGACGGGGGCCCGCACAAGCGGTGGAGCATGTGGTTTAATTCGATGCAACGCGAAGAACCTTACCTACTCTTGACATCCAGAGAAGCCAGCGGAGACGCAGGTGTGCCTTCGGGAGCTCTGAGACAGGTGCTGCATGGCTGTCGTCAGCTCGTGTTGTGAAATGTTGGGTTAAGTCCCGCAACGAGCGCAACCCTTATCCTTGTTTGCCAGCACGTAATGGTGGGAACTCCAGGGAGACTGCCGGTGATAAACCGGAGGAAGGTGGGGACGACGTCAAGTCATCATGGCCCTTACGAGTAGGGCTACACACGTGCTACAATGGCGTATACAGAGGGCAGCAAGACCGCGAGGTGGAGCGAATCTCACAAAGTACGTCGTAGTCCGGATTGGAGTCTGCAACTCGACTCCATGAAGTCGGAATCGCTAGTAATCGCAAATCAGAATGTTGCGGTGAATACGTTCCCGGGCCTTGTACACACCGCCCGTCACACCATGGGAGTGGGCTGCAAAAGAAGCAGGTAGTTTAACCTTCGGGAGGACGCTTGCCACTTTGTGGTTCATGACTGGGGTGAAGTCGTAACAAGGTAGCGCTAGGGGAACCTGGCGCTGGATCACCTCCTTACACGATGATTATCGTGATGAGTGTCCACACAGATTGATTCGGTTTAGATTTGAGCATCAAGTGGGTCTGTAGCTCAGGTGGTTAGAGCGTACGCCTGATAAGCGTAAGGTCGGTGGTTCGAGTCCACTCAGACCCACCACTAACGATGGGGTTATAGCTCAGCTGGGAGAGCGCCTGCCTTGCACGCAGGAGGTCTGCGGTTCGATCCCGCATAACTCCACCATCTTTAAGCGTTTTCGCTGAGAATGTTTAAAAATGGTTTTCATCAGAAAATCTTGCTCTTTAACAATTTGGAAAGCTGACAAAACAACAAATTATTGTTGTTTGTAAAGTTCTCAATGTTTATCGAAAGATAAACACCAACAACACATTCAAGTGTGCTTGGTATCGAATAAGACTTCGGTCTTGTTCAAAATTTGAGTCCGGCAAAATCTGTCTCGCACTCATGTAAATTAAACGCGAGACAACTTAGGTTGTTTAAACAACAACCCGAAACTCCTTCGGGTTGTATGGTTAAGTGACTAAGCGTACACGGTGGATGCCTGGGCAGTCAGAGGCGATGAAGGACGTACTAACTTGCGATAAGCGCAGATAAGGCAGTAAGAGCCGTTTGAGTCTGCGATTTCCGAATGGGGAAACCCAACTGCATAAGCAGTTACTGTTAACTGAATCCATAGGTTAACAGAGCAAACCGGGGGAACTGAAACATCTAAGTACCCCGAGGAGAAGAAATCAACCGAGATTCCGGTAGTAGCGGCGAGCGAACCTGGATTAGCCCTTAAGCACTCGGTGAAGTAGGTGAACAAGCTGGAAAGCTTGGCGATACAGGGTGATAGCCCCGTAACCGACGCTTCATCGAGCGTGAAATCGAGTAGGGCGGGACACGTGATATCCTGTCTGAATATGGGGGGACCATCCTCCAAGGCTAAATACTCCTGACTGACCGATAGTGAACCAGTACCGTGAGGGAAAGGCGAAAAGAACCCCTGTGAGGGGAGTGAAATAGAACCTGAAACCGTGTACGTACAAGCAGTAGGAGCACCTTCGTGGTGTGACTGCGTACCTTTTGTATAATGGGTCAGCGACTTATATTCAGTGGCAAGGTTAACCGTATAGGGGAGCCGTAGCGAAAGCGAGTCTTAACTGGGCGTTCAGTCTCTGGATATAGACCCGAAACCGGGTGATCTAGCCATGGGCAGGTTGAAGGTTGAGTAACATCAACTGGAGGACCGAACCGACTAATGTTGAAAAATTAGCGGATGACTTGTGGCTAGGGGTGAAAGGCCAATCAAACTCGGAGATAGCTGGTTCTCCCCGAAAGCTATTTAGGTAGCGCCTCGGACGAATACTACTGGGGGTAGAGCACTGTTAAGGCTAGGGGGTCATCCCGACTTACCAACCCTTTGCAAACTCCGAATACCAGTAAGTACTATCCGGGAGACACACGGCGGGTGCTAACGTCCGTCGTGGAGAGGGAAACAACCCAGACCGCCAGCTAAGGTCCCAAAGTATTGCTAAGTGGGAAACGATGTGGGAAGGCTTAGACAGCTAGGATGTTGGCTTAGAAGCAGCCATCATTTAAAGAAAGCGTAATAGCTCACTAGTCGAGTCGGCCTGCGCGGAAGATGTAACGGGGCTAAGCAATACACCGAAGCTGCGGCAATGTCTTTTAGACATTGGGTAGGGGAGCGTTCTGTAAGCCGTTGAAGGTGAATCGTAAGGTTTGCTGGAGGTATCAGAAGTGCGAATGCTGACATGAGTAACGACAAGGGGGGTGAAAAACCTCCCCGCCGGAAGACCAAGGGTTCCTGTCCAACGTTAATCGGGGCAGGGTGAGTCGACCCCTAAGGTGAGGCCGAAAGGCGTAATCGATGGGAAACGGGTTAATATTCCCGTACTTCTGACTATTGCGATGGGGGGACGGAGAAGGCTAGGTGGGCCAGGCGACGGTTGTCCTGGTTCAAGTGCGTAGGCTTGAGAGTTAGGTAAATCCGGCTCTCTCTAAGGCTGAGACACGACGTCGAGCTACTACGGTAGTGAAGTCATTGATGCCATGCTTCCAGGAAAAGCCTCTAAGCTTCAGATAGTCAGGAATCGTACCCCAAACCGACACAGGTGGTCGGGTAGAGAATACCAAGGCGCTTGAGAGAACTCGGGTGAAGGAACTAGGCAAAATGGTACCGTAACTTCGGGAGAAGGTACGCTCTTGATGGTGAAGTCCCTCGCGGATGGAGCTGACGAGAGTCGCAGATACCAGGTGGCTGCAACTGTTTATTAAAAACACAGCACTGTGCAAAATCGCAAGATGACGTATACGGTGTGACGCCTGCCCGGTGCCGGAAGGTTAATTGATGGGGTTAGCGCAAGCGAAGCTCTTGATCGAAGCCCCGGTAAACGGCGGCCGTAACTATAACGGTCCTAAGGTAGCGAAATTCCTTGTCGGGTAAGTTCCGACCTGCACGAATGGCGTAATGATGGCCACGCTGTCTCCACCCGAGACTCAGTGAAATTGAAATCGCTGTGAAGATGCAGTGTACCCGCGGCTAGACGGAAAGACCCCGTGAACCTTTACTACAGCTTGGCACTGAACATTGAACCTACATGTGTAGGATAGGTGGGAGGCTATGAAGACGTGACGCTAGTTGCGTTGGAGCCGTCCTTGAAATACCACCCTTGTATGTTTGATGTTCTAACTTAGACCCGTTATCCGGGTTGAGGACAGTGCCTGGTGGGTAGTTTGACTGGGGCGGTCTCCTCCCAAAGAGTAACGGAGGAGCACGAAGGTGGGCTAATCACGGTTGGACATCGTGAGGTTAGTGCAATGGCATAAGCCCGCTTAACTGCGAGAATGACGGTTCGAGCAGGTGCGAAAGCAGGTCATAGTGATCCGGTGGTTCTGTATGGAAGGGCCATCGCTCAACGGATAAAAGGTACTCCGGGGATAACAGGCTGATACCGCCCAAGAGTTCATATCGACGGCGGTGTTTGGCACCTCGATGTCGGCTCATCACATCCTGGGGCTGAAGTCGGTCCCAAGGGTATGGCTGTTCGCCATTTAAAGTGGTACGCGAGCTGGGTTTAGAACGTCGTGAGACAGTTCGGTCCCTATCTGCCGTGGGCGTTGGAAGATTGAAGGGGGCTGCTCCTAGTACGAGAGGACCGGAGTGGACGAACCTCTGGTGTTCGGGTTGTGTCGCCAGACGCATTGCCCGGTAGCTAAGTTCGGAATCGATAACCGCTGAAAGCATCTAAGCGGGAAGCGAGCCCTGAGATGAGTCTTCCCTGACAGTTTAACTGTCCTAAAGGGTTGTTCGAGACTAGAACGTTGATAGGCAGGGTGTGTAAGCGTTGTGAGGCGTTGAGCTAACCTGTACTAATTGCCCGTGAGGCTTAACCATACAACACCCAAGGGGTTTTGTAGTGGACTCAAAGTTAAGCGCATAAGAATGTGTGTGAGAATGAAAACAGCTTTCCAGATTTTAAAATTTTGCTTGGCGACCATAGCGTTTTGGACCCACCTGACTCCATCCCGAACTCAGAAGTGAAACGAAACAGCGTCGATGGTAGTGTGGGGTTTCCCCATGTGAGAGTAGAACATCGCCAGGCTTTAACTTCTTGCCTTTAGATTTTTCTTAAAAATCTAAAGGCAAAAAATTGGCATGCTGATATAGCTCAGATGGTAGAGCGCATCCTTGGTAAGGATGAGGTCCCCAGTTCGATTCTGGGTATCAGCACCATCTATTTCGATGCTTAGCTCAAAGCTGACATCACAAAATTTGTTTGGCGACCATAGCACTTTGGACCCACCTGATTCCATCCCGAACTCAGAAGTGAAACGAAGTAGCGCCGATGGTAGTGTGGGGTTTCCCCATGTGAGAGTAGGACATCGCCAGGCTTGATTTACGAAGCCGCTGTAGAGATACAGCGGCTTTTTGCTATTTCACTTTTCTGCTTTATTTCATTTCTCTCGCATCATTAAGTTTCCAATCGTATTGGTAGTCTACCTTACCTGAATAACCGGAAAGCTCTGGGCGGTACTGCGCAAGGTGTGCGAAAAGAGCGTCTTGATTGCCAAAATCAACGGCAAACCAGTCATAAATCGAGGAGAGGATTAAGGTGTCATTGTTTAATGTTGCTCCCTTACTGCTGTTGATAAAGGTATGTGCTGCATTACTAAGTAGTTGTTCTGTGTTTTGTACGGTAAAAGCTTGGGATTGCAGATTTGGGCAGCCTAGGCTGGCACAATTGACCGCATAATGGGTTCGTGGATCCTTCCAGATAGGGCGTAAAATTCGGTGCTCGATATCATTGAGGGTTAGGGTTTGTCCTGCCACAGTAAAAACTTTCTCATCCCACGGCCCAAAACTGAATAGGCCCCCTAGTTTGGTTATGGACGCGACTGGGTAGTTATCCAAAATTAATTTCACTGTCAGAGCGTTGTAGAGATTAACCCAATAAGCATATTGCTCTTGGCGGTTAAATTCTCTTGGATCCAATTTTGAAAGTTGATCTAAGTAATCATTGAGTAGCGTTTTATCTTCCTTTGTTACTTCTGCATAACGAAAGAGGGCGTTCTCTCCCACTTGGACAAGATTGCGATCGAGGATGCTTTGCCAAGCTTGGTGAGAGATGCTTGCCGTATTACTGTCGTTGCTCGCTTGCCAATAAGCCCAAAGCTGCGCCTTTGGCGCTGCGTATACTATGTTGGAAAAAATCAGAATACAGAAAGCGAAGAGTGTTTTCATATCAGAGTAACCTTATCGTGAGATTGTGATTAGCTAGACCCGATGGCAACGCATTTTCTTTCGTTATAAAAAAGGCTGCCATTTGGCAGCCTAGAAATGCTTATTTTAAGAAGCTCGGTATCTTGGCTTCATACTCCGCAATTTTTGCTTCGTGCTGTAGAGTGAGGCCTATATTGTCTAAGCCATTGAGTAAGCAATGACGACGGAAATCATCAATCTCGAAACGGTAAGTTTTGCCATTCGCTACTACGCTAAGCTCTTCTAAATCGACGGTAATGGTTGCACCTTCCGTATCATGAACATAGGCAAAGAGTTCATCCACCTCTTGCTCATTCAAACGAACGGGCACCATCTGGTTGTTGATCGAGTTACCATAGAAAATATCGGCAAAGCTTGGGGCAATCATGACTCTGATACCATAATCCGCTAATGCCCACGGGGCGTGTTCGCGCGAGGAGCCGCAACCAAAGTTCTCTCTTGCGAGCAAAATGCTAGCACCTTGGTAGCGAGGTTGGTTCATCACAAATTCTGGATTGGCTTTTTCACCTGCATCGTCCAAAAATCGCCAGTCGTGGAACAGATGTTTGCCAAAGCCAGTGCGATTCACTTTTTGCAAAAACTGTTTTGGAATGATCGCATCGGTATCGACGTTGGCGGCATCAAGAGGAACGACTAAGCCGGTGTGTTGCTGAAATCCTGACATGGGGTTCTCCTTGAATTAAAACTGACGAATATCGACGAAGTGACCTGCAATCGCCGCGGCGGCTGCCATTGCTGGGCTAACTAAATGAGTGCGACCATCACGTCCCTGACGTCCCTCAAAGTTTCGGTTTGAGGTAGACGCGCAGCGTTCTCCTGGCCCTAAGCGGTCATTGTTCATGGCTAAACACATTGAGCAACCCGGTAAGCGCCATTCAAATCCTGCTTCAATAAAGATCTTATCCAAGCCTTCGGCTTCGGCTTGCGCTTTCACTTGCTCGGATCCGGGCACGATCAACGCCTGGACATGAGAAGCGACTTTTTTTCCTTTAGCTACTGCTGCCGCAGCACGCATATCTTCGATGCGTGAGTTGGTACATGAACCGACAAACACTTTATCGACTTTATAGTCCGAGAGCATTTTGCCCGCTTCTAGTCCCATATAAGCCAGTGCTTTTTCCGCAGAGGTGCGTTCAACGGGATCGACAAACTGGCTAGGTGACGGGATTGGTTCATCGACAGCAATCACTTGTCCTGGGTTGGTGCCCCAAGTCACTTGCGGTTTGATTTCACTGGCTTCAAGCGTCAAGACGGCATCGAACTGTGCATCCTCATCCGTTTTTAAGGTTTGCCAATATTCTACAGCGGCATCCCAATCACTGCCTTGTGGGGCAAATTTACGACCTTTAATGTAGTTGAATGTGGTTGCATCAGGGGCAATCAAGCCCGCTTTTGCGCCCAGTTCAATCGCCATGTTACACACGGTCATGCGACCTTCCATGGTAAGGTCACGAATTGCTTCTCCACAAAACTCCACTACGTAGCCTGTACCGCCAGCTGCGGTCGTCTTACCAATGATCGCCAATACAATATCTTTGGCGGTGATGCCGGGAGCTACTTTGCCACGTACTTCGATTTTCATCGTCTTAGCGCGGCCTTGTTTCAAGGTTTGAGTTGCCAGCACATGTTCGACTTCGGAAGTTCCAATGCCAAAGGCCAGTGAGCCGAAAGCACCGTGAGTTGCGGTGTGTGAATCACCACACACAATCGTCATGCCGGGGAGGGTAATACCGAGCTCTGGTCCCATCACATGCACAATGCCTTGGTACTTGTGGTTAATGTCGTACAGAGTGACGTCAAACTCTTCGCAGTTTTTGGAAAGCGTTTGCATTTGGATGCGCGCCATTTCACCTGAGGCATTGATGTCTTTAGTAGTGGTGGAGACGTTGTGATCCATGGTCGCAAAAGTTTTGCTAACTTGGCGTACCGGGCGACCTTTTTCACGCAAGCCATCAAAGGCTTGTGGAGAGGTCACTTCATGGACTAGATGACGATCGATGTACAAAATCGGCGTTTCACCCGGTGCGGCAACCACCACATGGGCATCGTAAATTTTTTCGTAAAGAGTTTTGGCTTTTGACATTGCTTCTTCCTTGAGCTCAGTGAGCTAAAGAGGAGTGGGGTAACCCCACTCTCAAACTTATGAATTCAAAATATAGCTTGCGATTTTATCGCCCATTGCTGAGGTCGATAGGGCTGGTTTATTGCCTGCGAGATCCGCCGTCAGTTCACCTGCTGCTAATGCTTGGCTAACCGCGTTTTCAATATCACGCGCTGCCGCTTCTTCACCTAAGCTGTAACGCAGCATGAGTGCCGCAGATAAGATCTGCGCTACCGGGTTGGCGATGTTTTTTCCGGCGATATCTGGCGCGCTGCCGCCGGCAGGTTCGTACAGGCCAAACTTGCTTTCATTCATACTGGCAGAAGGCAACATGCCCATGGAGCCTGTGATCATCGCGCATTCGTCAGAAAGAATGTCGCCAAAAATGTTCGAGCAGAGCATCACATCAAACTGGGCAGGATCTTTAATCAGCTGCATGGTGGCATTGTCGATGTACATGTGTGAAAGCGCGACATCTGGGTATTCTTTGGCAATCTCACTGACTACTTCGCGCCAGAGAATCGAGCTTTGCAGCACATTGGCTTTATCGATTGAGCAGACTTTCTTGCGGCGCAAGCGAGCTGATTCAAAGGCGATACGTGCGATACGTTCAATTTCAAAACGGTGGTAAACCTCGGTATCGAAGGCTTTTTCATTGGCACCTTCACCTTCACGACCTTTAGGTTGACCAAAATAGATGCCACCAGTCAGTTCACGTACCACCACGATATCAAAACCACGTGCAGAAATATCAGCACGAAGAGGTGAGAAGGCCTCTAAGCCTTGGTGAATTTGAGCCGGGCGCAAATTACAAAACAGTTGGAAGTGCTTGCGCAGAGGCAGCAAAGCACCGCGTTCAGGTTGCTCATTAGGTGGCAGATGTTCCCATTTAGGTCCGCCGACCGAACCAAACAAGACCGCATCGGCTTCTTCACAGGCATGCAGAGTGCTTTCTGGCAGTGGGCAACCATGGTTATCAATGGCGATACCACCGACATCGTGTTCTTCTCGACTGAAGTGAATACCGTGCTTTTGTTCAATGGCATCCAATACTTTGTGGGCTTGCGCCATCACTTCCGGGCCGATACCGTCACCGGGCAATACGGCAATTTTGTAATGTTTGTCTGTCATGCGAGTCCTTTATGATCGATTTTTAAGTTGTGTTTGTGGCGCCTAAGGTTCTTGAATACTGAAGTTACTCAGCGTTAGTAGTAACTTCAGTAGAGCTAAGGAATATGAGTATTAAACCGTAGCGACGCTTTTTTTCTGTTTAATCTGGGCGATTTGATCTGCGCGATGAATGCTATTGATAACATGCAACAAGGCTTGACCGGAAGCTTCGACGATATCAGTTGAGACACCCGTACCGTGATATTTACGTCCTTTATAATTCGCGATGATATCCGCTTGACCAAGGCCATCTTCACCTTCGCCTTTGGCGGTGAGATCGAATTTATCGAGTACAATCTCATACCCAGTTAGGCGGTAGATACACTGATATAACGCATCAACTGGGCCATTACCAACAGCGGCTTCGCATTTTTCTTCATCTCCGCACAGGAGTTTGATACTGGTGGTGGCCATCACGCTGCCGGATTGCACGCTCAAGTAGTTGAGTTTGTAGAAGTCATCTTCTTCACGCAAATTGGAGAAATGCATCAAGGCTTCTAAGTCATAATCAAATACCTGACCTTTACGATCCGCCAGCTTCAAGAAGTCCTCATACAAAGCATCCAAGTTGTATTCGTTTTCGTTGTAACCCATCGAGTCCATATGGCTTTTCACTGCAGCACGACCACTACGACTAGTGAGGTTCAGCGCTTGGTTTTTCAGGCCAATCGATTCGGGAGTCATGATTTCGTAGGTGTTTTTGTTTTTGAGCATGCCATCTTGGTGAATGCCCGAAGAGTGGCTAAAGGCATTGGCCCCCACAATTGCCTTGTTGCTTTGGATCGGCATATTGCAAAGCTGACTGACTAGCTTGCTGGTGCGGCTGATCTCTTCATATTTAATACCTGTAGTCACGCCTAAAAACTCTTGGCGAGTTTTGATGATCATCGCGATCTCTTCCAGTGCGCAGTTACCTGCACGTTCGCCGATACCATTGATGGTGCCTTCAACTTGACGAGCTCCTGCTTGAACGGCGGCAATTGAGTTTGCCACCGACATGCCCAAATCATCATGACAATGGACGGAGATAATCGCTTTATCGATATTTGGCACGCGGTTAAACAGTGTCTGAATGATGCCGCCAAATTCGCTTGGGATTGTGTAGCCGACGGTATCTGGAATATTGATGGTGCGTGCGCCCGCATTGATAGCGGCTTCAACCATACGACAAAGGTTGTCGATAGGTGTGCGTCCTGCGTCTTCACACGAAAACTCCACATCATCCGTGTATTGGCGAGCGTGTTTCACCGCTTTGACTGCCATTTCTACGACGTCATCGTAGCTACGGCGCAATTTGTCTTGCACATGGATAGTTGAAGTAGAAATGAAAGTATGAATACGGAAAGCTTCGGCAACTTTCAATGCTTCTGCCGCGGCATCGATGTCTTTCGCAACGGCTCGCGAAAGGGCGCAGACACGGCTGTTTTTGATGTGTTTAGCAATGGTTTGTACCGATTCAAAGTCACCAGGGGAAGACACAGGGAAACCCGCCTCGATGATATCTACCCCTAAGCGCTCCAGTGCGTAGGCGATTTGTAGCTTCTCTTTTACCGTCAGGCTAGCAGACAACGCCTGCTCACCATCGCGCAATGTGGTATCGAATATAATCACCTGATCGTTCATGTTTGCTTCCTCGCACTAGAGTTAACGACTAACTTCCTGAATATTGTTGTAAAAATCGGCTATAAAAAAACCCGCATCGGCTGCGGGTTTTTTATCTTGTGTGGTGTTTTTCGTCCACAACCTACCCGCGTGATGGTTCCACGATCAGTAGTAGGCCTAGCAGGAGAGAAAAACGCATTGTCATCATTAACAATCCACCAAATTAAGTTAACAGATTAGTACCGTACTCGACACAATGCGTCAACCCCCAAGTTGGTTTTTTATTCATATTGCTAAGTATTTGTGCGATATGTTGAGTCAGTCGCCGTGCGTGATTTGAGAGGGGATGGATCCACAACTATGCAAAATTGCCTACCTAAGCTTGATGATTTTTCCTTTTATTGCACAAAATCCATGGAGAACTGTCGCAGGCGCTTCTAGAGAAGTTAGTGTAATGGAGCAAGGTTTGATTTACTGCTTAGCTATCCCCTGTCTACGTGTCACCATTTCGACAAACAATTTTCACCAGATTGTCATTTGCTCCCGATAAGCTCAAAGCATCTCCTCATCGGTAAAAAGGATGTGTGATGCGAGTGATACAACCTATCGCTAAATTGGATTTAGCCTTTTCATTATTTTGCTTACAACACCGTTACAACATGCCAGTCGCAAGGCTCAGCAAATCGATTTCACATACGGGAGATGGACATCTTTATGCTGTTATGGGGCTACTCGCTTGGGGGTTAGATAGTGCCCATGGGCTGACTTTTCTGACGCTCGGCCTTCTATCCTTTGCAATTGAGCTGCCGATTTATTGGGTGTTGAAAAATAGCTTTCAGCGCCGTCGTCCGCAAGAGTTCTCATCGTTAGTAACCGCTTACATAACGCCTAGTGACCGTTACAGCTTGCCTTCTGGGCATACTGCTGCGGCTTTCGTGATGGCGACTCTGATTGGTTATATCTATCCTCATTGGTACGCACTCGCCATAAGCTGGGCTGGGTTAATTGGTTTTGCGAGAGTTTTGTTGGGTGTTCATTTTATGAGTGATGTTCTTGCCGGAGCGTTACTTGGGATTGGTAGTGCGACTTATGCGATCACTGTTGTGGAGAAAGCCATTTGAAAATTCTTTATGGAGTGCAAGGAACGGGGAATGGGCACATTGCGCGTTCAAGAGCCATGTGTGCGGCTCTTAAGCAACAACATGTTGAAGTCGATTATCTTTTTTCTGGGCGGGCTGCCGCGAACTATTTTTCGATGGAATGCTTTGGTGATTTCCAAACACGACAAGGGCTAACTTTTGCCACGGAAAATGGGCACGTTAATTACGTCAAAACCTTGCGTAGGAATAATCTGTGGCAATTTTGGCAAGAAGTACGAGCCCTGGATCTTTCAGGTTACGATTTGATTTTAAATGATTTTGAGCCTGTTACTGCTTGGGCTGCTAAATTGCAAAACGTTCCTTGTATTGGTATTAGCCATCAAAATGCGTTTTTGTTTCCCGTACCTTTAAAAGGAGCTTCTTGGATCGATAAGGCGATCTTACGTCACTTTGCTCCAGCCCAATATCATCTAGGTTTGCACTGGTATCATTTCGATCAACCAATCTTGCCGCCTATTATCTACACGCCAGAGCAGCCGCTCAGTCATCAGGCATTTATTCTTGTTTACCTTCCATTCGAAAATCTTAATGAAATCTGTGAGTTGCTCAATAGGTTCACTAATGTCCACTTCATCTGTTATCACCCTGACGTACAAGGGAATGAGCAAATCGAAAATGTTCAATTGCGCCGTTTACACCACGGGGATTTCCAACATCATTTACATCAATGTCATGGTGTGATCACCAATGGTGGCTTTGAATTACCGTCGGAAGCCTTAACTCTGGGGAAAAAATTATTGATGAAACCCTTATTGGGACAGTTTGAACAGCTTAGTAATGCTGCAACCCTTGAAACACTTGGGCTGGCGAGTGTGATGGAATTTCTGGACCCTGCCAGCTTACGCCTGTGGTTAGATGAAAAACAAGCGGAGCGAGTGTTTTATCCTGATGTTGCTCAAGCTCTAGTTGAGTGGATTTTGCAAGGAAAATGGGAGAGCAGCTCTGAGTTGTCTCTAAAGCTCTGGCAAAAAGTCGATTTCCCCAGTTATGCCATTTTGGGTAACTATTCCACTGCCTCAATGAATTCGCCGTTAAAACATTTTTAACGTGAATGTTAGTGTGTGGTAAATGAGTAAATCATAGTTCAGGTCAATAATTAATAAAAACTCATTAAGATTGCATTTTTATAGATTTTTATAAAAATTAATAGCCTTGATTAATAAGGTTTTTTTTTAGCAATGGCTAAAATTAACTGACTTTTTGTCAATGCTATTGCATAGCTTCAAATGATTAGCCGATATTACTGACCATCCACCAAATATCTGGGCGGTAAATATTAAAAACAGCGCTTATCTATTCACTTGCGATTTATGCATATTTATCGTTGGTGATTACACTGTGAGGCATGCAAATGTTCGATAAAAAAGACGCAATGAGTGCCATTGCGAGTTACCGCATGGAAAGCACACTACGAGGCGTAGACCTCAACCTGTTAACCGTTTTTGACGCCGTGATGCAAGAGCAAAACATCACTCGTGCGGCACATAATTTAGGTATGTCACAGCCTGCGGTAAGTAATGCTGTAGCGCGTTTAAAAGTGATGTTCAATGACGAGTTGTTTATGCGCCAAGGGCGCGGCATTCAGCCAACTCAACGTGCTCGTCAGCTGTTTGGTCCAATCCGTCAGGCGCTACAGTTGATCCGTAACGAGTTGCCAAGTTCAGTGTTTACACCTGAAACGTCGACTCGATTGTTTAAGCTGGCGATCTGCAGCCCTTGTGATCTGCGTTTTGCACCTCAAATCATGGCATCTATTGATGAATTGGCTCCAAGCGTACAACTTCATTTGGATGCAGAGTTTGATCGCCAAATTGCAGAACGTATGCGTTATCAAGAGATTGATTTTGTTATCGACTATGCTCGTTTTGATGATCAGGGCTTCTCCAGCACTGAAATTTTCCAAGATGAGTTGGTGGTCGTCGCATCAAAATTACACCCACGCATTCAAAGCAATATCACCGCAGAGCAACTGACGGCTGAAAAACACGCCAAGCTGTCAAAAGTGCATGGTCAACGTAGCTTCTCTGAGTTAGCGTATCGTGAATTTGATTGCCAGTCATACTACGAAGGTACCAGCTTGAGTAATGTACTGTACGTTGTTGGTCAATCTGAATTGGTCACCGTTGCACCTCGTTGGATGGCAGAAAATGCCGCAAATCGCGATGAGCTTCAGATCCTCGACTTCCCATTTGCGGATGCCAAAATCTCAGGTTATCTGAGCTGGCACGAATCAAGTGAAAAGGACAAAGGTCATATCTGGTTGCGTGATCAACTGATGGTGATTTGTGGAGAAGTGGTCGCAAACCGCTAATTTTTTCACCAAACTGAGTCTTTAAGGCCTTGGGCAGTAAGAACTGTCCAAGGCTTTTTTTGTTACAGAATGAGTTTTAATCGATAACTTTGACGTTAGTCAGTTGTGTTTTGGCCTTTGAAATGTACACTTGTGCGCTGAAAAAGGCTTACAGGTGTAAGCTATAGGTAAGAGATATGACGAACTTAGATTTTCACATCGTTAAACGGCTCCGTCAGCGCATTGCCCAAGGTGGTGATCGAGCAGCGCTGAAGCATAAAGAGAATGGCACATGGCAAGCAACGAGCTGGCAGCAGTTTGGTGAGCAATTGGATGCCCTCTCAATAGCGCTTTTGGCTCAAGGCATTGGTGTGCAGGACAAAATCGCGATTTTCTCCAACAACATGCCGCGTTGGACGATTGCAGATTTTGCCGCATTACAAATTCGTGCTGTGACTGTTCCGATTTATCCTACCAATACGCCAGAGCAAGCGGCTTACATATTACAAAATGCTGATGCTAAAGTAGTGTTTGTCGGTGAGCAGCCTCAATTTGATGCTGCACTCAGTCAGTTTGAACAGTGCCCTGAGCTGCGTTTGATCGTAGCAATGAATGCGAACATCGATCTAAAACAAGCTGATTGTGCAATGCATTGGGATGATTTCGTTACGCACCATCAAACGCAAGATCACACCCCACTTTTTGAACTGATTGAACAAGCCAATTTTGACGATCTCTTCACCCTGATATACACCTCAGGCACGACCGGAACACCGAAAGGCGTGATGTTGGATTATCGCAATATTGGTTCTCAGTTAGAGGGTCATGATCAGCGTTTGAATCTCAATGAAGAGGATGTATCACTCTGTTTCTTACCGTTGTCACACGTCTTTGAACGTGCTTGGACTGCCTATGTATTGTACAAAGGTGCCACCAACTGCTACCTGCATGATGTCGCTCACGTGCGTGACGCACTAGGTGAAGTACGCCCGACCGTGATGTGTGCGGTTCCTCGCTTCTACGAAAAAATCTTCTCGGCGATCCATGAGAAAGTCGCTAAAGCACCGTTCATTCGCAAAGTGTTATTTACTTGGGCGGTGAATATGGGCGCAAAAATGGCCGTATGTCGTCAGCAACAGCACCAACCTTCATGGTTGCTTACACAAAGTCATCAGTTAGCGGACAAACTTGTACTGAGCAAATTGCGTGCGCTGCTCGGTGGGCGGATCAACTTTATGCCTTGTGGTGGTGCAAAGTTGGATGAAACTATCGGCCGCTTTTTCCATGCCATCGGGATTAACGTTAAGCTCGGTTATGGTATGACTGAAACCACAGCAACCATCTCATGTTGGGATGACCACTGTTTTAACCCCGACTCTATTGGTCTTTCCATGCCGGGCGCACAAGTCAAAATCGGTGAAAATAACGAGATTCTGGTACGTGGCCCGATGGTGATGCGAGGCTATTACAAGTTAGAGAAAGAAACCTCGGAAAGTTTTGATGAACACGGTTTTCTGAAAACCGGTGATGCGGGCCATATTGATGAAAATGGCAACCTATTCATAACCGATCGAATCAAAGAACTAATGAAAACCTCTGGTGGTAAGTACATTGCGCCACAAGTCATTGAAGGGGCGATTGGCAAAGATCACTTTATTGAACAGATCGCGGTGATTGCCGATACTCGCAAGTTTGTCTCCGCCCTGATTGTGCCGTGTTTTGATTCATTGGAAGTGTATGCCAAAGAGTTGAACATCAAGTATCAGGATCGTCTGGAGCTCCTCAAACATAGCCAAGTACTGGAAATGTTTGAAAAACGAGTTAACGAACTGCAAAAAGAACTGGCAAAGTTTGAACAAGTGAAAAAGTTTAAACTACTGCCCAAAGCGTTTTCGATGGATAGCGGAGAGCTAACACCGACGCAAAAATTGCGCCGAAAGGTGATTAACGACCGTTATCAGGATGAAATCGAAGAAATGTACCAAGATTCTTCGAAGAAATAACACCATCAAATTGTTAGCTTGATTCTGTTGAGCACCTCTAAGCCTTATCCGCTCAGAGGTGTTTTTTTTATGTGTGAGCGAGTTTTACAGATTTGGAGCGGCACGGTTGAGCCCACGATGCACAGTCATGCATTTAGACGACAAAATAATCTACTTTTTTTCGGTTGCTCACTGGATATTCAGCTCGGAACTCAATGAATTGTCGAAATTGAATGCTTAATCACCGTCTTATTTTCGATTCTGCTGCAAAAGTATCCAAATTGGGGTTAGACCCGTTGCTAAGAAAGCGTTACATTTGTTGCGTAACCTCGCGGCTGTTATGACAGGCGCAGGACATAGCCGAAAGCGGAGCGTTTTCGAATTAGGCTACAAATAAGCCCTAAACTATGTAAAACCAACCCTTTTGCCGACCGGGCATCAGGTATGTTGGTAAAAGGAGACAAGATGGAAATGCTATCTGGCGCAGAGATGATCGTTCAATCTCTGATCAATGAAGGTGTTGAGCAAATCTTCGGTTATCCTGGTGGTTCTGTACTCGATATCTATGATGCCCTTCACGAAAAAACCGATCAAATTAAACACGTCCTCGTTCGTCACGAACAAGCCGCAACGCATATGGCTGATGGCTATGCGCGCGCCACTGGAAAACCGGGCGTGGTGCTCGTCTGTTCAGGCCCTGGTGCCACCAATACGGTCACAGGGATTGCAACGGCTTATATGGACTCGATCCCGATGATTGTGATTTCGGGTAACGTTGCGACCAATCTGATTGGTAACGATGCGTTTCAAGAGTGCGATATTGTTGGCGTGTCACGCCCTATCGTTAAACACAGCTTTTTAGTGAAAAGAGCGGAAGATATTCCAGAGACCATCAAAAAAGCGTTTTACATTGCATCAACTGGACGTCCTGGCCCTGTGGTAATTGATGTGCCGAAAGATGTCATGAATCCTCTCAATAAGCTGCCTTATGAATACCCAGAAACCATAAAAATGCGCTCTTACAACCCGACGACTGCAGGCCATAAAGGCCAGATCAAAAAAGGGTTGCGTGCGCTATTAGAAGCGAAAAAGCCCGTGCTTTATATCGGTGGTGGCGCGGTGATTTCGAATGCACATCAACAGGTGCGCCAGTTAGCCGAAGCGCTGAATCTGCCCGTGGTGAGCACTTTGATGGGGCTGGGCGTATTTCCGGGCACACATAAAAACGCGCTAGGCATGCTAGGCATGCATGGTGTGTATGAAGCCAATATGGCAATGCACAATGCCGATCTGATTTTTGGTGTTGGGGTACGTTTTGATGACCGTACGACCAATAACTTAGAGAAATACTGCCCGAATGCGAAAATCATGCACATTGATATCGATCCCTCTTCGATTTCCAAAAATGTGAAAGTTGATTTGCCGATTGTCGGTTCCGCTGATCAAGTGTTGGATGGCATGCTTAAGCTTCTGGAAGAGAGTACCGAGCGCAATGATGCGGTAGCACTAGAACGCTGGTGGAGTGAGATTCAAGTGTGGCGTGATCGCCAATGCTTGGCTTATGAAAAGTCAGCTGAACGCATCAAGCCGCAGCAAGTGATTGAGGCTCTGTACAAAATCACGGAAGGCAAGGCGATTTTGGCTTCGGATGTAGGCCAACACCAAATGTTCGCGGCACTTTACTATCCCTTTTCTAAACCGCGCCAATGGATCAACTCTGGCGGCTTAGGGACGATGGGTTTTGGTTTGCCAGCTGGTATGGGGGTGAAATTCGCCATGCCAGAGGAAGAGGTGTTGGTGGTGACGGGGGATGGCAGTATTCAGATGAATATCCAAGAGCTCTCGACCGCGCTGCAATACGATATTCCAGTAAAAATTATCAACCTGAATAACCGTTTCCTTGGAATGGTCAAACAGTGGCAGGACATTATTTATCAAGGGCGTCACTCTAACTCATACATGAGTTCCGTGCCGGATTTTGCGGCGATCGCTGAAGCTTATGGTCATGTGGGGATTCGTATTTCTCGCCCAGATGAACTGGAAGCAGGGCTAGAAAAAGCCTTAGCGATGAAAGATCGTCTGGTGTTTGTCGATATCAATGTTGATGAGACTGAGCACGTGTACCCAATGCAGATCAAAGGCGAAGGGATGGACAAAATGTGGTTGAGCAAAACGGAGAGAACCTAAGATGAGACACATTATTTCACTGCTATTGGAAAACCAACCGGGTGCACTGTCTCGTGTTGTCGGGCTCTTTTCACAGCGCGGCTACAACATTGAAACGCTCAATGTGTCTCCGACCGATGATGAAACGCTCTCGCGACTCAACATTACGACCAAAACCGATGAAATGCAACTGGAGCAGATCCAGAAGCAGCTGCATAAGTTGATTGATGTACTCAAAGTACAAGAAGTGACGGAGTGTGAGCACATCGAACGTGAGCTGATGCTAGTGAAAGTGAAAGCCTCTGGCTTTGCTCGTGCGGAAGTGAAACGTACGGCGGATATTTTCCGTGGACAGATTGTGGATGTGACCGCTGCGCAATATACCGTGCAATTAGCGGGAACGAGCGAAAAACTGGATGCCTTTATTGAAGCGATTGCTGAAGTTACCGAAGTGATTGAAGTGGCACGCAGTGGTGTGGTTGGAATCGCGCGTGGCGAGCGAGCCCTCAGAGCGTAGTCGTTACCAACACAATAAAAAGCAAATAAAAAACCAGCTGAAAGGCTGGTTTTTTGTGTTCAGGATTCTGGATAGGTGAGCTTATAGCCCACCCATCAATTAGTGCAGAATACGGGCGCGGATGGTGCCATCGATCGCTTTGAGTTTAGTTAACGCCTCTTCAGAGCGAGCGGTTTCCACATCGATGACCACATAGCCAATTTCTGCGGTCGTTTGCAGGTATTGAGCGGCGATGTTGATCCCTTCTTCAGCGAAGATGGTGTTAATTTGCGTCAAAATGCCCGGGCGGTTAGCGTGAATGTGCAGCAGGCGAGAGCAGTTGCGATGCTCTGGTAGCGACACATCTGGGAAGTTGACGCTAGAGAGCGTTGAACCATTGTCTGAGTATTTAGCCAGCTTGCCAGCCACTTCGATACCGATATTTTCTTGCGCTTCTTGAGTTGAACCACCTACGTGTGGCGTCAAAATCACGTTATCGAACTTCATCAGCGGAGATTCAAACGGTTCTTTGTTTGATGCTGGTTCTTCTGGGAATACGTCAATCGCTGCGCCTGCAATATGGCCAGATTCAAGTGCACTACACAGGGCTGGGATATCGACCACAGTACCGCGTGCTGCGTTGATGAAGATAGAGCCGGGCTTCATACGTGCGAATTCTTCCGCCCCCATCATGTTTTTGGTACCTGCGGTTTCTGGCACATGCAGAGAAATCACGTCACATTTATTGAGTAGATCGCTTAGCGTATGCACTTGAGTGGCGTTGCCGAGAGAGAGCTTGCTTTCAATGTCATAGAAATAAACGTGCATCCCCAAGTTTTCAGCAATGATACCTAATTGAGTACCGATATGGCCGTAACCAATGATGCCTAAACGCTTGCCGCGTGCTTCATAAGAGTTGTCGGCACTTTTTTTCCAAATTCCACGGTGGGCAAGAGCGTTCTTTTCTGGAATACCACGCAGTAACAGTAGAATTTCGCCCAACACCAGTTCTGCCACGCTACGAGTATTGGAGAATGGTGCGTTAAACACTGGAATACCGCGTTTTGCTGCCGCATTAAGGTCGACTTGGTTGGTACCAATACAGAAACAACCAATGGCCACCAGTTTTTCAGCCGCATTAATCACTTTCTCGGTCAGGTTACTGCGCGAGCGGATGCCGACAAAATGCACATCTTTGATGGCTTCGATCAACTCAGCTTCTTCAAGCGAGCCTTTATGGTATTCAATGTTGCTGTAACCGGCTGCTTGCAGAACTTCTACCGAAGAGGGATGAAGTCCTTCAAGAAGGAGGATCTTAATTCTGTCTTTTTCCAGTGAAACTTTGGCCATTTTATCGTCCTTAAAACTATGGAAAGGTGGGCTAACAGGCGCTGTTGTTCGAAACTGATCGAATTTAAGTCGTAATTTAGAAAAGCAAACGTTTTCCTTGTGCGCCTTCTGTTCACTAAATTAACAAACTTTTTTTGCTTTGGGTAAGAAAATTACGGAATAAGGCATATTTTTCTGAGAGAAAAGGATAAAAAACGGCACCCATCGGTGCCGTTTGTAATCAAATAACGGAATATGTGTGAAATCGCCGATATTACTCTTCGATTTTTGCACCTTGTGGTGTGCCAGTGATCACTACATCCGCTCCACGGTGGGCAAATAGACCTACCGTGACAACGCCAGCGATGCCGTTGATCTTAGTTTCCAGATCTTTCGGATGGGTGATTTTCATGTTGTGTACATCGAGGATCACGTTGCCGTTATCAGTGATCACGCCTTCGCGATACACAGGATCGCCGCCGAGTTTTACCAGTTCACGTGCTACGTAAGAACGCGCCATTGGAATGACTTCAACAGGCAGTGGGAAGTTACCTAGAACATTAACTGCTTTGGTGCCATCGACGATGCACACAAATTTCTTGGCAATCGCCGCTACGATTTTTTCACGCGTCAGCGCAGCGCCGCCGCCTTTGATCATGTCTCGTTCTGGGTTGATTTCATCTGCACCATCAACATAGATATCCAGTGCTGCCACATCATTGCAATCATAAACGCGGATGCCGAGGGCTTCGAGTTTCTCGGTAGAGGCGATAGAGCTGGATACTGCGCCTTTGATTTCTTCTTTGATAGTGCCTAAAGCATCGATGAAGTGATTCACGGTTGAACCTGTACCGACACCGACAATGCTGCCTTTTTCTACGTATTTAAGAGCAGCCCAACCGGCGGCTTTTTTCATTTCATCTTGAGTCATGCCTATCTCCTGAATATCAACTTGAGGGTATGTTGCGCGGCGCGATTATAACCCCAAACCGGAAGCAGAAGTAATCATTAGCAAGGTGCTAAAGGGAAAGATTCAAAGCTTACCACTGCCAAAGTTTGCTCGGTGTCACGATTTTGCGCAGCGGAATATCCCAACTTTCCGTAGGGAGAGTATCCACATATTGGCAGTCGTGTGCCAATCCGATTGGCATAGCGCCTTGCTGAGTATGAAACCAAGGCGCTAAGGTGCGATCGTAGTAACCGCCGCCCATTCCCAAACGCTGCCCTGAACCATCAAAAGCGACCAATGGGGTGCCGATAATATCGAGTTCTCGAACTGGGCAGATTAAACGCTGATCGAGTTTCGGCTCATCAATCCCATAACGGTTTTTGGTCATCGGGGTTTGAGCGTGGTAGTGCAAGAACAGTAGATGACCTTTGGCAAAAGGGTGCAAAACGGGCAAGTAAACTTGTTTACCTTGTTGCCAAAGCCAGTCAATTAGCGGTTGAGTATTCAGCTCGCCGTCATTGGCAAGATAAAGGGCGATCCGCTGCGCTGAGGCAATGTCTGGCAGAGTCGAAAAGGTATGAATAAGTTGCTGGCTAGCCGTTTGCTGTTCTAAAGGGGAGAGCGCTTGTCGGCGTTGACGAATCTGCTGGCGGAGGAGTGTGCGAGAATTAGTCATAAAGGGAACCCCGGGGTGCCGTTGAGGATCGTAGCCCTTGAACCATTAGGTTCAAGGCGGATCAGTAATGGTAACCGTAGGCTTCTCGGTACAAGCCGAGCCTGCTCAATAGCTACCCAATACCAACCCTGTTATGTTGCTTATCGGCTCAGGGACATAGATCCACGGACAAACACCCCAGGGTAAATCAATTCTTTGCTTATTGCTTTGCTGGCTTCACATTTTTCAATGCGGCTTCTAAAGAAGCGGTGAGCTGTTCCATGCGCTCACTGAGTTGTGACTGGTTGCCTGCGTTTTCTTGCTGCTTAGTTTGTAACTCGTAGCAGATATTGAGTGCGGCAATCGTCAATAATTTCACCTCATTGGTGACTTTAGTTCGCTCAGCCATTTCTTTCAAACGGTGGTCGAGATCTTGTGCGGCTTGAAGCAACGACGCCTCTTGACCCGCAGGGCAGTTTACCCGGGTCACCTTGCCCAAAATTTCAATGTCAACCGCTTGATTACTCATGATAAATGAACTCTTTTGGCGTAACTAAAAGATGAATCAGCTCAGGTGACCATCGAGGTGGAACTATAGGTAAAGCTAAAACAAGATTCAAGCCTTTCCCGTCGCAACCCCGTAAATGGACGTTTGAAAACTCATGATTTGGACAATTTGAGCAAAAGCTAAGCACCAACCGCAAGCGAGCGTTTTCGCTCTGGCGATGAAGTGGTAGGATTGGGCTAAATTTCTCGGTTAGTGAATCCAATATGAGCAAAAATACACTTCCTGCTTACCCAGCTTTGGCAAACGAGCTGCGTACCGCCTCTCTCGGTATCAATCCTGCTGAGCTACAAGGGTTACTGACGGGGATGTTGTCCGGCGGTTTGAGCCTCAACGATAAAAGTTGGCAAGCGTTGATCTTTGATTACACCAATGACGGCATGGGCTGGCCAATTGGGATTCTAGCCAGTGCCGAACACATTCTGCTTGCGATGAATGCTGAGTTGGTGGATACCGATCTTGAACTTTCTTTGCTGTTGCCTGAAGGGGAAGGTGAAGACGCACTATTTGAGCTGGCGGATGCCGTTGCAGAATGGATTAACCATTTTATCTCTGGATTAGGCTTGATCGGCGCCAATCTTAAACATGCGTCCGCAGAAGCCAAAGAAGCGCTAGAAGATCTTGAAGAAATGTCCAAATTGGGCATTGATGAGGACGATGATTTGGCAGAACAAGCGGAGCTTCTTGAGCAGGTAATCGAACATATGAAAGCCTGTGTGTTCACCTTGCATGCTGAATTTGGCGTAAAACCAGAGCAAGATAGCAAGCCAACAGTGCATTAATAAGGAAGCGCGATGACGGACAGCAAGCAGCCCAGTTTGAGCAAGCCGATCAGTTTTGATGTGATCATCGCTGGTGGAGCGATGGCGGGCGCGACTTTAGCTTTGGCTTTACATCAACTGAGCCAAGGTAAACTTAAAGTGGCGGTTATTGAGGCGTTTGCCACCGATCATTCTGCGCACCCTGGGTTTGATGCACGCAGTATTGCGCTGTCTTACGGCACCGTGCAGATCCTGCAAGATTTGCAACTCTGGTCGAGTTTACGCCCTTTTGCGACTCCGATTGAACATATTCATGTATCGGATCAATCCCATGCGGGGATGACGGATATCCACCGTGAATCGCTTGGGGTGGAAGCGTTGGGGTATGTGGTTGAACTTGCTGATGTGGGGCGAGTCTACGCCGAGCGTATGGCGCAATGTTCTTCCATCCAACAATTTGTGCCGAGTCGAGTTATCAATATTAGCCGTGAACAAGAGTCGGTCACGGTACAACTCGACAGTGGTGACGCTTTACAAGGGAAGTTGTTGGTGGCGGCTGATGGAGCAATGTCCACCTGTTGCCAAGCGTTAGGGCTAACGATGCAGGAACACGATTTTGAGCAAGTTGCGCTGATCGCCAATATCATTAGCTCGCAACCTCATGCAGGACGAGCTTTCGAGCGTTTTACTCCACACGGTCCAGTTGCTTTGCTCCCGATGAGCCAAGATCGCTTGTCTCTGGTGTGGTGTCTACCTCCATCCGAAGTGGAGACTTGGTTAAATTGCAGTGAGGCCGAGTTTTTACAGGGTTTACAAAAAGCCTTTGGCTGGCGGTTAGGAGAGTTAACGCATGCAGGGGAGAGAAGTGTTTACCCGCTTGTTCTGCGCTATCGTGAACAAACCATCTCTCATCGATTTGCTATGGTGGGTAACGCTGCGCAAACCTTACACCCGATTGCCGGACAAGGGTTTAACCTTGGAATTAGGGATGTCGCCACGCTGGCCGAAGAAATAGCCAAGAGTGACGATGCAGGTGATTACGCTTTGCTGCAACGTTTTTATCAACGTCGGCAAGCTGATCGCACCGCGACTATCACGCTGACGACTGGCTTAGTACACACCTTTTCCAACGACTGGTTACCCATGCGGATTGGTCGTAACCTTGGTCTGATGGCGATGGATAATCTGCCTTTATTAAAAACCCCGTTATTGCGCCGCACTCTCGGCATAGTTAACCGTTAATAGGTAAGAAAATGATGCAAAGTGTTGATGTTGTCATTATCGGTGGAGGCATGGTTGGCCTTGCGCTAGCGGCCGCTCTGAAAGAGAGTGACCTACGTATTGCCGTGGTCGAAAACCATTTGCCGGAAGATACTTTAAACCCACTGCCGGATGTACGCGTTTCTGCCTTGAGTCGATCAAGTGAGATTGTGCTACGTAACCTCAATGCGTGGGCAGGTATTGAAGCGCGCCGAGCTGCGCCTTACGCCGCAATGGAAGTGTGGGAGCAAGACAGCTTTGCGCGCATTGAATTTAAAGCCAATGAGATGACCCAGCCGAATCTGGGCCATATTGTTGAGAATCGAGTGATTCAGTTGGCGCTGTTAGAACAAGTGCAGCAGCAAGCGAATGTTACTTTACACGTTCCAGCAACGTGCCAGAGCATTGCAGTAGGCGAGAGTGAAGCGTGGCTAACACTGAGTAACGGCCAAGCCTTGAGTGCTAAGCTCGTTGTTGGGGCTGATGGTGCGAACTCGTGGCTGCGTCGTCAAATGGATATTCCGTTAACCCATTGGGATTATGGACACAGTGCGTTGGTGGCCAATGTGCGCACCAGTGAAGCGCACAACAAAGTCGCACGGCAGGTTTTTACACCGCAAGGACCTTTGGCTTTTCTGCCTATGTCAGAGCCACAGATGAGTTCGATTGTGTGGTCAACGGAGCCGTCACGTGCTGAGGCTTTGCTGAGTATGAGTGAAACTCAGTTCAACAAAGCACTGACGGCAGAATTCGATGCACGATTAGGCCGCTGTGACGTGGTTGGTGAGCGACAAGCTTTTCCACTGAAGATGCGCTATGCCCGTGATTTTGTTGCGCCACGAATTGCTTTGGTAGGGGATGCAGCGCACACCATACATCCTTTGGCGGGACAGGGCGTGAACTTAGGCTTGCTTGATGCCGCCAGTTTGGCACAAGAGTTGTTGAGTTTGTGGCAGCAAAATCGTGATATTGGCGATGAGCGGAACTTGCGCCACTACGAGCGTTGGCGTAAAGCTGAAGCGGCAAAAATGATTGCTGCGATGCAGGGGTTCCGCGATCTGTTTGAGGGTGATAATCCTGCCAAAAAGCTGATCCGTGGTATTGGTATGCGTCTAGTGGGTCAGTTGCCAGGTGCAAAAGATGAAATCATGAAACGCGCTTTGGGTTTGAAGGGCGATTTGCCTGAGCTGGCGAAGCAAGTTTGGTTAGAGCGTGCCTATTGATTAAATAAAAAGTTGATCAAATAAAAAGGGCTGGCATTGCCAACCCTTTTTACATTGAATATTTACATTGAATCGTATGCTATTGAATGCTTGCTTGTTTATGCATAAGCGCAACGCAGTTTCATGATCTCTTGATTGACTTCCTTGACGGTCTGGTAATGGCGTTGCTCGGCTTTCTCTGGCAGCTTTAACTTGCCATTATCGAACTCGAATTTACCGACACCATAGATATAAATCTTACCTTTAAACAGCCGACTTACGTGTTTAGCAATCATACCGGGTGTATAGCGCTTAAACAGTCTCATACTTCGATCCTTGCGTTGTTCTGGCACTGCTAAGTATAAGAAAACCTGATCAAAAAGAGTGTGATAGGCTTGGTGAAATACGCAGTACTTACTGATTGTTTGGAATATCTGTGCAGAGCTAGACAAAACTGCAGTTAAATATCCAGAATCATTTGACCAAACTTGAAAATTATTCTGGTAGCAGATACTGGTTGATTTTAAACAGCAAGTATTAAGCCACCTTCTTATTACACTTTTAAGAATAGTCGCTATAAATTCGAATTGGCAAGTTGCTTGTAAAATAATTGTAAAAAAATGCCCGCAATTTTGCGGGCGAATAGTCACAGATGCATTACACAAAAAGTGGATAACTTGAATGCTCAGTTAATTCACTTTTGAGTTGATAAGCCCTGAGTATGCTCAATTACCCAGAGTGCTATCAACGCATTACAGAGTAGAGTATTGTTTTTGTTTTGACTATTTATGTTTCAATTTTGATTATAAATTCACAAATAGGTTTTGGTTATTTTGAAGATGATCGCGTAGAAATGTAATGCTTTGGGTTATTGCATATAAATGAAGGGACTAATCAAGGCTTAGAGAGTGAGAGCTGACCTTTAGGCAGCTCTCACAGAGGGAGATCTTAATGTTTATTCATCGCAGAGTGAGTAAGGAAGCGGTTGAATAGCCCAACGAGTTTCTGGTTGGGAAGCTAAACGCAATTCAGCACCTTCTTCTAGGTCATTGGGTAGTACGATCAAGCCGATTGCGATGCCATCATCGAATTGATAATGAGTGAGCAGCTGTCCGGCACTGCGCCAGTGTTCACCCACGGCACGCTCAAGAATCACAGGTTCCTCATTGCTAAATGGCGCTGTGATGTTGCCTTTGACTATGTACATGGCTCGCTTGTTGATACCGCGATATTTGGCGCGTGCCACGGTTTCTTGCCCAGTGTAACAGCCTTTGCTAAAACTGATGCCATCTACCGCTTGAACATTGAGTGCTTGTGGAATGTGTTCATTCTGGGTGCTTTGAGTAACGACAGGTACGGCTTCTTCAATATCCATACGAGTCCACAGGGCTTGTTCAACACACTGGCCTTGCCACGTATTCACGTACTGCTCTGCTTGTTCAGGTGTGACTAGTAGTAACCAACGCTGCTCACTCATGCGTACAGCTGTTCCACCTTGGATACGGCGCACATCGCCAGTTTGTTCGCTCAAGCCATCAACCCAAGCATTGGCTTGGCTACCCATCACACCTAACGCAATATCGCTGCTTTCGGCAATCGTCACTTTAGAGAAGATGGCGTATTTCTTGAGTTCGCGCAGCTCGGCCTCAATCGCAGAACAACGCTGAAACATCGCGTAGCCATCGTGGTGATGAAATAAACGAAACACTGACCATACCTTGCCCTTGGCATCACAGTGCGCACCAAAGGTGACTTGTTGATCTTGTAGAGAAACCACATTACAGGTGACTTGCCCCTGTAGGTAAGATTTTTTGTCTGCGCCGACCATAGTGATGGCTCCCCATGCGGTGAGATGCGTTAGCATCAACTCAGGTAGGGGATCGTGAGAAGAAAGATTGATCACTGAAAAACGATTTTGCCAGTCCATGTTGTTCACCACTAAGGAAAAAAGTTTTGCTATGTTAATCTGGATCAACTTTTTTGTCAGCTTGAACAGGGACTGTGACTGAGTTACTAGTTGTCTGTCGGCGCCCTTGTTACACTCCGAGGCAGATGAAAACCATAAGGTGAGGAATACTGATGTACACCGCTGAACAAAAAGCGCGAATCAAATGGGCATGCCGCCGTGGTATGTTAGAGCTTGATGTGGTCATCATGCCATTTTTCGAAGAGTGTTTTGATTCACTGTCGGAGTCCGAGCAGGACGACTTTGTGGCTTTACTGGAAAGTGATGACCCCGATCTGTTTGCTTGGGTCATGGGGCATGGTCGTTGTGAAAATTTAGGTCTAGCAGCGATGGTGGATAAAATTGTCGCTCATAACCTCAGCAAAGTCCGCTAAGCTAATTTTTACTTCTTCTTATTACGCTCAGTTCATCGCATTGTTAATCATGATGTTGATGCTCTGGGCGTTATTCGTTTCTTCTATTCCTCTCGTGTTAGTCCCCTTTTTTAGTGCTTGGATCTGGCGTGGTCATCGTCTTGGCCAATGGATGCCTGAAAGTCTCGTGGGTGAAGTTGATCTCACCTTTTCAGGTACATTGGAACAAGGGGGGCAACGTTCGACTTTTCATTCGATACATACTCTTTATGCGCCACTGTTTGTGACCTTACAAGGCCAAGGCAAACGTTGGTTTATCTGGCGTGATAGCTGTGATGAAGCTACCTATCGGCAGCTGTTAGTGAGATTAAAACGGGAACTCAATGGCTCCCGTGATGATTCGCTCGCTTCTTGATGTGGTTACCTGATTTACGGTTTCAAGAGGTGAAGTAAAGCCTTATTTCTCTGGCACAAGAATCGTTGGACCACTGTCTGCGAGCTGATCTGGGTAGTCCAGCGTGTAATGTAATCCGCGACTCTCTTTCCGTTGCATCGCGCAACGTACCATTAATTCAGCGACTTGCAGCAAATTACGCATTTCGAGCAAGTTATTAGAGACTCGGAAATTACTGTAATACTCATGGGTTTCCTGTTGCAGCAACTGAATTCGGCGCATCGCTCGTTCTAAACGCTTGTTGGTGCGCACAATCCCCATGTAATCCCACATAAAAAGGCGCAATTCGTGCCAGTTATGCTGCAGTACCACTTCTTCATCGGAACATGTCACTTGGCTTTCATCCCATGCAGGAAGTGATTGAGGCATACTCGCTTTAGGTAGTTGGGCGATGATGTCTTGTGACGCTGACCACGCGTATACCACGCATTCAAGAAGTGAGTTGGAGGCCATACGGTTTGCACCGTGCAAGCCGGTATAGCTCACTTCACCAATTGCATAAAGCTGCTTGAGGTCGGTTTGGCCTTGTGGATTGACCATCACGCCACCGCAAGTGTAGTGAGCGGCAGGGACGATTGGAATTGGCTCTTTGGTCATATCAATCCCCAAATCCATCAAACGTGAATAAATGGTTGGGAAATGCTTTTCGATAAAATCTGCGGGCTTATGGCTGATGTCGAGATACATACAGTCCGCACCTAAACGCTTCATTTCAAAGTCGATGGCACGAGCCACGATATCTCGCGGAGCTAGCTCAGCACGCTCATCGAAATCTGGCATAAAACGGCTGCCATCAGGGCGGCGCAAATAAGCCCCCTCACCACGCAGCGCTTCGGTAAGTAGGAAGTTACGTGCTTCTGGATGGTATAAACAAGTCGGGTGGAACTGATTGAATTCTAAGTTGGCCACACGGCAGCCAGCACGCCACGCCATGGCGATCCCATCACCAGAAGAAACATCAGGGTTAGAGGTGTATTGATACACTTTCGATGCACCACCAGTCGCCAGCACCACAAATTTCGCGCGAATCGTTTCTACGTGTTCCGCATTGCGGTTCCATACATAAGCCCCGACCACCTTATTAGCATCACCACCAATCTTATCTTCAGTGATCAGGTCAAGTGCATTATGCCGTTCCAATACAGTAATGTTGGGATGGTTGTGGGCGTTATCTTGCAGCGAGGTTTGCATTGCCATGCCGGTGGCATCAGCGGCATGCAAAATGCGGCGATGGCTGTGACCGCCTTCGCGAGTCAAATGGTAGCGTGGGTGATCCGCATCGCTGTCTTCTTCTTTATCAAAAGGCACACCGCCATCGATCAGCCATTGAACACACTCTTTGGCATGCTCGGCGATAAAACGCACAGTTTGCTCATCACAAATCCCTGCGCCTGCAATCAATGTATCTTGTACATGTGAGTCAATGCTGTCCGACTCATCAAACACAGCGGCAATGCCGCCTTGCGCGTAAAACGTTGCGCCTTCACTACGCGGCCCTTTACTTAATACAATCACTTTTCCGTATTGAGCGACCTGTAAAGCAAGCGATAAGCCTGCTGCGCCACTTCCTATGACTAATACATCACATTGATGCTCTCGGTCTGCGTTCATAAAAATGCCAATTCCCAAACTGTAGCGAGTAATCCAACTCGGAATATCTTGAAACTCTTCAAACAACGCACGGATGCCAATCATCTGCGCGTGTAAAGAATCGACACCATGTCCGTTTAGCGAAAATGTCACACTCCACAATCAAGTGACAAGAAATTATCGAAAAATTCGGGTCGTTGATACGGTGTCTGTCCTGCTATTATCATCGCGCTAAATGCAATAGTTTGTAAATCTTATTGTCATCTTGGTTGTTGCACTCTATTAATTTGCAACATTCACCTCTATATAAAGAGATAAAGTAAAGTGGTGAATTAGGGATGTGCCCATATAAGCTTCATGCAGCAGTGAAAATGCTGCCTTAGTAAGGTTTTGAGTAAAATATTTCACCAAATAATGAACTTTCTCGATAATGCCGAGTCTCTAAAGGTGCTCATGCTAGTAGTGGTGTCAATATTACAATTCGCATAATGAGTACCCATATCTGAGAAGGTAGGGGAAATAACAATAGGAGTGACCGCTCGAATGAACGAGCAACTGACCGATCAAGTATTGATTGAGCGAGTTCAGAATGGAGATAAGCAAGCATTTAACCTTTTGGTTTTGAGATATCAAAATAAAGTGTGCAACCTTATTTCCCGGTATATGAGTAATTCTGGCGATGTGGCTGATGTAGCGCAGGAAGCGTTTATTAAAGCGTATCGAGCCATTCCAACCTTTCGTGGTGAGAGTGCGTTTTACACTTGGTTGTACCGTATTGCTGTTAATACCGCGAAAAATCACATTGTTGCGCAAAGCCGACGCCCACCCGCAAGCGATGTTGATGCTGAAGAAGCTGAATTCTATGAAGGTGGTGATGCATTAAAAGAATTATCGAACCCGGAGAACATTACGTTGTCCAAAGAGTTGAAGAAGACAGTGTTCGATGCAATTGATGCGTTACCAGATGATTTAAAAACGGCAATGACGTTGCGCGAGCTTGATGGCTTGAGTTACGAGGAAATTGCGGAAGTGATGGATTGCCCTGTCGGTACAGTGCGTTCCCGAATTTTCCGCGCTCGTGAGGCGGTAGAGAAGAAAATTAAACCTCTTCTATAACGCAGATTCCGTAATGACTATGGTGAATAGAATGGCTGACAAAGAAAAACTTTCAGCACTCATGGATGGCGAAATGATCGACAATGAGTTGATTTTAGGATTGACTCAGGATCAAGAGGCACGTGAAACGTGGAAGAATTATCACCTGATTGGTGATGTGCTACGTGGTGACGTACCAATGCAAAAGCAATGGAATATCGCTGAAAGTGTAGCCTTAGCGTTGGAAAATGAACCGGCGCACAATCCGTTACATCACTCAAACAAGGTGATCGATTTACAGCAGGCAAGATTGGAAGCTCAACCCAAACCGCAGCAGGCAAAACGTCAGTTGCCCGCTTGGTTGACTCAATTTGGTCAAGTCGGTATCGCAGCCTGTGTATCTTTAGCTGTGGTACTAGGCGTGCAACAGTATGGTGGACAAACCTCGGTTGACAGCGAACTACCTGTGCTGCAAACCATTCCACTCGCTGGAAGTGCAGAACCAGTAAGCCTGACTCGTGACTCAGTAGAGAAGCATTCGTCAGACAGCGGCATGCAAGAGCAACGTCGTCGCGTAAACGCCTTACTGCAGGACTATGAACTGCAATTACGCTTAAATAATGAGAATGCCTCTACTCACCAACACCCAGTTGAATCGGTTGTGGAATGAAGAAATTTTTGATCAGTGCGCTGACACTGTTCTGTGTGAACTCAACAGCCGCCTTTGCAGAGGATGAGTCTGCAGAGGCGTTGTTGTCTCAGATGAACGAAGCCAGCCAACATCTCAGTTACGAACTCTCATACATCTTGGTTAAGAAAAACAGCATTGAGCCACTCTTGTATCGTCATGCAAAACAAGATACTCAACAGCTCGCGCATTTGGTTTATCTCAGTGGACCGGTACGTGAAGTGATCCGCCGTGGTGACGAAGTGAGTTACATAGAGCCGGGGGTTGAGCCTTTTACCATTGAATCTGGCAACATGGTGGCACCAACTATCCCATTGCTTAATAGTGATGTCACTGAACTGAGTCAGTATTACGACTTTGTCAAAGTCGGGCGTGCTCGCGAAGCTGGCACCGCTTGTCAGGTGCTGCGGGTTGTTCCGAAAGACGGTTTACGTTACTCCTATGTCGTCTGGATTGATGAGAAGAGCCGTTTACCTCTGCGTGCTGATTTATTAGATCGGGATGGGGAAGTGCTTGAGCAATACCGCACGATCTCATTTTCAGTCAGTGAACGTTTGGCTGAACTGATGGCGGGATTGAATAAAGTGAAGCTCCCAGAGGTGCTTAAGTTGCCTAAAGGCAGTGTACAAGCGACTTTCTGGCAAGTCAGTTGGGTTCCTGAAGGCTTTAAAGCCATGGAGCTGAATCGCTATCGCATGGCGATGACCGATCGCCTAGTGGAAAGCCAAATGTATTCCGATGGGCTGTTTAACTTCTCTGTCTATGTGTCAGCCAGTGATAACTATTCACTCAAAGGACAGTTGGTCAGACAAGGCCGCCGCACCTTGCACAGTTTAGTCAAAGGTGAAAATGAAATATCGGTTGTTGGTGATATTCCACCTTCTACCGCGCAGCGTATTGCTCAATCGGTCATGTTTAGTGTGACCGGAGTGAAAGCGCAATGATGACCGCATTAGCCACAGTGACCAAGGTAGTACCTGATCACGAAGGTTTTCAAGTGACACTCAGCTGCGAGCAACAAACCAGTTGCAGCAATTGTCAGTCCTCACAAAGCTGTGGTACAGGCGTGGTTTCCAAAGCGCTTGGTAATAAAACGCTATTTTGGCGCTTACAAACGACTCAAGCTTTACAGGCAGGGGAAGTAGTCGAAATTGGTTTGCCAGAGAAGAGCTTGTTGCAGTCGGCTGCGCTCGTCTATTTATTACCGCTGTTTTTTATGATGCTGGGCGCTTGGCTTGGTACTCAATGGCTTGCACCTATGCTAGAAGTCGGGGAGGGTATTGTAATACTCACCTCATTGCTATTTATCGGATTAGGGGTGTGGGTTGCCAAACGTTATGCGAAAGTGCTCGAGCAGCGCTCTGAGCAACAAGTGGTTTTGTTACGAAAACTGGGTATCCCGGTTGCCTAAATTATGATGCGAACCCCAACGAAATTGGGTAGAATCGCCCAACTTGAATGAATAGCCGCCAACGCGGCTTTTCTATGTCCTTATTATTTAAGAGTTTAGTCATCCCAAACCTATGAAGCACATTCGTAACTTTTCGATTATCGCCCACATTGACCATGGTAAATCGACTCTATCTGACCGTTTAATCCAAGTCTGTGGCGGCTTGAGCGATCGTGAAATGGCCGAGCAAGTTCTTGACTCTATGGATCTGGAACGTGAGCGTGGCATCACCATTAAAGCGCAGAGTGTGACTCTCGACTATAAAGCGAAAGATGGCGAAACCTATCAACTGAACTTTATCGACACTCCAGGGCACGTTGACTTCGCCTACGAAGTCTCACGTTCATTGGCGGCGTGTGAAGGCGCACTGTTGGTGGTGGATGCAGGTCAAGGCGTAGAAGCGCAAACCCTAGCAAACTGCTATACCGCGATCGAAATGGATTTGGAAGTGGTGCCAATTCTGAACAAGATTGACCTACCAGCGGCAGAGCCTGAGCGTGTGGCGGAAGAGATCGAAGACATCGTCGGTATCGATGCGATTGACGCTGTGCGTTGCTCGGCTAAAACCGGTGTTGGTGTGGATGAAGTTCTGGAAAAAATCGTTTCTGCGATCCCAGCACCGCAAGGTGATCCTGACGCACCACTGCAAGCGCTGATCATCGACTCATGGTTCGATAACTATTTAGGCGTGGTTTCTCTGGTTCGTATCAAAAACGGTAGCCTGAAGAAAAACGACAAGATCAAAGTGATGAGCACCGGCCAAACTTGGGGTGTGGATCGCTTAGGTATTTTCACGCCAAAACAAGTGGATACCGATTCACTGGACACTGGCGAAGTAGGCTGGGTGGTGTGTGGTATCAAAGACATCATGGGTGCACCAGTGGGTGATACTCTAACCTTGGCGAAAAACGGTTGTGACAAAGCACTACCGGGCTTTAAAAAGGTAAAACCTCAGGTGTATGCGGGTTTGTTCCCAGTGTCTTCTGACGACTATGACAACTTCCGTGATGCGCTGGGTAAGCTGAGCCTTAATGATGCGTCTCTGTTCTATGAACCAGAAACTTCAGCAGCACTAGGCTTTGGTTTCCGTTGTGGCTTCCTTGGTATGCTACACATGGAAATCATCCAAGAGCGTCTGGAGCGTGAATACGATCTCGACCTCATTACTACTGCACCGACCGTAGTGTATGAAGTTCTGAAGACCAACAAAGAGATCATCTACGTTGATAGCCCAGCGAAACTGCCAGCCATCAACGATATTGAAGAGATTCGTGAACCGATTGCGCGCTGTAACATTCTGGTTCCTGCGGATTATCTGGGTAACGTTATCACTCTGTGTATTGAAAAACGTGGCACTCAGGTGGACATGGTTTACCACGGTAACCAAGTCGCACTGACTTACGACATCCCGATGGCGGAAGTGGTACTCGATTTCTTTGACCGTTTGAAATCGACTTCACGTGGCTATGCGTCACTGGATTACGGTTTCCAACGTTTTGAAATGTCGTACATGGTGCGCGTGGACGTACTGCTCAATGGTGACAAAGTGGACGCATTGGCGATCATTACTCACCGTGATCATTCACAAACTCGTGGTCGCCTATTGGTGGAGAAGATGAAAGAGTTCATTCCTCGCCAAATGTTCGATATCGCGATTCAAGCGGCGATCGGTAACCACATCATCGCGCGTTCTACCGTTAAGCAATTACGTAAAAACGTATTGGCGAAATGTTACGGTGGTGACGTGAGTCGTAAGAAGAAACTGTTGAAGAAGCAGAAAGAAGGTAAGAAACGTATGAAGCAGATCGGTAACGTTGAGCTGCCACAAGAAGCGTTCCTTGCGATTCTGCATGTCGGCAAAGACTAAGTTCTTTGGCGACTTCAAACTTATTGGTTTAACACATGAGTGAAAGGGTTTCGGCTCTTTCACTTTCGTATTTTTTAGATAAGGGAAGTCAATGGCGAACACATTCTCTCTGGTTTTGGTGATGGTAACCTTGGTCACTGGCATTGTTTGGGCTCTGGAAAAATGGGTGTGGGCGAAAAAACGCCAACAAAAACAGGCTCAATTACTGGTGCAAACTCCCGAACTGCCAGCATCAGCGATCAATCAAGCGGTAGCTCAGCCTTGGTGGGTTGAGAATAGTGTGTCTATTTTCCCTGTGATTGCCTTTGTTTTGGTATTGCGTTCATTTATCTATGAACCGTTCCAGATCCCATCAGGCTCGATGATGCCGACACTGTTGGTGGGTGATTTTATTCTGGTTGAAAAATACGCTTACGGTTTGAAAGATCCGGTATGGCGCACTCAATTGGTGGAAACCGGTAAGCCAGAACGTGGCGATATAGTTGTGTTCAAATTCCCTATTAACCCAAGCCTTGACTACATCAAGCGCGTGGTAGGCATGCCGGGTGATACGGTACGTTACAGCCCTGGCAAAGAGTTGTGTATTCAACGCCAAGGTGAGAATGAGTGCCAAGCCGTCCCGCTTTCTAATGTACAAGAGAGCGATTTTTACCAATATAACGTTCGTTTGATGCAATTGGATGAACAGCTCGGTCAGGTAAAACACAATATTTTGGTGAACCCATTACAAATCGATAATGTGGCTAACTACAAACCACGCAGTGGCGTGAATGAATGGGTCGTTCCGCAAGGACATTACTTTGTGATGGGTGATAACCGCGATAACAGTGAAGACAGCCGCTTCTGGGGCTTTGTGCCAGAGCAGAACTTGGTCGGAAAAGCTGTGGCTATCTGGATCAGTTTTGAGTTTGAACGCGCTGAAGACAGCGTACTTCCACGCTGGATTCCAACCGGTGTACGATTCAATCGTATTGGTGGGATCCATTAAGCCAGCATGAGCTGGTAATAACGTTGAGATTATGACACCTCCAATGAATAAATTAACAAGTAAGCTCGGTTATACCTTTAAGGAGATCGAGCTGCTTAATCTGGCGCTGACACATCGCAGCGCCAATGGTAAGCACAATGAACGTCTTGAGTTTCTGGGCGATTCAATTTTAAGTTTTGTCATTGCTGATGAGCTCTATCGCCGCTTCCCGAAAGTGAATGAAGGGGATATGAGCCGCATGCGTGCCACCTTAGTGCGTGGCAACACGTTGGCGGAGCTAGGTCGTGAATTCGATCTGGGAGATTACTTAAAATTAGGTCCAGGTGAGTTGAAAAGTGGTGGTTTTCGCCGAGACTCGATTCTAGCGGATGCGGTAGAGGCGATCATCGGTGCGATCTACCTCGACAGCGATCTGGAAACGGCGCGCAGCATTGTGCTTGAGTGGTATCACGGTCGTCTGGAAGAGATTAAACCGGGCGCATCACAAAAAGACCCGAAAACTCGCTTACAAGAGTTTTTGCAGGGCAGAAGAAAACCGCTGCCCGTCTACACAGTGACTAATATTAAAGGTGAAGCACACAACCAAGAGTTTACCGTTGCGTGTGAAGTGGCAGGTATGGATACGCCTGTGATCGGTAAAGGCACCAGCCGCCGCAAGGCAGAGCAAGCGGCTGCAGAAACGGCTCTGGAGCAATTGACCAATGGCTGATCAAGAATTTGATATCGATGCATACTTTGCTTCTCAAAGCGAAGGTAAATCTGTGGTGGCATCGACACCGGAAAACCAACATTGCGGTTTTGTCGCGATTGTCGGTCGTCCAAACGTAGGTAAATCGACTCTGCTCAACAACCTTTTAGGGCAGAAAATTTCGATCACCTCACGTAAACCACAAACTACTCGCCACCGTATTATGGGCGTAGAGACCGATGGCAATTATCAGGCGATATACGTTGATACCCCAGGGCTGCACATTGAAGAAAAACGCGCGATTAACCGTTTGATGAACCGTGCGGCGTCAAGCTCACTGAGTGATGTCAACTTAGTGCTGTTTGTCGTTGAAGGTACTCACTGGACCGCCGATGACGAGATGGTATTCACTAAGCTGCAAAAAGCCAACTTCCCAGTGGTGCTGTGTGTGAACAAGGTTGATCAGGTCAAAGATCGCAACGAAGTGATGCTGCACATGCTGGAGCTTTCTAAACGCATGCCGTTTGTCGATATCGTCCCGATTTCTGCTAAACAGGGTAAAAACACCGATGTGCTGAAAAAGCATGTTCGCGACCATTTACCGAAAGCCGTACACCATTTCCCTGAAGAGTATGTGACGGATCGTTCACAGCGCTTTATGGCCTCTGAAATCGTGCGTGAAAAGTTGATGCGTTTTACTGGCGAAGAGCTGCCGTATTCAGTGACAGTGGAAATCGAGCGTTTCGATTACAATCCAGATACTGATGGCTTCCACATCAACGCCCTGATTTTGGTTGAGCGTATCGGCCAGAAGAAAATGGTGATTGGCAAAAACGGCGAGAAGATCAAAACCATCGGCCGTGAAGCACGTCTGGATATGGAAGAGCTGTTTGGCCGCAAAGTCTACCTAGAGACTTGGGTGAAAGTGAAATCTGGTTGGGCGGATGATGAGCGCGCCCTGCGTTCACTCGGCTATATCGACGATCTCTAAACTCTAAAGGTGGCGACCCAGTTGCCACCTTTTTCATTTCTACCTTCAACTGCATGATAGAAAGGGAAAATGTCAGACGGACTGCAACGCTGTTTTGTTCTGCACCGCCGCCCTTACAGTGAATCGAGCTTAATTCTCGATGTGTTCAGTGAGGAGTACGGGCGAGTCACCTTAATGGCTAAAGGTGCGCGCGGAAAACGCTCCAACCTCAAAGGTGCGCTGCAACCTTTCACTCCTTTACTGCTGAAATGGTCGGGCAATGGTTCGATGAAAACGCTGCGCCAAGCCGAACCAATTAGTCTCGGCTTACCGCTTTCCGGCGTCTATCTCTATTCGGCGATGTACATCAACGAGCTGGTGGATAGGGTATTAATGCCAGAAGTCGCTTGCCCCGGACTATTCCATGATTATCTGTTTGCATTGACCGAACTGGCGCAAAGTACCAACCCAGAGCCGGCGTTGCGTCGCTTTGAACTCGCTTTGCTTGCGGCGATGGGGTACGGCGTGGATTTTCTGCATTGTGCGGGCACTGGCGAGCCAGTTTCACCTGACATGACTTATCGTTACCGTGAGCAAAAAGGCTTTATTGCCTCGGTACGCCGCGATAATCTCACCTTTCTCGGTAATGAGCTGATTGCGATCAGTGAGCGGCGTTTTACCAGCAAAGAACAACTGCAAGCGGCAAAACGCTTTACACGTTTAGCCTTAAAGCCGTATCTTGGCGGCAAACCTTTAAAAAGTCGTGAGTTGTTTCGTCAAACAGCTCTACCTCGAGCACGGAGTACAGAAGAATGAGCTCAATTTATCTTGGTGTGAATATCGATCACGTGGCTACTTTACGTAATGCACGCGGCACGCAATATCCTGATCCTGTGCATGCGGCGGAAATTGCTGAACGTGCGGGAGCGGATGGCATCACTATTCATCTTCGTGAAGATCGCCGCCACATCACAGATCGCGATGTGCGTATTTTGCGTGAAACGCTGCAAACTCGCATGAACCTTGAAATGGCTGTGACTGACGAAATGGTGGAGATTGCGCTGCAAACTCAACCAGAATACGTTTGCTTGGTGCCGGAAAAGCGTGAGGAACTGACGACAGAAGGTGGCTTGGACGTACTTGGTCAGCTTGAGCGCGTAAAAGCGGCAACGGAAAAACTCACCGCGGCAGGCATTAAGGTATCTCTGTTTATCGATGCCGATCGTGAGCAAATTGATGCGGCAAAAGCCTGTGGTGCACCATTCATTGAGCTGCATACCGGTCATTATTCGGATGCGAAAAGTGAAGTCGATCAGCAAAATGAGCTGAAAAAAATCGCGGCAGCTGCGGCTTATGCTCACGACTTGGGCATTACGGTGAATGCTGGCCATGGATTGACTTACCACAACGTTGCTGCGATTGCGGCGATCCCTGAAATCTACGAGCTGAACATCGGCCATGCGATCATTGGTCGCGCGGTATTTGATGGCTTAGCGAAAGCGGTGGCAGACATGAAAGCCATCATGGTTGCAGCGCGCCGTTAACACTATGATCGTGGGACTTGGGACGGACATTGCTGAAATCGAGCGGGTTGAAAAAGCCTTGGTACGCTCTGGTGAAAGCTTTGCGCGCCGTATTCTCAGTGATTCTGAATGGGAGCAGTACCATAGCTTGAAACAGCAAGGACGTTTTCTAGCCAAACGTTTTGCGGCTAAAGAGGCCGCTTCTAAGGCATTAGGAACCGGTATTGCACAAGGGGTGACCTTCCATGATTTTACGATTAGCCATGATGAGTTTGGGAAGCCCTTACTCACTTTGAGTGGTAAAGCGGCTCAGCTTGCCACGCAGCTGCAAGTTGCGAATATCCATCTTTCCATTTCTGATGAACGCCATTATGCCATGGCGACTGTGATCCTTGAGCGCCGCTAATGCGGCGTTCATTCTTTAGTTCATTTCAAATATTTCATTTTCTGACTATATTTTCTCTATATCCGGTTTATTTTCTAAACTGAGTAATGGTATTACCTATCATTTTTGCTGGTGTATCACAGTCATAACGAACGAAGTAATAACGAACTAAAAGAAACGAATTGGGCGATGTCTTCATACTGAACATCGAAATGGAGAGGGTTTCACTGAGCGTCTAAATTGGCGGTTGGTGTTACGTGTGGAATATTAGGAATACCCCAAGATGCTTCAACACTCTTATCGAATGCTTTTTCCTAGTGCCGCTTTGATACTGCTGCTGTGGACAAGTTCACCTGGATTTGCGGTGGATTGGGCTGTCTCCGGCTATGGTTCAGTAGGTTACAGCTACGAGAATGAAGAAGATCTTGGGTTTCTGAGAAATATCTCACAGCCAGATGATTATCGCCGTAATGGCTCCTTTTTACCGGATTCCAATATTGGTGTGCAGTTCGATGTTAAGCTCAGCCCTGAATGGTCAGTCACGACTCAATGGGTGTTAGAAGATCGCGTTGATCAATCATTCAATGACATCACTGAATTAGCTTTTGTCCGCTACCTGCCCGATGAACATTGGGACTTACGTTTAGGTCGTCTAGGTTTGAATGCTTATACCGCTGCAGACAGCCGCCGCATTGATTATGCCTACCTCTGGGTACGACCACCGCAAGAGTTGTATGGCGGGATTTTTTACGATGCCATTGATGGGGTTGATATCACTTATCGAGGACTTATTGATGAACTGAGCTGGTCTCTGGGGATGCAGTATGGGCGTATTGAGCAGAAGTTGAAAAACACGGATAGGCCTGAAATTACGGCAACACAATCTAATAATACTTTAGCTTTGGTGCTAGCTGCTGAGTATGGTCCTTGGAGTGGACGTCTATCCTATGTCAATGTGGGTTCAATGAAGGTTGGGTTAGATGAAACCTCCATGCAAGCGCTCAATTCAGTTCAGCAATTGGCGAATGCAGGTTTAGGGGCGATTAGTAGTGAAGCCGCCTACCTTTATCAACAAAGTAATATTGAGAATGAAGCCATTCGCTATTGGCAAATGGGTGTTGGATATGCCGATGAAAAGCTCACCATGCAATCAGAACTGTATGCCATTCGAGGCAGCAAAGCGGTTGTTCCTGACGGAATTGGTGGGTATGTATTGGCCGGATATTCCTTAGGTGCACTGACGCCTTATGCCATTTACGGCAAATTTACCCCTAAAAATCAACCCTATCAGGCGCAATCCGACTGGGGATTGTCCCCTATTAATGGCGCTGAATTAGCGGCGTTTCAAAAAATTTTAATTGGTGGAATTAACTCCACCTACATAGATCAAAGTACCTATTCACTAGGAATTCGGTGGGATGTCACCACGCAAATGGCGCTGAAAGCGCAGTATGATTACGTCAAAATTAACGATTACGGCTATGGGTTATGGGCCGCATCGATGGAGAACCTTTCGCAAGGGCGAGATGTTCAGGTATTCACTCTTAGCTTGAACTTCGTGTTTTAGGAGGACCAGATGAAATATTGGTTGCTCCTAGCTATTTTGTTCTCTCAATGTACTTTTTCTGCTGAGTTATATGTGGTAGCAAGCTCGCAAAGCCCACTGCTGACGGTGGATAAGCAAGAGTTATCCTCGCTCTATTTAGGGCGTAATCGCGTGATTGGAGATACTTACATTAATCAAGTGTTGGATCGCAGTGGAGAAGTGCGGCAGCGTTTCTTTTTGCAAATCACGAATATGCAAGAGAGTCAGGTGAATGCGTATTGGGCGAAGCTGAAGTTTTCTGGGCGGTTACGTGCTCCAGAATCGATACTGAGTGAGCAGGAGCTGGCGGAAAAACTTGAAGCGAACCCATTTTCCATCGGCTATACCGATCAGGCTCCAGAAGATAGGCTGAAGGTGCTATTGGTGATTTATGACTGACCGCACCAAAATCTCACCTCTGGTTAACCGCTTATTGAAGATGATTTCACTTTCGGCATTAGGCTATCTGTTGGCGATTCTCGCGATTATCATCCCACGAGGCTTGAACGGTGTTGAAGAACAGAAGCAAGAATTGGAGCAAAAGCTCGCACTCTCGTTGAGTAATTCTGCATCCATTGCCTTGTATGTGAATAACTACGATATCGCCTCGGAAGTGATGGATGCCTTGTTACTGCATAAAGAAATTAACGCAGTAAAACTTGAAGGTGTGGATGGTATTCATTTTGAACGCATTAACATGTCACCGTTATTCAATGAACAGAACTTCTGGAATGATGCCAACCGGTACAGCTTGACTTCCCCTGTTGATGGTAACTTGATTGGTCATCTAATTATTCATGAAGATCATCAGTTCATTCGTCAGCAAGCGATCAATCAAATTTTCGACCAATTGCTGGTGGTGATGATTCAGTTTCTGGTGACATTTTTTGCACTTATCTGGATTGTTCGCCGTTTGGTGGGTAAGCCTTTGACTGAGCTTTCAGCAACCTTGTCTAAGGTGCGACCTAGTAGTGATCACAAAGTAGCAGTTGCGCAAGAAAACCAACATAACGAGATAGGTTTAGTGGCGGAGAGTATTAATCAGTTTATCGATGAGTCACACCAAGCATTGATCCGTGAGCGTGAATTGCGTGAGCAGATTGAGCGCTGGGAGAGTTACTACCGCACAATCGCAGAACAAGACACCCTGACGGGGCTCAAAAACCGTTTAGGCTGTGAAAAATACGTGCTGAATAAAAAGCGCATGTGTTCAGTGATGGTATTACTGCTGATTGATTTAGATGGCTTTAAACAAATAAACGATACTCTTGGGCATTCGGCGGGGGATGAAGTTCTACGTGAAATTGCCAAACGTTTTTTGACTCTATCACAGGAGCATTTCTCTGACAGCGTTGTGGGGCGTTTGGGGGGAGATGAGTTTGCTATTTATATCGCGATTGAAAACTTTGATGCTATAGCGGTTGAAGAGTTTGCGACGAACTTAATACAGGCCTCAGCCACACCGATCACCGTGGGTAAACAGAGTGCGCAAGTTGGATGTAGTATTGGTATCAGTCATACAGATTGTTCCAATATCGATTTAGAAATATTGCTGTTACAGGCAGATAAAGCCATGTATTGGATTAAACATCGCGGTAAGCATGGTTACCACTTCTATACTACAGGGCAGGAGGTGCACTCTCTGCCCAGCAATAATGAGTTGAGGGATCAATCCAGATAGGTGCTTGAGGCATCTACGACTTTGGCCATCTCGTCTTGCAGTTCAAACAGCTCTGGTTCCAATTCTTGCACTGTCGCGCCGTGGCGAAGTGCATGCTCTAATTCGGCACAGACCTTACGTAGTTTTGGTACGCCACTGTAGGCGCAGCTACCATGCAGTTTATGAATGTGATGCAGTAGATCGCTCGTTGCATACTCTTCATCGTCAAGTGCGGTATTGATGACCATTTCAATCTCTGCCAAATGCGCAACTAACATGGTTAACATCTCTTTGGCGAGATCTTCTTTATTGGCCGATTGGCGCAGTGCTGCTGGCCAATCAATGATGGCATCATCGTTATGTGGTGAGAGGCTCGGCATGTTCTGAGTGGCTGCTGCACCGTCTGGTGGTGTGATTTTCGCTACCTGTTTGCTGCGGGTGTGAGGACTCCAGCGAACCAATACCTGCTGCAATATATACTCTTCAATCGGTTTGGTGAGGTAATCATCCATTCCCGCTTTCAAAAGGCGATCGCGCTCACCTGCCATGGCATGAGCCGTTACAGCAATCACTGGAGTATCTCGATACCCCTTGAGTTGTTTGATCTCTTTGCAAGCGGTCACGCCATCCATGTGTGGCATCTGAATGTCCATCAAAATAATATCGAATTGACGTACTTGTGCTTGTTCGATGGCTTCTTGGCCGCTGGTACAGGCAACGACATACTCAACGCGCTCTTGCAAGAGTGCGGTGATCAGTTTGAGGTTAGCCGTGTTATCGTCCACCGCCATGACGCACAGCGGTAATTTATCCACCTGAGGTTTTGGTAGGGTTGGTTTAGCCAATTGCGGTTGTTGGGCGGCTAAGGTTTGCAGTAGTTTCTTACGGGACAACGGCTTACCGATGCATTTTACTGGATAGCGTTGCATCAATTGATCCGCTAAGGCTAACTCCGTGCTCGGTACCCCTACGATCACGTTGTGTGCCATTGCCAATGCACGTTCAATCCAGAGTTCGACCAAGGTGGGGTTGGTCTCTTTACTTGGCGCGAGATTGAGCAGCACATAGTCGTAAGTATGTTCCTCTTCTGGTATGGCTGAGCGGTAAGTGACCTCCAATCCACTTTGTACCAGTGTTTGTTGCACAATTGATGCCGCTTGCATATTGGGTTCAATCAACAGCAGGCAACGCTGCTTAAGCGATGGAATGTCATAGCCATCATTGATTGGTAGCTCAGTTGTGTGTAAACGTAGAGTAAACCAGAACGTCGAGCCTTGATGTAAGCGGCTGGTGAGGCTGATTTCTCCGCCCATATGGCTGACCAGTTTTTGGGTAATCACTAGCCCTAACCCAGTACCGCCATAACGGCGAGAAATGCTGGCATCGGCTTGGCTAAAAGCTTGGAATAACTGGGCTTGTTGACGCTCTGAAATACCAATGCCCGTATCTCGCACCATAAATTGCAGGTCTATTACATCATCGCGCAGTGAGCGCATTTCCACGCTCACATCAATGTTGCCGCGCTCGGTAAACTTAATCGAGTTGCCGACTAAGTTAGTCAACACTTGTTGAATACGTAGCGGATCGCCCACCACGCCGCGCGGAATTTTCGGATCGATCTTGAGGGTGATTTCTAACCCTTTCTCATGAGCGCTGGTGGCTTGTAAGTTAACCACTTCCTCTAGAATATCTTGGAATTCAAACGGAATATTCTCCAACGCCAGTTTTCCGGCCTCAAGTTTAGAGAAGTCTAGAATGTCATTAATGATTGTCAGAAGATTATTTGCTGATTTTTCAATGGTTTGCAGGTAATCCGTTTGGCTGTTGGTGAGCTGGGTTTTTAGCATTTGTCGAGTAAAACCAATGACACCATTCAGTGGGGTACGCAGCTCATGGGACATGTTAGCCAAAAACTCAGATTTCACCCGTGCCGCTTCTTGCGCCCGTTTTTTGGCAATGTCGAGTTCCACGTTCTGAATCTCTAACTGCTCCAAGGTTTCCCGCAAATCGGAAGTGGCTTGGTCAATACTGTGCTGCATCTCGACATGGTATTCAGAGAGCGACACCGCCATCGCGTTGATGCCTTTTTTCAGCGCATCCAACTCGCCGTGCATTTTGCCTTCAATACGTACATCTAAATGGCCGCGCCGAATGCGATCCACCATGTTTTTCATGTGTGTGATCGGGCGAGTAACATCGTGCATCAAACGAAATGCGAACACACCTGAGAGCAAGATCCCAATCACCAGCACTAAGCCTGCCGAGAAAATTTCCTGATACTGCTGCAAACGCAGGGATGAGAGGTCAAGTTCAATCGCGATATAGCCCATCACGGGAGTGGTTGGATTGGCATCACCATTTTCCAATAGGCTGCGCTCAGATACGATTGGCGTACGCAGAATCAGCGTGTTTTCATCAATCACCGAACTGCTCAAAAAGGGGATAGGTTTATCCTTGGGATACATCAGCTTTTCGAAATTGGGGTGAAAGTTGGAAGTGACAAACAACTCGTGGTTGCCATCAAATACCGCAATGCTGCGAACTAATTTAGAATTTTTCCGATGTGCATAGCTAATGATGCGCCGCACCGATTCGCGGCTTTGCATGCGTAGCGCATCTTCACTGGCGATCGCCAGTGGTTCGATGATGCTAGCCCCTGAGTTGATCACTTGGTTTTCTAAGTCGTGATAACGGTTAAAAGAGAACAGTGCGCTAAGCAGCAGGCCAATAATCAGGGTTGGAGCCAGAGTGAGTGTCACAACGCGGGCGCGCAAGCCATATCTTTGAGTCATTATTGTCTAAACATTGTGGTGTGGATATGGGAAAATACCTCGCACAAATCGGATTGCGCGGGGAAACGTTGGCGTTAGCTTAATCAACTCCCTCATCTTCGACAATCACCCCCGTGCAGAATAGTGATGCCGGGGCGAAAACAAATCTATTTCAACACTTGAGCACAGAGCATGGCACGTTTCTTTCAACCGAAAAAGCACAGCACGTTAGACAAAAAGCATCAACCCGTCATCATAGAGCGGTTGGATCACCAAGGCAGCGGACTGGCCTTTTTGCAGAAAAAACCGTTGTTTGTGGATGGCGCGTTGCCGGGCGAAGAGGTATTGATCCAGCTCACCGAAAGCAAAAGTAAATATGCGCGTGGGCAGTTGATTAAGGTGCTCAAACCTAGTTCTGAGCGCGTTACCCCTTTCTGTGCACATTACGCACAGTGTGGTGGCTGCGATTTACAGCATCTTGACCGAGCCGGTCAAATTAACCACAAGCAGCAGGCGTTAAGTCAATTAATGGTGAAGTTTGCAGGGCAGAGCCTTGCCCTGTCTGCGCCAGTTTGTTCTGATGATCAAGGCTATCGCCGCCGAGCAAGATTAAGCTTGATGTGGGATAAGAAAGCCCAGCAACTGCAGTTTGGTTTTCGCCGTAAGCAGAGCAAAGCGATTGTCAACGTAACACATTGCCCTGTACTAGAGCCGAGTTTGAATGCGCTCTTGCCGGAATTGAATACCTTGTTGAGCCAATGGAGCCAACCTGAGCAGTTGGGGCATGTGGAATTGGTGAAAGGCGATAATGCGCGAGTATTGGCGCTGCGTCATGTCGGTGCGTTGACTGAACAAGATCAGCAGCGTTTAACTGACTTTGCCTCGCAAAACCAACTAACCTTATACCTAACATTGGAAGCTGGCGCGTTGCAACACGTGCAAGGTGAACCGCCTTACTGTGAAGAAACCGGTAGCCGTCTAAGCTTCTTGCCGAGCCACTTTATTCAAGTGAACCGCGCGGTGAATCAGCAAATGGTCGAGCAAGCCCTTCATTGGCTAGAAGTGAGCGAGCAAGATCGCGTGCTCGATCTCTTTTGTGGTTTAGGGAATTTCACTCTGCCGTTAGCAAAACAAGCGCAAGAAGTGGTGGGGGTAGAAGGTGTAGAAGAGATGGTGCAACACGCCACTCACAATGCGAAATTGAACCAAATCAACAATGTGACGTTTTATCAGGCCAATTTGGAACAAGATATGACAACTGCCTCATGGGCGCAGCAGAAATTTGCTAAAGTACTGCTCGATCCCGCCCGTGCAGGCGCAGAAGGGATTGTGGATCAACTGGCTGCGTTAGGAGCGGAACGGGTGGTGTATGTGTCGTGCAACCCGGCGACACTGGCTCGTGATAGCCAAAGCTTGCTGAGCCAAGGATTTAGCTTAGATAAACTGGGCATGCTGGATATGTTCCCGCACACCAGTCACCTTGAATCCATGGCTTTATTTGTGAAAAAACGCTAGCGACTGAACTCTTCATTTCAGCGTCAGTCGAAGGCTAAAAATACAATTATTAGGACGATATCAATGGTTGCGGTACGAAGCGCACACTTAAACCCAGACCAACAGTTTGAGCTAGAAACATGGATAGCCAGCCTTGCCCAAGAGGGTAAAACGGCCGCTAAATTGACCGCAGTGTACCGTGAGTGTGAGCAGTTGCTTGCCGGTAACCCTCAAGAACCATTGCTGCTGTGGCGTGGGCGGGAAATGATCGAAATTTTGATCACTTTATCCATGGATCGCCCAACGCTGGTGGCGGCTTTGCTATTTCCCATCGCCACCAGTGGCGTGTTGGATAATGAGTCACTTGAAGAGAGTTACGGCAGAGAAGTGCTCAAACTGATCCTCGGCGTGGAAGAGATGGCAGCCATTGGTCAGCTCAACGTCACCATGCATGGCAGTGAAGCCTCAGCACAAGTGGATAACGTGCGTCGCATGCTACTCGCGATGGTGGATGATTTCCGCTGCGTGGTCATCAAGCTCGCGGAGCGGATCTGTAACCTGCGTGAAGTGAAAAATGAGCCAGATGAAGTGCGCCGTATCGCCGCGAAAGAGTGTGCCAACATTTACGCACCACTGGCGAACCGTCTAGGCATTGGTCAGCTCAAATGGGAAATTGAAGACTACGCGTTCCGTTACCAACAACCGGATACCTATAAACAGATTGCCAAACAGCTTTCTGAGCGCCGTATTGTGCGTGAGCAGTACATCCGTGATTTTGTCAGCGATCTGCGTGCTGAGATGAAACAGTTAGGCATCAACGCCGAAGTCAGCGGTCGCCCGAAACACATCTACAGCATCTGGCGCAAAATGCAGAAAAAGAGCCTCGCTTTTGATGAGCTGTTTGATGTGCGCGCGGTGCGGATTATTGCCGACAAGCTGCAAGATTGTTATGCCGCGCTCGGTATTGTGCATACCAAGTACAAACATTTGCCAAACGAGTTTGATGACTACGTGGCAAACCCGAAACCGAACGGCTATCAGTCAATCCATACCGTGATTTTGGGGCCTGAAGGCAAAACCATCGAAATCCAGATCCGTACCAAGCAGATGCACGAAGAGTCAGAGCTTGGGGTGGCGGCACACTGGAAATACAAAGAAGGCAGCAGCGCTGGCCGCAGTGGTTACGATGAGAAGATCACTTGGCTGCGTAAACTGCTTGATTGGCAAGAAGAGATGTCCGATTCGGGCGAGATGCTCGATGAGCTGCGTAGCCAAGTGTTTGATGATCGCGTCTACGCCTTTACCCCGAAAGGCGATGTGGTCGACTTGCCGATGGGTGCCACACCGCTCGATTTTGCCTACCACATTCACTCCGAAGTGGGGCATCGTTGCATCGGCGCCAAAGTCGCAGGGCGTATTGTGCCGTTCACCCATAAATTGCAGATGGGCGATCAGGTTGAAATCATCACCGCCAAAGAGCCCAATCCTTCACGTGATTGGTTAAACCCATCGCTTGGGTTTGTTCACTCAGGTCGTGCACGCGCCAAGATCAATGCTTGGTTCCGCAAGCAAAGCCGCGAGAAAAACCTCGAAGCGGGGCGTGAAATTCTCGAAATCGAATTAGCCAAAGTGGGCGCCAATCTGAAACATGCCGAGGCGTATGCACTTAAGCGTTTCAACGTTAACAGTGTCGATGAGATGTATGTCGGTATCGGCAGTGGCGATCTGCGTATTAACCAAATCGTTAATCACATCAATGCGTTAGTAAATAAACCGACCGCTGAGGAAGAAGATAAGCTCGCGCTGGAAAAACTGCAGGAAAACAAAGTCCTAACGCCGAATCGCCCGCATAAAGATGCGGTGGTGGTGGAAGGGGTCGATAACCTGATGACTCACCTTGCGCGTTGTTGTCAGCCAATCCCAGGCGATGAAATCCGTGGCTACATTACTCAAGGTCGCGGCATTTCAGTACATCGTAGCGACTGTGAACAGTTGGAAGAGTTGAGCCACCATGCACCAGAGCGGATCATTGATACCGTGTGGGGCGGCGGTTTTGTGGGTTCTTACCTGTTGACCGTGCGCGTGGAAGCGATGGAGCGCAGTGGCTTATTAAAAGACATCACTACCTTGCTGGCCAATGAAAAAGTCAAAGTGGCGAGCATGAAGAGCCGCTCCGACTACAAGCGACAAATCATCATCATGGATTTCGATCTTGAGGTGAACAACGTTGAAGCCTTAGCGCGAGTCTCCAAACGCATCGAGCAGATCAAAGATGTTATGTTGGTCAAACGCTTAGGTTAAATCCAACGCAAACAGCGAGGTGTGAAGTGAAAACTTCCACCTCGTTGCTTTTTCAACTTCAATAAGTTTAGGCGCTCAATGCCTGATGTGAGGAAAGCCATGTCACACCCGATTGAACAACTCGAACAGATCATGAACCGCCTGCGTGACCCAGAGCTAGGCTGCCCGTGGGATAAAGAGCAAACCTTTGACACCATTGCGCCATACACCATTGAAGAAACCTTTGAAGTGGTGGATGCCATCACCCAGCGCGATTGGCCTAACCTGCGTGAAGAGTTGGGGGATTTGCTATTTCAGGTAATTTTCTACAGCCAAATGGCCAAAGAACAAGGCCTGTTTGAGTTTCGTGATGTGGTGGATACAGTCAATGAGAAGCTGACGCGCCGCCATCCTCATGTATTTGGAGATGTGACCTTTGAAAATGACGAGCAAATTCACGCCAATTGGGAGGCTGAAAAAGCCAAAGAAAAAGCGCAAGCAGGCAAAAATGAGCAGAGTATTCTAGACTCTGTACCACGTTCATTACCCGCGTTATCGCGTGCTCACAAGATCCAGAAAAAGTGCGCCAAATACGGATTTGATTGGGACAGCTTAGGCCCGGTTGTCGACAAAGTGCACGAAGAAGTATCAGAAGTCATGGAAGAAGCGCTGCAAGTGGATGTGGATACGCAAAAAGTGGAAGAAGAGTTAGGCGATTTATTGTTCGCCACCGTCAATTTAGTGCGCCATTTAGGGCATGACCCTGAGATGGCTCTGAGCAAAGCCAACGCCAAATTTGTGCGCCGCTTTCAAGGTGTTGAAGACAAAGCGAGAGCGAAAAATAAGCCACTACAGGACTTTACTTTGGCAGAGTTGGACGCGTTTTGGGATCAGGTAAAACTTGAAGAAAAACAGGCGATAAAGTCGTTTTAATCGCTGAGCATTAAAAAACAAAGCAAACTCATTGATGAGCTTACTGTTTGATTAAACTGCTAATTTCTCAATTGCTGAAAAAGAGTCCCGTTTGGGACAAAATTGACTCAGATAATGTGCCGCTTGTGTGCTTCGCTTCAATTTGGTTTGATTTGAAGCAAAAAATAAAAAATTGAGTGTGATAGATTTCACGTTGTGGCAATGGGGGCCTTCTGGTATAGTTTTGTCCCGTCCAGAAGAAATCCATTTCCCTCATTCAACCATTTTCAGGTTAAACATGACGACAAATTATATTTTTGTTACTGGCGGGGTTGTATCCTCTCTAGGTAAAGGTATTGCAGCGGCATCCCTTGCAGCGATTCTCGAAGCTCGTGGTCTTAAAGTGACCATGATGAAGCTTGACCCTTACATCAACGTTGACCCAGGCACAATGAGCCCAACTCAACACGGTGAAGTGTTCGTTACGGAAGATGGCGCGGAAACTGACCTAGACCTTGGTCACTACGAGCGTTTCATTCGTACCAAAATGACCAAGCGCAACAACTTCACTGCAGGTCGTGTTTACGCTGACGTACTGCGCAAAGAGCGTCGTGGCGACTACCTAGGTGCCACCATTCAGGTTATCCCTCATATCACGAACGCGATCAAAGATCGTGTGATTGCAGGCTCAGAAGGCCACGACATCGCTATCGTTGAAGTCGGCGGTACAGTAGGTGATATCGAATCACTGCCATTCATGGAAGCGATCCGTCAGCTAGCAATCGAAGTGGGCCGTGAAAACGCCATGTTCATGCACCTGACGCTGGTTCCTTACCTAGCGGCAGCGGGCGAAGTGAAAACGAAGCCAACTCAACACTCAGTAAAAGAACTGCTTTCAATCGGTATTCAGCCAGACATTCTGGTTTGCCGTAGCGATCGTATGATCCCTGGCAACGAGCGTAAGAAGATCGCTCTGTTCTGTAACGTGCCTGAAAAAGCCGTTATCTCTATGAAAGACGTGGATTCAATCTACAAGATCCCACAACTGATCCGTTCTCAAGGTTTGGATGATTTGGTGTGTGCACGTTTTGGCATTAACGCGCCAGAAGCGGATCTGTCTGAATGGGAACAGGTGATTTACGAAGAAGCGAACCCAACCGGTGAAGTGACTATCGGTATGGTCGGCAAGTACACCGAGCTGCCAGATGCTTACAAATCCGTCAACGAAGCGCTGAAACATGCGGGTCTGAAGATCCGCCTGAGCGTGACCATCAAATACGTGGATTCACAAGACGTTGAAACCAAAGGCACCGATGTGCTGAATGGTCTGGATGCGATTCTGGTACCGGGTGGTTTTGGCGATCGTGGTATCGAAGGCAAAATCCGTGCAGCTCAGTATGCACGTGAAAACAAAATTCCTTACCTTGGCATCTGCTTGGGTATGCAAGTGGCACTGATCGAATACGCACGCAACGTAGCGGGTATGGAAGGTGCACACTCAACCGAATTCAATAAAAACACCAAATACCCAGTGGTTGGTTTGATCACTGAATGGGTAGATGGCGAAGGCAATGTCGAAGAGCGTAGCGAGAAATCAGATCTGGGCGGTACCATGCGTCTAGGTTCACAGCTATGCCACCTTGAAAAAGGTACTAAAGCGTACGAAATGTACGGTAGCGCGACGATTCATGAACGTCACCGCCACCGTTACGAAGTCAACAACCTGCTGCGTCCTCAGATTGAAAAAGCAGGTTTGAAGGTTTCTGGTCTGTCAGCAGATAAGAAGCTGGTTGAAGTGATTGAGAACCCTGCTCACCCATGGTTTGTAGCAGCGCAGTTCCACCCAGAGTTCACCTCAACCCCACGCGATGGTCACCCTCTGTTTGCTGGTTTTGTGAAAGCAGCAGGTCAGTACCAACGCGGTGAATTGAAGTAAAAGGATACGGGTAGCCACTCTAGCAGTGTGGCTACCCTTTTAGTTTTGACATTTAAATTCAATTGAGAGGAAACATTAATGTCTAAGATCGTTAAAGTTCTAGGTCGTGAAATCATCGACTCACGTGGTAACCCAACGGTAGAAGCTGAAGTTCATCTAGAAGGTGGTTTCGTTGGTATGGCAGCAGCTCCATCTGGTGCTTCTACTGGTTCTCGTGAAGCGCTTGAACTGCGTGACGGTGACAAGTCTCGTTTCCTAGGTAAAGGCGTTCTGAAAGCGCTGGCTGCGGTTAATGGTCCAATCGCAGACGCTCTGGTTGGCAAAGATGCAAAAGATCAAGCAACTATTGACCAAATCATGATCGACCTAGACGGTACTGAGAACAAGTCAAACTTCGGTGCAAACGCGATTCTGGCGGTTTCTCTAGCAAACGCGAAAGCCGCAGCGGCAGCAAAAGGCATGCCTCTGTTTGAGCACATCGCTGAGCTGAACGGCACTCCTGGCGTATTCTCAATGCCTCTACCAATGATGAACATCATCAACGGTGGTGAGCACGCTGACAACAACGTAGACATCCAAGAGTTCATGATCCAACCAGTTGGCGCAAAAACTCTGAAAGAAGCAGTACGTATGGGCGCAGAAGTGTTCCATAACCTAGCTAAGGTACTGAAGTCTAAAGGCTACAACACTGCAGTGGGTGACGAAGGTGGTTTCGCTCCTAACCTGAAATCTAACGCAGAAGCGCTAGAAGTTATCGCTGAAGCGGTTGCAGCTGCAGGTTACAAACTGGGTACTGACATCACACTAGCGATGGACTGTGCGGCTTCTGAGTTCTACGACGCAGAGAAGAAAGAATACAACCTGAAAGGCGAAGGTCGTATCTTCACTTCTAACGGTTTCTCTGATTTCCTAGAAGAGCTGACTGAGAAGTTCCCAATCGTTTCTATCGAAGACGGTCTGGACGAGTCTGACTGGGAAGGTTTCGCATACCAAACTGAGAAACTGGGTAAGAAAATCCAAATCGTTGGTGACGATCTGTTCGTAACTAACACCAAGATCCTGAAGCGTGGTATCGACAACGGTATCGCTAACTCTATCCTGATCAAGTTCAACCAAATCGGTTCTCTGACTGAAACTCTGGCTGCGATCAAGATGGCAAAAGATGCTGGCTACACTGCAGTTATCTCTCACCGTTCAGGCGAAACTGAAGATGCAACTATCGCTGACCTAGCGGTAGGTACTGCTGCAGGTCAAATCAAGACGGGTTCTATGAGCCGTTCTGACCGTGTTGCTAAGTACAACCAACTGATCCGTATCGAAGAAGCACTGGGTTCACGTGCTCCTTTCAACGGTCTGAAAGAAGTGAAAGGCCAAGCTTAATTTTAAGCGAGCGCTTTCGCGACTGTTGACGATAACAGTCTCGCGATAAAAAAACGCCCTGCATTGCAGGGCGTTTTGCTTTCTAGGGTTGCGGGCAATGAACTACAGAGCCTCGATTGCCGATACGCGCCGTTTATCCAACTCTTCTTTGATATGCTTGCCCTGAAAACCATCCGCAATCACGGCTTGAACCTCTACGCCAAGGGCGGCGTGGTAGGCGCGCAGGAAAATCTCACGCTGTGGATACGGCTCTGCCTCTAAACCTAAACGGCCACGATGATCCGCTTCACAACACAGTAGCACTTGCTCAAGACGCTCCGGTTTGCGCCACACATCCAAAAGCCCCAGCACTTTAAGCTTGGTGGCAGGCTTTAACTCGTCGGCACGATGAACATTGGAATGCTGCGCGCACACCGCGAGCGCTAAATCACGAAACTCATTAGGTACGCGAATGCGCTCGCACAATGATTCAATGATGTTAAGCCCAGTATGGCAGTGCAATTTATGGCTTGGCCATTCAGAAAGAGGCGTCACGCCTTTCCCTAAATCATGCACTTGCGCGGCAAAACGCACGGGAAGGGAATCAGAAAGTTGTGCTGCTTGTTTGGCGACCATTAACGTGTGAATACCGGTGTCGATCTCTGGGTGCCATTTTTCGGGTTGTGGGACACCGAATAGACGATCGAGCTCGGGAAGCACAACCGCCAGCGCGCCACAATCACGTAACACCTGCAAAAAAACTTCTGGATGATTCGTTGATAGCGATTTATGCCACTCTTGCCAAACGCGCTCAGCGGTTAAGTGCTGTAATTCGCCCGATTGCGCAATCTTCGCCATTAACTGCATCGTCTCTTCGGCAACGGTGAAACCTAGGTGATGCAGCTTGGCCGCAAAGCGCGCCACGCGCAGCACTCGCAAGGGGTCTTCCACAAACGCGGGCGAAACATGGCGCAGTACTTTCGCGGTGAGATCGCGCTGACCTCCATAAGGATCAATCAGTTGCCCAGAGTCATCTTGCGCCATCGCATTGATAGTCAGATCGCGGCGCAGCAGATCTTCTTCCAAAGTCACGTCTGGAGCATAGTGGCAAGCAAAGCCGGTGTAACCCATGCCCGTTTTGCGCTCGGTACGAGCAAGGGCATGTTCCTCTTTGCTTTTCGGATGTAAAAACACTGGGAAGTCTTTTCCCACGGCTTGAAAGCCAGCACTTAACATCGCTTGTGGACTGCTGCCGACTACCACCCAATCACGGTCATAAACTGGTAGTTGCAGCAATTGATCGCGCACTGCGCCGCCAACGAGGTAAATTTGCATCGTAGAGTCTCAAAAAATTGCGCGAATGGCATTGGCTAATCTTAGTCAGCAATGATACGTTGCACCCACTGCGATGAATAGGGTCAACAAGCATGTATCTGAACTTCTTTGGGTTTGACGAATTACCGTTTTCTATCGTCCCCAATGCGCGCTATCTCTACCTGAGTCAGCGTCATCAGGAAGCCATTGTACACCTGCAAGCCGGATTGGGCGATGGTGGGGGCTTTGCCATGCTCACCGGAGAAGTGGGGACGGGAAAAACCACGGTAGCGCGAGCGATCCTAGCGAGTTTGCCGGGCAAAACGCGCGCGGGGATGATCCTCAATCCCACTTTCTCGGATCTGGAGCTGTTGGAAGCGATTTGTGATGAGTTCGAACTGAGCTATCCGAAAAAAGCGACCTTAAAAAAGCTCACCCAAGTGCTGCATGAGTTTTTGTTGGCCGAGCACGCACAAGGCATACAAGTGCTCTTGATGATTGATGAAGCGCAGCATTTGGCTCCTGATGTGTTAGAGCAGCTGCGCCTACTGACCAATCTAGAAACCGAAAATCATAAGTTGCTCAAAGTGCTGCTGATTGGCCAACCGGAATTGCAAGAGAAGTTGCGAATGCCGCAGTTGCGTCAACTCGCGCAGCGCATTACCGGCCGCTACCACTTACTGCCGCTGAGTGAAGCGCAAAGCACCGACTACATCCGCTTTCGGCTTGAACAAGCCAGTGGTAACCCTGAGCTGTTTAATCGCAAAGCCTGTCAGTGGATTGCCCAGCAAACTCACGGTATTCCGCGCTTAATCAATCTGGTGTGTGATGCGGCCTTAAAACAGGCTTATCAAGCGGGTGAGCAGGAACTGAGTTTGGACAGAATCAAACGTGCCTGCCAAGAGGTGATGAGCTTTCAATCTTCCGTCTACCAAGTCACACCCACTAAATCACAAACACCGAAGTTATCTTATCTCTCTAGCGCACTAGGCGGTGTTGCCCTTGCCGTGTTGCTAGCATGGCAATTACCGCCACAGCTTGAGCGAGCTGTACAAGCCTATTTCCCAGCGCCAGAGATTGTGCCACCAACCGAACAAACGGTATTTCCACAAGCTCTACGCAGCGCGTTACTCAATGCCACTAGTAGTGAAGATGCCGTTGACACTCTGTATGCGATCTGGGGCTACCAAGCCTCGGTGATGGAGCGATTTTGCCAAACTCAAGCGGATGCGGTGCTCTGGTGTGAATCGCAAACTGGGGATTGGGCTACCCTACAAGCTTATGATTTGCCCGCCGTACTCACTTTAGTGATGGATGAAGTTCCAACTTATGCGGTGTTGTATCGTTTAACGGGCGAACAGGCGGATCTGTTGGTCGGGAATGAGCGTTACCGTATTGCGCGCCAATGGCTAGAGCCGTTATGGAGTGGCCAGTATTCGTTGCTTTGGCAGGGCGGTTTTTCTCGAACGTTAAAACAAGGAATGCGTGGTGCGGATGTGGCATTGCTAGAGAGTAAACTCGCACAAGTCTTGGGTGAGCCAGAGCGCCCCCGTGAGCTGTTTGATAAAGATTTAGCGCGTAAGGTTGAACTGTTCCAACGTTGGCAAAATATGCACGTTGATGGTATCGCAGGAAGACAAACCTTACGCCGCCTTGAGTTGTTGACTCAGCAGCAAGCGCCGAGTTTGAAGGAGGAAGGCTAATGTCAAAAGTGATGAATGCCTTGAAGCAGTCTCAGCAAAAGTATCTGCAAGCTCAGCCAATCAGTGATCGCACTTATAACGAGCAAGAACCCACTGCGATGAATTCGTCCCGTTGGTTGCACTTAGCACTGTGGTTAGTGCCGGGGTTGGTGACGGCTGGAGTGATGATCTACCAACGTTATGAACAAGCGCAGCAAGAAGCAGCAACGCGACAAACAGAGCCAACCATTGTGCAGATTGATGCTCCGTTGGAACGGCTAACGTATCCTGAGTGGCATGAGTTGCAACCCACTTTTATTGAGTCTGTGGCAAATGAGCCCTATGAGGATGAAGATTCTGCTGTCCTAGCGGAAAAGATCATTGTGCCGCCTGCGACACTGGGGGGGGCTTCGCAGCCGAGTGAATCGAAGCAGGCTTTGGGGGATCTCGATTTAACTCAGCTTTCGCCAGAGTTAGCATTGCGAGTGCAGGCGATTATGCGCGATCAGCCGACTTTACCTTTACCAACCCCTTCCACTCCACCGACCTCTTCTGCGGTGGAGTTAACGAAATACAGCGATCGTTATGCCGGACGATTGCCAGCTCTGAACTTTCAAATGCACGCTTTTTCCAGTAATGAACAAAAACGCTGGGTAAAAGTGAATGGGGTAGAGTATCGCGAAGGGGATATGCTAACCCCAGAGGTGAAGCTCGAAAGTATCAAGCCGCAAAGCAGTGTGATTATCTTTGGCGGTGAAGAAATTGAGATACCGGCACTGCATGATTGGAAAGGGTAAAGGTATTGCTTTCAACGAGAAGAAAAACAAAACGGTCACATGAGTGACCGTTTTGTTATGTGATAAAAGTGGCCTATGCCCAACCCGCAGGGTGGCGCTTACGGCGAGGAATAATATGCGGTAATACCAAACCAAGCAGTAAACCAATACCGGCAACACCACCACCGTAGGTGAAGTATTTCAGTAGCAGATCTTCTTTTTGTGTATCGAGTTTCGCACGCAGCTCACGAATTTCGCTTTGTGAATCGGTCAGCTGCTTGCTGATGTCTGCATAGTTACGCTCTAGGTCAGCAATTTGCTGATTACGCAGTTCAAGTGATTCTGCCAAACCTGCTTGTTCGCTATCGGCATTTTGGCGTGCATTGGCTAATTGCTTTTTCACTTCAGCCAGTTCTTTTTCTAAAGCAGGTAAGCGCAGGGCATTGCTTACTTCACGGGTAATAAAACGGCTCTCTACCCAACCGGTACGGCCACGCTCATCAGCAACTTGGCTGTAGCCACTCTCTTTGTTCACATCAAGCAGTTTGACCTTTTCACCCGCATCAATGCTGCCAAGAATACGGTATTGATTACTTGGGCCGGAATGCATGTAAGTGAAGAGTTTGTCCGCGATGTAGCGGTCTTGCGCGAACGTTGGTGCGGCCAACATGGAAAAGAGCACCATGCAGATCAGTTTTTTCACAGTAAATCCCTTAATTTAAAGATAGATTTGGCGATAAGTCTCATAAAGTTTGTGGCAAATAGTATGCAGTTTTGGCAGGCGCTGCAACAAAGAAGGGAGGCAAAGCCTCCCTTTCTGTGCGTTTGAGTCAATAATGACAGTTCGCTAACACTGAGCTTACGAGCGGCTTAGCCGACAAACATCGCTTGAATCGCGTAGAAGAAAACAACTGCCAATAGTGCGCCCGCAGGTAGAGTGACAACCCAAGACGCAACGATGTTACGTACCACACCTAAGTTCAGTGCAGCAATGCCACGCGCAAAACCCACACCCAGTACCGCACCAACCAGAGTTTGAGTGGTAGAGATAGGTAAACCCGTGCCTGAAGCTAGAACCACAGTTGAAGCCGTTGCTAGCTGAGCTGCAAAACCACGGCTTGGTGTTAGCTCAGTAATACCAGTACCGATGGTTGCCATTACTTTGTGACCTAATGTCGCGAGACCAACAACAATACCGAAACCGCCCAGAGGTAGAATCCACCATGCGATAGAGCTTTTCGCTGCCACTTCACCCATGTGTTCAACGGTTGAAACCACTGCAGACAAAGGACCAATCGCGTTCGCTACATCGTTTGAACCGTGAGCAAAGGCCATTGCACAAGCTGTAATCACCATCAGCGTGCTGAAAATGCTCTCGACACCACTGAAACCGTGGTCTTCATCGCGATTAGCAAATTTCTTCTGAATATACAGGTAGCCGCCGACCATCACGATGGCAGATACCACTGCCGACCACATCCAAGCTTCAGGTGTAGTCAGGTGCAGACCTACGTGTTTAAGGCCTTTCTTGATGGTAACCAGTGCAATCACCATAGTGGTGATGAACATGTATACCGGCACGAAACGCTTCGCGTTGATCAGTGGTTTTTCCGTATCGAAAATGAGGCTTTGTGCACTGACAAAGATGAGGTAAGCAAAGAAGCCTGAAATCACAGGGGTGACAATCCAGCTGCCGACAATACCTTGTACTGAGCTCCAGTCGACCGCTTCTGTACCAACCGATACACAAGCAAAACCAATGATGGCACCGATGATAGAGTGGGTGGTAGATACCGGCCAGCCCATATAAGACGCTACCAGCAACCAAGTGCCAGCCGCCAGCAGTGCTGACATCATGCCATAAATCAGCACATCGGGTTTATCTGCGAAAAGAGAGGTTTCGATAACCCCATTACGGATCGTTTCTGTCACTTCACCACCGGCTAAGTAAGCGCCTGCGAATTCAAAAATCATCGCAATAATAATGGCTTGTTTAACGGTGAGTGCTTTTGATCCTACTGAAGTGCCCATTGCATTGGCGACATCGTTCGCACCAATACCAATCGCCATCAAGAAACCGAAGACAGCTGCCACAATAATCAAGACGGTGCCGTAGTTCGCAAGGATTTCCATCGTAATACCTAGTTGTTGATAACAAGCGGAGCAACCCAAACCTGTTTTTGACGCAGATGACGACCTTCAGCGTAGAAAATACTCATCGCCTAGCAGGTCGTCATAGTGTAGTTGCTCTTCGTTATTTGGTTAACTTTAAATTTAAGAACGAGAAAGCATAAGCTCTAAGCGAGCACCAACGCGCTGCGCTTGGTCGGCAATGCCGCCCACCCATTCCAGAATTTTGTACAAGAACATGACATCAATTGGATTCATTTTCGATTCGATGGCCATCAATTGTTGGCGCAGGCGAATCTGCATGGAATCGGTGTCATCTTCAATCACATCCAGTTGATGGATCATTTCAGCCACGAGAGTTACCTCACGACCTTTGAATCCAGTTTCCAATAACTCGTCGAGCTCGTTGATCACATTCTGCGCTTGGTTAGCCGCGTCTAAACAACGTTTAACGTAAGCGATGAAGTTTTCTTGGAGAGGCTCAGGGATAACAAGCTGTCGACCATATACACGGCCCGCAATGTCTTTGGCGAGGTTTGCAAGTTTGTCCTGTTGAGTAAGAAGCTCAAGCATGTCACTACGATCAACAGGCATGAACAAACCGCGAGGGAGTTTAAGACGAATTTCACGCTTTAACACGTCAGCTTCTTTCTCTAGGTGAGAAATCTGTGCACGAATTTCACCTGCTTTTTCCCAATCCCCTTTGTTACAGACTTCAAAGAAGTTGATCAGATGAGAGCAGCATTCATTCACACACACAACGTGGCGTTGCAAAGGCTTAATAGGGGACTTTGCAAATAACCCCATGATTGTATTTACTGGCATGGTCATTCAACCTAATAACTATAACCTTGAAATAACATACACCATATTATGATGAAATGTTGAGCGTTGGCTATAAAGGCGCGCATGTTAACCCAAACACTGTCGCAATAAAACTGTTTTAGATCATCATTAGGCTGATATTTCTCTCTTGCTCCGGTGTCTATAAGGCAATATCCTGTCGGCATCTGCATCGAAAGGGATAATTATGGAAACCGAGATAGAACTGAAGTTTTTTGTTTCTCCAGAATTTTCAACGATTTTACGCGCGAAGATTTCGGAGACTAAAGTACTTCAGCACAGCTGTCGGGAGCTAGGAAATACTTACTTTGATACCCCCGATAACTGGTTGCGTCAGCATGATATTGGACTGCGCATCCGTCGCTTTGATGAGGTGTATGTCCAAACGGTGAAAACCGCAGGTCGTGTGGTCGCAGGTCTACATCAGCGTCCGGAATTCAATGCTGAACATCACAGCAATGACCCCGATCTCTCTTTACATCCTGCCGATATCTGGCCGCAAGGCAAAGAAGTGGCTCAATTACAAGCGGAACTCATGCCGCTTTTCTCGACCAACTTCACGCGTGAACAATGGCTGATTGGCATGGCCGATGGTAGCCAAGTCGAAGTCGCCTTTGACCAAGGTGTTGTGGTGGCAGGTGAGCGTCAAGAACCGATTTGCGAAGTGGAGCTAGAACTGAAGTCTGGCCAAACCGATGCACTGTTTACGCTGGCACGCCAGTTGTGTGAACACGGTGGTATGCGTTTAGGTAACCTGAGTAAAGCCGCGCGTGGTTATCGCTTAGCGGCCAATTATACGGGTGATGAGATCAAGCCAATGGCCTTGGTGAGTGTCGATAAGAATGACACCGCAGAGTCCTGCTTTATTCGTGCTTTAGAACATGCGTTAGCGCACTGGCATTATCATGAGCAAATCTACACGGAACGTGAGGGCGTAGCGGCATTGCATGAGATTCGTCATGCAGTGAGCTACCTGCGCCAACTGCTTTCTGTCTACGGAGGCATTATTCCGCGTCGTGCTAGCGCGATTTTGCGCCAAGAGCTCAAATGGTTAGAGCAAGAATTACAGTGGCTGAAAGAGTTCGAATATCTAGAGAGTCTGCAAGAAGATAAAGGTTATGCGCTGCGTAAACTGGATGCGCGTAAGTTTTTAGTCGCAGCTCTAAAAACCTTGCAAGAAGGCTTGCCACAGCGTGAAGATACACTGCGTTTACTGAGCAGCGCCCGTTATACAGGCTTGTTATTGGACTTAAGTCGTTGGGTGCTGACTCGTGGTTGGCAGCCATTCTTGGATGACAAAGCGCGCGAAAAAATGGCGCTGTCACTCGAAGCTTTCTCCGTGAAACAACTCGACCGTACTTGGGCTGAGTTAATGGAAGCTTTTCCACCAGGTAAAGCGTTAGGTGTACAAGAGTACCTCGATCAGCAGTACCGCTTGATGCGTAATCTGTACACAGGCGTTAGTTTTGCCGGCTTGTATGATGCAGAAGATCGACAAGCTTTCCGCATGCCTTGGGCTGATTTACTACACGGTATTGATGATTTATTGCGTCTTAAACCGTTAGAGAGGTTGGTAGAGCTGCTGCAAGGTGAGGAACAAGATCAACTCAAGCGTTGGTTGATCCGCCAAGAGAATTCCATTTTGCATGCCATGGAGCAAAGCCGCACTATGGGTGTAGAAGCGCATCCGTATTGGCGTGAGTAGTGCTGATTAAAAATACATAGAGAGGGGAAGCGTTGAGCTTCCCTTTCTTTTTTGCGCTATTTAAGTCTGTCTTTGGTTTCTACTGCTTTCTCAATATCCGATGAGCGGTGTTGCAGTTGCTGTTCTAAGTGTTCCATGCGATCTAACAATTTCTGCTGATTTTCTAATAGCTGTTGCAGCGTTGATTCTTTCTCGTTCGCTTGGGAATGATGTCGATGGTGTTCCGGCAAGGTAATAAACGAGGTGATCAGTCCTGAAATCATACCGAACATTCCGACTCCGCACAGAATAATGGCGGAGGCCACTAATTTACCGGCATTGGTGACCGGATAATGGTCGCCATACCCTACGGTTGAAATGGTTACTAATGACCACCAAAGAGCATCGCCTCCGGTGCGAATATTGGCTTGTGGATCATGGCTTTCAAACATCAGCATCAGGCTAGAGCCTAACGTCAGCAGTACCACCAACAACAATAAAATGGTGGCTAAGGTGGTTTCTCGGCGGTTGGCTGTTAAGGCTCGCAAAATGGTTTTACCGGAGCGTATTACAAGAATCACGCGCAAAATGTGGAAAATCCGAGCAAAACGGAGCGGTTCAATCACGGGGATACTGGCAAGAATATCAATCCAATGTGCTTGGAGATACTGCAGGCGATCTTTGGCGCGGATCAAATCTATGGTCAGTTGTAGTAAGAAAATGCTACAGATGACAAAATCAATGCCGATAAGCACTTGTCGGGTTTCATGATCGATTGGCACAAACAGTAAGCCTGAGATCACAAATAGCGCCATGAATGAGAGAATTAGCGACAACAAGCTCATTGGCTTTGTTTCATTTTTGATATCATCGGTTTTCATACGAGGCTCGAAATAATAGGTGGCGGATCATCGGTAATTCGCACTTAGTCGCAATATAAAAAGAGAATGGAGAACTGACAATGGCAACGATGTCCTTTAAGCCATGGGAGAGGGTAATCACGGATGTTCGTCTCGTCCCGAAAATGGTGATGCTGATGGTATTCAGTACGGTGTTGATCGTTGGCAAGCAACTGTGGGATGCACACACCTTCTACCAATCTTTATTAGCTGCCACCAATAGCGTGGAAGTCGCTCAGCAGCATTACGATAACTATCTGGTGCAAGTGTTTTGGCAAACGCTGTTGCTGATTGTGGTGTTTGTGGTGTTGCTGCTGTTTGCGGCGCGAGTCATGTTACGCCAAACTCAATATTTGAGTGAAGCGATTAAACGGATGGCGCAGCGTAACCTTTCCGAGCCGATCACCATGGATTGTAAAGATGAGTATGGTGATGTGGCGCGTGAACTAGAGAAAACCCGCCGTCAGTTGCAAGATCTGATTAAGCTGCAAATTGATGCTTCGCAAGAACTGACGTCTCTCACTGAAGTGATGACCATGAGCATGTCGGAAACCAAAGATTCGGCGCAAGAAGAGTTCAACGAGATTGACCAACTGGCGACCGCGATGAGCGAGATGTCGTCAACGGTGCAAACGGTGGCAGAACATGCGCAGAATGCCTCTTCCTTAACTGAAAATGCGTCTCAGCAAGCCCAAACCGGCCAACAGTTTGTCAAAAGCACAATTAGCAAAATGAGTGAACTTTCGAAAGACATTAGCTCTTCTGCGCAAGCCGTCAATCAAGTGGAAGAGCGAGTGGTGGCGATCAGTAGTGTGGTTGGGACGATTCGTAGTATTTCTGAACAAACCAACTTGCTTGCTCTCAACGCCGCGATTGAAGCAGCGCGTGCCGGTGAAGCGGGACGTGGCTTTGCGGTGGTTGCCGATGAAGTACGAAACTTGGCGCAGCGTACACAAAATGCAACGGTGGAGATCCAAGAAATGATTTCGCAGCTGCAAAACAGTGCCAATAGCGCAGTGGATCTCATGGAAAAGAGCGTGGTGCAAGCGGCCGATGGGGTTGAGCTTATCACCAACGCGGGGAGTGAGTTAGACGGTATCGTAAGCCAAGTTCAGCTGCTCAATGACATGAACTTCCAAATTGCCGCGGCAGCAGGTCAGCAAAGTAGCGTGGCGGAAGAGATGAATGAAAACCTCAACAATGTGCGTGAGTTGGTGGAAGGTTCCGTGACGGTCATGACTGAGCTGCTCGAAACTTCAGAAATTATGCAAAGTAACGCCGAAGAGCTGGATAGAAAAATCACCGCATTTCGCGTGTAAGTCAGCGATATTGGTTGGGTTGTGTAACTCAGTTCAATAAAACTCAAAATAAAACGCCTACTAGGGTTCTGTAGGCGTTTTTTTTCAGCCCAAGTTTGCGATATAACTAGTCAACATTCAAAGACAAGGAAGCATCATGTCACTGCCCAGCGCGCTTTTGCCTACCGCCGAATTGCATTATCAATCACTGATTTCTGAACATCCGCATGTCGCTAGTTGGCCTTCTCATCTGCTCAGTGAGCTGCACTATGTTATCGGTTTAAGCCAGTTTGTGGCACAAACTCTGCAACGTGACGACCAACTGTGTCAGGGGCTACCATCGTTATTAGCCCAATCAAGCCGCGAGCAGAATTATCGCACAGAGTTAGCTCAGTGGTTGGCGGAGAGTTCGGACGAGGCCTCAGCACAGAAGCGTTTGCGCCAATTTCGCAATCAAGAAATGGTCTATATCGCGTGGCGCGATTTTTGTGCGAGCTGGACACTCGAAGAGAGCCTGTCTCATCTTTCCCAGTTGGCGGAAGCACTGATTTTTGAAAGCTATCAATGGCTGTACCAGCGCTGTTGTCAGGAGATGGGTACACCATGCAATGCGCAAGGGGAAGCTCAGCCGATGTTGATTATCGGTATGGGTAAGCTCGGCGGTGGCGAGCTCAACTTCTCTTCCGATATCGATTTGATTTTCACTTATCCTGAGAATGGCGAGACGCAAGGCGCGCGCCGCTCGATTGCCAATGCGCAATTTTTCACGCGCTTAGGGCAGCGCTTGATCAAACTGCTCGATCAATCCACCCCGGATGGTTTTTGTTATCGAGTGGATATGCGTTTGCGTCCGTTTGGCGACAGTGGTCCACTGGCGATGAGCTATGCGGCGTTGGAGGATTATTATCAAGAGCAGGGGCGTGATTGGGAACGTTACGCCATGATCAAAGCGCGGGTGATGGGGCGTGAAATGTACCCGCAATATCAAGAACTGCGTCAGATGTTGCGTCCGTTTGTGTTCCGCCGCTACATCGACTTTAGTGCGATCCAATCCCTGCGCCGGATGAAATCCATGATCAGCAGCGAAGTGCGTCGCCGTGGTCTGAGCAACAACATCAAGCTCGGAGCGGGTGGTATTCGTGAAGTGGAATTCATTGCGCAAGTGTTCCAGTTGATTCGTGGTGGGCGCGAGCCTAGCTTGCGTAAACGCGGCTTACTGGAAACGCTTGATGCGATTGCTGAGTTAGAATTGCTAACAGGTGAACAAGTCCAAAATCTGCGTGATGCCTATCGCTTTCTGCGCCGTTTGGAGAATCTATTACAAGCGATGGCAGATAAGCAAACACAAACGTTGCCCGACAAAGAGGATGATCAATTGCGCCTTGCGGTTGCAATGGGATTGGCCGATTGGCCGAGTTTGCAGCATGAAGTGAGCGAACAAATGCAGCGTGTGCATAGCGTGTTTGCCACTTTAATTGGCGAGGAAGATGAGGAAGAGGAGCAGGCGGTCGCTCGTCATTTCCATGAGCTATGGGATATGGCGCATAAACCGGAGGTGATTGAAAACATCATTCAGCAGGATCTCGGATTACCGAATGCTGAGGAGCAAATTCGAACCATCATTCAATTTAAAGATGATCTCGCCAAGCGCACCATTGGCCCGCGTGGGCGCGAGGTGCTTAACCGGTTAATGCCGAAAGTGTATCAGGCCGTGTTTGCTCATCCCGATGCAGAATTTGGTTTGTCGCGCGTATTGGCATTACTGCACAGTATCGCCACACGCACCACTTACCTTGAACTGCTCGATGAGCATCCCGCTGCTTTGGTGCAATTGGTGCGCTTGTGTACCGCTAGCCCAATGATTTCCGAGCAACTGGCGCGTTATCCGATCTTGCTTGATGAACTGATTGATCCGCAGCATCTGTATAACCCGATCCCACTTGAGTCTTATCAAACAGAATTGCGGGATTTTCTGGCGCGCATTCCAGAAGAAGATATGGAGCAGCAGATGGAAGCACTGCGTCAGTTTAAGCAGATTTCGATCCTGCGGATTGCCGCAGCAGATATCGCAGGCGTGCTTCCGGTAATGAAAGTGAGTGATCACTTAACCTATCTTGCAGAAGCGATTGTTGAGGCGGTTGTGAGCCAAGCATGGCTGCAAGTGAGCAGTAAATACGGTGAGCCGACCCATCTTAAACATCGCGATGGCCGAGGTTTTGCTGTGGTCGGTTATGGCAAAGTCGGAGGTTGGGAGCTGGGCTATAACTCCGATCTCGATATCGTATTTATGCACGACTGTCCGGTTGAGGTGAACACGGATGGAGAGAAAAGCATTGATGGCCGCCAGTTCTATCTGCGTTTGGCTCAGCGGATTATCCATATTTTCTCCACTCGTACCGCATCCGGCATTTTGTATGAAGTGGATACCAGATTGCGCCCTTCTGGAGCTTCTGGGTTACTAGTGAGCCCGACCCAAGCCTTTGATGAATATCAGCGTAAAGACGCTTGGACTTGGGAACACCAAGCGCTGGTTCGCGCACGGATGATTTACGGTGATGCACCATTGCAACAAGCGTTTGCCACTACACGCCATGAGATCCTTTGTTTGCCACGTGAGGAACAAAAGCTCAAACAAGAGGTGGTCGAGATGCGGATCAAAATGCGCGATCACCTTGGTGGCAAAAAAGCTGGGCGCTTTATGCTTAAGCAAGATGAAGGTGGGATTACCGATATTGAATTTTTAGCGCAATATCTGGTCCTACGCTTTAGTCATCAACAACCTAAGTTGACCCGTTGGTCGGATAACGTGCGCATTTTTGAGTCTTTGATGAATTATCAAGTGATGGAAGAATCGCAAGCACTTGCTTTGACCCATGCGTACACCAGTATGCGCGACCAGATTCATCACCGCAATTTGCTCAACCAATCGGCGGATGTGCGTGATTCACAATTTGTGGTTGAACGTGAACAAGTGATACAAGCTTGGCAGCAGTGGCTCGGTTGAGCACTTCTGCCGTATAGGCGGCTGTGATAAACTCCGCCTCAATCGGATTATTGGAGATTGATAATGAAACCAGTCCTACCTGACTACAGCAAAGCGGGTGTATTAATTGTCGGTGACGTAATGCTTGACCGTTATTGGTATGGCCCAACTGGCCGCATCTCACCAGAAGCCCCTGTGCCAGTAGTGAAAGTAGAGCAGAGTGAAGAGCGTCCGGGTGGTGCGGCCAACGTGGCGATGAACATCGCTTCTTTGGGTGGTCATGCGCACATCATTGGCCTCACAGGGCAAGATGAGCCTGCGAATGTACTTGCAGATAAGCTCACTTCACTGAAAGTACATTGTGATTTTGTGGCGCTGCCCAATTATCCAACTATCACCAAACTGCGTGTATTGAGCCGCGGTCAGCAGCTGATCCGTCTGGATTTTGAAGACAAATTCGAAAACACCGATGCACAGTTGATTCTATCGCGTATGGAAAGTGCATTGCCTAAAGTGCGCGCGGTGATCTTGTCTGACTATGCTAAAGGTGCGTTAGAGCACGTACAGCAGTTTATTCAAAAAGCCAATGCAGCGGGTGTTTCCGTGTTTATCGATCCTAAAGGTAGTGACTTTGAGCGCTATCGTGGTGCATCACTGCTTACGCCTAACATGTCTGAATTTGAAGCCGTGGTCGGCAAAGTCAAATCTGAGCAAGAGCTAGTTGAAAAAGGCTTTGCACTGATTGAAAAATTCGATCTTGGTGCATTACTGGTGACTCGCAGTGAGCACGGTATGACTCTGTTGCGCCGTGGTATGGAGCCTTTCCATTTACCTACTCAAGCGAAAGAAGTGTATGACGTGACGGGCGCGGGTGATACCGTGATTTCCGTTTTAGCGGCTTCTGTTGCTGCGGGTAAACCGTTAGATGAAGCTTGTGCACTTGCCAATGCGGCAGCAGGCGTTGTGGTCGGTAAACTTGGTACATCGACAGTATCTACCATTGAGTTGGCAGAAGCGGTACACGGCAGCAAAGACACCGACTATGGTGTGATCAATGAAGATGCTCTGATTGAAGCGGTGAAGAAAGCACAAGCTCGTGGTGAAAAGGTCGTGATGACCAACGGCTGTTTTGACATTCTGCATGCCGGCCATGTTTCTTATCTGAATCACGCGGCTGAATTGGGTGATCGCTTAATCGTTGCCGTGAACACCGATGAGTCAGTGAAACGCCTGAAAGGTCCGGGTCGTCCGGTCAACAGTACCGATCGTCGTATGGCGGTGTTAGCTGGTCTTGGCGCAGTGGATTGGGTAGTGCCATTTAGCGAAGATACACCACAGCGTTTGATCGCAGCTGTATTGCCTAATTTATTGGTGAAAGGTGGTGATTACAAACCGGAAGAGATTGCCGGTGGTAAAGAAGTGATTGCAGCGGGTGGTGAAGTTAAAGTTTTGAACTTTGAAGAAGGCTGCTCAACCACGGAAATCATCGAAGCGATTAAAGGTGGTCGCGGTTAATTCTGCGTCACGAATGATTAGCGGTTTATGATTTGCTGAATAATAAATAGCAAGCAAATAGCAAAAGGGGCCAATCGGCCCCTTTGTTTATCTCATTACTGTTTTCTCACGAATCCATCTATCTATGGTTCTATGGATCTACGGATTATTTTTTCGCGACTTTCAGGCCGGCGTTAACGTCCATAATGTCTTGCTCACTGAGAGTTCCAACCGCTTGACGCAGTTGCAGCACGCTGAGAATGTAGTCATAACGAGCGTTAGATAGGTTCTTGTTCGCATCGTACAGACGACGTGTCGCATCGAGTACATCAACGATGGTACGAGTACCTACATCAAAACCGGCTTCGGTCGCCTCCAGTGCTGATTTCGCTGAAATTACTGCTTGCTCGTAGGCACGCAGTGCACCAATTGAAGCGTTAATGTTGTTGTTGTACGCACGTACATCTTTAACTACTGAGCGGTAAGCGGCTTCCAAATCTTGGCTTGCTGCGACATACGCAAATTCAGCTTGTTTGGTTTGTGAAGAAATGTTGCCACCGGTGTAGAGAGGAACACGTAAATTCACGCCAATATTGAGATCGTTGTATTCTTCACTCGGTGACCCTTTGGCGTTGTCATTGCTGTTATTGCCGTAGTTGTAACCGCCATCCAATGTCAGTGAAGGCAGATGACCTGAACTGGCTAAAGAGATGTTGTCACGTGCTACATCTTGGCTGATACGCGCTGTCAGTAGTGATAGGTTTTTCTGTTGCGCCTGCTCAATCAGTGCATCGGTTGACTCACTGGTGCGGCTTGCAGCAAAGCGTTTTGTGTCGAGTACCGATAGCTTCGAATACTCTTGGCCAGTGATTTCACGCAGCACTTCATAGCTGTTGGTGAGGCTGTTTTCAGCCAGCACTTCATCGGCTAATACGCCATCATATTGTGCTTGTGCATCATGCACGTCAGTAATCGCCGACAAACCAACTTCAAAGCGTTGTTTTGTTTGCTCTAATTGGCGGCCTACTGCTGCTTTTTCTGCACGCACGAATTCTAAATTATCTTGCGCACGTAGCACTTCGAAATACGCTTTCGATACGCGCAAAATCAAGCCTTGTTGAGTCGCTGCGTATTGTGAGTCTGCTTGACGAGCTTTTTTCTCCGCTGTATCTAGGCTAACCCAGCTTGAGCGTTGGTAGAGTTCTTGTGAAAAGTTAACGCCTGCAGAGAAGATATCACTTTCGCGTGGATCTTGATCACTACGGTTTACATTGTAGCCAGCCGTCAGATTAATCTGCGGTAAAAGGGTACTGCGGCTTGAGGTAACCGCTTCAAACGCAGCATCACGTTGAGCAGCTACGCTGAGTAATTGGGGATCATTGTCTTTCGCTTGGTTATAAATCTCTGCCAGGTTTTCTGCCCAAACGGCAGAACTTAGTGTGCCTAGCGCAGCACTAACAAATAATGGAAGCAGTTTTTTCATCGGTCCTATTTCCTGACGTGATGTGAAAGGATTTATGCCTCAAGAGTTTAACTCAAATTGGTGCTAATTCACTCGAAACTTTGCACTTTTTTACACTTAGCTGTCCGCTTGTGCAATAAAAATCATGAGCCACTTAAAAAATACGATAAATTTTGTATAAAAAATTGAGCCTTAGCTTGGTAGTCGGCAAATTCCACGAGTAAACTATTAAGTTCGTCAATAGGAGGTGCGAATGCAACACTCGAAACCCAAAACAATCTCTTTTAATAAGAAAGATGTCGAAATCCTTAATAAAGAGACACTGTTTAAAGGCTTTTTCCGTATGGTGAAGTACCGCTTTAAGCATAAGCGTTTTGCGGGAGGCTGGAGTGAACCTATCGAACGAGAAATGTTTGAACGTGGTCATGCTGCTGCCATGTTGCCGTACGATCCTATTCGTGACCAAGTGGTGATCATTGAGCAGATCCGCGTGGGAGCATTAGAACATGAACAGCCTTGGCAACTGGAAATTGTGGCTGGGGTGATTGATACCGCAGAAAACTCAGAGCAAGTGGTACGCCGCGAAGCGGTGGAAGAAGCCGGGTTGACAGTTGGAAGAATAGAGAAAATTACGTCCTATTACCCCTCTTCAGGAGGATGTTCTGAAAAGCTGGATGTTTTCATCGGTGAAGTCGATTGCTCTCAAGCGGGTGGCATTCATGGTTTAGACTGTGAAGGAGAGGACATTAAAGTGCATGTGATGAGTCGGGCAGACGCTTACCAATTGGTCAAGCAAGGCCAGATTGAAAATGGCGCATCAATTATTGCACTGCAATGGTTAGAGTTAAATTATCAGCAACTGCTGCAACAGTGGCAGCCATAAGTGATGAGCCAATTGACAGTAAAAAAACCGTATCATGTTGATCTCCGTGAGTTGATGCGCGTGTATGAAACCAACTATGCCAAACTGAATGCTCTGCTGCCCACACAGCCGGAGGTCGGTGATATGCGTTGTTATCAAGCTGCTCAAATGACTTATCAACTGCAAGTGCTAGAGGTCACAAAGTACACAACTTTGTTGGAGATCTGTCAAAGTGATGACTTGTCAGTATTTCCATTACCTACCATGTCTGTCAGGCTGTACCACGATGCTCGCGTGGCCGAAGTTTGTGCCAGTGAGTTATCAGGGCGAGTGCAGCCGCGTTATGACTATCCGAATGAAAACATGGTGCAACCGGATGAAAAAGCGCAACTGAATCGCTTTTTAGGTGATTGGCTGACCTTTTGTTTAAAACATGGCATTAGCCGTAGTCCAATCCCATTATCACAATAGAGAACAGAGTTAGGTTTACCGATTTTGAAAGTGTCGTCTCAATCAGCGGGTTCATCCATCAAACTTATTCAGATCACGGATACCCATTTGTTCGCGCCTGAAGAAGGCAGTTTGCTGAGCGTGAATACGTCTGACAGTTTTGCCGCTGTAGTTGCGGCTATTGGCGAAGAAATGGTGGAGTTTGATGCCGTACTCGCCACGGGCGATATTTCGCAAGACCATACGCCAGAGTCCTATCAGCGTTTTGTCGCTGGTATTCAGCCGTTGCACAAAGCGTGTTTCTGGCTGCCCGGTAACCATGATTATAAACCGAGTATGGATAGCGTATTCCCCGCGAGCCAAATACATGCGACAGAGCATGTGTTATTGGGTGAGCATTGGCAGATGGTTTTGCTCGACTCACAAGTTGTGGGCGTTCCTCACGGTAAACTGAGCCAACAACAACTTGAGCTACTGGACAGTAAGCTCGCCGAATACTCTGGACGTCACACATTAGTGTTGCTTCATCATCACCCACTTCTCGTTGGGAGTGCTTGGCTTGATCAACACTCACTCAAAGAGAGTGAGCGTTTTTGGGATGTCGTTGCGCAGCACAGTAATGTGAAAGCCATTTTGTGCGGGCATGTTCATCAGGAGATGGATCGCCTTCATTTGGGAGCACGAGTGATGGCAACACCATCTACTTGTGTGCAGTTTAAGCCCAATTCACAAGATTTCGCGTTAGATAACTGCTCACCCGGCTGGCGTGAATTAACATTACACGCGGATGGTCAAGTGAGTACCCAAGTGAAACGGCTCAAGCAAGGCCTATTCTTACCTGATTTTAACTCGAACGGATACTGATATGACTGCCCGTCCTGCACTGCTGCTCTACATCCATGGCTTTAACAGCTCACCCTTATCGCACAAAGCACAAGTGATGGTTCGGTATTGCCAACAGCATAGGTCCGATATCAAAGTCGTGGTGCCTAAGTTACCGAGCTTTCCAGCGCAAGCGGCGCAGCATCTGTTGTCTGTCGTGGAACAATATAGTGCAGAGTATCGAATCGGCTTGGTGGGTAGCTCGTTGGGTGGTTATCTCTCCACTTGGTTAAATGCCCAATTTGGCTTGCGTGCAGTGCTGATTAATCCCGCAGTGAAGCCATATGAACTGCTAGCCGATTTTCTCGGTGAACAGGTGAACCCTTACACTCAAGAGCGTTACGTGCTCAACGCATGTCATATTGATGAGTTGAAAGCGCTCGATACGCCAGTGCTGAAACAGCCAAGCGATTTTTGGCTACTGCAGCAAAAAGGCGACGAAGTGCTGGATTACCGACAAGCAGTCGATAAATACCAAGCCGCTAAGCAGACGGTGGAAGAGGGCGGTGACCACAGTTTTGTAGATTTTGAGCGTTATCCAGCACAGATTATTCAATTCTTAGGGCTGTAAGTTTCGGCTGGCTTCGGCGGTTTTCTGCTCTGCGCAGTGTTTTGCTGCGCAAAGCCTCATAAATTTACCTGATCCTTGCGCTGTATCCTTGACATAAAGGGGCAGCTTCCAGACTATGTTCCCCTTATACTTTGGCGTAAAAGCAGCAACCAGTTTGAAAAGTGTGAGGCGAGATTAAATGGCTCGTTTCACTCCAATTCTGTGGCTTAACTTGCTTAAGTGAACACCTGAAATAATGCGATTATTCGCACAAATTATGCACAAAAACACAGGTTTTCATTTAGCGCTGATAAAGTTACCAATCATTGAGCAAATAAAGCATTCCGTATTATGACTGAACAATATAATGCTGGCGCCATTGAGGTTCTCAATGGCTTAGAACCAGTGCGTCGCAGACCGGGAATGTATACCGACACCACGCGTCCCAACCACCTTGGGCAAGAAGTGATCGACAACTCCGTCGATGAAGCGCTGGCCGGATACGCCTCGAAAATTCAGGTAATTCTCCATGCCGATCAATCGCTTGAAGTAATTGATGATGGGCGAGGCATGCCTGTCGATGTTCACCCAGAAGAAAAAGTTTCTGGGGTCGAGCTTATCCTGTGCAAACTGCACGCCGGTGGTAAGTTCTCCAACAAAAACTACCAATTCTCCGGTGGCTTGCACGGGGTAGGTATTTCGGTGGTGAATGCTCTGTCGAAACGCGTGGAAGTCGCCGTGCGTCGTGATGGTCAAGTGTATGAAATTGCCTTTGAACACGGCGATAAAGTGACTGAACTGGCCGTTACTGGCACGTGTGGCCGTCGCAATACCGGTACTAGCGTCCATTTCTGGCCAGATACCAAATACTTTGACTCACCGAATTTCTCCGTATCGCGCCTAGTGAATAACTTGCGCGCCAAGGCCGTGCTTTGCCCAGGTTTAGAGATCATCTTTACCGATAAGGTCAACAACAACGAGCATCGTTGGCTGTACGAAGATGGCCTAAAAGATTATCTGGCCGAAGGGGTAAAAGGTTATACCTTACTGCCGGAAGAGCCGTTTACTGGCGAATTTACCGCGCAAACTGAAGCAGCAACGTGGGCGGTGATTTGGCTACCCGAAGGTGGCGAATTGATCACCGAAAGCTACGTTAACCTGATCCCAACCGCGCAAGGCGGTACCCATGTCAACGGCTTACGCCAAGGCTTGCTGGATGCGATGCGCGAGTTCTGTGAGTTCCGCAATCTGCTGCCACGCGGGGTGAAATTGACAGGCGAAGATGTGTTTGACCGCTGTGCTTATGTACTGTCGATCAAGATGCAAGATCCGCAGTTTGCTGGCCAAACCAAAGAGCGCCTCTCTTCACGCCAATCGGCGGCGTTTGTCTCCGGCGTGGTGAAAGATGCCTTCAGCTTGTGGCTTAACGAAAAACCGCAACTGGCAGAGCAGTTAGCCGAAGTTTGTATTGCCAACGCGCACAGCCGAATGCGTGCCAGCAAGAAAGTGGTGCGCAAGAAGATCGCTTCAGGCCCTGCCTTACCAGGTAAATTGACCGACTGTACAGTGCAAGACCTTAACCGCACTGAACTCTTCTTGGTGGAAGGGGATTCTGCGGGCGGCTCGGCGAAGCAAGCGCGGGATCGTGAATTCCAAGCGGTGATGCCACTGCGCGGTAAAATCCTCAATACGTGGGAAGTTTCTGCCGATCAGGTACTGGCTTCACAAGAAGTACACGATATCTCGGTCGCATTGGGCATAGATCCTGATAACGACAACCTCGAAGCACTGCGCTACGGCAAAGTCTGTATCCTTGCCGATGCGGACTCGGATGGTCTGCACATCGCGACCTTGCTGTGTGCCCTATTTACTCGCCATTTCCGCGCGTTGGTGAAAGCCGGTCACGTCTATGTTGCCATGCCGCCGCTCTACCGCATCGACTGTGGTAAAGAGGTGTTCTACGCACTGGATGATCAGGAAAAAGAGGGCGTGTTAGAGCGTCTGAGCCAGAAAAAAGCCAAAGTGAACGTGCAACGCTTTAAAGGTCTGGGTGAAATGAACCCGCTGCAATTGCGCGAAACCACGATGGATCCCAACACTCGCCGCTTGGTGCAACTGACCATTGATGATGCTGAAGCGACCGACGAGATGATGGATATGCTGCTGGGTAAAAAGCGTGCGGATGACCGCCGAGCTTGGCTGCAACGTAACGGCGATATGGCAGAGGTGTAACGAATGTCTACTGAAATCAGCTTTGATGGCGTTGAACAGCTGCCGCTGCGCAAATTTACTGAAGACGCTTATCTCAACTATTCGATGTACGTCATCATGGACCGTGCCTTGCCCTACATTGGCGATGGCTTAAAACCGGTACAACGACGTATCATCTACGCGATGTCTGAGTTGGGTCTCTCGGCATCGGCCAAATACAAAAAATCAGCACGTACCGTGGGTGACGTACTGGGTAAATACCATCCGCATGGCGATTCGGCCTGTTACGAAGCCATGGTGTTGATGGCGCAGCCATTCTCTTATCGCTATCCGTTAGTGGATGGTCAAGGTAACTGGGGTGCACCGGACGATCCGAAATCGTTCGCGGCCATGCGTTATACCGAAGCCAAACTGTCAAAGTTTGCCGAGATTTTACTCAGTGAATTAGGCCAAGGCACGGTGGATTGGCAACCAAACTTTGACGGCACCATGCAAGAGCCGAAAATGTTGCCTGCGCGCCTACCGCACATTCTGCTCAATGGTGTCACCGGCATCGCGGTAGGTATGGCGACCGACATTCCACCGCACAATGTGCGTGAAGTGGCGGATGCAACCATTCACCTCATCGATAATCCTAACGCGCCGCTGACCGATTTAATGCAGTACGTCAAAGGCCCAGATTTCCCGACCGAAGCAGAAATCATCACTCCAACGGTTGAGCTAGAGAAGATCTATCGCTCGGGTCGTGGCAGCGTCAGAATGCGCGCGGTGTGGTGCAAAGAGGGTTCGGACATCGTGATCACCGCGCTGCCGCATCAAGTCTCGGGTGCGAAGCTGCTGGAGCAGATCGCCGCGCAGATGCGCGCCAAGAAGCTGCCAATGGTGGAAGACTTGCGCGATGAATCGGATCATGAAAACCCAACGCGTATCGTGATCGTGCCGCGCTCAAATCGCGTCGATTGCGATCTGCTGATGAACCATTTGTTCGCCTCAACGGATCTGGAAAAAAGCTTCCGCGTTAACCTGAACATGATTGGTCTCGATAATCGTCCTCAGGTTAAAGGTTTAGTGCAAATTCTGAGTGAGTGGATCAGCTTCCGCCGTGAAACGGTACGCTCACGTTTGCAATATCGCCTCGATAAAGTGCTGGCTCGTTTGCACATTTTGCAAGGTTTGCTGATTGCTTATCTCAACCTTGATGAAGTGATTGAGATCATCCGCAACGAAGACGATCCGAAAGCGGTGTTGATGGCACGCTTTGATCTGACCGATCTTCAAGCGGACGCGATCTTAGATACCAAGTTACGCCACTTGGCGAAACTGGAAGAGATGAAGATCCGCGGTGAGCAAGATGAGCTGGAAAAAGAGCGCAAAAAACTGGAAGAGCTACTCGGCTCTGAACGTCGCCTCAATAATCTGCTCAAAAAAGAGATCAAAGCGGATGCCGACAAGTTTGGCGATGATCGCCGCTCACCACTGGTCGAGCGCGAAGAAGCCAAAGCATTGACCGAGCGTGACCTTATGCCAAGCGAAGCGATCACCGTGGTGCTGTCTGAAAAAGGTTGGATCCGCCATGCCAAGGGCCATGATGTGGATTGCCAAAGCCTGAACTACAAAGCAGGCGATAACTATCTCACCCATGCCTGTGGTAAGAGCAATCAACAAGCGGTGTTCTTGGGCAGCGATGGCCGTAGTTACTCGCTCGAATCGCACACGCTGCCATCAGCACGTGGTCAAGGTGAGCCGATCACGGGACGTTTGAACGTAGCTGAAGGCACCACGATTCGTCAGGTTGTCATGGGCGAAGAAGATCAGCTCTGGCTGGTGGGTTCTGATGCCGGCTACGGCTTTGTGTGTAAAGGCGATGATCTGCTGTCGAAAAACCGCAGTGGTAAAGCGCTGATCAACTTGCCGGAAAACTCGGAAGTGATGACGCCACAAGTGATTGCCGATCTGGATAAAGACGAGATTTTAGCCATTACCAACCAAGGGCGTATGTTGTTGTTCCCGATTAAGGATCTGCCGCAACTGAGCAAAGGTAAAGGTAACAAGATCATCAACATTCCTGCGGCGAAAGCGAAAACCCGTGAGGAAGTGCTGTCCAACCTGATGGTACTGCCACAAGGCGCCTCAATTACCCTGTATGCGGGCAAACGTAAGCTAGGTTTGAAGGTGAGTGATCTGGATAACTTCCGTGGTGAGCGTGGCCGCCGTGGTGGCTTGCTGCCTCGTGGTTTACAGCGTGTGACCGCGATTGAGATTGAAAGCTCAGCTGAGCCGAGCAGCACCGATAACAATGAAGAAGAATAGACAAGAGGAGCCATTTGGCTCCTCTTTCTTTATTCTCAAACCTGCGAACTAATACTGATCTTCTGACCAACCATCGCTGTCGGACATATCAGGCGCGCCGGGAATGGCTTTTTCTTCATCTGCCCACTCACCAAAATCAATCATCTGACACTGCTTGCTGCAAAATGGGCGGTGTGGGCTCTGTTCGCCCCATTCCACATCGGTGCCACACTGTGGGCATTTTACGATAGTGAGTTTTTTGGTCATAACACTGTCCTATTGAAAATAGCTGTAACGGCTTACTTTTCATCAAAGCTAAGTTCGTAAAATTCTTTCGAGAAAAAAGTAGTGAGGCTTTAGCAGCACACCGCCAAATCAAAGGCGATATCTTGAGTGCAGGCTTGCCCGTTGTGAAAGTCGATAAATTTGATGGCAAAACGGTTCTTATGCCCAGAAATCATCGGGTAAACACCGTATTCGAGCGGAATCGCAAGGCGCAGGATGTTGGCATCTTCCGCATCGCTTTGGTAGAAACCGTTGCTTGCCATGCGTGAGCGATAGTGGCCGGTTTCACGAGTCAACTTAAGCCACAGCTTGAGTGCGTTCGAAAGCGGCGTGAGGGTTTGCATCCATAGTTGGGCATCATGCGTTTTGCGTTCTAATGGTAAATGTAACCAGTAGTGCAGCGCAGGCAAATCAAAGCAACATGAACCACCCGGTAGATTAAAGCGCTGACGAATTGCGCTGAGAAAGCGATCTTCTTTGAGTGATTGGCCAAAACGCTCAGCACTCATTAAATCACGATGCACTTCATCGACTTCGGCTAGAAGAGAGTTAAGCATCTCCTGATCCACTCCTTCCACGTTCAGCCAGCTGCGATAGGTTAAGCGCTGCTTTTCCATATCTTTAGCCAGTTCACTTTTCAGTTGAATTTGCTCAAAAATTTCGAGCATATCGAACAGAGAACGGAAGAAAAGTTGATGTTGAAAACCATCACTGAACGCGGAGGCACGCTCCATCTGATTGAGCAGCGCTTCGACACGCAGGTAGATGCGTGTTTTTTCATTGAGAGGGTGTTCAAACTGGTGCGTGGTCATTGAGCTAGCCTTGGATTCTTTGCACTTATTCTCACAAATTTTGCCTGCTCATGGCTAGATACTTTTGGTGCAATAGTGTGATTTGAGGCAAAAGTTTCTGGTTTTCTGCGTTATTTTTGAGCACATCATCAGCAATCGCCAAACGCTGAGCGCGTGAGGCTTGCGCAGCAAGGATAGCCTCAGCTTGTTCGCGAGATACCTTATCGCGCGCCATGGTGCGCTCAATCTGTATTTTTTCATCCACATCGACCACTAACACGCGATCGGCCATGGTTTGCAATTGGTTTTCGACCAACAGGGGCACAATCAACAGCGCATAGGGTGAAGTGGTTTGAGTGATCGCTTGGCGCATACTTTGGCGGATCATCGGATGCAGCAGTTGGTTTAGCCACGCTTTTTCATTTGGGTCGGCAAAGATGCGTTCACGCAGCGCGGCGCGATTGAGTGAGCCATCAGGGTGCAAGATGGCTTGCCCAAAATGGCCGGCAATCGCTTTTAATCCTTCGGTTTCCGGTTCAACCATGTCACGTGCGATCACATCGGCATCGACCAGATCAATGCCAAACTGATCATGAAATAGATTGGCGACCGTGGTTTTGCCACTGGAGATGCCGCCGGTCAATGCCACGACAAAACTCATAACGGTTGTCCTACCCAAGTGGTGAAGTACCAATCAATCACCTTGTCGCCCCACAGTAAGGCAAACCATCCGGCGATGGCGAGATAAGGGCCAAACGGAAAGGCCATATCAATACCTTTTTTCTGCTGGCGCAGTTGGATTAAACCGAAAATCACGCCGACTACGGATGAGAGCAGCACGATGACTGGCAACTGCTGCCAACCCAACCAAGCGCCGAGTGCGGCGAGCAATTTGAAATCGCCATAACCCATGCCTTCTTTGCCGGTCAGCAGTTTAAATAGCCAATAAATCGACCACAGCGAGAGATAACCCGCCATGGCTCCGATCACCGCATCACTGAGTGAAACCGGAGAAAAACCAAGCAGTGCCAGTGCAATACCGCCCCACAGTAAAGGTAGCGTTAATTGGTCGGGCAGCAACAGGGTATCGAAGTCGATGAAGGTCGCCGCAATCAATACATAGCTGAAAAACAGCAGCGCCACGGCAAACACCCCGAACGGAAAATGAGTGGCAATCACTAAGCTCATGAGAGCAGTGAGGAGCTCAATCAAGGGATAACGAGCGCTGATCGGTGCTTTACAGTGTGAGCATTGACCGCGCAGCGCCAGCCAACTCAGTAGCGGAATATTATCAATCACGCGAATCGGCGTTTGGCAGTGTGGGCAAGTGGAACGCGGCAAACTGAGGGTCAGTTTATCCTCTGGTGGCGTGATGCCATATTCAGGAAAACTCGCCGCACATTCCGCGCGCCATTCACGCTCCATGATTTTGGGTAAGCGATAGATCACCACATTGAGAAAGCTGCCGACAATCAAGCCAAACAGCGTGGCGAGCACCGGAAACAGCCAAGGGTAGAAGTAAAACAGTTCCATTCTCTTGCTCTAAGCGAAATGAGGGCGCGCTCAATGGGCACGCCGTTTGTCGCCATACTAACCCAATACACTCATTAAGTTAAAGATAGGTAAGTACATCGCCACCACTAAGCCGCCCACGACTGTCCCAAGAAAGACGATGATCAGCGGCTCAAGAATCTTGCCCAAGTTATCGACCGTGTTATCGACTTCAAATTCATAGATGGTCGCGACCTTGTTGAGCATGTCATCTAATTGCCCTGACTCTTCACCGATCATCACCATTTGCAGCACCATTTCGGGAAAGGCTTCGGTATTGCGCATGGCAATGTACATCGGCATACCCGCAGCGGTATCGCGGTACACCTCATTAATCGCGGTTTCAAAGTGCACATTGCCGGAGGTTTTGGCAGTGGTTTTTAAACTGGCAAGGATCGGGATCCCCGCGGCAAAGCTGGTGGCGAGGGTACGGCTGAATTTGGCGATGGACGCTTTGGCGAGTACATTGCCAATAATCGGAAATTTCAGCCCTAATCGACTGGTTTTTAAACGGATTTGGAAGGAGTTTTTACGCAGCGCTTTCAAGCCCAAAATGGCTGCTGCGATAGCGATAAATGCCCATAAACTGTAAGCCTGCACCCAGTGTGAGAGTTTCAGTACTTGCTGCGTAAACCAAGGCAGTTCTGCACCAAAGCCTTTAAACATGCTTTCAAATTCTGGGATGACCATGGTGAGCATTAAGTAGGAAACTCCGAGCGCGACCAACACTACCATGCTGGGGTAGATGAGCGCTTTAATCACCTTGGCGCGTAGTTGCTCGCTTTTCTCGCGGTAGGTGGCCAAACGCTCAAACACCTCAGGTAAGTTACCGGACATCTCTCCGGTTTCCACTAAGTCGACATACAAGGTATCAAAATGGGTGCTGGCGGTGCGCATCGCTTTGGAAAGCGGTGTACCGGCTTCCACGCTTTTGGTGATTTGCGCCAGAATCGATTTCATCTCAGCTTTACGATGATTATCGCCCACTAACTTGAGAGCTTGCACAATGGGTACGCCCGTGGTGAGCATGGTCGCCAACTGCCGAGTCAAAATCGTAATATCTTTACTTTTCACGCGATGAGTTAGGCGTGCCAAGAGAGACACACTGCCTTTTTTCAGTTTTTTGATCTGAATATGCTGATCTTTGAGCTTATCGCGCACCTCGATTTCGGAGATGGCGAGCATCTGGCCGGAAACTTTTTTGCCGTTGCTGTTAATGCCTTTCCAGCGATAATTTTTCAGAGGTAAAGTTTGGGTCGCTTTCATGTTTCGGCTCGTTGTGACAGGTTACAAAGTAAAAACTGATTGATAAAAAAGGTTAAAAATAAAGCACGCGTTGCAGTTCGGTAAAACTGGTGATGCCTTCGCGCAGTTTTTCAAGACCGGACTCTTGCAAACTCTGCATGCCATTGGCTTTGGCTAAGCTCTCAATATGATGAATGCTGGCGCGTTGCATGATGGCTTCTGCCAGCTCGGTATTAAACGCCATCACTTCATAGATCCCAACGCGCCCTGAATAGCCGCCCGTGCACTCGTTGCACCCCGCCGCATTGGCCTCATACAAGATTTCATTGGGCTGAAACGCAAATTGGCTTTGCAATAGAGCGGAAGGGCGCACCGCGATTTTGCAATGTTTACACAAGCGGCGCGCGAGGCGCTGGGCGATGATTAAACTGAGTGATGACGCGAGGTTAAACGGCTCCACCCCCATATTGGCTAAACGAATTACGGTTTCAGCGGCCGAGTTGGTGTGCAGCGTGGAAAGCACTAAGTGACCGGTTTGCGCGGCTTTAACCGCGATTTCGGCGGTTTCCAGATCGCGGATTTCGCCGACCATCACTACATCAGGGTCTTGGCGCAGAAACGAGCGTAGTGCTTCGGCAAAGCCAAAACCGATTTTCGGCTGCACTTGCACTTGGTTAATCCCAGAGAGGTTAATTTCCACCGGATCTTCCGCGGTGGAGATATTGATCTGTGACGTGTTAAGAATGCGAAGCCCAGTATAGAGCGAAACGGTTTTGCCGCTGCCGGTGGGGCCTGTCATCAAAATCATTCCTTGCGGTCTTTTGAGGGCATTGAGGTAGAGCTGCTTTTGCTGCGGGTTATAACCGAGCTTATCAATATCCAGATTGGCGGCGCTGCTATCGAGCAGACGCAGCACGATTTTTTCGCCCCATAAAGTGGGAAGTGTCGAAACACGCATATCAATCGCGGTATCGCGGCTTAGGCGCAGTTTAATTCGCCCGTCTTGCGGCAAGCGGCGCTCGGCAATATCTAATTTGGAGAGAATTTTAATCCGCGCGGCTAAACGGCGGCTTAAATGGCTAGCCGGTTGTTGAGTTTCCACCAAGATCCCATCGCAGCGCAGACGGATTCGATACTGGCTTTCATAAGGCTCAAAATGAATGTCGGAGGCGCCTTTGCGCACCGCATCGAGCAGTACTTGGTTGATAAAGCGGCTAACTGGCGAGTCATCTTGGCTGAGATCTTCAATCGATTGCAGCTCGTCATCACTGACTTTAACCAGATTGGCGAGCTCATCTTGGCTGATCTCTTTACCTTGGTTAGCGGCTCCTTGAATTGAGCGGCCATACAAACGGCGAATCGCGGCTTGCAGCGCGCGGTGATCGGCCAGTGCCAGTTCAACTTGCAGCCCAGTGGCAAAACGAAACTCTTCTTCGGCTTGCAGTAAGGTCGGGTCAGAGACCGCGAGCAGCAATAAGTTGCCTTGCTTGGCAATCGGTAAGGCATCGTAGCGGGTAATCAGTTCACGCAGCCCGAGCTGTTGGCACAGGGGGGCGTAGTCGTAACGGCTAAGGTCGGTTTCCGGCAAGCCGAAAATATGGCTCAGTTGTTCGGTCAGCTCTTGGGGGTGAAAAATCCCTAAACCAAGCAGCGCCTCGGGCACCGAAGTCCCCGAAGCGCTAACCTGTGTAACCACCGCTTGTTCTTGCGTCGCGCTGATTAACTCAGCCTGACGCAAGATAGCAACAAGGTTGGTGAGCATTTTTATGGCTATGGAGTTGTTTCTTGTGGTGGTGTTACTGCCGTGTGAGGACAACTATCTGTCTCAATATCAGCAATACTAGTAGTACATGTCCACCCAGTTTCTGTTCTTTCATAGGTAATGGTTGTATTTTGTGCTACCGCAGAATTTGCACCAAATTTGAATTCCAACTTGTTATCTGCTGGGATGTCAATAGCACCTAGTGGGTTTGAACTTGCATCGATACCTAAGTGCGTAAAAATCTCTGTTTCCTTAGCAGCGGTGAATGAACCATTTTCTTGATACCAAAGCTCTGATGCTGTGATTAATGATTTCATAGTTGCTAATGCTGATGCACCTTCAGATTTTTTTACATAATCTTTATAAGCAGGTACAGCAATTGCGGACAGTACCCCAATAATCGCCACCACAATCATTAATTCAATTAAGGTAAAACCTTGCTGTTGTTTGTTTTTATACGCTTTCATAATTCCCTCCGTAGGTGTTTGCGTATTAAGCGCAGTGAGCATATGCCTTGCTACACAAGGGGGGAATCGAGTCGCGAGCGCTCTTCGAGTGAGTTAGGGTTTTAACCTATTGATTTGCATGATGAATACAAAAAACTTCGAGTCAGTTAAAAACTTATGCAGCTAATTGAGCGATGAGAAATAAAAACAGGAGGCTTGATGCCTCCTGTTAACTGTTTGAAATGTTTGAAGTTAGTCTCAAGTGTTACGACTTAAAACGCATCGACAGATCAAGGGCTTTGAGGTGTTTGGTCAGTGCGCCGACCGAGATGTAATCTACGCCCGTCTCGGCACACTCTTTGAGATTATCCAGCGTGATATTGCCGGAGTTCTCCAGCGTCGCACGCCCTGCGTTAATCTTTACCGCTTCACGCATCATCTCAAGACTAAAGTTATCGAGCATAATGATGTCGGCACCAGCGCTGATCGCCTCTTCCAATTCTGCCAAGGTTTCGGTTTCCACTTCTACTGGTTTGCCGGGATTGAGCTGTTTCGCTGTGCTAATTGCCTGACGGATCCCGCCGCAAGCAATAATGTGGTTTTCTTTGATTAGGTAAGCATCAAACACGCCAATGCGGTGGTTATAACCGCCGCCGCAAGCCACGGCGTATTTCAGGGCGCTGCGCAGGCCGGGAATGGTTTTGCGGGTATCGAGCAATCGGCACTGGGTGCCTTTGAGCTCTTGCACATAACGCGCCGTAGCCGTGGCGCAACCGGAAAGGGTTTGGATAAAATTCATCGCGTTGCGCTCACCGGTGAGCAGAATACGCGCAGGCCCAGTTAAGGTGCACAAGGTTTGGTTGGGCGTGAGCGTATCACCATCTTGCACATGCCATTCAATGCTCACTTGGCCGCCGAGCTGTTTAAACACTTCATCCGCCCACAACTGGCCGCAAAATACCCCTGCTTCACGAGTTATGATGGTCGCGGTGCTGATGCGATCGGCTGGAATCAGGCTGGCGGTGATGTCGGCCGCAGGGTCAAGTGTGCCGCCTAAATCTTCTTTTAGGGTGTCGATCACGCTGCGGGTAATATCGGCAGGCAGTTGCTGTTTCAGGTACGCAAGGCGATCCTGACTGTTGTGAGTCTCTTTCATCGCAAGTCGAATGTCCGTGTTATTTGCTGTGTTAAACCAAACCGCGCCATGATACTGGCTGGCGCGTAGAAATTCAGCTTCTAATCTCGTAATTTGTTATGTGTAAGGTAGAATCGGGCGCAGGTTATGTGGATGTGCGGGTTCTCAACCGACAAGATATCAAAGCAAGGAGTAAGGATGATTGATAGTCAAGGCTGGTACCGCCTCGCCAGAAGAGTACCTTCTCCACATTGTGATGCGCGCCATGATAGCGAGGATGTTTCGCTGTTGGTGGTGCATAACATCAGCTTGCCCCCCGGCCAGTTTGGCGGCCCGTACATTGAGCAGTTTTTTCTGGGCGAGCTGGATGCCAATCAACATTCGTTTTTTCAGGTGATCGCCAAGATGCGCGTCTCGGCGCACTGTGTGATCCGCCGTGATGGTGAAGTGGTGCAGTTTGTGCCGTTTCATCTGCGCGCGTGGCATGCGGGTGTCTCCTCTTTTGCTGGCCGAGCCAAGTGTAATGATTACTCGATTGGCATTGAGCTGGAGGGGAGCGACTTTGTGCCGTACACCGATGCGCAATATCATGCGCTGACTGAGCTGACGCAAGCTTTGATGGTGCGCTACCCGCACATCACGCTGCCGCGCATTACTGGGCATCAGTATATTGCGCCGCTGCGTAAAACCGACCCCGGTTTGGTGTTTGATTGGCGACGTTTTCGGGCGGGGTTGCAGCCAGAGGCTTAGAACCCGATTGAATTCCCTCCCGGGTAAGGGAGGGGCAAAAGATGTGGCGATGACGAATGCTCTTAAATCGCGTCGTGATACTCGGTTAGCACTTGTTCAACCCAAGTCGCGATGCGTTCGTCACTCAAGTCGTATTGCGAATCTTCATCCAGCGCAAGACCGACAAAGTGTTGGCCATCTTCAGTCAGGGCTTTAGAGGCTTCAAATTCATAGCCTTGAGTTGGCCAGTAGCCGATGATATTAGCTCCGCTCTTCTTGATCTGGTTGTGTAGTAGTCCCATCGCATCCAGGTACCATTCGCCATAGCCTTCTTGATCGCCTAAGCCGAATAACGCGACGTACTTGTTTTTTAGCGACACGCCATCGATGTGATCCCATACCGCACTCCAGTCTTCTTGAATTTCACCGAAATCCCACGTTGAAATGCCCAACAGTAAAAGGTCGTAATCACTCATTAAAGTGAGGGGGGATTCTTTTACGTTGTGGATGTCCACCAACTCTTCACCTAACATGGCGCGAATTTTCTCCGCGGTCATTTCGGTATAGCAGGTGGTTGAGCCATAAAATAGACCAATCTTCATCAATAATTTGTATCTGTCTGCGAAGGAATGGCAAATTCTAACCATAAAAATGATCGGAATGCAGCCAATATCCTGCATCACACGCGTTTTTATGCTATTAAACCCGCTGTAAATAGAGTGCTAAAGCTGAGGACAGAGTGAGCGAAGCCTTATCTCCCGACCAAGGGTTGGTGGAACAATTTTTAGATGCGATGTGGTTTGAGCGCGGTTTGGCAGAAAATACCGTAGCTTCTTATCGCAATGATTTAAGTAAACTACTCGGATGGATGGCGCAGCATCAGTATCGGCTCGATTTTATTAGCTTTTCGGGACTGCAAGAGTACCAAAGCTGGTTGACGGAGCAGGATTATAAACCGACCTCGAAAGCCCGTATGCTTTCTGCGATTCGCCGGTTGTTTCAATACCTGCACCGTGAGAAGGTACGTGCCGATGACCCAAGTGCACTTTTAATCAGCCCGAAATTGCCAACGCGCTTACCGAAAGATTTGACTGAAGCGCAAGTTGAAGCGCTCTTAAGTGCGCCGGATCCACAAACACCGATAGAGCTGCGCGATAAAGCCATGCTCGAACTGCTGTATGCTACTGGGTTGCGGGTGACGGAACTCGTATCGCTGACCATGGAAAACATGAGTTTGCGCCAAGGTGTCGTGCGGGTGATTGGTAAGGGCGGTAAAGAGCGTTTAGTCCCAATGGGTGAAAATGCTGTTGAATGGATTGAAACTTTTTTGCAGCAGGGGCGGTCTTTACTCCTTGGGGAGCAGACATCGGATATCGTATTCCCCAGTAGTCGTGGTCAACAAATGACTCGGCAAACCTTTTGGCATCGTATTAAGCACTATGCGGTGATTGCGGAGATTGATGTTGAACAGCTTTCCCCACACGTATTGCGCCATGCGTTTGCCACTCACTTGCTCAATTACGGGGCGGATCTGCGCGTGGTGCAGATGCTGCTTGGGCATAGTGATTTATCGACCACACAAATTTATACTCATGTCGCGACTGAGCGGCTTAAACAACTCCACAACGAGCACCATCCAAGGGCTTGAAAATAAGGTGATTTTCATGAGCGTACTGCGCCGACTAACATGGCTGGCATTTCCTTTACTGAGTATGGCATTCAACGTACAAGCGAGCACTGCACCCACCGAGTTCAACAAAGCCGAGCTTGAGCAGCGTTTTGCCAAGCTTGGGTTACAGGTACAAGAGATTAAACCTGCCGATATTCAAGGCTTGCTTGAAGTACAAACCTCAGGTGGCATCTTATTTTCCTCACCGGATGGTGAGCATTTCATTGCTGGGACACTTTATGCGTTAGATGGCAATGGTGGCTATGTGGATGTGTTGGCACAGCGCCAAGCGCCACTCAATGCAAAAAAACTGGCCGCGTTACAAGACAGCATGATTGAGTTTAAAGCGCCCAATGAGAAATACGCGATCACTGTGTTTACCGATATCACTTGCGGTTACTGTGTGCGCCTGCACAGCCAGATCAAAGATTACAATGACTTAGGTATTACGGTTCGTTACTTGGCTTATCCACGTCAGGGGCCTAAAGGTCAAGTGGCGGATCAAATGGCAGCCATCTGGTGTTCTAACGATCCGAAAGCGGCGATGCACGATGCGAAAGTGAATCGCAAAACCATCACTGCCGATAAAGATATTGCCCAGTGTCAGCAGACGATTGAAAAACACTACATGCTGGGTCATGAGCTCGGCATTAGCGGTACACCCGCGATCTTCTTGCCGAATGGCGAGATGGTTGGCGGTTACTTGCCAGCGCCACAACTGCTGCAACGCTTGCAAGCGACACAATAATCTCCAACCGATTAAGGAATCAGGCCAAAGGTAACTTTGGCCTGTCACAGCATGATAGAAATCCAGCGACGCCCTGAACCCGATCTCTCACTTCTTCCTGACCACATCGACCCACTATTGCGCAGGCTTTACCTCAACCGTGGTGTGCGTGATATCGCGCAGCTCGAAAAAGCCGCCAAAGCACTGCATTCCTTTAAGCAACTGCATGGGATTGAACGTGCGGTCGAGCTGCTTTTTGCGGCCATTGCCGAGCAAAAACGCATCATAGTGGTGGGGGATTTTGATGCCGATGGCGCAACCAGTTCGGCGCTTTCCGTGCTCGCGCTGCGTATGCTCGGTAGCCACAATGTGGATTACTTAGTGCCAAACCGTTTTGAAGATGGTTATGGCTTGAGCCCTGAAGTGGTTGATCAAGCGATTGAGCGCGGCGCTGAGATGATCATGACGGTGGATAACGGCGTTTCTTCGCTGGAAGGTGTGCGTTACGCCAAGCAGAAAGGCTTGCAAGTGTTGGTCACCGATCACCACCTACCGGGGCAGCAATTGCCAGAGGTAGATGCGATGGTGAACCCGAACTTGCAGCAGTGCGCTTTTCCTTCTAAGGCGCTGGCTGGGGTAGGGGTTGCCTTCTATTTAATGATGGCGCTTTGTGTGCACATGCGTCAGCAAGGTTGGTTTGCCGCGCAAGGTATGGCTGAACCGAAATTGATGGAGTTGATTGATTTAGTGGCGCTTGGTACCGTTGCCGACGTGGTGCCGCTGGATGACAACAACCGTATTCTGGTGCACCAAGGTTTGCAGCGTATTCGCGCGGGTTTAGCGCGCCCCGGTATTCAAGCTCTGATTGAAGTCGCCAAACGGGATGCGCGCCGTTTGGTCGCTGCTGATTTTGGCTTTGCGCTTGGACCACGGATTAACGCCGCAGGGCGTTTGGATGATATGTCGTTCGGCGTTGAACTTTTGCTGTGTAACAACATTCACGCTGCGCGGCGTATGGCGAGTGAGCTGGACGGCCTCAATCAAACCCGAAAAGAGATTGAAGAGGGGATGAAGCAAGAGGCGGTCGCGTTTTGTGAGCGTTTGCAACTGAGCGATGATCGCGAGCTGCCTTACGGTTTAGTGCTGTTTCAGCGCGATTGGCACCAAGGGGTGATCGGCATTCTTGCTTCGCGCATCAAAGAGAAATACCACCGACCCGTGATTGCGTTTGCTGAAGGTGGTGATGGCAAGCTAAAAGGTTCATGTCGCTCGGTTCCCGGTCTGCATATGCGTGATGCACTAGATAAAATTGATACGCAAACCCCGGGCATCATACTCAAATTTGGTGGTCACTCGATGGCGGCTGGATTAACCATTGAAGAGCAAAATTTTGAACATTTTTGCCGACTGTTTGACCAGCTAGTGCGTGAAGAGCTGGATGAAGCAGCACTCAAAGGCATCATTCTCAGCGATGGCGAACTGAAACCGGAAGAGTTTTCGCTGCATACCGCCGAATTACTGCGTGCTGGTGGCCCATGGGGACAAGCGTTTCCTGAACCCCTGTTTGATGGTGAATTTAAAGTGCTGCACCAAAAACTGGTTGGCGAAAAACACCTCAAACTGATGCTTGAGCCGCTGTATAAAGGCTTTCCAACCAATGTGATGATCGACGGGATTGCGTTTAATGTCGATCTGCGCCGCTGGCCAGATGCATCGGTAAAAACGATACGCTTGGCGTACAAGCTGGACATCAACGAGTTTCGCGGTAATCAATCATTGCAACTCATGATTGATCATCTAGAAGCGAAGTAGAGTTTTCCCCCTTTCGGCAAAGGGGGAAATTGATTCGTGAGTGCAATGCTCCGCTCTTGTCATTCTTTACTTGTTGCCTTCATCTTTATTCAAAAATTGTCATCAATTGACACTTCTAGCCCATTAAAGTCCCATCTGTATATAAGTTGTAATTGGTCTTACCAATAATTTTGCTGTTTCAATTAACTATTGTTGCTGGATTGTTAGAGCGTGACCTGTTCTATGATTTAGGTCAATTTTCGGCTGGACACTGGCGTTTTAATTATGTTAATTTCTGCACCAACTTAAAATTGGTATTACCAATTGCCAGCAAGAAAAATAAGAGTAGAAGAACAATAAATTATGGCTTATCAAAGGATTCGTCAGCCAAAGCTCTCCGATGTGATTGAACAAGAACTGGAGAGACTGATTGTGGAAGGAACACTCTCACCCGGTCAGCAACTTCCTCCGGAACGCGAGCTGGCCAAACAGTTTGAAGTGTCTCGCCCCTCGATCAGAGAAGCCATACAACGCCTAGAAGCCAAACGCTTGCTCACTCGCCGTCAAGGTGGGGGGACATTCGTTAGTGATCGAATTTGGCAGAGCTTTTCTGATCCTCTGCTAAATTTATTGTCTAGCCACTCCGAAACTCAACTGGATCTGCTGGAAGCGCGTCATGCACTAGAAGGCATCTGCGCCTATTTTGCGGCGTTGCGTGGTACCGAAGAAGACTTTGCGCGCATTCAACACTGTGTCACGCGTATTGCCGAGGCGCAGCAATTACAGAATGTGGATGAAGAAGCGGAACGGGTGATGGCCTTTTTGATTGCCATTACCGAAGCGGCGCACAACGTTGTGTTACTGCACATCGTACGCAGCTTGAGCCCGCTTCTAGAGCAGAATATTCGTCAGAATTTTAAACTCTTACATCGCCGCCCTGAAGCGGTTGAGAAAGTAAGCAAACACCGAGCTAACATTGTGGATGCGATTGTTTCGGGTCAGCCGGAAAAGGCACGTGAAATGTCCCATTCCCACTTAGCTTATATCGAAGAAACGTTGTTGGATTTGACTCGTGAACAGACTCGCCGTGAGCGATCTCTGCGTCGAATTCAGCAGGGTAATGAGCCGCAATAGCGGCCATTGCGATTCAACTTAAATCCAACCAACAGAAGGATAGATCGCCATGTCTGACATGAAGCATGACGTAGATGCACTGGAAACTCAGGAGTGGCTTGCTGCCCTTGAATCCGTTGTCCGTGAAGAAGGCGTAGAACGTGCGCAGTACCTGCTTGAGCAAGTGCTAGAAAAAGCGCGTCTGGATGGGGTAGACATGCCAACAGGCGTGACCACTAACTACATCAACACCATTCCTGCGGCACAAGAACCTGCTTACCCAGGTGACACCACGCTCGAACGTCGTATCCGTTCAATCATTCGCTGGAACGCGATCATGATCGTGCTGCGTGCATCGAAAAAAGATCTGGAACTGGGTGGCCACATGGCTTCTTTCCAATCTTCAGCTGCTTTCTATGAAACCTGTTTCAACCACTTCTTCCGTGCTCCAAATGAGCAAGACGGTGGCGACTTGGTTTACTATCAAGGTCACATCTCTCCAGGGATCTACGCGCGTGCTTTCGTTGAAGGCCGTTTGACTGAAGAACAACTGGACAACTTCCGTCAGGAAGTGGATGGCAAAGGCATTCCTTCTTACCCACACCCGAAATTGATGCCTGAATTCTGGCAATTCCCGACCGTATCTATGGGTCTGGGTCCAATTTCTGCCATTTATCAAGCTCGCTTCCTGAAGTATCTGAACGGCCGTGGCCTGAAAGACACCACTGCACAACGCGTGTACGCGTTCCTAGGTGACGGTGAGATGGACGAGCCAGAATCACGCGGAGCGATCTCTTTCGCAGCGCGTGAGAAGCTCGATAACCTGTGCTTCCTGATCAACTGTAACCTACAACGTCTGGACGGCCCTGTTATGGGTAACGGCAAGATCATCCAAGAACTGGAAGGTCTGTTCCGTGGCGCAGGTTGGAACGTTGTGAAAGTGATCTGGGGCAACGGCTGGGACAAACTGCTGGCGAAAGACACCACAGGTAAACTGCTGCAACTGATGAACGAAACCATCGACGGCGACTACCAAACGTTCAAATCGAAAGATGGCGCGTATGTTCGTGAGCATTTCTTTGGTAAGTACCCAGAGACTGCTGCACTGGTTGCTGACATGACTGATGATGAGATCTTCGCTCTGAAACGCGGTGGTCACGAGTCATCTAAAGTGTACGCAGCGTACAAAAACGCACAAGAAACCAAAGGCCGTCCAACCGTTATCCTAGCGAAAACGGTTAAAGGTTACGGCATGGGTGATGCAGCAGAAGGTAAGAACATTGCGCACCAAGTGAAGAAGATGGATATGACCCATGTTCTGGCGATGCGTAACCGCCTTGGTCTGCAAGACCTGATTTCAGATGAAGCCGTCAACAACCTGCCTTACCTGAAGCTAGAAGAAGGCTCAAAAGAGTACGAATACCTGCACGCTCGTCGTAAAGCTCTGCACGGTTACACACCTCAGCGCCTGCCAAACTTCACTGGTGAGTTCGTTGTGCCGGCTCTGGAAGAGTTCAAGCCACTGCTGGAAGAGCAGAGCCGTGAAATTTCTTCAACCATGGCGTATGTACGTTCACTGAACATCCTGCTGAAAGATAAGAACATTGGTCAAAACATCGTTCCTATCATCGCGGATGAAGCACGTACGTTCGGTATGGAAGGTCTGTTCCGTCAAATCGGTATCTACAACCCGCACGGTCAGAACTACACTCCACAAGATCGCGATATCGTTTCTTACTACAAAGAAGCGACTTCAGGTCAGGTACTGCAAGAAGGTATCAACGAGCTGGGTGCAATGTCATCTTGGGTTGCGGCTGCAACGTCATACAGCACCAACAACCTGCCGATGATCCCGTTCTACATCTACTACTCCATGTTCGGTTTCCAACGTGTTGGCGACATGGCGTGGATGGCGGGCGACCAACAAGCGCGTGGCTTCCTACTGGGTGCTACTGCGGGTCGTACCACACTGAACGGTGAAGGTCTACAGCACGAAGATGGTCACTCGCACATTCTTGCGGGCACGGTACCAAACTGTATCTCTTACGACCCAACCTTCGCTTACGAAGTTGCAGTAATCCTGCAAGACGGTATCCGTCGTATGTATGGTGAGCAAGAGAACGTGTTCTACTACCTGACACTGATGAACGAAAGCTACGCTCACCCAGCAATGCCTGCTGGCGCTGAAGAAGGTATCCGTAAAGGTATCTACAAGCTAGAAACGCACGCTGGTAACAAAGCAAAAGTTCAACTGATGAGCTCAGGCACCATCATGAACGAAGTGCGTAAAGCGGCACAAATTCTGAGTGAAGAGTATGGCGTAGCGTCTGACGTTTACTCTGTGACTTCATTCAACGAGCTGGCGCGTGATGGTCAAGCGTGTGATCGTTTCAACATGCTGCACCCAGAAGCAGAAGTGAAAGTACCTTACATCGCACAAGTGATGGGTACTGAGCCTGCTATCGCAGCGACTGACTACATGAAGAACTACGCGGATCAAGTACGTGCGTTCATTCCTGCACAGTCTTACAAAGTGCTGGGTACGGATGGTTTCGGCCGCTCAGACAGCCGTGAAAACCTACGTCGTCACTTTGAAGTGAATGCTGGCTACGTGGTAGTTGCAGCGCTGAATGAACTGGCAAAACGTGGTGAAGTTGAGAAGTCTGTGGTTGCAGCAGCAATCAAGAAATTCGACATCGACACTGAAAAAACCAACCCGCTGTACGCTTAATTGAAGGTAGGAAAAGTAATGGCAATCGAAATTTATGTACCTGACATCGGTGCGGATGAGGTTGAAGTCACTGAGATTCTCGTCAAAGTCGGCGACAAAGTGGCTGAAGAGCAATCTCTAATCACGGTTGAAGGCGACAAAGCTTCTATGGAAGTTCCTGCGTCTCAAGCGGGTATCGTTAAAGAGATCAAAGTGGTTGCAGGTGACAAAGTGTCTACTGGCTCTCTGATCATGCTATTTGAAACAGTAGCTGAAGCGGAAGGTGCAGCAGCGGCTGCACCAGCTCCTGCGCCTCAAGCAGCGGCACCGGTTGCTGCGGCTCCAGCGGCCGCTGCACTGAAAGAAGTGCAAGTGCCAGACATTGGCGGTGATGAAGTTGAAGTGACTGAAATCATGGTTAAAGTTGGCGATGTGGTTGCGGAAGAGCAATCTCTGATCACCGTTGAAGGCGACAAAGCGTCAATGGAAGTACCCGCACCTTTCGCAGGTACGGTTAAAGAGATCAAAATCGCAGCTGGCGACAAAGTCTCAACGGGTTCACTGATCATGGTGTTTGAAGTAGCCGGCGCTGCGCCAGTTGCAGCACCAGTTCAAGCTGCGGCACCAGCCGCCGCTGCTCCAGCCGTTGCAGCACTGAAAGAAGTTCAAGTACCTGATATCGGCGGTGACGAAGTGACCGTAACTGAAATCATGGTTAACGTGGGCGACAGCATCAGCGAAGAGCAATCATTGATCACAGTAGAAGGCGATAAGGCTTCTATGGAAGTACCAGCACCCTTTGCCGGTACTCTAAAAGAGATCAAAGTGGCTGCAGGCGATAAAGTGAAAACGGGTTCGCTGATCATGGTGTTTGAAGTCGCTGGCGCAGCGCCAGTCGCGGCACCTGTTCAAGCTTCTGCACCAGCGGCAGCACCTGCTCAAGCAGCAGTTCCTGCGGCGGCTGCACCAGCAGCAAGTGGCGAATTCCAAGAAAACCATGAGTACTCACACGCTTCTCCAGTAGTGCGTCGTCTGGCTCGTGAATTTGGCGTTAACCTAGCCAAAGTGAAAGGCTCAGGCCGTAAGAACCGTATCCTGAAAGAAGACGTACAGAGCTACGTGAAAGAAGCGCTGAAACGTCTGGAATCTGGCGCGCAAGCAACCGCTTCAGGCAAAGGTGATGGCGCAGCGCTGGGCTTACTGCCTTGGCCAAAAGTGGACTTCAGCAAGTTCGGTGAAACCGAAGTGCAACCACTGTCTCGCATCAAGAAAATCTCTGGTGCTAACCTGCACCGTAACTGGGTGATGATTCCGCACGTGACCCAATGGGACAATGCAGACATCACTGAGCTAGAGAAATTCCGTCAAGAGCAAAACGCGATGGAAGCGAAGCGCGACACAGGCATGAAGATCACTCCGCTGGTATTCATCATGAAAGCAGCCGCTAAAGCGCTGGAAGCTTTCCCTGCGTTCAACTCTTCTCTGTCTGACGACGGCGAAAGCTTGATCCTGAAGAAATACGTGAACATCGGTATCGCAGTGGATACACCAAATGGTCTGGTGGTTCCTGTGTTTAAAGATGTGAACAAGAAAGGCATCTACGAGCTGTCAAAAGAGCTGGCTGAAGTATCGAAGAAAGCTCGCGGCGGTAAGCTGACTGCCGCTGACATGCAAGGTGGCTGTTTCACTATCTCTAGCCTAGGTGGCATTGGCGGTACTGCGTTTACCCCAATCGTTAACGCACCTGAAGTGGCTATTTTGGGTGTGTCTAAGTCTGAGATGAAGCCAGTGTGGAACGGCAAAGAGTTCGCGCCACGTCTGCAACTGCCACTGTCACTGTCTTACGATCACCGCGTGATCGACGGTGCAGAAGGTGCACGCTTCATTACTTACCTGAACGAGTGTCTAAGCGACATCCGTCGTCTGGTACTGTAAGCGCATTCTCGGGTGGCGAAAGCCACCCGATTTAATGGTTATCTGCCAATTTGACGTTGAAACCGATTTTTCCGTTGAATTGTTGTCTAGCTCACAGGCTACATGGATTTACTTTTCACACCATTAACATCTCTGTAAACTGTTGCGGTCTGAAAGTAATCGTTTTACATGCTTGATTTGAAACATTCGTTTTTGATTCGTTTGTAAATAAAACAACTAGATAGAACACCCATCAGCCTGTTAGGGATATTGACTACAAGAGGTCGAAATGAGCAAAGAAATTAAAGCCCAAGTCGTGGTGCTTGGTGCCGGTCCTGCTGGTTACTCCGCCGCATTCCGCTGTGCAGACTTAGGTCTGGATACCGTCATCATCGAACGTTACAACACGCTAGGTGGTGTGTGTCTGAACGTTGGTTGTATTCCTTCTAAAGCACTGCTGCACGTTGCAAAAGTGATTGAAGAAGCTAAAGCGCTGACTGAGCACGGTATCGTGTTTGGCGAGCCAAAAACAGACATCGACAAAGTTCGTCTGTGGAAAGAAAAAGTGATCAATCAGCTGACCGGTGGTCTGGCTGGTATGGCAAAAATGCGTAAAGTGAACGTAGTGAACGGCTACGGTAAATTCACTGGCCCGAACACTATTGAAGTGGAAGGCGAAGAGGGTAAAACTGTCGTCACTTTCGATAACGCGATCGTTGCAGCAGGTTCTCGTCCAATCAAACTGCCATTCATTCCGCATGAAGACCCACGTATTTGGGATTCAACCGATGCGCTGGAACTGAAAGAAGTTCCTGGAAAACTGCTGATCATGGGCGGTGGTATCATCGGTCTCGAAATGGCGACGGTTTACCACTCACTGGGCTCTAAAATTGATGTGGTTGAGATGTTTGACCAGCTTATCCCTGCTGCGGATAAAGATATGGTTAAAGTCTATACCAAACGCATCAAAGATAAGTTCAACCTGATGCTGGAAACCAAAGTTACCGCAGTTGAAGCGAAAGAAGATGGTATCTACGTTTCAATGGAAGGTAAGAGTGCACCAGCACAAGCTGAGCGTTACGATGCGGTTCTGGTTGCGATTGGCCGTGTACCAAACGGTAAACTGCTGGATGCTGAGAAAGCGGGTCTGGAAGTGGACGAGCGTGGCTTTATCCGCGTGGATAAGCAAATGCGCACTAACGTTCCGCACATCTTCGCGATCGGTGACATCGTTGGTCAACCAATGTTGGCACACAAAGGCGTGCATGAAGGCCACGTAGCGGCAGAAGTGATCTCTGGTAAGAAGCACTACTTCGATCCAAAAGTGATCCCATCTATCGCTTACACTGAGCCAGAAGTGGCTTGGGTTGGTAAGACAGAAAAAGAAGCGAAAGCAGAAGGCATCAACTATGAAGTTGCTACTTTCCCATGGGCAGCCTCTGGCCGTGCGATTGCTTCTGACTGTGCAGACGGTATGACTAAGCTGATCTTCGATAAAGAGACTCACCGTGTTATCGGTGGTGCTATCGTAGGTACGAACGGTGGTGAACTGCTGGGTGAAATCGGTCTGGCGATCGAGATGGGCTGTGATGCAGAAGACATCGCACTGACCATTCATGCTCACCCAACGCTGCATGAGTCTGTGGGTCTGGCTGCTGAAGTCTTCGAAGGCACCATTACTGACCTACCAAACGCCAAAGCGAAAAAGAAAAAGTAATTTCTGATTCGCTTGGTTATTGGTTAAAGGAAGAAACCGCTGCTTGCAGCGGTTTTTTTTCGCCTTTGATTCCCAATTGAATGCAAAGTAAGCAGTTAAACCGAGATTTAACGCGCTGGCGGATTGTTTCTGGACTCTGCTCACACTTCTCGCTACAATCCGCCGCGGAGTTGACTGGGTAGTCGCTGCCTTATTGACGTCCCTTGGCCTATCGCCAGGGAGACTGATAAGGGGGAGGAAAGTCCGGGCTCCATAGAGCAGGGTGCCAGGTAACGCCTGGGGGGCGCAAGCCTACGACAAGTGCAACAGAGAGCAAACCGCCGATGGCCTCTCCTTCGGGATAGGATCAGGTAAGGGTGAAAGGGTGCGGTAAGAGCGCACCGTGCGACTGGCAACAGTTCGTAGCAGGGTAAACTCCACCCGGAGCAAGACCAAATAGGCCTCCACATAGCGTTGCTCGCGTTAGGAGGCGGGTAGGTTGCTTGAGCCAATGAGTGATTGCTGGCCTAGAGGAATGGCTACTACCGCGCAAGCGGAACAGAACCCGGCTTATACGTCGACTCCACCTATTGCAGACCCATCATAGCCTTGTGTTATGGTGGGTTTTTTGCTTTTTGCTGACTCAGGTCGTAACAAAACCATTAAACTTAGCGCAAAGTCACGTCCTGTATACGCTTATGGCTAGCGGTAGTGTCTGAAATCGGTACACTAACCCATATGACGGGCATGCCCAGCACAACGAGAAAATCATGACTGCATCTTTCCAACACATCTCTGTACTACTGAACGAATCGATTGAAGGATTGGCGATCAAGCCGGATGGCATTTACATCGACGGCACCTTTGGCCGCGGTGGTCACAGTCGCACCATTCTCGCTCAGTTAGGCCCAGAAGGTCGTCTGTACAGCATTGACCGTGATCCACAAGCCATTGCTGAAGCGCAGAAGATTGATGATCCACGTTTTACCATTGTCCATGGCCCTTTCTCGGGCATTGCGGAATACGCACAGCGTTATGATCTGGTGGGTAAAGTTGATGGTGTGTTGTTCGATCTCGGCGTTTCTTCACCGCAGTTGGATGATGCAGAGCGCGGTTTTAGTTTTATGAAGGATGGTCCACTCGACATGCGCATGGATCCAACCAGTGGTATGCCAGTTTCCGCGTGGTTGGCACAAGCCGACTTGGATGACATCACTTGGGTGATTCGTGAGTTTGGTGAAGACAAACATGCGCGCAGAATTGCCAAAGCCATTGTCGAATATCGGGAAAATGAGCTCAACGAACCCTTGACGCGTACCAGCCAGTTAGCAAAACTCATCTCCGATGCGGCACCTAAGAGTTTTAAAGAGAAAAAGCACCCTGCCACCCGCGCTTTTCAGGCTTTTCGGATCTACATCAACAGTGAATTAGAAGAAATTGATACCGCATTGCGCGGCGCTTCTGACATTCTGGCTCCACAAGGCCGTTTGTCTGTGATCAGCTTCCATTCACTGGAAGATCGCATGGTGAAACGCTTTATGCGTAAAGAGAGCCAAGGCCCGCAAGTGCCGCACGGTATTCCTTTGACCCAAGAGCAAATTCGCGCGCTGGGTAGCGCCAAAATGAAAACCGTTGGCAAGGCACTCAAGCCCTCGGATCAAGAAGTTGAACTCAACCCGCGTTCACGCAGCTCTGTTCTGCGTGTGGCAGAAAAACTGTAGAGGGTTGTGATGCCTCGCCAGTCTCCGCCGAATCTTGCGAAATTAATTGCCCTCGATCTACTCACCGTAGGTCGGGTGCCTTTGTTGTTTTTGGTGCTGATTTTCAGTTGTGCGATGGGCGTGGTGTTTATGACTCACCATACCAGACAGGCGATCAGCGAAAAAGACCAAGCCTTTATGGAGCGTGAGCGGCTCGATAACGAGTGGCGCAACCTGATTTTGGAAGAAACTGCTTTGGCTGAACACAGTCGAGTACAACAACTAGCCAGAAAAGATCTGGAGATGAAGCGTCCGGATTCAGATAAAGAAGTCGTGATCAATCTTAAATGAAGAAGAAAACCGCCCCAGCTAAATCCTCCAAAGTTTCTCCCCGTGTGACCACGGCTGAACCCGCGCCAATTTTTATTCGTTGGCGTTTTTATCTGCTGCTGTTTTTTGTGTTAACCGCTTTCTGTGGCTTGGTGGCTCGGGTGGCGTATATCCAGATCATTGAGCCGGATAATCTGATTAAAGAAGGTGATTTACGTTCCATTCGCGCCAAAACGTTGCAATCTGCCCGCGGTATTATTTCTGATCGCAATGGAGAGGCTTTGGCGGTGAGTGTTCCAGTTGAAGCGGTCTGGGCCGATCCTGTCACCATTTACAAAGAAGGTGGATTAGTCGAGAAAGATCGCTGGCATGCGCTAGCGGATGTGCTCGGATTAGATCGCCAAGAAATGATGAAAAAAATCGAGGATAATCGTTCTCGTCGTTTTATTTATTTGCAGCGTCAAGTTAGCCCAGCGATGGCGAAATACATCCGAGAACTTAAGCTCTCTGGCATTGGGTTAAAAGAAGAGTCTCGCCGTTATTATCCTGCGGGAGAGGTGAGTGCTCATTTAGTTGGAGTGACCGGGATTGATGGTCATGGCCTCGAAGGGGTAGAGCGCAGTTTTGATTCTACGTTAACTGGCGAGTCAGGCAGAAGCGTGACGCGTAAAGATAAGTTCGGTCGAGTCGTTGAAAACATTGCCCTAGAAGAGCGAGAAGAAGGTAAACCCATTCAGCTCACTATTGACCAACGCTTACAAGCGATCGCTTTTCGTGCTGTTAAACAGGCAATGGCGGATTACCGTGCCACGTCTGCATCTGCGGTGATGTTGGATGTGAAAACGGGGGCTGTGCTAGCGATGGTTAATGCGCCGTCTTACAACCCGAATAATCGCAGTGACTGGCAAAGCTTTAAAATGCGTAACCGCGTGATCACCGATGCGTTTGAGCCTGGCTCAACGGTTAAACCTTTTGTGGTGTTAGCCGCGTTGGCAAACGGTGTTGCGGATAAAAACACCATCATAGATACCGGTGATGGCACCATGCAAATTGGTGGTAGCCGAGTGCGGGATACCTCCAAAGTTGGCAAAGCCGATCTCACGCTGATTTTGAAAAAATCGAGCAACGTGGGCGTTGCTAAATTAGCGTTGGAGATGCCGTTGGAAGCGTTGCTCGGTATGTACAACTCGGTTGGGCTTGGTGAAATGTCAGGCTTGAATCTGATTGGTGAAACGCTAGGCATTTTCCCTAGCCGCCGTCGTTGGTCACAGTTTGAAATTGCGACCTTGTCGTTCGGCTACGGTCTTGCGATCACTCCTATCCAACTGGCTCACGCCTATGCCACGCTAGGCAATCATGGCAAATATCAACCGATTCACGTTGTGGAAGGGAATCGGCTCGGTGAACCTCGCCAAGTGGTGGATGCTAAATACGTCAATCAAGTGCTCGAAATGTTGGAAACGGTGACGCAACCCGGCGGTACGGCAACGCGTGCGGCGGTACCGGGGTATCGTATTGCGGCCAAATCCGGTACGTCACGTAAAGCGATTGCGGGCGGTTATAGTGATGAATATTTTGCCTATACCGCAGGGGTGGCTCCGGTGAGCGACCCAAGAATTTCACTGGTGGTCATGGTTAACGAGCCGCAAGGCGACTCTTACTATGGCGGTGCAGTGGCCGGTCCGGTTTTCTCGGAAATCATGAAAGGCGCATTACAAATCCTCAATATTGCTCCGGATGAAAACCGCTTCCAAAACAAATAATAGTGTGAGATGGAACATGAACACGCATACAGCGCTCTCCGAACTGATCGCTCCTTGGCTAGAGTTGACTGACCCTAAGTTGGCGTCTCTGGTCATTACTCATCTAGAACTGGATAGCCGCCAGATTAAGAGCGGTGATACCTTTGTTGCCATTCAAGGCCATGCAGTCGATGGTCGCCAATTTATTGATAAAGCCATCGCACAAGGTGCTAATGCCGTGTTGGCAGAAGCGGATGCTCACCACGCTCATGGGCAGGTTGAGTACCGTGAAGCAGTACCTGTGATGTATTTGAGCGAGCTTGATCAGCATTTGTCGGAAATGGCAGGACGTCTGTATGGCGGCCACCACAATCAACTGATTGGCGTAACGGGTACCAATGGTAAAACGACCATCACGCAACTGATTGCTCAGTGGCTAGAATTGCTAGGCCATAAGGCAGCAGTGATGGGCACGACAGGCAATGGCTTTTTAAATGCGCTTGAACCTACGGCGAATACCACAGGTAACGCGTTGCAAATTCAAGCTACACTGCGCGATTTAGCCGAGCGCGGCGCGCAATACACGGCGCTGGAAACCTCATCACACGGTTTAGTGCAAGGGCGAGTGAAAAAACTCAATTTTGTCGCGGGTGTATTTTCCAACTTGAGCCGTGACCATTTGGATTATCACGGCACCATGGAGGCTTACGCCGCCGCGAAATTCTCTCTATTTAGTGAGCATGCCTGCCAAAACGCGATTATTAATGTCGATGATGCCGTTGGTGCGCAATGGGTCAAACAACTGCCGCATGCGATCGGGGTTTCCTTAGTGGCGAAACCAAACACGGCGCAAGCCATTTGGGCTCGTCAAGTGCAATATGCCGAAAGCGGCATCACGCTGGATTTTGACAGCTCATGGGGTGAAGGCGAACTACACTCCCCACTGATTGGCGAGTTTAACGCCTGTAACTTATTGCTCGCGTTCGCAACCTTGCTCAGCTTGGGTTTTCAGAAAAATGCACTGCTCGCCACTGCACCAAAGCTGCGTCCAGTATTAGGGCGAATGGAGCTGTTCCAACGTGAGCACAAAGCCAAAATAGTGGTCGATTATGCACACACACCTGATGCATTAGAAAAAGCGTTGCGCGCGTTACGTGTGCATTGTGTTGGTCAGTTGTGGGCGATTGTGGGGTGTGGTGGCGATCGCGACCGCGGTAAGCGCCCGATGATGGCTGCGATTGCTGAGCAGTTTGCCGATCGCGTGATCCTGACCGATGACAATCCGCGCAGCGAATCGCCACAAGCGATTGTAGCGGATATGGTGGCAGGACTGATTCATCCTGAACGCGCTCATATCGAACATCACCGTTTTCAAGCCGCGAGTTATGCGCTCCAACATGCAGGAGCGCAAGACATCATCCTGCTCGCAGGCAAAGGACATGAAGATTATCAGGTGCTGGCCAACGAAACGATCCACTATTCAGATCGGGAAACCGCCCAACAGTTATTGGAGTTACACCCATGATCCGCGTAATGCTTTCACAGCTTTGTTCGGTATTGAATGCTCGCTTAATCGGTGCCGATCGCGCGATCAGCGCAGTATCGACCGATAGCCGTAATATTCCAACTGAAGCGCTGTTTGTCGCTTTGGTCGGTGAACGTTTTGATGCGCACGATTTTGCTTCTCAAGCCGTCACTGGCGGCGCAGTGGCGCTGTTGGTAGAGCGTGAGCTCGATGCAGACTGTTCACAACTGGTTGTTGCCGATACCAAACAAGCTTTAGGTCAACTGGGTGCTTGGGTACGTGCTCAGTGCCAAACGCCCACGGTGGCGATCACCGGAAGTTGTGGCAAAACCACGGTGAAAGAGATGGTGGCGAGCATTTTAAGCCAAAAAGGCCAAGTGCTTTACACCCAAGGGAACTTCAATAACGACATCGGCGTTCCACTGACTTTGCTGCGTTCAACAGTCGAAGATGATTATGCGGTGATTGAGCTCGGTGCCAATCATATTGGTGAGATTGCCTACACCACGGCTTTGGTTAAACCGGATGTGGCGTTAGTCAATAACGTGGCCGCCGCGCACTTGGAAGGTTTTGGTTCGATTGAAGGTGTTAAACTTGCCAAAGGTGAGATTTACCAAGGCTTACGAGCAGGTGCGGTGGCGATTGTGAACCTTGAAAGCCATGGCGGAGATCACTGGAAAACCGTTCTGGCTGACAAAACCGTGAAAACATTTTCCACTACCGATCACAATGCTGACTTTTATCCACGCGATGTGCGGTTAAATGCGCTCGGTGTGGCTAGTTTTACTTTGGTAACGCCAATCGGTGAAGTGGACGTTGAGTTGGGTATTATTGGTCAACACAACGTAGCCAATGCATTAGCAGCGGCTGCTTTATCACTGGAAATGGGCGCGAGCTTGGCGGAAATTCGTCACGGTCTGGCACATTTAGCCAAGGTAAAGGGTCGAGTTGACCTTACTCATTTGCGTCAAGATATCACTCTGATTGATGATAGTTACAACGCCAGTGTACCTGCCATGAAAGCCGCAGTTGACCTGCTGGGCGGCTTTTCAGCCGTACGTTGGTTAATTTTGGGCAATATGGCGGAGTTAGGTGACGAAAGCCTTGCACTTCACCAACAAGTCGGTGAACATGCTGCACCATTCAGTTTTGAGTTTGTCCTGACGTATGGCAAGGATGCAAAAGTGATCAGCGACCTATGCCAGGGTCATCACTTTGCTACCCATCAGGACATGATGACATTTATTGAGCAGCACATAGAACAACAACAGGGTCGCGCTCAAGTATTGTTGGTGAAAGGTGCCAACAGTGCAGGGATGAGTAAGATTGCGGCTGCTCTCAAGGAGAAATTTGCATGATTATTTGGCTTGCTGAACTGCTCCAGCCATATTTTTCGTTTTTCCGTCTATTCGAATATCTCTCATTTCGCGCTATCGTCAGCATCCTGACTGCGCTTGGGATTTCGTTGTGGATGGGGCCGCGCATGATTAAGCGTCTGCAAATGCTGCAGATCGGCCAAGTAGTGCGCAATGAAGGGCCTGAATCGCACTTTAGTAAACGCGGCACCCCAACCATGGGCGGGGTGATGATCCTCGCCGCCATCACCATTACTGTGCTGTTGTGGGCCGATCTGACTAACCCTTATGTTTGGGCTGTACTTGCGGTACTGCTCGGTTACGGTGCGGTCGGTTTTGTCGATGATTACCGTAAAGTGGTGCGCAAAAATACCGATGGTTTGATTGCGCGCTGGAAATACTTCTGGCAATCCGCGATTGCATTGGTGGTTGCTTTTGCTCTGTATGCACATGGTCAAGATACGGCGGCAACGCAGCTGGTAGTGCCTTTCTTTAAAGACGTGATGCCACAACTGGGCTTGATGTATATTGTGTTGACCTATTTCGTGATTGTCGGAACCAGTAACGCGGTGAACTTGACCGATGGTCTGGATGGTCTGGCGATTATGCCGACTGTGTTGGTTTCTGCTGGTTTTGCGGCGATTGCATGGGCAACCGGCAACGTTAACTTTGCTAACTATCTGCACATTCCTTACATTCCACACAGCTCAGAGCTGGTGGTGGTGTGTACGGCGATTGTTGGGGCGGGTTTAGGCTTCTTGTGGTTTAACACTTACCCAGCTCAAGTGTTTATGGGCGATGTGGGCGCGTTAGCGTTAGGTGGCGCATTAGGCACTATTGCGGTACTGGTTCGTCAAGAATTTGTGTTGGTGATCATGGGGGGGGTATTTGTGATGGAAACCCTATCAGTGATCCTGCAAGTCGGCTCTTACAAGCTGCGTGGACAACGTATCTTCCGTATGGCACCGATTCACCATCACTACGAATTAAAAGGATGGCCAGAGCCACGTGTTATCGTACGTTTTTGGATCATCTCTATCGTTTTAGTTTTGATTGGCTTGGCGACACTCAAAGTACGCTAAGTGGATTAAGGACGTAAATTTCAATGGACCGTTGGCAAGACATACAGCATGTGGTCGTCGTAGGGCTCGGGATTACCGGGCTCTCTGTCGTTAATTATCTGCGAAAATATCATCCGTCAGTGACCGTGCAGGTCATTGATACCCGTGCAACACCACCGGGGCAAGAGCAGCTTCCAACTGAAGTTGCACTGCATTGTGGCGGTTGGAATCTTGAGTGGTTACTCAGTGCCGATTTGGTGGTCACCAATCCGGGCATTGCGTTGGCGACTGCTGAGATTCAACAAGTGCTTGCGGCTGAAATTCCCGTGGTCGGCGATATCGAGCTGTTTGCATGGCATGTGGATAAGCCCGTCATTGCAATCACTGGCTCGAATGGCAAAAGCACCGTCACTGATTTGAGTGGCGTACTGGCCAATGCAGCAGGAGTGAAGGCCGCGGTAGGCGGCAACATTGGCGTGCCTGCGCTGGATTTGATTTCTCCAGACGTTGAACTCTATGTACTTGAGTTATCGAGTTTCCAACTCGAAACCACCTCTAGCTTAAAACTGAAAGCGGCGGCTTTTCTCAATCTTTCTGAAGATCATATGGATCGTTATCAGGGGATGGAGGATTACCGCCAAGCCAAACTGCGTATTTTCGAGCATGCCGAAACCGCAGTGGTGAATGCTGATGATACTCAAACTTTTCCTGACTACGCAGCGCATCTGCAAGTGGTGACGTTTGGTGTCGAGCACGCTGCACAATTTAGCGTTGCTCAGCACCAAGGTCGCGAATACCTCTTTGCCCATGATGAAGCGGTAATGGCTTGTGACGAGCTAAGTTTGGTCGGCCGTCATAACGTGGCCAACGTACTTACAGTCTTAGCTTTGCTGGATTCAGCCGGAGTGAACTTCCGTTTAGCTTTGGATGCACTCAAGTCTTACACGGGTTTGACACACCGCTGCCAAGTGGTTGCCGATAATCACGGCATTAAATGGGTTAATGATTCTAAGGCGACCAACGTTGCGAGTACGTTAGCGGCATTGTCGGGTTTAAAAATCGAAGGTCAGCTCTATTTGTTGGTCGGCGGAGTTGGCAAAGGAGCGGATTTCACGCCGCTCGCACCAGTGCTTGCAACGCTACCCGTGCAATTGTGCTGCTTTGGCATCGATGGTGACAAATTTATGTCATTGCACCCTTCGGCTCGTTTTTATGACTCGATGGAGAGCATTATTTGTTCGATTCGACCGCAACTGAAAAGCGGAGACATGGTGCTGCTTTCGCCAGCGTGTGCCAGCTTTGATCAGTTCAAAAACTTTATGGCGCGTGGGGATATTTTTGCCCAACTCGCTCGGCAATACGCATAAGCGTTAGGTAAGTCACTTGTTTTTATCCAGATCTTTCACAAAACTGAGCCACTGGTTGAGAACTTCCTCACCAGAGGCGCTGTTTGATCGTCAATTGGTCTGGATTGCATTCGGCTTGATGCTGATTGGCCTCGTGATGGTGACATCGGCTTCGTTTCCAATCAGTTCACGCCTGACCGATCAACCTTTCCACTTTATGTTCCGCCACGCCATCTTTCTGCTGCTAGCGATAGCGACCTCGAGTTTGGTTCTGCAAGTGCCCTTAGAGCGTTGGATGAAATACAGTTCATTACTGCTTGGTATCTCTTTCATATTACTGATTATTGTGTTGCTGGCGGGGAAGTCAGTAAATGGTGCATCACGTTGGATACCACTGGGTCTATTTAACCTCCAACCCGCAGAAGTGGCCAAGTTGTCACTGTTTATTTTTATGTCCGGTTATCTGGTGCGTAAACATGATGAAGTTCGCCAGACGTTCTTTGGTGGCTTTTTAAAACCTATCATGGTGTTTGGTACGCTCGCGGTGTTGCTGCTTGGTCAGCCAGATTTAGGCACAGTGATCGTGATGTTGGTGACACTGTTTGGCATGCTATTCATTGCGGGGGCTAAGCTATCCCAGTTTTTGGCTCTAGTGGTCGCAGGGGTGCTTGCAGTGGTCGCATTGATTGCCGCCGAACCTTATCGTGTACGCCGTGTGACCTCATTTCTGGATCCATGGGAAGACCCATTTGGTAGTGGTTATCAGCTCACTCAATCCTTGATGGCATTTGGTCGCGGTGAATGGTTTGGGCAAGGGTTAGGCAATTCGATTCAAAAACTCGAATATTTACCCGAAGCGCACACTGACTTTGTCTTCGCAGTATTGGCGGAAGAGCTAGGCTTTGTTGGTGTGGTGTTGGTATTGGTGCTGATTTTTAGCCTCGTGTTGAAAGCGATCTTTATCGGCAAAAAAGCATTTCAACATGATCTGCAGTTTGGGGGGTATCTTGCTTTTGGTATCGGTATCTGGTTTGCCTTCCAAACTCTGGTTAACGTTGGTGCAGCGGCAGGTATGGTGCCCACCAAAGGTTTAACCTTACCACTGATCAGTTACGGTGGTTCCAGTTTAATTATTATGTCAGTGGCGGTATCGATTCTGCTGCGAATTGATCATGAATGCCGTATTGCGGCCCGTCACACTCCAGAAGAAATTACAGCCGATGAATAAGAGTAAAAAGTTAATGGTGATGGCGGGTGGAACCGGCGGTCACGTGTTTCCTGGCTTAGCGGTTGCGAAACAGCTACAGCAACAAGGTTGGCAGATCCGCTGGTTAGGCACCGCCGATCGTATGGAAGCCGAATTAGTCCCTAAACACGGTATCGACATTGACTTTATTCAGGTCAAAGGGCTGCGTGGTCAAGGGCTTGTACGTTTGCTTAAAGCGCCTTTTCAAATCGTGAACGCGATTTTACAAGCGCGACGTCATTTACTGGCTTATCAGCCTGATGCCGTACTAGGCATGGGGGGGTATGTAAGCGGCCCAGGTGGGATTGCCGCTTGGTTGCTGGGTATTCCAGTGGTGTTGCATGAACAAAACGCTGTCGCTGGGCTGACTAACCAATGGCTGGCTAAAATTGCTCGCCGCGTGTTTCAAGCTTTTCCGGGCGCATTTGCGAATGCACCGGTAGTTGGTAACCCTGTGCGCCAAGATGTGGTGCAACTTGCTTCACCAGAGCAACGTTTTGCGCAGCGTAGTGGTGCGATCCGAATTTTGGTAATGGGCGGCAGCCAAGGCGCTCGCATTTTGAATCAAACTATGCCAGCGGTAATGGCAGCGCTAGGTGAGGGTTATGAAATCCGCCATCAAGCAGGAAAACATAGCCAACGAGACGTCGCAGAGGCTTATGCGGCAGCTGATGTTGTAGACGCACAAGTTACCGAATTTATCGATGATGTAGCCGAAGCTTACGCTTGGGCGGATTTGCTGATTTGCCGTTCAGGAGCGCTGACGGTTTCTGAAATTTCTGCTGCGGGCGTTGGTGCGATTTTTATTCCCTTCATGCACAAAGATCGCCAACAAGCCCTGAATGCTGACCATTTAGTGGCATGTGGTGCTGCAAAAATGATTGAACAGCCAGAGTTGAGTGTGGAAAAACTTACTCAAATGGTACGTGAATTGGATCGCCTACAACTTTTGACGATGGCACAAAAAGCACGCCAAGCTGCGAAGCTTGATGCTGACAAGGTGGTGGCGCAAGCGATCATCTCCATGACGGAATAACGAGAACAGAATTATGACGATTAAACATACCCAAGACCTCGCACAAATTCGCGCTATGGTGCCAGAGATGCGCCGTGTTAAAGCGATCCACTTTATCGGTATCGGTGGTGCAGGTATGAGTGGGATTGCTGAAGTGCTGCTCAATGAAGGCTATCAAATTTCAGGCTCAGATTTATCGGCCAATGCGGTGACAGAACGTCTGGCTCAAAAAGGAGCCACGATCTTTATTGGCCATGAAGCGCAAAATATTGAGTGTGCAAGTGTAGTGGTCGTATCCACCGCCATTAACGAACAGAATCCAGAAATCCAAGCCGCGCGTGAAAAACGCATCCCGATTGTGCGCCGCGCCGAAATGCTAGCCGAGCTAATGCGTTTCCGCCACGGTATCGCGGTCGCCGGAACGCACGGTAAAACCACTACAACAGCACTGGTGACACAGATTTACTCTGAAGCAGGGCTCGATCCTACATTTGTGAATGGTGGACTGGTTAAAAGTGCTGGAACCAATGCGCGCTTAGGTTCTAGCCGTATTTTGATCGCTGAAGCTGATGAGAGTGATGCTTCATTCCTGCATCTGCAACCTATGGTGACCATTGTCACCAATATCGAAGCCGATCATATGGATACTTACGGTGGCGATTTCGAAAACCTCAAACAGACCTTTATCGACTTTCTGCATAACTTGCCTTTTTACGGCCAAGCGATTTTGTGTATTGATGATCCAGTGATTCGTGAGCTTATTCCGCGTGTTAGCCGCCAAGTGATCACTTATGGATTCTCAGAAGACGCCGACGTGCGTATTGAAAATTACCGCCAAAATGGTCAGCAGGGCCAATTTACTGTAGTACGTAAAGGCAAAGCGAATTTAGATATCACATTGAATATCCCTGGGCGCCATAATGCACTCAATGCTTCGGCGGCTATTGCAGTTGCGACCGAAGATGACATTAGCGATGAAGCGATTTTACGTGCCATGGCCAATACCCAAGGCACAGGCCGTCGTTTTGATCATCTAGGTGAGTTTGAAACTGGTAACGGTGTTGCTATGTTGGTAGATGATTACGGCCACCATCCAACCGAAGTGGATGTCACTATCAAAGCTGCGCGTAATGGCTGGGCAGAAAAACGCTTAGTGATGATTTTCCAGCCGCACCGTTATACGCGCACCCGCGATCTGTATGACGATTTTGCTAACGTGCTTGAACAAGTTGATGTACTGATCATGCTGGATGTGTATTCTGCGGGTGAAAAGCCCATCGCAGGCGCTGACGGGCGATCTTTGTGTCGAACCATCCGTAGCCGAGGCAAAATTGATCCGATTTTCGTGCCGGATAGCCAAACTCTACCTGCTGTGCTTGCCAACATCTTGCAAGAGGGTGACTTAGTATTAACACAAGGTGCGGGCGATATCGGGAAAGTAGCAAGGCATTTAGCGGCCCTTGAGCTCAATATTGCAAACATGCAACAGATATAAGCAACCTAAAGGTTGTCTCATTGGTGAATTCCTTGGTATCAAGCCCAGATTTCTGATGTTGGGTATTTGATACTTTGGATCACCTCAGTATAATCCGGAGGTTAAAGTTATTGCTTTAACCCTCTATGACGCTACGAAATAGGGAATCAAATTGCCAGTCGATAACAGGATCACCGGGCGTTGATCAACAAGGTACTTATAGAAGGCCATAGAATCACCCGTTCACCGCAAGTAAAACAACATGCCTGTGGTGCGAGTTTTTTTCTGGTGGTGCTATTGCTGATAGGTGGTTTACTGTATTCGACGATCAGTTGGATGTGGGACGAACAACGTCTTCCTCTCTCGAAACTCGTTTTGCAGGGTGACTTACAATATGTTTCTGCCCTCGATGTGCAGCGAGTATTAGCTCGTTTGGAGCATATCGGAACATTTATGTCGCAAGATATTAATGTTCTACAAGAGAGTGTGCAGTCGATCCCATGGGTATCTCATGCATCGATTAGGAAACAGTGGCCTGATACGATTAAAGTTTATTTAACTGAATATCAGGTCGAAGCGCTATGGAATGCCAATGCGTTATTAGATAAAAATGGCACGGTATTTTATGGTGATATTGCGCAAGTAAAAGGCGAATACGTTAAATTATATGGACCTGATGGCACTGCGCCGCAGGTATTAAAAGCGTGGCGAGATTTCAACCCGAAATTTGCTCAGTTAGGTTTAAATATCTCCTCATTAGTATTAAATGAGCGACGAGCTTGGCAAATAATTCTCGACAATGGTATTCGTCTGGAATTGGGAAAAGAGTCATTAGAAGAGCGAATATCGCGATTCTTTTTACTTTATAAACAATTAGGTAATAAAGCTGAACAAGTCAGCTATATCGACCTCAGGTATGATACTGGAGCTGCGGTAGGTTGGTTCCCTGAACAAGAGTTAACACAAGAGAAAAACGATGACTAAGACTGTCGATGACAACATTGTTGTTGGTCTGGACATAGGCACTGCCACCGTCTCCGCTCTCGTGGGTGAAATACTCCCTGATGGTCAAATTAATATTATTGGCGCGGGTAGTAGCCCATCCCGCGGGATGGATAAAGGTGGCGTTAACGATCTTGAATCGGTAGTGAAATCGGTTCAACGTGCGATTGATCAAGCCGAAATGATGGCGGAATGTAAAATCAGCCAGGTATTCCTTTCGATTTCAGGTCGACACATTGCCAGTCGCATTGAGAAAGGAATGGGGACAATTTCAGATGAAGAAGTCTCTCAAGAAGATATGGATCGCGCGATCCATACAGCAAAATCAATCAAAATTGGTGAAGAACAACGCATTCTGCATGTTATTCCACAGGAATTCACCATAGATTATCAGGAAGGCATCAAGAACCCACTCGGTTTATCTGGGGTTCGCATGGAAGTGAGTGTGCACCTGATCACTTGCCATAATGATATGGCAAGAAACATCATTAAAGCAGTTGAACGCTGTGGGCTAAAAGTTGAACAATTAGTCTATTCAGGCCTAGCGGCTAGTAACGCGGTGATTACGGAAGATGAGCGCGAGCTCGGTGTCTGCGTGGTTGATATTGGTGCGGGCACCATGGATATCGCGATCTGGACTGGTGGCGCATTGCGTCACACTGAGGTTTTTTCGTACGCTGGAAATGCCGTCACGAGTGATATTGCCTTTGCTTTTGGTACGCCAGTCAGTGATGCGGAAGAAATTAAAGTAAAATATGGCTGTGCACTGAGTGAATTAGTCAGCAAAGATGACACGGTAAATGTTCCCAGTGTTGGTGGACGTCCATCGAGAAGTTTGCAACGCCAGACCTTGTCGGAAGTCATCGAGCCTCGCTACACTGAGCTGATGGGCTTGGTCAATCAGACTGTGGATTCGGTACAAGAATCCCTGCGTAAAGATGGTATCAAACATCATCTGGCAGCCGGAGTGGTGTTAACCGGCGGTGCAGCACAAATTGAAGGTTTAGTAGAATGCGCAGAGCGCGTATTCCGCAATCAAGTTAGGGTGGGTAAGCCGCTTGAAGTGAGTGGGCTTACCGACTACGTAAAAGAGCCGTATCATTCTACGGCAGTGGGATTACTTCATTACGCAAGAGATAGTCAAATCAGCGATGATACTGAATATCAAGAACCAAAACGTCCTTCAATGACGGGGTGGGTCGGCCGCTTGCGCAACTGGATACAAAAAGAGTTTTAACCTGAGAGACAGGAAAAACGGAGATAACACATGTTTGAACCGATGATGGAAATGTCTGACGATGCGGTAATCAAAGTCGTTGGAGTAGGTGGTGGCGGCGGTAACGCTGTTGAACACATGGTGCGTGAATCCATCGAAGGTGTGGAATTCATGAGTATCAATACTGATGCTCAGGCACTGCGCAAAACAAGCGTTGGTACTGTTATCCAAATTGGTGGCAATATCACCAAAGGTCTAGGCGCAGGTGCTAACCCACAAGTTGGCCGTGATGCAGCGCTAGAAGACAAAGAACGCATTAAAGAATTCCTTACTGGTGCCGATATGGTGTTTATCGCAGCAGGTATGGGTGGCGGTACAGGAACCGGAGCTGCACCAGTGATTGCCGAAGTGGCAAAAGAGTTGGGCATTCTAACGGTTGCTGTGGTAACTAAACCTTTTAGCTTTGAAGGCAAAAAGCGTTTGGCTTTTGCTGAGCAGGGGATTGAAGAGCTATCTAAGCACGTTGATTCACTGATCACGATTCCAAACGAAAAGCTGCTCAAAGTGTTAGGTCGTGGTATCACGTTACTGGAAGCCTTTGCGAGCGCGAACAACGTACTTAAAAATGCAGTGCAAGGCATCGCAGAGCTGATTACTCGCCCTGGCATGATTAACGTCGACTTTGCGGATGTACGCACCGTGATGTCGGAAATGGGTCATGCCATGATGGGTAGCGGTGTTGCAAGAGGCGAGGACCGTGCGGAAGAGGCCGCTGAAATGGCGATTTCTAGCCCACTACTGGAAGACATTGATCTTGCTGGTGCTCGTGGTGTTCTAGTGAACATCACCGCTGGTATGGATATGCGACTGGATGAATTTGAAACTGTAGGCAATACTGTTAAAGCTTTCGCTTCTGACAATGCAACAGTAGTGATCGGTACTTCGTTAGATCCAGATATGGCTGATGAAATCCGTGTAACGGTTGTGGCAACAGGTATTGGTACCGAGAAAAAACCTGATATTACGCTAGTGGCAGGTGGTAAAGCTAAAGTTGCTGCTGTCTCAGCTCCTGCTGTGGCTCGTGTTGAAGAGAAATCGGCACAGCCTTTGCATGAAAGAGTTGAAGTCAAAACTCAACCAGCAGCAGCGCCTTCGCACTCTTCGGCAAGTCAGAGTGTCGCGCCAAAGCCAGAAAAAGAGAGCGGATATTTAGATATTCCAGCTTTCCTGAGACGTCAAGCTGACTAAAATATCAGCACAATTTGACAGTGTTCAAAATTCTGGTAGGATGTCGGTCGGTGTTGTGCCGACCGTGCATTGTGGCTAAAAAATCGAGGCAACTAGATGATCAGACAACGTACTCTTAAAGAAATAGTGAAAACAACTGGGGTGGGCTTACACTCTGGTCGTAAAGTTACGCTGACTCTTCGCCCGGCCGCAGCCAATACGGGGATCGTGTATCGCCGTACTGACGTCAACCCACCGGTTGATTTTCCTGCCGATCCGGCATCTGTGCGTGACACAATGCTTTGCACCGCTTTGGTGAATGATCAAGGCGTGCGCATTTCAACGGTTGAGCACCTGAATGCCGCTTTAGCTGGCATGGGTATCGATAACGCGATTATCGAAGTGGATGCACCTGAAATCCCGATCATGGATGGTAGTGCTAGTCCCTTTGTTTATCTGCTGCAACAAGCAGGTATTGAAACGCTGAATGCACCAAAACGCTTCATCCGCATTAAGAAACCTGTACGTATTGAAGACGGTGATAAATGGGCTGAATTTGTGCCATTTAACGGCTTCCGTATGGATTTCGAAATCGAATTTAATCACCCAGCAATTGAGGGTGATGATCAGCGCTTAGTGTTTGATTTCTCGTCACAAGGTTTTGTGAAAGAGATTTCTCGTGCGCGTACTTTCGGTTTCATGCGTGATATCGAATACTTGCAGTCACAAAACCTCTGTTTAGGTGGTAGTTTTGATTGCGCGATCGTTTTGGACGATTACCGTATCCTCAATGAAGAAGGGCTGCGTTTCGACAATGAATTTGTGACTCACAAAGTGCTTGATGCTATTGGTGACCTGTACATGGCTGGCCATGCGATTGTCGGTGAATTTCGTGCCTACAAATCAGGCCACGGTTTGAATAACCAACTGCTGCGTGCAGTGTTGGCCGATCAAGAAGCATGGGAATGGGCAACCTTCGAAGAAGAAGTGGGTTCACCTGTTGCGTTTGCTGAGCCGAACATGGTACTTGCGTAATAAGCTAGCCCATAAAGAACAATCATAATAAAGCCAGACTTAAGTCTGGCTTTATTTTTTCTTTTAAATTCAATGGTATTTATCTGGTGTATTGAGTGAATCTGATTATCTCAATCGTTTTTTTGATTCGCTTTGGCTAAACGCGCTAAGCTCTCTAGACGTTTTTTGACTTTATCAGAAGCGTGATCGGCAATGGCTAGCAGTACATAAGCGGCATTTTCAGATAACGGGGGGCGAGGGTTTGCCTCTGCTGTATCTCCGATATGCGCTTTGCTTTGCCGGTATAACTCAGGATTGACTCGCACGTCGATACTGATCAAATGACCAAACCCGTTTTGCCTTAACTGAGTGAGAATGTGTAAGCGTTCATAATCCACTTTCATCTTGAGTGCAGCACTTGCTGCTTCTAGAACCAAGTTCCCACCTCTTACGTTGGCGGCATGCACTTGCGTTTTTAAGCCCTTCGGCAGAATATCCTGCAACTGGCGATTGATCTGCAAAATAGCTTTGGCATGTTCTTGGATTTGCTTGAGTTTGGATGCCTGAATCAACTCATCGGTAGCAGTAGGGCGATGATCACGCATCGAACTCTCCTCTTAATGGTAGTGCCGCTATTTTAGCGCGCTTCTTGGCGCATCGAAACGTACATCTTAGTTTGCTGAGATAAATTAAAAATGCGCGAGAAACCTTGTAAACATTGGGCTTAGTGCACAAAACCGTAAGCTCGTATTCAACAAATCATCGAGAACCTTGGTTGTTGAGGCAAAAATTCCTTAAACTAGGCAGCACTTAATTAACTGCGTGCCTTGAAAATAAACGCTGTCATCACAATATCTCACACAGATGACTTATCTCAGTACCCTTAGTGGAAATAGGTAGAGACTAAAGACATTCCAAGGTCGATAGACAGCGATTTAGCACAGAGAGATTCACAACAAATGATAACTAAGCTACTGACAAAGGTGATTGGCAGTCGCAATGACCGCACACTGCGCCGTTTACGCAAGATTGTAAAAGAGATTAATAACTACGAACCTGCCTTTGATGCCCTCTCCGATGAAGAGCTAAAAGCCAAAACAGTAGAATTCCGTCAACGCATCGAGCAGGGAGAAAACCTTGACCAACTGTTGCCTGAAGCGTTTGCGACAGTTCGTGAAGCTTCTAAGCGTGTGTTCGGTATGCGCCATTTTGACGTACAGCTGATTGGCGGTATGGTGCTGCATGGTGGTCAAATCGCTGAGATGCGTACCGGTGAAGGTAAAACCTTAACTGCAACGCTGGCGGCTTACCTGAATGCTCTACCTGGCAAAGGTGTACACATTGTTACGGTCAACGATTACTTGGCCAAACGTGATGCGGAAACCAATCGAGCTCTCTTCGAATTTCTAGGTATGACGGTGGGTGTCAACGTTCCAAACATGCCGCAACCTGCTAAAAAAGAAGCCTATCAAGCGGATATTTTGTACGGAACCAATAACGAATTTGGTTTTGACTACCTGCGCGATAACATGGCATTCCGTCCTGAAGATCGTGTGCAACGCGCCCGCTTCTTCGCAGTTGTCGATGAGGTGGACTCAATTTTAATTGATGAAGCTCGTACCCCGCTGATTATTTCAGGTCCTGCGGAAGACAGTTCTGATCTCTACATTCGTATCAACAAACTGATCCCACAACTGCAAAAGCAAGACCAAGAAGACTCTGAAGAATACCGCGGTGATGGTCACTTCACGGTTGATGAAAAATCTAAACAAGTGCATTTGACCGAAACAGGTCAAGAGTTCGTAGAAGAACTGCTAGTGAAGAATGGCATGATGCAAGAGGGGGATACCCTTTACTCTCCAGCCAATATCAGTTTGCTGCACCATGTTAATGCGGCGCTGCGTGCGCATGTTCTGTTTGAAAAGAACGTCGATTACATAGTGACACCGGATAATGAAGTGGTGATCGTTGATGAACACACGGGTCGTACCATGCCGGGGCGCCGTTGGTCTGATGGTCTGCACCAAGCGGTAGAAGCGAAAGAAGGGGTGAAGATCCAGAACGAAAACCAAACACTGGCATCGATCACTTTCCAAAACTTCTTCCGTTTGTATGAAAAGTTATCCGGTATGACAGGTACAGCCGATACTGAAGCGTTCGAGTTCCAACAAATCTATGGTTTAGAAACGGTCGTTATCCCAACCAATAAACCTATGGTGCGTAATGATATGCCAGATGTGGTGTATCGTTCTGAAGCAGAAAAGTTTGCGGCCATCATTGAAGATATCAAACTTCGTGTTGAAAAAGGCCAACCGGTACTGGTCGGTACGGTTTCGATTGAAAAATCGGAATTACTGTCAAATGCACTGAAAAAAGCGGGCATTAAACACAATGTTTTGAACGCTAAGTTCCACGAAAAAGAAGCGGAAATTGTTGCTGAAGCGGGTAAACCAGGTGCCGTAACCATCGCAACCAACATGGCGGGTCGTGGTACAGATATCGTGCTGGGTGGTAGCTGGCAAGCGAAAGTGGAGAAGCTGGAAAACCCAACCCAAGATCAAATCAATGAAATTAAAGCTGAATGGAAGCAAGTACACGATCAAGTGTTGCAAGCTGGCGGCCTACACATCATTGGTACTGAGCGTCACGAATCTCGCCGTATCGATAACCAGTTACGTGGTCGTTCTGGTCGTCAAGGGGATGCAGGTTCTTCGCGTTTCTATCTCTCAATGGAAGATACCTTACTGCGTATTTTCACTTCCGACCGAATGGCGGCTTTGATCCAAAGTGGTATGGATGAAGGCGAAGCGATTGAATCAAAAATGCTCTCTCGCTCGATTGAAAAAGCACAACGTAAAGTAGAAGGTCGTAACTTCGATATCCGTAAACAGTTGCTAGAATACGATGACGTGGCGAACGATCAGCGTAAAGTGGTTTACGAATTGCGTGACGAGCTGATGAGCGCAGACGACATCAGCGACATGATCGCGCAAAACCGTGAAGATGTGCTGAATGCGGTGATGGATGAGTACATTCCGCCACAATCTATGGAAGATATGTGGGATATCAAAGGGTTGGAAGATCGCCTAAAGAACGATTTCGATCTACCACTGCCGATCCAATCTTGGTTAGATGCTGACAACAAGCTGTATGAAGAAGCGCTACGTGAGCGCATCATCGAGCAAGCGGTTGAGGTTTATAAAGCCAAAGAGCAAGCGGTTAGCCCTGCGGTGATGCGTAACTTTGAAAAATCTGTGATGCTGCAAACGTTAGATACACTGTGGAAAGAGCATCTGGCAGCGATGGATCACTTGCGTCAAGGTATTCATCTACGTGGTTACGCACAGAAAAACCCGAAACAAGAGTACAAGCGCGAGTCGTTTGAACTGTTTGAAGATCTGCTTGAGTCACTCAAATCGGATGTGATCACTGTCTTGTCCAAAGTTCGTGTTCAGCAGCAAGAAGAAGTGGAGCGTATGGAAGCTCAACGCCGCGCGCAAGCCGAAGAAGCGGCGCGTCATGCACAAGCGCAACACGCGAGTGCTGATGATGCTGAGCAAGACGAGTCGAACCAGCCTATGGTGCGTGATGAACGCAAAGTAGGCCGTAACGAACCTTGTCCATGCGGTAGCGGTAAAAAATACAAACAGTGTCACGGGCAAATTAACTAAGCCGGTTTCACCTTATTAAATAAAAGAGTCGCTAAGGCGACTCTTTTTATACCCAAACAACTTGAAGTTGCAGCCAACACCGCTGTGGCTTTGAGTAGGAAAGGTATACAACTGAAATTCACGTCAGCCAGAAATACAGGAGTCGCCCCTTGAAACGCATCCATATTGTTGCAGGGATCATCTTCAACTCAGATCAGAGCGAAATTTTCATCACCAAACGTCCCGACCATCTGCATAAAGGCGGTTTTTGGGAGTTCCCCGGTGGTAAGGTGGAAGCGGGAGAAAGCCGAGAGCAAGCCATGGTTCGTGAGCTTGAAGAAGAGATCGGCATTACCGTGACGGAGCAACAAGCCTTCCAACATTTTGATTTCGACTATACGGACAAATCGCTGAGCTTCGATTTTATGCTCGTGACGGCTTTTGATGGTCAGCCTCATGGCCGTGAAGGCCAGCAAGGCGGTTGGGTGAAAATTGCCGATTTGGCCAATTACCGTTTCCCTGAAGCGAATGAACCTGTGCTCCAGCAAGTGATTGCTCAATTTGGTTAAGTGGTTTTTTCCTCGCTTGGCCAAGTTGTGAGGCTAGCCAGAGTGGAAGATAGTTGGTAGTTTAAGTCTACAAATTGGAACTGCCTCAAGGCAGTGGAGAATGGAGACAGCAAGATGGTTAGAATTGCGATTGCGGGTGCCGCAGGACGTATGGGACGCAATCTGGTAAAAGCAACACACCAGAATCCGCTTTCCGAATTGGGCGCGGGCTCTGAGCGTCCAGAATCCTCATTAGTGGGCGTTGATATTGGTGAGCTGTGCGGTATCGGTAAACAAGGTATTGTTTTAGTTGATAACCTAGAGCAAGCCGTTGAACAGTTTGATGTGATTATTGATTTCACTGCGCCTGCCAGCACCTTAGCTAACTTAGCCTTGTGTGAGCAGCATGGTAAAAAACTGGTGATTGGCACAACGGGCTTTACCGATGCTCAGCGCCAAACCATTGAACAAGCAGCAAAGAAGATCCCGATTGTCATGGCGCCCAACTACAGCGTTGGTGTCAACTTGGTGTTTAAACTGCTGGAAAAAGCCGCCAAAGTGATGGGTGACTACTGTGATATCGAAATCATTGAAGCTCATCATCGCCATAAAGTCGATGCGCCTTCGGGTACCGCGATTGGCATGGGCGAAGCGATTGCCCATGCGATGGGTAATCAACTGAGTGATGTGGCGGTGTACGCGCGAGAAGGGATCACCGGTGAGCGTTCACGCAATGAAATTGGGTTTGCCACGATTCGTGCGGGAGACATCATTGGTGAGCATACCGCCATGTTTGCCGATATTGGTGAGCGAGTGGAGATCACCCACAAAGCCACTGACCGAATGACGTTTGCCAATGGTGCAGTCAAAGCTGCCATTTGGCTCGCGGAGCAACCCGCCGGTTTCTACACCATGACCGATGTGCTCGGATTGAATGACCTCTAAATACATAATTATGCGCCAGCCAACTGCTGGCGTTTTTTTTATCCTTAAAACTTGATTAAAAATCTTCTCATCCATTTTCAGCGAAAGCTAAGCTTGTTTTGTTGTTATTTTGTCTTCTTGGTGTATGTTTTGTTGTTTTGTCTCTGTTTTTGGATAAAAACTTGGCTTGTTAACGATTGCTTTATGTATGGTTGTTTTTTTGCCACCTATTTCCATTTTTAAAATGTTCTTTCTCACCGAGTGGGGGATGAATAGACAGGAATGACAGAGTAAAGATGTTTTTTTGGTGGTTTTGATGAATAAATTCATCAGACTCTCGTAAAGATAAATTAAATTTTTAGGCTTGTGTTGACAGCCTCCGATCACATCCCTAGAATATCGCCAATTTGTCTATAGCATCCTAATGCATGAACTCGTGGCTAGTAGGAAGACGAATTTGCAAAATAATTTATTTTTGATGCATTTTTATTCTGGAGGTTGTCTTGAGTAAATCAGCACTGTTAGTCCTAGAAGATGGGACAGTGTTCCGCGGAGTGTCCATCGGGGCAGATGGTATTTCCGTCGGTGAAGTCGTTTTCAATACCTCGATGACGGGGTACCAAGAAATCCTCACTGATCCTTCTTATTCCCAGCAAATCGTTACTCTTACTTATCCTCACATTGGCAATACCGGAACCAATTCCGAAGACGAAGAATCCACTGCGATTCATGCTCAAGGCCTTGTGATTCGCGATCTCCCTCTTATCGCTTCTAACTTCCGCAGTGAACAATCCCTCTCTGATTATCTCAAGTCACAAAACATTGTCGGTATTGCTGACATTGATACCCGTAAACTGACTCGTATCTTGCGTGAGAAAGGCGCACAGAACGGCTGCATCATGGCGGGCGATAATCTGGATGAAGCATTAGCACTGGCGAAAGCGAAAGAGTTTCCGGGCCTGAAAGGCATGGATCTCGCGAAAGTGGTTTCCACCAAAGAAGCGTATGCGTGGAAACAAGGCTCATGGACGCTAGAAGGCGGCCTACCTGAAGCGAAAGCGGACAGCGAACTGCCTTACCATGTTGTGGCTTACGATTTTGGTGCGAAGCGTAACATCCTACGTATGTTGGTGGATCGTGGCTGCCGCTTAACTGTGGTGCCAGCGCAGACCTCTGCAGAAGACGTGCTCGCCCTTAATCCAGACGGTGTGTTTCTATCCAATGGCCCAGGCGACCCAGAGCCATGTACTTATGCGATTGAAGCCACACGCGTTTTCCTTGAGAAAAACATTCCTGTTTTTGGTATCTGTCTAGGTCACCAAATTCTGGCACTCGCCTCCGGCGCGAAAACAGTAAAAATGAAGTTCGGTCACCATGGTGCAAACCACCCAGTGAAGGATTTGGATCGCGGTGTGGTGATGATCACCTCACAAAACCACGGTTTTGCAGCCGATGAAGCGACTCTGCCTGACAACCTGCGTGCAACCCACAAATCGCTGTTTGATGGTTCACTGCAAGGGATTCATCGTACCGACAAGCCAGCGTTTAGCTTCCAAGGTCACCCAGAAGCAAGCCCAGGTCCACACGATGCAGCACCGCTGTTTGACCACTTTATTGAACTGATTAAACAATTCCGCGCTTAATTTGGAGTAGTAGATAATGCCAAAACGTACTGACATTCAAAGCATCCTTATCCTTGGTGCGGGTCCAATTGTTATCGGTCAGGCTTGTGAGTTTGACTACTCAGGCGCGCAAGCGTGTAAAGCCCTGCGCGAAGAGGGTTACCGCGTTATTCTGGTCAACTCAAACCCAGCGACCATCATGACTGACCCAGAAATGGCCGATGCGACTTACATCGAGCCAATCCACTGGGAAGTGGTGCGTAAAATCATCGAAAAAGAGCGCCCAGATGCGATTTTGCCCACCATGGGCGGCCAGACTGCGCTGAACTGTGCGCTGGCACTGGAAAAACATGGCGTATTGGCTGAGTTTGGCGTTGAGATGATTGGTGCAACCGCCGATGCGATTGACAAAGCGGAAGATCGCTCACGCTTTGATAAAGCGATGAAATCAATCGGCCTAGAGTGTCCTCGCGCTGATACCGCAAAAAGCATGGAAGATGCGTACAAAGTCCTCGATATGGTGGGTTTCCCATGTATCATCCGTCCTTCTTTCACTATGGGCGGCAGCGGTGGTGGTATCGCTTACAACCGTGAAGAGTTTGAAGAAATCTGTACTCGCGGTCTGGATCTTTCACCGACCAATGAACTGCTGATCGATGAATCACTGATTGGTTGGAAAGAGTACGAGATGGAAGTGGTGCGTGATAAGAACGACAACTGCATCATCGTCTGTGCGATTGAAAACTTTGACCCAATGGGTATCCACACCGGTGACTCGATCACGGTTGCACCAGCACAAACACTGACTGACAAAGAATATCAAATCATGCGTAACGCCTCTTTGGCGGTACTGCGTGAAATCGGCGTAGAAACCGGTGGTTCAAACGTTCAGTTTGGTATCAATCCGAAAGATGGTCGCATGGTGATCATCGAGATGAACCCACGTGTATCACGCTCTTCGGCGTTGGCTTCCAAAGCCACCGGTTTCCCAATTGCGAAAGTGGCGGCCAAACTAGCGGTGGGTTTCACACTCGATGAGTTGATGAACGACATCACAGGTGGCGCAACGCCAGCTTCGTTCGAACCGACCATCGACTACGTAGTGACTAAGATTCCTCGTTTCAACTTCGAAAAATTCGCCGGTGCCAATGACCGTCTGACTACACAAATGAAGTCAGTGGGTGAAGTGATGGCGATTGGTCGTAACCAACAAGAATCACTGCAAAAAGCACTGCGAGGCTTGGAAGTCGGTGCGGCTGGTCTGGATGAGAAAGTGGATCTAGACGCGCCTGACGCACTGACCAAAATTCGTTATGAGCTGAAAGAAGCAGGCGCAGAGCGTATTTGGTACATCGCTGACGCATTCCGTGCGGGTATGTCTGTTGATGGCGTATTTAACCTGACCAACATTGATCGCTGGTTCCTGGTGCAAATCGAAGAACTGGTGAAGCTAGAAGCAGAAGTGAAAGCTGGTGGCTTTGCTGGCTTGAACCAAGACGTACTGCGTAAGATGAAGCGTAAAGGCTTCTCTGATGCGCGCTTGTCAAAACTGCTCGGCGTGAGCGAAAACGAAATCCGTCGTCTGCGTGACCAATACAACATCCACCCAGTTTACAAGCGTGTGGATACCTGTGCGGCAGAATTTAAGTCAGATACCGCTTACATGTACTCCACTTATGATGAAGAGTGTGAAGCCAATCCGACTGACAAAGACAAGATCATGGTGCTGGGCGGTGGTCCAAACCGTATCGGTCAAGGTATCGAGTTTGACTACTGCTGTGTACACGCCGCGCTTGCTCTGCGTGAAGATGGTTATGAAACCATCATGGTCAACTGTAACCCAGAAACCGTATCAACCGACTACGATACTTCAGATCGCCTCTACTTTGAGCCTGTGACTCTGGAAGACGTGCTGGCTATCGTGCGTGTTGAGAAGCCAAAAGGCGTGATCGTTCAGTACGGCGGTCAAACCCCACTGAAACTGGCGCGAGCGCTGGAAGCGGCTGGTGTACCTGTGATTGGTACTAGCCCAGATGCGATTGACCGCGCTGAAGACCGTGAACGTTTCCAACAAGCGGTACAGCGTTTAGGCCTCAAACAGCCAGACAACGCAACTGTGACAGCAATCGAGCAAGCGATTGAGAAATCGCGTGAAATCGGTTTCCCACTCGTGGTTCGTCCATCTTATGTTCTGGGTGGTCGTGCGATGGAGATTGTGTACGATGAGCAAGATCTGCGTCGTTACTTCAACGAAGCGGTGAGCGTGTCGAATGAATCACCAGTCCTACTGGATCGCTTCCTTGATGACGCAACCGAAGTGGACGTGGATGCGATTTGTGACGGTGAACGCGTGGTGATTGGCGGCATCATGGAGCACATTGAACAAGCGGGTGTTCACTCAGGTGACTCAGCCTGTTCTCTGCCGGCTTACACCTTGAGCCAAGAAATCCAAGACAAGATGCGTGAGCAAGTTGAGAAGTTGGCATTTGAACTCGGTGTTCGCGGCCTGATGAACATTCAGTTTGCGGTCAAAGACAACGAAGTTTACCTGATTGAAGTAAACCCACGTGCTGCGCGTACTGTGCCGTTTGTATCAAAAGCGACAGGTGCACCGCTGGCGAAAATCGCTGCGCGAGTGATGGTTGGACAAACTCTGGAGCAACAAGGCTTCACTAAAGAGATCATTCCACCTTACTACTCAGTAAAAGAAGTGGTTCTGCCGTTCAACAAGTTCCCAGGTGTTGACCCACTGCTTGGCCCTGAAATGCGCTCAACCGGCGAAGTGATGGGTGTGGGTGCGACGTTTGCTGAAGCGTACGCCAAAGCAGAATTGGGTAGTGGCTCAGTTTACCCTGAAGGTGGTCGTGCGCTGCTTTCGGTTCGTGAAGGTGACAAACAACGTGTGGTGGATCTGGCTTCTAAGCTGGTGAAACTGGGTTATCAGTTGGATGCCACTCATGGTACGGCGGTGATTTTGGGCGAAGCGGGCATCAACCCACGTCTGGTCAACAAAGTGCATGAAGGTCGTCCACATATTCTGGACCGTATCAAGAACCACGAGTACACCTATATTGTGAACACGGCTTCTGGCCGTCAAGCGATTGAAGACTCAAAAGTGCTGCGCCGTGGTGCTCTGTCACACAAAGTGAACTACACCACCACACTGAACGCTGCGTTTGCTACTTGTATGGCACACACAGCAGATGCCAAAGCATCGGTCACTTCAGTGCAAGAGCTGCATGCGCGTGTAAAAGCTAGCCAAGCTTAATTGGTATTACAACAAGAGAGGCTTAAGGCCTCTCTGACAACCTCTTTGCCCGCTCGTCAGCGGGCTTTTTTATTTTTGGAACTCACCGATCTTTGCTGATTTCATCTTGAATACTTATTGATGAAAAATGGGAATAGATTGTCGTCTTGCGTTTCGCTGTTTTCACTTTTTCAGCAGTGTTACTGTTGGGTTTTATTGTTCAATGCGTTGATAAGAAATGGAACTTTCACTGGAAGTATTGGGGCTGCTGTTTTTAGTGGCGGGAGTTGCGGGATTCATTGATGCCATGGCGGGTGGTGGCGGTTTGCTGACTTTACCAGCCTTGCTGGCTGCAGGGGTGCCTCCGACTCAAGCTCTGGCGACCAACAAACTGCAAAGCTCCTTTGGTAGCTTTTCAGCCACGCTCTATTTTGTGCGCAAGGGCGTTGTGAGCCTAAAAGCGATGCGATTGGCGATTGCTTGCACTTTTGTCGGCGCGGCGCTTGGCGCAGAAGCGGTGCAATATATTGATGCGACTTTGTTGACCAGCCTCATCCCCCTGTTACTGCTCGGTATCTCGCTCTATTTCTTGCTGGCACCGACAACAAAAACCCACAGTGGCCCAGCACCTTTATCCGAAACCGCTTTTGCTTTCACCGTGGGTTTTGGTATCGGTTTTTATGATGGATTTTTTGGTCCCGGTACGGGATCGATCTTTACCGTCTGCTTTGTGGCTTTGGGGCATTTCAGTTTGGTTGAAGCCACCGCGCGTACCAAAGTGTTGAATTTCACTTCCAATATTGCCGCACTGACCTTTTTCTTAATCGCAGGTTTGCCGATTTGGGAAATTGGCTTAACCATGGCGGTTGGCGGATTTATCGGTGCTCGTATGGGCGCGAAAGTTGTGATCAGCAAAGGTCAGCGTTGGATTCGGCCTCTGGTGATCACCATGTCTATGTTGATGGCGCTAAAACTGCTTTGGGAACAGCATCATGCAACGCTGTTATCAATGCTTGGACTCTAGTACTGCGATAACGGCTGGCGCGCAGGCAAATATGAATTGGCCGACTGAGGTCGGCGAGTTCAGCAAAATCGAAGCAGTGTTCGGGCTCAATTTTTAGGGTGCTCACTATTGAGCGTGGCACTAAAGCGGGCAACATACCGCCGAGGGCTAACTGAGCGGCAGCAGTATAAGAATCCATTTCCATCGCTGGGCGAATCCCTTGTTTGTGCAGCATTGCGGCTTGATAGGTATTCGAGGGGTTAGTTAAATCATTGGTGATCAACTCGCTTGGCAGTGAGTGCAGAGCTTCTTTGCTGACAATAGTAAAAGGTTCATCACCTAAGTGGAAAGTTAATAAGCCATGATTGGCGGGTAGATAACCTGCACAGAATCCCAAGGTTGCTTTACCTGACTGCACATTTTCGACAATTCTTGGGGTGTGGTTGGTGGTGATCACAAGGTGCGGATCCTGCTGGCGATAGCGCCCCATCGTATCCCCAAGATAACCCGCCACCAAGGTTTCTGAGCAATCCATGCGAATGGGTGTGTTGTCTTCCAGTGTTTGCTGCTCAAAGATCAGGCCATGCAATTCATTAAAGGTCGGGCCGATGCTGGCAATCAACTGTTCGGCATCCGCCGTTAATTTGATGTGTCTTCCCGCAGGAACAATCAGTTTTTTCCCCAGTTTTTTCTCTAAATTAGCAATACGTTTGCTAACCGCCGATTGGCTAATGTAGAGCTGGCTGCCTGTTCGGCTCATGGTTTTTTCTTTGCTGAGTACCAGCAGGGTTTCAATACCTTCGAGTAACATGCTTTGATGACAAACAGGAATAGATGCTTTGAATTGTATGTGGAATTCAAAGTAAGGTCGTGCGTTAAGCTCACAAAGTAAGCTTAGGCTAAAGAAAGGAATGAGTTGACGGAAGGAGTGCTCCCCACCGCTGGGCTATGGGGAGCCAGTTGAGTTATTTCGTCAGGGCAAAAGTGGGCAGAGAAAGATGCCAACGGATCGCACCAAGGCGGATGAGCAAAGTCGTGAACACGCCTGATAACAGAGCGGTTGAACTGCTATAACCCATTGCCAGTGCGGTAGTATGGAAAATACCGCCGATAATACAGGCCGTCGCATAAACTTCACTGCGCAGCACCATAGGGATTTCCCGGGCTAACACATCACGAATGATGCCACCGCCGCAACCGGTGATCACGCCCATGATCACGGCAATTAATGCCGAATCTTGGTAGACCAATGCTTTTTCAACGCCAATTCCAACGAATACGGCTAAGCCGATCGCATCACTGACGGGCAGAATCCACCATGCGAGCCTCTTCGGGCGGCGCACCAACAACATAGTCAGTGCGCAGGTGATCATAATCACCCACAGGTAGTTGGTGTCTTTGATCCAAAATACCGGAGTGGCTCCCAATGCCATATCACGAATGGTTCCACCACCGATCGCAGTGACACTGGCCAGAACCATAACACCAAACGGATCCATTTTTAGGCGCCCCGCTAAGAGCACTCCAGAAACTGCAAACACGGCAGTACCAAACATATCAATCAGATAAAGCAGAGAAGTATCCAAAGCAGTCTCACTATCTATAGAACTATTAAAAGTATAGAGCGGGCAAATTGGGGCGAATTTTACGAGATTTTATCCGCTAAAGTTACTGCTTTTGTGCAATTTTGAGGTACTGACACACTTGTTCAACCGCATCTAACGTTCTTGGTGTTGGGCGGTTTAGCCAGTCGGAATTGAGCGCCCAAACTTGTTCATTTTCTACCGCTTTGAGCTGAGTTTTCCACGTTTGCCACATATGACCATTCGCCATGGCATGGGGAGAGGTAAATATAACATCGGGTTGCTTAACCAGAACTTGCTCTATGCTTACTTGTGGGTAGGGGGCGGCACTGTCGGCAAAGATATTTTCGCCTGCACAAACGCTAAATACTTCGCTAGGCCAGTGGCCTTGAGCCAGCGTAATGATCGGCTTTTCGCTGAGCTGATAGAAAAATCGGACAGGTTGATTGCCTGCATATTGCTCGCGCAATGCTTGTAAACGTTGTCGAAAGTCGTTAGCCGCTTTTTGACCAATTTCTGGATTAGTCGAATACTGACTGAGTGCTTCGATATTATTGGCAATTTCATCCAATGTTTTGGTTTGCGAATCGTAAATCGTGAAGCCGAGTTGGCGCAGTTTGGCCAATTCACGTGGTGGATTGCCAGCAGGCCAAGCGATGATCAAATCGGGTTTGAGCGTCAGGATTTTCTCGATGTTGATGGTTTGGTGATTGGCAACGCGCTCTAGTTTTAGCGCTTGTGGCGGATAGTCACTGTACTCGCTCACCGCAACTAACTTATCGCCCAAACCTGCGGCATAAGCAATTTCTGTCGCGTGAGGGGCAAGGCTGATGATGCGCTCGGCGGGAAAAGGCGCAGCCAATAAGCTTGGGGTAATGAACAAAAAAGTGCAGGCGATGAGCCGGATAACAAGCATTTATACTCCGCGATAAATCAGTAGTAACAGTAAACTTTCTAGCGCTATCCAAACGAAGATACGCCATGCGATGAGTTTTTGGACTTGCGCAATATGAATCGCCGCAGGTGCGATGCGCCCGCCAATTTTGGCACGTACGCTTTTTTTCTCACCATAAATCGCAGGGCCGCCCAATGAGAGTTGTAATTTATTGCCAACGGCACACAGTAACCAAGCGGGGCCGGGTAGCGGCCAACTGCGGCTTTGCTCCAGAACGGCTTTAAAAACGTTACCCGCTTGTTTGCCAGTAATGATGATTAAGCTAAATAAGCGTAGGGGGAGCCAATCTAGCACTGCGAGAACACGCACGGCAGGCAAACCGAAAGGTTGGTATATGGTGCGAGATGGTGACCAAGCACGAGCCAATTCAGCGATTAAGCGATACATCAAAGCACCGCAGCCCCCGAACAAGCCATACCAAAACAGCACCCCAACCACATTGCGGCCAAATCCCATAACGAGAGTTTCAACGCCTGCTTTTCCAAGCCCAAGCGCTGAAAGCGTTGTGGTTTGACGGTTTACAAAAGGCTGCAGCAGAGAGCGCGCTTGCGGTTTGTCCTCTTTTGCTAGCGCTTGGGTGAGCTGAGTACCTAGCGTTTCTTGGCGCCGCCAATCCAAGGCAAGCAGCAGCAGCGCTAAATCAAACAGCTGTGGCTGCCAGACTAAGGGTTTGAGCGCCCAAAGCACCGCGATAGTTGGCAAAACCATTAATCCCCACGCGAGAGAGCCCGAAATGAGGTTTTGGGTGTCACTGGCTGGTGTATTAACCTTACTGGCTAGCAGTTCGGCAAACTTGTGCCACAAAGTGACAGGGTGTACTGCATGAGGAATCGGCAGCAGCAAATGAAATAAGAGGGCGCCCCACATTACGAGGAGCGCGCCATTGGCATAAAAGTGGGAAAACCCAATTTCCATTAATCAGCTCGCTTACTTGAGCAGTTCAACCATTTTCAACACCATAGCAGAAGAGCTTTGTGCTGCCAGCGGCAGGAACTCTTCAAACGACAGTGGTGATTCTTTATCGGCAACGTCAGAAATCGCGCGAACCACCACAAATGGAACCTTGAATTGATGACAAGTTTGCGCAATCGCGGAGGCTTCCATTTCTACCGCAACAACGGTTGGGAAATGTTGACGGATAAAGCTTTGACGCTCAGCCGTACACACAAACGCATCACCGGTACAGATAAGGCCGCGAACGGCGTGAGTATCCGGCAATTGAGCCAGTGCTTGCTCTGCCACTGTCATTAATTTTTCGTCTGCTTTGAAGGCGGCTGGTTGGCCAGCCATTTGACCAATTTCATAACCGAACGCAGTCACATCCGCATCATGGTGGCGAACTTCGCTTGAGATCACCACATCACCGACATTCAGGCTGGCATCAAAACCGCCGGCAGAGCCTGTGTTGATCACTACATCTGGCGCGTACTGGCTGATCAGCAAAGTTGTACCCAATGCAGCAGCCACTTTACCGATCCCAGATTGCAGTAAAACCACGTCGACACCTTGGATTCGACCGCTGTAAAAAGTACAACCGGCTTGGTTAACTTCTTGCACGTCTTCGATGAGATCTTTCAGGATGGCGACTTCTTGTTGCATTGCGCCGATGATGCCGATTTTCATAGGGGCTCTCTTTCATCTATCAATAGGAAAACAGGCCGCAGTGTAGCACGAGCACCCTTGGAGGATCGAGGTTAGGGTTGCTCAAGCAGACCAGAGAGAGTGAGCTTTTCGCGCAACTCTTCGGCACGGCGGCGATTAACTCCAAAGTCACTATAGCCAATACGTGATTCTGAGCGCACCCATAAGTGATCCTGTTGAATGCTTAGTTCCAGATCATCAACAAAACGGAACACACTCGACGTGCATTCGATACGCAAATATTGCCCATTTTTTTCCGCAGTGCTTGCTCCAGAGAGGGAGAGAGCAACGCGCTCCACTTGGTCAATAGTGACGCCGGGGCGCAAAATAAATGGCGCAAGATTGAATTTATCGCGTTCATCTTGAGTTGAAACACAGTTGGGTTTATTGGCACAAGGGATTGCGGTGCGATCTTGCATAGGAGCGACTCCCTGACTGCAGGCGGTAAGCGAAAAAGCAGCGATAACAGCATAAAATGACGGATGCATGGTGATTAGTTCACTCTCATCTTAGTTATGCACTTCTTACCAGCAGTGCTCAGTTGGAAGGGCATATATCAATATATTTTGTGCTCATTATAGGTAGCAAATATAAAAAAGGATCCATAACACTATGAATCCTTTGTTGTTTGCGCCAATGTTCTCGCAAAAGTGTGAGCTAGAGTCCAAGATAGTCGAGAATTCCCTCGGCTGCTTTGCGTCCTTCATCTATCGCAGTCACCACGAGATCGGAGCCACGTACCGCATCACCACCGGCGAAAATTTTCGGGTTGGTGGTCTGATATTGATAGGTTTGCTGTGCTGGTGCTTTGATGCGTCCCCACTGATCAAGCTCTACATCAAACGGTTCTAGCCAAGCCATTTTGTGCGGTTGGAAACCAAACGCCATGATCACCGCATCGGCTGGCAATACGTGCTCGCTGCCTGCAACGGGTTCAGGTTTGCGACGACCTACGGCATCGGGTTCCCCGAGCGCGGTTTTGACTACTTTCACTCCGGTTACTTGCCCATGTGCATTGACTTCAATCGCAAGGGGTTGCAAGTTGAACATGAACTCTACACCTTCTTCTTTGGCGTTTTTCACTTCACGGCGTGAACCGGGCATGTTCTCTTCATCGCGGCGATACGCACAAATCACGCGAGATGCGCCTTGGCGAATCGAAGTACGTACGCAGTCCATCGCCGTATCACCACCGCCGAGTACCACCACGTTTTTTCCTGCCATATCAATGAACGGCGTATCGCTTGCAAGCTCCATCACTTTATAGGTATTGGAGATCAAAAACGGCAGAGCATCGTAAACGCCGGAAGCGTCTTCGTTGGCTAATCCTGCACGCATAGATTGGTAGGTGCCGACGCCGAGAAATACTGAATCGTACTCATCAAGTAGTTGTTGCAGTGTGATGTCTTGGCCGACTTCGACATTAAGACGGAATTCGATGCCCATTTCACTGAAAATGCGGCGGCGATTTTCCATCACACCTTTTTCCAGCTTGAACGAGGGAATACCAAAGGTGAGTAATCCGCCGATTTCTGGGTAACGATCAAACACCACAGGTTTTACCCCGTTGCGCACCAGAACATCGGCTGCGGCAAGCCCAGCAGGACCTGCGCCGATGATCGCTACTTTTTTATCCGTCCACACCACGTTGGACATGTCTGGTTTCCAACCCATTTCGAAGGCGGTATCGGTAATGTATTTTTCGATATTACCGATAGTCACCGCACCGAAATCCGCATTTAAGGTACATGAGCCTTCACACAGACGATCTTGTGGGCACACGCGGCCACACACTTCGGGTAGGCTGTTAGTTTGATGCGACAACTCGGCCGCTTCAATAATGCGTCCTTCATTGGCCAGTTTCAGCCACTGCGGAATGTAGTTGTGTACTGGACACTTCCATTCACAGTAAGGGTTACCGCAATCGAGGCAGCGATCGGCCTGCGCGGTGGCTTGTTGCTTAGTAAAAGGCTCATAAATTTCGACAAATTCAATCTTGCGGATTTGCAGTGGCTTTTTCGCTGGGTCCACACGACTGACATCGATAAATTGGTAAACGTTTTGGCTCATCAATCAGGCTCCTTCCAATTATTGTGCTTGCACGCGCAGTTCAGCTGCGCTGCGGCTCTGATGGCCGAGCAGGGTACGTAGATCCGCTGCTTGTGGTTTGATCAGATAGAACTTCGGAATCCATTCATCAAAGTTCGCCAAAATCTGCTCAGCGTGCGCTGAACCGGTTTCTTCAAGATGCTCAGCAATTAAACCGCGCAGATGTTCTTGGTGGATATACAGATCGGTCAATGCTACCGCTTCAACCGATTCATCATTGACGCGGCCTTGGAAATCACCGTTCTCATCCAGTACGTAAGCAAAGCCGCCGGTCATGCCCGCGCCAAAATTCACGCCCGTTGCGCCCAAAATGGCGACGATACCTCCGGTCATGTATTCGCAGGCGTTATCGCCGGCACCTTCAATCACCGCAATCGTGCCGGAGTTGCGCACGGCGAAACGCTCTCCGGCTTTACCTGCTGCAAACAGTTTGCCGCCGGTTGCGCCGTATAAGCAGGTGTTACCAATAATGGTCGCTTCGTTACACACGAAAGCGGTGCCTTGGTGAGGGCGAATAACAATTTTGCCCCCCGCCATGCCTTTACCCACATAGTCGTTGGCATCACCGGTGAGATACAGCTCCAGACCACCTGCGTTCCACACCCCAAAAGATTGACCAGCCGTGCCGTTGAGTACGAGCTTGATCGGTGAGGTGGCTACACCCACGTTACCGTAGCGTTTGGCAATTTCTCCAGACAGGCGCGCGCCAATCGAGCGGTCGGTGTTGATCACGTTGTAATAGAGTTCCTGCGATTGCTGTTTTTCCACCGCAGCCAAAGCATCTTCCACGATCTTCAGGTTAAGCGCACCTTTGTCAAACGGCGTGTTAGGTTCGGTGCAGTACAGTGGCAGATTTTGCGGTGACACTGGCGCTTCGAGCAGATCGGAGAGATCCAGTTTGCTCTGTTTCGCGGTCATGCCTTCTACTACTTCCAGTAGATCGGTTCGGCCGATGAGATCAGTGAGTTTCTCAACGCCCAATTCGGCTAGATAACCGCGTACTTCTTCAGCCAAACCTTTGAAATAGTTCATCACCATTTCTGGCAGACCTTTGAAGTAGTCTTTACGCAGCGTTTCATCCTGCGTTGCTACTCCGGTTGCGCAGTTGTTGAGGTGGCAAATACGCAGGAATTTACACCCCATCGCGACCATTGGCGCAGTACCAAAACCAAAACTTTCCGCCCCTAAAATCGCCCCTTTGATCACGTCGAGCCCGGTTTTCAAACCACCATCGACTTGCAGGCGAATCTTGTGGCGCAGGCCGTTGGCGACTAAGGCTTGCTGAGTTTCCGCCAAGCCAAGTTCCCACGGACTTCCCGCATATTTTACGGAAGTGAGCGGGCTCGCTGCGGTGCCGCCGTCATAGCCTGAGATGGTGATAAGGTCGGCGTAGGCTTTCGCCACACCGGTCGCAATTGTGCCGACACCAGGCTCAGACACTAGTTTGACTGAGACTAAGGCTTTCGGGTTGATCTGTTTAAGATCGAAAATCAGCTGCGCCAAATCTTCAATCGAGTAAATATCGTGATGCGGCGGCGGTGAAATTAAGGTCACTCCGGGGACGGAATAACGCAGTTTCGCGATCTCAGCGGTGACTTTGTGCCCTGGAAGCTGGCCGCCTTCACCGGGTTTTGCCCCTTGAGCGACTTTAATTTGCAGCACATCGGCATTGGTTAGATAGTGCGGTGTTACCCCGAAGCGGCCAGAAGCGACTTGCTTGATACGCGAGTTACGTTCGGTGCCAAAGCGGCGTGGATCTTCACCACCTTCACCAGAGTTGGAATAACCGCCCAAGCGGTTCATCGCAGTGGCCAACGCTTCGTGGGCTTCTGGGCTTAACGCGCCAATCGACATCGCCGCTGAGTCAAAGCGTTTGTAGAGATCGCTCGCGGGCTCGATATGTTCCAGTGGCAGCGGTTTATCCGAGGTTTTCAAACGCAGTAAATCACGCAGCATGGCCACTGGGCGCTGGTTGACTTGTTTAGCAAAGTCGCGGTAATCCACCGTTTCGCCAGATTTCACCGCTTTTTGTAGTGTGCCAACCACATCTGGGTTGTAGGCGTGGTATTCGCCACCGTGGACGTATTTGAGTAAACCGCCGTGTTCGAGAGGTTTACGTTTTGCCCATGCCTTACGCGACAGGTTGAACAGATCTTGCTCAAAATCGTCGAAGTTCGCGCCTTGGATACGTGTGGTTACCCCTTTAAAGCAGAGATCAACCACATCGCGGTGCAGACCTACGGCTTCAAACAGTTGTGAGCAGCGATAAGAGGCAACGGTCGAAATGCCCATTTTGGACATGATTTTGTACAGACCTTTGTTGATGCCGTATTGGTAATTCTGCATCACTTCACGATAGCTCTTTTGTAGTGCGCCATCGTCAATCATTTTGCCCAGTGTTTCGTAGGCAAGGTAAGGATAAACGGCAGTGGCACCAAAACCAATCAGTACCGCAAAATGGTGTGGATCACGTGCGGCGCCGGTTTCAATAATGATGTTGGCATCGCAGCGCAAATTGGCTTCAACCAGACGCGCTTGCACTGCACCTACTGCCATCGCCGCTGGGATTGGCAAACGATCCGCGGTTAACGCACGGTCGGAAAGTACGATCAATACCGTACCTTCGCGCACCACTTGCTCTGCTTTGTCACACAAATCGAGCACGGCTTGTTTGAGATCTTTCTCTTGCGGATCGAAGTTGATATCAAGAATGGTGTTGCGATAGTGCTGATCGCTGAGCGTCAGTAACTGCTGCATATCTGAGTAGAGCAGGATCGGCGAATCAAAGGTGACGCGATGCGCATGACCATCGGTTTCGCAAAATACGTTCATCTCTTGGCCGATACTGGTGGCCAGCGACATCACATGTTTTTCACGCAGTGGATCGATCGGTGGGTTAGTGACCTGAGCAAATTTTTGGCGGAAGTAATCGCTGATCAGGCGCTCTTTTGAAGAAAGCACCGCCATCGGCGTGTCATCGCCCATTGAACCGACCGCTTCTTGTGCCATGTCGCCAAGCACACGCAGCACTTGATCGATCTCTTCGTTGCTCATAGCAAACTGCTTTTGGTAAGTTTTGAGCAGATCTTGGTCGAAGCTGCGCTCACCAACTTGATCGTCAGGCAATTCAGAGAATGGCGTCAGTTTGTGAACGTTGTTTTCCATCCATTCACGATACGGATGGCGGCTTTTCAGATCGTTATCGATCTCGCTCGATTGCCAAATTTTGCCTTTGCGAGTGTCGATCACCAGCAGCTCGCCGGGGCCAACCCGACCTTTTTCAGACACTTCATCCGGCGCGTAATCCCAAATCCCGACTTCTGAAGCGAGGGTGATGAGCTTATCTTTGGTGATCACATAACGCGCAGGGCGCAGGCCGTTACGGTCAAGGTTACACGCGGCGTAGCGACCATCAGAAAGCACGATCCCCGCCGGGCCATCCCATGGCTCCATGTGCTTAGAGTTAAAATCGTAGAAAGCACGCAGATCCGGATCCATATCCGGATGGTTTTGCCATGCGGGCGAAACTAGCATGCGCATCGCGCGGAAAATATCCATCCCGCCGGCTAAAAACAGATCCAGCATGTTATCTAAGCTTGAGGAGTCAGAACCGGTTTCGTTAACAAAAGGAGCGGCAGTTTGTAGATCGGGCAGTAGCGGTGAAGCAAATTTATAAGCACGTGCGCGCGCCCACTGGCGGTTACCATCAATGGTGTTGATTTCCCCATTGTGTGCCAGATAGCGGAATGGCTGAGCCAGAGGCCAGCGTGGCTGAGTATTGGTGGAGAAACGTTGGTGGAACAAGCAAATCGCCGATTCCATACGTAGGTCTGCTAAATCAAGATAAAAGCGTGGCAAATCTGCGGGCATGCATAGGCCTTTGTAGACCAGCACCTGTGTGGAGAGCGAGCAGATGTAGAAATCACGATCATCCGTAATCTGTTTTTCAATCCGACGACGCGCAATATAAAGGCGGCGCTCAACATCGCGTTCACGCCAACCCGCCGGAGCGGAGATAAACACTTGTTGAATATCTGGCAAAGAGTCGAGGGCAATTGGGCCGAGCACCTTAGGGTTGGTTGGCACTTTGCGCCAGCCCGCAACACTTAGGGTTTCTTTAGCGAGTTCTTGATTAACAATCTGCTGCGCTTGTTGTGCTTTTTGTGGATCTCGGCTGAGAAACAGCATGCCAATCGCGTACTGTTTGCTGAGCTTCCAATGTTGCTCTTCTGCGATCAGGCGCAAATAAGAATTAGGTTTTTGCAGTAACAGACCACAGCCATCACCGGTTTTGCCATCGGCTGCGATACCGCCGCGGTGAGTCATGCGATCAAGCGCTGAAATCGCAGTACGAACGAGTTTGTGGCTGGCTTGCCCTTCCATGTGCGCGATCAAGCCGAATCCACAGTTGTCTTTTTCAAGACTTGGATCGTATAGAGCCATTGCAATTCTCCCTTTGCTTCTCTGTCATCTAGACAGTAAATGACTAACTATTCATTAAAATTTTATTATTTGAATATTTAATTAACATCTATGGTTAATTAATTAACATTTTTGCGGGGTTTTATTTTCACCGAATTCACAACCTATAGCTTATTGTGCAAAAGGTCAAGTTATTGGTTAAAAATAGGGTTTGAGGGAGATTTGCCGAGGAATAGTTCAGATAATTTCTTTTTATTCAATAAGATAGTTTTTTGTCAGTTACAGATAACTCGAGTTTTTATCCCGAGCAATGAGAATAGGCGTAAAAAAGGCCAGCAGGGAATGCTGGCCGAAGTAAAACAATATGGAAGGAAACGTTCACATTAAGGCGTGGATCAGGATGTATGACTCACGCCTTGGTACTCACTTACGCTGAAAGCATGAGAGAGTCAGCTTTAGCCTCAAGATGGGTATTGCCCATCAAGAAGGTGTCAACGGCTCGCGCACATTCACGTCCTTCGTTGATGCAGCGTACCACCAGTGATTGGCCTGTGCGCATATCGCCAGCGGCGAATACGCCTTTTTGGTTAGTAGCAAAGTCTTGAGTCGCCACATTGCCGCGTTCATCCAGCTTAATGCCTAGCTGAGCAAGCACACCGTGTGGTTCAGGATGCAAGAAGCCCATCGCAAGGAACGCCATATCACAAGGAATGACGCGCTCACTGCCTGTGACTTCGTCAAAGCTTGGACGCTCACCGGGTGCTGCATCTTTCCAAACGATGTCAGCGATGCGTAGACCGGTTACTTCACCTTGCTCATTACCAATGAACTCTTTGGTGAGGATATTCCAGTGACGCTCACAGCCTTCTTCGTGCGAAGTAGAAGTGCGCAGAATCATCGGATATTGCGGCCAAGGCATGTTAACTGGGCGCATTTTGGATGGGATCGGCATGATCTCAACTTGAGTAATGCTTGCTGCACCGTGGCGGTTAGAAGTGCCCACACAGTCAGAGCCGGTATCGCCACCACCAATCACCACTACGTGTTTGCCTTTGGCGTGGATCTCTTCACCTTTCAGATCCATACCATTGGCTCGGCGGTTATTTTGCGCGAGGAACTGCATCGCGAAGTAAACGCCTTTCAGATCACGTCCCGGAATCCCTAGATCGCGTGGCACGGTTGAGCCGCCCGTCAGCAATACGGCATCAAACTCCTGACGCAGTTGCTGAGCGTTGATGTCTACACCGATATGCGCATTAACCACGAACTTAACGCCCGCTTGCTCCATCAGATTGATTTTGCGATCAATCACATCCATGCCGAGTTTGAAATCAGGGATACCAAAGCGCAGCAAACCACCGACTTTTTCATCACGTTCAAACACGGTCACGCTATGACCTGCCGCATTAAGCTGCTCAGCCGCGGCAAGCCCAGCAGGGCCGGAACCTATGATGGCGACCGTTTTGCCTGTGCGTGAACGTGGCGTTTTGGGTTTGGCATAACCTTCTTGGTAAGCACGTTCCACAATGGTTTTTTCAATGTTGCAGATGGTGATCGGATCTTGGTTGATGCCGAGCACACACGCGCTTTCACAAGGAGCAGGGCAGACACGACCTGTAAACTCAGGGAAGTTATTGGTCGAGCTCAGAATATTCCAAGCCTCTTCCCAGCTGTCGCGATACACCGCATCGTTAAACTCGGGAATGATGTTGCCAATCGGGCAGCCGTTATGACAAAACGGCACGCCACAATCCATACAACGTGAAGCTTGCTGATTGATTTTCTTACCAAACTCTTGGTTAAGAACAAACTCTTTGTTGTTTTTGATCCGCTCTGCCGGGTCGATTTTTTTCGGCAGTTCACGACCAAATTCTAAAAATCCGGTTGCTTTACCCATTTATACCGCCTCCGCTGCTAATGTGGCTTGTTGCTCCTGCTCTTTGCGCTTTTGCAGTACCGCTTTGTAATCACGCGGCATCACCTTGACCATAGTGGCTAGGCTTGCGTCAAAGTTGGCAAGGAAAGCTTTGGCCACTTCACTTCCTGTGAATTGAACATGCTTGGTTAACATTTCTTTGAGTAGGGCTTTGTCTTCCGCTTCGATTGGATCTAAATCGACTAACTCAGCATTGAGCTTAGATTGGAAGTCGCCAGATTTATCCCAAACGTAAGCCACACCGCCACTCATACCTGCGGCGAAGTTACGACCGGTTGAGCCGAGGATCACCGCGACACCGCCGGTCATGTATTCACAGCCGTGATCGCCGATACCTTCCACCACCACTTTGGCACCTGAGTTACGCACGCAGAAACGCTCGCCCGCTAGGCCGCGAATGTAAGATTCGCCAGAGGTTGCGCCGTAGAAACAGACGTTACCGACCACAATATTTTCTTCCGGAACTATGGTGGCGTTACGGTTCGGGTAGAGCACCAGCGTGCCACCAGAGAGACCTTTGCCCCAGTAGTCGTTAGCATCGCCTTCCACTTCAAAGTAAACGCCTTTAGTGAGGAATGCCCCGAAGGATTGTCCCGCACTGCCGTTGAATTTCACCTGCATTGGCTGTGGTAGACCTTGGTCTTTGTAAACCTTACAGATTTCGTTTGACAGCATAGTACCAGTACTGCGATCGGTGTTGATGATCGGTAGCTCGGCTTTGACGGCTTCACCACGCTCAAGGGCAGGAGTCGCCAATTGGATCAAGGTGCGATCCAGTACGCTTTCAAGCTGATGGTTCTGCTGAGTTTGGCAGTAAATACCATCGACACTGCGCGGCTGCTCAATAAAGAGGATTGGCGACAGATCAAGATTCTTATATTTCCAGTGACCCACATCATCACGCACTTTGAGTTTGTGCGCTTGGCCAACCATGTCATTGATGGTGCGGAACCCCAATTCTGCCATGATTTCACGCAGACCTTGTGCCATGTATTGGAAGAAGGTAACAACGTCATCAACACGGCCAGCAAAACGCTCACGCAGGGTTTTGTTTTGAGTAGCAATACCGACTGGGCAAGTGTTTTTGTGACACTTACGCATCATGATACAGCCTTCAACCACTAGCGCTGCGGTTGCCACGCCCCATTCCTCTGCTCCCAGCAGTACCGCAATGGCGATATCGCGTGGGGTTTTCATCTGCCCATCGGCTTGAACCACGATGCGGTTACGCAGACCGTTTTTCAGCAGAGTCTGGTGGGTTTCAGCCAGACCCAATTCCCAAGGCAAACCAGTATGACGGATAGAAGAGATTGGTGATGCACCGGTACCACCATCGTGACCGGCAATCAGAACGACGTCAGCTTTAGCTTTGGCTACACCAGAAGCGATGGTGCCAACACCGGCTTCAGAAACCAGTTTGACGTTGACGCGGCCCTTACGGTTAGCATTTTTCAAATCGAAAATCAGCTGAGCTAAGTCTTCGATGGAGTAAATGTCGTGGTGCGGTGGTGGTGAAATCAGGCCAACTCCTGGTGTGGAGTGACGAGTTGCCCCGATCCATTCATCGACTTTATCGCCAGGTAGCTGACCGCCTTCGCCCGGTTTCGCCCCTTGCGCCATCTTGATTTGGATTTCATCCGCGTTGGTCAGATAGTAAGAGGTCACGCCGAAACGGCCAGAAGCCACTTGCTTGATCGCTGAGCGTTCTGAATCCCCATTCGCATTCAGTTCAAAACGCATTGGGTCTTCACCACCTTCACCGGAGTTGGATTTCGCGCCTAAGCGGTTCATCGCAATCGCCAGTGTGGAGTGCGCTTCGTAAGAGATAGAGCCGAACGACATCGCACCGGTTGCAAAGCGCTTCACAATGCTCTCGATCGGTTCAACTTCATCAATCGGAATAGAACCCGCTGGATTTTTCACAAAATCGAGCTGGCTGCGCAGAGTCACCGCTTTATCGCCTTGGCTATCAACCGCTGCCGCATATTTCTTAAATTGCGGGTAGTTTTTATGGCGAGTGGACTCTTGCAGCAAGTGAATGGTTTCTGGGTTAAACAGATGCTGCTCACCGCGCTGTTTCCATTGATACACGCCGCCGACATCCAACACTTGCAGTGGGATTTCGCGCGTTGGGTAGCCAATGCGATGACGAACCAGAACTTCTTTGGCGATATCGTCGAGGGTTAAACCTTGAATACGCGTGATGGTGCCGGTGAAGTATTTATCCACCACCGCTTTGCTGATCCCGAGCGCTTCAAAAATCTGTGCACCGTGATAAGACTGTAGGGTCGAAATCCCCATTTTTGAGAAGATCTTCAGCAAGCCGCCATTAACGCCTTTACGGTAATTTTCGAAGTATTTCTCTATCGATACGTCGGCATCGAGTTTTTTCTGACGTTTGAGGTCAACGATGGTTTCCATCACAAGATACGGGTTAACAGCGTTCGCGCCGTAGCCGAGTAGGGTCGCAAAGTGGTGCGTTTCACGCGCATCACCGGTTTCCACCACGATGCCGCATTTAGAACGCAGACCTTTGCGGATCAGGTGATGGTGTACTGCACCCACGGCCAGCATCGCTGGGATGGCGGCATGGTTGGAGTTCACCGCACGGTCGGTCAGCAAAATGATCGAGTAGCCATCAATCACCGCATCTTCCGCGTATTGGCAAATACGTTTCAGAGCACGCTCTAGCTTGCCTGGTTCATCGCTGGCACGAAATACGATGTCCAACGTTTTGGCTTGTAGGTGCTCGTTATCAATCGCACGCAGTTTTTCCAACTCAGCGTTAGAAATCACAGGTGATTCCAGCTCAACCTTACGGCAGTGAGCAGGCGTTTCAGAAAGCAAGTTTTGATCGCGGCCGATATAAGTGTTGAGCGACATCACCATGCGCTCACGGATCGGGTCGATTGGTGGGTTAGTCACCTGAGCAAACAACTGCTTAAAGTAGTTTGAAAGATGCTGAGATTGGTGTGACAGCACGGCTACAGGCCAGTCTGCACCCATCGAACCGAGCGGCTCATAACCGGTTTGTGCTAGGGTCAGAATGATGTCATTGACCTCTTCGCTACTCACTCCAAACGCTTGTTGGCGGTGAAGCAGGCGCTCTGGCGATGGTTGGCTGTGTACGTTGTCGGCATCCGGCAGCTTTTTCAAGCTGAGTAGGTTTTCTTCTACCCATTTTTCATAAGGCTGCGCTGAAGCGATACCGTCTTTGACTTCTTCATCAGAGATGATGCGGCCTTGCTCTAGGTCAGCAACAAAGATACGTCCCGGTTGCAGACGACCACGGTATTCCACATTGGCTGGATCAATTTCCACTACGCCAGATTCAGAAGCCATGATCAGGAAATCATCTTTGGTCACGGTATAACGAGACGGACGCAGACCGTTACGATCTAGCGTTGCACCGACTTGTACACCATCGGTAAAGCATACTGATGCTGGGCCGTCCCATGGTTCCATGACGTTGGCATGGTACTGGTAGAAAGCGCGGCGTTTTGGATCCATCGCTTTGTTTTCTTGCCATGCTTCTGGGATCATCATCATCAGAGCGTGAGGCAAGCTGCGACCAGAAAGCACCAGTAGTTCGAGTACCATGTCAAAGTTTGCGGAATCGGATGCGCCTTCTTGGCAGATAGGCAGCAGCATGTCGATTTCAGCTTGGGTAAACAGTTTGGATTGTAAAATCGCTTCGCGCGCTTTCATCCAGTTCAAGTTACCGCGAACGGTGTTGATCTCACCGTTGTGCGCGATGTAGCGGAAAGGCTGGGCTAGTCGCCATTTCGGGAAGGTGTTGGTAGAAAAACGCGAGTGCACCAGCGCCAGAGCAGTGACCATGGTCGGATTTTGCAAATCGAGGAAGTATTGCGGTACTTGTTCAGTGGTCAGCTGACCTTTATAGACCAAGGTTTTGTATGACATCGAGTTGATGTAAAAATCATCACCGATGTTCGACACGCTCTCAAGGCAGACACGAACCGTGTAGTTACGCAACACGTACAGCTTACGCTCTAACTCTTCCGGCTGCATACCTGGACCACCAGAAATGAACACGTGTTCAAATTGTGGCTCAGTGCTGAGTGGGTCGGCACCTAACATGCTGTTGTCGGTTGGCAAAACACGATAGCCAATCACATCCAGATCAAGGCGTTTGGCATTACGCTCTAAAATATCTCGGCATTGGGCACGTTTGTGTTCATCTTTCGGGAACAACACCACACCCACACCGTACTTTTCGAATGAAGGCAGCTTAATACCAAGTTTAACGGCTTCTTCGAGTAAAAATTCGTGAGGCTTTTGCAACAAAATACCCGCACCGTCACCGCTGCAAGGGTCACAACCCTGACCGCCACGGTGTTCCATGCGTGCGAGCATGTCCAAAGCTTGAGTGACCACCTGATGAGACTTGCGATTTTTCAGGTGAGCGACAAAGCCGATGCCACAAGCATCATGCTCCAGCTCAGGCGTATAAAGACCACGCGAACGTTGCGCTTTATCTACCATAGATACATCCTTCCAGTTATTGAGGACGCAACCGCACTGAGTGTGCACTCAGTTATTCCCGCCACGCATCAAGCAGCATCCGCTGAATGAGTCGCTTGGGCGATACGTCCTGTCCTTTTTTGTTTTGAGTGAAATCTGCTTAGGGAGCAGATCCGCGTCCTTTCCGTCTCTCACAGGAAATATGTTGTGAGAAAGACAATCCTTAGTGACATTCCTGTTGTCGAGCCACTTTACTAGTGGATTCTTTTGGTAGGTGTGGAATATCACCGATAGTCTGCCGCGTTTTTTGTAATTAATTGAGCAAAAAAGCACGGAAAACTGAAAGTATCCTACAATTTTGCTGGCGCAAATTCCAACGAAAAGTCTGCGGTTTGGTTTATTTTTTTACAGCTAGATGAATGTTTTGTTTAACAAACTAGCAACAAAATGCAAATAGTGTTTATTTTATGCCTATTTATTGATTTGACGCTGTTTGAAATCAAACGCGAGGGATTAAAATTTGTGACCAATTCGATTGGAAATGTAATTAAATTACACGGATGGTAGTGAGAGATATTTGTATTTAGATTGAGCGAGCCGATGCATTTACATCAACTGGTGAACACCATAGGTCAAGATTTACAACGTCGCTATGGAGAGAAAGTTCATAAACTGACGCTCCATGGGGGGTTTAGTTGCCCAAATCGAGACGGTACGATTGGCCGTGGTGGCTGCACTTTCTGTAACGTGGCCTCGTTTGCCAATGAAGAGACCCAGCAGCAGAGTATTCAAGAGCAGTTGAAAGATCGGGCGGGGGAGATCAAACGCGCCAAAAAATACCTCGCTTATTTTCAGGCTTACACCAGCACGTATGCGGAAGTGCAAGTGCTGAAATCGATGTACGAACAGGCTCTAGAAGAAGCGGATATTGTGGGGTTGTGTGTTGGCACTCGGCCTGATTGTGTGCCGGATGCGGTGCTTGAACTGCTCGCCGATTATGTGCAGCAAGGTTACGAAATTTGGTTGGAGCTTGGGCTGCAAACCGCACACGATCACACATTAAAACGCATTAATCGTGGGCACGATTTTGCCTGCTACGCAGAGATCACTGCCAAAGCGAGAGCGTTAGGTATCAAAGTGTGTACTCACTTGATTGTTGGGTTGCCCGGTGAAGGACGCAGTGACAATCTTGCCACATTACAACAAGTGCTTAGTGTGGGAACGGATGGTATCAAGTTGCATGGTTTGCACATTGTGGAAGGCAGTACCATGGCCAAAGCGTGGCGAGCGGGGCGTTTAACTGTGCTTGAACAGGATGAGTATGTATCGATTGCCTGTGAAATGATTCGCTCAACGCCACCGCAGATTATTTATCATCGTGTGTCTTCGGCGGCCCGTAGACCCACTCTACTTGCCCCTTTGTGGTGTGAAAATCGTTGGTGGGCGATGACTGCAATTGGCAAAACTCTTGAGATTGAGGGGCCACAAGGCTCGCTGATCGGCGAGCCATTCAAGTATGTAGCTCTTAGTCTAAATTAATAATCCACAGCAAAAATATGTAATCTTTTGTACTATTTACACTGTCTATTAATAAAAAAGCTATTACATGTCCGAATCGATCTCTGAGTTTTACATGATTTTGCTTACTATCGGGGGGATGCTCGGTAGCGGTTTGCTGCTTTGGTTAGGGTGGTACAGCCATATTCAGCCTCAAAGATTAGTTCGATTATTCCACCACTCTCCTTCAGGTATTTTGCTGGTGGGTGAGCAATGTGTGCTGCAGGCCAATTTGGCTGCGTATTTATTGTTGGGCATTCGTCTTGTGGGGCGCCATTATCTGTTTTCTTCAGAGTTGGGTAAAGAAGGTGAGCAAGCTTTCTATCGAGCTATTGAAAGTAGTGGGCAGCAAAAACGCTCAGTTTCTTTGCTTTGGCCAGTGCCTGATAACAACACCAACACATTAGAGGTCTCGGCCACTTTACTGCATCGCTGGCCCCAAAAAGTATGGTTAGTGAATGTGATTAGTTTGGATTGCCCAAACAACGATATCGCACAAGAGCGACATTCATTTGCTATGGCACGTACCGCGCTCGATTCTCTGTCTGAGCTGATTTTTATCAAAGATACAAACGATCAATTAACAGCCACTAATCGAGCGTTTGATCAATTTTGGCAAGGTAGAGAAGAAGAGGGGAGCTCTACCTTTAAAGGCATTATGAAAGGGCGCACGAGCCAGCGTTGCTGGACTGTGACACCAGATGGATGTAGCTGCCTTTTAGAAACCTATCAACGGGTATTGATGTCCCCCGATGGCGAAAATATTGGGTTACTGGGGATTAGTCATGATGTGACCGATTGGTACAACATGCAGTGTCAGTTAAGAGAAGAGATGGAGAAACGTCGTGATACCGAGGTGGCATTGGCGCAGCGTGATACCATTTTGCAAAATATCCTCGAATCGAGTCCAGATTCGATAGGTATTTTTAATGAAAATATGGTGTACCAAGCTTGTAACCAACCATTTGTGGAGGCACTTGGCATCGCTGAAATCTCTGATTTAGTTGGAAAACGCTTACAAGATGTGATCCCTGAACATCTCTATTCACGGCTATCCGATACAGATAGCCAAGTACTACATGAAGGAAGATCACTACGCTATATCGATAGAATCGAACGACCAAATGGTCAGTCGGTGTGGTTTGATGTGGTGAAATCGCCATTTCGAGATCCCGCTTCTGGCACGAATGGAGTGCTGATCATGGCGCGTGATGTTTCCGAACGTTTTCTTGCTGCTGAGCAATTGGAGGTCGCGAACCAAGAGTTAGAACGCCTGAGCTTTTTGGATAGTTTGACCCAAGTTGCGAATCGACGTCGTTTTGATGAGCAGTTGCATACACTCTGGCATCTACATGTTCGAGAAAGTCACCCGTTGAGCATTATTCTTTGCGATGTAGATTTCTTTAAAGATTACAACGATGCTTATGGGCATTTGATGGGGGATGAGACACTGAAACAGGTGGCGATTGCCTTTACTCAAGTGGCTAATCGCCATTCCGATTGTGTGGCGCGTTATGGGGGGGAAGAGTTCGGTATTCTACTGCCCAATACTCCACAATCAGGCGCGGTAATGTTGGCTGAGCGAATTCATCAAAAAATTCGTTCATTAGCAATCCCCCATTCCCATTCCAAAGTCGCTGATATTATCACGGTAAGTCTAGGGATAGTGACACACATACCCCAACCCAATGATCTTCCCGAACAGATGGTAGCGTTAGCTGATCGCGCGTTGTACCAAGCCAAAACCAATGGACGCAATCAAACCTCTATTTATACAGAAAGTGATCAACACCCCATATTTCTCAATCACTTGTGAAGCTCATTGAACTCTGAAAATTGAGTGCTGAGCACGGAATATCGAATGGTTTGGGGGTAAGAGTTGCTAACGTTTGCTCTGGAAAAAGGCTAGACTAATGGCTCTTTATCTGACGGAGCAGTAAATGAAACCGATGAAAAATCTTGCCCAGTACTATGTGGATTTATTGGTCAAGCTAGGGATTTTGCGTTTCTCCATTCTGTTGGCTCTCGCTTTAGTTGCGTTGGCTGTGGTGGTCCAGGTTGGTATTACCTTGATCCTTAATGGCTTTGTTGATGATATCGACATTATCCGCTCCGTATTCTTTGGGTTACTCATCACGCCTTGGGCGGTATATTTCCTCTCTGTGGTCGTGGATCAACTTGAGGAGTCTCGTCAACGTCTCTCGAAATTGGTTTCCAAGCTCAAAGATATGCGTTCGCGCGATCAAGAACTTAATCAAAAGCTTCAACAAAACATCGTGAAATTGAATCAAGAAATTGAAGAGCGAATTAAGGCGGAAGAAGCACGCGAAGAAGCCATGCTCGATCTTGAAAATGAAGTGTATCAGCGCGAGAAAACCCAAGTGGAACTCGCTGAACGAACCGCATTGCTGCGTTCTTTCATCGATGCCTCCCCCGATTTGATCTATTACCGTAACGCTAAAGGTGAATTTTCAGGCTGTAACCGAGCTATGGAAGAATTAACCGGCAAACGTGAAAGTGAATTGGTGGGATTAACGCCATGGGATGTTTACCGCAAAGAAATCGCCCAGTCGATCGTAGAAACCGATCAGCAAGTGTTTAATAACAATAGTTCTATAACTTATGAACAGTGGCTGGAATACCCTGATGGCCGTAAAAGTTTCTTTGAGCTGCGTAAGGTCCCTTTTTACAGTAAAGATGGTCGTCATCTTGGTTTGGTCGGCTTTGGGCGTGATATCACCGAACGTAAACGCCATGAAGAATCACTCGAAAAAGCCAGCCGTGACAAAACTACTTTCATCTCTACAATAAGCCATGAGCTGCGTACCCCGCTCAATGGCATTGTCGGCCTCAGTCGAATGCTGCTTGATACGCCATTAAGTGGCGAACAACGCAAACATCTGCAAACCATTAATGTCAGTGCGGTGACCTTAGGCAATATTTTCAATGACATTATTGATATGGATAAGTTTGACCGCCGCAAGCTAGAGCTTTTCCCTTCCGCACTCAACTTCGAAGAGTTTGTAGCTGAACTCGAAGTGCTCGCCGCTTTGATGGCAGAGCAAAAAGGGCTGCGTTTTGATTTAGAACGTTTGACTGACTTACCTTCATTAGTGGAGGTTGATGCCACTCGCTTGCGTCAAGTGCTATGGAATCTGCTCAGTAATGCAATGAAATTCACTAAAGAAGGTGGCGTCGTAATGACGGTCAGCGCGGAATGTGATGAACAATATGCTGATATCACCATTGAGGTTGAAGATACAGGGATTGGTATCCCTGAAACTGAATTGGAAAAAATCTTTGCTATGTATTATCAGGTCAAATCAGGCAAAGATAATTTACATGCGGTAGGAACAGGAATTGGCTTAGCCGTATCACGTCAGTTGATTAAGTTGATGGGGGGGGATATCAGCGTCAACAGCGAAGAAGGATTTGGCAGTACCTTTACCGTAACCATTCGCGTGCCGCTTTTGGTTGAAGTGTCCACCACGGTTGAACCCCAAGAGCCGCAAACTCAACTGAATATCTTCATGGTGGAAGATATTGAACTGAATATTACTGTCGCGCGGTCATTGCTTGAAAGCATGGGACATAAAGTCACAGTCGCAATGACGGGGGAAGAGGCTATCCAGCGCTTTAACCCGACTGAATATGATTTGGTGTTCCTCGATATTCAATTGCCGGATATGACAGGATTCGATATTGCTCAATATTATCGATCTCACTACTCCCCATTACCCCCACTCGTGGCCTTAACGGCCAATGTTTTGAAAGATAAAGAAGAGTATCGTAAAAAAGGGATGGACTCTGCGATCAGCAAACCTTTATCTGTTGCCGCTGTCCGCGAAGTGATAGCCAAAGTTAGCAATGGTCTTGAATGTGATGTTCCTTCTATCGAAGTTACTTCGACGCCAAAAGAACTGCCCCAAGATATATATCAGCAATTACTGGATCTCGAGATGCTGCAATCCTATATCGAAATTGTTGGGTGCAACCCCGTCATTGATAGCGTGACCTTATTTGAGCAGTCTATGCCTGCTTATCTTGCGGTGTTGGATTCCAATATGGTCGCCAAAGATAAAGATGGGATTGTCAGTGAAGCGCATAAAATCAAAGGTGCAGCGGGCTCGATAGGGCTAAAGCGGATCCAAAAAATCGCTCAAAAGGCACAATCACCAGAAGCTCCGGCATGGTGGGAGAACATCAGTGATTGGGTTGAAGAGATCAAAAATGAATATCAATCGGATATTGCGCTATTAAGGCAGTGGCTTACTCAGCAAGCGGACTCAAATAAGTGACGAAAAAAGACCCTAGCCATAGCTAGGGTCTAATTCATTTTGGGCTCACTTAAGGTGAATTAGTCTTCTAAATCACCACAGAAGCGGTAGCCTTCACCGTGAATGGTCGCGATGATTTCAGGTGTACCTGAAACAGACTCGAAGTGCTTACGGATACGGCGGATAGTAACATCTACAGTACGGTCGTGTGGCTTCAGCTCACGTCCAGTCATCTTCTTCAGCAGGTCAGCACGAGTTTGGATTTTGCCTGGGTTCTCGCAGAAGTGCAGTAATGCACGGAATTCTGAACGAGGTAGCTTGTAGCTATCACCATCAGGGCTCACCAGTGAGCGGCTATTAATATCCAGTTCCCAACCATTGAACACGTATTTTTCAACGCTGCGTTTTTCTTCTTGCGTGGTGCCAGCATGCATAGAGCGGCTTAGCAGGTTACGAGCACGAATGGTTAATTCACGTGGGTTGAACGGTTTGGTGATGTAATCATCTGCGCCAATTTCTAGGCCCAGAATCTTATCCACTTCATTGTCGCGACCAGTCAGGAACATGAGCGCTACATCCGCTTGCTCGCGCAGTTCGCGTGCTAGCAGTAGGCCATTCTTACCTGGCAGGTTGATGTCCATAATCACCAAGTTGATTGGATAATCGGACAGCACTTGGTGCATCTCTTCACCATTGCTGGCCTCAAAAACAGCGTATCCCTCTGCTTCAAAAATACTCTTAAGAGTGTTACGAGTTACTTGCTCGTCTTCGACGATAAGGATCTGCGGGGTTTGCATTAGCGTTACCTAAACTTGTGAAAAAATCGTGCTAGTAGAACTCATTCTAGGCAAAAAGATTACATACCGATGGTTAATGTTAAAAATAAGATAAAAAACCTAATTAACATCACTACTTTTTGTCCGCCATCCTTGGTGTAACTAGTTTGTGAGCACTCCAGTTCTCAAGAGGTTCTACTAGTCTATGGGGCGGATTCTATAATGTTAACAGCATGCTAACAACGCCAGAATGTTAATTCCAATCACTTTGTTGATTTACATCAAGAGTTAGAATGTAACAGATATTAAGAACAATAACGAGTTGTAAACTTACCAAATGATCAAGATAGACGCTAGCCTTTGGCTGAACTACCAATCGGTGAAGTTTTCCTTTGAAAAGCCAGTAAACTGGTCGTTTTATTGCATAATTACCGCATGGAACCCTAGGAGTATTCGCTTGTCAGATGATGAGAATTGCGTAAATAATCAACGTTTACAGCAATGCTTGATCGATTATGATTGGGTGAAAGTGAGGGTAGGAGACGCTCAATTTCACTGGTTTGAAGACAGTTTTGCGGTAGTAATGCCGCTTTCAGAAGCCCGATCGCTGGCGCAGAGATTTGCTCAAAACGCGATTTATTTTGTACAAGATGGGGAGCTTTATCTCTGTTCTTGTCTTAACGATTGCGAGCTAGATCTCGGGCCAATCCGAAATCAACAAATCTGAAAAATAAAATCATGGAGGAATGATGAGAGATATAACCCCAGATCTGTGCGATAAGTACGAATCGCAAGTAACTTTACTTAACCTACCACTGCAAAATTTTGGTCAACGCAGCGCATTTTGGGGAGAGATTGTGACTGTCCGTTGCTATCACGATAACTCAAAAGTCCGTGATGTTCTGAGCCAGAATGGTAAAGGCAAAGTATTGGTCGTTGATGGTCATGGTTCATGCCATAAGGCATTAATGGGAGATCAACTCGCTATTTTGGCCATAAAAAATGATTGGGAAGGTGTGATCATTTATGGCGCGGTGCGTGATGTGGTCGCGATGTCTGAGATGGATTTGGGAATCAAAGCGTTAGGCGCTTGCCCATTCAAAACAGAAAAACGTGGCGCTGGGCAGATCAATGTGACATTAACCATGCAAAATCAGATCGTAGAACCGGGTGATTATTTGTACGCGGATTGGAATGGCATCCTGATGTCAGATACACCGCTTGAAGTGATCTAGAAGCGAAAACCGATACCGAACTCGACACCTTGCTGCCATTCTTGGTAATCCAGTGTGGCATGCAAGTCGAGATTTTCTTTCAGCATTAATCGACTGGAGAGTTCTGCTGATAGCACCTTTTCCTGAGCGTTTTTACCGCTGTTGTCCGATTTCGATAAGGATAGTGTTCGTAATGTGCTTTTAAATGAAAGCCGATCGGTAAACTGATAACGAATTCCACTGAGCCAACCATTCTCAGTACGGTTAGGGCTGCTGTTGATGCGAGCTCCTACATACCAATCAATATCGTCAAAGAGGTTATAAGAATAACCACTATCAATCGTCCAGCTATCAAAACCTTGGCTACTGTTATCGCTTGAAATAAATAATTTGTGTGGCGAAGCACTGCTTTCTGTGGGGAGTGCTGGCAGTGTTGCCGCCCAAGAGAGAGGAGTGATGAAGACTATCAGGAGTAACCCCAGAGTTTTCATTTTTATCCCTCATGTTGCGTATTGAAATTGATTGGTAAGCTCAATTTAAGCACAAAAATAGAGAAGGAACAGGCCACCTTTTATAGCAATTTGTTATTTCGATATAAGCAGATTGTTGGTAGCACATGACCCGATTATGTGAATTGGAAAAAGCATTACATAATCGTGGATTTTTCAAAGAGTAGATAAAAAAATCAGATTTTCGTTGACGAATTGAACAAAAATGAGTTAAACGTATTTGCAAGCAAACACACAGATAGACAGAAATCCGTTATGTTGAATCACAGCCTAATCGTAATGACCACCATTATTACCATTACCGACACATCGCATGTTGGGGCAGGCTGCTGAGCGCAAAATTTCACAAAAAAGGCCTGTATCCCAACCGATACAGGCCTTTTTTTATACCCGCTTTTTATGCATTTGGAGGAAGGGATGCGAGTATTAAAGTTTGGAGGTTCATCGCTGGCGGATCCGGAGCGTTTTCTACGCGCTGCCGATATCATCGCGAATAACGCACAGCAGGAAGAGGTGGCCGTTGTCCTCTCTGCTCCGGGTAAAACCACCAATAAACTGGTGGCGGTGATTGAAAATGCGTTAGCCCGAGGTGACGCGGAACCGCAAATTGTAGAGCTGGAAAGTTCTTTTTATGCCTTGCTTGATGGCATTAAAGCCCAGTTACCGAATTTGAATGAAAGTGCTTATAAGCAGCAAGTCGACTCTTCTATGAGTCAACTGCGCCAGTTTGTACACGGCATTACCTTACTAGGGATGTGTCCAGATAATGTCAATGCTCGAATTATCAGCAAAGGTGAGCGTGTTTCCATTCAATTGATGAAAGCGGTGATGGAAGCCAAAGGTCTGCCAGCGAATTTGGTTGATCCCGTTAAATACCTGCTTGCCAAAGGGGATCACCTTGAAGCCATGGTCGATGTGGAAATCTCGACTCAGCGTTTCAGACAATTGCCATTACCGCAACAGCACGTCAATATCATGCCAGGCTTTACTGCGGGTAATGCGCAAGGTGAATTGGTCTGTTTAGGGCGTAACGGTTCGGATTATTCAGCCGCTGTACTGGCTGCCTGTTTACGCGCGGATTGCTGCGAGATTTGGACGGATGTGGATGGCGTTTACAACTGTGATCCACGTTTAGTGGATGATGCGCGCCTTCTTAAATCGCTCAGCTATCAAGAGGCGATGGAGCTTTCTTACTTCGGTGCCTCTGTATTGCATCCTAAAACCATTGCACCGATTGCTCAATTTCAAATTCCTTGTTTGATCAAAAACAGTTTCAATCCACAAGGTGCGGGAACCTTGATTGGCCAAGACACTGGCGAAGATAAACTCGCGATCAAAGGCATTACTACTCTGAGCAATCTCACTATGGTCAACGTTTCTGGTCCAGGAATGAAAGGCATGGTGGGGATGGCGAGCCGCGTGTTTGGCGCGATGTCAGCAGCTGATGTGTCAATTGTGCTTATCACTCAATCCTCTTCGGAATACAGCATTAGCTTCTGTATTGAAGCGCAACATAAAGCTTTGGCACAGCAAGCTCTGGTGGAAACCTTTGAGCTGGAACTGAAAGATGGTCTGCTTGAGCCGGTTGAGTTTGTCGATGATGTTGCCATCATCACTCTAGTCGGTGATGGTATGCGCACGTCACGCGGTGTTGCTTCGCAATTTTTCGCTTCACTTGCCGAAGTGCATGTTAACGTGATTGCGATTGCCCAAGGCTCTTCTGAGCGTGCGATTTCTGCGGTGATCCCAGATGATAAGATTTCAGAAGCGATCAAAGCTTGTCACGAAAACCTCTTCAACTCTAAACATTTCTTGGATGTGTTTGTGGTCGGTGTTGGCGGTGTGGGCGGTGAGCTGGTCGATCAAATCCAGCGTCAACAAGCCAAGCTTGCGGAAAAAGGCATCATGATGCGGGTTTGTGGCCTCGCTAACAGTAAAGGCATGCTGCTTGATAGCCAAGGCTTACCGTTGGAGCAGTGGCGCGATCGTATGGTCAATGCAGATCAAGCGTTCAGTTTAGAGAACCTAGTGGCCTTGGTGCAGCGCAATCACATCATTAACCCTGTGTTGGTGGATTGCACTTCCAGTGATGAGATTGCCAACCAGTATGCGGATTTCCTCGCAGCGGGTTTCCATGTCGTTACCCCGAATAAGAAAGCCAATACCGCTAGCATGAGTTACTACCATCAGTTGCGTAATGTGGCGCGTCATTCGCGTCGCAAACTGATGTACGAAACTACGGTTGGCGCGGGGTTGCCAGTTATCGAAAACTTACAAAACTTGATTGCTGCTGGGGATGAGCTGGAAAAATTCAGCGGCATTCTTTCCGGCTCGCTTTCCTTTATCTTCGGCAAATTGGATGAAGGCATGACCTTGAGCCAAGCAACGCTGCTCGCTAAAGAAAAAGGTTTTACTGAACCTGATCCACGCGATGATCTTTCTGGTATGGATGTGGCGCGCAAACTACTGATTTTGGCGCGTGAAGCAGGTTATGAGCTGGAACTGAGCGATGTGGATGTTGAACAAGCACTGCCTGCTGGCTTTGATGCATCAGGCAGTGTTGAGGAGTTCATCGCTCGTTTACCACAAGCCGATGCTGCTTTTGCTGAGCGAGTGGCGCAAGCCAAAGCCGAAGGCAAAGTGCTGCGCTATGTGGCGCAAATCGTCGACGGCCAGTGCCAAGTGCGAATTGTCGCGGTTGATGAAAACGATCCTATGTTCAAAGTCAAAGAAGGTGAAAACGCGCTGGCTTTCTACAGCCGTTACTATCAGCCAATCCCATTGGTATTACGTGGTTACGGCGCGGGTTCTGAAGTGACTGCTGCGGGCGTGTTCTCAGATGTGATGCGTACACTCGGTTGGAAATTAGGGGTTTAATAGAAATGAGTTCAGGTGACATGAGTGTTGTGGTGTACGCACCCGCTTCCATTGGTAATGTCAGTGTCGGGTTTGATGTGTTGGGGGCCGCTGTGTCCCCGATTGATGGCACGTTACTCGGCGACCGAGTGAAAGTGGAAACTGGCGCAGAGGCCTTCACGCTGAAAACGGCGGGACGATTTGTCGATAAGCTTCCCGCAAATCCGCAAGAAAACATTGTGTATGACTGCTGGCAAGTATTCGCGCGTGAGCTAGAGAAAAAATCTGCGGCACTGAAGCCGCTGACCATGACGCTAGAAAAAAATATGCCGATTGGTTCAGGATTGGGATCCAGTGCTTGCTCGATTGTGGCTGCATTGGATGCGTTGAATCAGTTTCACGCCAGTCCGCTGGATGAAACCGAGCTTCTGGCTTTGATGGGAGAAATGGAAGGCAAGATCTCTGGCAGTATTCACTATGACAACGTTGCTCCCTGCTATTTAGGCGGTGTGCAGCTCATGCTTGAAGAGCTTGGCATCATTAGTCAATCCGTGCCGAGTTTTGATGACTGGTATTGGGTGATGGCCTATCCGGGGATCAAGGTGTCCACGGCGGAAGCGCGTGCCATTTTGCCTGCGCAATATCGCCGCCAAGATATTGTGGCGCATGGCCGCTATCTGGCAGGATTTATTCACGCTTGCCATACTCAGCAGCCTGAATTAGCGGCAAAAATGATCAAAGACGTGATTGCCGAACCCTATCGTGAGAAACTGCTGCCGGGTTTTGCCAAAGCACGCAGCTACGCCGCTTCGGCTGGCGCACTGGCAACTGGCATTTCGGGCAGTGGTCCGACTTTGTTTAGCGTGTGCAAAGAACAAGCAGTGGCTGAACGTGTGGCACGTTGGCTTGAGCAAAACTATGTGCAAAATGAAGAAGGATTCGCCCACATTTGTCGCCTAGACAAGCAAGGTTCGAAAGTAACAGGAAGTGAGCTATGAAGCTGTACAACATAAAAGAAAATGATGAACAAGTCTCCTTTGGTCAAGCCGTTCGCCAAGGGTTAGGCCGCAATCAAGGCCTGTTTTTTCCGGAAGAATTGCCGAAGTTTGACGATATTGATGCTCTATTAGCCGAAGATTTCGTCTCTCGTAGCAGCAAGATTTTATCGGCATTGATTGGCGATGAACTCCCTGCGGATAAAATTCGCGCTATGGTGGATTCCGCCTTTCAATTCGCCGCACCGATTGCCAAAGTGAAAGAGGGCGTTTACGCGCTCGAATTGTTCCACGGGCCAACGCTCGCGTTTAAAGATTTTGGTGGCCGCTTTATGGCCCAGTCTCTGGCGGCGGTCTCGAATGGCGGAAAAATCACGATTTTAACGGCGACATCCGGTGATACCGGCGCTGCTGTTGCGCATGCTTTTTATGGCATGCCAGACATTAATGTGGTGATCCTCTACCCGAAAGGCAAAATCAGCCCGCTGCAAGAAAAGCTGTTCTGCACATTAGGTAAAAACATTCACACTGTGGCGATCAATGGTGATTTTGATGCGTGCCAAGCGCTAGTGAAACAAGCTTTTGATGACGCAGAGCTGCGTCAACAGATCGGTTTGAATTCAGCCAACTCAATTAACATCAGCCGTTTGATGGCGCAAATCTGTTACTACTTTGAAGCCGCTGCGCAGATGAGCAAAGCCGAGCGTGAAAATCTGGTGATTTCAGTACCAAGTGGTAACTTCGGTAACCTAACGGCGGGGCTGTTAGCCAAAGCACTGGGTTTACCGGTGAAACGTTTTATTGCGGCAACCAATACCAACGATACCGTTCCGCGTTACTTAGAAACGGGACGTTGGGAACCAAAACCCACGGTAGCGACAACATCAAATGCGATGGATGTGAGCCAACCGAACAACTGGCCGCGTATCGAAGAGCTCTGTCAACGTATGGGATGGGGCTTAGAAACGTTAGGCAAAGGCGCCGTTTCTGACGAGGAAAGTGCACAAGCAGTACAAGAACTTTATGATCTAGGCTACTTGTGTGAGCCGCATGGTTCGATTGCTTACCGTGTATTGGAAGATCAGCGTCAGCCGCAAGAAACGGGGCTGTTCTTATGTACCGCGCACCCCGCTAAATTCAAAGAAGTGGTGGATGAAATTTTAGGTACCGACATTGAACTGCCAGCACCACTTGCTAAACATGCAGCGATGGAGTTGCTCTCACAAGAACTGAATGCAGATTTCGCAGCGCTGCGTGCGTTACTGCTGAATGTGAAATAATCAGCGGATTTGAGAAAGCGAAGATAATAAAAAACGGTGCTCATTGAGCACCGTTTTAGTATAGATTCTTTACTGACGATTACAGAGATTCAGTGAAAGTACGCGCGATAACATCGCGTTGCTGCTCAGCAGTCAGAGAGTTGAAACGCACGGCGTAGCCAGAAACACGGATAGTCAGCTGTGGGTATTTTTCTGGATGCGCAACGGCATCTTCCAGAGTTTCACGCTTCAGTACGTTTACGTTCAAATGTTGACCACCTTCGATGCGTGGTGCCGCTTCGATCGCGACTTCACGGCTTTCGAATTGACCAAGATCGTTGATGCTAACCACTTGATCAGCTTCAAAGCCTTTCAGCGCAGCAACACAGCGTGCTTCATTCTTTTCGCTATCGAGCAACCAGATTGAGTTCAGTAGGTCATCGTTAGCAGCTTTAGTGATTTGGATACCTTGGATCATTGCTTTCTCCTAGTCCACATCAAGTGGCGTTATTGGTGTTAATTTTCAGATCTTGTTGAGCTGGCTATTATATAGCAAATATCCACACGTCTGATATTGATTTATGTCAATTTACAACAAAAAACCTTTTTTATGATAAGGTTTGATTTTTGATTTGTATCAATAAATGCTTTAAAAACAGTGCTTGGTAATTTTATTTTAATTAATCAAAAATAGTTAAATGATATTTTGTTGTAAATTTACTACATTATTGTAATCAAGCTTGACCTGAACTCGATAAAATCAGAAAGTTATTCGCATGAACTGAAAGTCCGAAGTCATTTAGCAACAATAAGAAGTCGTGTTATGTATGAGAAGTTAATTGGGGCGCATGTTTCGGCCTCCGGTGGTGTTGAACTCGCGCCAGTTAGAGCGCGCGAAATCGGGGCGAATGCGTTTGCTCTGTTTACTAAAAACCAGCGTCAATGGGCAGCTAAGCCTCTTGAAGCAAGTAGCATTCGTGCTTTCAAAGCAAACTGCAAAAAATGGGGTTTCACCAGTGAGGCGATTTTGCCGCACGACTCTTATCTGATTAATTTAGGGGCTCCAGAGCCCGAGAAGCTCGACAAATCACGAGCCGCTTTTGTTGATGAAATGATACGTTGTGATCAGTTAGGGTTAACTTTGCTTAACTTTCACCCAGGTAGCCACTTGCAGCAGGTTTCAGAAGAGGCGTGTTTAGCGACGATTGCTGAATCGATCAACTTGGCTCACCAATCTGTGCCGAATGTGATTGCAGTGATAGAAAATACCGCAGGGCAGGGGAGTAACTTAGGTTGGCGTTTTGAGCATCTGGCGGCAATTATTGACCAAGTTGAGGATAAAGAACGGGTTGGAGTTTGCCTCGATACTTGCCACACCTTTGCTGCAGGTTATGACTTACGTACTAAAGCAGCGTGTAATGAGACTTTTGCTGAATTTGAACGGGTGGTCGGGATGCACTATTTGCGCGCAATGCACATCAATGATTCAAAAGGCAAACTGGCTAGCCGCGTTGACCGTCACCATTCCTTAGGTATGGGAGAGATTGGCTGGGAGTGTTTTGAGTATATTGCTAAAGATGCTCGATTTAATGGTATCCCACTGATTTTAGAAACGATTGACCCTGATATCTGGGCGACAGAGATCGCAACACTGCGCCAATTTTCTGAGGAAAAGTAAAAATAATCGGCGTGTTTCACAGATTTGGCATCTTTTTTTCATCATGCTCAGGGTCAGCGTTGTAAGAAGGATGCCGCTATGAACATATTTGCTAGCTCAGCTTCGCCTAGTTCCAAACCTGCCGCTCGTCGTCCAGTCCCTAATCGACATGTTAACGGGCAAGGTCACCATCGTTCACCTCAACCACAGAAGCCGAATTAAGGTTTATTTCATTCGCGGATCCAAGTGAACCATTCCTCTCATTTTGCCCCACCTTTTGAGCAAACTGAAAGGTGGGCTAACAGTCTATTTCTTGGTGTTTTTGCCCCTCATTTGCGATTGGTTATGGAGGACTTACCTGCATCTTGATAGGGTTTGGGTATACAATACTGCCGTTGATCATAATTTGTAGGTATTGATATGTCTGAATCACTCACTTGGCATGATGTCATTGGTAAGGAAAAGCAGCAGGATTACTTTCAGCAAACCATGCAATTTGTTGAAAGTCAGCGTCAGGCCGGAAAGGTCATCTACCCACCGGCAAAAGATGTGTTCAATGCGTTTCGGTTTACTGAATTTGGCGATGTCAATGTCGTGATTTTAGGGCAGGATCCTTACCACGGTCCAAATCAGGCTCATGGTCTGTGTTTCTCTGTATTGCCAGGTGTCAAAACTCCGCCGTCTTTAGTCAATATCTACAAAGAGCTGGCACAAGACATTCCAGGATTTCAAATTCCTCAACATGGTTATTTGCAAAGTTGGGCGCAGCAAGGCGTATTGTTATTGAATACCGTGCTAACCGTTGAGCAAGGAATGGCGCACTCACATGCGAATACTGGATGGGAGACGTTTACTGATCGAGTGATTGACGCTCTGAATCAACATCGTAACGGCTTGGTATTCTTACTCTGGGGATCTCATGCGCAGAAAAAGGGGCGCATGATTGATCGCCAGCGCCATCATGTATTGATGGCGCCTCATCCATCTCCGCTTTCTGCACATCGAGGTTTTTTAGGGTGTCAGCACTTTTCTCAAACTAATCAATTACTTTTAAATCAAGGTATTAAACCAATAGATTGGCAGCCACAACTCGAAGTTTAATTTAATCGGTGTTTTTTCGACCAGTTTCAAAGCTGGGATATCAATCCTTATGTACACTTTAGATTAGTAAAGTATGGAGATTGATATGATGATGATGGAACGAATTCGCCGTGAACACAGTTATATGGTGCGGTTACTGTCGATTTTACGCCATAAGCTAGATTTGGTGAAAAGCGAACAACCCATTAATTACAGTTTATTGAAAGAGATCATTGATTATTTAGCGAGTCATTCAGAAAAAGTACATCACCCGAAAGAGGACATTCTTTATCGACACTATATGGTGAAGTATGGTGACGAACAGCAAGTGGCTAATCTGGAGCAAGAGCATCAGGCTCTATCGCAAATCACTCACCAATTTTTAAATGTTATGGAGATGATCCTCAATGACGCTGTGGTGCCGCAAGATGTATTTATTGAACAACTTGAGGCCTTTATTCAAGGGCAAAAACGGCATCTTGAGCTTGAAGAGCAGTCAATCTTACCTTTGATTAATCAAACGTTTGGATTGGATGATTGGCAAGTGGTCGAAGCGCAATGGCTAGAAACGGATGATGACCCAGTGTTTGGTGAAACCATCGCTGAGCGTTATGCTCATCTAGCGCGGCGAGTTCGTAAAAGTGAAAGTGAATGTACTTAAGGAAAAGGGATTTCGCCGAGAGCTTAAAAACAAAGGCACGTGTGTCACGTGCCTTTATCGTTCAATTCTCTAGATTTTGATGTCATCAGCATCGAGACAGACATCCATCTCTAACAGCTCTTTCTCAAGCCGTTTGCGATCTCGAATCGCTTCAATTTCGCGCCACATCCGTTTCACCGGTTTTGAACGGCTTGTACGAATTTTAGAGATTTCCATTTCTAGCAGCTGATCAAAGTGCAGTTCGTCCATAAGTCGCCTCATTATTGTTGTCATCATTCCCTGAGTGCTCTCTAAATAGCACATCTTGCCGAAGCGTAACTTTGATTTGTTTCTCATTTGTTTCGTTTCTATGAAGCTTTGATGAGCTTTTGAACAGAGTTTCACATTTTTAGCGGGGCGTTATCGATGAAAATCTAAACAACTAACGAAGGCAAACGATTAGCTTTGTGCATTTTTCATGTTGAACAAATGTTATTTTTTCCGTTTTTCTGACCTGTCTCGATTTTTTTTTAGTCACTTAAGCAAGTTGCATGACCGCAAACTGACATAAAGATCATGATTCAACTATGGTGACACGATTCCCAAAGGGTGAGATTCCATTGCTGGAATGTACAATGCACGTTCAATAAATGAACGGTGTTGTGATTTTTTTATGTTTATTTTGTTTTGTATTTGTAGCTTAATTTCTTTTTTAGATGTTAATAAAACGTGTTTTTAAGGTGAAAAATAACATTTTAATGAAATGTGGTTCATATTGATTTTTGCTTAATGAGGTTGCATTATCCGCCCGTCAAAAAAATAGGCTGGGTGCTTTTCGAGGCCTCTTCTGCTCGATAGTGCCAAGACATACACGGCAAAAAGATAAACTCAATACCATATCCGTGTAACAGAAACTCTTATTCATCGGGGTAAGAGCAGCCCATCACTCAATACGAGGTTCCTGTGACAGACTTAATTAACTTAATGAACGACCTACTATGGGGTTCCATCTTGGTTTACCTATTGGTTGGGGTTGGTATTTACTTCACTCTACGATTGGGTTTCATCCAATTTCGCCATTTCACACATACTTTCACTGTTCTGAAAAATAGCCGCAAGGCGGATAATGCGGGTATTTCTTCTTTCCAAGCTTTATGTACCAGCCTTGCCGCTCGTGTTGGTACGGGGAATATGGCGGGAGTTGCTGTTGCTTTAACTGCCGGTGGCCCTGGCGCCATCTTCTGGATGTGGTTGATTGCCATGTTAGGTATGGCGACTTCTTTCGCGGAAAGTACATTGGCGCAGCTGTACAAAACTCGTGATAAAGATGGTAACTACCGTGGTGGTCCTGCGTACTATATGGAGAAAGGCCTTGGTATGCGTTGGATGGGAGTGCTGTTCTCCATCTTCCTGATCATTGCCTTTGGTCTGGTGTTTAATGCCGTTCAAGCCAACTCCATTACTAACGCAATGAAAACCGCTTTTGGCTTTGAGCCTATGGTGATCGGTGTCGGCATCGTATTGCTGACCGCATTCGTTATTTTTGGTGGTATTCGTAAAATTGCACGTACGGCGGAGCTGATTGTTCCTTTTATGGCGTTTGCTTACCTTGCGATTGCCCTGTTTGTTGTGCTGATGAACTATGAGAAAGTACCTGATGCGATCAGTCTAATTTTCAAAAGTGCCTTCGGCTTACAAGAAGCGGCTGCAGGTGGTTTAGGCTATGCGATTGCGCAAGCCATGATCAACGGTGTGAAGCGTGGCTTGTTCTCGAACGAAGCAGGTATGGGTTCTGCACCTAACGCCGCTGCCTCTGCGACACCATATCCACCACACCCAGCTTCACAAGGTTACGTGCAAATGCTTGGCGTGTTTATCGATACTATCGTTATTTGTACCGCGACTGTTGCCATTATCCTGATGTCGGGTGAATACGTGCCTCACGGCGAGCTAACGGGGATTGAGCTGACTCAGCGTGCACTCAGTTCTCAAGTGGGTGATTGGGGCGCGATTTTTATTGCTTTTGCGATCTTCTTCTTCGCCTTTACCTCAATTATTGCAAACTACTCGTATGCGGAAACGAACCTGATTTTCCTTGAGCACAACAACAAAAAAGGCTTAGTGCTGTTTCGTTTAGTGTTTCTGGGTATGGTGATGTTCGGTTCGCTAGCCACTTTGCCCACGGTATGGGCGATGGCTGACGTTTCGATGGGCTTGATGGCGATTGTTAACTTAGTGGCGATTTTACTGCTCTCGGGCATCGTGATTAAGCTGGCTAAGGATTACAACCGCCAATTGGATGCTGGTAAAGTGCCAACGTTTGATGCCAATGATTATCCTGAGCTGAAATCTCAACTTGAAGATGGCATTTGGGATAATAACAAGGCGTCATAGAAACGACCGATATTAGAAATTGAAAAAGCCATGCAGACACTGCATGGCTTTTTTTGTACCCTAGTTTGCATCATCTTATAAATACCCTAATCATTTGGAATTACAGTAAGTGCTGTTGTTTCACGTCGATTGGGGAACAAGCTCAACAAAAGATAGGAATTACTATGCTGATTGTCGTTTCACCTGCGAAAACGCTGGATTATGAATCGCCCGTTTCCATCTCAAACTTTACGCAGCCTGAATTGACGGAGCATTCGGCAGAGTTGATCCAAGTGTGTCGTACGTTATCTCCGAGTGACCTCTCTGCATTGATGAGTGTCAGTGATAAAATTGCCGGACTCAACGTCGCCCGTTTTGAACAGTGGAGCGAAACCTTTACTTTAGACAATGCTCGTCAGGCCATTTTTGCTTTTAAAGGCGATGTTTATACAGGGCTGGAAGCGGAAACGCTGTCTGAAACCGAACTTGAGTTTGCTCAGCAACATTTGCGCATGCTCTCAGGTCTGTATGGTGTGTTGCGTCCACTCGATCTGATGCAGCCTTATCGTCTGGAAATGGGAACCAAGCTCGCGAATGAACGCGGTGCTAACTTGTACCAATTCTGGGGCAACATCATTACCGAAAAACTCAATGAAGCGATCCAAGCGCAAGGCGATAATGTGCTGGTGAATTTGGCTTCTAACGAGTATTTCAAAGCCGTCAATCCGAAGCGATTAGATGCCCAAATTGTGACGCCAATCTTCAAAGATGCCAAAAATGGCCAATATAAAATCATCAGCTTCTACGCTAAAAAAGCGCGTGGCATGATGGCGCGCTACATCATTGAAAATCGAATAGCTTCAGTTAAAGCTTTGGAAAGCTTTAATACGGCTGGCTACTATTTTGTTGCCGAAGAATCGACACCAACGGAGTTAGTGTTTAAACGCGAAGAGCAATAGTAAGTAGAAGCTAAGAGAGGGAAGCGCAATGTGGCAATGGTTAAAAGGCTGGATAGTGAAATACGATGCTTGGTGCCAAAGCATGGGGCTTGCCCCGGGGCAGAAGCGCAGTTGTGTTCCTTATCGTAAAGACCCTGCAAATGAGCGAGATGACACAAAGTCTGCTTGAAGTGTCGTTGTTCGACACTCATTGTCACTTTGATTTTGCCCCTTTTACTGCCGAACCAGAGCTTGAGTTACAACGAGCGGCAGAACAAGGGGTAAAGCGTTTACTTATTCCTGCGGTAGGACCACAAGACTGGCAAGCAGTGGCTGAGCTTGCTCAGCGTTTTCCATCAACGATTTACTATGCGTTAGGCTTCCATCCTCTTTATTTAGATTCCTCTTCTCCTACCCATTTACCTCAGCTAGAAGCTGCACTGATGAAAGCTGAACACGCTTGTGTGGCTGTAGGGGAGTGTGGTTTGGATGGCATGATTGAGGTAGATACTCAATTGCAAGAGCGAATGCTTACCGCACAATTAGCCTTGGCGACTCAGGCTAAATTGCCGGTCATCTTACACAGTCGCCGTACGCACAATCGCTTGTTGCAGTTATTGAAACAGCAACGTTTTCAGCAAGGTGGCGTATTGCATGCTTTTTCTGGCAGTTTGCAAGAGGCGCAGCAGTTTGTCGATTTAGGTTTTAAGATTGGGGTAGGCGGGGTGATTACTTATCCAAGAGCGAATAAAACCCGCCAAGCGATTGCGGCATTAGCGCCCGAGCATTTAGTACTGGAGACGGATGCTCCTGATATGCCACTCAACGGATTTCAAGGCCAAGCTAACCATCCTGCTCAATTACCCAAGGTTTTAGAAACACTCGCTGAGCTAAAAGGTGTTTCGGCACACTATCTCGTGCCCATCCTATGGAAAAGCAGCCAAACCCTGTTTGGCTTGTGTGAACAAAACCGAAACAAGATGTAGCGTTAATGACGCATCTGTCACTAAAAGTTGAGTGACATCACATATATTGGTGAACGCGTGATGAATCTTATCCGAAAGTGTGAATTCTGCATTACTTTCTCCCTCTGCCCGTGAGTATAATTGCCCCCGCTTAATCGCTCCATTTTGTAACACGCCAACATTAAACTAATAAGGAAGTCATAAACTATGAGCCTGTTTATGAGCCTCATCGGCATGGCAGTTCTGCTAGGAATCGCAGTACTACTGTCAAGTAACCGTAAAGCTATCAAAATAAGAACCGTGGGTGGCGCTTTTGCTATCCAATTTTTACTGGGTGCATTTATTCTGTATGTACCTTGGGGCCAAGAGCTACTTCGTGGATTTTCGGACGCAGTCTCTAACGTAATTAACTACGGTAACGATGGTACTTCATTCCTCTTCGGTGGACTGGTATCTGGCAAGATGTTCGAAGTGTTTGGCGGCGGCGGTTTCATTTTCGCATTCCGTGTACTACCAACGCTGATCTTCTTCTCTGCGCTGATTTCTGTACTGTACTACTTGGGTGTTATGCAATGGGTTATCCGCATTCTAGGTGGTGGCCTGCAAAAAGCACTGGGTACTTCACGTGCGGAATCCATGTCTGCAGCAGCAAACATTTTCGTTGGTCAAACTGAAGCGCCATTAGTGGTGCGTCCATTCGTTCCAAAAATGACTCAATCTGAGCTGTTTGCGGTAATGTGTGGTGGCTTGGCTTCTATCGCTGGTGGTGTGTTAGCGGGCTACGCTTCTATGGGCGTTAAGATCGAATACCTCGTTGCGGCGTCATTCATGGCGGCACCAGGTGGTCTGCTGTTTGCAAAGCTGATCATGCCAGAAACTGAAAAACCACAAGAGGGCGAAGAAATCGCTATTGACGGTGGTGATGACAAACCAGCTAACGTGATCGATGCAGCTGCGGGCGGTGCTTCTGCTGGTCTGCAATTAGCTCTAAACGTAGGTGCAATGCTGATTGCATTTATCGGCCTGATCGCTCTGATCAACGGTATGTTAGGTGGCATTGGCGGTTGGTTCGGTATGCCTGAACTGAAACTGGAAATGCTGCTAGGTTGGGCGTTTGCGCCTCTTGCTTTCCTGATCGGTGTTCCTTGGAATGAAGCAACCGTTGCGGGTGAGTTCATCGGTCTGAAAACCGTTGCCAACGAATTCGTTGCTTACTCTCAGTTTGCTCCTTACCTGACTGAAGCGGCACCAGTGGCTCTGTCTGAGAAGACGAAAGCGATCATCTCTTTCGCACTGTGTGGTTTTGCGAACCTTTCTTCTATCGCAATCCTGCTGGGTGGTCTGGGTAGCTTGGCACCGAAGCGTCGTGGCGACATCGCTCGCATGGGCATCAAAGCGGTTATCGCAGGTACTCTATCTAACCTGATGGCTGCAACGATTGCTGGCTTCTTTCTTAGCCTTGCAGCACTCTAGTTAGAATCGGATCTAGACGTATAGACGCCGTTTAAATTCACCCCGTAGCAAGTGATTGCTGCGGGGTGTTTTGCTTTCAGGACTCCCAATTTGAATGGGAGTTCCTGAGTGAGATTTTGTAATGGATTGCATGGCTGAAGCCTTGTGTGGTAAGGGATTCTCCTTTAAATTTCAGCCGTTTTTTTTGAGATACAAACCGTTTGCGTTTAGCGCAGCACTACCGTTTTGTGACAAATATCGATACTGTAGCTGTGGATAAAGAACGAGATGATCAAACAGAAATAATGATCAACCGTGTTGACCACTGAGCTGAAGTTCAGGTGGCAAACTTGTCCTGTGGAATATGGATGAGTTTTCGCTGGTTCTCAACATGACAAGGAGTATGATGAGGACCGGAGGCAATCGCATTGCCTGTATACAGTAAGATACCGCAAACGCAAATTGTTGTGCCATTGACCAAACTGGTACTGTGCGGTGACAAGGATAGCAATTGGTGCATGAGCACCGAGTCTTCAAGGAACCAAGTCCGTTCATTTGTGGCTGCTTAGTAGAGAAGAGAATCTGCTGAGCAGTGGACTATATGATTATATTGATCGGAGATAGAAATGAGCGAATTAAAAGCAGCAGCTCTACGTGCACTAAAATTGATGGATCTGACTACGCTGAATGACAACGATACGGATGCGAAAGTCATCCAACTTTGCCATGACGCAAAAAGTCCAGTAGGTAACACCGCTGCCATCTGTATTTACCCTCGCTTTATTCCTATTGCTAAGAAGACACTTCGCGAGCAAGGAACCCCTGAAATCCGTATTGCTACGGTAACCAATTTCCCTCACGGTAATGGCGATATTGAAATCGCCGTTGCTGAAACGAAAGCTGCGGTTGCTTACGGCGCAGATGAAGTGGATGTGGTTTTCCCATATCGCGCTCTGATCGCAGGCAACGAGCAAGTCGGCTTTGAGCTGGTGAAACAGTGTAAAGCCGCTTGTGGCGACAATGTGCTACTGAAAGTGATCATCGAAACCGGTGAGCTGAAAGAAGAAGTGCTGATCAAAAAAGCCTCTCAAATCTGTATTGAAGCTGGCGCAGATTTTATCAAAACCTCAACCGGTAAAGTGCCTGTGAATGCTACACCAGAATACGCACGTATGATGCTGGAAGTGATCCGCGATATGGGCGTAGCCAAAACTGTTGGTTTCAAACCAGCGGGTGGTGTACGTACTGCTGAAGATGCACAGCAATATTTGGCTATGGCTGATGAGCTACTCGGTGGTGACTGGGCGGACAGCCGTCATTACCGCTTTGGTGCCTCAAGCCTACTGACCAACCTTCTGAATACATTAGAAGTGACAGACCAAAAGGCAGATCCTGCCGCTTACTAATATCAATTGTGTCTGATGGCAGCGCGAGTCTTCGCGCTGCTTAACCTCTTTACACTACGCAGTTCTTTTGGGAACTGGGAGGCATCTATGTATTTACCTCAAGAAATTATCCGCAGAAAACGTGATGGTGAAGTTCTCACCCGCGATGAAATCAACTTCTTCATTCAAGGTGTGGCGAATAACACCGTCTCTGAAGGTCAAATTGCTGCTTTTGCCATGGCGATTTTTTTCCGTGAAATGACGATGCCTGAGCGTATTGCACTGACTTGTGCGATGCGTGATTCCGGTATGGTGATTGATTGGAGCCATATGAATTTTGATGGCCCGATTGTCGATAAACACTCCACGGGCGGCGTGGGCGATGTGACCTCACTGATGCTTGGCCCTATGGTGGCAGCCTGTGGTGGTTATGTGCCGATGATTTCTGGCCGTGGTTTAGGCCACACGGGCGGTACGCTTGATAAACTTGAAGCCATCCCTGGCTACAACATTACCCCAACCAACGAAGTATTTGGTCAAGTGACCAAACAAGCGGGTGTGGCGATCATCGGTCAAACTGGCGATTTGGCACCGGCTGACAAGCGTGTGTATGCAACGCGTGATATTACCGCGATCGTGGATAACATCTCGCTGATCACCGCTTCAATTCTTTCCAAGAAACTGGCGGCCGGCCTTGAATCGCTCGTGATGGATGTGAAAGTCGGCTCTGGTGCTTTCATGCCAACCTATGCAGCTTCTGAAGAACTCGCCAAATCTATCGTGGCAGTGGCGAACGGTGCAGGCACCAATACCACGGCGATTTTAACCGATATGAACCAAGTGCTGGCGTCCTCTGCAGGTAACGCGGTGGAAGTGCGTGAAGCAGTGCGCTTCCTCACCGGCGAATACCGCAATCCGCGTCTGCTGGAAGTCACCATGGCGTCGTGTGCGGAAATGCTGGTACTTGGCAAGTTAGCCAAAGATACTGCGCAAGCGCGTGAGAAACTGCAAGCGGTGCTGGATAACGGCCAAGCGGCAGAGTGCTTCGGCAAAATGGTCGCAGGCCTAGGTGGCCCAAGCGATTTTGTTGAAAACTACGACAAGTATCTTGCGAAAGCTGAGATTATTCGCCCAGTTTACGCCCAGCAATCTGGCATCATTTCCGCGATGAATACCCGTGCCATTGGTATGGCGGTAGTCGGTATGGGTGGTGGCCGCCGTGTCGCGACAGATCGCATTGATTATGCTGTGGGCTTTGATCATTTTATCCGCTTGGGGGAAACCGCCGACAGCAACAAACCTTTAGCAATGATTCATGCCCGCAATGAAGAGCAGTGGCAACAAGCTGCCAATGCACTACAAAGTGCGATTAAAGTGGGCGGTGACTATGTACCAACACCGGATGTTTACCGTCAAATTCGAGCTCAAGACGTGTAATACCGGGGGGAGTGAGCAATGAAAAGAGCATTTATTTTAGTTTTAGACTCGTTTGGCATTGGCGCGACAGCCGATGCAGAAGCCTTTGGTGATGTGGGTTCTGATACCTTAGGCCACATTGCGGATCAATGTGCGCAAGGTTTGGCGGATAACGCAGAGCGTAAAGGCGCATTGCAACTGCCGAATCTTTCTAAGCTAGGTTTGGCGATGGCGCATAAAGAGTCGGCAGGACGTTTTGCTCCGGGGCTGGATGAGCGTGCGGACATCATCGGTGCTTATGCCCATGCAGCAGAGCTGTCATCTGGTAAAGATACACCGTCAGGTCACTGGGAAATTGCTGGTGTGCCAGTGCTGTTTGAATGGGGTTACTTTAGCGATAAGCAAAACAGCTTCCCGAAAGAACTGACCGATCGCATTCTGGCGCGCGCAGGTCTGGACGGATTCTTAGGTAACTGCCACGCTTCGGGCACTCAAGTGCTGGATGACTTGGGCGAAGAGCACATGCGCACGGGCAAGCCGATTTTCTACACTTCGGCAGATTCTGTATTCCAAATTGCCTGCCATGAAGAGACATTTGGTTTGGAGCGTCTGCTGGAGCTGTGCCAAATCGCTCGTGAAGAGCTGGCGGATTACAACATCGGCCGCGTTATTGCGCGTCCATTCGTTGGCCCGGGCAAAGGCCAATTTGCTCGTACCGGTAATCGCCGTGACTTGTCGGTTGAGCCACCTTCAGCGACTGTGTTGCAAAAGCTGGTGGAAGAGAAGCAAGGCCGAGTGGTCTCTATCGGTAAAATTGCCGATATCTACGCGTACTGCGGGATTACCGACAAAGTCAAAGCGACGGGTATTCCAGATCTGTTTGAAGCGACTTTAGAACAGATTAAACAAGCCGGTGATAACACCATAGTGTTCACTAACTTTGTTGACTTTGACTCTGCCTATGGCCACCGCCGTGACGTAGCAGGTTATGCGGCTGCGCTAGAGTATTTCGATAATCGCTTACCTGAAGTGTTGGAACTGATGCAGGAAGATGACATTCTGATCCTAACTGCTGATCATGGTTGCGACCCAACATGGCCGGGCACTGACCACACTCGTGAGCATATCCCTGTACTGGTTTACGGTAAAAAAGTCGCACCAGGTTCATTAGGCCGCCGTGACACTTTTGCTGATATCGGGCAAACTCTGGCAAGCTACTTTGGCACTTCGCCAATGGATTACGGTAAGAACTTTTTATAATACACATGCTCTAGGGCTGGTTTCAGCCCTAGGGTTTTGTTGAATGATGGCCGTTGAGCCAACAAACCAAAGGAACGAAAACATGGCAACTCCACATATCAATGCGCAAATGGGTGATTTCGCTGACGTTGTACTGATGCCGGGAGATCCTCTTCGCGCGAAATACATCGCAGAAAACTTCCTCGATAATGCGGTTCAAGTGTGTGATGTGCGTAATATGTTCGGCTACACAGGTACTTACAAAGGCCGTAAGATCTCTGTGATGGGTCATGGTATGGGTATCCCATCTTGCTCAATCTATGTTACGGAACTGATCAAAGATTACGGCGTGAAGAAGATCATTCGCGTAGGTAGCTGTGGTGCAGTGAATGAAGGCATCAAAGTACGTGATGTTGTGATCGGTATGGGCGCTTGTACAGACTCTAAAGTGAACCGTATTCGCTTTAAAGATCATGATTTTGCAGCAATTGCTGACTACAAAATGGTGAAAGCCGCGGAAGAAGCAGCGAAAGCGCGTGGTATTGACGTTAAAGTGGGCAACCTGTTCTCTGCAGAACTGTTCTACACGCCAGATCCTTCCATGTTCGATGTGATGGATAAATACGGCATCGTTGGTGTTGAAATGGAAGCTGCGGGTATTTACGGTGTAGCGGCAGAATACGGCGCGAAAGCACTAGCGATTTGTACTGTTTCTGACCACATCAAAACGGGCGAGCAAACGACCTCAGAAGAGCGTCAAAACACCTTCAACGAGATGATTGAAATCGCGCTCGATTCGGTATTGATTGGCGATCAAGCGGGTTATTAATCGCGGTATAACGTAACCACTGAAAAGTAAAAACCTCAGCTTAGGCTGAGGTTTTTTTATCACTCAATAAGTTGTTCTACTTACTCATTCATAGACTGTTCGGCTTGTTTGAGTAACAAATTCTCACCACTGGCCTTTTTCGGTCTGCGACGTAACAGAAGCGTCAAGAGCACCCCACTGACAAAACTCATCAGCAGCATCCAATACATGTTGCGATCGCTTTTACGATAGTGATGGTCGGAAATCGCTGTCACTTTACCCGTTTCAAAAGTAATGCGAACAAATCCGATTAAGCTGCCATCGTTGATCACTGGTTCAACAAGCTGTTGGCGGCCAATGCTCGCAGTATGCAATGGAGTGTCTAAGCCCAAAACTTCACGCACACTCAGCGCGGTTTCACTTGCGGCAAGGAGCACGCCTTCTGAATCATAAATTGAAGCATCGAATACGAGTCGATCGGTCGCAAGCTGGTTAGTGAGCGCTAACAGACGTTCTTGATCTTGATCGGCAATCATACTACTAGCAGACATAGCGGCTTGAGTAATCAGCACTTTGGTTAAGGTTTCGAGTTGGTTGGCTTGAATGCGTTCATTGCCTTTACTGATCACAACGCTGTCTTGAATGGTGATAAAAAACATCAAGGCGACTGCTAGCACAGTCGCAACACGTACTACGACTCGGAATGAAAAAAGTGAACCATCCATGATGAGATAAACCTACAAAAAACCAACTGCGCTCATATTGAGACTTGCGTTTTTAAATTGCAATAGGGTAACGTCAGGCTACACCGAATAAGGAAAGTGGACATGGATGCTTTAACAACTTTATCGATCAAAAAACACACCGCCCTGCTCAATCGTTTCCCAGAGGCGCGTTTCGTATCTCAGTTAGCGAAAAATCGTGCAAGCTGGATAGTGTTTGCACATTACCTGACACCTACACAATTTGAAGATATGGATTTCTTCACTGACCGCTTTAACGCCATTTTGGATGTATGGAAAGTGGGGGAATATGAGGTGGCGTTAATGGATGGGGAGCTGACTTCCCAACATGAAACTATCCTAAAAGCGTTAGAGCTTGATTACGCAAGAATTCAAGACGTTCCCGATCTCACTAAGCCTGGTCTGATTGTACTTGATATGGACTCGACCGCGATTCAAATTGAATGCATTGATGAGATCGCGAAATTAGCTGGAGTGGGTGAGGAAGTTGCAGAGGTGACAGAGCGTGCCATGCAAGGTGAACTCGACTTTGAACAGAGCTTACGTTTGCGAGTCAGTAAACTCCAAAATGCTCCTGAGCAGATTTTAAGCCAAGTGCGTAAGCATTTACCGCTGATGCCAGAACTTCCAGAATTGGTGGCAACACTGCATGCCTTTGGTTGGAAAGTGGCGATCGCGTCAGGTGGTTTTACCTATTTTTCTGACCATCTCAAAAACATGTTATCTCTGGATTATGCTCAGTCCAATACGCTGGAAATTGTGGGTGGCAAACTCACAGGACAAGTGCTGGGTGAAGTGGTTTCAGCCCAAACTAAAGCCGATATTCTGAGATCGCTTGCGCAGCAATACGATATCGAGATTCACAACACGGTCGCCGTAGGGGATGGAGCGAATGATTTGGTGATGATGGCTGCTGCAGGGTTAGGGGTGGCTTATCATGCCAAACCGAAAGTGGAAGCCAAAGCACAAACCGCTGTGCGTTTTGCCGGACTGGGGGGGGTGGTGTGTATTCTTTCTGCCGCGCTGATCCGTCAGCAGAAGCTCAGTTGGCAAACGAAACCTTAGGTCAGCCTTGTTCGAAGAATAAAAAAGCCACGCTTGTCGTGGCTTCTTGTTATCGATCACCAAGGTTGATGATGGTGGTCATCGAGTAATAGGCGGTTATCGAGTCAACTCAAGACGAATCAAGACTTCCTCGGTTATATCGACCAGTTCCCCATAGCCAATCTGAGCCAGCATCTCTTTTTCTAGACTTTTGGCGTGATGAGGGCTGATGGCGGCCAGTTCTTTCAAATCGCTGCGCAGCAGATTCGTAATCGGGGAAAACACTGGAACTCCACTGACGCGTAAGGCGTAGAATTCCCCCATTTCCTGCCCTTGGCGGATAAATCGGATCCGATCACGAGTATCGGTGAAGTCACTCAAGAGCCTCGATTCAACGGACTGAACGCGAGCGCCATATTTGACCACACTGATATACACCTCATTATATTGTGGTACTGCGCCTTCAATGCGCTTCATGGGCGTAGCCAACAGCGAGTTAGTATGGCCTTTGAAAATAGGCTGAAGGGCGATGCGATTCTCACTGCCGAGCTTGGCAAGCAGTGCGAGATGAGGAGGGAGCGGGTAATTAACACCAATCACTTTGGGCTTCAGGTTACTACCGACTTTTTCAACAAAAATTGGGGTGCTGACCATTTTGTCTAACAGGATGTTATGCAAACTCTCCAGTAATTCGTTGCTTGGGAGTATTTCTTCTTTTTTCAATAGCTTATCTTGATTGTGCTCAATAATGCTGTTGAAAAATGCAATGGTTTTGAGGGTTTGGGTTGAATCCTCAATCATCAACTGTAACTGGCGCCCTTCAGGCCCAATCCTTACGACTTGGTAGGGCGCATTGTCCAAAGGAATGGTTTTGTCATACAACTTAAGTTCAAGATAATCGACCCAAACTTGATCATTGGCTTTGACATCGAGCGGTGCATCTAAAATTAAACTCAAGCCACGCTTTGATAAATCAACTGTTGCACCAGTGACTCGCTGTTCATCTTTACTCACTTGCACCGGTGTTTTAAAGCGATAGCGAGGTTCTTTGCGTCGGGAGCGTGCGTCAAAATAAATTCCCATCGGGTTACCCACGACTTGGCGTGGGTGACGAAAATCATTCAGAGCGCTACTCGGAAGATTGGGTTTTTCGACCAACAGATAATCGAGAGCAGTTTCTGTATCACCAATCTCTTGCAACACACCACAATGGGTGAGAGACGTGGATTGCTCATCAAGTTCAGCAGAGTGTTGAGCAAGGGCTTGTCGTTCTTCTTCAGATAATTCAAAAACAAAAAGTCGAAATGCTTTCCAACTGTCACGCTTAGCACCAATGTGCCAAAACAGCTTACGTTGCTCTTGAGTGGCTTCCGGCATCAACATCGAGAAAAACAAGGTTTTCTGTTGATGTTCATGCTTAAAGGCGTACAGCACATTATTGCTACCACGAAGCCCAGGAGCCGTGAGTTGTGCCATGCGTTCAGGCTTGAATAATGTCCCTAATGCTTGTTGGTTGCGCTCATCATGCCAATATTGCCAAATCGGACGGTTGTTTTCGGTCAGTAACGCGAGCTTCAGCTCATTGCCACTAAAAAACAGCGGTAAGTTACAAGTGTGCTTGAGGTACATGTGCTCATAGCCACGAGTTCGCGCACGAATAATTTTGTCCTGATTATCATGGCGAGCTTTCTGAGTATTGGTCTGAATCGCTTCCTCAATGACTTTTTCAATCACGTCACTGTCACTGAGTTTAAGAACGCGCAGAAATTTAATCGCATCGCTGTCATAAGACTCATCGACGCCCAGAATACGGTATTCAATGTTTTTATGTAACCCAACGACATTCGAGGTTTTATTGAGCTCAGCGAAATACACGTGGATCACTTCCCCCAACTTATAATCAAAAGCTGCGGGCACTTTCAATTTGGCACCTGAAGGTGAAAGGTCAATGCTTAAACCATGAATTAACTGTTCATTCTTTCGATGGATTTCAATTTGTGTGGAGATCTTTAGGCGGTTCTCTTGGCGTTTGAGGTCATAACCTAGCTTGATTGGTTCGACTTCAAAACTGGTGTCTTTGGACTGATCACCTTTTGGGGCGAGCTTGCCCTGTTGTTTCATGACTCGGAAATTATTGCGCGTGTTATTGACCGCTTCCCAAACGCCTTCGGTGTAACCCCCAAATTTCTTGATGCTTTTGTGGTAAGAGTTGAATGCGACATCATCTAGCCAGTGCTGACGACCTTCAAATTCATATTCCCGACACTCTCCTTGCACTTTGCCACGCAAATCAATGCTTTTGCTGCAAGGTGCCATTAAGCGGTTCAGTTCCATTTTGACCAATAATTTGGCTGAGGGCGGTTGCCCTTCGGTCATTTGTGACAAAAGGTAATCTAGATCACCAGAGCGATAAGCTGGTATAAGCCGTTCAACCAGAGAGAGAATTTCGGTTTGCTGCATACTTTTCTGTTAAAGTGTCTTCTATTTTGATGCATCGGCATCAACATCCTAATCTTTAGCGATATGTTGCAGCCGTTCCACTTTTTCTTAAAGTATTACGCCTTATAAGTGAGAGCAAGTTCGAGGATTGATCGTGAAAGCAAAGCGCGCCTATGTATGTAACGAATGCGGAGCGGATTTTCCGCGTTGGCAAGGGCAATGTAATGCCTGTGGTTCGTGGAATACGATTTCAGAAGTTCGTCTCGCCGCTTCCCCACAAGTTGCGCGCAATGAACGGCTGGTAGGATACGCTGGAGCCGTAGAAGCGAAAGTACAAACCCTAGCCGATATCGATTTACAAGAAGTGCCTCGATTCACCAGTGGCTTTAAAGAGTTAGATCGTGTTCTGGGTGGCGGGATTGTACCGGGCGCGGCAATTTTGATCGGTGGTAATCCGGGCGCAGGTAAATCCACCTTGTTACTGCAAACCATGTGCTTGCTTTCCGCGCAAATGCCGACCCTGTACGTCACAGGGGAAGAGTCATTGCAACAGGTCGCGATGAGAGCTTCGCGCCTTGGTTTGCCGAAAGAGCATCTAAAAATGCTCTCTGAAACCAATGTGGATCGGATTTGTCAAATTGCTGAGCAAGAGAAACCGCGCATCATGGTCATTGACTCGATACAGGTGATGCATGTTGCGGATGTGCAATCGTCCCCTGGTAGTGTTGCGCAAGTGCGTGAATCCGCCACTGCGCTCACGCGTTATGCTAAACAAAATAATGTGGCGGTGTTTATTGTTGGTCATGTGACCAAAGACGGCACTTTGGCAGGACCGAAAGTGCTAGAGCATATTATTGACTGTTCAATTTTGCTTGATGGTGATACGGATAGTCGCTTCCGTACACTGCGTAGCCATAAAAACCGGTTTGGTGCGGTCAATGAACTCGGCGTGTTTGCTATGACAGGGCAAGGGATGCGTGAAGTGAGCAACCCTTCGGCGATTTTCCTTTCTCGTGGAGAAGAAGCCACGTCTGGTAGCTCAGTGATGGTGGTGTGGGAAGGAACGCGTCCACTGTTGGTGGAAATCCAAGCCTTAGTGGATTACTCACAACTCGCTAACCCACGACGTGTCGCCGTTGGCTTAGAACAAAACCGCCTCTCTTTATTATTGGCGGTGCTGCATAAACACGGTGGCTTGCAAATGGCCGATCAAGATGTGTTTGTCAACGTAGTGGGCGGTGTCAAAGTCACGGAAACCAGTGCAGATTTAGCTTTGCTAATGGCTCTATTGTCGAGTTTTCGTGATCGCCCACTGCCTAAAGATGTGGTGATTTTTGGCGAAGTGGGATTAGCGGGTGAAATTCGTCCCGTACCGAGTGGTCAAGAACGCCTTAACGAAGCCTTCAAGCATGGGTTTAAAAAAGCCATAGTGCCGATTGCCAACATGCCGAAAGGTGGCATCGCCGGAATGCAAATACATGGAGTGAAGAAATTGTCGGATGCGATTGCGGCGTTTGATGAGTTGTAACGCGCTGTAGATTTTTAAAGGCAATAACACGGAAAAGCGAAACGTAAAAATATCCTTTTGACGTCTCGCGAGCCGTTTGAGAATCGCCTATAGTTTTTCAGCGATAGGCACAGGGTGAATGCCCCTTGCTACTAGAAGCCGCTGCGGTGTCGACTGCAACGCTAAGTAGTTTGGGTATATTTTTTTTCAGCAAGTGCATGCAGGGGTATCAGTCTTGACAGATTGTGATATACTCTGCGCGCACTTTATACCTTATTAACAGAGTAAGACAATGGCAGATTTATCATTATACAGAAACATTGGTATCTTCGCGCACGTTGACGCGGGTAAAACCACTACCACTGAGCGTATCCTGAAGCTGACTGGTAAAATCCACCGTCTGGGCGAAGTACATGACGGCGCTTCAACGATGGACTTCATGGAACAAGAAGCTGAGCGTGGTATCACTATCCAGTCTGCTGCGACTACCTGTTTCTGGAAAGGTCACCGTTTTAACGTAATCGACACCCCGGGACACGTTGACTTCACAGTTGAAGTTTACCGTTCTCTGAAAGTTCTTGACGGTGGTATCGGTGTATTCTGTGGTTCTGGCGGTGTTGAACCTCAGTCAGAAACTAACTGGCGTTACGCGAACGATTCAGAAGTATCTCGTCTGATCTTCGTAAACAAACTAGACCGTATGGGTGCTGACTTCTTCCGTGTTGTTGAACAAGTGAAGAAAGTTCTTGGCGCAAACCCACTGGTTATGACTCTACCTATCGGCCGCGAAGATGAATTCGTTGGTGTGGTTGATGTTCTAACTCGTCAAGCGTTCGTATGGGATGACTCAGGTCTTCCAGAAAACTTCGAAATCAAAGAAGTTCCAGCAGACATGGTTGATCAGGTAGAAGAATACCGTGAAATGATGATCGAAACTGCTGTTGAGCAAGATGACGAGCTGATGATGGCTTACATGGAAGGCGAAGAGCCAACTGTTGAGCAAATCAAAGCATGTATCCGTAAAGGTACACGTGATCTCGCATTCTTCCCAACTTTCTGTGGTTCTGCATTCAAAAACAAAGGTATGCAGCTTGTACTTGACGCAGTAGTTGATTACCTACCTTCTCCAACAGAAGTAGAACCTCAACCACTGACTGATCCTGCAACTGGTGAGCCAACTGGCGAAGTAGCAACAGTATCTGTTGATGCGCCTCTAAAAGCGCTAGCGTTCAAGATCATGGATGACCGTTTCGGTGCCCTGACCTTCGTTCGTATCTACTCAGGCAAAATTAAGAAGGGTGATACCATTCTTAACAGCGCAACTGGTAAAACTGAGCGTGTTGGCCGTATGGTTGAGATGCACGCAAACGACCGTAACGAGCTGGAATCTGCACAAGCAGGTGACATCATCGCGATCGTTGGTATGAAGAACGTTCAAACTGGTCACACTCTATGTGATCCTAAGCACGAATGTACTCTTGAGCCTATGATTTTCCCAACACCAGTTATCTCTATCGCTGTTAAGCCTAAAGATAAGAACGGTTCTGAGAAAATGGGTATCGCGATCGGTAAAATGGTTGCAGAAGATCCATCATTCCAAGTTGAGACTGACGAAGATTCAGGCGAAACCATTCTGAAAGGTATGGGCGAACTTCACCTAGACATCAAAGTAGACATCCTTAAGCGTACTTACGGTGTTGAACTTGAAGTGGGTGCTCCTCAAGTTGCTTACCGTGAAACTATCACTAAAGCAGTTGAAGATAGCTACACGCATAAGAAACAGTCTGGTGGTTCAGGCCAGTTCGGTAAGATCGATTACCGTATCAAGCCAGGAGAGCAAAACTCTGGTTTCACCTTCAAGTCAACGGTAGTTGGTGGTAACGTTCCTAAGGAATTCTGGCCAGCAGTTGAGAAAGGCTTCAAGTCTATGATGGACACCGGTACTCTTGCTGGCTTCCCTGTACTTGACGTTGAAGTTGAACTGTTCGACGGTGGCTTCCACGCAGTTGACTCATCTGCAATCGCATTTGAAATCGCAGCGAAAGGCGCATTCCGTCAGTCAATTCCAAAAGCGGCTCCTCAGCTTCTTGAACCAATCATGAAAGTGGACGTGTTCACTCCTGAAGATCACGTTGGTGACGTTATCGGTGACTTGAACCGTCGTCGTGGCATGATCAAAGACCAAGAAATGGGTCTGACAGGCGTACGCGTTAAAGCTGACGTTCCACTATCTGAGATGTTCGGTTACATCGGTTCTCTACGTACAATGACTTCTGGTCGTGGTCAGTTCTCTATGGAGTTCTCTCACTACTCAGCATGTCCAAACAACGTAGCTGATCAAGTTATTGCTGAAGTTAAAGAGCGTAACGCGAAGAAGTAATTCTTTGTCTTAAAGCTTAAAAAAGCCCTGTAAGTGAATGCTTACAGGGCTTTTGTTTTGGGTATGTAAGGTATAAATCCTTAGATGACTAAACGCTTTCTTTGAATGGGGCTAATACTTACTCTTCCCACACCACCAATTGCCCTTTAGGCCAATTTTGGCCGACATCATGGTATTTTTTCTCTAATACATGGCGTTTGATTTTGAGTGTTGGCGTCAAAATACCATTATCAATACTCCACGGCTCCTTAATCATCAAGACCCCTTTGATCTGCTCGTGAGATTCCAATTCCATGTTCATCCGAGTAATGACTTTTTGAACAGTACGCTCATAACGTGCACGATCAAAATCTGGGAAATGGTGCGGGATCACTAATAAGATTGGAGCTGGTAGCCCAGAGCCAATCAAACACATCATCTCTACACGGCTGTATTCAAACAGCTTTTTCTCGATAGGTACGGGAGCTACAAATTTGCCTTTCGCCGTCTTGAAGGTGTCTTTTTTACGACCTTGGATGGTTAAATAGCCTTCACTATCGATAGCGCCTATATCGCCAGTGTGTAGCCATCCTTCATTGTCAAAGCTTTCGGCTGTTGCGGTGTCATTTTTATAATAGCCCGCAAATAAGCCTTTGCTGCGTACCATGATCTCTTCATCGGCTGCGATTTTCAGTTCAATACCAGGTCCAGCATTACCCACCGTGCCAATTTTGTCAGCGCGGAAAGGGTAGTTGATGGTGCTATAAGCAAAGGATTCCGTCATGCCCCACGCTTCGGTTATGTTTAGTCCAACACTGCGATACCATTCGAGTAATGCAGGGGAGACTGGCGCTGAGCCACAACCGAGCACGCGAGCTTGGTCTAGCCCTAAACCTTCAGCCAACTTGCGTTTGATGAGTGAGTGGATGAAGGGGATTTTGAGCAAAATATTGAGTTTTTTCTGTGGCAGTTTATCTTGGATGCGTTGTTGGAATAGCGTCCATAAACGAGGTACCGAAATAAACAGGGTCGGGCGGTGCATTTTGACATCTTCGATAAAGGTATCGAGAGATTCTGGGAATGCGGTCAGTACGCCACCGATGATCGATGAACCAAAAATATAGACTCGCTCAGTAATATGGGCGAGGGGTAAATAAGAGAAGAGACGATCACCTTCTTGAATACCAATATGGTTAATCAGTTGCTGTGCTGACCAAGTAAACGCACCGTAGGTGAGCATGGCTCCTTTAGGCTGCCCAGATGTGCCAGAGGTATAGACAATGGACATGAGTTTATCATCAAAGTGGGTTGGTCGTTCTTCACTAGGCTGATGCTGTTTGATCAGCGTTTGAAACTCATATTGGCATTTGGCCGCCGAAGGATAAGGGAGCGAGATACTGATGAGATTAGGACGCTCTGCTAAAACATGTGCAGTGGCTTTATTATCATCGAGTTTGCCGACAATCAGGATTTTGCTTTCACTGTGTTCAAGGCAGTAGTCAATGGTGTCACTTCCTGCAGTTGGGAAAATGGGCACACTGATATAATCACCGAGCATCATGGCCAGATCGCAAATAAACCATTCAGCACAATTTTTAGAAATAAGCGCAATTCTATCTCCTGGAACAGCCCCTAAAGCACGTAGAGCAGAGACAAGGCGTAGCGCGTGATCGGCTACTTCAGCGTAAGTAAACTCGACAAACTGACGGTTAATGATTTGCTTTAAGTACACCTCATTTGGGCGCTCTTGAGCCCAACGGAGTAACATTTCATTGGGAGGAGGGAGAGCGCAAGGAGGGTGATTGAATTGATTCGTCGGGATCATTCTCAAACTCCTGATATGTTGTTTTTATGTTAATTTGTTGTGAACGTTAGCATGAGCGGCTTGGAGCATCGAACCTTTTTACCGAAAGAGGGGGAAATCTTGTAAATCTGTTGTCGAGATCAAACGGATTGATTGAATACTCAGTGTGTTACGCCGCTGTCTTTTGGATCCAATTCAGGGAAGCGTTCAATGATGATTTTTAACTCTTCCTGACTTTCACGCAGTGCATTAACGCAGTAACGATCTAGCTTTCCTTCACTCACCATTTTCTCCAGCTCTAATAAGGCATGAGGAATGGATTGGGCTTGCTTGTATGGCCGGTGGGTAGTTAAAGCATCAAAAATATTGGCGACAGTTATAATACGGGCCGGGATAGGTATCTGCTCACTGGTGAGGCCAAAAGGGTAACCGCTGCCATCCAAAAACTCATGATGGTAGGCCACAATTTCTCTTAAAACCGCTAAGCAAGGGTGGTGAGGGGTACCGAATTTTTCGATTAACTCATTAAGTAAACCTATGCCTGACTCAATGTGCTGATGCAGTTGTTGCCGCTCATTACTTGCTAACGCTGTACTTTTTTGTAACAGACTGGTGGGTAATGCCAGTTTTCCGAGGTCATGGCATGTAGCAAATTGTCTGATGTTTTCAATCAATTCATCATCAAGACCATACAAATCCGCGATCTCAGTGGCGATGATGTGAGCATAGCGGCTGATCCGTTGATTGTGTTGTTTGATGTGTAACCAGTGATCTGGAGATTGCTCCTCCATTTGGTGTATATCATCGACCAAGTGATGGATTAGCGAGTATTCACCACCGATGGATTGCTGGATCAATGTGAAATAAGTGTTCAGTTGTTCAATAACAGGTTCAGAAAAATAATGACTAACTGAAGAGTTGAAAAACAGGAAACCAATGAAAGTTTGATCATCAAAAACGGGTTTTACTAGTGAGGAGCAATACTGCTGCTCAAGTAACCAACGGTTATGATGTGTATGACTTTTTAATTGATTAGGGAAGTCATGAATAACGCGCAGAGAAGCGGATTGTTTGCTCTGCAGCAGAGAGGGGAGTTCGTTCAGTGGCACTTCATAATGTACAAAGTCATGGCTAGCTGGAGAGCTGTCGGCACAGGTTTTGATCGAGTCTTTTTTCTCGTCATACAGAGCAAAAGAAATTCTTTGCACATCAGGCAGCTCTACTCGGATTTTCTCGAGCATACTGATCAAATAAGTATTGAGCGACCCCACCGATGGGTAATAGCGAAACCGACCAACTTTGGCTTGCATCTGCATATCACCGTCCTTCCTTGCGAGCTACTCATTAAGTTTAGACAAGGTTTTGTGGATTGCCGCATTAGGGAGGTGCTTTTCTACGTCTGTTTTGCTACTCGAACACATCCAGTTGCTTGTTACATGAAGCCGCTGAGCACACCAAATAACAAGGCGCTCCCCACCATACCAATTAAAGGAAGTCGCAAGATTTTAAACAGGAAAAATCCCACTAAAAGTGCTGCCCAATCGAGTGGGGCATGTACCGTGCTGCTCCAAACGGGCTGATATAACGCTGCGAGCAGTAAACCGACCACGCAGGCGTTTACCCCTTGCATGGCTCCTGCAACTTTCGGGTGCAGAGCCAATGCCGACCAGTTTTTTAGTACACCTAGTAGCAATAAAAATCCAGGTAGAAATACAGCGAAAGTCGCGATTAAAGCGCCAACCACAGGCATCTCTGGTGTCAGCACATAGCCAAGGTAAGTGGCCAAGGTAAACATTGGGCCCGGCACTGCTTGGGCTGCCGCGTAGCCTGTCAGGAATTGATCTGTAGATAGGCTGTCACCCAAGGCATTTTGCAGCAAGGGAAGAACCACATGACCGCCACCAAATACTAAGCTACCTGCTTGGAAGAAGTGACCAAACAATTCAACCAGCGGCGAGCTCGCAGCCAATAGTGGCAGTCCAAGTAATAAACTCGCAAAGAGCAGCAGAGAAAGCCAAGAGGGGCTGAACGTGGTTGTTGAAGGTGACTGTTGTGGTGCCAAGCGAGCCTGACCGAACAATGCGGCAAGCAGTAACACCGCAAATTGGGTGAGCAAACCGGGTGCCAGCGTGATGGCAACCGCAGTCAGAACGCATAACGCTGCAGTAAGACGCTGCTGACAAAAATTGCGATACATGGTTAAACAGGCATCGGCCACCACTATGATGGCGAGTAGCTTCAAACCATGAATGACTTGCTCAAACAGCGGGGTTTGTAACAGATGGCTACTTAGCCCTGCTAGCAGTAACATGATAAGGACTGAAGGGAGAGTAAAACCGAGAAACGCAGCCCAACCGCCAGCCAGACCACCACGATGATAACCAATAGCAAAACCAACTTGGCTAGAACCGGGGCCTGGTAGGAACTGGCTTAGAGCGACAAACTGTGCGTATTCTTGCTCGTTAAGCCAGCCTAATTTCTCAACGAAAGTATGGCGAAAATAGCCGATATGTGCCGCTGGGCCGCCGAAGCTCATCCAACCTAAAGCAAAAAAAGTTTTGAAAATCGTCAGCATAGCGATCCGAGATAATTACGAGAATTCTGTTGGGTCATAAGTTAGGGGGAGTCAAGGCATATAACAACTCACAATATGTAAGAAATTACACCATTATGATGACAGCCGTATGAATCGATTCTTGAGTAGAAAAATTGAGTCAAAATAGACTCAGATGAAGTTGTGGAAACGCTTACACATTTGGCGGGTCGTTCACAGAATCGACGCTTGAAAGTTTGCTAGACTTTTTCGCATCAGCAGCATTTCATCATTCCTATTTCACGCTGCGAAATCTTATTGAATGACTCTTTAACGCAAACGGCTTGATGGATATACGCCGTATAGAAAAGGCGTTATTGGCTTGTTGCTTCGCGTATTTAAGAGGATCTTATGCGCAACTTCTCCGATATTCTTCTCAGCCAAGATTGGCAAAACCCTCACATCGTTAAATGGCACTGCCGCACGCCCCATGTTCCTTTGCACAGTTATCGCACTGAGCAGGAGGCTCGTTTGGCTGTTGGCGGGAGTCGCCAATCTCTAAATGGTCAGTGGCGATTTGCTCTGTTTGAGCAGCCAGAAGCGGTTGAGCCTGCGGTGATAGAAGCGGATTTCGATGATAGCGCTTGGGCGCACATTCCTGTACCGAGTAACTGGCAGCTAAAAGGCTTTGATAAGCCGATTTACACCAACATCCAATATCCATTCGCGGATCAGCCGCCTTACGTGCCGCAAGACAACCCCACCGGCTGTTATCGCCATCGTTTTACGTTGGAAAAACAGGCGTTAAGTGAATCCACTCGCATTGTGTTTGATGGGGTCAATTCGGCATTTCATCTGTGGTGCAATGGTCATTGGGTCGGTTATTCGCAAGATAGCCGTTTGCCTGCTGAGTTTGAGCTCACCCCTTATCTACAAGAGGGTGAAAACCTGTTGGTGGCCATGGTGCTGCGTTGGTCTGATGGCTCTTATTTGGAAGACCAAGATATGTGGTGGTTGAGTGGCATTTTTCGCGATGTGTATCTCTACCGCAAGCCGATACTCGCGATTGAAGATTTCTTTATTCGAACAGAGTTGGATGCGCTTTATCAACACGCTGAATTGCGAGTAGAAACTCGCTTAAGCCAAGTGACTCGTCATCATCAAGTGCAAGTGGCTTTATTCGATGCACAAGGTGAATGCGTGGCGCGTTCACAAGCCTTACATACCGGTCAACGTGTGGTGGATGAAAAAGGGTCGTGGCACGATAAAACCGAACACAGCTTAACGGTTTGCTCTCCGACCCTGTGGAGTGATGAAGCGCCTTATCTTTACCGCTGCGTGATCAGTTTGCTTGATGAACATGGCGCGCCGATTGAGTTTGAAAGTGCGGCAGTGGGTTTTCGCAAAGTAGAAATCACTCAGGGACTGCTGAAGCTCAATGGTCAGCCCTTGTTGATCCGCGGGGTGAACCGCCATGAACATCATCCAGAACTCGGGCATGTGATGGATGAAGCAAGCATGCGTCGCGATATTGAATTGATGAAACAGAACAATTTCAATGCGGTGCGTACCGCCCATTACCCCAATCATCCGCGTTGGTACGAACTGTGTGATGAATACGGTTTATATGTGGTGGATGAGGCGAATCTCGAAACCCACGGCCAGTTCCCGATGAGCCGACTTTCCAATGATCCGCAATGGGTGAATGCCTATTTGCAGCGCATGATTGGCATGGTGGAGCGCGATAAAAACCACCCTTGTGTGATCATTTGGTCGCTCGGCAATGAATCGGGGATTGGTGTCAATCATCACGCTATGTATCAGTGGACGAAACAGCGCGACCCATCACGTCCTGTGCAATACGAAGGGGGCGGCGCTAATACGGCGGCGACCGATATTGTTTGCCCGATGTACGCGCGGGTCGAACAGCACCAGCCACATCCTGCGGTTCCCAAATATGCGCTGAAAAATTGGATCAGTTTGCCGCAGGAAACCCGCCCGCTGATCTTGTGTGAATATGCTCATGCGATGGGCAACAGCTTGGGCGCGTTTTATAAATACTGGCAGGCGTTTCGTGAGTTTCCTCGTCTGCAAGGTGGCTTTATTTGGGATTGGGTCGATCAGGGCATTTCCAAATGGGATAGCGAGGGGCGCCACTATTGGGGCTATGGCGGTGATTTTGGGGATGCGATTAACGATCGCCAATTTTGCATAAACGGTTTGCTGTTTCCAGATCGCACGCCGCATCCGGCTTTACATGAAGTCAAAAAAGTCCAGCAGCCGTACCAGTTTTCGCTGAACTATCCCAAGCTCACCATTCACAATGAGCGCTTGTTTGCGACGTTGCCGCTGGAGCTGGTAGTTAGTGTGCTGTGCGATGGGCAAGAGATTAAGCAAGAACGTCTGCCGCTTGATATTGCGCCGCGCGGCACAATCACGCTGGATTTAGCATCGCTACCAATGTTGCCAGAGCATGAATACCACCTCAATGTCGCCTTACTGTGCCGTGAAGATCAGCCATGGTCTAACGCGGGGCACTGCATCGCTAGTGAGCAGTGGTGTTTGCAGCCACGAAGAAGCATGTTACCTAAAATCACACACGCTCCGCTGCCTCAATGGCAGCAAGATGGAGATAAGGTGCGCATCGAGGCGGCCAATCAGCAATGGCAGTTTAACCGCCCAACTGGGCTATTGGAGCAGTGGTGGCAAAACGGTCAGCCCGTATTGAGTGAACCGCTGCGCGATAACTTTTACCGCGCGGTGCTGGATAACGATATTGGTACTAGCGAAGCGCAGCACCTTGACCCGAATAGCTGGATCGCACGTTGGCATGCGGCGGGCTTAGATAAGCTGCGTGTGGAATGTGACGATCTGCGAGTCACCACCTTGGCCGAATGCGTCGAAGTAGTGGTCGATGTCGCCCATTACCATCAGCAAGCGTTAGCGATCCGTACCCGTTGGCGTTACCAAATCTTCGGTGATGCGCGGGTAGAACTGAATGTTGAGGTGAAGGTGTGTGCCGATTTACCGCCGCTGCCAAGAGTGGGGTTAACGCTCGCATTGCCAGTGACAGAAACCCCAGTGTCTTGGTTTGGTCGCGGGCCGCATGAGAATTATCCAGATCGTTTGCAATCGGCGCATGTGGGGCGATACACCGCCACGGTGGATGAGCTGCATACACCGTACATTTTCCCGAGCGAAAATGGTTTGCGTTGTGATACTCGCCAGCTACAAGTGGGCACTTTGGTGGTGGAAGGGCATTTTCACTTCTCGCTCAGTCGCTACTCACAAACGATGTTGGATAAAGCCAAACACAGCAACGAGTTGGTTGCGGGGGATAAGTTGTATCTCAATCTGGATGCGCAGCATATGGGCGTGGGCGGCGATGATTCGTGGAGTCAAAGTGTGCACCCTGAGTTTTTGCTCACTCAGCCGCACTATCAGTATCAGCTCACCTTACGTGTGAAAGCTTCATCCCCACAATAAGCCAGAGAGCCTTAAGGCTCTCTTTTTTGTGCCACGCTGTCGCGGCGAACGATGGTGGGCGAAAAGATCATCGGATCATTTTCACGCGGCGCATCGGTTGCCAAAGCAAGAGCCAATTGAGTGGCTTTTTCCGCCATCAGTTGGATTGGGTAACGCACGGTCGTCAGGCGTGGGCGCAAGTAGCGCGAAATAAGGGCATCGTCAAAACCAATCACTGAGACATGTTCAGGAACCGAATGCCCATTTTCCTCAAGTACCAACAGGGCTCCAGCGGCCATATTGTCGTTGTAGGCGACCACCGCGGTAAAAGGCAGTGATTTCACCAGCAGGTTGGTCATCGCTTGTTCACCCCCTTCATTGTCAGGGCTAGCGGTTTCAATGTAGCTGCTGCTTAGGGTGATGCCATGTTCGTTCAAGGCTTGTTGATAGCCCGCAATACGCTGATCGGCATCCTCAATTTGATGAGAGGAACTGATGCAAGCTATGTTTCTATGTCCTTGACGGATCAGAAAATCGGTTGCTAAATAAGCACCTTTCTGGTTGTCGAGTGAAATACAGCGATCGGCGATCTGTGGAATATGGCGATTGATCAACACCAGCGTTTTTACCTCGTTGGCGTACTCAATCAGATCCTCATCGGGAAGCGCTTTGGAGTGGATGACCAGCGCATCACAGCGGCTGTTGATGAGCAGTTCCAGCGCGCGGCGCTCTTCTTCCGCTCGATGATAGCCGTTGCCGATCAGCAAATGTTTTCCTTCGCGGTGGGCGACAGTATCGACAGCTTTGACTAAAGTTCCAAAGAAGGGATCAGAAACATCGCTGACCAAGACACCTATGGTATTGGTGCTTTGATTGACTAAAGCGCGAGCGGCGGCGTTTGGACGATAGCCGAGTTTGTGCATCGCACTGGTTACCGCATCAATCGAGGCTTGGCTGGCTTTCGGGGATTTGTTGATGACGCGTGAAACCGTTGCCACAGATACTCCGGATTCACGTGCTACGTCTTTTATGGTTGCCATAAGATTCCTTCTCTATCACAGGCGCAATAGTAGCGCTCTCTGTGAAAACAGCGCAATTGTAACTGAGTACATAAGAGTGAATTGTGAGCCATGACGCTTGTTCAACAGGGATTGGCGTAAAGTGTAAACGTTTTTAATGATTAAGAAGGATAAGAGTTATGGACTCGGCGTTTTTGACGGTAGGGTACGATGATTTTGCGCGGCTGGATTTACGTATTGGCACCATTGTTGAGGTGAAGATTCATCCTCGTTCGACCCGCAACTATATTGTGCAGATTGCGTTGGGAGAGCAGATGTTGCAAGCCGTCACCGCGTTAGCACCTTATTACTCGGCAGAACAATTACTTAATCAACAAGTGGTGGTGCTGTGCAATCTCAAACCGAGCTTGGTAGCTGGTGTAGAATCCCACTGCATGCTGCTGTGCGCGGAAACGCAAGATGGGGAAGAGAGTGTATTGCTCACCCCACAACGGGTTATCGCCAATGGGGTGAGAATCGTTTAGCGTACTGCGGCAATCAGTTGATCAATCAAGCCATGCAGCTCAGGCTTCACCCCTGCCAAGTTGCCGTATTTGGGGGCGTGACGGTCATTGTCTAATGGATGCTGCCAGCCCAAGGTTTGCTCGACAAATTGCTGTGCAAACGCTTCGGAAAACTCAAGGCAGCCACTGAGTACGGTATCGACATAGGTTTGCACGATCGGGCTTTGTGAACAGGGCGGTTGATGCTGCTCGGTGACGTAAATCCAAATCGGTTTTTCAGGATCAAAATGCTCTTGTGTGTGAATACGATCCGCGGCTAACGCGATACGCTGATAACCGCGCTCACGGCGATCAAATTCCGCTAATGCAACCTCATCAATTTCCAACAGCACACCGTTAATTTGCCCGTCACCTTGATGAACCACTAAGGGTGAAAGAATGTAACTGTCATCGATTTTGCCAAAATAGCGCACCAATCCGGTTGCGCTGGCGGGAATGGCACGCCCAGTCTGGCCGGTTAAACGGCGTGAGGCAGAATTAATCAGGCTTCCATAGCCAAAGATGTACATGATGAGTTCCTGTAACGATTTACGATTGATTATCAAAAAAACGCAGGCGGCGCAAAATCCAAAATTCTAAGCCAAAAATCAGCCCAAGCCCTGCGCAAAATAGCCCAAAGGCGATGGGAGATTCAGTCCCCGGAATACCGCCAACGTTCACGCCTAACAAACCGGTTAAAAAACTGGTCGGCAGGAAAATTGCCGCGATCACTGAAAACAAATACGTGTTCTGGTTCATCTTCTCAGCATGGTATTGGCGCAGCTCACCTTTGATGATTTCCAGCTCACTCAAGAAGAAGTCCAAGGTTTCGTTAATCCGCGTTACTGTGTTGACGCTGTGGCGCAAACGCAAATGTTGGCTCTGCGCCAGGGCGACTTCCGAATTGAGATAATCATCTAAGGCGTATTGCTGCGGCTTAATGAAACGCTTCAATTTGAGCAGTGATTTATGGGTTTGCATCAACTCATTACTGAGTTCGAGTTCTTCATCAAACTGGGTGATGCGCTCCTCAATTTGGTCGAGATAGAGGTCAATGTTTTTATTGATGGAATCGACCACGTGCACAATCAGCTCTGCCAAATTGGATGGGCCTTGGCCGGCTTCAAGCGCTGCACGCACGGTACTGATCGCTTTCGAAGGTGTTTTACGAGTCGAGATCAACGCGCCGTGATAATAGAGAATACGCACACTGAGCATATCCGCAGGATCCGCGTTATCGTTAAGATTCACCCCACGCAAAATCAACAGAAAGTTCTGTTCATCATACTGCTCAAACAGGGGGCGGGTATCTTCGGCCAACAAACTGTCGATCACCGAAGAGGGGACATTTTGGTCGAGTAACCACTCGCGCAGCCCTTTAGCGTCGCGTTGGCAGTGATACCAATCACCCGCTTGTAGCTGTTGCAATTGAGCAGGATGCCGTTGTGGCGCGGAATCGCCAAAACGCCAGTGATCGATGAGAAACTCCATGGTTATCCTTGTTTGCAAAACGTTGATAGCAAGAAAGTAACAATGGAGCGATAAAGAGTCAAAGCTAGGAATCTCTCCAAGCTTTGACTAGAAGAGGATATTCCCTTCCTACTTGAAGTTGCAGCGGTGTTGGCTACGTTCGTTCACCCCAATCACATAGTCTATCTATGCTCATGGGGACTCACTCACTTGCCGCCTACCTGCAACTCCAAGTTGTTTGGGAATAAACGGTTTAAAAACCACGCATTTGAATGCGGCGTAAGAACTCGGTCATAATGCGATCGTAGAGCAGATCGCCCAAGAAGGCATCTTCCACATGGTGATCGATACTCGGGTTATCGTTCACTTCAATGACATACACTTGGCCATCAATTTCTTTGAGATCCACGCCGTAAAGGCCGCCACCAATCAGGTTTGAGGCTTTCACCGCTACATCGACAACATTTTTGGGCACTTGTTTAAGATCCAGTGTCTCAAAGCCTCCCGCTGTTACCCGGCCGCTGTTGTGGTGCTGGTAAATCTGCCAGTGACCACGACTCATCATGTACTTACAAGCAAAAATTGCCTGGCGGTTCATCACTCCGATACGCCAGTCAAAGTCGGTCGGCATAAAGGCTTGCGCTAAAATCAGCGCACTTTTCTCAAACAGAATTCCGGCTTCTTTCTCCAGCTCTTGTTCATTGCGTACTTTCACCACACCGCGAGAAAATGCACCATCAGGAATTTTCAGCACCATAGGGAAATCCAACTGCTCCATCAGTCCGTTTTTCCACTCAGGGTCAAAACTGCGGATGATCACGCTTTTCGGTGCGGGTACCTTGTTGGTTTCCAACAGCTCAGTCAAAAACACCTTGTTGGTGCATTTCATGATCGATTCGGAGTCATCCATCACCACTAAGCCCATCTTTTCTGCCGTTTTGGCAAAGCGATAGGTGTAGTTACTGATGTTGGTGGTCGCACGAATGAACAGACCATCAAACTCACCCAAACGAGACAGATCATCAGGGGAAATGGTTTCCAAGTTCATACCCAAACGGTTGGCGGCGCGGTGGAAACGTTTGAGCGCAGAAGCATCAGACGGTGGCATCTTCTCTTCTGGATCAACTAGCATAGCGATGTCGTAGCGGTACTTCTTCTCTTGTTTTGGACGACGCCACACTTTGGTGGAGAACATTTCCAGCGACTCAATGAAGAAATCCTGCTCGGGATCTTCCAGATCTTGGAACGGGAAGGGGGCGATTTTGATGATCTGCCATTGCCCTTGGTATTTGTGCATTTCAAGTTCAATCACGGGCACCATGAACTGTTCAAACAGGCGGCGCGCCAACTTTTCTAAGCCTTTTTGTGGGGTGCGGCCAAAGTAAATTTTGGTGCTGATTACGTCAGTGCCACTGTTCAGTTTGTGCATCTTGATCAGGCCGGAAGAGAGGAAAAACGGCTGATTGATGTCATTGATTGCCATCACGCGCGGGATCACGCGGTGGCCACGGGCTTCGGCCATCAATGAAACATAGTAACCGCTACTCATGTAGCCGTAATCGCGACACAGGTTGACGACCTGTACACTGCGGTGATTGAATTTCCAGTCAGTATCGAGATACTGGTCGACACTAACAACTTGTTCTGATGGGAAATATTGTTGCCAGTCACTGACCTGATCGGTCACGATTAAAAGGTTAGCCATCGGTATATTCTTCCTATTGCAATAGGTCTATACCCTTCCTACTTGAAATTGCAGCGGTGTTGGCTACGTTCATTCACCCCAATCACATAGTCTATCTATGCTCATGGGGATGAATTCACTTGCCGCCTACCTGCAACTCCAAGTAGTTTGGGTCTATTATTTGATTCGCAATCTCGCCAATCCACTCATTACTAAGGATGTTGAATGGAAATTCGTCGTGCCAATAGCGCTGATCTCAATGCGCTCAATGCGTTAGAACAACAGCTTTTTGACGGGGATAGAATTTCTCCTCGCCAAATGAAGCGTTTTTTACATTCCGACCATGCGGCGTTATTCGTGGCAGATGCCGGCGACCAGTTGGCGGGATATGCATTGCTTCTATTTCATCAAGGTACACAGCTATCTAGATTGTATTCAATTGCCGTTAAACCTGACTTCAGAGGGCAGAGAATTGCTCAGAGTTTAGTCGAGCAATGCGAGCGTGCTGCTCTTGATCAAGGCTCAACTACATTACGGCTGGAAGTGCGTGAAGACAATACCGCCGCCCTGAAATTATATGAAAAGATGGGCTATAAAACCTTGAAGTTGCTCATCCATTACTATGACGATTTGTGCGATGGGCGCAGAATGCAAAAAAGATTAACGCCTCAAGAGTCCAAAGTCTTGCTGCCGATGCCTTTATATGTGCAAACCACACCGTTTACTTGTGGTGCGGCGTGTTTATTGATGAGTTTTGCTTGTTTGGATAAAACCTTTGAGCCGAGCCGCACGCAAGAGATGCAGTTGTGGCGTGAAGCCACCACGATTTTTATGGCGGCTGGGCATGGTGGCTGCAGTGGTCAGGGGTTGGCGCTGGCCGCCGCAAGACGTGGTTATCATGTTGAGTTGTGGAACCAATCTCGAACAACGCCTTTTATTGATAGCGTGCGTGACCCCAACAAAAAGCAGATTATTGAGTTAGTACACCAAGATTTTTGCCAGCAACTTACCGAGCAAGATGTGAGTATGATTGATGCGCCGCCATCGCAAGCCCAGCTCGAAGAGTGGGTACGGCAAGGTGCCTGTGTGCTGCTGCTCATTAGCACGTACCGTTTTGATGGCAAGAAAGAGCCGCACTGGATTGTGCTCAGTGGTTTGAGTGATAAGTTCTTCTTTTTCCATGATCCGCATGCAGAATCGGAAGAGCATGTGAGCGGTTCGGGTTATATTCCGGTGGGCAAAGCGGCACTGTCGCAAATCATCGGCTTTGGTAAGCAAAAGCAGATCGCTTGTGTGGTGATCACACCTCGCCTATAGAGTTTGAGTGAAATATACATCTAAAAGTCATAATGACTCGATTTTTCGGTGTCATTATGACTTTTTCTGTTTATAGTGCATTGATTTTAAAGGTGAATTTTCTTGGCTTGGTTTGTGCTTCATTACTGGTTTGGTCTGTGATGAAGTCGGCGAAGGAGCCAAAGTGATCAACATTATCGATAAACGTGTCGAAGAGCGTATTCCTGCTGTGCTGCGGTTGGGATTTCGTCCTTTCTTCTTACTTGGCAGTGTTTATGCCGTGGTGGCGATTGTGGCTTGGGTTTGGATGTTTCAAGCCGGGCAAGCGCAACTATTGCAAGTCCCCGCGCTATGGTGGCATGTGCATGAGATGTTGTTTGGTTTTGCAATGGCGATTGTGGCTGGATTCCTGCTGACTGCCGTACAAAACTGGACGGGCATTACTGGCACGAAAAGTCACCGTCTAGCGCTCATTGTGGCTTTGTGGCTAATGGTGCGGATTCTGTTTTGGTTGCCAGTGCCGCTGTGGTTAACCTCAAGTATTGAAGCGCTATTTCTTCTGGCGGTGGCCTATGAAGTGGGTTTACGGGTGGTAAAAGCTAAAGGGTGGCGCAACCTATTTTTTATCCCTCTGTTTTTCTTGGCGATTGCCGCTAACTTTGCCAGCTACGCGACTATTAAAGGTATGCCGCCATTCCCGAGCAGTGCGGTGTGGCAAGCCATGCTGTGGTGGTTTATGTTGCTGCTTTCGGTGATGGGCGGGCGAGTGATTCCGTTTTTCACCGCAAGACGTTTCCAGTTTACGAAAGCTGAGCCGATTTTGGCTTTGGATGTGATCGCTAACGGTAGTTTACTGGCTCTATTTATTCTCAGTTTCTTCCCACTGACCATGGCACAACTGGGGCAGCCGTTGATGTTGGTGGCAGGCGTCGCGCAACTGATTCGGTTTTTACGTTGGCAGCCTTGGCGTACTTTGAGTGAGCCTTTGGTGTGGTCACTGCATGCTGCCTATCTGTGTATCCCGCTGAGTTTGCTGCTGCGTGGGCTAGTGAATAACGCTTGGCTGAACCACAGCCTGCTGCACTTATTTGCGATTGGTGCGCTCTCCGGCTTGATTTTAAGCATGATTGCTCGCGTCACTATGGGGCACACGGGAAGAGCGATTTATCAAGGACCCAGCATGCAATGGGCATTTATCGCTTTGTTGCTTGCCGCACTTGTGCGCAGTTTAGGTGTGGGTTTGCTACCGCAGCAACTGTTGATCTGGGTTAACCTGAGCGCCACGCTGTGGGTGATTGCGTTTGCGCTGTTTGTGCTGCGCTTTGGCGCGATGTTGCTCAAGCCAAGAGTGGATGGCCATCCTGGTTAAGCGTATTGAAATGCAAAAATTGAGATAAAAAAATGGCTTGGAAATCCAAGCCATTTTTCTTGCATCACGAACGTATCAAGATCAGTTGTTCTTGTGCAGTTCGCTATTGAGTTCAACGGCAGATTTGTTAGCCAGACACTCAATTTGTCCCGTCAGTGAGTTACGGCGGAACAGCAGATCAGAAACGCCAGCTAGATCGCGCGCTTTAACGATATCAACTTGGTTGCCATCTTTATCTAGCGTGCGCACTTTGGTGCCTGCAGTCACGTACAAGCCTGATTCCACAGTACAGCGATCGCCTAGTGGGAAGCCCAAGCCAGCGTTTGCACCAAGCAGAGAGTTTTCACCAATCGATACCACTACTTTGCCGCCGCCAGACAGCGTACCCATGATAGATGCACCACCACCGATGTCTGAGCCATTGCCCACAACAACACCAGCAGAAATACGGCCTTCAACCATGCTCACGCCAGTGGTTCCCGCATTGAAGTTGATGAAGCCCTCGTGCATTACCGTGGTGCCTTCGCCTACATGAGCGCCAAGACGTACGCGAGAAGTATCTGCGATACGAATGCCAGCGGGTACCACGTAATCGACCATTTTCGGGAATTTGTCGACGCAATCGACAGTCAGCACACGGCCAGCCAAACGCGCTTCGATTTGGCGATCCGCCAGTTCTGGCAGATCAATTGGGCCTTCGTTAGTCCATGCGATGTTGTGCAGCAGACCGAAAATGCCATCCAGTACCGTACCGTGTGGTTTAACCAGACGGTGAGAGATCAGTTGTAGCTTGAGGTAGCCTTCAGCCACGCTTTGTGGCTTGTCATCGCTGGCCAGAATCACCAGAACGAGAGGCTGTTTGGCATTCGCTGCTTTATCTGCAAATGCAGCACTTGTGGCTTGTTGATGAGCAGCGAAAACCTCGGCTAATTGCGCGCTTTGTGCAGCGCTGATTTCTAGCGCTTGATTGCCTTCTTGGTAACCTGCGATCGGTGCCAATGCCGCAACCAAAGCTTCGCTTGGTGCCAGAATTGGGGTTGGGAAGAAGGCTTCAATAATTTTTCCATCACGGTTTTTGGTCGCGGTTGCTAGACCTAAAGCAAAGTACGCCATGTTTATTCTCCATCATCAAATGTGGGTTGAGCTGCTTTCCCGTTTGTCATACATGGACAAAGCAAGGTATTGAGTTGAGCATCCACAACTCAACCGATAGGTTGTCCATCATCATAAAGAGTGGATGAGCAGGATAAAAGACCGCAGAGGCAATCCGTCTGTAGAAGAATGCATTTTGTCTTTTTAAAGAGATATTGCGTTATCCCCTTCCTACTTGAAGCTGCTGCGGTGTTGGCTACGTTCGTTCACCCCAATCACATAGTTTATCTATGCTCATGGGGATGAACTCTCTTGCCGCCTACCTGCAACTCCAAGTAGTTTGGGTATAAAAAGAATCCCGTTCATTTTTCGCAGTGCTTCGTCTGTGAGCCAACCTCAGCAAATAAAAAACCGCTGGTTTCACTCAGCGGTTTTCTTGATTAGGCAGCGTCGTCGACAGACTCATCGTCATCACTGTCTGCAACCGCTTTCGGCTTCTTGCCCGTTGCTGGAGCAGGTTTACGCTTGGCTCCCAGTGCGCACAGTACGTCTTCTTTGTTTTGAGCCAAGAACATCGCCAGCTCTTCTTGCTTGGCTTCATCTTCGATCAGAGCACTTTTACCCAGCAGTTCGAACAGCTCGTCTGCCATATCCAGCATTTTGTCATAAGCGTCAGCTTCGGCTTTCGAGGTAAAAGTCATTTTCTCTTCTCCGTTGCGCTCCACCACGTACTTCACGATAACAGCCATGGTTAATCCTCTAGTTTGTCGCTAAAAATAACTGGCTGTTTATACAGTTTTTATTCTCTAAAGTCCAGTCGCGACCACCAAAATGGGCGCTGAGTCATATCCCTTGATTCACTGATTAATCGAGTTGCAGTAGGGCGCTTTGGCTCGCCCATTGGGGACAAAATTCAATGAATTGCCGTAGCAGTGGGTTTTGATATTTCTCTTTGTGTACCAGCATCCAGTAACGACGTTTCATGTCCAGTGGAACATTAAGCATCACCACGCGCCCATCCAGCAGCGGGGTTTTGGCCGCTAATCGGGATAAGCAGCCTAGCCCTAAACCGGAAGAGACACTATTGATCAGCGCTTCGGTGGTATTCAGTTCAAACGCTTCAATCCAGTGTTCAATACGCGGTGCAATCACACGTAAGAAAAACTCGCGTGAGCCTGATCCCGCTTCACGAAGCACCCAATCGCTGTGTTCAAAATCACTCATTACCAAACGCTCACGCTGAGTCAGTGGATGGTCAGGTGCGCAGATAATGCACATTTCATCTTGGCTAAACTGAGTAGAGATGAGCTCGGGATGCAGCGTTTTGCCTTCAATCAGGCCGATATCGAGCTCGTAATCGACCAGCTTTTGGCACACTTGCGCTGAGTTGGAAATAAACAGGCTTTGTGACGGATGCGGATGCAGCTGGCGAAAGGCACTAATCAAATAGGGGGCGACTTGGTTGCCCACGGTATCGCTAGCACCAATTCGTAGTTTACCGGTAAGAACCTGTTGTTCATTAAATAGACGATCAATATCGGTAGTGCGTTGCAGCAGCTCATCGGCCAGTGGCAACAGTTTTTGCCCTTCTTGGTTCAGCACCAAGCGGTTATTGACGCGATCAAACAGCGCATGGCCAAGCTGCTTCTCTAGCTCAGACAGCGCGACACTGACCGCGGCTTTGGAGAGGCACAGCACTTCTGCGGCGGCAGTCAAACTTTTGTGTTGGGTTATGGTAGTGAAAACACGCAATTGTTTGAGCGAAATATGGCTAGCCATGGTGATCGTTTAGTTTTATTGAACATGTGTTAGGAATAATTAGATAGTTGAAAACAAAGTGCAAGCGTAAGATGCGCGTATTAACCGATCACCATCAATAGAGAGACAGTATGATTCGAGCAGCAAAAGCGAAAGTGATGGGAGCGCCGACCCCAATGGCCGGCCTCGCGCTTGGGATTGCGAGCTTGGGATGGAGTTGGGAAAACATGGTACCTGCTCAGGGTATCGCGCAGTGGACTGGCGCAGCGATTGCCAGCATTTTGTTGATTGTATTGGCGTTTAAATTCTTGTGGCACGGTCACTTGTTGCGTCAAGATTTGGCTCACCCTGTGGTGGGCAGTGTGGTGCCGACGTTTGCGATGGCGACCATGGTGGTGTCGGCTTCGCTTGGTCATTTTTACCCAGTGGCCGGTGATGCCTTGTGGCTGTTTGCCGTGGGCTTACACATCCTGTTTTTGGTGAGTTTTTTGTATCACCGCGCGCAAGCGTTTGAGCTGCACCATATGGTGCCAAGTTGGTTTGTGCCGCCAGTGGGAATCATTGTTGCTGACGTCTCTTTTTCAGGCAATTCCGCATTAGCGCCGATTGCTTATGCCTGTTTGGTGTTTGGTATGTTGGCTTACGCCGTGATGCTGCCAATGATGATCTATCGTTTTATCTTCACTCAAGAGATCCCAGATGCGGCGAAGCCAACATTGGCGATCATGGCCGCGCCTGCCAGCCTCTCTCTGGCGGGTTATCTGACCGTCGTGGCAGAGCCATCACCTGTGATTGTGGCGCTGCTGTTTGGGATTGCGGTACTGATGACCGCCATCATTTACTTGGCGTTTACGCGCTTACTGCGTCTGCCCTTTAGCCCCGGCTACGCGGCATTCACCTTCCCGATGGTGATTGGTGCGACCGCGCTGTTTAAAATGGCGCACTGGATGGAAACCATCGGCGTAGCAGAGCGCTATGTAGCCCAAGTACATTGGTTAGCGAGTTTAGAGTTGATTGTGGCAACGATTGTGGTCAGCTATGTCGCACTGCGTTACATGATCGCTTACCGCCCTGCCGCCTTTCGCTCAGCAGAGAGTGTAAAGTAATCTTTGTTTTAGCTAGAGCAGGTCTACTCTTGCTCTAGCTGATCGCAATGCCCACTTCTAATTGCTCAAACCAATCTAAAAAGCGCTTGATATTATCCCCTGTGAAAATGGCCCCGTGTTGCGGGCACATCATTTCAATATCTAACTGTCGAATTTGATGAATCCATGCCAACTTCGCCTTGTTGGAGGGCATCCAACGGCGATGAAAATACTCCATCTTCGGTATATGGCTATCAAAATCCTCGACAAAAAATGGCGAGTTTGGTTCGTCTAGTGCCGCGCCCACATCGCCAGACATCAAAATTTTTGCTTTGGGATCGTAGACCGAAAAGTTGCCAGAAGAATGCAGATAATGCGCAGGAATAAATTGGATCTCTAATCCAGCTAAGGATATTTTCCCCCCTTTGTCAGCAATTGGTGCATAGGTGATGGACTCCATTCCAAAATGGCGAATAAAACCTTCCCATAACCAAGGGGAATGCAGTACCGCAGAGGGGAGCGTTTTATCCCATAAGCCAAGTGAGGAAATAATGTCCGGATCTTGATGTGAAGCGAAAAGATGAGTGACTTGTTCTAAAGGCACTTCTTTGACCACGCAACCCAGCATAGCTGAAAACAGCTCAATGCCACCTGGGTCAAGCAACATGGCTTGTCCTTTGTTCATGATCATGTATTGGTTGGTATCAATAATGCCATCAGGCTTTTGTGGGTCACGAGCGAATACGAGCCAACGGTGCTGCTGATTTTCAAACAAAACTTTGCTTTGCATGAATCACCTATTCGAAAAAATATTAAGAGAAAGCATGACGTGTCCTTGAATTGTCTGTGCAAGTTCAGAGACATCCTCAGCAATCAAATTGAGTTGAAGTTGAAATTTATCATCGGTTTGTGAGGCTTCGACGCTGAGCATGACCGAGATGATTTTGGCGATACGTAAATCTTCATACAGATCTTGCAACAGTTGGTATAAGGTTTTGTATTCACACTCGAAACGATGATTGAGTTCTTGATAAACTCGCTGATTATTGTGCTTAATGCTATCTAGCCGGCTCTGGCAATAGGCTGGCTGATTGGCGTGATAAACCGTTTCTACACGCTCTAATAAGTTAAGTGATCGAGCACTGGCTATCGCGAGTTGACATAATTGTTGGGCTTGCAGATTGATGATCTTAGAGGTGCTGAGTGTAGAGTTCACAAGGTCATCAATCGCATCGGTAATAGGACGAAACCCTGCCGCGCTTGCCCCGGCACGCAACGCCAAAGCGCGTGCATTACTGGCAACCAGTGATAATTTATTCGCGATGAGCACGCTACGGTGCAACTCAGCGGCGACCTCAGCGGCGATGACATAAATAGGCTTATCAACCATAAGTTAAGTCATAACTCCTTTGTTTAGCGAGAATGTCAATGACACATGAATAACTATAGTTGGCCTTGTTCAAAATGTTAGTTTTGATTCTGCTGGTAAGTTTTTCGGTGTATCAAGCTCTTATGCTATTCTTGCCATTCCCAAGCTTTGAAACGCAGAGTGCATTGTGTTTACTGTCTACCACTCCAACCAAGTTGAAACGCTGAAGATCCTGTTGGTTCATTTAATCAAAAATGAACCGCTGGACGATCCCTTTATTCCTGAGAGCATTTTGGTGCAAAGCCCCGGCATGTCGCAGTGGCTTAAAATGGCACTGGCCAGTGAATTAGGGGTTGCCGCGAATCTTGAGTTTCCTCTACCGGCAACCTTTATCTGGCAGATGTTTACTCAGGTACTGCCAGACGTTCCGCAGCGCAGCGCATTCAATAAAGAAGCCATGAGTTGGCGTTTGATGGAGCTACTACCCAAGCTGCTTGACCGAGCCGAATTCCAACCGCTGCAACGCTATTTACAAGACGATGAAGATGATTCTAAGCGCTTCCAATTAGCGGAAAAAATTGCCGATATTTTCGATGGTTACTTAGTGTATCGCCCCGACTGGATTTTAAGTTGGGAAGCAGGGGAAGACGTGGTGGAAATCGCTGACCAACACCCGTGGCAGCCGATTTTATGGCGTGAACTCTACGCTTACACGCATAAGCAAGGGCACTCGATTTATCACCGTGCTAACCTCTATCAGCGTTTTATTGAACAGTTGGCCAGTGGCAACTTTGATCGCAGTACATGGCCTAAGCGATTGTTCATCTTCGGTATTTCTGCGCTGCCGCCCCGTTATATTGATGCGCTGCGCGCGATGGGTGAGCATATCGACGTGCATCTGATGCTGACCAACCCTTGTCAGCACTATTGGGGCGACATTCGTGACCGCAAATATCTGGCGCGAGTGGCAGCGCAAAAACGCAAACTCCTGCACATTAACGGTGAGCAAGTCACCATCGGCAGTGAAGTCTCGCCGCTCAAAGGCGATGTGGAAAGCTATCTGCAAGAGTCGCTGCACCTGAGTCACGCGGTGGGCAATAGCTTACTGGCCTCGATGGGCAAAATGGGGCGCGATAATCTCTATCTTCTGGCACAAAACGATCAGTCCGAATTAGAGCTGTTTATTGACATTCAACGCGACTCGCTGCTGCATCACATCCAAGCGGATATTTTGCATCTGCAAGAGCATCAAGACGATGCCAAGTTCGCCAGCAGCGGTCATAAACCGAGCATTGCCGCGCAGGATGATTCCCTGCAGATTGCCCTATGTCACAGCCCAATTCGTGAAGTGGAAGTGCTGCACGACCGACTGCTGGCCGAGTTTGAGCGTGACCCAAGCCTGAAACCGCGCGATGTAATTGTGATGGTGCCGGACATTAACGCCTACGCGCCTTACATTCAGGCGGTGTTTGGCAACGCGCCCGGCGAGCGTTTTATTCCGTTTTCAATTTCCGATCGCAGCGCCGATCAAGAAAGCCCGATCTTAACCGCCTTCTTGCAACTGCTCGCGCTGCCGCAATCGCGCTGTCTGGCGTCTGAACTGCTTGAGCTACTTGAAACCCCCGCGATTATGGCGCGGTTTGCGATTGACGAAGAAGAGTTTGCCACTGCCAAACGTTGGGTCGAAGAAGCGGGCATTCGTTGGGGGCTGAATAGTGACACTGGCGCAGAGTTTGAATTGCCCGCCAGTGAACAAAATACGTGGCAGTTTGGCATTGAACGTATGTTACTGGGTTACGCCATGCCGGCTGAAGCGGGGTTGTATGAACTTGGCGGCCAGTGGCTTGCCCCCTATAACCAAGTGCAAGGCATGAGCGCCGAGTTGGCGGGTAAGCTCGCGCACTTTGTACAAACGCTCAGCGAGCTGCGTAGCCAACTGGCGCAAACCCAAAGCATGGAGCAGTGGCGTTATTGGCTCAACGAGCTGTTGGAGCGCTGTTTTAGTGTCGATCTGCAAGGTGAGCTGGCGCTGAAAACCATCCGCGATAGTTTGGTGAACCTAAAACAGCAGTTGGCCGATGCGGGCTACCAACAAGCGATTTCACCGGCCATTATTCGCCAAGTGCTGACCAATAAACTCTCCGGTACGCGGATTAGCCAGCGCTTTTTAGCGGGACAAGTCAACTTCTGTACTCTGATGCCGATGCGTTCGATCCCGTTTCGCCGAGTGTGTCTGCTCGGCATGAATGATGGGGTTTATCCACCCAATGAAATGGTGGAAGGGTTTGACCTGCGCAATGTGCAGCGCCGAGTCGGCGACCGTTCGCGGCGTGAAGAGTCGCGCTACCTGTTCCTCGAAGCCTTGTTGTCAGCCAAAGAACAGCTTTACATCAGCTATGTAGGACGCTCGATTCAAGATAACAGCGAGCGCGTGCCTTCGGTGTTGGTCAGTGAACTTCTGGAATATTGCGAGCAGAACTACTGCTTGGCTGGCGATGAAAATCTAGAAAGTGATGACTCCGGACGCCGCTTGGTTGAGCACTTAACCACCCAGTATCCTATGGTGCCGTTCAGTCCACAGGCGTTTATCGCTGGCAGTTTTGCCCGTGAATGGCTGCCTGCCGCGCGCCGCCAAGGGCAGAGTAGCGCCGATTTTCTCACTCCACTGAGTGATTATCTGCTCGAAGTGAGTTGGCCGATGGAGCTGGATCTGGTTGAGCTACAGCGTTTTTGGCGTCTGCCAGTTGAGTATTTCTTCAAACGCCGCTTGAAAGTGAGCTTTGAGCCGCCGCTGGCTGTGCTGGAAGACGATGAGCCGTTTGCTTTGGATGGATTGAGCGCGTATCAGCTGCGTGATGAGTTGGTGGAAAATCTACTGACTTGCTGTGATGGCGCAGAGCGCGACCAAGTGGTGGCGCAGTTTGCCAAACAGCAACGGGCACAAGGCAAGTTGCCAGTGGCGGCATTTGGCGATCTCGAATTGGCGCAAAGTGCGCAGCAAGCTTTGGCACTGGCAGAAAAAATTGGCTTTTTGTGTCACCAACCACTGGAAGATGAAGAGATTGATCTGCGCTTGCAGCCCTTTGCCGATGGCCGAGAAGTCTTATTACGTGGCTGGCTAGTGAAGCGTTATCAATCTGGTTTGGTGCGTGCGCGCAGTGGCGCGATTCGCTCGGAAGATTTATTAGCCGCATGGATTGATCATCTCTGCTTGGCGGCGAGCGGCAAAGCCGTCACGACTCATTTGATTGGTTATGATCGCAAAGAAGGAGTGCAGCACCAAATGCTGCCGCCACTTAATGACTCGCAGCAAGCCAAGGCGCTACTGAGTGAACTGGTGGCGCTGTTTTGCCAAGGCATGAACCAACCTTTGGCTTATTTCCCGAAAACGGCGTTGGCTTGCGTTGAGGCGGGATTTTCCCGTGGCAAATGGCAGGAAGATGAAGAGAAGTCCTACAAAAAAATGGCTGACACCTTCAACGATAGCTTTTACATCAAGGGTGAAGGCGGTAATCGCTACATCGCGCGTATTTGGCCGCAATGGAGTGATGAACTGGCAAAAACGCTGCGCCAATTGGCCATCACCGTGCTGCAAACACCGCGTTTACAAGTGCAAGATGCCGAACAGGCCTAACCATAAATGGAATAGCAATGAGTAGATTCGCCATGAATGGATTGGAAATGAGAGAAGTGGGTGGCCGCCAGAAAATCATTATTGGTGTAGGGCGTTCGCTGTACGGCCACAGGTCAGAGGGACCTAAATTCTTGTGTAACAAATGAATTTGTTAACGTGCGCGCAGTGTAAAGCGCCGCCTTGGCTTGTGCCGTGAAGTGGATCCCATAAGCCCATACTCAATCACGGTTTTTAGTTTAATGCAGAGAAATATTCGTTTTGGGTCACATCTCTGCATCGTTAGATAGAAGGATTAAGGCTGATGAGTGCCGATTCAAATAAGCTGGCTGTCACGCTCGATACGTTGCGCTTTCCTTTGCATGGAGCGCGGCTGATTGAAGCCTCGGCAGGTACCGGAAAAACCTACACCATTGCTGGGCTTTATCTGCGTCTGGTGCTTGGGCATGGCTGCGCGGAAACTCGTCATGCGCATCCGCTAAGCGTTGATCAAATTCTGGTGGTGACCTTTACCGAAGCCGCCACTGCAGAACTGCGTGACCGTATTCGTCGCCGCTTGCACGATGCGCGCCTCGCCTTTGCTCGCGGCGCGAGTGAGGACCCACTGCTTCGCTCCCTGCTGGCTGAATTTACCGATCACAACTTAGCCGTCTCTTTGTTGCTGAGTGCCGAGCGGCAGATGGATGAAGCGGCCATTTTCACCATCCACGGTTTTTGCCAACGCATGCTGACGCAAAATGCGTTTGAATCGGGCAGTCGCTTTGAAAATGAGTTCGTCACTGATGAAAGTCGCCTCAAAGCTCAAGTGGTGGCCGATTATTGGCGTAGACAGTTCTATCCTTTGCCAATTTCACTCGCGAACGAAGTGCGCCGCTTATGGCCGGCACCTGCTGCACTGTTGGCTGAGATTGCTGGTTATCTTTCTGGGCCGCCAGTTAAACTGACCACGCCTTTAATGGAAGGAGATTTGGCCGCGCTGCAACAAGCGCAGATAGCGCGCATTTCCGAGATTAAGCAGCACTGGTTAGCGGAGCGAGAGGAGATTGAGCCTGCCATAACTAGCTCTGACCTGCACAAAAATAGCCAAAATGCGCTGCTGCGCCGTTTGCCGATTCTGGATGCTTGGGCGCAAAGTGAAACGCACGATCTGCACGTGCCGTCAGAGCTTGAAGAGTTCACCCAAAGCGGGTTGCTTGCCAAATCGAAGAAAGGTAATCCGCCACAATTAGCGCTGTTTGAACGGATAGAAGCGTTTCTTGCTGAGCCTGTGTCACTCAAAACACCGCTTTTGGTGCATGCGATTCATCACTGTCGCCACTGGTTGGCGAAAGCCAAATCCACTCATCACTGGCTCTCGTTTGATGACTTGCTGACTCAACTCAGCGCTGCGCTGGATAATGATGATCAAGGGCTATTAGGCGAGCGGATCCGCGCGCTTTATCCGGTGGCGATGATCGATGAATTCCAAGATACCGATCCGCTGCAGTACAGCATTTTTAGTCGGCTGTATCTGGACTATCCGCAGTGTGGTTTGTTGATGATCGGCGACCCGAAACAGGCGATTTACGCTTTCCGTGGCGCAGATATTTTCACTTACATCAAAGCGCGCAATCAGGTGAGCGCTCACTACACCTTGGGCACGAACTGGCGCTCCAGCGCAGCTATGGTGGCGGCCGTGAACCAAGTGTTCAGCTCTGCGACTCATCCGTTTATTTACAGTGATGACATTCCCTTTCAGCCCGTGGCGGCAAGCCCTGGTGCTGATAAACGCCATTGGTCACTGGAGGGGCAAGTACAACCAGCTTTGACCTATTGGTGGCCGGAAGATCTCGATAAACCACAAAGCAAAACCGATTACTACGCGCAAATGGCCGAGGCGTGTGCGGCGCAAATTCAGCACATTTTGACTGCTTCGGCCTCTGGCGCGGCAACCTTTCATCGCGGCGAGGCGATTGAAGCGGGCGATCTGGCGGTGCTGGTGCGTACCGGTAATGAAGCGCGCATGGTGCGCGATGCACTCAGTCAGCAAGGTATCGCCAGTGTGTATCTTTCCAACCGTGACAGCGTGTTTGCCAGCGATGTGGCACAAGATATTGAACGCTTGCTGCTCGCCGTGTGGCAGCCAGAAGATGAGCGCTTGCTCCGTGCGGCTGTCGCCTCGAATCTGTTCGCGTTAACCGCCAGCGAGCTGGATGCGCTGAATAACGATGAAAACGAATGGGAACAGTTAATTGCCGAATTTCGTCAATATCGCCGCTTGTGGAGCGAGCGTGGCGTATTGCCGATGCTGCGTGCAGTACTAACTCAGCGCCACATTGCCGAACGTTGGCTGACGGAAAGTGAAGGTGAGCGCTGGCTCACCGATTATCTGCACATCAGCGAACTCTTGCAGCAAGCGACGCGTGAGATCGATAGCGATCAGGGCTTACTGCGTTTTCTGACTCAGGCAATGGCGGATGCTGCGCAAGGATTGGGTGGCAGTGATGAGCAGATCCAGCGTCTCGAATCTGAGCGACGTTTGGTGCAGATTGTCACCATCCACAAATCCAAAGGGCTTGAGTACCCGCTGGTATTTTTGCCGTTTGTGATGAGTTATCGCGAGAGCAGCGAAGGCAAATATTACGATGCTGAATCGGCCACTACTTGGGTCGATTTAACCGACAATGAAGAGGCGTTAGCTAAAGCCGATCAAGAACGCTTGGCAGAAGATTTACGCTTGCTGTATGTGGCGCTCACTCGCGCAGTGTATGGCTGTTTTATTGGCATTGCACCGCTGCGCAACGGCAATTCGAGCCAAGAGCCGACCTCGGCGCATCGCAGTGCGATGGGGTTTCTGCTGCAAGATGGTCAAGAGGGTGGCATCGAGGATTTGCGGCAAGCACTGCTTAAACAGTGTGAAAACTTGCCGGATGTCGCGCAATGCCCACCACCGGAGCGTTTTGAGCAAGCGTATCAGCCACTACAATTGGACGAGCGAGAGCTGAGCGCCCGCGAGTTAAGCCAAGCGATTGATCGCCGTTGGCGAGTCACCAGTTACTCAGGCTTGGTGATGCAATCGAGTCATGCTCGTCACGATCCTTTGCAAGATATTCCCCTGCTTGAGGTAGGCGGTTTTGATCTTGATAGTGCGCAAGAGCGTGATGGAGCGGCGCTTGAATCTGTCGAGCGCTCGATTTTCAATTTCCCGCGTGGTGCACGTCCCGGTACTTTCTTACATTCGCTGTTTGAAGAGGTGGATTTCCAGCAATCTGCACACAGTGAACCCAATACTAAAATCATCCTTGATTTGATGGAAAGTGAGCAGATTGAAAGCGAGTGGCTGCCGGTGTTGCAAGAGTTGGTTGACACCGTATTGAGCACGCCACTGGATGGTAAAGCGCTGCGCTTACAACAAATTATGGCCGCCCAGCGTCTGACCGAGTTGGAGTTTTTATTGCCGATCGAAGTGTTGGATGCGCCAACCCTGAATCGCATCACCCAGCGTCACGATCCGCTTTCGGCACATGCAGGTGATCTCGGTTTTCATTCGGTGCAAGGCATGCTCAAAGGTTTTATCGATCTGGTGTTTCAATATCAAGGGCGTTATTACGTACTGGACTGGAAATCCAACCATTTGGGTGACGATCCTGCGGCGTATCACCCACAGCGTTTGGGCAGTGCGATGGCCGATCACCGCTACGATCTGCAATACCAAATTTACGCGTTAGCGCTGCATCGCTTTTTGCGTAGCCGTTTAGCCCATTACGACTATGAACAACATTTCGGCGGCGTGTTTTATCTCTTTTTACGCGGGATGGATGGCCGCACCGATCAAGGCGTGTTCCACACCAAGCCAAGCTTGGCCTTGTTAGATGAGTTGGATAGATTGATTGCAGGGCGCGAGCTGGTACAAAGAGCGAGTAAAGCTGGGCAGATGGAGCTTGATTTATGATGTTTTGGGATAGCGAAGTAGCGAAACGTCTGCTGGCACAAGGCACGCTGCGTCCTTTGGATGTGCAGTTTGCCCGCTTTATTGGCAAGCAAGCGGTGCTGGCTGGGCACAACGCTGCAGAAAGTGAGCTTTTGAGTGTACTGAGCGCGGCGTTGAGTGCGGAACTTGGGCGTGGGCACATCTGTTTGCCACTGTGGGATGCACAGGGTAATCGTTGTGATCTGGCGGCGCTGATTGGCCTCTATGGTGAAGCGAGTTTACAGCACAGTGAACACTGGCTAGCGTTAGATTGGCAAGCCTTACTGCAAGCCTCGCCGTTGGTGGGGCAACAAGGGGAAGCGGTGCCGTTAATGTTTGATGGCGCAAGGCTCTATCTGCATCGCTATTGGCATTATGAAAAGCAGCTAGCGGCGCGATTGACTGAGCTGGCCACACCCCAACGTTTAACCAGTGCTGAACTGGCTAACTTGCGTCAACGCCTTGATACCTTATTTGCCCGCGACTATTTAGGCTTGTGGCAGGCACTACAGCAAAAGCCGCTGAGTTCGGTCGAGCGGATTCAACTGCTGAATGATCGATTGGATGTGGTGGATTCGGACGATCTGGATTGGCCGGCCATTGAAGCCGTGGTCGAAAAAGCGCAGCGCGCGGCAGATTTGCAACCGTTAGAACAACTGATTCCGCTCACTCACTGTTTAAACTGGCAAAAAGTGGCGGCGGCCATCGCGCTCACGTGCCGTTTTGCGGTGATTTCCGGTGGGCCGGGAACCGGCAAAACCACCACAGTGACCAAGCTGTTGGCGGCACTGATTAGTCAGAGTATGGCGCAAGGTAAAGTGCCAGAGATCAAATTGATCGCCCCAACCGGCAAAGCTGCGGCGCGTTTAACCGAATCGATGGGTAAAGCGGTGAGTCAGCTGGCGATAGAGCCTGAGATCGCCGCGGCGATCCCGAGCACTTCCAGCACCATTCACCGTTTGCTTGGCGCGATTCCGGGCAGCGCCGAGTTTCGTCATCACGCACGTAACCCACTCCATCTAGATTTGTTGGTGGTCGATGAAGCGTCCATGGTCGATCTGCCTTTGATGGTGAAACTGGTCGAAGCGTTGCCGAAGCACGCTCGTTTGATTTTGCTGGGCGATAAAGATCAGTTGGCCTCGGTAGAAGCAGGGGCTGTGCTCGGTGATATTTGCACCTTCCTGAGTCAAGGTTACGGCTATGAGCAGGGGGCGCAGTTGGCTGAGCTGACAGGGTTTTCCTCCTTGCGCCAAACTGCCAGTAAAACGGTAAACCCGGTGGCGGACTGTTTATGCATGCTGCAAAAAAGCTACCGTTTTGATGCGCGCTCTGGCATTGGTCAATTGGCGAAAGCGATCAACAGCGGATCTCCGGCGCGCGTTGAAGCAGTGTGGCAACAGTCGTTCAGCGATATTGAACATTTTGCCCTTAGTGGCGAGCATTATCAGCAACTGCTGCAAACGTTGGTACAGGCTTATCGTCCTTATCTGAGCTTGCTTAATCAGCCAACTGAGCAATTTCAGTCGACCCAACAAACCATGCTCACACTCGCCAAATCAGCACTCGATGCGTTTAGTCGCTGCCGATTATTGTGCGCGTTACGTGAAGGCGATTTTGGGGGGATGGGGCTGAACACTCGCATCGAGCGGGCGTTGAATGCTCACAAGCTGATTAAAACGCAAGAAGAGATCTGGTATCACGGGCGGCCGATCATGGTCACGCGTAACGATCATGGTCTGGGTTTATACAATGGCGATATTGGCTTGTGTATGCGCGATCGCGAGGATGAACAGGGCAGACTGAAAGTCTATTTTGAGTTGCCTGATGGCAGCATTAAAGCCGTGTTGCCGAGCCGAGTCCCGCAACATGAAACGGCGTATGCGATGACCATACATAAATCACAAGGCAGTGAATTTGATTTAACTTTGCTCATTTTGCCGCCGGACTACAGTCCGATCCTGACACGCGAGCTGGTTTATACCGGTATTACTCGGGCAAAAAAACAACTCAAATTGTATTGCGATAACAAGGTGTTGCAGCGGGCGATTAAAGTGAAAACGCAAAGGGCAAGTGGGTTAGTGGCGAGGTTGGTGCAGTAAATGCTCCGCCAATCCATGGCGGCACAGCATTAGACGTTCGCAAAAGCTTTGGTAAAAGTGATACTGCGGATCTGGTAACGTTTACAAGATTCTAGGAGGAAAGTTTTTAAATTGTCACTGGCGGGAAACACACAGTGCACATCGACTCCTGAGAGAAACTCTGCGTCAGCCATATCCCAGAAGCTTTGTAGAGAGTTACAAATAACGGTTTTCATAGACGATTTGCTCTTAGATACATGATGAATGTAGTAGTAAAAGCAATCCATGCGTGAATTGAGAGAGGTCTCAAGTGTCAAATCCTGACAATATTGCTGAACAACATTTAATCAAAAACGCGCGCATTCTATCGACCTCTTACCTAAAATAAAAGCGAAAAATGCACAAAAAAGATGCAACAAAGTGCATTAATATTTCATATCTTTTCATATGCATTTCAAGCTGTTGAATTTAAAGTGGCAGCATCAAAATTTTTGAGCGGCGTTGGTAGTTGTATAAGCTCTTTTTGGCCATCGGCAGTGCTTCGACATCGGCTTCAATAAAGCCTTGTTCGCGGAACCAGTGCGTGCTGTGAGTAGTCAGCACAAACAGGTGACGAATGCCCATCTGCTTTGCTTGATGCTTGGTGTGCACCAACAAATGCAGGCCACGGTGACCATCACGATATTCAGGATGAATGGCCACACAAGCCATCTCTGCCATCCGTTCTTCTGGGTAGGGGTAGAGTGCCGAGCAACCAATCACTAAACCATCTTTGTCGATGATGGTGAACTTGTGGATCTCTTGCTCCAGTTGCTCACGAGAGCGACGAACCAGAATGCCTTGTTCTTCCAACGGACGAATCAAATCAAAAATACCGCCGATATCATCAATCGTCGCTTGGCGGATCTGCTCCGCACTCGCCATCACAATTTGAGTACCGATACCATCAAACGAGAACAGCTCTTGGATCAGCGCGCCATCTTCTTTGTAACTCACCAAGTGGCTGCGTGGCACACCCGCGCGGCAGGCTTTTAAAGCGGCGCGCAAAAAACGCATGGTGCTGAAACACTCTTCATCATCTGGCGCGCACTCTTGCTCCATGCTTTTGACGAGGCGTTCAACATCGCTCGGGAAGAGTTCGGCAATCGCGTTGCCTTTGCTATCAATGATCCCTTGCTGTGGGCAGAAACCGATCAGCTTGTCGGCTTTAAGTTTAATCGCCACTTGCGTAGCCACTTCCTCGGAAAGCAGATTGAAACACTCACCCGTGACAGAGCTGGCAATCGGGCCAAGCAGAACAATCGAACCTAAATCCAACATGCGGTTGATGCCTTCTACATCAATCCGGCGAATGCGTCCGCTGTGGCAGTAATCGACACCATCATCTATACCTAGTGGTTGAGAGATGATGAAATTGCCGCTCACAACGTTGAGCTGAGTGCCCGCCATCGGCGTATTGTTGAGGCTCATAGAAAGACGCGCAGTGATCGCATGCTGCAGTTGTCCAGCGGCTTGCATTACTAAACCGAGTGAAGATTCGTCGGTAATCCGAACCCCTTTATGGTAAGGCGTATCTCGCTGATTTCTCTCAAGGATTTGATTGATTTGTGGACGAGCGCCGTGCACCAGTACGATTTTTACGCCAAGGCTGTGCAGCAAAGCGATGTCGCTAATGATGTTGGGGAAGTTTTTATCGGCAATGGCTTCTCCTCCCAGCATGACGACCATGGTTTTTCCACGGTGGGCGTTAACATAGGGCGCTGACTGGCGAAATCCTTTGACGAGAGCAGTACTGCGAATTTTCACGGCTGAACATCCTTGGTGTTTAAATATGCGCAAATAATGACTTTTTATTCTTTTTTGGGCAAGCGGTTTTTTATATGACCGGATGAGAAACCAACCTATTTCAAATCCTGTTCATGCAGATTAGAACGGATGCAAAACAGCGGTATGACAAAACCGTGAACTGTGATGAGTCGTAATGGCTGAGTTATCGAGTTGAGCCAAGATGGTGAAAGCAAAACATCAAGCGAGCCGAAAAAATATTGGCCTAAGCAAAGAGCGCTTACTGCTGTTAATTGCTCTATTGGGTACGGTTTACGTTTTTATGCTGTACAGCAATATTTTTGGACGATTGCAGGATCAGTGGTTTCCGAAATCGGAGCTGTATGGTTTGTGGATAGAGCAAAATGTTGCCCCATACGCCGCACAGAAGATAACGATCAGCTCACAAGGCGTGGTAATGAATGGAAGGTTGGTAACTACTCACTTTGAGTACAATGGGAATCTGCTGGAGTTTATGGTTAATGACCAGAAGTATGAATTCGACATCCTGTTAGAGAAGAAAATCATGAAGCAACATTCATCATCAAATTATCAAGCTGTCTACCAATTGTCAGAAAACGTAAAAAATAACCGTTATTAACAAAACCTCAATTGCACTGTTACGTTGAGTTTGTCATCCTCTTGGCAAACTCAAACCATGGATCTCTTTTGTGAGTAAACGTCTTCTTTCTCTTGTTAGTTTGGCGCTGTTATTTGGTTGTGCACAACAATCGACGGATCGCGCACAGCAATACCAACAACAAACTTTCCCGCAAATTCTCAACCGTGCCGATGTGGTTGAATCGAACAAACCACGCGACTATACCGAATTCAGCAAACAAAGTGACTTGGTGGTACAAGGCTCAGCTTCGTTGGCTAAACTTTATCAGCCTCTGTATGAGCAGTTGAATGAGTGGGTACTACAAAGTGGTGACCCAGCAACACTGGCTCAATTTGGTATTCAAGCCGCTCAGTTGGGGGGCGGTGATAAGCAAGGCAATGTGCTGTTCACTGGCTATTTTTCGCCTGTTATGGAACTGAGGCATCAGCCAGATAGTGAATTCAAATACCCTGTTTATGGATTGCCAAAGTGTAATAAAGAGTGCCCAACCCGCAGTGAGATTTATCAAGGCGCGCTGGAAGGTAAAGGCTTGGAATTGGGTTATGCCGCCAACTTGATTGATCCGTTTATCATGGAAGTGCAGGGCAGTGGTTTTGTGCATTTTGGTGATGACGATACTTTGGAATACTTCGCTTACGCCGGAAAAAACAACAAAGCCTATGTGAGCATTGGTAAAGTGCTGATTGAGCGCGGTTTGGTTGAGCGAGAGAAAATGTCGCTCAAAGCGATCAAAGATTGGGTGCTTGCTAACGATGAAGAAACGGTACGTGAACTGCTTGAGCAGAACCCTTCTTTTGTATTCTTCAAACCACGTGCAGCCGCTCCAGTAACCGGAAGTGCAGGGATTCAGTTATTGCCGATGGCATCGGTTGCGGGTGATCGTTCGATTTTCCCAATGGGTACGCCTATTTTGGCTGAAGTGCCACTACTGAATGCGGATGGTACTTGGTCTGGCGCACATCAACTGCGTTTGTTGATCGTGCTCGATACGGGTGGTGCGGTAAAACAAAACCATCTCGACTTGTACCACGGCATGGGGCCACGTGCTGGGTTAGAGGCGGGGCACTATAAGCACTTTGGTCGTGTGTGGAAGCTCGGGTTAGAAAATTCGCCCACCCAAGCACCGTGGGCATTGCCGCCGGAAAAACAAAAATAGTTTTGCCGCTATTGAGTGGGTGGCAAACTGGACATTCTTGTGAAGAGTGCGTATAAATCGCACTCTTTATTTTTCAGCTAGAGTGGAAATGTGGTTATGCGTGAACTCGATACTCCTGCCTCCGACAGTTACAACCAACGTTTTGGTGGTACGCGCCGTTTGTATGGTTATAGCGAAGTCGACATTTTACGTGCCGCGCACGTGTGTGTGATTGGGATTGGTGGTGTAGGTTCATGGGCCGTTGAAGCTCTGGCTCGAACCGGTATTGGCGAGTTGACCCTAATCGATATGGATGATGTGTGTGTCACTAACATCAACCGTCAAATCCATGCCATGACGGGTACGGTTGGCAAAAGCAAAATCGAAGTGATGGCAGAGCGTGTAAAACTCATCAACCCAGAGTGCAAAGTCAATTTGGTGGATGATTTCATCACGCCGGATAATCAGCATCTTTATCTAAGCAAATCGTTTGATTATGTGTTGGATGCGATTGATAGCTTGAAAGCCAAAGCTTCTCTGTTGGCGTATTGTCGCAGCAATAAAATCAAAGTGATCACTGTAGGTGGTGCGGGCGGACAAACCGATCCCACCCAAATTACTGTGGCGGATTTAACCAAGACGATTCAAGACCCACTGGCGAAGAAGCTCAAAGATCGCCTGCGTCAGCACCACAACTTCCCAACCAATCCAGCGCGTAAATTTGGTATTGATTGTGTGTTCTCGACCGAACAACTCAAATACCCTCAAGCGGATGGTTCGGTATGTGCCACCAAATCAACCGCGGAAGGGCCAAAACGTATGGATTGCGCCAGCGGATTTGGCGCTGCAACGGTAGTGACTGCTACTTTTGGCTTTGTCGCGGTGGCGCGTATAGTCGATAAACTGATTCAAAAGCATAAAGTGAAGGCGTAATAGGATGATGAGTCAATTTCCAGCTCATCCCTTTGGTGATGAAATTAATGCACAAACCATCTTAGAGACCATGCAAACTCTGCACGGTTGGGAAGACCGTTATCGCCAGATCATTCAATGGGGTAAGCTGCTGCCAGTGATGCCAGAAGTGCTGAAAAGTGAGCAAGTTCTTGTCTCTGGCTGTGAAAGCGAAGTGTGGCTAGTGGCAGAGCAGCAAGGTGAGCAGTGGTTTTTCTGCGCGGATTCCGATGCACGGATTGTGCGCGGTTTGATTGCGATTGTGTTGGCTGCGCTGAATGGCAAAACTTCTGCAGAAATTAGCGCATTTTCTATGGATGACTATTTTGCCCAGCTTGGTTTGCTGGCGCATTTAAGCCCATCACGCGGTAATGGCTTGCAAGCGATTGTCGCGACGATTCAGGCCAAGGCACATCACTAACGACATACTTTTTCCAATCAAAAGAGCCTCATAGTCATGAGGCTCTTTTGCTATCAGGGCTGCCGATGTTTACAGCAAATCGACCGCTTTATGGATGGCGGCGACCAAGCGTTCCACCTCTTCTGCGGTGTTGTACACTCCGAAAGAAATTCGCACTGTCCCTTTTACGCCAAACGCATCCATCAAAGGATGAGCACAATGGTGCCCCGCACGAACGGCAATCCCTTGTTGATCGAGCAAGGTAGCGAGGTCTTGATGATGGACACCATCCATCACTAAGCTCAGCACGCTGGCCTTGGGTTGATAACCGAGCACGCGAATTTCATCGATTTGTGAGATCGCTTGGTAAGCCTGATGTTGCAGTTGCTGTAAGTGTGCTTCAACGGTTTCACGACCAAGATTCTGATACCAAGCAATCGCCGTAGCGAGGGCAACAGCACCTGCCACATTTGGCGTACCTGCTTCAAATTTGCCGGGTAGGCCAGCAAAGGTAGTACCCTCAAACGAGACTTTTTCGACCATCTTGCCGCCGCCATGCCAAGGTGGCATGGTTTCTAAAAGCTCAGTTTTGCCATACAGCACACCAATGCCGGCTGGCGCATACAGCTTATGGCCGGAGAAAACATAAAAATCCGCATCCAGTGCGTGAACATTCACGATTTCATGGACTATGCCTTGGGCACCATCCACCACCACAATCGCACCTTGCTGATGCGCGGCTTGGATTACCGCTTCAATCGGCTGACGAGTTCCCGTGACATTAGTGACATGAGCGAGAGCAACGATCTTGCAGCGCGGTGACAGCATTTGCTGAAAGGCTTCAAGACCAAATTCACCGCTAGGCATCATCGGGATTTTGACCACTTTCGCGCCCGTTTGCTCAGCGACCATTTGCCACGGCACTATGTTGGCGTGGTGTTCGGTTTCACTGACCAAAATCTCATCGCCAGCTTGCAATGTGCTGCGGGCATAACTTTGCGCGATGAGATTGAGTGCTTCGGTGGCGCCACGCGTCCAGATAATATTTTTGCTGCTTGGCGCACCGATAAACTGTGCGACTTGCTCACGCGCGCCTTCAAATTGGCTGGTGGCTTGCGCCGTCAAACTGTGGCTACCGCGATGCACATTGGCATTGTGCTGGCTGTAGTAGTGGCTGATCGCATCGATCACACACTGCGGTTTTTGCGTAGTGGCCGCACTGTCGAGATAGACCAGTGGGTTGCCGTTGACGGTTTGTTGCAGCGCCGGAAATTGCGTGCGGATTGCATCAAGATTGAGCATCAATAAAACCTGAAAGTTCAGTCAGTTGTTGAGGATGAAGTGCCATTGGAGCCGCGACTTGTTGAGCCAATTCCGCGCCAGCGAGCAGAGCAATGATTGCCAGAGCAAACTCCAGCGCGGTGCCCGGCCCTTGGCTGGTGAGCAAATGTTGCGTGGCATAGTAACAGACGCGCTGACGACTCAGACGCTCTGAGGGAATATGGTCAAAAAAGTTGGGGTGACAAGTCATGCGTGCGCCGACAAATTTCTGCTGTTTGGCGAAAACCAGTGCTGGAGTGGCGCAAATCGCCGCAACCAACTTGCCCTGTTGCTGGAAGGCATCCAGTAAAGTGAGTAGGTATTCACTACTGGCAAAGGCTTGTGCACCACCCACTCCACCGGGCAAAACCAGCGCATCAAAATCTTCCGCAGAGAGGGCATCCAGTGTTTGCTGTGCTGTCAGCCATACACCGCGTGAGCCTTTTACTTGCAAATCTTCGCCGACAGCCGCCATAGTGACTTGAAAGCCAGCTCGCACCAAAGTATCAACAATAATGACACTCTCCATTTCCTCGCTGCCGTTGGCAACGGGGACTAGAATTCGTTTGATCATGCCTTTCTCCAACTCTGCTCTAAGGTTTTGATTTGTTGATATAACTCGCTGTTTACTGGAGTTGCAACGCCATGCTGTTCGCCTTTACGTACTACGTAACCGGTAATAAAGTCTATCTCGGTTGGCCGTTGGTGGAAAACATCTTGATGCATCGAGGAGCGATTAGCCGCAGTCGCTCGGATGACTTGATAAACCAAATCACGCAGTGCGGTTTCATCACAGTTCACCGCTTCTGCCTGCATAACGGCTGTAACCTCATCTAAAATAGCGGCGATGGTCGGCGCAAATTCAGGTACATCTAATGCTCCGTTTGAGCATTGATGAATAGCCGTGAGCGGATTGATCGCGCAATTCACCGCCAGTTTATGCCACAGAGCGTGTTGGATTTCTGGATTCCATGTCACTGGAGCGAGTGCGTGATTAAAAACGTCTGCGATAAAATCACAACGTGCACCGAGAGCATTAAAAGGACCCACTTGGGTTTGGCCTAAGCCAGTGTGGTGAACTTGGTTGACGGTGGTTTTGAGTGCACCGTGGGTTGTAGTGGCGAGCAGCACAGGAAAGTAGGCCAAAGATTCGCTTATGGCTTCGACTGCGCCCATACCGTTGTGCATAAATAACAAAATAGTATCGCGATTCAGATGAGGTAGCAGAGGCAACAATGCCGCTTCCACTTGCCAGGCTTTGACAGTGATCAGCAGTAAATCGGCGTTGGCTAGAATCTCTAAACTTTGATTGCTGAACAGTACAGGCTCGCTATCGTCTAGCTGCAGCTCTAATGTTGGCTGAGATTGACGGCTCCATAATGCTACTTGGTGACCAGCACGATGCAGATGCAGTGCCCACAGAGAACCGACCGCACCCGGGCCAAGCACAACAATGTTCATCTCTATTCCCCAGCAGAAAACGTAATGCGCCAAGGATAGCGGCGAGAGCTTTGAAAGCAATAAAAAATGGCGCGAAGTCGCGCCATTTTTGCTGTTCAGACTCTTTTCCTTTTAGGAAGGAGCGTGCAGTTTTTACAATTAGAACTTGTAAGTCACTGCTACGTAGTGACCAAAGCCAGTTGACTTGAAGCCATCAGAATCTTTGATACCGTAAACATCTTTGTAGCCTTTTAGGCCGTAACCCACAGCGAAACGATCTGAGTGCCAGTAGAGCCCGTTAAACATTGCACCGCCACTGCTTGCTGTTGAGTACTCATCTTTCAGGCCAAATTGGTAATCAATGTAACCTTGGTAAGAGATGAATGAACCATTCTCGAAGAAGTAGAAAGGTTTGAACCAGTTGGTAGAGATTTGGAAGCCGTTCCAATCTTTGCGGTTGCCATCATAAGTACCATATAGGTTCAGGCCAATTTTGCCTAGCCATGGAACCATTACATCAGAACCTAGACCGATTTTTTGGTTGTTTACAGAAAATGGGTTAGTGTCAAAATCTGTACCATCCCATTCGAATAGAGATGCAACGTACACTTCTTGTACTGGCCCGAAAGACATATCAACGCCAGTTAGTGCATCTAGAGACATACGCGGAGCGAACTTCATGAAAATTTTTGGATCGCCAACTTTGTCGCTGCTCTTGTTCGTTGCTAGGTTGAATACATCAACGTAACCGTACAGATCAAAGATGCCAGAACGACCGCCAAATTCCATCTCGAGGTAATCATGTGATGATTTACCTGGAAGTTCATCGAATGCACCCATTAGGTTAAATTGCATCCACTTGTAATCGTTTTTGTGGATATCGCCATCTGAGTAGTCAGCAGCCATAACAGGTGCTGAAGTCGCTGCTAATAGGCTCAAAGCAAGAAGTGATTTACGCATAAAGGGAACTCTCTATAAGTGTGTTGTGTATGGCGGCTGTTTAACGACAGCTCGTTCAACTGGCGGGCATAATAACGATAAAAATCGCAATTAAAAGTGATAAGAAGTGCAAAATTAAAGCTTTCGAGTGATGTTAATCACATCTTTGCGAATTGGTTTTGAACTTATTTTATATTTCATAAAATTGCATTTTTATTGTGATTTTGATCAATTCTTGTGTGGGATTGCAAAATGTTTATCGTGATCGATAAACCAACAAATTTGGTGAGTGATCGGTGAATAGACTCTTTTCGTATACCAAAGTAAATTTATGAAGAGGGGTGAGTAATGGAAGAGATTATGCTGTTTCCGCTTAGCTCTGTTGTGCTTCCTGAAGGGAAAATGAAACTGCGTATTTTTGAGCCTCGTTACCAGCGAATGGTGGCTCAATGTGGTAAAACTGGCCGTGGATTTGGCCTTTGTTTGTTCAATAGTAAGTCAAATAAAAATGCAAACGAATTATCTGAGTTTGGGACTTTGGTCAATATTGTTGATTTTGAAACCCTAAGCGATGGTTTATTAGGGATCACAGTCGTGGGGATTCGTCGATTTGTGATTCGTAAAGTTCGGGTTGAATTTGATGGTTTACGTATCGCAACGGTTGAATGGTTACCTGATTGGCCGAGCCAAGAATTGTTAACGAGGGAACGCTTTTTAGGTGAACAGTTGCAAGAAGTATATCGGCAGTTTCCACAAATCGGCGAATTACACAGCTTGTGTTTTTTCGATGATGTGAGTTGGGTCTGTCAACGTTGGCTTGAGCTACTACCTTTAAGTAACGATCAATTTGATGTATTAGTGGGACAAACAGATTGCCATGCGGCCTTGGCTTTTTTGCAACGCACCATCGAATCGTATTTGGATACTTGAATAAATTTGTTGGTTAGGATTGATCTTGAGTGGTAACCCTGACGTATAGGCTAGCAAGGGTGTCTGCGTGAGTCATAAAGGATGCGTTTCTATGTTTAATCCATCACCTCATACGTTTGGTCGCCAAGAGTGGCTCGACTGTATGGAACGAGTTAAAAGCAGAGATAAGCAGGCGTTTGCTCTGGTTTTTAGCTATTACTCGCCCAAACTGAAGCAGTTTGTGATGAAGCATGTCGGGAGTGAGCAGGTGGCGCTGGAGTTGGTTCAAGAGACCATGGCCACGGTTTGGCAAAAAGCGAGTTTATTTGATGGGCAGAAAAGCTCGTTAGCGACTTGGATTTACACTATCGCACGTAATTTGAGCTATGACTTATTGCGGCGCCAAAAAGGGCGTGATGCCTATGTGCTTGCCGATGATCTCTGGCCTGACGAATATTGTCCTCCCGATTTAGTTGACTACTACGCCCCAGAGCAAGATCTTCTCAAAGAACAAGTTAGGAAGTTTCTTGACCGATTGCCCGAATCTCAGCAGCAGGTGATTAAAGCGGTTTATTTAGAGGAAATACCACAACAGGATGTGGCCGATATGCTTGATATACCGTTGGGCACGGTGAAGTCACGTCTACGCCTTGCGGTCGAAAAGTTAAGATTATCAATGGATGCGGAGTCTGTATGAGTTATCACCCGGATTATGCTTTGCTCGCCAATTACGTTGAGGGCGAATTAGATTGTGCGCATGGTCTTGCCATTACTGCTCATTTAGAGATCTGCCCACATTGCCGCGATATCGTGCATGAAATTGAAGGCGAATTGGGTGAGCGGCTCAATCAGCAATCGGCACAGGCCGTAGTTTTGCCTGCAGAAGCTGATTGGCAACATATGTTTGATTCGATCGTGGCGTTACCTCAACACCCAGCTGCACCGATAACCGTAAAAACGTGCCCAACCTTGGTAAAGGTCAACGGTAAGCAGATCGCTATTCCCAAGGCGCTGGCTCGCCTTGTCAAACAAGAACAAGCGTGGCGCAGTTATGGCGGCAAAGTGTTTAGTTTACCTTTGCGATCAGAAGAAAATGTACGAATGAATCTGATGTATATCAGCCAAGGTGTTTCGATTCCCCAACATACTCATAAGGGATTTGAGTCAACCTTGGTGCTGCATGGTGGATTCAGTGATGAAAACGGTCATTATGAAGTGGGTGACTTCATTCAGCATGACGGGCAAGTTTGCCATTCGCCTCGTACGCCGCAAGGGCAAGATTGTCTCTGTTTAACGGTACTGACTGAGCCAATGGTGTTTACCCAAGGGGTAGCGCGGATCTTTAACCTGTTTGGTAAAGGGCTCTATCCATAATTTGGGTTATGTCATGGAAAGTGAAAGGGAGCTGTACGGCTCCCTTTCATCTAGACTTTTCCGCGAAGATAGACAAGTTCTCTATTGGACGATGTTATCTTCGGGTGTTGGATCTTCCTTATGCTGTTTGGCTTTTTCCAACATCAAGCTAAAGTCATGGCGCAGTGAATAGAGCATGATCAAGCTCGGGATCACCATTACCGCGGTCAAAATAAAGAACAGTGACCAATCATTAAGGTAATCCGCTAATTCACCACTAAATGAAGCGATTGTGGTTCGTCCTAAGTTACCTAAGGAGGCAAGCAAAGCATATTGAGTTGCAGAAAATGCTTGCCCCGTCATTAAGGTAAGGAACGAAACGAATGCTACGGTAGAGAAGGCAGATGTAAAGTTATCAACGACCAGAGTGGCTAAGAACAGATGTTCATTGGGGCCGACTTTCGCTATCCATGCAAACATCAAGTTGCTTGATGCCATGGCTATACCACCAATCATCAGGCCACGCACAATCCCGAACTTGATATTGACCAGACTACCAAGCAAGGTGAATAAAATCGTGATTCCCCAACCGAGCAGCTTAGAGTAGTAGCCGATCTGCTCATTGCTAAAACCAATTTCTTTATAAAAGGCAATCGACATACGACCTAAGAAGGCTTCACCGATTTTGAACAGGAACACAAACAGCAGTAGTGTCAGTGCAACGCGAAAACCATTACGACGGAAAAAATCGATAAACGGCTCGAATACCGTGACGGTTAACCAACGAAGAATTCGATTGCTAACGATCTGTTGGTGGCGCTCTTCAGCAAGTTGCTGTAATTGATCCCGCTGGGTCTGTGGCTCCCCTACCAGCAAAGTAAACAGCATTAATAACCCAACCACTCCCGCCATAATGTAGTAAACCCCATTCCAACCCATGCTATCGGCATTCACGAACGCAAAATAGCCTGGCAGAGAGTACCCTGTCGACCAACCGATCACCGCCATTGCAGAGGCTTGGGGGAGCTTGCTCGATTCGCTTTTTGAGAAGGAATCAATTCGGAAAGCATCGATTGCCACATCTTGCGTGGCTGAAGCAATGGCAATCCCCAAAGCGAACAGGGAGGTGAGTATCAGATTGTTGGCTGGGTTAATGCCCGCGATCAGCAAAGTACCTATTAAAATGATGCACTGGCAAAAAAAGATCCAACTTCGGCGCTGACCAAGCATCGAGTGCAGAATGGGTAACTTGACTCTATCGACTAGCGGGGCCCAGAGAAAGTTAATCGCGTACACCGTAAATATACTGCCGAAATAACCGATGGCAGCACGGCTGAGTCCGGCATCTTTCAACCAGCCAGTCATGTTGGAACCAATCAATACCCATGGGAAGCCGCTGGCACAACCCAGCATAAATACCCAGAGCAAGCGTCGATCAAAATAGCTAACAATCAATTCTAGCCAAGAATGGGACCGGGGCTGTTGAACCATAACGAGTCCTTTATGAGAGTGATTAGGAAGATAGCCGCACTCCCGTTACTGGGAGTGCGGTGAGGTCATTTAAGGTAAGAGGGTGACTTTGTTGATGATGATAGGAGTAATAGGCACGTTTTGCATCCGACCTTTATTTTGAGTAGGTTGCTGAGCCATTTTTTCAATCACATCAAATCCTTCCGTCACTTGACCAAATACGGCATAACCTGGGGGTTGGGTGGCGTAGTTCAAAAAGTCATTATCGACTAAGTTGATGTAGAACTGGCGAGTCGCAGAATGTGGATTTTGAGTTCGAGCCATCGCAATGGTCGCAGTATCGTTGCGTAAACCATTGCTGGCTTCATTGGCGATCGGGGCGTAGGTTGGCAGTTGGTTGAGGTTTGCATCAAAACCACCACCTTGCGCCATAAACCCAGGGATCACTCGGTGAAATTGGCTGCCCACATAACTACCGTCATCCACGTAGCGTAAGAAGTTTGCTACCGAAACGGGAGCTTTCTCTTGATTTAGCTCCACGGTGAAATTCCCAAGTGAAGTTTCTACTTCCACTTTAGGTCCCGCCCAAACACAACTGCTCAGCAGTGCTGTTGCAGCCCACAGCCATGACTTAGCCATTGAAACGCTCCTGCATGTAGCTTTGCAGCTCAGTATCGTTGGCAATCTCTTTCAATACCAAGTTAATCATGTCATTGAGTACGGTTTCGATTTCATCGTTGGAGGCGCTCAGCATACCAGTACGTTTTGCCGTACCTGCATAGCTTTTTACGAGCTTGCCTTTTGGTGTTTCTGCGGTGATCTCTAGTGTTACACTCCCATCCATCTCATTTTCAATCATAGAGTGTTTCACCGATACCAACAGCTCTTGGATTTCCAAAGTGATGGTGTTTTCGCTGTTTACGCTGAGGCGGAAACCTTGCGAGCCTAGCTGTTCTGCCAGCGCATTCTCTAAAGTGATGCGAACGTTTTGGCGTGGGTGAATCGGCTCAATATTGTTACGGCCACTATCAACTAAAGCTACATACTGCGCAGAACGTACATCTTTACTCACCAGAGAAAAGCTACTGTTTGTCACAATTGCATTTTGGCTTAATGCTGCTTGAGGCGTTACGTTGATTTGGCTCTGCTGAGGAGCAGAACAAGCGGTAAGTAGAGCGATGGAAGCCGCAAGAACCAGTTTTTTCATGGTTAATTCCTTTCGTTTTATTGTGCACACAGCCGCAAGGCTTAAGATTTAATAGCTTGTAAGATAACAAATTTACTGTTGTTGGCGATCACTCTAACATGGCTTTTGCCAAACAATCTTGCCAGTTTTACATCGTAGCCGAGGTGACGATTGCCGATCACCCATAATTTCCCGCCTTTTTTCAGAACTTGCTTTGAGTCACAGAACATCTGCCAAGCAATGTGATCGGTAATCGTCTGTTGTTGATGGAAGGGGGGGTTACACACAATCATTGAGCTGCTTTGTGCTGAAAAACCATCTAAACAGTTGTTGGCGACACATTGGATATCCCGTTCACCAAGATTGTTGTGTAAGTTTTTTTGTGCTGAAGAGATCGCCATAAAGCTTTCGTCAACACAAGTGATCTTCGCTTGTGGGTTCAGTTGCCCAAGACGAACAGATAGCACCCCGTTGCCACAGCCGAGATCAATAAAATCTTCTAGAGTCGGATCTGCTGGTAAATGCTCTAGGATAAATCTGGCTCCCAGATCTAAATTTTCACCCGAATAGACATTCGGTAAATTAGTGAGAGAGATAGCATAAGGCTCAACGCTCCAGCGACAATCTTTGCTCACTTCAGGAATTGGATTCACAGTGGCTGAACTGAACACTAAACGGTGCTTTTTCCAAGCTAATGATGTTGTGGTCGCGCCTAAGTATTTTTCAAATAGGTTTAGCGTAGAAGTGTGGATCTCCTTTGCTTTGTTTACCGCAATAATCGGCGTACTAGCCGGAAGGGCTTTGCGCAGCTGGCTGAGGATCCAAATTAAATGGCGATTGCTTTTCGGTAGCTGTAATAACACCACATCAGCATCGGCAGGGATTTCATCCATAGTGGTAAGGAGGTTCACCATAGGGAGCTGATTGTGCTGCAAATTGGCTTGAGTCGCTTGATGGGCAATGTATGAGTCACTCATCATGCTGATTTTATGTTGTTTCGCAAACCAGCAGCTCAAGGCACCAAAGTGATCATTAATGATCACAACATGGCTATTTTGAGGTAGGCCAAGTTGTTCAACATGCTGGATGAGGTACTCATCGCCGGCATCCCAAGCTTGCAGGGTGTCATTATTGCGTTTCGGGAATCGATGAAGAGTGAGCGTCTGCTCAAGCAAAGTAAGCTCAGTTTTCATATTGCTCGTGTTTCTAGTAAATTGACGGCGCATTGTCTCAGATGGCGATAAAACAGCAAACTAAAACCTAGGTTTTTGAAATTTAGCCACACGCCAGACCTTCCATGGTCTATTCTCAATTTGTCATGTTGTCGACACACGAGTGTTCAACAAGGAAAGCAATATGATTCAAAATGTTATTGAAAAGAAGCTGAATGATGAATTTCAGCCAAAGTTTCTCAAAGTGCTTAATGAAAGCGATATGCACAACGTGCCAAGAGGTTCAGAAAGTCACTTTAAAGTCACGATTATTAGTGAGTGTTTCGAGGGATTGCGACTCGTTGCACGACACCGGTTGGTCAATCAAACCTTGTCGGATGAGTTAGCTAATCATATCCACGCTTTGGCGATTCATACCTATACTCCTGAAGAGTGGCAACAGAAGAATCAGGAGATACCAGAGAGCCCTATGTGTTTGGGTGGTTCACGGAAAAATGCTCAATAAAATGTGCTACAACTATTAACTCTGGTTGTCTTTTGAACGATTTTTTAACACGGTTTAAACAAATGGGTCGGGGCAGACTGACGTTTAGTCGGTTTTACGATACCGATACGATAAATTATCCTACATAAAATAGGCTTTAGTGAGTTTGTGCGATGCTTCAAAATTATGATGATTTCTTAGTCTTTCGCTCAGGATTCGTTTGAAATTAAACCGTGATTCAGGGCATTGGTCATGGCATCAAGTTCCCAAAAGATGCTAGACTACAGCACCTGACAAATCCCCCACATGATTTGTGATGGGATTTTTAAAAGGATGTTGCGGTTTTAATGGTTAAGACCATTAAAACGGACACTAACAATGTCGTGTCTACCGAGGTAAGGATTCCGCTAGCGTTGTTCAGTTGTAAGAACAAGGCAAACGGAGTGCGCCTCGAATTTGCGCAATGAAAGAATCTTTTTCCCGATAAAAGTAGTGCAAGTGCGTATGATTACAATAAAAAAGGGTTTGGACCTTCCTATTGCAGGAACTCCTTCCCAGGTGATTAGTGATGGTAAAGCCATCAAAAAAGTCGCCTTGCTTGGCGAAGAGTACGTTGGCATGCGTCCTACTATGCATGTTCGCGTAGGTGATGAAGTAAAAAAAGCTCAGATTCTTTTTGAAGATAAGAAGAATCCGGGTGTGAAATTTACTTCACCAGTCAGCGGTAAAGTGGTTGAAATCAATCGTGGTGCGAAGCGCGTTCTTCAGTCTGTAGTGATTGAAGTAGCGGGTGATGACCAAGTGACATTCGACAAGTTTGAAGCCCATCAGCTAGCCAGTTTGGATCGTGATGCGATCAAAACCCAGCTTGTTGAATCAGGTCTTTGGACTGCTTTCCGTACTCGTCCGTTCAGCAAGGTTCCAGCCGTTGATTCCACTTCTGAAGCCATTTTTGTTACTGCAATGGATACCAATCCATTGGCAGCTGAGCCTACGGTAGTGATCAATGAACAATCGCAAGCCTTCGTAGCGGGTCTCGATGTGCTTTCGGCTCTGACCACTGGCAAAGTGTACGTTTGTAAGAAAGGTACTAGCTTGCCACGCTCTCAACAGTCGAACGTAGAAGAGCATGTCTTTGATGGCCCCCACCCTGCTGGCCTCGCAGGCACACACATGCATTTCCTCTATCCAGTAAGTGCAAGTCATGTCGCGTGGAGCATTAACTATCAGGATGTGATTGCGATTGGTCAATTGTTCCTGACCGGTGAGCTATACAACCAGCGTGTTGTTTCTTTGGCAGGCCCAGTAGTGAACAAACCTCGTTTGGTTCGCACAGTATTGGGTGCATCGCTAGAGCAACTGGTGGATAGCGAAATCATGCCAGGTGAAGTGCGCATTATTTCTGGTTCTGTGTTGTCTGGTACTAAAGCCACTGGACCTCATGCTTATTTAGGCCGTTACCATCTGCAAGTATCTGTCCTGCGTGAAGGGCGTGATAAAGAACTGTTAGGTTGGGCAATGCCTGGTAAGAACAAGTTTTCTGTTACTCGCTCTTTCCTTGGTCATCTTTTCAAAGGTCAAGTGTACAACATGACTACCACAACCAACGGTAGTGATCGTGCCATGGTGCCAATTGGCAACTATGAGAAGGTCATGCCATTGGATATGGAGCCTACCTTGTTGCTTCGTGATCTGTGTGCTGGTGACAGTGACAACGCGATTCGCTTAGGTGCTCTGGAGCTAGATGAAGAAGATCTGGCACTGTGTACGTTCGTTTGTCCAGGCAAATACGAGTACGGTCAGCTCCTACGTGAGTGCTTAGACAAGATCGAGAAAGAAGGGTAATTTCCATGGGCCTTAAAAAGTTTCTTGAAGACATCGAGCATCATTTTGAGCCAGGCGGCAAGCACGAGAAGTGGTTTGCTTTGTATGAAGCTGCGGCAACGCTGTTCTATACACCAGGTCTGGTTACAAAAAGAAGCTCACACGTTCGTGATAGCGTTGACCTAAAACGTATCATGATCATGGTTTGGCTTGCTGTATTCCCAGCGATGTTCTGGGGTATGTACAATGCTGGCGGCCAAGCTATTGCTGCACTTAACCACCTTTACTCAGGTGATCAACTAGCCGCGATGGTGGCGGGTAACTGGCACTACTGGCTGACCGAAATGCTTGGCGGAACCATGTCAAGCGATGCAGGTTGGGGCAGTAAAATGCTGTTGGGTGCAACCTACTTCCTACCTATTTATGCCACTGTGTTTCTTGTGGGTGGTTTCTGGGAAGTGTTGTTCTGTATGGTGCGCAAGCATGAAGTCAACGAAGGTTTCTTCGTAACTTCGATTCTGTTTGCTCTGATTGTTCCGCCAACTCTGCCACTTTGGCAAGCCGCACTAGGTATTACCTTTGGTGTTGTGGTTGCTAAAGAAGTGTTTGGTGGTACAGGCCGTAACTTCCTTAACCCAGCGTTAGCTGGCCGTGCTTTCCTGTTCTTTGCTTATCCAGCACAGATTTCAGGTGACCTAGTATGGACTGCAGCGGATGGCTTCTCTGGTGCAACTGCACTGAGCCAATGGGCGCAAGGTGGTGCAGGTGCACTGATCAACAACGCGACTGGCCAAACGATCACTTGGATGGATGCTTTCATTGGTAACATCCCTGGCTCAATCGGTGAAGTTTCAACTCTGGCACTCATGATTGGTGCAGCGTTCATCGTATACATGGGCATTGCTTCATGGCGCATTATCGGCGGTGTGATGATTGGTATGATTCTGCTGTCGACACTGTTTAACGTGATTGGCTCTGATACCAACGCAATGTTCAACATGCCTTGGCATTGGCACCTTGTTTTGGGTGGTTTTGCATTCGGTATGTTCTTCATGGCGACTGACCCAGTTTCAGCTTCCTTCACCAATGGTGGTAAGTGGGCTTACGGTATTCTGATCGGCGTAATGTGTGTGCTGATCCGTGTCGTGAACCCAGCGTACCCAGAAGGTATGATGCTGGCGATCCTATTCGCGAACCTATTTGCACCACTGTTTGACCACGTGGTTGTAGAGAGAAATATCAAGCGGAGATTAGCGCGCTATGGCAAGCAATAACGATAGCATTAAAAAGACGCTGTTTGTTGTTATCGCGTTGAGCCTAGTGTGCTCAATCATCGTATCGGCAGCGGCTGTCGGTCTGCGTGACAAGCAAAAAGAAAATGCAGCACTGGATAAGCAGAGCAAAATTCTGCAAGTAGCAGGCATTGAAGCGAAAGGCAGCAAACAAATCGTTGAACTTTATACTAAAAGCATTGAGCCTCGTTTAGTTGACTTAGCTACGGGTGATTTTGTTGAAAAGGCTGCAGATGGCACAACAGCTGCCAACTATGATCAACGTAGTGCAGCGAAAAACAGTGATTACTCTGTCAAATTAAGCGCTGAACAAGATAAAGCGAAGATCCAACGTCGTGCGAATGTTGGTGTGGTTTATCTCGTGAAAGACGGCGACAAAACTAGCAAGGTGATTCTGCCTGTACATGGTAACGGCCTATGGTCAATGATGTACGCGTTTGTAGCAGTAGAAACGGATGGTAACACCGTGTCAGGTTTGACCTACTATGAACAAGGCGAAACCCCTGGACTGGGTGGCGAAGTTGAAAATCCAGCTTGGCGTGCTCAATGGGTCGGTAAAAAGCTGTTTGATGAAAACCACAAACCTGCGATCAAGATTGTCAAAGGTGGTGCACCACAAGGTTCTGAGCATGGCGTAGACGGTCTGTCTGGCGCAACGCTGACCAGTAATGGTGTACAAAATACCTTCGACTTCTGGTTGGGTGATATGGGCTTTGGTCCATTCCTGACAAAAGTTCGTGACGGAGGTCTTAACTAATGTCTAGCGCAAAAGAGCTGAAAAAGAGTGTGTTAGCACCAGTTCTGGACAACAACCCGATTGCATTGCAAGTTCTGGGTGTATGTTCTGCACTGGCGGTAACCACTAAGCTGGAAACGGCATTTGTTATGACGTTGGCGGTAATGTTTGTTACTGCATTGTCTAACTTCTTCGTTTCTCTGATCCGTAACCACATTCCTAACAGTGTGCGTATTATCGTGCAGATGGCGATTATCGCGTCTTTAGTAATCGTGGTAGACCAGATCCTTAAAGCGTATCTGTACGATATCTCTAAGCAGCTATCGGTATTCGTTGGTCTGATTATCACCAACTGTATCGTAATGGGCCGTGCAGAAGCGTTTGCGATGAAGTCTGCGCCGATCCCTTCTTTCATTGATGGTATTGGCAATGGTTTAGGATATGGTTTCGTGCTGATGTCGGTTGGTTTCTTCCGTGAGCTTCTCGGCTCAGGCAAACTGTTTGGTTTGGAAATTCTACCTCTTATCAGTAATGGTGGTTGGTATCAGCCAAACGGCCTGATGCTACTCGCACCTTCAGCATTCTTCCTGATCGGCTTCATGATTTGGGCGATTCGTACGTTCAAACCAGAACAAGTAGAAGCGAAGGAGTAAGGTTGTCATGGAACATTATATTAGTCTGCTGGTGAAATCGATTTTCATCGAGAACATGGCACTCTCTTTCTTCTTAGGGATGTGTACATTCTTGGCGGTGTCGAAAAAAGTTAAGACATCATTCGGCTTAGGTATCGCGGTTATCGTGGTACTGACTATCTCTGTACCAGTCAACAATCTGGTGTATAACCTAGTGCTCAAGCCTGATGCACTGGTTGAAGGGGTAGATCTAAGCTTCCTGAACTTTATTACCTTTATCGGTGTTATTGCGGCATTAGTACAGATTCTGGAAATGATCCTCGATCGCTTCTTCCCGCCTCTGTATAACGCACTGGGCATCTTCCTACCATTGATCACAGTAAACTGTGCCATCTTCGGTGGTGTGTCTTTCATGGTGCAGCGCGACTACAACTTTGCTGAATCGGTAGTGTATGGTTTCGGTTCTGGTGTGGGTTGGATGCTGGCTATCGTCGCTCTTGCAGGTATCCGTGAGAAGATGAAGTATTCAGACGTTCCTCCAGGTCTGCGTGGTTTGGGTATTACCTTTATCACAGCTGGCTTGATGGCGTTGGGCTTCATGTCATTCTCTGGTGTTCAACTGTAAGTCGGGTAAACCGCAGCAATAAAGGAATAGTTAATGTCTACTATTATTTTTGGTGTAGTGATGTTTACCCTGATTATACTGGCGTTGGTTTTGGTGATTTTGTTCGCCAAATCCAAGCTAGTACCAACAGGTGACATTACAATCTCAATCAATGGCGATCCTGAAAAAGCGATCGTAACCCAACCGGGTGGTAAGTTGCTGGGCGCATTGGCTGGTGCCGGTGTATTCGTATCTTCTGCTTGTGGTGGTGGTGGTTCATGTGGCCAATGCCGCGTAAAAATCAAATCGGGTGGTGGTGATATTCTGCCAACAGAACTGGATCACATCAGCAAAGGCGAAGCCCGTGAAGGCGAGCGTTTGGCGTGTCAGGTTGCTGTGAAAACCGATATGGATCTAGAACTGCCAGAAGAAATCTTTGGTGTGAAGAAGTGGGAATGTACGGTTATCTCTAACGATAACAAAGCCACTTTCATCAAAGAGCTGAAACTGCAGATTCCTGATGGCGAATCAGTACCGTTCCGTGCGGGTGGTTACATTCAGATTGAAGCGCCTGCGCACCACATTAAGTACGCTGATTTCGATGTGCCAGAAATGTATCGCGGTGATTGGGACAAGTTTAACTTGTTCCGTTATGAGTCTATCGTAAATGAAGACATCATCCGTGCTTACTCTATGGCGAACTACCCAGAAGAGTTCGGTATTATCATGCTGAACGTGCGTATCGCGACTCCGCCGCCAAATAATCCAAACGTGCCACCAGGCCAAATGTCTTCTTACATCTGGTCACTGAAAGCCGGTGATAAATGTACAATTTCTGGCCCATTCGGTGAGTTCTTCGCGAAAGACACGGATGCAGAAATGGTATTTATCGGTGGTGGTGCAGGTATGGCGCCAATGCGCTCGCATATCTTTGACCAGCTGAAGCGTCTGAAGTCTAAGCGTAAGATGTCTTACTGGTACGGTGCGCGTTCTAAGCGTGAAATGTTCTACGTAGAGGATTTCGATGGCCTAGCGGCTGAGAATGACAACTTCGTATGGCACTGTGCTCTATCTGATCCTCAGCCAGAAGATAACTGGACGGGTTATACCGGTTTCATCCACAACGTGTTGTACGAAAACTATCTGCGTGACCATGAAGCACCAGAAGATTGTGAGTACTACATGTGTGGACCTCCGATGATGAACGCGGCAGTAATCAACATGCTGAAAAACCTTGGTGTAGAAGAGGAAAACATCCTACTGGATGACTTCGGTGGTTAATCGATAACTCACTACATCAAATGGCTGGCTCGTATGAGTCAGCCATTGTTTTTTACAAATTGGATATTGAAAGTGTCGATCTCATTACATATAGCGTGCAGTAGTATCGGTATTTTCCATATCAATTTTTAACTCAAAGGAGTAAACAAGTGAGACATTGGCTTGTTGTATTAGCTTCTCTTCTCCTGCTTGCTGGTTGTGAAAAGCCGGTTGAGCAAGTGCATATCAGTGGTCCAACCATGGGAACCACTTACAACATTAAATATATTCAACAGCCGAGCGTTGTGGATTCTAAAACACTGCAAACCGATATTGATCGGCTCCTTGAAGAAGTGAACGATCAGATGTCGACGTATCGTAAAGACTCTGAATTAAGCCGTTTTAACCAGCACACTAGTGCGGAGCCGTTTACGGTTTCAACTCAAACCGCTACGGTTGTGAAAGAAGCGATCCGTTTAAACGGTCTGACTGAAGGAGCGCTAGATGTGACGGTAGGTCCTTTAGTGAATCTTTGGGGATTTGGCCCAGAAGCACGCCCTGATGTAGTACCGACTGATGAAGAGCTGAATACGCGCCGTGCAATCACGGGTATTGAGCATCTGACGGTGGAAGGTAATACACTGAGCAAAGATATTCCTGAGCTGTACGTTGACCTGTCTACCATTGCGAAAGGCTGGGGCGTTGATGTGGTAGCGGATTACATCCAATCCCAAGGTATTGAAAACTACATGGTTGAGATCGGTGGTGAAATTCGTTTGAAAGGATTGAACCGTGATGGGGTTGCTTGGCGAATTGCGATTGAAAAACCGAGTGTGGATGAACGCAGCGTTCAAGAGATCATCGAACCTGGTGATTATGCAATTGCAACATCCGGTGATTACCGTAACTACTTTGAGCAAGATGGCGTTCGTTATTCGCACATCATTGATCCCATTACAGGACGTCCAATTAATAACCGTGTGGTTTCTGTGACTGTGCTAGATAAATCCTGTATGACGGCTGATGGTTTAGCGACTGGTCTAATGGTGATGGGCGAAGAGCGTGGTATGGCGATCGCTGAAGCCAACCAGATCCCAGTCTTGATGATTGTAAAAACTGATGATGGTTTCAAAGAATACGCATCCAGCAGCTTTAAACCGTTTTTAAACAAGTAATAGTGAGCATAAAACAATGAACACATTTTTGATTACTTTTGCTTTCTTTCTTGCTGTCATTGCCGCTATGGCTGTTGGCTACATTTTCCAACGTAAAGTGGTGAAAGGGAGTTGTGGTGGGTTAGGTGCCGTAGGCATCGAAAAAGTGTGCAACTGCCCAGAACCTTGTGATGCACGCAAAAAGCGTGAAGCGAAGGCCGCTGCACGAGCAGAACGCCTTGCTGCTTGGGAAAAAGATCGCATCGCCTAATCAACTCAAACTCAAGTAAAAAGCTCGCCGTGGCGAGCTTTTTTATAAGAGGCTTTTCTTGCTAGCAACATAATACTATACTGTTTAAACATACAGTTATGGTGTACTATGCAAGATAGAATCCGAAAAATCATTCATGTCGACATGGACTGCTTTTTTGCTGCGGTAGAAATGCGGGATAATCCCGCATATCGCGATATCCCTCTCGCTGTGGGGGGGCATGAAAAGCAACGTGGCGTGATCAGTACTTGTAACTATCAAGCACGAAAGTTCGGTGTTCGTTCGGCTATGCCTACGGCTCAAGCATTAAAGCTTTGTCCACAACTGCATGTTGTTCCTGGGCGTATGCAGATCTATAAAAATGTTTCGCGACAAATCCAAGCCATTTTCCAGCGCTACACCACGGTGATTGAGCCACTTTCCCTAGACGAAGCTTATCTTGATGTTACAGCATCAACCGCGTATCAAGGCAGTGCAACGCTTATTGCTCAAGCAATTCGGCGTGATATCTGGCAAGAGCTGAATTTAACCGCTTCTGCTGGTGTTGCGCCCATCAAGTTTCTTGCCAAAGTGGCTTCAGATATCAATAAACCGGATGGCTTGTATGTCGTGACTCCTGAGCAAGTTCAGGAAATGGTCGATAGCTTACCATTGGAAAAAATCCCCGGAGTAGGCAAGGTTGCTTTAGCGAAACTCCATCAAGCCGGCCTCTATGTTGGCGCTGATGTAAAAAATGCAGATTATCGTCAGATATTGCACCAATTTGGCCGTTTAGGGGCTTCTCTATGGAAAAAGAGTCACGGAATAGATGATCGTGAAGTAGTAACCGAACGTGAGCGTAAATCGGTGGGGGTTGAGTATACCTTTAGCCAGAATATCACAACGTTCGAGGAATGTTGGCAGGTCATTGAGCGGAAACTCTACCCTGAATTAGATATGCGTTTGAGCCGAGCACACTCACAGCGAGCGATCATTAAGCAAGGTATCAAAGTGAAGTTTGCGGATTTTCAGTTGACGACAATAGAACATAATCATCCCTCCTTAGAGTTAAGTTACTTCCAGGAACTTTTGGAACAAGTGCTAACGCGCCAACAAGGGCGCGAAATTCGATTGTTAGGGTTGAGCGTGATGTTGAAACCAGAACTGCAAATGAAACAGCTAAGTATGTTTCCCAATGAATTGTTGTAGGTTGGAAAAGATTGTTATTTGATGAATTGAACAATAAATAGCAATTGAGTGTCACTTTTGACGATATATTGGCGTATGATTCATCGGGATTGATTATAGTTGGCAAAAAATCAGCCAGAGAACACCATGAAAAAACACCTTTTAGCTTTATCTTTATTAATGAGTTCATCCACATGGGCTGCACAGTGCCAAGTGGATATACAAAATGAAGTGCACCTGAATACTCAGCGAGTTGAAATATTACGCTCTAGCAGTGATAAGGCGCTGATTGATAAGCAAAACAATCTTTATATACAAGGCAAAAAGATGGTTTTGTCAGCGGATCAACAAGCGGCGGTGAGACAATATCGAGATCTGTTAACGAGCATGCTACCTAAAGCACAGCGTTGGGCTGATGACAGTTTGAAAGTGGCAAATCAATTAGTGGACGAGGTGGCAGTATCTTTAGAGGCTCCACAAGCTTTTGAGAATGTGAAAAAGTCGATGGCAACGTTTTTTGCGCAGGCCAAAGCTCAATATTTTAAAAATGGCGATCTGGTTGTCCCTGCTGAAACCTATGAATCGATGCAAAACCGTTGGCAACAAGAGCTCTCCAGAGGTCGAGAAATGCTGACTCAGCAGTTTTTTGCCAGTGCATTTGATGTTATGGCGAATAAGATGCAGCAAGAAGGCGGGTTAAATTTGACTCAACTTGGTAAAAATATGGGAGATTTGAAAAACAAGTTGGATGAAAAGGTCAAAGAACAGACGGCGACCTTTGAAAAACAAGGGCAAGAGTGGTGTGACGCTCTCAATAAAATGACTCAGCAAGAACAGCAACTGCATAAAAAAATCCCTCAATTAAAGAACTATCAAGTTTTCACCATCTAAACTGAGAAGAGTGTAATTAGCACTCTTCTTTCTACTGGTAAGCTTTGCTATGACGATGGTGATATGAAATTAAATAACTTTAGCCTACGTTGGTTGACAACGCTTAATGCGTTGGCAGTAGTTGTGGGCTTCTTGGTGTTTTATCTAACCTTCAAATTTTTTTGGTCTCATGATCGCGATATTGAGCAGGCGTTGCAGTTGCAACAAGCCGAATTACAACGCGTTGAAACCATCATTTCATTAGAGCGCAAAGAAACGGGAGCTTCGTTAGCGGATTATGCCGCATGGGATGAGATGGCTGAGTTTATCGCTAAACCCACGAGTGAGTTTATTACCAGTAATATTGGTGACCATGCTTTCACTTCCCAATATCTAGATGGGATTTTCATTTTCGCCCCAGATCAAACTCTTATATGGGGTAAGAAATATGATTCATTTGCCGATCAAAGTGTTACTTACGATTATTTGCTGCCTGATTTCTCAGGGATTTTGCAGCAAGCTCATGCTTTGAGTAAGGATAAAATATCGACGATGGTGCGCTACATCGTTGTGGGGGGAGAGCCTTATCTGGCCGCAACCGCGCGTGTGTGCAACAGTGAAGGTGAAGATTGCGACAAAGGCTATTTGATTTTTATTAAAAAAGTTCGAGCCAAATTTGCTAAGGTGGTTGAACAAGCAACAGGGGTGGATATTGAAGTTTTAACCTGCGAGAACGATTCACCATTACCCGCAGAAGAGCCTGATGTGTCATACATCAAACAATTGGATTACAGCGGTAACTCAAGTGTGTTGTTTAAAATTAACCATCAAGTGAAACATCCCGCTTTTATTCGCACGCAAGAAGTGGTGGCATTGTTCTCTTTTTCGTTGATGATGTATTTGATCAATTTACTGGTTGTACAGCGACTGGTTCGTCCAATTACTGCAGCAAATCAAGTGTTGCAACAGTTCAAAACATCAGGGGGGAAAATGCCTGATGCAAGCACATTTATCTCCTCTGAAATGAAAGAGTTTGCGGTTACGATCAATCGTATTGTTAGTCAACTTGATGAAAGTCAGCAGGTGTTACGTTGGCAGTCAGAGCATGATCCTTTAACGCGAATTTCAAATCGCCGCCATTTAGAAAAGCAGCTTAAAAGCTTTATGAACGATCGTCAGTATCCACATCTCGTTTTATATTTGATCGATATTGATTATTTCAAACGCTTTAATGACAGCTTTGGGCATCTTGCAGGGGATGAAGCCTTATGTTCCGTTGCCAATATCTTGCAATCATTAGAGTTTTTTGGGGATAAAATTGTCGCTCGTTTTGGGGGGGAGGAGTTTTGTGTAGTGCTCGCTTCTGAGAGTCCGTTCGATGCGGATCGGTTCGCACAGCAAATGCATGATAAAGTTGCTCAGCTTGCAATTGCCAATCCTGTCAATTCAACCTTTCAATTTCTCACCATTAGTATTGGTGCCGTATATGCCTCTTCGCCCCAAATGGAGTCTTACCTGTCTCTCTTTCATCAGGCGGATATGGCACTTTACCATGCGAAAGAAAGTGGTAGAAACCGATATGTTGTGCGTAGGTTTGAATAAAAAACAAACAATCTTCCAGTGATTTTTTGATTCGAGTCGATAAATATAAAGCGGCTGGACAATTTTTCAGCGAATGATTCTGCTTAAGATTGAGTCGGTCTGCGCTTTGTATTAATGTACTAGTCAACTAGTGTGTTGGTATCGTGTGAGTCGTCGTAATGGCACAAACAAATTCTCGTGAGACTTTCAGTTCTCGTCTTGGTTTTATCCTCGCTGCTGCTGGAGCCGCCGTTGGTTTAGGTAACATCTGGGGTTTCCCCACCCAAGCAGCTAGCAATGGTGGTGGCGCATTTCTATTGGTGTATCTGGTATTAATTTTTGTGGTCGCTTTTCCCATGTTGGTGGTTGAAATGGCGATCGGCCGTTATGGGCAGGCAAACCCTGTCGATAGCATGCGTGCATTAACACCAAATCCAACCGCAAAGAAAATCGGCGGATTAGTCGGTTGGATTGGGTTGAGTGTACCGAGTGCCGTTCTGGCCTTTTATAGCATTGTCGGTGGCTGGATTATCTGTTTCCTGTTAGGCGCGATGACGGATCTGTTTGGTCTTGCAACAGCCAGTGCTTGGCTGAAAGGTTTTAGTGTTGAACGTAATCTGTTTGGTACCGTGGTTTTTTACGTGCTGACCATTTTGATTGTGCAAGGTGGAGTGAAAAAAGGGATTGAGCGTTGGTCAACCAGACTCATGCCAGCGCTGTTTGTGCTGTTTGCGGTGCTGTTTATTTACATCATGACACAGCAAGGCGCACTAGACGGATTGAAGCATTATCTAATTCCTGATTTTGAAAAAGTGTGGGATCGTAAACTTATCCTAGCGGCGATGGGACAGGGATTCTTTTCATTAACCATTGGTGGATGTTCAATGCTGATCTACGGTTCTTATCTGAGCAAGAAAGAGAACCTGCCGAAAATGGCGATGAGTGTGACCTTAGTGGATACTGCAGTGGCTTTCATTGCGGGTTTGGTCGTGTTGCCTGCTATGTTTGTGGCCATGAATAAAGGGGTAGAGATTTACGCCCAAGATGGTTCTTTACTAAGCTCTGATACCTTGGTGTTTACTGTGTTACCCCTGATGTTTGATAGCTTAGGCATACTTGGGCAGATCTTTGCCATGGTATTTTTCCTTCTGCTGACTATCGCAGCATTGACTTCTTCAATCTCCATGCTTGAGTGTCCAGTGGCTTTAGTCGGTGAGCGTTTTAATACGCGCCGCACGCCAACCAGTTGGGTACTGGGTAGCTTGATTGCGCTAGTAAGTGTAGTGATTGTTTATAACTTTGGTGCGTTGTTTGGTTTGGTAGCAACGTTGGCGACGCAATACCTACAACCGACAGCTGCTTTGATGTTCTGTCTGTTTGGTGGCTGGGTATGGCATCGTGATGCCAAAATGAAAGAACTACAAGCGGGATTCCCTGAGCTGCAACAGAGCCTATTTGGCAAAATCTGGCCTTGGTATGTGAAGTTTGTCTGCCCAATTTTAGTGGCTACCGTTATCTGGGCTTCGTTTGGTTAAGCAACACTCAAATAGATAAATGAATTGAAAAAGCCCTCATTATGAGGGCTTTTTCAATTCAGAAAATTCAGCGATTAAAGAGTGACTATATGACCTGTTGTTAACGGTTCTAAATCCGCTTCGGTTAACTCTTCGATGAACTCTCCCACAACTTGCTCAATGATTTCATCATCTTGATGGAAATAGGCGAGATGGAATACGGCATCGCCTTCGTTAACCAATGGAAGTGTTTGTTGGCCAATGACAATGCCACTCTTGTTAGCGCGGATTTCCACTTCCAGTTTGCCGAGCGGTGAGTTGATGTAAGCCAACACTTGGCCTTTCTCAACCTTATCTCCTAAGGAAACGAGTGTACGCAAAATGCCATCCGCCTCAGCGCGTAGCCAGCTGGTGGATTTCGCAATCACAGAGGTGGGCGTTTTTTTGCGACTGGAACGGAGCATTCTAATCGCCTGCATCACTCGTTTAATGCCGATAATCCCAGCGTTAATCGCAATCGGGTCAAAACGCAGTGCTTCACCCGCTTCATAGGTTAATACTGGAATTTGCTGCTTTTCCGCTTCGCTACGCAGCGAGCCATCTCGTAAAGGTGAATCAATGATCACGGGAGTAGCAAATGCTTGCGCAATGCGCAGGGTTTCTTTGCTGCTTAAGTCCGCACGGATTTGTGGCAAGTTAGTCCGATGAATCGCGCCTGTATGCAGATCGAGAATGTAGTCACAACGCTCGGCGACTTGTGAAAAAAAGGTGTGTGCCATGCGCGAAGCTAATGAGCCTCTTTCACTGCCAGGAAAACAGCGGTTCAAGTCGCGACGATCAGGTAAGTAACGCGATTTATGAATAAAGCCGAAAACGTTGACTATGGGAACGGCAATCAATGTGCCTTTGAGTTTTTTTTCGTCGAGAGTGTTAAGTAGTTGGCGAATAATCTCCACACCGTTGAGTTCATCACCATGAATGGCGGCGTTGATCATCAACACTGGGCCAGGAGCGGAGCCATGGATAACTTCTATCGGAATGGAAAGAGGAGAGTCGGTATACAGTTTGGCGGCTTCGAGTTCGATTACTCGCCGAGATGAAGGGGGAATGGTCTCCCCCAAAAATAAAAAGTCGCTGTGCTTTTTAGCCTTTGCCACGTGTTTTAGTCCTTTTACTGGCTGCATTTTTCTCAATGAATTCCACAATCATGCCGGCAATGTCCTTGCCTGTTGCCGCTTCAATGCCTTCCAAGCCTGGAGATGAGTTAACTTCCATGACCAGTGGGCCACGAGCGGAACGAAGCAGATCAACCCCCGCCACATTCAACCCCATGATTTTCGCAGCGTCAATCGCGGTTTTACGCTCTTGTGGTGTGATTTTAACTAGAGATGCAGTGCCACCACGGTGCAGGTTAGAGCGGAATTCTCCATCAGCTCCTTGACGTTTCATCGCCGCAATCACTTTATCGCCAATCACAAAGCAGCGAATATCTGCACCGCCAGCTTCTTTGATGTACTCTTGCACCATGATGTTGGCTTTGAGTCCCATAAAGGCTTCAATCACGCTTTCTGCTGCGGTACGTGTTTCGGCTAGCACAACACCGATACCTTGAGTGCCTTCCAGTAGTTTGATGACAACAGGAGCCCCCCCCACCATATCGAGCAGGTCTTTCACATCATCAGGCTTACTTGCAAAACCGGTGATCGGCATACCAATACCGCGGCGAGACAGCAACTGCATAGAGCGCAGTTTGTCACGCGAACGAGTGATAGCGACTGACTCATTGGCTGGGTAAACACCCATCATTTCAAATTGACGCAACACTGCGGTGCCGTAAAAAGTGACCGAGGCGCCAATGCGTGGAATGATCGCATCAAAACCCGCTAACTCTTCGCCTTTGTAATGAATTTCCGGTTTTTCGGAGTTGATATTCATGTAGCAGCGCAAGGCATCAATGACACGAACCTCATGGCCTCGCTGTTTGCACGCTTCTATCAAACGCTTGGTTGAATACAGCGAAGCGTTACGCGACAGAATACCAATTTTCATTTACTCGGCTCCTCGAAAGGGATTAAAAAAGATTTTGTAGGATCAACCATGATTCGATGACGCATAGCAGTACGACCTAATAACATACGAAATGCCATGTTTTCTCGATTGGTCAAGGTGATCTCAATTGGCCAAGATTGGCCGCCAAAGCTAATTTCCGATCGAATGACGTAGCGTGTTTCTTCATGGCCGCCGGAATCGCGAACGACACGTTCGTCAATCACCGCCGCTTCACACTCATTCACTAACTCATCATTCTTTTGCATCGGATGGATCCAAAAACGAACCCATGGAGCTCCTTCCTTAGTAAAGCTCTCTACTTTGAACGCGTGCAAGCAAGACGTTCGGGCTCCAGTATCGATTTTCGCTTTAATGCGTTCAATACCTAACCCTGGAAGGCTGAGTTCCTCGCGCCATCCGACAATCATTTTTTCTTTCATCGCAATTTCATTAGTTTGAGAATTTCAGATACCGCTAAGGACAAGCAGCACCCTCGAAACAACCTGCATTTTGCACGTTGTCGCTTGAAGAGAGTTTGGTGAATAACTCTGGGAACTTCAAGGGGGCGAACTCTAGCAGCCAACCTTAAATTCAAGCTAATGAATTAAATTTTTCTTTTCGACAAAAAAAATTGATACAAAAAAGCCGAGTCATTGAACTCGGCTTTTTAAGGATTAGGCTTTTGCTGGAATGTTTGCTAACAATGCCACCATTTGTTGCCAGTAAAGATCTACAGTATCAATTTTTACTTTTTCATCCGGTGAATGTGGGAATTTGATGGTTGGACCGAAGGAAACCATATCCATATTGGGATAAGGTTTTTTGAACAGTCCACACTCAAGACCTGCATGGATCACCATAATGTTGGGTTTATGGCCGTAAATGCCTTCATACATATCACGGAAAATATGCATGATTTCTGAGTCAGCATCTGGCTTCCAGCCCGGATAAGCACCAGAAAGCTCAAGTTCAGCGCCTGCAAGTTCAGCGACTGATTTCAACATGCCTTCCACTTGGTGACGACCTGAATCCATCAATGAACGAATTAAGCACAGCACTTTGATCTGCGTAGCTTCAGTTGTGATCACGCCCACGTTTAGAGAGGTTTCTACCACTCCTGCGATGTCATCACTCATCCGAATAACACCGTTCGGGCAGGCGTTTAGAGCGGCAATAAAGCGCTGTTGAGTTTGTGCGGTGAGCACTTCAGCGTGAAGTTCTTTGGTTTCAAGGAAAGTCACCAAGTTGGTTTCTACTTTACCTAGTTCTGCTTTGAGTAACTCAGTGTAGTAGTTGAAGAGAGTTTCTAATTCCGCGACTCGATTTTCTGGTAATGCCACAGTGACAAACGCTTCGCGAGGAATCGCGTTACGTAGGCTGCCACCACGGAAATCGACTAGGCGCAGATCTAATTCTTTGGCATGCCCAGCTAAAAAGCGCGCCATCAGTTTGTTGGCGTTGCCGCGACCAGTGTGAATATCACAACCTGAGTGACCGCCTTTTAAACCTTTTAAGATCAACTGACGGCCAACATAACCTGCTGGAATAGCTTCGCGTTCAATTGGGAAAGCAAATTCAGCGTTCACGCCGCCTGCACACCCCATGTAAACTTCACCTTCCTGCTCTGAGTCTGTGTTGAGCAGAATATCACCTTCTAACCAACCTTCTTTTAAACCAAAAGCGCCTGTCATGCCCGCTTCTTCGTCAATAGTCAGTAGAACTTCAATTGGACCATGCTGAATATCTTTAGACGCTAAAACCGCAAGGCTAGAAGCCATGCCAATACCGTTATCAGCCCCCAGAGTCGTACCTTTTGCGGTAACCCATTCGCCATCGATATAAGCTTGAATAGGATCTTTCGTGAAGTCATGCTCGGTGTCTTCATTTTTTTGCGGCACCATATCAATGTGTGCTTGAAGTACCACACCTTTACGATTTTCCATGCCCAGTGTCGCTGGCTTTTTGATAAAAACGTTACCAGTCTCATCACGACGAACGGCCAACCCTTGTCCTTTAGCCCAGTTGATAATGTATTGAGCTAACGCTTCTTCATGTTTTGAAGGGTGCGGAATAGAACAGATAGTGGCAAAAAATGGCCAAATCGGATTTGACGATAACTTACTGATTTCGGTTTGGAACTCAGACACAGATGACTCCTTACTGTAATTTTTCCCGTGTATCCTCTCTACAGCGCTGAAATATGGTAGAGCATTTGCCTGTAGTAGGTAGGTACTTTCGGAGCACAGCATATCACTGTGCAAAGCAGGGGAGTAGGCTAAAAGTGTTGGGAATACCTGTTTACTGATAGTTCAATACAGGATTTGGCATGTAGATGTCACTTAAGTGACTTGAAATGAATGCATCACAATGCACTTTGTGTGTAATCTAATTTTATAGTCCTGTAATTTAATTACCTTAATATCATGCTGTAGATCAAATAAATTCATTTTTGTGATTTTAATCACTATTTTTCTTGTAATTAATTTTCTTGGTGGTATATTTATGTACAACTTCGCTAGTGAAGAGAAAATGCTCAAAGGATGAGTCCGATTTATCGCCTCCAAGGAACCGAGAAATCAAGTAAACAGTTTTGATTTTAATGGTGATAGTTATGAATAAAGGTTTATCGTCTGTAATGTTCTGGAACCAACACGCTGTGTACACCGGTAACTTTGCATACCCCCGTAGCTTCGGCTACTGATACGCAATTTTTGCGTCTCGAACAAGTTTTGTTCACCCCTTAATTAGAATTTATTGACAACCAATTTGGTTGATATGATTCACCGCCATCTCACTTGAGGTGGCGTTTTTTTATGTCTAAAACCCCCCCTCATTAGATACAGCTCGCAAGATTTTGTTGGCATTGGTCTATTTGCCTATCCACGCATCGACCTTTTTCCCTTTTGCTTAGAAAACCCTCATTCAGTCTGAATTGTGTCTGGAATTTGTTTTTTGATAACTTTATAATCGCCGCCAATCGTTTACGCAACCGTTTACTTTTTTACCACTAAAGGATTCGAACATGCTGGAAAAGCTTTTTAAACTCAGTGAATATCGCACAAACGTGCGCACTGAGGTCCTCGCGGGTGTCACCACCTTTTTGACGATGGCTTACATCATTTTTGTAAACCCAGCGATTTTGTCGGATGCCGGAATGGATCGCGGTGCCGTTTTTGTTGCGACTTGTTTAGCGGCGGCGATTGGCTGTTTCATCATGGGTTTTGTCGCAAACTATCCGATTGCTCAAGCGCCAGGTATGGGGCTGAATGCCTTTTTTACTTACGGTGTGGTTTTGGGCATGGGGCATACATGGCAAGTTGCACTCGCAGCGGTATTCTGCTCTGGTGTGCTATTTATCCTGCTCAGCTTGTTTAAAATCCGTGAGTGGATCATCAACTCAATTCCACATTCTTTACGCACCGGTATTTCGGCGGGTATTGGTTTGTTTTTGGCGTTTATCGCATTAAAAAATGCGGGTATCGTAGTCGATAATCCAGCCACACTGGTTTCGTTAGGGGCTATTACTTCACTGCATGCGGTGTTAGCTGCTGTCGGTTTCTTCCTGACTATTGGTTTAGTGTATCGCGGTGTGAAAGGGGCAGTGATGATCGCTATCTTAGCGGTAACGGGCCTTGGTTTGGTGTTTGGTGATGTGCAGTGGGGCGGAGTGATGTCTGCGCCTCCAAGTCTTGCACCTACTTTCATGCAGTTGGATTTCTCCTCGGTATTTGAGCTGGGAATGATTTCAGTGGTGTTTGCTTTCTTGTTTGTTGACCTGTTTGACACGGCTGGCACTTTGGTTGGCGTGGCAACTAAAGCGGATTTGATTGAAAAAGATGGCAAAATTCCACGCCTAAACCGCGCTCTTTTAGCTGACTCTACGGCAACTTCTGTAGGCGCTTTGTTGGGTACATCTAACACCACTTCTTATATTGAAAGTGTCTCTGGTGTAGCTGTGGGTGGCCGTACTGGGTTAACGGCTGTGGTGGTTGGCATTTTGTTCCTTCTTGCATTATTCTTCTCGCCACTAGCGGGTATGATCCCAGCTTATGCGACGGCCGGCGCACTTTTCTATGTTGCTATTCTAATGTTGTCTGGTTTAGTGAGCATTGATTGGCGTGATCTGACTGAAGCGGCACCCACTGTTGTTACCTGTTTGATGATGCCTCTGACATTCTCGATTGCTGAAGGTATCTCACTGGGTTTCATTGCTTATGCAGCAATCAAACTCTTCAGTGGTAAAGGACGCAGCGTCTCTCTCAGTGTTTGGGTCATGGCGGCGATTTTTGTCATCAAGTACATTGCAGCTGCGTAATAAAAGAAGTTATAAAAATTCAATTTAGGTTTATCACATGAGCAAAAAATTCGTTATCACCTGGGACAATATGCAGCATTACTGCCGTGAACTTGCACAACGTCAAATGCCTGCTGAACAATGGAAAGGTATCTTAGGTGTCAGCCGTGGAGGTTTAGTTCCTGCTGCCATTCTCGCTCGTGAATTGGGTATTCGCTATGTCGATACAGTTTGTATCTCTAGCTATGACCACGATCACCAGCGTGATATGACAGTGCTAAAAGCGCCAGAGCATGACGGAGAAGGTTTCCTGATCATTGATGATTTGGTGGATAGCGGCGATACCGCACGTAAAATCCGCGAAATGTATCCAAAAGCTAAATTTGTCACTGTGTGTGCTAAACCTGCAGGTAAAGACTTGGTTGACGAATATGTGGTTGATATCCCTCAAGACACATGGATTGAGCAACCATGGGATATGGTGTTGTCCTACGTTGAGCCAGTCAATCGTAAGCAGAAGTAGTCTTTTTGTGCAGAATTTGAAAATGACCCTTTCAAGGGTCATTTTTTTTTACTACTGTTAGCCCAACTTAGCGTAACGCCAGTAATAGAGACTTACCATGTCCGAAGCGATCAGCAAAAACCTGTCTGAGACCCTGTTTCAAAATCACAAACAAGCGAAAGAGACTTCTTCGTTGACCCAATATATGCCAAGCAGTTTGGAGCTGTTAGACGCTCGCCGTGAACAATCTTCTTCTACTTGGTATCGCAATTTACGTCGTTTGCAATGGGTGTGGCAAGGGCTTGATCCCGTGGAGCAGGAAGAGGTTCTCGCACGGATTGCGTCATCTACTCATTCGCGTACTCATGATGAATGGCTAGATACCGTAATGGGTTACCGTAGTGGTAACTGGACTTATGAGTGGACTCGGGTTGGCATGCTGCACCAAAAGCAAGCGGCTGAACGTCAAGGCGAAGAGGCGGCGGATGAAATGTTCACTGCTGCTCTGTGTTATAGCATCGCAGGCTACCCTCATCTCAAAAACGATAACTTGGCTCTCCAAGCGCAAGTATTGGCGAACAATGCCTATCAAGAGGGCGCAAAACTCACTGGTTTTGTTGTTAAACGTTTGGAATTCTCCTACCAAAACAAAAAAATCGCTGGCTATTTGCATTTGAAAAATACCGATTCCCCTAAACCCGTGGTGATTGTTAGCGCTGGTTTGGACAGCTTGCAAACCGATATGTGGCGTCTGTTTCGCGATTATTTTGCCAAGCGAGACATCGCTATGCTCACGATTGATATGCCATCACTAGGAGCAAGCTCGCAATGGCCGCTGACGGAAGATTCTTCTTGTTTGCATCAAGCTGTGCTGAATCAGTTAGCGGATCTGCCTTGGGTGGATCATTTCCGTGTGGGGTTGATTGGTTTTCGATTTGGCGGTAATGCGATGGCTCGTCTTGCATTTCTAGAGTCGGAAAAAATCAAAGCGTGTGTCGCATTAGGGGCTCCGATCCACGATATTTTCACCTCACCGAACAAATTGGCGGGGATGCCGAAAATGTATCTCGATGTTCTGGCGTCACGCTTAGGTAAAAATGTAGTGGATGTACGCAGTTTAGCTGGGCAATTGATGGCGTGGTCGCTGAAAGTGCAAGGTTTTATGTCTGGCCGAAGAACGAAAACACCAATTTTAGCACTCGGGTTAGAAGGGGATCCTGTGTCACCTTATTCAGACAACCAACTTGTGGCACTCTTTAGTCACGGTGGACAAGCCAAGAAAGTAAAAAGTAAAACCATTTCACAGGGATATGAGCAATCCCTCGATTTGGCAATAAACTGGCTAGAAGATGAACTTTGTAAGTGACATTTCCGTAAAAGTCATCAAGATTAATTATTAAGTGGCGAATATTTGTTCGCCCAATAACAAAATAAAACGATTCTTGATTGCTGCTTATGGAGATGCACTATGTCAGAGATGACCAAAGCCCCCACCCACTATCGTCTGCTTTCCGCTCTGAAAGCCATTGGTCCTTACTTGCGTGAAGGGCAGTGTAGTGATCGATTCTACTTGTTTGATTGTCTCGCCTCTTGCGTTAACGATAAAAAGTCCCCTGAGAAACGTGAGTTTTGGGGCTGGTGGATGGAATTGACCCAAAATGAGCAAGAGATGTCTGCTTGCTACCATATCGGCCGTTATACTTTAGCTGGAGATTGGATAGCGGAAGAGATTCCCGAAGCGGCACAAAACGAAGTGAAGCACACCCAGGCTGAATTTCACAAAAAGTTGGAGAAAACGTTACGCGAACGTTTCGAAATGACCTTAGCTGTTGCTAGCGAGTCAGCCGATTTTGCTTAATTGACCCAGTTCAAGCGTTAACCTAAAGAAAAAGGTGCTTTTGCACCTTTTTCTGCTTGTGCAATGCAGTGCGGATTGCTAAAACATCGTCTCTTAAAGTTTTTCTCGACAGAAGCAATCATGACTACAAATCAACGAAGCGTAACGGCTCCACAAACGGTTGTTGTGAAGCTGGGAACCAGTGTTCTGACCGGTGGTACCCTTGCATTGGATCGAGCTCATATGGTTGAGCTTGCACGCCAGTGTGCAGAACTGAAAAAACAAGGTCACTCAGTAGTGATCGTGACTTCGGGTGCCATTGCGGCAGGCCGTGAGCACTTAGGTTACCCTGCGCTGCCCAACGCGATCTCCAGCAAGCAACTGCTGGCGGCCGTTGGGCAAAGTCGTTTGATTCAAGTATGGGAATCGCTGTTTGCGATTTATGGCATCAAAATTGGTCAAATGCTGCTGACGCGTGCTGATCTTGATGATCGTGAACGTTTCTTGAATGCGCGTGACACCATCAATGCTTTGGTTGAAAACGGTATTGTGCCAGTGGTCAATGAAAATGATGCGGTGGCGACCAATGAAATCAAAGTCGGTGACAACGACAACCTATCGGCATTGGTCGGTATCTTGTGTGGTGCAGATAAGCTGCTGCTTCTGACTGATCAAAAAGGGTTGTTCACCGCCGATCCTCGCAAAGATCCCAATGCCCAACTGATCAAAGAAGTGACCACCATTGATGACACACTGCGCAAAATTGCCGGTGGCAGTGGTACCACACTTGGTACCGGTGGGATGGCAACTAAGCTGCAAGCCGCGGACATTGCCCGCCGTGCAGGAATTGAAGTGATTATCGCGGCAGGTCGCGCACCCAATGTGATTTTTGACTCGTTGAGCAACGAGCCACAAGGCACGCGCTTCTTGGCCTTAGAGGAAGCCTTAGAAAACCGTAAGCGCTGGATTTTGGCGGGGCCCGCCGCTTCTGGTGACATCGTGATTGATGATGGCGCGGTGAAAGCGGTACTCAACAAAGGCAGCAGTTTGCTGGCGAAAGGGGTGGTTCGTGTGCAAGGCCACTTCAATCGTGGTGAAGTAGTGCGTGTATTGGATAAACACAACCATCTGGTCGCGCGTGGCATCTCAGCCTACGCACATGATGCTTTAGCGGAAATCGCGGGTAAGCACAGTAAAGAGATTATCGATATTTTAGGCTACGATCACGGCTCAGAAGTGATTCATCGCGACGACATGGTCGTGATTCAAGAATAGAGGAGAGAATGATGGATTTAACCGTACTCGGTAAAGCGGCCAAAGTGGCCTCTTTCCAATTGGCAACGGCCAGTACCGCGCAAAAAAATCAAGCTCTCGCCATTATGGCCGATCAACTGGAAGCACAAAGCGCGAGCATTCTCGCAGCGAACGCGAAAGATATTGCATTAGGGCGCGAAGCGGGTTTGTCTGATGCCATGCTGGATCGTTTGCTACTTAATGAGTCTCGCTTGCAAGCGATCGCCAACGATGTGCGTAACGTGATCAAATTGAACGATCCAGTGGGCAGCGAAATCGATAGTCGTGTGCTGGAAAATGGTATGTCACTGGCGCGTCGCCGTGTGCCACTTGGCGTAGTTGGCGTGATTTATGAAGCCCGCCCGAACGTTACCATTGATATTGCTGCACTCTGTTTGAAAACAGGAAATGCAGCGATTCTGCGTGGTGGCAAAGAGACATTTTTCTCTAACATGGAACTGGTCAAAGTGATCCAGTCTGCACTCGACAAAGCGGGCTTGCCTGCAGCATCGGTACAGTACATTGAAAAGCCGGATCGAGAATTGGTTACTCAACTACTGAAAATGGACGATTATGTCGACATGATCATCCCACGTGGCGGTGCGGGCCTGCACAAAATGTGCAAAGAAAACAGCACTGTGCCAGTGATCATCGGTGGATTTGGTATCAGCCACATTTTCGTGGATGAAAGTGCCGATCTGGATAAATCCGTTGCCGTGATTGAAAATGCCAAAGTGCAACGTCCTTCAGCGTGTAATGCGCTAGACACCTTATTGGTGCATCAAGCGATTGCGAAACCGTTACTGGAAAAATTGGTCGCAAAACTGAATGGCAAAGTGACGTTTGTGGCGGAACCAAAAGCCAAGGCGTTAATGAGTTCAGCGACTGAGCTGCGTGATGCGCAAGACGGAGATTTTGATACGGAATGGCTCAGCTACACCTTAGGGGTGAAAGTGGTGCAAGACGTGCAAGAAGCCATTGAGCATATGCGTGAGCACAATGCGAGCCACTCTGATGCAATCATGACTAATGACCTCTACAATGCAGAGCTGTTTGTGAATACGGCTGGTTCAGCGGCGGTGTATGTCAACGCTTCAACTCGTTTTACCGACGGTGCGCAGTTTGGTTTAGGCGCAGAAGTTGCGGTCTCCACGCAAAAACTGCACGCGCGTGGTCCTATGGGGCTGGAAGAACTCACCAGTTACAAATGGGTTGGTAAGGCTAATTACCTGTCTCGCAGCTAAAAAATCTCAGTAAGATGTGATGTAAAGGGGCTTCATGCCCCTTTTTCTTTGGCTCTCAACAGCACATCGGCTACACTGATTGCCTTGTTATGGAGGTAATATGCATTGTCCTTTCTGTTCTGAAAACGATACCAAAGTGATCGATTCACGTCTGGTGGCTGACGGACATCAAGTACGCCGTCGTCGTCAGTGCCTAGGTTGTAATGAGCGCTTTACCACTTTTGAAAGCGCGGAATTAGTGATGCCGCGTGTGATTAAATCGAACGGTAATCGCGAGCCATTTGATGAAGAGAAAATGATTGGCGGTCTGCAACGAGCCTTAGAAAAACGCCCAGTTAGCGCGGATGCGATTGAACTGGCAATCAGCACTATCAAATCCAAATTGCGTGCTACTGGTGAGCGTGAAGTGCCGAGTAAACTGATTGGTAACTTGGTGATGGAGCAATTAAAAGTGCTAGATAAAGTGGCCTATATCCGTTTTGCTTCCGTATATCGTAGCTTTGAAGATGTACGAGAGTTTGGTGAAGAGATCGCCAAGCTACAGGATTAATGCACAGCGACTATGCCTATGTTTACCTCTTTTGATCATCAAATGATGTCCCGCGCGATTGAATTAGCGTGGCGTGGACGTTTTACTACTTCCCCCAATCCTAATGTTGGCTGCGTGATTACGCGCGGCGAGCAAATTGTGGGCGAAGGTTTCCATTTTCGAGCAGGCGAGCCACATGCCGAAGTGCATGCTATGCGTCAAGCTGGCGAGTTGACTCACGGTGCTACTGCTTATGTCACTTTAGAGCCTTGTTCTCACTATGGACGCACTCCACCGTGTGCCGAAGGCCTTATCAAAGCCGGAGTGGCGAAAGTCATTTGCGCGATGCAAGATCCTAATCCGCAAGTGGCTGGTCGTGGCGTGCAAATGTTGCGTGATGCAGGTATAGAGGTTGAGGTGGGTTTGCTGGAAGCGGATGCACGAGCGCTGAATCGCGGTTTCCTGAAACGTATGGAAACCGGCATGCCTTATGTGCAGCTTAAAATGGCGGCCAGTCTCGATGGCCAAACCGCGCTCGCGAACGGTAAAAGTCAGTGGATCACTTCTCCCGCTGCGCGTAAAGATGTTCAGCGTTTTCGTGCTCAAGCCAGCGCGATTCTTTCCACCAGTCAAACGGTGCTTGCGGATAATGCTTCACTGGCGGTACGTTGGCACGATCTACCGCAATCGGTACAAGCGCAATACGCTGAAACAGATTTGCGCCAACCTCTTCGCGTCATTTTGGATCGTCAACACCAGTTGCATCCAGAGTTAGCGTTATACCAAACACCTTCACCCGTGCTGCGAGTTGCCAGCGAGAATGCCGATCTCTGTATTTCTGCTGAGAACGGAAAGCTTGATTTGCGTGAGCTTTTGGCACAACTGGCTCAGCAACACAATGTGAATCAAGTGTGGGTGGAAGCGGGTAGCCAACTGGCTCAATCATTGATTGAGCAAAAGTTGGTGGATGAAATTATTCTCTATTTAGCGCCGAAATTGATGGGCAGCGATGGCCGTGGTTTATTTGGCGCGCTCGGTTTGACAGAGATGGCTGAGGCCATTGAACTCAAAATTGAAGATTGTCGAATGGTGGGGGCGGATCTGCGGATCATTGCCACCCCAAAATCAAAAGATTAACACTATGTTTACTGGAATTATTGAAGCGGTCGGCAAGCTGACTGCCATCATCCCCAAAGGCAGTGATGTCACCATCACTGTTGAGGTGGGCAAGTTGGATATGGCCGATGTCAAACTCGGTGACAGTATCGCTACCAATGGTGTGTGTTTAACTGTCGTGGCCTTTGATTCGCGCAGTTTCAGCGCAGATCTGTCGATGGAAACCTTGAAGAAGTCAGGCTTTGCACAGTATCAGGTAGGAGATCGCGTCAACCTTGAGAAAGCCATGCTGCCCACTACCCGTTTTGGTGGTCACATCGTCTCTGGACATGTGGATGGTGTAGGCGAAATCGTTGAGCGCATTCCTGTTGGTCGTGCGGTAGAACTGTGGGTCAACATGCCTGCGGAACTGAACAAATACGTCGCGGAAAAAGGTTCGATTACGGTCGATGGAATTAGTTTGACGGTGAATGATTTGCGCAAAAACGCCTTCAAACTGACGATTGTTCCTCACACCAGTGCAGAAACTACGATGGATGAATTCCAAGTGGGTTGTCGAGTGAATCTGGAAGTGGATGTGTTAGCGCGTTACATGGAGCGATTGCTCCAAGGAAGCAAAGAGAGCGAACCACAATCGCGACTAACGATGGATTTTCTGCAGCAAAACGGTTTCGCTTAATCATTTGCCATAAAAACGAATAACAATAGGACTGACATCATGCCAATTAGTACCCCACAAGAAATTATTGAAGATATCCGTCAGGGCAAAATGGTCATCCTGATGGACGATGAAGATCGTGAAAATGAAGGTGATTTGATCATGGCGGCGGAGCATATCACGCCAGCGGCAATCAACTTTATGGCGACTCATGGTCGTGGCCTGATCTGTTTAACCATGACTAAAGAGCGTTGCCGCCGTTTGGGCTTAAACCCTATGGTGCAGGACAATAATGCGCAGTACACCACCAATTTCACCGTATCGATTGAAGCGGCAGAAGGGGTGACGACAGGCATTTCAGCGGCGGATCGTGCTCGTACCGTGCAAGCAGCGGTAGCCAAAGAGGCGAAAGCGGCAGACTTGGTTCAGCCAGGCCATATTTTCCCTCTCGCGGCGCAAGAAGGTGGGGTGCTGACGCGTGCAGGCCACACAGAAGCAGGCTGTGATTTAGCACGACTGGCAGGTTTTGAGCCTGCTTCGGTGATTGTGGAAATTCTGAATGATGACGGCACCATGGCGCGTCGTCCGGATTTGGAAGTGTTCGCTGAAAAACACGGTTTGAAGCTCGGCACGATTGCTGACTTGATTGAATATCGTAATCACACCGAAACCACCATTGAGCGCGTGGCGCAATGCAAATTGCCGACCGAATACGGTGAGTTTGAACTGGTGACTTACCGCGACATCATCGATAAGCAAATTCACTTCGCACTGCGCAAAGGGGATGTCACTACATCGCCCACTTTGGTGCGTGTGCATCTGCAAGATACCTTTACCGATTTGCTACACAGTGACCGTACCGCCGAGCGTAGTTGGACGCTGACTACCGCCATGCAGCGTATTGGTCAAGAAGGTGGGGTGTTGGTAATTCTTGGTAATGAAGAGTCAAGCGATCTACTTCTGCACCGCGTGAAAATGTTTGAGCTGCAAGATAAAGGTGAAGCACCGGCAATGGCGAAAAAGCAAGGCACTTCGCGCCGTGTGGGTGTGGGTTCACAAATCCTTGCCGATCTAGGGGTTAAGGAGATGCGTTTGCTCTCTTCGCCGAACAAAAAATACCACGCATTGGGCGGTTTTGGTCTCAATGTAGTCGAATATGTCTGTGAATAATCACAGCAAATTGCCGGTTTGCCGCGTGTTATCTTGAAGGTGGGGCGCGGCTTTTAGCCCAAATTTCTGTTAGATATTGCTCACAAAATTGTGCTAGAATCCGGCGATTCTCACTTGATGAACAGAGTTAAAGGAAAGCTATGAAAGTGATCGAGGGTGGTTTCCCAGCACCAAATGCGAAAATTGCGATTGTGATTTCTCGTTTCAACAGTTTTATCAATGAAAGTTTACTGTCTGGTGCCATCGATACTCTTAAGCGTCACGGTCAGATCAGTGATGACAATATTACTGTCGTTCGTTGCCCAGGTGCAGTTGAGTTGCCATTGGTAGCCCAACGTGTTGCAAAAACAGGCGACTACGATGCGATTGTCTCTCTGGGTTGTGTGATCCGTGGTGGTACACCGCACTTTGACTACGTTTGCAGTGAAATGAATAAAGGTCTGGCACAAGTGTCTCTGGAATTTAGCATTCCAGTCGCATTCGGTGTACTGACTGTTGATACTATCGATCAAGCTATTGAACGCGCAGGAACCAAGGCTGGTAATAAGGGTGCTGAAGCAGCACTGAGCGCACTTGAGATGATTAACGTTCTTTCTGAAATTGATTCCTAATGGGGGCCAGTGTGAAACCAGCCGCACGTCGTAATGCACGTCAATTTGCGCTACAAGCAATTTATTCATGGCAAATTACTAAAGAGAATGTTGCGACTATTGAAGAGCAATTTCTAACCAGCGGTAAGTACGATGAAGAAGAACATCGCGCCGCTGAGCCAGCTCTTGCTGCTCCTGAAACCGATGTTTCTTATTTCCGTGACCTGTTAGCCGGTGTGGTTTTGAACCATACTGAACTAGACAGCAAACTGCGTCCTTTTGTTTCTCGTCCAATGCAAGATCTGGACATGATGGAACTGGCGCTGCTGCGTTTGGCCATGTACGAAATGACGCGTCGTGAAGACGTACCATACAAAGTCGTGATTAACGAGGCGATTGAACTGGCAAAAGTATTTGCCGCTGAAGATAGCCATAAATTCGTTAACGGTGTATTGGATAAAGCCGCACCGCACGTACGTAAGAAAGCGTAATTCGTTTTCCACAGAAGGTCAGCAGTTGCTGACCTTTTTTCTTAATAAGCTGCTGCTTTTGTTGGCTTAATTAACCAAAGAGTCTGGATGATGTTTGGTGAATTTAATTTAATCGATAAATACTTTTCTAACCGACAACCACAACGCAAAGATGTGCATTTAGCGTTAGGGGATGATTGTGCGATTGTTAAAGTTCCTGAAAACTCACGAGTGGCGATCAGTACGGACACCTTAGTGGCGGGAACTCATTTTTTAGCTGAAGCGAATCCAGCATGGGTTGCGCATAAAGCGTTGGCTTCTAACATCAGTGATCTGGCGGCGATGGGCGCGACACCGGCTTGGGTCTCCCTTGCTCTCACTTTGCCTGAAATCGATGAGGCGTGGCTAAAACCTTTCAGCGATGCCTTTTTCGAGTTAGCCAATTACTACAATGTGCAGCTAATTGGTGGTGACACAACCAAAGGTCCGCTCAGTATTACTCTGACGGTGCAGGGTTTTTTGCCTAAAGAGCAAGCCATGTTGCGCAGTGGAGCGAAAGTCGGTGATTGGCTGTATGTCACTGGTGATCTTGGCGATAGCCATGCGGGGTTGGATGTGATTTTGCACCCTGAAAAGCGCCAATTGCCATTTGCAGAGATTTTAGAGCAGCGCCATTACCTTTCGACACCACGGATTGTTGCTGGGCAAGCCTTGGTGCATTTGGCTTCTTCGGCGATTGATATTTCCGATGGCTTGATCGCCGATCTGTCGCATATCATGCAGCGTTCACATGTTGGGGCGAGTATTGATGTGAGTTTATTACCTCTCTCGAAAGAGTTATTACAGTTTGTGGATGATGCCACTACAGCTCAGCAATATGCGCTGACCAGCGGTGAAGAGTATGAACTCTGCTTTACCATACCAGAAGAGAATCGCGGATCATTGGAAAATGCCTTGGCTCACTGTGGTACTAAAGTGACTTGTATCGGCCAGATTCGTCCGGCTGGCACTTTTGAGTTGCATAATAAAGGCAAAAAGCTCAACTGGCAGTTAGCCGGATATGATCATTTTAAGGTGAAATCATGAGTGATCCGCGCAGCAACATCTCCTTACGTAACCCTTGGCACCTGCTGGCAACAGGCTTTGGTAGTGGTTTATCTCCTGTGGTGCCCGGCACTATGGGGACCTTAGCCTCGGTGCCGTTTTATCTTATGCTGGCGCAACTTCCTGTTACCCTGTATTTGGTGGTGATTGTGGCCGCTAGCTTTATCGGGATAAAAATTTGCCAAGTAACTTCGGACGATATGCAGGTGCACGATCATGGCTCCATCGTCTGGGATGAGTTTGCCGGATTTTGGATCACTATGCTGATAGTGCCTTTATGCCAATTACCGGTTTTTGATTGGAAATGGTTAGCCACCGGTTTTGTGCTATTTCGCTTTTTCGACATGCTCAAGCCGTGGCCAATCAGTTGGTTGGATAAGCGCGTGCATGGCGGCTTCGGTATCATGATTGATGATGTAGTGGCAGGAGTTATGGCGGCGATCTGCTTAGCCGCTATTGGTCACTGGCTACAGTGGTTCCCTTCAGTATCGGCATGAAATCATAGTGTTGTGTGCAGGTTCCCCTATGGGGAACCTGACTAAACTAGTTTAACTTTTCTAAATCCGCTTCAATTTCTGCAATTTTACTGGCGACAACTTTTTCTAAGTGGCGTAAATCATTAAGAATTTTCTGTTTCACGTCCACGTCACCCATCACTTCGGGTTTGGTTATCTTGTTCAGCTCATCAATCACCAGCGTCAAATTACGATTAATTTCAGTCACTTCTTTGTATTGATGACTGCCACTATCGACCAATACATTTTTGATCTGCCTTGGATACTTAAACTTAACGCTTTTGGCGAACAGCTCGCCCTTTTGCTTTTTGAAGTAAATCTTCAATACGTCTTTATGCGCTTCTTGGCGCAATGAATAGCGTTCAATTTGCGTAGGTTCATTAATACCCAAACCAACAAGATGGGGAAACATAAGCAACCTCTTAGTTAAACTAACATTCGCGATCCCTTTGCTACTTTAAGCTACAGTGGTATTGGCTATATTCGTTCATCCCAATGACATAGCCTACCTATGCACATTGGGTATGAATTTACTTGCCGCCTACCTGCAACGCCAAGTAGTTTGGGGATATCACCAAACCATATGTATTGAATAAGTGTGGTGATAGCACCTCATTGACTGTAGCAGTTGGTTGATGTGCCTGACAGCTCAATAGGTTAAGTTGTGCTCAAGATCGCACCTGATTGGTTTCATTTCCCTAGCCACTCGCTATTGAGCGCTTGGAGCAAGATGTGCAACATTCTCAATCAATCTTTCACGCAGCAGTTGCTCTTCTTCATCATTGAGGCGAGCGCCTTGTGAGTTGGTGAGGATAAATAAGTCCTCTGCTCTTTCTCCAATCGTGGTGATTTTGGCCGCATGTAGATCGAAATTCAGCTCAGCAAACGTTGCACCAACGGAGGCTAATAGTCCTGGAGTATCTAATGCAACAAACTCCATTAACGTCCGCTTTTTACTCTTGGTTGGAAGAAAATCAACTTGAGTCTTGACCTTAAAGTGGTGCAAGTTGCGCGGAATGCGGCGTACTTTCTGCGTTGTGGGGCGACCTTCTTCCAAAACTTGCACCAGATGGTGAATTAAGGCTTGGTGACGATTCTCTTCGATCGCCTGTCCGTTCTGGTCGAGCACCATAAAGGTATCGAGCACGTAACCGTCTTTGCTGGCCATGATTTGAGCATCATGTACGTTAAGGTTACGGCGATCTAGTTCTGCAACCACGGTGGCAAATAGAGCGGCTTGATCTTTGGTGTAGACGAAAACTTCAGTACCGCCACGCGTGGCTTTTTTACTGATCAACACCAGCGGCTTACGGCTGTCTTCATGGCGCAATAAATGAGTGCAATGCCAAGCGATCTGCTTGTGAGTATGGCGCAAAAAATAATCGGCTTTAAAGCGTTGCCACAGTACATCGATTTCTCGGCTCGAGAACCCCTCTTTACGCAGTAGCGCCGAAGCCATCTGCTGGTTGTGGCGAATACGCTCACGAATATCAACCGGATTCTCCAAGCCGCGGCGTAACGCCCGTTGTGTGGAGTAAAACAGCTCTGCCAGTAGCGTACGTTTCCAACTGTTCCAAAGTTCAGGATTGGTTGCGCAGATATCGGCTACGGTTAAGCACACCAGATATTCAAGGCGTTCTTCATCCCGTACTTTTTTGGCAAATTCGATGATGACATCCGGATCGTAGATATCACGGCGCTGCGCGGTGACCGACATCAGTAGATGGTTTTTAACTAGCCAAGCGACCAATTTTGCTTCGGGTTTTGATAAGCCGTGTTCAATACAGAAGTCGTATGCATCATCAGCGCCAATTTCCGAGTGATCGCCTCCACGTCCTTTGCCGATGTCATGGAAAATAGCGGCGAGGATCAGTAGCTCCTTTTTCTGAATTTTGGGGTAAATTTCACAGCAGATAGGGTGGCGTTCGTGATTCTGTGGGTCACTAAACAAATGGATATGTTTGAGCAGGCGAATGCTGTGTTCATCCACAGTGTAAACATGGAAAAGGTCAAACTGCATCTGGCCGACAATCTGGCTCCATTGCGGTAAATAAGCCGCAAGGACGCCAAGTTTATGCATTTGGCTAAAGGCTTTATGCAGTGCATTGGGGTGGCGTACGAGTTCAATGAATTTCTCACGTGCCTCTGGAATGGTGTGCAAAAATTTATTGAGACGGCGACGCGCGGTGCGCAGTTGACGCATGGTGGCCGGTGCAACCGATTCGATGGTGGAATCGCTGGCCATATGCAAAAACATATCCAGAATCGTTTCTGGGCGAGCTTGAAATAGGGCAGGCTTACGCGCCTCAATCATGTTGCCGCGGCGCTGGAAATCTTCATCAATGATGATGGCTTCGGCTTCCTCACCATTATTGAGAATCGCTTTATCGAAGATTTTCAGCAACATTTTGTTCAGTTCAGCCACTCGACGCAGAGTGCGGAAGAACTCTTTCATCATCATTTCTACGCCACGGTTACCTTCTCCAAAATAGCCTAGATGGCGTGCGACTTGAACTTGATGAGCAAACGTCAAGCGGTTGTCATAACGTTTCAGCTCAATATGCAGTGCAAAACGTACGCGCCACAGAAAATCTTGGCACTCAACCAACTCACGGTATTCCGCATCGGTTAAAAAGCCAAAACGGCTCATTTCATACAACGATGTTGCCCCAAAATGACGACGAGCGACCCAGCTTAGGGTGTGAATATCGCGCAATCCACCGGGAGTTGATTTAATGTCTGGCTCTAAGTTATAGGTGGTGTCGTGATAGCGAGCATGGCGATCTTTTTGCTCTTGAACTTTGGCTTGATAGAAGATTGCACTTGGCCAAAATGACTCCGAATGGATGACCATTTTCAGACGATGAAACGTCTCTTCACAGCCGCATAATAATCGCGCTTCCTGCAGGTTAGTGGCCACCGTTAAATCGGCTTTACCAATTTCAGCACACTGTTCAACGGTTCGAACTGCATGACCTATTTCGAGCTTTAGATCCCAAAGTAGAGTCAGAAACTGACTAATCTTGCTGGCTATTTGTTCACTTAATGGTTGTTGCGATAAGACAAGAAGATCTATATCAGAAAGAGGATGTAGCTCTCCACGACCATAACCGCCCACAGCAACCAAACTTACTTCGAGCAGTTCATCAAAATCAAAGAATTGCCATAAGCGATGCAGGAGAAGATCCATATATTCAGAGCGACCCAACACCAGATCGGTCACTGGGTGATGGTTGAAAAATTCCTGCTTTTGATATTCCGTAAAATTTTCTAGCTGCTGCTTTAAGCTATCAATAGTCAGCTGGTGATCTTGAAGTGTGAGCGGGGATTGATACAACATAGCGCGTCCATGCTGGCGTTAAGACAAGTTAAAGCCAATCTAGCAGATGGGAGAAGATAAAAAAATATCCCTGACCAGCAGGGATATTTTTCAGCATTGAAGACCTTAAGCGTTGTTGAGCAAACGCGGCAGTGTTTCATCTTTACGCAGAGTCAGGATTTCACAGCCATTGGTAGTAACAAGAATGGTGTGCTCCCATTGGGCGGATTTTTTACCATCAGCGGTGTAGACCGTCCAGCTATCTTCATCATCAAGACGGCAACCAAATTTACCGGCGTTAATCATCGGCTCAATGGTGAAAATCATCCCTTCACGCAGCACGGTACGGTCACTGTTTTTGTAGTGAACCACTTGCGGCTCTTCATGGAACTCTGCGCCAATACCGTGGCCGCAGTAATCACGCACGATAGAAAACTTAAAGCGTGGGTTATTTTTGTTGTTGGTCTTAATGTGTTTTTCAATCGTGGTACCAATTTCACCCAATTGAACGCCAGGCTTGACTTGTTTTAGAGCTAGGTAGAGGCATTCTTGTGCTACATGGCATAGGCGCTTGTCTTCGAGTGACACCTCACCAATCAGGAACATTTTTGATGTATCGCCGTGGTAACCGTCTTTGATCACAGTAATGTCAATATTGAGGATGTCACCATCGCGCAGTACCGCAGGGCGTTGCAGTTGGCCGAAGTAAGAATCTTCACTGGCTGGAATGCCGTGGCAGACAATGTGATTGATCGACGTACAAATCGATTTTGGAAAACCGTGATAATTCAGTGGTGCCGGAATTGCGCCTTGAACCTCAGTAATGTACTTATGACAAATCTGATCAAGTTCTTCGGTGGTCACGCCTGCTTTTACATGAGGTTCAATCATTTCCAGAACTTCAGCGGCTAAGCGGCCCGCAACGCGCATCTTTTCAATTTCTACGGCATTCTTGATTTTTATAGACATCGGCTTTCTCTACTGACTTGTGAGCACACAAGGTGCTAGTGGCGCTATTGTAACAATGGACAGATGAAGCGCAAGAAAACAGTCATTGTTGAGCCAGAAACGACAAGTAAATACGTCATGGCTCATCGGTTGGTAACGAATTTTTTCTAGCCAAACTGAGGCAAAATATGGTATAAAGCGCGCCGGAATCTGGGTCCTTATTCTCTTTCATGGCGAAAAGGATTGAGAACCATAAACCTAATTGTTTAAATCACACACATTCCGACACGTGTTCCGGGGTGCTCCAATAAGGAGTCGGATATACGGGGAATGTGGAGGCCTAACCCCATAGAGGAATTTAAAATGGCATCTGTATCAATGCGCGATATGCTGACAGCGGGCGTACACTTCGGTCACCAAACTCGTTACTGGAACCCAAAAATGAAGCAATTCATTTTCGGTGCTCGTAACCGCGTTCACATCATCAACCTAGAAAAAACTGTACCTATGTTCAACGAAGCTCTAGCTGAGCTGGCAAAAGTTGGCGAGAAAAAAGGTAAAGTTCTGTTCGTAGGTACTAAGCGCGCTGCATCTGAGTCTGTTAAAGAAGCTGCTCTAGCAAGCAACCAATACTACGTTAACAACCGCTGGTTGGGCGGTATGCTGACTAACTGGAAAACTGTTCGTCAGTCAATCAAGCGCCTGAAAGAGCTGGAAGTTCAATCAACTGACGGTACTTTTGACAAGCTGACTAAGAAAGAAGCTCTAATGCGCACTCGCGAAATGGAGAAACTTGAAAAGTCTCTTGGCGGTATCAAAGATATGGGCGGCCTGCCTGACGCTCTGTTCGTAATCGACGCAGATCACGAGCACATCGCTATCAAAGAAGCGAACAACCTAGGTATTCCAGTATTTGCTGTTGTTGATACTAACTCTAGCCCAGACGGCGTTGACTACATCATCCCAGGTAACGACGACGCGATCCGCGCTGTTCAACTGTACCTGAATGCGGCTGCTGCTTCGATCAATGAAGGTCGTAACAAAGACGCTGTTGTAGCTGAAAAAGACGGTTTCGTAGAAGCGGAATAATCTCGGCTCTGAGTGAAACTTAGGTGCTATCTGCCATAATTGTGCAGCATAGACCAAGTTATAGTTAGCATTGGGGGCCGATATGTAGGCCCTCAATTTTTACCCAATCCAGAATTAACTGAGGAATAGAGAATGGCTGTTACTGCTGCTCTAGTAAAAGAACTGCGCGAGCGTACTGGCGCAGGTATGATGGAATGTAAGAAAGCCCTTGTTGAAACTAACGGTGACATCGAGTTGGCGATCGAAAACATGCGTAAGAGTGGTGCTGCTAAAGCTGCTAAAAAAGCTGGCAACATCGCTGCTGAAGGCACCATCATTATCAAAGAAGGCGAAGGCGTTGCGGCTCTGGTTGAAGTAAACTGCCAAACTGACTTCGTAGCAAAAGACGGTAGCTTCGTAGCATTTGCTAACCAAGTTGCTGACGCTGCTGTAGCTTCTAAAGCCTCTGTAGAAGAACTACAAGCGCAATTCGAAGAAGTTCGTGTTGCTCTAGTTGCGAAAATTGGTGAGAACATCAACATCCGTCGCGTTCAGTACGTTGAAGGCGTAACTCTGGCTACTTACCGTCACGGCGATCGTATCGGTGTAGTAGTTGCAGGTTCTGCTGATGCAGAAACACTGAAGCACGTTGCAATGCACGTTGCTGCTTCTCGTCCAGAATTCCTGACACCAGACGACGTTCCAGCTGAAGTTGTTGCGAAAGAGCGTGAAGTTCAAGTTGGTATCGCAATGAACGAAGGCAAGCCAAAAGAAATCGCAGAGAAAATGGTTGAAGGCCGTATGAAGAAATTCACTGGCGAAGTTTCTCTGACTGGTCAACCATTCGTAATGGAACCAAAGAAAACTGTTGGCGAAATTCTTGCTGAGAAAGGCATCACTGTTTCTGCATTCGTTCGTCTAGAAGTAGGTGAAGGTATCGAGAAACAAGAAGGCCTGAGCTTTGCTGAAGAAGTAGCACTGGTGCAAAAAGGTTAATCCTAGCGCGATTGCTCAAAAAAGACCGTGGCCATAGCTGCGGTCTTTTCACGATTAACGCCTTGATTAGTTAAATGTTGCTCGCAAAAGCGTTGATTAGCCGTGATGAATGGATTTAAGCCCACACTCAAATCTATCCATGACTGTTAATCCTCAACTCTCTTTGGAAGGTAACTCCCATGACTACAAACCCTAAACCAGCTTATCAACGTATTCTGTTAAAACTAAGTGGTGAAGCGCTACAAGGCACTGAAGGTTTTGGTATTGATCCAACGGTACTTGATCGTATGGCTCAAGAAGTAAAAGAACTGGTTGAGCTAGGCGTGCAAGTAGGCGTGGTGATTGGTGGGGGGAACCTGTTCCGTGGTGCGGGTCTTGCAAAAGCTGGCATGAACCGTGTTGTGGGTGACCATATGGGGATGTTGGCAACCGTGATGAACGGTTTGGCGATGCGTGATGCGTTGCACCGTGCTTACGTTAACGCTCGTTTGATGTCAGCGATTCCTCTTAACGGCGTATGTGATGATTACAGCTGGTCTGATGCGATTCGTGAATTGCGTCAAGGTCGAGTGGTGATCTTTGCTGCGGGTACAGGTAACCCATTCTTTACTACGGATTCGGCTGCGTGTCTGCGTGGTATTGAAATCGAAGCTGACGTGGTTCTCAAAGCAACGAAAGTGGATGGGGTATACAGTGCTGACCCGGTAGCCAACCCTGATGCACAACTGTATGATAAGCTTGCTTACAACGATGTGCTTGAGAAAGAACTGAAAGTGATGGATTTGGCGGCATTTACACTGGCACGTGACCATAAAATGCCAATTCGTGTATTTAACATGAATAAGCCAGGCGCACTTCGTCGTGTCGTTATGGGTGAGGCTGAAGGTACACTGATCAGCGATGCGCAGTGATCGGTCTCGAAACCAAACGCTCTCGAAACGAAAACAAGAATTAAGGTGATATTGTGATTAATGAGATCAAAAAAGATGCGCAAGAGCGTATGGAGAAAAGTGTTGAAGCACTGAAGAATGGCTTGTCAAAGATCCGTACTGGCCGTGCTCACCCAAGTCTATTGACTGGGATTTCTGTTGACTACTACGGCGCTCCAACTCCACTTAATCAGGTTGCTAACGTGATTGCAGAAGATGCTCGTACGTTAGCGATCACCGTGTTCGATCGCGATTTAACTCAAAAAGTTGAAAAAGCGATCTTGATGTCTGACTTAGGTCTAAACCCAATGTCAGCAGGCACCATCATCCGTGTTCCACTGCCACCGCTGACGGAAGAGCGTCGTCGTGATTTGGTGAAAATTGTACGTGGTGAGGCGGAAGGTGGTCGTGTTGCTGTGCGTAATATTCGTCGTGATGCAAACAACGATCTGAAAGGTCTACTGAAAGACAAAGAAATTTCAGAAGATGATGAGCGTCGTGCACAAGAAGACATCCAAAAACTGACTGATGCAGCAGTGAAAAAGATCGATGATGTTCTTGCTGCAAAAGAAAAAGAGCTGATGGAAGTTTAATCCACTAGCTTGGTGAACAAAACGCTGTGCTCGCAGCACAGCGTTTTTTTATGCTACTCTTGCGCTTCTTTATTTATTCGTTGTATTTCTTATGCAGAATCTATCTATTTCCCAGGATATATTGCCAAAGCACATCGCCGTTATTATGGATGGCAACGGGCGTTGGGCAAAAGCACAGGGAAAACCGCGAGTGTTCGGCCATAAAAATGGTGTGGCAGCGGTTCGCAAAACTATCTCAACCTCTGCTCGTCTTGGCATTAAAGCCGTTACCCTGTTTGCTTTTAGCAGTGAAAACTGGCGTCGCCCAGAAGAGGAAGTCGGGGTGTTGATGGAACTGTTTATTACCGTTCTTTCCACCGAGATTAAAAAATTGCATAAGAATAATCTGCGTTTACGAGTGATTGGTGATAAAAGTCGCTTTAGCGAGCGACTGCAATCTAAAATCGCTCAAGCAGAAGAGTTAACTGCCAGCAATACGGGTATGGTAGTGAATATTGCAGCGAATTACGGTGGTCAGTGGGACATCTTGCAAGCCACGAAAGCTTTAGCAGAAAAGGCTAAACAAGGTGATCTGCAGCCTGCAGATATTGATGAAGCGATGTTCAAACAACATTTGACCATGGCTGATCTGCCGGAGGTGGACTTGCTTATCCGCACCAGTGGAGAGTGTCGCATTAGTAACTTTATGCTTTGGCAACTTGCCTATGCAGAAATGTATTTTACTCCAGTCTTCTGGCCTGAGTTCGATGAAAACTGCCTGATTGAAGCAGTGACTTGGTTTGTTAATCGTGAGCGCCGTTTTGGTTGTACTGGTGAACAAATCAAGGCATTGATGGAAAACTGAATATAGGACTTCTCAATTTGAAGCAGCGAATCATTACAGCGCTTATCCTCGCGCCTTTGGTGATCCTTGGTATCCTTTATCTGCCTTTTGCTGGTTTTATGTTGGCACTCGCGGTAGTAACTTTACTTGGGTTTTGGGAGTGGACTCAGTTTGTAGATCAGCCGTCACGTGTTTGGGCTATGGTTCCGGCATTGGTGGTTGGTGGATTGAGTGTCGCTCTGATCGATTTTGAATTGCCAGCGATTGGTAATCTTGATACTACTCATCTGATTGTGCTTGGTATTGGCAGTTCATGGTGGCTAGTTTCGAGTGCTCTGGCGATCACTTATCCACGCTCGCGTCCGTTATGGGAGCATTCAAGTAGCGTTCGCCACTTATTTGGCTTGCTGACATTGCTACCTTTCTTCTGGAGTGTGCTGTTCTTACGTGCCAACTCTTACCTTTCCGACCCTTTTTATGGCGCGAAACTTGTACTCTTCGTCTGTTTTCTGGTTTGGGCCGCAGACAGCGGTGCCTATTTTGTGGGAAAAAGCTTAGGTAAACACAAAATGGCACCAGCAGTAAGCCCTAACAAAACCATAGAAGGTTTAATTGGAGGCATTGCAACGGCAATGCTGGTGGGTCACTGGGTTGCCGAGTGGTTTGGCCTTCAATTTAGCTCAATGACTGCGATGTTACTGATCATTTTGGTCACAGTTGTCATTTCAGTATTGGGTGATTTGGTCGAAAGTATGTTTAAGCGAGTCTCCGGTATCAAAGACAGCAGTAATATTATTCCGGGGCATGGTGGCATTTTAGATCGAATTGATAGCCTTACGGCCGCCTTTCCTGTGTTCGCACTTCTCTATTTCTTGTTTTAATCATCAGGCTGCCTTGGCAGCCTGATGTGAATAACAGCGGTTTCACTATGCGTAAATTAACCATTTTAGGTGCCACCGGTTCTATCGGAGCCAGTACCCTTAAGGTCATTGCCCAAAATCCACAGCAGTTTTCGATTGTGGCTTTAGTTGCTGGGGGTAATGTTGCCAAGATGTATCAGCTTTGCCTGCAGTGGCAACCCCAATATGCGGTCATGTCGACAGCACAGGCTGCTACAGAATTACAACAGTTGCTTAAAAGCCAAAATCAAGCAACAGAAGTGTTGTATGGCGAAGAGGCTATGTGCCAAGTTGCTGCATTAGATGAAGTCGATATTGTGATGGCAGCGATTGTTGGTGCCGCAGGTTTGCTGCCGACGATGGCGGCGGTGAAAGCAGGTAAGCGAGTCTTATTGGCTAACAAAGAAGCGTTGGTGATGTCCGGTCAACTGTTCATCGATGCAGTAGCGCAATCAGGCGCAGAGTTGATGCCAGTCGATAGTGAGCATAACGCGATTTTTCAATGCTTACCGAGTGAGATTCAAACGGAGCTTGGACGCTGTGATCTAGAAAAACACGGCATCAGCCATATTTTGTTAACAGGGTCGGGCGGCCCTTTTCGCTACAGTGATCTCTCCACATTGGATAGCGTAACGCCAGAGCAAGCTATTGCTCATCCAAACTGGTCCATGGGGCCAAAAATCTCCGTTGACTCAGCCACCATGATGAATAAAGGGCTCGAATATATCGAGGCCAAGTGGTTGTTTAATACCTCTCGTGATCAGCTCAAAGTGCTTATCCATCCTCAATCGGTTATCCACTCGATGGTGCAATACAGAGACGGTTCAGTGATGGCTCAGTTAGGTGAGCCGGATATGGCCACGCCGATCTCTTACGCAATGGCTTATCCTAAACGCATTTCAGCAGGAGTCCCTGCACTGGATTTCACGCGCTTACAGCAGTTGACGTTTATGGATGTGGATTTCGCGCGCTATCCTTGTTTGCAACTGGCGATGGATGCGTGTTTTCTTGGGCAGCATGCTACTACCTCACTCAATGCGGCAAATGAAGTGGCAGTTGATGCCTTTTTAAAACAGAAAATACGTTTTACTGACATCGTATTAATCAATGAGCAGGTCTTGTCTAAGGTCTGCGCGACTAATACTCAGTTATATGGCGGTGACTTGGAAAGCCTGCTTGAGCTAGATACAATGGCTCGCCATTTCGCCCACCAAGTATTAAAAGAGCGTTAACCATGAACGACATTTTATGGAATTTCATAGCCTTTATCATTGCACTAGGCATTTTAGTTGCCGTGCATGAGTTTGGACATTTCTGGGTGGCTAGACGCTGTGGGGTAAAAGTTGAGAAATTCTCCATTGGGTTTGGTAAATCAATCTGGAAACGCACCGCTAGCGATGGCACTGAATACAGCATTTCGATGATCCCACTCGGCGGTTACGTCAAAATGCTCGATGGTCGTGTCGATGATGTCCCCGCTGAGCAACAGTCTATGGCGTTTGATAAGCAGTCGTTGTGGAAACGCTCTGCAATTGTCAGTGCGGGTCCTCTCTTCAATTTTCTGTTTGCGATTTTTGCCTATTGGCTGATGTTTATGATCGGCGTTCCTGCGGTTAAACCTGTGATTGGGGAAGTGACTCCTTATTCGATTGCCGCTCAAGCGGGATTAACATCGGGCATGGAAATCAAGGCAGTTTCGGGAGTGCATACCCCGGACTGGGAGTCGGTTAACATGGGCCTGATTGGCCATATTGGAGATGACAGCCTTACTTTGACGGTTTCTTCCTCAGAAGGTGTTGGACTCGACGAAATTAAAACAATAAATCTGCGTGATTGGAACTTTGATCCAGAAACTGAGTCTGCTATGAGGGCGTTGGGTTTTAAACCTTTCACGCCAACCATTTCGAATCAATTAGCGAATGTAACTGCACAAGGTGCAGGTGAACGTTCTGGGCTACAAGTTGGCGATACTGTGCTGCAAATCAATCAGCAGGTGATCGATGATTGGCTGCAGGTGGTGAATGCCATTCAAAGCCATCCGAATACGCCTATCACAGTATTGGTTGAACGAGCTGGACAAAAAGTTGAAATCGAATTGACACCGGATAGTCGTGAGCTTTCGCAAGGAAAAGTGATCGGTTTTGCTGGAATCGCACCAAAAGTCGCAGAATGGCCGCAAAGCTATCGATTTGAAATGCAATTTGGTGTATTTGAGTCGCTGGGCAAAGCCGTGGAAAAAAGTGGTCAGGTGATTGATCTGACGGTTAGCATGTTAAAGAAACTGCTAGTCGGCGATGTGGGTCTGAATAATCTCAGTGGGCCTATTTCGATTGCCAAAGGTGCAGGTGCGACAGCAGATTATGGGTTCGTTTACTTTTTGGGCTTTTTGGCTCTGATAAGTATCAACTTAGGCATTATCAATTTAGTACCGCTACCGATGCTCGATGGTGGTCATCTACTGTTTTTTATGATTGAAGCGGTAATTCATCGCCCTGTACCGGAAAAAGTACAGGAAATGGGTTACCGGATTGGTGGCGCCATTATTTTCTCTTTAATGGCCGTGGCAATCTTTAACGATTTTACTCGCCTGTGATTGATAAACATTAGGCAAGAGTTGCAGTAAGGAAGAACTCAAAACAATATGGCGATGAAACAGATTCTGCTCGCGACATTGCTCGCTACTAGTGTGTCAGCGAATGGTGCCGAAAAATTCGTAGTACAGGATATTCAAATTCAAGGTCTGCAGCGGGTGGCGTTAGGTGCTGCATTGTTGAAAATGCCTGTGCGTGTCGGGGATAGTGTTGATTCACAAGATGTGGCCAACATCATCAAGGCGCTTTATGCCTCTGGTAATTTTGAGGATGTCAAAGTATTACGTAATGGTAATGTTTTGGTCGTTCAAGTTAGTGAACGTCCTACCATTGCGAGTGTGTCATTTTCTGGCAACAAGGCAATCAAAGAAGAGCAGCTTAAACAGAGTATTGAAGCGTCCAATATTCGTGTTGGCGAGGCTCTCGACCGTACCACGTTAAGCAATATTGAAAAAAGCCTTGAAGATTTCTACTACAGCGTGGGCAAATATAACGCAACTGTAAAAGCTGTTGTGACTCCATTGCCACGTAATCGTGCTGACCTGAAGTTTGTTTTTACCGAAGGGGTCTCAGCCAAAATTCAACAAATCAACTTTATCGGCAACCAAGTATTTAGCGATGAAGAGCTACTCTCACGTTTTAATCTGAATGTGGACGTCGCTTGGTGGAACTTCTTAGCTGACGATAAGTATCAAAAACAAGTCTTGGCTGGTGATATTGAAGGCCTGCGTTCTTATTACTTGGACCGTGGGTATCTGAAATTCCAAGTTGATAGCACCCAAGTGGCGATTTCACCTGATAAGAAGGGCGTCTATATCACTCTCAATCTTAATGAAGGTGAGTCCTACACGGTGAGCCAAGTGCAATTTCGAGGCGAGTTGTTAGGCAAAGAGAATGAGTTTAAAGCACTGATCCCATTTGAGGTTGGTGAGGCGTATAACGGCTCAGCTGTGACGCGCATGGAAGAGAGTATCAAGAAAATTCTTGGGGAAGCAGGTTATGCTTACCCGCAAGTTCGTACTCTTCCTGAGTTTGATGATGAAAAGCAGCAAGTTTCTTTAGTTGTTCATGTGGAAGCTGGAAATCGCATTTATGTGCGTGACATTCGCTTTGTGGGCAACAACAGTACGCGAGATGAAGTGCTGCGTCGTGAAATGCGTCAGATGGAAGGCAGTTGGCTTAACTCTAAAGACATCGATACAGGGAAGACTCGCCTTAATCGTCTAGGCTTCTTTGAAACGGTGGAAGTGCAGACCGTTCGTGTTCCTGGTAGTGAAGATCAAGTGGACCTAGTCTACAGCGTGAAAGAGGCCAATTCGGGTAGTGTCAACTTTGGTATCGGGTACGGTACTGAGTCAGGGGTGAGTTTCCAAGTCGGTTTACAAGAAGAAAACTTTTTGGGTAGTGGTAACCGAGTTGGCGTTAACGCCATGATGAACGATTACCAGAAAAACCTAACCTTAGAATATCGTGACCCATATTGGAATCTTGACGGTGTCAGCCTTGGTGGCAAGGTATTCTACAACCAGTTTGAAGCATCCGAAGCAGGTATTGTTGACTACACCAATGAAAGCTACGGTACTAGCTTAACTTGGGGTTTCCCATTCGATGAATTAAACCGCTTTGAGTTTGGTGTTGGTTATACCCATAACAAACTTGGAAATTTGACACCTTATTTACAAGTAGAGAACTTTCTGACTGCGCAAGCGAGTAATATCGACTCGGAAGGAAATTTATTGACTAATGATTTCGATATCAACTTGTCATGGACCAGAAATAATCTGAACAACAGCTATTTCCCAACATCGGGCAACCATCAGCGTGCTTACTTTAAATTTACTACTCCGGGATCTGATGCGGAGTATTTTAAGTTGCAATATGATGTACGCCAGTATTTCCCGTTGACCAAGAAGCATGAGTTTACCTTGCTGCTACGTGGTCGTTTAGGCTACGGTAACGGCTACGGACAAACCGATGGAAAAGATAATCTGTTCCCATTTTATGAGAACTTCTATGCGGGTGGCTTTACCACATTGCGCGGATTTGGGTCAAACTCTGCAGGCCCTAAAGCGGTGTATCGTGACTACTCGGGTTCAAACAACGGTACCGATACCGTCACCGATGATTCTGTTGGCGGTAACGCGATTGCGTTGGCTAGCGTCGAATTGATTGTTCCAACGCCATTTGCTTCAGATGAAGTGCGCAGCCAGATTCGAACCAGTATTTTCTATGATATGGCCAGCGTTTGGGATACTGAATTTGATTATCGTTCTAGTGGTGCTGAATATGGCAACCAGTATTACTACGATTATTCGGATCCAACCAATTATCGCTCATCCTACGGCGTTGCACTGCAGTGGGTATCCCCAATGGGACCTTTGGTATTCTCATTGGCTAAACCAATTAAAATTTATGAAGGTGATGACGAAGAGTTTTTCACTTTCACTATCGGAAAAACCTTCTAGGAGAGGAACATATTTTGAAAAACATGATTAAAGCAGCTGGCTTTGGCCTGATTATACTAAGTTCATCTTTAGTCGCTAATGCTGCTGAAGCTGCGCAGAAAATTGGTTATATCAATACTGCGCAAGTGTTCCAAGCCTTGCCACAGCGTGAAGTTGTTTTGCAAAAAATGCAGGGTGAGTTCAAAGATAAAGCGGCTGAGCTGCAAGCGATCCAAGCAGATGCAAAAACCAAAATTGAAAAGCTAAAGCGTGATGGCGAATTGATGAGTCAAGATGAAGTGGAAAAGCTTCGCATTGAAATCGGTCAATTGGACAGCAAATACAAAATCAAAGCTCAGGCTCTAGAACAAGCATCTGCACGCCGTGAAGCGGAAGAGAAGCAAAAGTTGTTCAAAGTCATTCAAGATGCAGTAAAGAAAGTGGCAGAGAAAGAAGGTTACGATATCGTGATTGATACTAGCGCAATGCAATACGGTAAACCTGAGCACAATCTATCTGAGAAAATTATCAAAGCCATTAAATAATCGAAAATTATGACCACACTAACTTTAGCCGAACTGGCCACCATCACCGGAGGGGAGTTACACGGTGATCCAACCGCACTAGTGAGTGCGGTTGCGCCTATGGATAAGGCACAGCTTGGAAATGTGACATTTTTGTCCAATCCAAAATACAGTAAGCACTTAAGTGCGTGCAAAGCGACAGTCATCATGGTTAAAGCCAGTGAGCGTGAACTCTGCCCTGGTAATGTTCTGGTTGTCGCCGACCCTTATGTGGCTTTTGCCAAAGTGACGCAGGCGTTAGATTCCACTCCTGCTCCAGCGTACGGTATCTCGCCGAGCGCAGTGATTGCTGAAGATGCGAAGTTAGGTAACAACGTTTCGATTGGTGCCAATGCAGTGATTGAATCAGGCGTACAGCTTGGTGATAACGTGGTTGTTGGCGCGGGTTGTTTTATTGGTAAGCAGGCGCGTTTGGGTGACAACACCAAACTCTGGGCTAATGTTACTATCTATCATAAGGTAGAAATTGGTTCTGACTGCTTAATTCAATCGGGTACTGTGATTGGTTCTGACGGTTTTGGTTACGCCAATGAACGTGGCGAATGGATCAAAATTCCTCAGTTGGGTTCCGTTCGTATTGGTGATCGTGTAGAGATCGGTGCTTGTACTACCATCGATCGCGGTGCGCTTGATGACACTGTGATTGAAGATAATGTGATCATCGATAACCAAATGCAAATCGCGCATAACGTGCACATCGGATATGGTAGTGCGCTCGCAGGTGGTACCATCATTGCCGGCAGTACACGTATCGGTAAGTATTGCATCATTGGTGGTGCAAGTGTACTTAACGGCCATATCGAAATTGCCGATGGAGTGACCATCACAGGCATGGGTATGGTGATGCGTAGCATTGAGGAGAAGGGGATGTACTCTTCCGGTATTCCTCTGCAAACCAATAAAGAGTGGCGCAAAACGGCTGCTCGAGTACACCGCATTGAAGATATGCATAAGCGATTGAAAGCTCTAGAAAAGCAACTTGAGCAATCAGATGCCGAGCAGCCTGATAACTCAAAAGCGTAATTGGCTGACACCAAAGGCTCGCATCTTGCGAGTCTTTTCGCTGTTGGGTATCCCTTATTTATTTTTACACGAACAGGATGATGACTTTGACTACTGATAAGAAAACGATGAACATCACTGAAATTCAATCGCTTCTTCCGCACCGCTATCCATTTTTGCTGATCGATCGCGTGACCGATTATGAAGAAGGTAAGTATCTGATTGGTTTGAAAAATGTTTCAGTGAACGAGCCTCAGTTTACCGGTCATTTTCCACAACTGCCGGTTTTCCCCGGCGTATTGATTTTAGAAGCTATGGCGCAAGCTACTGGCTTATTGGCGTTTAAAACCTTTGGTGCGCCAAAAGAAAATGAATTGTACTACTTCGCAAGCATTGATGAAGCGAAGTTCCGTAAGCCTGTTACCCCTGGCGATCAACTGATGATTGAAGTTGAATTTCTGAAAGAACGCCGTGGTATTGCGCTGTTTAACGGTGTTGCCAAAGTGGATGGTGATGTCGTTTGCTCTGCTCAACTCAAATGCGCACGTCGAGAGTTTTAAAATGATTCACGAATCAGCACAAATTCACCCTACTTCGGTGGTGGAAGAAGGTGCCATTATTGGCGCTAACGTAAAAATTGGTCCTTTTTGCTATGTCGACAGCAAGGTTGAGATCGGTGAAGGCACCGAGCTCATGTCTCATGTTGTTGTCAAAGGTCCAACTAAAATCGGTTGTTTCAACCGTATTTTCCAGTTTGCTTCAATTGGTGAACAGTGTCAGGACCTGAAATACGCCGGTGAAGATACTCAACTCATCATTGGTGATCGCAATACCATTCGCGAAAGCGTCACCATGCACCGTGGTACAGTGCAAGATAAAGGCATCACTATCGTGGGTAGCGATAACCTGTTTATGATCAACGCACACGTTGCGCATGACTGTGTGATTGGCGATCGCTGTATTTTTGCCAATAACGCCACTTTGGCAGGTCACGTAAAAGTGGGCAACCAAGCGATTATCGGCGGTATGTCTGCTATCCATCAGTTCTGCCATATTGGCGATCACTGCATGCTGGGTGGCGGTTCTATCGTGGTACAAGATGTGCCACCGTACGTGATGGCGCAAGGTAACCACTGTGCACCTTTCGGTATCAACGTCGAAGGCTTAAAGCGTCGTGGCTTTGAAAAGGCAGAAATCCATGCGATTCGCCGAGCTTACAAATCGCTGTACCGCAATGGCTTGACGCTAGAAGCAGCGAAAGCAGAAATTGCTCAAGAAGCAGAACAGTTCCCAAGTGTGAAAGTGTTCCTCGATTTTCTTGAGAAATCAGAGCGCGGTATCATTCGTTAATGGGCATGCGCTAATTGACTTACTCAGAGCAGTGAGTTGACTGATAAATTGAAAGATCGCTGCTACTCTCAGCGATCTTTTGCATTTTTAGACTCTGCTTATTGAAGCGGCTGCGGTATTAGCGGCAACTTTACATAGTTTGAGCGGAGTTAAGAGTCTCTTTCAACGGTGGAGAAAATAGAGTGAACAGACCATTACGGATTGGTATCGTCGTAGGTGAACTTTCAGGTGATACCTTAGGTGAAGGCTTCATTAAGGCGGTGCGTGCGCGTTACCCTGATGCTGAATTTGTCGGTATCGGTGGGCCGAAAATGATCGCACTCGGCTGTGAGTCTCTGTTTGATATGGAAGAACTCGCCGTTATGGGGCTGGTCGAAGTGCTTGGGCGTTTGCCGCGCTTGCTGAAAGTGAAAGCCGAACTGATCAAATATTTCACCTCGAATCCGCCTGATGTGTTTGTCGGCATCGATGCCCCTGATTTTAACTTGCGCCTTGAACTGAGCCTCAAACAAGCAGGGATCAAAACGGTGCACTATGTCAGTCCATCGGTGTGGGCATGGCGACAAAATCGTATTCATGGCATTGCGGCGGCCACCAATCTGGTGTTGGCTTTTCTGCCGTTTGAGAAAGCGTTTTACGACAAATTCAATGTACCTTGTGAGTTTATCGGTCACACCTTAGCGGACTCCATTCCGTTAGAGTCAGATAAGTTGGCCGCTCGCCAGCTACTTGGCTTAGATGAGCAGCGCCGCTGGTTAGCGGTATTGCCGGGTAGCCGTGGTGGCGAAATGAAAATGCTCGCCGAGCCGTTTATTAAAACTTGCCAAAAGTTGCAGGCGCGCTATCCAGAATTGAGCTTTGTCGTCGCTTTGGTGAATGCCAAACGCCGTGCACAATTTGAAGAAGTATGGAAGCTAGTTGCGCCAGAACTCAACTTTGTGTTGGTGGATGATACCGCGCGCAACGTGATTACTGCATCCGATGCAGTCATGCTAGCTTCTGGAACCGTTGCACTGGAATGTATGTTGATTAAGCGGCCCATGGTGGTTGGCTATCGAGTGAATGCATTTACTGCGTTTCTGGCTAAACGTCTGCTGAAAACGCCTTATGTCTCTTTACCGAATATTTTGGCCGGTGAAGAGTTGGTGAAAGAGCTGCTGCAAGATGATTGTACGGTCGACAATCTTTACCATGAAGTGAGCCGTTTGCTTGATAGTGATAACCAAGATTTGATGAGTAAATTCACCGAAATGCATCAATGGATCCGTAAAGATGCGGATCAGCAAGCGGCGCAAGCTGTACTGCATTTGATTCAAAAACAAAATTAACAAGATTGAGAAAACAACATGGCGAAGAAACCAAGCATTGAGCTCCCTCCCTTTGAGATTCCGGCTGGTTATGCCTTGATTGCGGGAGTGGATGAAGTTGGCCGTGGTCCTCTTGTTGGGGATGTGGTTACTGCGGCGGTTATCCTTGACCCTAATCGGCCGATTGTTGGCTTGAATGACTCCAAAAAACTCAGTGAGAAAAAACGCTTAGCGTTGTTTCCTGAGATTCAAGAAAAAGCCTTAGCTTGGTCGATCGGTCGCTGTTCTCCGCGAGAGATCGATGAACTGAACATCTTCCAAGCGACCATGGTTGCGATGCAGCGCGCGGTGGCTGGATTGGCTGTGCAGCCAGATTTGGTGTTGGTGGATGGCAATAAAGTACCCACATTGCCGATGGATGCTCAAGCCGTCGTAAAAGGCGATCTGCGCGTGGCGCAAATCAGCGCCGCTTCGATTATTGCCAAAGTGATCCGCGATCACGAGATGGAAGAGCTGGATAAACAATATCCTCAGTTTGGTTTTGCCAAACACAAAGGCTACCCAACGGCAGCACATTTTGCGGCCATCGAGCAGCATGGTGTGATTGAGCAGCATCGTAAAAGCTTTGGCCCAGTAAAACGCGCACTTGGCCTAGAATAAGCGACTGAAAGCCAACGCAGATTAACGTATCCCTTTCCTACTTGAAGTTGCAGCGGTGTTGGCTACGTTCGTTCACCCCAATCACATAGTTTATCTATGCTCATGGGGATTCACTCTCTTGCCGCCTACCTGCAACTCCAAGTAGTTTTGGTATAGAATAGAGCGCAATTGCGTTTCCTAAGATTTGGATATTCCTTGCATGTCAGACCCAAAGTTCATCCACTTACGTGTTCACAGTGATTTCTCAATGGTGGATGGTTTGTCCAAAGTACCGCCATTGGTGAAAAAAGTGGCGGCAATGGGCATGCCAGCAATGGCGTTGACCGATTTTACTAACTTGTGTGGCTTGGTTAAGTTTTACAGCACCGCGCACAATTGCGGGATCAAGCCGATCATCGGTGCCGATTTTACTTTGCAATCGGAAGAGTTTGGTGATGAACTGACCAAGCTGACCGTACTTGCCAAAAATAATGTCGGCTATAAAAACCTCACATTATTGATTTCCAAAGCGTATCTGCGTGGTCATGTCCAACATCAACCTGTGATTGATAAAGCTTGGTTGATGGAGCATGCCGAAGGCTTGATTGTGCTTTCGGGGGGCAAGAGTGGTGAAATTGGGCGTGCCCTGTTAAAAGGCAACCAACAACAAGTTGAGAAGTGCCTTGAGTTTTACCAAACCCACTTTGCTGACCATTTCTATTTAGAATTAGTGCGCACCGGGCGTGCAGATGAAGAGAGCTACTTACATTTTGCACTCGATGTTGCCGAGCAGTATGAATTGCCCGTTGTCGCGACCAATGAAGTGGTATTTATTACTGAAGAATCGTTTGAAGCGCATGAAATCCGAGTCGCGATTCATGATGGTTATACGCTGGAAGATCCACGCCGTCCGAAAAATTACAGTCCGAAGCAGTATCTGCGCAGCGAAGCGGAGATGTGTGAGCTGTTTGCGGACATTCCAGAAGCGTTAGCCAACAGTGTCGAGATTGCCAAACGTTGTAACGTGACCGTACGTTTGGGCGAATATTTCCTGCCTAACTTCCCAACCGAAGGGATGGCGATTGAAGACTTCCTCGTCATGAAATCCCGTGAAGGGTTGGAAGAGAGACTCGAATTTCTTTTCCCAGATCCAGAAGTTCGTGCCAAGCGCCGCCCTGAATACGATGAGCGTTTGCAAGTTGAGCTCGATGTGATTAACCAGATGGGCTTTCCCGGATACTTCTTGATCGTGATGGAGTTTATCCAGTGGTCAAAAGATAACGATATTCCAGTCGGTCCGGGACGGGGCTCGGGTGCGGGCTCATTGGTAGCGTATGCACTGAAGATCACCGACCTTGATCCGCTGGAATATGATCTGCTGTTCGAACGTTTCTTGAACCCAGAGCGGGTATCTATGCCCGACTTTGACGTCGATTTCTGTATGGATAAGCGTGATCAAGTGATTGATCACGTGGCGGAAATGTATGGTCGTGATGCGGTATCACAAATCATCACCTTCGGTACCATGGCGGCGAAAGCGGTCATTCGCGATGTGGGTCGAGTGCTTGGTCATCCGTTCGGTTTTGTCGATCGCATTTCCAAATTAGTCCCACCCGATCCGGGCATGACGCTCGAAAAAGCCTTTATCGCCGAGCCTGCATTGCAAGAGCTGTATGACGCTGATGAAGAAGTTAAAGAGCTGATCGACAAGTGTCGAATTCTGGAAGGTTGTACCCGTAACGCCGGTAAACACGCGGGTGGTGTGGTGATTTCACCCACTGCCATCACTGACTTTGCACCGATTTACTGTGATGCGGAAGGTAACTTCCCCGTTACTCAATTCGATAAGAACGATGTAGAAACTGCCGGCTTAGTCAAATTTGACTTCTTGGGTCTGCGCACCCTCACCATCATTGACTGGGCTTTGGGTTTAGTGAACCCGCGTTTGAAAAAGGCGGGTAAACCACCAGTGCGGATTGAAGCGATCCCGCTCGATGATGCTCGTTCATTCCGTAACCTGCAAGATGCCAAAACCACCGCGGTATTCCAGCTTGAATCGCGCGGTATGAAAGAGCTGATTAAGCGACTACAGCCTGACTGTTTTGAAGACATCATCGCTCTGGTGGCGTTGTTCCGTCCGGGGCCGTTGCAATCCGGCATGGTGGATAACTTTATCGACCGTAAACATGGTCGTGAAGCCATCTCGTATCCTGATGAAAAATGGCAACATGAATCACTCAAAGAGATTCTAGAGCCGACGTACGGCATCATCCTCTATCAAGAACAGGTGATGCAGATTGCGCAGGTGCTGTCGGGTTATACCTTGGGTGGTGCAGACATGTTGCGCCGTGCAATGGGTAAGAAAAAGCCGGAGGAGATGGCCAAGCAGCGCGCCGTGTTCCAAGAAGGGGCGGAGAAAAATGGCGTTGATGGTGAGTTGGCGATGAAAATCTTCGATCTGGTGGAAAAGTTCGCCGGATACGGATTTAACAAATCGCACTCTGCCGCTTATGCGCTGGTTTCTTACCAAACCTTATGGTTGAAAACCCACTATCCAGCCGAGTTTATGGCGGCGGTAATGACCGCGGATATGGACAACACGGAAAAAGTGGTTGGTCTAGTGGATGAGTGTAAAAACATGGGATTGACCGTGTTACCTCCGGACATCAACTCGGGTCTTTATCGCTTTAACGTCGATGACAACGGCGCGATTGTTTACGGCATCGGTGCTATCAAAGGTGTGGGGGAAGGTCCAATTGAGGCCATTCTTGAAGCACGTAACAAAGACGGTTATTTCAAAGATTTGTTTGATTTCTGTGCGCGAATTGATCTGAAAAAGGTCAACAAGCGCGTGATTGAAAAACTGATCTTGGCTGGTGCTCTTGATCGGCTAGGGCCACACCGTGCTGCTATGATGGCGTCAGTGGATGATGCGGTGCGGGCGGCAAGCCAACATCACCAAGCGGAAGCATTTGGTCAAGCGGATATGTTTGGTGTACTGACTGATGCACCGGAAGAGGTCGAGCAGAAATACACGCAAGTACCAGAATGGCCAGAAAAAGTACGCTTGGAAGGGGAGCGCGAGACGCTTGGGCTTTATCTCACTGGCCATCCGGTTGATGAATACCTGAAAGAGCTCACCAAATACACCAGTTGCCGTTTGAATGAAGCTGCGCCAACACGGCGTGATCAATCCTTAACCGTTGCCGGATTAGTGATTGCCGCACGAGTCATGACCACCAAACGCGGTACACGGATTGGTTTGATGACACTGGATGACCGTTCGGGGCGTATGGAAGTGATGCTCTACTCAGAAGCACTTGATCGGTATGCAGAATGGTTAGAAAAAGATAAAATTCTGGTGGTTTCCGGACAGGTCAGCTTTGATGACTTCAATGGCGGACTTAAAATGTCGGCGCGCGAGGTCATGGACTTGGGCAGCGCGCGTGAAAAATTTGCCCGCGGTTTATCCATCTCGATTTTGCAGTCGCAGATTGATCAACAATTTTTTGAGCGTTTTAGTCACATACTGGAACCTCACCGCGCAGGAACCGTACCTGTCAATGTATACTACCAGCGCCCTGATGCGCGAGCGCGCCTGACGTTAGGCACAGAGTGGCGAGTCACGCCAAGCGATACATTGTTAGACGAATTAAAGCAGCTACTTGGTAACGATCAGGTAGAACTCGAATTTAACTAAAATTCAGCCAGTGCGCACTGAGGGTGGCATGGCTGAGTCACAAAGGATCGATAGATGAGCCTCAATTTTCTTGATTTTGAAAAACCGATTGTCGAACTGGAAACGAAAATTCAGGCACTGCGTGATGTTTCTCGTCACAGTACAAGTGCATCCGTAGATCTGGAGAAAGAGCTAGAGCAGCTTGAGAAGAAAAGCCTTGAGCTGAAAAAGAAAATTTTTAGTGATTTAGGTGCATGGCAAGTGGCGCAATTGGCGCGTCATCCACAGCGTCCTTACACGTTGGATTACCTCAATCATATCTTTACTGAGTTTGATGAATTAGCCGGTGATCGTGCTTACGCTGACGACAAAGCGATTGTGGGTGGTATTGCGCGTCTTGATGGCCGAGCGGTCATGGTGATTGGTCACCAGAAAGGGCGTGAAACTCGTGAAAAAGTGAAACGTAACTTCGGGATGCCAAAACCTGAAGGCTACCGTAAGGCACTGCGTTTGATGCAGATGGCAGAACGTTTCAACATGCCGATCATCACCTTTATCGACACTGCGGGTGCATACCCAGGTGTAGGTGCGGAAGAACGCGGTCAGTCGGAAGCGATCGCTAAAAACCTCAAAGTGATGTCAGGCTTGAAAGTACCCGTGATTTGTAACGTAGTGGGTGAAGGCGGATCTGGCGGCGCACTGGCAATTGGCGTGGGTGACTACGTGAACATGCTGCAATACTCAACTTACTCAGTGATTTCACCAGAAGGTTGTGCGTCGATTCTGTGGCGTGATTCTGATAAAGCACCACAAGCGGCAGAAGCAATGGGCTTGATTGCACCTCGTCTGAAAGAGCTGGAACTGATTGATGAAATCGTTGAAGAACCTCTAGGCGGCGCACATCGTAACCATAAGCAAACGGCCGAAAACCTAAAAGCCACGCTGCTGCGTCAGTTAGCGGATCTAGATACGTTGGATCACGAAAACTTACTTGAGCGTCGCTATCAGCGCTTGATGAACTACGGTTACTGTTGATCCCTGAACCGATTAGGTGCAGTGAGAAATCAAAGTACAGCAAGGGTTGGCTTAGGCCAGCCCTTTTGCTTTCTGAGCCCAAGGGGTAAACTTGAGGCACTTTTTCACACTGTGTTGAGCTTATGAGCGATCTTTATCCCCATTTCGTGCAGCAATTAGCGCGTTACCCCTTTCGTAAATTAGTGCTGGCGTTAAGCGGTGGAGTGGATTCGCGAGTTTTACTCTCGCTATTAGCTCGTGGGCGTGATGAGTTTGGTTGGGATGTAGAAGCGGTTCATGTACACCATGGGCTGAGTTCGAATGCGGATCAATGGGCGCAAAATTGCCAAACTTGGTGCCAAGTAGCCAACATTTCATGCCAAATTGAGCACGTACAATTGGCGCTCGGCAGTGGTGAAAGCATTGAAAAAATGGCGCGTGAAGCGCGTTATCAAGCATTATCTCAGCATGTGGATTCAGACACTCTTTTACTGCTTGGCCAGCATGCAGATGACCAACTCGAAACCTTTTTGCTCGCATTAAAGCGGGGGAGTGGCCCTAAAGGTTTGTCGGCAATGGCTGCCTACGCGCCTTTTGCCCAAGGCCACTTAGCTCGTCCATTATTGACCATTTCTCGCCAAGATATTGAAGCTTATGCCATGCAGAATAAGCTGAGTTGGGTCACGGACGAAAGTAACTTGGATACGCGTTATGAGCGCAATTTTTTGCGTCATCACATCACGCCTGCTCTTACAGAACGTTGGCCGAGCATTCGCCAAGCGGTACAACGCAGTGCCGAGTTGTGCGCTGAACAGGAAGTGCTATTGCAAGATCTGTTAGCCGATGCTTTAAAAAGGGCGATTACTGAGGATGGTGGATTATCGATCCCCACACTTACTGAGAGTAGTGAGGCTGCGCGACGACAACTGATCCGAGCTTGGTTTGCGCATCACCGACTACCGATGCCGAGTCGTCAGCACACGGAACGTATTTGGTGTGAAGTGGCGCTGGCGAGTGAGGATGCTAATCCAAAACTAAAGCTCAATAGCATTGAGGTGCGCCGTTTCCAACAGTGTTTGTATCTCGTACTGCCAGAAATTGATCTCTCAGGTTGGCGCAGTACGTTAGTGCCTGAGCAACTTTTACCCTTGCCGCAAGGTTTAGGCCATCTTCAGTTAAGCATTAAGGTTAGTGGAAATATCAAGTTGCCCGATGACCCCAGCCAATTATGGATTAGCTTTGAGCCGCAAGGGCTAGAAGCTTGTCCGGTAGGACGTAGCGGTTCGCGTAAGTTAAAGAAACTGTTTCAAGAATACGGAGTGCCAAGTTGGCTGCGGCGGCAAACCCCAATTCTCATGTACCAAGATCGGGTGGTCTGTGTTGCGGATTTATTCGTGGATCGTGATTTCAGTGGTCAAGATTGTGAGTTGGTTTGGTTCAAATCTTCCGATTCTGTGCCAAAATAAATTCATAACCACACATAATCTATAGGGATAATTACATGGGGAAAGCAATGAATAAAATGGTCATGGCCTTGGTTTTGGGCGCGGGTATGGTGTCTGGTTCTGCATTGGCGGGTGATGCAGCAGCAGGGCAAGCGAAAGCCGCAGTATGCGCAGCTTGTCACGGTATGGACGGGATTGCGGTGATTCCTGGTTATCCGAACCTGAAAGGCCAGAATGAGCAATACATCATGACGGCGATTAAAGCGTATAAAAATAAAGAACGTAACGGTGGCCTCGCAGTAGTAATGCAAGCACAAGCCATGATGCTCAGTGATGATGATATTGCCAACTTAGCCGCCTATTTCTCTGGCTTGAAATAATGGTGGGGCCATTACGGCAAATATCCCAGATTTGATAATGAAAAATCCGTGGTGGCAACACTGCGGATTTTTTATATCTAAGCTCTCCTATGGTACGGATAATGGTTCTGATTCCTTGATTAGAAGATGGTGAATAAGCGTGAAACCCACTCCTTTTTGTGGCACAGCATACAAGTTAAACATTCATGTTATTTATGAATGAAACCAATGTGATGATGAGCGTTCTCAATTGCGGGGAAATTATCCCTGACTAAAACCGAATCTGTTACTGAGGAGCTTGCATGAATTTTAAACGAAACGATTTAAGTGAATTTTTAGGTAAGAGTTTTATCTATACTTATGATCAGGGGTGGCGTTATGAATTGTATGTTAAAAATGCCACAACCATTGATTATCGAGTGCATTCAGGAATTGTTGGAGGCCGCTGGGTAAAGGATCAGCAGGTGTCTATATCAAGGGTTGCTCAATCCGTGTATCGAATCTCTTGGGCTGAGCCTACAGGAACAAGTGTGGCTCTAACCCTTAATCTGCACGATTATTTGGTACATGGAGCAATCTATTTCCCTCGTTGGATTGTGAATGAGCCTGAAAAAATTGCCTGCTATCAAAATGACCATTTACCACTAATGGAAGCTTATCGAGATGCTGGGCCAATTTATCCCACACACGTGATCGATAGTTTTGCAACTTTGATGTATATGCGTGACTGTGGTCAGAATAATGAGCAGGTCATTAGTTGCCCACCGACTGAACTTCCTGACAATTATCCTTTCTGTTTACCAGATAAAAATTTGTTGCCCGATCTGAGTCAGTAACAACGTCAGCTGCAAAACGAAATTCCACGGTAGCTTTGGTTGATTGTTGTTAACGGGTGACAGATAATGCCTAGCACTGACAGTCGTTTAAGGGATGAACATGAAAAAAATTGAAGCCATTATCAAGCCATTTAAACTCGATGATGTCCGTGAGGCTTTGGCCGAAGTTGGAATCACTGGTATGACAGTCTCTGAGGTTAAAGGATTTGGCCGTCAGAAAGGCCATACGGAGCTGTACCGCGGTGCTGAGTATATGGTCGACTTCTTGCCGAAAGTGAAGCTAGAAATTGTCGTGACTGATGATGTTGCTGATCGCTGTGTCGATACTATTATTGAAACTGCCCAAACCGGAAAAATTGGTGATGGAAAGATCTTTATCACCAGTGTGGAACGTGTCGTGCGTATTCGTACTGGTGAAGAGGATGAGGATGCAATCTAAGCATTCGTCACCCGTTTTATCATAGGAACAATAAGGAGCAATCGCTCCTTATTGTGTTTTAAGGGGAAGCCCGATGAAGAAACGCTACTGGATTGCACCATTACTGCTTTCGGCAGTCGGAGCTACCGCATTTTTCTCCATTTTTACTATTCCAACTCAGCCTGAACTCGTGACGATTGGCCACAACCAGCAGGGAGAGCCTCTACTCTGCTATCAAAATACTTCCGCTCAAACATTAGATAATGGTGGCGAGCTTAATCTTTTGGTCTGGAACATCTACAAACAAAACCGCCCAAACTGGCAGTCAGACCTCACGCAGATCAGTGCTTCTCAACAGTTATTGCTGTTGCAAGAAGCCAATATGAATGAGCCATTCAAACAATGGATAAACCAGTTAGGTTGGGATGGTACGCAAGCTCGAGCTTTTGAGGCCTTTGGAGAGGCCGCAGGAGTGATCAATCTAGCCAAAGTGATGCCAACAATGGCCTGTGCTTACACCCAATTAGAGCCTTGGTTACGATTGCCCAAATCTGCTATTTATGCGCGTTATCGGCTCAGTAATCAGCAAGAGTTAGCAGTGGTGAATCTACACGCGGTAAACTTCACTTATGGTACACAAGAGTACCAAGAGCAACTGACAGCATTACTTGAAGAGCTACAGAGATTTGCTGGGCCAGTGATAGTGGCTGGTGATTTTAACAGTTGGAGCACAGAACGGATGGCATTACTGAGCAACTCACTTTCAGTTATCGGTTTGCAGCCTGTAGTATTTGAACCAGATAATCGCACGACTTTTATCAATGGGTTAGCATTGGATCACGTGTTTTATCGTGGGCTAAAGCTCAAAAAAGCAGAAGCGCCTCAATCGGACGCTTCTGATCATAATCCATTGTTAGTCAGCTTTCAGCTGTTAGAGTAATTGATACCCACTCTAATACAGAATTAGGCACTGAATTTGGTCACATCAACATACAGTTTAAGTTGTTGGCCGGGCTTGAGATATTTACGACTATTTAAACTGTTCCATTTGACAATATCCGTTGTTTTGACTTTGAACTTATTGGCAATACTGCTTAATGAGTCACCTGAACGAACTTTGTAAGTAACGGTACGGATAATGCCACTTGGATTGGGCTTGGAATCTTTCCAAATCACCAATTTTTGCCCTTTACGTAGAGGATCTTTGGGGGCCATGCCATTCCATTTCGCTAACGACTGGTAAGAGACATTGTATTGTTTAGCAATCGTCCACAGGCTTTCTCCAGAGTTAACGGTATGTGTGGCTTGATACTGCCCGCGCGGTACAGATTGCGTTTTCGCAAGGCGATTACTTACACTCAGAGCATAAGCTTTCTCATCTTTCACCGAGGTTGGAACGAACAGATAACTGCCAATGCGAATTTGATTGCTCGCGATCTGGTTAGCTTCTTTGATCACTTTCGCGGTGGTGTTGTACTTATCGGCAATCGTGCTCAAAGTATCGCCAGACTTCACCTTATAACGAACGACCTTGATACCTTTACCACGATTTTCTTCCATCGCTAGGTTAAAGCGTTCGACTTTTTCAACTGGAATGAGCAGTTGATGTGGACCATTTGGAGCTGTTGCCCACTGATTGTAAGCGGGGTTAAAACTTTGTAGTTCCTTAACGGTCAGCCCAGCGTATTGCGCGGCAATCGCAAGATCCAATTGCTCTTTCGGATCGACCTTAGCTAATACTTGGCGGTTTTCGATAGCAGGGATTGAGATGCCGTATTTTTCTTGGTTGGCAATCACATCCGCCAGTGCTAATAGCTTTGGTACATAGCTACTGGTTTCCTTCGGCAAATCTAACGAGAAGAAATCGATGGGTTTGCCCGCTTTTTTATTGGCTTTGATGGCTCGAGCAACCCGACCTTCACCGCTGTTGTAAGCCGCGATGGCATGATACCAATCGCCATCGAAGTGTTTGCTCAATACCGTTAGGTAATCCAGTGCTGCATCAGTTGCTGCGTCCACATCTCGGCGACCGTCATACCAGAAATTTTGTTTGAGGCCATAACGTTTGCCTGTGGCAGAAATAAATTGCCATAAACCAGCGGCACTGCCGTGGGAGTATGCAAAGGGGTCAAAAGAACTTTCAACGATTGGCAACAGAACCAGTTCCATGGGTAGACCGCGTTGTTCGACTTTTTCGGTGAGCAGATACAAAAAGGGTTCTGCTCGCGTTGCGATGGCTTGTAGGTGACCGGGGTTTTTTATAAACCACTCGCGGTAAGTATCAACGCTTGGATCCTTTGGTATTCCGAGGCGTAACTGCATAGCAATGCGTTGCCAGACATCATCTTGTTCTTGTGGTGTCAGAGCAACGTCTTCTTCCTCCACACTCTCTGCCGTTTCAGATGGGAGAATGGCCGTTGTGTGTGGTTTACGCTTCTTTTTAACCTTAACAGATTGAGTTGGCGGGTTTACCGCTTGGTCATCTGATGTGGTGGTATCCACAGGTTGGGGGGCTTGACAGCCGACAAGCAGCAATGCCAAGACCCAACTGAATTTAACTCGCATGTAACACAGCCTTTATTCTTCATGGCTGCTGATAATACTTGCCACGTTGTCTTGATGACAAGCGACAAAAGTCAAAATTCATTCTTCCATTCACGTAATGCAGTAAATATTGTGAGCGGATCCTGCGTTGACACTTGGTTAGCGACAGAGCGGATTACACTCGGTTCTTGGGTGCGCAGGAAGGGATTTATCCACTTTTCTCGACCTAACGTGGTCGGTAATGTTGGCTGATTCTGAGCGCGTAAACGACTCACTTCATCGCGATAAATATGCAGCTGCTCATTCTCTGGCTCCACTGCCAAAGCGAAAGCGACATTGGCGGCGGTGTATTCATGAGCGCTGTAAACGAGGGTCTCTTGCGGTAAAGTGAGCAGTTTATTTAAGGATGAAAACATCTGCTCCATTGTGCCTTCAAATACGCGTCCACAGCCGGCGGAGAATAAGACATCCCCACAAAACAGCTTACCATCTCCTACATAACCTATATGTCCGAGTGTGTGTCCTGGTAAGCCTAAAACCAGAAAGCGTTCATCAAACAGTTCTATTTGGTTCCCATCTTCCACCGGATGAGTGAGGGTAGGGATTGGCTCTTGTGCAGGGCCTACAACATGGATTTCGGGGAACTGATGCACAAGTTCAGCAACGCCTCCAATATGATCGTGATGATGATGAGTAATTAAGATGGCCTTTAGGTTCAAATCATGCTGTTTGAGATAGGTGAGAACAGGTTCGGCAGTGCCCGGATCGACAACAGCACAATCGCGATCGCTATTTTGGATCAGCCAGATGTAATTGTCGTTAAATGCGGGTATGCTTTTGATCTGTAACATGAGTTGTCTCCGGTTACCTTGATGAAGCGGGTGAGCAATGAAACCAGCACGCAGCGATAAAACGCTTGAAAATCCACACGCATGGTCGCAACTAAAAAATGGCCAATGGGTGAGTGAATCTATCCAGACCCGTTTAGATGAATGGTGCCCTAAATTATTTGGTTACCACATGTTAAAGCTCGGCGGTCTGAGTTGTGAGCTTGCCAGTTGTACCTGCAATATTCAACACCAAGTGCATCTTGATATAGAAAATCCGCTGCATACTGTCATTGCAGATAAGTATGAACTCCCGTTTTTGGAAAAGAGTATTGATGTGGCGATCTTGGCGCATCAGCTTGATTATAGTAATGACCCACACCGTTTATTGCGTGAAGTTGACCGTGTATTGATCGATGATGGGTATGTGATTATCACCGGTTTTAATCCAATCAGTTTTATTGGTTTAGCGAGCCTGATGCCTTGGCGCAAAAATAATTTGCCGTGGAGTGGGCGTATGTATACCCCCAATCGCATCAAAGACTGGCTGAGTGTTCTCAACTATCAAGTGATTGAATGTGATCAGTATGCGCTGTTCCCTATGCAGAAGTACCGCCCTTTCTGGACATGGTTAGAAAATGGGATCGGGGAGACGAGTTCGGCGTTGGGCAGTCTTTATTTTATTGTGGCTCGAAAGAGAACTTGCCCACTTAAACCTATTCGCTCGAAATGGCGTTTGAAACGTCGGCTATCACCTGTTGGGATTAATTATCGAGTCAACAGCAAGCCGCAACCATGAGTCTGCGGCGTACTTTAAGTTAGCCAAGGTTGTTGACGAGGAGTTATTTGATTTCTGGTTGATAGCCAGTATCGTCTTCGGTTGGATTCTCTGCGGCAGAACGAGCAAGTTCGTCACACATTTCATTTTCACGATGGCCAGCATGGCCTTTAACCCAGCGCCACTCTACTTGATGACGCGCGGTTTCACGGTCTAGAGCTTGCCATAGATCGGCATTTTTAACGGGCTTTTTATCGGCGGTTTTCCAACCACGCAGTTTCCAGTTGTGGATCCATTGCGTGATCCCTTGACGTACATATTGGCTGTCGGTGGTGAGAATCACTTGGCAGGGTTCTTTTAGCGCTTGCAGAGCCACTACAGCAGCGAGCATTTCCATCCGATTATTGGTGGTGAGGCGATAGCCGCGAGCGAGTGTCTTTTCAACTTGTTTATAACGCATTACTACGCCATAACCACCGGGACCTGGGTTGCCGAGACAAGATCCATCAGTGAAAATTTCCACCTGTTTGTTCATGATTTGATACTATTGGGTCACGCAAAGAATTGGCATAGTCTGACATAGATATCCTAATGAATACTAGCAACAATGCAGAATACCAACGCATCGTAGTGCTTGATACCGAAACCACAGGTATGAACCGCGAAGGCGGCCCGCATTACGAAGGGCATCGAATTATTGAGATCGGAGCCGTTGAGATTATCAATCGAAAGCTCACCGGGCGGCATTTTCATGTCTATTTAAAACCAGATCGTGAGATTCAACTAGAAGCGATAGAAGTTCACGGTATTACCGATGAGTTTCTGCGTGATAAACCAGAGTACAAACAAGTCCATGAAGAATTCCTAGACTTCATTAAAGGCGCGGAGTTGGTGGCTCACAATGCACCGTTCGATGTGGGCTTCATGGATTATGAATTTGCCAAGCTCGGTGGCTCAGTAATTAAAACCACAGATTTTTGCAAAGTGACCGATACCTTGGCGATGGCCAAGCGGATTTTCCCCGGTAAACGCAATAACTTGGACATTCTGTGTGAGCGCTATGGAATAGATAATTCGCACCGAACGCTGCACGGAGCTTTGCTCGATGCGGAGATTCTGGCTGACGTTTATCTGTTGATGACGGGCGGTCAGACGTCATTGCAATTTTCAGCCAGCACGCAAAATAGTGGGGAACTGAGCGCAGAATCGTTAAAGCGCGCGCGTTCAGAGAGAAAAGCGTTAAAGGTTTTACACGCTAGCGCCGATGAATTACAAGCACATCAAGAACGTTTAGATTTAGTCGCAAAAAGTGGCACTTGCCTCTGGCGTAATTAGGAGTAGTTATGGTGAGGATTCTCGCGGCGATTGTGGGATGTTTGATTAGTTTGAGTAGCTTGGCGGCAAAGGAGTCTGCGATGTCCCTGCTCGATAACCGCTTTCGCGTTGATCCCACAATTTCTCAAATCACTTTCGTGATTTATCGCGAGAAAGAGTCTCAACCAGCGGTCTTGGTTCGCCCTGATGGCACCAAATATTACCAGTGGCGGAATCCTGAGAATGTTCGTTGGTATCAAGAGTCATCAATGGACATTATCTCGATTGATAATCCTATGCCCGGTCCTTGGCAAGCCATTGGTAAAATTACCCCAAAAAACAATATTAAGCTCATCTCTAACCTACAACTCACCACGGATGTGTTTCCGAGCCGAGTATTTCAAGGTGAAGAGTTTAAATTTACTGCCCGTTTAACTTCGGACGGCAAGCCTTTGTTACTACGTGACTTTCTTGACCGAGTTAACCTCAAAATTACCTTTACTAAGTTTGTCGAAAACGAAGACTCTCTGGCAAAAGAGGCGCGCCCGATCCCCGAAGTGCTAGGTGAATTTGCTGACGATGGCACGTTACTGGATGAAAAGCCGGGGGATGGTGTATTTACTGTCTCGCTCAATATGGGGATTGAACCTGGCAAATATCGAGTGCGTATTACTTCGGGAAATGGCGTCTTCTTACGTGCGCAAGAGCAAGAGGTTTTGGTTTATCCAACGCCGATTTCGACCACCTTCATTCAATCTCGGTTAGCTGGAACTCCACATCAGGTGATTTTCACGGGAGAGCAGGGGATGATCGAACCTGGCACCTTGCTGGCCCATATTCGTCATCGTCATCCCTATCAAGATGATTACCTTGCGGAAGCACAAGCGAGTAAAGAGGCTCTGACCGTTAAGCTGCCGATCCCATATGATGGCGAGTTTGGTAACTATACTTGGGATGGAAAGGTGTGGGCCACTGAACTGGCTTCACACCGTGAACTTTATTTTCCTATCAATGAGCGTTCATACAGTGTGGTGGATGAACTCAATATTGCGGAAGTGCGTAGAATTCAGGAAGAGGAAGAAGCGCTAAGGCTTAAAAAAGAGCAAGAACAACTGATGATTCAGATGCGTGAAGAGCAGCGTAGCCGCAATACGATGTACATAATTATCGGAAATATTGTGGTGTTGGTTTTAGCGTTAGTGGTGTGGTTTGTACTACGCAAAATCAAGATGAAAAAGGCAGCGCAACCTGAGATGCAATTGAATTTACCGAAGAAGGGTAAGTAATTCGCACGTCAAAATACGGTGATTTGGTATAAATAAGAAAGGGAGACGGTATGTCTCCCTTTTGCTTGACCGCTATCTCAAAAATGACGTCTGAAAGATCAGGCGACTTCGGCTTTATTTCGTTGTGAGCGTTTTTTCGCTGCCAACTCTTGTGGGGCAAAGTCATCAACATTAATGGTATAGAGGCGATGAGCTTCCGCTTCACTCAGTAGCGCGGCTTCCTGAATGGTCAACACTTTGGCTTCTAAGCCTATTTTTGCTACTTCATCGAGCCCAGTGAAGGGGCGGCGTTGATTAAGCGCTTTGCACACTTTGTCGAACAGTGGCTCTGCTTGCAAAATGACATGCAGCGCCTGCTCAATTTTGCCAGCAGGGTTGTGATCACTCGGCGTTAAGTACTGGTTACGGCCAATTCTGGAACGTGTTGCACTCGGCGTTTGCAGGATTTGTGCGAGTTTACTATCCAGTTTATCGCTCGGTGCTTTACGCACTCGACCAAAAGGCATGATCAGTAAGCGTAACGCGCGGCCAATAAGACGATTTGGGAAGTTGGCTAAGAACTCATCAATAGCGACTTCAGTTTGGCGTAAACTGTCTTGTAATCCCCAGTGTACCAACGGTAAATCTTCCAGCGGACGACCATCATTTTCAAAGCGTTTTAATGTCGCAGAGCTTAAATAAAGTTGGCTGAGAATATCGCCCAAACGAGCCGATAAACGTTCTTTACGTTTCAAAGAACCACCAAGTACCGCCATTGAAATATCGGCGAGTAGGGCAAGATTCGCACTGTAACGATTGAGCTGCTGATAGTAACGTTGAGTGGCATCACGAGTCGGCGCTTGTGAGCCGTAACCATCAGTCAAGCCGAGCCATAGACTACGTACTAAGTTACTCAATACAAAGCCCACGTGGCCCGCTAAAGCCATATCGAAATTTTCGACAGCATCAGAATTTGGGCTATAAGCCGCTTCCATCTCCTTAAGAACATAAGGATGGCAGCGAATCGCACCTTGACCAAAGATGATCATCGAACGAGTCAGTATGTTTGCACCTTCGACCGTAATGGCAATCGGGGCACCTTGATAGCCGCGCGCCAAGAAGTTCGCGGGGCCTAAGCAGATGCCTTTACCGCCAACAATGTCCATCGCATCAATGATCGAACGTTGTCCACGATGAGTGCAGTGATACTTCACAATGGCGGAGATTACCGAAGGCTTTTCACCTAAATCAATGCCCGCGACGGTAAGATTGCTTGCGGCATCCATCACATAAGCATTGCCTGCTAGGCGCGCTAAAGGCTCTTCAATCCCTTCCATCTGACCAATCGGCTGCTTAAATTGGCGACGAATTCGTGCATAAGCGCCAGTGGCCAATGCGGCAGATTTAATTCCGCCTGTGGAGTTAGATGGGAGAGTAATGCCACGACCGACCGACAGGCATTCCACAAGCATGCGCCAACCTTGTCCGGCCATTTTCGGTCCACCAATAATAAAATCGAGCGGCACAAACAGATCTTTCGCGCGGGTTGGACCATTTTGGAATGGAACGTTCAGAGGGAAATGACGATTGCCAATTTCCACGCCTTTGAGATGCGTAGGAATGAGAGCACAGGTGATGCCGAGATCTTCTTTTTCGCCCATTAATCCTTCCGGATCACGCAGTTTAAAAGCAAGCCCAAGTACGGTAGCAACAGGTGCGAGCGTAATGTAGCGCTTGTTCCATGTCAGACGCATGCCCAGAACTTCTTTACCTTCCCATTGGCCTTTACACACGACACCGAAATCAGGGATGGAACCTGCATCAGAGCCAGCTTCTGGGCTAGTCAGTGCAAAGCAAGGGATTTCTTTACCTTCTGCCAAACGGGGTAGGTAGTAGTTTTTTTGCTCTTCTGTACCGTTGTGTTGTAACAATTCACCGGGGCCCAGTGAGTTAGGCACGCCGACAGTGGAGGAAAGTACACTGGAAACGCCTGTTAGCTTTTGCAGCACGAGAGATTGTGCATAAGCTGAGAATTCTAAACCGCCATATTGCTTTTTGATGATCATGGCGAAGAATTTCTTTTCTTTCAGGAAGGTCCAAACTTCAGGAGGGAGATTGGCCAACTCGTGAGTGACTTGATAATCACTGACCATGGCACACACTTCATTGACAGGGCCATCAAGGAAGGCTTGCTCTTCCGCACTCAGTTTAGGTGCAGGGATCGTATGCAGTTTTTTCCAGTCTGGTTTGCCTTTAAATAGCTCTGCTTCCCACCACACGGTTCCTGCTTCCAAAGCTTCTTTCTCGGTCTGTGACATTGCAGGCAGTACTTTTTTAAATACCGCTAAAGCTTTGCCACTGATTAAGGATTGGCGAACTGATGGCAGGCAGAGTACAACCACTGTCGCCAAATAGATCACCCAGCCGAAAAAGCCAACAGGCCCAAACAGTGAAAGCGCTAGCATGGTGAAGGTCAGTGCTGCTAATGAGGTAAATAGGGATGTTCTTTGATACAGGCATGCGCCAAGTATCAAAAGCATGATTAAGGTAGAGAGCAAGATTTCCATACAGTTTTATCCTTTTTCAGACTCGCCTTTTTCTATAAGTAGATACGAAAATCGCGACTCTAAGTTTAGTGGTCTAACCAGTTAAATTGTAATCAATCTATTAATGAAATGTAAAACGACATTTTATGCGAAAGTGATCTAACTAGAGTAATCACTCTTTTTTGTTCGATCTGACTTAGATGGATTTACTAACTAGGAGTAAATCTTGCTTTTTGACTATCGACAGCTCAGCTTGTTTGGGTAAACTCAGGTGGATACTGAATAGAAGTGCCAAGAGCGCTCGGTTCAAATAACAAATAATCAATAAGAGAGATGCCTCATGTACCAGGATTTAATTAGAAGTGAACTGACCGAAGCGGCTGACGTTTTGCAGAAGTTTTTGAGCGATGATCATAATCTCGCGCAAATTGAAGCGGCGGCTAAGCTGATTGCCGATTCATTCAAGCAAGGTGGAAAAGTGCTTTCTTGCGGTAATGGTGGCTCACACTGTGATGCCATGCACTTTGCTGAGGAATTAACAGGCCGTTACCGTGAAAACCGCCCTGGTTATCCTGGTATTGCGATTTCAGATCCAAGCCACCTGTCTTGTGTAAGTAATGATTTTGGTTACGAGTACGTGTTCTCTCGCTATGTTGAAGCGGTTGGTGCCAAAGGTGATGTGTTGTTTGGTCTGTCTACTTCGGGTAATTCAGGCAACATCCTGAAAGCGATTGATGCGGCGAAAGCAAAAGGCATGAAAACGATCGCTTTGACCGGTAAAGATGGCGGCAAAATGGCAGGTCTAGCGGATGTCGAAATCCGTGTTCCACATTTTGGTTACGCAGATCGTATTCAAGAAGTACACATCAAGATCATCCACATCGTCATTCAATTGATTGAGAAAGAGATGGCCTAAGGTTCTCTTGATACGCCCGGCCATTACGGCCGGGCGATTGGTTTAAGTAAGGAGTGGTTTAAACCATGTGTGAATTGCTCGGCATGAGCGCGAATGTTCCAACCGATATCTGTTTTAGTTTCACCGGTTTGATGCAACGTGGTGGGAAAACGGGGCCGCATCGTGATGGCTGGGGGATCGCTTTTTACGAAGGCAAAGGCTTTCGTACATTTAAAGACCCGAATCCCAGTAGTCAGTCAAAAATTGCTGAATTAGTCCAGCAGTACCCGATCAAAAGCTGTGCGGTGGTCAGTCATATTCGGCAAGCCAACCGCGGTGGCGTCAATCTGGAAAACACACATCCGTTCACGCGTGAATTATGGGGGCAGTATTGGACGTTTGCCCATAATGGACAATTGACGGGATATCAAAGTTTAGTCACTGGACGCCATCGACCGGTTGGTGAGACTGACAGCGAGCTGGCGTTTTGTTGGTTGCTGAATCAGATGGAACAGCGTTACCCTAAAGGGCCACAAGATTGGCCTGATATGCTGCGTTATGTTGCGCAGTGTTGTGATGAGCTTAGAGCTCTCGGTGTCTTTAATATGCTGCTGTCTAATGGCGAATATGTGATGGCGTATTGCACCAATCATTTGTATTGGATCACTCGCCGAGCCCCATTTGGCCGCGCAGCACTGCTCGATGAAGATGTCGAAATTAATTTCCAAGAAGAGACGACACCCAATGATGTGGTGTCGGTGATTGCTACTCAGCCGTTAACGGGGAATGAAACTTGGCAACGCATGAAGCCGGGTCAGTTCGCGTTTTTCCATTTGGGGGAATTGGTCGAAGATAATGCACATCTGTTGGCGGATGTGGATTTTGCACCGGGTCGACCCGGATGTCAGGCTCCTACCCAACCTCTCGACTAAGCGATATACCCTTCCTACTTGAAGCTGCAGCGGTGTTGGCTACGCTCGATCACCCCAATCACATAGCCAGTCTATGCTCATGGGGATTCACTCACTTGCCGCCTACCTGCAACTCCAAGTAGTTTGGGGATAGGCGTGATACAAAAAGAAAGGGTTGAATGATTTCAACCCTTTTTCGATTTGAGATTATTCGGCCGCGTAACCGTGCATGCCGAGCGCTTCACCATCAAGATAAGCTTTGCCGTCTTTCATTGCTAAACGCTCTTCAACGAACCATTTCACGACAAGCGGGTAGATGCGATGCTCTTGATCCTGCACGCGAGCTGTCAGCTCATCGACCGTATCTTCTTCGAAAATAGGTACTTTTGCCTGCAGAATCACTGGCCCACCATCCAATTGTTCAGTAACGAAATGCACGCTGGTACCATGCTCTTCATCGCCCGCGTGGATAGCTCGTTGATAGGTGTTCAATCCCGGATACTTTGGCAATAACGAAGGGTGGATATTGATCATTCGCCCCAGATAGTGGCGAACAAATTCGCTACTGAGAATGCGCATGTAACCTGCGAGCACCACTAAGTCAGGCGCAAACTTATCCATCTGCTCCATCAATGCAGCATCAAAGGCATCACGAGTTTCGTAAGCTTTGGGATCAATAAAACAGGCGGCTGCGCCAGCCTGTTTTGCGCGTTCTAAACCGTAAGCTGTTGCTTTATTGGAAAACACAGCCGTCACTTTGCCATCTTGAATACTGGTTTCACAAGCATCAATGATCGCTTGCAGGTTGGTTCCGTTTCCCGAAATTAAAACAACAATACTCTTCATGCTTAGTTGATCTCTACCTGTGCTTCGCTGCTATTGGCGGCTGCGATTTCGCCGATCACCCATGCATTTTCGCCTTCCGCTTGGAGTAGCTCTACAGCTGCATCTGCTTGATCCTTTGGTAGAGCAATGATCAAACCAACACCACAGTTGAAAGTACGGTACATTTCATGAGTGGTCACGTTACCTTTTTCTTGTAGCCATTGGAAAATGACTGGCCATTCCCAGCTCTTGCCATCGATTACGGCTTTCGTACCTTCTGGCAGTACGCGTGGAATGTTTTCCCAGAAACCACCGCCAGTAATGTGAGAGATTGCGTGAATATCGTGTTCAGCAATCAGCTTTAAGCCTGACTTGATGTAAATCTTGGTCGGTGCGAGTAAGTGCTCACCAATGGTTTTGCCTGCTAAAAGCTCATTCTTATCGGCTTTAGAGACTTCTAAAATCTTACGTACCAGCGAGTAACCGTTGGAGTGTGGGCCGCTAGAGCCAACTGCAATTAGCGCGTCACCAACTTGTACTTTGCTGCCGTCGATGATCTCTTCTTTTTCAACTACGCCAACACAAAAGCCTGCAACGTCGTAGTCTTCACCTTCGTACATTCCTGGCATTTCAGCGGTTTCGCCACCAATCAGCGCACAACCTGCTTGCAAACAGCCATCGGCAATGCCGGAAATGACTTCGGCTGCAGTATCCACATCCAGCTTGCCAGTCGCGTAATAATCGAGGAAAAACAGCGGCTCAGCGCCTTGAACGATCAGATCGTTAACGCACATAGCAACGAGATCGATACCGATGGTGTCATGTTTTTTCATATCCAGTGCGAGACGCAGTTTGGTACCTACGCCGTCTGTACCAGAGACTAAAACTGGGTGTTTGTATTTGGTTGGTAGCTCACACAGTGCGCCAAAACCACCTAGGCCACCCATAACTTCAGGGCGACGGGTGCGCTTCACTGCGCCTTTAATTCGTTCAACGAGTGCATTACCTGCATCAATATCGACACCTGCATCTTTATAGCTGAGAGATGGATTATTACCGCTCACGGGGAAGTTCCTCGGTCTAGTTGGATATGAAAACGGCGCTATTCTACAGGGCTTAAAACAAAAAGGAAAACGTTTGCGTAAGATTTTTATCCGGTTTTACAGTCGGAAAAGTCGACAAAATAAGTGTATAATCCGCAGGTTTAAATTAATGAAGCCGGAGTTGGACATGAAAATTGTTGAAGTTAAGCACCCTCTTGTAAAACACAAACTTGGCCTGATGCGTGAAGGCGATATCAGCACTAAGCGTTTTCGCGAGCTTGCGACAGAAGTTGGTAGCCTGCTGACTTATGAAGCGACTTCTGACTTTGAAACCGAAAAAGTCACGATCGAAGGCTGGAATGGTCCAGTACAAGTGGATCAGATCAAAGGTAAGAAAGTAACAGTAGTGCCAATCTTGCGTGCGGGTCTTGGCATGATGGATGGTGTACTTGAACACATCCCAAGTGCGCGTATCAGCGTAGTGGGTATTTACCGTGATGAAGAAACTCTTGAGCCAGTGCCTTATTTCAATAAGCTGGCTTCTAACATTGAAGAGCGTATTGCCCTAGTGGTTGACCCTATGCTGGCAACTGGTGGTTCTATGATCGCCACTATCGACTTGCTGAAAGAGAAAGGCTGTAACCAGATTAAAGTTCTGGTGCTGGTGGCGGCTCCTGAAGGTATTGCTGCTCTGGAAAAGGCACACCCAGATGTAGAGCTTTACACAGCAGCTATCGATGAAAAGCTGAACGACAAAGGCTACATTGTTCCTGGCCTTGGTGATGCTGGCGATAAGATTTTTGGTACTAAGTAATCCTATTAAGGTGTTGTGTTAAGAACAGAACATTTGAACATAAGGTTAGTATCAGTAAAAAGGGAAGCTTTTAGCTTCCCTTTTCTGTTTATAGAACATAACAAAATTATTTCGACTTTCTTAGGCTCAAGGTGCCGCCGGTGCGTGGGGCTGGTTTTGATGCTGTCGAAGAGTTTGATGGAGAGCTCTTTGGATTGCGCTGAGCTTTTTTCGAGTTGGGGGCATGACGAAACTCTTGTGCATTTTTACCGTGGTAGGTTTTTGGGTTGCGGCGCGCTTTGGATTCTTTATTGGCTTCACGACTATCAAACAGCTTGGCATCAGTCGCTCGCTTAATGCGGTCACCACTTTGTGCGACACGTGAGGCTTCTTCTGTACCGCTGGAGTCTTCACACATAGCCAGAATCTCGCTCACTTCCGCTTCGCTTAAATAACGCCATTTACCGTTTGGGATTCCATCTAACGTGATGTTCATGATCCGCACTCGGCGCAGTTTAAATACCTCATAACCCAAGGCTTCACACATGCGGCGAATTTGGCGATTGAGGCCTTGAGTCAGCACGATGCGAAAAGAATACTGGGTTTCCTGAGTGACTTTACAAGGCAGAGTAACGGTATCGAGGATGTTCACTCCAGATGACATCTGACGGATAAATTCAGGTGTAATAGGTTTATCAACCCGTACTACATACTCTTTTTCGTGATTATTACCTGCACGCAGGATTTTATTCACGATATCGCCATCATTGGTTAGAAAGATCAGTCCGTCAGATGGCTTATCTAAACGACCAATCGGGAAAATGCGTTTGTGGTGACCAATAAAGTCAACAATGTTCCCCGGAACATCGCGTTCCGTAGTACAGGTAATACCTGTTGGTTTGTTTAAAGCAATATAGATAGGGCGTTCTTTGCTGCGTAGCGGCTTGCCATCAATACATACTTCATCTTGTTCGGTGACTTTGCTACCGACTTCTGGCTGTGCGCCATTGAGGGTTACGCGGCCTTGTTCAATCAGTTTGTCAGCCTCACGGCGTGAGCAAAAACCGGTTTCACTGATGAATTTATTAAGGCGTTTTTCAATAGGTTGGGACATACAATCTCCTAACGTTTCACAACGGATGGTTGCACAAAATCCGCGCATTCTAACAGCTTTGCCTGCTTAGCCAAGACGTTTCTGATGACGCTCACGATTTTCCGCTTTTTTCTCCGCACTCTTACGAAGTAAGACATAAACCGCACCACTGCCACCATGTAGCCGTTGTGCGGAATGGGCGCACTGCACTTCGCTAATTTGGGTCAGCCAATGGCTCACAAAACTCTTCATTAATGCAGGCGGTGTAGAACGTTCGCCGCGACCATGCACAATCAGCATGGTGCGAATATCCATCGCCATGCATTGACGAATAAATTGGATCACTTCACTGCGTGCTTCTTTGAGCGTTTTTCGATGTAAGTCTAAGCGCGCCTGAATGGGGTATTTGCCCAATCTGAGTTTGCGGTAAACGCCGTCCTGTACTCCATCGCGCTTAAATTCGAGGAGATCATCGGGTTTAACCATAGGCGCATGATCAACGGACAGAGCATCGGGATCATGGTCTGTCAAACTTACCGCCGCTTCACGTTTAGCCAATTGAGCCTCGGTGATTTGGTGAGTCTTTTTCAGTTCAACGGTGTCATGAGTAATGGTTTTTACATCTCCCATCATTTGTTGGAACAGTTCGAAATCATCTTGCGACATAACGGCACATCAAAGTTATTTCACATGGGCGTGATTATATACTCGTACTTTACCAAGTTGCACCGAGTTGATGGGGCGGGAGAGTCGTGTTGAGTGTGAATGCACAATAAAAAACCGGAGCAGACACGCAGTCGGCTCCGGTGCATAGCGTTGTTCTATTTTTCAATAGAGGCTAGCGATCTAGTGAGGAGATTCGTCGTTCATTACTTTGTAGATGAAGAAACCGCCATAAAACAGCATAAGACCTAGAGCGCCAAAGATGACTATCATTGAAGAGAGTCCAATTGCATTACCAAAAAGAAGATTGAGCCAGAAGTCCATGTTTCCTCCAAAGTGTTGAAGACATGGCAACGTTAAATTTTGGCTACATTTGCAGCACTGATCTAGATCAATTGTGTTGCATAGGTTGCCAATATGTTTCTTGTGTTGAGTTGTGAGTCACATTTTTTTCGTGCTTTGGTGGTGTTTTGAGCGAACGGTTTAAGCCATGCAGAAAGTCTGGATTAAAGGGTTGCGTTTCCGGAAATGGCGAGTAATATACGCAGCGTTCCGGTGAATAGCGCAGTTTGGTAGCGCATCTGGTTTGGGACCAGAGGGTCGGGGGTTCGAATCCCTCTTCACCGACCATATTTAAGGCCTCAGCATTTATGCTGGGGCCTTTTACTTTCTGCCATTACTCATTTTGTCTAGAAATTGCAGTTTAAAATGGCAAAGTCATTGGCTCAACGTTGCTCAGAAAACGTTAGCCAAAATATTCACTAGAAAAATGAGCAATTTGCCTCCGTGCTTTGATTCAGCTGTTTGATGCTAAAGCCCTTTTTCTTGAGTTGGGCTAGTAAGCTCTGTTCACCAACCAAATGCAAAGTCCCAACGACCACCAGATAAGGCTTATCTTGCTCTAGCAAGAAACTGGTTTGGCTCAATTTTTCTGCCCAATCTTGATTACGTGCAATCAGCATTTTGTGCTCTAATTCGGGCGACATTTCACTCAGCTTTGCCACTTCTAATAGCTTGTCCTGATCGCCATTTTTCCAACTCTGAATCATGCATCCAGTAAGCTTGGCGTTAATTTCCCAATCCTTTATTAAACCCACCAACAGCTCTTCACCTGAATTGGGCAACCCTGCTAATAGATCAAGCTGAAACTGTAAGGTTTCTAAACTCAGTACCGGAATGTGCTGTTGTTCTGCTTGATGCATGAAATAAAGGTCGATGCCTCGATCGGCTTGATAGCCCAGCTCTAAAAATTGGCGCATTTGTATTAGCAAACTTGTAGACCAAGGTGGCATTTGGCGGATCTGCTGTGCATCCAAACTCAATTGCTGCGCAATTCTATCTAGAATAAATAGTTGTTCATTAGTAAGCACCTGCTCACTTGTAATTGCAGAAAAGGTTGGAGTGACGGATGAATTTTTTCGAATATCGGTTTCGACGACTAAACCCGCACTCTGTGTTAGGGCTTGTTCAACTTGTTTTGGGAGGGGGTAGATATCATCTCGCCCCACATGAAGTGAGCCAAAGATCAATAGTTGAGTCGAACCTTTGGTTGCAGACCAAAATAGAGGTTCAGCCTGTAGCGGTAGGCTAAACAGCAATAAGAGAGAGAAAATTAATCGCTGCGGCATGAAAGAAATCGGCTCCATATGGCTTGTCAAAAACGTTATTTTATCAGTGAATTAACGTTTTTGACGGAGTGTTAATAATGACAAAGCTCACATCTTGTCGATTTGTTCGAGTTGAATCACGAATTGATGGTTTTTTTTGATGTGATCTATGTCGTCTTTTGGTCGGTGTATGTGATTGATAAACGTGACATCTATTACAAGAAATCTCGTCAAAACCTAACTATCGATTTTGACGTTTTTTATATGTCTATGATATTTATTGATTTTCAATAAATGTCAAAATGTAAAGTTTGAAGTGGATCACTGCCACAAATGATTAATTTTGCGCTTAGAAAAAAGTGCCGCTAAATATCCCCTGAATTTTAGGTAAAGCCATTGGCTGATGTCGTTGTGAGATTGGGTGCAGGCAGAGCATCCCTCATCGTTAACCAATTTAGGGTAATCATTATGCTGAAAAAGAGTCTTGTCTCGATTGCGGTATTCACTTCATTAAGTGGCTGCGCACTCAATACCACCTCACCACAAGACGTGGTGGATACATTAGCGAATAACTTGGATGTGCAATACCAAGTGGTCAACAATCACGGCGCGGATACCGGTTTGGCTTGTCAAACTCTAGAAGCTGAGTGGGCTTCTTGTAACCAAGTGAATATGACCTTGGTTAACCGCGGTGAGGCGGTTAATTCAAAAGATTGGGCCATTTACTTCCACAGTATTCGCTTGATCCTCGATGTAGGTAATGACCAGTTCAAAATTACTCGTGTAACAGGTGACCTACATAAACTGGAACCTACCGATAAGTTTGATGGTTTTGCCGCAGGTGAAACAGTGACTCTACCGCTGATTGGTGAATACTGGACGCTGTTTGAAACTGACTTCATGCCACGTGCTTTTGTCACCGCACCAGATGCCGAGCCAAAAGTGATTGCTTCTTTGAACACGGAAGATGTGGACAGCTTTGTGTCTGGCCTAGAGGGTGAAAAGCTCAAGCGCACTCCTAGCGATAACAATGTATTCGCTCAAGCGCTGTCTCGCTTTGAAAAGAACAGTGATGTCGCGTTGCAAGATGTTTCCAGCGCACTGATCCCAACACCGCTGCAAGTTAAAACCCACAAAGGTTCAGTTTCTATCGCGAAAGGCATTGCAGTGCCAAGTAAAGCGTTTGAAGGTGAGCAAGCGAAAGCACTCAATGAGCGTGCACAACTGCTTGGCGTGAACCTGAAAGGCGTTATGCCAGCACAAATCGCTATCAATCCTAAAGCCTTCAAAGGTGAGCTGGCCAAATCTGGCGCTTATCGTTTAGCGATTACGGATAAAGCAGTTAAAGTCACCGCATTTGACCAAGCAGGCGCGTTCTACGCAATGCAATCGCTACTGGGTTTAGTTGATATGGCAGATGCGTCACAACTACCAAAAGTAGAAATCGTCGATGCTCCACGCTTTGATTACCGTGGTGTGATGGTCGATGTAGCGCGTAACTTCCACTCTAAGCAAGCGATTCTGGCGACCTTGGATCAAATGGCGGCTTATAAAATGAATAAGCTGCATCTGCACCTGACTGATGACGAAGGCTGGCGTATTGAAATCCCAGGATTGCCAGAGCTTACTGACATCGGCGGTCAACGTTGTTTTGACCCGAGTGAAACGGAATGTGTATTGCCACAATTGGGTTCTGGTCCAAATGCAGATAACTTTGGCTCTGGCTACTTCACTCAGCAAGATTACCTAGAGATCCTGCAATACGCGAAAGCTCGTCATATCGAAGTGATCCCAGAAATTGATATGCCAGCGCACGCTCGTGCTGCCGTTGTTTCCATGGAAGCGCGTTACCAACGTTTAATGCAAGAAGGCAATGAGGCGGCGGCCAATGAGTTCCGTCTACTGGATCCGCAAGATACCTCTAACGTGACGACCGTGCAGTTCTATGATCGCATGAGTTTTATCAACCCATGCTTAGATTCGTCAAAGCGCTTTGTGGATAAAGTGATCTCTGAGATTGCGGCGATGCACCAAGCGGCGGGTATGCCTCTGACGACGTGGCACTTTGGTGGTGACGAAGCGAAAAACATCAAGTTAGGCGCAGGCTTCCAAGATATCAACACTCAAGAGCCAGTAAGTTGGAAAGGCAACTTGGATCTAAGCAAGCAAGATAAGCCTTTTGCGCGTTCGCCGCAGTGTCAAAACTTGATTGCAACGGGTGCAGTGAGTGATTTCGGCCACTTACCAAGCTACTTTGCTGAGCAAGTGTCTAAGCTGGTGGCAGAGAAAGGCATTCCTAACTTCCAAGCATGGCAAGATGGCTTGAAATACAGCGAAGGCGGAAAAGCGTTCGCGACGGAAAACACGCGTGTGAACTTCTGGGATGTTCTGTACTGGGGCGGTTCTGCCTCTGCCTATGAATGGGCTGAGAAAGGTTACGACGTGATCATCTCTAACCCTGACTACGTGTACATGGATATGCCTTACGAAGTGGATCCTAAAGAGCGTGGCTACTACTGGGCAACGCGTGCAACCGATACACGTAAGATGTTTGGTTTTGCACCAGAAAACTTGCCACAAAACGCAGAAACCTCACTGGATCGTGATGGCAATGGCTTCAGTGGTAAAGGCGAAGTGAAAGGTAAGCCTTTCTATGGTCTGTCTGCGCAGCTTTGGTCTGAAACAGTACGTACCGATGAGCAATATGAATACATGGTATTCCCTCGCGTGCTCGCAGCCGCTGAGCGTGCATGGCATCGTGCGGATTGGGAAAACACTTACAAAGCCGGCGTGGAATATTCGCAGGAGACTCAGCTAGTCAATGACAAAGCTCTGAATGCGGATTGGAATCGCTTTGCTAACGTATTGGGTCAACGTGAGCTGGCCAAACTTGAGAAAGCAGGCATTGATTACCGCCTCCCAGTTCCGGGAGCCAAGATCGAGAACGGTCATTTGGCCATGAACGTTCAGTTCCCAGGTGTCACGCTGCAATACTCACTGGATGGTCAAACTTGGTTGGATTATGACGCGAAGCAAGCGCCAAAAGTGAACGGAGAAGTTTGGATTCGCTCTGTTTCTGCCAGCGGTGAGCGTGCTAGCCGAGTGACTTCGCTAAAATAATCGAACACTCATTTCACTGAATGGATAATGAAAGCCTCCGCATGCGGAGGCTTTTCTTTTGTCTTTTTTCTAGAAGAAAAGTTATGAGGCGGCGTTTTGTATCTAGCCCTCTATTCTCTTCGATAAGAAAAATAGATCAGTTTCCTTTATGGAAACGGTATTCAAACACTTGGCCGCGCTCATTAAAGGCGTATACCGCGTAGCTGTCTTTCTTATCGCCGTATTCCATGCCCGGTGAACCCATAGGCATTCCCGGAACCGCTAGCCCTTTCGCATTTTTCGGTGGGTTAGCCAGAAAATCTTTGATGTCTTGCGCTGGAATATGACCTTCAAAGACATAACCGCCGATCTCTGCGGTATGGCAAGAAGCCAGTTTTGGTTTTACCCCAAGTTGTTGCTTAATCCCATTCATGTCGTCATGCAGGACCTCTTTAACCGTAAAACCATTTTCTTCCATGTGTTTGGTCCATTCGGTGCAACAACCACAGTAAGGTGATTTGTGATTCACTACATCGATGGCAAGCGCTTGCCCTGAAAAAGCTGCAAATAGGGCGAGTGTCATAATTGATCGTTTCATGATTTACCTCATTGAGAATGTTGGTCGAAAGAAATTTTGCTCCAGCGCAGTCTATTCGCATTGCTGACCACGGTAATGGAGGAGAGCGCCATCGCAGCTCCTGCGATAACTGGGCTAAGCAAAAATCCAAAAGCCGGGTAAAGTACACCCGCAGCGATAGGAATGCCAAGCGTGTTGTAAATAAATGCGCCAAACAGGTTCTGCTTCATATTGCGAACGGTGGCTTGAGAAAGCTCAATCGCACTGACCACACTCGTTGGCGATGAGTTCAAAAGTGTCATCTGTGCGCTCTCAATGGCCACATCACTGCCACTACCCATGGCAATGCCAATGTCGGCAAGCGCCAGAGCTGGGGCATCATTAATACCATCACCAATCATGGCGACTTTGCGGCCTTGTTGTTGCAATGCTTGAATGTGCTGCGCTTTTTGGTCGGGCAGTACTTGTGAAATCACTTGCGAGATACCGAGCTCTTTGGCAATCGCATTGGCAACCGAAGCGTGATCGCCAGTCAGCATCACGGTATGAATTCCAAGCTCATTGAGCTTACGTACCGCTTGCGCTGAGGTGGGCTTGATCGGGTCGGCAATCGCTAACACGCCTTGCAACATGCCACGATAAGCCACCGCCACCGGCGTCCACGCTTGTGCTGCAAATTTTTCTAGAGTCGATTCAGCCATCGACAAATCAATGCCTTGTTCTTGCATAAAAGCGAGAGAGCCAACCAGCACAGTTTGATTTTGGTAATCTGCGGAGAGGCCACGTCCACGTTGGTTAGTGAATTGGCTGATGTCTACAGGGCGGATATTGCGCTGTTTGGCATAATCACAGATCGCTTTAGCCAGTGGGTGTTCTGATTGCTGCTCAAGGGCATAGGCTAGGGCAAGCAATTGGTTTTCATCACCCTGCAACACATGCAGTGATTGAATACTCGGTTTGCCTAAGGTCAGCGTCCCCGTTTTATCAAACACCACGGTATCTATCTGACTTGCGGTCTGCAGTACATTGGCATCGCGAATCAAAATACCCATCTCTGCCGCCTTGCCGATACCCACGGTAATCGAGAGCGGAGTGGCAAGCCCCAAAGCACAAGGGCAGGCGATGATCAGCACAGTCGTCGCAACGACTAACATGTAACTGGCTTTAGGATCGGGGCCATACAGATACCAAAGTGCGGCAGACAGGATGGCAATGAATACCACGACAGGGACGAAGACGGACGAAATCTGGTCTGCTAAACGAGCAATCGCAGGCTTACTGCTTTGCGCTTGTCTTACCATCTGGATAATACGAGCCAGCATGGTTTCCGAACCAATGCCAGTAGCAGTGATCACCAAACTGCCATCTTGGTTCAGAGTACCTGTCGCCACTTTTGCTCCTTGTTCTTTGAGAACAGGAATGGGTTCGCCCGTGAGCATGGATTCATCCAGATAAGAGTGACCAGTACTGACCACACCATCGACAGGAACTTGCTCTCCGGGTTTGATGCGTAGTGACATCCCCAGTTGAATATCAGCGACGGCGATGGATTGATCGCCTTGTTCGGTCACCAACGTTGCTTGCTGTGGTTGTAAGTTAAGCAAGGCTTGCAGTGAGCGATTAGTATTGCTTTTGGCTTTGGTTTCAATGTAATGACCCAATGAAATCAAACCAATGATCATTGCCGTTGCTTCGAAGTACACATGACGTGCTGCATCAGGAAACGCTTGCGGCCAAGCCACCACGAGCATGGAGTAAAACCAAGCAGCCCCTGTACCCAATGCGACGAGAGTATCCATTGTCGCTCTGCCATGAGTCAGTGCTTGCCACGCATTAATAAAGAAGTGGCGTCCGGCGGTGAGCAGCAGTGCAAAACAGATGACGCCGATTCCACCCCATACCATTTGATCACTACTATTGCGGATCATCATGTTGCCGCCAAACACGCCCCACAGCATTAAAGGCGCACCCAGAGCGATACCCAATAAGGCACTCTGTTTATGCTCTTTTTGTAAGGCATCGAGTTGCGCTTGCTGTTTAGCTTGTTGTTGCGCGGGGTCATCTAAGACCTCAGCTTGGTAGCCTGCACTTTGAATGGCGTTAAGCAGTGGTTGCGGATTGGCGAAATTGGCTTTTACCAAGGCACTTTGTTCTGCGAGGTTAACTTGCGCACTCTGCACTCCCTCAACAGAAAGCAGCGCTTTTTCCACCGATGCCACACAACTGGCGCAAGTCATCCCTTTAATAAGAAGGGAGAGCGTTTGACTAGAAGCCTCGGCGGGTTCTTGGTGCGAGAGGTTTTCAGCGTCAGGCGTGTCAGTTTGCTTCTCATTAATAGAGGCTGCTGGTGCTTGTGTAACTTCTATAGCCTGATAGCCCACTTCCGCCACTAGCGCTTTCACTTGTTCAGCGTTTAAGGTTGTGACGAGTGAAAGCTGATCTTTACTGACTTGTAGTTTGGCAATGTCTGCCTGCGCGTTGAGGTGCGTGGTCAGTTTATTCACACAGCGACCACAGTTTAAACCTTGTAGTTGATAAGTTTGCTCAGTGCCGCCTTGATAACCCAGCGATTCAATACTGGTTAGCACCTCATTTAAGGTGGCATTGGTATGCAGTTCAATTGAGGTTGGCGTCAGCGTTTCGATCTCGACAGTGAGATCTTGATTGAGTTGGCGCTCCAATTTTCGAGCACAGCCCATGCAATTTAGGCCACGCAGAGGTAAGGCAAAATAGTTCATTTTCATTCCTCCCATTGGAATGAGAATAAGGATAAACCTTGACCTTAAGGTAAGGTCAACCCTTACTTCTCACACTCATTTCGGTGAGTGTGAATTTGCCGAAAATCGTGCGTAGCATCGCGCCAACTCGGGTGTTAGAATACCGCCCAAAATTTCGCATGCTGAGCACTCAGCAAAAGAATCTCACAAAGGTAATTGAAATGACGGTTAAAACTCGTTTTGCGCCTAGTCCAACTGGGTATCTGCACGTAGGTGGTGCGCGTACAGCACTCTATTCTTGGTTGTATGCAAAAAGCCAAGGCGGCGAATTTGTTCTACGTATTGAAGATACTGACTTAGAACGCTCTACTCAGGCGGCGGTAGATGCCATCATTGAAGGCATGACTTGGTTAGGCTTGGAATGGGATGAAGGCCCATACTACCAAACCAAACGTTTTGACCGTTACAACCAAGTGATTGATCAGTTGTTGGCTGAAGGCAAAGCCTACAAATGTTATGCCCCAAAAGAGCTGCTGGATGAAATCCGCGCTGAGCAAGAAGCGAACAAAGAGATGCCTCGCTACGATGCGAATCATCCAAAAATCAAAGCGGTAAATGAAGCAGCGAAAGAAGGCGAGCCTTGCTGTATCCGTTTCCGTAACCCAAAAGAGGGTAGCGTAGTTTTTGATGACCAAATCCGTGGCCGCATCGAAATCCGTAACGACCAACTGGATGATCTGATCATCCGTCGTACTGATGGCACTCCAACCTATAACTTCTGTGTAGTGGTAGATGATGTCGATATGGGTATCAGCCATGTGATTCGTGGTGAAGACCACATCAACAACACGCCACGCCAGATCAACATTTACAAAGCAATGGGCGCGACCATCCCAACCTTTGCGCACTGTGCAATGATCTTGGGTGATGATGGTGCCAAGCTATCTAAGCGTCATGGCGCGGTTTCTGTAATGCAATACCGTGATGATGGCTACCTGCCAGAAGCGCTGCTGAACTACTTAGTGCGTTTAGGTTGGGGACATGGCGACCAAGAGATCTTCTCTCGTGATGAAATGATCAACCTATTCAGCCTTGGCGCAATTTCAAAATCTGCATCAGCGTTTAACACTGACAAACTGCTGTGGTTGAACAACCACTACATCAAGACTTCAGAGCCTGAGTATGTGGCGAAACACCTTGAGTGGCATTTTGATCACCAAGGCATTAACAAAGCAACTGGTCCTGCTTTAGCTGAAGTGGTGAAGTTGGTGGGTGAGCGTTGCAATACCCTAGTTGAGCTAGCGCAGCAGTCACGTTACTTCTACGAAGATTTTGCTGAGTTTGATGCTGATGCCGCGAAGAAACATCTACGTGGTGTAGCGAAAGAACCATTAATGCTGGCTCTGAGCAAGATTGAAGCGCTGACAGAATGGAATACCGAAGCGCTGCATCACGTGATCGCACAAGTGTGTGAAGAGCTTGAGATTGGCATGGGTAAAATCGGTATGCCACTGCGTGTTGCAGTGACTGGTAGCGGTCAATCACCTTCTGTCGATGCAGTCATGAACCTTATCGGTCAAGAGCGTGTAATTGCACGTATCAAAATGGCATTAGCTTATATTGAGACCCGAGAAGCGAATTCATAACTAATTAGTTGCATAAAAAACCAAAGCCGCAGAATAAACTGCGGCTTTTTTATTATTTGTTGAAATTTGCCGATAGTACAATGGTATTAAGTTAACGGCTTGTGTTTTAGTTTTTTCTCATTTTTAGCAAAGACGTGACAAAATAATAACCGAAAGGCTCTTTTTCTTTTTATTTCATCCGCTATAGTTGATGCCAACAAAAAGGCCTTATGACTCGAGCAAGAGCAAACCTTTTTGAACTGTCATGAGTTAATCAATGGCTCAGGACGATAATCATAATGAAAAAGGAAATATCATGAAAAAGCTAGCGGCAATTATTTCAGCGACGTTACTTTTTGCTTCTTCTGCAGCAGTGGCAGAGGTGTATGTCGGAGGTAAGGTCGGTAAATCTTGGTTGGATGACGCATGTCAAGCTGGTCAAACTTGTGATGAGGATGATAAAGCAATTGGTGCGTTTCTGGGCTACCAAGCAAACCCATGGCTCTCTATCGAAGCGGGATACGATTACTTAGGTAAATTTACCGCTGCAGGGTTGGCAGATGAGAAGGTACAAGCGTATACGCTAGCACCAAGAGTTAGCCTACCTCTCACAGAAGGTATTGCGCTTTATGGTAAATTCGGTGGTGCTTTTGTTGATTACGGCAGCCAAGAAGACTACTCATACTTAGGTGCAGCGGGTCTGGAATTTAACACCAACAACAACGTTACTATGCGTTTGGAATACCAAAACCTAACTGACATTAACAACGATATCGTACGCGCTAGCGCAGAAAGTGCGACATTGGGTGTTGTGTACAAATTTGGTGGCAGCGAAGAGCCAGCTCCAGTGGTTGAACAGCGTCCAGCTGAACCAGCACCTGTTGCAGCTCCAGTAGAGAAAGTGGCAGTAACGAAGACATTCACTTTCCAACACTTGGACAGTGGTACGTTTGCTAACAACAGTGCTCAGTTGAAACCAGCAATGGAGTCAAAACTCGACAAGCTAGTGGGTTACCTAAAACAATACCCACAAGCAACAGTTGAAGTCGTTGGCCACACAGACTCAACTGGCTCAGATGCTTACAACCAAAAACTGTCTGAGAAACGTGCTCAAGCAGTAGCAAAAGCTTTGGAAGCTCAGGGTATCGAAGCTTCTCGCATCACGGCTAAAGGCCAGGGCGAAAGCAACCCAATCGCTTCTAATGCAACTGCAGAAGGTCGTGAGAAGAACCGCCGTGTTGAGCTAGTGATCCCAGAATTCCAGTACCAAGTGACTGAGTAATTTACGGTCATTATAAAGATTCACTCTACAAAGGCCCGTAAGGGCCTTTGTTTTTCTCGATGCGACAAGTATGTCGAGATGGAGATAGGAGAGGTCGTTGGTTTATTTCAGATCGATGCTGTTCAAACGTCCCATGTAAACCAAAATATCGAGGCAATCTTTATGGGCTGCCAACAGGGCTTTTTTGGTTCTAGTGTAGGCGGCTAATTTACCGTGTTTGTTAATGGAGCACACCACGCTTCGGAAATGACATTTTCCGTGTTCATCATATTCTCGCCATGCCGCAATATAACAAGCATCTCTGGCGTCAGGATTATCCTGAGTGGGGCGAGGTTTATGGATGATTTTGGGTTCTAGGCTATGTGGTAGTCGCGTCATCAAGAACGGGTCCTTGAGGATTTGCCGCCAAAATTTCCCCCACATTTCAGAGCCCAATTGATTGCGAAGCAGAATCGCTTTCTTGAGTCCTTTCTTTTCACCCAGTCGAACAAAACCAACCGAACGATGCAAGACCGTATCGTCAGGACTATGAATATGAATTTTATACGCGGTTTTCGCTTTTGAAATAAAGCGATGTCCGGTGTTGGTTTCAAGATTACTTTTCGGCATGTCGTGCTTTATGGATAAAACTGTTAATAGTAATAGTAGAAGATTTTATCTAGCACGAGAAGAAATCAGCGTAAGGAATGACCTAAGATTGACACTGGAGTGTGGCAACAAAGTAAGACAAATTCTTTGTGAAAAACTAACTGATTGAGAAATATGGCGCTCCCGACAGGATTTGAACCTGTGACCTGCCCCTTAGGAGGGGGCTGCGCTATCCGGCTGTGCCACGGGAGCGGAGAAGAAGTGTCCAATTGGACACTTCCTGGGGTTTGCTAAAGCTGCTTATGCATTACATCGCCAATTTGAATGCTATAAGCGAGCTCAGGTTGATCCACCGTTAATTCTGCCTCATGTTCGTAAACACGAGATACCGTCAACGTAATTTCACTTTGCGTCACTTTATTGCGTGGCAAACCTTGCTGATCAATGAATGCACCAGTGTGCCATAGTCGAAGTTTGTCACCTTGCTGCACGCCGTGAATACGTCCGAGATCCATTGTCACCGTGGTATCAAATTTAGCAATCACCTGTGGCAGTGTAATTTTACAGGAAATCTCAGATTCGAGATCAAGCATGATATTGCGGCTTACACGCAGCATCATCTCGCCGTAAGTCGATGCCCAGAAACGAGCACTACGGGTATCAATTTGGCTGGTTTTAGGGAATGGCCAACGTGCCACTTCACGATAAGTTCGCGTCATCACTTCGTTACCCGTTTTTCCATCAAACACATTGATTTCCATGGCAAACTGTCTGTTTATGAGATCGTCTTTCAGTGTTTTTTGCTCAATGGTTGCGGTTAAATCGGTGATTACGCCGCCGATAATGTATTGAGCACCTGCATCTTGGGCGATCATCTTGATGCGCTCTGGTGCTTTAGGGTCAATATCATATTGAGTCGTCCCTACAGAAACAAAACTGCGAGACTCCTGTTCTAGACGACGATTGATCACTTGTGCGAAATCATCGCCGAGTTGATAAATCTGTCCCATCACAGCTTGTTGTGGAGAGGCAAGATCAATGTTGCCTATCAGCATGGTTTTCTTGTATTGCTCAACGTGGCAAGCCGTTGCCGATGGGTAAATGTCGATACGGGTGCGTACGTACATAATGTTGTTAATATTTTTCCGTTCTTCAATCAAGATGTAACGCACTTCATGGTTGGAGAATAAGTATTCACGGCGATCTGCTTCCAGAAGTGGCATTAAATTGCTGATGCTGCCAATATCTGCCCCGGCAAAATTCACCGCTTTATATAAAGCGTCTTCCAGTGCATGTAAGCGTGCCACTTCTTCTGAAGAAACTATGGCGGCAGATCCTGTCACTTCGTACCAAGCTGCATGAGCTACCTGAAGATAGAGGCTCATGCAAAGTGCTGAAATGATAGATAAAATATTTTTTTTCATCGTAATATCCCAAGTGGGTATAAATTTTGCTTTTCAAATCCTAACTGATGTAGGCATTGCAATTCCGAATACTGATAGATTGAGAAAAGCAAGGAGCGTTCCAGTTTAATCGAGTGAGAGGCTGAAACGCGCGCCATAGTATATCTGGAGATGAAGAGAATGAAAAAATGGCTTTCCTTAGTACCCGTTGTCTTATTGACCTCGTGTGCCTATGCCCCGATTTATAACGGTAAAGAACCATACAATGGTTCACAGTTTATGTTGATGGAGAGTCCACGTCACACGTTGGATTTCTTTGTTGAGAGCATGACCGAAGATTTAATGCTCTCCAATACGAGCATTACGGCTCGTACCCCGATTGCCGTAACATCATTTGTGGATCTGCAAAATATGGATACCACAAACTGGTTGGGGAATTCGGTTTCTGAAGGTTTTATTCATCAGTTCCAGCGTCGTGGATTTAAAGTGGTTGATTTCAAAACCACAGGTTCGATCCAAGTGACCCAGCAAGGTGACTTCGCTTTTAGCCGCAACTGGAAAGATCTTTCACAACAGCAAGAAGTGCAGTACGTGCTGACGGGCACCATGTTACGCCAAGAGGGCGGGGTAATTGTGAATGCGCGTGTCGTTGGTATGCAGTCACGCGTGGTTGTTGCAACAGCACAAGGCTTCTTGCCTGCTGATCGTATAGGCCGAGATCTGGATACTCTAAACAGCATTCGCACTCAAGATGGGGTGCTGATTCGCTCCGATCCAACCATGACTCAGCCATATACTGTCATTTTGCGTCCATAGGAGAAATAACATGAAATCAGGTTTATTACTCCTTATTGCTGTTTTATTGATGACTGGATGTCAGCCATTACAAACCATGCGCCCAGATGATTGGCTAACAGCGGTTGGTTATGCCAGCATTAGCGAGCAAAAAGGACGCAATGATGAAGAGAAGCAAGTTCGAGCGATGCGAGCATCAAAGATTGATGCTTACCGTGAATTAGCCGAGCAAGTGTACGGTATGCGTATAAGTGGTCGTGCGGAACTGCAAGATCAACGCCTTGGTACCGAATTGACGGCAGGAGCCGTGGATGGCGTGATTCGTGGTGCGGAAGTCGTGCGCAGCTATAAAGTTGGTGACAGTTATGTGACTGAGCTTAGGCTTGATATCCGTAAAATGGATAAAATGCGTGATTACGGTGAAGTTCAGCAAGTTCCCGAAAAACGTCAGATGACCTTATTCTAATTCTCACCTCTCATCTCCAGAATTAAAAAAGCGGCAATGATTGCCGCTTTTACTTTTCTATCCATCATGGTGACGATAGACGACGAATACCATTATGCTTTGATATTAGTACCCAACGTCGAAATGGTATGAGTTTTACCCGTGGCGCTATAAGTCATTCCAATTTTGCCATGGCTTTGTTGCATCAGATTATTAAGTTTATTGAAGCTTAACTGAGCACGAGCCAAAGCGTCACCGTTGATCTGGTTAGCTTGCTGGCAATCGAGAATGATACTGCGGATCTGACTCACCAAGTCGTTAAGATAAGCATCTTCTGTCAGGCTCGCGACATGTGGATGCTTGGCAATTCGTTGATCAGTCTGTTGCAGTTGATTGACTAAAGTGAGCTTTTGTTTGGCGATGGATTCGATATCGACAGAAATTCGGTTAGTGATCGCGATTTTCTCAGCTTCAAGCACTCCAACTAACTCTTGTGCATTTTTAAGCTGAAACTCAACCAAATCTTTTAGTGCTGCCATAACTCAACCACCTGTTTATCGCACGTTCTGTTACAAGTTCTGAGTTGATTGCCTCAGTTTAGAAGCCACCTAGCTCTTTTTCGAATTTGATCATGTTATCGGCCAGTTTATCTGGATCAACGACATATGAGCCGTTGGCGATTGCTTCTTTGATTGCTGCAACTTTCGCACTGTCAAAACTGGGTCTTGATGCCATTTCGTTGTGCATTTCGCCAATCGCTTTACTTTGTGAGCTAAGTGACACCGCATCTTGACCATTTGCCGATGAGCGTGAAACTGCACCGGATTGAGGAGAAGAATTACTCGCATCAGAAGAACGCACATTAGTACGGCTGGTCGTGTTTAACGACTGTCCTGTGCGTATGTTATCAATACCTGCCATAGATGAGCCTTTTCAATAAACTTTAACGTGTACTGTCAATATCGACCACGAAGGTCAGAACTTTAGCGATTTTTTAACCAAATAGAAAATCACTTCGCACAAGTTTTTCTGATAAGCAGGTTAGAGCTATCAAAATGCAACGGTGACTTCACCCACACCACTGACTTGTGCATCAATTATACGGTTAGATTTGTCATTTTTCACTTTTATCTGTTCACCAATGACGCCATCGGACATTGCAGTCCCCTTGGTTGTGATCGACATACCAGATCTCCCCGCTTTGATGACAACACTTTCATTGCGGCAGACAATGCAGACATCGCTCTGTTCAATGACATCGCCCACGCGAACATTTTTCTTGATTTTTGCACCAATGACGGTGTCTGGTGTGGAAAAACCTTGCCGTCTAAAACGCAACAGATCTACCATACTTATCGTAACGTCTTGTATAGAAATCATTTGCCCTCGACTCAGTGGATTTGCCGCCGTGAGAAGAGGTATGGTGATGGTAAGGCGAACAGGCACATAAATACGCCAGTTATCGCTTTTGCACTCAACCAGTACCGTGATATTGGCTGCTGAACCATTGCTTGATGATGCGCTGGTAGCGAGAGGTTCTGGGCAATCTGTTGCGTAAAGACGATCATCCACATTAGCGGCATTAACGACTAATTCACCACCTGACGGCATATCCACCGTGCTGAGAACGTGATTTTCCGCGGCTTCTCTTATCATTGAAAGCTGCTCTGGAGTGGCTGAATTTGCCGCTAGACTAAAGAAAAACAATAAAAAGCCGATAAAGCTATAAAATATTTTACAGAAAGCTCTACACTTAGTTATGAAATGCGGATGGAGATCGATCTTCTGGAGCATTTTTTGTTTCTCTGGTTTCTTCATAGCCTGTAGTAGACTATCACTTTTTTTGGATAAAAGTTTGAGATGGAGATGAGCTTATGACGGGTATTCTTGATTCTGTGAATCAGCGTACGCAACTCGTCGGTCAAAACCGATTAGAACTATTAACTTTCCGTCTTAACGGCCGTCAGCGATACGGTATTAACGTTTTCAAAGTTAAAGAAGTCCTGCAATGTCCTAAATTGACCGCTATGCCTAACCTACACCGTTTAGTGAAAGGGGTGGCGCACATTCGTGGGCAAACCGTATCTGTCATCGATTTGAGTCTTGCGATCGGTGGTCGACCAACCGTTGATGTAGACAAAAGTTTTGTTGTTATCGCGGAGTTTAACCGGACTATTCAAGCCTTTTTGGTGAGCTCGGTTGAACGCATCATTAACATGCGTTGGGAAGCAATTTTGCCTCCGCCGGATGGTTCTGGTAAAGCGAACTACCTGACTGCTGTCACCAATATTGATAATGAACTGGTTGAAATTATCGATGTTGAAAAGATTCTGGCTGAGATCGCTCCAGTCAACGAAGCTATGACCAAGGACATAGGTCAGGAAATTGCTCAGGTTGAACAGGAAAAAGAAATTGTTCGCCGCATTCTTATTGCGGATGACTCTAGCGTGGCTCGTAAACAGGTGCAGCGTGCGATTGAATCGATCGGTTTCGAAGTGATTGCAACCAAAGATGGCAAAGATGCTTTTGATAAACTGCTAGAAATGAGCCGAGAGGGTCCAATTCTCAGTCAAATATCACTAGTGATCTCTGATATTGAAATGCCAGAAATGGACGGTTACACCTTGACTGCAGAGATTCGCCGCCACAATGAATTAAAAGACCTTTATGTTATTCTGCACTCTTCATTGAGTGGCGTGTTCAACCAAGCCATGGTTGAGAGAGTTGGGGCAAATGCATTCATTGCGAAATTTAACCCTGATGAGCTTGGTAATGCGGTGAAAGCTGCGCTAGTTAAATAAAGAGAAATGAATGACTGCTATAACGATTAGCGACCAAGAGTATCGCGACTTTTGCCGATTTCTGGAATCTCAGTGCGGGATTGTACTGGGTGACAGTAAGCAGTATTTAGTACGAAGTCGCCTAAGTCCACTCGTCACCAAATTCAAGTTAAGTTCGTTGTCTGACTTGTTGCGAGATGTTGCGACAGGACGAAATCGCGATCTGCGAGTAGCAGCCGTTGACGCCATGACAACCAATGAAACTTTATGGTTTCGAGATTCTTATCCGTTTGCTGTATTGGCTGAAAAGTTGCTGCCAGAAATGGCAGCCAATAAACGGCCAATAAAAATTTGGTCGGCCGCGAGTTCATCGGGGCAAGAGCCGTATTCGATGGCAATGACCATATTGGAAGTACAACAAAAACGGCCAGGATTGTTGCCAAGTGTGTCGATTACCGCCACCGATATTTCTGCCAGTATGTTGGATATGTGTCGTGCGGGGATTTACGATAACCTTGCATTAGGTCGTGGGTTGTCGCCTGAACGCCGTCGTGTCTTTTTTGAGGATGCGGGGGATGGCCGAATGAAGATCAAGGACAACGTGAAGCGTTTAGTCAACTTCCGTCCGCAGAACTTAATGGAAAGCTATTCATTATTGGGTAAGTTTGACATCATTTTTTGCCGCAACGTGCTGATCTATTTCTCGCCAGACATGAAATCTAAAGTGCTCAATCAGATGGCTGCGAGCTTAAATCCCGGCGGTTATCTGTTGCTGGGAGCTTCGGAGTCACTAACTGGGTTAACTGATAAGTTTGAAATGGTGCGCTGCAATCCTGGCATCATTTATAAGCTCAAATAATAAATTTAATCCATCTCATTTTGCCCAGCTTTTGCTGGGCTTTTTGTTTTAGTCGCAAGGCAAAGCGGATAGAAAGACACCATTTTTTGATGATGATGTGATTGGCGTGGAGTTTGCACTCTGTTTGTTATACCGCTGTACATTGGGTGAGATTTTTAAAGTTGGTATGCTAATTGCAAATAATCTCAGTAATAACGGTCAGTTTTTATCGAAGAGGTAAACATGGCTATTTCTTTTGACAAAGCCCTAGGTATTCACCAATACACGGTGGGCGTACGTGAGCACAATTCAGAGGTGATTGCCACCAACATTGCGCAAGCGAATACGCCGGGATTCAAGGCAAAAGGAATGGACTTCCAGAAGGCATTGCAAGCGGCAAGTTCGGGGGCAAGTATTAGTCTTAGCCGTACCGATGGTCGGCATATTCCTGCCTCTTCAACGGTGAGTGGGGAAATTCTTTACCGCACGCCGACACAGCCTGATACCGGTGATGGCAACACGGTGGATGTAGATTTGGAGCGTAACTTGTTTATGCAAAACCAAATTCGTCATCAGGCCTCATTGGATTTTTTAGGCAGTAAATTTAAGAACTTAACCAAAGCGATTAAAGGGGAGTAATGTCGATGAGCTTATTCAGCGTATTTAATGTCACAGGTTCTGCGATGAGCGCCGAGTCGGTTCGTCTCAATACCACCTCAAGTAATCTGGCCAATGCCGATAGTATTAGTAGCTCAGCGAAAGATACTTACAAAGCTCGCCACGCCGTATTTGGTGCGGAATTGAGCAAAGCGCGTTTCAACCGCGAACCTAATGTGCCCGTTAAGGTGCTTGGGATTGTGGAAAGTGATAAGCCGCTGGTCGCTGAGTTTAATCCAGAGCATCCACTTGCTAATGACGAAGGCTACATCTACAAGCCGAATGTCAATGTGATGGAAGAGATGGCGAATATGATTTCCGCTTCTCGTTCATACCAAACCAATGTGCAGGTGGCGGATGCCAGTAAACAGATGCTGCTGCGTACGCTGCAGATGGGTCAGTGAGGATAAGGAGTTAACGTATGGCCGGAATCAATAATGTTGGTCAAAGCGGCTTGTCCTATATTGATCAGCTTAAAGCTCTTCAAGAGCAGAAAAAACCGGATGAGACGACAGGGCAGAAGTCCCTTAAACAAGAAGACTTTCTTTCTCTGCTGACTAAGCAGTTGGCACAGCAAGATCCGTTCAAACCTGTCGGCAACGATCAGATGATTGCACAGATGGCGTCTTTTGCCACGGTAGATGGTATTGGCAAGATGAACACTCAGTTTGAGAGTCTCAACTCGTCGATGACATCAAACCAAGCACTGCAAGCCTCATCACTGGTAGGTCGTGATGTGTTGGTGCCCGGTGCAGCAGGTATGAAAAAGCCTGATGGCGGCATGGCGGCAATGGTAAAACTGCCGCAGTCGATCGATAACTTATTCGTCCGTATTGAGAATGAAGCTGGTCAATTGGTACGAACTTTTGATGTGGGCGCCAAAGCTGCTGGCGATAACCGTGTCGAATGGGATGGAAAAGATCAAAGCGGAAATCCGTTGCCGGGTGGCAAATATAAAGTAAAAGCGTCTGGCTTGCAGGATGGGGAGAGTAAAGAATTTGAAGTCTCCACTTATGCAAACGTCAACAGCGTTTTGTTAGGCAAAGGCGATGGTAACGTACTCCTCAATCTGGCTGGTTTTGATGCACCAGTTCGACTTGCTGAAGTACTTGAAGTAGGCAAAGCGTGATTGCGCTAGCTAGATAGGAGAATTACTCATGTCATATATCTCTCTTAGTGGTTTATCCGCCGCGCAGATGGATTTGAATACCACCAGTAACAACATTGCGAACGCCAATACTTTTGGTTTTAAAGAGTCGCGTGCTGAGTTTGGGGATGTGTATTCCACTTCGCTATTTACCAATGCGAAAACAACGCCAGGGCAAGGTGTACAAGCGGCAAAAGTGGCACAACAGTTCCACGAAGGCTCGAGCATTTATACCAATAACCCACTCGATTTACGTATTGCCGGTACGGGTTTTTTTGCTGTAGCGAAAGACAAAATGGTACCGCAACAAAACGAATTAACACGTAATGGTGCGTTCCACTTGGATAAGAACAGCTACATGGTAACGGCAAACGATGAGTTTCTGCTGGGCTATGAAGTGAATCCTGATTCAGGTGATGTGCTTTCTTACGAGCCAAAACCGATCAATATTCCGCCTCAGTTTGGTAAGCCAAAACAAACCGCGAATATCGACTTAGCGGCAAACTTGCCAGCTAACGGTGATTTAAAAGATCCGGCTCTATTTGATATTACGGATCCTGAAACGTATAACCGTACTACTTCATCGACCATTTATGACTCGATGGGGCAACCTTACAAATTGACGACCTATTACCTAAAAGATATGACTCAGGCCAACACATGGCAGACATACTATACGGTAACGGATAAAACGGGTGAGAAACCGATTAATGTCGTTGGTGGCGATGCAGCAAGCCCTAAAGGGCATGTTGGACATACCATGAAGTTTAATAATGACGGCACGTTAGCCAGTTTGAACAATGGTCAGCCGATTGTTTCTGAAGCGTTAGGGGCAGGAGCAAATCCTGTGGATCTTAACGGCGCTGATGCGACACAAACGCTATCGTTTAGTCTAGATAACGCGACCCAGTTTGCTGCACCTTTTGAACTGACCAAGTTTGACCAAGATGGTGCGACGACAGGCTTCCTGACCAAGATTGACTTTGATGAAAATGGTAGTGTGCTTGCTACTTATTCAAATGGTCAAAACACCACTCTCGGCCGTGTGGCACTGGTACGTGTCGCTAACGAGCAGGGATTGGATAAAAAAGGCGGAACCCAGTGGGATGCTACTCAGTTCTCGGGTGATAAAATTTGGGGTGAGTCGAATAAAGGCTCTTTTGGTTCAGTCAGTAATGGTTCACTGGAGCAGTCAAACATCGACATGACTCAAGAGCTAGTGGACTTAATCTCGGCTCAGCGTAACTTCCAGGCCAACTCGCGTGCGCTTGAAGTGCATAACCAGCTGCAACAGAACATCCTGCAAATTCGTTAATCCTTTTCACCCCCATTAAGCGGCAATTTGGCTTAATGGGGGGGCCTCTTTGCCCCATTGCCGCGGCAAAATCAGTAATTCCTATCGAAGTTCATCTCTATCACTTTGATTTTAATCATTTAATTAAGTTGGCACATTGCTTGCTTTAACTGCTCTAACTAACGATTTGGGAGCAGATTATGGACCGCGCATTGTTTCTAGCCATGAGTGGCGCAAAACAAAATATGCAAGCGATGCAGCTACGGGCAAACAACCTAGCGAACGTCAGCACAACGGGTTTTCGTGCGGATTTAGCACAGGCTCGTTCAATGCAAGCTTATGGTGAAGGGCTCCCAACTCGCGTATTTAGTATGACTGAGCGTCCGGGAAATAACTTTGCCCAAGGCAGTGTGATCACTACCGGTCGAGATCTCGATATCACAGTTCAAGGTGAAGGTTGGATCTCTGTGTTGGATAAAACTGGCAAAGAAGGCCTGACTCGTAACGGCAACCTACGCATCGATGAAACCGGTCTATTGCTTAACGGCAATGGTCATCCGGTATTAGGCGAAACGGGTGGCCCTATCACGCTACCCGTTCCTCTGGCAAAAGTTGAAATTGGTGGTGATGGCACAATCTCGGTTCGCCCACAAGGTGCGCCTGCGGATGCGATGGAAGTGGTTGACCGTATCAAGTTAGTTCGTCCGGGTAATCAGTCACTGTTTAAAGATGTGAATGGCTTGTTCCGCGCTACGGACCCCAACATTCAATTTGAAGCCGATGCGAACGTTAAAGTTCTTACCGGAGCATTGGAAGGCAGTAACGTGAATGCGATTGGTGAAATGACCAGTCTTATTGATTTGCAACGTCAGTTTGAAATGCAGGTCAAGATGATGAGCACCGCGGAAGAGATGGATAAATCTTCCGATTCACTGTTACGCACCAGCTAATTTAAGGTAGGAGTCAGGTATGCAACCAGCACTTTGGGTCAGTAAGACCGGCTTAGATGCCCAACAAACCAACATTGCCACAATTTCAAACAACCTTGCTAACGCCTCCACCATTGGTTTTAAAAAGGGTCGTGCAGTTTTTGAAGATCTGTTTTACCAAAACATTAACCAGCCTGGTGCGCAATCCTCGCAAAACACGCGTTTGCCAAGTGGTCTAATGCTAGGCGCAGGCTCTAAGGTCGTGGCAACCCAAAAGGTTCACACTCACGGCAACGCCCAAACAACATCTAACAGTTTGGACATGATGATTGAAGGCGATGGTTTTTTCCAAATCCTAATGCCGGATGGCAACATTGCCTATAGTCGTAACGGCCAGTTTATCCTTGATGATGAAGGTGCAATTGTCACTTCAGGCTCCGGCTATCGTTTACAGCCTGAGATTGTGATCCCAGAAGACGCGATTTCAATCACTATTGGTAACGATGGTGAAGTGTCGGTACGAGTGCGTGGTCAGCAAGATAACCAAGTGCTTGGGCAAATCACAACCGTTGACTTCATTAACCCAGGCGGCTTAGAGCCGATTGGCCAAAACCTCTACCTGCCGACAGGGGCGAGTGGTGAACCACAAGAAGGGGTACCCGGCTTAGATGGTTTAGGTGATGTTCGCCAATCCATGCTCGAAACCTCTAATGTGAATGTAACGGAAGAGCTAGTGAACATGATTGAAGCACAGCGCGTGTATGAGATGAACTCCAAGGTGATCTCTGCCGTTGATAAGATGCTGAGCTTTGTGAATCAGCAACTGTAATTGCTAATTAAGAGATGGCCGCTATGAAACGTCTACTGACTTCGGGTTTACTCATTCTGCTCTCTGGTTGTAGCTTAGTGCAGCCTCCTATTGAGTCTGCAGAGACCATTCAAGGCACAACAACGGTTGATGCAGTGGAAGGTGATAAATCACAGAGCAACACGGGCTTAACCGATGCACTGCGTAATCGAACCGATCCTGTGGCGGATGACCCTGCGTGGGCGCCGATTTACCCGAAAGCGAAACCTGAGCACTATGCGGCTGAAACAGGTTCTCTGTTTAATTTGGCCAACAATAACAATTTGTATGATGATTCTAAGCCACGTGGCATTGGTGACATTATCACCGTTACCTTAAATGAGAGCACGAAAGCGGCAAAAAGTGCGGATGCGGATCTGAAAAAGAAAAATGATTCGAAGATGGATCCTCTCGCCGTAGGTGGCAAAGATTTGACTGTGGGAGACTACAATTTTTCCTACGCCCTCAAAAACGATAATAAATTTACTGGCAGCGCAGCAGCGAACCAAAGCAACAGTATGTCTGGCTCGATTACGGTGGAAGTCATTGAGGTATTGGCCAACGGTAACTTAGTGATCCGTGGGGAAAAATGGCTCACTTTAAATACGGGGGATGAGTACATCCGCTTAAGTGGAACGATTCGCCCCGATGATATCGACTTCGATAACACGATTGCTTCTAACCGTATTTCCAACGCACGAATTCAATATTCAGGTACGGGAACCAATCAAGATATGCAAGAACCAGGATTCTTGGCACGATTTTTTAATGTCTCTTTATAAGTCGATCCGCTGGGCTAGTTTTTTGACAGCATAGTGAACGGTGAGGCCCTTTGGCCTCGTTGTTTTAGAGAGTAAGGTAAATCCACCATGAGAAAATTCACGATTTTATTGATGATGTTGTTGGCCTCCAGTGCGCAGGCGGCACGGATCAAGGATGTCGCGCAGGTTGCCGGTGTGCGCAGTAACCAATTGGTGGGATACGGCTTAGTGACCGGTTTGCCGGGGACTGGGGAATCAACGCCCTTTACGGATCAAAGCTTTAACGCGATGCTGCAAAACTTTGGCATTCAATTGCCTCCTGGCACTAAGCCAAAGACCAAAAACGTTGCCGCTGTGATTGTGACTGCTGATCTACCGGCATTTTCTAAGCAAGGTCAAACCATCGATATCACAGTTTCTTCAATCGGCTCGGCAAAAAGTTTACGCGGTGGCACCTTGATGCAAACCTTCCTGAAAGGTCTGGATGGGGAAGTTTATGCCGTGGCACAAGGTAACTTAGTGGTGAGTGGTTTTAGTGCAACCGGTGCGGATGGGTCAAAAATTGTCGGTAACAACCCAACTGTTGGCATGATTTCCAGTGGTGCGATTGTTGAGCGTGAAGTGCCGAATCCATTTGGCCGTGGCGATTACATCACTTTTAACTTATTTGAATCCGACTTCACCACCGCGCAGCGTTTGGCTGATGCAGTGAACCAGTTTTTAGGGCCACAAATGGCTTCCGCGGTGGATGCCGCTTCAATCAAAGTACGTGCTCCACGTGATTTGAGTCAGCGAGTGGCCTTCTTGTCTGCCATTGAAAACTTAGAATTCAATACAGCTGAAAGTGCGGCAAAAATCATCGTAAACTCACGCACTGGCACCATAGTGGTTGGGCAAAACGTACGCCTTAAACCCGCGGCAGTTACCCACGGTGGTATGACCGTGGCTATCAAAGAGAATCTCAATGTCAGCCAGCCGAATGCATTGGCTGGCGGGCAAACTGTAGTAACGCCAAACTCCAGTATCGAAGTGGCCGAGAAACAAGGCAAAATGTTTAAGCTCGAGCCTGGTGTCACTTTGGATGAACTGGTACGTGCAGTGAATGAAGTGGGCGCAGCACCTTCCGATTTAATGGCGATTCTGCAAGCATTGAAACAAGCGGGCGCTATTGAAGGCCAACTGATCATTATTTAAGGAGTCAGCCATGATTAATAATTCCAATGATATTGGCTTTATCCAAGATATTGCTGGTCTCGACAAGCTGCGCCAAAAGGCGATTAATGGTGATGAGGGCTCTGAGCAAGCGGCATTAACTGCTGCCGCTCGCCAGTTTGAATCGATCTTCACCTCGATGATGCTTAAATCCATGCGTGATGCGAACAGTGATTTTAAATCGGACATGTTCGGAAGCCAGACGGAAGATACCTATCGACAAATGCTCGATGAGCAGATGGCGAGTGAATTTAGCTCATCGGGTTCACTTGGCTTAGCAGACATGATTGTCGCCCAGCTCACGACAGGACAAACCGCGACAGATAAAAAAGGCGAGGATGGTTTCCAAGAGGCGATGCGCCGAGTGGAACATGCCCGCAAAACAGCCAGTGAGCGCAGTAATGAAGATTTGGTGGCGGCAGTTTATCCGTTACGAAAAACGCAAGCGGTGCAATCAGCCCAGTTTGATTCTCGCCAGTCATTTGTCACCAAGCTAAAACCGTACGCGGATAAAGCTGCGCGCATGTTGGGGATTGATTCTTCTCTATTGATTGCTCAAGCGGCTTTGGAGACGGGCTGGGGGCAGAAAATGGTCAAAAATGCTTACGGTAATAGCAATAACCTATTTAACATCAAAGCCGATCGTAGCTGGCAAGGTGAGAAGGTTGCTACGCAAACTCTGGAATACCACAACAATGTGCCAGTGATGGAGAAAGCGGCATTCCGTTCTTACGGTAGCTTAGACGAAAGCTTTAACGACTACGTCCGTTTCATTGAGAACAATCCGCGTTATACCAATGCGTTGAACCATGGCGGAAATAGTGAACGCTTTATTCACGGAATTCATCGTGCGGGTTACGCAACCGATCCTCAATATGCGGATAAGGTATTGCGTGTGAAAGCACAAATTGATCAAATGAATCTGCTGTAAATTTAATTGCCCGCCGGAGTCTCTCCGGCGGCACTCTTTTCTCCGCTCTATCACGCAAGCGTATTGAACGCAGTCAAACTTAACTCTCTATTTTTATTAGATTAAAACCTAAAAAAACAACATGGCATACATATTGCAATTACCGTATGGATTCAGTGTTTTTTACTGATTAATATCGGTTTTCGGGGGCAGTATGGCGTCTGATCTTCTGAATGTGGGTACGCAAAGCGTACTGACGGCTCAGAGACAACTCAATACCACAGGTCATAACATTTCTAATGTTAATACAGAGGGTTACAGCCGTCAGTCTGTGATCCAAGGGACCAATATGCCCCGCCAATATGGCGGTGAAACCTATGGCATGGGTGTGCATGTGGAAAATGTTCGCCGCTCATGGGATCAGTTTGCCGTTAAAGAGCTAAACATTGCCTCTACCGATTACTCTTTCAAACGGGATACGGAAGAAAACTTGGACATGTTGTCTAAGTTACTCTCTTCTGTTGCCTCGAAAAAAATCCCCGAGAATCTCAACGAATGGTTTGATTCTGTAAAAAGTTTGGCCGATTCACCAAACGATCTTGGTGCCCGTAAAGTGGTGCTGGAAAAGGCTAAGCTGATTTCACAAAACCTCAATGATTTTTACGAGACCGTTCGCCAACAAAAAGATATTGCTAACAAAGGGTTAGATCTTGGTGTAGAGCGAATCAACCAACTTGCCTTGGAGATTCGTGACTTACAACGCCTAATGATGCGTGTTCCTGGTCCACATAACGATTTGATGGATAAACATGAAAAGCTGGTGGCTGAGCTTTCTCAATACACCAAAGTCACCGTCACACAAAGAAAGAATGGTGAAGGCTTTAACATCCATATTGGTAACGGACACACCTTAGTTTCGGGTACGGAAGCAAGTCAGCTTAAAATCATTGATGGTTATCCAGATACTCAACAGCACCGCCTTGCAATGGTTGAGGGCAAAGCAATCAAAGCCATCTCTGCTCGTGATATTGGTGGCAAGATGGAAGCGATTTTGGATATGCGTGATAAACATATCCCTTATCTGATGGATGAGGTTGGTCGTTTAGCGCTCTCATTTTCTCATGAAGTGAATACCTTACAGTCACAAGGCTTGGATCTGCGTGGTAACGTTGGTGGGCCTCTGTTTACCGATGTCAATATGGACGTTATTGCCCGCTCACGTGTCGTGACTAACAGTAATTCCAAAGCGGATATGGCGGTATTCATTGACGATGTCAGTCAATTGAAAGGTGGCGAATATTCCATGCAATACAACGGCAGCGAATATGTGGTCACTCAGCCTTCTGGTCAACAAACCGTGTTGCCTGTTGTCAAAGGTAACGTTTATATCGATGGATTACGGATTGAAGTGCGCAACCCACCACAGGTGGGAGAGCGTGTTTTAGTGCGCCCAACGCGTAGTGGCGCGGCGGCAATCCGTTTAGCCACGGAAGATGCGACAAAAATTGCCGCACAGAGTTTTGAGGCTTCCACCACGTTTGCTCAAGGCAAAGCGCAATTCAAAATTCTCCAAGCGGGGGATGTGCGTGAGTTTGAAGTGCACGTTTCACCGACTGGAGATCAATTTGCGGTGACGGATACCAAAGGCAACATTCTGATGCAGCCTCAGCCTTATCCACCCACAGGACCCGTCACTGTTTTAGGTACCACCTTTGAGTTAACCGAAGGCGCATTGCCAAATGATAAATTCACGGCAAACCTTGTCCCCTCTGAAGGGGATAACGGCAATTTGCGCAAAATGATCAATATCCAAACTGATAAGAAAATGAACGACAAAGAGTCGACCATCATCGATTTGTATCACAACCTCAATACGGATGTTGGGTTGAAGATGGCGACCATGACACGCTTAACCGATGTGTCGCGTTTGGAAAAAGAGGCAGCGCAGTCGCGCATCGCTTCCATCTCTGGAGTTAACTTGGATGAGGAAGCCGCCAATATGATGAAATTTCAGCAAGCGTATATGGCGTCATCGCGGATCATTCAGGCTTCGAATGACACCTTTAATACCATTTTGGCGTTGCGGTAGGGAGAAGGGTAAATGTTGAACCGAATCTCCAGCTTTCACAATTATCAAGCGGTTCAGAACGACATTCGTCGTCAGGAATCGAAAGTCTTTAATAACCAGGCGCAATTGGCGTCTGGTAAAAAGCTGCTCTCAGCCAGTGATAACCCATTGGCAACGCACTATATCCAAAATGTTGGACAACAAGAAGAGCAGCTGCGTCAGTATCTGGATGCCATTGTGCTGGTTCGTAACCGTTTAGAGCATCAAGAAGTCGTCATCTCCAATACTGAAGAGTTTTCAGACTCCGCGAAGCGTACAGTGATGGAAATGATCAACGGTTCGTTATCACCAGAAGATCGAGTTGCACGTGCGCGCGTATTGCAGGAAATGGCCAATAACTTCCTCAACCTTGCCAATGTGCAAGATGAGTCCGGCAACTACATTTTTGCCGGAACTAAACCGAAGAATCAGCCATTTTTCCGTGATAACCAAGGTAACGTCAGTTACGCCGGTGATGATTATCAGCGCAAAATGAAGATCTCCAACAGCTTGGAAATTCCATTTAATAACCCAGGCAGCAAAGTGTTCATGGAGATCCCCAACCCATTTGGAAGCTATGAACCTAACTATACGTTACAAGAAGGCTCAGAGCTTTTATTGGAACGTGCTGTGAATCTCAATCCTGATGATACATCGGCTTATCGTGTCACTTTTGTGGATATGCCAGATGGAAAAAATGGTTATCAGTTGGAGCGCAATGGCAGCGTAGTGCAAGCGGGGGAGTTTGATCCGAAAACCGGTATTCAGTTTGAAGAACTCAACATACAGGTGAAAGGACAGATCACCAAAGGTGATGCGATAGATCTTACACCACGCGATACCTATAGCGTGTTTGATACGTTCCGTGATGCGATCCGTTATGCCGAAGGTTCGGTTTCGGATGCATCCAATACCGCCAAGCTGCATCAGATCGTGGAAGAATTTCATACCGCTTTTATTCATCTCAATAAAACGAGAACGGATATCGGTGCGCGTTTGAATACGCTCGACATTCAAGAAGAGCAGCACGAAGACTTTAAAATCAGCCTCGCGAAATCCAAGAGTACCTTTGAAGACTTGGATTACGCCGATGCAGTGATTGAGTTCAACGAGAACTCACGAGCGCTCGAAGCCTCCCAAAAAGCTTTTGGGAAGACCAAAGATCTCACACTGTTTAACTACATCTAACCTTCATTGCCTTATGTGCCTAAGCCATATGAGCGAAGTGAGTTGAGTTAAAAAGTGGCGCGAAAGTTGCAAATGTAGCGTTAAGCCTTGGCGAAAAGTTGTACAGGGCAACTAAGCGGCAAGTCGGTGGCAAAAAGTATTGCCACAGGCACCAATCGGCAACCTAGTGTGGCTGATTGAATAAGTTGGATTGTATAACTTATTGAAAAATATTGATGTATTGCGGTAAATGCCACTGGGTGTAAAGTTGGCACACTAATTGAATGGTATACATCAGAGTTGTTGTAACCGGTTTTTAAATCCGCCTTAGGGCCGATTTGGCAAGTTATTTACGGTCAGTGCTTCCAAAAGAGACCAAAGCTGACCGCTTCGCAAATGAGCTTGCGAACTCGATAGGAGAGCAAACTATGACCATTAACGTAAATACCAACGTGTCGGCGATGACCGCACAACGTTACCTGACTAAGGCAACTGGGGAGCTTAATACCTCTATGGAACGCCTGTCATCCGGTAACCGCATTAACAGTGCAAAAGATGACGCGGCAGGCCTGCAGATTTCGAACCGTTTGACGGCGCAATCACGCGGCTTGGATGTGGCAATGCGTAACGCCAACGATGGTATTTCGATTGCTCAAACCGCAGAAGGTGCGATGAACGAATCGACCAGTATTTTGCAGCGTATGCGTGATCTCGCCCTGCAATCGGCGAACGGCACCAACTCGGCGTCAGAGCGTCAGGCATTGAACGAAGAGTCGGTGGCACTGCAAGATGAACTGAACCGTATCGCTGAAACCACGTCATTTGGTGGTCGTAAGCTACTCAACGGTTCGTTTGGTGAAGCGTCGTTCCAGATTGGTTCAAGCTCGGGTGAAGCGATCATCATGGGACTCACCAGCGTGCGTGCGGACGATTTCCGCATGGGTGGCCAATCCTTTATTGCCGAACAACCTAAGACTAAAGAGTGGGGGGTACCACCTACCGCTCGTGACCTGAAGTTTGAATTCACCAAGAAAGATGGTGAAGCGGTGGTGCTCGACATCATGGCCAAAGATGGCGATGACATCGAAGAATTAGCCACTTACATCAACGGTCAAACCGATTTGTTCAAAGCATCGGTGGATCAAGATGGCAAACTGCAGATTTTTGTTTCTGAGCCGAATGTTCAAGGTAACTTCAATATTTCCGGTGGCTTGGCAACTGAACTTGGTCTTAATGGTGGCCCTGGTGTGAAAACCACAGTACAAGACATTGATATCACTAGTGTCGGTGGTTCACAAAACGCCGTGGGTATCATCGATGCCGCATTGAAATACGTGGATTCGCAACGAGCAGACCTCGGTGCGAAACAGAACCGACTCAGCCACAGCATCAGTAACCTGTCGAACATTCAGGAGAACGTGGAAGCGTCGAAAAGTCGGATTAAAGATACGGATTTTGCGAAGGAAACAACGCAACTTACCAAATCTCAAATTCTGCAACAGGCTGGAACCTCAATTCTTGCCCAAGCAAAACAATTGCCAAACTCTGCAATCTCGTTATTGCAGTAGTTCCAGGTGCCTTCATTAATGAGCTCAGACGTGGGTATGTAATGAAGGAACTTTGGCAAGGTATGATTGTGGGATGTTAGGTGAGCTCTCTCACTCAAACTGCTCAACTAGCCAAACATAATCATGCGCCCCTAATGGTAAGCCGAAATGTGTTCATTTCTCTTGATCTCCACATTGGCGATGGCTACCACCAACTAGCCCCGGTTCTCTCAAAGGAAAAGGGGCTTTTCTTTTTTCTGTGGTTCGTGATTTCCATTATCTGACCGTAAAATCAAACTGCATTAATTTTAAGTTGATGTTTTTGAGTGAAAAATATTGATTTGCGCTGCGGTGTGATGAATGTGTTTTGCTGATTTTGGCGGTGGGTTTGTCGCCATAAATGGCGGTTTTAGACGATGGTTAACGAGGAACGCTGAAGAATGCCGCCACTTTGTCGCCACAGTTTTAGTTAGTTTTCGAGTGGGTTTAGTTGAACGGCTTGAATCAGGTGATCGGGTGAGAAATGCGCATAAGCCATCGTTTGTTCAATCTTCTGATGGCCGAGTATTCGTTGCAAAATCAGGATGTCGCCACGGTTCATCATAAAGTGAGTGGCAAAGGTATGCCGTAAAACGTGGGTGGCTTGACCTTCTGGCACATAATCGGGCAGAGCCTTTTTAATGTAACGATGCGCAGAACCGTAGGTGGTTGAGAAAATCTTAGCGCTGCTAGAAGAGGCCAGCATGATCTCTTTGTAAAGATTTTCGGAGATAGGCACAGAGCGAATGCGTTTGCCCTTCGTTTCAACAAACGTCAGCTTAAACTCAGAAATCTGAGAACGTTCAAGCGAAAGCGCCTCACTAATCCGCGCCCCTGTCGCAAGGCAAATTTTTGCAATCAGAACAATTTCAGGAATAGAAACAGAACGCCCATCGCTTTCAAAACCACCCAAGCGCTGTAGGAAAGGTTGAATATCCGCTTTATCGAGATATGCCAAAGCCCGTTGGTTAACTTTTATTGGCTCAATGTCATCAAGAGGGTTTGGCAAGTTCCACTGCTTATACTTAATCAATCGGCTGAACATGCCGCTTAGCAAATTGAGCTGGAAGTTTTGATAAGTAGGAGAAAGTGACTTGTTTTCTTTATTGAAATGGCTAACCCGACTCGCTCTAAAAGCAAGATACTGCTTTGAAGTAAACGTAGAGGCGATAGGGTCGCCCAGTTCCTTAATTGTGAGTGCGGTTTTTCGGTAAACGACTTTACCTGATTTGATCGTATGTCCGTGAACTTGCCACCAAGTTTCAAGCAATTCACTCAGCCGCCTATTATCAGGCTTACTCCCCATCCACGGTTTATCATCCACCTCACGCATGATGAAGTTTTCATAAGCGGTGGCCTCACCTTTGGTGGCGAATCTTTTACGCACGCGCTTACCTTCGCGGCCTTGCGGGTAACACTCGCAAAGCCACGGTTTTTTGCTGCCATCTTTAAGGTTACGGACGGACATTACTGGGAAACACAGATTGATTTGAACTTCTGAACAACAGCGTTAATAGCTTTGCGTTGCTCTTCTACTGCATCCTCGTTAATTGTGCCTTTTGAGTATGAATAGACGTGGCCGACGTATATTTTAGAGCGCATCATAACGTCATTATAAACTTCACGGGTAAGTGACAAATCAGGGCTCATTAATTCTTTTGGTGATAGTTCATTAGCTGTGATGATTTTCTCAATTTCAGGATTGAAGGTGTTAACACGCCATTGAGCTATGGTTTTGTGATCAGCGTTTTGCTTATGCAAGCGTAAAGCTTGAACCACAAGATGAACGGATGGAGACAGCATAGATTCAGCTTTTTCACAGTCCGTTGAAGCAAATGCCGATGTCGAAAATAAAAGTAATAGAGGTAGTAATCGCATCATCAGCCACCAATCAGAGCAAGCCATGCTTGTTCGGTAAGGATTTTTGTAGATGAGCCACTTTTGCGATTATTGATAACTGATTCAATTTTTCTACCATGGCTAGTATGAATCCAATCACGGCTGGCCATAGAACCAATAACAAGTAGGTCTAGTTGTTTATTCACATCAGAACGAACATCTGCACCAAGTTCTTTAGCTTTATTTTCAATAGACTTACGATTACCAGCGAAAAACTTTCCAGTAAAACAAACTTGTAGTCCAGAAATAGAATTAACTACGACATCATCAGAAAAGTAATCAGTTGCAAAACATTCAGCGCAGCCAGTGTCCGTGAACTGTTGTCCACAGATAGACTTCAACATTGATAGAAGCTCATGACGTTCTTCATCATCCACGATGCCATCAGAAAGAATTTTGTTTAAACGTTGATGAATAACATCGCCAGGCCAATTTGCGATAACTTCTCTGTTAGAATTAAGCATCTTATTAAGAGCATGAATTTCTTTATCGTTGATGGAGTCGTCCGCAGTAATACCTTGCAAAAAACCAAGGAGTTGATTAATCAAACCATCAGATTCCCAACCATCTCTGAAGCCATAATTCAAAATATCTTTAATCAAGTTTCTAATTTCTGTTAACTCATGTTCTTCAACGACGCCATCTTCAAGAACATCCTCGATAAGATCTCTCAAATCAAGAAAGTCTCCATCCTTCTTAAAAGCCGTGTCGGTTTTTAACCAAGTATCAAGAAATAGGACTTCCGTTGGATTAAGGCGTCTATCAGCCTGAATGCCGGATAGAATGCCTTGTAGTGACTTCAATGCTTTTTCTTTATTACGCTTATAGTTAATGCCCCATGAAGTGGGTTGTCCATGTTCATCAATATCAACAATTCTATCTGTCATCTTTCATTCCCTAGCCAATTAAAAATCAATCTTTTCTTAGAGTCACCGCGACACGGCCAAGCACTTTAATGTCGTGTTCTGATACTTCAATCGTGCTTTCACCAAACGCAATCGCCAGCTTTTTGCCGGGTAAACGCTGAATATGGTTAACCGATAAACGGCCATCAATATCAATCAAGTAGTTACCGGAAACCGCATCACGCGAATCGTTATCCACCAGATAAAGCGCCTCATTGGTTTCAACTTCAATCGTGCTGCCAGATTTCAGGTTAAAGCTATTCATCCGGCGAACGGGGTAAGGGATTTCGCCAGTTTCAAGAAGCTGCCCGTTTGTCAGGCAGAACGATTTGAGAATGACGGTTTCATGCTGGGGATTAATCAACTTCTTCTGAAGGTGGGTGTAATCCTGAGGAGCCTCGGCAACTTGATGCGTTGCTGGTTCATCAATGCCCAGCGCCATCTTTGCAATAGGGATGCCCTTCGCCAGATGAAGTCTCACCATCAATTCGTGAGATGTACGATTGTGAAGGTTCCAAGTGCTGAAAGTCGCTTTAGGTACATCAAAAAGTTCAGCCATATCGCCAAACGTTGAACATCCTGTAACTTCCTTTAAAACCTCTGTGAATTCATGACCTTTTATATAGTCAAAAGGTGGAATCTTTGTGTTTTTCATATCGCCACGAGTTTATTTTTTGATATTGATCGCTATTTGTTTACTTGCGTGATTGTTTTTGGCGATCTAATATCTGTTTGTATTCCGGTTCCAACGCCGACCAAGACCGAATAGAACCGATGATTTAACAACGTTTAAGGATATCACCATGCTGACATATGAGGTAGCACCCGAAAGCCCATACGTGACCTGTGAAAAGTATTCCGTCATTTCCGGTTTACCGATGGGCACCATTCGCCAGTACATCGCAGAAGGGCGAATCATCATCAAACCCAAAACCAAAACGAAAGAAAAACCCTTAGTCAACATGGTTGCGATGCACGAAATCGCAGCGCGTGAAGCTATGCAGGTGCTGGGGTAATCATGCGTTTCTCCTCCCTGATTCCAACTAAAAACTATTGCCCGTTGTGGCTACATCTGTTTGCAGCGTCAGTCATTTGCATACCGCCTTTTATATAAGGATTGTTAATTATGGTTTCTGACATCGCCATGTATGAATTACGTGAACGCAAACAGCAAGCATACAACGCCGTTTGCAGTGATTTCGTTGTCAATCACAACATTGAACAGCTCGCCAAACGCATTTCGTTAGACGGGCAATCGCTGCGCAACATGCTCAACCCTGCACAGCCGCACAAACTGAGCCCAGTTGATTTAGTGCTGCTGTGCAAGGCATCAGGGGATTACACCATCATCAATACCTTGTTCAGTGATTGCGGCGTAGTTGCCGTGGCGCTGCCAGAACAAGGGGAAGAAAAGAACATCATTGAGCGCGTACTGCTCAACACCTCGCTTTGTGGGGAACTCTCTAGTGATGCAATGCAAATGTGCACCGCAGAGCGTTTGCCGCGCAGCCGTAAGCGCAAAACCCTCGCGAAGTGCCAAGCCGCCTTGGGCAACTTGGCATTACTGATCGCCGATTTAGAAAAACGCACAACAGGCCTGCAACCCTTGATTCAAATGGGTTCGGATTTCATGGCTCAAGGTGCGCCCATCCCAGGATTCGCATAAGGAGAAAACACCATGTCAGCCATCGCAGAAACGCGCCAGCAAGTGCAGCGCAATAAGCAACAAATGCAAACGGCAGAACGCAGTGAAGCCGTGAACCTGCCGCAGCACCACGCACCACGCAGCCGCGCAGAGGTAGATGCCTACCTCGCCACGCTGCCGCATGTGCCCGCCGCGCACAGTATTGCGATGGCGCACGCCCTGTTTGAAAGCAGCTACAAGCGCAACAAAGTGCGCAAAGCCTATAACGCGCTAACCCTCAAGCAACGCGCCATGTGCTGCATTGCGGGTGATCTTGACCCGAAAATCGCAAACGTCACCTTTGACCAACTCAACGACATCGAGCGCCAAAAGGTGCGCCGTGGGCTGGAAGAGATGAACAAAGTGACCAAACGCTTTGAGTGTGAAGTAGGCAACGTGAGCCAACTGAAAGCGCCCGATTTCCTTTAAACCTAGCCAACCCCGTTGCCCCCGCAGTGTTCCACAAGGAAAGGGGGGCTTTTTTTTCGTCTTAGCGTAGGAGCAATGAAGATGAATAAAGAACTGGAACAAGCCATGGCACAACTCATGGCGATTAGTGAAGAGGCGAAAGCTGCATTAGGTTCGACTCGTAATGATCTCAAAGAATTAGCTGAGCTCAGAAGACAATCGTCTGAACTGCTGAGTGAGTGTCTTCAACTTGTTGAGCTTGAGAAGAATTGTCAATTTGAGCCGCTTTTCGCAAAAGGTCAGTTATGGGGCTTTGTTGAACGAGGCCCTAAAAGTAAGTTCAAAGAAATTTGCGAGCCTGATTCTGCACTTAAAAACCGTGACATTTACGACATCGTTCACGCCATCAACGTACTGGCTATGGCGAATACGGATGTGTTGTTCATATTCACTAAATTTTCCGCTCACGTTAACGCTTTTGAGGTTTATGCGGTTTCGCCTCAGTCATTTTTATCGGGTGAAACACCATACAAACGTTTGATTGATAAGACGGTTTATCTTCACTGGGATAACGCCCTCAAAAGACTCCTCGCCATTGAAAGCCAACTCACAGAGCTGATCATCGAAGCCCGTGAAGACGACGCAGAAGCCAAAGCCACAGAACAGGCCGAGGTGAAAGCATGAGTAACATGAATATCACAGTCTACCGTGCTGAGTTGGTTGAAATGCTTAAAGATGAAGGATTTCCCGTAGATCAAATCCCTATCTTTCTTGCCGCTTTTTCTCAGTTAAAGCTGGATGGTGAAGACGTTGTCCAAATCCACTTTGAACGGGCAATGCTCGCAAACCACAACTACACATGCACTGTTCAAAAGCTGAGAAGTCACCTGTTCCTGCTTGGGTGGTGGTGCTTTTGGGTTGTCGTGTTTAACCAAACCACCGTTGGCTCTAGCCACTTTCAAGCAGCAGGGGCGATTCGCTCTCTCACCTTTCTAGCCAGTTGCACCAGTAACAAAAAACTCGCCAAACGCATGGCGGAATGGTGGGAAGAGTGCCAGCCAGTTATCGGCACATCATTGGAGGCGTTTTGATATGTCTAACCAACACGAAAGCAACATCACTAACTGTTCAGAATGCCATACATGCGATTGCTGTTACTGGTTGCCACATGCCGATGGCGAAGGCCGCTGGGTATGTGAGCTCTGCATAAGTGAGCTCTATGCCCATATATGCGCTTCTTGTTGCCGTGAAGCAGACATCGACCAGTGCGAAAGCGAAGAGCAAATGATGCCTATTTGCTACGAGTGTGCAGAAAAAAAATACGAAGGTGGAGAGTAGCCATGCAGTACGCCGCAATCCTACTTTGTCCTGATGGCGGAATTATTCGCAACAAGGAAACACAAGAAGTCGCCAATGTTTTGATTGGCGACTTTGAAACCGAAGAGCAAGCCGTAAAGCAAGCGTGTTTAGACCTGTGCTGTAAGCACCTAAAAAATGGGGTGATTAGCAAGGGTTATGGCAAGGGCGGTTATCTCATCATTAGCACTCAGGAAATGGAGGCAGTATGACAATCACCCTTTGCCCTTACTGCCCAAACCAAGTGAAAGAGAGTGACACCACTTGCCCGCATTGCGGAATGCCAATCGCCAAGCAAGAAAACCAGAAGGAGGCCGCATGAGAACTGGCGTTACCACCCGCTCAAGATGGAGTGAGACGGAAATCCTATTTCTAGCGAAACATGCCCAAGATATGTCGAGTGATGAAATCGCCGAAAAGCTGGGCAGAACAAAGCCAGCGGTCAATTCAAAAGCGGAAACGCTTGGCATCAGCATGAGAAAGCATGGTGAAAAGCACCATCTAGCCAAGGTGAGTAATCATGACGTTGAACTGTGTCGGCAGTTGCACGACGAAGGCGTAAGACCCTGCGAAATAGCGGAAAAAATGGAGCTTGGTTACACGTACGTTCAATGGATTTTGAATTATCGAATCAGACGTAACGGTTAAAAGCGAATGCAAACCCTCTCCCAACCTGCAGAAATCGAGCTGTTCGACTTCCCTTGGCAAGCGCCGCTGTCACCGATTAACTATGACGTGACAGCGATTGCCGCTGGCCATAAAGTCGCAAACGTTGAGCCTGACGACATGAGCGTGATCGAGCGCCGACTTTACGAAGTTGATGCGCTTTCTCACGAGTGGCGCAAAGCCTTTTTTCAAGACGTGCCGCCATACCTCGCGAAATACTTTGCTGAACGCTACATCCGCATTTATGAGAAAAAGGGCGCACGGGCGGCGAATACCTTCCTGCGTGAAAAAATGCGCCCAGCCAAAGAGCGTGTGCTCAAAGTGCTGCAACAATACAAACAACTGCCTAACACACAAAAGGTGGCTTTGCTCAGTGAAGAATATGAAGACACTGATCAAAGCGACTTTTCACCACTGCCTGAAACCAAACCACAAATGAAGTTTGATTTCGAAGCCGCAGAGAAAAACCGCAAACCAGTCAAACAGCGCCTGCTTGCTGAATTAGAGCAAGACGAACTGCGCGACATGGCATTCCGCATTGCCAAAATCATGGAAGCCTATTTGCAGCTCACTGCTAGCCGCAAACACGCCGACCGCGAAGAAGATGTAGACCAAGCGGTTGTTGATGCTTACGAAGCGCTCGCCCACTTCTGCACCCAAACTTTTGGCATTAAAGCGCCGCGCAAATACAAAGCACAAAACCACCTTTCAGCGTCCAGCGACATCATGCGCATGATCAGTGATTCGTGGTGGCTTGGCCGCTTAGTCAAAGTGCGCAAAATCATGCGTGAACACCTCGCCATCGCCATGGGGCAGGTATCTAACAACGCTTCACCTTATGCGAGTTGGGATTGTGTGCGCGAGCACCAAGAGCAGCAACAACGCAACTATGAAGCCATCAAAAACATGGTGCTGTTCGATGAAGAAACCGAAGAAGAGCACGACCTGTGGGACATGGTCAAAAAGAGCGTTTCTAACCCTGCGATTCGCCGCCATGAACTGATGGTGCGCTGCCGTGGCTGTGAAGACATCGGCAACGAGCTGGGTTTGCAAGGCTTGTTCCTCACACTCACCACGCCGTCGAAGTACCACAACAGCTACAAAAAAGGCGGCTTTATCGACCACTGGAACGGAGCCAGCCCGCGCGATGCTCAAGCCTACTTAAACAAAAAGTGGCAGCTGATCCGCGCCAAACTGAACCGTGACGAAATCCGTTGGTTTGGTGTGCGAGTGGCCGAGCCGCATCACGATGGCACGCCACACTGGCATTTGCTGATTTGGGTAAGAAAAGAAGACATTTCCGCCGTGCGTGACACCTTCATCACCTACGCGACAGAAGAAGACCGGGGCGAACTGCACCCAGAATTTGAAAAAGAGAAACAAAAGCCGTTTCGCAAAGGCGTGTATGTGGGGCCGCTTGATTACCGTCCACGCTGTGATTTTGGCTACATCGACCCAACCAAAGGCACGGCCACCGGTTACATCGCCAAATACATTTCCAAGAACATCGACGGCTACGCGATGGACGGCGACATATCAGACGAAACCGGAAAGCCAGTCAAAGACATGGCACGCAACGTCAGCGCATGGAAAAGCCGCTGGAGTATTCGCCAGTTTCAATTCTTCGGTGGTGCGCCTGTCACCACATACCGCGAACTGCGCCGCCTTGCGAACCAGAATAAAAAAGCCTTCATGGAGTACATCTTCATGCAGGAAAGAGCCGATCTCATCAGCATGTATGAACTGCTGCACTATCAACTCGTTGGCGCATTCAAGCCAGCGCGAGTCATGACCAATCAAGAACTGGTTGAAGTGATCGCCCAAAGCTACGAAGCCCGCGCCAAAACCGAGATTCCACATGTAGCCGCTGTGCTGCGCTCTGCCGATGAAGGGCGTTGGCATGGTTACATCATGAATCAAGGTGGCCCCTTCGTGAAACGCAAAGAGCTATTAGTTACCAACGTGTATCAAGAGCTGCCGTTTGCCTCTCCTTACGCCGAAGCCATCCGCAAGCTGGAAGGCATCGCCACACCCGAGCAAGTCATTAAAACCCGTGAAAAGGTTTGGACAATCAAACGCAAGGGCAAGGAAACCACAGAAGGTGAAGCGGTGGGTTTTGGGAGCGAAGCGACTGCCTTTGGCGGCTCTGCCGCCTCTCGGAGTTCTGTCAATAACTGTACGGAGCCCTTTACCGGACAGGTCAGCACTCAGCTAACCCGTTTGTTGCAGCCGGACAGGCTAAAAGGATCACAAAACGATCAGATTGTTGATGAAGTCGCCATCAGCGCCCTGTTTAAAGGCAGCACATTGCGACTCGATGACGAAACAGAACTGAAAATCCGCCCTGCGGAGGTAGATGAACACGGAAAAATCAGGCCAGCGCGTTTGGTTGAAGTAAAACGCGAGGTCGATAGCGACATTTGGTGCCGCTTCGAAGGCTGGGAGAAGTTCGAACAGCAAATGGAGAAGCTAAACCAGAAACCACAAGAACATTCACAACCAGACCTATCGTTCTTCCAAGAGTTGGAAGGCGACTGGCCATTAGCGTAGGAGCTAGTTATGGACAAAAACAACGAAATTGACCAAGAAACGGTTGATGTAATTTCAGGCGCTTTAGAAGAAAAGTTAGAAAACCTAAGCGCGGGTGTCAGCGAATTTGAAAAGCTATTGGCTTTAAAAAATCTGACCTCTCGAATTGAAAACCGCATGGCCATGAAAATGCAAGCTGCGGCGCTGTTCGGTGTGCTATCTAAAATAGGGAAATGAACCATGCAACTACAAGTCGGCAAAACCTACCAATCACATCGGCCTGCAGAAACCATCGATCTCGATGGTGAAATCATCCAATTTCAGGGCGAAACCTTCACCTTCACTGTGTTACCAAAGCCAGATGAAGTCACCGTAGTATCGGTAGACATCCACGGCGAAGAACGGGAGAGAGTAAAACTACCGCGCCACCTGCAAAAACCAGAGTGGTACTGGATAAGAAAAGAGAATGGCGTCACCTGCTGGTTTAACCAAAACCACAGACAGATCACTGAAATTTGAGTTGAGGAAACAGATATGAGTGTAAAAGTGTCAAAAATTCAAAAAATTCAAAATTGTGCAAAAAGCATTTTTGAGCAAAGAAAAGAGTTTGATTCTGTCGAAATTACCTCCTTTGATGATGGTGGAGCACTTGTTGAAATTGATGGTGTAGAGGTTTATCTGAAAGAGAACGGTGAGATTGAAACAATCGTTATTAATTTGTAAGGGGAAAAGAAACTTAAAAAGAACGAACCAACCAAGCGCCTGCGGGCGCTTTGTTATATCCGCTATGCGCTGCGGCTTTGCGCCGCAATTTCATCATTAATCGACTTAATCAACTCAATCAAACAATCACGAATCGGCGCGGGGAGAGAATCTACCTGCTTACCATCGGGCGAACTCACCGCCCCGTGCATGATCATATGCCCCACTGAAATCTCAAGCGCCGCACTTAAACGCCGAATCTGGGCAATATCCACCACTCGTTCCCCTTGCTCTAACCGCTGCAACATACGCAGCGAAACGCCAGCACGCTCGGCAACCTGCTGCTGAGTTAAGCGCTTACGCAAACGCTCCTGCGTGAAAAACTGCATGATGGGATCAATATCGTGAATCGTCTTTGCCATTCAATAACCTCAGTCGCCAAATTTGGCGGATAAAACAAGCCGTTATGCCAACTGAGGTTAGGCAACCACAAAAACTGATGTAGGTCGCAACGCCGACGAATATTAACTTTTAGAGTACGGCGTCTAATACGCAATAGATTGAGCTATCTATCAGTATAGACAATAAAACCAATAAAAAAATTGAGAGCATAAAATCACTGTATTAATATACAGTAAACGTCAGTAGGAGACAGTCAAATGTCTGAATTAAAACACTTAGGCAATATCAATCACTGTGATGTTGCACTATCAGCACTTGAAATAATTCTGGACGGAGTAGCCAGCAGCGAAAGCACGGAGCGAACGAGACAAGCGGGGGCATACCTCGCGCGGCTCGTGATGGCTGATTCACACGGAAGTTTGGATACAGATAAACAAAAGGCCATTCTCAGCATTATTGAGATGGCCTCAGAAGTCGAAAACCCAAGATTTTGCAGCAGTTGATCACAACATAGAAAGCTGATGCTTAAGCCGTTGCCGCGCTTCTGGCGGCAACGCTTTACACAAATCAAACGCCAGTTGGCTAGTTGTTTTTGCAGACGGGCTCAGCGTATGGCTATAAGAAAGGTTCATCACAAACGTGTGGCCGCATTCGGGGTCACAGCACGCACAATACAAATCCGCAACACCAACGGTAAAGCGGTTCGTCTTCTGAATTCGGGCTTTACCTTCGCACTCAGGGCAGAACACTCTCATAATAACACCTAGCTTTTTTTGACTGACGCGATAATCATACGTCAATAAGCTGTGTTTTTGTACAGTTTATCAGCTTTCTAGCTGTAGAGGATTCGCGGCTTTACAGAGTTCTTCCCAAGAGTTTGGCACCTTGCCGCTGTTTAGCATCTTTTCAAACACTGCATAAACGTCAGTCTTTGCTCCTGCTTTACGCTGGGTAGATTCATCATTCATCCATGCATAAATGATGGTTTTAGGAGCTTGGCTATTAAATTGAAAAAACAACCGATATCTTGGAGGTAAACTCTTTTTCTTTACTCTGCGCCATGATGTGTGCTTTTTGCCAAGTGTAAGCCCTTGACGAAAATCAGCATGGTCAGGATTGGAAGGAACGGTTTGAGTAATATTACAAAGAACCGCAAGCAATAACTTAGTACTAGGGTGGTCGTAAAAATAGATTGGGTCTTTGGCTTGAAGTGTTTCAACTTCTTTTGTTAGATCATCCAGAAGATTTTGGAAGATGGATAGAGCGTGAAGCTCATAACCAGAAAAAACGGGAATTTGCTTCGTTTCCAATCTCTATCCTTCCAAAAACTCTGCGCGAGCCTTAGCCGCTTCTGCCGCCGCTTTTATGGCGAACATACGATCAAGAAGAGAAGTAGATAGCGGCTGAACGTTTCCCTCTACTTTTACTTCACGATCAAGTAAGTCGATGAATTTATCTTCAACTTCTCGTTCACGTTTTTTGTCGTGTAGTGGTATAACTTTGCCCATTTTATGAACCTTAACTCTTTGCAGCAACGGCTGCGTGATGGGAATTTGTACGGTCTGTACATGCTGTAAAATATATCATAAAAATTTTTATAAACAAGTTTGAGGCTGTTCCATCGGCAGCTATCGGCGCTCATCGGTTTGACTAAAGGGTTATAGATGGTATAGCCTATAAGCGTGTTGGCAAAATCCAACACTGGGCGTAGGAACCCGTTTTGAATAGCAACAGGTACATACGTACCAGCATTTTGCTGGTTTTTTTGTATGTATGGTCTCGGTTCATCCAAACATAGTCGTTTCGAATAGAAACCGTACTATCTGCATTATGGTGGGCTGGGCAGGGCAGCTTCGGCTGGCCGTGTCTGTTGCGCGGTATTCCTACCCCTGTTCAGTTCACCACCCGTAGCGTAGGAACTCCGGATGGTGGTTTAAGGAAGCTATCAACAGGAGGTCACTATGACTTCAGCACTGACTTTTCAAAACACCCATTTTGATGTGATCGAACAGCACAACCAGCTTTGGCTATCTGCTGCGCAAATAGGTAAAGCATTAGGCTATGCGCGTGAAGATTCTGTCAGCCGTATCTATGATCGTAACCAAGACGAGTTTTCAAGTGGAATGTCAATGACCGTCAATTTGACGGTGAATGGAATAAACAATAGTTTGAGACAAAAATCAGTACGCATTTTCTCACTGCGCGGCGCTCACCTCATCGCCATGTTCGCCAGAACGGCCATCGCCAAACAATTTAGAAAATGGGTGCTCGATATCCTCGATCAAGAAACCAAAACCCAAACCATCATCCCCATTACCACCCCATCGCAAATTCCCAAAGCCAACTGGCCGATCACCTACCAAACCGATTGGAAACCCGCCACCATCACGTTGTTTGGTAAAACCGCCCACTATGTGCGTTTCGAGCTAAGACCCAAACCATTCAGTTGCGAGTTCAGTGCAAAACACACTCCGCAGGTTTATCAGGCGGTATTCCATTTCGCCGACCAATACAAAAGACCAAGTATCAGGAATGAAGCCCCAATGATTGGGGATGTCGGCTATTTTGAATCAACAAGGCTTGATGACTTATGGGTACAAGTCATTAACTTTGCGGCAAGGTGCAATAGCCAATGTGCCTTGCTTTAAACCTCGATGCTCAAATCAAAATTGAAAGACAGTGATTCCGGTATCTCTGGGTCACTGTTGATGGCATCAGAAAAACGCTTACACACCGGAACCACTTCATACTTGTCATAAACTTGGCTGACTTTGAGTGGGTCTGGTGCTGTTGCGCCTGTCTGCGGGATCATGCCGCCCATCCCTGCTGGGAAACGGTGCCCCACGAAAATATCTTGCGCCGTGATGTTCTTGATCCGCTCAAACTCATCTTTCGTGGCAATATCGCCCACCGGAATCAGTTGAATGCCTTTCTCTTTCCCGTTCGGGATGTTCACAAACATACTGCGGAAATTCCCGATCCCTTTAGAACTGGAAATCTTCTCTTTCAGTGCCTTTTCATCGGCTTCGCTCAAGTTCGGGTCGGTCGCATAGAAAATAAAGCCCATGTGCGCTCCGTTCAGGTAATAGCGACGGCGAAAGAGGGTAGCGTCACGGTTCAATAAACTGCTTTGAATGCTGCCCAAGTAATCAGGCAAGCCGTATATCTGCTGCTGCGGATCATACTGGGGAATAAAAATCACATCCTTCGCTTTAAACACCTTTTGCTCGTTGTTACGCAGCAACTGAACAAAGTCCCCGTTCTTACGCTTGCGCATGTGAACCATGGGCAAAGGTTCAAGAGCGATCACATTCTTCATGTAGCTGCGAATCTTCACAAATGCCGCCATGCCAAGGCCGAAATAGTCCCAGCAGGCATTATTCATTTTGTACATAGGCATGTTGCCACCACTCAGGAAGCGACCAGCCACATAGTTGGCCCGCGCTTTCAGCAGTGAACCGTGATACCCGTTCGCGTTAGCAATTTCGGCTAACCCTTTTAACGAAATTGGCGGCTCCCAGTAATCATCAAAATCGTTGTAAAACAGCTCACAATAACGAGTCATCCAACTGTTTGTATCAACGGGCTCCGGGTTCGGGTCAAAGCTGTACACAGATTTTGTCTCTGTGCCATCGGTAGTGTGTGAGTGAATAAGTTGCTCTGTCATGCTGCCATCTGCCATGTTGATTTGCGTTGAGTGGAGTGATCGAGGGGTTCATTAATCAGCGCGTGAGAAAGCGCCCAAAAGTCGTCAGCGTGGCCAGCTTGCTCGCTACGTTCGGCTTTAAAGGTCATCATGTTGCCGCTGTTCGTGGCGACACGCTTAATCGCCATAAACGCCATTGCCGTTTCTTTCATGCCCGCATCAAACTGCAGGCGGTTGCCGTCAATGATGTCGATCATCTTCATCACCAAGCGGTTTTTATTTTCATTGGAATAGTGAATCGCCACCGTTTCGCGAGGGTGCTTATTAACCAGCAAGTCATGAACACCCGCGCCAATGCCGGTGATATCAATGCCAAGGTAAGTCACATTGAAGCGTTCAAACACTTTGCTGATCTCAGAAGCCTGATGTTGGAAAGAAAGCCCGCGCCAAGTGTGTTTCTCAAGCACACGGAATTTCTCAACCGCCACAATCGGTGGCGCGACCACCATCAGCACCGCATTATCACGGGTTCGTGATGGGTCATAGCCAAGCCACACCTCACGGCTACCAAATGGGCGAGCAGCGTTTGGCTTGTAGTCCTGCCAAATCTCGCTATCCACCATGCAACGTTCAATCTTATTAAATTCAAATATCGAGCTGGCACCATCAACAAACACGCACATAAACAAGTTGTTGAAGTCCGTCTCGCTGTACTCTTCGCGCAGTTCCTCAATATCAAAGAGGTCACAGCCACCCTTAGCGGCATCCTCAATCGTAACCACATAACGCCACTGCTTGTCTGGGCACAAGCGACCGCCATCGCGCAGTTCATCAAAGGTCGGGAACTCAATATTTTTCCGAGTGGTTTTATCGCCGCGCCATTTTTCACCCGTCCAGAACGGGTAAGCAGGGTGCATCTTAGAAGAAGGGGTGGAAAAGTAAGTCTTACGCCACTTTTTATGCGTAGCCATCGCCGAGGCGACTTTGTTCAGCTCGTCAAACTTGCCGATCCAGAAATACTCATCAATATAAACGTGGCCGTGGTAACTCTGTGCCGTTTTGCCGTTGGTAGAGAGATAGTGCAACTCTGCACCATTCGACAAAGTAGAAGGGTTACCCGTGATCTCAATGCCTAAAAACTCTTTTGCAATCGCCACAATATAGCGACGGAAAACATCAGCTTGAGCGCGAGAGGCTGAGAGAAATATCTGGTTATCGCCCGTGAGAATCGCCTGTTCTAACGCTTCACCTGCAAAGTAATAGGTTGCGCCAATCTGGCGAGACTTGAGAATGTTACGAGTCCGCTGGTGCAGGTTGTTACGCATCGTGTGCTGATAGGCAAAGAGCGAGTCATGCCACAGCTTAAAATCGGCCTCGGTGATCTCACTAACATCATTCTTAACTTTCTTGCCACGTTTACCACTGGGGGCAGAGTATTTACCAGAATCGCCCGTTTGTGTGCCAGATTCGGCCTTAGGTGAACCACTTTTGCTATTTTGTGCACCACTTTGCGCCGAAGCTGTACCCGCTTCATTGGGTTGAGTCGGTTGCTCAGTAGCGCGCAGCTTCTTAAGTTTGACGTGATGATTAATCAGCCGATCGAGCATATCCAACTGCGGTTTACTTGGGTTCTCTACCTCAAGCAGCGTTTGAATACGATTCGCGATAGCTTCATCAATCGTTTGTTCACGCAACATATCGCGCCAGCCAAACTTATCCGCCCAGTAGTAAATAATTCGGTCACTGTTCAGATTCAATTCGTCGGCGATTTCGCGTGGCGTCCATGCCTTCAAATAGAGGGCTCGGGCGGCTTGTCGGATTTCGGGAGAGTATGCCATGAGCGCATCATACGCCGCGAAAACACCCTGATTCGCCTACAAAAATTCCGCCAATTTCGGATATAACCCAATATCCGAATTCACCCGAACACTGCTTGCTGAAAGCCAACTTTTTACGGCGTATGGTGGCGACACATTAACGAGATTCAGCAATAACCAAGAGTGTTCACCCCATGCCAAAAACCAGTGATTGGGTAGTCATTGCCACCGAAGGCAGCACCGTAGACGGGCGCAAAATCACCAAGTCGTGGATTAACGACATGGCCTCTCTCTACGCCAAAGATGAATACACCGCATTAATCTGGCCAGAGCACTGGCGCAGCTCTTGGGGGCCGTTTGAAGGTAAAAACTGGGGCGTAGTCGAAGAACTCAAAGCCGAAGTGCTAGACGACAAACTCCGCCTATTTGCCAAGTTAACGCCAAACCAATACCTCTTGGACGCAAACCAAGAAGGGCAAAAGCTGTTTACCTCGATTGAACCGAATCCCGATTACAAGGGCGAGGGGCGTTGCTATTTAATGGGCCTAGCTGTGACTGACTCCCCAGCCTCCACGGGTACAACGCAACTCAAATTCTCTCGTCGCCATGGCGAAGAAACCGCGATTGAGTCTGACGCGCTCGAAGAACTCCACCTAGAGAAATGTTTCAGCCGCACTGATCGCCTTTTTTCCGCTTTGCGCACCTTTATCGCTGGCGATGAGCCAGAAACACCCAGTAAACCTCAATCAGAGGACGAAGAACCCATGAAGCAAGAACAGTTCGACCAAATGATGGGCGCTATTAACGGTATTGCGAATAAGCAAAACGAGCTTGAAAGCAAGTTCAATACCGTCTCCGCCCAAAAGCCAGAAACCGAAGGTGAGCAAACGGAACCCGAAAGTGATGGCAAAAAAACGAACGGCATGACTCCTGAGCAGTTCAGCAAGCTCACAGAAACGCTTGATAGCATCGCTCAAAAGCAAGCCGATCTCGAAACCAAATTCACGCAACTGAGCCAAACGGGGCCTGATGGCCAAGGCGCAGATAAATCAGGTGGCGGCGAAGGCTACATGCCTGTTTAACCGCGAACCCATCACAGTAACTAGGAGCATCGCGTAATGTCGCAGATTCTTACTCAATCCGCCCGTGAATACATGGATAACTTCGCTCAGCAATTGGCGAAAAGCTACGGCGTATCGAACGTAGAAGATCTATTCAATGTATCACCGCAGTTGGAAACCAAACTTCGCGCAGCCATTACCGAGTCTGCCGAGTTTCTGAAAATGATCACCGTGACCACGGTTGACCAAATCGAAGGTCAAGTGGTCGATGTGGGTGTGTCCGGTCTTTACACTGGCCGTAAAGCGGGTGGCCGTTTCACCAAGCAAGTGGGCGTAGGTGGTCACAAATACAAACTCGCGGAAACCGATTCTTGTGCCGCCATCACTTGGGCAATGCTATGCCAGTGGGCGAACCAAGGTGGCCGCGATCAGTTCATGAAGCACCTGACTGAATTTTCTAACCAAATGTTCGCACTCGACATCATGCGTGTGGGCTGGAATGGCGTTACCGCAGCAGAAACGACCAATCCAGCAGAGTATCCGCTCGGCCAAGATGTCAACGAAGGCTGGATTGCGTATGTGAAAAACCGCAAAGCCTCACAAGTGGTGGATGTCGATGTCTACTTCGATGAAACCAACGGCGACTACCGCACGTTAGACGCGATGGCCTCAGACATCATCAACAACCAAATTCACCCCATGTTCCGCAACGACCCACGCTTAACCGTGTTCGTCGGTTCAGGGCTGATCGGTGCAGCTCAAGCCAAGCTGTACGACAAAGCGGACAAACCTAGCGAACAAATCGCCGCTCAAAAGCTCGATAAAACCATCGCAGGCCGTCCCGCTTACGTGCCGCCATTCCTGCCAGATAACGCCATGGTCGTGACCATTCCGGCAAACCTGCAGGTATTGACTCAGCACGGCACAGTGCAACGTAAAGCGAAACACGAATCTGATCGCAAGCAGTTCGAAAACGCATACTGGCGCATGGAAGGTTACGCAGTGGGTGTGTTGGAAGCGTTCGCCGCTTACAACCCAGAAAAAGTCCACATCGGCCCTAAACCATAGGTCGGAGCGTAACTGATGAGCTTATCCCCAGCAGCACGCCATAAATTGGCAGTATTAGCCACCCCAGCAGCGGCAGCTCATGCCGCTGCTGCGGAAAGCCTCGACAGCTTGCACCTTCGCTTAGTTGAGTTTGAGCAAGATAAACAAGTGCTGAAAGGCTTTGTGCAAATTTCGGAAAAGGTCAAACACAAACGTGATGTGCTGATCCCGAAATACAAACCACTGGCTGAAAGATACCTCGCTGCTGGGGAAAGCTATCAAAACCTCATTTTTACAGATCTCATCGTTTGGTTATTCGACATCGGTGATCTGGAAACCGCCGTGGAATGGCTATTCAAAGCCATCGAGTTAAACCTACCCACGCCGGAAAACTTTAAACGCTCAAGCTGGGCAATTGTCTGCGCGGATTTCGTCCTCGAATGGGCAGAACGCCAGCTACCGAACGGCCACTCAATCGAGCCTTATTTCTCCCGTGTATTCGAGAAAATCGACAAAGAGTGGGTATTACCCGAAGTCGTTGAAGCCAAGTGGTACAAGTTCGCGGGTTACGGCCTGCTGATGAACGAAAAAGGCGAACCACAGCCCAGTTCAATTGGTGATCTGGAGCGGTTGCAAAAGGCCAAAGCCTTACTCATCACCGCCCATGAAAAGCACGACAAAATCGGGGTGAAAACCAAGATTAACCAGATTGATATGCGTATCAACGCGATCAACGAAGGCAAGAATTTGTAAAGCTCCTACGCCGCCGCGCTCGGCTGGCGAGGTTGCAATAACCTGCGTGGTTCATTGTTAACCGTAGACCCAGTGGCTAGAGCGCACCTATTTAGAGAGAAACGCATGTTCACAGGCAGCAGCACCAGCTTTCAGGATACCACCATCGAGAACGATGGATTCTGGCCAAACATCAACGCAGGGGATTTCGAACGCCTGCGTGGAACGCCAGCCGCGCAAGACGATGAGCGCATTGCTCACGCTGTGGTTAACGCCATCGCATCGGTAAACCTGCAACTGAGTGATCTGAAAGCCAAGTACATCGCCGCAGGCCATGCCAGCGCAGCAGACGTGCCAGCGTTTCCAAAAGTAAACGATAAAAACCTCATCGTCATTCAGTACCAAAGTGCCGTGTTCGCTCGGGCAAAAGCAGATTTGCTGCCCGATTTCGCCACCGTCAGCCAGAAAAAAGAAGGTGATCACATCGCTGAGCGATCACAAGAAACCAAAAACGAACTGCTGGCCGAAAGTGAACGCATCATCCGCAATATGCTCGGCAAAAATCGCGCAAGCGTGGAGCTGATATGAGTACGCAATATCAAGCGGGTTACAAGTTTATTGCCCTAAGAGAACACATTGAATCGTGTGTCGGTGAAAACATCAGCAAGCGTTTGCAGACTGAAATGGTTGATCTTGAAATCATCATGGGGGCTAAGCATCAGGGTAACGGTGTTGACTTATTTAATCAGCTCTACGATGCCGAATTTTACTTCGACCGCTTTCCATTTAAGGAATATTCCCCAGCGAAATTATTCGCACAATTCGTTGCGTGGTTAATGGATAACGACCCAGATCGAGAAGAACTGGGTGTGCCAGACCCAGAAGTTTCAATCACCGTTCAAAGCGAAACAGAAGCCATTATTGTTGTGACCGTTGGGTTCGAGGAACCAGTGAAAATCCAAGAAGATATCAACGGAGATTTAGAGTGGTGTGGAAAAAAATGGCGTGTTGATGCGTATCCAATACACATCGCTGAAAACCTCATAGATGTGGTGAAGCAATGATTCATGTTTTCTTTGAGAAAAATGGCGTTCTCTCTGCTCAAGAAAAATTAGCAATGCTAATGATGCCGCCAAAGAAAAGAGCGAGATTACTTTGGCGAGTAGCAGCCCGTGTGCGTGATGGTTCAAAACGTAACATCGCAAAACAACAGACCCCTGATGGGATGAAGTGGGAAAAGCGCAAGAAAAAGCGCCATGACGGTAAAAGAAAAATGCTCACCGGAATGGCTCCTCTCATTGTGGTCAATGATAAGCAGTCCAACGCGAATAGAGCCATCGTTACATTTAAACGTTGGCAAGGTTCAATGAAATCAAAAAGACAAACAAAGCAAAACGCAGCTTTGATTGGCAACGTTCATCAAAAAGGTTTTGGCAGAATAAATAATGGCAACACATCTCCTGCTATGAAGATTCACCCCAAATCATTTTGTACCAGAAAACAGGCCAGTCTATTAAAAAAATTAAATTTCTCAGTATGGGCTAGAAGAGTCAACCCAAGCGCAAAGCAGGGTAAGCGGATTAAGCCACCAGTTAAGTGGATTACTGAAAATGTGACTTATAAAGAGTTCCGGCGTTGGGTCACAAAGGCAAGAGAACAAGGCGTTATTAGCAGTAAAGGCAGCTGGAAAATCCCAGCCCGTAAATTCCTAGGCGTTTCGAAAGAGAAGTACCGCAAAGCGTGGGAAAGAGCCTTCCGAGGTATTAACTACGGATGGCAAGTCAAAGCTCAAAACATAAAGTGAGGCAAATAACATGGCATGGCCTACCGTTATTATCAAAATCTTAAACCTGATGAATGGCCCGATTGCCGATATCGAGTGCCACTTCCTATTCGTCATTCGCGGCACCGTTTCCGGTGACGTTCGCAACCTAATCATGGTCGATTCAACCTCAGACCTTGACGACGTGTTAGCCGAAGCCAGCGCCGAAGGGCTTGCCATTGTCAAAGCCGCCCAGCTTAACGGCAAACAGGCATGGACAGCGGGCGTGATGATCCTCAGCGAAGAAGACAACTGGCAAGACGCTGTCAAAAAAGCCAATGAAGTCTCTAGCTTCGAATTCGTTGTGCTTGGCTTTGATGCCGAAACCAAAGCCATGATCGAAGATGCCATCACCCTGCGCACCGAGCTAAAAAACAGCTTAGGCCGTGAAGTCGGCGTACTGTGCCAACTGCCCGCCATCAACAACGACCCAACCAACGGTCAAACATGGGCAGAGTGGTTAGCCGCCACGGTCGCCATCCCAAAAGATGTGGCGAGTGAATACATTTCCGTTGTGCCGAATGTACATGCAGCAGGTGACACACTCGGCAAGTACGCTGGCCGTCTCGCGAATAAAGAAGTTTCCATCGCAGATTCACCGGCACGAGTGCAAACCGGAAGCGTGTTGGGTAACACCGAGCTGATGAAAGACAAAGCCGGAAAAGCCCTAGACCTCGCCACCCTAAAAGCGCTGGAGTCAAACCGCATCGCCGTGCCGATGTGGTACCCAGATTACCCCGGTCAATACTGGACAACTGGTCGAACACTCGATGTGCCAGGTGGTGATTACCAAGATATACGCCACATTCGTGTCGCGATGAAAGCCGCCCGCAAAGTGCGCATTCGTGCCATTGCCCGCATTGCTGACCGCACACTCAACTCAACGCCGCAGAGCATCGCCGCTGCAAAGCTCTATTTCACCCAAGATTTGCGCACCATGGCACTCACGGGCGTGCCGGGGGAAATCTACCCACCAGAGGATGAAGACATCCAAATCAAATGGGTAAACAGCACCGATGTAGAAATCTACATGAGCGTTCAGCCCTACGAATGCCCGGTGAAAATCACCATCGCCATTTCCGTTAAACAAGGGGATTACTAATGAGCAACGCACGTTTCTCAGGCCGCAACTTTGACACCACGCTATTTGGCGAATTCGTCCACGTAAAAAGCGCCACCGCAACCATCAACGATGAAAGCGAAGCGGCATTTACTCGCGGCGTCACCGATGGCTATACCGATGGCAAAGTGAGCTGTGATGTTGAAGTAGAACTCGACCTCAACCAGTTCAAAAAAATACACAAAGCCGCCCGTCGAGCGGGCAGCTATCGCGGGATCAAACCTGACGACATGATGTTTTACGCCAACAACGGCCAAGACGAAGACAAGGTGGAACTCTTCGGCGTCAAGTTCGTGCTGGCAGACATCCTCAGCATTGACCCAGAAAGCAGCGATAAATCCACCCGCAAGCTAAAAGGCTTTGTCACAAGCCCGCTGTTTGTTCGCATTAACGGCGTGCCGTATCTATCGAAAGATGATACTCGCGGCCTGATCAACTAGCGGTAAGGGCGGTTATGGATGTCATCGACGATGCCGCAAAAACGGAAGCCAAATTCCAACAAATGGCGCTGGCTAACCACAGAGCAAGGGCAATGCAAACAGCCTACTTGCCTAGCCGCACCCACTGTTTGGAATGTGACGACCCAATCCCCAAAGAGCGGCAAGAAAAAGTAAAGGGGTGTCAGTATTGCACCCCCTGTCAGGCCGCAAAGGAGCAACGATGAATCAATGGTTACAGAACCAATGGTTTCAAGAGTGGTTTGAAAAGCTCACCTCCTATATCGCTTATCTGATGTCAGGGCTCGGTGTGTTCCTCGGCTTACTCAGTATTGAACAGTGGATATCCATCTTTGTGGGTGTCACTGCCCTAGTCGCCAATATTTGGCATAAACGCGCGATGCAGAAAATCGCCAAAGAACGAGGAATCTACCTCAATGAAAATAACTAAAAAAATTTGGTGCTCAGTCGCCGCCGTGATCAGCCTTATCACGGGCGGGGCGATAGTCGGCCAAGAATACGTACAGCCAGTTGGTCAAGTGGTGATCGAAGGACAAGCCCTTGGTGAACTCCGCATCAGCCCTAAAGGGCTAGAAATGACAGGCAATGCAGAAGGGTGTCGTTTAGACCCGTACACCTGCCCATCCGGTTTAGTCACCAACGGCGTGGGCAACACTCACGGCGTGCCCGATAACCCAGTAAGCCTTGAGCAAGTCGCCAAAGATTGGGTGAGGAACCTGCAAGAAGCAGAACGCTGCGTGGAAAGTGTCGAACGCGCCTCAGGCAAACCCATGACACAAGGCCAGTTCGATGCGTTCACCTCCTTTGCGTTTAACACCGGATGCCAGCGCTACAAACGCAACAGCAACCGCACAGCAACGCAGATTTATCGGTTAAGCCTTGAGGGGAACTACCCGCAAGCCTGTGCAGAGCTCAAACGCTGGGTGTATGGCGGCGGAGTAAAACAGCCGGGATTAATCATTCGACGGAATGTGGAATATGAACGCTGCATGGCACTGGATTAAAGCCATCGGCTTAGCGGCATTGCTGATCACCATCCTAGTTTTAGGGTTACAGCTCAAAGCCAGCCAAGCCGAACAAATCACGCTGAGTGAAAAACTCAGCCAAGCGCAGGCGGATAACCAAAGCAATTTAACCACCATCGCCACCCTGAAAGGGGAAGCCGCAGAACACAATGCACTGATGGTGAAAAGGCAGCAGGAACGAAACCAAAGCGAGGCGAAATTAAATGACGACATCGCAAAGCTTAAAGCGCAAATGGCAGATATTGAATGCCACATTCCTGATGCTGTTACTCAGCGGCTGCGCGAACCGTACTGAAACCGTTTCAACACAGGTGATCTTTCGATTACCTCCGGCAGGAATGCTCGTGCCCTGCAACAAACCGAGCGTGCAAGGCACATGGCCAGAAGTCGTCAGCGAAGACATTCCACGCCTAAAGCAAGCACTCAAAGAGTGCAATCAACAAATTGAAGACTATTTGAACTGGCGCGCACAGCGCGAACAACCAACAGAGAGAGAAACACAATGACTAAACCTGTTTTCACAACCAAAACCGTCACCGTTGGCATTAATGGTACCGACTTTAAATTCACGCCAAGCGTGGCCGATGCCAACAACTATGTGAACGGAGTATCCGGTGACAACAAAGTTGAGCCAGCCCGCACTTACCTAGAGCGCACCGTGGATAAAGAACAAAAAGAAGAACTGGTGGAGCTGATGAACACCGTGCCGGGATTAATCATCGAGCTATTTGGCAAAGTGTATGAAGCCTCAAAAGGCGGCATCACCATCACCCTAAAAAACTAAAAGAGCGGGTAGAGCGCATCGAAGAGAACGGCATCGAACAAGCGCTCATTTTGCGGCGTCATTACCTACCCAATGAAGATGATGACCCGCAAAACCTCGCCCGCGCACTGTGGCTGGATAAGTTAGAGAAAGAGCGCACCGAACATGCGGTGATGTCCGCAATATCAAAGCTGTTTAAACGTTAAATGGTAACCGGATGAATGAAAAGCTGATGATGGTAATCGGGTTAGTTGACCAAGTTACCAAGCCCCTAGCAGGCATCACCACCGAAATTAATGGAGCCATGAGTGCCGCTGAAAAAGGCATGGAACAGGCTGCAAAGGGTGGTGCTGGCTTGTGGGCGACAGGCGTTGCCATTCAAAATGCGTTGATGCCCGCCATTGAAATTAACCGCAAGATTGGTGAAGTAAAATCACTCAATGTCGCGGCGGATACCCTAGAACACCTGAAAAATACAGCGTTGGATTTTTCAGGCGAATACGGTAAGTCAGCCACTGAATTCATCGGCGCGGCTTACGATATTCAATCCGCCATAGCAGGGTTAAAAGGCACTGAGCTTTCAGATTTTACCAAAAGCTCGGGCATTCTTGCGGCGGCGACCAAAGCAGACACCGCAACCATTACCAACTACATGGGCACCATGTATGGCATTTTTGAAAAAGATGCCGCAGCACTCGGAAACTCAAACTGGGTAGAACGTGTGACAGGCATGACCGCACAAGCGGTGCAGATGTTTAAAACCGATGGTAATAAAATGTCTCAGGCGTTCAGTTCGCTTGGTTCATCAGCAACCGCCATGGGTGTGGATATGGCCGAGCAAATGGCCGTGCTTGGTATGCTCTCCGCCACCATGGGGGGAGGCGAAGCCGCCACGAAATACACCGCCTTCCTTGGCGGCGCAGTAAAAGCACAAGAAAAGCTCGGGCTATCTTTCTTCGACTCATACGGAAAAATGCTACCGATGGCCGATATGTTGGAGTCAATTCAACAGCGTATTGGGCATTTCTCGACAGATGAACAATTTGCCATTCTCTCTGATGCATTCGGTTCGGGAGAGGCGGTAAAACTTATTCAAAACCTGCAAAGCAAAACTGATGAGCTCGCTCAGAAAGTGGTTGAGCTAGATAAAAACTCAACCATGGAAACCGCCATCACTATGGCGAAAGCGATGACAGATCAATCGCAGCGTTTAGAAAACTCATGGTTCGCTATTCGAACCGCAGCATTTGGAATGGTTTTACCAGCCTTCAATGCCGTCACAGGCAGCATCGCCGATGGCCTAATGTGGCTCACATCCATGACTAAAGAGTATCCAACATTAACCACTGCACTGAGTACTGTTTCGATCATCGCTTTATCTTTTGGCGGTGTGGTTGCCTCTCTCTCGCTCGTGATGGGAATAGCCAAAATGATGGCAGGAGGTTGGAAAGTGACCATGCTTGGGCTAACCGGAATATTAAAGCTGTTTAGAATATTAACTTTGGATGCTGCAACGGGAACGTGGGTATTCAACTCAGCATTGTGGGCAAACCCGATAACATGGGTGGTTGCTGGCATTTTGGCGTTAATCGCTGCAGTCGGCGCAATGATTTACTGGTGGGACGAAATCAAAGCCTCTTTTGCGGATACCACTTGGTTCAAAATCATCGCCGCCGCCATAGATGGCGTGATTGAAATGCTCAACATGATCCCCGGCATCAACATCGAGTGGCGTGCCGGAGAACTGCCCGATGTGCCAGTACCAGAAACCCAACCAGCCATCGCAAAAGCCGTTCCTGTACTGCCAGATGTCGCGGCGCTTGAAGCCTCGCGCCCAAGCATGGATAGCACACTCATTGACTACAAACGTCCAGAGAACACCCCGCAGCTATCCAAAAACATGGTGAACAACCTCAACAGCAGCGAAAGCCGCACAACCCAAAATGTTCGCCAGTACGGTGATGTTTACATCACGCCACAAGGCGGCATGACACCAGAACAGCTTGCAGAATGGGAAGAACTCAATGCCGGATAAACGCTATATCGATATCAAAGTAATCGACGGCGGCTGGAAGATAGACGCCGGAGCGCAGCCAACCCAATGCAGCGACCTTTACAGCATCGCGCAGGACATCAAACACGCGATCATGGAAAGCGGGCTGGCACGCAAATTAGTGGCAGAACGTAACCCCATTTTACGTGCGGACGTACTGCTGCAAATCGAACAAAAAGCCGAGTTGGATAACCGCATTATCCCCGGCACGGCGAAAGCCACAGAAAGCGAAGCAGGAAACATTCTACTCACTGCCAACGCATACGACTACGAGCAACCCATCAGCACCGAGGTGATCGCATGAGCAAAAGACCGCAGGCCGACTTTGTCGAAATACTCTCAGAATCGGGCGTGCCCGTTACTGAGGATGCCTTCGAGGCCGCGCTCAAAGCAGACGTAACCGAGTCAGGAAGCCTCTTGTCCAACGATTCGCAAATGTCACCCTTCTGGCGTTGGGTTCGTGCTGCCGTTGTTACGCCAGCCGTGTGGCTGATCCGTACACTGCTCGCAGGGCATGTCATGCCCAACATCTTTGTGGGTACGGCGGAACGTTGGGCGCTAGAGCTAAAAGCATGGGAATACAACGTCACACCAAAAGGCGCAGTGAGCACCCAAGGCTTAATCACCTTCACCAAAGCCAACGCCGCAGATGAAACCAGTATCGAAGCGGAAACTATCATTCAAACGCCAGAGATTGAAGGCAAGGTGTACAAACTCACCGTAACCAAAACCACGGTGATCAAAGCGGGGCAAGCCTCCGGCAAAGTCTTGTGTGAAGCCAGTGAAGCGGGAGCCGCTTACAACCTGCCCGCCGGCTATTTCAGCATTCTGCCGCAGGGTGTATCGGGCATTGTCTCTGTCACCAATGAAGCGAATTGGATAACCCAACTCGGCGCAGACCAAGAAAGCGACGAAGAATTAGCCCTACGCCTACAAAACGCCTTTACCAGTGCGGGCGAATGGCACATCGACGATGTTTACCGCGCCATGATTGCCAGCGTGGCGGGGATCCGTAGTGATAACATCTTCTTTGAAAACACTGGCCACATTACACCGGGTAGCGCGAATGCCTACATCCTGATGGAAGTGGGCGCAACGCCACAGCATGTGCTTGACCAGCTCAATAAACACATCATGCAAGACGGCCACCACGGCCACGGTGACGTGCTGACTTGTTTAGCCATCCCAGAGACTCAGCACAGCATCAGTGCGCAAGTGGTCTTTGTCGCGAATCTCGATGAGATGCAGAAAATCAATGAACTGCTGGAAGTAGAAAACCGCATTCGTGCCGCATTCCGTGAAACAGCGGCTTACCCAGAAATGACCAGAGCGAAACCAGAAAGCCGATTCAGCATTTCGCAGCTCGCCCACGAAATTCACAGCAAGATGGAGAACGTCGAATCCGTACTCATCAAAGTAGACGGTGAACCAACCGACATCATCAGCTTGCTCACTCAACCCCGCTTACAAACCCTCACCGTCACGGAGCTGGAACAATGAGCGAATGGGATAAACAAGCGCCAGAGCTAGAACAAACGCCAACGCCGTGGTGGCAGGATGGCGAAACCACCTCAGAAGAGAAGATAGAACCCTATTTTCTGAGCAATGGTGTGTTTGCATTCATGCGCAAAGTGCGCGGCTGGTTGCTGTTCCCGCTTCAACAGTTTGACGCGCTCACCTGCAGTGAAAAAATTCTGCGCCTGATGGCGTGGGATAGAGACATCAAACAATTCAACGGTGAGCCGTTGTGGCTGTTTCGCAAGCGGGTGAAGTTTGCCACCGTTAACGCAAAAGACGCAGGCAGCGTAGCAGGGTTTAAACGCATCTTTGAACGCTTGGGCATTGCCATTGTGTCATTCAAAGAACGCGAAAGCGCCGTAGAGTGGGATGTTTGCACGATTGAACTGACGGACAGCTCACTCTCACAAAATAGCCGTTTAGTACAAACGCTGATCGAGCAATACGGCAGAACCTGCCGCCGCTATCGCTTTCAAGTGACATATCCAAGCGAAATGAACATTTATCACGGCGAGTTCAGCCATAGCTTGGCACTCTATCACGCCAAATCGGAAGAAGTGACCCACATTGAATTCAAGCCTCAGCCGATTGAGCACCATCAACAAATCTTTATCGCCACCTTAGGGGGTAACTCATGAGCCAGACGGCCATTCCACTGCAGTTTGAAAAGTACCTGCAAAATCAAATCAGTGTCGGCAAAGCGCCAGACATGAACGAGATGATTTTTGCCTACATCCCAAACCTTGACCCAAGCCAGCCGATTGACCGTAATCAAGGGCTACCAGCCGTATCAACATGGGTGTATCAGCAGGATATCGATCAAGAGGGTAAGCTAGGCGACAACGCGCTAGTGTATTCCGTAGTGATCCCAGGTTCAGTGGCCGCGTTTACTTTTAACGCCATCTATCTGCGTGATAAAAACGTGCCAAACTCCTGCGGCATAATCGTACACAAAGCCACTGAAACCAAAGAAGCAGGCATGGCAAGCACCAAAAGCCTAATGCAGCAATACACAGGGGCCGCGCAAATTGCAGGCATTACGGTAGATGCGCAAACGTGGCAAATCGACTACCAAGCGCGTTTGTTGGGTATTGAAGATGATATGCGCCTCGCGAGCTTGGATAACTACGGGCACACCGCATTCATTCAAGGCTTTGATGTCACCCAGCAAGCAGACCCAACCAAATACAAAGTAGCACCGGGTGTAGTGTACGTGGGCGGCTTGCGTGCCGAGCTAAAAAACGAAGTCATTCAAACCATCAGCGCCAAGCCCACGGGGTTGTACATCGATGTTGTTCGCACGGGTACCGTGCTATCAAAGTGGCAGAACATCGTCACCGTTCGCGCCTCAGCGACACCGCTCACCGACTACGTTGACCAAAACCAGCAGCAACACTACGTTGCAAGGCTGGCGGGGATTAATAACGATGGTTCAGTAGAAGACTGGCGAGAAAAAGGCGGCTTGCCAGAGCATGAAGTTGCTGAAAATCCGCATCCGCAGTACATGCGGTTTGGTGATGAAGCTTCCTATTGGGCGTCTATACCAATTGGCGCTGAGATGGCGTTCGATACACCACCCCCGACCAATGACCCGCGATTTCGCTTTGTAAAGCTTACGGCTGACGACCCTTACAATGGCGACTTACTGATTAACAAAGTGATTTCAGGAACAGCACCAAATTTGGTTGTGAAAATGACCGTCAACGCTGAGCTGTCACCTATCCACGGGCAGCAAATTTTCATGCTGAATACAATGGGTGCAATCCCCACACCAGGGGTCATTGCTGGGGTGATAATTCAAGATGCAATTAGAAATTTTACAGGGAAATTGGGAATCCGTGGTGACGCATTAAACACTGGAGCCACGTTTACTAACAACTCCGACGGAGTTTTCAAAATCGGTCACGAGAACATCGGGCAGCATAGCTCTATATCGCAAGGAGAGAACGTTAATCTCGCATCGATCGCAACTTTTGATATCTCCCGAGTTGTTCCAACTGCCGATAGAGTCCAAGTTTTTGCTGAAACAAAAGTCTATTACAAGAGGATTTACTAATGGCGAGTAAATATTTCACATTTGGCGATGCGCTAATGCTAAACAGCGCTCCAGAGGGCGCAATCGAAATCACTGAACAGCAATACAACGATGCTCTTGCAGCAAAAATGGCTGGACGCAAAGCTTTTGTGCGTGATGGTGAGTTAATCATTTTCTCCGGCGTTATGCGCCCAATCTGGAACTGCGAAGACGGTTCAACCAAAGAAATTGACGAACAAGAGTTAATTCCAGAGGGTTGGACCGACAAAGAGCGAAAAACCGCTTTTGATCGCTGGATGGATGGCGAATGGGTAACGGACATCAGCGCAAAATACATCGCCGAATTCGACCAAGTTGATAACCTGCGCCGTCACCTGTATTTCATCATGGTTGACCCATTAGTATCAGAGGCCAACATCAAACGCCTGCAGGGAAAAGAAGCGGAAGCCATCGAGTTGGAACGCCAAGCGATTGCCGCTCGCGAAAAAATACAGCTTGATCACCCTTGGCCTGTTAACCCAGAGGCGTAACCATGTGGCAAAACAACGCACTCACATGGCCAGTATCTACAGGCTCAATCCAGACCTCGGCGGAAACAGTTACTCAACAAGTCGGCAGCACCATGAGTGCTGCCACTGGCCGACTAACCAACCTGCAAAGCGACGCCAATTTAGGGCGTCACCCTTTAAGCGCAGAAGCAGAGGCGTTACTCAACCTGCGCGGTGAATTAAACACATTTCTCAATCAAGGCACTGTGCTCAGTGCTACGCCCTATCAGTTCCAAGTGGGGGAGAGGTTAGAGTCAGGCTGCTACCTAAGCCCAGCCAACGCCACCAAAACACTCGCTGCTAAACTGCGTGACCTTTCGGATACCCATAGGCCAAAAGGTCAGTTGTATGCTGTGGCAATCATGGTCAGCACACAAAGCCTTGGCGAGTTTGTCAGTACCTTGTCGGCAGTCACTCGCGTATTTCCGCTGCCGGATTGGTGCCAGTGTTACCGCCAAGCCGAAGCCATGAGCAAGCAAGAGGCTGAAAAGCTGCACCAGCCTGCGGGTATCATTCAGCCACGCTTTAAACCTTATGCGTATTTAAATGCTAACCCGTTAAATGACTACTTCGCCGCGCAAGGGGCGCAAATCGCCACGCTTGAATCACTGGCCAGTGATGCAAGTCATGTGATCGGCAAGTTGTCAGCGTTGGCACAAAAGCGCGCTAATCGGTTGAGTGAAATCACCCAATCCATCAACGCGCTTAAATCACTGAGCGGCAGCGTGTACAGCATAAAACTCAGCGGAACGCCGGAGAGCATCGCCACCCAATTGGAACAAGCAGCAGCGCCAAGCACCTGCCCGCACACCATCGCCAGTATGTTAATCAGCAGCCAACCGCAGCCATTTTTTGAGGAGTTATTATGTTCGCACTAGATGGACAGACGTTTAACATCAAAAACCTATTGGTGAACTTCGCGCGAGAGTTCAAAGATCAGGACATGAGCGGCATGGCATCGTTAACCGCGACATCCGAGCAAGGCGACAAAGCCGCAGAGCTCGAAATCTCCGGTCTCATCGCATTTAAAGACCTTGCTCAATTGGCACTATTGGAAAGCATGAGCAGCGCTAAAGATGAAAGCGGTGATCGCAAGGTTTATCGAGTCGCTAACGATGTTGCTAACGCCTTAAAAATCAAAAATGCCAAATTCACAGGCCACTTTTCCGCCGTACAGCAAGAAAACAAAATGGCGTGGCAGGTGTCATTTAAGCTCAAAGAGCACAACAGCGTAGCCGAGCAGAAAGAGCAACGAGGGCGAGCCAAGAACAAGCCGCAACAAAGAGAAAACACGGCACTGCAACAAGCACTGCAGCACAATGCGGAGGCGACCAAGTGAAACTGACAAAGCGCCTTTTCATCAGCAACGAAGAATATGAGCTGGCGGATAACAAAGTCAGCTTAAAATTATCGCTAGGTGGCAAAGCCATTTTCATTGTGACAACGACAACACCGCCGGAGCGGTTCGCTTTAGTGCGCTTTGATATTGGCTATGAACAGCAAACCGCCCCATTTTTTGAGGGATTCATTGATAAAGTCGAGCCAGCCAGTAATGGTACCTTTCGGCTTATTGTGAAAGAGCTATCGGGGATACTTTCCAACCCATTGCCGATCAGTATCGAGCACCCAACAATGGCGGATATTTTCGCCATCATCACCAAAAAAACAGGGCTGGAATTTCGCTTGCCGGAGGCGGATTACACCAAGAAGGTGATCCCAAACTTTGTTAATCAGGGGGATGGTTATCAGTGCTTGGATAAAATCGGCAAAGCCTTTCAAGTGCCTGATTTCGTCTGGTACCAAGATACCGACCAAGTGATTTACTTTGGCGCATACGAGCACAGCCATTTTTACAACAAGCCGATGAGCATTCCGCACGAGTTCACCTCAAAGCAAAGCAGTAACAGCGTAACGTTCGCACCATTCCCAATGCTCAGACCGGGGCGAGTGGCCTTTGATAAACGCATTACTAAACTTGAGCTGTTCGGCGATGAAATGACAGCATTCTGGACGGATGACGCGAAGCCAGCCAAGAAACGTGAACTGGATGACATGCTGCCCGAAGTCGCCGCAGGTTATCACTTGCCCATTTTCGGCAGAGTAGAGGCAGTGCGCGATAGTGCGACCGCAGGCCAAGTCGCTGACCCATTCCGCCCACGCTTCGCCATTGATGTGCAGGTACTCAATGAAGACATGCAGCCAGATGAAAACATCCCAGTCTACCGATCAATACCACTGCCGGTTCACATGAGCGGCCATGAATCGGGATTGCTGGCTTATCCGCTTGAAGGCACGATAGTAGAAATCGCTTTCGCCTACGGTCGCAGTGATCTGCCGCTTATCCGTGGCATTTATGGCCGAGATTATGCGCTACCAACCATCGCGCCCGGTGAGCAACTGCAGCAGCAACGCGAAGAAGTAAGCCGCCGCATTGATGCCGCTGGTAACATTACAGACCAAACCGATCAGACTTTTACCAGCAAAGCATTCAAGCAAGCCGAGCAAGCACACAAATACACAGGTGAGTTTGGGCGACACCAGTTACTGATCGATGAACATAGCTTAGAGAACATCATAGGCAAAAAGCTCATCGAGGCGTTAGGTGCAATCGAACTACTGGCTGGTGACAACATAGAGCTGGGCAGTTTAGGCAATATGCACGTAGCCACAGCCGGAGAACTGATTGAAGTGATCGGTAAAGTGCGCCGCAGTATCGCCGCTGAACATCAGTGGTTGCAGTCACCCAAAACATGGATTGGTTCGAGGCAGGAGAACGTACTCATTCTGCTGTCAGAACTGATGCAAGTGGTAAAAGAATTAGCCGACACACTCGCAAGCCATACCCACGGCGGCGTGATGGCGGGACCTGCAGCCACCGCAGCACCAAACCAAGCGAGTGACATAAGCGATCACGGCTCAGAAAGTGCCCAGCTCAAAGCAAGGCTAGACCCGATAACAAAGCAGTAGCCAACCAAACTCACCACAACGCAGCCTAACCGCTGCGTTTCTTTTTTGCCTGCAACTCAGCACTTCACAGCACAAGACCCAACCCAAGCCACACTCAAGCGCATACAGCCACGTAATCGACCCTTTGACCCACGGAATCCGCGCTCCTCTACACCCGCCCGCGCGGTTTTTGGATCACTTTTTTCGAAATTTTGGTTTAGCGAAAAACGCCACACGCCATCGAAACGGCAATAAACCGCAAAACCTTATGCAGCAAGGGGGCTGGACGATACCGCAAACCGCCGAAAGTGCCTTAAAACCACCTTTTTAAAATTTCGAAAATTGAAATTTTTTTCAGTTAATTGCAAAAATGAAGATCAGAAATGATCATGAGATTTTTATTAAGTGATTGAAATATATGAAACGTCGGCGGATTCCGTCACGGTTTTAATGATCATGCGCCAGAAAATGACGATCAGTTGATAGGCTAGCAAAGCCAAGCACAGCAAGGGATAGAGAGGATTTGACAGCAAAAACCGTTTTTCAAAAAATATCAGTGGCGAGAAGCAAACAGGCCAACAAAAAGGTGGCGGCATAAAAGCCACGAAAACAGGGTTTATTTTGGTTTCTGTCGCCACATTATCGCCATTATGATGATCATTTAAATGTAAGCTATTGTTTTTAAAGTGTATAAAAATACAGATATGAAAAGGGGCTTTTCTTTTTTCTGCATTTGTATCAGCGATTCCTCATTTCTTACTTTAAATCCAGCATTTATCCGCTGACTAGGTAACGCTTTAGTCGCGTTAGCTACGCTTGTTTATCCCAATCATACAATCAGCCTATCTTCATGGGTATGAATCCACTTGTCGCTTATCTGTAACGCCAAATCACTTAGGTAATACGGTGCTTCATGCGTATAGATTACCTGATTTTTCATACCGACCACCAAGCATAAAACTTAAGCGGATCTCCCTGATATTTATACAACTTGCGTGCTAGCTCTCAAGATGCATAGATTTCATTAGGATTAGAACAAAAAAACATCTTTTTGCTAAAGGATTCATCAGCCGAGTCGCTAATAGAAGTAACTTTGAGAGAACTGCTTGGTTTTCCGAGACGTCGGAAACCGTTTTTGGGAATTCCGCACGTCGGAAAATCAATAGGAGATACCACTATGGCGGTGAATGTAAACACCAACGTGTCAGCGATGACAGCACAACGGTACTTGACGAGCGCAACAAACGCACAACAATCGTCGATGGAACGTTTATCTTCAGGATATAAAATTAACAGCGCAAAAGATGATGCGGCAGGTCTACAGATCTCCAACCGCTTGAACGTGCAAAGCCGTGGTTTAGGTGTCGCCGTTCGTAACGCCAACGATGGTATTTCGATGGCGCAAACTGCGGAAGGTGCGATGAAAGAGACCACCAATATTCTACAACGTATGCGTGACCTTTCTTTGCAATCCGCTAACGGTTCGAACTCAAAAGCCGACCGTGTTGCGATTCAAGAAGAAATCACCGCATTGAACGATGAGCTTAACCGCGTAGCTGAAACTACCTCGTTCGGTGGTAACAAGCTGCTTAATGGAACCTTCGCGACTAAATCGTTCCAGATTGGTGCGGATAACGGTGAAGCGGTAATGCTTAACATCAAAGACATGCGCAGTGATAACGCTTTGATGGGTGGTAAAACCTATCAAGCGGCTAACGGTAAAGATAAAAACTGGGGCGTGGAAGCGGGTAAAACCGATCTGACTATTACGCTAAAAGACAAACGCGAAGGCGATGTGACCATTTCTATCAATGCGAAAGAAGGGGATGACATCGAAGAATTAGCGACCTACATCAATGGTCAAACCGATATGATTAAAGCATCGGTTGATGAAGAGGGTAAGTTGCAACTGTTCACTGATAACAACAAAGTCGATGGTGCGGCAACCTTTGGTGGTGCACTCGCGGGTGAGTTAGGTATCGGTGCCGCGCAAGATGTAACCGTTGATACTCTGGATGTGACTACCGTGGGTGGCGCGCAAGAGAGTGTGGCGATTGTGGATGCAGCGCTAAAATACGTGGATAGTCATCGTGCTGAACTCGGTGCGTTCCAAAACCGATTCAACCATGCTATCAACAACTTAGATAACATTAACGAAAATGTGAATGCGTCTAAGAGCCGAATCAAAGATACAGACTTTGCCAAGGAGACGACTGCACTGACCAAAGCGCAGATCCTATCTCAAGCATCAAGTTCTGTCCTCGCACAAGCCAAGCAGGCACCCAACTCAGCTCTGGCTCTTTTAGGCTAGTTCGAGTTGATAGGAAAAAACCCAGCTGCAGCTGGGTTTTTTATTGGGTAAAAATCCATGCGAGCACCTGATGTATAAGAAACATATGGCCTTGTAGTAGGGATACAACAGATTACTGAGAAGAGTGCTTTATGAGGCGTTAGGAAGGGAGTTCTAAAGCTTTAATGATTAGTCAGGGAATAAGTAAGTAGGGGCGTTTCTATTCTGATGAAATCTTAACGGCTAAATAGACGCTCGCTAAATCATTTATCGAAAAGAAAACGTTCAGAAAAAACAAAACCTAGCCGAAGCTAGGTTTGTTTATATGGTGCGGAAGAAGAGACTTGAACTCTTACACCTTGCGGCGCCAGAACCTAAATCTGGTGCGTCTACCAATTTCGCCACTTCCGCAAATTGTAGTGATAATTTGATTTCTCAAATCATCGATATAATGGCAGGTCTGCCAGGATTCGAACCTGGGTATGACGGGATCAAAACCCGTTGCCTTACCGCTTGGCGACAGACCTGCAGTATTATTCTGCACAACGATCGTCGTTGCTTTAAATAATGGTGCGGAAGAAGAGACTTGAACTCTTACACCTTGCGGCGCCAGAACCTAAATCTGGTGCGTCTACCAATTTCGCCACTTCCGCAAATTTTTGTGATAACCCGATTGCTCGACTTATCGAAATAGTGGCAGGTCTACATGGATTCGAACCATGGGATGACGGGATCAAAACCCGTTGCCTTACCGCTTGGCGATAGACCTGCAGAATTCGATACATTTGGTGCGGAAGGAGGGACTTGAACCCTCACGTCCGAAGGACACTAACACCTGAAGCTAGCGCGTCTACCAATTCCGCCACCACCGCGTTAAATGCATCAAATTGTAATTGGTGGCTACGACGGGATTCGAACCTGTGACCCCATCATTATGAGTGATGTGCTCTAACCAACTGAGCTACGTAGCCACTCTAAATCTTTTCAGATTTAATATGGTGCGGAAGAAGAGACTTGAACTCTTACACCTTGCGGCGCCAGAACCTAAATCTGGTGCGTCTACCAATTTCGCCACTTCCGCAAATTGTTTGATGATTTGAATGCTCAACTCATCGAGATAATGGCAGGTCTACCTGGATTCGAACCAGGGGATGACGGGATCAAAACCCGTTGCCTTACCGCTTGGCGATAGACCTGCAGTGATGATTAATATCATCAAATAATGGTGCGGAAGAAGAGACTTGAACTCTTACACCTTGCGGCGCCAGAACCTAAATCTGGTGCGTCTACCAATTTCGCCACTTCCGCAAATTTTAGTGATGACTCGATTGCTCGACTCATCGAAATAATGGCAGGTCTACCTGGATTCGAACCAGGGGATGACGGGATCAAAACCCGTTGCCTTACCGCTTGGCGATAGACCTGCAGAATTCGATACATTTGGTGCGGAAGGAGGGACTTGAACCCTCACGTCCGAAGGACACTAACACCTGAAGCTAGCGCGTCTACCAATTCCGCCACCACCGCGTTAAATGCATCAAATTGTATTATGGTGGCTACGACGGGATTTGAACCTGTGACCCCATCATTATGAGTGATGTGCTCTAACCAGCTGAGCTACGTAGCCATCTTTTCGAGCGAGAGACTATAATACAATCTCGCTCTGACTTCCAATGGTTTTTACCGTGTTGAAAGTTAAGAAAATGGCAGGTCTACATGGATTCGAACCATGGGATGACGGGATCAAAACCCGTTGCCTTACCGCTTGGCGATAGACCTGCAGTGATGATTAATATCATCAAATAATGGTGCGGAAGAAGAGACTTGAACTCTTACACCTTGCGGCGCCAGAACCTAAATCTGGTGCGTCTACCAATTTCGCCACTTCCGCAAATTCTTAACAATCTGATACTTTTGGTGCGGAAGGAGGGACTTGAACCCTCACGTCCGAAGGACACTAACACCTGAAGCTAGCGCGTCTACCAATTCCGCCACCACCGCGTGTTCAAAAGCATCAAATTGTATAAATTTGGTGGCTACGACGGGATTCGAACCTGTGACCCCATCATTATGAGTGATGTGCTCTAACCAACTGAGCTACGTAGCCAAATTTGTTTTTCTACCGAGGCGTTTTGCCTTATCGCTGAGAACGGAGCGCATTATGCGGATATGGGTTAGGAGCGTCAACAGTTTTTTTGAATAAATTCTTTGAAACCAACCGTTCGAGTTTTTTTTAAACAAAGAGGCGTGTTTATGATCAAAAACCATTACCAAAACAACAAATTCATTACGCTTTGAGGATAACAAAGATCATTTTTTAGATGTCCATAAACACCAAAAGCCAACACTTTGGTTGGCTTTTGGTTTGCAATGAAGCGAGTTTTAAACGTTGAAGCGGAAGTGGATCACATCGCCATCTTTAACGATGTAGTCTTTACCTTCCAAACGCCATTTACCGGCATCTTTCGCACCTGACTCACCGTTAAATTGGATGTAGTCATCGTAGCCGATCACTTCTGCACGGATAAAACCACGTTCAAAGTCAGTGTGGATCTTGCCTGCTGCCTGTGGTGCTGTAGCTCCGACAGGGATCGTCCATGCACGTACTTCTTTCACACCTGCAGTGAAGTAAGTTTGCAGGTTCAGCAGATCGTAACCAGAGCGGATTACTCGGTTTAGTCCAGGTTCTTCAATGCCCAGATCGGCTAAGAACTCATCACGTTCTTCTTCTTCCAGTTCAGAAAGTTCTGCCTCGATCGCAGCACAAACGGCAACGACAGAGGCATTTTCTTGTGCGGCAAACTGAACTACGGCATCCAGATATGGATTGTTCTCAAAACCATCTTCATTCACGTTAGCAATGTACATGGTTGGTTTGAGTGTCAGCAGGTTCAAGTAACCGACGGCCAAGAGTTCTTCTTTGCTCAGTTTAACAGAACGAGCTGATTGGCCTTCGCTTAATACTGGTTGCAGTTTTTCCAGTACGCTCAGCTCAAATTTCGCTTCTTTATCGCCACCTTTCGCGCGTTTGCTTTGACGCAAAATCGCACGCTCGCAGCTATCAAGATCCGCTAGCGCCAGTTCAAGGTTGATAACTTCGATGTCTTCCAGCGGTGAAACTTTACCTGCAACATGAACGATGTTTTCATTTTCAAAGCAGCGCACAACGTGGCCAATTGCATCGGTTTCACGGATGTTGGCGAGGAATTTGTTACCGAGACCTTCACCTTTTGATGCACCCGCAACCAGACCTGCGATATCCACAAACTCCATGGTGGTTGGCAGAATGCGCTCTGGTTTTACGATAGCGGCTAAGGCATCCATACGCGGATCTGGCACTGGAACCACGCCAGTGTTTGGCTCAATTGTACAAAACGGGAAGTTAGCTGCTTCGATGCCCGCTTTGGTCAGTGCATTAAAAAGAGTTGATTTACCTACGTTTGGCAAACCGACGATGCCACATTTAAAACCCATGACTGTAACCTTATTCAGCTTTGAAAGTGTGTAAACGATTTTGTGCTTTGGTGAGGCCATCCTTCATGAGGATCTCAAGGCAGCGAACAGATTCATCCACTGCGGCATCAAGGCATTCTTGCTCTTTAGCGGGAGCTTTGCCTAGTACATAACCGGCTACTTTGTCTTTATGTCCCGGATGGCCGATGCCAAGCCGTAGACGATAGAATTCTTTGTTGTTGCCTAATTTGCTTATGGTGTCTTTGAGTCCGTTATGCCCACCATGTCCGCCCCCTTGCTTGAACTTCGCAATACCGGGAGGTAAGTCTAGTTCATCGTGTGCCACCATGATCTCTTCTGGCTTAATCTGGTAAAAGTTGGCCAGAGCGGCAATGGCTTTGCCTGAGAGGTTCATGAAAGTGGTTGGGACTAATACTCGTAATTCTTGACCATTGATCAACAGTCGTCCGGTAAGACCATAAAATTTGGGCTCATTTTTTAGCGTAACGTTGTGAATACGGGCTAATTCTTCGACAACCCAAGCACCTGCGTTATGGCGTGTTTTCGCGTATTCAGGTCCTGGATTAGCCAGTCCGACAAGGAGTTTGATTGGTTGACTCAAGGCGAATATCTCTTCGGAAACTCAAAAGCGCGGTATGATAGCACACATCCGCCGCGAGGTGCGAGTCACGCAAAAGGCAATAAAAAAGCGCTTCATCAAGGATGAAACGCTTTCGCATCATTGATGACCCAACTTATCTGACAGGCAGATAGGTTAGGTTATTCAATGATTAGTTAAACATCGCTGAGATAGACTCTTCGTTGCTGATACGACGAATCGCTTCAGCCAGCATGCTTGATAGAGTCAATTGAGTCACTTTTCCTGTCGCCGCCATCTCTTTCGATAGGGTGATAGAGTCAGTCACAATCACTTGATCCAACACGGAATTTTTGATGTTTTTCGCTGCATTGCCAGAGAACACCGCGTGCGTGGCGTAAGCAAATACGCGTTTCGCACCACGTTCTTTCAATGCTTCAGCAGCTTTACACAGTGTGCCACCGGTGTCGATCATGTCATCGACAATCACACAGTCACGGCCTTCAACATCACCGATTAGGTTCATTACTTCTGAAACGTTGGCACGTGGACGACGCTTATCAACGATCGCGATATCGATATCACCCAGTGCTTTCGCCGTTGCACGAGCACGTACAACACCACCAAGGTCTGGTGATACGACAACAGGGTCTTCCAAGTTACGCGCTTTCATGTCTTCCAGCAGTACAGGTGTACCGAAAATGTTGTCTACTGGAACATCGAAGAAGCCTTGGATTTGCTCTGCGTGGAGGTCGATAGTCAGAACACGGTCAACACCAACGTTAGAAAGGAAATCTGCAACAACTTTTGCAGTGATTGGCACACGAGCCGAACGCACACGGCGGTCTTGGCGGGCATAACCAAAGTAAGGGATAACTGCCGTAATACGGCCTGCAGAAGCACGGCGCATTGCGTCAATCATAACCACCAGTTCCATCAGGTTGTCATTGGTCGGGGCACAGGTGGATTGAATGATAAATACATCGCTACCACGGACATTTTCATTGATTTGTACTGCTACTTCACCATCAGAGAAACGAGAAACAGTAGCATCACCAAGGGAAATGTACAGGCGATCAGCAATACGTTGGGCTAGTTCGGGTATTGCGTTACCAGCAAATAGCTTCATATCAGGCACGGTGGAAACCTCAGGGTTGCGTCCAGTTTTTAGTAAGGTCGGATTTTGGCTGATTGATAGTCAGCCAACGTCTTTCTGAGCGGTGAAACATTGCGGCCTTGGGCTACAAACGCTAAGACGTTGTCAGATAATTGAGCAAAGACTGCCTGTGCATCTTTCCTGCTCGAAAACTCAGCAAAAACGCAAGATCCCGTCCCGGTCAATCTTGACGGCGCGTATTGTAGCAGCCATGAAAGTTGCTGATCAACCTCAGGGTACAGTGATCGGACAATTTTTTCGCAATCGTTTTCGTAAGGATTGGCAAGAAGGCTTGCCAGATCACGCTTCGGCGTATTTCTCACTAGGTCAGGATGAGTAAAAATATCTTTTGTCGCGATGCTGACTGCGGGGCGCACCACTAAATACCATTTTTCCTCGGGTTCTACCGCGGATAATTCTTCGCCAACACCTTCAGCAAAGGCGGCAAAGCCACGGGTAAAGACAGGGACATCTGCTCCGAGTACCAACCCAATGTCGGCCAGTTGATCATCGTTAAGCCCAGTCTGCCATAAGTAATTGAGTGCGACTAAGGTGGTGGCAGCATTGGATGACCCCCCACCAATTCCGCCCCCCATCGGCAAAGTTTTGTGCAGCTTGATGTCCGCGCCGAGTGGTGATTGGCTCGCGTTTTTGAGTGCCATCGCGGCTTTGTAAATCAGGTTATCTTCTAACGCGACATCGGCTAGAGCGGGAGAGAGGGTGATGTTGCCGCTGTTGTTGGCGGTAATGGTCAACTCATCACCGTGATCGAGAAACTGAAACAAGGTTTGCAGATCGTGGTAGCCATTGGGGCGACGACCGGTAATGTATAGAAACAGATTAAGCTTGGCCGGTGAGGGCCACACGGTAGTACCAGAGATCATGGGAGCAGCGTCCATTGTGAAATGACCAGTTGAATCGAGGTTTTATTTTGTTGGAGTTTGAGTTTATCTGGCAACGGGATGAGCTGATTTTGCCACTCAATGGCTTGGTAACGCTGATACTCCACTTGCCACTCTGCTGTTGACGCCAGTTTGGTGAGAGAGGCGAGGGTGTTTTGTTCGTTTAACTCATAATGACTGGCTTGAGTGGGTAAGCCTAAAATCCAATCTTCAAGTTGTTCTACGGGAATATCCAGCCCAGTCAAATTGCGAATCAAGCTTTGCGCATCTTGGTCGCGATAAATTTGGTCATCATAAGTATCGACCTGCGCGCCCTGCTCATCGACTTGTAGGTTGAGAACGGTTTGGCCGAGGAAATTGCTTAAGCGAAGCGAGAGTTGCTGCGGGCTTTTTTGCCATTGAAAATTGAACGATTGACGCTGATTAGGCGCGATATAACCGAGTTTTCCCGTGAGTTGATAGGCTTGAATTTGTTGTAATACGAGCTGATGAGATTGCCACTGAACGTTGATCGGCTGGGGAGGTGTCGTGGCACAACCCGCTAAGAGAAACAGACTCGCCACTCCAGGGAGCAGGCGACGTACGAGAGAGTTCATAGTGCGTTTTTTATCCAAAGCGAGAACGAAAACGGACTAACTATATCATTGATCTCACGAACTCAGGAAAACAAATCCGGTCTGCCCTTTCAATCAAAGAGGGCATCAAGTAAAATTCGGCCTCTAGTTCACCACCATATCTGAGAATCCTCTATAGATGTCTTTGCTTGCTATTGGAATCAATCACAATACGGCGTCGGTAGAATTGCGGGAAAAAGTAGCCTTCGGTCCAGAGAAGCTCTCTTTGGCACTGAATCAGCTTTCTAGCAGTTCACACGTTAAGGGAGGCGTGATCCTTTCAACGTGCAACCGTACCGAAATTTACTGTGATGTGAGATCGTCCAGCAAAAATAAAGTCATCGAATGGTTAGCTCAGTTTCACCAAGTCAGTTTGGATGAATTAAAACCCAGCCTATACGTCCATGAAGAACAAGCGGCGATTCGCCACCTGATGCGCGTGGCTTGTGGTTTGGACTCCTTAGTGTTGGGTGAACCACAGATTTTAGGGCAGGTGAAACAGGCTTACGCGGAAGCGCGAGAAAGCCATGCCGTCAATCCCGCGACTGAAAAGCTGTTCCAAAAAACCTTTTCGGTGGCCAAGCGAGTACGCACCGAAACTGAGATTGGTGGTAGTGCGGTATCAGTAGCATATGCAGCCTGTACTTTAGCGAAACACATTTTTGAATCATTGGCGGAAGCCACTGTGCTACTGGTTGGCGCGGGTGAAACCATTGAATTGGTGGCAAAGCATCTGGCTGGACATCATTGCAAGCGGATGATTGTGGCTAACCGTACGCGTGAGCGAGCTTTAGGGCTTGCCGAGCAGTTTGGAGCGGAAGTGATCGCTCTTAATGAAATACCAGATTATCTCGCGCAAGCGGATATTGTGATCAGCTCTACCGCCAGTCCATTGCCGATTATCGGTAAAGGTATGGTCGAAAGCGCGCTTAAAGCGCGCCGCCATCAGCCGATGTTGTTGGTGGATATCGCTGTGCCGCGCGATATTGAGCCACAAGTCGGTAAGCTCAATGATGCTTACCTTTACTCGGTGGATGATTTGCAGTCGATCGTCGATAGCAATATTGAGCAGCGTAAAGTGGAAGCGATTCAGGCGGAAGCGATTGTCAGTGAAGAAAGCGCAACCTTTATGAGTTGGATGCGTTCATTGCAAGCGGTGGATAGTATTCGTGATTATCGCAAGCAAGCCAATGAAACTCGTGAAGACCTGCTGAGTAAGAGTCTGCAAGCATTAGCGGCAGGCGGTGACCCTGAAAAACTGCTTATCGAGTTAAGCAACAAGCTGACCAACAAACTTATTCACACCCCAACCCGAGCGTTGCAAACAGCGGCGGAACAAGGGGAACCGGCTAAATTGGCCGTGATCAGACAAAGTTTGGGTCTTGACGACCTGAACTAAATCTCAACTTAGAGTTTAAAGAAAACTATGAAAGCGTCGATTTTAAGCAAGCTTGAATCCCTTGTTGAGCGCTACGAAGAGGTGCAACACCTCCTCGGCGATCCAGCAGTTATTGGTGATCAAAATAAATTCCGAGCTCTGTCCAAAGAGTATTCGCAGTTGGAAGAGATCACTCAGTGTTTCCAAGCGTATCAGCAAGCCAAAGAAGATCTGGTTGCTGCCGAAGAGATGGCGCAGGAAGATGACGCTGAAATGCGTGAAATGGCGCAAGATGAAATCAAAGCGGCGAAAGAGGCGATTGAGCGTTTAACTGATGAGCTGCAAATCCTTTTGCTGCCAAAAGATCCGAATGATGATCGCAACTGTTTCTTGGAAATTCGTGCGGGTGCGGGTGGTGACGAAGCGGGGATTTTCGCGGGTGATCTGTTCCGTATGTACAGCCGTTTTGCTGAGAAAAAAGGCTGGCGCATCGAAGTGATGTCATCGAGTGAAGCAGAACACGGCGGTTACAAAGAGATGATCGCTAAAGTCAACGGTGATGGTGCTTACGGTACGCTGAAATTTGAATCAGGTGGTCACCGCGTGCAACGTGTTCCGGCTACGGAAGCACAAGGGCGTATTCATACCTCTGCTTGTACGGTTGCGGTGATGCCAGAAATTCCAGAAGCGGAAATTCCGGAAATTAAAGCCAGCGATCTGAAAATTGACACCTTCCGTTCATCAGGCGCGGGTGGTCAGCACGTTAACACCACAGATTCAGCAATCCGTATCACCCACTTGCCAACGGGCATTGTTGTTGAGTGTCAGGATGAGCGTTCACAGCACAAGAACAAAGCGAAAGCGATGTCTGTGTTGGCCGCGCGTATTGCACAGGCTGAAGAGTCAAAACGTGCCGCTGAAATTTCGGATACTCGTCGTAATCTTCTGGGTTCGGGCGACCGTAGTGACCGTATTCGTACTTACAACTACCCGCAAGGTCGTGTGTCCGATCACCGCATCAACCTGACGGTGTACCGCCTGACGGAAGTGATGGAAGGCGACATGCAATCACTGATTGAACCGGTTATTCATGAGCATCAAGCGGATCAGTTGGCGGCACTGGCGGATCAAAACTAATCCATGTCAGTCACCATTGAAGCGGCATTAAAAGCGGCAACCGAGCAACTGCAGCAAAGCGGCAGTGATTCGCCAGCGTTAGATGCCGCTGTGTTACTTTGCCATGTACTGGCTAAGCCACGTTCCTATTTGCTGACTTGGCCAGATAAAACGCTTGAGGAGCCAGCTTTGGTTTCTCTAAACACATTACTTGCTCGCCGCATGGCGGGGGAGCCGATTGCCTACATCCTCGGTGAGCGTGAGTTTTGGTCGCTGCCGCTGAAAGTTTCCCCTTCCACACTTATTCCCCGCCCAGATACTGAACGTTTGGTTGAGTTGGCGCTTGAGAAAGCGGCGTTGATTGAAGGTGAACTCCTAGATCTTGGCACTGGAACAGGGGCGATTGCGTTGGCTTTGGCTTCGGAGTTACCACTGCGTCGTGTTACAGGGATTGATTTACGCCCTGAAGCTGCGGATTTGGCTCAGGAAAATGCTACCCGCTTGAGCATTCTCAATACGCAATTTTTGCAGGGGAGTTGGTTTAGCCCGCTGGCTGACGGTACGAAGTTTGCTTTGATCGTCTCCAACCCACCTTATATTGAGGAAAATGATCCTCATCTGAATCAGGGTGATGTTCGTTTCGAGCCGAAAAGTGCACTGGTTGCACAAGAAAACGGCCTCGCGGATATCCGCTACATCAGCACGCATGCTCCTCGCTTTTTACTTGAAGGGGGCTGGCTGCTGTTTGAGCACGGTTACGATCAGGGTGAAGCGGTGCGTACGATTTTGCGTGAGCTAGGCTACCAAAGCGTAACGACCGAACAAGATTATGCCGGTAATGACCGGGTTACATTGGGACAATATCAAACGGAAAGAGAAGCATAATGTACGAAGGCTTAAAACATTTTCACCTGTTCACCATCGGCGTCAGCGCGATGATGTTGTCAATTCGCTATGTGTTGATGATGATTAACTCGGCACACTTAGAGCGCAAATTTTTCAAAATTTTCCCGCATGTCAATGACACCTTATTACTGCTTTCCGGTGTTGGTTTAATTTTTATCACGGGATTCATCCCTTTTACGGCCGCTGCGCCGTGGATGACAGAAAAATTCACCTGTGTGTTGGCTTACATCGCTTTAGGCTTTTTTACTCTGAAGTTAGGTCGCAACAAACTGCTGCGTAGCTTTGCGTTTTTTGGCGCATTAGGCTGGCTCGCGATGGCTGGAAAAATTGCGGTAACTAAAGCGCCGATTCTGTTTGGTTAATCTTAGGAGCAACCATGCTGAATTTGTGTGATGAAGATTTTGATGCGATGGAGTTGGTGGAGGGGGCGCTTGCGCTCAACAAAGCTATCAACCCTGATACGCAGATAGAATGGGCTCACATTGAGTTGGCACGTCTGCTTAAAGAGGCGGAATTGACCTTGGTACATGAGCGTGATGACAAAGCACGTTTCGATGCTTTGCTACGCCTGTTTTACCAAGAGTGGGGCTTTTGTGGTGATCGTGAAGCTTATTTTGATTCGCGCAACGCCTTTATTGATCAGGTTTTGGAACGACGCAAAGGTGTTCCGGTCAGTTTGGGGGCATTGCTGCTCTATTTTGGCCGCAAGTTTGGCTTTCCACTGCACAGCTTCAGTTTTCCTACTCAATTTCTCCTCGCGCTCAACTGGCCAGGAGAGCGGCCGATTTATCTCAACCCTTTTAATGGTGAGTCGGTTTCCCAACATACATTGCAAGCTTGGTTAGTGGGGCATAAAGGTCCATTGGCTAAGCTCAAGCCACAGCATTTGCAGTGTGTGGATAACCCGACCATTATTGGCCGCTGGTTGGCGCTGCTCAAAAGTGCCTTACTGCGCGAGGAGCGCTATACTTTGGCGCTAAGATGTACGGATTTGGCACTCACCTTTGTGCCTGATGATCCTTACGAAATCCGCGATCGTGGCTTTATCTACCAGCAGCTACAGTGTCATCAAATTGCTATATCGGACTATCAATATTTTATTGAGCAATGTCCAAACGATCCGGCGGCGGAATTGTTAAAAACGCAAGTCAATGCGCTCAGTCACGATACTCAAGTGACGCTGCATTAACCCAACAAGAGAGATTAAGATGGAACAGAAAATTGTCCATGTCGGTGGTATTCCGGTAGCTAACGATAAACCGTTTACCCTGTTTGCAGGTATGAACGTGCTGGAATCACGTGATTTAGCGATGCAAATTTGTGAACACTACGTGAAGGTAACTGACAAGCTCGGTATCCCTTATGTGTTCAAAGCTTCGTTTGATAAAGCAAACCGCAGTTCAGTGCACTCTTACCGTGGCCCAGGCCTAGAAGAAGGCATGAAAATCTTCCAAGAGCTGAAACAGACTTTCGGGGTGAAAATCATTACTGACGTTCACACGGCTGAACAAGCGCAGCCAGTAGCGGATGTGGTGGATGTGATTCAATTGCCTGCATTTTTAGCACGCCAAACGGATCTGGTTGAAGCGATGGCGAAAACCGGCGCTGTGATCAACGTGAAAAAGCCACAATTCATGAGCCCAGGCCAAGTGGGCAACATCGTTGAGAAGTTTGCTGAGTGTGGCAACGACAAAGTGATTCTGTGTGAACGCGGCTCTTGCCACGGTTACGACAACCTAGTGGTGGATATGCTCGGTTTTGGTGTAATGAAGCAAGCCTCTAACGGCAGCCCCATCATTTTTGATGTGACTCACTCACTGCAAATGCGTGATCCTTCTGGTGCTGCATCGGGCGGCCGTCGTCAACAAACCGTTGAATTGGCGAAAGCGGGCTTGGCAACTGGTATTGCGGGGCTGTTTATTGAAGCGCACCCGAACCCAGAGAAAGCGAAGTGTGATGGTCCATCAGCACTGCCACTGGATAAACTAGAGCCGTTCCTAGCACAAATGAAAGCGCTAGATGATCTAATCAAAAGTTTTGCGCACATCGATATTCAATAAGATCTGAATTGTCGCCGAATTTCAAAGCCATCTACGGATGGCTTTTTCATATCTGAACCCTGTGCCTATCCTTGTGCCCCATTCAAGTAAACCAAGCTTTCTGTAGGTTAAACGCTTGCGTGCACACAATCGTTGAGCATCATCTTCTCTCAGTAAAACGTTTGCCTGTGATCGGCGCAGGTAATCTTCTTAACTCTCACTGCTGGTTACATCTTATTGGGGAGTTTTAGGTGATCTATCCTACATAAATATGAAATCAAGCTGTCTCATCAATTTCGTTACTTTAAACTAAATCAAGTTTTACCCATGCCTCAAGCCGTGCATGTGGGAAGAAGCGTATGCGCCGTTCGAGCGCTTATCAGATCATTTAAAGCAGTGGTTTTCATCAGTTCAAAGGTATGACAATGAAACAAGGCCTCATTCTAAAATCCGTACTCAGTGCAGCCATCATTGCCTCTCTGGCAGGTTGTGCAACTCAACCCGCCCATCAGTGGGAAGCGGACAAAACCTACAAACTCACGATTTTACACACCAATGACCATCATGGTCGTTTCTGGCAAAACCAGTATGGCGAATATGGTATGGCAGCACGTAAGACGCTGATCGACCAAATGCGTGCTGATATTGAAGCGCAAGGTGGCAGTGTACTTCTGCTCTCTGGTGGTGATATCAATACTGGTGTACCAGAGTCCGACCTGCAAGATGCAGAGCCAGATTTCAAAGGCATGAGCAAAATTGGCTATGATGCGATGGCGCTCGGTAATCACGAGTTTGATAACCCGCTTGAAGTGCTGTTTAAGCAAAAAGAGTGGGCGAATTTCCCAATGCTGTCTGCCAACATTTACGATAAAGCAACGGGTAAGCGTCTGTTTCAGCCGTACCACATCTTTGATAAGCAAGGGATCAAGATTGCCGTCATTGGTTTAACCACCGAAGACACCGCAAAAATTGGTAACCCTGAATACATCGGTGGCATCGATTTTCGTGATCCTAAAGAAGAAGCGAAGCAAGTGATCGCTGAGCTGAAGAAAAATGAGAAGCCGGATTTGATCATCGCGGTGACACACATGGGGCACTACCAAAATGGCGAGCATGGTGTGAATGCACCCGGTGATGTGGCATTGGCACGTTTCCTACCTGCAGGTGAGCTGGATATGATTGTGGGTGGTCACTCACAAGAGCCAGTGTGTATGGAAGGCCCAAATCTGGTGAAAAAGAATTTTGAGCCGGGTGATGCTTGTAAGCCAGACATGCAAAATGGCACTTACATTGTTCAAGCCTACGAGTGGGGTAAATACGTTGGCCGTGCGGATTATGAATTCCGTAACGGTGAGCTGAACATGGTTAGCTACAACTTGATCCCAGTTAACTTGAAGAAAAAAGTTGAAGTAAACGGTGAAAGCAAGCGCGTGTTCGCAACGTCTGAGATTAAAGAAGATGCGGCGATGCTCGACTTCCTGCGCCCTTACCAAGAGAAAGGCCAAGAGCAGCTCAACATTAAGATTGCGCAAAGTAACGGTAAGCTGGAAGGTGATCGTAACGTAGTGCGTTTTGAACAAACCAACTTAGGTCGCATGATTGCGATGGCGCATATGCAACGTGCTAAAGCCGATTTCGCTATCATGAACTCAGGTGGTGTGCGTGACTCTATCCAAGCTGGCGATATTACTTATAAAGATGTGCTGAAAGTTCAGCCATTTGGCAACATTCTGACTTATGTGGATATGAATGGTCAGGAAGTATTGGATTACCTAAACGTGGTGGCGACGAAACCGGTTGATTCTGGTGCGTATGCCCAGTTTGCAGGTATCTCAATGACTGTGGCTGAGGGTAAGGTTTCTAACGTGATGATCGGTGGTAAGCAATTGCGTTTGGATGATACATACCGCTTCACCGTACCAAGCTTTAATGCGGCGGGTGGTGATGGTTATCCGAAAATCACTGATCTCCCAAGCTTCGTTAACACAGGTTTTGTGGATGCAGAAGTGCTGAAAGATTACCTTGAGGCAAACAGCCCAATTGATGTCAACCGTTTCGCGCCATCAGGCGAGATTGTTTATCGTTAATTAAGGTTTGACTCAGCGAGTTGAATTGCGTTTACTGGCAGGCGGTGTGAAAACACCGCCTTTTTTGTTTTTCCATATCGATATGGAACTGAGCTTTCTCTGCCCATCAGCAGTGTGAGTAAATGAGGACACGCGATTCATGACTCCCGCAATCAACCTTGCAAAGAAAAATAAAATTCCCCATACCATTCATCAGTATGAGCATGATCCTAGCCATGCCAGTTATGGCTTAGAAGCAGCTCAGGCGCTTGGTCAAGATCCGAAGCGCGTATTCAAAACCTTGCTGTTTTGTATGAATGGCGAGGAAAAAAATCTCGCGGTAGCGATTATTCCTGTCGATCTAAAGCTGAATCTAAAACTGGCGGCCAAAGCGGCAAAAGCCAAAAAAGCTGAGATGGCGAAACCAGAGATTGCTGAAAAAACCACAGGTTATGTTGTGGGAGGGATCAGCCCTCTCGGCCAGAAAAAAGCACTCCCCACCTTCATTCATCAAAGTGCCGAAACTCAAGCCACAGTTTGTGTGAGTGCTGGGAAGCGAGGGTTGGAAATAGAGCTAGCACCGCAAGATTTAGCGCGTTTAACTCGTGGTCAGTTTGTTGATTTGTGCCAAGAAGAGAGTTAACTCTTATAAAAACGGCCTCAAAGAAGAGGCCGTTGATTCTACAAGTGGTGAGAAGTTAGCGAGAATTAATGACGCGCCTCTTCTTCCATTTGTGCATTATCCACTACGTGGCTTTCACCCAAGTCTTTTGGCAGCACTAGGTTTAGGATGATCGCAACGATCCCGCATAAGCTTACACCTTGTAGGCTGAAGTCACCCACACCAAATGCCATACCACCAATACCAAATACTAGCGTTACTGCAACAATCACTAGGTTACGAGACTTGTGTAGATCAACTTGGTTTTTGATCAGCGTATTCAGTCCAACGGTAGCGATGGAGCCAAACAGCAAAATCATAATGCCGCCCATGACAGGTACTGGAATGGTTTGTAGCAGAGCCCCCAGTTTACCGACCAGAGCCAGTACGATAGCGGTGATCGCCGCCCAAGTCATGATCGCCGGATTAAAGGCGCGAGTTAGCATGACCGCACCGGTGACTTCACTGTATGTGGTGTTTGGCGGCGCGCCGAGCATGGTCGCGGCCATGGTGGCAACTCCGTCACCCGCGATAGTACGGTGTAAGCCCGGTTTTTTCAGGTAATCCTTGTTGGTCACGTTGGAAATTGCCAGCATATCACCCACGTGTTCAACCGCAGGAGCTATCGCCACTGGGATCATAAACAGGATGGCGTTGATGTTAAATTCAGGGAAGGTAAAGTTGGGTAGCGCGATCCAAGCCGCTTGTTCGACCGCAGCAAAGCTCACAACGCCCATCATCAGTGACAGGGCATAACCTGTGACAATGCCAGCTAGAATAGGTACTAGCTTGAAAAAGCCTTTAGCGAATACGCTAAATATCACAGTGACAAGCAGTGAAATGCAGGAAATCCACAGTGCTGCTTGGGGATCAACCAGCTGTACTGAACCATCGCCTGTTTTGCCGAGCGCCATGTTCACCGCGGCCGGAGCAAGACCCAAACCAATCACCATAATCACAGGGCCGACTACCACTGGAGGCAATAGTTTATGGATGATTTCCACACCACGCACCTTGATGATGCCACCGAGCAGAATATACACCGCACCGGCTGCCATCAAACCACCCATAGTGGCAGGAATTCCCCAAGTTTGAATACCAAACATGATAGGTGCAATGAAAGCAAAAGAAGAGGCGAGGAAGATGGGGACTGAGCGGCGGGTGATCAATTGGAAAAGCAGAGTTCCTAAACCAGCACCAAAGAGTGCTACGTTTGGATCCAGTCCGGTTAGAAGCGGGACTAGAACCAGCGCGCCGAATGCGACAAACAGCATTTGCGCGCCTTGTATGGCATTTTTCATCGTATTTTCCCTGAGCTAAATAAAAATTCGCGGGATTCTATCACTTCTGCAATCGATTGCGAGCGGAAGAAGATCAAAAAATAACAGGTTTGTTGGTTATCGATAAGAACGACGTGGATCTCGTCGCACAAATTCTGACGAACTCCTGTAAGCTCTTGCCTTGCTGAACTTGGGATAGTTGTTTACCATCGTCGTTCAGTGAACAGAATGAAGGTATGGTATGCGCTATTTAGCTGTGTTAATGATGGGACTGCTTACGTTTCCCGCATTCGCCCTGACTCGAGTCAACTTATATCAGGCTGAAGTTGCGATCGATCCTCAACAAACGAATGCAGACGCAGCAGCGCGTGTTCGTGGTATGGAAGAGGTGATTGTTCGTGCAACGGGTAGCCAAGACTCTTTGAAGAATGATGCGGTGCAAAAAGCACTGCGCCAAACTAATCAATACGTCACCCAGATCAGCACTCAGCAACAAGGCACTCAGCCTGTGATGCGTTTACAGTTCAGTGAGCCACATATTCGCTCGTTGCTGACTCAAGCTCAATTACCATTTTGGCCTGAAAACCGCAGTAACTTGCTAGTGTGGTTGGTGGAAGAGGCGAATTATGATCGTAGCGTCAGTTGGGAACACGCGGATACGCCGTTACTCAACCAAATGAAAAGCCGCGCACGCACACGTGGTTTGCCGTTGACGGTTCCGGTTGGTGACTTCGATGATGTCACCGGTGTGCAAGTGTCAGATCTCTGGGGGGGCTTTGTTAACCCGATCAGCACAGCCAGTCAGCGTTATCCGACCGATGCCGTATTAGTCGTGCGTGCTCAAGGCTCCGATCTGCGTTGGACGTTGTTTGATCAATCGGCCAATACCATGACAACACAGCCGCAAGCTCCGATCTCTGGTCAAGCTTCTGGGGAGCAAGCGGCAAGTGAGATGATTGATGAGATCAGCGATTACTATGCACGTAAGAGTGCAGTGGTTGTGAGTAGCAAATCATCCCAATCGGTGATCGCTCAGTTTGGCCCGCTGGATAGTGCGCAAGATTTCTTCGTGGTTGAGAATAAACTTAAACGCTTAAGTTCAGTGGCCTCATTGGATATTCTGAAAATTCAAGGTACTCAAGTTACCTTTAATGTCCATCTTCTGACCAGTGCGGATGAATTTAAGAATGAAGTGCTGCGTATGGGGCAGGCTGTGTTGGTGGATGCTCCACAAGAGGAAGTTTTACCTCAAGACAACAGCGGAGCGGAAGCATCAACGGAAAACTCAGGAAGTGAAAACCCAGTGGCAGAGGTTACTCCGCAGCCTGTTCAGCCAACTACGCTGTATTTCTCCTGGCAAGGTTAACACTTACCAATAATCAATCATGCCCAGTAAAAAATAGCGCCGACAGTGGCGCTATTTTTTTCAGTCGCTTGTGCTTCGAGCGGGTGGTTTTTGTTCTAGTAAACGCTTTAGGTTATCCATAGGTAAAAAGATCATGGGTGGTCAAAACGTGCTTTTTCTTGCTTTTCAACCTCAGAGAGTTTAGTCAGCTTTAGTCCCAATTCTTTGCCGCGTAGTCGAGCATAAAGTGTATTTCCGATAAACGCAGCGAAAGTTAACACGAGCTCAACCAAAGCGAGCCAACGCTCCCCTCCATCGACATACAGCAGTGTCAAAGCATGCAAAAAATACAACATCAGCACAAAGTTGGCCCAAGCATGGGTATAAGGTTTACCTTTGATGATGCCATAGAGCGGCAGTAGTAATGGGATAACCCAACCAATAGCTAATGCATTAGCATTTAGGTGCGGATGGGGTGAGAGCTTAAGTTGCCACAGTACAATCCAAACCAACAAGGCAAAATTGGCACAGAGGGCAAGCCAACGGTAAAACGCGGTGCGTGGCTGCATCGCGGTAGTGGGTAGGGTCATACGTATCCTTTTAACTGTTTGGCCATGTTGGCGAGGCGTTTTCCTAACTGCCTAGCCAGTTCAGCCTCTTCCGATGAGAGTGATTTTTGTTGATGAACATGGCTAGCGCCATAAGGAGTTCCTCCCGACTGTGTGGTATGTAGCGCGGGTTCTGAATACGGAATTCCTAAGATCAGCATGCCGTGATGGAGCAGAGGCAGCATCATCGTTTGTTGGGTAGTTTCTTGCCCACCATGCAGTGTTGATGATGAAGTAAACACACAAGCGGGCTTATCTATCAATGCCCCACTCACCCAGAGTGGCGTGGTTTGATCCCAAAAGTGCTTTAAAGGCGCGGCCATATTGCCAAACCACACTGGGCTGCCAAACGCTAAGCCATCACACTGTTTGAGCTCTTCTATACTGAGGTAGGGATCGCCTGTGTTCTCTTTACCATCAAGTTCTGGAACGGTGCGCAGCAGGGCTTGGCAATCGGTAACCGATTCAACCCCACGAGCAATTTGGCGTGCTAATGCTTGGGTGCTGCCATGGCGGCTGTAATAAAGCACAACAATGGAAATCATAGGATTTCAAGTACCTGCTCAGGCGGACGACCGTGGCGAGCCTGACCATTACAAACCACAATCGGGCGCTCAATCAGCTTAGGGTGCTCAGCCATAGCAGCAAATAGTGCATCATCGCTAAGTTGGCTGTCGCCTAAGTTTAATTCTTTATACAGTTCTTCTTTGCAGCGCATCATCGCGCGTACATCGCTCAGTCCCAATTGCTGATAAAGGCGTTTTAGGTCGGCAACTGAAGGGGATTCTTCTAAATATTTAATGACTTGAGGTGTGATGCCTTGGTCTTCTAACAGCGCTAAGGTTTCACGACTTTTTGAGCATTTGGGGTTGTGATAAATCACGACTGACATGGGGGCTCCTTAATCAGATGTTATTATTGGAGGGATAAAAAGCGTTCACGCTGAACCATTAATTGATCTATGCGCGCATCATAACGGGCTTGTGCAAGGCTACCCAACTCGACCAACTGGCTAGCTTGAGTATAAAACTGAATCGCTTTGTTCCAGTTAGCTTGCAGTGCCATGATCTCCGCTCGAGAGGCGAGCTCTTCGGCACTGTTGCCTAGTCGACCGTTCGCTTCAGAAAGAAGCTGCCAACCATTGATATCATTGGGGTTGTCATGGGTGTAGCGTTGTAAAATGCGGATTGTGTCATCAAATTTATCTTGTTTGAGCAGTACATTGGCATAGTTGATGGTTAACACGGCATTATTGGGGGTCTGCTTGAGTGCATCCTCAAGTAATTTCTGAGCTTTATTGGCTTGTTTGGTTTCTAGGTAGAGATCGCTTATCGCATCAAGATAAAAGTGGTTATCGGGCTGCTCCTTAATCAGTTGAGCGAGCAGGGGGGCTGCTTTATCAAACTGCTTCAGGTCGAGATACACCAATCCCTTACCATATTGAATAGACGGTTGGAGTACAGGAGCTATTTTTTTCTCTGTGCGAGCAAACCAATCCAACGCCGCATCCGAATCAATGCCTGCATAGCGAGCGATGACACGGGCGCGCGCCAAATGATATTCCAAATGCGGAGCAAGTTTGAGTGGCGGATATTGGCGAGCTCGCTCACGGCTATCGGTGATCCGATCTTCGGGTAAAGGGTGGGTGAGCAGCATTGGTGGTGGCTTGCTGGCATAACGATATTCATCTGCCAAGCGGCCAAAAAAGACTGGCATGGCGTTCACATCAAACCCTGCCTTCGCTAAGGTACCAATTCCGAAACGGTCCGCCTCTTTTTCATTGCTACGGGTGTAGTTGATCTGTCCTTGAATGCTGCCAGCCATAGTCGCGTTGATCGCTGCAATCCCCGCCTCTGGAGAGGCAATCGCCAATAACAGTGAGCCCGCAAGTGCCGCAATGGTGGCTGGGGAGCGACGGGCTTGCTCTTCCATACTACGTGCTAAGTGGCGCTGAGTGACGTGAGCAATTTCGTGAGCCATGACCGAGGCCAGTTCACTCTCACTCTGCGCATGCAGAAATAGCCCTGAATGGAGCGCTACATAGCCGCCAAAAAATGCGAATGCGTTAATATTGCGATCGCGGATCATAAAAAAGGTGAACGGTGTTTTGACATCATTGGCGCTAGCAACTAAACGATGCCCTATATTATCGATGTACTCATTAAGTACAGGATCGTTAATGACAGGTTGGCTATTACGCAGCATGCGCATGTATGCATCACCGTAAATCAGTTCTTGATCTATGGTCAAGGTTGAGCCAGCCACCGTTCCGATATCCGGCAATTCGATAGGATCATTTTGAGCGATGGCAGGAGAACAGGTAGCCATAATACAGAGGTACAGTAGGGAACGAGTCCGTTTGAGTTTCATAATAAAGGCGAATACTCCAAGTTTATCTGCCACTAAGACATCACGGATGCCAATTGGTTTCTGAATCCGGCTAACCCTTCCCTACTTGTCATTATCTCGTGCGGCTAGGTTTGTGCGCCTCAGGCATCGTGTTACCTGTGTTTACTCGAGGAGGCTCACTGCTTGCCAACAACGCCAAGTTGTTTGGGTATCTTCTGTCGTGAATTTCATGTCAAAATTCGTCACCCATCTACGCAGTAGGTGTAACCCTGACCGAAAGCCGATACAATGTGCCACCTATATTAAGGATTAAGCGGCAGAATGGAACCGATTATTCTCGATTTACGGGAGCAACGCTGCCCTCTGGCGTTGCTACTTGCTAAACGGGCGGCAGTAGCATTGTTGCCGAATGAGTCGCTGACCATTTTGATTGCCGATCCCGCCTCTCAACGTGACATTGAAAACTATTTGGCTCTGCAGCCTTTTATCTATCACTGTATTCAAAATCACGATCATTGTTCGCTCAGGGTGAGTAAGGAGACTTCGTCTAATGTTTGAAATGGTCAATCGGTGGTATAAGCGCCGTTTCTCCGATCCGCACGCTGCCAGTTTGGTCGCGATTTTGCTGTTTGGTTTTATCATCATTTATTTCTTTGGAAATTTGATTGCCCCGTTGTTGGTGGCGATTGTGTTGGCCTATCTGCTTGAGTGGCCTGTCGCTCAATTGAGCCGTTTACGAATTCCAAGAACCTTGGCGGTAATTATCGTTATCACTCTGTTTACCGGCTTGATGATCTTGGCCGTGTTTGGCCTAGTCCCCACGATTTGGAAGCAAGTGGGAAACCTCATCAACGATGTCCCCAACATGTACAGCGGAACCCAAAAATTCATCACCACCTTGCCAGAGCGATATCCTGAATTGGCGCATTTTGAAATCGTCGAATCGGTGATCAGCAATGCCAAAAATAAAGTGCTTGGGATGGGGGAGACCGTGGTGAAAGGCTCGTTGGCTTCTTTAGTCAGCCTCGCAACCTTAGGCGTTTATCTCATTCTGGTTCCACTGTTGGTGTTTTTCTTATTGAAAGATAAGCAAGAGATGCTGCGAATGGCGAGTGGTATCCTGCCCCGTAACCGCAAACTGGCTACCAAAGTATGGGAAGAGATGAACCAACAAATCTCCAATTACATTCGCGGTAAAGTGTTGGAAATTGTCATTGTAGGCACGGTGAGCTACATCACTTTCGCGATCTTAGATCTGCGTTACTCCGTATTGTTGGCGGTCGCGGTAGGGCTTTCGGTATTGATCCCTTATATCGGTGCTGCTGCAGTAACGGTACCCGTTGCGATTGTGGCGCTGTTCCAATGGGGGCTGACACCCGAGTTTTACACTTTGCTCATCGCCTACGGTATCATTCAAGCTCTGGATGGCAACGTGCTGGTTCCTATTCTGTTTTCTGAAGCCGTGAACTTACACCCCGTTGCCATCATTATTGCGGTACTGGTTTTTGGTGGTTTATGGGGATTTTGGGGCGTGTTTTTTGCCATTCCGTTGGCGACTTTAGTAAAAGCAGTTTGGAAAGCATTGCCCAGTTTAGATGATGAATCTGAGCCCACTCGTTAAAATTTAGCATTCCTTCCAATATTAGCCTCACCTTGTCGTGAGGCTTTTTAATTTGTGCGTTATCCATCTGATTGTAAATAAAGCCTAAAGTTTATACTCTCTGCCAACGATATAGTTAAGGTGTCGCATATTTCACCGCAATCATTACCGCGGAATGCATCGGAGTTGGTATGAAATTTAGTTATAAAATTGTAGCCGCATCCTCATTGCTGCTGTTGGTCGTCCTTTCTTTGCTTTCTTTTCAACAGCAAGCCACTGTGCGCAGCCAAGTTGAATCTTTCGTCAACACTAGTTTAAAAGAGATGGTGACAGGGGTAAAAAATACCATTGAAGCGGATCTGAGTAGTAAGAAAACCTTAGCTCAGACCACCTCGGAGGTACTGGCTTTAGATCCTGATAACCGCGAGTACGTTCATCAAGTCTTAGAAACGCCGAAATTGAAACAGAGCTATATTGCTGTCGGGGTAGGTTATGAGAATGATGGCGGTGTGGTAGAAAATGATGACGCGTGGGAAGTGGAGGCCGATTATGATCCTCGTACGCGTCCATGGTATATCGATGCAAAACAACAAAGAAAGCTAGTGGTGACTGAGCCTTATGTTGATTCCACCACCAAAAACACCATTATTTCGATTGGTACGCCACTGGTGGCACAAAACCAATTCAAAGGCGCCATATTCTTTGATGTTGAATTAACTGCGTTAGCAGATTTGGTGAACTCGATTAATCTGTTTGATGCAGGTTATCTGTTCATTGTGACCGAAAATGGCACCACCATCGCTCACCCTAAAGCGGATCTCAATGGTGAACCGTTGAATCGTTATTTGCCCAACGTAACTATCCAGCAAGGTACTCAAACCGTAGAACACAATGGTAAAACCTACCTTGTGAGCTTCACGCTAGTACCGGAAGAGAATTGGTATATTGGCGCAGTGATTGATGAATCCATTGCTTTTGCCGCACTGACGGAATTACGAAACAGTTCGATCATTTATACCTTGATTGGGGTTGTACTTAGTGTGTTGGGCTTGGGACTGCTGATCCGGATCTTGATGAAGCCTCTGGGGGTACTCAATCGTGCCATTCAGGATGTGGCATCCGGTCAAGGTGACTTAACCAAACGCCTAGATACCAATACCGATAAAGAGTTTGCAGAACTGGCGACAGGATTTAATACCTTTACCCAGACGTTGCAGGGGCAAATTCAACAACTTAAGGCGATTGGCGCTGAAATTATGCACGGCACTGAGCAAACCGTTATTGGGGCTCAAGAATCCGCTCGTGCAGTAACACAGCAGCTACAAGAGCTAGAACAGCTAGCAACAGCGGTGCATGAGATGGCGGTTACGGCAACAGAAGTGGCCAATAATGCCCAAGGTGCCGCCTCAGCTGCCCATGAAGCGGATAAAGAATCCATGGATGGCAGTAAGGTGGTGAGTGATACCACACGTTCGATCGATACGCTCTCGGCGCGCATCGAGCAAGCCGTGGAAGAAGTGAAAGGACTAGAGGTGGCAACCGGCAACATCGAAACCATTTTAAAAGTGATCAACGATATTGCCGATCAAACCAACCTATTAGCGTTAAACGCAGCGATTGAAGCGGCGCGTGCCGGAGAATCAGGTCGAGGCTTTGCTGTAGTAGCTGATGAAGTTCGCACACTGGCGCAGCGTACTCAACAGTCCACCACAGAAATTCGCAACATGATCGAACAATTACAATCTGGTGCGAACGCGGTTTCGGTAGCCATGAATGAGAGCAAATCAACGGCGGAAGAAGCGGTTATCAAAGCCAAGCGAGCGGATGAATCACTACAACGCATTCGCAGTGCCATCCAACGCATCAGTGATATGAATATGCAAATCGCCTCTGCTGCGGAAGAACAGAGCTTGGTTGCGGAAGAGATCAACGCCAATACGGTGAAGATTAAAGACCTGTCCACGCAAGTGGCTGATGCTGCGGCAGGAGCCAGCATTGCAATGGAAGTGCAAACGGAGAACGTGCGTGAGCAAGACAGTTTGCTGAATAAGTTTATTGTCTAATCCTTATGTACCAAAGTAAAAGGCCAGTCATTGACTGGCCTTTTACTTTATCTTTATCGCGTAGGCATGAAAGCCTTATGTAAACGGTACTACTCTCTATTTATTGTTGAGGTAGTGAAGAACCACTTCATGGTGATTGGTAGTTTTAAACTTATCGAAAACCTGCTCAATCACACCTTGTTCATTGATCAAAAAGCTAATGCGATGTAGGCCATCGAAAACTTTGCCCATGAATTTTTTCTCGCCCCATACGCCAAACTGTTCAGCCACTTGGTGGTCTTCATCAGACAGCAGAGAGAAATTGAGGTTATCACGTTCAATAAATTTCCCTAGTCGCTTCACCGGATCAACGCTCACCCCTAGCACCACCACATTGTGCGCTTGAAGTTCCGCTTGAATATCACGCAGACCTTGTGCTTGAACGGTACAGCCGGGAGTCATCGCTTTAGGGTAAAAGTAGAGCAGCACTTTTTTGCCTGCAAAATCCGCAAGCGTTACAGGATTGCCATCTTGGTCGGGCAAAGAAAAAGCGGGAGCTGGAGTTCCAGCAGTAAGAGTGTTCATAGTGTTCCCTTTGATTACTGACTGTTTTTTATAAAATTAAGTGAACCTTGAACATCAAGTTTTTCACACAATGCATCAAACTCTTCCTGCAACTGCATTAGGTTACAACCAGAGTCCACACGCGCACTGATCGCGATATGGAACTGATCTTGTTTACTCTGCAGCTTGTCTTTGCTGATGGTTTGTGCACTGAGTGATGCCATACCGATCTGGCGTTCTGCGAAGAATTGGGTGAATTTCTCAGTGAGTCCCAATTTGTCGTCTGACTCAACGTAGACCTCAACGGTATAAGCATGACTTTGATGATCATGAGGTGAAGTACGTTTCATCATGGTGATCAGATCATGTTGCAGACCAAGTAAAGGCAGTGTGGTTTCGATGCGAGTAATATTGCTCGGAGAGCCAGAAATTAACATCAATAGAGTAAATTCTTTGCCAAACAAAGCGATACGGCTATCGATGATATTGCAACCCGCTTGGGTAACCAATCGAACCACTTCATTACAAATGCCGGGTCTGTCGGTGCCCACGGCGGTGATCACAAGATGCTGAGTCATACTGTCACTTTAGAGATGATTTTTCGGGCATGTTAACACAGTTAAAGTGTAGAAAAACCGTGACCAAGTGCGTTTTTCCGTGCTCTCTGCCTGAAAATGACCGCAGTTTGACACCTGTCGAGAAGCTCGGTGTATAAAGGCGAGATACCCAGATGCCGTTTTAATGAGGGCATCTTATCAATATTCATCCGCATGGCGATTTAAGCCTATTTCTCCGCTTGTCTTTTTTTAGCGCCATGCATTACCATGCTGAGAGTATCAGATTAGGGAGATAGACATGTTTTCAGGAAGTATCGTTGCGTTAATTACCCCATTTACACCAGACGGCGAGGTGGATTACATCAGCCTGAAAAAACTGGTGGATTTCCATGTCGATGCTGGCACTGATGCGATTGTTTCGGTCGGTACCACCGGAGAGTCTGCTACGCTAACGGTCGAGGAACACGTTAAGGTTGTTGCGAAAACGGTGGAATTTGCTGAAGGCCGTCTGCCGATTATTGCGGGAACGGGAGCGAATGCGACTCACGAAGCCGTCACCTTTAGCCGTCTACTCCATAATACTGGTATTTCGGGTTATTTGAGTGTGACGCCTTACTACAATAAGCCGACTCAAGAAGGGCTGTTTTTGCACTACAACGCGATTGCGCAAGAGACTGATATTCCGGTGATCTTGTACAACGTACCAGGACGTACAGCGGTAGATATGCGCCCTGAAACGGTTGCTCGCCTTTCTGAAATCAAAAATATCGTGGCTCTAAAAGATGCAACGGGGGATTTAAGCCGTGTCGCAAAGCACCGTGAAATGTGCAGAGACGGTTTTGTGTTGCTCAGCGGTGATGATGCAACGGGCCTTGAGTTTGTGAAACTCGGCGGACAAGGTGTGATTTCTGTGACCAATAATATCGCCGCTGCTGATATGGCAAAAATGATGCATTTGGCACTGGAAGGTAAGTTTGAAGAAGCGGCAATCATCAATCAACGTTTGATGACGTTGCATAAAAATCTGTTCATTGAATCTAGCCCAATTCCAGTCAAATGGGCGGCGCACAAGATGGGACTGATTGCGAATGGTGATCTGCGTCTACCTTTGACCCAACTCTCGGAACAAGCTCGCCCAATTGTTGCCCAAGCACTGTCTGAAGCCTGTATTTATTAAGGCGCTATCCATTACAATGCCGGGGTATCCTTACCCCGGCAATTTTTAGGAGTTTCAATGAAGTTTTCTCGCCAGCTAGTTCTCGGTTCACTGGCTGTTTTGGTTTTAAGTGCTTGCTCCAGCAGCCCGACGCAGCGACGCCAAGCCAAAGACGATTTCGACTACCTCGAAACCACAGAATTAAAGCCTTGGGTATTGCCGCAAGGTGCCACCCCGCAGTTTTACCCTAACTATGATATCCCACAAGGTAAATTCCACGGCGGTGTTGGTCGAGTCGTGGATATTCGTCCGCCACAGCAAGTGTTGGAGTTGATCCCTGGTGCGCGTGCAGAACGCCAAAATGGTGAGGTCACGTTATGGATGCTGCGCCAAGATGAAGCACAAAAAGTGTGGGATACTGCCTTAAAGATGATTGCTGAGCGGAAAATTCCGCTGCGTAAACAAACGGATTCTATGGTCGAAACCGACTGGGTAGACTGGGTTTCTGAAGATGAAGACGTCACTATAGGTAGCCGTTACCTAATGTCGATGGTGGAAAGTAATCATCGCTATGGTTTTAAAATCTCGCTGATCGGTTGGCGTGAGAATGGTCAGGTGCAAACGGTGACCACCACCAATAAAGAACGTTACAACGCCTTTATGACCAATTTGGTGACCACTCGTTATGATTCTGATGTTCGTGCTGAAGCTGCGCGTCGTGCTCAAGAGTTGGTGAAGCAGATCCCAATCACCATGGGGGCGGACCGCAGTGGTCTCCCTGTGATAATTGCGCGTACTCCTTATGAGGTGCTCTGGCAGCGTTTGCCTGAATTGCTTCCTAAAATGGGTTTCACTATTGAAGAACGCAACCAATCACAAGGTACCATCAAAGCGAAATACGCATCACCAGATGATACCTTCTGGCAAGAGGTTGGTGTTAAGCCGATTGAGCTAAAATCGGGAACTTATACTTTCTTGTTTGGTGATTTAGGCAACCGTACTTCGATCAACGTGACGGATTCGGCTGGAAAGCCTGTCAATGAAGCGTTACTTAAAGAGATGGTGCCGGTTCTTTCCGCGATGGTGGATAAGAAATAATTTGCCAGTGAGTGGTGAAATTTAAGATTTAGGGATGCTTATGCATCCCTAAATTATTTGGCGTATCACTGAATATTGTGATGAAGGAGATTGTGGTTGGTGTTGGGTTACGGTTTTTCTTTGGTGTTGCCAGAGGGTTTCTCTGCATCATTGGCGTGCGGATAGCGCTGCTGATCAATTTCATTGAGTTGATCCAGTTCGCTTTTTTTATCCATCTGTCCCAATTTCATATTGGCCGTGTATTTCAGCGCCGCAATGTTACCGACAATCACCGCGACCACCACTAAGGAGATGACCCAAGGGTTAAACAATATATCCATCTTATACCTCACAAATGTTTGTGATGAAGCGTTGATAAATTTCCGGCAACATGGCTTGGATCGCCGTTTTACCTTCCAGCGATACCAGTGCAAGCTGCTCACTCAGTAACGATTCAGAAAGCTGGCTTAGGCACTGCTGTGCTGTCTGCTTATGGCTAATGTGCCAAGGCTCAAACCCCACTCCTTGCCCATGCTGGTAAGGCAGGAAAAAACCAAACTGTGCAAGGTTGGCGCTTAACCACTGATAAAACTTGTTTTGATGACCACTTAGGTATTCCCAAGGCTCAAGCAGTAAACGAGTGTTTTCAGGTAGAGCATCTCGGTCATAGACATCAAAATCCGTTCCCCAATGGTGACGGCTTGTACCGGGCAGCGCAGACCAACGTAAAATCGCCAGCACTTTCTCTTTTTCACTCAACGTTGTGATTTCCAGTGGTTGGCTCTGTTCATCCAAGATCGGTTTTTGACCGGTCATTTTTTGATTCCAGATGCTCAACTGGCGCTCAAAAGAGCGAAAACCACTCGCGATGCACAAATTAAACCCAGCATCGTGCGCCGCTTGTTTGAGTGCCAACAAGTCGGCACTCACCTGCGGATGAATGTGAAACGCTTTTTGTCCTACCAGCACTGACTGCAAATGAGTGTCAGTTTGTCCGGTCAGCTGCTCTGCCGTCATCATAGTTAGCCTAGAAGATGGTTTAAGGTTTTTTGGTACATATCGGTTAATTTTTCCAAATCAGTGATCCGCACACATTCGTTAACCTTATGGATAGTGGCATTGACAGGCCCCAGTTCCACCACTTGTGCACCCATTTGGGCGATAAAGCGGCCATCGGAGGTTCCACCCGTAGTCAGTAGTGCTGGGGCTTGATGATTTACTTCTTCAACCGCAGCAACGACAGCGGCGAGCAGTTCACCAGCATCAGTCAGGAAGGGGTGACCACTGAGTGTCCATTTCAGGTCGTAATCCAATCCGTGAGCATCCAAAACCGAATGTACGCGGCGTTTGATCTCCTCATCAGTCAGTTCGGTGCTAAAGCGGAAGTTGAATTGGACATCAAATTCTCCTGGGATCACGTTAGAGGCGCCAGTACCCGCTTGCAAATTCGGGATCTGAAAGCTGGTGGGGGGGAAATACGCGTTGCCTTCATCCCATTGAGTTGCAGCAAGCTCGGCTAGGGCTGGTAGCGCTTTATGTACAGGGTTATTGGCCAGGTGTGGATAAGCGACATGGCCCTGTGTGCCTTTCACCTTCAAATCCCCCGTGATGGAGCCACGACGGCCATTTTTCACCACATCACCGACCGCTAAGGTACTGGATGGCTCACCAACGATGCACATATCGATCATTTCATTACGAGCCATCAGAGTTTCCACTACGCGTACAGTGCCGTTGATGAAAGGACCTTCTTCATCGGAGGTGATCAAAAAGCCGATGGAACCTTGGTGATCGGGATGTTCGGCAATAAAACGTTCCACAGCCACAATCATACAAGCCAGTGAGCCTTTCATATCCGCGGCGCCGCGTCCATGCAGGAAATCATCAATCACTGTGGGTTCAAACGGCGGGGTGTGCCACTGCGCTAGAGGGCCAGCAGGCACGACATCGGTGTGCCCAGCAAACACAAACAGAGGAGATTGTGTGCCGCGGCGAGCCCAAAAATTGGTGGTGTCTTCAAACACCATGCTTTCAATTTCAAATCCAAGCGCTTTTAAGCGTGCAATCATTACATCTTGGCAGCCTGCATCTGCAGGGGTCACTGATTGGCGGCTAATGAGATCTTTTGCCAGAGCCAGTACAGGGCTATCTGTCATCCTTGAAATCCTTGTATTCAGAAAAAGCTTAAGAAAAAAGAGCGCGGTACTGCGCATCGCTAAAGCCAAGATACAGATCATCTTGACGTTGTAAAATCGGGCGCTTAATCATCGCCGGTTGTTCCACTAATAACGCCACGGCATTGTCGGCATTCAACGTGGTTTTTTGCTCATCACTGAGCTGACGGAAAGTTGTTCCGCGTTTGTTGAGCACTTGTTCCCAGCCTAATCGGTCACAAAACCCAGTGACGAGCTCCGGTGTGATGCCATCTTTGCGGTAGTCGTGAAACTGGTATGAAATACCCTCTTGCTCCAACCACTTACGCGCTTTTTTTATCGTGTCACAGTTGGGAATGCCATACAGAGTGATAGTCATGCTTATCCTTACTTTCGTCCTAATTCAAATGCTGAATGGGTTGCTTGGTGAGATATGCTCAATGCAACCTTTGATTATTGTGCGTTCAATCCTAACAGGAAGGGACTGCTGAGACAAAAGTGTGATGTAGATATTTCACGCAAAGAAAAAATAGCCGACTAGGGGAAATCGATTGGCAAGTTATTGATCAAACGCAACACATGGCACAGTAAAACAGAAATAATGGGCACAGCACACTTTAGGAGGTATCAATGGAATTGAGTCCTGTTTTTGCAAGGCGCTTGTATTTAGCTTTGTTAGTGGAAAGCCTTGAGCGGCCGAATGTCCCTAAACTGATTGAAAAGACAGGCTGGCCCCGTCGCACCATTCAAGATGTGATCAAAGCTATGCCAGGTATCGGGATTGAGTTGAGTTTCGTACAAGATGGTCGTCGACATAACGATGGTTATTACCAACTCTCTGATTGGGGGCCGTTTGACAGTCAATGGGTCACTGAACGCAAGAAAGACATTGCGGCAAGTCTAGGATTTTGTGCTTAAAGCCAGCATCGCTGGCTTTTTTCTTGGCATCACTAAGCACTGCTTAGTGTGATTGACTCTCTTATAACTGGTTTTGCCAAAGCCAGTATGCAATAAACCCTATCCAACTGATCACCAGTAACCCCCATGCAATTTTGGCTTGGTTAGCTTGTGGTGCGTCCATGGACTCTGATGCGTAGTCTTCTTCCTCACAAATTTCCGTTGTCGAGGATAGCTTGGCTTTTAAGGCTTTTTTACGCAGCTTATCCGCTTGTCTGTGCTTCTCTTTTTGCTGCTTCTTGTACAGGGCAATGCCTTTTTCGATCCCTTGTGCGATAAGTTTTGTCTGCTCTTTAGTTTGTGCTGGGCGCTGAGTCGCTTTGGCAATTCTAAGGGCTTCTTGTTGGGTTTGTTCGGAAGGAATAGGCGTACTTTTTTTCATGCTCTGCTCATTGTGATAACGCTAGTGGGTTAAGACTAACATGCGAGCCTTAGGGAGAAAAATCGGCGTGAGTAGAATTAGCGGTGGCGATTTGGCTCAATTGCGCTAGAGTGTGAAGCCCGTGTTTTATCAATAGAGAAAATCGTGCGTTACTCGCTAGAACAGTATGATAGTCAAGGATTTTTAAAAGCGCCGATATGGCTGTGGCTAGGATGGCTGTTTCTTATTCGGGCTTGGGTGATGTTCGTGATGGCGGGAGTGAGCCGTGAACATGGTTCACGTTTGCTCTCTTTAATCTATCCTGATCATTCGTTGCTTTATGTAGGGTTGGGGATGGGCGTGCCTATTCTGAGCCTGATGTGGTTGATTACTTTGCGTAACCCACAACGTGGATGGGTCAATCGAATCGTGGCTCAAGGTCGTGCAATGACTTTGTTGACCGTCATCGGTCAGGCTATTCAAACTGCTTTCCATGTCTATTTACAGCAAGGCGCATTTCACTGGGCTAACGCTTTAACGTTAGTCTTGCTGCTGTGGTTTGGCATTTACCTTGTGCAGAGTCGCCACGTCAAAGACAGTTTACAAACCCCAGTGTTGGAGAAGGCATGATCGCCATCAACACTGTGCTATTACTTTTTATTACACTGAGCAAAACCTAAAAGTGAGGACTCATTATGTTTAAGTCACAGACCGCAATCTTGCCGGAAGCTGGCCCGTTTGCCCTGTACACACTGATTAAAGTTCGCCAGAACCACGCCAATGTTTTGCATGCGCTCAAGGCTTTACCTGCATTAATTGAAGAAATAAATCAAAACCAACCGGGGGCAGAGCTCACGCTCTCACTGGCATTTAGCAAAGGTTTTTGGGAGCAGCTTGATGTGGCTTTACCGCCAGAATTGATTGACTTCCCAGAGTTAGGGGAAGGGGATATTCATGCACCGACTACCGATGTTGATGTGTTGATTCACTGCCACTCTACGCGTCATGACTTGTTGTTTTATGCCCTGCGTAAAGGGATCAGTGATATCGCTGAAGATATTGACGTGGTAGACGAAACCTACGGTTTCCGTTACTTAGATGCACGAGACATGACCGAGTTCATTGATGGCACAGAAAACCCGAAAGCTGAGAAACGTGCGGAAGTAGCTTTAGTCGCTGATGGTGAATTTGCGGGTGGCAGCTACGTGATGGTGCAACGTTTTGTGCATAACTTGCCGGCGTGGAATCGCCTCAACTTAGCGGCGCAAGAGAAAGTGATTGGTCGTACTAAGCCTGATTCTGTTGAGTTAGACAATGTTCCAGCGGCTTCGCATGTAGGTCGAGTTGACATTAAAGAAGAAGGCAAAGGATTGAAGATTGTTCGCCACAGCCTACCTTACGGCAGCGTGAGCGGCGATCACGGCCTACTGTTTATTGCTTACTGTCATACGCTGCATAATTTTAAAACCATGCTGGAAAGCATGTATGGTGTGACCGATGGAAAAACAGACCAATTGCTGCGCTTTACCAAAGCCGTGACAGGGGCTTATTTCTTTGCACCATCCCAAGCGATGCTACAAGGCTTGAGCTTAAAAGCTGAGTAAGCGTTGTGCGCTTTTGTATTGCCCGAGGCGGGTTGAGTATGCCTTGGGCAATATGTTTAAACTCATAAGGTTTTAGGAGCGGCCTTGGTGATTTTGAGGTTGATAATGTAGGGAAAGCCGCGTACGCCTTAATCTTTCTTATCGAGAGTTTTGTTCTAACACACAGACTGGGGCATCAACATGACATTGATAGCCACTTGCTTGTAAACGACCATCGCTTGGATTGCGTCTAAAGCTGACTAAATTATTTGAATGTTGGTTAGCCACTATCAGCCACTGCTCACAAGACGAGAGAGAAAAGTCTCTAGGAAACCTTCCGCCGCACTCCTGCATACTGTGCCATTGAATATCAGACCCCTGTATCGCAAAGCAACTGATGGCATTTTGATGCCGGCATGAGACATACACAAAGCGCTCATCGGCAGAGAGCTTGATTGCGCCTGCAGCCGCACCTTTTGCCTGTTGAGGGAGTAGATCGGCTTGGTGCTGTACTTGCCAACCCTCAGCCGTTTTGGCGATCACCACTAGCGTTTCACTCAGTTCACACACCACATAGGCCGTATCTTCCGCACGATTAAAGACTAAGTGTCTTGGCCCTGAACCCGTGGGAAGAGGTAAGTCTTGTTGTAGGCTAAACCCTTGCTCATCGTGATGATAGAAACGTATGGCATCGCAGCCTAAATCAACCGTGACCAATCGAGGTTCTGTGCTCTGAAAAAACACTTGATGAGCATGCGGTGTGATCGGCCGTTCGGGCGTTGAATCTTGCTCATTCGCGGCTAAGTTGGCCGCTAAGTCTGCGACTACGTGAGTGGGTTTTCCTTGTTGGTCGAGTGTGTAAACACAAACATTGCCTGAGCCATAATTCGCCACGGCAAGGTATTTGGCATCCGGAGAGGTTGCCACATGACATGGATAGTCCCCAGCGATAGGCAAGGTATGAGTCTGTTGGTCTATGATACTCACTAACTCTGCGCCCTCTTGTTGAGCGACTTCCGAGAAGCTATAGACGGCTTGTGATGATTGCGTCAGGTAGGATGGATTACGCAGAGGCGCGAAATCCTCAAGCCTAGTGAGTTCACCTGTGTGTGGATTGAGGCGAATCTGCGCAATACCTCGACTGTGGCTGGGTTCATCGGTGTAAGTGCCTACGTAAAATGTTAAGTGTCCACTGGTTTGCATAGCGATAATTTTATCCTTAAACCTTATCAAATGAACGCCGCCAGTTGGCGCTGGCGGCTCTGTGTATCAAGACTACTTCGCTAAAGTGTGGAGTAAGCTTTGAGTCGGCTTGACGATAGCGATGATGGTTTCATCAAAGATGATGGCATGCGCATCAAGAATCGCTTGGTATTCAGTGGCTTCTGCCGCCTTCACGGATTTTCCTTGTTTTGCCCGTTCGAGCAAAATGTTGGCGATCTGGGCGACTTTTAGGGTTGCATCCGCCACTTTTACCGTCTCAATAGATGCGATGTTATTGGCGAAAATCGGCTTCGCTTGTTGAGCCGCTAACGCGGCCTCTTGATAGTGCATGGTCAATTTATCCAATGCATCAGTATCACCTTGGGCGAATTGAGTCACCAAGTCATTCATCGTGTAAACCGCCAAACTCTCTACTGGTAAGGCATCGGCAAATCGGTTTAAGCGCTCATACTGGTTGTAGAGATCGCCTTTGTTGGGGGTTGAAATCCATTTTTCCCAATGGCGAGCATAATACTGAGCGGGCTCAATGTATTTTGCTAACGTCTGCAATGCGGCAACATCGGCACCATTGGCTAAGCGCTTTAACATGATGCTCTGATTGGCATGATGGCGAAGCCCTAGCGAGATTTCAGACCAAGTATCCATTACGTTCATGCGTTGATACATGCTGCGCTCATCGGTCAGCGTTTGGCTAGACCATAAGCGTTCTGCAATCGCATAACTACGCGGCCACAACCGTTGCTCTATGGTTAGTGAGTCTAGGTTTTCCCCCCAAATGGTGATTTCACCGCCTAAAATCAGATTTTTTTCATCGCCTTGCAGCTCGGCAGGGTAGCCACCCTCCGGCTTGGGAATGACGCTGCCCTTGATTGCTGTTCCTGCTACCTGCTCACCGGTGGTGGGCCATCGAACATTTCCAATCAGCTGATAGCTGCTCTCTTTCAACTTACCCTCAGCAAATTCATAGTTGAATTCGGTGTAAGACATGAAGTTGTCCATATGGCCGCGAAATTTAATGCCGGGTTGGTAGTCGAGAATGTGGACTTCTTGGCGTGATTTGCCGTTGTAGTCAGTAAATGCACGGAAAGTGCCGTCTTTGGCTTCGATAATGGTTAAATTACCATGACGGGGGCCACCCTTATTTCTCGGTTTTACCCAGTTGTAAGTTTCGAACTTTTCGCCACTGTGCAGGGTATCATCCACCGTAATGCCCGTTGGCATGGGGTCGTTGCGATAGTGATAGCTGGTCGGTTGCGGCTGATCGAGATAGTAACCGGTAGACAAAACGCCTCGGTATCCCTGCTTCGCTGCACTGCCAATACTGTCGTGTCCTCGCCAGCTTTGAATAACAATTGATTTAGGCAGATCCTTATGCCAGATCTCATCCCAGCCGGACATCTTCTTACCACGTTCGGCAAGCATCTGCTCAACCTTGGTATTGAGGTAAGATTGCAGGCCACGTTCACCATCGAGGTGATTGTCTTTAATGAATTGCTGGATCTTCGGATTATCTTTCCATTGTTGGTAGTTCGGCTTGTCTCCCCCAATGTGGAAATATTCGTCAGGGAAGAGTTCTACAACTTCATCGAAAATACGGGCAAGCATGGTGTACAGCTCTGGATTGGTTGGGTCCATCAACGGTTCGAAGACCCCCCAAGCCCGTTGCTGAGGGTAAGACTGCTCACCGAGACCAGACATCAGTTCCGGATAGGCATGAGCTACGGCAGAAGCATGACCAGGTAATGAGATTTCAGGGATCACACGAATACCGAGATTGCGAGCATAGTTGACCACATAGCGAATCTGCTCTTTGGTGTAGTAGTCGCCATCCGAACTTTTTTCCCAAAGCTTAGGGGAGCTATCCAGTTGGATGCGGATCCCTTGGTCATCCCAAATATGCCAGTGAAACACGTTCATCTTTGCGGATGCCATCGCGTCCAGTTGGCGCAAAATGACATCGAGTTCGATGAAGTGGCGCGCAGTGTCGTAAGAGACTCCACGCCACTTAAAGCGCGGCGCATCTTGAATTGACACCACTGGAACCGAATATCCCTTGGCATCGGTTTGCACTAGTTGCAGAAAGGTTTCTAGAGCGTGGAATGCACCATATGGACGGGGGGATGAGATATGGATTTGCCCATCGCTTACGGTCAGTTGGTATGACTCATCGCTTTCCAGATTCTGCACTTCCTCTTTAGGGCCTTGGCGAATATCAATCACTAATGTCGCCGTCTGTTCGGACTTCGCTTGCCAGTGCAACATGGGAAGACCAGTTTGGCGGTACAAGCGATCCATCGTACGTTTGGCATTAAATTGCACCCGATCCGAATCGAATCCTTTGATGTAAATGCTGAAGTTTTTATCAATATTGACTGTGCCAACGCCCAATTCCACGCTTTGTGGATAAGGCATGAGGTTTAAAGGTGTGGAGGGAGCCATTGCCATCAGGTTTGTACTTAGTAATCCGGAAATGAATAAAGCAAGCGTTGATCTTTTCATGGGATTTTTCCTTTGATTTTTATACTCAGCTTGCTGTTATGCGACTAACTCAACAGCTTCACGAACTAAACGACCAATTTCATCCCATTGTTCGTTCTCAATCAGTTGAGGGGCGACCATCCAAGTTCCGCCACAGCACACCACGCGTTCTAGTGCGAGATAATCATTGATGTTGTTTTTGCCAATGCCACCTGTAGGCATCAGCTGAACATCAACGTACGGTGCGAGCAGGGATTTCACCATAGCGATACCGCCCGATGCTTCCGCAGGGAAGAATTTTAACAAGGTCAGGCCGAGTTCAAGCGCTTGTTCTACCTGACTTGGGTTGTTGATCCCCGGTACAATCGGCATCCCTATGTTATGACAGTAGCGAACGGTATTGGGGTTTAGGCCCGGAGCAACGACAAACTCAGCACCCGCGGCTTTGGCTTGCTCCACTTGTTCGGCATTCAGCACGGTTCCAGCCCCGATACACATCTCAGGATAAGCTTCACGCATTGCTTGGATTGATGCTGCCGCCGCTGGAGTCCGAAATGTCACTTCAGCGACAGGTAAACCATTTTCTATCAGCACCTTAGCCAATGGAATGGCGTGTTCAACGTGGTTGATTTGAATAACAGGAATAATTTTGAACCGCTTAAGTTTGTTGATAATTTCTGTTGTCATTGTTTTATACCCAGTAAAAAATTAGCAAAGAGTGAGGTGGGCCATTTCTGCTTTAGGAATGATCGCCCCTGAAAATTGGATCACAATCGAAGCCAGTTGGTGACCCAACGCCGCTGAAGCTTCGGCACTTTGACCGCTGAGACGTGCCGCTAAATAGCCTGCGGCAAAGGAGTCCCCAGCCGCGCAGGTATCAACGACATGCGTCACCTGTTGCGCGGCGACAAATGCCTGATGTGGCTCACCATTTTGCTGCCAAATGACTTTACAGGGATGGCTGCCACGTTTGATCACGATCTCTTTACAGCCAAATCGCGCACAACGTTGCTCGACACTTTCTTTATCTTCTTCATCGCCCCAGATGTGTAGATCATCCTCTTCTGTGATCAGAGCAATATCGACAAGTGGCAGTAGTTGGCTGTACCAAGTGCGAGCTTGATCCGCACTCCACAATTGGGGGCTGAAATTATTGTCAAAAATAATCGTGCCACCGCTCTGTGAAAAATCACGTAGGGTGTTGATAAGCTGCTGTTTACTCGTGTCATTGAGGATCGCTAAGCTGATGCCACTGAGATACACACAATCGATCTCACCACGCTGGATGGCTTGCTCTAATTTGCTTGGCGCTGTAGCGGTGAAATAACTTTTTGCTGCGGCGCTGTCTCGCCAATACATAAAACGGCGTTCGCCTTGCGGATCGGTTTCAACCAGATAGAGTCCTGGCAGTTTATCGCTATATTGCTGCACAAGAGTGGTGTGGATCCCTTCTTCTTGCCAATCGGCAAGTAGCTGCTTAGAAAGAGGATCTGTACCCAATCCAGTAGCGTAACTCACCGTTATTGGACGGTTAGCCGTTAGGCGCGCAAGGTAGAGTGCGGTGTTGAGTGTATCGCCGCCAAAGCCTTTTTTGAGGGGCAGGCCACTAAGTTCGATCATGCATTCACCAAAGAATGCGATATGAAATGGAGGTGTCATAAAGAGGCTAACCTTGTCAAAGAAGGTGGCTCATCGAGCCACCGTGTTTGGGAACGAATCATCAAGAATTTTGTGTCACTTTACGGTTTTGCAAAGACAGATCTTCTTCTAGCTGGCCGTTATCGGATAACTCCATTTCCATCAGCGCTCGCTCATCATCAAGGATGGCTCTAGCCATCTCAGGGGTGACTTGGTTCGCAGGAGTTACAAGGCTTACGATAACCCCTAAGGTCAAAGCAAACAGGCAAGAAGGAATGACAGGGTTACCCCAAAAGGCTGTCAAATCAGCGTTGAACATCACAGTGAATGAGGCGGCGGAGGCTCCCACGAGCGTGGCGAGTGCACCTTGCCAATTGTAGCGTTTCCAGAAGCGACCGAGCATTCCACACACAAACATGCCGGACATGACGGTTGAAATCATCTTAGTGATGTAGCCGATGATGTCATTGGAGGTGAGAGCGAAGAGCAAAGCACAACCGATCACGACGACCAACGCAAGACGAGAGTAATTCAACATGGACTCTTTGTTTGGTACTCGGCCTGTGAACATGACATAGACATCACGCAGTAAAATCGATACCCCTGCAATTGCGTCTGAACTCGCGCTAGACATAGTGGCAGAAAGGCCGGCAATCAAAACAATAAGCCCTACACCAACAGGCAGTACGGTGGCGGCAATGTAGGGGAACGAGTAGTTAGGGTTTTCTAATGTAGGATCAATGGCATGCGCAGCCATACCTATGATTGCAGGGATGATGGAGAAGAACAGATACAAGATGCCAGACCCGACAAATGAGCGACGAATCGTTGAGACATCTTTCCCCGAATATATCCGTTGACGGAAAGAGGGCGTTGCCAACACACCCACACCAATCACCACAGAAAGTGAGATAGCCGGCAGCAGTCCGAGTTTTTTGATCGCGAGGAAGCTGGTGGCGGCGGGATCCATCGCGCTGTAAAGATTGTCTAGGCCGCCGATGTGCTGCACCGAAAGCACCGCCATCAAAATAAAGCCCGCAAAGAGGATGATGGCTTGAATCGTGTCTGTCCATACCACGGCGGTATAGCCACCGATGACAACATAAATCGTGAACGCTGCAGCAATGATGATTTTCGCGGTACTCAGTTCAATATCAGCAATCCATGCGAGGTACATCCCCCCACCAAGGATGTGTGCTCCTAACCAACCGATGGACGCGATGAAGATGAGTAAACCCACCACATTCTTCACAATACGATGCGCGCCCACGTAATAAGCCAGCTCTTCACTCATGGTCATGAAATTCAGCTTACGAACTGGGGCAAACCAGAGAGCCAACAGTAAAATGCCTAGTGCGCCCCCAATACCATAGAGTGCTCCAGCCCAACCATTGGCATAACCAAAACCCACGGCGCCCATGCTGGAGCCTGTACCGACCATGGTGGCCACCGTGGTACCTAAAACGAGAAATAATGGCAGACCGCGGCCGCCCAATAGGAAATCTTCACCGGATTTTTGGTTGCGGGACACGACCCATCCAAGCCAAATTAAAAAAAGGACATATATACCAAAACCTGTAAGAAAAAATGTGCTACTCATGGAATACCTCGTTAGAATAATCCATATTCAGTTTTTATTTATTGCACCAGAGCATCATTCATTATTTGTGCTAATTTAATTAACTGCCATCCAAGAATGTATTTAAATTAACTTGTTGGCTCTGTTGCTTGATTTGTATTTTGTAGGGTAAGAACGTTGAGATCAGATAATTTGTCTTCAGGATTTATCTCAACGTTAGGTAGATTTAAGTAATCTTATCGACGATCCTCTCGGTAGCAAGTCACATCGACTTCCACTTTGACGTCCACAACGAGATCACAGACCATGCAAATACGCGCCGGTGGGTGTTCGCCAAAGAATTCTTTAAATACTTTATTGAACGATTGGAAATAACGAGAGTCGGTGAGCACTACTTTTACGTGCACCACATCTGCAAGGGTGTAGCCCGCCTCGGTCATAATGTTGACACAGTTTTGGATCGCAAGACGTGATTGCTCAACGATGCCGCCCTCAACCACTTCACCATCGATCATCGGTGTTTGGCCAGAAACATACAGAAAACCGCCGGCTTCGGTGGCTCTTGCAAAAGGTAGGTGTTGACCACCGGTACCTGTACCACCTTCTACACCGTAACGTTTAATAGACATATTATTCTCCAGTGTTTAAAAATTATTATTTTAAATTTTTTGATGCATTTATTTGCGATAAACTTATTTTCGATAAATAAATGTACCATTTCTTTTTTTACTCACTTCACCTTTGAAATAAGATAAAGCACCATTCACAAAAACATATTCGATACCCTTAGCCATAGAAATGGGTTTTTCAAAGGTTGCAGTATCTTTAACTGTTTTTGGATTAAATATTACTAGGTCAGCATATGCGCCTATTTTAATTTCCCCTCGTCCTTGCAAGTTATATCGCTTGGCCGACATTCCCGTCATTTTATGAATGGCTTCTGGCAGAGAAAATAACTGCTCTTCTCGGCAGTAATGCCCCAACACCTTGGGGAACGTCCCCCATAAACGAGGGTGCGGCTTAGGATCATTCGGTAAGCCATCAGAGCCGATCATGGTTAATCTGTACTTAAGCACTCGTTTTACATCGTTCTCATCCATGCAGTGGTAAACCGCTCCGGCAGGTTGAAGTGCTTTTGCGGTATCCATTAATGGCATTGCCATTTCTTGGGCAATCTGTTTCAGCATCTTGCCTGCATGTTCTGGATGAGCTTCTGACCAAGTGATGTAAATATCGATCTCATCGGATACTTGTTTGAGGTCGAGCGTGGAAGAACTCGCAGAATAAGGATAACAGTCACAAGCCACATCTTGATGCAGAGAGACTTTATCCATCAAGTTCAGCACTTCAACTGTTCTGCCCCAGTTGCCAGCACCGGCACATTTAAGGTGAGAAATCACCACGGGGACTTTGGCAAACTGACCAGTTTCGAAAGCTTCTTGCATCGCAGACAGAATTTCTTCGAACTCAGTACGCATGTGGGTAGTATAAATCCCACCGTGATCGCCCAGTATTTGTGCCAAACGCATCACTTCATCGGCATTGGCTTGCTTGGCACTGGCGTAGGCTAAACCAGAGCTGAGTCCAAGTGCTCCCTCTTGCATCGCTTGAGCAAGGGCTAAACGCATTTTCTCGATTTCTTCATCGGTGGCCGTGCGCTGTAAATTATCCATCACGTTATTACGTAAAGCGGTATGGCCGACTAAGGCCGCGACATTCACCGCAGGTTGTGCATCTATTACCGCTTTGGCGTAGCTCGCGAAGGTTGGATATTGAAAATCGCTGCGTTTTCCCAATAAGTTCATTGGGTCGGGCGGATCTCCGGCTAAAACGACGGGGCTAGCACTAATGCCACAGTTACCCACTATAACGGTCGTGACCCCTTGGCTAATCTTTGGCAAACATTCAGGAAAGCGGATCACATTCGTATCATCGTGCGTATGTACATCAATAAAACCAGGGGCGATAGCTAACCCGTCTGCCTTAATCACATGCTTGGCTTGTGCGTCATCCAACTGGCCAATTCGTTCAACGCGATCGTGGCGAATGGCAATATCAGCGTGATAAGGCTGGCCGCCGCTGCCATCGAAAACTTCTACACGTTTGATCAGGGTATCGAACAACATGAGTGACCTTTTTCATTTTTCGTTTGTATGGATGCATCTTAATAATCCCCCACTACAAAATCAGTGATAATCCACACATAAACGCTATTGTTGTTTGATACTTTCTAACCTTGAGTGTAGTTTTTACAGAGTCAATTGTGATTAATCATAGAGTTAAATCATGTTAGAGAAGGATTTTTATTATGGTTTTAGAAAGTTATCGTGATAAAAACTATCATAATGAATGGGTTAACCATCCTGATGTTGGGCAAAAATGCCAAGCCAACTCACGAGAGGTGGCCACAAAATACAGTCTGATCAATGAAGAGGTCAGTTTGCCCGCGGCGGTAATCCAGCAGTCTAAACTCAACAACAATTTAGATTGGATGCAGCGTTTTGCGCAGCAGCATCAAGTGAAGCTCTGTCCACACGGCAAAACGACCATGATCCCGAGTCTCTTTCGTCAGCAGCTTGAGCATGGCGCTTGGGGGATTACGGTGGCCACCGCAGCGCAAGCTGAGGTGGCGGCTAGTACCGGAGCGACGCAGATCATCATTGCCAATCAACTGGTCGGTAAAGTGAATATGGCCATCGTAGCCAACCTTATTGAGCAGCGTGGAGTGAACATTTATACCTGCGTTGATTCAACACTCAACGTCAAAGCGCTAGGGGAATATTTTGCTCAGCGCCAGATCCCGCTCAATTTGCTTATCGAATATGGTGTGGAAGGTGGTCGCTGTGGCTGTCGTGATCAAAGCCAAGTGTTATCGCTTGCCCGTTTCATTCAACAACAGAGCCATCTCATATTACGTGGTATTGAAGTCTACGAAGGGGTGATTCATGGCGACAATGCGGAGGAAATGATTCGGCAATTCCTGAACCAAGCCTTGGCGTTAACCCGTGCTTTAAAGCAAGAAGCGTTGATTGCCGATAAACCTATGGTGACCGGGGCAGGATCCGCATGGTATGACGTGGTTTCTGAATGCTTTTCAAACCTAGACGATGTGGAGGCGATCATTCGTCCCGGTTGTTATGCAATCCATGACACTGGAATCTATTTAGCTGCTCAGAATAAGGTGATGGCTCGCGCAGAAAAAAACCAAGGTGTGGCATGCGATCTGGGGGGCGATCTCCAATCTTCTCTTGAAGTCTGGGCACACGTTCTTTCTCGACCAGAAAGCAACAGACTGGTGGTTGGGCTAGGTAAGCGTGATGTGGCGTTTGATGCAGGATTACCCACACCTGAACGGGCTTATCGTAATGGGCAGCTTATTTCTGTGGGCAATGCGCAGACCATAGCGGTAATGGATCAGCATGCCTTTATTGAGATTGATTCAGACAATGAACTCAATGTTGGAGACATCATAGCGTTCTCCACATCGCATCCATGCTTAACGATTGATAAGTGGCGCTCCATCGCAATATGTGATGATGACTATCAAGTTACGCATTGGGTTGAGACTTGTTTCTAAACCGGACGCCGTGAGTCCGCTCGCTTTAAGGTATACTCACGGCAAAAATGGGCGCAGAGCATCTCGGGTCGGCACGCCGGCCATCGCCGCCCCCCTACAGCAAAAAATAGGACACTAGGTTGAGTTTAGACGTCGATATTATTTCTCGGATCACCGAGCGATTCAGTGCGCTACGCGATGCGGAAAAAAAAGTCGCAAAATTGATCATGGACGATATTGAAACCGCTGCGAATGCCAGTATCACTGAACTGGCAGAAAGCGCCGCAGTGAGCGAAGCCACTATTACTCGCTTTGCCAAAGCGGTCGGTTGTAAGAATGTTCGTGATATGAAGATCAAACTGGCTCAAACGCTCACTGTTGGTCAGCGATTTATTCTTGAGCCACCCGATCAAAGCGGCTATCAAGGTATCTATGAGTCGATCAAACAGTCGCTGGATATCAACCGAAATTTGATCAATGAAGCGGATATCGCGACTGCTGTTGAGTGGCTGCATGAGGCAAGGCAAGTAATCGCGATTGGCATGGGCGGAGGCTCGACCATTGCCTCGCAAGAGATGCAGCACCGCTTATTTCGCTTAGGTTATGCTGTCGTGGCTTATAACGATGGCTTGATGTCACGCATGATCGCGTCAACCGCCGATGGTAATGATGTGATTGTGATGCTCTCGGCTACAGGGTACACACCCGCCATTATTGAAAGTGCAGAGCTTGCCAAAGAATACGGTGTGAAAGTGATTGCGATTACCCCGAAGGCGACACCTTTAGCAAAAATCGCGGATCTCACTTTGCCAATTGAGCACCAAGAAACCGACTTTATCTATAAACCTTCGGCTTCTCGGTATGCCATGCTGGCCTTAGTGGATGTATTGTCTATGGCTTTAGCGGTCAACCACAAACGCCGTTCACGCGATAAACTCCGTCGCTTAAAACTGGCTCTCGACTCGTATCGTGGCGGTTTAGATCGACAACCGCTGGGCGATTAAATGCCGACAGCAGATTAAAACGTTAACTGGATCGGTTAGCGTTTTTTTTGATTAAAGAAAAACCACCTCGCACCGATAAAAGAACAAGTAAGCAATAGTGTGAGGAGTGCAGCAGCCATGGCCATGACGGTAAACACCAATGTGTCAGCGCTGGTCGCACAGCGACATCTCAATTCCGCTTCCGAGATGCTCAATCAATCTCTTGAGCGCCTCTCTTCTGGCAATCGCATTAACAGTGCGAAGGATGACGCTGCAGGGCTACAAATATCGAACCGTCTGGAAACGCAAATGCGTGGCCTGAGCATTGCCGTGCGTAATGCGAACGATGGCATTTCGATCATGCAGACCGCAGAAGGGGCGATGCAGGAAACCACTCAACTATTACAACGTATGCGCGATCTCTCTTTGCAATCGGCCAACGGCTCGAACAGCGCCGCTGAAAGAACCGCATTACAAGAAGAAATGGCCGCTTTAAACGATGAATTGAATCGAATTGCTGAAACCACCTCTTTTGCTGGGCGAAAACTGCTCAATGGCCATTTTGAAAAGGCCAGTTTCCAGATTGGAGCCAGCAGTGGTGAGGCGGTACAGCTTTCACTGCGCAATATGCGATCCGACAGCTTGGATATGGGCGGCTTTAGCTACGTTGCCTCCGCAATGGCGGATAAAAAGTGGCAAGTCGCGAAAGGTAAGCAACAACTCAATATTAACTACGTCAATGCGCAAGGCGAGAATGAGAACATTCAGCTCCAAGCGAAAGAAGGCGATGATATTGAAGAAGTGGCGACTTACATCAATGGCCAAACTGATAAAGTTTCAGCTTCTGTGAATGAAAAAGGGCAACTTCAGCTTTACATCGCGGGTAAAGAGACTGCCGGAACCCTATCGTTCAGTGGCAGTTTAGCCAACGAATTACAGATGAACTTATTGGGTTATGAAGCGGTGGATAATCTTGATATCAGCAGTGCTGGCGGAGCGCAACGCGCCGTCTCAGTGATTGATACGGCACTCAAGTATGTCGATGGGCATCGCTCAGAGCTAGGGGCGATGCAAAATCGTTTCCAACACGCGATCAGTAACCTCGATAACGTGCATGAAAACCTAGCTGCCTCGAACAGCCGGATTAAAGATGCGGATTACGCCAAAGAAACCACGCAAATGATTAAGCAGCAAATTTTGCAGCAAGTCAGCACTTCTGTGCTCGCTCAAGCGAAACGCCAGCCGAAGTTTGTGCTGTTTTTGCTGCGTAATTAACGTTGCCTGCTCGACTTCGTCTCTAACTCATTGTTCGCCTGACTCAAGATCAAGCTCGCTTTATCGTCCGTGGTAGAAAAACCTTGAGTGCCAAAGTGCACTTTTTGTGCATTTTATGTGTTTGATGCCTAATTTATCGCCAACCAAACTTTTTTCTTAAAAAATCGAAAATTTTTCCTAAAGGATTTAAAAAACGCGCCGTTATAAAAGGTAACTTTGAGAGAACTACTTTGGTTTTCCGAGACGTCGGAAACCGGATACATCGGAAAATCAATTGGAGAAATCACCATGGCAGTGAATGTAAATACCAACGTAGCAGCAATGACAGCTCAACGTTATTTGACTGGTGCAACCAATGCACAACAAACTTCAATGGAGCGTCTATCTTCAGGCTTTAAAATCAATAGCGCTAAAGATGATGCTGCCGGCCTACAAATTTCTAACCGCTTGAATGTACAAAGCCGCGGTCTGGATGTGGCAGTACGCAACGCGAATGATGGTATTTCAATTGCTCAAACCGCAGAAGGTGCGATGAATGAAACCACCAACATTCTGCAACGTATGCGTGACTTGTCACTGCAATCTGCGAACGGCTCGAACTCCAAATCTGAGCGTGTTGCGATCCAAGAAGAGGTCACAGCACTGAATGATGAACTGAACCGTATTGCAGAAACCACTTCATTCGGTGGTAACAAACTACTGAACGGTACTTTCTCAACGAAGTCGTTCCAAATCGGTGCTGACAACGGTGAAGCGGTAATGCTAACCCTGAAAGACATGCGCAGCGATAACCGCATGATGGGTGGTACTAGCTACGTTGCAACTGAAGGCAAAGACAAAGACTGGAAAGTACAAGCGGGCGCAAACGACATCACTTTCACGCTGAAAGATATTGATGGCAACGATCAAACCATCACTGTTAATGCTAAAGAAGGCGATGATATCGAAGAAGTGGCGACTTACATCAACGGTCAAACCGACATGGTGAAAGCGTCTGTCAACGAGAAAGGTCAGCTACAAATCTTTGCTGGTAACAACAAAGTAACTGGTGATGTAGCCTTCTCTGGTGGTCTGGCGGGTGCATTGAACATGCAAGCTGGCAAAGCTGAAACCGTTGATACTATGGATGTAACCTCAGTAGGTGGCGCGCAACAATCGGTTGCGGTTATCGACTCTGCACTGAAATACGTAGATAGTCACCGTGCTGAACTGGGTGCGTTCCAAAACCGCTTCAACCATGCAATCAGCAACTTGGATAACATTAACGAAAACGTTAATGCCTCTAAGAGCCGAATCAAAGACACCGATTTCGCGAAAGAGACAACCGCTCTTACCAAATCGCAAATCCTGTCTCAAGCGTCAAGTTCAATCTTGGCTCAGGCGAAACAAGCGCCAAACGCGGCACTTAGCCTGCTGGGTTAATCCCCACACCATAAAAAAATCCAGCTTCGGCTGGATTTTTTATTTGCATCCAGTTTCATTAATTAGTGTCTAACTTCACGAAAGTGAAGGGGATTTTCTTTTTTTTAAAAAAAGCCTGAAATTTCTCTAAAGGATATGTATTTCTCGCCGTTACAGGATACGAGAGAAATGAGGTAAACCGAGGTGAGGTGAGAGACACCGAGGTTTACCAACTTATCCGCCTAAGGAGATCAATATGGCAATTAATGTAAACACGAATGTGTCTGCCATGACCGCACAGCGCTATTTGAATGGCGCTGCTGATGGTATGCAGAAATCAATGGAGCGTTTGTCGTCCGGCTACAAAATCAACAGTGCCCGAGACGATGCCGCAGGTCTGCAAATTTCTAACCGTTTAACATCGCAAAGTCGTGGTTTGGATATGGCGGTGAAAAACGCCAACGATGGTATTTCTATCGCCCAAACTGCGGAAGGGGCGATGAACGAAACGACCAACATCTTACAACGGATGCGCGATCTTTCGTTGCAATCCTCCAACGGTTCGAACTCCTCTTCTGAACGCCGAGCGATTCAAGAAGAAGTGTCCGCCCTCAATGATGAGCTGAATCGTATTGCAGAAACTACCTCATTTGGTGGTAACAAGCTGCTTAACGGTTCATTTGGTCATAAATCGTTCCAGATTGGTGCTGATTCGGGAGAAGCTGTCATGCTCAGCATGGGCAGTATGCGCTCGGATACCCAAGCGATGGGCGGTAAAAGCTATCGCGCTCAAGAGGGGAAAGCGGCAGACTGGCGTGTAGGCGCTGCAACAGACCTTACCCTGAACTACACTGATAAACAGGGTGAAGCACGTGAAGTGACCATTAATGCCAAACAAGGTGACGACTTAGAAGAGCTTGCGACCTATATCAACGGTCAGACCGATGACGTTAAAGCCTCAGTGGGTGAAGACGGCAAAATGCAACTGTTTGCTTCATCGCAAAAAGTGAATGGTGATGTGACGATTGGCGGTGGACTCGGCGGTGAAATTGGTTTCGATGCAGGTCGCGATGTGACTGTGGCGAATATCGATGTTTCCACTGTAGCGGGTTCACAAGAAGCCGTTTCAGTACTGGATGGTGCATTGAAAGCAGTGGATAGCCAACGTGCTTCATTGGGTGCATTCCAGAACCGTTTTGGTCACGCGATCAGTAACTTGGATAACGTTAACGAGAACGTGAACGCCTCTCGTAGCCGTATCCGTGATACCGATTATGCTCGTGAAACCACGGCGATGACGAAAGCGCAGATATTGCAACAAGCAAGTACCTCGGTGCTGGCGCAAGCGAAGCAGTCACCATCTGCAGCTCTGAGCTTATTGGGGTAACCCTTTGAGCTCACACGAGCTAGTAAGTAACATGCAGTAAATGTTACTTATAAGGTGGAGGGAGATTGTTATGGAAATACCATCCTACGCATCGAACATCCAGCCTTACGGCTCGCAAAGTGGCATTAAAATTGCTTCAGAAAACGATAATGCAAAAAGCGTTTCGCTTTCAGGGGATAACAGCCGCTCGGTTTCGCGTGCAGATAAATTATCTGAACACTTTTCTGAGCAGGCCAGGGCAAAGCAGCAAGAATCGGTTGATACGGCAATGGAGCAAGCTAGACAGCGCCAACGCCTCAACGAGGAGCAGCTTGCCAAAATGGTGGATCAAATGAACGAGTTCGTGAAATCCATCAACAAAGGCCTGTCTTTCAGATTGGATCAAGAATCCGGGCGTGAGGTGGTTACCATTTATGAAGCCTCGACGGGTGATATCATTCGTCAAATCCCCGAGGAAGAAATGCTTGAGGTATTGCGTCGCCTTGCTCGTGAACAGGATCATCGATCCGGTTTACTCATGGCAAAGGTGTAACACGGTTTTTGAGGTGATTGAATGAGTTTAGGCCCGATGGGGATGAATACTGGCTTTGACATCAATGGCATGGTCAGCAAAATTGTTAGTGCGGAGCGCGTACCTAAGCAGCAACGCATTGACAATGAGCGCACCAACATTGACACCAGTATCAGTGCCTATGGTCGGCTCAGAGAGTCGCTGGATACGATGAAAAATCTGATGACCCAGTTTCGTCAGGAGAAGGCTTTTGCAGTACGCAAAGTCGACACCAGTGATGAAAAGGTCGTCTCCGCGACTGCCACCACGGAAGCGATCGCTGGCAACTATTCCGTCGATGTGTTGCAGCTTGCTCAAAGTCATAAAATTGCCTCTGAAGTATTAGATAAAGAGGCAAAGTTTGGCCCGGGCAAGCTGCAAATTTCATTAGGCGATAAGAATTTTACTCTGGATGTACAAGCCAACTCCAAACTGGTCGATATCGTTCGTGGGATCAATGGTGAAAAATCCAACCCAGGCGTGCGTGCTTCCATCATTAACGATGTTGAAGGGCCACGGCTGATTGTCGCCTCCAACGTATCGGGCAAAGACAACAGTGTAAAAATGTCGGCTCAAGCGGAGCCTGGCAATCCACTCAAACAGCTTGAATACAAAACATTAGAACAACGGGTACGTGATTTAGAAAAAGCACGCGCCCAAGCACAGCAATTAATTACCCCTCTGACGCCTGAGCAACAGAAAGTCGCGGCAAAAGTCGCCGAAAAAATTGGTGATGCGGCACGCGTAGTTGATCAAGAAGTAGCGCAAGAGATTCGTAATGCCGCCCAACACGCGCAAGGTGCAGCGGGAGAAGCCAGTAATGCTGGTGAACTCACTGATAGCGCAGTCAAAGCCGCTGCGAGTGCAGCAAGTGAAGCCAAAAAATACCTTAAACCAGAAGACAGAATTCCCGGCTGGAGTGAAACCGCTTCAGGCACCTTACTTGATTCCTACTGGGAACCAGAGGAAGAGCTTGATGCGAAAGGCAGCGAGAAAGCGTCTGATGTGCCCGGTTGGAGCAATACGGCATCTGGCACATTGCTTGACTCTTACGTGACGCCTAAAGAAGCACAGCAAAAACTAGAACAAAAACTGGCTCAAGAAAAGGCAGATATTGAAGCGGCGATTCGCAGCGGAAAAATGACGCCGGAAGAAGCCAAAGCACAAGCGCGCGCTAGACTCAGCCCCGAAGAGCGCGCCTACATTGAACAAGTAGAAAAAGCACAAGCCGCCTTGAATGCTGCACAGAGTGCGTTTGATGGCTATGGCGGTATGACCGAAGTGCAATCGGCGCAAGATTCTATGGTTGTGTTGGATGGGGTAGCCACCTTATCCAGTAACAACAACATCATCGAAAATGCGATTGAAGGGGTCAATCTTACCTTAAAGGGAAAAACGGAGCGCAACCAAACTCCAGCCGAAATCGGTATCGAGTATGATCGCGATCGGGTACGTACCGACATTGAGCAGTTTGTCGCCGCCTATAACCAGTTTTTCCAAACCAGCAAAGAATTGGCAGGGGTTGATCCCCGTACAGGACAAGCTGGGCCTCTGGCGGGAGACAGCATAGTTCGAAGTGCTGATTCACGTTTAAAAACCGTCTTTTCATCGAGTATTGAACAAGCACCAGACAATTTAAAATCGCTTACCGAGTTTGGTATCACCACTACCCGACAAGGGACGCTCGAAATCAACTATGATATGCTCAATCGCCAATTAAATAGCAACTTCACCAAGTTGGGTGATTTTTTTGGCGGTAATCAAGGTTTTGCCAAACGCGTTGAAGATGCGATTTCGAATATGACTGGAGTAACCGGCTCTATTCGGACACGTGAAAAGAGCTTGAATGAGCAGACTTATCGACTGGATGATGACCAACGTGCGTTGGATCGCCGCATGGATAGCTTAGAGAAACGCACTCACTCGAAATTCAGTGCTATGCAAGATGCCACCAGCAAAATGCAATCTCAACTTGCTGGCATGATGAACGCATTAGGTGGTTAATGTGGAAGCAGAACTGCAACGATTGAGTGATCTCGATCAACAAATTGCATCTCTTCTTGCGGAAGACGATATTCATGCTGAAGATATTTTGCAGTTGGTCGATAACAGGGAACAGCTATTGCATAGCTTGTTAGGTTATTTAGCTGAGCACCCTGAATTGGCGCAGTCCGATTTATGGCTCAAGGCAATCAGTAATACTCAACAACTTGTTGAACAGATGCAGTTAAAAACGGCGGCGATAGGCCAAACACTTTATAAATATCGCCACGGAAATAAATCGGTTCAACAATACAAAAAGTTTTTATAAGAGGAAGACTATGCGTGGTTCTTTACAGGCGTACAAAAAAGTATCAGTGGATAGCCAGCTAAGTGCGGCCTCACCGCATAAAATCGTCCAGATGTTAATGGCCGGAGCGATCGAGCGCTTGATTCAAGGTAAAGCGGCGATGCAGCAAGGCAATATCCCTGTGAAAGGTGAGCGTTTGGGTAAGGCATTAGACATCATCATCAGCCTGCGCAGTTGCTTGTCGATGGACGATGGTGGTGATATTGCCAAAAATCTTGATCAACTGTATGACTTTATGGTTAACCAAATTACTCAAGCCAACCATAAAAATGATCCGCAAATGCTGGATGACGTGATCGAGATAATCCGTGAAATAAAATCGGCTTGGGATCAGATCCCTCCTGAATTTCACAACTTAACGGCAGCCGAAGTCGGTATTTGATTTCCGTCAGGGAAACTCTTAACGGATATCACACCCAGCAAATGCTTGGTTGCCTTATTTGCTGATTTAAATAGAATAGAAGCCACTAACTAGCCAAGTGGCTTTTTTTGTTGCTGATTTCCACAAATTGTCTATCGTTTATTCAGGTTATATATAAAAAATCAATCACCTGAGAATGATCTTCAAAAGGTGCAACCACAACTTCTTATAATAAAGGCAAATAATCTCACCTATGCAAAGTTTAGCGAAACTACTTGTGATTGAGGACGATGCCGCTATCCGGCACAACCTTAGTGTCATTTTAGAATTTGTAGGAGAGCAGTGTGAGGTCATTGAGTCTACTCAGATTGCCCAAGTCAATTGGTCTGCAGTGTGGGCGGGATGCATTTTAGGTTCATTGTGTGGTCAAACGCTTTCTAAAGAATTAATTCAATCTTTGACCAAGGCAAACCATATTCCGCTATTGATGGCAAATAAACAGCCATATTCCTTAGAAGAATTTCCCAATTATGTGGGGGAATTAGACTTTCCGCTGAATTACCCACAATTGAGTGATGCATTACGTCACTGTAAAGAGTTTCTTGGGCGCAAAGGTTTTCAAGTCCTCGCTACGGCACGCAAAAATACATTATTTCGCAGCCTTGTTGGGCAGAGCATGGGCGTGCAAGAAGTTCGTCATTTGATCGAACAGGTTTCCACTACGGAAGCGAATGTGCTGATTCTAGGGGAATCAGGTACAGGAAAAGAAGTTGTTGCGCGCAATATTCATTACCATTCAGGGCGTCGTAATGGCCCTTTTGTTCCTATTAACTGCGGAGCCATTCCGGCAGAACTGCTGGAAAGCGAACTATTTGGTCACGAGAAAGGGGCGTTTACGGGAGCAATAACTTCACGTAAAGGTCGTTTTGAATTGGCTGATGGTGGCACACTGTTTTTAGATGAAATCGGTGATATGCCGATGAGTATGCAAGTTAAATTGCTGCGTGTACTGCAAGAGCGTTGCTTTGAACGTGTTGGGGGCAATAGCACCATCAAGGCGAACGTGCGTGTGATTGCGGCAACCCACCGTAACTTAGAAGAGATGATCGAGGAACAAAAATTCCGTGAAGATCTCTACTATCGTTTGAACGTATTCCCGATCGAAATGCCTGCGTTGCGTGATCGCAAGGAAGATATTCCGCTATTGCTGCAAGAGTTGATGACTCGTATGGAAGCAGAAGGTGCACAACCTATCTGCTTCACGCCTCGTTCAATCAACTCCATGATGGAGCATGATTGGCCGGGTAACGTGCGTGAACTCGCTAACTTAGTTGAGCGTATGGTCATCTTGTATCCAAACAGTTTGGTTGATGTGAATCATTTGCCGACCAAATATCGTTACAGTGATATTCCGGAATTTCAGCCTGAACCTAGCCGTTTTAGCTCGGTTGAAGAACAAGAGCGTGATGTACTGGAAGGGATTTTCTCGGAAGACTTTGATTTTGAAGAGCCACATGAGTTTACCGATATTGATGCGCCACAAGCTTTGCCGCCGGAAGGGGTGAATCTGAAAGAGTTACTGGCTGATCTTGAAGTGAATTTGATCAATCAAGCGTTGGAAGCGCAAGGTGGTGTGGTCGCTAGAGCGGCAGATATGCTCGGTATGCGTCGTACCACCTTGGTTGAAAAAATGCGCAAATACAATATGCAACGCTAAGGAAGACCATAGTCAATATATTGGCATGATTTAACTTGTTGATTTTGAATGATAATGGCTTGGCATGACTCTTGCGTGTCAGGCCATTGTTGCATTTAAATACAGAGAGTGGACGATGAGCGCAGTGCAAGAGCAGCATTCCCATTTGGATTCGTTAGAAGATCAAGTTGAGCGCTATAAACAAGTGCTGGATGTGATGCCTGCTGGCGTCATTTTGCTTGATACTCAAGGTATAGTCCGTGAAGCCAACCCTGAGGCGCAGCGTTTGCTGGATGTTCCTTTAGTTGGTGAGAAATGGTACAGCGTCATTCAAATTGCTTTTGCTCCCCGTGAAGATGATGGTCACGAAATCTCTCTGCGTAATGGGCGTAAAGTTCGGTTAGCGATTTCGGCCTCCGCCACAGGGCAACTCATCCTCATTACAGATTTAACCGAGACACGCCTATTGCAGTCGCGGATCAGTGATTTGCAACGACTCTCCTCGCTAGGGCGTATGGTCGCATCGCTGGCTCACCAAGTGCGCACACCGCTTTCCAGTGCCATGTTGTATGCCGCAAACCTCGCAGCCCCCAATCTGCCTCCTGCAACGCGAGATCGTTTCCAAAGTAAACTGGTTGACCGATTGCACGACCTAGAAAAACAGGTCAACGATATGCTGCTCTTTGCCAAAGGGGGCGATAATAAAGTGGTTATGCCTTTTTCGATTGGTGAGCTAGCCTCTGAATTTATGCCTATGGTCGAAACTGCACTGAAAAATAACCAGATCGATTATGGGCAAGAAGTCGAAAGTGAAGAAACAATGCTATTGGGCAACGCCAATGCTTTAGCCTCTGCGCTCAGTAACTTAGTGATGAATGCGGTACAAATTGCTGGCAAAGGCTCACAAATTGATGTGTTTTTCCGCCCGGTCAATGGCGAACTCAAAATTTCTGTGCAAGATAACGGCCCTGGAGTGCCAGAGGCATTACAGCACAAAATTATGGAACCCTTTTTCACCACTCGCTCACAAGGTACAGGTCTTGGTTTGGCGGTGGTACAAATGGTATGTCGCGCCCATGGTGGGCGGTTAGAACTGATATCCCAAGAGGGGGAAGGTGCTTGTTTTACCATGTGCATTCCTCTGGAACGTCAGGCAGATAGCTCAAACTCAGAAACGGGAGAGTGAAGATGGCTCAAAGCAAAGTCTTAATCGTAGAAGATGACGAAGGTCTTCGCGAAGCATTGATCGACACCTTGGCTTTAGCGGGTTATGAGTGGCTGGAAGCCGATTGCGCGGAAGACGCTTTACTCAAACTCAAAGCTAACAGCGTGGATATTGTGGTTTCCGATGTGCAAATGGCGGGCATGGGTGGCTTGGCTCTGTTGCGCAGTATTAAGCAACATTGGCCAAACCTGCCTGTCTTGTTGATGACCGCTTATGCCAATATTCAGGATGCCGTATCTGCAATGAAAGATGGTGCCATTGATTACATGGCAAAGCCTTTTGCACCTGAAGTTCTGTTGAATATGGTCAGCCGTTATGCGCCAGTTAAATCGGATGACAATGGTGATGCGGTGGTGGCGGATGCCAAAAGCCTTAAGCTGCTCGCATTGGCTGACAAAGTCGCGAAAACCGATGCCAACGTGATGATCTTAGGCCCCAGTGGTTCCGGTAAAGAAGTGATGTCACGCTACATTCACAACGCTTCCCCCCGTAAAGACGGCCCATTTATCGCGATTAACTGTGCGGCGATTCCTGACAACATGCTCGAAGCGACGCTGTTTGGTTATGAAAAAGGCGCGTTTACTGGTGCTGTGCAAGCGTGTCCCGGTAAGTTTGAACAGGCGCAAGGTGGTACCATTTTGCTCGATGAGATCAGCGAGATGGATCTGAACCTGCAAGCTAAGTTACTGCGGGTGTTGCAAGAACGTGAAGTGGAGCGTTTGGGGAGCCGTAAAAGTATCAAGCTCGATGTTCGTGTGCTCGCGACCAGCAACCGTGATTTGAAACAGTACGTGCAAGCGGGCAATTTCCGTGAAGACTTATACTATCGCCTCAACGTGTTCCCATTAACTTGGCCTGCATTGTGTGAGCGTAGAGATGATATTGAGCCTTTGGCGAATCACCTCATTGAACGTCATTGCAAAAAATTGGGCTTGCCAGTACCGAGCATTGAGCCAAATGCGGTGGCTAAACTTCTGAATTACCCATGGCCGGGCAACGTGCGCGAGTTGGATAACGTGGTGCAGCGCGCGCTGATTTTGAGTGAAAACGGCCATATCCAGAGTGAGCACATCCTGCTCGAAGGGGTGGACTGGCACGATGCGAGCAGCTTGCAACAAGTCGTGGCTGGTGATTCAGTGGTTGCCCCACAGATTAAACCTGTTGCTGAGCCTGAAGTCTTTAAATCGCTAGCACAAGGTGTAGGCGCGCAAACGGCATCAGCATCTGGTTCTGGATTAGGTGGTGAACTACGTGATCAAGAGTTTGCCATTATTCTCGATACGCTGGCCGAATGTCAGGGACGCCGTAAAGAGATGGCAGAAAAACTGGGTATTAGTCCAAGAACCTTGCGTTATAAACTCGCTAAAATGCGTGATGCGGGAATTGATATTCCCGGTTGAGGGCATGGCATATAAATTGCTCTTTAGAGTTAGGAACAGAATTTTTGAGTCAAAGATTTGGCATCAGAGGTAGCAATGAGACTTGACGGTTTAAATAGCGAAATGCAAGCGATGATGTTTGAGGCAATGAACGCTCAACCGACATCCACAGGTCAGAAAGTTGGCGCAGACTTTGGCGCAATGCTGAATAACGCGATCAATAACGTGAACGGCCTACAAAAAACCTCAAGCGATATGCAAATGCGCTTTGATCGTGGTGATGAAGGTATCTCGCTTTCTGATGTAATGATCGCTCGTAACAAGTCGACAGTGGCTTTTGAAGCCACCATTCAAGTACGTAACAAATTAGTCGAAGCGTACAAAGAGCTGATGAACATGCCAGTATAACTTGGGTAGCAAACTGTGGCTGATGATAAACAAACAACCGATCTTGCGTTGAGCAACAGCAGTGGTGAGCATGCTTTAATGGCAAGCTCGGATCTTGACCACGATACGCAAAACCCTGACATCAACGAAAAAAGTAGCAAGATGGACTTTACCGTTGGTGATCTCGATTTATTGCGCCAAGTGGTGCTCGTACTCTCCATTTCGATCTGCGTTGCCCTTATCGTCATGCTGTTCTTTTGGGTTCGTGAGCCGGACATGCGTCCACTCGGCGCTTACGAAACCGAAGAACTGATCCCAGTACTGGATTACCTCGACCAACAAAAACAGCAATATAAACTCGATGGCAACACCATTTTGGTGCCAGTCAGTGATTACAACAGCCTCAAGTTGTCTATGGTGCGCGCAGGTTTAAACCAAGAGCGTCAAGCGGGCGACGAAATTTTGATGCAAGACATGGGCTTTGGGGTTTCACAGCGTTTGGAACAAGAGCGCTTGAAACTGAGCCGTGAACGCCAATTGGCGAAAGCCATTGAAGAGATGCGTCAAATCAACAAGGCGCGCGTGTTGCTCGCTTTACCCAAGCAAAGTGTGTTTGTTCGCCAAAACCAAGAGGCTTCCGCTTCTGTTTTCTTAAGTCTGCGCACCGGTGCCAATCTGAAACAAGAAGAAATTGATGCAGTGGTCGATATGGTGGCGAGCGCGGTTCCCGGGATGAAACCAAGTCGAGTCACCGTGACCGATCAGCATGGTCGCTTGCTCAGTTCCGGCTCACAAGATCCGGTATCAGCAGCTCGTCGTAAAGAGCAAGAGCTGGAAAAACAGCAAGAAGATGTGCTGCGTGACAAAATCGATTCCGTTCTGATCCCGATCCTTGGTCTGGGTAACTATACCGCTCAAGTGGATATTGAACTTGATTTCAGTGCTGTGGAACAAACGCGTAAAGTGTTTGACCCGAATACACCGGCAACACGCAGTGAGTACACATTAGAAGATTACAACAACGGCAATGTTGTTGCTGGCGTACCCGGAGCGCTGAGTAACCAACCTCCAGCTGATGCATCGATCCCACAAGATGTGGCTCAGATGAAAGATGGGTCAGTGATGGGGCAAGGTTCAGTGCACAAAGAAGCCACGCGTAACTTTGAGCTCGACACCACCATTAGTCACGAACGTAAACAGTCTGGAGTTGTTAACCGTCAAACCGTTGCAGTGGCTGTAAAAAGTCGTTCTAACGTAAATCCCGATACGGGGGAAATTACGTATACCCCACTGAGCGAAGCCGACCTGAATTCGATTCGGCAGATCCTGATTGGCACAGTAGGCTATAGTGAAAATCGTGGCGATCTGTTGAATGTGCTGAGCATGCAGTTTGCTGAGCCTGAAGCTGAGCAGATTGCCGATATTCCTATTTGGGAAAATCCAAACTTCAACGACTGGGTTCGTTGGCTAGCCAGTGCGCTTGTGATCATCATTGTGGTACTGGTATTGGTCCGCCCTGCAATGAAAAAACTTATCAACCCAGCGGCAGATTCGGATGATCAAATGTATGGCCCAGATGGTATGCCTATCGGGGCGGATGGTGAAACCAGCTTAATTGGCAGCGAAATTGACAGTGGTGAACTGTTCGAATTTGGTTCAGGCATTGACTTGCCTAACCTGCACAAGGACGAAGACGTGCTAAAAGCAGTACGTGCTTTGGTGGCAAACGAGCCGGAACTCGCGGCTCAAGTGGTGAAGAACTGGATGCAAAATGGCTAAAGATGATCAAAATGGTGGAGAAGTGGTTGAGTCAACCGTTGATGTCAGTGAAATTCCCGGTGAAGAAAAAGCCGCAATTCTGTTGCTGAGTTTAAATGAAGAAGACGCCGCAGGCATCATTCGCCACCTTGAGCCTAAGCAGGTACAACGTGTGGGTAGCGCAATGGCGCGTGCCAAAGATTTAAGTCAAACCAAAGTGTCAGCGGTGCATCGCGCCTTTTTGGAAGATATTCAGAAATACACCAACATCGGTATGGGCAGTGAAGACTTCCTGCGCAATGCCTTGGTGGCCGCATTGGGTGCCGATAAAGCCAATAACTTGGTGGATCAAATTCTATTAGGCACAGGCTCTAAAGGTCTGGATTCTCTGAAATGGATGGATCCTCGTCAGGTGGCGAGCATTATTGTTAATGAACACCCGCAGATCCAAACCATCGTACTGTCGTACCTCGAACCAGACCAATCGGCCGAAATCTTGGCGCAGTTTGCTGAGCGTGACCGTTTAGATCTGCTGATGCGTATTGCCAACTTGGAAGAAGTGCAGCCTTCTGCATTGGCTGAGTTGAACGAAATTATGGAGAAGCAGTTCGCGGGTCAAGCTGGAGCACAAGCTGCCAAGATTGGCGGCCTGAAAGCAGCGGCGGATATCATGAACTATTTGGACAACAACATCGAAAGCGTGTTGATGGAACAGATGCGCGAACACGACGAAGATTTGGCGACTCAGATCCAAGATCTGATGTTTGTATTCGAGAACTTGGTCGAAGTCGACGATCAAGGGATTCAAAAATTGCTGCGTGATGTTCCGCAAGATGTATTGCAAAAAGCCCTCAAAGGGGCAGACGAAGCACTGCGCGAGAAGATCTTCAAGAACATGTCGAAGCGTGCTGCTGAGATGATGAAAGATGATCTCGAGGCGATGGCACCGATCAAAGTTTCCGATGTGGAAACCGCACAGAAAGAAATTTTGGCGATTGCCCGCCGCATGGCTGATAACGGTGAAATCATGCTAGGCGGTGGTGCTGACGAATTCTTGTAATCGATATGGATCTGCGCGAGCAGATCCGCTTTACATTGATGACGTGATTTACCTGCACTTGTTGCATGATTGAGGAACCCCATGTCTGGTGAAAGAAAGCGCGGTTTTATTCGCCCAGGCGCCGATGATGCGTCTGTCACTCCTCAACGGTGGGGGCTGCCGGATTACGGCGCCGACACACACAAAGCGGCCAAACAGACCGCCTTCAACTACGATCCGGGTTGGGTTCCAAATTTTGAGGAGCCTGAAGCGGAAGTCGAACACGAATTAAGCGAAGAAGAAATTGCACTTATCCGTTCCGCTGCTCAGCAAGAAGGCTTTGAGCTAGGACAAGCGGAAGGCTATCAGCAAGGTTTGGAGCAAGGCAAAGCGGAAGGTTTCCAAGCAGGACACCAAGAAGGGCATACACAAGGTTATCAAGACGGGGTTGCTGAAGGACAAGCACTGATCCAAGAGCATGTCAAAACCTTCATGGCACTCGCTAATCAATTTGCTCAGCCACTGGATTTGCTGAATGCCCAAGTAGAAAAACAGTTGGTGGATATGGTACTCACGCTCACTAAAGAAGTGGTGCATGTTGAAGTACAAACCAATCCTCAAGTGATCCTTGATACCGTTAAAGCCTCGGTCGAAGCTTTGCCGATTGCAGGTCACGCAATCACCCTCAAACTTAATCCAGAAGATATTGAGATCATTCGCCAAGCGTATGGTGAGCAGGAAATTGAAACGCGCAACTGGACTTTGCTCAGTGAACCGGCTTTGAGTCGTGGTGATGTGCAGATTGAAGCGGGTGAGTCCAGTGTCAGCTATCGAATGGAAGATCGCATCCGTAGCGTGCTGAAAAGTTTTTGCGGCGTCAATCGTCACCATTCAGGAGAATAACGGATGTTGGCATTAGCGGATCGTCTTGCTCAATACAAAGTGGAAGGGCATACCACCAGGCCGATGGCTTCGGGCAAACTGGTGCGTGTCGTTGGCCTTACGCTAGAAGCTACTGGCTGCAAAGCGCCTGTGGGGAGCTTGTGTAAAGTCGAAACCATGACCGGTGAGATGGAAGCTGAAGTGGTGGGTTTTTCTGGCGATAACCTCTTTTTGATGCCTAGCGAACAGATCATCGGCGTTCTTCCCGGTGCGAAAGTGACGCCTATAACTTCTGAATCAGGCTTGCCTGTTGGCATGGAGCTGCTCGGTCGAGTGATTGACGGGGTCGGAAATCCTCTTGATGGTCTTGGGCCTCTCTACACAGATCAACGCGCATCGTTCAATGCTGCGCCAATTAACCCACTTGCCCGTAAACCGATCAGCGAGCCTTTGGATGTTGGTCTCAAAGCCATTAACGGCTTACTGACGGTTGGAAAAGGGCAGCGGATTGGTTTGTTTGCTGGTTCCGGTGTGGGTAAATCGGTCACACTCGGTATGATGACCCGAGGTACTACCGCTCAAGTCGTGGTGGTTGGATTGATTGGTGAACGGGGACGCGAAGTTAAAGAATTTATCGAAGAGATCCTTGGTGTGGATGGCCGTCAGCGTTCAGTGGTGGTTGCCGCCCCAGCTGACTCTTCACCGTTGATGCGTTTAAAAGGTTGCCAAACCGCACTCACCATCGCCGAATATTTTCGCGATCAAGGTTTAGATGTGCTGCTGTTGATGGACTCGTTAACCCGTTTTGCACAGGCACAGCGGGAAATCGCGCTGTCTGTTGGCGAACCTCCAGCCACCAAAGGTTATCCGCCTTCGGTATTTGCTAAACTTCCGGCACTGGTTGAGCGAGCCGGTAACGGTGGACCGCATCAAGGTTCTATCACCGCATTTTTTACCGTATTGACCGAAGGGGATGACTTGCAAGATCCGATTGCCGATGCCTCTCGTGCAATCCTTGATGGTCACATTGTGCTGTCACGGGAAATGGCTGACGCTGGGCACTATCCTGCAATCGACGTTGAAAAATCGGTGAGTCGAGTCATGCCGCAGATCACTACCGATGAGCATTTACTCATGTCAAAAGCGGTAAGACAGATCCTCTCGGTCTGCCGTAAGAACCAAGATCTAGTATCGATTGGTGCTTATAAACCGGGAACCGATAAGGCGATTGATGCAGCCTTTACTCTCAAACCTAAGTTGGATCAGTATTTGCAGCAGGCGATGAAAGAAAGTGTTCCTTATGACATGTGCGTCAATATGCTGCGCCATGTGCTCAGTTCGTAACTGCGGAGCTTTAAATGGATAACGCATTAGATTTTCTGCTTGAGCAAGCTCAGGATGGAGAAGACAAAGCCGTGTTAGCACTGAGTAAAGCGCGCAGTGAACTGGATGGCTATTACCACCAGCTACGCCAAATTGAACAGTACCGCTTAGAGTATTGTCAGCAATTGGTGGAGCGAGGTAAATCGGGTTTAACTGCCAGCCAATATGGGCACTTAAACCGTTTCCTGACTCAGCTTGATGAAACACTGGCTAAGCAGAAGAGTGCTGAGCAGCACTTTCTTATGCAAGTGGAAAACTGCGAGCAGCACTGGATGAGCATGCGTCAAAAGCGTAAATCCTATCAATGGTTGCTTGAGAAAAAGCAGACAGAGCGTCAACAGCTTCAAGAGAAACGTGAACAAAAACAGATGGATGAATTTTCCACACTGATGTTTAACCGTCGTCGCATCTCTTCTTAATCTTCCCTTTACCACCTAAGCGAAATTTCTTCTTTCCCCCTCTTCTAAGTGACGTAAAACGGCTACTTGGCGTGTTTCTTGCTAGATTTTCTCTAAACGGGGTTAATAGCCCATGGTTACTGATGAGTTGAATTGCATGGGGTTGCCGCTATGGTAGCACCTGAACTCCCATTCCACTGTGCGAGTAGCGAATATGAATGTGAATCTCACACCTCCGGTTGAACCGGGTAAAGTGACCACCGTAGGTAAAAACGGTACGGTCGGCGCAGAAGCGGCAGAAGCCGAATCGTCCGGTGGCTTTTTTGCTCAGTTACAAGCCCTTATTTTTGGCAGTAAGACGACGGCGGATGAGACGACTTCGGTCAAGGCAGCCGCCGCCAATGCAGAAGGGGATACGGCCGCAGATGTGCTAATTGATTCTGAAGATGGCTCACTTTCCACCGCTGAAACAGCGCAAACTGATGACGTGGTGCAAGCGGATCAAGTCTTAGCCAGTGCTGCCGACACCGACCTACTGAGTGAAGCGGAACTGAGCGAGGCCGAGTTGCAAGCGGAGCAGAAAATGCCACCACATGCGAAAGGTGAAATCACCTCCGCCAAGGTGGCGCAGGAAAGTGAAGCGGATGAAACCTCGACAGCCGCAGTGCCAGCTTCGATTGCAAAATGGGTTGCCAAGCAAGAGCCTGCCAGTGATGAGGCGGTGAATCATGAATTACAGCGCAAAACCGCACAGGCAATGAGCGATGGCGATCAATTGCTTGGTCGTTTGCAAGAGGCGAACCAAGCACTCAGCAAATCTAACGGCAAAACTTTGCCTGTTCAGCATGGTCAAGCCTTAGATCAGCACTCGGCTGATTTGGCGGCAACCAAGGGGGAATTGGAACCGACTTTACCGTTTGAGTCTCAACATCAGCTCAGCGCAGAGGCGGCTGTACCCTCTATCAACTCACAAGATGAAGCTTCAGAAGCTGCAAATGAAAGGGATAGCAATCAAGATGAACTAATGGCTGCGGCCTTGTTAGGCGGAGCTATCACCAGTGCGACAGTAGCTCAAGGAGATCCCTCTGCGGCAGCAGTACAAGAGATGGACATTGATCCTGCATCCGCTTTGGTTAAGCCCGAAGCGGCTCTTATGAGTGATGAGTTAGCCATGAAAGGCAAATCTGCCCGTTTAGCTCAATCGGCTCAAATCCCGATGAGTGTCTCAGCTCAAGCAATAGGCGATGCACTTAATTCGTCAACGGTGGAGAGTGGTAAAGTGGCCATTCCTTGGGCGACTCAAGTACCGACAGACGCTGAATTAGCTTCCTTACCTCCCGAATTAAAAGAGCTGTTGGCAGAAGGTGGGAAAACCAAGGCTCAGGCGGTGAATCCGCAGGTTCAATCCCTTGCTCAGGGGGTAACACCTGCCCATCTCGCGGCACAACAAGCAGCCACCACCACGGTACCCATTAATCCAACGGCAGCCACTCCAATTGATATGGCGGCTTTAGCACCACAAGCGGTAGCGGTGAATCCTATGGTTAACCCTGCTTCAACCGTCAATCCTGAACTGGCAGCCAGTTCTGCTATGCTTGCTGCACTCAGTGGGCGAGCCTTGGCTGGCGGTGATGAACGCCGTGCAACGAATGATTCCGGACATGAGGGACTGGCTCAGCAAATTGCTGCGGCTGCGGGGCAGGGTGTGGGGCAAAATCAGGCGTTACATCGAGCAGAGTCACAAGCGGTACAGAATAGTGCAACACCGTTACATCTGAACAAAGAGATGGCCGCGGATCAACTTGCTGAACGTATACAGGTGATGATGTCGAAGAATCTGAAAAACATCGATATTCGACTTGATCCACCGGAAATGGGACGGATGCATATTCGCATGAACATGCAAGGTGATGGTGCAACCGTGCATTTCACCGTGGCGAACCAACACGCACGTGATGCGCTAGAACAAACCATGCCAAGGTTACGTGAAATGTTGGCTCAGCAAGGTGTCCAGTTGGGTGATACTTCAGTACAACAGCAAAGTGCAGGACAACAGCAGCGTTATTCTGGTCAAGAACAGTCTGGTTTTGGTCAAACAGCACGCAACGAAAAGCACAATAGCGAAGAAAACCTTGATACCGACGTCAAACTTGATTTGAATGTGGCAACAAAGCGTGATGGAATCAGTTATTACGCTTAAACTTATACAGAATTAACCACATACAGAGGCAATTATGGCCGAAGAAGAACAAGCTGCAGATGCCCCCAAAGGGAAAAAGAAATTGTTGATCATCATTATCGCTGCCGTGGTATTACTGGCTGGCGGTGGTGGTGCAGCATTTTTTATGATGGGTTCTGGTGATGGAGAGGCAGCCGCTCAAGCTGAGCAAAAAACGGAACAAGCCGCCACTCCTGCTGATCCGGTTTCCTATGTCAACATTGCCCAGCCGTTTGTGTTTAATGTTACTGGCGATGAAAAAGACCGTTTAGTGCAAATCAAAGTGCAATTGATGGTGCGCGGCAGTGAAAACGAGAACTTAGCGCGTTACCACTCCCCTTTAGTGGAAAGTACCTTGTTGGCGACCTTTGCTTCAGCGACTGTTGAGCAACTGCGTACGCCGAACGGCCGTATTGAATTGCGCGATAAAGCCACTGATGACATCAAAGCGGCACTCAACCAAGCCGTGGGCAAACCCATTATTGAAAAAGTGCTGTTTACCGATTTTGTGATGCAATAGGTGAAATGTGACTGATTTATTAAGCCAAGACGAAATTGATGCGCTACTCCATGGGGTGGATAGTGTCGATGAGGAAGAAGAGGAACTACCCAAATCGGGCCCCAGTGCCACGAATTTCGATTTTTCTTCCCAAGATCGTATCGTCCGGGGCCGAATGCCGACTCTGGAGCTTATCAATGAACGTTTTGCTCGCCACCTACGCATCAGTCTCTTCAACATGCTGCGCAAAACCGCTGAAGTCTCAATCAACGGCGTGCAGATGATGAAGTTTGGTGAATACCAAAACACGTTATATGTTCCCACCAGTTTGAACATGGTGCGCTTTCGTCCTTTAAAAGGCACCGCGTTGGTGACCATGGAAGCGCGTTTGGTGTTTATTTTGGTTGAGAACTTCTTTGGCGGCGATGGGCGCTATCATGCGCGGATTGAAGGTCGTGAATTTACTCCGACTGAACGACGCGTTATTCAACTGCTACTCAAAATCGTGTTTGCAGACTACAAAGAAGCGTGGTCTCCCGTGATGGGGGTGGAGTTTGAATACCTCGATTCCGAAGTAAACCCGAGTATGGCGAACATTGTCAGCCCGACCGAAGTGATTGTGGTCAGCTCTTTCCACGTTGAAGTGGATGGCGGTGGTGGCGATTTCCACATGGTCATGCCGTACTCGATGGTTGAGCCAATCCGTGAATTGCTTGATGCGGGTGTGCAGTCGGACAAAATGGAAACCGACGTGCGTTGGAGCACCGCACTGCGCGAAGAGATCATGGATGTTCCCGTCAATTTCCGAGTTAACCTGCTGGAAATGGATATTGCGCTACGTGACTTAATGGAGCTGCAAGTCGGTGATGTTATCCCGATCAAAATGCCAGAACACGCGGTGATGTTTGTTGAAGAGTTACCAACTTACCGCGTTAAAATGGGCCGCTCCGGAGAGAAGCTCGCGGTGCAAGTCTCCGAAAAAATCAAACGCCCTGATGTGGTGAAAACGGATCTCGCTTTCCTCGGTAAAGACATAATGGCCGAGTTTGAAAATGCAGAAGACGATAATTTCGAGTAATCCGTTGCACATGATTTAGGGTGAAATTGCTGTTACCCAGCGAATGAAGATCAGAACCAATAGGTAGTTGAAGATGGCAAAAAGCGAAGATGAAAGATTAGCTGAAGAGTGGGCTGCGGCACTAGGTGAAGACCCTAGTGCGCCAGATATTGATGTGGATGAAATTCTGGCCGCCCCACTCGAAGAGTTAAAAAATACTGCGCCAGCGATCAGTGATGACGAACGCCGCAAGCTAGATACCATTATGGATATTCCAGTCACCATTTCAATGGAAGTGGGGCGCTCTAAAATCAGTATCCGTAACCTGTTGCAATTGAACCAAGGTTCGGTAGTGGAGTTGGATCGTATTGCCGGTGAATCATTGGATGTGATGGTTAACGGCACGCTGATTGCGCATGGTGAAGTGGTGGTGGTGAACGATAAGTTCGGTATCCGTCTGACCGACGTCATCAGCCAGACTGAACGTATCAAGAAACTGAGATAGCCAATGCAAAAATTGGCGGCTCTGATTCTTCTCCCTGTTCCTGGGTTGGCTGCGACAAGCAGCCAACTGGATTTGGCGACCACTTTCGGGTCGCTTTTGTTCGTTATTGCCCTGATCCTTTTACTGGCTTGGCTACTCAAGCGAATGCGTGTTCCAGCCTTCGGCCAGCAAAAAGGGCTGAGTATTGTCAAACAGTTGCCCGTCGGTACCCGAGAACGGGTGATGATCATCCAAGTGGGCGAAGAGCAGTATTTGATTGGGGTGACCACTCAGTCGATTCAATTGCTGGCCAAACTCGATAATCCACTCACACAGGAGGAGCTGCCTGCAACCCCTTTTTCTAACCAGTTGATGCAGCTACTGAAAAAAAATGAAACGGACTCAAAGACTTAATTTGACCTCTTGGTTGACAACTGGGTTACTCACTTGGCTGCTCTCCGGCATGCTAGGTTTTGCTTCACTCGCTTTTGCTGAAGAACCGCTCAATACCGGAATTCCATCGACTGCGGCGGGGGCATCTTCCGTTACTGTCACGGCGCTTGAAAAAGAACAAGGTAACGCCAAAACCATCGCTTTGGGCAGTAGCAGCGGGGGAAGTGGCATTCCTGCGTTCACCATGACCACCAATCCGGATGGCAGTGAAGATTACTCGATAAACCTACAAATTCTTGCACTGATGACCATGTTGGGCTTCCTGCCTGCCATGGTGATTTTGATGACTTCATTCACCCGTATCGTGGTGGTGATGTCGATCTTGCGGCAAGCCATGGGTTTGCAACAAACGCCTTCCAACCAAGTGATTATTGGTATTGCGCTGTTTTTAACGTTTTTTATTATGGCTCCGGTGTTTAACCAGATTAATGAGCAAGCGGTGCAGCCTTATCTCAATGAGCAGATCTCTGCACGGCAAGCGTTCGATTTAGCACAAGAGCCAATGAAGGCCTTCATGCTCAAGCAGACCCGAGTCAAAGACCTGGAAACCTTCGTTGAAATGTCGGGTGCCCAAGTCACCGCACCGGAGCAAGTCTCCATGGCGGTACTTATTCCTGCTTTTATCACCTCGGAACTGAAAACCGCGTTCCAGATTGGTTTTATGCTGTTTTTGCCGTTTTTGATTATCGACTTGGTGGTGGCTTCAGTGCTGATGGCGATGGGTATGATGATGCTCTCGCCAATGATTGTTTCCTTACCTTTTAAATTGATGTTGTTCGTGTTGGTGGATGGCTGGAACTTGATCCTGTCGACCTTGGCGGGCAGTTTTGCCTTGTAGCGGGGGAGCCACATGACACCAGAGATATTTGTCGAACTGTTCAAAGATTCACTCTGGCTGGTGTTGATCATGGTGTGTGCCATCATCATCCCCAGCTTGCTGATTGGTCTTGTGGTCGCCATTTTTCAGGCGGCCACTTCGATTAACGAACAGACGCTGAGCTTTTTGCCGCGTTTGATCATCACTTTATTAGCGTTGATGTTCTTTGGGCATTGGATGACGCAAATGCTGATGGACTTTTTCTACAGCATGATTGAGCGCTTGCCGCAGGTTCTGTACTAGGAGCACTTATGGAGTATCCAGCCAGTGTCGTCCTCGATTTCATCGCTAATTATTTTTGGCCGTACACGCGTATTGCGGCCATGTTGATGGTGATGACGGTTACTGGTGCGCGCTTTGTGCCTGCGCGTGTGCGTCTTTATTTGGGGTTGGCCCTGACCTTTGCGGTGATGCCGGCGATTCCTGCGGTGCCTTCCGATATTGCCTTGCTCTCACTGCAAGGATTCATGATCACCTTTGAACAGATTGTGATTGGCATGGCGATGGGTATGGTGACTCAGTTTTTGGTGCAAATCTTTGTCATGCTTGGTCAAATCCTCGGTATGCAGTCGAGCTTGGGTTTTGCTTCCATGGTTGACCCTGCCAATGGACAAAATACCCCGTTATTGGGTCAGATGTTTATGCTGTTGGCCACGCTGTTTTTCCTCTCCAGTGATGGCCATTTAAAAATGATCCAACTGGTGGTGTTCAGCTTTAAAAGCTTGCCGATTGGCAGCGGTTCACTCACTACGGTCGATTATCGTGAATTAGCCTTGTGGCTTGGCATTATGTTTAAAGCGTCACTCGCGGTATCGCTTTCCGGCATTATTGCGCTATTAACCGTGAACCTCTCGTTTGGGGTGATGACCCGTGCTGCGCCGCAGCTCAACATCTTTTCGCTCGGCTTCTCGTTTGCGCTCCTCGTCGGTCTGCTGCTGTGTTGGTACATACTCAGCGGCCTGTACACTCATTACGAAATCTACTGGCAAGAGACGGAAGAGCAGATCTGTCGTCTCATTCGCTTGAACTGTTAGGAGGCTGATTTGGCAGAATCCGACGGCCAAGAAAGGACCGAAGAAGCCACCCCCCGAAGGTTGCAGCAGGCCAAGGAAAAAGGCCAAGTTGCGCGTTCGAAGGAGCTGGCTTCTGTCTCTGTATTAGTAGTAGGTGCTGTTTCGTTGATGTGGTTTGGCGAAGCCTTAGCCCAAGGTCTGTTTACGGCTATGCAGCGGCTTTTTTCGCTCAGCCGAGAAGAGATATTCGATGTCGGAAAACTGTTCGACATCATAGGTGGTGCGCTGGTTAATTTGTTGCTACCACTGCTGATGATTTTGATTACTCTGTTTGCTGCGGCTTTGATTGGTGCGGCAGGGCTAGGGGGAATTAATTTTTCCGCGGAAGCAGCGATGCCCAAACTGTCCAAAATGAACCCACTGAGTGGATTTAAGCGAATGTTCGGTATGCAAAGCTGGGTTGAATTGCTTAAGTCGATTCTAAAAGTCATGTTGGTGGCGGGCGTTGCTTTCTATCTCATCGAAGCTTCGCAAAAAGATCTGTTTCAACTCAGCTTGGATGTGTATCCGCAAAATATTTTCCATGCGCTCGACATTCTGCTCAACTTTGTACTTCTGATCAGTTGTTCATTACTGGTGGTGGTGGCGATTGATATTCCATTTCAGATTTGGCAACACGCCAACCAACTGAAAATGACCAAACAGGAAGTGAAAGACGAGTACAAAGACACCGAAGGTAAACCAGAGGTGAAAGGGCGCATTCGTATGCTGCAACGTGAAGCGGCGCAGCGGCGGATGATGGCTGCACTGCCACAAGCCGATGTGATCATCACCAACCCGGAACACTTCTCGGTGGCGCTACGTTATAAGCAAAATACTGATAAAGCGCCGGTGGTGATAGCCAAGGGCGTGGATCATATGGCATTGAAAATTCGTGAAATTGCGCGGGAATACGATATCGCGATTGTTCCTGCACCGCCTTTGGCGCGAGCCTTGTACCACACCACAGAGCTTGAACAGCAAATTCCGGATGGTTTGTTCGTGGCGGTGGCGCAAGTGCTAGCGTTCGTCTTCCAGTTAAAACAGTACCGTCGCAAAGGTGGTCAGCGGCCGAAACTCAATGAGGAGAGTATGCCGATCCCACCGGATATGCGTTACTAACTATCCCCTGCCTACTTGAAGCTGCAGCGGTGTTGGCTACGCTCGTTCACCCCAATCACATAGTTATGTATGCTCATGGGGATGAACTCACTTGCCGCCTACCTGCAACTCCAAGTAGTTTGGGTATATCGATTTTAATTCACTATTTCTCAGGAATAGACAGCAGCACCAAGAGCGCGCCATCACCGCCAAATTCGAGTGGGGCTTGGTGGAATGCGAGTACATCGGGGTGCTGCGCCAACCAGAGTGGGACGTTCTGTTTCAAGATGTGCTTGCCAATGCCATGCTGCACGCAAGCACAATGCACATTCTCTTTTAGGCAGTAGGCGATCATCGCCCCCAATTCGCGTTTTGCTTCTTGCTGAGTCATGCCATGCATATCCAAAAACACATCTGGCACATACACGCCACGGCGTAGCCTTTTCACTTCGTACTTGGAAACATCGCTACGTGCGTAACGCGTTGGGCCTTCATCACTCAGATGGGGCATAAACTCATCGGAGAAATAGAAATCGTTGTCTGAAGCTTCACGCTCGGTACGGCGGATTTCTTTTTGCTTGGGATTTCTGTTTGGCGCGTGGAGTATGGTATCCTGACGCAACTTTTTTACGCCCTTTACTTCGTCACGAAACAGTGAGAAATCGTCGTCAAGATTATCTTTATCGTTCTTGTTATGGGTAATTCGGTGATCGTTTTTGCTCATTAGGGTGACGTGTGTTTGTTACTGTAAATGGATGACGCGGTATTGTAGCGCTTTTTGGAGGCAATTTTGGATAAGATTTTCGTTGAGGAAGCGGTTTCTGAACTGCATACCTTGCAAGACATGATTCGTTGGACTGTGAGTCGATTTAACGCTGCTAACCTGTTTTATGGTCAAGGCACGGATAACGCTTGGGATGAAGCGGTACAACTCATTCTGCCAACGCTCTATCTGCCGATTGATGTGCCTCCGCATGTACTGAGTTCACGCCTGACCAGCAGCGAGCGCCTGCGTGTGGTTGAACGCGTGATCAAACGTATTAACGATCGTACGCCAGTGGCGTACCTGACCAACAAAGCGTGGTTCTGTGGTCTTGAGTTCTTTGTTGACCAACGTGTTCTGGTACCGCGTTCACCGATCGGTGAATTGATCCAAAACCGTTTTGAACCTTGGTTGATTGAAGAACCAACGCGCATCATGGATTTGTGTACCGGCAGCGGCTGTATTGCGATTGCTTGTGCCAATGCTTTCCCTGAAGCAGAAGTCGATGCGATTGATATTTCAGTCGATGCGCTGAACGTTGCCGAGCAAAACATTCAAGATCATGGTCTAGAACAGCAAGTTTTCCCTATCCGTTCCGATCTGTTCCGTGATTTGCCACAAGAGCAGTATGACCTGATTGTGACCAATCCACCTTATGTGGATCAAGAAGATATGGATAGCCTACCAAGTGAGTTCCGTCATGAACCTGAACTTGGCCTTGCAGCAGGCAGCGATGGTCTGAAACTGGCACGCCGTATTCTGGCCAATGCGCCACTCTATCTGAAAGAGAACGGGGTTCTGGTGTGTGAAGTGGGCAACTCCATGGTGCATATGATGGAACAGTACCCGCACATCCCATTTACGTGGTTAGAGTTTGAAAATGGCGGCCACGGTGTATTTTTGCTGACTCGTGAACAGCTTATCGACTGTGCGGCAGATTTTGCGCTGTACAAAGATTAATGATGACACGCTGAATGGATGCCAACGCCGACCTTTGAGTCGGCGTTTTTTATGGCATATAAACAGCCGAAAGACCTTGGACAAGGTGGTGAATAACAGCATTAGCCCGTGAAAACGGTCGAATCTGGTCATTTTTAGGACTTTACATCACAAAGCATTAACGCCACTATGAAGCCACGAAGAACAGTTAATCAGTGAAACTGGAGTTTCACTGTGCATTGAGGAAGTCATGGCAGGAAACAGTATCGGACAACATTTCCGAGTCACCACATTCGGAGAAAGTCACGGTATCGCACTGGGATGTATTGTCGATGGTTGCCCACCGGGGCTGGCTATCTGTGAAGCGGATTTACAAGTGGATCTCGACCGTCGTCGTCCTGGCACATCGCGCTATACCACTCAGCGTCGTGAGCCGGACGAAGTCAAAATTCTCTCAGGTGTGTTTGAGGGAAAAACCACAGGTACATCGATTGGGCTTTTGATCGAGAACACCGACCAACGCTCCAAAGATTATTCAGATATCAAAGATAAGTTCCGTCCCGGACACGCGGACTACACCTATCATCAAAAATACGGTGTGCGCGATTATCGTGGTGGTGGTCGTTCATCGGCGCGTGAAACTGCCATGCGTGTCGCGGCGGGAGCGATTGCCAAAAAATACCTACAGCAAGAATTTGGCATTGAAGTGCGTGCTTACTTGTCGCAAATGGGTGATGTCGCGATTGATAAAGTGGACTGGAATGAGATTGAAAACAACGATTTCTTCTGCCCTGATGTCGATAAAGTGGCCGCCTTTGATGAGCTGATCCGTGAGCTGAAAAAAGAAGGCGATTCGATCGGCGCGAAAATCCAAGTGGTTGCTACAGGCGTTCCGGTTGGATTGGGTGAACCTGTGTTTGATCGTCTGGACGCGGATATTGCCCATGCGTTGATGAGCATCAACGCAGTGAAAGGGGTGGAGATTGGTGATGGCTTTGATGTGGTGCGCCAAAAAGGCAGCCAACATCGTGATCCTCTCACTCCGCAAGGATTCCGTTCTAACCATGCGGGTGGCATTTTAGGTGGCATTTCTAGCGGGCAGGATATCGTAGCCAATATCGCCCTGAAGCCGACCTCCAGCATTACCGTGCCGGGCGAGACGATTGATGTGAACGGTGAGCCAACCGAGCTTATCACCAAAGGTCGCCATGACCCTTGTGTCGGCATTCGCGCAGTACCCATCGCAGAAGCCATGTTGGCAATTGTGCTGATGGATCATCTGTTGCGTCATCGTGGTCAGAACCACGGTGTCATGACGGCAACACCGAAAATCTAGCTTTATCTTTAGAGTTAATCGCTTTAAATGCAACAACGCCCTCCATTGAGGGCGTTGTCATATTCACATCTTACCGAGTAAAGATAAGGAATGGTTAGTGAATCGAGTTCTCGGCTTCCAGATGGAAAGAGGGTAGACGCCATTTAAAACGCACTGCGGCCATACGCAGAGTGTAACCCACCACGAGAGTCACTACGGTGCTCACTACATCACTGACACCAAACTCAAGTAGGGTCAGATATAGTCCAGATGCCATGAGAGCAATCGACGCATACAATTCTTCATGCAATACCAAGGGCGGCTGACGGCAAATCAAATCGCGTAGTAAACCACCAAACACACCAGTCACCACCGCAGAAACCAAACAGATGCCTGGGTGTAAGCCCATGCGCATTGCTACTTGCGTGCCGATGATTGAAAACACAATCAGGCCCAGCGCATCAAGACGAATAAATAAGCCTTTGAGTTTGATCACCCACTTGTATACCCAAGTGGTCAGTACACCTGCCACACAAGTAATTGCAAGATACTCAGGATTTTTTACCCAACCTAAAGGGTAGTGACCAAGCAAAATATCGCGCACTGTGCCACCACCAATCGCGGTTGCGCTGGCGACCAGCATTACGCCAAACCAGTCCATTTTGCGACGGCCCGCACTCAAGGCTCCGGTCATGGCTTCCGCCGTGATCCCAATGATATACAAAATACTTAGCAGCATGTATCACCTCATTCAACAGCAGAGGATTATAAAAATTAAGGCGAAATTTTAGAGTTTATCTTAGAGAATAAACAATGATTTTTTATAAAGTGAAGGTGGTTTGAATTAGTAAAACTAATGAATGGATTGTTAGTCTCAAACAAACGTTTTCCGAATAGCCATCTTCTGTGTGAGGCTTAGCTCTTTACCCAGTGAGAAAAAGCCTCCAGAATGCACGCCGTCACCAACATTTACCATGTACTATGAACCATCAATACCAAGACTTAATTGGAATTTTCAACCAGACTTTTTACCGCGACTACAACACCCAATTAGAGTTGGGCGGCGATGAGCCGATCTACTTACCGGCCGATGAGCAAGTGAGTTATCACCGGATCATTTTTGCACGTGGTTTTTACGCTTCTGCTTTGCATGAAATAGCTCACTGGTGTGTGGCTGGACCGCAGCGACGTTTGCTCGAAGATTTTGGTTACTGGTATGAACCGGATGGCCGTACCGCGCAAGTGCAGGCGGAGTTTGAAAAAGTTGAAATCCGTCCACAAGCTTATGAATGGATTCTTGCGATGAGCGCAGGCTTTCCCTTTACCGTGAGTTGTGACAACCTCAACGGAGATTTTGAGCCGGACCGTCTTGCATTTATGACCAAAGTCCACCGCGAAGTGCTCAATATTCTTAAACAAGGGTTGCCGCTACGAGTGAAAATGCTGTCAGATGCGTTACGCGCCTTTTACCACACTCCGGTCTTGTCGCCAGAGCACTTTACGGTTAAATGACCGTTTGTGAAAAACCGTTTACGAAATAACGAGAACCTGATGATTATTGAATTTGAAGAAAAACTTCTGGAACTGATTGATGCTCAAGTAGAAAACGCATCTAGTGATGAACTGTTTGCAGGTGGATACTTACGTGGGCATATTTCACTTTCAGCTGCGCAGTGTGAAGAGGAAGGCGTGACTGAGCTTGATACATTTAAGCAGCGTATTGACGAAAGTTTAGAAGCGGCACGCTCTGAATTGAGCCCGGCTGATCGTGCCATTGTTGCTGAGCTTTGGCAGCAGCTTGCCGCACAAGCTTAACTGAACCATTAGGCTTTATGGCTAAAGCCGCCGCCTGTAAAGCGGTGGCTTGATAGATTTCCCCAAGTTTTCTTCTCACACATCGATAGCCTGAAAGTTATTCAAACTTTCTGAACAACTAAGTACAAAAATCAGGCTTGTTGCATATCTGTTTCCCGATTAATCTTTGTTTAACATTAGTCAGGGGAAAACACCATGAAAATCATTGCCTTCGGTGCTAGCACCAGCTCAACCTCTATCAATAAAGCACTTGCTACCTTTACGGCTAACCTTGTGGAAGGCGCACAGGTACAAGTTTTGGACATCAACAACTATTTAGTACCTATGTTTAGTGAAGATCTGGAAAAAGAGATCGGGCAAGCGGAAGGTGCACAAGCCTTTTTACGCGATCTTGCGCAAGCGGATGCTTACGTTATCTCTTTCGCCGAGCACAATGGCCATTACCCTGCGGCGTACAAAAACTTGTTCGATTGGGCAAGTCGCATCAATCGTGCGATGTTTGGTGACAAGCCAGCGGTTTACCTTGCGACATCACCAGGCCCTGGTGGTGCAAAGTCTGTTCTTGCCGCGGCAACCGCTTCAGCGCCTTTCTTTGGTGGTAACGTGAAAGCTTCAGTTTCTGTTCCTAGCTTCTATGACAACTTCGATTTAGAACAAGGTGCGGTGACTAACCCTGAAATCGTGGCTGAGCTCAAAGCGGCGGTGGTTAAGCTGTCAGCTTAAGCAAAAAAGATCTTAAGTCATAAATGAACAAAGCCTCGCAGTGCGAGGCTTTGTTTTTGAGTAGATTGAAGGGGCTAGCTTAAGCTTTCTGAGTTAGAGCCTTTCCTTTACGAAGCTTTCGTACCCACATGCGGCAAGGATGCAACTGTTCCAACAAATCGACGCCCAATGGCAGAGGATCGCCGCACATTTGTGAAGCGAGAAGTTCAGCCATGAGTGGCGCACTACTTAAACCGCGTGAGCCAAGCCCTGCAAACGCATAAAGTTGCGGGTAGAGTGCAATTGGCTCGACTTCTTGCTGATAAGCTAAATCGCGATATTGCTCGGTAATTTTGGTAAATTCGCCGACATTGCCGACAAAAGGCAGATGATCGCGGCTGACACAGCGCACGCCTTGGCGTGAATGATTGCCGCTGACATCCACTTCTAATGGCCAAGTTTGCTCTGGCAGGCAGTGAATCAGCTTTTGCGCATTTTCGCGTTGAGCTTGTGGATCAAAAGTCGCATCAAGGTGCTGGCGATCATAACTTGCCCCAATACAGTGATGTCCATTTTGTTGGCTGACCGGAGTCATATAGCCATCGTAGCAAAGTACGCTCTTGATTTTGCTTAGCGTGTCGTTGGTCGGAATATGGCTGACTTGGCCTTTCACCTTACCCAGAGGCAAGTGAGCGGTCTGTGCCACGCTGTCAAATTGATGGCCACTGGCAATCACCACGCACTGATGCTGGATTACCTTATCGCCGCAGTGCAATTGCCACTGCTGTGTCTCTGGCTGCCAAGTCAGAGTATCAATCGGAGTCTGATAATGCGCAGTGAGCTTGCCTTGCTGCTCTAAGAGATGGATTAAGCCTTGAGTCAGCTCTGCTGGGCAGAGCCAGCCACCGAGCGGATAATGCACGCTGGCTTGATCCACAGGCACGCCGACTTGTTGGTTGGTTTGCTGGGCCGATAAACCGCGAACTAAGCCCTCTGGGAAACCACCCTCAAGCATGCTGGTGAGCTTTCGGGCTGCCTTTTCATCCCACATTAATTGGGTAACACCGCACCAATCGTGGTCAAAGGTTATCTGCTCAGCCGCTTGTTCAATAAATTGACGCGCAAACAGAAATGCTGGAGCAAACACTCGTGAAACCGAATTGTGATCGCCACTGAGTAGCGGATAGACCGCACCTTGTCGGTTACCGGATGCGCCTTGTGCTGGTTTTTCATCGGCGCAATAGAGGGTTACTGAAATGCCGCGTTTGGCTAGTGTTGTCGCGAGAGTCGCACTGGCGACTCCACCACCGATAATCGCCACCTCTCGTAGGCCGTTAGTGGCTTCAAAACGAAATTCTGGCGCAATATTGGTGTAAGGTACTTTTTCACTCAGATTGCCGGCAATCATTTCGCGCTTAGTGCCAAAGCCTTTGACCTTTTTCATCGCAAAACCCGCGTCAATCAAGCCGCGGCGGACAAAGCCAGCCGAAGTGAACGTGGCGCAGGTACAGCCGTTTTTCGCCAGTTTGGCCATACCTGCAAACAGGTTTTGGTTCCACATTTCTGGGTTTTTGCTGGGAGCAAAACCATCGAGGAACCATGCATCGACTAAACCTTGCCCCTGTGTCGCCACTTTCGGCAGACAGTCTTTGATATCCCCAAACCAGAGATCGAGCGTGATGAGTCCATCATCCAACACAATCCGCTGGCATTCTGGAATCGCTAAAGGGTAGTGCTTATGCAGTTTTTGCGCGAATTCTGCCAGTTCCGGCCACGCCTGATGCGCTTGAATTAAATCGTGTTTACTGAGTGGATATTTTTCAAAGCTAATGAAATGCAGCTCTTTGAGTTTGGCCTCAGGATTCGCTTCACGAAACTCCACAAACGCTTGCCACACTGCCAGAAAATTCAGGCCAGTACCGAAGCCGGTTTCCGCAATCACAAATCGCCTTTGGTCATCATTGTGCCATCTTTGTGGGAGATGATTCTGCTCAAGGAACACATAACGTGTCTCGGCCAAACCATTGACGTTAGAGAAATAGACATCGTCAAATTGATCGGAGACGGGAGTTCCTGCGTCGTTCCAGCCAAGCTGGGCGTGTGAAATGGATGACATAATGAACAAATTCTATGAAATCAGGCTGTATATGGGTCGAGATTGTACGAATTTATGGGAAAGCTGACCACTTCTGTTATTCTTCTTCGATATCATCTAGCCAAATTTACATAATAGGAATGTTACATGAAACGAGTCGTCATCACCGGTATGGGTATTATTTCGAGTATCGGTAACAACGTCGAAGAAGTTTTGGCCTCACTAAAAGCTGGCAAGTCAGGCATCACCGCCTCTGAACAGTTTAAAGAGCATGGCTTGCGTTCACAGGTTTGGGGTGATTTAAAAATCAACCCGGAAGAACATATCGATCGTAAGCAAATGCGCTTTATGGGTGATGCGGCTGCGTATGCATACCTATCTCTTGAACAAGCGATTGCTGATGCGGGTCTAACCCCAGAGCAAGTTTCTAACGACCGTACTGGTATCGTTGCTGGCTCTGGCGGTGCGTCTTCTGAAAACCAAGTTATCGCGGTGGATACTCAGCGTGAAAAAGGCGTGAAGCGTGTGGGCCCTTATATGGTGCCACGTACCATGTCTTCAACCGTTTCTGCATGTTTAGCAACTCCATTCAAAATTCGCGGCGTAAACTACTCAATCAGCTCCGCTTGTGCGACTTCTGCACACTGTATTGGTAATGCGGTTGAGCTGATCCAACTGGGTAAGCAAGACATCGTGTTTGCCGGTGGTGGTGAAGAGCTGTACTGGTCACAAACCATGATGTTTGATGCGATGGGCGCACTATCAACCAAATACAACGAAACACCAGAAAAAGCCTCACGTACTTACGATGCAGATCGTGATGGTTTCGTGATCTCTGGTGGTGGCGGCATGGTGGTGGTTGAAGAACTGGAACACGCACTGGCTCGTGGCGCAAAAATTTACGGTGAAATCGTCGGTTACGGCGCGACATCGGATGGCTACGACATGGTAGCACCATCGGGTGAAGGCGCAGTACGTTGTATGAAAATGGCGATGCAAGGCGTTGATAAAATTGACTACATCAACACTCATGGCACTTCAACACCAGTGGGCGACGTGAAAGAACTTGGCGCAATCCAAGAAGTGTTTGCAGGTAACAGCCCTGCGATTTCTGCAACCAAAGCGATGACTGGTCACGCACTGGGCGCAGCAGGTGTACATGAAGCCATTTACTCAACACTGATGCTGCACCACGGCTTTATTGCTCCAAGCATTAACGTTGAAACGTTAGATGAAGCAGCACATGGTCTAGATATCGTGACGGAAATGCGTGAACAAGAGCTGACTACAGTGATGTCTAACAGCTTTGGTTTTGGTGGTACAAACGCAACTTTGGTTATCAAAAAATACCAAGGTTAAGCGCACCAAACCCATCATAGTTTCCAGAACAGATTAGTATCGCTAATCGAACAGACGCAGACTCTGTCCCATGGAGAGCGGGATAGGATCCTTTTGTTCTGGATGTTTGCCCGGCGGCTTAGGTCGTCGGGTATTTTTATTCTCGACAGCCTCCGTGCTTTTCTGCACAATGCCTGCAACTTTGATTGCCGCAAATTCCCACTATGAAAATTCTGATTGATGAGAACATGCCTTACGCACAAGCGCTGTTTAGTCAGCTTGGCGAAGTGATCTTAAAACCTGGCCGTAACTTAACCGCCGATGATCTGATTGATGTCGATGCCTTAATGATTCGCTCAGTCACCAAAGTCAATGAAGCTCTCCTTGCTAAAGCGAATCGCTTGAAGTTTGTGGGTACCGCGACCGCGGGTATGGACCATGTTGACCAAGCTCTGTTAGCAGAACGTGGCATCTTCTTCACGGCTGCTCCTGGCTGTAACAAAGTCGGTGTTGCGGAATACGTGTTCAGTGTGCTGATGGTACTGGCGCAGCAACAAGGCTTCTCGGTTTTCGATAAAACGGTAGGCATCATCGGTGCAGGTCAAGTCGGCAGCTATCTTGCGAAGAGTCTTTCTGGGATTGGCATGAAAGTGCTACTCAATGATCCGCCTAAGCAAGCACAAGGCGATGAGCGAGAATTTACCGAACTGGAAACCTTACTTAAAGAATCGGATGTGATCACTTTGCATACACCGATTACTCGCGATGGTGAGTGGCCGACCCATCATTTGATTGATGCAGCGATTCTTGAGCAATTACGTAGCGATCAGATTTTGATTAATGCGGCGCGTGGTCCTGTGGTGGATAACGCGGCGCTTAAAGCGCGCTTGCAAAAAGGCGATGGTTTTACCGCCGTGCTAGATGTGTTTGAGTTTGAACCGCAAGTCGATATGGAATTGCTGCCGCTATTGGCATTTGCAACCCCGCATATTGCAGGTTATGGCCTTGAAGGTAAGGCGCGTGGCACCACTATGATTTTTAACAGCTATTGCGAGTTTCTCGGTAATGCGCATTGTGCTAACCCAGCGAGCTTATTACCAAAAGCACCTGTGCCTATGGTGTACTTAGACCGGGCATGGGATGAAGAAACGCTGCATACGCTGACCCAAATTATTTACGATGTGCGTAAAGATGACGCACAGTTTCGCCGTGAGATTCACCAACCCGGAGCGTTTGACTTAATGCGCAAACACTATTGGGATAGACGTGAATACAGTGCGGTGACACTAGCTGGAGGTGCGGATTGCCATTTGGCACCTTTGGCTAAACTCGGTTTTCAAGTAGAGGTATGTGATGAGCCAACAATTTAATGTTGCCATTTTTGGCGCAACGGGCGCAGTAGGCGAAACCATGTTGGAAGTGCTGCAGGAGCGAGAGTTTCCTGTTGATGAGCTTTTCCTGCTGGCGAGTGAGCGCAGTGAGGGTAAAACCTATCGTTTCAACGGTAAGACGGTGCGTGTACAAAATGTCGAAGAGTTTGACTGGTCACAAGTCCATATCGCGCTGTTTTCAGCTGGTGGTGAGCTTTCGGCTCATTGGGCTCCAATCGCTGCTGAAGCGGGTGTGGTCGTGATCGACAATACCTCGCACTTCCGTTACGACTACGATATTCCACTGGTGATTCCTGAAGTGAACCCTGAGGCAATTGCTGAGTTTCGTAATCGCAACATCATTGCTAACCCTAACTGCTCAACTATCCAGATGCTCGTGGCGCTAAAGCCGATTTACGATGCGGTGGGTATTGAGCGTATCAATGTGACGACTTACCAATCAGTCTCTGGTGCGGGTAAAGCGGGGATTGATGAGCTAGCAGGTCAAACGGCTAAACTACTCAATGGCTATCCAGCGGAAACTAATACTTTTAGCCAGCAGATCGCGTTTAACTGTATTCCACAAATCGATCAGTTTATGGACAACGGTTATACCAAAGAAGAGATGAAGATGGTGTGGGAAACCCAGAAAATCTTCAATGATCCTTCCATCATGGTCAACCCAACGTGCGTACGTGTGCCGGTATTCTATGGTCATGCAGAAGCGGTGCATGTTGAGACGCGTGCTCCGATCGATGCAGAGCAAGTGATGGACATGTTGGATCAAACCGATGGTATTGAGCTGTTCCGCGGCGCAGATTTCCCAACTCAAGTGCGTGATGCTGGTGGCAAAGATCATGTATTGGTTGGCCGTGTGCGTAATGACATTAGCCATCACAGCGGTGTGAACCTGTGGGTAGTGGCTGATAACGTGCGTAAAGGTGCGGCAACCAACGCGGTACAAATTGCAGAGCTGTTAGTGCGCGACTATTTCTAAGTAGCGCGACCCATAGCATAAGCAATAAAAAACCCACCGCTTGGTGGGTTTTTGCTATTTGGTTACTAAGCAATTATTTCTTTGGCTTATGAGCGTTAGGATTGTCTTTGCAATTGCCTTCGCTACCACATTTTCCATACAGATACAGGCTGTGGTTAGTCAGTTGTACATTGTATTTTTCAGCAATCTCTTTTTGACGTTGCTCGATCACATCGTCAGAAAACTCGATCACTTCACCACAGTCAAGACACACTAGGTGGTCGTGATGGTGTTGCGTTGAAAGTTCAAAAACTGACTTGCCGCCTTCAAAGTGGTGGCGTGTCACAATACCTGCATCATCAAATTGGTTGAGAACTCGGTACACTGTGGCAAGACCAATCTCTTCGCCGAGATCAATCAACTTTTTGTACAGCTCTTCAGCACTAATATGTTGGCACTCTGGCTGTTGTAAAACTTCTAAAATCTTAAGCCGTGGGAGGGTAACTTTAAGACCAGCATCCTTTAGCGCTTGGTTATTGTCTGACATATACTTTCCTGTTGATGTTCTGCAGTGATACATCCGTTCTACTTGAGGTTGCCATCGCATTGGCTGTGTTGCTAAACCCACTTTACGAGCTTCGTCGGTGAGTGTCACTCACTTGCCGTTTACCTGCATCTAAATTCGTTTGGGTATAACAGAAGTCAATGTTGCTCTGCATTATAGGTGAGTCACCGCGAACAATAAACCACGAACTTCAAGAGGTTAATGGGAAACCTGCAAAGTCGAGTCAAATCACTGAACAAAGTGCTCTTACCAGTTACAATTATTTAACAATGATGATGTGAATATACGGCAGCACTGGCTATCCATGCCAGTGACTGTCTCAACCGAAGTCTAGGGCACTCAGGGTATGAATAAAACACTCTCTAAGCTTTATCAACCGAATATTGTGAAGTGGGCACTAAACTCTTGGCCTCCTTTTTGGGGTGCAGGAATCCATATTGACGCGATCAGTGCCGATTTTCGTGAAGTGACCATTCGTTTGAAATTGCGTTGGTGGAATAAAAACGCCAACCGGACTCAATACGGTGGCAGTATTTTTTCACTGACCGATCCGGTTTATGCCTTGATGCTGATGGGAATATTGGGTGAGCGTTATTACGTGTGGGATAAAGAGGCGAGCATTAACTTTATTAAACCGGGTGATACCGATTTATTTGCAGAATTTCGCATAACTCAAGAGATGCTAGATTGGATCTTAGCGTCAACAGCAGAAGGTGATAAATGCTTTCCGGAGTTTATTGTGCATGTCAAAAATGCTCGTGGCGAAGTGGTTTCGGAAGTGCAGCGTAAACTGTATGTGCGCAAAAAACCGCAATACCGCGAGAGTTCTATCGAGTGTATTGAGTGAGTTAGAGACTCTGATGGCGGCATAACGCAATCCAAGCTTCTGCTGTTTTTGAAACATAACGTTCACGATGCCAAACCACGCCCAAACGCCAATCTATGGCGGGTGTGGTAGGGTAGATTAATACGCCATCTCCTTGAATCCTTTGACAAAGTGGAGCAGGAAGAAAGCACACGCCAACCCCGCTTTTGACTAATGCGACCAAAAAATCCCACTGGCTACTGCGTGCGGCGACTTGTGGCGTATAGCCCGCAGCTTGGCAACAGGTATGAATGTGGTCACTTAGAGTAAATTCATGGGTAAACAGATAGAAAGGCTCTTGGCTGATCTGCGCCCAAGTAAGTGTGGTGAGTGCTCGCCAGCGAGGAATATCGGGGACCACGGCAAAAATAGGGTAGTGATCGAGGGCAACCGTATTAAGATCGGGATGCTGATTAGGAGAAAGCATGGTCACCGCCACGTCAATCTCGCCATCCAGAATGGCTTGCTCTATTTTGCGTCCGCCATATTCGACCACGGTTAATTCGACATTGGGATAAGTCTGGCGATACTGACGGAATAATCGTGCGTAAACATGCCCCACCATAGGCGGAATACCCAAACGTAAATGCCCGCGCTGTAACTGATTAAGGTCAGTCAGTTCGGCTTCCAATTGCTGCATCTGGGTCAAAATTTGCAGAGCTCTTTGGTAGACAATTTCTCCCGCTTCGGTCAGCCAAAAACGTCGGCCTTCTCGATGCAATAGCGGCTGTTCTAACTCCTGCTCCAAATTACGGATCATCTTACTGATGGTAGGCTGGGTCACAAACAGGCGTTCAGACGCTTTGGTAAAACTTTGTTGATTGATTAATTCAACGAAGTAGCGCAGAGCCCGGATATCCATGTGTTACCTCTTATATGCCTAAATGGCATGAATTTGATAAATTTAAGTCATTTTATGCTTGATTTAACCCAGAATACAATGTGACTTAGTTCTCATTGTTTTAAGGCAATTTCCATGCAATCGCTCAAGCATAGCCTGTTGATCATTATTCAAGTAGCACTCCTATCACTGATTTGGTTTTTCTCCGATTGGTTGGTCACTCAGTTTCATTTGCCTTTACCAGCGAATCTAACGGGTCTGCTGCTTTTGCTACTTCTTGTTGTGATTAAAGTGGTGAATGTGGAATGGTTCCGCCGTGGGGCTAGTTGGCTATTGGCAGAAATGCTGCTGTTTTTTGTGCCAGCCGTAGTGGCGGTGGTGAATTACCAAGATTTGATGCGCCAAGAAGGGATGAAAATAGGTGTGGTGCTCGTGGCAAGTACCATTTTGGTGATCGCTTCTACTGCTTGGGTCGTCGATAAAATGCATCGGGTAGAGCTGGTTTTAGCCAGACGTAAACGCCACCAGATAGCGCTGGCGCGCAGTGTGGAGAAGTAGAACATATGTCGACTTCATTACTTAGCCTTTTCTGTTTTCTACTCACTTTACTTTTTTACTACGCGAGTAAATTTCTTTATCGGCGTAAACGCAGTTTGCTGCTGATGCCCCTGCTATTGGCTCCGCTTCTATTGGTCGCGGTAGTGATGCTTTTCCACATTCCATATCAAGCCTATATGGCCGATGCACATTGGTTATTGTGGTTACTCGGTCCTGCAACCGTGGCTTTTGCGGTTCCGGTTTACGATAACCGAGCCTTATTGCGTCAGCATTGGTTATCGCTGTCGGTTGGTGTGATGGTGTCTGTGTTAGTCGCGATCTCAAGCACGGTTTTGCTAGCGCGTTGGCTCAACCTACCTGAGTTGTTACAACGCAGTCTGGCTATGCGTTCGATCACGACTCCTTTTGCCGTTGAGGCCACCAAATCAATTGGTGGGCAAAGTGACTTAACCGCACTGTTTGTGGTGTTGACGGGTGTGATAGGAATGGCAGTGGGTGAGGTGATCCTCACCGTACTTTCTATTCGCTCTCGCTTGGGGAAAGGGGCTAGCTTGGGGGCTTCAGCTCATGGGGCAGGCACTGCAAAAGCTTATCAAATTGGTAATTCAGAAGGAGTGGTGTCAAGCGTTGTGATGATGCTGGCGGGCATGGTGACTGTGGTGATTGCCCCTTGGGTGGGACTCTGGTTCTGGTAATTTTGGGGATTGGGCGAATTCACAGATAAAAAAATCCCCTGTAGGTCAGGGGATTTTTTAGTTTAATACTGAAAATTAGTCTTCAAGTTCAGCGAGACACATCTCTTCATAAACTTGGTTAACCCATTTGGTTACGCGTTGTTCAGTCAGTTCTGGTTGGCGATCTTCATCGATACACAGACCGACAAAGTGGTTTTCATCAACCAGAGCTTTAGATGCTTCGAACTCGTAGCCTTCTGTTGGCCAGTGACCGACAATCGTCGCGCCCTTAGCTTGAATTATGTCACGAACAGTGCCCATCGCATCACAGAAGTACTCTGCGTAATCTTCTTGGTCGCCACAACCAAAAATAGCCACAAGCTTAGTTGAGAAATCAATGGCTTCCAGCTCAGGGAAAAAATCGTCCCAGTCACACTGTGCTTCACCGTAATACCAAGTTGGGATGCCCAACAACAGCAGGTCGAAGTTATTGATGTCTTCTTTGCTGCTTTTGGCAATATCTTGTACGTGAACCAGTTTTTTACCGAGTTGTTTTTGAATCATCTTTGCAATTGCTTCGGTGTTGCCGGTGTCGCTGCCAAAGAAGATACCTACACTTGCCATAGAGTCATTACCTTTAGATTGTTATGTTGCGAAGCCTTGTTGAGCTTAACCTAGCCCACTGCCTTCCCAAGTCAATTGAATTATGCCTTTGGCGACAAAGCCTGCGCACCCTAAAAAGAGAACTAACCACACAATACGACGCCCGAAAGCCGGAACATTGCCTTGTTTCAACACATCTTTAATTGCCATGCCGATCAGGAAAAAGATCGAAGCAAACAGCAGATCGAGTCCCACCGACTCCAACATGTTCATATAGTCGTAAAGCATGATATTCCTTTATGCCAAATTGCTTGCGCGCACTATACCACTGTTATTCGACAAAGTTAATGCGCCGAATGTTTCTCAATTCACACTTGTTTGTCGGGTGCGGGAGCATCAATAAACTTGCGTATGGCACGCAGCACTTCAGCCGGTTTCTCCGCATGTAACCAGTGGCCAGTGTTGGCAATGACATGGGCTTTCGCTTGGCTAAATTGGGCTTGAACCATAGGCTGATGTTGTGCCGTGAGATAATCGGAATCTGCACCTTTGATAAACAGGGTTGGAATTCGGCATTTGGCGATAATGTCCCAACCCAGAATTTCCGCATAATGTGCTTTCAAAGCAGCAACATTGAAACGCCATGTCATCACGTTCTGATCCGACATCAAAGATTTGCCGAGAAATTGGCGTACACCGTCCATTTCAATATGTTGAGCAAGAATCGACATCACTTCGCTGCGCGATGTTGGTTTCTGCGCTAAAACGGCATCTAGTCCGGCAAACACATTATCGTGACGACGTTGGGTATAAGCGACGGGCGACATGTCCAAAACCACTAATTGGCGAATCTTGGGTGCGGCGATATCAGCTAATTTCATCGCCACTTTGCCACCCATGGAGTGACCAATTACGATGACAGAAGTGAGATTGAGATGCTCAAGTAACTGATTCACATCTTGCGCCATAAGATCATAATTGTGTTCATCATTGTGGAAAGAAAGCCCGTGGTTACGGAGATCCAGACTCAGTACCTGATGATCGTTTTTTAGATCGCGAGCAAGCAAGCCAAGGTTATCTAAGCTGCCGAATAGACCGTGGATCAGAACAACTGTCTGTCCATTGCCCTCTAGTTTGTAATTTAGAAGTGCTGACATTTTATCTTATTAGTGATTGGTTTAACGTAGAGTCTCAGTAAAGATCTCGCTATAATCCCCGAAAGTTTAAACATAGAGATTGTGAAAAGCGAATGAAAACAATTGAGGTTGATGAGGATCTATACCGTTACATTGCGAGCCAGACTCTGCATATTGGTGAAAGTGCCTCCGATATTTTGCGTCGTCTTCTCAATGTGGATGGTAGTGAGTTAGCCACTGCTACACCTGTTGTTGAGCCAAAAGGCATTGTGGTGAGCAAAGACGCAGCGTTAGATACCAAAATTGATGGTGTGAAAGAAATGCGTTCACTGCTGATTTCCGATGAATTTGCAGGCCTGAAAAATGCGATCGATCGCTTTATGATGGTGCTGTCTACTCTTCATCGCATCGACTCTGCGAGCTTTTCTGAAGCGACTATGGTGAAAGGCCGTAAGCGCGTTTATTTTGCTGACAATGAACAGACTTTGTTAGCCAGTGGGCAAACCACTAAGCCGAAAGCGATTCCAAATACACCGTTTTGGGTGATCACTAATAACAATACCAGCCGTAAGCAACAAATGGTGGAGCAGGTGATGGTACGCATGGGCTTCCCAAGCGACATTATTGAGAAAGTTACCCACTCTATTTGATTTTTGCTGATTACAGCCAAAAACTCTGATTCAAGCCTCATAATGCGTAGCGTTACGCCGTTATTATGGGGTTTTATTTTATGTGAAATTTAAAGAAAGGATGTCACTATGGCTATGCACCCTCGTGCAGGACAAAAGGCGCAACAAGAGGATCTCCACAATATCCCGGCGCTAGTTGCAAATTATTACCTACTCCAGCCAGAAGCTGGAAATATGGCGCATAAAGTCGAGTTTGGTACATCGGGACACCGAGGTACAGCAGATAAAACGACGTTTAACGAGCATCATATTCTTGCGATTGCGCAAGCCGTGGCAGATGTACGCCACGAGCAAGGCGTTACAGGCCCAATCTTCATTGGTAAAGATACCCATGCGCTTTCTGAGCCTGCATTTAGCAGTGTGCTCGAAGTGCTGATTGCCAACGACATTGAAGTGATTGTTCAAGAAAATAACGGCTATACACCCACGCCAGGTATTTCACACGCGATCTTAACGTACAACCTGAAGCATGCAGATAAAGCGGACGGTATTGTGATTACACCTTCGCACAATCCGCCGCAAGATGGTGGTATCAAATATAACCCACCACACGGTGGCCCAGCAGAAGGTGAGTTAACCCAAGCGATTGAAGATCGTGCTAATGCTTACATCAGCAAGCATCTTGCAGGTGTAAAACGCATGCCGATTGCTTTGGCAAAACAATCCGAGTTGCTCAAGCAAGTCGATTTGGTCAAGCCATACGTGGACGATCTGGTTAATGTAATCGACATGGCTGCAATTCAAAAAGCCAAGCTCAAAATGGGTGTAGATCCACTGGGTGGCAGTGGAATTGATTACTGGCGTCAAATTGGTAAAGCTTACAATCTAGATTTAACGCTGGTTAGTGAAGCCATTGATCCAAGCTTCCAATTCATGTCATTAGATAAAGATGGCGTGATCCGCATGGATTGTTCTTCACCTTATGCTATGGCTGGTTTGTTGGCGCTGAAAGATGAGTACGATTTAGCTTTCGGCAACGATCCTGATTACGATCGTCACGGCATTGTTACGCCAAAAGGTTTGATGAATCCTAACCACTTCCTAGCGGTGTGCATTGATTATCTGTACCGCCACCGTAAGGGGTGGGCAAAGAATGTTGCGGTAGGTAAAACGCTCGTTTCCAGCGCAATGATTGATAAAGTGGTTGCCGATCTAGATCGTGAACTGTGTGAAGTGCCAGTGGGCTTCAAATGGTTTGTAGATGGCCTGTACTCAGGTCGTTTTGGTTTTGGCGGTGAGGAGAGTGCGGGCGCATCCTTCCTACGTCAAGATGGCACACCTTGGTCTACTGATAAAGACGGTATCATTCTATGTTTGTTAGCGGCCGAAATTACTGCAGTAACAGGTAAGAATCCGCAACAATACTATGATGAGCTAGCGGCTAAGCATGGCGATTCTCACTACAGCCGTATTCAAGCTGTGGCGAATGGTCCACAGAAGAATGTGCTTAAGAAGTTGTCTCCTGAAATGGTTGCTGCACAAACACTAGCAGGAGATCCGATTACGGCTCGTTTGACTCATGCGCCAGGCAATGGTGCGGCGATTGGTGGCCTGAAAGTGACCACAGATTACGGGTGGTTTGCGGCTCGTCCTTCTGGCACAGAAGATATCTACAAGATCTATTGTGAGAGCTTTAAAGGTGCAGATCACTTGAAACAGATTGAATCTGAAGCGCAGCAGATTGTAAACCAAGTGTTTAAAGACGCGGGTTTATAATCGATTGTGATGAGATGAATAAGGGGCGATGATATCGCCCCTTTACTTTTATAACGCTTAAATATTCGGCCATTGATCAGGCACGATAAACCAGAACTTCCCTGATTCAGATTGGCAATGTATAAACCCTTCTACGTGTTCATTATAACGTTCAGAATTAGTTTGACGTCCCGTCAACCAATCTGCTTTATCAAGCTGATATAAAGGTTCATCAATTAAATGCCGCTCACGCTGAAAACACCAATAACCTTGAATTTGGCTCGCATTGAGTGTGTAACCAAGACAATCCGTTGGAATTGGCTCATCAGAGAAAGGATTAGTATAAAGACGACCTTGCATCAGCAAATGTTGTGATGCCCCAGCCCATAATGGATGTTTTTCTAGAAATAGAGGGTTTTGAGACAGAGGAAGCTGTTGGTTAAGCATATGATCGAGCTTGATATCCAAACGATCTTCAGGATTAGGTCCGTACCATAGCCCTTGATGAAGCAGATAGAATTTGATTGCCACTTCCCAATGCTCATATTGTTCTGTTTTCCGGTTTTTAGCTAAAAAATCTAATGAACCAACCGTTTTACCCTCATCAACTAACTGAATTTCTTCTGAAACGGCATTGTAAAATGGGGTTGCGGTGAATAATTGAGCACAGAGATGCTGATAAAGAAAACCTAAGCGTGGGTTTCCTTGATACTCAGGCCAAGTTTCTCGTGTTGTTTTGCTAAATGGCGCTTTGCCAACTAAAGGCGCTTTGGCTTGAAACAGGGCAGGGGTGCGATTCACCCAATCCATTAAGTGTTTTAACTCCATTTTATCTTCACCACTCTTTTCACATATTTCGACATTCTAGCCTGAAATTGTTATAACCACGCCACCTCTGTTGCTCAATGGATTACAAGATGAACAATTTACAGCTAGAAGTGTTGTTAAATGAGACATTGTCCCCACAGTTAATTAAAGATTATTGTCCTAACGGTTTACAAGTCGAAGGTAAAACGAAAATAAAACGAATTGTCACCGGTGTGACCGCTAGCATGGCTTTAATTGAAGCTGCGATTGAGTTGAAAGCTGATGCTCTTCTGGTTCACCACGGCTATTTTTGGAAAAGTGAACCTGAGGCTATTCGTGGCATGAAAGGTCGCCGTATTCGAACCCTAATCCAAAATGATCTTAATCTTTATGCGTACCATCTGCCGTTAGATATCCATCCACAGTTGGGCAACAATGCGCAGCTCGCGCAGCGACTCGGGATCACCGTTGAAGGCGGTTTGGAGGGACATCCACAATCGGTCGCTATGTTTGGACGTTTTTCTCAACCATTAACGGGGCAAGAATTGGCGAATCGGATTGGACAAGCGCTGAATCGCAATCCGCTACATATTGCCCCTGAGCAAGCAGACAAACCGATCGAAACCGTAGGCTGGTGTACCGGTGGTGGACAAGACTATATTGAGTTGGCAGCTAGCCATGGCTTGGATGCGTTTATTTCTGGGGAAATCTCAGAGCGCACAACGTATTCGGCCCGTGAGCAGTCAATCCATTATTTCTCGGCAGGACACCATGCTACTGAGCGTTATGGGATTAAAGCATTAGGTGAGTGGCTTGCGGAAAATCACGACTTTGATGTCACTTTTATCGACATTGATAATCCAGTTTAGGGCAATAAAAAAGAGCGAGATTATCTCGCTCTTTTTGACATGAAACGTCACGAATCAACTAGCTGCGTTCATGCAGTGGAGTGAAATCACGCAGTTTTTGACCTGTGTACAGCTGACGAGGACGTCCGATACGGTTGTCTGGATCGCTGTGCATTTCATTCCAGTGTGCAATCCAACCGATGGTGCGAGACATCGCAAAGATCACGGTAAACATTGAGATTGGAATACCAATCGCTTTCAGAATAATGCCAGAGTAGAAATCGACGTTTGGATAGAGTTTCTTCTCGATGAAGTACTCATCAGACAGAGCAATGCGCTCAAGCTCCATCGCGACATCGAGCAGCGGATCTTGAATACTCAATTCTTTAAGAACTTCATGACAGGCTTCACGCATTACCGTTGCACGTGGATCGTAGTTTTTGTAAACGCGGTGACCAAAGCCCATTAGACGGAATGGGTCATCTTTGTCTTTCGCACGTCTTACGTATTCAGGAATCTTGTCAACAGAGCCGATCTCTTCCAGCATACGTAAACAAGCCTCATTTGCTCCACCATGCGCAGGACCCCAAAGAGAAGCGATACCCGCAGCAATACAAGCAAATGGGTTGGCACCGGATGAACCAGCCAGACGTACAGTAGACGTTGAAGCGTTTTGTTCATGGTCTGCATGCAGCGTGAAAATTTTATCCATTGCACGTGCCACGATTGGATTAACCTCATACTCTTCACAAGGTGTTGCAAACATCATGTGCAGGAAGTTTTCCGCATAGCTTAAATCGTTACGTGGGTAGATAAATGGTTGACCAACCGAGTATTTGTAACACATCGCCGCCAGAGTTGGCATTTTTGAAAGCAGACGATAAGCCGCAATCTCTCGGTGTGTGTCGTTATTGATATCGAGTGAATCGTGATAGAAAGCGGCTAACGCACCAACCACACCACACATAACAGCCATAGGATGAGCATCACGGCGGAAACCGTGGAAAAAGCTCGCTATTTGCTCATGCACCATGGTGTGGCGAGTAACGATTTTCTTGAATTCTTCATATTGCTTACGATTAGGGGCTTCACCGTAAAGAAGGATGTAACAAACTTCCAAGTAATCAGCGTTATTGGCTAACTGATCGATAGGGTAGCCGCGGTGCAACAAAATGCCCTTAGCGCCATCGATATAAGTAATTTGAGATTCACAGGATGCAGTGGCAAGAAAACCCGGGTCAAAAGTAAAGTAACCGTTTGAGCCTAAAGTACGAACGTCAATTACTTGTGGACCAAGAGATCCATCCATAATTGGCAATTCGATCGGCGCTTTACCTTCGATGTGAAGGGTCGCTTTCTTATCCGCCATAACCATCTCCTTTGTTTATTATTTAATCCGTCCAGGATGTTTTGTGTGTGATTCTTGTACGTCCGATCTTAATTAAAGTCAATGATTCTCCTCTGATGTGTGCACTCACTTTGATTTTTTATACATACAAAGTTAAAAATCTGTTCTGTGTAGCAAAAATTGTTACAGCAATTGTATTAGAATGTTGCAGTCCGTATAGTGACACAGAAAATTCTGTGAGAGACCTTATAAATTCAAGGCTAGAAAGAAATTTAACTCAGAGATTTTAGACTTGAGCTTAACATTTAAACTACAATTAACTCGCCAATTTGGCGGTCGAAATGTTGAATAAGTGTTAATTTATACGCATTATCGACCAGAATTCATCCATAACTATAAATGCTCAATGGAGCTGAGTGAGCAAGCCCGTGAAAGAAAGAAAGTCAAGACCTGTTAATTTAGATTTGCAGACCATCCACTTTCCGATCTCAGCAATCGCATCCATCCTCCACCGCGTGTCGGGGGTGATTACGTTTGTTGCGGTTGGGATTTTGCTTTGGTTGCTATCCCTCTCTCTCTCCTCACCCGTAGGATTCATGGAAGCGAGCAACATTGTTGATAGCTTTCTCGTGAAATTCGTGCTGTGGGGAATCCTAACTGCTCTGGCCTACCACATTGCTGGTGGTATTCGTCATTTATTGATGGATCTTGGCCATTTTGAAGAGCTGGAATCCGGTGCGACAAGCGCCAAGGTAGCTTTTGCTGCTACCGCTGTATTGTCTCTGCTGGCGGGGGTTCTGGTATGGTAAAACATGTTTCTTCATTTGGTCGTAACGGTGTGCACGATTTTCTGTTGATTCGTGCTTCTGCGATCATCATGGTGTTGTACACCATTTATATCGTAAGTTTCTGCGCGTTCACGGACATCTCGTATGTTGCGTGGACTCAGTTCTTTGGTAGCACTTTCACCAAAGTCTTCACAATGTTGGCATTAGTTTCAGTATTAATCCATGGCTGGATTGGCTTATGGCAAGTACTGACGGATTACATTAAGTGTTCCAAATTGCGTGCGGGACTACAGTTAGTTGTCATCGCGGTATTGCTTGGATACTTCTTCTCTGGCCTATTTGTATTGTGGGGTGCCTAAGTGACTATTCCAGTTCGTTCCTTTGATGCCGTAGTAATCGGCGCGGGTGGTGCAGGCATGCGTGCTGCATTACAAATTTCTGAGCAAGGTTTAACTTGTGCTCTGCTTTCAAAAGTGTTCCCAACTCGTTCACACACCGTATCAGCTCAAGGTGGTATTACTGTGGCGTTGGGTAACTCACATAAAGATGATTGGCAATGGCACATGTACGATACGGTAAAAGGCTCCGACTATATCGGTGACCAAAACGCTATCGAATACATGTGTAAAAATGGCCCAGAATCTGTGATTGAACTTGAGAAAATGGGTTTGCCATTTTCTCGTTTCGAGAACGGCACTATTTATCAGCGTCCTTTTGGCGGTCAGTCAAAAGAGTTTGGTGGTGAGCAAGCGGCGCGTACTGCTGCAGCGGCTGACCGTACAGGCCATGCTCTATTGCACACGCTCTACCAACAAAACGTTAAACATAAAACCACCATTTTCTCGGAATGGTATGCGCTAGATTTGGTGAAAAATCAAGACGGTGCGGTGCTCGGTTGTACCGCTATCTGTATGGAAACTGGCGAAATTTGCTATTTCAAAGCCAAAGCGACTGTACTTGCTACGGGCGGTGCAGGTCGTATTTACGCTTCAACGACTAACGCACACATCAATACTGGTGATGGTGTTGGTATGGCATTGCGTGCTGGCGTACCAATGCAAGATATGGAAATGTGGCAATTCCACCCAACGGGTATCGCTGGCGCGGGTGTACTGGTTACTGAAGGTTGCCGTGGTGAAGGTGGCTATCTACTGAATAAAGACGGCGAACGTTTCATGGAACGCTACGCGCCGAATGCCAAAGACTTGGCCGGTCGTGACGTAGTTGCTCGTTCAATGATGATCGAAATCCGTGAAGGTCGTGGTTGTGACGGCCCTTGGGGTCCACACATTAAACTGAAACTGGATCACTTAGGCCGTGATGTTTTGGAATCACGCCTACCGGGTATCTGTGAACTATCACGTACCTTTGCTCACGTTGATCCAGTGAAAGAGCCAATCCCCGTTATCCCAACCTGTCATTACATGATGGGTGGTGTGCCGACACAAGTTTCTGGTCAAGCGATTAAGCAAGACAGAAGTGGTAAAGATGTTGAGGTTCAAGGTCTGTTCGCTTGCGGCGAGATCGCCTCTGTATCGGTACACGGTGCGAACCGTTTAGGCGGTAACTCACTGCTTGACCTCGTGGTATTTGGTCGTGCGACAGGTCTGCATCTTGGTGAAACTCTGCGTGCTCAAGCAGAAGCTCGCCCAGCAACCGCATCGGATATCGAAGCTTCTCTGGCTCGTACCATGCGCTGGGAAAACAGCAAAGGTGGTGAAGACCCAGTGGTTATCCGTAAAGATCTGCAACGCTGCATGCAAAATAACTTCTCGGTATTCCGTGAAGGTAAAGCGATGGCCGAAGGTCTTGAAGAGTTGAAAGTGATTCGTGAACGCCTGAAAGATGCTCATCTGGCTGATAAATCATCAGAATTCAACACTCAGCGCATCGAGTGCTTAGAGCTGGATAACCTGATGGAAACTGCATTTTCTACTGCTGTGGCTGCAAACTATCGTACTGAAAGCCGTGGTGCTCATGCTCGCTTCGACTATCCAGATCGTGATGATGAAAACTGGCTGTGTCACTCAATCTACAATCCGGAAACGGAACAGATGAGTAAACGTGATGTGAACATGACCCCTGTTCACCGTGACCCGTTCCCGCCTAAAGTGCGTTCATATTAAGGGAGGTACTCAAAATGAAACTCAACTTCTCTTTATATCGCTACAATCCGGATGTGGATGCTAAGCCATACATGAAAGACTACATTCTTGAAGTAGAAGAAGGGTCTGACATGATGCTGTTGGATGCTCTGATTCTGCTCAAAGAACAAGATCCAAGTATTGCTTTCCGTCGCTCATGCCGTGAAGGGGTTTGTGGTTCGGACGGTCTGAATATGAATGGTAAAAATGGTCTGGCTTGTATCACGCCTCTGTCTGCACTAAAAGGCGACAAAATCGTGATTCGTCCACTACCGGGTTTACCTGTTATTCGTGATTTGATTGTCGACATGACTCAGTTTTACGATAACTATGCGAAAGTTAAGCCTTTCTTGATTGCAGATGATGTACTTCCTCCATCAAGGGAGAACTTGCAATCACCGGAAGAACGGGCACATTTAGATGGTCTGTACGAGTGTATTATGTGCGCTTGCTGTACGACTTCTTGCCCTTCATTCTGGTGGAATCCGGATAAATTTATCGGACCTGCAGGCTTGTTGGCAGCTTATCGTTGGTTGATTGACAGCCGTGATACTGCAACAGATGAACGCTTATCGAATCTTGATGATGCATTTAGCGTTTTTCGTTGCCACAGCATCATGAACTGTGTCAGTGTTTGTCCGAAAGGATTAAATCCAACGAAAGCGATTGGGCATATTAAGTCCATGCTGATCAATCGTTCAGTTTAGATTGCAAATTGCAGGCCTTCGGGCCTGCCTTTTATAGCTCGGCGATAAGACCGAAGCAAACGTGAAAACTACTGGTTAAGGGAAAAAAATGCACAACGGCGTGATGAAGGCATGGCTCGAGTCTTCACACTTGGCTGGCGCCAATGCAACTTACGTAGAAGACCTCTACGAACTGTATCTAAGTGATCCCGATCTGGTAAGTGAGGAGTGGAAACGTGTTTTTGATGGGCTGCCTGCGCACCCAACGAATGTGGTTGAACAACCACACTCACGCGTCCGTGACTACTTCCGACGACTCGCCCAAGAGACAAAGCATTACAATGTCCAAGTTAGTGATCCTGAAGTCGATGCAAAACAAGTTAAAGTACTGCAGCTAATTAACGCATACCGTTTTCGCGGTCATGAAGCTGCCAAGCTTGATCCTCTTGGTTTATGGAACCGCCCTGAAGTGGTGGAACTGAACCCCGCATTCCATAACTTGACCCAAGAAGATATGGAAGAAACCTTCAACGTGGGCTCTTTTGCGATTGGCAAAGACACGATGAAGTTAAAAGATATTTATCAATCTCTGCAACAAATCTACTGTGGTTCTGTCGGTGCTGAATATATGCACATCACTGACACTGAACAAAAACGTTGGATTCAGCAGCGTCTTGAGCCAGTGATTGGTAATCCTGTATTCAGTAAAGCAGAAAAACGCACGTTCCTTGAAGAGCTCACTGCAGCCGAAGGCCTCGAGCGTTATCTTGGTGCTAAATTCCCAGGAGCGAAGCGCTTCTCTCTTGAAGGGGGGGATGCTCTAGTTCCAATGACCAAAGAACTGATTCGCCACGCAGGTGCTAGCGGAATGCGTGAAGTGGTGATTGGTATGGCACACCGTGGTCGTTTGAACATGCTGGTCAACGTTCTGGGCAAGAAACCTCAAGATCTGTTTGACGAGTTTGCTGGTAAGCACGGTGAGGGTTGGGGTACTGGTGATGTTAAGTATCACCAAGGTTTCTCTGCTGACTTTGCGACACCGGGTGGTGACGTACATTTAGCGCTGGCCTTTAACCCATCGCACCTTGAGATTGTTAACCCAGTAGTCATGGGTTCAGTACGAGCGCGTCAAGATCGTCTTGGTGATGAAGATGGCAGTAAAGTTCTACCTATCACAGTGCACGGCGACTCAGCGATTGCGGGGCAAGGTGTTGTGGCTGAAACCTTCAACATGTCTCAAGCTCGTGGCTTCTGCGTTGGTGGAACAGTACGTATCGTGGTGAATAACCAAGTGGGCTTTACCACTTCTAATCCGCGTGATACACGCTCAACCATGTATTGTACTGACATTGCCAAGATGGTGCAGGCACCAATTTTCCACGTAAATTCAGATGATCCAGAGGCGGTGGCATTTGTTACACGTTTAGCGCTGGATTACCGTAATGAATTCAAACGTGATGTGGTCATTGATCTGGTGTGTTATCGCCGTCATGGTCACAACGAAGCGGATGAGCCAAATGCAACTCAACCGCTGATGTACCAAAAAATTAAGAAACACCCAACACCTCGTAAGCTGTATGCGGATGTGTTGACCGAACGTGGTGAATGTGATCTCGAAACCGCCACCCAATTGGTTAATGAATATCGCGATGCTCTGGACCATGGTGAAGTGGTAGTTAAGGAGTGGCGCCCTATGGCGATGCACTCGGTTGATTGGTCTCCATACCTTGGTCACGACTGGAATATTGCGTGGAATAACGAGTATGCGATGGAGCGATTGCAAGATCTTGCTCGCCGAGTTTGCCAATATCCAGAAAGTCATGTTTTGCACAGCCGCGTTGAAAAAATCTATCAAGATCGTCTATCGATGATTTCAGGCGAGAAAATGCTGGACTGGGGGATGGCGGAAACGCTGGCTTACGCCACACTGCTTGATGATGGTAAACGCATTCGTATTTCTGGTCAGGATTCAGGCCGTGGAACCTTCTTCCACCGTCATGCTGTTTTGCACAACCAAAATGATGCCAGCACTTACATTCCTCTATCTCAAATTCATGCAGGCCAAGGCCCGTTTGAAGTCTTTGACTCTGTGCTGTCAGAAGAAGCGGTATTGGCATTTGAATACGGTTACGCAACAGCAGAACCTAGCGGCTTAACCCTGTGGGAAGCACAGTTTGGTGACTTTGCTAACGGTGCGCAGGTCGTAATTGATCAGTTTATTTCCTCTGGTGAACAGAAATGGGGCCGCCTGTGTGGCCTAACTATGTTGTTACCACATGGTTATGAAGGCCAAGGCCCGGAACACTCTTCTGCGCGTTTAGAACGTTATTTGCAACTATGCGCTGAGCAAAACATGCAAGTGGTGGTTCCTTCTACGCCAGCTCAGGTTTACCACATGATTCGTCGCCAAGTGGTTCGCCCAATGCGTCGTCCACTAGTGGTGATGTCGCCTAAGTCTCTACTGCGTCACCCACTTTGTGTATCAAGTATGGAAGATCTTGCGCAAGGTACTTTCCAAGCTGCAATCGGTGAGATTGATGGATTGGATCCGGCACAAGTTAAGCGCGTTGTGTTCTGCTCTGGTAAGGTTTACTACGACTTGCTTGAACAGCGCCGTGCGAATGAGCAGCAAGACGTGGCGATTGTTCGTATTGAACAGCTGTACCCATTCCCTCTGGAAGAAGTACAAGCAGCTATTGCGAATTACACCAATGCGGTGGATTACGTTTGGTGTCAGGAAGAGCCACAAAACCAAGGTGCTTGGTACAGTAGTCAGCATAATTTCCGTGCGGCGATTCCAGCGGGTGCAGATCTGAAATACTCAGGTCGCCCAGCTTCGGCATCACCAGCGGTCGGCTATATGTCGGTGCACATGAAACAACAGAAAGCGTTGATTGAAGACGCTCTGACCCTAGCGTAAGAACTAGAAGTATAAGGAAGATACCATTATGACCATTGAAATTCTGGTTCCAGATTTGCCTGAATCAGTTGCGGATGCCACTGTTGCGACGTGGCACAAGAAGCCGGGCGACTCAGTTGCTCGTGATGAAGTGATTGTTGAAATTGAAACCGACAAAGTGGTGCTGGAAGTTCCAGCACCAGAAGCGGGTGTTTTGGAAGTGATTCTGGAACAAGAAGGTGCGACCGTTCTTTCTAAACAACTGCTGGCTCGTTTGAAACTGGGCGCTGTTGCGGGTGAACCGACTCAAGATACGCCAGATGCTACTGAACCATCACCAGACAAACGTCATAAAGCGTCGCTGACTGAAGAAAGCAATGATGCGCTGAGCCCTGCGGTTCGTCGTCTGCTGGCGGAACACAACTTGGAAGCTCACCAAGTGAAAGGTTCTGGTGTCGGTGGCCGTATCACTCGTGAAGACATCGAAGCACATTTGGCAGCGAACAAAGCTAAGCCTGCAGCGAAAGCTGAAGCACCAGTTGCTGCTATCGCTCCAGTGGCTGGTCGTACAGAAAAACGAGTTCCTATGACTCGCCTGCGTAAGCGTATTGCAGAGCGCCTGTTGGAAGCAAAAAACAACACAGCAATGCTCACCACGTTTAACGAAGTGAACATGAAACCGATCATGGATATGCGTAAGCAATACCAAGATGTTTTTGAAAAACGTCATGGTATCCGTCTTGGCTTTATGTCTTTCTATGTAAAAGCGGTGACTGAAGCGTTGAAGCGTTACCCAGAAGTGAACGCATCGATCGATGGCGAAGATTTGGTTTACCACAACTATTTTGATGTGAGTATTGCCGTATCGACACCACGCGGTCTGGTAACACCAGTACTGAAAAACTGCGATACCTTGAGCTTGGCGCAAATTGAAAAAGGCATCAAAGAGCTGGCAGAAAAAGGCCGTGATGGTAAATTGACTGTAGATGAACTGACTGGCGGTAACTTCACTATCACCAACGGTGGTGTGTTTGGTTCACTGATGTCTACGCCAATCATCAACCCACCACAAGCGGCTATTCTGGGTATGCATAAGATCCAAGACCGCGCAATGGTGGTGGACGGGAAGATTGAAATTCTGCCGATGATGTATCTGGCGCTGTCTTATGATCACCGTTCAATCGATGGTCGTGAGTCGGTTGGTTTCCTAGTGACTGTAAAAGAATTGCTAGAAGATCCAGCACGTCTACTGCTCGATGTTTAAACAATCAATCACTCAGATTTCTGAGTGATTGATTGACAAGGGTCGGGCACGCTCAACGTCCGACCTGGCTTTGGCCAAAGATTGGCTACTCGCTCAAGAGTGACCCTACAAACGTAAAGTTCAGTCGAAGTGAACTCTATGGAAGAACAATAAACAAATGGAACAACACAATGAATTTGCATGAATATCAAGCTAAACAGCTGTTTGCAGAATTCGGTTTGCCTGTACCGGAAGGTTATGCTTGTGATACTCCACAAGAAGCGTTTGAAGCTGCAGGACGCATCAGCACAGCCAAGAAAGTCGTAAAATGCCAAGTTCACGCAGGTGGACGTGGTAAAGCAGGTGGCGTTGAACTGCACGATACTAAAGATGGCGTAAAAGCCTTTGCACAAAAGTGGCTAGGTAAAAACCTAGTAACTTATCAAACAGATGCGAATGGCCAACCTGTTTCAAAAATCCTGGTTGAAGAAGCATCTAACATCGCAAATGAACTCTATCTGGGTGCGGTTGTTGACCGTTCTACTCGCCGTATCGTTTTCATGGCATCGACTGAAGGTGGTGTGGAAATTGAGAAAGTCGCAGAAGAAACTCCAGAACTGATCCACAAAGCAGCGATCGATCCACTGGTTGGCCCACAAGCCTACCAAGGTCGTGAATTGGCGTTCAAGCTAGGCCTGAAAGGTGATCAAATCAAACAGTTTGTGAAAATCTTCATGGGCTTGGGTGAAATGTTTGCTCAATATGATCTCGCACTGCTGGAAATCAACCCGCTGGTGATTACGGCTGAAGGCAATCTGCTGTGTCTAGACGGTAAGATCAACATCGACTCCAATGCCATGTACCGTCAACCTAAACTGCGTGAAATGCACGATGCTTCTCAAGAAGATGCTCGCGAAGCGCATGCGGCTAAATGGGAACTTAACTACGTTGCGCTAGATGGTAACGTCGGTTGTATGGTTAACGGTGCCGGCCTAGCAATGGGTACCATGGACATTGTTAACTTGCACGGCGGAAAACCAGCAAACTTCCTCGATGTGGGCGGTGGCGCGACCAAAGAGCGCGTTGCAGAAGCATTCAAGATCATTTTGTCTGATACCAATGTAAAAGCAGTACTGGTTAACATTTTTGGCGGCATTGTGCGTTGCGATATGATCGCGGAAGGTATTATTGGCGCAGTTAAGGAAGTTGGTGTAAGCGTTCCTGTGGTTGTGCGTCTTGAAGGCACAAACGCAGAACTTGGACGTAAAGTACTGGCAGAATCTGGTCTAGATATTATTGCAGCTGTATCTCTGACAGACGCAGCTCAAAAAGTAGTTGCCGCGGCGGAGGGCAAATAATGTCGATTCTTATCAATAAAGACACTAAAGTCATTTGTCAGGGTTTCACCGGCGGTCAAGGTACTTTCCACTCTGAACAGGCGATTGCTTATGGCACACAAATGGTTGGTGGTGTATCGCCAGGTAAAGGCGGTACAACTCATCTAGGTTTGCCTGTATTTAATACAGTTCGTGAAGCCGTTGAAGTGACTGGTGCAACTGCCACAGTTATCTATGTACCAGCACCATTCTGTAAAGATGCGATTCTGGAAGCGATCGATGCGGGCATTAAGCTGATCGTGACTATCACCGAAGGTATTCCTACCACTGACATGATTGATGTCAAAGTGAAACTGGAACAGACTGGTGTTCGTATGATCGGCCCGAACTGTCCAGGTGTGATCACGCCTGACGAATGTAAGATTGGCATCATGCCAGGACACATTCACAAGAAAGGTAAAGTAGGTATCGTTTCTCGCTCTGGTACTTTGACGTATGAAGCTGTGAAACAGACGACTGACGAAGGTTTCGGTCAATCTACCTGTGTGGGTATCGGTGGCGATCCTATTCCGGGTTCAAACTTCATCGACATCCTGAAGATGTTCCAAGAAGATCCAGCGACAGAAGCGATTGTGATGATCGGTGAAATCGGTGGTACTGCAGAAGAAGAAGCGGCTGCCTTTATCAAAGCTAACGTCACAAAACCTGTCGTTTCTTATATCGCAGGTGTAACGGCTCCTCCAGGCAAACGTATGGGTCATGCAGGTGCGATCATCTCTGGTGGTAAAGGTACTGCTGAAGAGAAATTCGCAGCGCTTGAATCTGCGGGCGTGAAGACAGTAAAAAGTCTTGCAGATATCGGCAAAGCACTGCGTGAAGTAACAGGCTGGTAATCTACCGCTATTACTTATTCAGATGATAAAAAACCCCGAACAGAGTTTCGGGGTTTCTTTTTTGCCAAAGGTAAATTTGATAAGGTGTTAAGCGATTCGTTTAAACTGAGTGAGTACAAATAAAGCTGCGGCAGAGACGACCACCGAAGGGCCCGCTGGAGTATCAAAATGCCAAGATAAAGCAAGGCCGCCCAATACACTCAGCATACCGAGCAATATTGCCCAAAATGCCATGGCTTCAGGGGTGCGTGAAAGGCGACGAGCCGTTGCGGCAGGGATAATCAATAGCGAACCCATAATCAAAGCGCCGACAAATTTCATACCTACAGCAATTACTAAACCAATCAGTAGCATCAAGATCAAACGCATTAGGTCAGTGTTGGTTCCTTCAACAAAAGCCAGTTCTTCATTCACACTAGTGGCTAAAAGAGGTTGCCAAAGCAGGTAAACAATCAGGCTAACCGTCGCAACACCTAACCAGATAAAGGTGAGGTCTGATGGGCTAATCGCAAGTAAGTCACCAAACAGATAACTCATCAAATCGATCCGTACATTATCGAGAAAGCTCACCGCAATCATACCGAGCGATAAAGCACTGTGCGCCATGATACCGAGTAGGGTATCGGTCGCTATTAGCTTTTGCTTTTGCATCGCGACTAAAATGGCCGCCATGCCTAAACAGCAAACCAACAAGGCGAGATACAAATTGATGTCGAGTAAAAAACCCAAGGCTAGGCCAAGTAAGGATGCGTGCGCAAGGGTATCTCCGAAATAAGCCATTCTGCGCCACACAACAAATGAGCCTAATGGGCCTGCGATGATGGCAATACCAAGACCGGCGAGCAGAGAGGGCAAAAGAAATTCAATCATGTTTGTGATGACCATGTGAGTGGTGTGAGCAAGCACTTGCTTTGCCTTTAACCGGTAAGCCGGATAAATCGTGGTGGTGGTGCTCGTGGTGATGTTGATAAAAAGCTAAGGTGTCTCGGCTACGATGGCCAAACATCGCCAAATAACTTGGGTGTTTAGCAATGCTCTCTGGTGAACCGGAGCAGCAAACATGGTGTTGTAGACAGATCACTTCATCCGTTTTCGCCATAACCAAATGTAAATCGTGAGAAACCATTAACACCGCACAGCCAAAGCGGTTACGTAAAGTATGAATAAGATCGTACAAGTCGATTTGTCCTTGTACATCCACACCTTGTGCGGGTTCATCCAACACGAGCAAATCGGGTCTTTGTAACAATGCTCTTGCCAGTAACACACGTTGTGTTTCACCGCCTGATAATTTGTGCATGTCATTGTGCTGCAGATGCTCACCGCCGACTAATCTCAAGGCTTCAGTTAATTCTTGTGCACTAAAACGTCCCGCAAGTTTCAGGAAACGATTGACGGTGAGAGGCAATGTGTCGTTGAGTTTGAGTTTTTGCGGTACATAGCCGATGCGAATACCTGCTTGGCGGATAATTTTTCCTGAGTTAACCGTTTGTAATCCCAAGATCACTCTCACTAAAGTGGATTTACCTGCACCATTGGGACCGATAAGCGTAGTAATGTTGCCTTTGCTGAGATTTAAACGAATATTGTCGAGAACGCGTCGTTGATCAAAGTCGACGCAGATGTCCTGCAACTCAATCAGAATAGCCATGAATAGAACTCATTTGCAAAATAGTTATGTTATAAAGTAACATTCATGCCCAATAAAAGCCACTAACTGGAGTGCGGCAACCATGTTACCGAGATTTCTTTTACTGAGTGTCGTTGCACTGTTTGCGAAAACAGCCAGTGCAATTGAAGTGCTCACGAGCATCAAACCGATACAGATGATCACTTATGAATTGATGCTGGGCACTGGAACACCTGATGTTCTTTTGCCATCAGGTGCTTCGCCGCATGATTATGCGCTCCGTCCTTCAGATGTAAAGCGGATTCAACAGGCTGATTTGGTTATTTGGTTTGGTCAGGATCTCGAACCCTTTATGAGTAAGTTATTAGCTGATCGTCAGTCTGCTTTGACATTAAGCCAAATCCCCAATTTAGCCCTCCACGAATACAGTGAAGAAGGGGAGCACGACCATGATGGGCATCATCATGGAATCCATGACCCTCATTTCTGGTTGGGGATTGTACAGGCTGAACAAGTAGCCAATGCCATTACTGCAAGATTGATTGCACTAGATGAAGCGAATCAACAGCAATATCAAGATAATCTTGTTCGTTTTTTAGCCAATCTGGCAGAGCAAGACAATGTTATAGGTGAAAAGTTAAAACCAGTGACTACTGTTCCTTATTATGTTTTTCATGATGCCTATGGTTATTTTGAACAGCATTTCTCTCTTAATAATCTTGGCCATTTCACGGTGAGCCCGGAAAGAAAACCGGGAGCGAAAACGTTGATTACCATTAAACAGACCCTGAATAGTCAATCGGTTAAGTGTGTTTTTGCAGAACCACAATTTGAGCCAGCGATTATAGAATCAGTGGTTAGGGGGACGTCTGCAAAAATTGGTACGCTTGATCCACTAGGAAGCGCTATTGAAGTTAAGTCAGGAAGCTATTTTTTATTTCTTAACCAGTTAGCGGATAGTTACAATGTTTGTCTGTCACAAATGTGATCGGTTGAGAAGGTAGATAAAAGATTTAAATGCGGCTTTAGCCGCATTTTTTCTTCAATAAACACAAAAAATACCCGCTTTCTCTACCTTTCAAACTGCATCAAATCATGGTATTCGCTAGAATGCATGTGAATTTGTGCTCTCATCTACTCTAAATCCTATAAAGCATGAATCATTGAATTATTGCTGACAGGGGAACTTGTGTTTCGCTCATTACTCTATGGCTGCTTGCTGAATCTTATTATTTCTTCCATGGTATTGGCTTTTGATAAGTCCATGTCTGTTTTTTACCCTTTGCCTCTCCAAGAGCAGGGGAAGGTTATCGTTGCTCAAAATCTTTACTTAGGTAGCGATGGCGGAATTTGGATTCATGATGTCCATGGGAAGGTTGTATTTTTTGATGGGCAAAATATCCTACCTCAGCGTGGCTCGGTATTACCTTTGACATCCAGTCAGATCGTTTACGCAAATAGTGCATTCTGGACTTTTGAACAGCACGAATTGTTTCGAACTTATCCGAATGGACAAAAGGAGTTGATGTTAAGTTTAACTCCTGGAACTCAAATCAATCAGATCGGCGCATCAAACGGCATGATCTGGATGACGGACAGTGAGAATTTTTATAGCTACGAGATCCGCAGCGGTCGGATTTATTCCCTGTCGCTGCACGAATTATATCAACTCAATAGCGCTAATAAATTAGTGATCAATGATGCTCAATACATGGTCTCAAAATGGGCTCTGGCGACGAATGTTGGGGTATATGTATCTGAAGAACAAGGTTTTGAGCATGTAAAAAAATCTGGAAAGCATTATATCCAGAAGCTCTATTTTTCTCATAAGAGGCGAGAGCTATTGGTCGGCACTCGAAATGGTGCATTACTGATTGATATTGAGAATAAACGTTCTTTACCTGAGCGAATAGGTTCTTCACATGTTCTTTCTATTGCGGAAACAGAAAAAGAATATTGGGTTGGGACGGAGGATGGCCTTTTTGTTTACTCTTTCATTACTGAAAAAGTGGTGCAATTAGAAAGTAATCGTAGCGGTGACTATGCACTATTAGGTCGGAAAATTTATGCTATGGTAAATGATTTCCAAGGTGGGATGTGGATTGCAACCGATCAAGGGATCTTTTACTACTCCCTGTTTGGTCAACAGTTTACGCGTTATGCCGCACAATCACTGTCTAGTGATGGGAGTAAGGCTCAGCTCAGAAAAATCAAAGCATGGAGTTCTGAAGGTGACTACTTAGCTATTACCCAACAAGGGCTCTATAACTTTAAATTTTCCGATGAACTGCGAAAGCATCTTATCTATCCTGGTGAAATTAACGATTTTACTGTTTCGGGAGAGCATGTTTGGATCGCAACAGGGAAGGGAGTAGTTCGATATAACCTAAACCAAAGGATTATCGATACTCCACAACTACCTATGCCACTACTACAAACAGCCGTTGAACATTTAACGGTGGATAGCCAAGGTAATTTGTGGGGTTCAAGTAGCAACCAAATTTGGTCATATTCTCCGACTGAGCATACTTACACTGATTATGGAGCAGAGTGGATGGTGAAAAAATACTCACCATCAAGAATCACTCTACTTGCTTCCGTGGATCGCGGTATTGTGATTGGTACTGAACATGGGGCTTATTCCTTGTTTGGAAAGCAGATCCGCTTTGATTTCTCGAGTCATCGTTATGGAGAGATTATTCAGGTATTGCCTCATACCGATGGGGATATTTGGGTTGTTGGGGCATATGGAGTCTTCCTGTGGAGAAAAGATCAACCCGAGGCCGAACCAATAGAGCTAATTGAGGAGAATATCCGGCCACTTTGTATTGCTGAGTCAGAGCAAGGGATATGGCTTATTTCTTCTAAAGGCATTAGTCATTACCAGTCACAAGGTCAGCTACAGAAACATTTTGGTGCACCTTATGGTTTGATTAGTAATGAGTTCTTATCTTCATCTTGTTCTGTGGGTAATAATCAAGATTCTTCTATTATCATCGGCTCACAGCTTGGTGTAGTCAGGGCAAACACCGAAGAATTAGCGGTTTCCAATATACCGAATATTCAAGTGATGTTTAGCCAAGTGAGCGTTAACCATATTACGAAGCTGCTTGGCTATCGAGCCTCTAGCCCATTGAAAATCGCCTATGGGGATGCCATCAGTTTTCAATTTGGTGCTTTGCCTTCTTCACGCAATCAGTCATTAGAGTACAAGCTTAATGATGAAGGTCAGTGGCAGCGATTTGATTGGGCTTTGTTGAGTTTTGACCAACTTTTACCAGATAAGTACCGCTTGAGAGTGCGCAGTGCAAATCCAACACAGCGATATCGGACCGAGGCTTTGTTTGATTTTGAAGTGATGCAGCCTTGGTATATGACTTCATTTGCTATCTTAGGGTATGCGGTTACGCTTTTGGGCACGTTAGCATTGGCTTTTTGGTGGCGCACTCGAATGATACTCAGAGCAAACCGAAAACTGAAAGCTCAAGTCGAGTTAAAAACGAGTCAGTTGCGACACCAAAGTAAAATAGTGTTGAGCAATAACCATCAATTACGCAAGCAGCTTCAAGTACATCATAATATCTTAGGTAAAGTATTAGATAGTATTGAGCCTTCACTACGTCACATTGCTTCTCATGCCAAACTCAGAGGGTGGACGGAGTTTGACACGCCATTTTCTAAGATGAAGCAGGAGCTAGCTCAGTTGCAGTTTATGCATCGTGGAGATGTGGAAGAGAGTAAAAAACACGATTTACATCTCTTGATTGAGTCTGCGCTAAAAAGTTGGCAGGAAGAATACAGCAAAGCCCTAATTAAGCTTACCTACGTTGGTGAAACACGCTTTATCGAAGTTCGCCAATTTAATCTTGATGTTTTATTCAATGCACTATTAACCGATGCCATCAAGCGTTTGTATAAGCATCAAGAATTGAGTATTCGACTCGAAGCCAGAGAGACTCAAGCTGTGGTGGTTTTCTCTGATTATGGTGCTCCCGCTGAGAATCTTGAAACGATACAAGTTAATTTGACTGGGTTCGGTTCTTACCCGTTCCATGAGTTAGTGAACCGAAGTGGAGGTGAATTAAGGGTATTGGCATTGCGAGAGCGTAATGTGATTGAGATCGCTTGGCCATTAACAACGGTCACTGATATCGAGTCGTTTAAAATGGATGAGAGCGAACTTGAAGATAAGCCAAGCCTCGATAGTGTGGATCAAGAGTGGCTGAGTAAAATCGAGAAACTGATTGAACAGAATTACAGTGACCCTAACTTCACCACATCCAGCGCCGCGAAATCTCTGTATGTGTCGGAGCGCAGCTTACAACGCCGTTTTAAAGCAGTGACGGGTAGAACTTTTAAAGAGTTTCTTAATGAAGTTAGGCTAGAAAAAGCGTGCCAGAGTTTACTCGGCGGCACCAAAATCGCTCAGGCGGCTTTTGATAGCGGATTTAATGATCCCTCTTATTTCAGCCAACGTTTCAAACATCATTTTGGTTTATCACCAAGTCAGTTCATTGAAGATCGAGAAGTCTAGATTATCGACAATAATAGCTATACGTGGTTGTGGTTTTGTGGATTGGCTTGATATGGGAAGAGATGAAAAAAAATATCGTGGTATAGCCGGGGGGACTATACCACGGGTGTCAACGACACCTTCGCTTGCTGCCGGAGTGATATGACATAGTCATATCACCTCTGGAATTCTTGTCTCTAGGAGGGATGTCCTTTCAACGAGTTCACTATATCGCTATCCACTTATTTCACTTATAAAATTAACGACAACCTCATGTAGAAAAACGACAATCCACTTTTCATTATTTAATTAATTGTTTTTAAACGGTTATTTTTCCTGTGTCGTTTTTGTCACCCTGGTTTAATCTTGTCTAAGTTTTTTCTTACGATGGCTTTGACGTTTTTGACGAGAATTATTTTGACGAAAACAACGTGGTGGTTACTCAAGCAAACTTTGTTTTCACTCAAAAAAACCGTATGCCCTTTATGATAATGTGGCTTATTATTAATAGTAATATTTCTTATTAACACTTCCTTTTAAAGTTGCAGCTATGAAATTGTCACAAATGAAAGCGGGCGAGCGCGGTGTGATCCTCGCATTAGAGGGGCTTTCCGATACGATCAGAAAGAAACTAATGGTTATGGGTGTACTTCCGAATACAGAAGTTCTCTTGATTCGGCGTGCTCCAATGGGGGACCCACTACAAGTTGAAGTTCGCGGAGTATCAATTGCTCTTCGTGAAAATATCGCTGCAAATATTGAAGTGGAGATAGCGTAATGAACTATCAAGCACTGACTGTCGGTAACCCTAACAGTGGTAAAACAACATTATTTAACGGGCTTACTGGAGCAAAACAGCAAGTAGGTAACTGGGCAGGAGTTACCGTTGAGAAAAAAACGGGTCGCTTTACTCATGCCGGTGATGAATTTCAGTTAACTGATTTACCTGGTATCTATGCCTTAGACAGTGGTAATTATAGCAACAGTATTGATGAATCGATCGCTTCGCGAGCGGTACTCACCCATCCGGCGGATGTGATCATTAATGTTGTAGATGCAACATGCCTTGAGCGTAGTTTATATATGACGCTGCAATTGCGCGAATTGCGCCGCCCAATGATTGTAGTGCTCAATAAGATGGATGCGTTGAAACGCGAGCGAGTTCACCTCGATCTTAAACAGTTAGAGCATTTCCTCGGTTGTCCAGTGATTGCTCTTTCTGCCAACAGCAAAGAGCAAGTACGCCGTTTTCAGGAGAAATTGCATAAATTAGTAGTGCAAGGAATCGCGCTGAAACAACTAGAACTGAATTATGGCAACGAGTTTGAGCAGTTAATTGCTCAGTTGGAACCCATGTTTGCCGAGCAGACTGTCGCAGCACGGGCACTCGCAATTCGAGTTTTAGAAAATGATTTGCTAGTCATGAACGGTTTAAAAGAAAGCGAGCGCGATAAGGTGCAGCAGATCCAGAACTCTGCTTCGATGGACATCGACTTATGGGTTGCGAATGTGCGTTACACTTATCTGCATGAACTTTGTACTCATGTACGACGTTCTGAAGGGAAATTGAGCCATAAAATTACCCAAAAAGCGGATCGAATCATCCTTAATAAGTGGGTTGGCATTCCATTCTTCTTCGCTGTGATGTATCTGATGTTTATGTTCTCAATAAATGTCGGCAGTGCATTTATCGATTTCTTTGACATAGGTGTCGGTGCTTTACTGGTTGATGGTGGTCATCACTTACTGGATGATCATCTGCCTGTTTGGTTGGTGACATTGATTGCTGATGGCGTTGGTGGCGGTATTCAAACCGTTGCCACCTTTATCCCTGTCATCGCATGTCTGTATTTATTCTTAGCCGTTTTAGAAAGCTCCGGTTACATGTCGCGTGCGGCTTTTGTATTAGATAAAGTCATGCAAAAAATCGGTCTGCCGGGTAAAGCTTTTGTGCCTTTAGTGCTCGGTTTTGGTTGTAATGTGCCTTCTATTATGGCTACACGCACCCTAGATCAAGAGCGTGAGCGTAAACTCGCGGCATCAATGGCACCCTTTATGTCTTGTGGTGCACGCTTGCCCGTTTATGCGCTCTTTGCTGCGGCCTTTTTCCCGCAAAGTGGCCAAAACGTTGTATTTGCCCTCTATTTATTAGGTATTGTGGCTGCTGTCTTTACTGGACTAGTTCTGAAAAAAACGTTGTATCCAGGTGTGAGCGAAAGCTTAATCATGGAAATGCCGGACTATGAAATTCCGACTCTGCAAAATGTGGTGCTCAAAACGTGGCAGAAGTTGAAGCGCTTTGTATTGGGGGCAGGGAAAACGATAGTGATCGTCGTGACCATTTTGAGCTTTTTAAATTCAGTTGGAACCGATGGCTCTTTTGGTAATGAAAACAGTGATAAGTCGGTGCTTTCAAAAGCAGCTCAAGTGGTAACCCCAATCTTTACACCGATGGGAATTACACAGGAAAACTGGCCTGCAACAGTGGGGATTATTACAGGGATTTTTGCTAAAGAAGCGGTTGTCGGAACGTTAAATAGTCTTTACACCACTTCATCAGCCGAAGATGTGTCTGCGGAGTATGATTTGCTGGCGGATCTACAAGAAGCGTTAATGACCATTCCGGAAAATCTAGCGGGACTTAGCTTTAGTGACCCATTGGGTATTGAGGTGGGGGACCTGACAGATGTAACTGCTGTTGCAGAGGCACAAGAAGTGGATGCTTCAATCTTTGACAACCTACATACCTATTTTGCGAGTGGTCATGTTGCATTTGCTTATCTGATCTTTATTTTGCTTTATACACCTTGTGTTGCTGCAATGGGGGCTTATGTACGTGAATTTGGTGCCACGTATGCTCGTTTTATTGCGGTATGGACTATGGGGCTTGCCTACGGTTCTGCCGTTTTATATTACCAGCTCACCCATATCACGGAACATCTCGTCTCTAGCTTAGCTTGGAGCGGTCTGATTATTGCTATTGCGATAACAACTTACTGGCTGTTGAAACACGTGGGGCGTAAGCAAAGAATGATTGAGGTGCCTGCCGCGTGATTTTGACAGAGCTCCGAGCGGCTATTGAGGAAAAAGGCAGCATAACTCGTCAAGAATTAGCACGCCGTTTTTCTTTGAGCGAGGATGGCGTCGATGCGATGCTTTCGGTATGGATTAAGAAAGGCGTGGTATCACGCCAGCAATACACGAATGCTGAAGATGCGATCGCTCGGGTGCGTTATGTGATCAATCGTGAAGGTGGCTTAGCTGTGAGTGTTACCATGTAAGCATGGGGCCACAGCTTAAAAATGTTGTTAAGAAAAAAGCCGCGTAATGCGGCTTTTTGACGATTAGGCTTATCTAAACGCTTAAGCAACTTGAAGTGCAAAGAGAGGATTTTGTGCAAGATGATCTTGAATGGAGCTGAGAAGCTGCTTTTGCTCTTGCTCCGAGCGGAAAACACCTTGTGTGCGACCCCATACCGGACCCGGCCATGCCATGTCATGAGTAAAGCGAGCGATATGATGGATATGCAGCTGTGGCACCATGTTCCCAAGTGCACCCAGATTGAGCTTATCGGGCGAAAATAAGCTTTCTAATGTTTGGCAAACGATCTGAGATTCAACCAAAAACTGTTGCTGCTCATTCATCGGTAAATGATGCAATTCACGTAGATTCGGCTTTTGAGGTACCAAAATAATCCAAGGCACGGCGGAGTCTTTGTGCAAAAGAGCAACACAGAGCGGGAAATGTCCGATCACATCGGTATCTTTTTTCAGTTGTGGGTGCAGTTCAAAATTCAGCATGACATTGGCCTTTTAAAGAGAAATGCGTTTCCATCAATGGTTGAGTAGAAAGATAAAAAAGAAAAGGTTGGCATAATGCCAACCTTTTTTGCGACTCAATTACATTCTTTCGAGTGTTTCAATGCCCAGTAGAGCTAGGCCTTGCTTGATGGTTTTGGCTGTCAATGCCGCGAGCTTCAAGCGGCTCTGTTTAACACTTTCTTGTTCAGCCACCAAAATTGGGCAGGCTTCGTAGAAGCTAGAGAAAATACCAGCCAGTTCAAACAGGTAGCTACACATGATGTGTGGCTGACCTTCGCGAGCCACTGACTGAACCGCTTCTTCGAACTGAAGCAGTTTGGCGATCAGAGCTTTCTCTTTTTCTTCTGTAATTTGGATATGGCCAGTTAGCTGGTTCATATCCACGCCTGCTTTAGCAAATACAGAAGCGACACGAGTATAAGCGTACTGCATGTAAGGGGCTGTATTGCCTTCAAACGCCAACATGTTGTCCCAATCGAACACATAATCTGTGGTGCGGTGCTTAGAAAGATCCGCATATTTCACGGCTGCCATCGCAACAGTGTTCGCGATGTTGGCTTTTTCTTCCGCAGACAATTCGGGGTTTTTAGATTCAATCAGTGCTTTTGCACGTTCTTCTGCTTCATCTAGCAAATCAGCTAAGCGAACAGTGCCGCCTGCGCGAGTTTTGAATGGACGACCATCTTTGCCCAGCATCATACCGAACGCATGGTGTTCCAAGCTGACGTATTCTGGGATATAGCCCGCTTTACGTACAATAGTCCACGCTTGCATCAAGTGTTGATGTTGACGTGAGTCGATGAAGTAAAGCACACGATCGGCACCAAGCGTTTCATAACGGTATTTCGCACACGCGATGTCAGTTGTGGTGTACAGGAAGCCGCCATCACGTTTCTGTACGATAACGCCCATTGGCTCCCCGTCTTTATTCTTGAATTCATCCAAGAAAACGACTTGCGCGCCATCGTCTTCGACAGCCAAACCTTTTGCTTTAAGGTCGCTAACAATCAGTGGCAGCATGTCGTTATACATACTTTCACCCATCACGTTTTCACGAGTGAGAGATACGTTAAGGCGGTCGTAGTTACGCTGATTTTGAATCATGGTGACATCAACCAATTTCTTCCACATTTCTAAGCAGAATGGGTCGCCACCTTGCAATTTCACCACGTAGTTACGCGCCGTTTCAGCAAACTGTTCATCTTCGTCATACAGTTTTTTCGATTCACGATAGAAAGCTTCGAGGTCAGACAGCTCCATCGAGATTTCGCCCGATGCTTTTTGCACGCGCTCAAGGTTGGCGATCAACATACCGAACTGAGTGCCCCAGTCACCAATGTGGTTCGCACGAATCACTTTATGACCTAAGAATTCTAGAGTGCGCACGACAGCATCACCGATGATGGTTGAACGCAAGTGACCAACGTGCATCTCTTTTGCTACGTTAGGAGCCGAGTAGTCAGCCACGATGGTTTTAGGAGCTTCTTGAGCAACGCTAAGGCGTTCATCCGCCAATGCCGCTTCGGCTTGTGCTGCTAGGAACTCTTCGCTTAAGAAGATATTGATAAACCCAGGGCCTGCGATTTCAGTTTTACTCGCAATACCTTCTAAGTTGAGAACATCCAAGACCTTTTGTGCAAATTCTCGAGGATTGGTACCCAACTGTTTGGCTGCACCCATAATGCCATTCGCTTGGTAGTCACCAAATTGTGCTTTTGCTGATTGACGAACCAGAGCCGGGGTGCCTGCTGGTGCGCCTGCGGCTTCGATAGCCTGAGAAACTCGATCATTGATTAGTGCTTGGATATTCACACGTTTACCCTTCAATTCAAGGAAATAGGTGAGGAATGCCATCCTCTGCAGAGTGAGGCATGTCACAATAACATTCGTTAGATGGCGGCCATAATAACAATTTTCAGCTTAACCACCTAGGGCGAAACTCAGGAAATTTTCACCTTTTCTCGTCAATCTTGATAGTATCGCGCTCAAACTGGCATTTTAAGGCAATCAGATGCAACAACAACTTTGTGAGACAGGGCTTGCCCCAGAGCAGTTGCTCGGAAAACTTGATGGATTCATTGCGAAAATAGAGCAGTTGCTTGATCTTTTAGGCTTGGATCTACGAGCGCATCAGCTAGACCATATTGCTCTGCGTATTAATGAACAAAAACTGGCGCAAGCAGCCCATCAGGCTTGGTTAGCTTATGGCGAGGAGATTTCTTGTGCGCAGATTAATGGTCGTCCAATTATCGTAATTCGTTTTAATGAGCCGCTGAGTTCAAGTCATTGGCAGATCGAGTGCCTTGAATTGCCTTACCCTGCGTTGGGTAAAACCTATCCAGAGCAGAGTTGGGAGCATGTAGAATTTGTGATCCCTTCACAAGCGCAGAGTGCTGCAACTTTTTGTGATGAATTAAAAGCCTGCTATCCCTCACTGGCGGAAAAGTGGGATGAACTTAATGATCAAGGCATCAAAGTAAAGCTTTCGAGCCCACAAGGTGAAGGCGAACGCTTAGCCAATCCAACGGTTGCGTTTCAATGGCAAGGGGGGGGCATTAAACTGCATCCACACCCGTTACAAACTATTGTTGAGTCGGAAAGAGCTTAGTCTTTTAACCGATATCGTAAGCTTTCGGACGTAGTTGAAATTCCTCTACTGAGCCGATTTCCTGACCAAGTTGCAGAGCGGGCGAGTCGTGATGTGCTCGCCCTTGCGTATGCATGATCAAACGGTGAGCCGTTCTTGGTTTGAGTTCGTTGACCACAAAGCGAATCATATCTGTACGGCTCAGGTTTTTGAGCTCTTCAAGGACCTTTTCTCGTTGATCAAAATTGGTATCTTTATTGCCAATCGCAACCCATAAGCGTTGTGCACGCACGCGCAAAGTTGGGTCTGGTGCCGATATTTGATTCCACAAACCGCGCTTACTGCTGTGCCATTGATATTCGTTCAATTCAAGCAGCACCATGTATAAGGCATTCAAGAATTCATCAATCGCGCGGATCAATTCACTCGGCGGAGCTGAAGGTGATTGAACATACAAAATCAATCCTGGGTGTCGATTGAGCGGCATATTGCCGGTCCCCACCATATAGCCAAGCTGTTGTTTTGTTCGGATTTCGTGGAAGAAAGTTGCTGACATCAAATGATTGGCAAGGGAATACAGAGCAATGCTGCGGGGACTGATCTCTTCGCACTGGTAATACACCACTATCGCGGAGTCATCCTGCTGACACTGAACTTCGCGTTGAAAAGTCCCACTTTTGCCTAACATGACGAGTGGGCGAAGTGATTCTTCATAAGTTTGATTTTTCACTCGCAGGGCATCTTTTAACACTTCCGCCATCTTTTGTGCTTCAGCTGCGGGCCAGTCACCATAAACAAACATTTCAACGTGCAGTTGCGACAAGATGGCATCAACAAAATCCGCCAATTCTTCCACTTGCACATCTTCAATGGCTGCCAGCAAATCGGCATAAGGTGGGTTATTGGGTTGCAGTAAGCCAGTCATCGCATTAAATAGTTGGGAAATGGGCTTATCGTGCGCGGCATTACGCCAGTTGCGGATCATCTGCTGTTTGATGGTCGCAAAACGTTTATGCTGAAAATCACGTTGGGCAAATTTATGTAAAATCACTTCCATCAATTGTGGAAGTTTCTGGCTAAAGCCAGAAAGCGTCAGAGTCACGCCACCTTGGTGGGCATATAGGTTATAGCCCATTCCCGCGATTTCCGCTTGGTAGGTCTCTTTGGTGAGTGCATCCAAAAACATCTCAACGCATAAGCGAGTCATAACGATATTACGACAGTTGGCCACCGCATGTGGACTGTCGATGGCGATGTAAATCACCCCTTTGGGGACATTAAATTCCGTATCCTGTTGATGCCAAAGTTTAAAACCGGGTAGGTCTTGTAGTACTTGTGGCAGTTTACTGGCTTCTTTGATTTCAGAAGGATCAAGATCGTAACAGATAAACGGATTTGGCTCAGGTAAGGAGAGTGGTAAATCTAAGGGCTGGTGAAACATATGCAGTTGCTCTGTGCTGAAAGGCTGCACCGAGTAAGGCGTAAAGTACCATTGCGCCGTTTTATCAAAGTTATCGCCTTTGGCAATCAAGGTTGCACGCAGATTGTCTGGTGTTAGATAGCTCAGAATATGTTTGAGTAGCGGCTCATCATAGCCCGCCATCATGTAGTCCCCATAGGCGGTATCTTCAGGGGCATAATGCTGCATGTTCACCACCAGATGGCTGACCATATCCAGCGGACGTTGGGTTTCTTGAAAACGAAAAGCGGATTCAAGCACGGCGCGTTTTTCTTGATAACGCCATTCCTGTAATCCTTGAGTCGCGATCAGATCCAGCGTTTGGAACAAGCTTTGAATGATCTCATCAACATGTTCTAACCCCTCAGGGGTAAGCACACAACTGACCGCAAACTCACGGTAGTTACTGCCACTGACACCGCCACCAGCAGAGAGAGTTGTGATCCAACCTTTCTCTTTCAGTGCTTCTAGCAAGCTGCCTTCACCCTCGTAGCCGATAAGATGCGCGAAGTAGGAGAGCGGTTTCTTCTGGTAATAACTTTCTGTACTTGGCATCGGGAAAGCCAGTATTAGTTTGCGGATCTCTTTGAGTGGCTCAACACGGATAAGAATTCCGGTGTGTTCTTTGCACACAAAGGGTGGCAAAGGTGTGATGTCTCGATGCGGATTAGGAATTGCGGCGAAATACGTTTCAGCCCATTCTTCAAGTTCATCAATATCTTGTGCGCCGATTAATGCCAAAGTCATTAACTTGGCTGAATAGTGAGTCTGGTAGAAATCAATAATTTCATCACGGATCGAGCTATCTTGCCGATCGCTCAGAGTTTCCTGATTACCGACCGAAAATTTGCTAAACGGATGCGCGGAATTAATGGTTTCTTTTTGTACTTGATAGAGGCGTCGTGACTCGTCTTTAATTTTTAGTTTGTATTCAGAATCAACGGTTTGGCGTTCTTTATCTAGTGCTTCGGCATTAAAGAGCGGCGCGATGAAAAATTGGCTGAATCGGTCGAGAGCTTTGGCAAAAGCGTTAGGAACCACATCAAAGAAGAAGCAAGTGTGCTCCGTACCCGTCCAAGCGTTGTTAGATCCGCCATGCTGACTGATAAAAGCTTGAAAATCGCCAACTTTCGGGTGTTTTTCTGTGCCCAAAAACAGCATGTGTTCAAGGTAGTGTGCTAAACCCTGACGTTCAATGGGATCGTCAAAATGCCCAACATTGACTGCTAAAGCGGCTGCACATTTAGTCACCTCTGGGCTTTGGATGAGCAATGTTCGCAAACCATTGCTCAAAGTAACATAACGGTACTGGTGAGTATCATTGGGGCTGATATGCACAGCATTTCTCCGAATTGATAGGGGGTCTAAAGACGAGTCTCAGAACACCAAACAGACACATCGTACTATTATTATTCCTGTCAGTTTAGTCTGTCGCTTGGCTTTTTAATAGACTGTTAACGAAGTCGAAGTCTTTACCCAGACTGCTGTTATAATCAAAAAAACAAGCAGCTTGAGACTGCATAGCGTAGGTAGTGTACATGAAGATTTATATTATGCGTCATGGTGAAGCGCAGCAGTTTGCCCCTAGTGATGCGGAAAGAGCCTTGACAGAGCGAGGTCGCCACGAATCTGAAGCTGTGGCTCGAGCCTGTGTGAGCCAGAGGGGAGTCAATAAATTTGACCTTGTGTTGGTGAGTCCCTACTTACGAGCTCAGCAAACATGGCAATTGTTAGCGGAACATTTCTCAGCTCGCAATGTGGAAACCTGTGATGGTATTACCCCCTATGGCCAATCCGATCGTGTTTTTGATTATCTTTCAGCCTTAATTGAAATTGAACAGCTTGAATCATTGCTATTAGTTTCTCATTTACCGCTAGTGGGTTATTTAGTGTCCGAGTTTGTTGATGGGATGATTCCACCGATGTTTCCAACCTCAGGTATGATCTGTATCGACTACGATCTTAAGACGCAAACAGGGAAGCCTTTATGGAACGTACATCCCTAAGCTGTATTCAGAATCCATCTTGAGTGCATGATGAGAGCCTTAATGGCTCTCATTGTTTTTAAGGTGTTGTTTTAACATTGATTATCGTGTGGCTGGCATTGCCATAAAATTGACGTATGTATTGGACTAAAAATTGCATCGCTTGGCTTTGCATTTTTGCCGTTTCTATTGATGTTCCGATTAACCTAAAGTGACAACCAGAAATCTATGAAGTTTACTCTTCCATTTGCTGACAAATTGCCTTCTATTCCACAGCGCAGCATGCCTGCTATCGGTGCTCCAGTCATGGTGTTGGCAGCATTGGCGATGGTTGTCCTCCCAATGCCAGCCTTTCTACTCGACTTATTTTTCACCTTTAACATTGCGTTATCGCTCGTGGTGTTATTGGTTACCGTGTATACCCGCCGACCATTAGATTTTGCGGCGTTTCCAACAGTACTGTTGATCGCGACCTTGCTGCGTTTGGCACTGAACGTTGCGTCAACGCGAGTGGTTTTGTTGTATGGTCATGAAGGCCCAGGCGCTGCGGGGCACGTGATTGAAGCCTTTGGTAACGTAGTGATTGGTGGAAACTATGCCGTTGGTTTAGTGGTGTTCCTCATTTTGATGATCATTAACTTCATGGTCGTCACCAAAGGTGCAGGACGTATTTCAGAAGTAAGTGCTCGCTTTACCTTGGATGCCTTGCCTGGTAAGCAAATGGCCATTGATGCTGACTTGAACGCTGGTTTGATTGATCAAGAACAAGCTCGCGTGCGCCGTTTTGAAGTGACCAAAGAAGCGGACTTCTATGGTTCGATGGATGGTGCGTCAAAATTCGTTAAAGGCGATGCGATCGCCGGTATTTTAATTCTATTTATCAACATCATCGGTGGTCTAACGATCGGGATGATTCAATACGGTTTGGGTTTCAAAGAAGCGATTGAAATCTATACCTTGTTGACCATCGGTGACGGCTTAGTGGCTCAGATCCCGTCACTGCTCTTGTCGATTGGTGCGGCAATCATGGTTACGCGTCAAAATACCGATGAGGATATGGGACAGCAGGTTATCTTCCAGTTGTTTGATAACCCGAAAGCCTTAACCATTACAGCCGGTATCCTTGGTGTGATGGGGATCGTGCCTGGAATGCCACATTTTTCATTCCTATTTTTGGCTCTGTTAGCTGGAGGGGCTGCTTACTGGATGCTCCGTAAGCAAAAAGCCAAAGTACAAAATAAAAATCTGCCAGCGAAGAGTGATGTGGAAGCACCCACGCAACGCGAACTGTCATGGGATGATGTACAACCAGTGGATGTGATTGGCTTAGAAGTGGGCTATCGATTGATTCCGTTAGTGGATAAAGACCAAGGTGGCGAATTGCTTGAACGTGTTAAAGGGGTGCGCAAAAAACTGTCGCAAGATTTTGGCTTCTTAATCCCGCCAGTACACATACGCGATAACTTAGAACTCACCCCCAACAGTTACCGCATCACCTTGATGGGGGTTGCGGTCGGGGAAGCGGAGATCCGCCCAGACCAAGAATTAGCGATTAACCCAGGGCAAGTGTATGGGATGATTGATGGTGAACGTACCCGCGACCCTGCCTTTGGTTTGGATGCGGTGTGGATTCGAGAAGAGCAGCGTGAGCATGCGCAAGCATTGGGCTATACCGTGGTCGATTCCTCCACCGTGTTGGCAACCCATCTTAGCCAGTTACTCACCAATAATGCGGCGCAACTGATTGGCCATGAAGAAGTTCAAAACTTACTAGAAATGCTCTCGCGTTCAGCGCCTAAATTGGTGGAAAATTTCGTTCCTGATCAGTTACCGCTCGGTGCGGTAGTGAAAGTGCTACAAAATCTACTCAATGAAGCGATTCCAATCCGAGATATTCGAACTATTGTACAAACCCTCTCTGAATACGCGAGTAAGAGTCAAGAACCCGACATTTTGACTGCAGCTGTGCGTATCTCCCTAAAACGACTTATTGTCCAAGAAATCAATGGGGTAGAGCCAGAATTGCCTGTAATTACCTTAATTCCTGAGCTGGAACAAATCTTGCATCAGACAATGCAAGCTTCGGGTGGTGAGTCTGCGGGCATAGAACCGGGACTGGCAGAAAGACTGCAAATGGCACTCAGCCACGCCACTCAAGAGCAGGAGTTGAAAGGGGAACCCGCGGTATTGCTGACATCTGGCGTATTGCGTTCAACACTGGCGAAGTTTGTGAAAAATACCATTCCCAACCTTCGCGTGCTCTCCTATCAGGAGATCCCCGATGAAAAACAAATTCGAATTGTGCAGGCCGTGGGTAATTAATCGTCCGCACGTTTTTTAAAGACGGAAATCTGCTTTGAAAATAAAACGATTTTTTGCCAAAGACATGAAAACCGCGCTGCTTCAGGTTAAAGAAGAGCTGGGCGTGGATGCGGTGATCATGTCGAATAAAAAAGTCGCGGGCGGGGTCGAAATTGTAGCAGCAGTGGATGGGGATACCGCACCTGCTGCGCCAACACCTGCTAAGCGTTACAATTCGCAACCTAGACACGGCTATAACCAAGTCTCACCTTCAGTCAAGCCGACTAAGAGCCGAGAGTTGGTCGATGATCGCGTTAGTCTGCAGTCGAGTGCTGACAGTGGACGATCTATGACCCAACGCTTTGCCAATATGCTCAAGCAATACAGCCATGGTACGGCGGATGAACAAGATCATCGTGCGGAAAATGAAGATTCACTCACTGCGTTACTGAGACGTCAGTCAGAAAACCGTGCCCCGCAAAGAAACATGAACAGTGGTTCAGAGCGTCAACGACCTGACTCTGCGCTGAGTAAATTACTGCAAGATGATGCCAATGCGCGCCACAAACCTAGACTGGATCCTTCGCGTTATGATCGCAAGGTTCCAGATGAGCCTGTGGTTGCGGTCAGCGAATTGGAATCAATGCGCGAAGAGATGACGTCCATTCGTCGTCTGCTGGAGCACCAAGTCTCTGGGCTAATGTGGCAAGAAGTGGAGCGACGCGAACCTCTGCGCGCTATGTTAATCAAACGCTTAGAGCGTATGGGCGTTTCTTTGGAAATGGCAGACCAACTGGCTTGCTATATCCCAGAAGAAACCCCGCCACCGAAAGCGTGGAAAGCACTACTCGGCTTAGTGTCAGACCAAATTCCTGTGGTCAAACACGATATTCTTAAGCGCGGTGGCGTTGTGGCACTGCTTGGGCCAACAGGTGTTGGAAAGACGACCACAGTAGCTAAACTGGCTGCACGCGCAGCAATGGAGTACGGATCAGACAACGTTGCCTTGGTGACCACAGACACTTACCGTATCGGTGCTCACGAACAATTATCCATTTATGGCCGAATTATGGGATGTCCTGTAAGAGTTGCTAAAGATTCCAACGAGTTAGCCGATGTAATCTATCAGCTACGTAATCGCCGTCTGATTTTGGTTGATACCGCAGGGATGGGGCAGCGTGATGTCCGGTTGTCAGAGCAGCTAGATACCTTGATGCAAGAGAGCGGGGAAACCATCCACAGCTACCTCGTGTTGCCTGCCACTGCGCAGCGCAAAGTGTTGCAAGAAACGATAGAGCATTTCAGAAGAATACCGCTTTCTGGATGCATTATGACCAAACTAGACGAATGCCTGAGTTTAGGTGAGTTCGTTAGTGTGGTTGTACAAAATGCGTTGCCAGTCGCTTACATCGCGAATGGGCAACGAGTGCCCGAAGATATTGTAATCGCACAACCCAAATACATGGTCGCAAAGGCAAACGAATTGCTAGAGAAGTCGACTGAAGATGAACCTCATTACTGGACCAGTGATTCAGAGAGATTCTAGGCGGCGGACAGGTATGACAAACAAAATGATATATGACCAAGCAAGCGGCCTACGTCGCTTAACGCAACCCTCAGTGACCAAAGTGATTTCGGTTACCGGGGGCAAAGGTGGTGTCGGTAAATCGAATGTCACCTTAGGCATGGCTATCTGCATGGCAAAACAAGGCAAAAAAGTCATGGTGCTCGATGCCGACTTAGGTCTCGCCAATGTTGACGTGATGCTCGGTATTCGCCCTAAACGCAACCTAGGCCATGTTTTAGCGGGAGAGTGTGAGCTCAAAGATGCCATTGTTGAAGGTCCGCATGGCATTCGCATCATCCCAGCAACTTCTGGCACTCAGTCGATGACCGAGCTATCACATGCTCAGCATGTAGGCTTAATCCGAGCGTTTGGAACCCTAGAAGATGAAATGGATATCCTGCTGATAGACACAGCAGCAGGCATCTCTGACATGGTTGTAAGCTTCTCACGCGCAGCACAAGATGTCGTCGTTGTGGTATGTGATGAACCCACTTCAATCACCGATGCATATGCCTTGATAAAGCTTCTTAGCAAAGAGCACCAAGTACAACGATTTAAAATTGTTGCTAATATGGTAAGAAGTTATCGTGAAGGTCGCGAATTATTTGCTAAATTAACTTTAGTAACAGAACGATTTTTAAATGTGAGCTTGGAGCTTGTTGCTTGTATCCCGCTTGATGACAATGTGCGCCAAGCCGTGAAACGACAAAAAATCGTGGTGGATGCCTATCCACGCTCGCCAGCAGCACTGGCGATCAGCTCATTGGCAAACAAAGCGTTGACTTGGCCGATACCTCGAACACCAAGCGGACATTTAGAGTTTTTCGTTGAACGCTTACTTAATCGGTCAGAAACAGTAGGGGAACCTTTCGGTGAATAAAGCGCTGACATACGATCAATATGGAAATCTTAATAGCCAGCAGCTATTTCTTGAGAAGTACTCTGTATTGGTTAAGCGTATTGCTCATCATTTGATTGGTCGTCTTCCTCCAAGCGTGTTGATCGAAGACCTCATTCAAGCTGGTATGGTTGGCTTACTTGAGGCACAAAAAAATTATGATGGAAGTAAAGGCGCAAGCTTTGAAACCTATGCAGGAATTCGGATACGTGGGGCAATGCTCGATGATATCCGACGAGGAGACTGGGTTCCGAGATCTGTTCACAAACACAATCGGGAAATCAGTCAAGCGATTGCAGTTCTTGAGGGAGAACTCAATCGTGATCCAACGGATGCGGAAGTGGCGAAGTTTTTAGATATGTCACTAGACCAATATCACAGTGTGCTGATGGACATCAATTGTTCTCGCATTGTTGGGATAGAGGATCTTGGTGTTTCTGATGATGCGATTTCACCATTTGAAGAGGGGGAAGATAATTCGCCTTTTCATGGTGTCGCTGAAGAATCTTTCCGCAAAGCACTCGTTGAATCAATAAAATCGCTCCCAGAGCGTGAAGCTTTGGTACTTTCGCTCTATTATGATGAAGAGCTAAACTTAAAAGAAATTGGTGAGGTACTTGGGGTTAGTGAATCTCGCGTCAGCCAAATACTCAGCCAATCAATGCAGCGACTAAGAACAAAGTTAAGTTCTTGGACTCGGAATGATTAAATATCACTGATCTCAAACTCAGTGGAGGCAATTTTGAATAAAAACATGAAGATCCTTATTGTTGATGACTTTTCAACAATGCGCCGAATCGTTAAAAACCTACTTCGAGATCTGGGGTTCAATAATACGCAGGAAGCGGACGATGGCCTAACGGCATTGCCTATGCTCAAGAAAGGTGAATTTGACTTTGTGGTCACAGACTGGAACATGCCTGGCATGCAAGGGATTGACCTGCTCAAAAACATCCGTGCTGATGACGAGTTAAAGCATCTGCCAGTATTGATGATTACAGCAGAAGCTAAACGTGAGCAGATCATAGAAGCCGCTCAAGCAGGCGTAAACGGTTACATCGTAAAACCGTTCACCGCTGCTACGCTTAAAGAAAAATTAGACAAAATTTTTGAGCGTTTATAAGGCTTTTGCTGCGGCAAAAGGTGCTCTATTCACACGCACTAAAGGCTGATTCAGGATGATTTCATTAGAACAGGCTAAAGAACTCGTGCAACTTTTAGAACATGGGCAGCAGAGCGAAGCGAATCGTTTGCTGACTGATGTCTATGAGTCCGCCAATAATCCCATGCTCAAAGAGATAGGAATGTTGACACGGGATTTACATGAATCGCTGAAAAATTTTCATATCGATGATCGTTTCAGTGAGATTGCGACGGATGAAATTCCGGATGCGCGGGAAAGACTGCAATACGTCATACAGAAAACAGAAGTTGCGGCAAACAAAACCATGGATGCGGTAGATCGTTGTATGCCGATTGCCGACCAATTGCATGACAGCTTGTTACAGATTCGTCCTGAATGGAACAGTTTGATGAATGGTCGAATCGAGCTTATGCATTTCAAGTCGCTTTGCCACCGAATTGATGGTTTGTTATCGCAAGTTGAAGGTGATAGCACTCAGTTACGTGGTGAATTAACCGAAATATTGATGGCCCAAGATTTCCAAGATTTAACAGGGCAGATCATTAAACGTGTCATCAAATTGGTTAATGAAGTAGAAAACCGTTTAGTAGAAATATTGATGGTTTTTGGCGCTGCACAAAAAGAACAACAAGCAGATAAGACAACCGTAGCATCCACAGAAGCTGAAGGGCCAATTATAAACCCTGAAGAAAGAGTTGATGCTGTCTCATCTCAAGACGAAGTTGACGATTTGTTATCGAGTCTTGGATTTTAGGGGTAACCTATGAGCTACGAATTAGACGAAGACATCCTGCAGGACTTTCTGGTAGAAGCCGGCGAAATTTTAGAGCTGCTCTCTGAGCAACTCGTTGAACTGGAAAACAATCCTGAAGATCGAGATCTACTGAACGCCATATTTCGTGGCTTTCACACCGTTAAAGGTGGTGCTGGTTTCTTGGCGTTATCTGAGTTAGTGGAAACCTGTCACGGTGCAGAAAACGTTTTCGACATTCTCCGGAATGGTCAGCGACAAGTTTCCCCTAGTTTAATGGATACCATGCTCAAAGCGCTGGATACGGTTAATGAACAGTTCCGTGCAGTGCAAGATCGTGAACCACTACAACCCGCTGAACCTGAGTTGCTCGAAGAACTGCATCGTTTAAGCAAACCGGGTGCCGATGATGAGGTTGAAGAAGAGCACTACGAAGAGCAAGCTGAACTCGTTGAAGATGTCGTGGAAGACGTTGTTGATGTTGCTGAGCCTGAGGTGGCGATTGAAGCTGCCTCACCTATCAATGATACTGTAATTGATAAAGGTTCGATTGATGACATTAATGAAGATGAGTTTGAAAAGCTTCTTGATCAGCTACACGGGAAAGGAAAAGCTCCAGGTGCAACGGTTGAACAAGCCCCAGTTGCAGTAAAAGCCGCGCCAATTGCAAGCTCAGAAATGAGTGGTGATATTACGGATGATGAGTTCGAAAAACTCCTCGACCAATTGCACGGTGTAGGTAAAGGCCCTTCAATTGAATCAGCTGAGCCAGCCGCTCCCGCTAAATCTACTGCCCCAAAAACTGCGGATGCGCCTAAAGTCACGGCAGCTAAGTCGGTACCAGGTGGTGACGATTTAATGACGGATGACGAGTTTGAAAAGCTCCTTGATGAGCTACATGGTTCAGGAAAAGGCCCTTCAGTCGAAGAGCTAGAAATGGCAACCCGTCCAGTTGTGACTACTTCTGCACCTGCAGAATCTAGCAATAAAGCTGCAGTAGAGACTAAAGCTCCGGTTGTGAAACCTGCGGCTGCTCCTGCAAAACCCGTTGCAAAGCCTGCTGTAGCTAAAGAAGCACCAGCAAAAGCTCCGGCTCCTGCTGTGGTAAAAGACTCTGATGAATCTCGCGAAGTGGCCGCTGGTGGTGGCGCTAAGAAAGCACAAGCTGAATCAACCGTTCGTGTTGATACCTCAACGCTCGATATCATTATGAATATGGTGGGTGAGCTGGTACTCGTGCGTAACCGACTGTTAAGCCTTGGTTTGAACAGTGACGATGAAGAAATGTCCAAAGCAGTCGCCAACTTAGATGTGGTTACTGCGGATTTGCAAGGTGCGGTAATGAAAACGCGCATGCAGCCAATCAAAAAAGTATTTGGTCGTTTCCCTCGTGTTGTTCGTGACTTAGCTCGTAGTCTAAATAAAGAGATTGATCTCGAGCTGCGTGGTGAAGAAACCGATTTAGATAAAAACCTAGTAGAAGCGTTAGCGGATCCATTGATTCACTTGGTGCGTAACTCCGTTGACCATGGTATTGAAATGCCTGACGAGCGAGCGAAAAGTGGCAAATCTCGCACGGGGAAAGTTATCCTTTCAGCCTCTCAGGAAGGGGACCATATCGAACTGGCTATCGTTGACGATGGTGCAGGTATGAACCCTGAAAAGCTACGTTCTATCGCTGTCAAGCGTGGCATGATGGATGAAGATGCGGCTTCTCGACTATCAGATAAAGAGTGTTTCAACCTGATCTTCATGCCGGGTTTCTCAAGTAAGGAACAGATTTCTGATATTTCAGGTCGTGGAGTAGGGATGGACGTAGTGAAAACCGCCATCAATACACTCAATGGCTCGATTGATATCGATTCCACCATGGGGAAAGGCACCAAGATTACGATTAAAGTGCCGCTTACATTAGCGATTCTCCCAACCTTGATGGTAGGGGTTGCAGGTCATCCATTTGCATTGCCTCTGGCGAGTGTGAATGAGATTTTCCACTTGGATTTACGTCGTACCAACGTGGTTGACGGTCAGCTGACCATTATCGTTCGTGAAAAATCGATCCCGCTGTTCTACTTACAAAACTGGCTAGCACCGAAGCAAGGTAAGGTACAACTTCGCCAAGGCCATGGCCATGTGGTTATTGTACAAATCGGTAGTCAGCGTGTTGGCCTAGTCGTTGATGCTCTCATTGGGCAAGAAGAAGTCGTGATTAAGCCGCTTGATAAATTACTACAAGGTACGCCTGGTATGTCTGGTGCAACCATCACTAGTGATGGTCACATCGCCTTGATTCTTGATGTGCCGGACTTACTGAAACAGTATGCCGCAGCATCTCGAATCTGAATAACGGCACAACGATAAGGATAAACATGGCGATTAAAGTATTAGTTGTTGATGATTCAAGTTTTTTCCGTCGTCGCGTGAGTGAAATCATCAACTCCGAATCGCGCTTAGAAGTCATCGATGTTGCTGTCAATGGTAAAGAGGCAGTTGAAAAGGCTGCTCGGCTCAAACCCGATGTGATCACAATGGATATTGAAATGCCCGTCATGGACGGCATTTCAGCCGTGCGTGAAATCATGGCAAACAATCCAGTACCCATTTTGATGTTTTCTTCGCTGACTCATGATGGTGCAAAAGCGACATTAGATGCTTTAGATGCTGGGGCATTAGATTTCTTGCCCAAAAAATTCGAAGATATTGCTCGCAATCGTGATGAAGCAGTCACTTTATTACAACAGCGAGTGCTCTCTATTGCTTCTAAGAAGATGTTTTTACGTCGGCCCGCAATGGCTCCTCGTCCATCGTCGACGTTGTCATCTTCAACTGCAAGCTCTTCTTTGGCTCAAGAACGTTCTGCCCCTACGACTTCGTTGACGAGCAATCGCCCTAGTGTGTCAATTACAGCAGCAACTCGCTTTAAAGCATCGGGCAAAAAGTATCAGTTAACAGCAATTGGCACCTCGACAGGGGGACCAGTGGCGTTACAGAAAATTTTGACTAAGCTCCCAGCGAATTACCCACATCCAATCGTCTTGATCCAGCATATGCCAGCAACGTTTACGGCTGCTTTTGCGAGCCGTTTAAACACACTATGCAAGATTGAAGTTAAAGAAGCGGAAGATGGTGATGCTCTACGCCCTGGCGTGGCTTATCTAGCACCTGGCGGCAAGCAAATGATGGTTGATGGTCGTCCTGGCGCTGCGAGGCTTCGCATCCTTGATGGTGGCGATCGAATGAATTACAAGCCCTGCGTGGATGTAACGTTCGGTTCGGCTGCTAAAATCTATGGTGACAAAGTTCTGTCGATGGTTTTAACCGGTATGGGAGCGGATGGTAGAGAAGGGGCTCGAATGCTTAAAGAAGCTGGCGCCACTATCTGGGCACAAGATGAAGAGAGTTGTGTGGTGTACGGTATGCCACAGGCGGTTGCCAAAGCCGGGATCTCCTCAGAAGATCTGCCTCTCGACAGAATCGCAGAGCGCATGCTAGTAGAAGTAGGTCTCGCATAAGGAACCACAATGATCGTTTGGAGTGTCGCAAACCAAAAAGGTGGGGTAGGAAAAACCACCACAACGATTACATTGGCTGGCTTGTTAAGCCAACAGGGCAAGCGTGTCTTGCTAGTGGATACGGATCCACATGCCTCGCTGACGACTTACCTCGGTTATGATTCCGATGGTGTGCCAGCGAGTTTATTCGATCTTTTTCAATTGCGAGAATACACGGAAACTTCGGTTAAGCCTTTGATCTTCAGTACAGATATAGAAGGCATTGACCTTATTCCTGCACATATGTCGCTTGCTACTCTCGATCGCGTAATGGGAAATCGCAGTGGAATGGGGCTAATCTTAAAGCGTGCATTGCTCGCACTGCGGCATGTTTATGATTACGTATTGATCGATTGTCCACCCATCTTGGGGGTAATGATGGTAAATGCGCTGGCAGCCAGTGATCGTATTCTGATCCCAGTGCAGACTGAGTTTTTAGCGATGAAAGGTTTAGAGCGCATGGTTCGCACATTGGCGATTATGCAGAAATCACGTAGTCGTGAGTTCAAAGTCACCATTGTACCGACAATGTATGATAAGCGGACCCGAGCTTCGTTGCAGACGCTGAATCAGTTGAAAAAAGACTACCCAGATAAAGTATGGACATCTGCAGTACCGATTGACACTAAGTTTCGTGATGCCAGTTTACAGCGCTTACCAGCCTCGCATTTTGCGGAGGGTAGCCGTGGAGTGTTCGCTTACAAGCAGCTTCTGCTATTCTTAGAGAGGCTTGCTATTGATGAGTAGTGCGTTGATTTCAAGCGAACAAGCGCTTAATGATTACTTTACCGCCTTATTGGATGAAGAATCAGCGGATTTTGAGCTTACTCAAGCTAAGCAAGAGCCAACTTGGGAGTTAGCTTCTGCGGTTCAATCAGTACCTAACAAAAGTTACTTTGAGGCTGAAGTTGAAGAGCTTGAGCTTCCCAATTTAGAAGATGTACAGCGTTTACTCAGCCAATTGGAATCCAGTAATCCTGTGGCTGATCTGGATCTCGAACAGATCCTTGAGGAAAACACGGCTAAAATTGCTAGAGCTGAGACCGTTGTTCAACCAACGACTGCCGTAGAAGAAATTCAAGAGTGGGAGATTGAAAGCAACTATATTGAACCGGAAATAACAATTGAAACGGTTGAAGAAGTTGTTGAACCCATCTATACCGAGGTTGCAGCGGAACCAGAGATAGAAATTGCGGCTTTTGATAGTGTGATTGAGCCCGCGGTTGAAACCGTGCCTGCGTTAGAAACTCAATCAGGACGTGACAAGCTTGGTACTTGGACAAATACCATCCGGGAAAAAGATTTCCAAGTGCTCTATTTTGAAGTCAACGGTGTCACCTTTGCGGTGCCACTGGATGAGTTAGGTGGGATTCATCGTATGGCCACACTTAACCACTTAATAGGACGTCCAGCATGGTATTTGGGGTTGCAAACCAATCGGGACTCGCAACTTGATGTGGTTGATACTGCGAAATGGGTAATGGCTGAGAAGCTGCATGATGAGAGTTATAAGCAAGCCTATCAGTACATTGTGATGTTGGGTGAGAGTGCATGGGGATTAGCCAGCACTCAGCTCATGGGCACGGAATTGCTCAGTACAGATAAAGTGCGATGGCGTGAACAAGTCGGTAAACGGCCTTGGCTCGCAGGCATGGTGAAAGAAAAAATGTGCGCTTTGATCCATGTTCAGGCATTGATAGCTATGCTTAATGCAGGGCTTGATGTAAAAGCACTGGAAAATTAAAACATTGGGTGTCGGAAAGAAACGACTCAGAGAGGGAAAGTTATGTCTCAGGCGAACGAAGTGAAAGTCAGAAAAGAAAAGTCGAACGATGAAGTACTTCAATGGGTGACGTTCCAATTGGAAGAAGAAACGTACGGCATCAATGTAATGCAAGTACGTGAAGTACTACGTTACACCGAAATTGCTCCCGTTCCAGGAGCGCCTGACTATGTGTTAGGTATTATCAATTTGCGTGGTAACGTTGTGACGGTTATCGACACGCGTTCACGTTTTGGCTTGATGCAAGGTGAAATTACCGATAACACCCGTATCATTGTGATTGAGTCAGAGCGCCAAGTGATTGGTATTCTGGTCGATAGCGTAGCGGAAGTAGTTTACCTACGTTCATCTGAAATTGATTCGACCCCAAGCGTGGGAACCGATGAAAGCTCGAAGTTTATCCAAGGGGTAAGCAACCGCGATGGCAAACTGCTGATTCTAGTCGACCTGAATAAGTTTTTAAGCGATGAAGAATGGGATGAAATGGCTCACATGTAATGGTTGATTTCACTTGGTTAACTCCTCCTGTTATTGCAGGAGGAGTGGTTTTTGTTGTTTTGTGCATCGTGTTGGCGCTGTGGCGTCTTAAGCTTGGTCAGCACCGTCAAAGTGAAACCTTACGCCAGCAGGTACGCCATCTCGATAGAGAGCTACAGAAATCAAACAAACAGCTGCTTGAAGTTCGTTCAGTAATGGTAGGCCTTGGACAAAAAGTCAGTGAGCAACAAGATATCATTCGCCACCTAAATGAACGTTTGCTTGAGTTAGAAAATACGGATGCCGATGCGCGTCTGTATACTCGCGCGAGCAAAATGGTTCAGTTGGGCGCAGATCTCAATGAACTTATTCAAGAGTGTGAGCTACCTAAAGCAGAAGCTGAGTTAATGATGTCTTTACAAAATAAACTGGCTGGAAAGGAAAGTATTCCACCGCTTGAAAGTCATCCTGAAGGTCGAGTAGCCAAAGCTAAGCCATGATTGCGATAGATTATTGAATGTTGAAGGAAGCTCTGGCTTCCTTTTTTATTTCCTCCAGTGCGCCTTGAAGATAAGTTTGATAAGGCTCAACTCAGGATGCAGATGTGATCTGGATAACTGTTTAGAGCATCGGTATTCGCCATTGATAATACTTGTAACCACAAAGGATTATATGCAAACAAAACTCGCGAAATTTTAATAGTTTCTTACGTAGTTTCGTGATTAGTAATGGAGTTATCAGCTTTAGTCTCCCTCTTGCTGTGTTAATATAGCCATCCCAACGCTCACAGAGATAAGCATGTTAGAAGTAAAAAATCTCACCGCCATTCGAGATGAACGGGTCTTATTTGAATCACTCTCTTTCGAGATTCATGCCGGCGAATTAGTCCAGATTGAAGGCCGCAATGGCACGGGGAAAACCACCTTGTTGCGGATCATTGCTGGTCTTGGAGAGAGCGAATGTGGTGAAATCCTTTGGCAGCAGAAAAAGATTCAAAGTGATCGTGAAAGCTATCATCAAGATTTGCTGTTTTTGGGGCACCAAACGGGAATTAAGCGGGAACTCACCGCATTAGAGAACTTACGCTTTTATCAAGCAGTTCACCAACAAGTTATTGATGAGCCAGCTATATTTCAAGCCTTAGTAAAGGTTGGTCTTGTTGGCCGAGAAGATGTGCCTGTGGCTCAACTTTCTGCTGGGCAACAGCGCCGTGTAGCACTGGCAAGATTATGGTTAAGTCAAAAGCGGTTATGGATTTTAGATGAGCCGTTGACGGCGATAGATAAACAAGGCGTTAAAGTACTTGAAGCACTGTTTTTAAGCCATGCCGAGCAAGGGGGAATTGTGATCCTAACTACGCACCAAGATATGTTTGCGGACAATCCCAAGCTACGCAAAATTCGCCTCGGTGGTGAAATGTCATGATCACTGCCTTTACTCAGTTTATCCGCCGCGAACTCTTGATCGCTTTCCGACGTCAAGCGGATGTATTTAACCCTTTGTGGTTTTTTATCATTGTGATCACTTTGTTTCCACTCAGTGTAGGGCCAGAGCCCGCTTTGCTCGCGCGAATTGCTCCTGGTATCGTCTGGGTTGCGGCACTGTTGGCGGCATTGCTCTCTTTAGAACGACTATTTCGTGATGACTTTCAAGATGGTGCGCTAGAGCAATCAATGCTGACACCACTGCCGCTATCCGTTGTGGTTATGGCGAAAGTGATTGCTCACTGGCTATTGACTGGTTTACCGCTGATTTTGTTAAGTCCACTACTGGCGATCCTGCTTTCTTTTGATAGTTCAACTTGGTTAGCGGTTGTATTAACTCTTTTGTTGGGCACACCAACCTTAAGTTTTATTGGTGCGATTGGAGTGGCTTTGACGGTAGGGCTACAGAAGGGGGGAGTGCTGCTGAGTTTATTGGTATTACCGCTCTTTATCCCAGTATTGATATTTGCTACATCAGCCATTGATGCAGCAGCACTGGGTATGCCGTATAACGGACAATTGGCCATTTTGGCCGCAATGCTAATGGGTTCAATGACCTTGACCCCATTTGCGATCAGTGCAGCGTTACGAGTAAGTGTTCATTGATTGTTCTCGATCAAGCACGAAAATGCTGCGTTAGATAAATTATAATAACTTAGTTAAAACTCAATAAATTGAAAGCAAAGTGAGATAAACATGTGGAAATGGCTTCATCCCTACGCCAAACCCGATGCCGCTTACCAGCTGTGTGGTAAGTTGCTGCCTTGGTTTGCCAGTTTAGGATTCCTGTTTCTCGCGGTAGGGACTGTGCTTGGCTTAGCCTATGCACCGGCAGATTACCAGCAGGGTGACAGTTTCCGAATCATCTATATCCATGTACCTGCAGCGATATGGTCAATGGGTGTTTATATGTCGATGGCGATTGCGGCCTTCATTGGTATTGTCTGGCAAATTCGTATTTCGGATATGGCCGCCTTGGCCATGGCCCCGATTGGTGCGGTGTACACCTTCATTGCACTTATCACCGGTGCGGTTTGGGGCAAACCCATGTGGGGCGCTTGGTGGGTATGGGATGCCCGTTTAACTTCTGAGCTTGTACTCCTGTTTCTCTATTTGGGCGTGATTGCGCTTTATCATGCATTTGATGATCAAAAAACCGCAGCGAAAGCCGCAGGGATCTTAGCTATTGTGGGCGTCATCAATCTGCCCATCATCCATTTCTCTGTTGAGTGGTGGAACACCTTGCATCAAGGCGCGACGATCACTAAGTTCGCCAAACCGTCGATCGCTCCTGATATGTTATGGCCACTACTGTCTTGTATTTTTGGCTTTGCTTTTTTCTTCGCTGCCGTGACCATGATCCGCTTACGTAATGAGATCCTTAGCCGAGAAAGTCATCGCCCTTGGGTTTGTGACTTAGCTAACCAATCTGTGCGAGGAACTCAGTGATGCATTTTGAATCTTTCAGTGATTTTTTAGCCATGGGCGGTTATGCCAGTTATGTCTGGAGTGCTTTTGGTATCACTTATTTTTCGATGGCTGTGCTCTGGGTAGCCAGCGTTCGACGTAAGAACAAGTTACTCAATCAAGTGCGCAATAAACTGGAGCGTCAGGCTCGTGTCGATGCCGCAAAACATATGGAGAACACACTATGAACCCAAGACGTAAAAAGCGGCTCGGTGTTGTCTTGGCAATCTTACTTGGCCTGAGTGCAACGGTCGGGTTAATCATTTATGCCCTAAATCAGAATATGGATCTTTTCTATACCCCGACAGAATTGGTGTATGGCAAAGAAGGTAAAAAGCCTGAAATTGGCCAGCGTCTGCGTATCGGCGGCATGGTGGTTGAAGGCTCAGTGAAACGTGATCCTAACTCTTTAAAAGTGAGTTTTGATCTGCATGATGTTGGCCCAAGCGTTACCGTTACTTATGAAGGTATTCTTCCTGATCTGTTCCGTGAAGGTCAGGGTATCGTAGCGCAAGGGGTTCTGACCGACCCAACCAATATTGAAGCATTTGAAGTGCTGGCGAAACATGATGAAAACTACATGCCGCCCGAAATTGCAGAAGCGATGAAAAAAACACATGAGCCTTTGCAGTACTCGGAAGAACAGAAAGGAAGTGCTCAATGATTGCTGAAATTGGCCATTTTGCACTGATCATTTCGTTAGGTTTAGCGATATTACTCAGTGTGTTACCTCTTATCGGTGCATCACGCAATAACACCTTATTGATGAATACGGCTCGCCCCTTATCATGGGGCATGTTCTTCATGCTACTGCTCTCCTTTGTTATTTTGTTGTGGGCATTTTATACCAATGACTTTACCGTTCAGTATGTGGCAAGCAACTCAAACAGTGAATTGCCTTGGTACTACCGGTTAACGGCAGTTTGGGGGGCGCACGAAGGTTCATTATTACTTTGGGTGTTGATTCAAGCTGCTTGGACGGTTGCTGTTGCGACGTTTAGCCGTGGTATGCCGCAAGAATCGGTGGCTCGAGTATTGGCTGTGATGGGTATGATTGGTGTTGGCTTCTTGCTGTTCATCATTGTTACCTCTAACCCATTTTTACGTACTCTGCCTTACTTCCCAATCGATGGTCGTGATTTAAACCCTCTGCTGCAAGACCCTGGTTTGATCATTCACCCGCCTATGCTGTATATGGGCTATGTAGGCTTCTCTGTTGCGTTTTCCTTTGCAATTGCTTCTTTGATGACTGGCCGATTGGATACCGCATGGGCTCGCTGGTCGCGTCCTTGGACAATCGCTGCGTGGCTATTTTTAACACTGGGCATCGTGTTGGGTTCTTGGTGGGCATACTACGAACTTGGCTGGGGCGGCTGGTGGTTCTGGGATCCAGTAGAAAACGCCTCTTTCATGCCTTGGCTTGCAGGCACCGCGCTGATGCACTCATTAGCAGTGACTGAGAAACGCGGCACCTTCAAAGCTTGGACCGTGTTACTCGCGATTTCTGCTTTCTCACTGAGCTTATTAGGTACTTTCTTGGTGCGCTCAGGCATCCTGGTTTCTGTGCATGCTTTTGCGTCCGACCCTGCTCGCGGCATGTTTATTCTCGGTTTCCTGATCGCTGTAATTGGCGGTTCATTGTTGCTGTTTGCGATTAAAGGCGCTTCAGTACGAGTACGTGGCAACTTTGATCTGGTATCGCGTGAAAATAGTTTGCTGGCTAACAACGTGCTGTTGATGACAGCGCTAGCCGTGGTGTTAATCGGTACCTTACTACCTTTGGTGCATAAGCAGCTTGGCTTGGGATCTGTCTCCATCGGTGCGCCATTCTTCGATATGTTGTTTGCATGGCTGATGATCCCATTTGCATTTTTAATGGGAATTGGCCCACTGATTCGTTGGAAACGTGACCAAATTTCAACCCTGTTTAAGCCGATGCTGATCACAGCGGTTGCATCCTTAGTCTTATCAGCACTGATGATGTGGTTAAACACTTCAACCTTTAGCCTAATGGCTTATATCGGTTGGGTTATGGCGTGGTGGATTCTGTTATTGCATGGCTATGAACTGCATACACGTGCCACCCATCGACACACCTTTATGGTGGGGGTGAAGAAGCTGCAACGCAGTCATTGGGCAATGATGATGGGCCACGTTGGTTTAGCGGTCAGCATCATCGGTATTGCTATGGTGCAAAACTATAGCATTGAGCGTGATGTTCGTTTGGCTCCGGGTGAGAACTTCCAGCTCAATGAATACCACTTCTATTTCCAAGGCGTACGCGACAAAGATGGTCCGAACTATGACGGCTACATCGCTGACTTTGAAGTGACCAGCCAAGGTCAATATGTGAATACGCTGCATGCCGAGAAGCGTTTCTACCGTACGGCAAAATCCATGATGACTGAAGCGGCGATTGATCGCGGCATCACGCGTGACCTGTACATTGCTATGGGTGAACGTTTGGAAGATAACCGTTCGTGGGCTGTCCGTATTTATTACAAGCCTTATGTACGTTGGATCTGGGCAGGTGGCTTACTCATGGCGCTGGGTGGTGCTTTGGCAATTAGCGATAAGCGCTACCGTTTTAGAAAAAACGCACATCAGGAGGCTTAAGTGAATAAGAAGATTTTATTTATCCCACTCCTTGCCTTTTTGTTGCTGGCTGGGGTATTTGCAACGCAATTAATGAGAAATTCGGCGGGTGATGACCCAACGAAGCTAGAATCCGTTTTGGTAGGTAAATCAGTACCCCAGTTCCGCCTCGAAGATTTGGCGGAACCCGGAAAGTTATATGATCAGTCAATTTTTAAAGGTGAGCCTTTACTACTGAATGTGTGGGCAACATGGTGCCCAACTTGTTATGCCGAACACCAATACTTGAATGAATTGGCCAAGCAAGGCGTAAAAATCATTGGTCTTAACTACAAGGATCAACGCGATAAAGCGACTCAGTGGCTTAATGACTTGGGCAATCCTTATTTGATCAGCTTGTTTGATGGTAATGGCATGTTGGGATTGGATCTGGGTGTTTACGGCGCACCAGAGACCTTCTTAATCGATGCCAATGGTGTGATCCGTTATCGCCATGTTGGGGACGTGAATCCTCGAAACTGGCAAGAAACTCTGGCTCCTATCTATGAGAAAATGCTAGCGGAGGCGAAGCTGTGAAGAAGTGGTTATTTGCGGCTATCGCCGCCATGTTAGTTTCTCTCTCGGCTTTTGCGACCATCGAAGTGTATGATTTTGAGACGCCAGAGCAAGAAAAACAGTTTCAGGAATTAGGTGCTACCTTACGCTGCCCGAAATGTCAGAACAACACGATTGCTGATTCGAATGCGGAATTGGCACAAGACCTGCGCCAAAAAGTGTATGAGATGACCAAAGAAGGGAAGTCTAAATCGGAAATTGTAGATTACATGATTGCCCGTTATGGCAACTTTGTGACTTACAATCCGCCATTCACCTTGGGTACGGCTATTCTTTGGCTAGGCCCCATTTCGGTGTTAGTGATCGGTTTTACCGTGATTGTACTGCGTAGCCGACGTAAAGCACGTGGTGTAGCAAATACAGCTGAGTGGAATGAAGAACAAGAAGCGCGTTTGAAAGCATTGCTGAAAGAAGAGCAAGAGGGAGAGAAATAATCATGTGGCTGTTTTGGATCTCGACCTTATTGCTTATTGCAATTGCGGTGGTTTTTATCGTTATTCCATTTATTCAAAAGCGCGCGAATAACGACCAAGAACTGCGCGATGAGCTGAATAAAGCGTTTTATAAAGACCGACTCAAAGAGCTTGAAGAGGAAACGGAAGAAGGGATTGTAGTTGATCAGCAAGATTTGATTGCAGATTTAAAGCAGACCCTATTGGATGATATTCCTACTCAGCAAAAGCACCAGCAAGAAAACAAGGTTTCGCTTTGGATGGTTGTCGTCCCATCCGTTCTGTTGGTGGTCGGTTTGAGCTATGCCTTATACGCTAAGTTTGGTAACTATCAGCATGTACAGGCTTGGCAGCAAGTCTCAGCACAACTGCCTGAACTATCGAAAAAACTCATGTCGCCTCAAGCTGAGCTCAGTGATGAGGAGATGAATGATTTAACACTCGCGCTGCGTACGCGGTTGCACTATCAAGCGGATGATGTGACGGGGTGGTTGCTACTAGGCCGCATTGGTTTAGCTAATCGTGACCTTGAAACTGCAGTCGGAGCAATGAAGAAAGCATTCGCATTGGATAGTGGAGACCCAGATGTGAAGTTTGGTTACGCACAAGCGCTGATGCTGTCTAATGATCCCGTTGATCAACAAGAAGCCAAAGCAGTGTTGCTCAAGTTGGCTCAGCGTGGTTATGCAGACTTACGGGTTTATTCTCTACTCGCGTTTGATGCCTTTGAAAGTGGTGATTTTCCAGCGGCAATTAAATACTGGAGCTTAATGCAACAGGCGATTGGTCCGCAGGATTCCCGTTATGAAATGCTGAGTCGCAGTATTGAGAGTGCCCGTAAAAAAATGGGTGAAGGCATCGCGGATGGAAAATCGGTTAAGGTGACGATCAATGTTGCGGAACAGGTAAAAATTGATCCGAATGCAGTATTGATCGTATCTGTTCATGCTCCGGGCTCTCCAATGCCAGTTGCGGCAGCGCGTTATCCGATAGGTGAGTTCCCAAGAACCGTTGTGTTGGATGACAATAACAGCATGATGCAAGGTTCCAAGCTTTCTAGTCTTGAGTCGTATGTTGTACGTGTGCGCATCGATACTGATGGAAATGTAGCGACTAAAACTGGTGACTGGTACGCAGAAAGTCCCACAATGAAAGCAGGTGAACCCGTTGACGTTGTATTAGATAAGCAGTATGAATAAAATCACAAGCTGAAAAATAATATAACCACAAGGCCGATGTGATCATCGGCCTTTGCACATGGAATAACGTATGGTTGGCCGCTTATCTTGGATTGCTCTATTCACAACATTTTTGCTCGGGTGTAGCAGTGCACCTGATGAAAGCTCGACCCACTCGCAAGTTAATGATCCACTAGAAAGCTTTAACCGGCAGATGTGGACGATTAACTACGATTACTTAGATCCTTATTTAGTGCGCCCTGTTTCTTTGTTTTATGTTGGTTATGTACCTAAGCCAGTGCGCAGTGGCGTCTCCAATTTTCTGTCCAACTTAGATGAACCAGCCAGCATGGTAAACAACTTGTTGATGGGTAATGGTTCAAAAGCGGTCGATCACTTTAATCGGTTTTGGATTAACACCAGTTTTGGCCTACTTGGTATCATCGATATTGCTTCTGAAGCCGGTATTAAAAAATACGATGAAAAGGCATTTAGTGATGCAGTCGGTCATTATGGTGTCGGCAATGGCCCTTATTTAATGGTGCCAGGATACGGACCTTACACTGTGCGTGAAGTGACAGATGTGGTGGATGGGTTATATTTCCCACTCGCTTATCTCAATATTTGGGCTGGGATTGGTAAATGGGCATTAGAAGGAATGGAAACGCGCGCCGCTTTAGTTTCACAAGAGGCTCTGCTCCATAGCTCGCCAGATCCTTACAGTTTGACTCGCGATGCTTACATCCAACGACGTAATTTTGAAGCGGAAATCCAAGTTGATGATTACGATCCTGCCGAAGAAGAATATCTCGATAACTATCTAAGTGAAGGGTTATGAACCTATGTGGCTTAGCGAAGGCTAAGCCGACATCACCCGCCCGCTAAAATATTCATTTGAAACAATGTATTCCGTATTGCGGATCAACTCTTCGCGAACCTCAGACCAATGAACGGTTTCATCATTGGCACTAAGGATTTGTGGAACTACACCACCTACCCGAATATTAAATGGGTTGAGCTCTTTAGCCCAGCTTTGGGTAAACCCTGATACCATTGAATTGGCACTCTCCATCCCCGACATACCTTGTTGGGCGTTATTGCATACCACATTAACGATGACACCTTTTGTTCTTCTCTGGCGCATTCTCACTGAACACGCGTGACTGAAGTTAAATAGCGAAGAGGCGATGGCCGCCAACTGTTCAATGAATTGCCCGCTAGGCTTTTCATCAATCAAAGAAGGCAGTGGAGCTGAAGGCAAGTTGTTAATCAATACATCAGGCACACGTGAGAATTGTTGCTCTGTCAAATCGAGCAGGTGTTCAATGCTCTCTGGCGAAAAATCACTGAGGTGAAAATAAGCCACTTGGTTTGAAATGGCATGGCAACGCCAATAGGTGTCGACTAAACCCTGTAGATCACGATCACATAGGATCACTTTGGCTCCCTGCTTTACAAAGTGAGTAGCTAGTGTGCTACCAAGAGCTGAGCTTGCATAAGTTATTAATATTGTTGAATCTTTTATGTCCATGAGTGTTGCCTCATTGTATTTCTAACTGCTTATGTAACCTTCAGGTTACGCAGGGGGTTCGGACAGCATGGTTGATTAGTTGTGTATACAGTGTGAATAACTTCAAATAACTTTGGATTCACTAAACTGAAACCAAATACTTTGCATTCATTCACAGAAATGATTAATGAAATATTTTGTTTGCAGTACGCCAAATTGAATAGATTGACGATCGATGATCAAACTGCCATACGCAATTGATCTTGGCGATAAGCCGTAGCGAGGCGATGATAGAAATCTTTTGCCAGCAGGGTGATAGGAGTTTTTTCTGCCAGATAGCGTCTTTCATGTCCCGAAAGGTTTAAATACACCTCTTCAGGTAAGCCTTGGGTATCCTGAGGGCGGTAAGTTAACGCTTCTGGGTTAAGGTAATGGCTGAGTTTGGCACTTGCCATTCCACCTTCATGGAACATGGCTGCTTGTTTCGCTGAAATTTGATAGGAACTCTCATCATTTTCCAGTGGCTGTGGTTGCGCCAATTCGAAACGCTGACGTAGTACCTCTTCGGTGGTTGGCGCTTGATTGATTTTGTCGACCGGGGTGTTATCACGAACATCATTGGAAAAAAGCGCGAGCAGTAGGGCAAAGTCAGCACGACGCCCCTGCGTAACTGCTTGGCTAATACCTTGGCCAAAATGCAGCTCGCTAATGATTCCCGCTTTATCTAACGTGTGGACTTGCATGACTCTCTCCCCTTGATGTTTATTTAACGGCGTGAGAGCTGAAAACTTGAGTGATAGAAATGAAAAAAGCCTGCAAAATTGCAGGCTTATGTCGACTTATTAGGCAAATAGCACTTATTTGGCTAGGTTTTGCGCTACGAAATCCCAGTTAACCAGTGCCCAGAAACCGTTCATGTAGTCTGGACGCACGTTACGGTAGTCGATGTAGTATGCGTGTTCCCACAGGTCAACAGTCAGTAGCGGTGTCACGCCTTCTTCAGTCAGCGGAGTTGCTGCGTTTGAAGTGTTAGTGATTGCGAGAGATCCGTCAGCTTTTTTCACCAACCAAGTCCAAGATGAACCGAAGTTGTTGATTGCAGAATCAGTGAATTTTGCTTTGAAATCAGCGAAAGAACCGAATGCCGCATTGATTGCTTCAGCAACTGCGCCGGTTGGCTCACCACCACCGTTTGGTGACAGACAGTGCCAGTAGAAAGTGTGGTTCCAAACTTGCGCTGCGTTATTGAAAACACCGCCAGTTGAGGTCTTGATGATCTCTTCCAGTGATTTGTTTTCAAACTCAGTACCAGGGATCAGACCATTCAGTTTTACCACGTAAGTGTTGTGGTGTTTACCGTGGTGAAAGTCCAGAGTTTCTGCTGAGATGTGTGGTTCCAGCGCGTCTTTCGCGTAAGGAAGAGCGGGTAGTTCAAATGCCATTGCTCGATTCTCCGTTGAGTGTAAAGAGAGGGTTCTCTTTATGTCATTGCTTCCAGTGTATTGTTTTCTTCGTCGTTACGACTGACTTGCCAAGTATTTTAGCAACTTTTTACTTTATTAAAACCCCGAAGGCAGAAAAAGATCCTGCAACGCCAAGTCGAGCGTATATCCATATTGAGAATATGCTTTTTATTCTCCGTTATTCCTTTAGAATGTGCCCATATTTGATGACATCCATTAACGAGGAAGCGATGGAAACTATTGACAAAATCAAACAGCAAATCGCCGAGAACCCGATTCTGCTTTATATGAAAGGCTCACCGAAACTGCCAAGCTGTGGTTTCTCTTCGCAAGCCGCACAAGCTCTGATGGCTTGTGGTGAGAAGTTTGCTTATGTAGATATCCTACAAAACCCAGACATCCGTGCAGAGTTGCCGGTTTATGCGCAGTGGCCAACGTTTCCACAACTGTGGATTGAAGGTGAGCTGATTGGCGGTTGTGACATCATGCTGGAAATGTTCCAAAAGGGTGAACTGCAAACTCTGGTAAAAGAAGCGGCTGCTCGCTCAGCAAGCCAAGAGTAATACTGGTTAAATTTACAGTTTTTCTTGATTTCATAAGGCCACATTGAGTAATGTGGCCTTAATTTTATCTCGTCAGCGATTTCCATGACCCGGTTATTTATTGCAGAAAAACCTAGCCTTGCGCGAGCGATTGCCGATGCACTACCCAAGCCTCATAAAAAAGAACAAGGGTGTATTCGCTGCGCTAATGGCGATATCGTGACTTGGTGCATTGGTCACCTTCTCGAGCAAGTCGAGCCAGACGCTTATGATGAGCGCTACAAAAAGTGGAATATGGCGGATTTGCCTATCATTCCACAGCAGTGGCAACTGCGCCCAAGAAAATCCTCCTCTCAACAGCTCACCGTCGTTCGTAAGCTACTCAAAGAAGCAACGCAGATTATCCATGCCGGGGACCCAGATCGCGAAGGGCAACTGTTGGTGGATGAGGTGATCGATTATTGCAAAGTACCGAAGAGCAAAAAAGAAACCGTGCAGCGCCTTTTGATCAGTGATTTAAACCTTTCTGCAGTCAAGCGTGCCTTACAAGGCTTGCGCAGTAATCGAGAGTTTATTCCACTCTCTGTTTCGGCTTTAGCGCGTTCACGTGCTGACTGGCTGTATGGTATGAATATGTCACGGGCTTATACCCTGCTTGGAAAAAAAGCCGGTTATCAAGGCGTGCTCTCTGTGGGGCGAGTGCAAACACCTGTGCTTGGCTTAGTGGTGCGGCGAGATGAAGAGATCGAGAATTTTGTCCCACATGATTATTTTACTCTTGATGCTCTAATTCCATACCAAAATGGAGCCGATCAATTCGACATACGTGCCCGCTGGAAACCAAGTGAAGCTTGTTTACCTTGGCAAGATGAAGACGGGCGGGTCACTAACCGAAAACTGGTGGAAAATGTTGCTAGCCGCATTGCTCATCAGCCCGCGACTGTGACGGAATCAGAGCAAGATCAAACCAGACAAGCAGCACCTTTGCCTTATTCGCTGTCTGCGCTGCAGATAGATGCCGCTAAGCGTTATAACTTTAGTGCGCAGCAAGTATTGGATCTCTGCCAATCGCTGTATGAGAAGCACAAACTGATCACCTATCCGCGTTCAGATTGCCGATATCTCCCGAAAGAGCATCTGGCTCAGGCTGCTGATGTTGTGGCGGCGATTGCCAACAACGCACAAGAAATGGTCACTGCCGTTAATAATGCCGATTTGTCACTGCGTTCTAAAGCCTGGAACGACAGTAAAGTGGACGCTCACCACGCCATTATCCCCACGCCCAAAAAAACAGCCGTGAACGCGTTGTCTGGCCATGAGATGAAGGTGTATCAACTCATTGCTCGCCAATACTTAATTCAGTTCTATCCAGTGGCAGTGTATGCAGAGGCTAAATTGGTCTTCAATATCGCGGGCGGCGTTTTTATTGCGAAAGGTCGTCAATTGCTTAGTGCTGGGTGGAAAACGCTGACAGGTCATCAAGATGAGCAAGAAAAGGGCGTGGATAAAGTCCCTCCTCTACCTGTTGGCACTGTACTTCAGTGCCGAGAAGGGGAGATCAAACAGAGACAAACCGAACCTCCTCGCCATTTTACCGAAGCAACGCTTTTACAAGCGATGACAGGGATTGCCCGTTTCGTTGCAGATAAAGAACTCAAGAAAATTCTGCGGGATACGGATGGTTTGGGTACAGAAGCAACTCGGGCTGGGATTCTGGATACACTGTTTAAACGCGGACTTTTGCTGCGCGATAACAAGCTGATTAAAAGCACTCCTGCTGGGAGAGGTTTGATTCATGCTCTTCCGGCTGAAGCGACTTATCCAGATATGACGGCGCATTGGGAACACCAACTGCAAGCGATTGCAGAAAAAGGCCAAGCTTACCAACCATTTATGCAGACTTTGCAAGTGCGCCTTGAGCAGCTGATAGAACAAGTGAAAATGGCCCCTGTGCCAGTTTCATTACAAGCCTTGCCTGCAGTGAATAAGCCAACTTTCAAGCGCTCACGCCGTGTGCCAAAGAATAAAGCTAAAACGTATAAAGCCTAAATTAACCAAAACTGAGCGCAGTATGATCCCGCTGATATACCATCCAATTTATTCGCAACTGGATTTGCCTGTTGGTCATCGATATCCCATCAACAAGTATCGCTTACTGTATGAAGACATTGTTCGTCAGCAAGAACACAGTGAAGAGTGGCGAACCGCATTTAACTTTATTGCTCCACAAATGGCCGCGCTCTCTTTGGTGATGTCAGTGCATGATTCGGACTATGTGCGGGCTTTGCTAGAAGGAACATTACCAGCTGCCAAGATGCGCCGAATTGGTTTCCCTTGGAGTGAAAAACTGATTGAGCGTACGTTGCTTTCTGTGGGGGGAACCTGCTTAACGGTCGAGCGAGCTTTGCTGTCAGGCGTCGCAATCCACCTTAGTGGTGGGTATCACCATGCTCACGCGGATTTTGGCAGCGGTTTCTGTCTGTTTAATGATTTGGTGATAGCAGCACACTTCGCACTCTCTTTGTCTGGTGTTGATAAAGTTCTGATCATTGATAGTGATGTGCATCATGGTGACGGCACGGCAACCTTGTGCGCGGAACGTGACGAGATCATTACCCTTTCTTTTCACTGTGATAAGAATTTCCCTGCACGTAAACCCGCTTCTGATATGGATATAGAGTTTACTAAGCAGACAGGGGATGAGGAGTTTTTATCCACATTTACTCAGGTGGTTGAGATGGCGGTGAATCTTCATCAACCTGACCTCATTATTTACGATGCGGGGGTGGATATTCATAGTGATGATGAGCTGGGCTATTTGTCGATTTCACAGGTGGCTATCGCGCAACGAGATCGTTTTATGTTGGATTTGGCAAAGCAGGAGAGCATTCCAATCGCTTGTGTCATAGGTGGTGGGTATCGCGAAGACTATGCGGCACTCGTGCCATTACATCTTGAGTTACTGAAAGCGGCGTTAAGCGTAGGGTATTGAAGTGAAATCGTGGACATACGTAAAAGCAAAAAGCCGCTGAATAATCAGCGGCTTTTCTAATGTGGCGGAGAGATAGGGATTTGAACCCTATCACTGGCTTTGTTGTGTAATAGTGAATCCACGAAGAATCGGAGCCAAAATACAGAATAAAATTCTTCGCTGACTCCAGCGATCTACCTAGAGATAAGGCTTTAATGGGCTTGTTACCGCTTGAGAAATAACAGATGAAGTGGATTATTCTTTTATGCAACAAAGCTTCTATCACTTGCTAAAAATATTCCTCAAATTCTTGAATAATATAGAGTTATCTTTGCTTGGTCATGCAAACGGATTACAGATGCCTAAGTCAATTGACTTCTTAAAATGTTACACGAAACATCGTACAAGTAAACTTTCAAAAGTAAGAACCATAGTGTGAAAGATAGTAGGGATTTGTATCTGTTATTAAGAAGTAAGGACTAGTAGTCGGAAGATGATACTGATAGCATATTAGTGTCAATTTTACAGTTGAAACATGCTAACTCTATGTCTGAGAAACTTTTTAACAATCTTCACAAAGATACAAAAATCGTAGCCAATGCACGATTTAATAATAGTAAAAGGCTTGCAAAGAAAACATGGTGGTCATTATTCTCCATTTCCGCTCTTTCAATTGCTCTAATATTAATAACAATTACTGAAAACACCACGGGGTTGAGATTTGTTGAGCCTATTTTATTCATAGATATAAGCCTCGCTAGTTGGATATTTACTACATTTTCATCAATAATTATCCTCGCACTGTCAATAGCCCTATCTTCTGCAAGGTTAGATGTTCAATACGAGAAAATGCATGATTCAGCAATACGTATTAATAATATATCAAGGCTAATTGAAGCACGAAAAGAACAAGGTCAGTATAACTTATACTCTTTGTCACTTAATGAATATCAGAGCATTATATCCGAGAACAAGGTAAATCATGAAGATATTGATTTTTCTATAGCTAAAGTAGAGGTGAATAAAGATAAAGGAATCATTTACACTTACAGAAAATACATTTCTCAATATTATGGATTAATCCCATACTATTTAATCACTTTTGTTTCTTTTAGCACAGTTTTCTCTATTTTGAGTAAGGTTGTACTGAGAGTATGCTAAGGCAAGATTTTACAACAAAATCTCTTTTAAGAGTAACCACAAAGAATGAGATTATTAAGTTCTCACTTGGAAGAAATAAGGATGATTATAAGGTTAGGTTAGATGAAATTTCAGACAATATTAATGATAAAAATTTTAGTCTTTGCAATATATTAAGTGGTAAAATTCGCGGAAAGAATGTTTATTATACAGGCACACCAGAAGAGCACTATTGCATTAAGAAAATAGCATCAGATATAAAGAGATTATATAAAGTTAAAACAGTTAATAGAGATGATATATCTGAACAAGTGTTAAGAATATTAGAGAACTCTTCTAGCTATGGAATTATAAGAATAGATATAAAATCTTTCTATGAATCAATCAACTATATTAAAGTTGTAGATAAACTAAAAAGTGACAAGTTGCTTTCTTCAAAAGCTATTAGCTTTTTACTAGAACTACAATCACTAAATAGCACTGGATTACCTAGAGGACTTGCAATCAGCCCTGTACTATCTGAGATATTTATGAGGCAAATTGATGCAAAAATAAAAGAAATACCAGGTGTGTATTATTATTCAAGATACGTAGATGACATTTTTATATTTTCAACTAAGGATTACGATAATATACAGAAAGCGCTTCAATCTATATTGAAAGACAATGATCTAAAAACAAACAATAAAACTTTCGTTTCCAACATTAGCTTTGCTCCGAATGATAAGTTGTCAGACATTTCATTCGACTATCTTGGGTATAAATATATAGTTACATCAAAATGTTTTAAAGGTAAACGAGTTGTCAATGTAACTTTATCCGATGATAAAGTAAGGAAGATAAAAACAAGAATTATTCATTCACTACTCGACCGAGCATTAGCTAGAGGGGCAACTCCATATCACAAAGCACTGTTAAAACGTAGAATTGACGTTTTGTCTGGTAATTATCCTATTTCAAATAGCAAAGGCAGAAATGGGACATTAAAAGGCGGAATTTTTTATAGTAATCGACTAGTTAATTGTTCAGGGGTATTTGAAGAATTTAATGAATTCTTAAAAAAGTCACTTTATTGTAAGAAAGATAATTTTTTTGGCAATGCGGTGAAAAAAATATCACCATTAGAGAAAGTTGAACTTACTAATATATGCTTTAAAAGTGGATTTATTAATAAAAAGTATATACCTTTATCAGACAAAGAAATGAAGATGATAAAACAATATTGGGAACACAAGAATCATAAGAAAAAATCATGAATAGTAAAAAGATCCTATTAGAGAAGAGGGATTTCTCTAGAGCTATTTTAACGGACGTTCTGCCTTACGAAGTTCCTTTTATACTGACCAATGAAGGTTTTTATAATACTGTAAAAGAAAAAACCATCATTAAAAACAACAGGTTTTTAAAGAGGATATTTGGATTTGAAGAAGTTAATGAGACAAATCCGTTGGTTTACAAAATAACTAAAGACAGCGATTCAGAAAGAAGTCTTTTTTTAGTTCATCCACAAATGCAGATAAGAATATGTGAACTATACAAAGATTATAATCAACTTATTACGCACCTTTGCACGAGAAGTTCATACTCTTTGAGGTATCCATCTAATATCGCACATGCCTATCATATTAAAGAAAAGAAGAAAGATAGTGATCCAGAAGAAAAATTCAAGGATGAAGGTGTAGGAATTGATGGAAGTAAAGAACCTATATACGCTAGCACTTTTTTTGAATATAAAGACGTCAGTTTTTTATATAAATTTTATGATTCATACCAATTTCATCGTATAGAAAAGAAATTTGATAAACTTTTTAAGTTTGATATAGCAAAATGTTTTTCATCTATTTCAACATTTCAACTATCAAAGTCAATTAGAGACATTGAAAGCTTCAATAAATCTAGAGGTCACTATAGTTTTGAGTCTGTGTTTGAAAACATAATGAACTCCTGTAACTTGGGAAATTCTCACGGAATTGTCGTAGGTCCAGAATTTTCTAGAATATTTGCAGAAATTTTACTTCAATCGATTGATACAGAAGTAAAAAGCAAACTATATAACAGAAGTGATAAGATAGTTGAGAATAGTGATTATGTTATCAAAAGATATGTTGATGATTACTTTCTTTTTTATAATGATGATGCAGTTAGAAAAACGGTTTACGATACTCTCATAAATGAATTAGATAAATACAAACTATATTGTAACGAGTCAAAAAATAAAAAAATCACCGTTCCATTCATAACTGGAGTAACAATAGCAAAACAGCAATACAAAAAACTTATAAATGATTTGTTCAGTAAATTTGATTACATTGATGAAGAATCAGAAAAAATGGGAATATCATCCCCCATGAATAGATACTACCAAATGGCCAATCAAATTATCACAGATATAAAATGCATAGTATTTAACAATGATATATCGTATTCTAGTATCACTGGTTACTATTTTACGTTGGCTAGAATAAAGGTTTCTGAGATTGATGAGCATATAGAAGATTTTAGAAATTCAGAAGAACAATGTAATAAAGTAACCAATTTCTTACTTGTCATTATTGAACTGTCATTTTTTGTTCATTCGATGGACTTTAGAGTAAGAAGTACTTATCTCATATCACAAATAATTATTATAATCAGTAGAATATCTGAACAATTAGGAGAAACTAACTCGGAGTTAATCAGGAAAAAAATCTATGATGAATGTTATTTATCAATTAGGTCTTCTATAAAGAAGAATACACTTAAAGATATAGAGTGTTTAAATCTTCTTATTGCAGTTCGTGATATAGACCTACAATACCAATTGTCTAGAGATATAATTGAAAATGTAATTGCATTAAACAACCCAGATAAGACCAATTACTTTAGTTTAATGACATGTTTATTTTATATTCAAAATAAGCAAGAGTATTTATCCACTAGAAATAAGGTATTTCACTGCATATTGTCAAAATTCAAAGGTGATTATTTTACCGTTATTAATGATTCTGAGTTGGCTCATATTTTCTTTGATTCCTTAAGGTGTCCATACCTTACCAAGAAAATGAAGAAAGATATCGCCAATGTTGCATTAAAACCCTTTGGCATCGTTACACAAGATGAGGTTGAAAGCCTAGTGAGTTTGATTTCCGAGAGAAACTGGTTCATAGATTGGGACACGTCGACATCTGATTCTATTGAAAGACTTTTAATGAAAAAAGAATTGAAAGCTCCCTACGGTTACTGATAAAATGCAACTGCACGCATTGCAATACCTCTGATTTTTCAGTTGATTTCACACACGAAATAACAACAATGCGTGCGCTTTCAAAATTATCAATCTAAACCCCCTTGTTAATACGATTGTAACTCCCTCATTTTTTAGAATCCTCCTCATATTGTCCTTCTTCATACGCGGTGTTGTGATCCCCCCCATTTTTAACTGCAGTTAAAAGTAGAGGCTAAGCGGCCATCAAGGGTGGTTTTCCGCCATTTGCTTTGTGTGGACGTTCATGATTGTAAAACCGAAGCCATTGTGTGGCATAGTCTTGAACTTCATCAAGCGTATCAAATAAATGTTTGCTGACCCAACTGTATCTTATTGTTTGTTGTGTCGCTCTATATAAGCATTTTGTTGTGGCTTGCCAGGTTGAATTAATCAATTCGGATCCCCAGTTTTTTCGCCCACTCTGTAAATTCGTGGCTGATAAATTCGGGTCCATTGTCACAGCGGATCGCCATCGGTTTTGCGCGCCATTCAAGAAGCTGATTTAGCGTTCTTATGACCCGCATTGTTGGCAGTGAGAAGCCTGCTTCAATCGCCAAACCTTCTCGTTTGAAGTCGTCGCTGACGTTGAACAATCGATAATTTCTGTCATCCGCGAGCTGGTCATGCATAAAGTCTATCGACCACACTTGGTTTGATTTGGTGGGTTCTTTCAGCGGTTCTGGTGCGCTTGGTTTGAGTCGTCTGCGTGGTTTTATGTGTAAATTCAGCACCAAATAGCAGTAAATTCGGTAAACCCGCTTGTGGTTCTAACCAAAGCCTTTCACGTTGCGCAGGTAATAAAAACACTGGACAAACCCCCAATCCGTTTCTTTCTCAGTTACATCAATAAGTAAATCCGCGATCTGCGCATTTTCATCGTCATTGATCGGCTGATATCGGTAGCAGGTATGGCTGATACAAAATGCCGCACTGGCCATGCGGATAGTCACATTCCGATTGGCCACCGCGTGTTGCGCCATCGCTTCCTGAATAATTTCGGCCTTCAAGTGCTCTTCGGAGTGCATTTTTTCAGCCGTGCATTTTCAGCTTCCAGCTCTTTTAAACGAGCCATCAACGACGCATCCATGCCATGTTCACTGCACAGCTCAGGAACTGGCGTTCCCGCTTCAGCTTGTTTAAGGATCGCCATGATTTGGCTGTCGGTAAATTTTGATGTTTTCATAAAGAATCTCCTGCGTTTATGGTACGAGAAAATTCTACTTTTGACGTCAGTTAATTTATGGGGGGATTACCGACGCACATTGCGCTTCTTCTTACTTTCTAGACATTGCTCAAGTAATTTCGAAAAAGGAATCACCTTAGTCGGAACGCTTTTAATCTCAGGAACAGTTTCTTCAAGATTTGTTAAGTCAACTTCACTTGGTAAGTCAGTATATATGTCACTTTGGAAGTGCTCCATAAGCTCTGGCGGCGCTTCAAATATGTTTGAGTAAGATTGACCAGCAGTCGACGTAAATGAGAAACGTAGAGCTTCAATTCTCTTATCAAGCGTTGCTTTAAACGCTGAAAAAAGAGGAGGTTGATTATGGTCGACCAGAGTCAGGGCCCCTTTAATACAAGAAGCTGTTTTAAAATTGCGCTCTATTGCTTCTGAGCGCTTTTTAGTTAAAAGACTAACTTTGATATCGAAAGGATAACCAAACTCACGTAGTGGTTTCGGAATGCAAATTCTGGTTTGATACACGCTATTTGGCGATTTTTGCAAGTACATTGTCTCACCTCATTGTCATGAAAGTGATTTGCAGTACTGTAGATACGAAAAAGCCCTTGAAAGTCAAGGGCTTAATGCGTAAGAAAAGTGGCGGAGAGATAGGGATTTGAACCCTAGGATAGCTATTAACCATCGCCGGTTTTCAAGACCGGTGCTTTCAACCACTCAGCCATCTCTCCTTTGTGGGCGCATAATATCGACCCGATGCTTGCTTGTAAAGCCCCTAAAACACTGTTTGCTCTAATTATGTACACTTGGTCAATGTTTTTATTGCTAAGCGCTATTTTTTACAAGTTTAAAAACGGAAAAGGGGAGTTTCTAAGAAACTCCCCTTTAGGTGTATGGTCGGACTGAGAGGATTTGAACCTCCGACCCCCGACACCCCATGACGGCAGCTTAATCAGCTTAACTTATTGAATTATAAGTATTCACTGTGATTTTGGACGGTGTTGCGTGGGTCATTTTGGAACAATTCAGCACAATCAAATCAATAAGTTACGCTTGAGTTTTGGAACCGAAATTAGAGACCAACTCGCTGCAACATCCAACCATATACGTGAGTTTCGTTCTTCTCTCTGGCTTCTGTTATGTCTAAGTATCGACCGCCTTGACTAGCATTCAGAGACTTCCATAGAACGAATTCACCTTCTCGTCCACGCTTGGCCAGAAATGCGGTTAGAGCAGAAATGGTCGCTGGGCCAATAAGTCCGTCAACCACTATATCCTTATAGTATTTCTGCTTGTTGTTATAGACGTTTAACCAGCGCTGCAAGAACCGCGCTGCAGTTTCTTGTCCCATGTTTACACCGGTATCAATAAGTTCTTCACCAATGATGGCGCTTACAGTATGTACTTTGTCGAACCGTACTCGGCGTACGTATTCATTTAAGAACATGTCTTTAGCTATATCTGGCGTCAAATCATCCATAGAGCCTTTGTAGCCCAATCTGCGAGCCGTTTCTTCGGTAATCCCGTAAGTTGTGTCTCCGCCCAAATCGTCTGGGTTATTCGAACGAAAACCTTCTTTTTCCATGATCTCAATGATTATTTCATCGATTGTGCGAGCTTTAGGTACGTTTTGCATAGTCATCTCCTGTTGGTGATGAGTGCATTCTTACCCCGCTGAAAAACTTCTAAGAGGGCGTTCTTTATGAAGGCTCTGTATCTATTGATAAGTGCGATACCCATATAAAGAACGCCCAGCATAAGACAGGCGCTTTTACTCCTTATTGCTCTTCCCCCGCACCCCCTTAAGAAATATGGGCGCGCAGGCAGAGGGATTAGCGTGAAAAAAAGAATGGCGGCTTGGGTGTGTCGCGTCAATATCCTTTCCACACATACCTAGCTAAAACCTGTGGAATTATGGGTTACTTTTTCTAATCCATTGTCTCTATTGGGTTTGTAATAAATTTTCATCCATGGATTAGCTCTTTTTTTCCATATGTTTGCTTTTTTTGTCCATGTCTTCTGTTTTTGCCGATTTCGCTACCCCTTCTCTTTCTTTTCTTTCTTTATTTAATAAAAAGAGAGAGATAGATAACTAGGAAGTGAGAGATGCGCGTAAATGAGTCCCCCATATATAATTTTTTCTGTCTATTTTTTATCCCATGAATTTTTTCTACTCCCATGGTTTTTTCCATGGGTTTTCTAAAGCCCTCCAAATAGTGTGAACCCTTATGGATACTGGGCTCAGTCAGTTCTCTCATAGCGAGTCCACAAGTCCATGGATTTTTCTGCCCCTACCAAAGAAATGAAAACCTCATCAATACCAACTGATCTGATTGATCAATTTCTTACCTGGAAAGGCGAGAACGAGAATTGCAGTGCTAGAACTGTGAAGAAGTATCGGGGATTGCTGAACCAACTAGATAAGTTCTTGAGCGGTAACTTTGCTGCTGCTGAGCTAAAGACATTAGAGCAGTTCTCTGGCGGGTGGTTGCATCGAGCGGGTTATTCGGCGGCATCACGTAAGGTAGCCGTTGCAGCTATTCGAGGCTTTTATTCTTTTCTTGCTAAGCGTCGAATTGTGGCTAGAAACCCTGCAGCTGATTTGGTTTACCCCAGAATGGGTCGTAGGCTTCCAAGATTCATGGGGCTAAAAAGCGCAGAAGCTTTGTTATTCCAGCCCAACTTAACATCATTGTCTGGTGTACGAGATAGCGCGATGTTGGCTTTGCTCATCGGTTGTGGTTTTCGAGTTGCTGGTTTGTGTGGCCTGAATGAATCACAGCTAATTTGGTATCAGTATGGTGAAGTTGAGCGCTTAGCCATACGAACGCTTGAGAAAGGTGAACGAGAGCGTTTAGTGCCGGTACCACTTGAAGCAATGCTATTAGTCCAGGCATACCTTGGCCATCATGACCTAAAACATGTTGATCGAGTGTTGGATAATGGCGATCAAGTGCTGTTTGTTAATCTTCGGAACCGTCACGTTCCTGAATGGGAACATCGCGGGGAGTTACGTCGGTTGTCCACTAGAGCGGTTGACCGAATGATAAAAAAGTATGCGATAGCAGCTGGTGTTCCTGAAGACCAAGCTCATGCGCATGCACTGCGCCATTTGTTTGGTACCGAGCTAGCTGAATCAGACTCTAGTACTCTGCAAATTCAAGCTCTGATGGGGCATGCTGACCCCAAAACTTCTGAGATATATTCACACATCTCGATGCGTAAAATGACTCATGTACTCGATAAAGGTAATCCCCTAGGTAAGATGGAAACACCTGTGTCAGCATTGTTGAATGAGCTACGAAAAGGAAAACTGGCATGAAGCTAAGACCATTACATGATTGGGTCATCATCAAGCGTGATAAGCCGTTAGAAAGTTTGTTTTGGGTTCCTGATAAGCCTGGTAATACTGGGGAAGTTGTTGCGATTGGACCCAGAGTCGTAGAAGTTAACGTTGGAGCCAGAGTCCAATTCAATCCTTATGCGGGTCTTGATGTTACTGCTGCTGGCAATACTTGGTTGTTTATCAATGAAGCTGAGATCAGTGTTATTTTTTAGCTTTATCCAGTTCTTCTTTTTCTCGCATCATTTGCAGTAATAGTTGTACTTGGTAAGTAAGCTCTGCAACTTCCATATTATCAACTTTTCTCTCGAAACTTTCTTCTAAACGTGCAACTAGCTCCGCATTTAGAGAACGCATGTTTTTTTTAGCTTCTTCCTCTAATTTTTCTTTTAATTCCGGTGGCATACGCAATCCGAAAGGGTTGATATTCCTACTCATCAATTAGTTCCAATCTTGCAAAGTGATTGCACAGTGTAATTATTTTTCTTTGACTTTTATAGCTACACCGTGTAATTATAATTTTAGTTTCACGGTGTAACCATAAGGTAGAGATATGAAAACAGAAGTTCCACTTCAAATAAGATTGCCTAAAGAATTGTTGGATTGGCTTACAGACACGGCAGCGAAAGATAGACGGAGTCGAAATGCAGAGATTGTGTATTTGTTAGAGCAAACCAAGGAACAGCAGGAAAAAGCGAACGGATAAAAGAAAGCCCCAAGGTGCGGTAACACCTTAGGGCTGGATTGAACATTAACGATTAGGAGAATATTCAATGCGGACAAAGCATACCACAGCCATGCCGACAGGCAAGGATTCACACTCTCTCGTCAACGAAGCGACACTGATGCTGAACGGCCTTGCAGACCTCGCTAGCGGCCATGAAGGGCAAATAGAACAGCTTTCTGGCGAATCACTTCACTTTTTACTCAAGGCGGTCAGCGAAAAGCTGAGCCTTGCCATGTATCAAATGGAACACGGAGCCTAATATGACATTGCCCATGCAGATTACGGGCGTAGAGATACGCCAAACCTCCAACGGATTGTATTGTTTGAATGACTTACACCAAGCCGCAGGAGGTGAAAAAACGCATCAAATAACCAACTGGCTTAGAAATGATCAAACGAAAGCTCTAATTGAAGAAATGCAAACCTCAGATATGAGGTTTGGGGTCGAAAAACCACTGGAAATTATTCATGGTGGTCCAGAACGCGGCACTTATGTCTGCGAAATACTGGTGTATAACTACGCGGCTTGGATCAGCCCTAAATTCAATTTATTGGTCTTTGAAACCTTTATGCGAGTGGTTCACGGTGAACAGGTAAGTAAGCCATCGTTAGGCGTGGATTTTGAGCAAGCATTGGCTTCTGTTCGTTTATTATGTGAAGAGGCAGGAATAACCCGCAAGAACAACTTACACGGGTATTATCAGCTTGCGAAAGACTTTGGTTTAGAGCGTTACTTTCAGCCTCATTTGGAAGACGTTCAACCAAAGAAAGAGGTCGTAAAGGCAATTGGTGAACATCAACACGGTGCTGCTTGGTTTGTTACGCTTGAGCTGTTTCTTAAGGCATTAACCAATGGCAAAGTTAATCAGAATGTTTATCCCTGGCTAATTGAGGAAGGCCAGTTTTATGTCCGTACTAGTACGATTGTGAACTACCTTCGCAGCGTACCTGAGCTGTACAAGCATATGCTTCAGTTCGGAATCAACTCGGACCGAGTGTTAAAGAAAGAACTCAAAAAACAGAATCTGATTAATATTGACGGTATCGAGAAGAGTATTACTCAGGAACGTCACGCTAATATGGTTGGTATGTCCGTATCTCTACTCAAATCTCAGGGCTTTTCTTTCCCTGCTTCCTCATGATCGCCTGATTGGTACCGTCATTAATGTCGGTACCAAATTCCCCCTATATACAGTTCAGACTCAATATTTTTGAATGCTCTACACAGACTCTCTTACTGCACTTTAACGTCTTAGAACTTATATAACCCGTCTTTAACTTAATTTCTAAACTCAGGTATACTGGATGTTGGCGGACGATTGCGGGAGCTTTGAGAACTCGCTTTCGAAACGACCAAAACCGTCAATGTGATACATATCACTAGCTGCACATACTGACAGAATGCGCAGCTCATCAATTCACTGTGGTGCCCGAGCCTTTGTGTTTACTGACTTCAGTTTTCATAAAGGACAAGGGAATGCGCAGCTCAATTTCAAAATATCTAGGTGTACTAAGAGATCATCAGGTCACTACTCATGGGGTGGGGGCTCGGCATATAGATTCCTCTTTGCTTTTAGGGGGGGGACGGTACCTAGATAACTGCACCAAATTAGAACTTTCATTAAGCGCCGATGAGCTTGATTTGGCTTTTGACTGTTTGTCACTTCCACAGCACTGGACAGAGATTAAGAATCATCTTGGCTCGTTACGCTTTCTTGAACTTTGGCGAGGCCTCGAAACGCTGCGAACTGGCCATCGGCTCAGAATGTATGTCGATACAATTACTGAACGTTATACACAGATGTCTGAAGAGGAATTTGAAGATTGGTTAGATTCCAGACGGCTCCCTAAGCCTTGGTTTGAAATCTATTACGCGACGACCGCGGAGCAGTATCGCTTTATATGGCAAACCCTATTCAATGCTGCATATCACCCATCAAGACGAGCATTGCGCATCTACGTCCCTAGCTTGAATAGCTGGAATAATCATTTGAAACAGATACTGCTGTTTAACCTCCTTGCTGCAGGTGTTCCTCGAGAAAAAGTATCTCATCAACTGCTCATCTGGACTGGGCAAACCGCATCGATGTCAAGAATCTTGCTTGCTGATAAAGCGCTGCGCGAATTGACTCCCTCCATACAGAAACAAAAATCTGGCGAAATGGCTGTATGAATGAACGAGAACTGCCGAGAGCCATGATTACATTCAAGTGCAGCTGCTGTAATTACACCTTTAAAAGCGAGCCATCTCGTATTGAGGATGAGCCTAGTCGCGCGCATCCATTCCGATATTTTGCTATTTGCGATGGTTGTCAGCGGGAAGTTCAGCAAGCACCATGGGAAGTGGGGCAGTTCTGTGCAGTTTTAGCGGCTACAGGTCCAAAAACGACAGAAGGGAAAGCCAAGTCTGCGGCTAACTTGCGGGTAGTAAGCGATCGAGCTGTGAGCCGATTTAATGCCCTTAAGCACGGAGCAACGGCCAGAACAGCCTTGTTTTTCCCCGCTCGACCTGGCAAGTACCCTCAGTGTGCCACTTGCGATGTTGACCACGCCTATTGTGCGACCCAGCCTGCATGTATCAAACGAACTGAATTGATGATGCAGCATCTTATTGCGTTTCAATCCAACGACCCGAGCAAGCTCACCGAGCTTCACGCCATCAACCAAGCAAACATGGCTGCGATATTCCAAGACATGATGCAAACCATTGTTGCTGATGGCGTTGCCTTGCGTAATCCAGTGTATGACTTCGACAAAGACGGTGGTTTTCACATCGGCCAGTACACCAATAACCGTGGAGAAAAGGAAATCATTGAAGAGGTTAAAGCTCATCCACTCTTAAAACCCATGCTCGAGATGCTGAGCAAAAATAATCTCTCGATGTCTGATCTCAACATGACACCGAAAATTCAGACTGACCACGGTTTGGAGCTAGGTCGAATGCAAGAGCAAGAAGATGACCGTGAGTCCGCACTCGAATACCAGAAGAAGATGACAGAGGATATGTCAGGGTTACGAGAGATGATTGCTCGCTCTCGCCAGCGCATTCGAAACGACGATATCCTCATCGAGCACAGCCAGGAGCATGCTGCTGAAGATGGGGATTACATCACTGGAGAGCTAGACAATGGCTGAGCGTATCAGTGCCAAAGAGCGCATTGAAATCCAAAGTCGAGCGCAAAAAGAAGTCATGCGTTATGCAGGCAACCATGGCATGTGGCACAAGCACGTTCACAACGTTGAGTTGGATCCCGTTCAATTGCTCAAAATGGAAGAAATGGATGCCAACCCGAATACCGTCGATTACAGCTGTCGTCGTACAGGTAAAACCGCAGTAAAAGAAATGTATTTTCTTAACTGGAACGCGATTCATGGCGATCAAGAGGGGGGTATCGTTGCTCCTCGAGAAGCGCAGTCACTCGTTAACCTCAGTTACCATTTAGATGCGATTCGCCGTTCAGACATTCTCAGTGGTTTTATCGCTTACAAGCAAGGCCGTAAACAGCTTGCCGATACCTATTATGAATTTGCCAATCGTTCAAAAGCGCGAGCTTACGGGATTATGGCTAACGTCGATGGTGGTGACTTAACTTGGGCCTCATTGGAAGAAGTTGATGACCTGGATGCAGATCGTCTCTATGGCCGATTTTTGTTGATGATGGGTTCAAGTCGTCGTTTGGGGGCGAGTAAAACTGCGATAAACAAACCACAAATTCGCATCACCGGAGTATTCAAAGGCGCAGACACGTTGAGCGGCTTGATTGATTCTGGTGAGTATCACTGCTTACCTACCGTTGATTGTTACCTCGGCATAGAGCTGGGTATTTTGAATGAAGAGTTCATTATGTCCATGCGTAAGCAGCTGCCTGAGGATGAATACATTCGTCAGTTGCTGTGTATCAACGTGGCGGCGAAAAACCTTATTTGGGAAAAGTACATCCGTTACGCGATTCAAGTTGGCGCCAAAATTGGTTTGGAACCCGCCGAACCTGAGCCCTATGCCGTATACAAAAAGCGCGGCGTTATCGCTTGGGGATATGACCACACAGGCCACGGTGAGAACCTTGCTTCTTCTCGTTCGTCATTGGTCATTGAAGAGCAGGTGGGCAATTGGTCTGTCGTTATCTTCTGTAAAACGTGGCACCCGGGAACCGATGAAGGGGTGATTCGCAAAGACCTTGTTGGATTCTGGCGTTACTTTCGCCCCGATTATGCGATTGGTGACGCCTTTGGTATTGGCCTTATCACGCAGGTTAACGATGATCTTTTTGCTGAAGGGCTAACACAAATTGACCGCCGAACCATTGGCGGCGGTGAAAGTACCGCATCCACTTGGCCAGAGTGGGCATTCTCACCGCTCCGATTTGAAGGCATGGCTAAGCATCAAATGGCGCAATCACTACGTAGCGCGTACCACAACAGACAAATGGTGTTGCCGTATGTCGATGACAGGGAATCAGCCCCACAGTTGGAAGACTATGTTGCATTACCACGGCAGCTCAAAAACATCAAACCGTCACCCGTTAAAGCAGGTAGCTATAGCAGTTATCAAATGGTGAAGAAAACCATTGGCGATGACTTATTTGATGCGCACATGGCAAGCCACTGGGCTCTCGTTACCCAAGGCGCAGCACCTGTTCCGAGCATCATTACCATCAATCACAAAACCCGAGATCAACTCTTAGGTGCGCCGAGCGCATTCAATCTGTTAAGGAATATTCGATGAGCAAGCTAGCCCAAATTATGGCCATCTTGAGAAACAAGCCTCTGCCTTCCGCGCCTAATACCACTGGTAATCACAATGGTCAGGTCACGACAGAAAAAGGCCACATTGCTGACCCTGAACGCTCAGTGCAATACCTTTACGACCAAATGCAGATTGACCCGAACCTGCGCGCCGCCATAGTGACACTGCGTTACATGGATAAGATTGATCCGCGAGTGAAAAAGATTCATCGCCGGATGGCTCGTGATGCCACGAAAGGCGGTTTGAAACTCCATTGGATTGGTACCGAAAATGCCAGAATCAATAAGTTGTGGCAGCAGTTTGCCATGCGACTTCAACTCAATAACCGCATGAAACTGATGAGTGATGCCGCTGGGCTAGCCAAAGAAGGCAATTTGCCACTGCAATGGGTAGTTAATGAGCTACGACAAGTTGTTGCATCAGTTCGAATGCCGACTGAGACCATCATTCCAATCGTTGACCGTACAGGTCGATTCAAGGATGTGAAAGCGGCTTTTCGACAAGTTGACCCTTTGACTTATGAAGAGCTGTGTACTTTTCCGCTCTGGCAGCTCACCGTAAGCCGATTAGACCCTGATAACTTTGATGATATGGGCTGCATGGGGCGCCCATATCTCGATGCCGCTCGAACCATCTGGCAAAAGCTGATCATGACAGAAGAGGATCTGGTGATTCGCCGGCGAACTCGAGCACCGCAAAAGCTAGCGCATTCTCTTGATGGCGCTGATAAAAACGCGTTAGAAGAATACCGCGCCAGAGTGGAAGGACAATCGGGAGAAATCGCTACTGATTTTTACGGCAACAAACTGAGCGTTACGGCCATCGGTGGTGATGCCAACCTTGAGCAAATTGCTGATATCACTCTCCTCATCGATGCGTTCTTCTCGGGTGCACCAGCGCCGAAGGGACTGTTCGGTTATGTTGATGATCTTGCTCGCGACGTACTGGAAGATTTAAAGCGTGATTACTACGAAGAGATTGATGCTCTGCAAGACGCTCTGGCGTATGCCTATGAAGATGGCTTTAAGCTGCAACTGTTGTTAGCCGGTATCAACCCTGATTCGCACCAGTTTCAAATCCAGTTTGCTGAACGTATGACCGATAGCAAAAACCAACGCGCAGACTTGGCACTTAAATATCAGGCATTGGGTATGCCAAGAAAACTGGCTTGGGAAGCGGCGGGTGTGGATGTGCAACGAGCAGAAGCCATGCGTGAAGATGAGGCAAACAGTAAAGACCCATACCCAGAAAACCACGACATCGATGATGAGGACGATAAGCCGCAGCACAAAGTCAGTATCACCCCAAACAATCAGCCGAAAGGCGAAAGCGCAACGTCCATCAGCAACGGGTAATACTCATGGCAGACAATCAACGCACACAAGTCCAGGCGACTATTCGCCGAGCGATGCAGGCCGCTCAGCGAGCAACCAACGAGTTAGATGCTGTAGCCATGCAAGAGTTAGCCACGCTATATCAGGCGGCACTGGTTGAAATCCAGTTTCTGATTAGTCATGCGGCCGATGAAATAGGTCAAGTTCGTCTTTCCCAGCTGCAGATACTAACCAAGCAGATTGAGGAGATACTGAATCAAATTCATCAAAAGCAATCGCAACTGGTAGAAGGCTATATTGTTGAAGCTGCTAAAAATGGCGGGAACACTTTCAGCAGTAGTATTCCTGCCGCAAAAGTTTCTGAGTCGATTGATGCTGCCGTTCTGGCAACCCGAACCATGCAGCAGAAAGATGGGTTACAACTGAGTGAGCGGCTATGGCGTGTTCATCGCAATGCTAAACAAGAGCTAACCAACGCCGTGGAACGCGCCGTCATCCTCGGCCATTCAGCCTCCGAAGCCGCGCAGGACTATCAACGGAGAATGCAGCCTGTTCCGGCTGAGCTTGCTCAGCAAATGAATATGGCTAGCATTTCGGGCATCAATAAAAAAATCAGTGATGTACTGATGGAAGAGCAAGGCGCACCGTATCACCAAATCAAGCGAGTGATGAGAACGGAGATTAACCGAGCCTACGGCATGGCGTTTCAGAACTCGGCTTTTGAAGATGAGTTTGTAGTGGGGACTAAGTTCAAGCTAAGCCCGAACCATCCAAGGCGAGATATCTGCGATATGCACGCCACGGCCAATCTTTATGGTCTTGGCCGTGGTGTATATCCCAGAGGCAAAAGCCCATGGCCAGCGCATCCTAATACCTTGAGTTATGAGCAAGTGGTGTTTGTTGATGAAGTGACGGAAGAAGACAAAGCAGGGGCAACAACACGAATTGACTGGCTTAAAAGCCAAAGCCAAGCGACACAGAAAGCAGTGTTAGGGCATGACAAAAAAGTGTCTGCTCTGCAGCAAGGCTTCTTAACTCAAGGAATGATCTCGACACCTTGGAAGCACCTAGAGCCAGCGTTGAAACGTAAAGGTATTGATACTGCAAGCCTGTGAATAACTTACCCCTGTTTTCCACGTAGTAAATCGTATAATGCATACGTCAGTCAAAAGTAGTAGGCCGTTTGAAAAGGCTAGGAGCTAATAATGAAAAGCACATCTGTACCATCAGAAAAAACCTCAACCCAACGTGTCAGTGAAGTGATGTGTCTCTGTGGCCATCGCATCTGCGACAGTGAAGGCATCATTCGTTCTCGATGCATAAAACTCATTGAGCAAGAAGCTCTATGTCGTTGTAAAAGATGGGTTAAAGTGCCGATAGCAAAATCTATTGGGTAACGTATCCACGTCTCATATTTAAACTCCAAATATATTCTTATGAATCAAGGTTGCTATCATCTGAGTTAATAATTTAATGAGGTGAGCAGCGATGAAGAAAGGTGAAAGTAGCGCGGTCGCTATGCTGGTTGTTCTAACTATAGTTATTGCGCCATTTATTTGGGTTTATAATCGATGGGGTTGGGGAGGTTTGGTTCTTTCTGTAATATTATCCGTTGTTTTTATTGTTTGGGTTGTCGATAAATTTACTAAACCTAGCAAGAAAGAATTGGATTTGATAGAGCACTATTTTTATCAATTGTTCGATGGATCCTATACGTATGACGATAAAAAAGTATTCAAAGTAGCCTTTCAGGTGAGTATAAAATAGCTTTTAGTTTGGCTATGCAAATCGACGACTGTATTCGCCTGTCACTGAATAGTAAGACACGAGATGTTGCTGAAGAAAGGCACAAAAACATCGATTTCTTTTACGGAAAGTTCTTAGAGTATAAGGGATTGTTTAGTGATGATTTACTGGAGTTTATCCATTTCCAAGTCAATGACGCTAAACATCTATTTATCAACACTCTGTTTACGAATCTCGCAACAAAGCATTACGAAAAAGCACAAAGCTTAAAAACTGTAAAATCTAAGCTCAAATATGCAAAACTAGCAATTGAGGCATTGGATGAAGGTTTGTCACATCCGGAAGCAAACAATCAGATCTTATTGAAATATAAAAAAGATATAGAAGCCTACATTCATTCGTTGGCATAACGCTAAAGTAAGGCCAGATATTTCTGGCCTTTGGTTACTTAGCGAGTGCTTTTTCGACTCTAGTAATATATTTGGTCATTTTTTCACAATAACTGATGGCGTTTTCTGAGCAATATACACATTGAAAAGCCAAATCGGCGGCTTGATATGCTGGCATTCTGAACACCACATCATTCGATTCCAAAATAGTTTTTTGTAATTGCTTGGCTTGATCTCTAAACGGCTGCGCATTGTCAGCACACTGTGTAAGCTGAGTAGTATCTGAATATTGATAGGTTGAAGCTTGTGTTGTTCCTTGTTGCTGCAACAGTTTTAGCTGTTCAAGTATTTGTGATTTATCATCGTTTGCTGACGCGGAAGTCGTTAGCAAGATAGTCATAGCAGTTAAAGCACTTAGTGAAATTTTCATAGTCATTCTCAGGGCATTATATTTAGGGCTATCTTATAAATATCTTACTGTATGCATAATCTTGACTTTTAGAAAATGCGCAGTTAGTCTCACCCTCATTGCAGCAAAATCTGCAATCTGGCTTAGCATCCAGCAATACTACACAGAGCCCAATAGATGCGCTCAGCATCTTTTTTTATGGGCGGCGTTCGCGCACACCTAAAAAAGTGTATTCTATGGTGGCTCGGACAGTGGAGACTTCGGTCTCGCCAGTGCCTGTGTAGCTGGTAATGCTAACGCTGTTCGAGCTACCACCCTTGGGTTTAGCATTCTCTTGGTGGTAGCAGTTAAAGCTATTACACAGGAGACATGGCTATGTCTGCACACGCTCATTCTGCAAAAGATTCTCACACCCTAGTTTATGAAGCTCGGCAAATGGTCGGCGGCCTATCGGCAATGACGGGCGCTGGCGGAGGGGCAATTGAAGCCTTAACCGCTGAACAACTTTTCTTTCTCTTCCAAGCCTTAGGTGAAAAACTCGACGCTGCACTCGTCAGCTTGGAGGTTCACTAATGGGAAATCTCACTGTCGTTCCTCATACTCCCGAAAATGCCTTTCAGGTCGCGCTTAGTGGTTTACTTAATCACCCATACCCAGCGGTGATGTGCGTTTGCGGGCACTGTATATTTACCCATAGCGGAGTGATTCGTTCTCGCTGTGTTAAAGTGGCCGAAGGTGTTGCACTGTGCCGCTGCAAACGTTGGGTGAAAGTACCAGTAGGAATTGAAATGGGAGTGATGAGCCATGTCTCTTATGTTGTATCCCAATAAAGCCGAGCCGCAAGGCTATCGATTGGTTGATAAAGTTTTGAGTGAGCAGCTGTACTTCCCTGTAAAGCGTTATGGGTCATGGGATAAAGCAAAAGCCGCAGCGGAAAAAGAAGAGTCGAAGTTAATGCAGCGGCGTAACCTTCGAGAGCTGAGGCTAGAACTTGGCATTAATCAGTTGTTTTACCCTGATGGTTCAGTTATCGGTTTACGCAAAGGTACCCGGGTTATTCATGGTCGCTTAGTCAATATGCTCATTGCGCAGATTACCGTGAACGGCAAGCAGATAAAAACGGATCGCAAGTTGAATAATCGCACCTTTCGCGATGCTTATATCAGCATTCAAGATTGGATACTTGAGAAAAGAGGTATTCAACGAACGCTGGAAATCACCAAACAGTTTAAAGAGTGCGAATATCTTTACCGCTTTTAACCCTCCCAACAACACAGTCTTTATCTCACACTGCCCTTAATGGCGACCGAGCCCCTGACATTTTCAGGGGCTTTTTTCGTTTTAAGGACAGGAAATGAATCGAAGACAATTCTTTAAGGCCTCAGGCGTTTTGGTATTAGGTGCCACCACAACACAAGGGGTGATTCATCTCTTATCTGATGCGGTGAAGGTGGATGCCGGAACCACAAAACGCAGTGTTGTCACTATTACCCGAACCGGCAAATTTTACGATCCACGTTACGGCGAATTTGAACTGACCCAAAGCATGTTCGATTCGATGATCAAAAACTTCAATGATGGGGTTTATGGTCAAGACATCTTTATCGACATTGCACACAAGCCAGAAGATGGCGCAGGGGCGGTGGTGAAGCGCCTATTTACCGACCGTGGACGTCTACGTGCAGAGGTGGAGTGGTTCGAACTCGGCATCCATAAAGTCACCAAAGAAGGATTTAAATATCTTTCTGCCGAAATACATCCCAACTATGTCAGCAACGAGGCAGGACCCGATGGCCAATACCCGCAGTTTGGTCCAACCCTGTTAGGTGCCGGCTTCGTGACTCGTCCATGCATTAAGAACTTGGACAAAATCGAACTCAGTGAAGCCTGCCTTCATGAATGCCCAACCTACCTTTCCGAGTCTCTTGCTCAAAAACTCTCTGAGGAACGTCAAAATATGTGGAAACAACTGATCGCCCAGTTTGCTAGCAAACTGAAAGGCATGAAACTCTCTGCCGAACAACACACCGCCATGGTTCAGCTGCTCACCGAGTCACTGAATGGCATCAGTGATGAAGCCCAAGCCACCAAACTGAGTGAACAGTTTGAAGCGGTTGCTAAACAGCTCTCTGAATCAGGTGTGACCAATGCGCCGGTGATTCAACTCACGGGCAGTTCATTAACGGAAGATGACGTTAAGCGCATTCTGTCTGAGCAAGCGACCGCTGCCACGGCTGCTGAACAAGCGAAAAAAGAGAAGTTGGCCGCTAAAGTGAAGCTTTTCACTGATGCCATCGATAAAGCGGAAGGACTGAGCGATGACGTGAAAAAAGAGCTGAAAGAAGCGTCTGCGCTTATTAGCGTTGATATGTCAGATGAGCAGATCACCAAACTGGCTGAGAATCAGATTACGCATGGTAACCAGAAGATGGTTTCTATCCAGTTGAGCGGTTTAGGCTTTGGCAGTGTCACTGGTTCTCTCACTCAAACACCAGACCAGCAGCGTGAAAGCTTGCAGCTACAAGCACAAATCCATTCAGCTCTACGCAACACTAATACTTTCGCGCTGGGTCAGCTTCGACTCTCTGAAGAGAAAGAACTGCCTGTGTTTGCTCGCCAAGTCTTGGCAGAGTTTGACCGTCTCCACCATCGTCAAATCCATGCTGAGCGTTTAGCCCTGATGGGCCAGAGCTCTGCAAACATTGTGTCGGATTCTGAACTGCCTGTATCTGTGCAACGTGAAGTGATTCGTGAAGCACTTTCTGATCTTAACGTGTTGCAGTTGGTTCAAACACTGACCGACTTCAGCGCATCGGCAACCACACAAATTCCTTATGAGAACCGTGATGTTTCGGCTCTGATGGGGGATGGCATTGTGTTTGAGCGCGGTTCGATTCCGAAAGTTAAAAACTCACAGCGTATGGATTTGGCGTATGTATTGCCGATGAAAGTGGCGTTTGAAGTCTCTAACGAGCTGATGCATTTTTCCAAGTCCTCAGTGATTAACTGGGATGCATGGGGTCGTAATGTGGCGACGGCCAGCCGAATCATTAAAGAACTGGTTGCTCGTCGTATCGTCAACACCATGCAACGTGTCGCGGACTCGTATTTAGCGGGTGAGATCACCGGCGAAAAGATCACGGCTCAGTTGCAAGATTCTACCAACTTCAAAACCGCACAATTCCCGGTGGTTGCACCGCATCAGCAGTATGACTTGCAAGGCAATACCATTGGTGCAGCTGAAAACCCAATTACGTTGACGATTAATGGTACCGAAATTCACCCCTACGACGGTTCTGGCAAGCAAGCAGCTGGCACTTACTACATCGTAACCTCATACAACCTCGGCAAATTCTTGCTGGTTGATGAAGGTGGTGCAGTGAAAACCGTCACCGCAGCATCAGCAACCATTCGCTACAACTACGCAACCAACATTGTGAAGGTGGATAGCGATATCCCAGATGGCGTGACCGCGGAGAAGCATTACAACCAACTCCTGCAGGCGATTGGCCGTCGTAAAGCCATCATGAAAGATGATCGCTTTGTCACACCTGACTTCCTGCTGATGTCGAACACCCTGAACGACACCTGTACCAACGCCGAGCAGTTTGTTGCATCGATGAAGCGCAGCGGCTCAGACACCAATGCCCAAGGTGACTTGGAAATGGTGAAAGCGTTACCTGCGTTCTCAACCAATGCACCGGCAACGCATCTCGGTGATGAGCGCATCATCATGGGGCAGAAAGGTGCCTTGACCTATACCGTGGTTAAGCCATTCACCTTGAGCGAAATGCAAGAAGCTCGAGATGCGAATGGTCAACTGAATGGTGGCAAAGAAGCCTACGGTGAAGAGTACAACGCGATTCACTGTCCTAAGCCGATTCGCAACCGCTTTACCAGCGTACTGTTCTATTCCAAAACTGGCCGCTAGTGCGTGCACCCCTTGCCCCGTGACTTGATAAAAGCCAACGGGGCTTTTTTGCTAACTCAAAAAGGTTTAGGTGATCTTTATGTCAATCACTACAGCGTTTACTAACAACACCAATCAAACCGTGACGATTGGTGGTCGTTCCATCAAGCCTGGCGAAACACGTGAAGTGGACGCCCGTTTTGTTCCAGCAACACCAGAAATCAACCGTCAGCTCATGGTGCTATTCATTAACTTAGGTATTACGCCTCGCTATTTCGGCACCACTGTGGTTCAACCAGGCCACTCTGCACGTTTACCTATCATTCATTTTGAAAACCCAAACAAAGCGGATGCAGGTAAGTTCCAAGTGAAAATGTTTGAAGAGCTACTGGCCCGTAAAGTTGACGATATCAAGCCTTTCTTTTCCGCGTTCAATGATGAAGAGCTAGAACATCTCTCAGCGCTTGAGGTGGCCGACCAAAACCGTAAATCGTTGGTTAAATTGATTGCTGATGAGCTTGCCGTTCGTAAAGCAGAGCGTGATTTTGACCCCGCCTCTTATGCCCAAACGCTCGAAGGCAAAGACGAAAGCGAACTGCAAATTGAATTGCTGGCCGCAAACGACAATCAGATGAAGCTATCGCTAATTCAAGACGCACTTTCAAAACTGAAAGAGCAAGAAGAGCAGGCTTAATCCCATCACTCAAAGCCCAGAACTTTCTGGGCTTTCCCAAAGGAGTCAACTATGTGGGATAAAATCAAATCTCTGATTGGCGGTGCTGCGCCTTTGGTGGGGAGCTTAATTGGCGGACCTGCAGGCGGTACGGTTGGCGTGCTTATCGCAGATGCTTTAGGGGTTGAGAATACCCCAGATGCGATCGAAGCCGAATTGCTGCGCAATCCCGATGCATTGCTGAAAATTAAGCAAATGGAAATTGATGAACGTATTCGACTACGCGAACTTTCCTATCAGCAGGCAGAGATGGAAAGCGCTGAACGAAAATTAGTGATCACAGAGCAGCATAAGCTGATGGTCGCTGAACTAAAAAGTGATGACGCTTATGTTCGGCGTTGGCGTCCAACGTTTGGCTATGCGGTCTGTTTAGCTTGGTCATCGTTGTTCTTTGGCATTTGTCTACTCATGATCATTCATCCTCAATACACGGAACAAGCATTTGATGGCGCAGCAAAACTCACTGGGTTATTCAGCGTAGCTTTAACGGTTCTTGGCTTGAACATTCATAAACGTTCGCAAGACAAGCAAATTTCCGCTGGTATTACACCAGCGGGAGTGTTTGGTGGTATTGCATCTGCCTTACGTGGAGGTGCGAATGTCCGGTAATCCAGTCTCTCAAACTGAGTTTCACGCTTTCAGAATTGAAATGCGCGATTACATGAAACAGCAAACGCAGTTAATGAGCCAAATGGTTGAATTGCAAACCAAACATTCGAATCTTGAAAGCCAATTCATCCGCTTAGATCGCACGGTTGATGAGCTCGAGTCTCGGCTTCGCCCACTCGAACAAAGCCAAAGTGGTACCAATGAGAAAACCAAATATAACCGTGATCTTATTTGGTTTTTCTTAGGCATCTTGGGTTCAGTGAGTACCTTTGTATTCACTCGATAAGGGGGCGCTATGCTACGGACAACCTTAATTGAACAGTTGAAGAAGGCACTGATGGACAGTGCCGAATTGATTGAAGGGGCAGAGACGCAAATCATAGAGATGGCTCTGGCCGATTTCAGCCGTTATCGGCCACAAACCAAGCTTGGTACTTTCTTGCTCACGGCTAACCAAATGCTTTACCCCGCACCGGATAACATTCTTGATGTGAAAACGGTGCTCTATGGTCAAAGTCAGCGCGCCCAAAATCCCTGGGAGAGTGGTTATCCACGTAATTTGCCCCGCGTAAGCGTGATCACCGGTGATGATGATAAAAAATGGCTGCAGCTTTCTCACTATCCGAGCCACTCTGTGGTGATGAGTTGTGGCCGCGATTTTTCCTACACCTATTACGCAAGCCGAGTTTTAACGGGGGAGAGTGTTTCCATTGAGACACAAGATGAACCTTTAGTATTGCTGCGTTGTTTAGCAGAAGCAGTGAAATACATTGCGGTGCATCAACTCAACAAAACCGTATCGGTACGAAATAGCATCGGCGGGGAAGCTAAGAACGGCACGCCAGCCGCGATTCATGAGCAGCTGATGCTGCAGTTTGAGCGACAAATCCGCCATGCGTGAATTGAATATTGAAGTTAAAGATTCCGCTTTGGATGAAGCGTTTAGAACAGCCCCTCGCCTAATGACTGCTCATCTAAAAATGGGCGTCAGGTATGCGTCTATGTACGTTGCAAGAGAAGCTAGAGAAGAAGCACCTAAAGGTGAATCAACTTTGACACACTCTATCCGAGGGCGTGTTGTTGGAGAGCTACAGCGCATGATTAGCAGCTCACTCAACTACAACAGTTTGGTAGTTCAGGAAACTGGCCCACAAGGTATGCCACCGATTCAATCTGTCTTAGATTGGGTGAAGGTCAAACGGATACAACCCAAAACACCCAATACCGACCAACGAGACCTTGCTTTCATGATCGCTCGTTCTATCGCAAGGAAGGGCACGCCAGCCAATGATTTTTACGATAGAGCAGCCGAACAAACTCAAGATACTGTCCACCGGATATTGCAGCGTTCTGTTGAAGAAGGTTTGCGTGCGGCTGGCTTTCGATAACGAGAGGTTTCCATGACACAACTCATGCCCGATGACATTTTAACGAGCTTTCAAGATGCGTTTAAAGCTCGTTATCCAGCGCGCACGGTAACCAGAAATTGGCAGGAACGAGCCGCTTATAAAAATGAAGAATTGAGAACTGGGCTTTTGACTTTCATTTATACCGGTGAGAGTCCATTGGGGGATGTATACAACACTCGGCTTCACTTCATGGTGATTGGTCGTATTTATTGTGGCAAAGATGCGAAAGGTTTAACCGTTGAAAACGCAGAGCTGGCGTTTTTGAAAGAGTGGCGTTCCTTTTGTTCCTCGTCTGCCGCAGGCAATGTCTCTATCCAGAAAGTGATCACATCACAGCAGCAAGAAGTGCCTGATGGTTGGTTTATCTGTGAGTGTGTGGCTGGCCCGTATGACTTTGGCGGAGAGATTGACTGGCTACCCGTAGGGCCAAGTGAAGTGCCTACCTCCATTTCCGTTGGTTTATCGCCAGATGTTGGTGATGGCAACGCCGATGACTATTTCACCATCTCAGATTTGGAGCCGTCTTCGCATGGCTGAGTTTACGCAAAATCAGTTGGTGCGACTGATATCTCAGATGATTCAAATCGGCACCATCGTTGATGTGCAAGCTAAACCGCTGCGCTACAAGGTGCAATTTACCCAGGAACTTACCACAGATTGGATACCTGCGAATGTGGGGCACGCGGGAGAGGTAAAGGATTTTGCACCTTTGCAAAAAGGGGAGCTCGTGCTCGTGGTGAAAGAGTTCAACACTCAGCGGGGTGTGATTGTGGCCAGCTTGAACCAAAGCTCACATGACCAGCCCAAAGAACACTTAAACCTGTTTTATCGTGAGTTCCCTGATGGGACTTGGTTTGAGTACGACATGGAAAATAAGCAGTTCTCAGCCAATTTTGCGGGTGATGTGCAAGTGACTATTGCGGGGAACGCGAGCTTTCATGCCGAAGGAGAAGTACAAGTTACGAGCGGTGGCGGCATGCGCTTTCAATCTGGCGGCAACATGTCCTTCCAAGCTCCTCGAATTGATTGGAACTAACTATGCCAGCAGTAACTCGACAAGGGGACAGTTGCACAGGCCATGGTTGTTGGCCTCCTCGGCCATCAACAGGGGGCAGTTCTGATGTGTTCTGTAACGGTAAGCCAGTGCATCGACAAGGTGACGGATGGGCAGCACACACCTGTCCATCAATACCAGAAACACATGCCAGCTCACTAGCTGCAGGCAGCAGTACGGTTTTTGTGAATGGTAAAGCGATAGGCCGCATTGGAGATCCTGTCGGGTGTGGTTCCAGCGTTGCCTCTGGCTCTGATAATGTTTTTGCAGGAGGTTAAATGGCCACAGGGTTGAATGAAAAAACGGGACAACAAATCACCGGTATCGATGAGCTGAAGCAGCGACTAAACCGTTGCTTCAAAACTCGTCGGGGGTCATTACCTCTCAACCGTGCGTTCGGCTCTAACTTGCCAGAACGGATTGATAGAAACATCACGCCAGAGCTGCAAATCGATATTTTTGCTGATGTCGCCGATGCTATTGCTCACCCTCCAAACGAGTTCAATGACGAGATAAAACTAGTGCAAGCATGGCTAGAGTTTGGAGAGAATCAGGTGACATTATCCTTAGATGTACAGTTGTTGTTTGATGGCTCCATTGAAACGATTTCAGGGTTGAGTTTGTGAGCCAGATTGAGATCTATCAATTACCACCGCCCGAAGTGGTTCAACAGCTTGATGCTTCATTGATTCGAACCCGAATGCTGAAGCGTTACGCTGAACTCAGCAATACATCAGTTCCCAAAGCCGGTGACCCGCTCTACTTTGCTTTCTCAGCAATGTCGGAAGAGGTCACTCGAGCTCGCCAAGAGTTTCAAGATATCTCACTGGAAAACATGGTGGCCTACGCGACAGGCACGAACCTACAGCGCTTAGCGGATTGGCGACCTGTCGAGAAATTCCCAACTGAAACGGATGATGAGTTTCGTCGCCGCGTACAAATGGCGCCCGAGAGTTTTTCAACGGCAGGCCCCGATGGCGCTTATATTTTCCATGCCCTAGCGGCAGATGAAGATGTGCAAGACGCTTATCCAACCAGTCCGGATGGTTTCGTGGTTGATTTATACATCCTAAGCCGCACTGGTGATGGCACAGCTTCGCAGGCTTTACGCGATAAGGTTTATCAGCACGTTAACCAAGAAAAACTTCGCCCGTTGAACGATGACCTGACAGTAAAATCCGCCGTAATCAAACCCTATCGTATTGTGGTGGAACTGACTTTACCTGCAGGCCCTGGCGAAAGTGAAACCTTAGCTCAAGCCAGAAATCGTTTACAGCAACTAGCGAAAGAGACTCATGTGCTTGGTGGTAACGTCACTTTATCTCTGATTGATGCGGCATCACATGTCCAAAAAAGTGTTGATGAATCAGTCAGCTTTCAGCCCGTTATTGACGTGACCATCGTTGAACCCGCCGCTTCTGTGCTTTGCTCTAAATCCGAAGCACCATATTGCACTGAGATTATCGTGACTCAAGCCGGAGTCGCGTAATGAGTGATCGAGTGTTTGTCAGCAAGCTTCCACCCTCTGCTTCCAAAATGGAACGCATTATGGAGCAAGTGTTTTGGGAAGAAATTGCCCTTATCGAGCGGGACATTAAGACCTTTTACGATCCATACCAGTGCCGCGCTGATTTACTGCCTTATCTGGCGTGGGAAATGAGCGTTGATTACTGGGATGAAAATTGGAGTGACGAAACGAAGCGAAACGTAATTTTTGCATCGCTGCCTATCCACTCAAGCAAGGGTACTCGATTCGCATTAGATAAAAGTATTGAATCGATTCGTAAAGATGGGCTCAGCGTTACCGAGTGGTTTGAAGATAAAGAGAACCTTCGCCCCGGTTTCTTCCGCGTCAATCTGGAAGCTCGTAACAGTGACATCGATGAAAGCACCGTACCGCAAATCATTAAAGCGGTGAACAATGCCAAAAATACCCGCTCTCACCTTGAGAGTATTTCAATTACTAGCCAAGTGACCTCACCAATGAATTTGTGCGTGTTAAGCCGCATGGGAATGGTGATCCGTTCCGGTCCTTGGCGAACGGAAAACATCACTAGCATGGTGAATGTCGGTCATGCCTGTTTTACACGTTGGGGCATGGTTATCCGCTCTGGCCCATTACCTCTGGAGTTAGAATGAGTATCCCAGAATCTGCGCTCAATTACGGCTCTATTCTTACCTTAGCGGGTGAGAACGCCGAGATTAACGGCAAGCTGAACAGCAAGCCGATTAACTTCACGCACATCGCCATCGGTGATGCAAATGACGTTTATGTTCAACCTTCTCGCACGCAAACGGCCTTAGTGCATGAGTTGGCGCGTATCCCTATTACGGGGATGGAGAAGATTACACCATCGAAGCCGGATGCGGTTCCGCAGCTAAAAGTATGGGCAAAGATTCCTGATGATATTGTTGATATCGCCGTGCGAGAGTTTGCAGCTGTAGCAACGTTTGACGGTACTTCATACCTACACGCCGTTGGCAATACTGTGCGTATTCCGATTCTTTCGGGTAGCAATAACGGCGGAGAAGTAAATGACATTTACATTGAAATGACGTTTGCGGTGACATCACTAGATCCAATTGTGATGATTGACCCAACGATTGTGACCGCCACTCGTAAGTTTGTGAAAGACGAAGATGCCAAGCATCTCGTTGCTGAGAATCCGCATCCGCAGTACATGCGGTTTGGTGATGAAGCCTCCTGTTTCGCATCAATTCCAATCGGCATGGAAGTAGCCTTCGATACGTCGCCGCCTACCGATGACCCTCGATTTCGCTTCGTTGAGCTGACAGCAGACTCGCCATATAACGGGAGCTTACTGATTAACAAAGTGATTTCAGGAACAGCCCCAAATTTGGTTGTGAAAATGACCGTCAACGCTGAGCTGTCACCTATCCACGGGCAGCAAATTTTCATGCTGAATACAATGGGTGCAATCCCCACACCAGGGGTCATTGCTGGGGTGATAATTCAAGATGCAATTAGAAATTTTACAGGGAAATTGGGAATCCGTGGTGACGCATTAAACACTGGAGCCACGTTTACTAACAACTCCGACGGAGTTTTCAAAATCGGTCACGAGAACATCGGGCAGCATAGCTCTATATCGCAAGGAGCGAACGTTAATCTCGGATCGATCGCAACTTTTGATATCTCCCGAGTTGTTCCAACTGCCGACAGAGTCCAAGTTTTTGCTGAAACAAAAGTCTATTACAAGAGGATTTACTAATGGCGAGTAAATATTTCACATTTGGCGATGCGCTAATGCTAAACAGCGCTCCAGAGGGCGCAATCGAAATCACTGAACAGCAATACAACGATGCTCTTGCAGCAAAAATGGCAGGCCGACAAGCTTTTGTGCGTGAGGGTGTGCTAGTTATTTTCTCTGGCGTTATGCGCACAATCTGGAACTGTGAAGACGGTTCAACCCAAGAAATCGACGAGCAAGAGTTAATTCCAGAGGGTTGGACCGATAAAGAGCGAAAAACTGCTTTTGATCGCTGGATTGATGGCGAATGGGTAACGGACATCAGCGCAAAATACATCGCCGAATTCGACCAAGTCGATAACCTGCGCCGTAGTTTGTATTTCGCAATGGTTGACCCTCTGGTCTCAGAAGCCAACATCAAACGCCTACAGGGAAAAGAAGCTGAAGCCATTGAACTGGAACGCCAAGCCATTGCCGCCCGAGAAAAAATCCAACTTGAAAACCCGTGGCCTGTTAACCCAGAAGCCTAACCCCTTCTTTTCTTGCTCTTAACCAATACACTAGTTTAACGATGCCGCTGAAGGTGAGTTCTTGTTCGAACAACAAAGGAACACACCATGTCATTACAATTTAAACATGGCATTTTTGGCGTTACAGACAACAGCGGCGTGCGGCCCATGCAAATGGCTGATACGTCATTCGCCGTTGTCGTAGGTACCGCTCCAGATGCCGACCCAGCCACCTTCCCAATTGGGAAACAAGTGCTCGTAGCAGGAAATCCTCACATCATTGCCAAGCTTGATATGGTCGGTGAGGCCAAAGGAACATTGCCCGATGCACTGCAGGCTATCTACGATCAAAAGCGCTGTGCCATTTGCATAATTCGTACTCAAGAAGGTGCGAATGAGGCAGAAACCATTGCCAATATCATTGGTGGTGTTGACCCAGCCACAGGTGCTAAATCCGGCCTTGAAGCTATTTTGGATGTGCAAGCGGTTACGGGTAAACGCCCTCGCTTACTTTCCGTGCCTGGTTTTTTGCATAACCAGTCTGTGCTGACTAAGCTATTGCCCATCGCCACTCGCTTACGCTGTAAAGTGTTTGGTGATTGCCCAGGGACAACTTATGAAGAAGCGGTCGCGTATCGACAACTCTGGGGGGATCAACGCCTCGAACTATTCTGGCCACGAGTAAAAAATGCTTACGGTCGCCTAGTACCGATGAGTGCGTATATGTTGGGCTTAGAAATTCAAAAAGACCAAGACCCTAACGACGGTTACAGCGCATCTTTATCAAACCGCAAAATCAACGGCACGTTGGGAACAGAGTTTCCAGTGGATTATGCGGATGGTGATACCAACTGTATGGCGCACCTACTCAACGAAAACCAAATCACCACAGTGATTCTGGATAGTGGCTACCGATCATGGGGGAACTTAAGCTGCAGTGATGACCCCAAATGGCAGTTCAATGCACATGTCCGCGTTAACGACATGGTTTTGGACATGATCACATCCAGCCTTAAATGGGCCCGAGACCGTAAAATTCTTGCCACCTTTGTTGAGGATGTCACCGACTCGGTACAAAACGGGCTTGATGGGGAAACCAGAGCCGGACATCTCTACGGTGCCAAAGCGTGGGCTGACCCTGATTTAAACCCGCCCGATTCCATTCTTGCTGGCAAGTTCTATCTGGATTACGACTTCACTGCACCTGGTATCGCCCAGACCATCACCGTGACCAGTCACTTCATCAACGATTACGCCGACGTAATCTTTCAGTAGTAAGGGAGCCTTATGGAACGTAGACCACCAAAAGTTCTCGCGGATTACGTCTGGTTTCAGGATGGCCGCGGCATGATTGGGCTAGTGCCCAAAGTGAAATTACCACCGCTCAACCGAGTGGTGGAGGAATACTTAGCCGGAGGTATGGTGGGAGCCATCAAACTCGATATGGGTGTCATTGAGACGGAAGATCTTGAAGTCACCATTGCCGAGCCAAATGTAACCACCATTGCCATGTTCGGTTTAACCAACGGATTGGAAAAGCCATTTGTTTTTCGTTCCGCGCTACAAGGCCAATCTGGTGTCGATAGCTTTATTGTGAAAGTGAATGGCCGAGTGATTGGCTTAGATATGGGTGATTTTGAGCGTAAGAAAGTGGCTGAAATGGCCTGCAAAATCACATGGACGACTTACACCATTCTGCATAACGGAGTGGAGTTGGTTCACATCGATATCATGGCTGGTATTGAACGTGTGGGCGGCGTCAACTTGCGCGCCGATATCAACAAAGCATTGGGTATTTAGGAGTAAAAATGTATCAACCTATCGATATTACATTACAGGTACCATGCAAGCTGGATAGCGAGTTGAAGCCAAAACTTACCATGCGACCGCCCACCACTGATGATGTTCTACTGGCACAAAAGCAATCTCGCCTCGTGGTAAATGGCGAATTGGTGGAAGACAACGGTGAGCATGAGGCGCATTTGTTTGCCAACTTGACCAATACCACCCGAGCGTTCATTGGCAGCATGTCTCAGTATGACTATTTGCAGCTGCAAAAGGCGTACGACTGTTTTTTGTTGCCACTCCCGAAGTATGCCGCCAAGTGTGCATTGCTATTTCCAAGTTCTGTGGCGGAGTCCCACTCGGAGAGCTCCGAGGGCTAATCATCGCGGAATTGTTCGATTGGCTTGCTGACTGTGAAAAGCTCAGCAAGTTAAAAGAAGGTGAGGAATAACATGGCAGACAACAACGTATCTGTCGGGATTGGTGTAGAAGCTCGGGTAGACAGGTCTGTCACCCGGGCTTTTGACAATCTTGAGCAGCAAAATCAACGGCTCGGCAAAAGCTCGCAACGACTCAAGAATGAAACGCAAAGGCTTGGTCGTGAAAATCAACGTACTGGCCGAGCGACTAGCCAAGTGGGGCAAAGCTTATCCAATGCGGGTAAGCGAGTTCGTCAGTACACCCAAGAGATAGGCGCTGCGATCAAAAAGACCGATTTAATGCGCCGCAGTGTCGATAAAATGGGTGAAGGCATCGATAACTTGGGCAATCAATGGACGGCTTTAGCCTCTGGTGCGGCAGGTGCCGGCTCAGCTGTTGTGGTGATGGGGCTTGAGGAGCGGTACGAACGGCTAGGCATTCAGGCGGGTAAAACCAAAGAGGAAATGACACAGCTGCGAGCTGAAATGTTTGCCACTTCCCAGCAATCTGATATTCGGGTTGATCAAGGCGAAATGTTGTCAGCGGTTGAGAAGATTGTCGAGAAAACCGGTGATCTTAAATTCGCTCAGGAGAACATGGCCAATATCGGTCGGGTAATGCAGGCCACAGGTGCAGCGGGTGACGATGTTGGGACTATGTTTGCCGATATGGCAGAAAAATTTGGCTTAAAGAATGCAGATGAAGTGTTGAAGGCTATTGATACACTGGTTGTTCAAGGTGACCAAGGAGCGTTTACTTTCCAAAATTTAGCCGCGGAAGGTGCGGCAGTATCAGCAGCCTATGCTGCGATGGGGCGTACTGGGCCCAAAGCTGTCCGTGAAATGGGCGCACTGCTGCAGATAGCCCGAATGGGTTCAGGCTCTGCAGCAGAAGCGGCTAGCGCAATGGAATCTGTTCTAGCAGACATCACATCCAACTATGAAGACATTGAAAAGCTAGGTATTCAGGTTTTTGATGAAGAAGCGCTTGCTCGAGGAGAGAAGAAGTTCAGAGATATTCCGAGCATTCTTAAAGAGATCATGCAAGCCACTAACGGTGATATTACCGAATACAGTCAACTGTTTGGTGATGAAGCGATGCGCTTAATGAAGGTGCTAGCTGATGCGAAAAACATAGGCAAGCTGGATGATTTACTCTCTGTTAATGGCGATGGTGCAGCAGTGCTTGAAAAGTCGGCAAGAATGGCTCAAACCGCCAATGCAGCAATGATTAAGCTAAAAAATACATGGTTGAGCTTTGCGGACAAAAAATTGGCTGAACCTATCGCTGATTTAGCGGATGCCATTAACAGCCTTGAGCCCGAGACGCTAGAAAAAGCATTAACGGGAGCCACGGCATTAGCCGGTACATTGGGGGCGGTCTGGGCAGGTAAAAAAGCCTATGGCATGGGCAAAAGTGTGGTTGATTTTGTCCGCGGCTCTAAAGGGAAAGACGGTGACATGCCCAATTTACCGACTGGTGATGTGATGAAAGTGTACGTCACCAATATGCCAGCCGATGGATTCGGCGGCTTAGGCGGTGAGGGTGATGGAAAGCGCAGACGTAAGCGTGGGAAAGCCCGTACACGTTCAATGCCAGGCAAAAGCGTTTCATCGATGAGTAGGCTCGGCGGACTGACTCGCAAGCTGCCTTATGTTGGCGCGGCGCTCGGTGCTATTGATATTGGCTCGACATTACTTGATGACTCCATGAATAGCCGAGAAAAGTCTACCGCCATAGGTGGCACGGTAGGCAACATGGGCGGAGCATTGGCCGGAGCAGCGGCAGGTGCTGCGGTGGGTTCTGTTGTTCCTGTCATTGGAACGGCAATTGGTGGTTTAGCAGGAGCCATCATCGGGGGAATTGGTGGTGAAAGCATTGGTGAGTGGGTTGGAAGTTGGTTTGGCTCCACCACGCCCAAGCCTGGTGATAGCGTAAAAAAAGCCAATGCTAGCGCGCCACAAATGCTGCAGGCTACGAATACAGCCATGCAAATCAACGCCAGTAAACCGAACCAATCCGCACCGACACAAATTAACTTCAACCCTGTTTTCCACGTTCAAGGCAGCGTCAATGACGAGCAAATCAATAAGCTGGAAAAAATGGTGATGCGCGTTGCCAAGCAAATGGAGAAATTGAATAACGGAGGGCGCAATGTCAGCTTCGCAGATTAAGGAGACACCATGGCGGATGTGATGATGGCATTGGGGGGTTATCGGTTCAGTATCGATACCGCCGCATTACAAAACATTCAGGAAGTTCATGCTTGGCGTTGGAGTGACCATAACCTTGCGGGGCGAAAACCCCGCTCTCAATTCATAGGCGCTGACCTTTCAACCCTTCGCTTTAAAGGTACCATCTATCCGCACTTTCGCGGCGGCTTGGGGCAAACCGATAAGATGAAAGCCGAAGGGGACAAAGGCAAGCCGCTACGCATGATTGATGGCTTGGGTAAAGATTTGGGGTTATGGACTATACGATCTCTTGAAGTTGATAAATCCCAGTTGTTTACCAAGGGCGTGGCTCGGAAAATCGAATTCAACATCGAGCTAAAAGAGTATCCTGATAAGGCTTGACTATGACCATTTACATCAGCAAAGAAGGCGATCAAATTGATGATATTGCCTACCGCTATTACAACGGTATGCCAGGTGCGTATGAGGCCGTATTAAAGGCAAACCGCGGCCTTTCCTCGCGGCCACACCCACTAGAAGCCGGAGTGGAAATACAACTTCCTCCACTTGAACCCCCTGCAGAAACGCAGGAGATCAACCTATGGGATTAATGCCATTTAAAATCATCGCTGAGGGGAAAGACATTACCCCAATATTGCGCGAGTTCTTTGTAAGCCTCACCATCACTGATGAAGCAGGGTTAGACAGTGATACCTTTGAGTTGGTGCTTGCTGATGATGGGAATATCGCATTCCCCCGCAATGAGGCGACCTTACAAATCTACACTGGGAAAACCATCGACAGTTTAGTATTTCGTGGCACTTATACCGTCAACTCGGTGAAGCTCATGAGTCCAGAGCAAACCATAAACCTTTCAGGTGATGCGGCAAACTTAGGCGGCAGCTTTAAAACCCAGCGTGATTTCACTTGGCAAAAAACAAGCTTAAAAGCGCTGGTTGAAACCGTTGCTCAACGTAATGGATTAACGGCGGCTATCGATGCGGAATATGCCAGCATCACCATCGAGCACTACGTGCAAGCAGGGCAGAGTGATGCAGACCTAGTCACTGAACTAGCGACTGAGTATGGTGCAACCATGAAAGTGGCCAATAAAAAACTGGTGTTTTCGCAGCGCGGTAATAACCAAAGCGTCAGCGGGAAAACCTTGCCTGCTGTCCCCGTTCATTTAACGGATGAAACCCAAGCCGTTATTGAGCTCAAAGGAACCGGAAAGTTTCAAGCGGTGGAAGCCTACTGGCAAAAGGTTGAGCAAGGGCAAAAGCAATCCGTCCGTGTGGGTGACAGTAGCGGTAAAGTAAAAAAGCTCAGCAAGGTCTACTCATCGGAAGCGGCCGCTCGCTCCGCGGCGGAGTCTGCCCTTTACCATGAAAAATGCCAAGATTACGTACTAACGCTGGAAGAGTTCCCGTTTATTCCAGGGATTCAAGCTGAACGGAATATTCTTGTGTCTGGGCATAAGCGGCCAGAGTTTAATACCCAATGGATGTGCAGCAAGGTAACCGAAGTGCTGAGTGAAGCAGGGCATACATTAAGCGGCGAGTTTGTGATCCCTAAACAAGCGGCGGGTTCTGTTCCTCATCTGGTGTAATTTGAAAGGCGTGACTAGAAGTGAGGCTGTGTTAATAAAGGGTGTCCAACAGTACTGGACACCCTTTTCCTCACAAGTGAGGAAAAGTTGCTGGGACTTTCGATCAAAAATGATCGGAAGTCGAAATGAAAAGGGGGTCATTACTACTGATACCCTTTGTTGTTGGCTAATCTTTCAATACGTCAAAAGTTGTCTCAACGATTGATGCAATGGTCTCTCTGGATAGTTCAGCGCGTGCAGCTTGACGATAGACAGCTGAGATGACTCGTGATTTTTGTTCTGGCTGAATGGGCTGTTTGCTTGCTTTCTCAAACAGCTCAACCTCTTCGACTACTGCTTTCAAAGTGTGGAATTGAACCTCATTCTGTCCTTCCAAGCCTGAATTGAAAACTATGTCTACATCTCGTGCGGTTCGATGGACTTTAAGTATGGAAACTGGAGACGCCGCCAGTTCGTAAGCGCCAAACTCCCCTTTAGCGATTCTGTTTGCAGTTCCATTTTCAAGAAAAGGTATTTTAATAGATTCACGGTTTTGGTGAGTTGTTAAAGCTTGGGTTAAATAGTCACCACTTTGTCCGTGGATTACTCTTACTAGAGGAACTGGCCTTTGGGGGGCTAGTCTCACTGCCACGAAAACCGCATCGCCAATTGTTGAACAAACAAATACGATCCATTGTTGGCTATCAAGCAATGCAACTAGCTCTGAAGTCAACTCGTTACCTGTTAAGTACTCGGCTCTGTACTTTGGGCCCTGACCAATAAGCAACCAGTTCAGGTTTACATTTTCCATATCACAGATAGGTGCTAAAAATTTAGGGCCGGGGACTCTTTCTCCTTTAAATATTGATGAAATGGAAGCAGAGGTGAACCCTAAAGACTTACCCCAAGGTGTTTTCTTTCGGTCGCTCAATATCTCATACATTCTGTTTTTAAAGTCACACATCGTTTCATCTCCGTATTTCAACTTTGACATCATTCTAATTACGGAAATGTAGCTGTGTAAATCCATTTATGGATTTAATTTTGGTTGCCTGATTCAATCGGCGATTACATCTATGGCTGTTCTAACGGTTTCGCTATCAATTTCAGATGGTTTTAGTGATAAACGGGAAGAGTTTTGGTAAACCGCTGCGATAACTTTGGCTTTCTGGGTTGGGGTTAGTATTCGTCTGGATTCGCTGGCACATTCTTCAACGAGCTTAACAACCGCTCGCATTAGTTCTGTCTCAATGGTTTTGGCTCTGTCGATGGCTGTAAGGTCTTCATCTGATACAGCTCTGCAATTCTTTAGTATTGCGTCATTGCTAGTTAGTAGCTGATAAGTTCCCAGATTGCCACTGACAAGTGAATCAAGGTGTTCCGAAATGTTTAGTGGGACAACGGTGCTGTTTTTGTGGTTTCGGATTACGCCATTCAACTCATCGCTAGATGGGCCTGTTATGATTTCAATTATTTGATAATCAATGAATTTTCCCTTGAACTCATATTGTCCGGGCTGTGTTAGCACCAACACGCATCTTTCTGTGAGTTCACACAAGTAAACAGTCCAAGGCTCATCTTCTAGCATTGCCTTAACCTGATTAGCTAGATCAGCGGCATTTTGGATGTAGTTAACGATGTAGGGCGCACCTTCTCCCGCTAAAAGCCAGTTTAGATTGGCGTTCTCAGCTCTCTTTATTGCAAATAGAAACTCTGCTCCTGGGATGTTATCACCAGAAAATATCCTCGAAATGGATGCGCTAGTGAATCCTAAGCTCTTGCCCCACGGGGTTTGTTTTCTATCCAGCAGCAGAGAATTGAGACGCTCCTCAAAAGAAAGATTCATTTTTGTGCCCTTCAAAGTATTGAATTAATCCAAATTCGGATCTATAGTTGCCTCGTTGATATCAATGACGCATTAGGTTTCTGTGATATCAGTCTTTAATTCGGAGTTTAGCATATCAAGAGGTGAATATGGCTAGTCCAAATGACTCAAGCTCCAACATTGTCTCAACGCGAGATATTGATTTGAAACGCAGAATTGAGCGGTTAGCAACGTTGGATGAACGCAACTTGGCACAAATGACTCGTATTCTTTTGAAAAGAATTGTCGATGAAAAAGAGAAAGAATTAGGCTTGCCGCCTATGAATGGCAACGCCGACTAAGCGTTTGGCATACATATGTATGTCAAACATAACGAAGCCCCACAGGGGAATGAAAAGGAAGCAAAAATGCAAGTTCCAGAGAAAGACATAACGTTACTTAAAGTTCACGATTTGTTTGAGCTGATGGGAATAAAACACCCTGTATACATTGATCAAGAAACCCAAGTAGAACTTATTTATACGAAAGGGTTAGTGGATCGGATAGGTCTTGATTGGAAGTCTCAACGTCGTAAATTGGTAGAAGGTGACAATCCTGAGCTCTATGCGTTGGCTATCTATAAGTCAATAGCAAATTTAGAGGGCCAAATGGCCCCCGAAAATGCTGATTCAGAAAGTATTGAATCCGACTTCATCAAAACAAAAGAAGGTTTATATATTCCTTTAGAAAGTGTGCAGATGTACTTGGCTCGAATATTGACGGCTCAAGTTCGTAGTCAAGGGAATGTAACTTCAGCAGAGTTCCTTCTTTCCTTGCAAAAAGAATGGCGTAACGCGCTGCATAGCTACGAATCTCATGGTCTTGCAGTCAAAGAAAGCCTACGGAAGCAAGAGAAAGAGCAGGTTGATCTGTTGATGAAACTACAGAAGCTCAAAAAGGATTCGCAAGATCCAAAAATTCGCGCTATTGCGGATTACCACCTAGACCAAATCCTTAATGAACTTGAATTACCAGTAGAAGAAAAGAAAAAAGCATAAAAGAAAAACCCTTACAGGACGGCAATCCTGTAAGGGCTGGAAGTCTGCACTATCATGCAGTCTACCCCATAAGGACAAAGAGCGAGGCGACAACCTCTATGCTCACGGCTCCAACACCATTTCATCCTTGGGGTAGATTGTAGCGCAGGCTTTTGAAATTGGAAACGTATCAATTTTAAGGAGCTTACGATGCATACTGCTATCGTTCCTTCATCTGCCTGCATTTTCCCACAGGTGGTACACGCTTTATACCAAACGCTGAAAGAGCATGGTAATACCGAATCTGTTGAGCAGCACCTAAACAAAAGACCGGGTGTGTTGCTTAACGAGATCAACCCTAATCAGTCCAGCCACAAACTGGGTTTGTTTGATGCCATCAAGCTGATGTTGTTCACGAAAGATGCGCAAATCCTCCGCTCCATTGCTTCCGAGCTGAATTATTCCATTTACTACCTTGGTGACTACCGAGCGATTTCTGATGTGGAACTGCTCAACTGTTACAGCCGTTGGCACGCCGAAATTGGCGATGTTAACCGTGCCATTGCCGATGCCTTAGAAGATGGGGACATCGAGCTTCAAGAATTCGAGCGTATTGAGCGCGAACTGCAACATACGTTTGCGGCAGCACTTGAGCTGCTTGAGCGTTTGCGCGCTCTGGTTAACGGTTAATTCAACGGCGAAGCCAAAGGAGGTAGGCCATGACAACCTTAGCAATGAATAACTCTGCATCATCCATTCAATATTTTTTGCACTATTTCACTGAGCAAGAAGAGAAGCGCTTGTTCAACACGGTGAAGCAAACCTACGGCATTTACGCGCAGCGTGATTATTACTGGATGCTGCTGATGCGTGAAACTGCCGTGCGCTTAGGTGTGCTTGCTGGCCCGGATGCCGAAAAAGCTAAGCGCTATAACCTGCCAATGGTTGGTTTAACAGTGGGAGAAGCGGAGCAAAGCCTTGAAGAGGGCTACCTGATTTACAGCCGCGAGAACGCGAAAAATCAGAAAAAACATCCGATCGCTTTAAACAAATCGGCCATTCATGCCCTGAAACAGCTTTTAAAAATTCATGAAGAAATGGCGGCAACGATTGAATGGGACATTCCACGGCAAGAGCGCCCATTGTTCTTGAGCCGTAATCGTCAAGCGATGAGTCGCCGTTCATTCCAAGCCCGTTTCTCTACATGGTGCCGGTTAGCCAATGTGCCAGATGGTACACCGCACTGGTTGCGCCATACCTGGGCGATTCGCTTTTTAGGGCGAACCACATCACCGGATGCGCTGCGCCGTGTTCAAGCTGTGCTTGGGCATTCCAACCTTTCTACCACGGCGATTTATACCGCACCGGATAAAGAGTCCATTGCCGTAGCAATGCGAGAGGCCAGCACATGTTTCCGCTAATTGAACCGCAATTTTGGCAAATGCCAGCCGGACAAATCAGCCGTGGCCACGTGATCAGTTTTGAAGGCAATCGAGTCACCGCCGCTTTAGTGGAGTGGTGTGAAGATAAAGGGGCGAACGTTGTGGTGAAGATGGTTGGTGAACCCCCTGTGATTGTTAGCAAAGACCGTGTTGTAGCGGCGTTTTCAACCCACTACTAACTGAGGAGTAAGCATGGAAGTTCAAATCACGTTAGATGAAGCCTTGGTTACGATGCGTCGCAATGCGCTTTCTGCCGCTTTGCGTAACGTCAATTTGCATCGTTTCTCAAGTAAAGGGAGCTCTCGTGAAGTAACGGAATATGTGGCGGATCGCCTTGGGGTTTATCCAGGCGATATCCGGCTGTGGCTGATGAGTGACGGTGTGCCTGAGTGTTACTTGGACACTTTCCTCAGCATGTTGAATGAGCACTCGGTGTGGGCGCGTTACCAACTGCGCCCAACACGCAAGCTCGCTAGCTGGTATTTGGGAGGTGCGCATGCCTAACCTAATCGCCGCGACCAAGCTCAGCGCGCCTGAACGTGCTTGTCTTTTCAAGCTTGAAAACCAGATGGTTCGTCAGCAGGGCTATATCAACCGCCAAGCGTTTATGGATGAGTTGGATGTTGTGTTCTCAGCCTGGGAGCAGCAAGGCCACATTAAGCTCGATGTGGAAGAGATGAAGCATGTACCACCTGAGCAAGTAGAGAAACAGCAACTGACGCACAGCTGTAACTTGAGTGAAGAGCTTTGGCTTGCGTCAGCCTGCTTAAGGCGGATTTATGCCTGCGACCTTTAATGCTTATCCGGGGTGGAAATGTCCGCTCTGGTACTCCGAACCGGTTCTAATTCGACTCGTGATGCCTTCTGTCACTCTCAGCGATTTAGATCCGGACAAAAAGCAGATGGTGTGGGCACACATTCAGCAGAATCACCCCACCATGGCTGACTTATTGAAGTCATCTGAGTTTCAGCAAGTTAAGCAAGAGTTAGAACGTCACTTTGGCCCTGTCGCAATTGGGGTAGAACTACACAGAATAGGGGGCACGCTTTATGGCGTCCGCAGAACAACTAAAACAACTGATTGACTTACACGAATTGGCTGACCGTTTAGGTATGGAAAGACCTGACCCAAACGGTAACTACCGCGCACCCAACCGGCCAGATAAGCACCCGAGCGTGAGTATTTTTGATGCAGGTAAAGCCGGCTACATGATGTGGAAAGATCATACGTCTGGCGAGAAGGGTTCATGCCTTGATTTGGTGATCTATTGCGGTCAAGCGATGGATGCCAGTGAAGCGATGAAGTGGCTGCATGAAGAGTTCAATATTCCCACGGACGATGTTGCCCCTCAGCAACAAAAACCCCAAAGCCAACTGGCATGGGTTGCTGAAAAGCAATCTGCGGTTGCGAGTGATGCTCGAGCTTACTTGATTGATGAGCGCGGTATTCCTGCTGATGTGGTGGATATGCTGCAAAAGCGCGGCGCTTTCGGTTACAGCGACTGGACAAGCCCAAGCAAAAACCCTGGTGAGTTGGGTTACGGTGGCCCTGCAGTGACGTTCCCTAGCCGCTGCCTATTTACCAATGAAGTGGTGGGGATAGATTTTCGATTTTTTGATCCTGCGCTAAACGGTGACAACAAAACTAAGGCGATGGGCGAGAAGCGCGGTTATCCCTATATCCCTGACAAAATGGCGCTTAAGAGGGCGAAAACGGTGATTGTGGTTGAATCTGCGATTAATGCCATCTCTGCCATTGCAGCTTATGACCCAAATGGTAAAGGGAAAGTACCGGTGACGGCGATTGCGACTCGTGGGCTGGCGGTAGAAGAAATCGACTGGCGATTCCTATCTGGCAAGCGTGTGGTTTGTTGTTTTGATAATGACAAGCCGATTGCGGAAGGATCAAGAAAAGGCCACAGACCGGGGCCAGAAGCTGCATGGATTGTTCATGAGCGATGCACTGCGCTTAACATCCCATGTTTCCTTGTTGATCAATCGGGCGGGAAGTGGGAAGAGATTAATGACCTGAACGATTATCTGCGTAAGCACGGCACGCAAATGACCAAGTATGCGCTGGATTATTTCGAGCCATGGCTTATTGCAGGGCAAGAAGGTGAGTTCGAGAACGCCCAGTTTAAGCGCTTGCCGCTGCCACATCACGATCAATCACTGTACTGGCTGTTTCGAGTGAAGCCTGATTTCACCAGCTATTTGAAAATTGTCACCAATGAAGAAGGCGAGCAGAAGATCCCACAAGATGTGTGCTCGTTCCGCATTGCCGGCTTATCGAAAGTAACGATTTCATCAGCGAATTCGGCCATGACAGGCGAACCCGATTTGCAGCCAACGAAGGTTTATTCAGCCACGATTCAAACGCCTGATTCACCAACTGAGCTTACCCGTTTTGTGCTCAAGCGTGAGCAGCTTTACAACATCGATGTTTGGCGTCGGGTCGGCGGCGGCATTTTTAACCCAGGCAAGTTCACACGGATGATCTCGATTCTTGAGCGCGCCACCCACCTTGGTGAGCGCAACGCGGTTAACTTTGTTGGGCTTGCTTGGCATAACGGCCAAGCGATTTTAAACGAAGGGCCGGACTCATTCTTTACTGATCCAACACAGCAGTGCCCTTACCACAATTTACAGTTTCCATCGGGCTCTCCAGAGCAGGCTCTGCGTGTGATTGAGGCATACCATGCGACATTCAAAAACAACGCGGCGTTGATGCTATTGGTTTGGGGCTTGGGCGCGCACATCAAAACCTTCTTAGGTTTTTGGCCTCACTACATGCTGAATGCGGGGAAAGGCGCGGGTAAATCAACGCTGGTGAAAGCACTTGAGCGCACGTTGGCCTTCACCATGTTTTCTGGCCAGAGCTTGAAAACCGAGTTCCGTTTGCTGACATCGATATCGCACACCTCTCACCCTGTGGGTTGGGAGGAGCTATCTGCTCAGGGCCAAGGTGTGATTGATAAAGCCGTGGCCATGCTGCAAGAGAGCTACCAATACACTATTACTCGCCGCGGTACGGATATGACCGAATTCTTGAGTATTGCGCCAGTGCTGTTGGCGGGTGAAGACGTGCCGGTGCAATCACTGCTAGGCAAGCTGGTGCGTTCTGACTTGACTGGCCGTAAGGGCGACATGATTCCTGATGAGTTGCCTCGTTTCCCCGTTAAAAACTGGATCCTGTACCTGACTTCTTACACTCGACCGCAAATGAAGCGCGCTTACCGCGAGTGTGTTGATTACCTTTCGAAGCGTTGTATGGCTAAGCCGGACGATAACGGCGCGAACCGTATGCGTGATAACTATGCCTGTTTGATGCTGACGTGGCGTTTGCTCTGCGAATTCACCGGTGCAGCGAGTAACTATGGTCACTTTATTCAAGATTTGGTGACAGAGATGAATGCGCACATTCGCGAAACGGAAGCAGAGCGCGAGCCGTGGGTGTGGATTATGGAACTTATCCTGGGCGAGATGGATGCAGGGCATTTCCGCCACCCGTTTTCGTTCGATTGGATTGAGGGCGAGCTGTGCTTGCTGGTTCGTACTAGCCACATCATGCAGCACATCAGCCAAAGCCCTGCATTGAAAGCCAAGTTTGACAGCTTACCGGTGAAGAGCGATCGCATTCTGAAGAAGCAGCTCAAGGAAGCCAAAGTGGTGCTGAAAGATGGCCACGAGAAATCTATCAACGGTAAGCGCGTTGCTAATTTTGTCGCTCTGGGCGTTGAGAACCTGCGCGAGTTCGGCCTGTTCCCAACCATTCCAGACGATGTTCGTGAGAAAGAAACTAACCAGTAAGGAGTTAACTATGGACTTATTTGACATTCAGCAACTAGCCGGTGCGGCATTGGGTTTAAGCGAAGAACAGACTGATGAAATCATCAATGACGATGAGGATTTTGATACACCGCTTATGGATAAGTTTGGTATTGACCTTGATACATTCGGTTGTGTAGCTGAAGCGTTATTACCACTGACACCACATGTTTCGTCACCGCTTACCAAAACGGTTTACCACGCATTTGTTCGTCATCTTGGAAATGGAGATTGTATGGCTATTTGCAAATCTCAGGTAAAGCAGCCTGGAGCGACATTTGAGTGAAGTACATCGCAGCTTATTTGAATGAAAACGGCTCTTTAGCCTTGAGCACGAAAACCAAAGAAGTCGTGAACATGCAGCTTGGCTCTTTTCCAAGCTTTAACGATGCGGTCGAACATGCTTGTGACGTGTTGGAAGGTCGCATCATCGCCGAGGGAGTGCTTCACCGTGAGACGGGATTTGGGGGCTTCCTAATTTGTAACGAAGAAGAGTTTGAAACACTCAGTAAAGAGGTAAAGCAAGATGCCAAAAGCTAAACAGAAGCCCCTTAACCACATCGCGAAACTGATCGCAGAAGTATACGAGGAAGCGGGTTTAGACCAGCCATATATCGAAGGCAAAAAGCACGATATGAGCGGTCATGAGAATAAATTCGAGACGTTGGCCAGTGCCATCAATCTCGATGCCGACAACCGTAAACGCCTTGCGACAAAGCTCGGGATTTCATCACTGCACCTCGATGTCACCGTTCGAGTGCTGAATCATCACTGCTGATCAATTTTTTAAACCGAAGAAGGATAAACCATGTCTCTATCAAATTTACCACTCATCATCATGGCTGAAATTAGTCAAAAGCCTTTAACCGGCTATGACCTCTCTAAACTCATTTTCGATAAGGGATGGAAAGCATCGCACCAGCAGATTTATCGCGAGTTGGCGAAGCTGGAGGCGAATCGTTTCGCAAGTTGCCAGCACATTCCTCAAGTCGGGAAACCTGACAAGAAAGTTTATTCCTTAACCCCGTTTGGTCGTACTGAGTTGGTTAAGTCTTATGATGCTGAGCCCAGTTGTACTCGTGTTCAGGACGAAGCTTTAGCTCATCTCTTTCTCGCCAATACCTCATATTTCGCTAAGTTGAGTGGAAAAATTCAGCAAGAACTTAATGAGTTAGTAGATGAAAATGCATCACCTACTATGAAGTTAGATGTTGTGGCTCAACTGGCCAGAGCGCGAAGAATTGGTCAATTAGAGGCGGAAGCTGAGTGGGTTGATTCCGTACTCAAATCACTAACGATTAAGGGAATAGTAAAAGCAGCATAGTCGGCAAAACTATGCTCATGGCTCCAACCAAACCTATGGGATACATGGTTTATCCCATAGGTTTTTTCCGGCCTCAGGCGGCAATCTGAGGACGAAATAATAGACAGATTGATTCTAAGTAACTGAATTCAATCAGACAGAAAATTTCATTCCATAGGTTCACAGGTTTTTTTCAATATCTGTGGGTAGGTTGTTTATGTTGGTGAAGTTGAATATTTGGCGTCAAATTCGCTTTCCTAATGGGGGTGCTCCAGATGTGCGGATTTGTCGTAGAGAAATCGATTTAGGTACGTTGCCAGGCAAACGGATAGGGCGGTCATACTATGTAGACCTAGAAAAAGAGAAGAACTCGAGCGGTGATCCTTTGTTAGATGAACTGCTTTCTCACTAATTAGTATTGAGGTGACCGTGCCACGTCCAAGAAGTAGTAAGTATAGAGACCTGCCTGAAGGTCTCTATTTTAAAGGTAAGAAAGGGTATGTTTTTCGGCGCATCGACAATAGCAGTAAATCCCTTGGCCACGATAAGAGCCGAGCAATTGCATTGGCCAGAAGATACAACGCCACTTATCGAGTGGATCCTGAAATATCCCATCCGGTTAACTTAGACTTAATCAAACCTCATCATCGTAAATCAGTCGCAAGGCTTTCTTCATTCTTTGACCGCGTTTCAGCTCGTTATGCTGACGAAGAGAAGCCTACGAAGTCGACATTAGATGAGTTCGACAACCGGCTTTCAAAACTCAAGACTTTGATTGGAGATAGAGTGGGGATGTCCATCACGCTTGATGATGTGAACATGGTTCTCGATGTCGTTGCTGCAGGTAAATCGAATAATGTCTTTAACCGGTGGATAGCGTTTATGTCGAAGGTGTTTGATTACGCGATCGATGAATCGGTGATGGTCGATAATCCGGCCAAACGCAAAAAGCGTAAGCCAAAGGATGGTAAGCAGCGCCAGCGCCTGTCGTTGGCGGAGTACAAAACCATTTGGGCAATTGCTCCCAAGTGGATGCGAATTGCAATGGATCTTTCGCTCGAGACAACACACGCCGTCAATGAGGTATGTGCTATGAAATATGAGCACATCACTTGGCTCAGCGAACCGGCGGTTGAGGATGGTGTGGAAGTGTTTGGCCATCTCCGAATTCATCGTAGGAAGGTTAAAACCAAAGAAGCGAGCCGAGTGGTTATCCCTGTGACGAGGTCTCTCTTGAAAATTATCGAGGATAGTAAGGACGATGTTGACTCTCCTTACATAGTGCATCGTTTGCCAGAGAAGTTCAGCAATGAAGTCAGCCAACACTGTGATCACTTTACTCAAGTAAACCGAAAATATTTGAGCCGCTTTTTTTCCAAGCTTAGAGATCAGGCAAAGGTTAAAAAGAGTATTGCTGTAGATTGTCGGCCAACGTTTCATGAGATTCGAGGCTTAAGTATTCACTTGTACGATAAAGCGGGTCATGACCCTCAATCTCGTGCTGCTCACACTGATGCTCGGAGTACCAAAATCTACAAAGAGGGTCACGAGAAGTGGGTTCAAGTTCCCGCCGCTGAGCTGGCAATTTGGGGATAATATTGGAACCAGTTTTGGAACCATTTTGGAACCGCCTTATTTTTAGGCGGTTTTTTATGGGTGTAAAAAAGCCCGTAACTCATTGAATTACGGGCCTTAGGTGTATGGTCGGACTGAGAGGATTTGAACCTCCGACCCCCGACACCCCATGACGGTGCGCTACCAAGCTGCGCTACAGTCCGATGGGCGTAATCTAATAACTTTTACCAAGTGCGTCAACCCTGAACTGACTTAAAATAATGAATTTAATTATCTTTTGCGTAAAAACGCTGCAATTCGGTTAAACCTTGCATTAATACTGGTAAAGTAGGGTTCGTTTGTTTAAGACGTTGGTATTCTGCGTCATAAACTTTGAAATTGCCAAACTTATCAATAACAGTCGTTTGCTCATCGGTGATTAAAGCTAATTCGCGCGCATCACCTGCTAAAATCCATTTACGCTTACTTTCATTAAATAGGTTCTTGCCACTGCTGTAATCAATAGGATTCGAGGAAACGCCAAGCAAGTCCTGCATCAGGGTTACCGAAAAATCGAGATGGCTAGAGCGATGAGTATAAATACCAGCTACTTTACCTGGCCAGTGAATGACCATAGGCACTTGTAATTGATAGCGACTGTAGTTGCTATTCGAGCCCCATGTATTGGTTCTGGTCTCATTAAACTCAGTGCCGTGATTAGAGGTTATTACAATTACGGTATTATCTAATAAAGCAAGTGATTCAAGTTGGTCAAGTAATCCCTTAATCACTTGGTCAGCTTGAGTTACAGAGGCATTATAGGCGCTGCGTAAGCGATCTTCCGCTGATGTTTTTTGAGCTGTGCTGTTTGTCAGTTCAGAAAAAGCTTCAACAGTGCTTAGCTCTAAGTAACTGAACCACGGCCTTTTCTGTGCGGTTTGCACCCACTCGGACCACGCTTTTACGGCTTGCTCATCCAAACTGCTGCCATTATTACCCGCTGCAATTGTCGCGAGCTCTAAAGAGCGGAACATTGTTTCTTTGTATAGTGGGTCTGAGAAATCATTACCGCTAAAGAGTCCAAACTGATAGTCATTTTTCTTCATGACATCAATCAGCACTGGCGCATTTCCTTGTACGCGAACACTGCTCGCATAGGTGCTCGGTAAGCCATAAAACAAACCAAACAGGCCAAACATATCGTTGCTTGAGCTGTAGTGATTAACAAAGTTAAGGTTCTCGCTGGCAAACTGATAGGTACTTGGCATGAGTTCTGCGGTTAATGCATCAGCACGTAAATTGTTAATACTAACCACGAGTACGTTAAGGTTATTAGCTCGGCGGTTAAACTCTAACGGTTCGAGTGGATAAGTCAGTCCATCGATATTGTTATTTTGTTCCGCAAGACGTTTAGTGTATTCCTCCCGATCCAGCAGACCATGCTTCTCCATAAAGGACTTTGCAGTCATAGGATAGGAGAGCGGGAAGTTCGCACGCTGACTGGTCACCGCAGAATACAAGTAAGCATCTGACCATACATAAATCAGATGGCTAGTAATAAAGCTGACAAAAAAAACAGCGGCTAATGGGCGACCAACACGCTTATGCGACAACTTACGCTGTTTACGCCATACCCATTCGGACAATCCGAGTTCAAGCAGGAAAATCAGCGGTAGCACAACAAATAGGTGCTGAAGATCCGCACTAACACTGCTGGTCTCGTCATTAAAAAGAAGCTCCCACACAACAGGATTCAGGTGCAGGTTAATGATCTGATAAGCTTGGGTATCAATCAGTAAAACAGTGAGCCCCAAAGTCGAAAAACAGACAGCAATAAATCTGAACAAGCTGCGTGATGGAATAACAAAGGTAAGGGGAAAAAGCACTAATAGGTAGAGTGCGAAAACAAGAAAACCAAAATGCCCAACCCAAGACAGCACCAAATAGAGCTGTCCAAGCAAAGTTTCTGGCCAAGGTGATTGAGATATATATCGCGTACCAATCAACATGGCTGCGATGATATTGAAGAAAGCAAACCAATGCCCCCAACCGACTAGACGAGAGACTCGATCACCGTATGTATTTCCGCTATCTACCATGTGCTTTTTCTATTTATTGGTTAAATGGGTCAATTTAGCTTTGCAAAGATGACACTAACGCTTGCGCGAATTTTTCTGCAATCACTTTACGTTGCGAAGCAGCAACGTTTTGATTGAGTACATTGGTAGCGATATTACCAACCACCATTAAGGTGAGCTCTGGTGAAGCATTGTGTTTGTTTAGTACCGCAGCAATTTCAGTCAGAATGGATTCAACGTGTTCGTCACTGTATTTAGATGTAATAGGCATATTGACTCTGATGATGATAGTAAAAGCGGCTTATGATAACCTACTATGCCTGACAACTGAAACCAGAACGATGATTATTTCACTATGAGCCTATTCCTTTCTAACGTGATTTTGCACCAACTCCGTAAAAACGATAACGATGAGTTGGTGGTGAACTATCGCGCTGAATCTCTTCGCAATGATACGTCAACTGAAAACTTAGTCGCTGAGTTACATCGTGTTTTTAATGCAAAAGCAGGTAAAGGTTTCGGTTGCTTTAAGTCAGACAGTGAATTTCAGCTTTGGTTGCAAGAGATGCGCCGTGGCGAATTACCTTTCTACGATTTTTCACAACAGAGTGCACAGCGCCTGAAAAATGAGTTAGCCAAGTATCCTTTTGCTGATGAAGGCATTTTGGTGATGGCGGAATATCAATCGCTAGCGACCGATTATCTGTTTATTGGCTTACTGCCACTCAATCAAAGCCTGAAAGTTACAGAAGGGTTAGATATCAGTGCCACTGATTATTTGGATATCAACAAAATGGATATCGTGGCACGCATTGATCTTTCGAGTTATGAAACAGATAAAGAATCAAAACGTTACCTGAGCTACATTAAAGGTCGGGTCGGTCGTAAAGTTGCCGATTTTTTCCTTGATTTTCTGCAGGCGGATATTGGTCTAGATACTAAGCAGCAAAACCAAGTGCTGATGCAGGCGGTAGAAGATTTCTGTGCTGATGCAAAATTCGAAAAAGATGAAGTGATTAGCTACAAGAAACAGGTATATGAATATTGTAACGATCAAATCAAATCGGGTGACGAAGTTAAGGTGCAGGATCTTTCTGGCGAATTGCCGCCAAGCAATGAAGGCGTGAGCTTCTTCGATTTTACTCGTGAGCAAGGTTATGAGTTGGAAGAGAGTTTCCCTGCCGATCGTTCAACTGTACGCAAACTCACCAAATATGTGGGCGCGGGTGGCGGCTTGAATCTGAGCTTTGATAGCTTGCTGCTTGGAGAACGCGTTTTCTATGATCCAGAAACTGACACGCTAACCATTAAGGGAACACCGCCTAATTTGCGTGATCAATTAACCCGCTTACGCTAAACCCTAAGAGACAGCAGCCTTTATTCAGGAATTTAATATTCTTATCAAGAGAGCGATCGCGCTCTCTTTTTTTTACGCAAATTGTCGCATGAATCATCAAGGATAAAATTTACGTATATGCTTGATCTTAGGTTTTAACTAGGATGACTAGGCATGGAACGGACTTTATCGAGCAAGCCTTTTAAAAATAAAGTTGTGATGACGATTTTCGTTGTTTGGAGTGTCATAGCAGCATCCATGATGTGGCAGTTTCATCAAATTTCGTCTTCTTCGAGTACTCTAGATGAGTTAAACAATCGGTTAATGCATTTTCGCGATACGCTCTATTTTTCACAGCCTTATCGTTCAAACCAAGCCTCAGATTTAGAATTGGAGCTCTCATTACTTTTTGCTTTGCGGATGCAAATTGAAGCAGAGCGAACCACACTCTGGTACGTTGCTGATGTACAGCAACTTTTATATCAAATTGATCGATTTATAGAACAAGCGAGAGCATTTTTAGATATTGAGCTGCAACCAACTGCGTTGGCTGAGGCATTGCGCCAAGATAGGCGAAATCTTCAGTCTAATGAAGCACTGTTGAATGACTATTACCAATTAGGCGCTCTGAGTTTCGAGGCTCTTTTTGCTGATCGCAAAAATCATCCGGAGATTTATCGCCATTTAGATCACATACTCAGGAACTCTCTTCGTTTACCCAGTCGCGAGCAGGCCGAGTTACAGGGAGCTTTAGCTCAGATCTCTCGCTTGCTGACGCAATATGCTGAAGGGGAAAACATAGCGAGTAAGATGCTCCGTCATGCAGTATACGAAGAAGCTAGCCAGTTAGAAGAAGCATATCATCATCAGTTGTGGCTAATCCTAATAGTGTTGGTATTCAGTAGTCTCGTTTGCATGCTTGCTCTTTGGATTGTGCCCCTATACTGCGCTGAGCGGGTTCTAAAACCGGAAAAGAACCGATTGCTAGATCAGCAAAGTGATGAAAAAAATAGCTATGTGGATATTGCGCATATAAATCAAGTGTTGAATGGCAATCTCGATTCTGTTCGTCAGTTACTGAATGTTTTTCTGGAAGATCACAAAAACGATGATGAGAAAATTCGGGAACGGTTACTGAGTGAGCCAGAGGTTGCACAGCGAATCAGTCACAGCTTAAAAAGTGTTGCCACAAGCCTTGGGGCAGAGCGATTAAAAAATACGGCGGCTAAAGTAGAAAGTGAGCTTCACTCTGGGAAGGTTCCGAATGAAAAGGTGCTGGATAACCTTTCTACTTACCTTGCGCATACGGTGCAGGAGGTTGAATGGCATTTGGCTCGTTTGCAAACTCATTCGACAGCCTCGTAAATGATAAAGAGCACCGAAGCGCTCTTTAATGCTGGATATCAGATGTACTTATGCCGAGACTGGAATCTTTTGTGATTCAGTGTTTTCTTCAGCATTCAGCGTAGCTGTTGGCTCACATTTATCGACAAACCAGCCGCAGTAAGATGTGACGATGGTTACGATAATACACACGAAGCTCAGCCACATAAATGGTGCGTAAGAGAGGGTTGCCACACCTAAAATACTTGCCATATAGATGCCGTTGTCACTCCATGGCACCATGCCAGAGGTGAGCGTGCCGCCGAATTCTGCGTTACGAGACAGGTTTTTACGTTGATAGCCGAGACGATCATAGTTTTTAGCGCAGATTTTTGGCGTCAGGATCAGTGAAACATACATCGCGGAACCAAACACGTTACCCATAAAGGCTGTGCCGATGGTGCTCGTTGCCAATGAACCAGGGCTAGTCACACGACGTTCAAATAATTTAGCGATGGTTTCCAGCACGCCGACCTTATCTAACAGGCCACCAAAGCCAAGACCGAACACGATAACTGCTACCGAACCTAGCATGGATGACATGCCACCACGATTAAGAATCGCATCAATGAAGCTCACGCCTGATTCAATATTGTAAGGAGCCCATGCCGTGTTGAAGGCTTGTAGGAAATCTACATCTTGAATCATCACGGCCCAAATAATGCCCAGCAGTGAGCCAAAACTGATCACTGGGAAGGAAGGCATACGCATTGCCAATAGGCCAAGTACGATCAACACAGGGACAAAAGAATAAGGTGTGATGTAGAACTGCTGTTCCATTGCTGCAATGACAGTCTCCACTTGGGACATATCAACATTACCCGCGTAGTGGAAACCAAACAAAGTAAACAGAATGCCGGTGATGACATAGCTAATTAGGGCAATCGGCAGCATGCCTTTAATATGTTCCATCACTTCTACATTCGACATGGATGAAGCCAAGATCACCGAGTCAGACAATGGAGACATTTTATCTCCGAAGTAACAACCTGATAGTACAGCACCTGCCGTGATTGGTGCCGGAATACCAAGGCCTTGGCCGATCCCCATCATGGCAATACCCGCAGTGCCAGCTGCACCCCAAGAAGTGCCTGTTGCTAAAGCAGTTAATGAGCAAATCACCATAGTGGCTAATAAAAAGATAGAAGGGTGAATTGCTTTCAAACCGTAGTAAATAATGGTTGGAACAATACCGCCGGAAATCCAGGTACCAACCAGTGCTCCAACAGCAAGTAGAATTAGGACTGCGCCTAAACCATTTGAAATGCCATTTAAAGCCGCGGTTTCGAGATCTTTATATTTGTGTCCTAGGCGAATACCCAAGGTAATAATAACGAACCAGCCGATGTACAGGGCAAGCTGGATAGGTAAATCCAATTGTGCGGTAAATGAAAACGCTAACAGTAAAAATAGACCAAGAGCGATGATTACTTGGGTCAAGCTTGGTAGGCGTTGTTGGGCTTGTAACATAATTAAGAGCCTCTTATCCAATCGTTAGTAAGGAGTCAGGATATCCTTATTGAGTCGGAGTGCACTTTACCGTAGTTAAAATAATATATCGACATTAAAGCTATTTGTTGTGATTTATATCGTTCACTTGGTTAATGTGTGGTATTTAATGTTTGTTAATTGGGTTGGTAATGAAATCAAATCTTTTGTAATGTGGTTTTATTGTGTAACAAAAAATAAGTTTTTTGGTAAAAATCTGACGCCAATACTCTAAGTTGATTAAAAAGTGAGAGTTTTAAGGGGCTTGCCGCAAAAAGCACGAGAACTTAGCTAGAAGGATAAGAAAAAGTTGTGAGATTTGGTAAGAAACGCTTGAGATTTAAGGCTGAACCACTTATAGATGGAGCCAGTGATTTGACATTGGATCTACACGGAGAGTATGGGAAATGAGAGTAGGTTTAGTAGGTTGGCGTGGCATGGTGGGCTCTGTCCTGATGCAACGCATGGTAGAAGAGCGCGATTTTGATCTAATTGATCCCGTTTTCTTCAGTACATCGCAAATTGGTGTTCCTGCCCCTAATTTGGGCAAAGATGCAGGCATGCTGCAAGATGCGTTTGATATCGAAAGCCTTAAGCAGCTCGATGCAGTGATCACCTGTCAAGGTGGTAGCTATACAGAAAAGGTTTACCCAGCATTGCGTCAAGCAGGTTGGAAAGGGTATTGGATTGATGCCGCTTCCACTTTGCGTATGGATAAAGATGCCATCATTACCCTTGATCCTGTTAACTTAAAACAAATTTTGCACGGTATTCACCATGGCACCAAAACCTTTGTGGGTGGTAACTGTACCGTGAGCCTGATGCTGATGGCATTAGGTGGTCTCTATGAGCGCGGTTTGGTGGAGTGGATGAGTGCAATGACTTATCAAGCTGCATCAGGTGCTGGTGCACAAAATATGCGCGAGTTGATTTCGCAAATGGGCGTAATCAATGATGCAGTGAGTTCTGAGTTGGCAAATCCAGCAAGCTCAATTTTAGACATTGATAAAAAAGTGGCAGAAACCATGCGTTCTGGCACTTTTCCAACCGACAACTTTGGCGTTCCTCTTGCGGGTTCACTGATCCCTTGGATCGATGTGAAGCGTGATAACGGACAGAGCAAAGAAGAGTGGAAAGCTGGCGTAGAAGCCAACAAAATTCTTGGTTTGCAAGATTCTCCAGTTCCGATTGATGGTACTTGCGTGCGTATCGGTGCAATGCGTTGCCACTCTCAAGCTCTGACCATTAAGCTGAAACAGAACATTCCACTGGATGAAATCGAAGAGATGATTGCCACTCACAATGATTGGGTGAAAGTAATCCCGAATGAGCGTGACATTACCGCGCGTGAGCTGACGCCTGCGAAAGTGACAGGTACACTGTCTGTTCCTGTTGGCCGCTTACGTAAGATGGCGATGGGGGATGATTTCCTCAATGCCTTCACAGTGGGTGACCAATTACTGTGGGGGGCGGCTGAACCACTGCGCCGTACTCTGCGTATCATCTTGGCTGAGAAGTAATTCACATTAGTCCCCAATTGTTACCAGCACTAAAATGATGAAAGCGCCAATCGGCGCTTTCTTTTTACTAACGCTTACCTACACGTCTTCTTATTGTTCCTCATGATTGAGGTGATGGTTTTCAACAGGAACCACCCGTTTATCAGGATCGGCTAATTCGCTGCCACAATGCTTACAAAACAAAGCATCTGACTCATGGCCGGATAGGGCGCAATTCGGACATTTCACTAAGGTTCGGTGAGCGTGCATCTCATTATTCAGCTCGGCGGTGATGATCCCCGTTGGAACGGCAAGAATGGAGTAACCCAATAGCATGGTCATGGAGGCAATAGTTTGCCCTAGAGGGGTTTTCGGCACTAAATCCCCATAGCCAACCGTGGTGATGGTCACAATTGCCCAATAGATACTGGTTGGGATACTAGTAAAGCCGTTTTCGGGGCCTTCAATCACATAAATCAATGCGCCAAAAATCGTTACTAATATGGCAACGGTACTGAAAAAGATAAAAATTTTACGTCTGGCAGCCAGTAAAGAACGCAGTAGAAGGTTCGAATCTTGTAAATAACGTACAAGTTTGAGAATTCGGAAAATGCGCATGATCCGCAATAAACGAACCACTCCCATAATACTTGCCGCAGGGAAGATAAAGCTGAGATAAGTCGGCAGAATTGCCAGCAGGTCTACAACGCCATAGAAACTGCGTGCGTAAGCACTGGGCTTGGGTGAGCAATAGAGTCGTAAAGCGTATTCAAGAGTAAATAAGACTGTGAAGAGGTATTCCGCAATACGCAGTGAAGATTGCCATTCACTCATCGAGGGAAGTGACTCTAACACCAGTAATACAAGTGAAGAGAGAATGGCGCTGATTAGGCAGAGATCAAACAGCTTACCCGCAGGGGTGTGAGTGCCGAAGATGATCACATAAAGACGATGTTTTAAATGAACTGGATTGGACATGATATTGCGACGTCAAAGGTACATCGCAATATCATAGCGGCGTTGTCTGCGTTAGGCTAATCCGGGGAAGAGGCTTCTTAGGCCATTCGCAATAAACTCAATCCCCAATGCTCCCAAGATCAGTCCCATGATACGGGTGATCACGTTAATGCCCGTTTGTCCTAGTAAACGCACAATATAAGGCGCAGAACGGAAAAGCAGCCAAGAACAGAAGCTGAAAGCAACAATGGTCAGAATGATCCCCAATGTATCAAACATATTCGGATAACGCGCACCATAAACGATGGTGGAACTGATAGCACCAGGGCCCGCCATCAGTGGCATTGCCAACGGAACAACAGCAATTTGCTCGCGGCTAATGTATTCCGATTTCTCTTGTTTGTTCTGTTTATCCTCACCGAGCTTACCGCTCATCATCGAAAACGCGATGCTCAGCAGCAATAAACCGCCCGCAACACGAAAAGAGTCTAGGGAAATACTGAACAGATCCAGAAGCATCTGTCCTGCTAGTAGTGCAATGATCAAGATGATTGCAACGGCAATATTGGCGGTTGCTGCAGTTTTGTTTTTCTCTTCCAAAGTCATGTGGCCAGTAAGAGAAACGAACACAGGCATAATGCCCACAGGGTTTACTGCAGCCACTAGGCCGAGAAAGAATTGGAGGAATATAGCAATTTCAAAGCTTTGCATGATGAAGTCTCGTAACCATCGCAGAGATGTAAAGAAGCGTGCGTAATGTAAGTCAAAGATAACAAAAGCACGAATGAAAAAAATTGGGTCACCGCAGATTATTATGTGAGAAAAACTAATTGATGGCTAATGATGAAAAGGGTTAGTGGTTTTTTTGTAGCACTTTCATCTGTTGTTGTGTTAATTCGTTAACATTCACACATTTGTTGTAAAAAACAAGCTCACATCTGGTGGTCTTTGCCATTATCGATATACTCCTAGTAGCACGTAAAGAACCGCGAAGAAGTGGCTTTAATGTGCAAAAATGAAATTTTTTTACAGAGTGTTGTAGTTTTTTTAGTTTTAAAAGTTCAAGTGTGGTTTTTTTAATCAGTGGTAATTTTTAGTTTAATTTCTTTTAATTCATATTGTTAGATTGTATCAATGCTGACAGTTACCACTTCTTGGGTAATTAATTTTTCATAACTGATCTGAGTCAATTTTTTTCATAGTCTGAAATATTATACTCAGCCATGAAAGCAATTTACTAAGTTGGTTGTAAGTAAGTCATTGAGTGAAAGTAAAAACTGACTGCGGCACACTTACTAAAGAGTTTTAACATTTTTTAATTTTAGGAGATTCATTATGCCTGTTACTAATCTGGCTGAACTTGATGCTCTGGTTGCTCGCGTTAAAGCAGCACAAGCTGAATTTGCTACTTTCTCTCAAGAACAAGTAGACAAAATCTTCCGCGCAGCATCTCTCGCAGCAAACCAAGCGCGTATCCCGCTAGCTCAAATGGCGGTAGAAGAATCAGGTATGGGTATTGTTGAAGATAAAGTTATCAAAAACCATTTTGCTTCTGAGTTTATCTACAACAAATACAAAGACGAAAAAACCTGTGGCATCCTCGAAGAAGATGAAAACCTAGGTACTATGACCATCGCTGAGCCTGTTGGCATCATTTGTGGTATCGTCCCAACCACTAACCCAACCTCAACCGCGATCTTCAAATCACTGATTTCTCTGAAGACTCGTAACGGTATCATCTTCTCTCCACACCCACGTGCGAAAAACTCAACCAATGCAGCAGCGAAACTGGTTCTGGATGCAGCAATCGCAGCGGGTGCTCCAAAAGACATCATCGGTTGGATTGACCAACCTTCAGTTGAGCTATCAAATGCTCTGATGAAACACGATGGCATCGCACTCATCCTTGCAACTGGTGGTCCAGGCATGGTGAAAGCAGCTTACTCTTCTGGTAAACCAGCAATCGGTGTAGGTGCAGGTAACGTTCCTGTTGTTATCGATGAAACTGCTGACATCAAACGTGCTGTTGCTTCTATCCTAATGTCTAAAACGTTCGATAACGGTGTAGTGTGTGCTTCTGAACAAGCGGCTATCGTAGTGAGCGAAGTTTACGATGAAGTGAAAGAGCGTTTCGCAACACACAAAGCGCACGTACTGAGCAAGGCTGATGCAGACAAAGTGCGTAAAGTGCTGCTGATTGATGGCGCGCTGAATGCGAAAATCGTAGGTCAACCTGCTGCCGCTATCGCTGAAATGGCAGGTGTAAAAGTACCTGCAGACACTAAAGTGCTGGTGGGTGAAGGTCTGGGCAAAGTCTCTTATGATGACGAATTCGCTCACGAAAAACTGTCTCCAACGCTAGGTCTGTTCCGTGCCGACAACTTCGAAGACGCGGTTGCACAAGCAGTAACTATGGTAGAGATCGGCGGTATCGGTCACACCTCAGGTCTGTACACCAACCAAGACGTTAACGCAGATCGTATCCGTTACTTCGGTGACAAACTGAAAACTGCCCGTATTCTTGTCAACATCCCAACCACTCATGGTGGTATCGGTGACCTGTACAACTTCAACGTTGCACCGTCTCTGACTCTGGGTTGTGGTTCTTGGGGTGGTAACTCAATTTCTGAGAACGTAGGTCCTAAGCACCTAATCAACAAGAAAACTGTTGCGAAGCGAGCTGAAAACATGTTGTGGCACAAACTACCTAAGTCTATCTACTTCCGCCGTGGTAGCCTTCCAATCGCACTGAGCGATCTTGAAGGTAAGAAACGTGCATTCCTAGTTACTGACCGTTTCCTATTCAACAACGGTTATGCAGACGATGTGGTTGCCCTGCTGAAAGCGCAAGGTATGGAAGTTCAGACATTCTTCGAAGTAGAGGCGGATCCAACGCTGTCTGTAGTAGAAAAAGGCGCAGCAGCAATGCAAAGCTTCCAACCAGATGTGATTCTCGCTCTAGGTGGTGGTTCACCAATGGATGCGGCGAAGATCATGTGGGTAATGTACGAGCACCCAGAAACTCACTTCGCGGAACTGGCAATGCGCTTTATGGACATCCGTAAACGTATCTACAAGTTCCCTAAAATGGGTAAAAAAGCAGAATTGGTATGTATCACTACCACTTCAGGTACGGGTTCAGAAGTGACACCGTTTGCGGTTGTGACAGACGACAAGACTGGCGCTAAGTACCCACTAGCAGACTACGAACTGACTCCTCAAATGGCGATCGTAGATGCAAACCTAGTGATGAACATGCCTAAGTCTCTGACTGCTTTCGGTGGTTACGATGCGGTAACTCACGCACTAGAAGCTTACGTATCAGTTCTAGCGAACGAATACTCAGACGGTCAGGCTCTGCAAGCACTGAAGATGCTGAAAGAGTACCTACCTTCAAGCTACGCGAACGGCGCGAAAGACCCAATCGCTCGTGAGAAAGTACACAACGCAGCAACCATTGCAGGTATCGCATTTGCGAACGCGTTCCTAGGTGTATGTCACTCTATGGCGCACAAGATCGGTGCTGAGTTCCACTTACCACACGGTCTAGCTAACGCGCTATTGATTGCTAACGTGGTACGTTACAACGCGAACGACAACCCAACTAAACAAACTGCGTTCTCTCAATACGACCGCCCACAAGCACGTCGTCGTTATGCAGAAGTGGCTGACCACTTAGGTCTGAGCCAAGCGGGCGACCGTACTGCGCAGAAGATTGAACGTCTGCTTACATGGTTGGATGAACTGAAAGCGAACCTAGACATTCCAATGTCTATCCAAGCGGCTGGTGTAAACGAAGCTGACTTCTTGGCAAAAGTGGATGAGCTAGCGGTTGAAGCGTTTGATGACCAATGTACTGGCGCAAACCCACGTTACCCACTGATTGCTGAGCTAAAAGAAGTTCTGCTGGCTTCTTACTACGGTAAACCATTCGTAGAAGGTCAAACTTTTGAAGGCACTACTGTTATCGTAAAGAAAGCAGATCAAGAAGCAGCTAAAGCACCAAAAGCGAAAAAATAATGTGATTGGTTTTCGCTAGCACGAAACAAATCGGGAAATACAAACCCTCCGCAAGGAGGGTTTTTTTATGCCTTGAGATTAGAAGAGACGCAACGTGTGAAGCGTTCTTTATTGATGAGCATGCCCAACAGAAAGTAGCGCTCTTTTTCCAAGCAAACTCATCCTAGAGCTTGAACTAAGTCCACATCACCAGAATAGCCGCAAGTGCAACCAGAATGAGTCCCAAGCCATCTTTAATTCGTACTTTCTGCTGCAGCCAAAATACAGAGATCAACATAGTAAAAAAGATTTCTACCTGACCGAGTGTTTTAACATAAGGCACCGCCTGCAAAGACATCGCACCAAACCAGCCAATCGATCCTAAACAGCTACTTGCACTCGTGAGCATAACCAGTTTTGGTCGCTGCCAAAGTTGCCATAAAGTTGGGCGATCTTGAATAAATAGGTAACCGACCAAGCAAAGGGTTTGCAGGGTGATAACGAAAAGTAGCACCCAAGCAGCACTATAGGGAAAGGGTAGTTGAGAGGCGATACTGGCTTCACGAACCCAAAGTGACGTCAGAGCAAAAGCACTGCCACTGCCTAATCCGAGCATAACCGTAGGCAGTGAAAGCTGCCGTAAGCCTCCATGGCTACTTAGCATAAACACCCCGACACCACCAATTAGCACACCAACCCAGCCTAACAGGGTCAGTTGAGTACCAAAAAAGAACAAACCTAGTATTGCAGCGACCAAGGCTTCACTTTTAGCAAGCCCAGCCCCGACAGCATAATTATTGAATTTGAAAAGCTTTACCATGAGTGCAGTTGCGAGAATCTGCATAAATGAGGCTCCGATGACATAACCCCAGAAGGTAATGGAAAAGCTAGGCAGCGCAGCTGGTTGCCACTGATAGAGAGTTACAAGATAAACAGCAGCAAGCGGGCTTGCCCATAGAAAGCGTGCAAGGGTAACACCAGCGGTGGATACATCACCTGACAAACGACTTTGAAAAGCGTTGCGCCAAGATTGCATAAAGGCAGCAAATAAGGTGAGAAAAATCCATGTCATGACAAACTCCTGAGAAAAGCAGAAGTTCTATGCTAGGGAAAGGTAAAATTATCAGCAAGATAAATCATTGGTGATTTGAAAGGGGTGAGCAAGGCTGCCTTTGTGAAGCTATCCAGCTAAAACATCGCTTGCCACTTTGTATGTAGGATCTTCTTTAAGGTTGATTTCAAGCAAGCTGCCTGCTTTGCGCAGTAGAGCTCGGAAATCTTGTTTCGGGACTCTGCGAGCTAATCTGAAAGTAGCCCATTCAAAAGTTCCAAAAGAAAGGGCTGCGTAGCAGCCCTTATCGTATTGTTTTACCTATCAGAAGCTTTGTGGTTTGGCCATAGCTGCGCTGGCTTGATTGCGTGCAACTTGACTACCCGCACCACGTGCCTGATAACGCTCTGCACGTAGTGGCGCTGCATTAACCAACACTTCACTGATCTCTTGTGAACCCGGCGCTTTAGTCATCGGTGAGGATGCACTAGGTTGTTCGATTACAGCTTTAGCCGTGAGCTTTGTGTTGCTCGCTTTCACAGGCTTCACAACTTTAATTTTCTCAGCTGGTTTTTCGGTAACTACTTTATCTTCAACCACTGACTGTACTGCTGGCACTTCTGCAACTTCAATCATTGCAGGAGCTGCAACTTCAACGATAGGCGTTTCAATCATTGGTGTTTCAACAGACTCGACAATCGTTTCAATCATCTGCTCTTGCTCAATTCGTTGAGGTTCAATCGTAGCTGGTTGACGACGAGCGATCACTTTACCCATTGCCATTTCTGGGAAAGCAACACCACCTAAAGTACGTGGAGTTTCAACAACACCAGTTTCTACCACAGCAGATGGAGTAACATGTGTCACATGTTGAGCTACTTCAGTAGTTTCATGGCGTGATTGTGGACGCGGAGCTAAATCGTAGCGAGGCATCACTTTACCCATCGCCATCTCAGGAGAGGCAACTCCACCTTTACGTAGACGGAACGGGTTAGGACGACGGTCACGACCACGGCGACGACGCTGACCACTAGCGCGCAGATGACGTGGAGAACGGCGGTTACGACGCTGTTTCTGATCATCTTCGTTATCGTCTTGAGCTGAATCTGCGTAATCTTCTGTTGCTGGCAGATTAACAGATGCAGGCGCTTCAAACTCATTGCTGATAGGCGCTGATTGAAGATTGTCTAACTCTTCAGCCGCAATCTGATCTTTTACACGAATTTGCTTGGTCAGCTTACGGCGTTGACGACGCTCTTTAACAACAGCGGCTTTCTCTTCTTTTGGCTCTGCCGCTTTTACGTCTTGTTGCTGAGCTTCTGCCGCCAATTGACGTCCTTGCTCTAGCAGCTTAGCGGTTTTGCTCTCATCACGCTTGTTACGGCGATCTTGGCGCTCAGCACGATCCGAATCAGGGCGTTCATTGCGCTCGGTACGCTCACCACGCTCTTGCTTAGGTTTACGATCTTGTGGCTTACGTTGATTGCTTGAGCCTTCTTTATCGTTGCGATCGCTACGTTCATTACGTTCGCCATTTTCCTCATTGCCACGACGACGGTTTCTATCGCGAGGATTACGGCGACGATCATTGTTACGCTCATTACGTTCGCGACGAGGTTTATCTTGTTCGTTGCTCGTTGCCGCCGTTGCTTCTGTTTTTGTTGCTTCAGGTGCAGGAGCAAATAGGTTGGCAATGGCTTTGAATATACGGCTGAATAAGCTAGGTTGAGCTGGCTGTGCAGTTTCAACGGGGCGATGTGGTTCCGTTTTCGTTTTTGGCGCAGGTGCTGGTACTGCTTCTGCTGGAGCAGCGAAACCTTTTAATACCGGCTCTTCAAGACGTTTTGGCTTAAGCTCAACATCTTGCGTTTCTTTGCCTTCAGCTTCTTTCATCGCTTCCAGCTTTTTCGGGATTAAGTAAGACAGAATGTCCTGTTCTTCACCGTCACGCACGCGGATCACTTCAAAGTGTGGCGTTTCCATATCGGAATTCGGCACGATGGTGATACGGACTTGTTGCGCTTTTTCAATATGATTGATTGAGCGACGTTTCTCGTTTAACAGATAAGAAGCAATAGACACTGGCACTACCGCAAGTACTTGCGAGGTGTTGTCTTTCAGTGCTTCTTCTTCAATTAAGCGCAGAACCGAGAGTGCCAAAGATTCGTTATCACGAATCACCCCAGTTCCTGTACAACGAGGACAGATGTGGTGGCTAGCTTCTGCCAGAGACGGGCTCAAGCGTTGGCGTGACATCTCAAGTAGACCGAAGCGTGAAATACGACCGATCTGAACACGAGCACGGTCAACACGAACAGCTTCACGTAGGCGATTTTCCACTTCACGTTGATGGCGTACTGGAGTCATATCGATAAAGTCGATAACGACTAGGCCACCTAAGTCACGCAGACGAAGTTGGCGTGCGATCTCATCAGCAGCCTCTAGGTTGGTATTGAGAGCGGTCTCTTCAATATCGCCACCTTTGGTTGCGCGTGCTGAGTTGATATCAATCGAAGTAAGAGCTTCCGTTGGGTCAATCACAATTGAGCCACCAGAAGGTAAACGAACTTCACGTTGGAAAGCCGATTCAATCTGGCTTTCGATTTGGAAATGACTGAACAGCGGCACTTCACCATCGTACTTCTTAACACGGTTAACGAAGTCAGGGCGTACCAAACGGATGTGCTCGAGAGCACGTTCGTAAATGCTGGTACTGTCGATAAGAATTTCACCGATATCACGACGCAAGTAATCACGGATCGCACGAACAATCACGTTACTTTCTTGGTGGATAAGGAACGGTGCAGGGTTTGAATCAGACGCTTGTTTAATCGCACTCCAGTGCTTAAGCAGTACGTTTAAGTCCCACTCTAACTCTTCGGCACTTTTTCCTACGCCTGCAGTACGGACAATAAGACCCATACCTTGTGGCAGTTCAAGTGAGCTGAGTGCAGATTTTAGTTCAGTACGTTCATCACCTTCGATACGGCGAGAAATACCACCAGCCCGAGGGTTGTTAGGCATAAGAACAAGGTAGCTACCTGCAAGAGAAATAAAAGTAGTGAGTGCTGCCCCTTTACTACCGCGCTCCTCTTTTTCGATTTGCACGATCACTTCCTGGCCTTCGTTCAAAACATCTTTGATGTTTGGACGACCTTGGTAGCTATAACCATCAGGGAAGTATTCGCGAGCAATTTCTTTGAGAGGGAGGAAACCGTGTCTTTCTGCACCGTAATCAACGAATGCGGCTTCTAGACTAGGTTCAATACGGGTAATGCGGCCTTTATAGATATTTGCTTTTTTCGATTCGTGCCCCGGACTTTCAATATCCAGATCGAACAGACGTTGGCCATCGACCAACGCTACACGCAACTCTTCTTTTTGAGTTGCGTTAATTAACATTCTTTTCATTTAGAAATCTCGTTTTCTTAATATAGTTTTGATTCTTTTTTGTTGCCGTGTTTCGTTTTCACGGTGCCTGATCCCATGGCTTATTCGGTACAGCCTCCCGGCTGGAGGGGATGCTCTGGGGCACAACAGTATTCACAAGCATACGATTGCCTGTGATCCGCTATAAAGGCGGTGGGTACTCAACATGAAAAGACGATGAGTAGAGCAACAAAAAGCCTCAAACTGTGTGTCTTACGCCGTGTGCTGCACTCAATTTTTCGACTGACTACTCATTAACTTTGCTAGAAATTGAACGGTAAAGAACAAAATGCCACCAGTTCAGCTCTTGCAGCTGTGAACTATAGCAGTGACAGTGAACGTCAGCAATCAGCTTTGCTATGTAGCGCGAATTATTTGCGGGAGATTACAAAAAGTTAAGGTGGTAACTTATTGTTAAATAAAAATAATAACAATGAAGAGTGCTTTGCATGGCAAGGATGTATTCAGATTCTACAGCAGCCCTACTGTAAGCTGGGTTAATTTGCCAACAAATCGCGGTTAGGATGCATGAAAAATGTCTTTTGGTTTCTAAGAAAATGTGACTTTAACAATATTCCAGATAGAATAGCGGCATGAACGAAATCAGAACTCAAGTCCAGTTCATCGACATTGATGAAGACATGGCTGGTCAGCGCATTGATAATTTTTTGCGCAACCAATTAAAAACAATTCCGAAAAGCGTGGTTTATCGAATTCTGCGTAAGGGTGAAGTGCGCGTGAACAAAAAGCGCGTGAAAGCCGAATATAAGCTAGAAGCGGGCGATGTGGTGCGAGTCCCCCCCGTTACGGTTGAAGTCAAAGAGAATGAGCCAGCTCCACCCAGCACCAAACTCAACAAAGTAGCGGAGTTGGAGCACTGTATCGTTTATGAAGATGATCATCTGCTGATCCTAAATAAGCCCTCAGGTACAGCGGTACATGGTGGGAGTGGTTTACACTTTGGGGCGATTGAGGCGCTGCGTGCTTTGCGACCTCAAGCTCGTTTTCTTGAATTAGTACATCGTATTGACCGTGATACCTCCGGCATTCTGCTTGTCGCTAAAAAGCGTTCAGCGCTGCGTCATTTACAGGCTCAGTTTCGTGAAAAAACGGTGCAGAAATACTATTACGCTTTAGTAATGGGACACTGGGATTCTGAATGCAAAGTGGTCAATGCGCCGTTGCTGAAAAATGAAGTTAACAGCATTGTACGAGTCAACCCAAACGGTAAACCGTCTGAAACGCGATTCCGTATTCTGGAGAAGTTTGCTGAGGCTACTTTAGTACAAGCGAGTCCTGTTACTGGGCGTACTCACCAAATCCGTGTACACACTCAATACATGGGGCATCCGATAGCGTGGGATGATCGTTATGGCGATCGTCGGTTTGATGCTTACACGGCAAAGTTTGGTATTGAACGATTATTCTTGCATGCGGCGAACATTCAATTTGTTCATCCGGCCAGTGAGGAGAAAATGGAGATTAACGCTCCGCTTGAGGCGCATCTTGAGCAAGCTCTTGCTAAAATGCGTCAGGCTTAAAGCATTATTCAAAAGGGCGAGATGTCGCCCTTTTGCTTATCAAGCACAAAGTCAGATGACGTTTAGGCCTTCTTGTTCAAGCAGTTGAATCAGCTTAATCAGCGGCAAACCGATGAGAGAGTTTGGGTCGTCGCCTTCCAATCGCTCAAACAGCGCAATTCCTAAGCCTTCACTTTTAAAACTACCCGCGCAATGCAGTGGTTGTTCAGCTTCCACATAACGTCGTGCCATGTCTTCTGATAAAACTCGAAAATGTACAGTGAAGGTGTCGCATACGACATGGGTTTGTTGAGTTTGGTTGTTAAAAAGCGCTAAACCCGTATAAAAAGTAATGGCCTTGCCACTTTGGCGTAAAAGTTGTTCAACGGCTTTTTCTACGGTTAATGGTTTGCCGATGATGTCATTGTCGATAATGCAGACTTGATCGGAACCAATCACTAAACTGGGTTCTGCTAAAAAGCAGCTACGCGCTTTGTTTTCGGCTAAGCGCATCACCAAATGCTCTGGTGTTTCACCGATTAAAGGGGTTTCATCGCAATCTGGCTTGGCGGTGATAAAAGGCAACTTCAGTTTCGCCAGAATTTGTTGGCGAAATGGAGAAGTGGAAGCTAAAACTAGTTGGTAATTTTGCATTTTACTTTACAATCATCGCGTGTTTGGCAGCAGCATAACGTATCCTAATGCGCTGTTCATAATGCTCTCTGTGGAAAGGGAAAAAAAACCAAGTTTTTTGCCTTTTTCTTTGACTAAATCTGTTTTGGAAGATAATATTCGCGCCCTATGCAAAAGGTAAAAATACCGCGAACGGTTGATCCGGCTAAAGCCGCTCAGAAAAGATTAGACTTTGATGGCATCATCCAAGTTAATCTGTTCAAGCGCTTAGAGGAGTCAGTCGCAGGCGTTAAACGCGACGCTGAAGTTTCATTGTCATTTGAGATTGATGAACAGCAACTGGTTGTTATCTCTGGTAAAGCTAACATCGAAGTTGATTTAGAGTGTCAGCGCTGTAACGAGGTTTTCGCACACGAGTGTGAAGTTGAATTTACTTATACTCCTTATTTAGGTCGTAAAAGTGAAGAAGACGCCCCAGACGAGTATGATTTGGTAGATCTAAACGAGTTTGGCGAGGTTGACCTAGTTCAGTTAGTTGAAGACGAGTTCATCTTAAATTTGCCTCAAGTAGCAATGCACGACGAAGCGGATTGTAGCGTTGATTCAGACAATTTGGTGTTTGGTGAACTTCCTGAAGAAGTTTTGGAAGAGAAGCCGAATCCATTCGATGTTTTAAAAAGCTTGAAGAAGTAATTCGCTAAGCATTCTTAACATAGGAGTAGGGTCCATGGCCGTACAACAAAACCGTAAAACACGTTCAAGACGTGGTATGCGTCGTTCACACGATGCGCTAACAGCTGCAGCGCTATCTGTAGACGCAACTTCAGGTGAAACTCACCTGCGCCACAATGTAACCGCTGAAGGTTACTACCGTGGTAAAAAGGTTATCAACAAGTAAGGTTGACCTTTGCAAAATTTAACCGTTGCACTTGATGCAATGGGCGGGGATTTTGGTCCGCGCGTTACAGTGCCTGCCGCCGTGCAGGCACTGTCACATTTCCCAGAGCTAAAAGTGATCTTAGTGGGTGATCGTCATCAGATTACTCAACAACTCTCTCTTCTTGGTTATTCAGCCAATACGCGTTTAAGTATTGTGCACAGTGACCGTGTCATCTCTAACTCCGAAAAACCTTCGCTTGCTTTACGTCACAGTGCTGGCAGCTCTATGGGCATGGCGATTGATCTTGTTGCTGAAAATCAAGCCGATGCGTGTGTCAGTGGTGGAAATACGGGGGCTTTGATGGCGTTGTCGCGTTTTCGTCTCAAACTTCTGCCTGGTATTGATCGCCCCGCGCTGGTTTCTGCATTGCCCACTGTATCCGGTCGCAAAACCTGGATGCTTGATTTAGGGGCCAATGTATCAAGTGATGCTGACTCTCTGTTTCAATTTGCCGTGATGGGTGCGGCGCTCGCTGAGCAACATTTGCAGCAGACTCCTCGTGTCGCGATTTTAAACATCGGTGCGGAGGAGATTAAAGGCAATGATCTGGTGAAACGTTGTGCAGAAATGCTGACTCAAACTCAAGCGATCAATTTCATTGGTTACATTGAAGGTAATCAGCTGTTAACCGATGCAGCAGATGTGATAGTGTGCGATGGCTTTGTTGGGAATGTGTGCCTTAAAGCGTGTGAAGGAACAGCACAACTCTTTATCGATAAGTTAAAAAAATCACTTTTAGGCTCATCCATAAAGGGTTGGATAGCAAGAAAACTGTTTTCTGAGCTTTTTACTGAATTAAAAACCCTGAACCCCGACCAGTATAACGGCGCAAGTTTGCTAGGATTGCGCGGCATTGTCATTAAGAGTCATGGAAGTGCTGATGTATCCGCTGTCGTGAATGCGATTTCTGAAGCGGTACATGAGGTGAAACGACAAGTACCCAGCCGTATAAGCGATCGTTTGGAAACGGTTTTACTCGAGAGGCATTATTAGTCTTCATGTATAGCAAAATTTTAGGTACTGGCAGCTACCTGCCATCTCAGGTGCGTACAAACGCAGATTTAGAGAAAATGGTAGACACCAGTGATGAGTGGATTGTTGCTCGTACTGGTATTCGCGAGCGTCGCATTGCTGCTGACAATGAAACTGTTGCCGATATGGCCTTCTATGCTGCACAAAATGCGATAGAGATGGCGGGTATCGATAAAAATGACATCGATATGATTATTGTGGCAACGACAAGTCCTAGTCACACATTTCCGTCTGCAGCTTGCCAAGTACAAGGTAAGCTCGGCATTAAAGGTTGTCCTGCGTTTGATTTAGCAGCCGCTTGCTCTGGTTTTATGTACGCTTTATCGATTGCTGATCAGCATGTGAAATCCGGTGTTTGTAAAAACATTCTCGTGATCGGCTCCGATGCACTATCGAAGTCTTGTGATCCTACGGATCGTTCAACCATTATCTTGTTTGGTGATGGCGCAGGTGCAGTGGTGATTGGTGCAAGCAATGAGCCGGGTATTCTTTCTACCCACATCCATGCGGATGGTGAGTATGGCGATTTACTAAGCCTTGAAGTGCCTATTCGTGGCGGCGACAGTGATAAATGGCTGCACATGGCAGGTAACGAAGTGTTCAAAGTTGCGGTGACTCAGCTGTCTAAGCTAGTAGTAGATACTTTAAAAGCCAATGATATGCATAAATCCGAGCTTGATTGGCTTGTTCCACACCAAGCTAACTACCGAATCATTTCCGCAACAGCGAAAAAGCTCTCGATGTCGTTGGATCAGGTTGTGGTGACTTTAGATCGCCACGGTAATACCTCAGCGGCTACCGTACCAACGGCCTTAGATGAAGCGGTTCGTGACGGTCGTATCAAGCGTGGGCAGATGCTACTGCTCGAAGCCTTTGGTGGCGGTTTCACTTGGGGCTCTGCTCTGGTGAAGTTCTAAACGCACAATGAATTTTGACTTTAAGGAGTCGTAAGACTCCTTATCCATTCTTAGATGAAGGAAAGATTTATGAGTAAGTTTGCTATCGTATTCCCAGGTCAGGGCTCGCAAGCGGTAGGTATGCTGGCTGATCTTGCGCAGCAGTATGCTGTGGTAAAACAAACGTTCGCAGAAGCCTCTGAAGTTCTTGGCTACGATCTGTGGGCTCTGGTTCAAGATGGCCCAGTGGAAGACCTAAACCAAACTTTCCGTACCCAGCCAGCTTTGTTAGCGGCATCTGTGGCGATTTGGCGCGTATGGCAGCAACTGGGTCTGGAGCAACCTGCGGTATTGGCAGGCCACAGCTTGGGTGAGTATTCAGCATTAGTGTGTGCGGGCGTTATCGATTTTAAACAAGCGATCAAGCTGGTTGAGCTGCGTGGTCAATTGATGCAACAAGCTGTGCCTGCAGGTACAGGAGCAATGTATGCGATCATTGGTCTAGAAGATGAAGCGATTGCTAAAGCGTGTGCAGAAGCGGCACAAGGAGAAGTGGTCTCTCCAGTTAACTTCAACTCTCCAGGCCAAGTGGTTATCGCGGGTCAAAAAGACGCCGTTGAGCGTGCTGGCGTTTTGTGTAAAGAAGCGGGTGCAAAACGTGCTCTGCCTCTGCCTGTTTCTGTGCCATCACACTGCGCACTGATGAAGCCTGCGGCCGATGAATTGGCAAAAACCTTGGCGGAACTTGAATTCAATGCACCACAAATTCCAGTCATCAATAACGTTGATGTTGCGGCTGAAACGGATCCAGCAAAAATTAAAGATGCATTGATTCGCCAACTCTACAGCCCAGTTCGTTGGACTGAGTGTGTTGAACAAATGAGCGCGCAAGGTGTCGAAAAGCTGATTGAAATGGGGCCGGGTAAGGTATTGACTGGTCTAACAAAACGTATTGTAAAAACCCTTGAAGGTGCCGCGGTAAACGATGTGGCTTCTTTGGATGCGGTGAAATAACAACAGGAAGAAAACATGAGTCAATTCATGAATCTAGAAGGCAAAGTTGCCCTAGTGACAGGTGCAAGCCGCGGTATTGGTAAAGCGATTGCTGAACTGTTAGCCGAACGCGGTGCCAAAGTGATTGGTACGGCGACCAGCGAAAGCGGTGCGCAAGCGATCAGTGACTACTTGGGTGACAATGGTAAAGGCATGGCACTGAATGTGACCAATCCTGAATCGATTGAAGCGGTTCTGAAAACCATCACTGATGAGTTTGGCGGCGTGGATATTCTGGTGAACAACGCCGGTATCACTCGCGATAACCTGCTGATGCGTATGAAAGAAGAAGAGTGGTCAGACATTATGGAGACCAACCTGACTTCCATTTTCCGCCTGTCCAAAGCTGTGCTGCGCGGCATGATGAAAAAACGCCAAGGTCGCATTATCAACGTAGGTTCTGTTGTGGGCACTATGGGTAACGCGGGTCAAGCAAACTATGCCGCAGCAAAAGCGGGCGTAATTGGCTTTACTAAGTCAATGGCGCGTGAAGTTGCATCACGCGGTGTGACAGTCAACACAGTTGCACCAGGTTTTATCGAAACTGATATGACAAAAGCGCTGAATGACGAGCAACGTACTGCTACACTAGCGCAGGTTCCAGCAGGTCGACTGGGGGATCCTCGTGAGATTGCTTCTGCGGTCGTTTTCTTGGCATCACCAGAAGCGGCATACATCACCGGCGAAACATTGCATGTTAATGGTGGTATGTACATGATCTAACCTTTTTGCCTCATTAGATGTCATATAAATATGAGTGGTATGAGGCAAAACTGTGTGAAAAATGTAGGTAACATGCACAATATTTATGCATGATTTATATCAAAAATGGTGTGAATTTCGGTTAAAATCGTCTAATTTGTGGTTAGACCAGAAACCTCACGCTTGCAACTTTCCCTAGTTCGAATAAACTACGGAATCATCGCATTAGGCGAAATCTGTAAAGGAAAAGAAAAAATGAGCAACATCGAAGAACGCGTAAAGAAAATCATTATTGAACAGCTAGGTGTAGACGAAGCAGAAGTAAAGAATGAATCTTCTTTCGTTGAAGACCTGGGTGCTGATTCTCTTGATACTGTTGAGCTGGTAATGGCTCTGGAAGAGGAATTCGATACTGAGATTCCTGATGAAGAAGCAGAGAAAATCACTACTGTTCAAGCTGCGATCGATTACGTAACCAGCAACGCTCAGTAATCTCTCCTCAGGCGGCTCACTGGCCGCCTGAATTTTTATAAGCTCTCAAACCTCTCTCATTTCAATTTCAATTCCGGAGAATATTATCGTGTCCAAGCGTCGCGTTGTTGTCACTGGCATGGGTATGTTGTCACCGGTAGGCAACACTGTAGAGTCATCTTGGAAAGCCTTGTTAGCGGGCCAAAGTGGTATCGTTAACATTGAGCACTTCGACACTACCAATTTTTCTACTCGTTTCGCAGGCCTAGTAAAAGGTTTTGATTGCGAGCAGTACATGTCAAAAAAAGATGCCCGCAAAATGGATTTGTTTATCCAGTATGGTATTGCTGCGGGTATTCAGGCTTTGGAAGATTCAGGCCTAGAAGTTAATGAAGAAAATGCTGCACGCATTGGTGTAGCCATTGGTTCTGGTATCGGTGGCCTTGAGTTGATTGAAACCGGACATCAAGCGTTAATCGAGAAAGGCCCACGTAAGGTTAGTCCTTTCTTCGTACCCTCAACTATTGTGAACATGATAGCGGGTAATCTGTCTATCATGCGTGGTCTACGTGGTCCAAACATTGCGATCTCAACGGCTTGTACCACAGGCTTGCATAACATTGGCCATGCGGCTCGCATGATTGCTTACGGTGATGCAGATGCCATGGTGGCGGGTGGTGCAGAAAAAGCATCCACACCACTGGGTATGGCGGGTTTTGGTGCGGCAAAAGCACTGTCAACTCGTAACGATGAGCCACAAAAAGCGTCTCGTCCTTGGGATAAAGATCGTGATGGTTTTGTTCTTGGTGACGGTGCCGGCGTTATGGTGCTGGAAGAGTATGAGCACGCAAAAGCGCGTGGCGCGAAAATTTATGCTGAAGTAGTTGGCTTTGGTATGTCGGGTGATGCGTATCACATGACTTCACCAAGTGAAGACGGCTCTGGCGGCGCGTTGGCGATGGAAGCTGCAATGCGTGATGCTGGTGTGACTGGCGTGCAAATCGGCTACGTTAATGCTCATGGTACTTCTACACCAGCGGGTGACGTTGCGGAAGTCAAAGGTATTAAACGTGCTTTGGGCGAAGCTGGAACTAAACAAGTGCTGATTTCATCGACCAAGTCAATGACGGGTCATTTGTTAGGTGCTGCAGGTTCAGCGGAAGCGATCATTACTGTGATGTCTTTGGTTGACCAAATCGTACCGCCAACCATCAATCTGGATAATCCAGAAGAAGATTTAGGCGTGGATTTGGTTCCACATGTAGCACGTAAAGTTGAGAACATGGAATACGCCATGTGTAACTCATTCGGCTTTGGTGGAACTAACGGTAGCTTGATTTTCAAACGCATGTAAAAACTTCATCAGTCTTTACTTGAGTTAAGACGGCTTGATGCATAGCATTGAGCCGTTTCTTTTTATGGAGTGAGATCATGTACTGGGTTAATGGTAACAGGCTTAATGATGTACCGATTCATGATCGATCCTTTCAATATGGTGATGGTTGTTTCACGACAATTCTGACCAAGTATGGTCAAATTCAACTCTGGCCACAGCATAAAGCACGATTGCAAGCCTGCCTTGATGCGCTACATATCACTCAACCTGATTGGAATCGGGTGATAGAGGGGTTAGAGGCGATGATTTGCCCCGATGCCAAAGGCGGGCTCAAAATACACATTAGCCGAGGTGTAGGTGGGCGCGGTTACAGCCCTACTCAAGTGAGTGAAAGCAGTGTTACTATTAGCGCCTTTCCTTTTCCTTCTCATTATGAGCAATGGCGTCAAACTGGGGTGGCATTAGGTATTTGTGAACAGCGAATGGGGTTAAATCCTCTACTAGCGGGTCATAAACACAATAATCGGCTTGAGCAAGTTTTACTTAAGCGTGAGATGGATCTGGCAGGATTTGATGATGGTATCTGCTTGGATATACACGGTAGAGTGATTGAAACGACAGTTGCCAACCTATTTTGGTGTAAAGATGGGCACATTTTTACACCTTGTTTAAACAATGCGGGAGTCGCAGGTATCGCGCGACAACGCGTAATGGATATTGCAAAACTTTTAGGATGGCCTGTGGTCATTGATGAGTTTGCGCTTGAGTCTATGTTGGCTGCGGATGAAGTTTTCATCACCAATGCGCTACTTGAAGTTGCTCCAGTAAAGCAAATTGGTGCACAGCAATATACGATAGGTAGTATGACGCGACGAATTCAGGAGAGTAGTAATTCGTGATTAAAAAGCTGGTATTGGTTTTTGTTGCCCTGATCTGTGTTGTGGCAGGTGGCTACTTATATTTTGTCAATCAGATGGATAAGTACCTTGCTCAGCCACTAGGGATTGAGCAGGCGCAGCTTGTCACGATTGCCCCAGGCACAAGCTTGAGTCGTGAACTTATAGTATTGACGGAACAAGAATGGATTAAAGACAGTTTTGTTGCTGACTGGGTACGCCGTTTTCATCCAGAATTATCCAAAATTAAGGCGGGGACCTACAAACTGCAACCAGAGATGACATTAGAGCAAGCTCTGGCGCTATTGGTGTCTGGCAAGGAGTATCAATTTTCGATTACTTTTGTGGAAGGAAGCCGTTTTCAAGACTGGAGGGCGATCCTGGAAAATAATGAAAATGTTGATAATCAACTGACGGGGTTGTCTGAAACAGAAATAGCCAAAATCTTGGGGATTGAGCAGGAGAAGCTGGAGGGGCTGTTCCTCGCTGAAACGTACCACTTCACTAAAGGTACGAGCGATGTTGAGATCCTGAAGCGAGCCAATCAAAAATTAGAAAAGTTTCTGCAAGTGACGTGGGAACACCGCCAAGAAGGCTTACCAATCCAAACTCCTTATGAAGCGCTGATTCTGGCCTCGATCATCGAAAAAGAGACTTCGATAGCGGAAGAAAGAGAGCGTATTGCAGCGGTATTCATTAATCGATTGAATAAGCGTATGCGTTTACAAACGGATCCAACTGTGATTTACGGTATGGGTGAAACGTACGATGGTAATATCCGTAAGAAAGATCTGCGCGCCCGCACTCCTTATAACACTTATGTGATCAACGGCTTGCCGCCGACGCCTATTGCGATGCCCGGCGAAGCATCTATCTATGCTGCATTAAACCCAGAGCAAAGTGACTATCTTTACTTTGTAGCGAGTGGTGAAGGCGGACACAATTTCTCTAAAACACTCGCAGATCACAATCGTGCTGTGCGTGCTTATCTCAAAAAACTTAGAACGAAACAATGAACGCAAAATTTATCGTAATAGAAGGGCTTGAAGGGGCAGGCAAAAGTACGGCCATTCAAGTTATCGTAGAGACCTTGCACCAGCACGGTATCGAGCAAATTACTCGTACGCGTGAGCCGGGGGGCACAGTGCTAGCGGAAAAACTACGAGCTTTAGTGAAAGAAGAACATCCTGGTGAAGAGCTACAAGACATTACTGAGTTATTATTGGTATACGCAGCACGGGTTCAATTGGTTGAAAATGTGATTAAACCAGCGTTAGCGCAAGGCTCTTGGGTGGTTGGGGACCGTCATGATATGTCTTCCCAAGCGTATCAAGGTGGTGGAAGACAGATTGCACCAAGTACGATGCAAAACCTTAAACAAACCGCGTTAGGTGATTTTAAACCTGACCTCACCTTGTATTTGGATATTGATCCTAAAGTGGGGTTAGAACGTGCCCGTGGACGTGGTGAGCTAGATCGCATAGAGAAAATGGATATCAGCTTTTTTGAGCGTGCTCGTCAGCGTTATCTCGAATTGGCAGAGTGTGACGATACAGTGATTTTGGTCGATGCAGAACAGTCCATTGAGCAAGTCTCGAAAGATATTCGTACGGCACTTGAAGATTGGCTAAGCCGTGTTGACTATGTCTAACATAAATTCGCTGTACCCTTGGTTAGCTCCAGTTTGGTTGCCGTGGCAAGTCGCGTTAGCTGCTGGGAACATGTCATCTGCAACCTTGATTCAAGCACCTGATGGTGTAGGAATTGAAAGCTTGCTTGAACAGATGGCCCGTACCTTAATGTGTACGAGCAGCGACAGTGAACCCTGTGGTTTCTGCCATAGCTGTGGTTTGATGCAGGCGGGAACTCATCCTGATTATCATGTCATTAAACCTGAAAAGGTGGGTAAATCGATTACGGTTGAGCAAATTCGGCATATTAACCGCATTGCTCAGGAGTCATCACAACTCTCAGGCTATCGCTTGATGGTAATTGATCCTGCCGATGCGATGAATGAATCGGCTGCTAATGCGCTTCTGAAAACTCTTGAAGAGCCCGCGCCTCATTGCCTCTTTATCCTAGTCACTTCGCGAATCAATCATCTATTACCAACGATTGTAAGTCGTTGTCAAAGAATGGTAGTGCCAGCACCTTCAACAGCCTTGGTCTTGCAATGGTTAAAAGAGCAGGGGATTGAAGCCCCAGCTTATGCTTTGCACCTTTGTGCTGACTCACCAATTAAGACTCGTGCATTTATGCTTGAGAGCGGCGTGGATAAGTATCGCGAGATAGAAACACATTTAAATGCCGCGATGAGCGGCGATGCCAATGCGCAATTAAAGTGTATTTCTCTGATTAACGTAGACTTAATGACTCATCTTTATTGGATATGGTGTGCCCTTGCTGATGCACAAAAAATCCAGTTTGGGGTACAACAAGACTATTTCATGCCTGTGAGTTCATCGCTTGCGAAGAGATTTACCTACTCTAAACTCTATGCACAGACTTCCGCTTTAGAAGCGTTGATTGAGCAGTTCAATCAGTTTACTGGCTTAAATACTGAACTACTGTTATTGCAATGGTTCTATCAATTTATTACTGAGGAAACATGTTTGTAGATTCACATTGTCATCTCGACAAATTGGATTACCAAGAGCTGCACACGGATGTAAGTGACGTGATTGAGAAAGCACGTCAAGCGAAAGTGGAACATCTACTGTCGGTAGGTGTCACTCTCGATTCTTTCCCCAAAATGTTGCAAATGATTGAACCCTATCCACAAGTTTATGCTTCTTGTGGTGTTCATCCGCTGGATGTGGAGAGTGACTTTTCTCTCGATCTTTTTCACCAATATGTGCAGCATCCTAAAGTGGTTGCGATAGGTGAAACGGGGTTAGATTATCATTACCAACCGGAGACTGCAGACTTACAGAAATTGCGTTTTCAGCAGCAGATTGAAACGGCAGTTACGTGTAATAAACCGCTCATTATTCACACTCGCAATGCCCAGCAGGATACTTTGCAACTGCTCAGAGAAGGGAATGCTGAACGATGCGGCGGTGTGATTCACTGTTTTACCGAAGACTTGCGTTTTGCACAGGCGGCGATGGAGCTTGGTTTTTATATCTCGATTTCAGGCATTGTGACTTTTCGGCAAGCCACAGAACTAAAAGAGGTTGTAAAAGCTTTACCTTTAGATCGTTTATTGATCGAGACCGATTCTCCATATTTGGCTCCTGTTCCACATAGAGGTAAAGAGAATCAGCCTGCTTATGTCGTAGAAGTTGCGGCTTATATTGCACAGTTAAAAGGTGTTTCACTGACTGAAGTTGCATTTCAAACCGCAGAAAACTTTAGAAATCTTTTTTTGCGATAAAAATCCAAAATAGATAAAAAAGCGAGCAGATGCTCGCTTTTTTATTCGTCAATTAAATATGAAGTCGCAGATTAGCTAAGTGTTTACACTATCTGTTGAAAAATAGAGCTGAATTGGCGGGATTGTAATTTTGTTACTAAAAATAACATCCAGATCGATTTTATTTACCTAGTAAAATTAATGTCATCAATAATTTATTTTATAAAAAACATGCAATTAGATTTGTTTTTTGGTTGGAAATGAATTCTCTCCGATTGTGATCTAATTAGTAATTTGAAACTTAATTTCATCTCAAACTGGAAAATTTGAGGGGTATCAAGATATATTTAGAGCCGGAAAATATAATGCAAAAAGTGGTTACATTTTCACTGGGTACTAACATTTAGGCTACGGGGGTATGTCGTTAGTCCCAGCTATTCTAATAATTTAATCAGGAGCATAAACATGTTTAAGAACGCTTTTGCGACTCTGCAAAAGGTCGGTAAGGCTCTGATGCTTCCAGTATCAGTATTGCCTGTCGCCGGTATTTTGCTGGGTGTCGGCGCTGCTAATTTTAGCTGGTTGCCAGAAGTTGTATCGAATCTTATGGAACAAGCGGGTGGTTCAGTCTTCGGTCAAATGCCATTGCTGTTTGCGGTCGGTGTTGCCCTAGGCTTTACTAACAACGATGGTGTATCTGGTCTGTCTGCTATCGTTGGTTACGGCATCATGGTTGCTACTTTGAAAGTAATGGCAACCGTAATGGGTGTAGCAAGCATCGAGACAGGTGTACTGGGTGGTATTTTAGCGGGTGGCGTTGCCGCTTGGTCATTCAACCGTTTCTACAAAATTCAACTGCCAGAATACCTGGGCTTCTTTGCAGGTAAACGTGCTGTTCCAATCATCACTGGTTTTATTTCGATTGCACTGGGTGTGGTTCTGTCATTCATTTGGCCGCCAATCGGTTCTGCGATCGCCACTTTCTCTGACTGGGCGGCAAACCAAGATCCTGTAACAGCATTTGGTATCTACGGTATCGTTGAGCGTTCACTGATCCCATTTGGCCTGCATCACATTTGGAACGTGCCTTTCTTCTACCAAGCAGGTACTTGTGTGAACGGTGCTGGTGAAACAGTACACGGCATCATGACTTGTTTCCTAACTGCGGATGACGCATCTCGTGCGGCAGGCAACGGCTTTGGCCAATTGGCTGGTGGCTACCTATTCAAAATGTTCGGTCTTCCAGCAGCAGCATTTGCTATTGCTCACTGTGCAAAACCTGAAAACCGCGCCAAAGTAATGGGTATCATGGCTTCTGCAGCTTTGACCTCATTCCTAACGGGTATTACTGAGCCAATCGAATTCGCATTCTTGTTCGTTGCTCCAGTGTTGTACGCAGTGCACGCAGTATTGGCAGGCCTGGCATACGTTCTGACTAACGCATTGGGTGTGGTTCACGGTCATACCTTCTCTAACGGCTTCATCGATTTCGTTGTTCAATCTCCACGTGCAGAAAATATGCTGCTGTTGGTTGGTTTGGGTATCGGCTATGCTGTTCTTTACTATGTAGTATTCACCTTCGTAATTCGTACTCTGAACCTGAAAACACCAGGTCGTGAGGATGAAAGTACAAGTAATACAGCAACAAGTGGTAATGAACTCGCGGGTGATTTGGTTGCGGCCTTTGGTGGCAAAGCGAACATCACTAACCTAGATGCGTGTATTACTCGTCTACGTGTTTCCGTTGCAGATACTGCTCTGGTTGATCAGGACAAACTGAAAAAGCTAGGTGCTGCAGGTGTTGTGATGGTGTCTGGCGGTGTTCAAGCCATCTTTGGTACCAAGTCAGATAACCTAAAAACTGAAATGGATGAGTGGATCCGTAACCACGGTTAATCTTATTCCTCCCCCTAGAGAAAAGGAGACCGTCGGTCTCCTTTTTTTATTGCCATTCATTAACCATCACCACTGGTAGTAATGACTCTTCGTTATTGAAAAATTTGATAGTGCGATAGTGCTGGTGAATGACGTTTCGGAGTAAGTTCTTCATTGTAAGTATGAGGTACTGTTTTCATTTTCTTTGCAGAGGTCATACTGCGGCTGACATCAGGCTGACATCCTTTTTTGATAGTGCAATAGATTAGCAGCTCATCTTATCTATCACTTTTGGGAATGTATTGTGAAGTTTCAATTGATCGCTTTCGGTGCGTTATGCATTTCAAATATTACTGTTACCAAGGCTAATGATGTTGCGGTTGGAATGGCTTTTGATCAAGGGCTTAGCGCAGTGGTTGAATTGGGGCAACAATATCGGCTAACTGTTGGTAATGACGGTATTGCGGCTGATTATCTGTTCAAACGAGGAGACTTGTCCTCACCACAGATGTCCATCGACTGGTATGTCGGTGCGGGTGCATGGGCTGAGTGGGAAGATGAATTTGGAGTTAGAGTCCCGATTGGGCGGTTGCGCCTAATGTGGGTATCTATGGCCAGTTGAATCCACAAGTGAACTTTTACCGTGGGGCCGAATTGCAATTAGGTGCTGCGCTTGGAATCACCTACCGTTTCTAAAATGAAAAGGCCAGCCTGTAGCTGGCCTTTTCGCATTATGGATGTGGATTACTTATCCATTGCTTTTTTGATACAGATGGCGGCGCCACCCCATGTGATGCCAAGACCAATGATCATCATAATAATTGCACTGAGTGTCATTAGTGTGCCTCCTTGCGAGAACCTGCGTTGATGAAAACTCCAATTACCAGCAGTGCGATAATGATCGCCCAGCCCAATGTTAAATCGTAACCGCCATAGCCTTCAGTGAAGAGTGTCTGCAGCTTAGTTGCCACGATAATTGCCAAGATAACTGGCGAGACGAAGCGTAGGCAAATATCAAACCAAACTCCCACACTGAAGTCAGAAATGCTGTTTACATATTTACGTGCATCAGAGATTTTTAGTAGCCAAGTCATTAGGATTAACTCCACCAAACAGCTTGCCATAATGCCAACGTTGTTGGCGAAATGATCCACTAGATCCAACAATAACAAGCCCCCATTGGTCGCAAATGCCATCGAGACTAAAACACCTGTACCTATAACAATATTTGCGGCTTTTTTACGGCTCCAACCCAGTTTGTCAATAATGGCTGAGGTGACGGCTTCCATGATCGAAATGTGTGAGCTTAAGCCTGCAACCACAAGAGCCAAGAAGAACAATGGACCAAGGATGTAAGGGATTGGAAGTAGATTAATCGCGGCGGGTAACGTAACAAACGCAAGACCAACACCTGCTGAAACCACTTCAGTCAATGGTTTTCCTTGCTCTTGAGCCATATAACCCAACACAGAGAAGATCATGATACCGGCTAAGATAGAGAAGCCACAGTTGATCAATACGGTCATAAACGCGTTATTGGTGATGTCTGATTTCTCTGGTAGATAGCTTGAATAAGCCAGCATAATTGCGAAGCCAATGCTCAGCGTGAAGAAAATTTGCCCGTAGGCTGCCGCCCAAACTTTCACGTCCCAAATCTTACTGAAGTCAGGTTGGAACATATAGTTCACCCCATCCAGAGCTCCGGGTAGGAAAATCATACGAGCGATTAGGATAAGCACCATAACAAACAGGATTGGCATCATGATTTTAGAAGCACGTTCAATCCCTTTTTTTACCCCACCGACAATTGCGGCATAAGTAATTATCCATGCGATCAGCATTGCAAACGCGATGTGCCACTGAATACTACCTAAGTTGGTTGGGGAATTATCACCTAGCTTCAGATATTCACTAAAGAAGAAAGCATTAGTGTCGCTGCCCCAGCTTTGAGTGAATGACATTCCAAAATAAGAGATCGCCCAACCAATCACCGCGACATAATACACGGCAATCACGGCCGCGATACCGACTTGAAACCAACCTAACCACTCGAATTTAGAATGGATTTTGGCAAGCGTGGTGGGAGCTGAACCACGATTTTTTTGACCCATACTGAACTCTAGGATCATGAATGGGATACCCGCTGTGACCATGGCAAAAAGGTAAGGAATAAAAAATGCCCCCCCCCCATTTTCATATGCCATATAAGGGAAACGCCAGATGTTGCCAAGCCCAATAGCTGAGCCTACTGCGGCTAATACGAATCCAACACGGGATCCCCACTGTTCTCGCTTCATATACAACTCCTTGTGATGTCCTAGGGTATGAAGCTTTCGTCAGCTATCGCTGAATTCAAAGATGAGAAAAGTGAAAGTCACCAGTGCTTTTTCTGGCCAACCTTTGCTCTATCATCCGTGATTCTGCAAAAAGTTAGTTATATATATTGGGTGCTGAGCGAAAACCCAGGATTTAATTCTTAGTTATGCGATGTGTGTTTGCGAAAACTGAAATAATCAGCTACGCAATGATTCGAGACTACCGTTTTCTGTTGTGGGTGGCAATAGATTATATCTGTTAGTTTATTGTTAATCCTGAGCTGTATTCTTTGCTGTCGATAGCTTTTGTCGAAGAATATGACTTAATTGTGAGTAAATGCAGCGTAAGTGACTGAATGCCTACTCCATCGCTGATAGAACTATCTAATATCACCTAAAGAGTGTCTGTCTAAAAAGTAGCCACTCCTTAGAAGATATATCCTGTTTTGCGGCATTGTTAAAACTTAGGCTTAGAAACGTATAGTGACCCCAATATGAGCAGAGCCTTGATTAAGCCAATCTGATTTAAACTTTATGATGCAGCTTTCTGAAGACGGTAGAGTACAAATGGCGCTTGAGTCGTTATCTACCATAGTGCCTAACCAACGTAGCTGGGCATTAACAGCAACATTTGATGCGATTTTGTACTCAACGCCACCAAAAGCCGTGGCTGAAAAGCCATATTTCTTATCAGCCCATTCAACGTCAGTATATGCCCCACCAATCCCTAGGCCGATGAAAGAAGAGAATTTATCCGAAGTCGGATAGTAGATGCTGCTTTGAAAATGCAGGTAGTGGATATTCGCATCTTGGCTGATCAGTGTTTCCACTTGGGTTGGCTGTGCTGAATAAAATAGTCCAATCCGACCTTTGTCATACGGCACCTCGATAGCAACAGCATAATTGCCAGAGCTGTCTAAATTGTATTTATTGCCAGTTTGAGCAATGCCATCTCCACCTAGTGTGTAGCCAATGAAGGGGGTTACCATCCATTCTGCAGCGGAAATAGGGGAGAAAAGTAGAAGTAATACATTGATAGTGAAGACGTATATATGACGCATCTTAAGATCCTAGCCAAGTTATTGATGATAGGAGGCATTGTGATAGTAACTGCATATCTGCGCACGATAAATCAGCAAATCTTGAAGATACTTCACACAGATGTTATTACTTTGTTATGTGGCCAAGGAGGTTAACATGGAACAAGATCTTAAGTTTGCACTATCTATTGTTGTGATCACACTCTCCGCTCTAATTTGCTTTGGAATAATCGCGATTACACATTAGTTTTAGGTGTCCTGCATATGAAGAGTGGTGGCGTTGTTTCTGATGCAAGGACTGAGCTAGATACTCAGCGTTTAGCCAAATACATTGGTGGTAAACATGCTCTGGTTGCTCAAGGTGGTGGCCAGCGTGGCATCTTTACTGCGGGTGTATTGGATGCTTTCCTTATGTCTAATTTTGATCCCTACCATGAATTTTACGGCACTTCTGCTGGAGCTTTAAATTTATGTGCCTACCTTTCTCGACAAGCGGGGTTGGGTAAAGCTTTCATTTTAGAATTGACTACTCGCCCTGAATTTTTTCATCTGTTTAGCTACATTCGTCGTAAGCAGTACATGAATATGCAGTGGGCATTGGATTGTATCAGTGAATACCCTTATCGCTTAGATTTAGGAATGGCGCGTCAAGTGCTAGGTCAGCGTAAAGCGTATGCGGCAGTGACTTCCGCCGATGATCTGAAAGATGTGTATTTCCCTATGCTGGGAGTTGACTGGCAGCAAGTATTGTTGGCAACGTGCGCAATCCCTGAGCTTTGTCCTGAGCCTATTCAGTTAAGAGGTAAACATTACATTGATGGAGGAGTTTCGGCATCGATTCCAGTGCAGGAAGCTTGGCGTAAAGAAGCGCGATTTATTACTGTGATTCGAACGGAATTTGTAGAGCCACATGTCAACACGGAATTAGCCACAAATGCAGAGTCTTCACATTGGCTAAAAGAGCCATTAAATCATCTTCAGCAGCAACTACAGCATAAGTGGATGGGTTGGCGACATGAGTGGAGTGAGTTTTTCCAGCAGCAAAAATTACGTGCGAGAGAGCAAAAAAAAGAGCAAAAACATTTAGATGCACTGAATGGTGGGCGTTGGTTATTCGGTGCTGATGATATTTACCGTCTCAGTCATTTGTTAGGGAGTAAATTTGATGCTGGTTTGGCCGATTTATTGATGGTGCATTACCAGACCTATGCTTTGACATGCGATTTTCTTGATGCCCATCACGATGATACTTTCATCGCGCAGATCATGCCGAGTGAACCACTACGCTCGAATTCGTTGCTCAGCTCTTCTGACGATCTGCTGCATGATTATGAAATTGGCTTAAAAGCGGGATACCATTTTTTAAAGGTGTACAGTGAGGCGGATGAATTACGCAAGCGATTATGTCCAAACAGTATTCCTCCCACAGGTTTAAAGAAGAAGGCGCAGGGACCTTCTTCTTTAATGGACTCATGACTAATCCATTCCCGATTAGTAAACAGGTAAAATACGCATACAGTTGGTTGACCCCTCAACCCCCATCATGTCACCTTGGGTAATGATCACAAGATCGCCTTCTTCTAGCATTTTTCGCTCTTTTAAAGCATCAAGTGCAGCGATTGCGACTTCTAAGCCGCTGGCTTGCTTAGTGTCAAAATAGAACGGAATCACCCCTCGTAACAAGGCACATCGATTGAGCGTCGCTTGATTGGCTGACATCGCAAAAATGGGGAATACAGAGTTGAGTCTAGATGTCATTAATGCGGTACGGCCTGATTCGGTGAGTGTGACCATGGCTTTAACCCCTTTAAGGTGGTTAGCCGCATAAATGGTCGACATAGCAATCGCTTCTTCTGCTGTGAGAAACACACTTTTGATGCGATAGGTTTGCTCATTTGACTCAATCATTTTTTCTGCCCCAACGCAGACTTCTGCCATGGCTTTGACCGTTTCTACGGGGTATTTCCCTGCCGCGGTTTCTCCTGAAAGCATGACTGCATCAGTGCCATCAAGGACGGCATTGGCCACATCCATAACTTCGGCTCGGGTTGGCATAGGGTTATTGATCATCGATTCCATCATTTGAGTGGCCGTAATCACCACGCGATTGAGGCGTTTGGCACGAGAAATCAGTTTTTTTTGTACAGCAATCAACTCAGGGTCACCAATTTCTACCCCAAGATCGCCCCTTGCGACCATGATTACATCGGAAGCTTGTACAATATCATCAATATTTTCATCACAAGATACCGTTTCCGCACGCTCGACTTTGGCGACCATGCGTGCATGAAGCCCAGCTTCTTGTGCAAGGCGTCTCGCATATTTCATATCCTCGCCATTACGAGGAAAAGAAACCGCTAAATATTCCACTTGAATTTCGGCAGCTAATCGAATGTCATTTTTATCTTTTTCGGTTAACGCATCTGCCGATAATCCGCCGCCTTTTTTGTTGATCCCTTTATTATTGGAGAGCGGGCCACCAACCAACACTGTAGTGTGGATTTTATTCGCTTCTACCTGCATGACTTGTAGCTGTACTCGGCCATCATCCAGTAACAGGATATCGTCCCGATGAACATCTTGCGGTAATTTTTTATAATCGATGCCAACACTTTCAACAGTACCTTCTCCTTTTGCCAAATTGGCATCAAGGATGAATTTTTCTCCTTCATTGAGGGTGATTTTCCCATCTTTAAAGGTCGATACCCGAATTTTTGGACCTTGTAAATCTCCGAGTAACGCCACGTGACGCCCTAACTTTGCGGCGATCTCTCGTACTCTTTTGGCTCGATTTTTATGATCCTCGGGTGTACCGTGAGAGAAGTTCATTCTTACTACATTGGCTCCTGCGCGGATAATGGCTTCAAGCATTTCAGGGCTTTCGGTGGATGGACCTAAGGTAGTGACGATTTTGGTTCTGCGTAGAGTTGAGCTCATATCAAGGTTCCTTAGACGTGACCATGGGGCGAGTTATGCGTTAAGTATAGTGACTCAGAGAGATTAGATCGTTTTTGGTGTGCCTAATGTTTTTAGGTGAGGTATTGCTCCTTTGATAGGGGAATTCCCAGTTTTGGTATACCGTGCGAATCAAGGTCATAGGGAAATAAAGACAAATTATTGGATAGAAAACACAAACTTCTAGGGATATGCGTGATATTTGTCACGCCTATCTGACAAAGCGCTTCACAATTACTTCGCAAAGTAAAAAAATTGGTTTGTTGTTGAATTTCGGAGCGCCGCATGTACATGGCTCAACCCGGCCATATTGATCACATCAAACAGATCAATGCGGGCCGCGTATACAAACTGATCGATCAAAAAGGGCCAATCTCTCGCATCGATTTGTCGAAGGAGAGTGAACTTGCGCCTGCGAGTATCACCAAAATTACTCGTGAATTGATTGATGCCCATTTGATTCATGAAACCACAGTTCAAGAGGCCACTAGTCGTGGCCGCCCGGCTGTTGGGCTACAAACCAACAATATGGGATGGCAATTTCTATCGATGCGTCTAGGTCGTGGCTATCTCACGATTGCTTTGCACGAATTGGGCGGTGAAGTACTGATCGATACTAAAATAGATATTCATGAAATCGATCAAGAAGATGTCCTTGCTCGATTGCTGTTCGAAATTGAAGAATTTTTTCAGACCTATGCGGCGCAACTAGATCGTGTAACCAGTATTGCAATTACTTTGCCTGGATTGGTCAATTCAGAGCTGGGCATTGTGTTACAAATGCCTCACTACAATGTGAAAAACTTAGCTCTAGGACCTGAAATCTATAAAGCTACCGGTTTGCCGGTGTTTGTCGCCAATGATACTCGAGCTTGGGCTTTGGCTGAAAAGCTATTTGGTCATTCACAAGACGTTGATAACTCAGTGCTAATCTCTATTCATCATGGATTAGGGGCGGGTATTGTTCTTGATGGCCGTGTGTTACAAGGTCGGAATGGCAATATAGGTGAGCTTGGGCATATCCAGATCGATCCTAAAGGTAAGCGCTGCCACTGTGGTAACTCTGGTTGTTTAGAAACCGTGGCCTCATCACAAGCTATTCGCGATCAAGTTAAAGCGAGAATTATGGCAGGAGAACCGAGCTGCCTTGCTGCCATTGAAGATATTTCGATCGAGGATATTTGTGCAGCCGCGGCTGATGGCGATCCATTAGCGGTTGATGTCATTCAGCAACTTGGTCGTTATTTAGGGGTGGCTATCGCGATTGTGATTAACCTGTTTAACCCTGATAAGGTGTTGATTGGAGGAGTAATTAACCAAGCTAAGGCTGTTTTATACCCTTCAATTGAGCAGTGTATTCGCGAACAAAGTTTACCTGTCTACCATCAAGACTTACAGCTAGTGGAATCTCGTTTTTACAAACAAGCCACAATGCCAGGTGCCGCTTTGATTAAGCAGGCGCTCTATGATGGTCTACTCTTAATGAAAGTGGTCGAAGGTTAATTGATCACTGGAATCGTAAGAAATTCAACCTTACTTACATTTACATTCATACTTAGGGACTATACTGTCACCAAGGTATTTATTTAACGGGATTTCGTATGTCAGGTGTTTTGAACACGGTAGACCAGCGGACGAATCTGGTCGGCGAAAACCGATTGGAGCTTTTACTTTTTAGCCTCAATAGTCGCCAAGTTTTTGCGATAAACGTTTTTAAAGTCAAAGAGGTCATCAAAGTACCTCTTTTAACGAAAATGCCAGGCGCACATCCTCATATTACTGGTGTGGCATCGTTACGTGGTGAGCCAGTGCCTGTGATTGATTTACGGTCTGCAATAGGTTTTCCTCCCCGTCGTGCTCAAGATACGGAAGAAAATCTGATCATTACTGAATATAACCGTACTGTTCAGGGATTTTTGGTTGGGCAGGTGCGTAATATTATCAATACTGCCTGGACAGAGATTCAACCTCCACCTAAAACGGCTGGGAGGTCAAATTACTTAACGGCAATCACGCATGTCAAAGAACAAGACAATACCCATATTGTTGAAATTATTGATGTTGAGAAAGTATTGGCCGAGATAGTCCACTACGATGTTTCTATCTCTGAAGAAGTGCTAGATCATGAATTACTTAATGATATGACAGGGCGTACCGTATTGATTGTGGATGATTCGTCAACGGCGAGAAATCAAGTTAAAGATACGCTGTCACAGCTTGGTTTGAACATCATTGAGTGTCGTGATGGATTGGAAGCCTTATTGCTGCTCAAATCATGGTGTGATCAAGGTAAAAATATCTATAAAGAACTGCTGATGATGATTACGGATGCAGAAATGCCAGAGATGGATGGTTACAAGTTAACTCATGAAATCCGCAATGACCCGCGAATGAAAGATTTATACATCGCCCTCAATACCTCACTCAGTGGTAATTTTAATGAAGCTATGGTGCAAAAAGTGGGGTGTAACCGATTTATTTCCAAGTTTCAGCCGGATTTGTTAGTGCAAGTGGCTCAAGAGCGGTTGAGGGAAGTGCTTTCCTGAACGGCCAAATAATTGCAATATGAAATTGACAAAAGGCACTCTTGGAGTGCCTTTTCTATTTTTAGTTTAGTGCTGAATAAAACTGCAGGACGGGTTCCTTTGCCAGTAAGCCATCTAGAGCGGCAATGAATTTTTTAAAGTGTTCACTTTGGCAATGGCTGTCAAAAGCGGCTTGATCAACAAATTGTTCTTGGAATAAAAACACGCCTTCTGTTGCTTGTTGTTCAAAAAGTTCGTAACGCATACAGCCCGGCTCTTGACGGGTTGGTGCCAGCATTTCTTGCGCCAATTGGCGAACGGTTTGTTTGTGGTCAGCTTTAGCGTGCAATGTTGCGGTTAAATGGATCAAGGTTATGTCCTCTGTTGTTATAAATAGCGGCCCTGACGTTGCAAAAACTCAATTTTGTAACCATCTGGATCAGTAAGAAAAAAGAAAGTTGCGAGATGTTGTTCATGGTGATCCAACACCTTTATATCGCTGGGTTGCAAGCCTTTCTCAGAGAGCTGCCGGTGTGTTGTATCAATATCGGATACGCTGACGGCAATGTGCCCATAAGCATTACCTAGAAGATAAGGTTCCGGCTGATTGTGGTTGAACGTGAGCTCTAGTTCTACTTCAGTCTGCTCGTTACCTAGGTAGGTAAGAGTAAATGTGTCGAAAACGTATTGTGCGCGAACTTCAAGTTGTAGTGCTTGTTGGTAAAAATCAATTGAGCGTTCTAAGTTGTAAACACGCAGCATGGTGTGGATCAGTTTAGTCATGTTTCCTCCAACAAATAGGTGGACAGACTAATCATATTCGCTCTGTGAGTGGTAGTACGTGAGTACGACAATCCCAAGTCTTAATTGTGTGGCAATTAAGCTATGGCGGTTGGGTTGACTAAGAGTTGATGCCGAACATGTGTCATCACATCAGTAGGATCTCGTAAATAGATCAGGCAAGCGCAACGTAGCAATGAGGCAAAATTGGTGATATCCCCCGTGTATTCGAGTGCTTCACGATAAATGAGACTAATGAAACGCGGGAGAGACATGGCTTGATTATGAGCAATTTCTTCTAGTATTTTCCAGAAACTGGCTTCTAACTTGACACTTGTAGCATGGCCATCGATGCGGACAGAACGAGTGATAAATTGGTAGTTTTCTTTAGGTTGGTTGGCAAAAATTTCACACATAAAGTCGATCTACTCAGGAGTTAAAAACCAAGTATCTTGGTAATTTTTTCCTCTAGAGTCAATCGACTTTCATTCTCTATGGTAGAAGTATCACTGTCGCGCAAGTTTTCATCTTATAACAGGGCTAAAAGTATGCCACCAACGGTTGCCGCTGCGGAAAGATATTGCCCAGCAGAGTATGAAGCGTCATCCTCCTCTTTAATTTTGTCGGGATGATCCATTCCTAAAGCGCCATAAGTGAAAGATTCCATTTTGTCACTTACGGTTTTATCTTTATTTCCCGTTGCTTTACCTTCTTTCTCAATCTCTTGCAAAGCGGCAAGTAAGGCTTTGCCTTCAGCCGATAAAGTGACCTTGTTTTGCTCCACTTTAAGTGGAGCAGGGGGGGGCTCAGGCTTAGCAGATGCTTGAGGTTTTACCGTTTGGGTGGATGGCAATGTATGCACAGATCCTGCGCCTATTGGGTTCATACATCTCTCCTAAGTCATTCTCTGAATCTATATCGACCACAAACAAAAAAACTTGCGTGATTTTTACACATTACGTGTGAAAAACAGGCAAGCAAATGCTATGCCGATTTTGAGTTGTTGATGGCTTAGGAGTATGATTTTTTCTTAAACGAGATCTGTATCGTGCATTTTCAATGGCTTGGTTGCTTCAACTTGATGAGCTTTTTGAGTAGCACTTATTGAGGCAGTGAGTACGGGAAAGTCATCGTTACTTTGCACGGCTACTTTCTTCGGTAAACGCGCAGCATGAAGTCGGCTTCACACTCGAAAATGTCACTTTGGCTAACTCGATTTTTAAAATTATCGCTGGCACGCCATGCGAACGGAGTCATTTGCAGCAAGTCGGCAGCTTCTGAGCCATTGAGTGCCATGGTGTAGTGGAGTTTGCATTCTTCAACCAATTCAAAGCCCGATAGGTTTTCTGGTAGTTCTTCATGCAAGCGCACCTGATCGTAGATACCTTGTTTAAATTGAAACAGATGGCGCGCTGCAGGAGTGACGGTTATCACCACGCCTCCCACTTTTACACAACGTTCTAATTCGGTGTCTTTGCATGGTGCGTAAATGCGGATCACGCCGTCCAGACTTTGCTCAGCAAAAGGGAGGCGATGGCTAGATGCCACGGTAAATTGGCATTCTGGATAACGTTTTGCAGCGTAACGAATAGCAATTTTGGAAATATCGAGCCCAAAAGTCTTTGCGTCACGGTCTTGCTGGCGTAGTGCTTTGGCAAAAAAATCGGTGTAGTAGCCTTCACCACAGCCGATATCAAGTAGCGTTTGCTGGTGGGTAGCTAAATGTGTTTGGCATAATTCCGCGACTTTTTCACGCATCGGTGCGTAATGGCCTGTTTGCAAAAACCGACGACGTGCTTGAGTCATTTCTTTGTTGTCGCCGGGATCTTTTGAGCGCTTGTGCTGAACAGGCATCAGATTGACGTATCCCTCTTTCGCTACATCAAATTGATGACGATTGACACAGGTGTAAGTGTTTTGGTTAAGCGTTAGGGGATGCTCACAAAGCGGGCACAAGAAGGTCATGGTGGCCTCAATCAACAAAATAGAGGCGTAAGTTTAGCGGCTAGAGCATGAAATAAAAAGGCAAGGATCGGTTATTGATTAGCTAATGGCGATTTGCTAAGCAGCGAGAGGCCGCCTGACAAGTAGGCAGCCGAAATTCACTTTCAAAGTTTAGAAATTAAATGCAATACCAGCGGAAAGTAGAGCTGATTGTTGATCGAAAAAGCTAACCGCATCGTCTGTTTCACTGATGCTTGCTATTGCATTGATTGCCACATTGTTCCAGCCGAAGGGAGCACGGTAGACATAAAGCGCAAACGCACTCCAGCGATCCGCATCTCTCGCTGCTGCAAAAATGGGGTGTGCGGTGTTGTAGTCCTCTTGACCATAACTGAAGGTTAAAAATAGCGCTTGTGGACCTGCAAAGGTATTGATTCCTAGCTGATAATCGAAGGCAGCAAAATCAAATGCATCTCCTTGGGCATTACGTTGGGTATAACTTATCTTCGGTACTAAAGACCAAGATCGACCAAAGGGTAAAGTTACTTCCGCAGAAACTCTTTGGTAGTCACTATTGCGATTTAGCAGGGCGGTTGCTTCGTTATTTAATCCTGATGTTATGCCACTTTGTTCTTCATCGATTTGATAGTCTAAATAGGCATAGCGCAGAGTAAATGGAATGGCTAAAGGGGCGGTATAAGCTAAGCGTCCACCTTGCGCGCTAATATCAGTAGCGGATCTTGCCGTTTGCGTAAGATAGGGGTCACGCCACGTTTCATTTACACCGGGTAGGGAAGGAAAATAAGCTAGCGTAATTTCACCCAATCTATCCAATCTATGGGTCACGCCGAGTTCCGCTTGTAGATGCCCTTCAATAATTTGATCCGAACTCTGCCCTGCAAAAAGTCGAGTTTGTCCTGAAGCTAAGGTGTATTGGATATTCCCTAATGGGGCAAAAAAAAGGTCAGACGTGCTTTGGCCGGGCTGCTGCAAATTGTTGGTGATCGCATTGTCATCATTGGTGTTCATTTGTGACTGAGTGCGCACGTAAAAACTGTTAAGGCTTAGCGTGATATCCCATCCTGGTTGATTTTTATCCGGAAAACCTTGTGCGTGAGTGACTTGTAATAGTGAAGATAAGAGTAGGGTTGCGAGACAAATATGGCCGTTTTTCATTAGGTATCCTTACCAGACTGACGTTGTGCATTATGTAGCACAATTGTGCTGAGCAGAGTAAGACATGGTACAGCTAAAATATGAACCAAATGATGGTTATGTGAATGATATCGCTGAGTCGTGTATCTCACGCTGTTGCACAGTATATGTAGGGGTAGAAAAAGCAGCGCTTTTCGAGTGGATGTCGCGCTATATTGGCGGTTCAAACTTGCCCGAGATGCACGCTGCTTGATAAGGAATTAATGCGTATGACTAGAGATCTGTGTGCTCAACTGATGGGTTTGCCCAGGTTGAAGTGTTTTGCCTTGGGCCAGTGACGGAGCATGAAGCGTCGACTCCACACACAAGAAGTGTAAGTAACCATCATCATTCATATCTGCCATTGATTGGGCGCCTTGTTGCCAAGGGTTCCATAATACCGCTGAGTTATGACCTTGATTTTCAACCGTCAATGTTCTGGCTAGCATTGGATCTTGCACTTGGATCAATGCTTCTGGCTGGGTATAAACACGATCTATGGTGTCGACGAGCGTTAGTTGACCATCACTTGAGCAAGATTTATCCCCTTGCAGGCTATCAAGATACTCTACACCTACACCTGTGGTTTGAGTTTCACGTATATCGCCCATGTGCAGATAAGTGTGTAGCGCACCAGAGAATGTCCATGCTTTTTCGTCAGTGTTAGTCACATCAAGCGTTACTTTCAAGCTCTCACTGATTTCCACATGCAAGCGAACATCAAATTGGTATGGCCAAATCGCCAAGCTCTCAGGTGTAGTTTGCAAACCGAGAGTCACGATCACACCTTGATCATTTTCTCTGTGTTCAACCAGTTTCCATTCTTGATTACGTGCAAAACCATGCGCTGGTGCAGCTATACGGCCAAACCATGGCCAACAGACAGGAATACCCCCACGCAGTGCTGCTTTACCATCAAAAATGGCTTTTGAGCTCATCCACAAGAGATCGGATTGGCCATTGGGTTGAAAGGAGATGACATGACCGCCGTGCAGTGAGATAGCAGCACTGGCTTTATCGTGTATCACACGCACGATTTTGATCTGATCTTGCTGAGCAATAGTGACGCAATCAGACAATACGGCGACGGTGTTCAGAGAGTGTAAATCCATCTTAGTTTCCTTGAATCTGCGTTTCAGCCTGATCTGAGATGGGGTCAATGACGAGTGTAAAGGCACTGAGTTACCCAAAGCCCAGATACCAAAAAGGCGACCCTAGAGTCGCCTTTTTGTCTAACGAATTTCTTCGCTAATCACCACATTACTTAGAGATGTGAGCGATCAGGTCAAGAACTTTGTTTGAGTAACCGATTTCGTTGTCGTACCAAGATACAACTTTAACGAATTTGTCAGTTAGTGCGATACCTGCGTCAGCATCGAAGATAGAAGTGCGAGTGTCACCGTTGAAGTCAGTAGAAACTACTGCATCTTCAGTGTAGCCTAGGATACCAGCTAGTTCGCCTTCAGAAGCTGCTTTCATTGCTGCTTTGATGTCGTCGTAAGACGCTGCTTTTTGCAGGTTAACAGTCAGGTCAACTACAGAAACGTTAGCAGTTGGTACGCGGAAAGCCATACCAGTCAGTTTGCCGTTCAGTTCTGGAAGAACAACGCCTACTGCTTTAGCTGCACCAGTTGAAGATGGGATGATGTTTTGAGAAGCACCACGGCCACCGCGCCAGTCTTTCGCTGAAGGACCGTCAACTGTTTTTTGAGTTGCAGTTGTTGCGTGAACAGTCGTCATCAGGCCAGACTCGATACCGAAGTTGTCGTTCAGTACTTTAGCGATAGGCGCCAGACAGTTAGTAGTACAAGAAGCGTTAGAAACGATGTCTTGACCAGCGTAAGTCTTGTGGTTAACGCCCATTACGAACATTGGAGTCTTGTCTTTTGAAGGACCAGTCAGAACAACTTTCTTCGCACCAGCTTCGATGTGTTTACGAGCAGTTTCGTCAGTCAGGAACAGACCTGTTGCTTCAGCAACAACGTCAACGCCGATTTCGCCCCATTTCAGGTCAGCTGGGTTACGTTCTGCAGTTACACGTACAGTTTTGCCGTTTACGATCAGGTTTCCACCTTCAACTGCAACAGTACCGTTGAAACGGCCGTGAGTTGAATCGTATTTCAGCATGTAAGCCATGTAATCTACGTCGATCAGGTCGTTGATACCTACAACTTCGATGTCATTGCGCTCTTGCGCTGCACGGAAAACGAAACGACCGATACGGCCAAAACCGTTAATACCTACTTTGATAGTCATTATAGTTGCTCCACAACTTAATTTCTGATTAAAGATAACTGGTAGTAAAATTACAGAATCCAGTTAAAAGCTGCAACAGATAATCGGACTTAACTTGTTTAAAGTCAAAAAAAAGCGTCGCTTTTTTTCACAATCGTTTGCAATTGATTAACTTTTAAACTTGAACCTGCTTTTTATACTGACCAATTGACGTAGAATGTGAATGAGCCGAAGCCCAATTCACATCAAAAATTCTTGCTCAAAATAGAGTCAAAAAGTATGTGCCACAAACTCGATATTAGGCAAGTGTTTCGCAAAAAATGATTGCTCTAAGGTTAATCAACAAGGAAATAAAAACAGTGGAATTTGAATCCAAAAATCCGCTCAAGCCTGATGGATATTGGCGTGAGCACTTGTCAGATGAACAATATTATGTTTGTCGCCAGCAAGGAACAGAAGCCCCTTACTCAGGCAAGTTGTTGCACAATAAGGAAACGGGCTTCTATCTCTGTACTTGTTGCCAATCGCCATTATTCAGCTCAGCAAATAAATACGATTCAGGCTGTGGTTGGCCAAGTTTTGATGCGCCAATTGATGAGAGAGCAGTACGTTATTTAAATGATATGAGTCACGGAATGGTACGCACTGAGATCCGTTGTGCGGCTTGTGATAGTCACCTTGGGCATGTCTTTGAAGATGGCCCGAAGACGACTGGGTTACGATTTTGTGTTAACTCTGTGTCGTTAATTTTCAACAAAAAGTGAAAAAGCGGTGAAGGACTCACCGCTTATTGTTGAGATTTTTCATCCTTCATTCGGTTAGGGATGAGGGTTTTGGTGTACTTGCCCGCACGAATCGCTTTCACTATGGTATCGGCGGTTTTATCTAGTTCTGCAAACTGCGCTTGGCTAAAACCGTAAAGTCGTTTTAGTTCTTCGGCGGAAGCCACTGGCACACCAAAATCTTTGCCAACCATCGCCCAAAGATAAGCGTTTTCTTTGTCATGTAGGACATGGTAGTTGCTGGCTAAGGCTTTCAATATTTCGGTGTTCGTTGGTCTACCATTACCGAGTTCCAGAGACTTATGCAGCAGTTCTATGGTTTTGGGCTTATCGCGATCTGTGTAAAAGGTCGCCAAGGCGTACTGCATCTCAGCGGTTTCGAGCTCGGGTTTTCCTTCTAACTGTAAGAAAGCACGTCGTGCATTACGGTCGCCTATTTGACTCCACAAGAAATAGAGTGCTTGCGGAGACGTTGACTGTTTTAATTCTGCCACGATTCGTTCTTGTTCTTTGCCTGAATTGACTAAAGCCTTAAAGCGGTTTTCTTTCAACTTGGTTTGATCAATGGCTTGGATTTGCGAAGCTAGTTCAAGGCATTTTCGATAAGCACTAACGAGATGGTATTCTTTGATGCTTTTTTCATCGCTCGGTGATTTCAAAATTTCAAAGCGGTGCCAAATCAGATCGGTTCTTGGAACGCGGCATTGCCCATCATCCATATTGAGCTGTTCACAGCGCAGATTGGGGTTATCAGCACAGAGCTTTTCGGTGTTTTTGCGATTCTCGAAACAGCCATTCAATAGTGCTAGGCTTGCGAGAATAAGTAACGTTTTAGTCAAATTCATGATATCGGCTTGTGATCAAATACACTTATTTATTTAGCTGTTGTTGACGCATTACGCTAGCTCGTTATGTTGACGCCACATCACTTTGAGTAGGACGAGATTATGGGCACTCAACAATTAATTAATGCGATTACGCCTGAAGCTTATCAGCGCTTACTATACGCCGTGGAAACGGGAAAGTGGCCTGAGGGTACACCACTTTCACAACAGCAGCGAGACTCCTGTATGCAAGCTGTGATGTTGTATCAATCTAAGCATAATACCGAAGCGGATCATATGTCGGTTGGCGTAGGTGGCGAGGTGGTTTTTAAGTCCAAAGCGGAGCTGAAAAAGCGTTTTACGGCAGGGGAAGAAGATATCCTGCGTGTCAATCCGAACCAAAACGAGTAAATAAACTGAGTGCATAAAAAAGCCTCGCTTTGTGCGAGGCTGATTTGTCAATGACCTTAACTGACTAGATCTAATTTCGTTTTGCCACCGATCATTACAGTGTCATTTCACCTCGTAGCACTTGCTGCATTTTTGCTTTCACTTCTTCATAAGAAAGATCTTGGCTGAGCAGATAATGCAGTTTGGCGAGAGCGGCTTCCGGTGTCATGTCATAGCCACTGATCACACCTGAGTCTGCTAGCGCACAACCTGTCGCGTATCCCCCCATGTTCACTTTGCCCGCAAGGCATTGGGTTAGGTTAACAACAATCACTCCACGCTCTGATGCCGCTTTTAGCTGAGCCAGCAACTCTGGATTTTGTGGCGCATTTCCGACACCGAAAGTGAGCAGGATCATCGCATTGACCGGTTGCAATAGCGTGTTGCGGATTACCTCATGAGAAATCCCCGGGTACATGGTGATCACCCCAATCGGTTGTGGTGTGATAGGGTTGACTTTGAATTCACCATTCGGCTTTTCATCCACTTTCACATTGGTACTCAGTTCAATATTGATACCAGCTTCCAGCAGCGGTGGCAGGTTGGGTGAACTGAAAGCGCTGAAGCCATCGGCGTGTGATTTGCGGCTACGGTTGCCACGCATCAAACGATTATTGAAGAATAGGGTGACTTCATTGATGGGGTAATTGGCGGCAATGTGTAGGGCATTGAGCAGGTTGGCTTGACCATCTGAACGCAGATCGGCCAGTGGGATTTGTGAGCCAGTCACAATCACAGGTTTGCCTAAGTTTTCGAACATGAACGACAGGGCTGAGGCAGTGTAAGCCATGGTATCCGTACCGTGGAGGATCACAAAACCATCGTAGTTGTCGTAATTGGCGGCGATATCATCAGCGATGATTTGCCAATCCGCAGGAGTCATATCCGAAGAGTCCATCAATGGATCATATTCATGGATAGTAAACAGAGGCATTTCAGGGCGGTGAAACTCAGGCATGCTGGCTAATTGTTTTTCCATAAACCCTGCAACAGGGACGTAGCCGTGATCCGATTTTTTCATGCCAATGGTGCCGCCTGTATAGGCGATATAAATATGTTTTCTTGCCATAGCGAGAAATCACTCAGTGTAGGGAACAGAGCGGCGATTATAGCGAAAACTCTTGCAATAAAAAGAGGCGCTTCTTGCAAAGCGCCTCGGTATATCAAGGGTTGTGACCTCGTAGACTATTCTACTTGGCAGGGCAAACAGAATGCGTACTGCCCTTTGGGATCATTCAATTGATTGAGTAGTGACGTTTGTTGTTGCCACTCTGTTGCCAAAGGTTGCAGTGATTTTGGCAACAGTGCCGAAACATCTAAACCTAAGCTAACACGCACTTCGCCAAGCAGGTCTTGTAAAAACTGCTGTGCTGGTGTGAGTGGTTCTTCAACCCAGTAAAGGTTGTATTGATCCAGCTGTGCCAGATCCGCTGCCAAATGTACCGCATCATCAAAATCGCCGAGCTGATCGACTAAGCCTAAGGTTTGCGCATCTTGCGCTGTCCAAACACGGCCTTGGGCAATTTCATCTACCGCTTTTACCGTCATACTACGTTTCTCTGCCACCAAAGAAATAAAGCGCTGATAGCCATGCTCAATACCCAGTTGAATGGCATCTTTGGCACCTTGAGTCAGGCCAGTGGTAACGCCTTGTCCTGAGAATGGTGTAGTGCCCACACCATCAGTGTAAATGCCAAGGTTATTCAGGCCTTTTTCGAAGGTGGTGATCACACTGAAAATACCAATTGAGCCTGTTAGTGTGGTCGGCTGCGCGACAATTTTGTCTGCACTCATCGAAATCCAATAACCACCGGAAGCGGCAAGGCTAGACATAGAAACAACAACAGGTTTACCTGCGGCTTTCAGTGCTTCGATTTCATTGCGGATCACTTCGGAAGCAAACGCGCTGCCTCCTGGGCTATCCACACGAAGTACGACCGCTTTCACATTGCTGTCGTTACGTGCTTCGCGCAGTAATCCTGCTAATGTATCACCACCCACGGTACCGCGTGGCTGAGAGCCATCCATAATCGCACCACTGGCGACGACAACGGCAATATCGCTGGCATCAGTAAGAGGGCTTGGCTGAATGCTGGCTTTATATTCGTAGTAACTGACCGCGTTATAGCTGTCTTTGCCATCGCTACCAAACGTTTCAGCTAAGGCTTGGCGTACTTGCTGGCGAGTGGCTAGCTCATCGACTAAGCCAACTTGTTTTGATAGTGCCGCTAAATCACCACCGACTTCTTTCAATTGAGCAACAAACTCATCCATGCTTGGCGTGAGTGTTTTGATCGCAATTTGACGATTGGCTGCGACATCATCGACATACGCGCTCCACAGTTGAGTTAACCAACGAGACGCAGATTCACGCGCTGCATCTGACATGTCATCACGCACAAAAGGTTCAATCGCAGATTTGTAAGTGCCGACACGAAAGACGTGAGTGGTTACATCGAGTTTCTCAAGCAGAGTTTTGTAATACATGGAATAGGCGCTATAGCCTTTCAGCAACACCGCACCGTCTGGAGCAAGGTAAATTTTGTCGGCATAGCTTGCCAAGTAATATTGGCTTTGGTTGTAAAAATCACCCACGGCATAGACTGGCTTACCGGATGATTTGAATTCGTTGATGGCTTTAGCGATGTAGCGAAGCTTGGTCAAATTGGTTTCAGGCATGTCACCTAACGCCAAAACAAGCCCGGTAACATTGTTATCATTTTTGGCATAACGCAAGGTCTCGATAATATCAAACAGCACGTTCTCGCGTGGCAGCTCTTCACCAAACACGGAACCAGTAAAAGAGTCCATCGGGTTGATATGTGTACTTTGCTCCACAATAGGACCCGATAGATTGAGTACCAGTGCAGAGGATTTATCCATGGTCGGTAGCGGGGCATCGGCATGAATATAAATAAAATAAATGATGCCAATACTGAGTAAGAAAATTAGGTTAGTCAGTGCCAGCCGAATGAAGGTGATAGCTTTCCAAATCCCTTTCAAAATCAGGCCAACAAAACGAAACAGTGATTTCATGGTATCTCCAGACCAACGGAGTGATAAATCACTCCAAAGCTTCAGATTTTCCGTGCAAATTAGCGCACGACACATCACATCCTACGTTATCTGATCGGGGCAAACAACAGCCTTGCAAACAACCGCAATTTTGATTGTTGTTGCACAAATGTAAACGCTTGTTTGATTTTTGTAATGCGTGGGCGTATTCTGCTCAGACCATCTAATAAGAAGCAAAGTGAAGTCACCATGTACCCAAATCTATTTCAGCCTCTCGATCTTGGTTTTACGCAGCTCAAAAATCGTGTGTTGATGGGCTCCATGCATACTGGCTTAGAAGAAAATAAAGAAGGGCTATACAAGCTTGCGGCCTTTTATGAAGAACGTGCCAAAGGTGGCGCAGGGTTGATTGTGACAGGTGGTTTTTCGCCTAACTTGCGCGGCCGCCTGCACCCATTCAGCGCTGAATTTAGCAAAACTAAGCATGCTAAAGCACATAAAGTGGTGACGGAAGCGGTACATCGCCATGGTGGGAAAATTGCGTTACAGCTGCTGCATGCGGGGCGTTACGCCATGCATCCATTTTCGCAAAGTGCTTCTGCCATTCGAGCTCCAATTGCCCAATTTACCCCCAGTGAAATGAGCACGCGCCAAATTCGTAAGACGATTCAAGATTTCGCCAATAGTGCCGAGTTGGCACAATTAGCGGGCTATGATGGTGTGGAAGTGATGGGCTCAGAAGGGTATTTGATCAACCAATTTATCTGTAAACGCACCAATATGCGCTATGACGATTGGGGTGGTAGTTATCAAAATCGGATTCGTTTTCCGGTCGAAATTGTCAAAGCGATTCGTGAAGCAGTGGGTGAAGAGTTCATCATTATTTTTCGCCTGTCGATGCTTGATTTAGTTGAGCAGGGCAGCACCTTTGAAGAAGTTGTCGTGCTTGCCAAAGCCTTAGAAGAGGCAGGAGTCACCATTATTAATACAGGGATTGGGTGGCATGAAGCACGTATTCCGACTATTGCGACCCAAGTGCCACGCGCTGCCTTTAGTTGGGTGACAGAGAAAATCAGACCTTACTTAACCGTACCAGTGGTGACATGCAACCGAATCAATACCCCGGAGCAAGCGGAGAAAATTCTAGCCAGTGGTCAGGCGGATATGGTGTCGATGGCACGCCCGTTTTTAGCTGATGCGGATTTTGTACGCAAAGCACAGGAAGGGCAGAGTGCGCTGATCAACACCTGTATCGGTTGTAACCAAGCCTGTTTGGATAATGTATTTCGCGGCAAACGTGCGAGCTGCTTAGTGAACCCGCGCGCCTGTTATGAAACCGAGATTGTGGTGAAACCCGCGCAGAGCAAAAAGATTGCGGTTGTCGGTGCCGGCCCTGCGGGTTTGGCGTTTGCAACGACTGCATCAGAGCGCGGTCATCAGGTGGATCTGTTTGAACGCAACGATCGAATTGGTGGCCAATTCCGCCTTGCGATGCAGATCCCTGGCAAGGAAGAATTTCGTGAAACCATTCGCTACTTTGCCAACCGAATCGACCAAACTGGCGTGAATTTGCATCTGGGCAGTGAAGTGCAATTTAGCGATCTGCGCGGCTACGATGAAGTGGTGATCGCCACGGGCGTCACGCCGCGCAAAATCGCTCTTGCAGGAATAGAAGAGTCCCCAAAAGTGGTTGATTACCAAACCTTAATCCGCGAAAAGACACCGGTAGGCCAAAAGGTCGCGATTGTTGGCGCGGGCGGAATTGGTGTGGATGTCGCGAGCATGCTCACCGAGCCGAAAGATCAAACATTAGATGACTGGCTGTACGAGTGGGGAATCGATAAAACCATCGAGCATCCCGGTGGTTTGTACCCTTATCCGGATACCACCAGTGAGCGAGAAGTCTGGCTGCTACAACGGCGTAAAGGTGCGGTTGGCAAAGGGCCGGGTAAAACTACGGGCTGGATCCATAAACGCACGTTAGAAAAACGCGGAGTGCATTTGATAGGTGGCGTTCAGTATCAGAAAATTGATGAGCAGGGCCTACATATTGAACGTGATGGCAAGCAAGAGCTGATTGAAGCAGACAGTGTGGTGATCTGTGCAGGTCAAGAATCGGTGCGTCCATTTGAAGCGCAGTGGGCTGAATTTGGCGATAAACTGCATGTGATCGGCGGCGCGGATGTGGCAGGAGAGTTAGATGCCGCGCGCGCGATTCGTCAAGGTGTTGAACTGGCGGTGCGTTTGTAATCCCGTATAACGAAACAGCAAATTTAAAGGGCACTTCGGTGCCCTTTGTTGTTTCCGATTGGAAAATAGAAATTACAAAATGACAGTTTTGTTGCCGTAGACAAACACATGGTCATTCAGCACTTTATTGAGTGCTTTGCTGAGCACATTTTTCTCCACATCACGTCCTGCTTGCGCCATGTCTTGCGCGCTAAAGGTGTGGTCGACCGGAATCACGTCTTGTTTGATGATTGGGCCTTCATCGAGGTCATTCGTCACAAAGTGCGCCGTCGCACCAATGATTTTTACCCCACGGTCATAAGCCTGTTGGTAAGGTTTCGCACCAATAAAGGCAGGCAAGAAGCTGTGATGGATATTGATGATCTTATGGTGGAAACGTTCAACAAAACTAGGTGTTAAAACACGCATGTATTTGGCGAGTACCAGATAATCTGGCTGATATTGGTCAATCACCTCTAATAGCGCTTGTTCGTGTTCTTCACGAGATAAACCTTCATGGGAAACACAGTGGTAAGGAATATCAAAACGTTCGGTCAAACGCTGCAAAGTGTCATAGTTGCCGACTACAGCAGCGATGTCGACATCCAAGCTGCCATCGTAATTCTTCATCAGAATATCACCCAGACAGTGTGCTTCTTTCGTTACGAGTACGATGATGCGTTTGCGGGTAGAGCTGATCAGCTTACGGCGCGTGCCTTGCGGCAGAGCATGGTCAAGGTCGGCCAATAAAGTAGCGTCATTGAAATAGCCTTCCAATTCCGTACGCATGAAGAAATGGCCGCTGGTGTTATCCACAAATTCGTTGTTGTGAATAATGTTGAGTTGATGCTTATAACAAATATTGGTGATTTTGGAGATCAGTCCCGGCGCATCAGGACAATGCGTCAGCAGGGTTTTTTTTTCCATTGATAACTACTTCCATGCAAAAAGAAATATGCCCTAGCTTTTTGAAATCACAGGTATTGGCAGCAATTTCAACCAGTTTGAGGCTAGCGATTTTTTTCATTCTAAAAAACAAATTAGCGGCGTCCGAACGGTGAGGCAGCACGCAAATACACACCTATAATTAATCTATTATCAATACAGATTCAATTGCTTTAACCAAGGAATACTCAGGTTTCTTGCGCATTGGGTTAGCCGTTTCTTATCAATGAGAGTTGTAAGGTGGTTGTATATGGATAAAGAACTTCTCGCACGTAAATTGTATGTTGAGCGGATTGGAACACTGCTTAGGGATCAACCTATAGATGAGCATATTTTGGAAGAGATGTGGGAACATCGAGCCTCTCCCTCTGAAGCAGTGAAGGCCATGACGCCCGTGGCTTCATCTCCGGGTTACGATGCACCATCTTGGCTCTCTCGTTATCTCAATCGCAAGTAATTTGTTCTTTGCGGCGTGGAGGTGATTGCCATTCGCGCCGTTGTGCAAAACCTGCCATAATCGCGCCATTTCCTTTGCACATAGAATTGGCATGATTGAAAAAACCTTTTCCCAGCAAGGCGCATTAGGCCAAGCGATTCCGGGCTTTCAACCCAGACAAGCACAAGTGGATATGGCGAAAGCCGTTGCCAGTGCTATTGCCAACCAATCTCAGTTGGTGGTTGAAGCGGGTACAGGAACCGGAAAAACCTTCGCGTATTTAGTTCCAGCTTTGCTCAGTGGCAAAAAGGTCATCATCAGTACTGGTTCTAAAAACCTGCAAGAGCAGCTTTTCCATCGTGATTTGCCTTTGATGGTTAGTGCATTAGGCTTTTTCGGCCAAGTGGCACTGCTTAAAGGCCGTGCGAACTATCTCTGCCTCGATCGCTTAAGTCGGCAAATGGTGGAAAGCCACACTCCTGAATCCGATCCCTCGCTGCTTACTCAGTTGGTAAAAGTGCGCAGTTGGGCAGCCAGCACGCAAAGTGGTGATTTAGGGGAATGTGACGATTTGGCGGAAGATAGCCTGATTATTCCCACCATAACGTCGACTAATGACAACTGCTTGGGCAAAGAGTGCGCCAGCTACCAAGACTGCTTTGTTTCCAAAGCGCGCCGTCGCGCGATGGATGCCGATGTGGTCGTGGTGAACCATCACTTGTTTCTGGCCGATTTAGCGATCAAAGAGACGGGCTTTGGTGAGCTAATTCCTGAAGCAGAAGTGTTTATTTTCGATGAAGCACACCAACTGCCGGACATCGCGAGCCAATATTTTGGTCAGTCGGTATCGAGTCGCCAGGTGCAAGAGCTGGCGAAAGATATCGAACTCGGTTATCGCACCGAAGCGAAAGATATGCGCCAACTGCAAAAAGTGTCGGACAAACTGGTACAGGCGGCAATGGATTTACGCATTGTGCTTGGTGAGCCGGGCTATCGTGGCAACTGGCGTGAAGTGCTGAAAGTGCCGACCGTGGCAAGAGAAGTCGAACGCCTCAATGAAGCGCTGCAATTTGCTTTGGATGTGCTCAAACTGGCTTTGGGTCGCAGCCAGCTTCTGGATACCGCATTTGAACGTGCCACAGTGATTTTAGGCCGTATTCGCCGTGTGTGTGATGTCTCCATCACAGGTTATTCCTATTGGTATGACACCACACCGCGCCATTTCAGTTTGCACATCACGCCACTGTCTGTGGCGGATAAATTTCGTGAGCAGATTGAACAAAAAGAGGGCGCGTGGATCTTCACTTCCGCGACCTTGGCGGTCAACGATGATTTCAGCCATTTTACTGAGCGACTCGGGTTAATCCCGAGCGCGCAATTCTCGTTGGTCAGCCCGTTTGATTACCAACAACAGGCCGTATTATGCGTACCCCGTTATCTGCCAGAACCAAATAGCCCCGGACTGGCTGATAAACTGGTGCGCATGCTCGCGCCCGTGATTGAGCACAACCAAGGGCGCTGCTTCTTTTTGTGTACCTCGCACAGCATGATGCGTGATTTAGGCGAACGTTTTCGCGAACGTTTAACCTTACCGGTTTTGATGCAAGGGGAAACCAGCAAACAGAAAACGCTGGCCGAATTTATGGAGCTGGGCAATGCGCTATTGGTGGCCACAGGCGCGTTCTGGGAAGGGATTGACGTTAGAGGCGATACCTTAAGCTGTGTTATCATCGACAAACTTCCGTTTACCGCACCCGATGACCCGTTGCTCAAAGCTCGCATTGAAGACTGCCGCCTGCGTGGTGGTGACCCATTTGCGCAAGTGCAACTGCCGGAAGCGGTGATCACCTTGAAGCAAGGTGTGGGTCGTCTGATCCGCGATAAAAACGACAAAGGCGCGTTGATCATCTGTGACAATCGACTGGTCACGCGCGATTATGGCGGGGTGTTCCTCGCCAGTTTACCGCCGATTCCGCGCACGCGGGATCTGGACGTAGTCACTACTTTTCTACAACAATTAGCTGTAACTGAAATCAATCAGAGAGACTCATGAGCGTAAAAATTCTCGCCTTAGATACTGCCACCGAGCGCTGTTCCGTCGCGCTACTCGTCGGCAATACCGTTTATTCACGCAGTGAAATCGCCCCGCGTGATCACACCAAAAAAGTATTGCCTATGGTGGATGAAGTATTAAAAGAAGCAGGCGTAACGCTACAAGAATTGGATGCTTTGGCTTTTGGTCGTGGCCCAGGTAGTTTTACTGGGGTACGGATTGGCATTGGAATTGCACAAGGTTTAGCCTTTGGTGCGAATCTGCCGATGATTGGCATTTCCACCTTAGCGGCGATGGCGCAAGCAGCGTATCGTCTACAAGGTATGACCCATGTTGCCAGTGCCATTGATGCGCGCATGGAAGAAGTGTATTGGGGACGCTATGTGCGTCAAGAAGATGGCAGTTGGCAAGCCGCGGAAGCGGAGTGTGTGATTGCGCCTGCGCTGTTGGCGCAGACCTTGACGCAAGACGAGCAGGTTTGGGGCAAAGCCGGAACAGGGTGGGACGCTTACCCAGCACTGGCGGATCTGCCGCTGCAAGTGCAAACCAGTGAAGTGCTTTACCCAGATTCGCAAGATATTGCTTATTTGGCTCAGTTTGAATTGGCGCAAGGCAATACCATGAGTGTTGAGCAGGCAAGCCCAGTGTATCTGCGTGATACCGTGGCTTGGAAAAAGCTTCCCGGCCGTGAATAAGGCAGAAGATGAGCGCTCACTCACTCGCTAATCGATAGGAACAATATGGTTTCAATTAATGGATTACCTCCGGCGCGGCTGCCCAGCACCAATAAAACCTCCAAAGCGGGGAAAAAGGGTGAAGTTAGCCAGAGCGAGAGTGGCAAGAGCGTTTCATCGACCAGCAAAGTTGCCAATGCGGTTGCGGAATCGATTCGCCAAGTCAGTGAGTCGGATATTCACCGTGCGCAAGTGCAGTACGATTTACCCGAAGGGCGTGCTCGCAAGGCGATGGAAGAGTATTTGGATGTGATGAACCAAGCGCGCAAAGAGGAACTTGCGCAACTGCTTGGGGTCGATATCTACATCTAAAAATGAGGTCAATTCAGTGAAGATACATTTGATGAAACTTTTTATACCTGCCATCGCTTTGTTGCTGTCTGCCTGTGCGAGTTTGCCACCTGAGTTGGGCAATCCGGATGATAAAACAGTGGTGACTCAGTACTCGGCTTGGCTCGATCTGGATCCTGCTGCGAAATCACCTGTCCGAATAGGTGGGGTTGTTGCCAATATCAGCAACCAAAAAGATCGCACCCGTATTGAATTGGTCAACCTGCCGATTGATAGCGCAGGGCGTCCCAATATTCATCAAGAGCCACAAGGTCGATTTGTCGCTTACGTGAAGGGATTTTTAGATCCAATTACTTATGGTGAAGGTCGTTTGCTGACGCTTTACGGCACAACCGCAGAGCCTGAAGTTGGGAAAGTCGGGGATTATGAGCACACCTACCCAGTGATGAATGCCCAAGGCTTCCATTTGTGGCGCGTTGAAGAGCGGGTAGAAGTGGATGATATTGGCCCCTACATGTTCCCTTGTCGCGGTTTCTACTGTTGGCCTCGTAGCATGCCTGATCGTGATGGACGGATAATCCAAGAGGTCAAATGAAGCTGACCAACACCACATACTTGCTTGAACAGGGCCCGTTAGCCGCTGTGGAAGTAGGTGATGCAAAAATGGCCGAAGTATCGGTCATTTTTATTCATGGCTGGTTGGATAACGCCGCGAGCTTTTTCTCACTGATGCAGGTGCTTCATCATTTGGACCCTAATTTGCATTTGTGCGCGATTGATCTGCCAGGGCATGGTTTATCCAGACATAGAGCGGGTTATTACCCATTTCACGACTATATCGACGATATCGATCAGCTTTTGCTCAACTTATCGCCAAACAAACGGCTGCTAGTAGGCCATTCGCTTGGTGCTTTAATCGCAAGTTGTTATAGTGCCGCCTTTCCTGAGCAAGTGAACGGGTTAGTACAGATTGAAGGCTTCGGTCCACTCTCTGAACCTGCCACGCACAGTGTCACGCGTTTGCAGAAAGGGGTTCGCTCTCGCCATGCGTTACGTAACACTAAGCCTCGCGGTTATTCCAGCTTTGAACATGCACTTCGCCATCGTGCTCTTGCCAATCAACTGCCTAGTGAATTGCTACGTCCACTGGTAGAGCGAGGTACTCAAATGCGTGATGAACAGTGGTTCTGGCGACACGATCCTAAGCTCAAATCGGATTCTTTGTATCGTATGTCGCCTGAGCAAGCGGCGCAGATCCGCGAGCAAGTGTGTTGCCCGCAACAGGTGATTTTAGGAACTCAGGGGTTTGCTTCGCTCCAGCAGAGAGTGCAAGAAGAGAATCTTGCCGCCATCCCCATTCACACTGTAACGGGTGGCCATCATTGCCATTTAGAACAGCCGCAATCAGTCGCTGAATTGATTTTTGGCTTAGTTAACAAAATTTAAACAAGTGTTTGAGAGTTACGTGCTCAACCACTTCGGCTGTGCTGTAATAGCGGTCAGCAATTGCATAACAACTGCATGACAACAACAAGAATAGCGCCAGCCAATAACGAGGAGTATTACCGTGGATAAACCTTGGCTTTCACGTTATCCGAAAGACGTACCGGAAACCATTAATCCTGATCAGTACCCATCACTGGTCGAAATGTTTGAACAATCGGTACATAAGTACGCGGATCAGCCTGCCTTCATGAACATGGGCGCGGTGATGACATTCCGTAAGCTGGAAGAGCGCAGCCGTGCTTTTGCAGCTTATCTGCAAAACGATTTGAAACTGAAGAAGGGCGACCGTGTCGCTTTGATGATGCCAAACTTGCTGCAATACCCTGTGGCGCTGTTTGGCGTACTGCGTGCAGGTATGATCGCAGTGAACGTGAACCCACTTTACACCCCGCGTGAGCTAGAGCATCAACTGAATGATGCGGATGCGCGCGCGATTGTGATCGTTTCAAACTTTGCCAACACCTTAGAGCAAATCGTTGCCAATACTCAGGTCAAGCATGTGGTTCTGACCAGCTTGGGACAGATGCTGCCACGCGCGAAAGGTACGGTTGTCGACTTCGTGGTGAAATACGTTAAAGGCATGGTACCTAAGTACGATCTGCCGGGCGCGATTTCGATGCGTAAAGCGCTGCACAAAGGTCGTCGTCTGCAGTACGTGAAGCCGTTTATGTCAGGTGAAGACATTGCCTTCCTACAATACACCGGTGGTACAACGGGTGTGGCTAAAGGCGCAATTCTGACGCACCGCAACATGGTTGCGAACGTGCTGCAAGCCAAAGGGGCTTATGGTCCTGTGCTGCAAGAAGGTCGTGAGCTGGTGGTTACCGCGTTGCCGCTCTATCACGTGTTTGCCTTAACCGTAAACTGCTTACTGTTTATTGAAATGGGTGGTCGCAACTTATTGATCACTAACCCGCGTGATATTCCGGGCTTTGTGAAAGAGCTGCAAAAATACCCATTCACGGCTATTACCGGTGTAAACACCCTATTTAATGCGCTGGTTAATAACGAAGATTTCCACGAACTGGACTTCAAAAACATGAAGTTAGCGGTCGGTGGCGGTATGGCGGTACAACGCGCTGTCGCCGAACGTTGGAAAAAGACTACCGGTGTTCATTTGCTAGAAGGCTATGGCTTGACCGAGTGTTCGCCACTGGTTACCGGCAACCCATACGACTTGACCGATTACACCGGAGCCATTGGTTTGCCTGTACCTTCAACCGAAGTGCGGATTGTGGATGATGCAGGTGATGTGGTGCCTAACGATCAAGTTGGTGAACTGCAAGTACGCGGCCCACAAGTCATGCAAGGCTACTGGCAGCGCCCAGAAGCAACCAAAGAAGTGCTGAATGCCGATGGTTGGTTATCAACGGGCGATATCGTGAAATTCGATGACCAAGGTCTGCTGCATATTGTTGATCGTAAGAAAGACATGATTCTGGTTTCGGGTTTTAACGTTTATCCGAATGAGATTGAAGATGTGGTGGCGCTGCACGGCAAAGTGCTTGAAGTGGCGGCGATTGGTCAGCCTAACGATGCTTCTGGTGAGTTGGTGAAGATTTATGTGGTGAAGCGTGATCCGAGCCTAACTAAAGACGAAGTGATTGCCCACTGTCGTAAACATCTGACCGGTTACAAAGTGCCAAAATTGGTTGAATTCCGTGACGATCTGCCAAAAACCAACGTGGGCAAAATCCTGCGTCGTGTGCTGCGTGAAGAAAATGACGCACAATTAGCGGCAAAGGCTAAAGAAAGCGCATAAGCTGTATCCATCTGCGAGTGTTTTTTAATGTTAGAATGCCGGCCTTAACTGCCGGCATTTTCTTTCAAAAGAAGTGTCTCTTCTTTTGAGCAACAACAGCGAGTTATCTGTGAATTATCAAATTATTACCCAACTTGGCGATCTACAACGAGTCTGTCTTGCCGCCCGTGATGCGGATGTGGTGATGCTGGATACTGAATTTGTCCGCACCCGTACTTTCTTCCCACAACTGGGATTGATCCAGATGTTTGACGGGGAAAACCTGTCGCTGATCGATCCGACTGTGATGGATGAAATGACACCGTTTGTCGAGTTATTGCAGGACACTTCGGTATTAAAAGTGCTGCATGCCTGTGGCGAAGATTTGGAAGTATTCCAGAACGCGTTTGGCTGTACTCCTTTCCCTATGGTGGATACTCAGATCATGGCCGCGTTTTTGGGTTACGGTTTATCCACCGGATTTGCGGCGTTAGTGCAAGATCAACTGCAAGTTGAGTTAGATAAAAGCGAATCACGCACCGATTGGTTAGCGCGCCCGCTGAGTGACAAGCAACTGGAATATGCCGCGGCCGATGTGTTCTATCTGCTACCGATGTACGAAAAACTGGTCGAGCGAGTGACCCAAGCCGGCTGGTGGGACGCGGCATTGCAAGAAAGTGAACTACAAGTGGCGAAGCGCACCAAAGTCAGCAACCCAGAGCTTGCTTATTTAGATATCAAAGGGGCTTGGCAGCTTAAGCCTAAAGAACTGGCGATCCTCAAACCATTAGCAACATGGCGTTACCATGAAGCGGTAAATCGAGATTTGGCGCTGAACTTCGTGATTAAAGAAACGGACTTACTGACCATTTCGCGTTTGGCGCTACGCAGTCCGAAACGCATGGAAGAAGAGGGGGTTGATCCGCATGCAATCCGTCGTCACAGCAGCAAAATTATCGCTATGGTGAAAACGGCGCTAGAAACGCCAGCCGATGCGTATCCGCCTGAAATCGTGCCGATCATGGAATACCCAGGTTACAAGCAGCTGTTCAAACGTTTAAAAGATGAAGTAAAGAGCGTTTCGAACACCAGTGGCCTTGCGACTGAATTTCTGGCCTCGAAAAAGCAGCTTAACCAACTGCTCAGTTGGGTGTGGAAACGCGACCGCGATCCAGCCCGGTTGCCTGATTTAATGCAAGGGTGGCGTTTGCCACTACTGGGCGAGAAGCTCAATACGCTCGTCTCCAAATAATCCCCTTCCGACTTGGTGCTGCAGCGCCAAGTCGTTTGAGGATAGGCGTTTTATTCACGCATTTTTCCGCCAGTAAAATTCAATGGACAGTAGGCACTATCACATTTCTCGGAGTGCCTACTCGCATCGCGCAGCATCGTGCGATAATGCGCCTTCATCGACTCTTCCCTCCGCATTACGAAGAGCAAGGATAATCATCAATAAGGATTGTTATGTCTGCGACACACTACCTCAACCAACTTAACCACCGTTATCTGAACATCCATCGTGTCAAAGAAGATTTCTTCTGGGATACCTACATGGGGCTGAGTGATGATCATGCGGGTTCTGCAAAAGCACAAACCGAGTGGACTCAGTTTCTGAGCAATGGTGCGCGGATTGAGGAAATTCGTCAGCAAATCGAATTGGCAGAACAGATCACCGATAGCGAAGAAAAAGCGCAAACCTTAACGGGCTTACAAGGCTGGCTCGCGATGTTTGAAAGTCATGCGCTGGAATCAGAGCAAGCGCAGTCACTCAAAGCCGGATTGATCCAATTTGAAGCTGATCTGTTCGAGAAAAAACAGAAGCATGTGCTGACTTACACCAACGAACAGGGCGAAGCAGTCGAAGCCTCGATTGTCACTTTAGGTTCCACGGTGCGTACTCATGATCAAGAAGCAGTTCGTCGCAGCGCCCATCAGGCTTTCTTGGGTTTAGAACAGTGGCTATTACAAAATGGATTTTTAGAGCTGGTGAAGCGTCGTAACCATTTTGCGCGCAGCTTAGGTTATCAAACCTTTTTTGATTACTCTGTTGCCAAAAAAGAGAAGATGACCACTGAGCAACTGTTCACCATTTTGGATGATTTTGAACAGCGCACGCGTGATCGCCACTTCACCAGCTTGACTGAACTCTCGCAAAGCAAGGGGCAGCAAGCACTACAAGGACATAACTTCATCTATTCGTTTGCGGGCGATGTGATGCGTGAGCTGGATCCTTACGTGCCATTTTCGCAATCGCTGCGTCGTTGGGTGGAGTCTTTTGGTCGCCTCAACATTGAATTTAGTGGCGCGGAGCTGACGCTCGATTTGCTGGATCGTAAAGGCAAATACCCCAACGGTTTCTGCCATGGGCCAATTCCGGCATTTTACGACCAAGGTCAGTGGGTGGCGGCGAAAGTTAATTTCACCAGTAATGCTAAGCCAGATCAGGTGGGTAGTGGTTACGATGGAATCAACACCTTGTTCCATGAAGGTGGGCACGCGGCGCACTTTGCTAATGTGAAGATGAACGCGCCGTGTTTTTCACAAGAATTTGCACCCACTTCTATGGCGTACGCCGAAACGCAATCCATGTTCTGCGATAGTCTATTGATGGATGCCGACTGGTTGAAAACCTATGCCAAAGATGCACAGGGTAATACTGTACCTGACGAAACCATTAAAGCCATGGTGTTTAGCCGCCAACCGTTTAAAGCTTACGAAGAGCGCAGTATTTTGCTCGTGCCGTATTTCGAGCGAGCATTGTATGAACTGAGCGAGGAAGAGCTGACCGCAGAGCGAGTGACCGAACTGGCCAGAGCAACCGAAAAGCGTATTATCGGCCTAGAATGCAGTCCGCGTCCGCTGATGGCGATCCCGCATCTGTTATCCGATGAATCGGCGTGTGCTTATCACGGTTACTTGTTGGCGCACATGGCGGTATACCAAACCCGCGCTTATTTCCTTGAGCAGTTTGGTTATCTCACTGATAACCCTGCCATTGGCCCACTACTGGCGAAGCATTATTGGCAGCAAGGCAATGCACTTTCTCACAATGACACCATTGTGGACCTTACAGGTGAAGGCTTTAATGCTCGCTATCTTGCGGATGCCTGTAACTTAACTTCGGATGAAGCATGGCAAAAGCAGCAGCACAAAATGGCGCAATTGGCGACGCGTGAGCAAGCCAAACCCGCTTCATTAAATGCGCAGATTCGAGTGATTGATGGCGCCACTGAGTTGGCTTCTAACCGTGATTCGGATGAGGAGATGTGCCGCCAATTTGAGGCGTACATTGCTAAACAATACGGCTGCTAATTGTTTTTTTTAAGTGAGTCTATGCTGCTGGAAAAGTAAGAGAAGAAAAGGCTGAACGCATAATGTTCGGCCTTTTTTATCGTGTTTATTGCGATAGTTTACGCCGCAAGAAGAAATGCCCAGCAGCAAGCAACAAGCCGCTGATTAAACCGGCCAAATGGGCTTCCGTTGCTACTCGTGCGCCAATCAGCTCTGCGGTGCTAGTGGATGCGCCAAACCACTGTTCCCACGCAACTTTTCCGATAACGCCAAGCACTAATAGCCAACTGCTGCGTCGTCCATTAAGGGCTTCATTCAGCGCGTAGTAAGCAAAGAGACCATGCAAAGTGCCAGAGAGCCCAACATAAGACTGCATATCGGAAGCTAAAATCATCACCCCCACCGCAAGGCTAGTCAGTAGCAGAGGGATCAGAAGCTGACGTGCTGTGGGTTTAAACACAAAGCTGATGATCCATAATGCGGCAAGGTTCATCGCCCAGTGGGCAAAGTTGGTGTGTGCGAAGTTTCCTGTTAGGATGCGCCACCATTGACCTTGTTCTATGGCGCTGAAGTGCCACAGAGTCAGCTCATGTAGTGGTGGCCACTGCAGACTTAAACTCAACAGGCTTATTGCCAATAACAGCAGGTAAAGATTCACGTCATGTCCCGTTATTGTTCAGAGTGTGGTAAAGCGCGTAAAGCGTGCTTGTGTCCATCAATTGTCGCGCTAGAAAGTGCGGTTGAGCTTATCATTCTTCAACACCCAACGGAACAAAAGCGCCCACTGGGTACCGCGCGCATTCTCAGCTTGTCATTGGCCAATTGTCGGCTGTTAGTGGGTGAAGATTTTCGTGAGCATGACGAGCTAAATCAACGGCTGGCAGAGCCGGATGTGGACCATTATGTGCTTTATCCGAATGAACAGGCGCAAGAGAGCACAGAGATAAGCCTCACGACAGCGCGCAAAAAGCGGGTGATTTTGCTCGATGGGACGTGGAAAAAAGCCTACAAGATGTGGCAAATCAACACTCAACTGCATGAGTTACCGAGTCTGCGTTTGCCGACCGAGTGTGTTGGGCATTACCGAATTCGCAAAGCGCCGGATGATACAGCGCTTTCTACTGTGGAGGCGGGTTATCATCTACTCCAGCAGTGGCAACCTGAGCGTGACTTTTCACCACTGCTCAAGGTGTTTGATGCCATGATTCAATATCAGATCGATCAGATGCCGGAAGGCGTTTTCGAGCGAAATTACCGTCAGTAATGACTCTGCGCTGAGAAGAGCTGCTGATGTAGTCGCTGCGCATATGCATCCGTCATCGCGGCAATGTAATCGCAGATCACGCGCATGCCTTCATCTTGCTTTTGGGCTTTGCGCCACTTTTCACCGGTGGCTTGTGGCAGAAGTCGCTCAGGGTCAGCGCTCAATGCTTCAAACAAATCCATGATCAGTTGCTGGCCTTTGTATTCAAAGCGCTGTACCTGCGGAATTTGAATCACGTATTGGTTTACAAAGTGTTTGAGCACTTCAAGTGCAGCGCCCATGTGTGGCTCGATATAAGCATTGAAAGCCAAGAGTTCATTATGGAAGGGCGCTTCAACTGGCTTCACGCTGATGCTGGTTAAAAGTGCATTCACAATACCGCCAATCGCATCTTTGCGCACATAGTGTTTGCCAGAAAACAGCATGTCACTCAACTCGGCAATATGCTCTTCAAACCACGGATCACCACACTCGGCAAGCTGCGCTGCTGCGGCTTCTTGCCACTGCGCGCGGGTTACCATGCCCAGTACAATGGCATCTTCCAGATCATGCACGCCGTAAGCGATGTCATCCGCCAGTTCCATGATGGAGCAATCGAGCGATTTAAAGCGTGTCTTGCGATGCTCTTTGGGTGAGTTGGGTTCTGCGCGCATTTGCCCCAGCAATTTACGGTCACTTTCACATAGAGGCTCCAGTACCCAGTCCAAACTGGCCAAATCACAGTCGTATATGCCTTTCGCTGGCGACCAATCTTTGGCTTTCAGTTGGCGTTGGTGGGCGACCGAAGGAGGTGGTGTAGCGGCACGCGTGGCACTCAGCAGAGCTGGGTATTTCAAAAGACCCAGTAGCGTGCGGCGCGACAGGTTCATGCCGTGATGCTCGGTGTAAGGTTCTAAGCTGGTGACGATACGAAAAGTTTGCGCATTGCCTTCAAAGCCACCGTGATCGCGCATCATATAATTGAGCGCAATTTCACCGCCGTGCCCATAAGGGGGATGACCAATATCATGAGCAAGGCAGAGTGAATCAATCAGGCTATCAGAGGGTAATAGTTCACGAAATTCCGGCTGTTTGAGTTTGATTTGCGCGACGATGCCCGTACCAATTTGTGCCGCTTCCAGTGAATGGGTGAGGCGAGTGCGATGAAAGTCATTCAAACTCGTACCGTGGACTTGGGTTTTAGCTTGCAAGCGCCGAAAAGCCGCAGAATGAAGAATGCGTGCGCGATCGCGCTGAAATGGGCTGCGGTGATCGTTGCGGCGAATTTTGTGCTCATCATCGTTACGGGCTAACCATTCTGGGCTCAGGGATACTTGCATCGCGTTACTCCTTGCACGAACTTTCTTTTACTTACAACACTTTAACTCTCGAACTCTTAACTTACTGTGGCTTAACTGATTTCGTCCAGTGTTAGTTCAAAACTCGGAGCAAAGGTTTGCAGAAAATACTCCATCTCTTCGCTATGCCGTTCACGCAACGTCACATCAAGGCGTTTTTTCGCTTGAGCGTATTCGTGGTTACCTGCGCTGAGCTCTTCCAAACATTTCAAATACGCGCAAATCGCATCGGCTTGCTTAACGATGGCACTCTCTTGCGGGTCGGCCGCGTTAGAAACTAGAAACGGGCGAAAATCGTCGCGCAGTTCTTCAGGAAGCATCTCTAACAAACGCAGCTCTGCCGCTGCTTCGATTTTTTTGTATTCCTTGGCGATCTCAGGATTGAAGTATTTGATCGGAGTTGGCAAATCACCCGTCAGTACTTCACTGGTGTCGTGATACATGGCGAGTAGCGCAATGCGCTCAGGGTTTAGCGTTCCGCCAAACTTTTTGTTTTTGATCACCGCCAGCGCGTGGGCCACAAAGGCAACTTGCAGGCTGTGTTCAGAAATATTCTCACTGGAGATGGAACGCATCAATGGCCAGCGCTGAATCAGTTTCATGCGGGCGAGGTGGGCGAAAAAATGGCTCTCTTGCATAGCACTCTCACTTCCTTGCTGATGGATTCCCTTTCAACGTGCAAAATACGCTGAAGAGGGAAGGTTAAAAAAACAAAAGGCTCTCTTCAGTGTACCGAAAGAGAGCCTGTTTCGCCTACCCATAACAGCAAGTCGTTTTGGGACTTGCTGCCAGTTTGTTATTGGCTATAAGTGGTGATAAAGCGTTCAAAGCGACCGATGGCGATTTCCAGATCTTCAACATGTGGCAGAGTCACAATGCGGAAGTGATCCGGTTTTGGCCAGTTAAAGCCACTGCCTTGTACCAGCAGCACTTTTTCTTGCACTAAGAAATCGAGCACCATTTTCTGGTCATCTTTGATCGGATACATCTTGGTATCGATTTTCGGGAACAGATACATAGCACCCTTTGGCTTCACACAGGAAATCCCCGGGATCTGGTTAATCAGTTCCCATGCGCGGTCACGCTGCTCCAGCAAACGGCCACCCGGCAAAATCAGTTCATTGATACTTTGATAGCCACCTAATGCGGTTTGAATCGCGTGCTGCATAGGTACGTTGGCACACAAACGCATCGAGGCAAGCATATCCAGACCCGCAATGTAGCCTTGCGCTTGTTGTTTTGGGCCAGTCAGGAACATCCAGCCACCACGGAAGCCACAAACACGGTACGCTTTTGACAAACCATTGAAAGTCGCCACTAACACATCATCCGTCAAGGTGGCGATTGAGGTATGCACTGCGCCGTCGTACAGCACTTTGTCGTATATCTCATCGGCGAAAATGATCAACTTATGCTTGCGGGCAATCTCAACGATTTCCAGTAAGAAATCACGGCTGTATACCGCACCCGTTGGGTTATTGGGGTTGATCAGCACAATACCACGGGTTTTCGGGGTGATTTTGCTGCGAATATCATCGAGGTCGGGATACCAATCGGCTTCTTCGTCACAGATGTAGTGCACGGCTTTGCCGCCAGAAAGCGCAACTGCAGCTGTCCACAGTGGATAGTCTGGGGCAGGTACCAGCATTTCATCACCGTTGTTCAGCAGGGCTTGCATCGCCATCACGATAAGCTCTGAAGCACCGTTGCCGATGTACACATCTTCGACGTCCAGACTGCGGATACCTTTTTTCTGGTAGTACTGCACTACCGCTTTGCGAGCGGAATAGATGCCTTTGGAGTCACAGTAACCTTGTGAAGTCGGCAGGTTACGGATCACATCAACTAGGATCTCGTCTGGGGCGTCGAAACCAAATGGGGCAGGGTTACCGATGTTAAGCTTCAGTATTTTGTGCCCTTCTTCTTCCATGCGCTTAGCATGTTTAAGTACTGGTCCTCGAATGTCATAGCAGACATTATCGAGTTTTGACGACATCCCGATATTTTGCATTATAATTTTCCTGAAAATGAACTGTTTGCTTGTTCAAGCTACACTAAGTTGTCGATTTTTAGAATAAAAATCTATTATGAAAGCTGGTTAAAATCCGAGTACATGTTGCATCGATCACTTGGTAGAGCAAAAGATACCCCATAACCTTGATTTCATAGGGCTCTCTCAATAGAGTAGCCGCAGTTTACCGAATCTCACCTGTACGAGGTCGCTTTGTTGCATTTTTCTCAGGCCGTTGCTCAATTGATGGAGCAAATCCGTGGCGCGAAGGATCATGATGTTCGTTTTACTCAGCTGTTGGCCGATAGGCCACCGTTTGCGCTGATCGATTGGCTTGACGCTCAACCGATTTTCCCCAAATTTTATTGGCAGTCGCGTGACACTCGTGAAGAGGTCGTGGCACTAGGCCAAGTTTATACTTTTACTGATCCTGCACCAGCTTACGCAATATTAGGCGATAACCAACGTGTTTGGGGTGGCCGATCTTTTGATGGCAACACGGCAAAAAATCCGCGCTGTATGTCCTCTTTTTTCTTTTTGCCGCAGATTGAACTGACTCGTTTTGATGACAGATGGTCATTGTCAGTCAACCTGAACAATGAACCACAACGCACTCTCAGCGCGCTGCAAAAATTATTGCCCGAAGTGCCCACATTGCGCTCAATGACGGCAGAAGTAAATGCTGTTGAACATACACCAGCACTTCCGCAGTGGCATGATTTAGTTGAGAAAGTGTTGAGTGGGATTACTCAGCAGCAGTTTAAAAAAGTGGTACTGGCGCGTAAAACCAAACTTTCGCTGGATGCGCCGATCAGTGCGGCGCAACTGCTTAAAGCCAGTCATGCACAAAACCATCACAGTTTTCATTTTTTACTGGCACTCGATTCTCGCCACAGCTTTATGGGGTCAACTCCGGAGCGGCTCTATTTGCGTCACGGCCAAACCCTCGAAACCGAAGCGCTTGCTGGCACGATCGGTCGTGGTATGAATGCCGCGCAAGATATGGAGTTAGCAAACTGGTTGGCTCACGACAGCAAGAACCTCAATGAAAATCAGTTGGTAGTGGAAGACATTATTGAAAGTCTTGCGCCATATGCAGAGCAAATTCATAGTCAGAGCGAAGCTCAGTTAGTGCGACTGCGTAAAGTGCAGCATCTGAAAAAACGCATTGATGCGCAGCTTAAATCGGGGGTCAATGGCGTACAGTTACTGGGCGCATTACAACCTACCGCTGCGGTTGCGGGTTTACCTCGTCAAGCGGCACTGGCTTTCATCGCGGAAAATGAGCCTTTTGCACGCGGCTGGTACGCAGGCTCCATGGGTTATTTTAGCCATGCGCAAGCCGAGTTTTGTGTAGCGATCCGCAGTGCTTTAGTGGTGGATAAACAAGTTCAGCTTTTTGCAGGCGCGGGTATTGTGCCGGGCTCGATTGCTGAGCATGAATGGCAGGAGCTGGATAAAAAGCTCTCTACCTTGCTGAGCTTGATTACCGACCGTTTACCGCTGGGAGTGGCCTCATGAATCACGACCAAGCCTTGCTGAACCGCCTTTGGTCGCGAGTTTTACTCGAAGAGTTAAGCCGTTTAGGCGTAACACAAGTGTGTGTGGCTCCGGGCTCTCGATCTACCCCCTTGACGCTTGAAGCTCATGCCAATGCGGCGTTCACACTGCATACTCACTATGATGAGCGCGGCTTAGGTTTTATGGCGTTAGGTCTAGCGAAAGCTAGCCAACAGCCAGTAGTGGTGATCGTGACTTCGGGCACTGCGGTGGCGAACTTGTTGCCTGCCATTGCCGAATCCAAACTCACGGGTGAACGTTTAGTGGTACTTACTGCGGATCGCCCGCCAGAGCTGGTGGGTTGCGGTGCCAATCAAGCCATTGTTCAATCTGGCATCTTTTCTCATCACGTCAATGCAACCCTTGAGCTGCCAAGTCCTGCTATACACCATCCACTCCCTTGGTTACTCACTTCGATTGATGATGTAATGGCTCGCCAAGCCCTGCTGAGTGGCAGTGTACATATCAATTGCCCGTTCCCTGAGCCTTTGTATTCGGCTGGTGATGAGGCTATTTATAAGCATTATCTGGCCAGTGTGCAAAGATGGCGCGAACATCAACGCCCCTACACTGAGCGTCACCAACATTTGGCGCAAAGCACACCTTCATCATTGGACGGCTTTTTAGCCAAAGGAGTGGTGATTGTCGGTTCGCTGATATCTGATGAAGCACAAGCCGCGCAGCGTTTTGCGCAGGTTATGGGCTGGCCGTTGCTATGTGATCCGCAATCGGGCATCAGCAGTGAGTGGGCGCATTTCGATTTGTGGTTACAGCACCAAAACGCGCGTGATGTGCTCAATCAGTGTGAAGTCGTGGTGCAGTTTGGTTCACGAATCGTCTCGAAACGCTTGACTCAATGGTTAGCCAATTGGTGTGGGCAAGCTCGTGGTGAATATCACTATGTTTCGCCACAGACGGAACGTAACAACCCTTGGCATGCGATGCAGCAGCAGTGGGTGTGTGATATTCCCAACTGGGTAGAAGCTTTGCTCAGCAAACGCTTAGCGGGTCAAAATACGCAGCAGGGCTGGGCGGATGAGTTAACGCGTTATGCGCAATCTGTTCGCCAATTGGCGCAGTTGCATTTCTCTTCTTCTGCTCTGAGCGAAGTGGCTCTGGCGTTGGATTTAACCGAGCGCGCCACGCAAGCGGATCTGTTTTTGGGCAACAGCCTGATTGTGCGTTTGGTGGATATGTTCAGCGCGCTCGATGGGCGTGAAGTGTTCTCTAATCGCGGTGCATCCGGCATTGATGGTTTAGTTGCGACGGCGTCAGGCGTTCAGCGTGCACGACAAAAACCTCTGTTCATGCTGATTGGTGATACCTCGCTGCTGTACGATCTCAACTCGCTAGCGCTGATGCGCAATCCACCGCAGCCAACAGTGATTGTGGTGACCAATAACGATGGTGGGGCGATTTTCGATCTCCTCCCTGTACCGAGTGAGCAGCGTGAAGCACTCTATCAAATGCCGCATGGAATGGACTTTGCCCACGCAGCCCAGCAATTTGGCTTGGCGTATTGTGCGGCACAAACCTTAGAGCATTACCAAACTTTGGTGGAGGAACATTTCGCGCAAGGTGTAGGCACTTTGCTGATCGAAGTGAAAACACCACCTCAGCAAGCCTCCATGCACATCAAACAACTGACATCGCAACTCCATGCTCTCTAACCAACTGCACTTTGCCAAGCCAACTGCACGAACACCTTTAGTGGTGTTGGTGCATGGTCTGCTTGGCAGTGGTGCGGATTGGCAACCTGTCCTCACTCATATGGCTAGTACGAAGTGCGCGGTATTGACGCTGGATCTTCCTGGACATGGTGCCAATCCAGAGTTGCATTGTGAGGATTTCACCCAAGCGGTCGAAATGATCGAGCAAACGGTGCAAGCGCATATCACTCCTGAAGTGCGAGTCATTTTGGTGGGGTACTCGCTCGGTGGACGATTAATCATGAATGGGTTAGCTCAGGGGGCTTTTTCGCGCCTTAATCTGCGAGGGGCTGTCATCGAAGGCGGCCACTTCGGACTGCAAGAGGATGAGGAAAAAGCGGCGCGTTGGCAAAATGATCAACAATGGGCGCAGCGATTTGCTAAGCAACCGATTGAGCATGTGTTGAGCGATTGGTATCAGCAAGCTGTATTTAGTTCACTAAACCATGAGCAAAGACAAACTTTAATTGCGCAACGTAGTGCTAATCTTGGTTCATCAGTAGCACATATGTTACTGGCAACAAGTTTGGCTAAGCAGCCCTATTTATTGCTAGCACTACAAGCACTTACTCTACCGATACACTATGTGTGTGGCGAGAAAGACAATAAATTTCAGCAACTCGCACAGCATTGCGGGTTGAGTTACAGTCAAGTTGCGAATGCGGGCCACAATGTACACCACGAACAACCGCAAGCCTTCGCAAAGATTGTACAAGCGATGATCCACTCGGTCGCAGATTGAGTGATAACGACAATGGGAACCACCATGGCTAAAACTACAGGCATTTCTGAGCAAGAACTTTACGCACCAGTGATTTGGCAAGATTGCACCGGTGACTATCAAGATATTTACTACCACAAGTCTGAAGATGGGATTGCGAAAATCACCATCGCCAGACCGCAAGTGCGCAATGCGTTTCGTCCATTGACCGTGAAAGAGATGATTCACGCGCTGTCAGATGCTCGATACGATGACAAGGTGGGGGTGATTATTCTGACCGGTTTAGGTGAAGATGCGTTCTGTTCCGGTGGCGATCAGAAAATCCGTGGCGACTACGGCGGCTACCGTGATGATTCTGGTACTCACCACCTGAATGTGCTCGATTTCCAACGTCAGATCCGTACTTGTCCAAAACCTGTGATTGCGGCAGTAGCTGGCTGGGCAGTGGGCGGCGGTCATGTGCTGCACATGATGTGTGACCTGACCATTGCAGCAGAAAATGCGCAATTTGGTCAAACTGGCCCGAAAGTGGGTTCATTCGATGGCGGCTGGGGTGCTTCTTACATGGCGCGTATTGTCGGCCAGAAGAAAGCGCGCGAAATCTGGTTTCTGTGCCGTTTCTACAATGCCCAAGAAGCGTTGGATATGGGGCTGGTGAACACGGTTGTGCCGGTTGAAGAGCTGGAAAGAGAAACCGTGCGCTGGTGTCGCGAAGTGCTGCAACACAGCCCAATGGCGATTCGCTGCCTGAAAGCAGCACTTAATGCCGACTGTGATGGTCAAGCAGGCCTGCAAGAGTTGGCTGGCAACGCGACCATGCTGTTCTACATGACCGAAGAAGGTCAGGAAGGCCGTAATGCGTTTAATGAAAAACGCCGTCCGGACTTCAACAAGTTCCCGCGTAACCCATAATTCTTCTCAGAGCGGCGTCTTGCCGCTCTTTCTCTTTGAACATAAACCCCGTTTATGTGGATGTATTGGATATAGGAAGAGATCAGCATGCGTCATGCAACCCTCTATCGCTACCAACTGCCGATGGATAGCGGTGTCATCCTTCGCAATGAGAAACTGACTCAGCGTGAAGGCTTTATTGTCGAACTGACCGAAAACGGCCGTACTGCACGTGGCGAGATTGCACCGCTGCCCGGCTTTAGCCGTGAAACGCTGGAAGAAGCGGGCGTACAAGCACAAGCGCTGCTTGAGCTTTGGGTCAAAGGTCACGCTATCGAGTGGGATGCACAGCACCCTTCGGTCGCCTTTGGTATTTCGATGGCGCACTACGAGCTAGAACAAGCGCTGCCCGCGCAAGGCAACTACTATGTTGCGCCGCTGTGCACGGGCGATCCGGATGATTTGCTGCCCGTGTTGAACAATTTGCCGGGGCAGAAAGTCGCTAAAGTTAAAGTTGGACTGTATGAGCCGATCCGGGATGGCATGCTGGTCAATCTGTTCTTGGAATCGATGCCGGATTTAACGCTGCGTTTGGATGCCAACCGCGCGTGGACTCCTGCCAAAGCGCTCAAGTTTGCTCAATACGTCGCGCCGTCTTTACGCAGCCGTATCGCCTTTCTGGAAGAACCGTGCCAATCGCCAAGTGAAAGCATCGCATTTTCGATTGATACGGGGATTGCGATTGCGTGGGACGAAACCTTACAAGAAGCGGTTCGCGATGCGAATTTCAAATTGGATGACCTGCTGGGCGTCAAAACTATTGTTATCAAACCGACCTTGGTTGGTTCTGTGCACCGTGTTGAGGCTTTGGTCGAGAAAGCGAAAGCGCTTGGGCTACAAGCAGTGATCAGTTCTAGCTTAGAGTCGAGCTTAGGATTGAACCAGTTGGCGCGTTTAGCGCATAAATTGTTGCCCAATGAAGTGCCGGGGCTCGATACCATAGGTTTATTCCGTGCCCAGTTAGAAACGCCTTGGCCAAATAGCTCACTGCCTGTGGTTACCCTGCAAGAGCAGCAAATCGTATGGCGCTCGGAACCGACCCTGTGAACAGCCTTTGGCATGCTTGGATTGAGCGCGACCCCAATCAGGTCGCGCTGAACCATGCCGGGCAAACACTGACTTGGCAAGCCCTAGACCGCCAAGTCGCACACTACGCCAAAGCGCTGCGTGAGCAAGGGGTGCAAGCTGGAGAGGTAGTGACGCTGGTGGGGAAAAATCATCTGCACACTGTGCTGTGGTTTTTGGCCTGCACTCAAGTGGGCGCACTGTGCGCCTTTGTCGCACCACAACCTTTGGCTCGTTTGCAGGAAAAGCTCGCCACACTCTATGCCGAGCAAAGCCCGAAGCACCTATGGTTAGCACCTTCTTGCACGCTAAGTGAAGAAGAGATTGCTGAGCTTAATGCCCATCGCCTGAGTTTGCCCGATGAGCGGGATGAAACTGTTGATGGTGAGAAAGTCTCTAGCCAGTTCTCTTGTGAACAACTGGCGACGTTAATTTTCACCTCGGGTTCGACGGGCGTAACCAAAGCCGTCGCGCATACTCATCAGCAACATTTGGCTTCGGCGCGTGGTTTGCTGGCTCAGTTTGCTTTTACTGAGTCAGATTGTTGGTTACTGAGCTTGCCGCTGTATCACATTTCTGGGGTGGCCATTCTCTATCGCTGGCTTGCTGTCGGTGCCACACTCAAGATCGGCACTGGCGATCTGCAAAACGATATTGCTGGCGTCACTCACGCTTCATTGGTGCCTACTCAGCTTAAACGTCTGTTGGACAGTCGCTGTCCATTGACGCTCAAACGTGTTCTGCTTGGCGGCAGCCATATCCCCGTTGAACTCGCTCAAATGGCGGCAAAGCGCGGTATTGATACTTGGCTGGGCTACGGCATGACTGAAGCGGCTTCGACGGTTACCGCGAAGCGGGTCGATGGGCTTGCGGGTAATGGTGAACTTTTGGTTCATCGTGAGCTGCGCATTGTTGATGGGCGGATTTTCATTGGTGGGCAGACGCTGGCACAAGGCTATTATCGGCAAGGTCAGTTAGTGCCTCTCACTAATGAGCAGGGTTGGTTTGACAGCAAAGATCTCGGTCGTTGGCAGGGCAACAACCTGCTGATTGATGGTCGTGCCGATAATCTGTTCATCTCTGGCGGTGAAAATATTCACTGTGAAGAGATAGAGGCAGTATTAAATCAGCACCCTCAAGTGCACGTAGCCATCGTGGTTCCTGTCCAAGATAGCGAATATGGAGCGCGACCTGTTGCGATTATTCGTAGTGAAGCACAGTGGAGCCAAGCCATCGGTGATGCTTGGTGCCAAGGCAAACTCGAAAAATTCAAATGGCCTATCATGTACTTTTTACTCCCCGATACTTTGCTGGATGGGGGAATTAAAGTCTCTCGCGCAGCGATTAAAGCGTGGTTGTCCGCTCAACAAACGACCTTCAAGTTACTGTAATTCTTAAATGACTTGGGTTGGCTGCAGTGGATATGGTATCCACCGCTGCCAGTACGCCAAGTTTCTCTTGTCGTTATTTTTTCGATGTCGCGCTCAAACGTAAGTAGACCAAACCCACTACAAGGCCAATCAAAGTGGCACTCATTCCAAACAGTGTTGCGCCTGAAAGCGTGATGATAAAAGTAAACAGCGCTGGCTCACGGTATTCATCCGTTTTAAAGGCGGTGTGCAGGCACATCATCAAAGTGCCGAGCAGTGCTAAACCCGCGAGCATGGCAGAAATGGGTTGGGGGAGCGCGAGGAAAAGGTTCACCACGGCAGCAGCAAAAATCCCTGCCAATAAATAAAACACACCTGCCCACATCACTGCGCGATAACGCTGAGTTTTATCGCTGTCGACTTCCTCGGCCATGCAGATCGCAGCTGAAATCGCGGCTAAGTTCACGCTAAAACCACCAAAGGGAGCGGCGAGCATGTTGGTCAATCCGGTGCCGAGCAAAATCGGTTTGATCGGCGCTTCATATTGATAGCTTTTCATCATCGCAATCCCCGGTAAGTTTTGCGAAAGCATGGTGATGAGGTAAAGCGGCAGAGCCAGATTGATCAAGGCAAGCCAGTCAAACTCAGGTTCAACCCAGAGAGGAGTTGCAATGCTTAATGAGAGGTCTGTGTCAGCAAAGCTACCCAAAGCGATAGCACAGCCGATGCTCGTAATTAGCAGGATCAGCATGGTGTATCTAGGCACAAAATGTTTGGCCAATAAGTAGCTGGCAAACAGCAGGAAAAAAAGCACGGGCGTATGGGTGAGTGGAGTAAAGGCTTTGGCACAAAAGGGCAGCAAAATAGCGCCGAGCATGGCCGTGCCAAGAGGAACCGGAATTTTGCTCAGTGCACGAGTCAAAGGAGCGATCATACCAGTGAGAGCGATCAACACACCGGAGAACATAAACGCCCCAATCACGACTGGTAACGAGTATTGACCCGCCGATGCGGCTAGCATCACTGCACCCGGTGTGGACCACGCAGTTAAAATAGGCGTTTTGTAAACCCAAGAATAAATAAGTGACGTCAACCCCATCACCACACCCAAAGTCAGTAACCAACTTTCGATTTGAGCAGGGTTGGCACCTGAGGCTGTGGCGGCTTGGATCACGATCACGACTGAGCTCGTGTAACCAACCAAAACCGTGGTAAAGCCCGCAGAGAGGTGACTGAGATTGAATAATCCTTTCATCATGGGTTCCTTTTTGGGTAAAGTCCATGTGCGTAATAACGCACGTTTCGAGTATAGCTCTGTGCGTTATAGCGCACAATAAGAGGTTTTCCGCATGACTGACGCTATGTTTAAGTCACAAATCGCTAATCAATTAAAAACACTGCGTAAAAGCAAAGGCTTGAGTCTGGATGCGACAGCACAACTTACCGGCGTTTCTAAAGCCATGTTAGGCCAAATTGAACGGGGTGAATCCAGTCCCACCATTGCGACACTTTGGAAAATTGCCAGTGGTCTCGAGGCTTCGTTTTCTGCATTTTTTGCGAATGATCCGCAGCTGTTATCGAGTGAGCGTTCCTTTCCTGATGATCCCAACATGAAAGTTCAGACCTTGTTTCCTTATGCTGCAGACTCGGGCTTGGAGATGTTTGAAATTACACTGCTTAACCATCACGAGCAGATGTCATCACCTCATGCATTGGGGGTGATTGAGTACATTCACGTTTTGGAAGGAGGCATGAGGGTGTTTTTTGATGATCAATGGCATGAGCTGAAACAAGGAGAGCACCTTCGCTTTTTTAGCGACCAGCCCCACGGATATGCAGCAGTAACCGACAAGGCCGTGTTTCAAAATATTGTTTCTTATCCGAGAGCCTAATAAAGCAAGGATTCTGGCAGCTTTAGTGTCGGCAAGCTGCCAGAATTCTCCTGTCATTAGATCTTAAATTTGCTCACTTTCAGCGCCAAATCATCTTGCTTCGTTTTGAGCGATGCAATTGTATGCTCGCTTTGCTGGATTTTTTCTTGGGCACTTTGGCAAAGAGCTTGAAGGTGAGAAACGCTAGAGGCAATGCTAGTCACGGATTGTTCTTGATGAGTGATTGCATCCGCGGTTTGCTTGTTCATCTCTGTGAGCCGAGAAATTTCAATGGCGACTTGATGCAAAGACTCTTCGGCCTGTGACGTGATCTCTGTCGTTTGGGTACCCTTTAACATACTGTTATTAATCACTCTTACCGATTCATCGGCACTGCCGCGTAATTGAGTAATACTCTGCTGGATGGTATTGGTACTGCCTTGTGTCCGCGTGGCAAGTGAGCGAACTTCGTCGGCAACCACCGCAAAGCCTCGTCCTTGCTCTCCCGCGCGAGCGGCTTCAATCGCCGCGTTAAGCGCCAACAAATTGGTTTGTTCTGCAATGCCATTAATGTCGGCTAAAACTGGCTCAATGCTTGTGACATGATTTTTTAAGGAATTGATGGTTTCTGTCCCTTGAGTCACCTCCGCAACCAGTTCATTAACGGATTTTGCAGCTTGTCGAACATTACTGAGAGTGCTTTGTGCATTTTTATCGATGGTTAAAACCGACTGGCTTATCTCCCGTGCTCCACTGGTTACCTGCAAAGAATTGGCCGTCATTTCTGTAGTGGCATGCGAAATCGCATTGACTTCAATGGTCTGCTTATCCACCGCTTCTGCGGTGATTTTAAACGTGGCGGACAGATCTCCGGCTGCCGTTTTGGCGAGATTAATGGATTGAGTGATATCGGTTACAAGGACCTGAATTTTATCAATAAATTTATCGAATGCTCTTCCTAGTTCGCCAAATTCATCTTGAGTGGTGATGTTAACTCGTAGCGTTAAGTCCCCGTTGCCTTCGGAGATATCGGTCACTCTATCTAACAAGCGTCCTACAGGTGACAAAACTTGTTTGCCTAGAATCCAACCTAACAGTAACAGCACAACAATACTTGCGGCAGTTAACACTTTAAAGGTGGTGATCGCAACGGCCTGTTCATGCAAAGTAACACCGGCTTGTTGCTCCACTTTACTATCTGCAATCTCTTCTAGTTCACCAATAAAATTCAGAAAATCCCGAGAAGTGGTTGTGTATTGCGCATAGGTTTCGCGATAGTGTCGATAGTTGTCTATGACCGTCATCATGGCTTTTTCGTGCAGCTCGTTGAGTTGAGTGAATACCTCTGCGTAGCTTGCTTCTTTCCATTCTGGGCCTGCTGATACATCAAAACGTCCTGTAGAGAACATTTCTTGATTAGCTTGCTTTTGGAAAGCGATGGCTTGTTCAATCGCCTTCATCTGGGTTTGGTCATCTTGCCCATCCAGTAAACGTTGGGTGTGATACATTTTCCACAGCAATCCAATGTTTGACTCCATACCTCCATCCGCGGCTTGCCAACGCTGTATGACATCAGTTTCCCACGTCAGCATTCGAGAGGGATCTCGCTCCAACTCTTCAACCGCTGCATCACCTAGTGCTTCTAGTTTCTCACCAAAATTCACGAGTGCGGTGGTCGATTTATCGTAAGTGATTTTACTTTGAGTATACGTTTCGTAACGTGAGATCAATTCATCACGCGCTTTTTGATATTGCGCGTTGAATTGAGTGAATTGACGGGCTTGTTCGGTGCTGAGTAGCCCTGCCTGAATCATCCGTGAAGAAGCATTATCAACATCCTCAATCGCCGCTTTGAGGGTGCTTTCGACCTCTTGTTTATCGCCACCTAGGATCAGCCGACTAACGGCAAGCATCTGAGCTTCGATTTTAATTGAAGTTTCCATGGCACCATCGGCAGTATCCCAAGCAGGGCCAACAATGTAATTCAGGGAGGAAGAGCTGGAGTACATGGTTTTTATTGCCCACAGTCCTAGCGCTGCAACAATCATCCCTACGAGTCCAAATGTAAGCAATATCCGTGTTCTTACTCTCATAAAAGAGTCTCCTAACCGATCTTATCTTTACGTGATAAAGCTTCTGAGGTTGCCCCAAAAGCTCAAGAGCATGTGCTTTGATTTTGAGTTTAGAACAGTTTTGGCGTTGTCACGTGGTTAGCGGCAGGAAAAGGCGATATGCGCTTTATGGCTTATTGAAATTGCAGTGTCATTCACTGCAATTTCAAGTCGCTGGGATAGGTGGGATTGATGGCTTATTAACGCCAATCGCCTCGCAAATGGGCAACTTTTTCGTGCATCAGCGCGGCGTTAGCGAGATCCGCCGCCACTGGCTCTCCCGCTTCAATTTCTAATTGGGAGCGAAAACGGGTTGGCAATCCTTGGCAAGCTCGACCTTTATGGCGGCTGAAATAGCTGCCCCACAAACCTTTCAGCGCCAAAGGCACAACAGGAACAGGGCTACGATGAAGGATCACATCCAATCCGCGCATGAACGGATTCATTTCACCATCTGCCGTTAAATGGCCTTCAGGGAAAATGCATACCAAATTGCCTTCCTTGAGTGAGTGTTCAATTTCTGCAAAAGCACGTCGTAATGAAGTGCGGTTGTTGGCGGAAATTGGGATGACTCCTGCGCGTTTCAAAAAACGTTTGAGCAGCGGCAAGTTGGCGTATTCCTCTTCCATGACAAAGTGGATCAAGCGTGGGCAAACGGCACTAAGCAGTAGGGCATCCATATAACTTACGTGGTTACACACCAACAAAGCACCACCTTGTTCTGGTATATGGTGCAGATTCTTATGACGTACTCGGTATAAAGTATGGGTCAGGATCCAGACCAAGAAGCGTACGGCAAAAATCGGCACTTGTAGGAAAATATACAAAGCCACCAGCACGTTGAGCACCGCTAACAAGGCAAACAATTGCGGAATACTCATGTCTAAAACACTGAGACAGACAATACCGAGTAGGGCACTGCCCACCATAAACAGCGAGTTATAAATATTAAGTGCAGCAATCACTTGGGCACGTTCGGTGACTTTGGCGCGCTGCTGCAACATGGCATACAGCGGAACGATGAACACACCACCAAACACGCCGATCAGTAATAAGTAAGTAAAGAGCGGCCATAGTGCGGAATAAGTAACGAAGCCAGTAAAAGTCGTAAAAACCGGAAGTTCAGCTGGAATACTGGTGGCCATCAGATAACCAAATAAGCTGATCCCGATACTGCCTAGTGGGACAATGCCCACTTCAATTCGATGGCCTGAGAGTTTGTCGCAAGTTAGTGAACCAACGGCGATACCAATCGAAAATAGGGCGAGCAGAAAAGAGACCGCCGCTTCATTGCCATTGAGATAGAGTTGGGTGAAATTGGGGAACTGGGTGAGGTAGACTGCGCCGAGGAACCAGAACCAACTGATTGCCATGATGGATTGGAAAATTGCGCGATCCCGTTTTGCGATGTGCAGTGTCTTTTTAGTCTGAGCAATCGGCTGCCAACGAAATTCAATATCGGGTGCACTGGCTGGTGCGAGTGGGATCGCGCGGCTAGAGAGATAACCGAGCAGAGCAAAAATGAGCACCGCGGCAGCTGCAAAATAGTGTGCATAGTCTGCTGAGGCAATCACGCCAGCCCCCACAGTGCCGAGTAAAATAGCGAGGAAAGTTCCGGTTTCGACTAAGGCGTTACCGGGAACAAGCTCTCCTGATTTCAGTTGTTGCGGTAGCAGTGCATATTTCACCGGACCAAAGAGAGCGGATTGCGTGCCCATCAAAAACAGTAAAAACAACAAAATGCCGTAGCTTTGGGTGAGAAAACCAATGGCTCCGCCGAGCATGATGAAAATTTCTAGCAGTTTGACTTTGCGAATATAGCGCGACTTTTCCAGTTTATCGGCCAGTACACCGGCCGAAGCCGAAAACAGAAAGAAAGGCAGAATAAATAATCCCGCCGCAAGATTGATAAACAGATTGCTGGAGATGGGGAGGGCTTGAGGGCCAGCAAAGGCCACAAACAGTAACAAAACATTTTTAAAAATGTTGTCGTTAAAGGCGCCAAGAAATTGAGTGATGAAATAGGGTAAAAAACGGCGCTCGGTTAACAGTGCCGATGTGGACTTGGCCATGTTTCCCCCATTACCAATTGGCTAGGTAGTGATTGAGTAAATTCTCAATCAAAGCATTGCCATCAATTGGCTCAGTGGCAAAAAATTTATCATCCACACTTAAAATGGTGATGCCATGTACACCAGACCACAACACGCGACTGGCTTGCAATACTTCTTGTTCAGAACGCAACGGCGCAATCACTTTCAATAGGTCTTCTAGCATGCTAGTCATGTTATCAATTCGCTGACTTTGCCATTCCGGTAGGGCTTCGCCATTCATGTTGTGCTCAAAAATTAGCTGCCAACGGTATGGATTACGCTTAGCGAAATTGTGATAGCAGTAAGCAAGTTGATATAAGGCATCTTTCGGATCCGGTGTGGATTTTAAGGCTCTCTTGGCCTCGAGTGCCAATTCATCGAGAGTTTGTGCCACCACATGAAGCAGCAATAGGTTGTAATTGCCAAACACGTTGACTAATGTGCTCGGCACATAGCCAATCATAGTCGCCACTTTACGCAAGCTCAGCTCATGATAGGAATGCGTATCGAGAAACTGCTTCACTTTATCTAAAGTGATTGCGACTAGCTCTTCTCGGGTATGATCGTTTCGTCTTGCCATGATCTGAATTCAATAATGAACAACGTTCGATAGTCTAAACATCCCCTACAGGAGCGTCAACGAATCGATTTGCAATATTCTGATACATGTCGATAAATGCAAAACGTTTCCATAAAGGGATGAACTGGCTATAGTGACTCAGTAAAGATAGGCTCTAAAGCCCCATAACATCTAACCCTAAGGAAGTGTATGAAACGTCTGTTTTCGCTTATCGCGTTAATCATGGTTTCGGTGGCGGTCACTCCGATTGCCGAAGCTAAAAAAATGGGTGGCGGTAAATCGTTTGGTAGCAGCTACAAAACGGCACCTGCACCGAAACAACAGCAACAAAAGAATGATACGTTAAAAAATGATACGGCTAATCCTGCCAGTTCAACCAAGAAAGGTTTGATGGGCGGCTTGTTGGGTGGCCTTCTAGCGGGTGGTCTGCTTGCTGCCTTCTTTGGTGGTGCGTTTGAAGGTATCCAATTCATGGATATTCTGATCATGGGCCTGATTGCGTTTGTGATCTTTAAACTGATGCGTGGTCTGCTTGCTTCAAAGCAAGGCAGTATGAACCAGTCGCAACAGCAACCAGCATACAGCGGTATGAATCGCACATCATTTGAGCAACCTAATGTTCATAACTTTGAACAACCACAATCTATGGGTGGTGGTTTTGGTAGCGCAGCACAAAGTGATGTACCGCATAACTACCCAGCAGGTTTTGATCGTGTGGCGTTTGTTAACGGTGCACGTGAGCACTACCGTATTCTGCAAGGCGCATGGAACCACAACCAACTAGAAACCATTCGTGAATATGTATCACCAAGCCTGTTTGAAGATCTCAAAGCAGAGCGTGCTAACTACGCCGGTGATCAACATACCGATGTGATGTATGTGGATGCCGAAATTGTTCGCGCTGATTACGATGCAAACCGTGCGCAGCTGAGCTTACAGTTCAGCGGTCGTTACCGTGATGCGGTAGAAGGCATTGAAGAAAACATTGAGGATGTATGGCACTTAGAGCGTGACCTGACTGTCCCCAATGCTCCTTGGTTGATTGTTGGTATCCAAGGTTAAAAAAACAGCCCAACGCCCAATTTAGTCATTGTATTGAGCACCCAGCATTTGCTGGGTGTTTTTTTATGCTCAGAAGCCCAGATACTAGGATTACTCACCTGAAACACAGAGCGATTTGGGTATATACTCGCTGCACGATAAATCGCACAAAAGGAAAGTGACGTGGCTCAATTTAAACACCAACAACTTAGTCAAGCCGAGCAAGATAAACTCGATGCAGCGGTGTTTCGCCAACTGCTGCAACATCTGGACCAAAATAAAGATGTGCAGAACATCGACCTGATGATTTTGGCCGGTTTCTGCCGTAACTGCTTCTGTAAATGGTATGCCGCTGAAGCGCAGAAGGAAGGGCTGGGTCTGGATATTGATGATGCCCGCGAGCGTGTATATGGAATGACTTACGATGAGTGGAAGATGAACCACCAACCGCCTGCGACACCAGAGCAGCTAGCCGCTTTTGAAGCGAAAAGTAAGAAATAAATTACGGATAAAAACAAAACGCGCCCACATTGTGGCGCGTTGGTAAGAAGGTTTTTCGGTCAGGCGAATCGAGATTATTGCTTGCTGAGTACGTAAAAATCAGCCAGTTCACCATCAATTTGTTGGCCATGCATATCCAGATGGGTCAGTGTATTTTCACCCACAAGATATTGTTGTGAGCCAGTTTGTTCACCAGTTTGCAATGTTACGATGCTGCCTGTTTCATCCCAAACGAATGTACCTGCAGAGGTGAAAGGTTCACCCTCTTTATCGAGGTATGTTTCGATGAGTTTGTAAGAACCATCGGCATTAAGAGTCAGTTCAGTTTCAATGCCACCACAGTCAGCACAAGGCAGGGTACCTTGATAGATGCCAGCCCAATCTAGGCTGTTTTGAGAGTTATGTGCCGCATCCGCGCTTTCAGTTGATGGCTGAGCCGCTGGTTGTTCACTAGATTGTTCAGCCACGTCAACGATTTTTTCAACTTCCACTTTTGCGTCTTGCTTGTTATCACAACCGACAAGAATGAGAGTCAGCGCGCTCAGAGCAAAAATACTTTTTTTCATCATAAATCCTTGGTTAAGAGATGTTGGCCATCAGAGACACGGCTCACTATGAACCTACGCCGTTAAGTCTGGGTCAAACGCGCGTCATTTTAGCGACAACTTGTGTGTGATCTAGCTCAACAAAAGTGACATTTCCCAGCAGGTAATAAATCACATGCCCTTGTCTTTTGAAACAGCAGTGCCAATCGAAAAGCGAGAGATAAAAAAGACCCTCGAAGTCGAGGGTCTGTAAGGGCTTACTTTTCGTCATCCGGCAGTTTGACGTTCAGTTCAAGTACCGAGATATCATCATCTTTATGCTCAAAAGAGAGTTCAACCATCGAAGGGTCGATGGCGACATATTTGGCAATTACTTTCAAAATGTCTTCTTTGAGCTGTGGTAAATAACTGGGCGCAGGATCGTCTTGACTGCGACGCTCGGCAACAATGATCTGCAAACGCTCTTTGGCAACGCTCGCGGAAGTCTTCTTCTGTGGGCGGAAAAATTCCAGCAATGACATAGCCTTAACCTCCGAATAAGCGTTTGAAAATTCCTTTTTTCGCTTCAGTCAGGAAACGAAACTCAACTTGCTCACCCAGTAGGCGTGCAACGGTGTCTTGATAGGCTTGGCCAGCATCTGACTGGTCATCAAAAATTACGGGTACGCCTTTGTTGGAAGCATTCAGTACCGCTTGGCTTTCTGGGATCACGCCAAGCAGCGGCACATGCAAGATTTCTTCAACGTCTTGTACGCTGAGCATCTCACCTTGAGTTACTCGCGTTGGGTTGTAGCGGGTCAGCAGTAAGTGTTGTTTTATCGGAGCTTGTCCTTGTTCTGCACGCAGTGACTTCGAATCAAGAATGCCGAGAATACGATCAGAGTCGCGCACTGATGAAACTTCAGGGTTGGTAGTAACAATCGCTTCATCAGCGTAGTAAAGCGCCATTAATGCGCCTTGTTCGATCCCAGCGGGTGAGTCACAAATAATGAACTCAAAGCCCATCTCTTTTAGGTCACCGAGCACACGCTGTACACCATCTTTGGTCAGCGCATCTTTATCACGGGTTTGAGAAGCGGGCAGAATGAATAAGTTTTCGTTACGTTTGTCTTTAATCAAGGCTTGATTCAATGTGGCCTCACCATTGATGACGTTGACAAAGTCGTACACCACGCGGCGCTCACAGCCCATGATTAAATCGAGATTACGCAGACCAATATCAAAATCGATCACTGCGGTTTTTTTGCCTCGCAGGGCGAGACCTGAAGCAATAGCAGCACTGGAGGTGGTTTTGCCAACCCCGCCTTTTCCTGACGTGACGACAATAATGCGCGACATGTTATATTTTCCTTTCAATCTTAAATCGTGAGCGTTTCGAGGTAGAGTGATTCGTCAGTCATACTGAGCATCACCCTCTGTTGCCAAAACTGACTTTCAATTTGGTCACTCAACCAATAATGGCCAGCGATAGAAATCAGTTCCGCTTGCAAATCATGACAAATAATTCGTGCTTCTCTTTGGCCACTTGCTCCAGCAATCGCTCGGCCACGTAACGTGCCATAGATATGGATTGATCCATCAGCGATCACTTCAGCCCCCGCGCTGACGTGGCTTAAAATGACTAAGTCGCCGTCTTTGGCGTAAATCTGTTGGCCCGAACGCACCGGAGTTCGCACCACTTTAGTGGGTGCCATTTTCGCCGGCGCTTGAGTTGGAGAATTGGTGGCCGACATCACCGCAAAACCGGCATCGGAGGCGAGATTTTGGCTACGTTTGTCTTTACATCCTGTGACACCTACGGGGATCAAGCCCGCATCGCGAATTCCTTGCTTTAAAGCCGGATAATCAAGATCACCTTCCACTTTTGCCACATTAATCACTACTGGAGCATGAGCAAAAAAAGCGGGAGCCTGCGCGACCTTTTCTTGAAGAAATTGAACAGTATGCGCAATTTGGTTGTCAGAAAGGTGTAATACCGACAAAGTAAAACTACTACCTTTCAGGTCAGGGGTTTTGGACATGGTAACTTTGACCTCAATAAACTCTATGCCTTGCGGAGAGAGCATTGGCTGAGAACAGGGCTGTCATGTTATATTCAGCGCCAAAGCACAGCAAGTTCTCTTGCGGTGAAATAAGTGATTTGGCATCAATTTTGGCCAAAGTTAACTGAATTAAGACAAAACGCCCCAAGTGGTCAATTATTAAATTAGAAGGCTTGTCATGCTTTGCTCTATTTATAAAAGTCCTAAAAAAGAAGGGACTTATCTCTATATTCCGAAACGGGACGATTTTTCACAGGTTCCTGACACCCTGAAACAGATGTTTGGTAAACCTATTTTCGTCATGTTGGTTAATCTTGAGCAGCGTCAACTTGCGCAGGTGAATGTGGAAAAAGTGAAAGAATCACTGCAAGAGCAGGGTTTTTTCCTACAATTACCACCACCGCCGGAGAATTTGCTTGAGCAACATAAGGAGCGCAAAGCGCGCCAAACTCCCTGATGAAGATCGCTCAAGGAGGGCATCTTGAAAAAATTATTATCGATAGTATTGGGCTTGACCCTGTCAGCACCAGTGCTCGCCAATGAAGTCAGTTTTGAACAATATGTCGAAAGACTAAAGCAGCAAGCGCGTGGAGAAGGCATTTCTGAACGCATACTCAATGAAGCATTTCGCGATGTTGAGTACAAACCTCGTGCGGTGGTGGCGGATAAAAACCAGCCGGAAAAAAAGCTGACGTTGGATGAGTATATTCCACGCGCTGTGCCGGAATGGAAAGTGAAGCAAGCTCAATCTCTGTATGAAAAGCATTATGATGAATTACAACGCATTGGTAAGCAGTATGGCGTGCAACCCAGATTTATTGTGGCGTTATGGGGCGTAGAGAGTAATTTCGGTGCGCTAACGGGTAACTTCAGTGTGATTGATGCGTTATCAACGCTGGCGTACGAAGGTCGTCGTGAAGAGTTTTTCCGTAAAGAAACCATGGCCGCTTTGCAGATTTTAGAACAAGGCCATATTGCACCTGAAGCCATGAAAGGCTCTTGGGCGGGCGCAATGGGTCAATGCCAATTTATGCCAAGTTCATTTTTGAATTTTGCCGCAGACGGTAATGGCGATGGCAAAAAAGACATTTGGGGCACCCGCTCAGATGTATTTGCTTCCACGGCGAACTATCTTAGCCAGTCAGGATGGGATGACAAATATACTTGGGGACGCCAAGTGAAAATCCCGAAAGGTTTTAATCATGATCTTGAAGGCCGCCAGCCTGAAAAAGGCAAAACTTTACAAGAGTGGAGTAAATTGGGCGTGACTCGTTATGACGGAAAGCCACTGCCTGTTCTTTCTAGTTCTGGTGATGTGAAAGCTTGGCTGATCATGCCGGATGATGAAGCGGGGCGTATTTACCTCGTGTATAACAACTACAATGTATTGATGAAGTGGAACCGCTCATACTACTTCGCTCTTGCAGTTAGCCATTTGGCGGATCGGATCAAATTCTGAGTGCTGCCTATCCAACACAAGGGCTCATTTGAGCCCTTTGTTTTTAGGTCGTTAGAGTATTTTTACGGAGACTATCGAGCTTGCTTGCTGAACGTGCCAGTCAGATGGCTTTATTTGCGGTGTTAATCCAACATCAAAGTTTTACTGCTGCTGCGCATGCGTTAGGAGTGTCGGTTTCCCATGTCAGTAAACAGCTCGCCGCATTAGAAGCGTCACTTGGGGTAAAACTGGTGCAGCGCACCACGCGCAGTTTTACTTTGACTGATGCTGGCAATTTGTTCTATTCCCAGTGTAGTGAGCTGCTCACGATAGTGACTAACGCGCAAAGTGAAATGGAAGATCAGCGTGATGAGGTGGCAGGCCTGCTCCGGCTTGGTTTATCGCAATCGTTCGGTACTTTGCATGTGTTACCTGCCTTAGAACAACTTCGCCAGCAGTACCCCGATCTTAGAGTCGAAGTGCATCTGTTTGATCATAAAGTCGATATGCTTAAAGAAGGGCTCGATTTGTGGATCACCAGTAACGAGCAACTGCCGGAAGGCTATGTGGCGCAACGCATTGCAGATTGTCGTTTTGTGGTGGCTGCATCAGCAGAATATTTACTGCGTCATGGCACTCCGACTCAACCAGTGGAGCTGATGGATCATAACTGTTTGATTTATCGAAGTTGGGAGCGCGATTATACACGTTGGTCATTCAGTCGGGATGGGCAAAGTCAAACCGTTAAAGTCTCCGGTAACTATTCGGTCGATTTGGCAGAAGCGGTGCGCGATGCCGCCGTAGCTGGGTGGGGAATAGCCTATTTGGCCACCTATTTACTGCGAGATGAGTTTCGAACTGGACAACTGATTCAATTGTTGCCGGAATGGTGTGCAGATCAACAGATGCCGTTTTATGCGGTTTATCCAAGTCGGCAGCATATGCCTAAAAAGACATCGGCTGTTATTGATTTTATCAAGCAGGTACTTGGTACCCCTTGTTACTGGGACGCCAGATTACAGCCTTATGTCCGTTTTACCTCAGCGTAAAGCCGGAGAAATTATTGCTGGTTTTAAAAAGATATTTTCCAAATGGAAAAAATAAGTCATAAGCAAACGTTTAGTCTTAATAAAATCAGAAGGTTATAGAAAAGTGCGTTTTGTTCACTGGTTTGGTAATGAGTGATTAACAAATGCGCCTTGCGCATACGATTTCCTTCACTAAAATCGCCGTCTTTCCTGTTCTACTCACATTTTGGGCGGCGTTATGTCATCACTTCTCGGTATGGGCGCAATTTTGTTGATTGCGTGGTTATTTTCTACCAATAGAAAAAATATCAATTTGCGCACAGTCTCGTTAGCGTTACTGCTGCAAATTTTCTTCGCATTACTGGTGCTGTACGTGCCAGCCGGTAAAGATGCACTGAATAGTGTGACAGGCGCAGTGTCACAACTGATCAACTATGGACAAGATGGAATTGGTTTTGTGTTTGGTGGCCTTGCCAATGGCAGTGTGGGTTTTGTGTTTGCCATTAATGTCCTCGGCATCATCATTTTCTTTTCCGCACTGATTTCTGGCCTTTACCATTTAGGCATCATGCCGAAAGTGATTAACCTCATCGGTGGCGGCCTACAAAAACTGCTTGGTACAGGTCGTGCGGAATCCCTTTCCGCTACCGCAAATATTTTCGTGGGCATGATTGAAGCGCCGTTGGTGGTTAAACCGTATCTGAACAAGATGACCGATTCGCAATTCTTTGCGGTGATGACTGGCGGTCTTGCCTCTGTTGCTGGTGGTACATTGGTGGGTTATGCCTCGCTGGGTGTTGAGCTTAACTACCTTATCGCTGCGGCATTTATGTCGGCGCCTGCCGGTCTGCTCATGGCCAAAATCATGTTGCCAGAAACCGAAAAAATCGATGTGGTGACGGCGGATGACGAATTGGATCTGCCTAAAGCGACTAATGTGGTTGAGGCGATTGCTGATGGTGCCATGTCCGGCGTTAAAATTGCCGTTGCGGTGGGGGCGACTCTGCTCGCCTTCGTGAGTGTGATTGCTCTGCTAAATGGCTTGTTAGGCTGGGTTGGTGGCTGGTTTGGCATCGAGCTGAGCTTTGAACTGATTATGGGGTATGTTTTCGCTCCAGTGGCTTGGTTGATTGGTATTCCATGGCATGAAGCGATCACCGCAGGTTCGCTGATTGGTAATAAAGTGGTGGTGAACGAGTTTGTGGCTTTCATTCAACTCATCGAAGTAAAGCAGCAGTTGAGTGCGCATTCACAAGCGATCATTACTTTTGCTCTGTGTGGCTTTGCGAATATTTCCACCATGGCGATTTTGATTGGCGGTTTGGGAAGTTTGGTGCCTGAGCGTCGTGCGTTCATCTCTAAGTATGGTTTCCGTGCGATTGGTGCTGGGGTGTTGGCCAACCTAATGAGCGCATCGATTGCTGGGGTCATCTTGTCCTTGTGATTTTGATTTAATAAAGAACAAGCCAGCGTCATCGCTGGCTTTTTTTATGCCCGCTTTGTCAGCATAAATACGATATAGGTTGTATGGAGAGGGATTCGTGAATCGTGCCGAAAAAGCGTTGAAAGTTATGTTGAGTTCCGTGCTAGTCAGTGACACTGTGCCGAGAAATATAAACTAATCAGAGGATTAGCATGCAAAACTTCCACTCTGGAGTATTAGTTATAAGCGACATCATCTAATACAGGAGAGAAACATGAAGCGCTATTGTTTAGCAGCCGTGATTACCGCCAGCTTGGGGGTAAGCTACTCTGCACAAGCCTATAACTGTGCCGGAGTGCCAGTGTGGGACAGCAACACCGTGTATGTCGGCAGCGACAAAGTTCAAAAAACCAACACCGCTTACCAAGCGCGTTACTGGACTCAGGGTAACGATCCCGCAACCCATTCTGGGCAATGGGACGCATGGCAAATTCTTGGACAGTGTGACGGAGGGGCGAATAACCCACCTCAAGTGTCCATCCAATCTCCGCTCAATAACGCCAAGATCCCACAAGGTTCGGTGGTGGGATTACAAGCCAGTGCCTCAGATAGCGATGGCAGCATCACTCAAGTGGAGTTTTTAGTCGGTACACAGCGTATTGCGATTGATCAACAAGCCCCATATCAAGTGGACTGGACGGCAGCATTGGGTGCAACGTCAGTGACCGTGATTGCGACCGATAACCAAGGTGCAACCACCAGCAGCACCGTAAATATCAGCGTAACGCCTACTGGTAACCCAGTTCCGCCAACTGTGACGTTGACTAGCCCAACGGGCAGTGAACAGTTAACCGTGGGGAATGTTTTGGCGGTGGCCGCTAATGCTGCTGATAGTGATGGCAGTGTTACTGCCGTGGAGTTTTATGTTGATGGTCAACTTGTCGTAACCGATAGCTCTGAGCCTTACCAGTTTAATTGGAATGCCGCTGTCGGCAGCCATACCTTTAAAGCCAAAGCCATTGATAACGACAACCAGTCTACCGTGAGCCAAGAAGTGACTTTAACGGTCAGCAGTGGCTCGAATGCCGGTTGCGCGGGTTTACCTGTGTATTCGGCGGGAACCGCGTATTCTGCAGGACAGTTGGTACAAAATAAGAACCAAAAATATCGCTGTGATATCGCCGGTTGGTGTTCTTCCAGCTCCGGTTGGGCGTATGAGCCAGGTGTTGGGAGTTATTGGAAAGAGGCATGGAGTGGTTTAGGCGCTTGTTCAACGCCACCTGTAGTGACATTAACCAACCCAACGGCGAACCAAGTGATTCTTGCTGGCTCAACCGTCAGTGTAGCGGCGCAAGCCAGTGATGCCGATGGCTCGGTCACGCAAGTGGAGTTTTTTGCGGGCAACAACAGCTTAGGGGTGGTGACTCAAGCGCCTTACGCGGTTAACTGGCTAGCAACCACCACGGGGAATCAAACCCTAAAAGCAGTGGCTACCGACAATGACAGTAACACCAGTGAAAGCGCAGTCAGCGTGACGGTGAGCGATCAAGATCTGGTAGTTTCACTGACTTCGCCGACATCCGGCCAAACCGTTGGCCTAGGTAAATCGGTCAACATTGCCGCCGATGCTACGTCACTAACCAATAATGTGGCGAAAGTGGAGTTTGTGGTCAACGGCGCGGTAGTTGCAACCGATACAACAGAGCCTTTTGCTTACAGTTGGACGCCAAGTGCGATTGGTCACTATACCGTTGCCGCGAAAGCGACTGACGCAGCAGGAACGAGCGTGACCTCTTCCGCTGCCGCAATCAGCGTGGTAGAGCAAGCGCAGAAGAAACATCGTCTGATCGGTTACTGGCATAACTTCGTCAATGGTGCGGGTTGCCCAATTCGTTTGGCGGATATGTCACAAGCGTGGGATGTGATTGATATTGCCTTTGCAGAAAACGATCGCAACAGTACCGGAACGGTACATTTCAACCTGTATGCCGGTGATATTTACAGCAGTTGTCCTGCGCTCGATCCTGCGCAATTCAAGCAAGATATGAAAGCACTACAAGCGAAAGGTAAAGTATTTGTCCTTTCCTTAGGTGGCGCTGAAGGCACTATTACCCTTAACACTGATCAAGATGAAGCCAACTTTGTGAGCAGCCTGACTGCGTTGATCAAAGAATGGGGCTTTGATGGGTTGGATGTGGATCTCGAAAGTGGTTCAAACCTTGTTCATGGCTCACAAATTCAAGCGCGCTTAGGCCGAGCATTGAAGCAAATCGAGAAAAATATCGGTGGTGATATGTTCCTCACTATGGCGCCTGAACACCCTTATGTGCAAGGTGGTATGGTCGCTTACAGTGGAATTTGGGGCGCTTACATTCCGGTGATTAACGAAGTGCGCGATACGCTTGATATTCTGCATGTTCAGCTCTACAACAACGGTGGTTTACCTAACCCATACACACCGAGCGCGGCACCAGAAGGCTCAGTGGATATGATGGTCGCTCAATCAAAAATGTTGATTGAAGGCTTCACCTTAGCCAACGGGACACGCTTTGAACCATTGCGTGATGATCAAGTAGCCATTGGTTTGCCATCAGGTCCAAGTTCGGCAAATTCGGGTCAAGCTCCAACCCAAAATATCCTTGATGCACTGGATTGTTTAACCAAAGGAACCCGTTGCGGCACCATCAAACCGGCCTTTGCCTACCCCAATTATGCAGGCGTGATGACCTGGTCAATCAACTGGGATAAGCATGACGGCTTTAATTTCTCCAAACCAATTGGCGATAAGCTCACTCAAATGAATAACGCACAATAAACCGTTGCGTTTCTAATCACACCCTAGCTTAGCTGGGGTGTTTTCTTTTCTAGATACGAAGCATTTTGGTGAGAAGTGGGAGGGGGAAGCATAGAAATACAGAGAGAAAAAAAGGGGAGAAAACTGTGCGATCCATTGCCTCAGTACCTCCCAAATACATCAATCAAATGAATTCGTAGTGAATCGAACTCAAATTGGCAAAGGGAATGCCAGTAGGGGATTTTTGAAAAAACAAACTGTGCGGTCTCAACTATGCGGTTTCAGAGACAGGTGAGGCGACTCGGTTATGTGGTTGCCACGGTGAGTTGATCGACTCCGGTTGTAGGTGGATTCGCCAATACTCATCTTTATGGGCAGTTTGGCAGGACTGTAAAGTAGTTAAGTTATTGATGAGTAGTAAGTCTCCCTGTTGCAGAGAATGCTCTACGCAGACCTTAGGGTTGTGGCAAAGCATGCTAAGACGCTGATGGATGGCGGATTGTTCCGCTGAGACATTCACATCATCGAGCTGAATTTGATAACCATGTTCATGATGTAAGTCTTGCCAACGGAGCACATCTTGGCGCGATGTTGAACAGTAGCGAACTAAGGGGTGGCGTGCAGTGCCTGAATGCTCGGGGGTAAAATTGGCATAATGCATCACAGTATGGCGTAACTGTTCACGCTCTTGTCCCTCTAACGTTAAAACAGCCAATGCTGAATCTACGGTTTTCCAGACATTATTCGCATCACTGGTTGCGCAGTAAACCGCATATTCATGAGGTGTGAAATCTTCATATTGGTAGCGTTGTGAGTCGATATCCATTGATACCGGTGGGCATGAAAGCGCCCAATGAACAGGAAGATCAACCGCACGGCTTTTCAAGCCTTCAACAGTAACACCAAAATCCCAAGTGATGGCCGAACGTTGGTTTAAGTACCAATGTTGTAACTCGGTAGGATGACTGAGCGTGGAAAACCCGCGTAAACGCACCGAACCAAATTCTCTCACCAAATGGCTGAGCTCTTTGGGGTTTAGCATGGAGAGTGAAATGTTAGGGGATGAACACTCCAACCTCAGCGCAAATTTTTCCAACATCAACTCGGCTTTGATTTGGTTCAGTGCTGCAATACTTTGTTCACTGGCAAGGTTAAGCTGTAGGTAACACCAAGGTTTGCCATCGTGGGTCACTGGTACAATAAGTCCGGAGCGTTTTAAATGGTTTTCTTTGCTATCAACGATGAATTCCCCACGGCTTGCATCAAACAGTAACGTGCTATGCCAAGGGGTTTTGAATTGGCGCTCATTAAAGAGAAAAAGGGAATATTTCTTACCAATCATTGGATGTTCATGAATGCTAAGGCGGATGCAGTCGGCAAACTTTTGCTGTAAGAAATTATCTAGAGCTTTACCCTGTACCATCATTCCTTTAGCAATTTTGGCTAATCGTTGGCGGCGTTCTTTATACGAGAGCGGAGCTAAAATATGTTTCTGATCCTGATTCATGAATTTCTTCAAACCAAGATAAGTTTGGTTCATTTTATTATTCTTTAATTTTAGCTTAGAGAAATTATCGGCATAGTCAGGTTCACCAAACATCTCACGCAATCCATTAAAATATTCAGTGTCTTTGAGGTCTTTAAATTCATCAAAATGCTCAAAGTTCATAATTTTCAAAGAGTCACTGCAGTTCATGTTTGCGACCATTTTACGCAGATTGTCGGAATAATCGTAATGGTGTTCTAAGTTGACAGAAATATAATCAGAGAAAGTGTGATAGTCTGAAAATATATAAAAAGTTATGCCCGGTTCATAAACGGACTGTATATCTCGAATACATTGCACAAATTTTCTTAGAACGAGATATTCTCCAATATCTGGCGTATGACCAAGAACTTTATCTAGATTATTGGTTTTACAAGGAAAGGCGGGGAGAAGTAATTTAATTTTTTGCTGTTTCTGAATGAAATTACGAAGCTGACTTTTTAAATGAGCCAAGCCTTCATAGGAAGCATTGCACTGTGCGATGAGTTGATTCAGCAGAATAAATGACGTTTTTTCTACATAAGTTTCTTGTTCAGCATCGAGCATAAAATTTCCTCATTTATTACATGGTTGAATAACATGGGAACTCGCCAGTAAAGCAAGTTGGTTTCAATTGGTTACTTAGTAAGTTTGATAAGCGATAAATTTAATATTTAGCTGATTGCATTACCTATAATGGCTCTCGCTATGAGTCTGGTTTTCTTTGATGCAGGAATCATTAGTTACAGCCTCTGAAATTGGAATTAATGCCACAAATAACAATAATTTCTTTATTGTTATTATTTTGGGTGAAACCTATGGGGTTTGTTTTTATCCAAATGACAGGAACATTATTTCTATGATTCTGATTATTGACTAGACAATAAAAATAGAACCCAAAGTTACCAATAAAGGAACAGTAATGCTGAATGAACTTAAGCGTATTGCTATCTTCAATAAGGTTGTTGAGTGTGGCTCTTTTACCTCGGCTGGGGAATCGCTTGGTATGACTAAGTCCAAGGTCAGTGAGCAAATAACCACGTTAGAAAAAAATCTGAATGTACGCTTATTGAACCGTACCACTCGTAAAGTCAGCCTAACCACGGAAGGCGGCACCTTTTACCAGTACAGCCATGGTTTACTTGGAATGGCAGAGGAAGCGCTGTATTCGGTCAACCATCTGGCGTCTGAAGTTTCCGGCACAATCCGGATTGGGACGACGATCGATGTCGGTACATTCTTGTTAGCTCCTCTGTTGGAAGAGTTTTATCAATTGTATCCGCAGGTAAAGTTTGATCTTCAATTGGAGGATGGGTTGCAAGACTTTGTTGAATCGAACCTTGATATTGTGATCCGAATGGGGGAGCTCACTTCTTCTTCTTTGGTGGGAAGAGTGATCGCCCCTTTTGAAATTGGCCTTTATGCGAGCCAAAGCTATTTAGATAAAAGTCCACCGCTTGAAAAAATTGAGGATTTGCAGCACCACGATTGGATCTATCTGACGCGACTCTGCTTGCCCAATCACACCATGACACTCGTCAACCCTGAAGGTGAGCGACATGACGTGAAACTGGAACCGCAGCATATAAGCAACGCTCCTCTTGCCGTGATGGCCATGGTTCAACAAGGATTGGGGATCGGCGCGATTGCCCATTTCCTGATCAATAAAGTGCCGGGGCCTGCGTTGGTAAGGCTTTTCCCTGATTTTTATCAAATCAGCACGACCATGAACATTCTTTATCCAAGCCGTAAAAATTTGCCGCCACGAGTGCGATTGTTTATCGATTATTTAGTGGAATCGTTGCGAGCGCAGTGAGTGGTCAGGATAAAAGCCAGCCTTGCGGCTGGCCTTGGTGATGGCTGAGTTATCGAAGTGATTCAATAAAGCGTGCTAATTGTGTTTCGATTTCATCCAGTGGAGTGATGAGTGCAATATACGCATCAGGGCGTACCAATACCGCTTGATACGCATAAGGTGTTTGCTCCGCCCAATATTGAGCAACGTGTGGCTGTGAGCCTACTCGAATGACTTTTATAAAATCGGGAACAGCGATATGACGTTCAGTATCGCTAAACAGCAGCAGGCTCCAGTTTGAGTAGTTGAGTAAGGTATATAGGCGTGTTGCCTGTTCATCACTCTTGATTGGAAAATCCCAAACACGGGTGCCAATTGGCCCTTCTTCACCATAGCGTATGCCCATTCCTGTGATGTTGCCGGAGCGTTTTTCTACGATTTTGACGTAATCTTGAGCATGAGTATTGGTCGCAGAAAACTTGGTGGAGCGTACAAGCTCGCCTGAACTTTCAATTACACTTTGTGCTACTGGTTGGCGCTCGGCTTGATAGCTCTGTAGTAGTGAGCTTGTAGCGTGGCCTTGCACATACATGCTGAGTTTCCAAATCAGGTTAAAAGCATCAGCTACGCCTGTATTGAGCCCTTGTCCACCATTAACGGAGTGAACGTGGCAAGCATCGCCCGCTAAGAACACCTTGTTCTCCAAGCTATATTGTTCGGCTACGGATTCTTTCACGGCAAATTGTGAAAACCATACAATGTCGGAGAAGTGTAAACGGTGAGGAGCCATCGCCCGATTGATTTTGGCAATCGCCTCTTCTTGTGTGAAATCATGGGTATCCATCCGCACATAGAATCGATCAATATTGCCTTCGCGTGGAATCCACGCCACATCGGAGGTTTCAGCTTGGAATACGATAATTTCAGGCACTTTAGGGAAGTCGCTCTCAATTACGCCATCGATCACCGCCCAGATGATCTCTGGCCGCACAATATGGAAAGGAACCTCAAAGTGACTGCGTACAAAGGATTGCGAGCCATCGGCACCGATCACAAAACGAGATGGGATGACTTCACCGTTAGTGAGAGTAGTAACACACCCCGTTGGTGTTAATTCAATATTCTCAACAGCGGTGTTACGCCATACCGGTGTGGCCATTGCTGTCAATTTATCGTCTAGTGATTGTTCAACAAAGGATTGGCCTAACATCAAAAAGTGTTTATGTAGGCACCCTTCTAACGCTTCCCACCACGATGATTGGCGAGAAACAAAGTGTCCATCTGCCCAAACTGAGCTGGTATTACAAGGTTTACCAAGTGGGTAAAGCTCATCAAAAAGCTTGGCGACCTCCAACAATTGTAAGGTTCGTGCATTCAAGGCATCGGCTCGGCCAACTTGTAAAGGGTGTGCGGATTTATCGATGGTTATGGTGCTTAGTCCACACTGCTGAGCTAAGTAGGCACACATTAACCCTACTGGGCCGGCGCCAATAATGACGATGTCGGTTACTTTTGTGGGCATTGGTAAGACTCCAAACTTGGGTTGTTATAAGCCGGCGTACTTAAAACTTGTACACGGCGGATATGGCGTGGGGTATGAGAGGTAAACGCTTCACGTCCATGTAACAGTGAAAAATTGTCAGTAATCACAATGTCACCGGTTTGCCACTCGTGAGCATAAAAGTTACGAGGGTCATACAATGCGCGGCGTAAACTCTTGTGAAATTCAGTGGCTTGTTGAGGTGCGATGCCGGACAGCGAAACATCCGGTGGGTTGAGCAGGTCCCCATTCTCTTCAAAGTGTGGCTCGTTGTAACGGATCACAAGATAGTCTTTATATGGGTGAGGCATCACAATCGGTGATACGGTTTTGCTGTGATAAAACTCCATTTGGCGTTGGTAGTGTCCGGTCACTTGCATCCAGCGTTCCACCTCTTGGATGGGGGTATGCTTTAAGGCCAACATGGTATGGCTAAAGGTGGTTCGGCCACCATGGCCAGATAAAGGGGCTTGTACACATTGAAAAATTTGGTATTCAGGCACTTGTGGGCGATACATCCCATCCCAGTGCATCGGCATATAACTGCTATCAAAAATGTGATCACCCGGATTTTCTTTCTGCACTAGGTCCAAGACTCGGCCAAATGGCCAAATACTCACTTCTCCCCAGAGTTCACAGTAATCGGCAAAATCATCGGCTTGATCGAAACTTTCAAAGCCACGCAGTAAAACCAACTGCTCGCGATTAAACATCTCGCGTAATGCATCAATATCCAATTGATTAACATGAGTCGGCTTTTTTACTGGCTCAACGAGAACCCCAAAGGGTTCTAACATGGTGATTTTATATAGCATTTTAGCGTTCTCCCTATTGAGCATCTCTTGTTCGGTCTCTATGCGATTATTGGTAGAACGGGTAGGTGTTGACTAGATAACAAAATCAGAACCCAAAGTTACCGATAGCGGAACAATCTGCTGTTGGTACAGGTGGTGGCATTAGCTGGTCAGTCCTCAAACGAATCCTGAACATTTCAAACAATTAAAAAGAGAGTGTGGAACTTGGTGAGCAATTCACACTTCAAGTTCAATCGAGTGTTCTAAACTGAAAGTGAAAGCAATCTATCTCAGGCTAGGAGGGATATTATGATTACTATTCACAGGCATTACCGAGTGGCGGGTAAGCCACAACTGCATGCTCATATAGAAGTTAATCCACTAGGTAAACTATGTGTCGATGTGATGGAAACCCACCAACACCATGTCGCAGAGTTTGAGCAAGTGAAATTTGAAAAGCAGAAAGGGCATACCCGAATTGTCAGCACCAACAAAAAGCGACCTTGGCAGCTAACATTGGCTGAGCCGGATGCGAGTGAGCTGAGCCACCTTATTGAAGACGCAACGGATGAATTAGAACAGCTGATGAATGATCTTTAACTTTTGTGCTGTTCGATGATGATTCTGTGGGGAAACATGAGTGCCGAAAAGAACAACAGAGGTCAATCCATATTTGGGTTGACCTCTGCTTTTTGAACATTTCTATCGCTGAAGCGGAGACGGCTTAAACTTGAGTATGGAACTGCTCACACGCCATCATGGTGTTTTCAATCAAGCTTGCGACGGTCATAGGTCCCACACCACCGGGTACTGGTGTGATAAAACTTGCACGCGTGCGGGCAACATCGTATTCCACATCGCCAACCAGCTTGCCAGTATCTAAGCGGTTAATGCCGACATCGACCACAATCGCGCCTTCTTTAATCCATGCACCCGGAATAAAGTTAGGTTTACCCACCGCGACCACCAAGATATCCGCTTGGCGAACATGGCCTTCGAGGTCTTGAGTAAAGCGGTGGCAAGTGGTAGTGGTGCAACCTGCTAGTAGTAGCTCTAACGTCATAGGGCGACCGACAATGTTGGAGGCACCTACAATCACCGCATGTTTACCGCGCAGTGGAATGTTATAACGCTCAAGCAGAGTAATGATGCCTTTGGGCGTGCAAGAGCGCAGTTTAGGAATGCGCTGCGCCAAACGGCCGACGTTGTAAGGGTGGAAGCCATCCACATCTTTCTCTGGGTGAATGCTTTCCAACACTTTGGTGGTATCCATACCCGCAGGTAACGGCAGTTGTACCAAAATACCATCGATTTGCGGATCGTTATTGAGTTCTTCAACCAGTGACAGCAAAGCTTCTTCGCTAGCGGTGGCCGGTAAATCGAAAGATTTGGAGACAAACCCGACTTCTTCACAGGCACGGCGTTTACTGCCGACATACACTTGTGAAGCAGGATCTTCGCCCACCAACACAACCGCTAGTCCTGGGGCTCGTAACCCAGCTTGAACACGAGCTTTAACACGGGCTGCCACTTCTGAGCGCACCGTTTGCGAAATCAGCGTTCCATCAATATTTTGAGCAGTCATGACTTTCCTTACAGGTTTGGAGCGAAAATTTTTGCGCGCATTGTCGCAGATATTTTTGATAACATCCACAGGCAAACGTTTGCTTTGTTCTGTTTTTCGGCAGTTGAGATGAGATCGGTAAAATATTGCTCATTCGAAACAGAAAGTTAGACAAAGGCGTTGATCTAGCCCGTTTAACTCGTATAATCCTGACCCTGTAGCGCGCCCTTAGCTCAGTTGGATAGAGCACGTGCCTTCTAAGCATGTGGTCACAGGTTCGAATCCTGTAGGGCGTGCCATTATTCTAAGCGCCAGCAAGTGAATTCTTGCTGGCGCTTTTTCATTTCTGCGGTTTTATTTTGCTGGTGTGAGCCACACTCTTGCGCATAACACCAAGAGTGGAATAGCAGGATGGTGACTATCCAATGTATTGAGAATAAGCCGGATACAGCACAGAAGAATTGAGAAAACAAAGTAGCAGCCACTCCTCAATGGAGTGACTGCCGCTTGAATTAGAATTTTACTTGGTAGTTTAGGGTATAAGTACGGCCACGGCCTTTGTAGTCATACGCCGCAGCATCGTAGTGAGCAGAATAAACGATCTGCGCACGTTGACCCCAAATGGTGGTGTAGTCGTGGTCAAACAGGTTGAGTACACCAAAACCGAGACTGCCCACTGGCAATTGATAGCTACCGACTAAGTCAAAGATGGTATAACCGTCCAATTTGTTTTGTGCGCTATCTTTGTAGTCAAACATGGTTTGGCTCTGTAACTTAACCGCCAGATCCACATCATACCAACCCGCCCAAGCACTGGCTTTTGATGTGCTGGCTTCGCCGGCAGTCATATCTTCCCAGCCTTTATCGCCTTTGACTTTCGAGACCACGTAGTGGCCTGATGCACCCAATTGAACGTTGGTGTGTACCCAGTAAGACGCCATAGCCTCAAGGCCGTAAACGCGTTTCTTATCTTCCACTTCTTCAATCAATAAAGTTTTCTTGTTGTAAGAAACGGATTTATCCGAGGTGGAATAGTAGGCTGCAGTTTGCAGGTTGAGGCTGTCTTTCTCTAAGCGATAACCTAGCTCAAAGCTGTTGGTTTTAATGCCTGACATCTTAGAGCTGTCGACATTGATGCTGTCTTGCAACGTCCAATGGCTGCCGACCAGTTTATAGTTGCCTTGGCCGTAGTATTTCGCAGGGTCAGCCAGATCGAAACCTTGTGAGAAGTTAGCCCACACTTGCGAGTCATTATTGAGATGATATAGCGTGCCTAAGTTGAACAGACCCACGTTGTAGTCAGTTTCTCCTCCCGGTACGGCATCGGCAGAAGTCCCTTTACCTTCAGCAATGTTTTTCTGCTGCTGGTAGCCTACGAAGTCATCAATTTTATTGACCATGTGTTGGTAACGGAAACCTCCTTCCACTGACCAGTCGTCAGTGATGTCGTAACCTGCTTGAACAAAGCCGGCGACAGAACCTACTTTAATCCCTGGGTAACGGCCCACTTGCGCGTAAGTACGGTTGATGAGGTTTCCTGAGTTGTTGGCGATGGTTTTGTCATACAGGGCTTGGTTGCTGTCTAACTGATCTTGATAAGCATCAATCCCATACACCAGATTCAGTTTGTCAAAATTCTTTGCCAGAGCGGCCTTGAGTGAGATGACATCCGTGATCTGCTGGCCAGAAGACTGGTAGTAAGGGGTATAAGTTTGATCTTCTTTACGGTAGGAGGCTTCTGCAATCAGTTGGTGATTCAAGAACTCATCATTGACGTAAGACGCACTCAGCATCATACGTTCCGTGCCGTGTTCGCGGTCTGAGTCAAAGCCGTTTCTCACATCCACAAACTTGTTATTAACGATGTAAAGGCCGTAAGGGGAATCTTGCTGGCTATCATAGTATTGCGCCAACAGGTTGAGTTTTTGGGTTTCAGAAATATTCACACCCACAGTCGTCATCAAATCAACGGTTTGGTTGAATTGTAGAGATCCTTGTGAAATGTCGGGTGTGACGATATCGCCGTTGGCATCAAAGAAACCTTGGGTTTCGGTGTACACCACAGAAGCGCGAGCTTGAACTTTATCGTTGCCGCCTGAGATGGATTGGCCGACTTTGTAGTCAACATCTTCGCTAGAATTAAAACCAGACGTTGCGCCGACGTAAGATTCCAATTCGAGTTCTTGGCTTGTCGCTTTCTTGGTGATGATGTTGATGACACCGCCCGATGCGCCCGCACCGTAGATAGAGGTGGCACCAGAAAGCACTTCGATACGTTCAATGTTAAACGGGTCGATAGAGTCCATATGGCGACTGATTTGACGCGAAGATTCGAGGGATACGCCATCGATCATCACCAGCATTTTTCGTCCACGCAGATTTTGGCCGTAGTTGGTCCGTGCGCCTGAGCTGACATCCAGTGATGGAATCGCGGATGCGAGGATCTCGCCTAGCGTTTTACCACCACGATATTCTTGCTCAATCTGCTCTGAATCGATGTACCAAACCGTTCCAGGGATATCACTGATCGCTTTCGGGGTGCGGCTTGAAACCACCACCATTTCGTCAAACATGGTCTGCTCTTCTGCAACCACAGGAGTGGTAAGGAGGGCACTGGTGACGGCAATCGCAGCCGCTGACAGTGACAGAGGGGTAGACTTGAGCAAATTTCCTTTTTTAGCTTTCATTTTTTTCTCTATACGTAGGTAAAAATAAGCCCGCAGCTCGCCGTTGCGGCGCTTTGGGCTGATTGAAATGCCACTCGCTGTGAGGCGACTAGCAAAAAATGTGTTTAAGCAACCAACTTCTTCGCTATGGCGCTAGGGGATAACCAATCAATCATTCCTTTGCCTGCATCAACATCGAAAAGAGGTTGCCCCGCAAGGCGATTGATGATGCGGGCGCTGCGCCACGCCATTAGGCTAAGTTGTGGCTCGGCAATCCCGTGGCTATGCATCCCGGCATTCACGGCGAAGATCTTGTTACGTTGTTGTCCCTCCCACTTCAGCTCAAAGTCAGGCGTCATTTGGTAACGGTTGTGCTCATCAAGATCGAGCAGCGGTAGAATGGTGTTCAAACAAGCGGGATAGGGTGCTTCAAAGCCCGTCGCTAAAATGACGATGTCTGCTTCGTACGTTTCTAAACACTGCCCCAGTGCATTGCTGGCGGTCAGCTTGAACGCACTGCCTTGTGCACTCATTTGAGTTAAGGTGCGGTGTGGTAGCAGCCTTACCCATTTGTCTTCTTTGAGCACATCGAATCGGTGGTAAAGCTCTTGGTAAATGGTTAACAAGGCTTTTTGTGTTACGCCATCCGAGGTCAGTTTCTGGTTTGCCACCTCTTTACATTTGATGCTCGGCGACAAATGAACGAAAGCATCCACGTAATCGGGCGCGAAAAATTCATTGGTAAACGCGGCTTCATCGAGCGGCTGATAGTTGGCGCGGCGAGACAACCAGTCGAGTGACTTGGGTTTGCCCCATTTCTGCTGCAAAGCGTTAATGAAAATATCTGCGCCGCTTTGCCCGCCACCGATGATCAGCACACGTTTACCCGTGAGGTTTCGCTCTTGCAGCCCCACGTCTGCGGCGTGGAATACTCGATCACCAAGGTGTGCTTTGGCGCATTCAGGTACGGAAGGAACCTTGCCTGTGCCGATGCAGAGATTTTTCGCTTGGTAGGTGCCTTGATTAGTGTGCAGCGTAAACGCGTTGCCTGTGTATTCCACCTGTTCAACTCGGGTTGAAAACTGAACGTTATCCAACTGATGAGCTACCCAAGCGAGGTAGTCCGAAAACTCGTGACGGCTGATGCATTTGAGCTCAGCGGACAAGAAACGGTAAAACTTTTTGTTCTTCACCAGATAAGAGATGAAGGAGTAGCGACTTTCTGGATGCACCGCGCTCACCAAGTCCTTCAAAAACATGGTTTGCATGTGGGTGTTATCAAGCAGTAACCCTGGGTGCCAAGAAAAATGGTCACGGCTTTCAAAGAAGCGTGCGGAAATTTGCGCTTTATCGGCCAACAAAGCAGCAATGCTAAGGTTGAAAGGGCCTACGCCGATGCCGGCGAAATCAAGTTTGGCGTTGTTAGTGTGTTCCATATGAGCAATCCTTTTTTTAATCATCTAGGCTTCGTTAACATTAAAATGAGAGTTATGCGGTTAATTAGCCTTGGTATTCCAGTGCTTTGGTCAATGGGTTGTCGAGCATGTCATCCATGTCCGGCAGCATTCTTGATGCGCTGGCATCGGTGTTATGGCGAAATTTGGCTAAGTTCAGTCCGATGCGTAAAATTCTCGGCTTAAACAGATCAAATTGTTCAAACCTTGGTTGGTACTCTTGATGGGCGGCCATGTAAGCTTGTAGCTGCTCCCCGAGCAGGCGGTAAAACTGCGGCTCGGAGAAGCCTAATTTAGCCACTAAGGGCGAAATAAAGCGCAACGTGGTAACAAAATGTCCGGTTTGTAAATCATGAATAATCAGGTGCTCGGGCAAGCGAACAGTGACTTTTTTCACGCTGTCAGCCAGTGATGCTTGTTCTGGATAGTCGCTGCTGACTAAGCGCATATCGCCTTGGAAATCCTTGAGCAGAATGCGTTTCGGGGCGTGGTCTTCCAGCACTAAAGTGACATTCTGCCCATGCGCAATCAGCGAGACACCGTATTTACACAGCAGGTGGTAATAGGGGATGACCACCGCATCAAACAGTTTGCTGAGCCAAGCTTCGAGGGTTAACCCTGAGGCTTGGACGTATTCCGCAATCAGCGGTTGACCTTGATTGTCACTTTCCATCAGCGCCGCCATTAAGATGGCGCGTTCACCGGCTTTTAATTTGGAAGCCGCCGATTCACGCCAAATCACACCGAGCAGTTCGTGGTAGCGGTATGGAGCATTAGGCAGCAGAGCGTAGTCCGCTTGGGCGGCGAAGGCGGCTGCGGGTTCTTGCAACACTTCGGCCTGTTTTGCGATCAGCAGGGGATCAGATTTAAAGACCTGATCGATCCAGTCAGAAGCCGTAGGGCCGGCCAAAATGTAGCGCCCCGGAATCCCTCGGTAGCAGGAGGTGTTCATTACCGTGAGCGGCAATTTGATGTCGTAACTCGCAGGACGAGTGACATTGCTTAAGGTACGCAGTGACAGTTGAGGCAAGAAGTGATCACCAAACTCACCTAAATATACTAACTGCTTAGTCGCGATTTCACGTACAAACAGCAGGGCCAGTTTATTGCTCCACTGCCAAGGATGAACCGGAACATAACGATAATCATGCAGTTCAAGCTGATAGGAAGCCAACAAACTGTCCATCTGCTTGATTTCATCGGGCGTGATGGCGCTTTGCAGTAAGGCTTGCCATGTGACTTCATCGTTGGTGGCGAGCTGCAAAATCGAGTGATGAACCGCGACCCAACCCAGTTGGAAAGCGCGTTCCGCTTCTGGTGCATACCGCTTTAAATCATCACTGCCCCAACCGCGGCGGCCTTTGTTGAACACAAATTTCGGATGCCCATCAAAGTAGGTTTGCTGTTGCTCGCATGGCAGCATGGCCAGATCTCGCGCCGTCATGGCTTGCTTGCGCTGCATCAGCTTGCAATCACCGAGTAAGGTGGCATTGAGATCTTCGAGATGTTCGGCGAAAGCGTCATCCGGCATCTTGAGCAGAGGTTGCAGATCGCGCATCAATAGCGCCGCAGAAATCGGCTGCTCCGTCTCGATGTCGGCATGGCGAGTAATGGAAGTTGGGTCAATCATGACCTGCCCCCAAATATTCTCTTCGCCAGCAAAGCAATAACGCGTGCCATTGTCTAAGTTGAGCTGATAATCCTGTGCGGTTGGCTCAAATTGAAACGCTTGCTCGTAAGCGAACTCACTGAGGATTTTGCCCACCATCTTCTGATTGGCGACTGCCCAGTAACGATGTAGCGCTAACTGTTCCATTACCACCGCTCCGCAAAAAATTGCTCACGGGTCAGCATCAACAATGCCGAGCGTTTATGGGGGAAGTTGAACTCAAAACACTTGCGGTAACCCAGTGGCAAGATGCGATTAAATAAGCGTTCATTGTCAGAACGAGGCTCAAGCACAACGCGGTTGGTGCGAACATCGTCAATAAACAAGTAGTGGCTGATGGCGCGCATCCAAGCGTTGAAAAATTTAGGGCCGCGGAAGGCTTGCTCGCCAACGAGCAAATGGATACCACGGTCATAATTCTCTACCGCGTAGTACGGGCTGAGTCGATCTTCGGCAACCCAATAGGCTTCCACATAACCAAATGGTTCACCGTTAAATTCGCCAATCAGCGGAATGATGTGTGGATCAGCGAGGCGCTGCTCAAGAAATTCGGCGAGTTTTTCTTCACTCCATGCTTGTTCCCAAAAATGCGCCACGCGAGGGTCGTTCATCCAGCGTGTGAAGCGTTGCAGATCTTTATCCAGCTCAATCACTCGGAAACTGACGTTCAGCTCGGCATCAACATCATATCTTTGGTACACCTGGCCTTGCGGCATAGGCGGACGTAAAGGGTGATGGCGGAATTGGTTGTTGGACTGAATAAGCTGCAGTGGGAAACTGCTTGACGGTTTGTGTTGGTGCCAAGCGAGTGGCAATTGGTAAAAAACGCAGCGAGATACCTTTTGGTCAATCAAAGGTAAGAGTTGCTCAATCCAGGTTTGAATCTCAGGGTCACGAGCCACCACTTTCAGCGCATCAATCTGTTTATCTTGGCTAAACAGCAGATCCATTTCGCGTATTAGCTGTGGTGTGATGTCAGAGCATATTAGATCGCTAGCCTGTAGGGTTAACTCAATAATCGGCTGTGGATCGGTGCTAAAAATAAAGGTATTGAACTTAGACATGAGCAATTTCCTCAATACGAGCTAGAGGGTTAGGTAAATCGAAATAGATCACAGCCGGATCGGGAATGGAGTTTTCATTAAAGTTTTGTAAGTAACAGAAAAAGTTACCTTTACAGCACAGCGCCTCACTGGTCAGTACATAGCGCAGGCAGAGATCATCTTTCACCCCGCTTTGCAGCAGCGCGTTGAGGTTGTGGTACAGAATCTCGATGAGCTCACTCTCTTCCACATCCAAATTGGCGCAAATGGCCGAGATCAGATTGAAGGTGGAGTTGATGATGAGGTAGTAAGCGAAGTAGCGGCGTACTTTGTCTTGGTTCCAGTAGTTTTCGAGCGCTTCTTTTTGATCGCCAAGTTGTTCGCCAAACAGCTTAAACGCCAAATCGGTATAGCCCGTACCTTGGCAGTCGCGATAGTACATACCCACTGGGAAGCCTTGCTCTAACTGCATGACGATATTTTGCTGGTGGGCTAAAAATACAATCCCCAAATTGGCCTGCAAATGGAACAAAGGCACAACAGCATGGCGGCAATAAGCATCAAACCACAGGTTGGCTGCTTGGCTAGCCGAAAGATGATGTTGGGTGGCGTAATGCTGAATGCGTGCCGCCACAAGGCTACTGCCACCATATGGGTTTTGTTGAGTGAGCGTTGCCAATACCACGGCTTCTTCTGCTGGATTATCCATCAATGGATTGTCTCGAAATGCCACAAGACTCTCGTCAATGATTTTGCCGTTGAGATCTTTCAGCCCGATATAGGCAGGTTCTTGCATCAACTGGAAACCTTGTCCATTACCGAGCTGTTGTGCCAGTTGTGGATGCTGGAACAGATCATTAAGTCGTGTTCCGCGAATCACTTCTTTTAGTGACAGGTTACGGATGGAATTGGTGAGTTTGACGCTGAGCGAGAACTTGAGCATGTAAGGCAAACCCGGCGCGTAAAGTGATCGCGTGGACGAGGTTGGATACCAAGTTGCACCGAGTTGGCCTAGATTCTTGATTTGCTTGGTGGCGATGTAGCCTTTAATCGATGGGTTCTCCGCCATGACATGCCATTGCCATGGATGTACGGGAAGCAGCCCATGACCTTGTTGCTGCGCATTCTGCAAAGCGTCAACTAATGCAGGCTCATGTGCGATAAGTGCTGCAAATCGTTGGTTGAAATCAACGCCAGCAGAGCTACCGCTAGTGAGAAGTGATTGTTCGACGCTAAGCCAGAAGAGTTTGAATTGACCACCGAGTTCAGGTGAGTAGAGCTTGGCATCACTCAAACTAAATTGTTCACGGCTTTTGGGGGCAGGGTGGAAAGAGTGGCCGATCAATAACCCCTGTTCTGCAGTTTTAAAATCCAGTTGTTCGGTAAATAACTGCTGTTGATAGGGAGAGTGCTCAACGGCCTGCAAAGTGTTGCGATGACTTTCTAGAACTCGTTTAGTGAAAATGGCTTTTTGCGCTTCACTGACCATGCCAACAAGTGCAGGTTCGTTCACTATGTGTTCAATCAGCTGCTCGACACTCAGTGTTTTCACACCGTCTTGCGTCTGCAAAAGAGCAGGTAGGTAATATTCATGACTCCCTAGAGAGGAAAAATAACTGAGAGGGATAGTGATGGCGTCTGAGTTTGCCAGAGGGATCCGATAAACCGGTTTACCATCCTCCCCATACAACAGCTGTACTGATTGGCTTTCACGGGCTAATGAATTGAGGAAACACGCGATTGAAGGCTCATTTGTGTTAGTCCAATTATTTGATTTTTCGAGGTTAATCCGCTCGTTATTGCGATGCATTCCGTCTCTCGCCGTTTATTGATCAAAATGTTATGTAATGCTAATTATTATCATTTGCATGATCAATATGTTTTTGCAAATTTGTGCAAAAAATTTGATAAAAAAGTAATTGAACAATGAAATCAGTTCGTTAGAAGTGTATTGAGGAGGCGGGCGATGAGGAAATAGCAGAGAAGGCTAACAGCGTAGCCTTCTAGAAGATTGCATACGGTTAACGCCTCATCAGATACAGGAAGTAACCACCACCGATGAGTGAAGCGAGCAGGCCCGCCGGGAATTGCCAAGGGAACCAGAGATTACGTCCAATCCAATCCGCCAGCACCATGACAATTGCGCCGAGCAAAGCGGCGGTAAGCATTTGTGCACGCGGTTGGTATTGGTGTAGCGAACGTGCCATATGGGGTGCCAGTAAGCCGATAAAACTTAAAGGGCCAATCACTATGGTGCAGAGTGTGGTGAGGGAAGCAACAAGTAACAGCAAGACTAAGCGAACTCGAGTGGCGTTCATGCCTAGGCTTTGGGCGGTCACTTCGCCCAACTCGATAATTGCAACCCATCGTTCGAGCAATAGTGCCACGCTAGCAACGAGCCCAACGCCTATCGCCAGTAAATAGATATCGGTGGTGGCAACCAGATAGGTGGAACCCGAAAGCCAAGTGAGCAGCGCCGTGGCGTTGTCATGTCCTGAGCTCATCACAACACGCAGCAGAGCATCCAGCCCCGCGCTCAAGGCTATCCCCGTCAATAAGGTTTGGCTTGGTGCAAAATTGTGTTTGCGCCCGATAAGCCAAATCAAAGAAGTGACGGTTAGCGCGCCTAATGTCCCTAACAGCATCTGTTCATCACGTTCAATCGCGATACCGAAAGTGCTGCCGAGCACAATCGCCAGTGCGGCTCCGGAGCTCAGCCCAAGCACTTCTGGGCTTGCCATAGGATTATTGGATAGGCGTTGAATGAGGGTTCCCGCTAAGGCCAGTCCAACTCCCGCAAGGAGTGCGGTGAGCACACGAGGAGCGCGAAGCTCCAACAGCGTTGGATTAAGAGCTAGGCTCCAGCCCGCTTGCCCTTGCCCGAACACTAACGCGCATAGGGTTACTATGCTAAGTAGGCCAAGCATAATGAAGAAAACTCGCGTGGCACTGACTTTTCGATAATGCTCAATTGGCTCTTCGCGAGCGCGAAGCTCGGAAAGAAGTTTAGTGCGTTGTAGTAGCCACAACAGGAAAGGTGCACCGAGTAAGGCCGTCATCGCGCCAGTGGGCAGCAGTTCTCCCCCCACACCAGAGAAGGGTTGAATGGCTAAATCGACAACCAACAGCATCAGTGCGCCAATCACGCCACTACTCAGCAATTGGGCGGTGAGTTGTCGGATGCCGAGCAATCGTGCGATGGCTGGAGCAACGATGCCAATAAAACCGATCAAGCCCACTTCACTGACCACGGCCGCAGTAATGAATATTGCCAACCCAAGACAGAGTAGTTTGGTCTGCTTGATGTTGACTCCCAAAGACGAAGCCACTCCATCCCCAAATTGCAACGCGGACAGTGGGCGTTGCAGCATCAGTAATAGCAAGGTCGGGAGAGCGATTAAAGGCAGCAGGACATAGGTACTATTCCAACCATTTTGGTTTAACGCGCCCGCTCCCCAAACAAAAATACTGGTGAGCTTTTGCTCGTGCAGCATCAGCAGCATGGTATTGAGTGAGCCAAAGAAGAGGCTAACTACCATGCCCGCTAAGATCATGTGCAGTGGAGCAAAACCACGGCTGGCACTGAGCAAAAACACCAGCCCAGTGGCGAAGCAGCCACCTAAAAAGGCAGGGATAAAGTTAGGTATCGCCAACCCCGTTGGAAGCAGCAAACTCAACACCATGCCGAGTTCTGCCCCCGTGGCCACACCCAGCGTGGTTGGTGATGCTATCGGGTTACGCAGTACAAACTGCATGACACAACCTGCTACTGCGAGGGCAAAGCCACACAGCAGCGCAACACAAAGCCGCGGCAGATAAGTCAGGTAGGTGATCACATGCTGATAATTGCTCTGGTCAAAGTGCCACACGGTATCCCAAATGAGACTAATACCTTGCGAATAAGGTGCTGTCGTCTGCAGCAAAACGGCAATCAGACAGAAAACCCCAACTAAGAGCAGAGTGTTTGTTGAGAGTTTCATTTTGTTGGGGTGGGGAAGGCTCACAGTATTGATCATTGTGTGGCTAACAGCTCTGTGATGTGGTCACTAAAACGCTGCGCGGCAATAAGGCCACCAAAGGTCCAGATAGGAGGAAGCTCATAGACAGCATTTTCGCGCGTAAACGCCATGACCTGCCATAGCGGAGACGTTTGTAGCACTTGGCGATCTTGTGGTTTGAGTGGGCCAAACAGCATCACATTACTTTGTTGATGCTCGGCGAGTTTTTCTAAGCCCGTGGTGGTAAAGCCCCATATATTGGTCTGATCTTGCCAGCTATTTTTGAGTCCCATGGCAGAGATAGTGGCACTAGCAAGTGAGCCTTGACCATGTATGCGCAAGGTTTTGTCGTTAATAAAACGCACAAAGAGTAGATTTTTGTGAACTGAGGATTGTGCACGAATTTTCTCGCCATTAGCAGTCAGCTTGGCTTGAGTTTGCGCAATCACTTGCTCTGCTTGCTGCTCTTTACCAAACAATTGGCCTAAAGAACGAGTGATGGACTCGGCTGCCTTAAGCGGCTGTTTTTGTTCATTGTAGAGAGTTAGAACCACCACAGGCGCGATTTTATTGAGGGACTCATAAGCGGCAGCCATCTGCTGACTCATCAAAATGACATCGGGTTTGAGTTCACTCAGTAGTTCGATATTGGGTTCACGTCTTGAACCGACATCAGTTACGGTGGGATTCAGTGCAGGCTCAACCACCCATTCTTGATAGCCTTTGGCATCCGCTACACCTTGTAGCGCCACACCTAAACTGAGCACGGTTTCGGCTAACGTCCAATCAAGCGCGACCACTTTCTTTGGTGGCGCTGAGAAAGATGCGCTGCCCATCTCATGTTGAATATCTAAGGCGTATGCATGAACTGCCAACATGGAAACCAGCAGGGTGATAAACGTCTTCACAACAGGATCCTTTTGTCTGTGATTTAAGGGATATAGCTAATGGCTTGCCCTGTGCGTGGGTGAGGAAAGAGCGCCAGTTCCATGCCATAGATTTGCATCAAAGTATCGTGATTCATTAACTGTTCTGGTGTGCCTTGTGCGATGACTCGGCCGGAATGAAGAGCGATAAGATGATCACTGAACTTGGTGGCCATATTCACATCGTGGAGCACCATGATCACCGTGAGCGCTAAGCTTTGGTTCAGTTCGCGGATCAGGGCTAATAACTCATGTTGATGCGCTACATCAAGGGCTGAGGTAGGCTCATCAAGCAAGAGGGTTTTACTTTGCTGGGCGAGTAACATGGCAACCCAAGCTCGCTGCCTTTCTCCGCCTGAGAGGGTGGCCACAAAACGATCGGAAAATTCACTCAAACCCACTTTGGTAATCGCTTCATCCACAATGGCGTAATCTCGCGCATCGTAACGACCCAAAGCCCCTTTCCACGGGTAGCGGCCAAAACAAACTAACTCGCGCACCGTAACCCCAGCAGTCAGTGGTGGGTGTTGGGGCAAATAAGCCACTTGGTGAGCAAACTCGATATTATTCAGGTCATGGACAGGCTGGTTACCATAGAAAACATGACCTGAAGTGGGCTTGTTTTGTCTGCTGAGCAGTTTTATGAGGGTAGATTTACCACAGCCGTTATGACCGAGTAGAGTCGTGACCTTGCCAGGCTCGAAAGTCAGATTAGTGGTTGAGAGAATAGGCTTCTCATCAATGCTAAATGAGGCGTCGACAAGTCGAAACATAATGTAATAGAAAGTTGATTTATTGGTTATGGACAAGTTATGGTAACACATCAAATTACAAATGATAATTGTTTTTATTGTCATCATTCTTGTTGTTAGACCGTAACCTTGATGGTCTAACACGGCTCAACAACAGCGGCTATCACTATGTTTATTTTGAAAAAACAGTCTTACCATTTGGGTGTGATTGGTTTGGCAGCAGCGTTAATGGGGATTGGTCAAAACGGACTTTTGGTTTCACTGCCCTTTTTGGTCGAACAATCGGCGTTTGACCTTCCCACTTGGTCTATTTTGATCGCACTCGGTAGCTTTTTATTTCTGCCATCTGCACCATTTTGGGGGCGGATTAGCGACAAACATGGCCCTAAACATGTGGTGATCCAGGCTCTTGCTGGAATGGCGGTGAGCTTCTCTTTACTCGCTCTATTTGCTATGGCCAGTCGAGATTACGCTTCAATCTCAACGCTGTGCTTGATAGGGCTAGCAGTGGCACGCGTGATTTACGGTTGTACTGTCTCGGGGATGGTACCCGCTAGCCAGCACTGGGCGATAGTGTTGTGTGGTGAGCAACATCGGTTGCAAGCCATCACTTCCGTCAGCATCGGGTTGAGTGTGGGGCGTTTGATTGGCCCCGTTATTTCGTTGTTAGCGCTGAAAGTCTCACCATTCGCGCCCTTATTCATGATGGTGCTGCTACCTATGGTCGCTCTGATCGGTACCTGCTTCCTGCCCACACCACAGCTTTCCTCTCCAGAGAATCGTTCTCGCTCCTCATTGCCTTGGTTGCCAAGTCGCCGTTTGTGGCGTTTTCTCGCCAGTGGATTACTGTTGTGTACGGCCATTTCATTACTGCAATACAGTTTTTCACCGCTGCTCAGCGCACTGACCGATTGGCCGACGAGCCGCATTAGTGATGCGATTGGGTTGCTTCTCACCATCAGCGCAGCTTGTACTTTTGTGACTCAAGTGATGGTGATTAAGAAAAAGAAATTGTCACCAGAGCAGATGTACCGCTTTGGAGCAGGGCTGTTGGTGGTGGGCTTGGCTTTATTTTTAGTCGCCCATGTCTGGGTGTTGGCCTTGGCGATGGTATTAACGGCGTGTGGTGCGGCGTTGCTTGTTCCTGCTTATACCACTGCGGCAACGGGCCAATATTCGGATGCGCCAGGAGCGGTTGCTGGTTACATTTCCATGTCACACACTCTCGGTTATGGTTTAGCGTCTTTGTTGGCCTTTAGTGCAACGCTTTCGCCGCATTATCCGATTTATATGTGTGTATTCTTTGCCTTGATCATTATATGGACAGCCTTTGCGCCTGCACCATCCAAGCCAGTCCACGCTGAAAGTAGCTCTTAACTCTTTCGCTTAATTTTTATTGTCGGGATGTCTTGGGCAGTCCCGACAGAGTTTGCGACCTTGGCACTTATACACCAAGCAACAGCTGGTTCGAACGTGAGAGAGAGTCTGAGTCTCAGGGCTGTAACTCAAGGATTGCGCTAGCTTGGTGGGTAAACCACAGGCGTCTAACCATAGATGAGCTTGTGCCAATAACTCCTGCTCAGAAAGATGAGGGTAAAACGCCTGAAATCGGGTTACACAACCCAACACACTGTCTGCAAAAAGATGATGGGTGAACCCCGGCCGGATGCGTGTCCAATCTTCCATCTCGAGACGAAAATACTCGAACAGCTCGACCAACTCTTTGCCCGCCTGAACAATTAACTCGCGTTGTTCACCTTCGAAATATTTGCATGAGTTGAAGTGAAAGCCGCTCACAAAGTCTTTTTGAACATTTTGCGCGATGGAAGATAACTGCGGTAAGCCACGGCAAGCATAAATTGCTACAAAAGCCACATAGATGGGCTGCCAGCACAAAAGTGTCCAAGTACGCGTTAACCAGTAGGCAGCTCCCGCTTCTGGATGAGCTTCTTGCAGATTTCGATAGAGAGTTTGAATGCGCTCCGAGCTGAAATGATCCCGCTGAATAATCGGCTCTTGTTGAGCCGAGAGTGATGAAAATTGACCATTGAGATAAGGTGTCACTTTGCGTGATTTTTCAAAGAGTTCTTCAAAGAAAATGAGCTCGTTCATGGTTCTGGAGTCTGAGGTAATGATAATAGCGACAGCTTAAAGAAAGATGAATTTTGTTGCAATTAATTCTCATTTACTTATTTCCTTGTGCGCAATTTTTGCAAGCAATTAAAGACATGCTGTGCGTCTTATCGGTTTTTTCTCTGCCCCCTATTTACAAAGTCAACAGGTGGTGCAAGGATCCGCGTGCTCGGGGAAAGGGAAGTCCAAGATAGATATCACCATCCTTCCGCATTACCTAATCTATTCAACCGTTTATCCGCATTTTCAGTTACTAGTGTTTACGTGTATCGTTAACGCGAACCACTGAGAAAGCAGGGAGATCATCCATGAAACGCATCCCCGCATTGGACAGTATCCGAGGATTATTGTTGGTGCTGATCACCTTCAACCATCTTATCTGGTACAGCGGTGGTACTACCATACTGCAAGTGATTACCCATGAGCCTATAGGTGTGTTTGGTGCCGCTGAAGGTTTTATTTTCATGTCTGGGCTTTTAGCTGGCATGGTCTATAGCCGGCGTGAGTACACTGACCGCCAAGCTGCCGGAAAGGTGTGGCATCGCGCTTTAACGATTTATAAATACCATATTGCAGGGTTATTTATCGCCATGCTGTGGTTTTTATTAGGTAGTCACTATTTTGCTGAGCAAGTGACCGTATTTGGTGGCAGCTTTAGCAACTTACCCACAATGCCGTTTATGACCATGCTGATGAGCTTCTTACTGCTCAATAAGCCTGCATATCTCGAAATATTGCCACTCTACATCATGTACATGCTGCTATTTCCATTAGCACTTTCGGCGTTCCGTCGCGGGTATATGAAGTGGGTACTCACACTGAGTGTGTTGATATGGGTGGGGAGTGATTGGATTCAGGCATCTATGCTTGTTCCATTGTTTAAGTTGCTTTCGGCAGAATATATTCCGGAATTGGGGTACTTCGATCCATTTGCTTGGCAAGTGCTGTTTTTCTTTGGTGGTGCTTTAGGCTATTGCAAGCGTCAAGGTGATTTGGCGTGGTTTAGTCCTAAATTAGCATGGTTGTGTGCCGGTATCGCCTTGATCATTTTTATGGCCTATCGTGATCTTTTAACACCACTTGGTATTACCAAGAAGATGGTGTATGCGGCATCGAGTAAGCCAGAGCTTGGATGGCTGCGTGTATTGAGCTTGAGCGTATGGATTTACTTAATTTCTGTTGTGATCCGCTTTTTCCCGACCGCATTAGTGTATGAGCCGTTGAGTTATCTAGGTCGTCACTCGCTACAAGTTTTTACTTGGCAAACCGTACTGATTTTTATCACTGCACCTTGGCTTCTGACAACTCGTGAAACTATTTGGCACACGCCGATCATTTTGCTTTTGTGTACCACTCTATGGATTGCAGCTTGGTTACAAGAGTGGCGTAAAGATAAGGTGCTCAATCTTTCGTCTGCAGTGGTCGCAGGGCTTTCGCTGCTCTTGGTCGCAACCACTACTTTTGCCGCTATCCCTCAGCCACCCAAAAGTGACGTGATTGCGGTGAGTGATGAGGTGGTGATGGAGACATTATCGGATAGCGATATTCCGAATAATGAAATGATTAATGAACCAAACAACGCCGAAGAAACACCCGTGAACTAGCGATGACGACCATGTAAACCGCCTTGAAAACACATCAGCCTGCATTATGCAGGCTGATGTGTTTTCAATCTTTCACCAATAGAGTATGAAGTAATCGTGCCTTCAACATCGTTATTTTAGCGTTTAACACTTTTATATCATCCCAAATTCAAGCTAGCTGAAGTAAAGCCAGATCCCGACTCCAGCCATGAGTGTTCCGGCAATCCGATTCAGTAATCGAACATGATGTGCGTGACCTAATAAACGTTTTAATCCTTTCCCACCCGTTGCGTACAAGCTCATGCTGATAAATTCTGAAAGTAAAATAATGGCGACCAATAAGGTCAGTTGTGGTGCTAGGCTTAAAGATTGATCGATAAAAGGCGGAAGCAGCGAAATCATAAAAGCCCAACCTTTTGGGTTAGCAATTGCAGTGACAAAGCCTTGTACTAATAGACCCCAATCACTGCCTTGATAAGTGGTTTCCTGTTCAAGATTGATCGCTAGCTTGCCGCGTGATCGCCACATCTGAAAGCCGAGATAGATCAGATAACTAGCCCCAGCGATTTTAAAAAGAGTAAAGATATTAGGATAGCGCAGCATAACGGCTGCAATGCCTACTACCGCTGAGATGGCAACCAAAGCGACACCCAATAATTCTCCAACCATCATCCATAAGGTTCTTCTATAGCCGACACTCATCCCAAGGGTGAGTGCTAGCGTCATATTCATGCCTGGCGTAATCGAAACAAAAAAGAAAGTAGGAATAAATAATCCCAGTAGTGCGGTATTCATCAAGTTATCTCCCTGAATAAGATTGTGTTATGTCCATTAACAACATCTTCACAATATAGGTTGAAAATTAAATGCGCAATCTTCGATTTTGTATTCAATGATGCTGCATATTTTGTGAGTAGTAAGCCGGCGCACACATTAAGGTGTTTGTCGGCAAGCAAAGGGACGATATACAATCACGCCCCTAAGTTGGGAGGGAGAGTCTTATGAAGAGAAAGCTATGCTTGGGTAGTGTACTCGTGTCTTCGATTTATTCTGGGGCGGTGTGTGCTGATAACGCAAAAAATTGGGAAACCTTTAGCGATATTGGCACTTATGGTCTCGTTGGTTTAGCGCTTGCAATGCCCGCATACCAGAGTGATTGGCAAGGGATTACTCAGGCGGGGCTGAGTATTGCAACGGCCTCGGGAGTAGGCTTGTTGACCAAATCTTTAGTGGATGAGGAGCGCCCCGATGGCAGTGACAATAACAGTTTCCCGTCTAACCATACTGCGAACGCTTTCGCTGCAGCAACGACATTGAATATTCGCTACGGTTGGGAAGTGGGGCTGCCAGCCTACGGTATTGCAGCATTATCTGGGTTGGGTAGAGTTGAAGGCAATAAGCATTACTGGCGAGATGTATTAGCGGGTGCCGCGTTGGGAACGGTGTCGGCGTGGATATTCACCGAGCCGTTTGATGATTCGGTGCAAGTATTACCTTGGATTGAGGGTGACCAAGCAGGTATTAGCGTCACGATGCGTTGGTGAGTCAATTTCAATAATTCGATTCATCCTTACACACGCTGAGAGTGAGAAGGTTCCTTCGTGTATTAATAAAAATCGGTCTTATAGAATTTATAAGACCGATGGTTTATGACCCAAAGTATTTTGGTATCTCTAGCTAGACTCAGCTACCTTGAGCCTTTAGTAAGGAAGTTCACCAGCGATGGAAAGCTCTTCGAATACATCCATAATCAGGCGAGTTAGATGTGGTTCTGTCCAATTGCAAGGACGAGGAACACAATCTAAGAAATAATTGCTGACTAGCTGTTCTGCCATAATGCGGGCGAAGGATTGATAATCGCCACTGTCAATACGATCCATTTCAGTATCGGAGACACCAAACGTTGTACCACGCTGACCAACGATACCGAACGAAGCGGCTTTGTTGCGTAATTCGAGGGAACTAAATCAGAAGGTTGCGATCTGATCGGCTAAGTAAGTTAATTATCCTAGTCTCATTCCGAAACCTCGCTACAAAACAACGAACTGGAAACAGTACAACAAAGCCTTAATCAACCGTGGTTCACTCACTTTCTGGATTGATGAAGAAGCCATTCGCCAATGGAAGCAGAGCAAACAAGATAAACGAGGTAGACCTCGCCAGTTCAGCGACTTAGCCATTATTACGGCGCTTATGGTGAAACGAGTTTTCTCAATGCCGTTGAGAGCATTGCAAGGGTTTATCGATTCTGTTTTTTCATTGGCTAACGTCCCTATAGTCTGCCCACATTACAGTTGTATCAGTCGAAGAGCTAAGCAAGTCGAGGTTTCATTTAAACCAAAGACTAGAGGTGCAATACAGCATCTAGCCATTGATGCAACAGGTCTCAAGGTTTATGGCGAAGGTGAATGGAAGGTCAAGAAGCATGGTACTGGCGGGAAGCGTAGAGTCTGGAGAAAGTTGCATTTAGCGGTAGACACCAGCACTCACGAAATCGTCGCGGCAGAACTGAGTTTATCGAATGTTACCGATGCAGAAGTCCTTCCTAACTTGCTCAAGCAAACACGGCGAAGGATTATCGAGATATCTGGTGATGGCGCTTATGACACAAGGGGTGCCACGATGCTATACGGTTCAAGTGCGCAGTTCCACTCATCCCTCCTAGAGAAGGGGCAGCCTTTTGGGAGAATGGTCACCCTAGGAATTTAGCGGTAGGTTGCCAGAAGCTCTACGGCTCCAACAATAAGTGGAAAAAGCGGTACGGCTACCATAAACGCTCACTATCAGAGACAGCAATGCATCGAGTGAAGCAGTTGTTAGGTGGGCGATTAAGTCTGAGAAACTACAATGCTCAGGTTGGTGAAACTTACGCCATGATAAAAGCGTTAAACAAGCTCACAGGGCTAGGTATGCCCGAAACGATGGTGATCACCTAACAATTAGTCATGTTAGGTGTGTTTTTAACTGAAATCGAATTAGGAAACAAAGCCAATTAGAGTAGTTAAATGCAGTGTGAAAAAGGTGGGGTATTGATATCCACCGAGCCATGGCGGCTCAGTGGTTTACAGCCAAATAAGAATAGAGCGATGTGAATGTGGCTAGCCGTTACTGCCCAAATGAGAGGTCGTTTCCAAAGCTTGAATCGCCTCTCTCACTGGCTCTGGCAGCAGCGCTTTCTCACCTGTTTTAAAGTTAAACATCACGACCGTAGCACTGCCTACCGTAGTCACTTTACCGAGTTTTTGGCTCACGACTTGGTATTCCATGCTAAACCGATCTGCTTGTACCGAGGTAATGCGTGAGCCAATTAGTAGAGTATCAGGAAAGGTGACTGGGATTTTATAACGCGCTTGCGTTTCCGATAACACAGGGCCAATTTGGGTGCGTTGTAACTCTTCCATCAACTTAAGATGAGCGAAGTAATCAATTCGCGCGGTTTCGAAGTAGCGAAAGTAAACTACATTATTGACGTGTTGCAGCGCATCCATTTCTCCCCAGGCGACTGCAATTTTCGTGACCACAGGGAAATCTTTTAAAAGCGATTCCATGCTTTTTACTCGTGTTGTGATTAGAACAAATATTCTAACGATAAATGGCTATTTTAAGCTTGAGCTTGTTAGCAAAACGTTAAATTTATCTACTCTCGATAGTTTCGCTACGGTATTACTCATTAATTTGCGCGGAGAGCGATGTATTCTCTGAGGAAAAGTAGTGTTCACAGAAAGTGGTGAATTCGGTTTTGATGATGGGGCGTGAGAAATAATAACCCTGAAATTCATCGACCCCCAGTTGTTTGAGCTGTTCTAACTGCGCTCGTTGTTCTACTCCTTCCGCAACAACCTGCATCCCTAATTGGTGGGAGAGGTTGACAATCGTAGCAATAAAGATCGCCTGTTGAGGGTTTTGATTCATGTTGTCGACAAAGGATTTATCGATTTTTAACTTGCTGAATTTGAGGTGATTAAGTTGATAAAGAGAGGACCACCCTGTTCCAAAATCATCTAAGGCAAAGCGAACTTTCATTTTTTCTAGCCGATTGATGATAGCCAAACTGTGAGCAAAATCTTTAATCGTCATGGTTTCAGTGAGTTCTAAAATGATCGCGTTGAGAAAATTTTCTTGATTGTCAAAGGTGTCGGCCATCAGTGTCGGTAGGGATTCATCAAAAAGAGAATTGGATAAGTTGATAGAGATATCTAATCTGCGGTTAAAGTCTTGCCACTCATCTCTTAGGGCTAGATAAACTTGAGACATGATCCAGGCGCCAAGCTTTTTCCCAAGACCATACTCTTCAGCCATTTCAACCAAATACTGCGGATTGATATAACCCAATTCTTGGTGTTGCCAACGCAGTAGCGCTTCACATCCTAGGCGATTGCTCGAGCGAGACAAGATGGGTTGATAGCACAAATACAAACAGGTTTGCTGTGGGTCTATGAGCAGCTTTTGTAACTGCTCAGCTAGGATCCGCTTTTTATTGTAGGCATTTTCAATCTGTCGAGTGTAATAAACGACTTGTCCATCAGGCGTTTTTTTCGCAATGTTTAATGCAAGATCCGCATTATTTAATAAGCTACTCGCTCGCAGCGCCGAGTTAGTTTGATGGAAATCCTGAGTCTGGCAAGTGACAACGCCCATCGCGATACTCAAGCGTTTGGTTTTGTCATACTCTTTGACCAATTTGCTGAGGTCATTCCACAAATTGCGAATAAAAAATTCAGCATTTCCATTACACGGATGGAGCAGTACAGCAAACTCATCGGCACCGATTCTGGCACATTGATAGCCAAAAGAGTGGCAACGTTGAGTTAAAAGGGCAGCAATTTTGATCAGCAATTGATCACCAAACGCATAACCCATTGTATTGTTCAACTCCTTGAAACGATTGATATCCAAAAGAATCATCGCGACAGGATCTTGTCGGTTTAACCGACTCGACTGTAATGTTTTCACGATGAAGTTGCGGTTTTTTAAGTGGGTAAGAGGGTCGTGCCATGCTAAAAACTGTTGGTAATCGGCTGAGCGGTAGGTTAGGTAAGAAAGCAGGATCAAAATCAACAAAATGGTGGCAAAGAAGTAGAGTAATTGTTGTTTGTTTTGCGCCAACATCTGGAGGTTAGAATTCGCTCCCTCACCTGTGAAATTGATAATAGTGAGATCCCGAATTTGGTCACTGTAAGGTTCTAATACCTGCCGAAACTCTTTAAGTTGAACTTTATCGCTGTGATTTATCGCAGGCTCGTAATGTTTCAACTGAGTAAAGGTATTTTGGATGATTTGCTCTGCATTGTGTTGCTGCCTAAGCTCCTCGGTTTCCTTGCTTGTCAGGAATACATCAAAACGGTTCCACAGGATGTCGTAGTTTACTCGCATCGCTTGGTAGTTTTCAGGGCTACTATTGAGTAAATATGAATCGACACGGTGAACAAAATCGAGGGTTTCTACTTCAAGTTGTGCGAGTGCCCATGCTGAGATCTGAGTGTATTTCGTCAGCATATTGTAGGTGTTTGTAAAACTGACCATCGCCCACAGAGAAAGCAGGATGATAGCGAAGACTAAGGTGAAAAAAGCCAGCAGAGATCTTTTCATAATGCTATGGGTTAAGCACTTCTATACTGCTGATCTGCCAAACCATGCGGCTGTGTAACACTTCATTGTTCAATTCACCACTACTCGAGAGAGGATAAATTGACCAAATTGGGCCACGATCGCGAATAAGCATGGGCTGGCCATTTTTCTGAATAGCGAATACCGGATTGTATTTTTCAATATCAGAAAAAGGGATGACTGCCCAATATTTGTTCAGTGCTATCACTTTTAAGTCGGCTTGCTTAGCGCCTACCCAAGCTAAAAGTGTTTGAGCGGATACGCCTTTGAATTCTATTTTTCCTTCGGTCCAAGGTGTTTCGGTTGTGATGGTTAAATCGCTGCGAGCAAGCAATTCTTGATAGGTGGCGGCAATCTGCTGGCCTTGGTAGGTGATAGTTAGAATGGGCTCTTCAGCCAATAATTTACCGCTCACTAATGTCAGAAGAGTTAACCATACCGTGATCAGAATTCTCATGGCTATGTCCTCAATGTTGAGTGCTTTCTATAGGTATAGGTAGACCCTGTGCTGTACGCAAGGTACATCATTCGGCTTAGTACTCAACTTTGGTATGACGATCGTCTTGGTGAGCTGGGATGGTTGTTTTTGTCACAAAAAATTAACTTTTCAACCTATTGCTGATTTTTTAAAACATAACCATATTGTCATTACCGTGTCATAAACATAAAGGTGAGGAGATCGATATGGAACACGTTGAAATGGTGCAACCTAGTGCGCTAGGTGTTGTGGGTCGTACATTGGTGTTTTCCTTGCTGGCATTGGGCTTCACCTTCATGCTTTTGTAATGACACCGAATAAGGTCAAAGCCGAGCCAATGCTCGGCTTTTTTGTCATCTTATTTTTTGAAAGCGTCATACAAGCATAGGTTCAAATCACGAACAGAGTATGAGTCTCTAGAGAAATCGCTCTGTACCAGCCGTAGTTCAATAAAACCTAGTGAAAAAGTCGGGTATTTGCTAACGTGCAGACAAACGATTTATCACGAGTGTAGTTATGTCGGTGTGGAATTCTGTTCATCTCAGTCAGCGGTTTGCCGCTTTGCCTAAAGGGTTTTATACCCTGATACGCCCTCAGCCTTTACAAAATGTACGCTGGGGGATGTGGAATGCTGTTTTAGCGCAGGAATTTGGCTTACCGGAAATGCCCAATGATGAGTTATTGGCATCGCTTTCAGGGCAGCGGTTATCGGCCAATTTTTCACCTTTGGCGATGAAATATGCTGGTCATCAGTTTGGTGTTTATAACCCCGACCTCGGTGATGGGCGCGGGTTACTGTTGGCTGAAATGGCAACGAAGCGGGGCGAAGTGTTTGATATTCATCTCAAAGGTGCAGGTTTAACACCGTATTCGCGTATGGGTGATGGCCGAGCGGTGTTACGTTCGTCAATTCGTGAATATTTGTGTAGTGAAGCGATGGCTGGATTGGGAATCGCGACCACACGTGCTTTAGCGCTGATGAGTAGTGACACCCCGGTTTATCGCGAACGTGAAGAGCGCGGTGCATTATTGGTGCGTTTAGCGCAAACCCATGTCCGCTTCGGTCATTTTGAACACTTTTATTACACTGATCAGCTTGCTGAACTGAAATTGTTGGCCGATAAAATCATTGAATGGCATTTCCCTGATTGTACTCAGAGCGTAAAACCTTATGCCAATTGGTTTCAGCAAGTCGTGGAACGCACGGCGCTGATGATTGCGCAATGGCAGGTTTATGGCTTTAACCACGGGGTGATGAATACCGACAACATGTCGATCTTGGGACAGACGTTTGATTATGGGCCATTTGCATTTTTGGATGATTACGATCCTCACTTTATCTGTAACCACTCCGACTATCAGGGGCGTTATGCGTTTAATCAACAGCCTCGAATTGGGCTATGGAATTTGTCGGCGTTAGCCCATGCGCTTTCCCCACTCATTGAAAAAATGGATCTGGAAATCGCGCTAGAGAGCTATTCCGATCACCTGAATCTGCATTTCAGCCGTTTGATGCGCGCAAAGCTGGGTTTAACCACTCAGCAAGAAGGGGATGGCGAGCTGTTTGCCGATTTCTTTGCTTTGCTTGAGAACAACCACACTGACTACACCCGCTTTTTACGCGAGCTTTCTTGTCTGGATCAACAAGGCAACGAGGCAGTGATTGATTTGGTATTAGATCGCGACTCGGCCAAAGCGTGGTTAACCCGTTATCTGGATCGCGCAGCTCGTGAGTTGGGGGAAGATGGCTTACCTATCACTCCTCGTGAGCGTTGCCAAACTATGCGTCAGGTAAACCCAAAATACATTTTACGCAACTACTTAGCTCAGCAAGCGATTGAATTTGCTGAGCGGGGAGATTTTGGTGAAATGCAACGTTTAGCTCGAGTTCTTGCTAGCCCTTATGCTGAGCATCCTGAATTTGAACACTATGCTAAATTGCCTCCGGAATGGGGTAAAAAGCTGGAAATTAGTTGTTCATCGTAAATGCAGTAAATGGGTGAAAAGTTACACAAAGGTTAAATTTTCTGGGTGGTTTTCCACCCATTTTTTATGCTTAGCGAGTCAGTTAGATGAGGTTTTCTCAGCTTGACAATTCATAACTTTATGATTTTAAATTGATTTTAAATTTTTGTGATGATTGGCGCGCTTGTTGCTTTGGTAAAGGTACGCAGTCCAATGATGGGCTGAAAAATCCAACCAAGGAGAATAAGAATGTTCAAGCCGCTTACCCTAATTGCCGCTTCTGTCCTCGCTGTCACTAGCTTTAATGCTGCCGCTAACTGTGACCCTGGTGAAATCGTCATCAAGTTCAGTCATGTAACCAATACCGATAAGCACCCGAAAGGGATTGCGGCGTCCCTGCTAGAAAAACGTGTTAACGAAGAGATGAACGGTAAAGCCTGTATGCAGGTCTTCCCAAACTCAACCTTGTACGATGATGACAAAGTGTTGGAAGCACTGCTCAACGGCGACGTGCAACTGGCGGCTCCTTCGCTGTCGAAATTCGAAAAATTCACCAAAAAGTACCGAATTTTTGATTTACCTTTCCTTTTTGATGATGTTGATGCCGTTGACCGCTTCCAAAACTCAGCAAAAGGTGAAGAGCTGAAAAATGCTATGACTCGCCGTGGCGTGAAAGGTTTGGAATTCTGGCACAACGGGATGAAACAGATCTCTGCCAACAAACCCATTTTGGTTCCTGCGGATGCGAAAGGCTTGAAGTTCCGCGTGCAGGCTTCTGATGTATTGGTGGCTCAGTTTGAGCAAATTGGTGCCAATCCACAAAAAATGTCGTTCGCAGAAACCTACGGCGGTTTGCAGACCAAAGTTATTGATGGACAGGAAAATACTTGGTCGAACATCTATGGTCAGAAGTACTTTGAAGTTCAAGACGGTGTGACCGAAACCAATCACGGTATCTTGGATTATCTGGTTGTGACATCAAGCAAATGGTGGGATGGCTTACCGGCAGATGTGCGTGATCAATTTGCTCAAATCCTTAAGGAAGTAACGGTGGAACGCAACGCAGAATCCAACAAAGTCGAAGAGCTCAACAAGCAGTACATCATCGAAGCGGGTGGTGTGGTACGTACTCTCACGCCTGAGCAGCGTCAGCAATGGGTCGATGCACTCAAGCCAGTATGGCAGAAGTTTGAGAAAGACATCGGTGCTGATCTGATTGATGCGGCGCTCACTTCTAACCAGAAGTAATTACACTTTTGGCCCCATCACGGTGGGGCCTACTGTCTGTTCGTCACACTATTAGAGCGATGTATCACATGGAACAGTCATGGCTTGCTAGAGTCGGCCGATTTACCGACTTAATTGAAGAATTTCTGATCGCGTTTTTCATGGGCGCGATGACCCTACTCACCTTTGCTAACGTCGTCATGCGTTATCTGTTTAACGATAACATTCTCTGGGCGTTAGAAGGCACAGTCTTTATGTTTGCGTGGATGGTGCTTGTTGGTGCTTCCTTCGGCGTTAAGCGACATTTCCACATTGGAGTGGATGTGTTGATTAATATTGCCCCACAAGGGCTGCGCAAGATTTATGCATTAGTGGCGGTGGCTTGTTGCTTAGCATTTTCTATCATGTTGCTGGTGGGCTCTTGGCAATATTGGTATCCCTTTATCAGTGAACGTGCTTGGTATGAAACGGATGATATTCCTATGCCCGATGCACTGCAGTTTCTGGCCGTTTGGTTCAATGAGGGAGAGCATTACGAAAAGCTACCGCGTTTTATTCCTTACGCGGCCTTGCCGATTGGTATGGCACTACTGACCTTCCGCTTTTTGCAGATCGCTTGGCAGATTCTGACAGGGAAACTGGACCGCATGATTGCAGGGCATGAAGCAGAAGAAGATTTGGAAGCACTGAAAGCAGAACTTTCAGAAGCGAGTGAGGCGATGATGCCGAATACTCAGGGCAAGGAGAAGTAAGCCATGACGGTTGCACTGTTATTTTTTCTGGTGATTGGTCTGATGATCATCGGTGTTCCTATCGCGATTTCGCTCGGCCTTTCCAGTATTTTATTTTTACTTTGGCACTCCGATACCTCTTTGGCGGCGGTTGCACAAACCTTGTTTAATGCTTTCGCAGGGCACTACACCTTACTGGCGATCCCGTTTTTCATCCTAGCTTCCAGTTTTATGTCAACCGGTGGCGTAGCAAAACGGATCATTCGCTTTGCGATTGCAATGGTGGGTTGGTTCCGTGGTGGTTTGGCGATTGCCTCTGTAGTGGCTTGTATGATGTTTGCCGCACTGTCAGGTTCATCACCTGCGACTGTGGTTGCCATCGGCAGTATTGTTATCGCCGGTATGGTGAAAAATGGCTACAGCAAAGAGTTTGCTGCGGGGGTAATCTGTAACGCAGGAACCTTGGGCATTTTGATCCCGCCTTCGATTGTGATGGTGGTGTACTCAGCAGCAACCAACGTTTCCGTTGGACGTATGTTCCTTGGCGGAGTGATCCCAGGTTTACTGGCAGGGTTAATGCTGATCATCGCGATTTATATTACCGCGCGGATTAAAAACCTACCCAAACAACCGTTTGTTGGTTGGAAAGAAGCATTGAAAGCCGCAAAAGAAGCGAGTTGGGGCTTATTATTGGTGGTGATTATTCTCGGTGGTATCTACGGTGGGATTTTTACTCCAACTGAAGCGGCGGCAGTGGCAGCAGTGTATTCCTTTTTTATCGCCAATTTTATTTATCGCGATATGGGGCCATTTGCTGATAAGACCAATACCAAGCCTGCGCTAGTGAAAGTGTTCGAAACCTTGATCCACAAAGATACCAAAGCCACCTTGTATGATGCGGGTAAACTCACCATCATGCTGATGTTCATTATCGCCAACGCGTTAATCCTCAAGCATGTGCTGACCGAAGAACGCATCCCACAGATGATTGCAGAATCCATGTTGTCTGCGGGTATGGGGCCAATCACCTTTTTGATTGTGGTGAACTTACTACTATTGATCGGTGGTCAGTTTATGGAACCATCGGGTCTATTAGTGATTGTTGCGCCATTGGTGTTCCCGATTGCAATCGCACTAGGCATTGATCCGATCCACTTGGGGATCATGATGGTAGTGAACATGGAGATCGGCATGATCACGCCTCCCGTTGGTTTGAACCTGTTTGTTACGGCGGGGGTAGCGAAAATGTCGATGATGAATGTCGTCAAAGCCGCACTGCCTTGGGTCGGAGTGATGTTCCTGTTCTTGATCATCGTGACTTATGTACCTTGGGTATCCACTTGGCTACCAACCCTCTTGATGGGGCCGGAAATCATTACCCGTTAAGACTCTTAGATTCGATAAAAGAAAAGCCCTTCGCATGCGAAGGGCTTACTTTTCTCTACGTCATTTACCATAACTTACTAATAATCTTGGACTAGCCTTTATAACTCTCTTTATCGAGCTGATATTTCTGCATTTTGTCATACAAGGTTTTACGCGGTAGGTTGAGACGCTCCATGGTTGCCTTAATGCTGCCACCACACTCAATCAGAGTTTGTTCTAGAATGGATTTCTCGAACTCAGCGACTTGTTCATTCAGCCCCAACAATTGGGACTTAGGCTCGTGACTTTCAGCAAATTGTGCCAATTTACCTAGTAACACGTAGCGTTCAGCGGCATTGCGTAGCTCTCGTACATTACCTGGCCAATCATGGCTAAGTAAGCTTTGTACATCCGCTGCTGTCAGAGCTGTCGCGGCTTTGCCATAACGTGCGGCGGCGACCAGTAAGAAATGATGAAAGAGGGCAGGAATATCTTCTCTACGTTCACGCAGTGGCGGAATATCCAAGGTGACGATATTGAGTCGATAATAGAGATCTTGCCGAAATTGTCCTTCGGCCGCGGCTTGCTTTAAATCGATTTTGGTTGCCGCAATCACACGAATATCGAGAGGGATCAACTCATTCGACCCTATTCGTTCTATCACTCGCTCTTGTAATACGCGCAGCAGCCGGATCTGCGCTTGCATTGGCATGGACTCAATCTCATCCAGAAACAGAGTGCCACCTTGGGCATGTTCAAATTTGCCAATACGTCGGCTTTCGGCACCCGTAAACGCGCCTTTTTCATGACCGTATAGCTCACTTTCAATCAAGTTTTCTGGTACTGCGCCACAGTTAATGGCCACAAAGTTTTGCTCGCGGCGTGAGCTCTGTTCATGCAGTGAGCGCGCAACCAATTCCTTGCCGGTTCCCGTCTCTCCGAGCAATAGAATATCCGCTTGCGTGTCAGCAACTTGGGCGATCGTCTCACGCAGAGATTGAATTGTGGCAGTGTCACCAATAATTCGTGGGCCTAAGGTCTGGCTCACTTTCAGGCTACGTTTTAGTTGGCGATTTTCCAGAGTGAGGCGACGTTTTTCGATGGCACGGTGTACCGTGTCAATCAACCTCTCAGGAGCAAAGGGTTTTTCAATAAAATCATAAGCGCCATCATGCATCGCTTTGACCGCCATCGAAATATCACCATGTCCAGTGATAAGAATGACGGGCAGTTCATCATCTTGGTGTAACACTGAGCGCAGTAAGTTCTGGCCGTTTAAACCGGGTAAGCAGATATCACTGACAATAACTAAAGGCAGACCATGCTCTTTGATCGCCAACAACGCCTCTTCGGCACTGGCAAAAAATTGTGCATTAAGGTCGGCTAACTCAAAACTTTGGGCGAGCGCAATCCGAATATCGCTCTCATCATCAATCAAAAATACATCACACATGACTATTCCATATTCAAGGGTGTGAAACGAGGCAGGGAAATCGTAAAACGTGCACCACCAAGCGGTGAGCTAGTCACGCTTAGCTCCCCCTGCATTCCGTGTAAAATCTGTTGCGAGATCGAAAGCCCTAAACCAAGACCATTCTTTTTCGTGGTATGAAATGGCTCAAATAGATGCGGCAAGGTTTCAATGCCAATACCGGGGCCATTATCATCAACCCAAAGCTGTATTTGCTGTTCAGACAATTGCAACTTGATCTGGACTACGCGTTCAGTTTGTCCCTCTAAGGCTTGCAGCGCATTGGTGAGCAGATTAATCAGCACTTGCTCCAGTTGGATTGGGTTTACACGAACCCAAACCGGAGTTTCAACCTCGCACAACTCCAACTTGGTCATCTGTGCTTTAAACTGCGCGGCCATCAACTCCTTGGCAGATAAAATCAATGGGTACAACTGCACGTCTTGCTGTTCACTCGAAGTGGATTTGCGGGCGAAAGATTTCAGTTGTTCGCTGATTTTCGCCATGCGCTCCGTCAGTGCGGAAATTCGCGAGAGATTGTCTTCAGCTCGCTCAGGCTTATTGGCGGCAAGAAAACGGCGGCCATTATCGGCAAAGCTGCGAATCGCCGCGAGAGGGTTGTTCAGCTCGTGGCTGATGCTCGCTGACATTTGACCCAGTACCGCCAGTTTCGCCGCTTGGATCAATTCATCTTGCGTTTGGCGCAGCGCTTGTTCCGTTTTGATCCGCTCAGCAATTTCTGCATGCAGTTTAGCGGTGCGTTCCATCACCTCAAATTCCAGTTTCTGTTTGGTTTCCTGCTGCAGCTGTTCAATTTGCCGCTGACGTAGCTGCCGGTGATGCCACAGTTGAAAGCCCAAATAAACAATCGCAAACAACATGCAGAGAATAATCACTAAGCCAAATGCCGACCAAAATAGTTCGATTTTCGGTGAAAGTACGCGAATGGTCAGAGCAAGCTCAGGAAGTGGACGGCTTGAAACAATATAGTCATCTTGTAACCAGTGCTTTTGCGGTTTACGCCATTCGCTTTGCTCAGCTTGCAGATCACCTTGCCAACCTAGTGATGGAATAGCACTGTCTAGATATTGCTGACTGGCTCTGATCGTTGTTAAGCGCGATTCAGGCAGGTCAGCCACACTGTGAAAGAGCCATGCTGGTTGACTAGACATAAACACCACCTGATTGTCATCGGTGGCGACAAAATAACTGTTTTTACTTTGCCAACCTTCCTCTATGGCAGACAGATCCATTTTAACAACGATGACACCAAGTGTTTCCGCCGCATAAATCACCGGATAAGCGTAATAGTAGCCACGTTGACCCGAGGTAGAGCCGAGTGCGAAGTATTGGCTTTTCTCTCCCGCAATCGAGAGATAAAAATAGGGTCGCCACGCAAAGTTACGCCCGATAAAAGAGCGATCCAAATTCCAGTTACTTGAGGCGATCGTATTGCCAAAACGATCTATCAAATAGGTATCTGCCGCTTGGATTACTTCATTGACTTGCTCTAAATACCGATTGGTGATGTCAATTTGCGCCGAATTTTCTGGGGTAAGTAAAGCGTCAATCAGCTCTTTATCTTTCGAAATCAAATGAGGAATGTGAGCATATTTGTCCAAAATGGCAACGATATGGGTCGAGAAGCGATCAAGTTGCGATTGATGCTCATCAAGCAAAGATTGGTACTGAACACGCCAATACAGATGTGTGCTTAAGCCGGCCAACACAATAAAAATGGCCCACAAGATCAAGCTGAGGCGACGAATTGATAGCATCCTTGACTCTTATCAACAAATCCTTTGTTGGCATCATACTGAGAATGGCCCGTAGAAGCGTCTAAAAAGATCGCAATCTCTGCTTATAAAACAAGAGCAAGATCTCTTTTTACGCTTTTCAATAAAAAAAAGCCTCGATTCCATTGAAAAAGCCTATATTGTCCCCATTTCAAAGTGACTATTAGTTTCATTTTGGTGGAATTTTTAGCACTTGATTGGGTTTTCAGGTGATTGGTTTGACTCTGACCGGGTATTAACTCGACAGCTTCGGCTGTGCTCGTTAGAATGTCGTGTCTGAAATTTGGCCCTGAGACTAATCAGAGATACCTTTACCAAAAGATATCGCTCATTAGTCTGGTTTTCTGGTGATTCACTTGAAAGCCGATGCTCAATATTTACATTTCAGTGTTCAATCGAGCACAACACAAGGATGCAGCCACACGTCGTGTTGGCTCATGACGCTCAGAAACCCTGAGCCAGTTTTGAGGTTTAGAAATAATGCAAGTTACTGTTGAAACGCTAGAAGGCCTACAGCGCCGTCTGAATATTACTGTTCCAGCTGCAAACATCGAAGACGCTGTAACAGCTGAATTACGCAACATCGCGAAAAACCGTCGTTTCGATGGTTTCCGTAAAGGCAAAGTGCCAATGAAGATGGTTGCTAAAATGTACGGCAAAGCAGTACGTCAAGACGTGCTGGGTGAAGTAATGCAACGCCACTTCATCGAAGCGATCGTAAAAGAGAAAATCAATCCAGCTGGCGCACCAACTTTTGCTCCAGTTGAAATTGGCGAAGGCAAAGATCTGGTTTTCACAGCAACATTCGAAGTTTACCCAGAAGTTGAACTGAAAGGCCTAGAAAGCATCGCAGTAGAAAAACCATCAGCAGAAGTGACTGACGCTGACGTAGCAGAAATGCTGGAAACTCTGCGTAAGCAACAAGCAACTTGGAAAGAAGTTGACGAAGCTGCAGAAAACGGCAAGCGCGTTTCTATCGATTTCGTTGGTTCTATCGACGGCGTTGAATTTGAAGGCGGTAAAGCAGAAAACTTCCCTCTAGAAATGGGTGCAGGCCGCATGATCCCTGGTTTTGAAGACGGTATCGTTGGCAAAACTAAAGGCATGGAATTCGTTATCGATGTGAACTTCCCAGAAGATTACCATGCAGAAAATCTGAAGGGCAAAGCGGCTCAGTTTGCTATCAAAGTGAACAAAGTAGAAGCGCGTGAACTGCCAGAACTGAACGATGAGTTCGTTGCACGTTTCGGCGTTGCAGAAGGCGGCGTTGAAGCTCTGAAAGCAGAAGTACGTAAGAACATGGAACGCGAACTGAAGCAAGCAATCAAAGCTCGCATCAAAGAGCAAGCGATCGAAGGTCTGGTAAAAGCGAACGAAATCGACGTTCCTTCTGCACTGATCGACCAAGAAATTGGTGTTCTGCGTCAACAAGCTGCACAACGTTTCGGTGGCAATGTTGAAGCTGCTGCTCAACTGCCTCGTGAACTGTTCGAAGAGCAAGCAAAACGCCGTGTAGTGGTTGGTCTGCTGCTGGGTGAAGTTATCCGTACTCACGAGCTGAAAGCGGATGAAGAAAAAGTGAAAGCACTGATCACTGAAATGGCTACTGCGTATGAAGATCCAACGGAAGTTGTTGCTTACTACGAGCAAAACCAACAGCTGATGAACAACATGCGTAACGTTGCTCTTGAAGAGCAAGCGGTAGATGCGATCATTGCGAAAGCAAAAGTAACTGAAAAAGCAATCAGCTTCAGTGAGCTGATGAACCCAGTTGCTGCTTAATAAGCAAACTGTAGCGTAGAAGGTTGACGAAACAAGCAATCATCTGCTAACAATGGTCCGTGTGATACCCATCATTCGGGCCATTTATTTTAGGGAAATAAGACTATGAGCTACCAAGAAAAAAATGCAATGTCGCCCATATTTGACGCACTCGTACCTATGGTGGTTGAGCAAACCTCCCGCGGTGAGCGCTCATACGACATCTATTCTCGCTTACTGAAAGAGCGAGTGATTTTCTTAACCGGTCAAGTAGAAGATCACATGGCAAACCTTGTCGTGGCTCAACTGCTTTTCTTAGAATCTGAAAACCCTGATAAAGATATTTTCCTGTACATCAACTCACCCGGTGGCAGTGTGACTGCGGGTATGTCGATCTACGACACCATGCAATTCATTAAACCGAATGTGAGCACAGTATGTATGGGGCAAGCCTGTTCAATGGGCGCTTTCTTGCTTGCTGGTGGTGCACCAGGCAAGCGTTATGTACTGCCGAACTCTCGAGTGATGATTCACCAACCACTGGGTGGATTCCAAGGTCAAGCCTCTGATATTCAAATTCATGCTCAAGAAATTCTGACCATTAAAAACAAACTGAACCGTTTGTTGGCAGAACATACTGGCCAACCACTTGAAGTGATTGAACGTGATACTGATCGTGATAACTTCATGTCGGCAGATCAAGCGGTCGAATATGGTTTGGTGGATGCGGTACTCAAACACCGTGGTGAGTAAGGTCTCATAATTGCGTAACGCAATTATGAGCAATTTGATATACACTCAAACCAAAGTGAGTAAAGGCTAAGAGGTTAGCGAATGACAGACAAAAGCAAAGAGGGCGGTAGTAGTAAACTGCTGTACTGCTCTTTCTGTGGCAAAAGCCAGCACGAAGTTCGCAAATTGATTGCAGGTCCGTCAGTTTATATTTGTGATGAGTGCGTTGATTTATGCAACGACATTATTCGCGAAGAGATCAAAGATGTTCTTCCTAAAAAAGAATCAGCGGCATTACCAACGCCAAGAAAGATTCGTGAACATCTTGACGACTATGTAATTGGTCAGGAACACGCCAAAAAAGTGCTAGCAGTTGCGGTATATAACCACTACAAGCGTTTACGTAATGGTGATACGACTGGTGACGGTGTTGAGCTGGGCAAAAGTAACATTTTGCTAATTGGTCCAACGGGTAGCGGTAAAACGCTGCTAGCCGAAACTCTAGCCCGTTTTCTGGATGTGCCATTTACCATGGCAGATGCCACCACACTAACTGAAGCGGGTTATGTGGGTGAAGATGTTGAAAATATCATTCAAAAGCTGCTGCAAAAATGTGATTACGATGTCGCAAAAGCAGAGCGTGGTATTGTTTACATCGATGAAATTGACAAAATTTCTCGTAAGTCTGAAAACCCATCTATTACTCGAGATGTGTCGGGTGAAGGGGTTCAGCAAGCCTTACTGAAATTGATTGAAGGTACCGTTGCTTCTGTTCCTCCGCAGGGGGGGCGTAAGCATCCACAGCAAGAATTCTTGCAAGTGGACACCTCGAAAATTCTGTTTATCTGTGGTGGTGCGTTTGCAGGCCTAGATAAAGTGATTGAACAGCGTGTGGCAACTGGTACTGGCATTGGCTTTGGTGCAGATGTGCGTTCTAAAGACAACAGCAAAACGCTGAGTGAACTATTTACTCAGGTTGAACCTGAAGATTTGGTGAAATACGGTTTGATTCCAGAGTTCATTGGTCGTTTGCCTGTAACGGCAACGTTAACTGAGCTAGATGAAGCCGCATTAATCCAAATTCTGTGTGAGCCCAAAAATGCTCTTACCAAACAATATGCTGCGTTGTTTGAACTGGAAAACGTTGAACTTGAGTTTCGTGAAGATGCGCTGAAAGCGATTGCTGCTAAAGCGATGAAACGTAAAACAGGTGCACGTGGTCTACGTTCTATCCTCGAAGCGGTTCTACTGGAAACTATGTACGAACTGCCTTCAATGGAAGAAGTGAGCAAAGTGGTGATTGATGAATCTGTAATTAATGATGAGTCATCTCCTTTGCTTATCTACAGCGCGAATGAGAGCCAAGCCGCTGGCGCGGAATAATCTCAACACAAAAATCACGAGGAGGTATTCAATACCTCCTTTTTTTTATTCTGTCATTGAATCCAGTCAGTTAGCCCCCATATACTGCGTAACAAATGCAAAGCGGAAGAGAGAAAAATATGAACTTGGAGCGTTCCGAGCGTATCGAGATCCCCGTACTACCCCTGCGCGATGTGGTTGTCTATCCACACATGGTCATTCCTCTGTTTGTTGGCCGAGAAAAATCGATCCAGTGTCTTGAAGCGGCGATGGATAACAACAAGCAAGTGCTGTTGGTAGCGCAAAAGAAAGCGGAAACCGATGAACCAAAAGTTGCCGATTTATTCGAAGTTGGCACGGTCGCTACTATCTTGCAATTGCTGAAATTGCCCGATGGCACAGTCAAAGTGTTGGTCGAAGGTCAGCAACGCGCCAAAATTACCCAATTCTATGAAGAAGAGTATTTCTTTGCTGATGCTCAGTATCTGCTAACCCCAGAGCTAAATGAGCGAGAGCAAGAAGTGGTGGTTCGCAGTGCGATTAACCAGTTTGAAGGCTTTATCAAACTCAATAAAAAAATCCCGCCTGAGGTTTTGACCTCTCTTAATGGAATTGATGAAGCTGCTCGCTTAGCCGATACCATCGCAGCGCATATGCCGTTGAAATTGGTCGATAAGCAAAAAGTGCTCGAGCTGTTGGATGTCACGGAGCGCTTAGAATTCTTAATGGGGCAGATGGAGTCTGAAATCGATCTGCTTCAGGTTGAGAAGCGCATCCGCACCCGCGTTAAAAAGCAGATGGAAAAGTCGCAGCGTGAATACTATCTGAACGAACAAATGAAAGCGATTCAGAAAGAATTGGGTGAGATGGACGAAGCGCCTGATGAGTTTGAAACGCTGAAAAAGAAAATCGAAGACTCGAAGATGCCGAAAGAGGCGCGCGATAAAGCAGAGCAAGAGCTGCATAAGCTGAAAATGATGTCGCCGATGTCAGCTGAAGCAACGGTAGTGCGCAGTTACATTGATTGGATGGTCAACGTTCCGTGGACTAAGCGCAGCAAAGTGAAAAAAGATCTCTCTAAAGCAGAAGAGATCCTCAATGCTGACCACTACGGCTTAGAGCGGGTCAAAGAGCGTATTTTGGAATATCTCGCCGTGCAAAGTCGCATCAATAAGCTCAAAGGTCCAATCCTATGCTTAGTAGGGCCTCCTGGTGTAGGTAAAACCTCGCTGGGTCGCTCGATTGCTGCAGCAACTGGACGCCAATACGTGCGTATGGCACTGGGTGGGGTGCGTGATGAAGCGGAAATTCGTGGCCACCGTCGTACCTATATCGGTTCAATGCCGGGCAAACTTATCCAGAAAATGGCTAAAGTTGGCGTGAAAAACCCACTGTTTTTGCTCGATGAGATCGACAAGATGTCATCTGACATGCGTGGTGATCCAGCTTCTGCATTGCTAGAGGTACTTGACCCTGAGCAAAACAACTCGTTCAACGACCACTACCTGGAAGTGGATTACGATCTGTCAGATGTGATGTTCGTTGCAACCTCAAACTCGATGAACATTCCGGGTCCATTACTAGATCGTATGGAAGTGATTCGTTTATCAGGGTACACCGAAGATGAAAAACTCAATATTGCCAAAGACCATCTGGTCAGTAAGCAAGTTGAGCGTAATGGCCTCAAACCAAGCGAGATCGTGATCGAAGATTCTGCGATTATCGGCATCATTCGTTACTACACGCGTGAAGCGGGTGTGCGTGGCCTTGAGCGCGAAATCTCAAAGATTTGCCGCAAAGCTGTGAAGAAAATTCTGCTCGATAAGAGCGTGAAAACGGTTGTGGTGAACCAACAAAACTTGAAAGAGTTTTTAGGTGTACAGCGTTTTGACTACGGCAAAGCCGAAGAAAGCAACCGTATTGGTCAAGTTAATGGCCTAGCATGGACGGAAGTCGGTGGTGATTTGCTGACTATTGAAACCCAATCAATGCCGGGTAAAGGCAAATTGACTCAAACCGGTTCGCTCGGTGATGTGATGCAAGAGTCGATTCAAGCGGCGATGACTGTGGTGCGTTCTCGTGCGGAAAAATTGGGTATTACCCCTGATTTCTACGAGAAAAAAGATATCCATGTCCACGTGCCTGAAGGTGCCACACCAAAGGATGGTCCGAGCGCAGGTATCGCTATGTGTACGGCATTGGTTTCTAGCTTGACGGGTAACCCTGTGAAAGCAGAAGTAGCCATGACAGGTGAAATTACACTGCGTGGTGAAGTGCTACCTATCGGTGGATTGAAAGAGAAGCTGCTAGCAGCACACCGCGGTGGTATCAAAACTGTATTGATCCCGAAAGATAACGAGCGTGATTTGGAAGAGATCCCAGAGAATGTGATCGCGGACCTGCAAGTTCTTCCAGTGCAGTGGATTGACGAGGTTCTCAAAGTTGCACTAGAGCAAGACCCGACAGGGGTTAGCTTTGAGAGCAAAAAGAGTGATGCGTAGCAAAAATAAGTAAATCTTTACGCTGATAGGCTTAAAAAGGCTTGTCAGCGTTTTTTTTGGAAGCTAACGTTACTCTCAATAGCTTGTAGCCCTGATGCAACAAGGCTTTAGGCTAGTTTTAAACTTTAATGGAACGAAATCGGCACCGATAAAATAATAAAGGGTGACCAAAGGGGAATCACAGTGAATAAGACACAACTAGTAGAACAAATTGCAGCGAACGCAGATATCTCTAAAGCCTCTGCAGGTCGCGCTCTTGACGCATTCATCGAAGCAGTGAGCGGTACACTACAATCTGGTGACCAAGTGGCACTGGTTGGTTTTGGTACGTTCAGCGTGCGTACTCGTGCTGCGCGTACAGGCCGTAACCCAAAAACTGGCGAAGAGATCAAAATTGCTGAAGCAAAAGTACCATCATTCAAAGCGGGTAAAGCGCTGAAAGACGCTTGCAACTAATTTGAATGAAGATTTTGCGCTTTTCTGCAAAATAAATTCGAACCTTTTGAAATTATGCGCATCCTACTGATGCGCATTTCTTTTTCTGATATTATCGCGCCATTCATTTTGGGCTTACGTGCCTGATATCAAACCCGGAGAGTAGTAGCACTATGATGGATCGATTACGCGAAGGCGTGAACAGCATCGCGGTTAAAATTATCCTTGGATTAATCATCCTATCTTTCATTTTTGCTGGTGTAGGTAACTACCTGATCAGTGGTGGTAATAACGCAGCCGCCAAAGTGGGGAACGCGGAAATCAGCCGTGGTGACTTTGAGCAAGCATACCAAAACGAACGCAATCGCATGCAATCTCAACTTGGTGATTATTTCTCCAACTTACTGGCCGATCCGACGTATGTCGCCTCTTTCCGTAAGTCAGTATTGGATCGCATGATCAATGATTTGCTATTGGAACAGCATGCTGCATCATTAGGTCTACGTGTTAGCGATGAACAGGTACGCCAAATGATTCTGGAAATGCCTCAATTCCAATCTCAGGGCACATTTGATCAAGAACTGTATCAAGCTGCTTTGCGTCGAGCTGGCTTTACGCCAGACATGTTTGCGGAATACTTACGTAAAGATTTAGTTCGTAATCAATTGATGAGTGCACTGCAAGGTAGTGAATTCAGTCTGCCAGGTGAAGTAAACCTACAGGATCAATTAATTTCTCAAACGCGAGATATCCGTACCATCACATTATCGTTGGCTGATTTTGCGAAAAAAGTGACGCTCAGCGATGAAGACATTGAACAGTACTACAAAGCAAATACTGAGCGTTTTACTCGTCCTGAGCAGATGAAAGTCTCCTATGTTGAGCTGTCTGCTGATGCGCTGAAAGCACAGATTGTTATTGATGATCAAGCAGCTCAAGAGTATTACCAAGAGCATCTAGATAAATATTCAAGTGCTGAGCAGCGTAAAGTAAGTCATATCCTAATTGAGGGGGATGATGAACAAAAAGCGCAAGCGATCTTGGATGAGCTGAATGCAGGTAGTGATTTCAGTACGCTAGCAAAAGAAAAATCGCAAGATGTCGGTAGTGCACAAGAGGGCGGGTCATTAGGTTGGATTGAGCGTGATACGATGGATCCTGCTTTTGAAGCTGCTGCTTATGCTCTGACTGAAAAAGGTCAAATTTCAGGTCTAGTGAAGTCTGATTTTGGTTACCACATTATCCGTTTGGACGATGTAAAAGCACCTGTTGTTAAGCCTTATACAGAGGTTGCACAAGCGATCAAACAGGAACTTGTTGATCAACAAGCATTAGATGCTTTTTATACCAAGCAAAGTGAGCTTGAAAAACTGGCTTTCGAGCACTCAGACTCTTTAGATGAAGCAGCAAAAGCCATTTCAACTCAGGTTGAGCACACTGACTTTATTTCGGCAGAACAAGCGCCTGATTTGTTAGCCAATCCGGCTGTATTGCAAGCGCTGAAATCGCCAGAAGTGAAAGAAGACGGTCTCAACTCAGAGGTTATTGAAGTTGCACCTGAGCATGTGGTTGTTGTGCGCGTTGAAGAATCACGTCCAGAAACAGTATTGCCTCTAGCTGATGTCAAATCTCAAGTGGTTGAGCAACTTTCACGTATGAAAGGTGAGCAGCAAGCACTTGAGTTGGGCAACAAAATCGTAGCAGCTCTCAAAACTGGCAATTCAGATGTACTTGCCGAAAATGGTGTTGCATTCGGTGAAGTGCAAATGATTGACCGTAGCTCGCCTCTAGCGAATACCGTTTACTCGATGGTTAAGCCACAAGATGATGCGAAAGGCTACGCTCAAGCGAAAGACTTTGATGGCAATGTAGTGGTGATTGAACTCAACAAAGTTGAGTCAAAAGTTACTCCGGCCTACCACGAGCAAATTGCTACGCAACTATCACGTATTGGTTCACAGCAAGACTTGGCTGGTGTGATCAGCGTATTACGTCAGAACACCGATATTGAGTATCACATTGCGACTGAATAATCATTCATCGTGTAATTGATATGTTTAAAGAAACGGGCTACAGCAGTAGCCCGTTCTATTTATGCTATGTTCATATTTGCGACCTAATCACACGGAATATGATAGGTACTCAAAAACAAATTGAGGGTCTATCATGCAATTCAAAACTAAAGTTATGACACTTCTTCTTTCAATCTGTCTGCCAACAGTGCCTCTTTTGGCTAATGCCGAAGAAACGACACCCGTTACTCAGGTTGAGGAGGGCATTGTTATCACCGTGAATATTAATACTGCTTCAGCAGAAGAATTGGCAACGTTACTGAAAGGTATTGGGCTTAAAAAAGCTCAAGCTATCATCGATTATCGTGAAGCCAACGGCCCTTTTGTCAGTGTTGAGGACCTGACGAATGTCAAAGGGATCGGTGAGGCAACGGTGCGGAATAATGCTGCTCGGATCTTGTTATAAAAACAGGTATAACTGAATAAGATAACCCGGTTGATGCCGGGTTATTTTTTTACTGTACCAGTATTTTTTTGTTAATCAGGACTCTTACCTAGCACCTAAGCGCCTTTACACTTATAATTCTTCGCCGAAAATGCGGACGTACCATCGGCCGCCTAAAACTAGAAAGTGGAGAAATACATGTCCTCTCATACGCCAGTTGTTACTGTTGATGGGCCGAGCGGTGCAGGTAAAGGCACTCTATGCATGTTGTTGGCTGAAAAGCTCGGTTTTCAACTGTTAGACTCCGGTGCGATTTATCGTGTATTAGCTTTAGCTGCTATCCATCATGGAGTCGATCTTGATTCTGAAGAGGCATTGGTTCCTCTTGCAACGCATCTTGATGTGCAGTTCATTGCCGAAGGTGACTTAGTGAAAGTCATTCTCGAAGGCGAAGATGTCTCTCGCGAATTACGCAAAGAAGAAACCGGTATGGCTGCCTCAAAAGTCGCGGCGCTACCTCGAGTTCGTGAAGCATTGCTACGCCGCCAACGTGCTTTTGCTAATGGGATTGGTTTAGTTGCTGATGGTCGTGATATGGGCACTGTGGTTTTTCCAGCCGCAGAAGCCAAAATTTTCCTTGATGCAAGTGCGGAAGAAAGAGCCCGTAGACGCTTCAAGCAGTTGCAACTGAAGGGGCTTGATGTTAAATTTGACGCCCTTTTAAGCGAAATTCAGGAAAGAGACGATCGCGACAGAAATCGTGCTGTTGCTCCTTTGCGTCCTGCTGAAAACGCATTAGTGCTTGATTCAACCTCATTGACTATCGATGAAGTGGTAGAACAAGCGCTACAATATATTGAATCTAAACTGGTGTGAGTGAATCACGCTAAGTAAGAGCGTCGGTCGCAAGGATGATGACTGGCGAATTTAATAACCCCATGTGGTAGGACACCCGTGGCCGTTTACTTATTGAAGATTAAATAAATGACTGAATCTTTTGCTCAACTCTTTGAAGAGTTTCTGAACGAGACCCAATTCCAACAAGGTACTATCGTTAAAGGTACTGTAGTAGCAATAGAGAACGGCTACGTTCTTGTTGATGCTGGTCTGAAGTCTGAGTCTGCTATCCCTGCTGAACAATTCAAGAACGCTGCTGGCGAACTAGAAGTTCAAGTTGGTTCTCAAGTAGACGTAGCTCTGGACGCGGTTGAAGATGGTTTCGGCGAAACTCAACTTTCTCGTGAGAAAGCGAAGCGCCATGAAGCTTGGATCGTACTTGAAAAAGCTTACGAAGAAGCTGCAACTGTTATCGGTATCATTAACGGTAAAGTTAAAGGTGGTTTCACTGTTGAACTGAATGGTATCCGTGCGTTCCTGCCAGGTTCTCTGGTTGACGTGCGTCCAATCCGTGACACTGCTCACCTAGAAAACAAAGAGCTAGAGTTCAAAGTTATCAAGCTAGACCAGAAGCGTAATAACGTTGTTGTTTCTCGTCGTGCAGTAATCGAATCTGAAAGCAGCGTAGAGCGTGATGAACTGCTTGAAACTCTGCAAGAAGGTACTGAAGTTAAAGGTATCGTTAAGAACCTTACTGACTACGGTGCATTCGTTGATCTGGGCGGCGTTGACGGTCTGCTACACATCACTGACATGGCTTGGAAACGCGTTAAGCATCCATCAGAAATCGTTAACGTTGGTGACGAGATCCTAGTTAAAGTACTGAAGTTCGATCGTGATCGTACTCGCGTATCTCTAGGTCTGAAACAGCTAGGCGAAGATCCATGGGTAGCAATCGCTAAGCGTTACCCAGAAGGTCACAAACTGTCTGGCCGTGTAACTAACCTGACTGACTACGGCTGCTTCGTTGAAATCGAAGAAGGCGTTGAAGGCCTGGTACACGTTTCTGAAATGGACTGGACTAACAAGAACATCCACCCATCTAAAGTTGTTAATGTTGGCGACGAAGTTGAGGTTATGGTTCTGGATATCGACGAAGAGCGTCGTCGTATCTCTCTAGGCCTGAAACAGTGTAAAGCTAACCCATGGCAATCATTCGCTGAAGCGCAAGCTAAAGGCGACAAAGTAACTGGTAAGATCAAGTCTATCACTGACTTTGGTATCTTCATCGGTCTAGAAGGCGGTATCGATGGTCTGGTTCACCTGTCTGACATCTCTTGGAACGTACCAGGAGAAGAAGCAGTACGTGAATTCAAGAAAGGCGATGAAATCTCTGCAGTAGTTCTAGCAGTAGACGCTGAGCGTGAGCGCATTTCACTGGGCATCAAGCAAATGGAAAACGATCCATTCAACGCTTATGTATCAGACAACAAGAAGGGTGCTCTGGTTAACGGTACTGTAACTGCAGTTGATGCGAAAGGCGCAGCCATCGAGCTGGAAGACGGCGTTGAAGGTTACATCCGCGCTTCTGAAGTATCACGTGATCGTATCGAAGATGCATCACTGATCCTGAGCGTTGGTGACAAAGTTGAAGCGAAATTTACTGGTGTTGACCGTAAAAACCGCGTAATCAACCTGTCTATCAAAGCAAAAGACGAAGCTGAAGAGCAAGAAGTAATGGCAACTCTGAACAAGCAAGACGAAGCTGCGTTCGGTAATGCTATGGCTGACGCTTTCAAAGCAGCGAAAGGCGAATAATAGCTAAACGCTAAAAGATAAAAGGAGCCGCAAGGCTCCTTTTTTGTCTTTGTAATCTCATGATCGTTACCTAAGATTGAACTGGAAAAGTTGCGGAAATGCTGCAGAGCGTTCACTCTTATAAGTAGCACTAGAAACCAAATGTAAGATCTCGCTCAACGTCGAGTTCTTTTTCTACAATGTAAATCAAGTGTTTGTTGGAATTGATATTACTGACTATAATTAGGCAGTAAAAACTCGAAGAGGGAAACTATGACTAAGTCCGAACTGATTGAAAGACTCTGTGCTGAACAAACACATTTGTCTGCAAAAGAGATCGAAGATGCGGTAAAAAATATCCTAGAGCATATGGCCTCTACGCTAGAAGCGGGTGAGCGCATCGAGATTCGTGGTTTCGGTAGCTTCTCCTTACACTATCGTGAGCCTCGCGTAGGACGCAATCCTAAAACTGGTGATAAGGTTGAGTTGGAAGGTAAATATGTTCCACACTTTAAGCCAGGTAAAGAACTGCGCGAGCGCGTCAACTTGTAATAGGTAGTTGAGTAAAGTTTGTTCATGCGAGCGGCATACTGTTTTGGTGTGCCGCTTTTTTATGTAACCGTTGCTATTAGCCGTGGTTTGTCTCGCTATTTTCCTGCATAATCTGTGTGCCAATTTATGAAAAGGTAATGACTTATGAAAATTATAAAGATAGTCGCCGTACTCGCTCTTTTCTTAATCGCATTAGCATTAGGCTCCCAAAATCAATCGGTGGTGGCTTTTAATTATTTATTAGCACAAGGTGAGTTTCATCTCTCAACATTACTCGGAAGCGTTTTTGTCATTGGGTTTGCTTGTGCGAGCATTCTTTTCGGAGGACTGCATCTCAAATCAAAATTGAAAATCCGAAAACTGACCAAACAGCTCAAAGTAGCAAATCAGCAGTCAACTCCAGAAACTAAAGTACATTCAGGATAAGGCTGCTTTTCGATGTTAGAAATCCTGTTCTTGTTATTGCCCATTGCCGCCGCATATGGTTGGTATATGGGGCATCGCAGTGCCCAGCAAGACAAGCAGAAACAATCACACCAAATTTCGCGTCAATACGTAACGGGTTTGAACCTGCTACTCTCCGATCAGTCGGATAAGGCAGTGGATCACTTTATCGAACTCTTGCAAGTCGATAATGAAACCATTGATACTCATTTGGCCTTAGGAAACCTTTTCCGCTCTCGTGGTGAGGTAGATCGCGCAATTCGTATCCATCAAAATCTTATCTCTCGCTCAGGTTTGACGGTAGAACAAAAGAATCTGGCATTACAGCAGTTAGCTAAGGACTATATGGTTGCTGGCTTTCTTGATCGTGCCGAGAAAATTTTTGAACAACTTATTGATGAGCCAGAGCATCGAGAATCGGCTCTTCAGCAACTCACGGCGATTTATCAGCAGACTCGTGAATGGCATAAAGCAATTGAGTGTGCTTCTGCTCTTGTTAAGCTTGGGCGTAAGCGTATGAGGGTGAGCATTGCTCACTTTTATTGTGAGCTAGCCATGCTTGAAAAAGCTGATGGCAACGATAACAAAGCCGTTCAACTGTTTAAAAAAGCACTACAAGAAGATCCGAAATGTGTACGTGCCACGATCTCGCTCGGTAAGCTCTATCTGCAAAACGAAGATTATCAGAAGACCATTGATCATTTAGAGATGGTGCTTGTTCAGGATATTGATTTTGTTGGTGAAGTATTGAGCACATTGGCAGAGTGTTACCATCATCTCAGCCGTGAGCAAGATTTGATTGATTTCTTACGGAGTTGTATTGCTAAAAAAGCAGGGGTATCGGCAGAGCTAATGTTAGCGCAGCTTGTTGCTCAGCATGAAGGTATTGCAGCCGCTCAAGAAATTCTCACTAGACAGCTAGTCAAAAATCCAACGATGAAAGGTTTCTACCGCCTGATTGACTATCATATCGCGGAAGCTGAAGAAGGCCGAGCCAAAGCGAGCCTATCAACTCTGCAACGCTTAGTTGGAGAGCAGCTTAAAGTAAAGCCACACTATCGTTGTCGTAAGTGTGGTTTCTCAACCCACTCACTCTATTGGCATTGTCCGTCATGTAAAAATTGGGGTTCAATAAAGCCGATTCGAGGCTTAGATGGTGAGTAGATAAACAGTTCTAGATTATTATGCAGCTATTTATGGCTGCTTTTTTTTAACACTCTATACAGATAGGAGAAACGATGAACGACCCAAAAGTGATTGTTGCACTGGACTATGACAATCTGGCGGATGCGCTCGCGTTTGTGGACAAAATTGACCCAAGCACATGTCGACTCAAAGTGGGTAAAGAGATGTTTACTCTATTTGGCCCAGAATTTGTACGCGAGTTGCACAAACGTGGTTTTTCTGTGTTTCTGGATTTAAAATTTCACGATATTCCGAATACTTGTTCAAAAGCGGTGAAAGCCGCCGCAGAGTTAGGTGTGTGGATGGTCAATGTACATGCCAGTGGTGGTGAACGGATGATGGCAGCATCACGTGAGATTTTGGAACCATACGGAAAGGATCGCCCACTGCTGATTGGTGTGACGGTACTAACTAGTATGGAAGCCTCTGATCTACAAGGCATAGGTGTTCAGACCTCTCCTCAGGATCATGTACTAAAATTGGCGACTTTAACTAAAAATTCAGGTTTAGATGGCGTTGTCTGTTCAGCTCAGGAAGCGTTACTACTTAAGCAAAACTTAGGAAATGAATTTAAGCTTGTAACACCAGGTATTCGTCCGGCAGGTTCTGAGCAAGGTGATCAACGCCGGATTATGACGCCAGCACAAGCTATTGCTGCAGGCTCGGATTACTTAGTTATTGGTCGTCCAATCACTCAGGTGGTGCAGCCTGATGTAGTCCTTCGTGCGATTAACCAATCACTGGTTTAATTATTAGCAAAGTGAAAAAATGCGGCTGGCATTTGGATGTCTGTCGCATTTTTGTTATTTAAGACTTATTTACTCCACTTAATAGTTATGCATTCTCAATGAATGGGCTAGGCATGATCTATTCCAAAAAGAGCTATTTATTTGGTGAATAACTCTTCGCTAAACGTTTACTTGGTTTATTTTGTTATCTGGCTGGTGAATTTATAGTCTATAGTTTGATTTAATATGCAGATCATGGTGACTGATGGGGATATTTTGTTGCAAATTAGCATTTGATATTTTATCGCAGTTTTGTGTTAAATGTAATTGATAAGGCTATATCTATGCTTTTTCAGCGTAGTAGATAATACGTCTTTCAATCTGATGGCCGAAATGGAATTCAACGGTCATGATAACTTATGTATTACAGCATGGAGTACGCTTGTAAGTGTTATCATATATTTTACGTAGATTGGCTTTGATATTGCCAACCTTCTTAGGCATTACGATCCTAATATTTACCATTACACGTTTTGTACCGGGGGGACCGGTAGAACGAATGTTGGCTAGTATGCAATCCATGTCGGATAGCGCTAATTATTCGACTGTGAATGAAAGTAATGCTTTATCTGATGCTCAAATCGCTCAGCTCAATGCGTTTTATGGGCTAGATAAGCCTATTCTTGAGGCCTATTTTGATTGGTTAAGCAAAATAATCGTATTAGATTTTGGTGAGTCAACGCGTTATTACGAACCAGTCAGTGAAATGATTGCAGAGCGTCTACCCGTTTCATTGTTTTATGGTGGAATGACTTTCTTTATTAGCTATTTCATTTCTATTCCCCTTGGATATTACAAAGCGATCAAGCATGGCTCAGTATTTGACTCAGCCTCTTCGATTATGATCTTTGTAGGCTATGCATTACCAGGCTATGTCGTGGGGGTTTTTCTTATCACGGTATTCTCGTATCACTTAGAATGGTTTCCGATGGGTGGCTTTGTTGGTGATGAATTCGAAGACTATGAGACTTTCTCTGAGCGATTAAAGGATGTTATGTGGCACGCTATATTGCCGCTTATTTGTTATTTGATTGGTGACTTCGCTACGCTGACCATGACAATGAAAAACAGCCTTATGGAAAACTTATCTGCCGATTATATCCGTACTGCTATCGCTAAAGGTTTACCATTTCATAAAGCGGTAAGAAAGCATGCTTTACAAAATAGTCTAATTCCCGTTGCAAGTCATTTTGGAAACTCCTTGTTGTTTTTTATGACAGGATCATTCCTTATTGAAGTGATATTTAATATTGATGGAATTGGCCTGCTTGGTTATGAGTCGATTATGGAGCGTGATTATCCAGTTGTAATGGGAATTGTCGCAATTAACGCTGTGATGTTGATGATTGGAAATATTTTATCTGACTTGTGTGTAGCAGTAACCGATCCACGAGTAAGGTTTGGTGAGTAATGATAACAATCAGCCCATTAACCAGAAAAAAGATTAAAGCATTTAAAGAAATTAAACGTGGCTATTGGTCATTTAGCATTCTTTCTGTTTTGCTAGTGCTTTCATTATTTTCAGAATTCTTTATTAACAGCCGTGCTTTAGTGGTGAAATATCAAGGAGAGTGGTATTTCCCTGTTGTGAGTGGTGTGTACTCTGGAACAGAATTCGGCTTGGACTATGCGAGTGAAGCGGACTATCGACAGTTGAAAAAGCTGTTTGAAGAAGAGAATAAAGATAATTTTGTTATCTTACCCTTAGTACCGTGGAACCCTTATGAGCAGGATTTTAGTGGTGAGTTTCCGCCGTTAGCTCCTGATATTGAAAAACAGCATTATCTCGGTACTGACGTGATTGGACGTGACGTTTTGGCTCGCTTAGTGTACGGCTTTCGTACAGCAATGGGTTTTGCTTTGTTAACGATGGCCATCTCATATGCGATTGGCACTGTGATCGGTTGTGCGATGGGATTTTTTGGTGGCCGCTTTGATCTATTGGCTCAACGAGTGATCGAAGTTTGGTCAATGGTGCCATTTCTCTACGTCATTATGATTTTGGTCTCCATTACTCAGCCTACTTTTGTTTTGTTTGTCGCGATTAACGTCTTGTTTGGCTGGATTGGTATCACTTGGTATATGCGAACCATGACGTACAAAGAAGCGGCTCGCGAGTATGTGACGGCAGCACGAGCGCTCGGTGCATCTACGGCAAGAATTTTATTCCATCATATTTTACCCAATACGATGGTGATGATAGTGACGTTGGCACCATTTACGATTGCAGCCAACATCACAGCTCTTACCGCACTAGATTATTTAGGGCTAGGACTTATGCCACCTACACCAAGTTGGGGCGAATTACTCCAGCAAGGAAAATCGAATCTTGATGCGCCTTGGATTGTAACTTCAGTCGTTACCGCAATTGTCTCTGTACTGGTAATGGTGACGTTTATTGGTGAAGCGATTCGAGCGGCATTTGATCCGAAGAAGTACACACGTTACGTGTGATGGAAAGGAAAATAGGGATATTTAGGATGAAAAAACTCTTTATTGCATCAGCTATTGCTGCCGCGAGTACCAGCCTGTATGCGGCTTCGTTGCCGAGTAACTTGCAATGGCAAACTAATTGGGATGAACCAGTCTTCGCATCAACTGAGGCGAAGCGCGGTGGCACTTACCGCACGCATTTATTGAGTTTCCCACAAACTCTGCGCAGTGTCGGGCCTGATTCTAACTCAGGGCTGAGAGGCTATTTCCTTGATGATGTTCCTGCGTTAGTGGCGAAACATCCGGATACGTTACAGTGGATCCCACAGCTGGCTAATGAATGGGCCTTTGCCGGCGATAACAAAACGGTTTATTTCAAACTCAATCCGCAAGCTAAGTGGTCTGATGGTGAGCCAGTTACTGCTGACGACTTTGTTTTTATGCTCAAATTTTATCGTTCACCAGATATTGTTGCGCCTTGGTATAACGAGTATTACACCACCGTGATTGAGGATGTGATCAAAATTGATGAGCACACATTCGCAGCAGTGAGTAAGGTCGAGAAAAACCAAGAAGACCTGCTTTATACCTTGGGTTCTTTGGTCCCTCGTCCTGAGCATTTTTATGCCAATCCAAAGAAAGATGAGAACAAGGATGGCATTGATGATGATTTTGTGCGCCGTTATAACTTTGAAGGTGAACCAACCACCAATGCCTATTACCTCGACGAGGTGAAAAAGGGCAAAAGCATCACTTTTAAGCATGTGGGAGATGATTGGTGGGGTTATAGCAACCGCTATTATCAGCACCGTTTTAACGTGGATAAAATTAGGTTGACGATTATTCGTGATGAAGACATTGCTCTGAAGCATTTTGAAAAAGGTTCGTTGGACGCGTTCAACATGATTTTGCCTGCGCTTTGGCATGAAAAAGCGAATGGTGAACTCTACGAGAAAGGCTACATTCACAAGTTTTGGGGCTATAACCAGATGCCACAAGGTGCAGGTGGCCTATGGATGAATGTTTCCATGCCTCTGCTTGGTGATGTCAATGTGCGCAAAGGGTTAACGTATGCGACTGATTTCGATGGCATGATCGAAAAAATTACCCGTGGAGACTATTCACGCAAGCCCCACGCGATGGGTTTCGGTCATGGTGGCTATGATTTACCTAATCCACAACCACCGCGCTTTGAACCAGAAAAAGCCATTAAGTATTTTGAGGCTGCTGGGTTTAACAAAATCGGCCCTGATGGTATTCGTCTCAATGCCAAAGGTGAACGCCTTTCTTTTGCTATTACTTATGGTGTGAGTTCGTGGACGCCACGGATTGCTTATTTGAAAGAGCAAGCCAAGCAAGCAGGGCTAGAGTTTACCTTGAACTTGGTCGATGGCTCTTCGGCATTTAAATACATTCTCGAGAAAAAACATGAGTTGGCTTTCGTGAATATGGGTACGTCGGATGTTCCTGCTTATTGGGAATATTTCCACTCGGTTAACGCCAATAAACCACAAACCAATAATCATACTAATTACAGCTCACCTGAATTGGATACTTTGATTGAAAAATATAAGAATGAATTCGATATAGAGAAGAAAATGAATTTTTCTCATCAAATTCAGAAGCTTATTACAGATGCTGACGTCATTGTGCCAGGATATATGGTGACCTATGCACGTGAAGCTCACTGGCGCTGGATTAAATTTCCGAACGATCCGATGACCAAGCGCACCCAAGCTTTGTTTCCGGTTGATCGTGAGATTGGCTTGCACACTTTTTGGATAGATCCTGAAGTGAAGCAGGAAACTGAGAAAGCGATGAAAAGTGGTAAAGCTTTTGAGCCTGTTACGGTTCTTGATCTCAAGTACAAGCTGTAATTAACAGGAAACGGCCATGAATGAGGAAGTATTACTGAGTGTTAAACAGCTTGAAACGGAATTTTTGACTGATAACGGAGCGGTAAAAATTCTGCATGGAGTGAGCTTTGACGTCAAAAAAGGTCGAACACTTGGTCTAGTGGGTGAATCGGGTTGTGGGAAAAGCGTCACCGCAATGTCAATCATGGGGCTATTGCCGAAACCCTATGGCCGAGTGACTGGTGGAGAGATCCTTTATCACGGAAAAGACTTGGTAAAACTACCACCCAAAGAGATGTATGCGATGCGTGGTGATCGTATCTCAATCATTTTTCAGGATCCGATGACAGCGCTTAATCCTGTTCATACCGTGGGTAAACAACTGATGGAAGTTCTGGCCTTACATAGGCCAGAGCTTGGCCGCTCGACCTTGCGTCAACACGCATTAGAGATGCTCGAAAAAGTGCGAATCCCGATGGCAGATAAGCGCTTGGATGAGTATCCGCATAACCTTTCTGGAGGGATGCGACAACGAGTGATGATAGCGATGGCATTAGCATGTAAACCGGAAATATTGATCTGTGATGAACCCACTACGGCATTAGACGTTACGGTACAAGCCTCCATTTTGAGTTTGATCCAAGATTTGCAACAAGAAACAGGCATGGCAGTGATCTTTATTACCCATGATTTAGGCGTAGTGGCTGAAGTGTGTGATGAAGTCGTGGTGATGTATGCAGGAAAAGTGGTAGAGCATGCAGATGTTTTTGATCTGTTTGATCGCCCGCAGCACCCATATACCGAAAGATTAATGAGTTTAATGCCCAGTTTAGAGCACACGCCTAAACAGTTGATCCCTATTAAACCGATTGATCCACAGTCATTTCCTGAGTTTAAGGGGTAACCATGCAGCCGCTACTCAAAATTGAAAATCTGAAACAACACTTTGTTTCTGGCAAGAAGCTTTTTCGGCGCGGGTATGTTATCAAAGCGGTCGATGGTGTTTCATTTGCCCTCCAGCCGGGAGAAACACTCGGATTGGTCGGAGAATCTGGGTGTGGGAAAAGTACGTTAGGGCGCACCATACTCAAGCTGTTTGAACCAACAGAAGGACGAATTTTCTTTGAAGGGCAAGATATTACCCAATTCTCAGCGAAAGCTATGCGCTCGCTGCGTAAAGAAATGCAAATTGTTTTCCAAGATCCTCTAGAGTCGCTTAACCAACGGCATACCATAGGAATGATTTTGGAAGAGCCGTTTATTATCCACGGGGTCGGTAATGCTCAAGAGCGTAAAAAATGGGTTTTAGAACTGCTTGAAAAGGTAGGGTTGCCAGCCAATTCTATTGAGCGGTATCCCCATGAATTTTCTGGCGGCCAGCGTCAACGAATTGGAATTGCACGAGCGATTGCATTAAAACCCAAACTGTTGATTTGTGATGAATCGGTTTCTGCGCTTGATGTGTCTGTCCAAGCACAAATTATTAATTTGCTATTGACATTACAGCAGGAAATGAACTTGGCGATTATTTTTATCTCGCATGATTTATCTGTGGTTAAACAAGTTTCCGATAATATTGCCGTTATGTATTTCGGGGAAATTGTTGAGTATGGAAATGTGCTAGATGTGTATAACAATCCTAAGCATGACTATACCAAAAAATTACTTTCAGCTATTCCGATAACACACCCTAAATATAGAATAAAGGAGGCTTAACTAGTAAAGTTTCTCTAATCGATGTGTAATCAATCTACACTTTGTTTTTTGTTTGCTGCATATATAAACTATCACGATAATAATATTTAAATTTCAGGTGTGGGCATTTATCCATGCTTGGGTGATGTTCAGTATTTAATCTTATTTACTGAGCATCGAAGTTTGTTCAGTTTAAGACTGAATGTTTTTTGGAAGTAAACTATGCACAACATAAAAAAGTGTAGAGTCAATCCTATTTCATTTTTAGTTGTTAGTCTTTTTTCTGCAACCACAGTATTTGCAGAAGGAGAAACAACAAATCCAAATAGTGATCTGACTTTAAATGAAGACCAGCCGTGTCTTATTTGTCAGTTGTCTGGTTCTGCCTCTTTGGCTTACGACAGCAACCTTTACGATAAAGATGACTACCGATCCGTCCGTAACTTATCATGGAATGGCACTCTAAATTATCCTGTGTCGGAACAGCTGCGAGCTTTTATTACAGGTGGTGGCTACCGAGTCTTTCAGGATAAAACAGGGACTTATGTGACAGATACTGTAGTTGGTTTAAATTACTCTAATCTCTTCACTTTCGGTGAAACAGGGCGCTTGGGGCTTGGTGGGCAATTGACCATTCCTACCTCAGAAGCGTCTCGGGATACCGAGCTTTATACCGCTTTTCGGCTTTCTGTGCCGGTGAGTTTTAAAATGCTTGGTGGCAATTATTCCGTATCTCCAAGACTCCGGAAAAATTTCTATAAATACCAAACCATGAATGGACGTGTATTAACAGAATGGGTTTATTCAGTTTCTGCTGATGGTAATTATCAATTTGAAAAATTGACATTAGGTGCCTCTTTACTGGGTGGTAATGGTACGAGTTATAAAGGGAATCGGAGCAGAGAATTCACTTATGCAGCTTCAATTTATAGTCATTACCAAATTTTAGATTCCTGGTTTGCTTCATTGTCTATTTCTAGTTCTGGATTTTACAGTGATGCTGAGCGAGGGACTCTTGGTAATTTGGATTTATTTGACACAGATAAAGCGAGTTATATCGCACAACTGACCTATTCTTTTTAGGAATTTAATATAAGGACGTAGACAATGCAATTTAAGCGTATTGCGTTGGCATCTGCTATTACCAGTATTCTGGCTGGTTGTGGCGCAGATGATCAACCCTATGAATATTTATCTAAACCAAGTAACACCTATACCCGAGATCAAATCAAAACGGATCAAGTGTATCTTTATATGCCTTCGATGGCTCATGCCCCTCGCTATGCGGGTTCAATGGCCCCATTCATGCAAGGGCAGGAGAAGTTAGTGACGGTTGCTTTTGAGGCCAATAATGATAGTGCGAAATCGGGTGAGCTTAAGGTGCGCATGATTAGCCCTGATGTGATTAGCCAAGGGGAGATTGACCAAAAAGCGCTAGGGCGATGGATAGAAAGAGCTGATGATCAAAGCCTGGTACTTTCAATTCCGGTTGATTACGTTGATTATCAGTGTAAAGAAAACGATTACAACGAATGTACTAATAAAGAAGAGAAAGTTGATAACAACGAAATACCTTGGTATCAGCGTACGTATTTTGAGCCTGATTTTCCTAAAACGACCATTGCAGAAGCATCGTGGAATGACCTATTGACCTTTGCTGAAGGTTGTTACACTAAAGTGGGGACACCCCGACTCGCTAACGATCCGAAAACAGGTTGGAAAGGGTATGAAATCACAACGGATGGTGTACTTAACTTTGAATTGATGCAGGACTACCGAGTTACAAATAACTGGTATTGCATGATCAACTCGCTCATCAGTAATGATATGGATATGGATAAGTTGTCATTCAGCGTTTCCCAATTCTATTCATTGGTACCGTTAGACCTTGTTCGTTCTCCATCTCAGAATACTAAGACTGCTCGTAGTGTTTCACATGGTATTTATGAGCCGGTTATTTATTTAAAAGGCGATGAAGATACGTTTGGCTTCTTTGCAAATGAAGTCGGCAAACCGGATCCTTCTTATGTTGACGGACAATTTGATCAAACGTTCCAATATCTGCATCGTTTTAATCCGAAGCTACCTTATATAGATTATCACTTGTCAGACAGCTTCAATCAAAATGCAGAAACGCTGTTCTTCAAGCAAGTGACCAAAGAAGTGATTGAGCGTATTAACCCACAACTTGCAAAAGTAGGTGTACCACAAATTCGATTGAATGAACCGAGTGGTAAACAGTCGGGTGATTTACGCTACAACGTAATCAATCTGATTGATGAGCCATTGGATAACGGTTTGGCGGGTTATGGTCCTTCTGCGGTTAACCCTTTAACGGGTGAAATCGTGCATGCGCACGTGAACCAATACTCAGGTGTTCTGCGCTCTATATCGGATATTTTGTGGGATCGTATAGCAAACGACTATAACCGTGGTCGAGTGACACCAATTGAGGTTTCTTCTGCCATCAATGAGTCTACTTCACCAACTCATACATCGGTGAGTAATGGTTCAGGGGTTATCCATTATGACGCTCAGCAAAATGTCGACTCTACTGAAGCGATTAATCTAGAAGAAGCACAGTTTATTCCTGCAGCTTATCAGTCGTTGGCCGATGTTATTAAAGCGGTACAAGAAGAGCTGATTTATGGTGAAGAAGACGTTTCATTTGAAGAAATGTCCGCATTACGTGAGTTAGAGCGTCGCTTGTGGGCTGAAAATAACATGTATCCTGTTTCCGAATTGCGCGCCGGTGCGACATTAAAATCTCTGCCGACAACGATAGGCGGAATAACCTTTAACTTCCAAGATAAAAGCTTATGGAAGAATGGGGAAGTGGGTGTTGTTGGCAAACTGAAAGAGTGGAATGACCTAAGTGAAAAGCAGCAAGCTGATCTTGGTTTGTTTATTACAGGCGTTTTCTACGCGAAGACGCTGGTTCATGAACTCGGCCATAACTTCGGTCTGCGTCACAACTTTAAAGGTAGCAACGATGCGAAAAACTACTTTACACAAAGTGAGCTTACTGAACATGGGTTAAGAACCGTACCCGGTTACTCATCAATTATGGATTACAACCCTTCGATGCTTAACGCATTAGCAGTGTTTGGTCCTTATGATTTGGCAGCACTGCGTTTTGGTTATAAACGTCAAGTGGAAGCTCAAAAAACAGTAACCAATGGCGACAATACTCAATCAATCACGCAAGTATATCTCCATGCAGGGGATTATGATGAGCAGTTACGTCAGGAAGCTTTGGATCCTTTCAGTGCTCCATCTTCATTAACGTATGACGGTACGATCAAGGCCTTAGAATCGGTGCATCCAGATAAACCGTTACGTGAGTTCCTCTATTGTACCGATGGTAACGTCAGTCTGAATGATGATTGTAACCGCCATGACGAAGGGCGTAACCGTGCTGAAATTATGGCATTTAAGCTCGAGAGTTATGAGGACAACTACTATAAACGAACTCTGCGAGGTATGAGTGACCGGTTCTCAGAATCGACCGCGATGAGTTACGCTCAGCGCCGTGTGAGTGAGTTTATGGATTGGAGAAATTCATTACATATTTTTGAGCTCTATCAGAATAGGGTGTTTAGTCGACCACTATCGAATATCCAGATGCTAGGTCTACCAATCAGTAATTTGGCTTACTGTAACGACGAGGCTAACGCCACTGTATGGCCATTTGAAGTTTTTTGTGGTTCACCTAAGTCAGTGGATATGGCGCGCGATAAGTTGATCAACATAGTGTTAACGCCAGACCATACTTGTGAGCTCAAGGCCGCAGATGGCACGATCAGCTATCGTCCTTTAGCTGAGATTATTAGTGTCTATTCACAGCGTAATAACTTCCCTATTAACTACGTGCCAACATCGTGTTTTGATGAAACGGTAAAACAGAGTTTAGCTACAGATCTCGCGGTAGTGGGTGAAATTGGTAAGTACTTAAATAGCGGGAAAGCTCCACGCCCTGCACCAGTGAACAATTACAGCAATTACATTGACTATATTGGTCACTGGCCTGATATCTTGGCTGCTTCAGTAACCTTAGTCGATCGAGTTGGTAGAAGAGATTCGACAGAGCGCTCTACTAAGTCATTGATAGAGTTACCAGATGTATATGCATTAAAAGATGGTTATTTCCAATTTTCAGACAAAGGGCAAATGCTGTTGAGCACTCTTATCCTAGGAGAAAACTTACTTTGGTTAAATTTTAAAGATTCACAAGGTAACTATCATAAGGCTCAAGGTGAATTCACTGCTTTCTCATGGAATAACACGATTGATCGTATGCCATACTTCGGTAGTTACTCAGTACGTAAGTCATTCGGTTTACCGCTGTATGAAGAAGTGCCACTGAACAAAGCGATTCTCACTGCGATGGTGTTGCACTCGGCTGGCAAGATGGTTGACCAGCGTGATGAGGTCTTTGCTCGTTCGATTACGATGCGCAGCGAATCTGTAGGCTCAGGCGACAGCGTAAGAACCTTTGTGCGCAGTAATGGGGCAACGTATTATGCAACGAAAGAAAACAGCTATGCATGGTACATGCTTGGATTTACGCAAGACTATAAAGCGCTGCTGGCTCGTGAAGCGGAAATAGCACAAGATCCAGCGAAAACGTTCGATGATGTTGTGTTAACAACCATTAAGCTGGCGGATTTCCAAGATGCAGCGAAACGTAAAAATCTGGAAAAGCAGTATCGCTACCAATTGCAGTCACTGCAGTATTTACCGATTTACAACCGTACATCGTATTTACGTGATGACTTAGCGGCTCACTAAGACCTTGAAGAGACATAAGCCCTGCCAAATGGCAGGGCTTTATTTTGGGGAGCTAATTGAAAGAAGGAATCCCACTATGGAACTTAAAATCATTATCTGGGCTAGAAATAAGTTCTGCTTCGATTTTTCCAAAGTAGGCGACTCGCTCTGAGATGTCGTGGCCTGCAATTTGTTCAGCAAGCTGTAAGTAGTCTTGATAATGACGAGCTTCAGAGCGAAGCAGAGAAACATAAAACCTAGCTATATCCTCATCGAGGAATGGAGCCAGTTTGGCAAAGCGTTCACAAGAACGAGCCTCAATGTAAGCGCCTACTATCAATTTATCAATTAACGTCTGTGGCTCGTGCGTCTTCATATGCGATAGAAGTCCTTTCGCATAACGACTGGCAGGAATGGATTCATACTCGACATTGCGTGTTTGCATGATTTCCAAAACTTGATAGAAATGGTGCAGTTCTTCTTTAATCAGCAGTACCATTTTGTCGATTAAGTCTTGGCTGTAAGGTGAGTCAGACTTGGCAATAATGGCTTTGGATATTTGGCTTTTGCCTTTCAATGAATCGAGATCTCCAATACCTCGATAGGCAAAATCTTCGTAAGGTTTAAACCAGTCTAATAACGACAGCTCACTCTCTTTATCCACGGCATACTTGCGGATCAGAAACATTGCTGATTGGCCAGCTTTCAGCTCACACAGTAAATGATCTAGCAGCAATATGCGTAGGTTCTCAGGTCTACGAGCTTCGGAGACCCAAGCATCCGGTGTTGGGCATTGCAGGAATTGATGTATTGGTTCGAGAAGTTGTTGGATCGCGGGAGAATGAATCATGGTCACTATTTAATAAAAAGGCCGCATAAGCGGCCTGAGATTAATCAAGTCAATATTGCGCGGTATGTTACCACTTTTTCTTTTCGCCAAAGAGTACGTCCATGTCGCTTTTGCGCTCATTTTCTTCAATTTGTTGAAGGTCTGAAGCACTTTTGTTTTGGCGCTTCTGTTCAAGCTCATCATACATGGTCTGCAGTTTCTCGCGTGCTTGATTCGAGTAGCTGTCATTTTTAGAAGCCAACACATCAATCCCTTTACGTAGCAACTGTATCGCAGTACCCGGTTGCCCACGCAAAATGGAATCATTCGCTCGCTTAATTACGTTTTCAATGTTGATTCGAATTTGGATGGTTTCTAAGCGAGCGTTTTCTGCCACATAAGCTTGAGTTTCAAAGCGACCTTTATTGTGCTCACTGCGAATTGTGTCACGCAGTCGTTTAACGAGTTTGAGCATGATGATTGCTTGTTTATCACTACTGGGTACTTTGAATGTTGTGCTCTCACCACCAGAGTGGTTTTGCTGAAGAAGGTTGATTTGTCCCTTCATATTCTCGATGCGCTGAGCCAGTTGTTTGTTCTTAGGGTCTAGCTCATACATGCTTTGCAGAGCATCGAGGATGCGATTATTCAAGCAGACTAGAAGCTCTTTACTGAAGGGTAGGTGGTGAGCATTACCAATCAAGTCCTCCGTTGCATCAATGATCGTAACAAAGCGCGAAGACTCTTGCTTCTTAGCACTTTCTACTTTCACCCTGTATTGCAACATGATGTTATAGCCAAGCACCAAAATGAGCAAAATGGCCACCAGAGCAACGATTAAACCTATATTCATAAAATCCGTATCTTCAGTTTTGAATGGCTAACGATTAAGGATACACGCTCGATGTAATCCCGACAATTTACTCTGTTGATTATTCCTGTTTTATCAAGCAAAAACTGCTTTCCCACGATGAGTTTGAGTGCTGCGTGGCAAAATTTTCATCGAATCCGCAAAACACAGAATATTCAAATCACGCTTCTTTCGATAAAGGCTAGGAATTGTCGTGCTGAAACGTTATAACTAATAATTATAAAATATGTGTTTATGTGGCAACAAACCGCAAGGGATTATGGGAAGAAGATGAAACTGCAGCAGTTAAAGTACATTGTGGAAGTGGTCAATCACAATTTGAATGTGTCTGCGACCGCAGAAAACCTTTACACCTCACAGCCAGGGATCAGTAAGCAAGTTCGGTTGTTAGAAGATGAACTTGGCATTCAGATTTTTGAACGAAGTGGTAAACATTTAACCCAGGTCACTCCTGCGGGTGAACATATCGTGCGAATTGCGACTGAGATCTTATCCAGAGTGGAAAGCATCAAAGCGGTTGCTGCCGAGCACACTCACCCAGAGATGGGCACGTTGAATATTTCAACGACACACACTCAAGCCAGATATGCGTTGCCTGAAGTCATTAAAGGTTTCACGAAACGTTACCCAAAAGTTTCTTTGCACATGCATCAAGGCACGCCAACTCAAATGTCGGAAGCAATTGCTAAAGGTACTGCTAATTTCGCGATTGCCACTGAAGCGTTACACCTTTATCAAGATGCGATTATGTTGCCCTGTTACCACTGGAATCGTTCGATAGTAGTGCCTAAAGATCACCCACTGACGAAGAAAGAGCTAGTGACTATTGAAGATTTGGCTACTTATCCACTCGTCACTTATGTATTTGGCTTTACAGGTCGTTCAGAGCTAGATAGTGCATTTAACCGAGTGGGTATGACCCCTAAAGTTGTGTTCACCGCAACGGATGCGGATGTGATAAAAACTTATGTGCGAATGGGGATTGGTGTTGGTGTGATCGCTAGTATGGCAGTGGATAAAAAGCAGGATACAGATCTTGTCGCGATTGATGCTAGCCATATCTTCAGTGCGAGCACAACGAGTATCGGTTTCCGCCGCGGTACTTTTTTACGCTCTTATATGTTTGACTTCATGGAGCGCTTTGCACCACATCTCACTCGTCCGGTGGTTGAGCAAGCAATTTCTCTCAAATCCAATATTGAAATTGCTGAAATGTTCAAAGATATCGATCTGCCTGTCCGTTAACGCGCTTTTACTTTCCCTTCGTTGTGCATCCTCCTAAAATGGCTCGCCTATTGGGAGGATGCATGCACTCACAACTCACTTTACTCGACTCATTTTTAACTCAGACTCAACCCTTTTGGCGCTACGAGGCGTTCCATGTTTGCCGAGCGGGAGTATTGCCTTGGGCAGAACAGCATCCTGCTCTGGACGAATGGCTTAACTCATTAAGTTTTCAAGAAATTGAACAATACAAAGAAAATCCGGAGTGCTTAGCCCAAGCTTTGATGGAGTTTTTTCCTTCTATTGCTGAAGTTAAACGTGCGATCATGATAGATAAGCCATCTCTCATCTCTTCTTTTGTGTTGCCTAAACATTTTGATAAAGGGATTCCAGGGAGGAAATGGCAGCAAATTGAAGCGATGGGCAAAGTTCTGATGACTCACCATCAAGGCAAACAGTGGTTAGAGTGGTGCGCTGGCAAGGGCTATTTAGGCCGAGTTCTCGCGAGTGTAAGTCAGCAACCGGTGGTGAGTTTTGAATATCAAGCTGAACTCTGTCAATCAGGTCAGCAGGAGGCTGATGTACTTCAATTACCCATGCATTTTGTGCAAGGTGATGCGTTTGATCACCGCTCGGTAGCCCTGTTTGAACCGACCACACACGCTGTTGCTCTGCATGCATGTGGTGACTTACATGTTCGAATGCTGCAATACGCCACTCAAGCTGGTATTGAGGCCATCAGTTTCTCTCCATGTTGCTATCACTTAACTCATCATGAGCATTATCAGCCTATGTCGAGCGTTGTGCAGCGATCCGTGCTCAAACTTAATCGCAAAGAATTGCGTTTGCCACTTCAGGAAACCGTGACCGGAGGAGACAGAGTCAAGCGGCATCGTCAGCAAGAGATGGTTTATCGTTTAGGTTTTGATGCTTTGCTGAGTAAACAGTTTGGCTACTCATCGTATGTTCCTGTTCCAAGCATTCAAAAATCGCAATTGAGTCTCGGGTTTGCCGCATTTTGTGCATGGGCCATCAAAGAAAAGGGTATTGTTTTAGACCTCAAGGGTATTAATGTTGCTCACTTTGAGCAGGCTGGCTTGCTGCGCTTCTGGCAGATGGAACGAGTGAGCTTGGTACAAGAGGGGTTTCGACGACTTTTGGAGCTTTGGTTGGTACTAGACAAAGCCCTTTATTTACAAGAGAGTGGTTATCAAGTGAGTGTGAGTGAATTTTGCGAGCGTCAAGTGACCCCGCGTAATCTAGTGGTTAATGCTTGGCGCTGACGTTAAGAGGGAAGAGCCGATGAAATCGGCTCTCTGAGCGATTAATTAAACATCGCGATGGCTTTGGTTGGTTCGATATATTCAAGACCAAAGTTTTCAGCAACCTCTTTATAAGTCACTTTTCCGTGAATTACGTTGAGGCCTTTTAAAAATCCAGCATCTTCGAGTAAGGCTTTTTGGTAGCCTTTATTGGCGAGTTTCACGATATATGGTAGCGTGGCGTTATTAAGGGCAAAAGTAGAAGTGCGAGCCACCGCTCCGGGCATATTTGCTACACAGTAGTGAACCACATCATCCACGATGTAGGTGGGTTCAGCATGAGTTGTTGGGTGAGAAGTTTCGAAACAGCCGCCTTGATCAATGGCTACATCGACAATGGCTGAGCCTGGTTTCATACGTTGAATATGTTGTTTGGTCACCAGTTTAGGAGCTGCTGCGCCGGGGATAAGTACCGCACCGATGACGAGATCCGCTTCTAAAACATATTTTTCGATGGCGTCTGTGGTGGAGTAAACCACATTAGCACGGCCTTGAAACTCTTCGTCAAGCTTACGTAGAGTATCGATGCTGCGGTCTAAGATGGTGACATCTGCACGTAGGCCAATTGCCATGCGTGCAGCGTTGGCACCAACGACACCTCCACCGATCACAACAACTTTTGCTGGAGCAACGCCAGGTACGCCACCGAGAAGTAGGCCGCTACCGCCACGAGATTTTTCTAATGTTTGAGCTCCGGCCTGAATGGACATCCGGCCTGCAACTTCAGACATAGGAGCCAGGAGTGGTAAGCGACCCATATTATCTGTTACAGTCTCATAGGCTATGCAGACAGCTTTGCTCTTGATTAGCTCTTCAGTTTGTGGAAAATCTGGAGCGAGGTGCAAATAAGTAAATAAAATTTGCCCCTCTTTGAGCATGGCCCGCTCTACAGCTTGAGGTTCTTTGACCTTTACAATCATCTCTGCTTTCGCGAAGACGTCTGCAGCGGTAGGAAGAATGGATGCGCCTACAGCGATGTAATCATCGTCTGAAAAGCCGATGCCGGAACCGGCATTTGTTTCTACGTAAACTTGGTGTCCGTGTGAGATGAGTTCCCTCACGCTGGCTGGAATCATGCCCACACGATACTCGTGGTTCTTGATTTCTTTAGGAACGCCAATGATCATCCTAACTCCTTAGATTAATTTGGTTGTATTGACTATATGTAGGGTTGTTCTATCGAATTTGTGGCTAGTATAGTAACTAGTGTAAAAAATTTGATGCTGAATATTAAAAAGTTGTAGTATATTTTTTTGCAAGGAAGTAATAAGGTGGAATAAAAAATGGTGGATAGTTATAAGAAGCCGTCTAAGGACTTAGACCGTATTGATCGCAATATATTGAATGAATTGCAAAAAGACGGTCGAATATCAAACGTAGAATTATCAAAACGCGTGGGGCTTTCACCTACGCCGTGTCTTGAGCGTGTTCGTCGCCTCGAGCGTCAAGGGTTCATTACCGGTTATACCGCACTATTGAATCCGCAATATTTGGATGCATCACTGTTGGTGTTTGTTGAGATTACGTTAAATCGTGGTGCGCCCGATGTATTTGAACAGTTTAATACCGCGGTACAGAAACTGGATGATATTCAAGAATGTCATTTAGTTTCGGGCGATTTTGACTATCTATTGAAAACCCGAGTATCGGATATGGGGGCCTATCGTCGTTTGCTAGGTGATACCCTGCTTCGTCTACCAGGGGTCAATGACACTCGAACTTATGTGGTCATGGAAGAAGTGAAGCAAACCAACCAATTAGTGATTAAAACTCGCTAACCAAAAGCGAATGTTGGAGATCTTTCCACATTCTGACTTTCGCGAATTGGGTTTTTGCTTTTGATATGGTTAAATCTCCAAACAAACCGAGCGGCATTGGCCGCTCGGACTGTTTCAACGCCATGAAACTGCGTATAGTGATGCGCATGCTGGCCTTAATCATAGTCAAGTTGGTTTATGTTCAAAGAGAACAAAAATAAAGTCGAAACCATTATCAAAACGAGTGAAGAGGCATCTTCTCCTCGACTCAATGGCTCACAACGTCTTAAGGAAAGCGGGCTGATCTTAGCTTTCTTATCATCTATTTTTCTTGCTGTTGGTCTTTTCAGTTTTAACCCCGCCGATCCATCATGGTCACAAACGGCATGGGGTGCGGATATTCACAATGCGGGTGGCTTAGTCGGAGCTTGGCTGGCGGACACACTATTTTTTGTTTTTGGCTCACTCGCTTATCCATTACCTTTCATCATTGCTTTTGCTGCGTGGGTGGTATTACGCAAACGTGATGAAGGTGAGGTTATTGATTTCACGTTATGGGGAACCCGTTTACTTGGCCTAACGATAGTCTTACTGACCAGTTGTGGTTTGGCGGATATTAACTTTGATGATATTTGGTATTTTTCGTCTGGTGGTGTGATCGGGGATGTTCTTACTAGCCTAGCTTTGCCAACCCTCAATCTGTTAGGTACGACACTGGTGCTGCTTTTTTTGTGGGGGGCCGGTTTTACGCTGTTAACCGGAATTTCTTGGTTGCGTATTGTGGAATGGATTGGTGAGCGCAGCATTGCCACTTTTGTGGGTTTATTTAATCGCCTACGAGGTGAAAAAACTGAGCGTGTTACCCCTGCTTTGGTGAAACCAGAGTTACCAGAGGAAGAGCCTGAACCGTCATTCTCATTGATGACGGAGCCAGAAGTTGAAGAGGAAGACCCAGCACTCCATTCTCGCCGTTTCAACATACATATGCCTGAAGAACGAGCTTTACCAGAGGTTCGAATTGAACCGCAAGCTGAGTTTGTGCAACCGCAACCACGTGTAATGGCTCAGCCTACCCAGTTTGAACCCATAGTTTCAACACGTACTCAACAGTGGAATGCGACGATTGAGGAGCTCGATCAACAAGCTCGTTTAGTTGATGATTATGCCGATGAGGAAAGTGAGGCTGTATCTGGGGTCTCTTCACTAGTAGCTTCTACGGACTCAACGCTATCGACAAATATTATGATCGATGAAGATGATGAGGCAGGGGCTGAAAGCTTTAGCCACTCATTCAATATTGACATTGAAGATGAAGAGGTTGAGCCGAGTATTTCGAACTTAAGCTGGTCCGATGACGATGAGGTGGATGAAATGCCTCCGGTTATCTCAACTCAATCCATTGATACTGAATGGGAGGAGGAAGAAGAATCTGAGGATAGTGATGTCGCTGCATTCCAAAACATAGTCGCTGAAGCGCAAGCCAGCACTATTGCAAAACAGAATCCATTCTTAGTGCAAAAAGCCGTTAATCTACCTAAGCCAACAGAGCCAATGCCAACACTGGAGCTGCTTTATCATCCAGAAAAGCGTGAAAATTTTATTGATCGTGACGCGTTGGAAGAGATCGCACGCTTGGTTGAATCGAAGTTAGCGGATTACAAAATTCAGGCTCAGGTGGTGGATATTTTCCCAGGCCCTGTGATTACCCGTTTTGAGTTGGACTTGGCTCCTGGTGTGAAAGTCAGCCGAATTTCTAGCCTGTCGATGGACTTAGCGCGCTCGCTTTCAGCCATGGCTGTTCGAGTGGTTGAAGTGATTCCTGGCAAACCTTATGTTGGCCTAGAATTGCCGAATATGTCACGCCAGACGGTCTATCTGTCCGATGTGATTGCGAGCCCACAGTTTAAAGAGTCCAAATCTCCCACAACCGTGGTACTTGGACAAGACATCGCTGGTGATGCTGTGGTAGCTGACTTGTCAAAAATGCCTCACGTGCTGGTGGCGGGTACCACGGGTTCTGGTAAGTCGGTCGGCGTTAACGTCATGATTCTGAGTATGCTGTATAAAGCGTCTCCTGAAGATGTACGTTTTATTATGATTGACCCGAAAATGCTGGAGCTTTCTGTCTATGAAGGTATTCCTCATCTCTTAGCGGAAGTGGTGACAGACATGAAGGATGCATCTAACGCACTGCGCTGGTGTGTGGGAGAGATGGAACGTCGCTACAAGCTTATGTCAGTACTGGGTGTACGTAACATCAAAGGGTTTAATGATAAGTTACGTATGGCCGCTGAAGCCGGACATCCAATCTATGATCCTCTCTGGAAAGAGGGGGATAGTATGGACAGTGAACCTCCATTGCTTGAAAAATTGCCTTATATTGTGGTCGTTGTCGATGAGTTTGCTGACCTGATGATGGTAGTGGGTAAAAAAGTTGAAGAGCTGATTGCTCGTTTGGCACAAAAAGCTCGTGCCGCGGGTATCCACTTAATTTTGGCGACACAACGCCCATCGGTGGATGTGATTACGGGTCTGATTAAGGCTAACATTCCGACTCGTGTTGCTTTCACCGTTTCTACAAAAACGGACTCACGAACGATTTTGGATCAAAGCGGTGCAGAATCTCTGCTTGGTATGGGTGATATGCTTTATTTGCCACCTGGCTCGAGTCATACGATTCGTGTGCATGGAGCGTTCGCTTCGGATGATGATGTTCATGCGGTGGTCAATAACTGGAAGGCAAGAGGCAAACCTAATTACATCAGTGAAATTATCCAAGGCGATCATGGACCAGACGCTATGCTGCCTGGTGAGCAGATGGAGTCTGATGAAGAGCTAGATCCACTGTTTGATCAAGTAGTTGAACACGTTGTCGAAACACGTCGTGGTTCTGTCTCCGGTGTTCAACGTCGCTTTAAAATTGGTTATAACCGCGCAGCAAGAATTGTTGAGCAACTGGAAGCTCAGGGGATTGTCAGTGCTCCGGGGCACAATGGAAACCGTGATGTATTGGCTCCCGCACCAGTGCGAGACTAAAAGAAAAAGGCGCTTAAAGCGCCTTTTTAATCAGTATTAAATCGCTATTCAGTTAGCGTGATGCTTTTGCCAGTTGCGCAATGATAAATACGCCTAATGCCAATAAATTAGCGGCAAAAATAACCACTAACCATTGAGGCATTGAAAGCGTCAAAAATTGCCATACCACCTTGCTACAATCACCATACGCTTCAAACAGATTGGGAGCCCACTGATTTAACGGAGCCCATGAAGGGAAGGTGACAAACAGGTCACAGGTAGCAAATGGTGAAGGATTGAATTGGTAGTTCACATGCTCCATCGCCAGAGTCAAGCCTTTGTAACTGCTCGCTCCCCAAGCTGCAAAACCTAACCAACGCACGATCGGGTTTTGCGGGGCAATAGCGCCAATCATGGCCGCTACGCCAATACCTAGCATTGCGATGCGTTCATAAATGCACATTACGCATGGTGCGAGCAACATGACATGTTGGAAATACATAGCACATAGGGTGAAGAACACGACAAAAGCCAGTAGCAATAGCCAAGAGAGTCGCGATTGGGAAAAAGATTTAAGAGAGGATAATAAACGCACAGATAGATCCTTGTTAAAAAGAAAAGCTCTGAATAGTCAGAGCTTTTTATCTTGGAATAGTTTCAGGTTCAACAGAAATTTAGTGGCCACTTTGGAGCAAAGTATCTACTGCAGGAGCGACATGGTGGTTGATCCAGCCTAAATTGTAGAAGAGCTCAGTCATCGGTTCGAGTAGGAACATAATTCCCATCAAGCCCACAATAGAAAGCACTAAGGTGTATGGGAAAGCCATCACGACCATCCGTCCATAAGAGAGGCGGATCAGTGGTGCCAAAGCCGAAGTTAGCAAGAACAAGAATGCAGCTTGACCATTTGGAGTTGCTACAGAAGGTAAGTTGGTTCCCGTGTTGATAGCGACCGCGAGTAAATCAAATTGGTCACGAGAAATTAAGCCTTCCGTGAGTGCCGTTTTTACTTCAGTAATGTACACAGTACCAACGAATACATTGTCTGACACCATGGAGAGCAAGCCGTTAGCGACATAGAACAACGCCAACTGAGTACCGTGGTCTTCCACATTCAGTACAGCATCAATAACGGGTTTGAATAGTTCTTGATCGATGATTACTGCCACAATTGAGAAGAAAACTGCTAACAGAGCGGTAAAAGGTAAGGCCTCTTCAAACGCTTTGCCAAGAGAGTGTTCCTCTATCACGCCTGTAAAGGCCGTTGCCAGAATAATTACAGATAGACCGATTAAGCCAACTGCGGCAAGGTGAAGGGCTAAACCGACAATCAGCCACACCGCAATCGCACCTTGTACCCACAATTTGGCGACATCTTGTGTAGTGCGGTTTTTACGTTCTTCAGAATCAAAATCGAGCAAGATCTGACGAACGTTAGCCGGCAAGCGGGCACCATAACCAAACAGACGGAGCTTCTCAACGAGCATACATGTCAGCATACCTGCAACAAAAACAGGCAGAGTCACTGGTGCCATACGAATTAAGAACTCACCGAAGTGCCAGCCAGCTTGATCTGCAATGATTAAGTTTTGTGGTTCACCCACCATGGTTGTTACACCACCAAGTGCGGTACCCACGCCTGCGTGCATCAAAAGCGAACGTAAAAACGCTCGATAGTTTTCAAGGTCATCACGAGTTAACTCAGGAATGCTCTCATCGTGAGTATGATCGTGAGAAGATTGGATGCTTTGCCCTGAAGCTACTTTGTGATAAATCGAATAGAAGCCGACAGCAACGCTGATGATGACCGCAATTACAGTCAGTGCATCAAGGAAGGCAGAAAGAAACGCCGCAGTGACGCTAAAGGCGAGTGAAAGCAGAACTTTAGAGCGAATACCTAACAAGATCTTGGTGAAGATGAACAGCAGTAGCTGTTTCATAAAGTAGATACCTGCCACCATGAACACCAGAAGCAGTAGCACTTCAATGTTGGCAACAAGCTCGTGCTTGACTTGCTCAGGACTTGTCATTCCAATCGCTATCGCTTCAATAGCAAGTAAACCACCGGGCTGCAGTGGATAGCATTTCAGAGCCATCGCTAGAGTAAAGATGAACTCAATTACCAACAACCAACCAGCAATGAAAGGGTTGATAAAGAAGAAAACGATTGGGTTAATAATGAGGAAAGAAATGATGGCAACTTTGTACCAATCTGGCGCTTTACCAAGGAAGTTCTTGATAAACGCATTTCCGAGGGACATCGGCATGGGAATTACTCTTAAACTGTTGTTATAGATAGACTCTGTGTCGTGCCTGTTATCACGAAAATATCGGACTCAGTGTTTAGACAAAATCTTCATCAACTGCGATTTGGAAAGAAAATAAAAGCATTAAATGGATTATATTCTTACCAAGTCACTCCTTGAGAAAAACAAGCACTCCGTACTTTGACCGCAACTGTACTTGCCGTTACATAATAGTCAACAACAAATATCATTATGATAAAAACTCACTAAACTTTCGTTAAAAAACGCGATCTAAGTGGCGTAAGCATAACACAAAGCTGCCAAAAAATTCATTTAGAAGCTGTGGGTTAGATGAAATAGAATTTAAAACATCTTAACTCGGAATAAATACCTCTTTGGAGTAAGTTTATTTTGCTAAAAGGGAATGACAGACTGTGAGCTGCCTTCCTGTTATTCCAAGCATTTTGTGCGTTTTTTATTTTGGAAAAATGTTTCAGCTTCACCTTCTGCATAAAATGATCAGATTGGTTCATCTAAGTTAAATTAGAGTAATTGCACTATGTTCGCTTTGTGACAAGATTATCGATGCTTGGTTTTCGAGTCGTACTAAGTAGTGGTATGATGAGTACCATTCGACCCAAATAAAACAAGAATTGGATAAGTCATTAATGGTCATTAAGGCAAAAAGCCCAGCGGGTTTCGCTGAGAAATATATTATTGAGAGTATTTGGAACGGCCGTTTTCCACCGGGTTCTATCTTGCCTGCAGAGCGTGAGCTTTCAGAACTGATTGGGGTTACACGAACAACATTACGTGAAGTGTTGCAGCGCTTGGCTCGTGATGGTTGGCTCACGATCCAACATGGTAAGCCCACAAAGGTAAATCAGTTTATGGAAACCTCTGGGTTACATATTCTGGATACTTTGATGACACTTGATGCAGATAATGCCACCAGTATTGTTGAAGATCTTTTGGCTGCAAGAACCAACATCAGTCCTATTTTCATGCGTTACGCGTTTAAGCTGAATAAAGAAAGTGCTGAACGCATTATGATTAATGTCATCGAATCTTGTGAGGCTTTGGTGAACGCGCCATCTTGGGATGCCTTCATTACTGCCTCTCCATATGCGGAAAAAATTCAGCAGCACGTTAAAGAAGATAACGAAAAAGATGAACTTAAGAGACAAGAAATTCTGATTGCAAAAACGTTCAATTTTTATGATTACATGCTGTTCCAACGCTTGGCTTTCCACTCTGGTAACCAGATATATGGTTTGATTTTTAACGGATTGAAAAAGCTCTATGACCGAGTTGGGAGCTACTACTTTTCCAATCCAGAAGCTCGCGAGTTGGCGATGGAGTTTTACCGTCAACTGCTCGCTGTCTGCCAAAGTGGTGAGCGTGAGCAATTGCCTCACGTTATTCGCCAATATGGGATTGCGAGTGGTCACATTTGGCATCAGATGAAAATGACTTTGCCATCGAATTTTACAGAAGACGATTGCTAATTGAGTCTACTCACTCAGCAAAAAAGCCCGCATTGCGGGCTTTTTTTCACCATTATCCTCAAAGGTCTCAGGTGTTAAGGGATTAGTTACCACCCGCAGCTTTGAACCATTGTGTTAAATGGGTTTTGAGATCTTTAAGTTCTTCTGGACCGATTAAGGCTAAACCGAGATCTTCCGCACGAGTGATATCGTTATGGCGTAATGGACGGAAACTCACCAACATAGCGCGTGCCTGTAAACCTCCGAGTAAGTCGCGGAGTGATTCTAGTTTATACAGTGTGTCGTCTCCATCATCTCGCATGCCTTTGGTTTTACATTCAATGATATGCAGCTTGTTGTTTACAACGGTGGCGACATCAAGCTCATTACGGACTTCTCTGTCCCCTAATTGGCGGTAAACTTGTACGTTAAGCGAGCGATCTTGAATGGTCGGTAGGTCATCTTGAATCTGTTTAACGGTACTGTGCACAAGAGTTTCTAACCATTCGCCGTTGGAAAACCGGCGAGCCTCTTCATTGCTGAAAGTAAGGATACCATTTTCATAAGTGGCAATATTCGCTTCAACCAGATCGGTCAGCAGAAGGTTTAACTCGCGATAACCTTGTTGTTTATCAGAAAGTTCAACATCCAGTCGTTGTTCTTTACGACAAGTGGTCGCTAAGTAATTTAATGTGGCAAGCCCTGGCCCCAATTCTAAAGCGTTACCCGCCCAACGCTCGCCTAATTCGTAGAGTTGCTTATCGAGTTGTGGTGGTAGTTGGTGCTCATTAAATTCGCCTCGTGCACCAAAAATAGTGAGGTAATCGGCAATTGTGATACGGTCTTGAACTTGAGTATCTTGGTTGCCATCCGGATAAAGCCAGCATAGACAGTCGCTGTTGGGCTCAACCACAAAAATGGGCCAACGGTAGCTACGGAAAATTTCGTAGGCTGAGAGTAATCGATGTCGTAAGCCGCAGCTTGCATTGAATTTGACTTCTTCTCCACGTGCTTTGAGCGATTCAGCAAGTTCACGAATCGCACTTTTAATGGCAGAAGTGTTAGCCCCTGCCGGGATTTCAAAGAAATCAGTCGTAATATTACGTTTGTTTAAAACATCGCTAAGGCGTTGAAAAATTACCGTTTGGGACTGGTCGCCGATAAAAATGATGTGACGGCTAACGGTTCGATGATCGAGCAGTGGTGTGACTAAGCGAACTGGATCCTGATCGATAATCCCTACATGTATAGCCATAAAGTTTCCTCATGATTTGCTTGCATGAGTGGAGAGAAAAGTGGCGCAAGCTTTGTTACTCATATGACGATGAAGGGATGAAAAAACAAGAGCGACTCGATTTAAAAGTCGCTCTTTGCGGAAAAATTGACACGAAAGGTACAAAGACTTAGCTAATGCTAAAGTTTGAAGCGATGTACCAGTTCACTTTGTTGGTTAGCCAATGCAGTTAGACTCGCACTGGTTTGTGCGATTTGAGACATAGCTCGATAGCTCTCATCTGAGATGTGATTGATATCTTCAATACTGCGCGCTATCGAGGTTGTGGTTTCGTTTTGCTCACCAGCGGCTTGAGAGATATGTGTACTCATATGGCTGATTTCGATAATCAGTGCTTGGATCTCTTCCATCGCGCTGTTGGCGTTCGAGGCTTGTTCAACCGACATCTCCATATCTTGCATACAGCTTTCAATCACTTTGCTCGCAGATGACGAGCTCGTTTGTAGGTTACTGATCATCGATTCAATTTCAGAAGTCGATTGGGTAGTGCGCTGAGCTAACACGCGAACTTCATCTGCTACCACTGCAAACCCACGGCCTTGCTCACCTGCGCGTGCAGCTTCAATCGCGGCGTTGAGTGCTAACAGGTTAGTTTGTTCAGCGATATTACGGATCACATCCAAAATCGAACCGATTTGGCTACTCATCTTACGAAGATCACCGACTGCTTCAACTGACTCAATCAGGCGTGTTTCAAGTTGGCGGATGGTGCTGATATTGTTACTCATGATTTGGCGACCAGATTCAGACGCCGTTTCCACCTGTTGTACCATGGCTAATGAGTTTTGAGCGCTGTTAGCGACTTCTTGTACAGAATGCGCCATTTCGGTCATTGCAGCCGCTACGCTAGAGGTTTGTTCACGTTGGCTGTTCAATTTATTTTGCGCACTGAGCGAAGTCGTTTGGTTATTGGAGGCGGTTGCAGTTAAATCATCAGAAGCACTATTTAGTTTCACTAAAATATCATGCAAGCTGTCAGCAAGCGTGTTGATATGGCGGCTTAAGCGACTGAATTCGTTGTTGTAACGGATCTCGATGCGTTGAGTCATATTCCCTTGAGTCAAGCTTTCCAGCGCGCGTAGGATCCGAGTGACCGGTTCACGCACACTGTGCGCGATATGATACCCAATCGCAGTCGCTAATAGGACGACAGCAATGCCGATAATAATCGCCTTGATGGTGCCTTGTTGGTATACCGAACCCGCTTCAGTCAGTGATTGATTAAGATCATCGGTGGCGGTTTGGTTAAACGCCCCCAAAATTGTCATTGCTTTATCTATCTCGTGGGCAAGATTGGCAATGTTGTCATAGAGTGCAGCACGAGCTTGTAGGTATTCATCGTGTTGATCGAGCACGCCACCTTTTTGGCCAATATCTTGGGTGAATTTTGCCACGGGTTCTTCAAAACGTTCCTTCAACTGAGGTAACTGAGTGACCAGCCCACGATAGGCGTAGTTAAGATGAGTGACCGCTTTTTTATTAAGGTTGACTGCTTTTTCCACGAAAGCAATGTCTGAGCTCGCTAGTGCGTCTGAGGTAATGACTTCCGCATCTTTGAGTTTGATGAAATAGCTTTTGGCCATCACTTTAACGGAGATGCTGTCGTTGTTATCAACAAACTCCTTCATACCAATACTCAATTCAGAATGTAGGCGTTGAAACTCTCGAGTGGATTTTTGCACCGCAGCTTGCGCGGCAAACATGGCTTGATAGTTATTCATCGCAAGGTCAGCCTCGTTGAAATAACGCGCCTCAAGCTGTTTTAATTCCGCGATAGGTTGTTCGAGTTCAGGGTGGTTTTGACTGGCTTGGCTCAGCTCGTCAAGTACTGTTTGGAATTTTTGCTTGGAGGTAGAAAATGCCTGACGCATTTCACTCATGCGTTCAGTATCTTGCGTGGTAAGAAAGTCTTTAAACGATTTATCAGCAGATAACAGTTGAACACTGGTTTGGTTTGACAGCGATACTAAGGGTAGCGCAGTCTCTGAAACACTTTCAAAATTGCTATGGATTTGACTCATCCCTCGCAGCATGATCGCAACGGTCACCACGAACATGATAATGATTAACGCAAACCCCGCATACATTCGCCTGATAACGGAACCCTGCATATTTTCTCTCCCTCGAATATCACTCATTGTTATTAGAATTCATCAAAGACAAATTTGTCTTAAAAAAGTAACAAAACAATCACGATTGTATTGAGATTGGGAATTGTGTTTTATGACCGATACAGCAAAAACAACCTTTCTCCAGTGAGCTTGCTCAGGTTCTTTTAACTGTACGGTGTTTTTTATTGAGCTTTAGTATGCCTTGACGCATACTCAAGCCAGAAAATTCTCAATCAAAACCTTTGTATGGAGTACGTCATGGCGGAAGAAACCATTTTCAGCAAAATCATTCGCAAAGAAATTCCAGCCGATATTCTTTATCAAGATGATTTGGTGACCGCATTTCGAGACATTCATCCGCGTGCCCCTAGTCATATCTTGATCATTCCTAATAAGTTGATCCCAACTGTGAATGATGTAGTGGTGGAGGATGAGCTTGCGCTTGGGCGTATGTTTACAGTGGCAAAGAAAATTGCCGAGCAAGAAGGAATTGCAGAAAACGGGTACCGCTTGATCATGAACTGCAATTCACATGGTGGTCAGGAAGTCTACCACATCCATATGCACTTGGTTGGTGGTCGCCCCCTCGGCCCTCTGCTCATGGGCTAAATGAATTTTAATGATGTCGAATGGTGAACTATAAAGTGTATCGATACCAACAGCTTCCTATACGCTGCATCACTCTGACCATGACATCTCTACTGCTCGCAGGGTGTGCCAATCTCACCGCTGGCAATCTTTTTAGCCACTACAGTGCGCAAAATAATGCTTTGTATCAGTCTGTTGCGGCAGGGCAGTATCAACAAGCAACGCAATTGTTGCCTGATTATGTTGCTGGTGATGTATTGGATAACCTTGAAAAAGGTCGTGTCTACTTTTTAAACCAGCAGTACGTTGAAAGTCAGCAGAGTTTGTCAGTGGCTGATCAAGTGGTGAAGCAGCAACAAGATAGGGCGATTATCTCCATCAGTAGTACCGCGACCAGCGTGGGATCGCTTGCGGTTAATGATAATCTCAATGAGTATGAACCAGCCGATTATGAGCTGGGCTTTTTGCACCTGTACTTAGGTTTGAACTATGTACGCAATAATGACCTTGATGGAGCGTTAGTTGAGATGCGCCGCGCTAATCAAGTGCAAGAAGAGGCCAAAAAGCGGCGTGAACAAGAGCTGGTGAGAGCGGAACAAGACATGCGTGCCCAAGGGTTATCTCCCAATTTAGGCAGTGTGCTTGCTCAATACCCAGATGCAGGTAAGAGCTTACAAGCGGTGCAGAATGGTTACTTGCTCTATCTTTCAGCATTGCTTTATGAAGCCGATAATGATTTGAACTCGGCGTACGTGGACTACCGCAGAGCATTGGCTGTTGCACCCAATAATCCAGCCGTTATTGATGGAACATTAAGAGTCGCAGCTCGGCTTGGTATGCAGCAGGACCTCAAATTGTTGAAGCAGCAATATGGTGAACCCAAGCGCTTGGCGTCTTCTCAAGCACGAGTCATCGTGATTGAAGAGCAGGGAATAGTGCAACCTAAGCAGGAATGGCGACTCTCTTTACCGCTTTATGACAGTCGTGGTAACGCAGCGTTGTATTCTCTGGCTTTACCTTACTATGCGCAGTCAGTAACGCCCAGTAGTGCATCTTTTACTCTGAATGGTGTGAGTATGCAGCCAATGCCAGTTACTGATGTCAACTTAATGGCAACGCAGGCGCTGAGTGAGCAGATGCCAACGCTAGTGCTGCGCCAAGCATTACGTGTAGTGGCAAAAGATCAACTGCGTAAGGAAGCTACGCAGGAAGAGGATGTGGCTAATTTAGTCTTTAATATATGGAATACCCTAACCGAGCAGCCGGATACGCGCAGCTGGTTAACTTTGCCCGCGGCAGTCAATACCGTCACTCAAGTGGTGAACGCGGGTGATCAAGTGCTGGATATTGCAGGTACTCACTATACCTTTCATGTTCCAGAGAATGGAACTGCGTTAGTTTGGCTATCAAGGCAAAGTAACAACGTGACGATTTGGCATAAACAACTAGGGATACGGTAATGAGAACGTGGCTATTAGCAGTATTAACAGGTCTACTGTTGGTGGGATGCAGTGCGAATACCGCAGGTTTGCGAGTTGATGGTGCATCACAACAAGTATTATTCAATGACAGTGTGCTAAGCAAAAGCTTGAGCATTGAAGATATCGCAACAACGACCGTGGATGGGCACACTCGTGGTGTGGTTCGTCTGCAAAGCAATCAAAAAAGTGATCTGAATGTCCAGTATCGTTTTTACTGGTATGACAATGATGGGCTTGAAGTGAACACTAAGTTAAGCCCATGGAAAACCATCATTTTGCGAGGCATGGAAACCGTGTCACTGACTGAGGTCTCGGTAAACCCGAATGGCAAGCAGTTCCGCGTCCAGATTCGTGAAAATAATGAATAAAAAACATAAGTTTTAAGAGGTATGACAATGAAAAAGAGTGTTATTGCCCTGCTAGGTTTGGCGGTAATCTTAGGGGGATGTTCAAATAAAGTCAGTTACGGTGATGCGCAAGCGGTAGAGACGGTTAATGTTGACTTCGGTTCAACCGATCTGCAAAAAATCGCGGCTGAAATGGTCGACAGCATGATGATGTCAGGATCTGTTTCTGCGATTACTCGCGATGGCCGCCCAATTGTGTTTGTTGAGCGTATCAAGAATAAAACCAGTGAGCATATCGATACCGAATCGATTACCGATACCATCAGTACCAAAATGCTTAACTCAGGTAAATTCCGTTTTGTAGACATGGATCGCGTAGAAGCGGTACGTGATCAATTGAACTTTCAAAACAATGATGAACTCGTCAATCAAAGTACAGCGATTCAATTTGGTAAGATGGTCGGCGCTCAATATATGTTGTACGGCAACCTGTCTAGTATTGTGAAAAATGATGGCAGTGATAAAGACGTCTACTACAAGATGACGATGCGTTTGATGGACTTACAAACGGGCTTGATTGAATGGGCTGATGAAACAGAAATTCGTAAGCAACAATCAAAGAGCTTATTGGGTTTGTAAAACATCCACACAGAGAAGGAGTTGGTAATGGCAAAAATTGCATGGCGTGAAGCAAGCTTGTTGGACCCATCACTTTTGTCGTTGACTCCTTTCTTCTCTGTACCTCCTGATTATGCGCAGACCTTAACAGGAGGCCTCACCAACCGTTGCTGGAAAATTACCACGGGCGATCGTGCTTTTGTGTGGCGACCAGCAACGGCCATCACCAAAGCTTTTTCTATCTCCCGATTTCAGGAATACCAAATCCTCAAAGCGATTGAGCATTATCATATTGGGCCTAAAGCTGAAATGATTAATGAGCAAGGGCTGCTAGTGGAGTGGATTGACGGGGAATCACTTCGTGACGGTGTCCCGTTTGATCAGGTATTGAAAACTCAAATACGTATTCATGAGTTAGATATTCACCGAATTCCTGTTGCCCCATTTAACTACCTTGGCCGAGTGGATCACTATTGGCTACAGATTCGTGAAGATCTGAAAACAGGAGCGGTGAAAGCGCTGTATGAGCAGTGGCGTTCAGTCCCAAATCTGGCCGATGTCGGACAGGTACTCTGTCATTTTGATTTGGCGGGTTACAACATGGTGAAGACCGCGCAAGGTCCAAGAGTGATAGATTGGGAATACGCAGCCTTAGCCGATCCGCGCATTGATTTAGCCCTGAGTATTGATGTGGCAGAAGAAAAAGCACTTGATGTGGTTTTCCGTTATTGCCAACTTCGTGAACTATCGGACATCGATGATTGGGTGGAAGGTGTTCAAGCGTGGCAACCACGCGCCGCCATGATGGCGATGCTCTGGTATCTACTCGCTTATCAATTGTGGGGTGAAGAGATCTATTTGCAGCAAGCACAACTGATTGAACAGGCTTTAAGCTAGCACATCATTTAACTTGGTTTTGACCAATACTTTTGGTTAAGTTTGCCATATGAGTGGGCTGCTTTTTCATATTCTTTTTATTGATATTTTCGCTAGGCTGTTTAAAACCATGCTCATCGTGGTAGATTAAAACCTCAAGGAATGGGGACAAGATTATGATTATTTATTTACACGGTTTCGATTCAACCAGCCCAGGCAATCATGAGAAAGTGCTGCAACTGCAGTTCATTGATAGTGATGTTCGATTTATCAACTACAGCACGTTACACCCCAAACATGATATGCAACATCTGCTCAAAGAAGTACATAAAGCGATTGAACAATCAGGCGATCCACACCCACTGATCTGTGGGGTAGGGTTAGGGGGGTATTGGTCTGAACGGATTGGTTTTTTGTGTGGAATCAAACAGGTGATATTTAACCCTAACTTGCATCCAGAATTGACCATGCAGGGGCGCATTGACCGCCCAGAAGAGTATGATGATATCGCGACTAAGTGTGTTGAGCAGTTTCGTACCAAAAATCAAGGTCGCTGCTTAGTGGTGCTTTCTCGTCAGGATGAAATTCACGACAACCAGAAAACCGCGCAAGAGTTGCAAGATTATTACGAGATCATTTGGGATGAAACCCAAACCCACAAATTCAAAAAAATCGCTCACCATCTGCAAACAATGAAATCTTTTAAAGCGATGTAACTTCATTGAATGATTGCATTATCAACAGCCTCTTTGTGAGGCTGTTTTTGCTCATCCATACCCACAAAAAAACTAATGAGAACCTGTCAATCTGTGGTTGCGCGATAGAATCAGCCCTATATAATGGCTTACACCAAGATTTGTTGATAAATATCAAAAAAAATTGAGAGCAAGTCTAAAACTTGCCAATTACTTGTGTTAGCGCAGATTTTTTCTGCCAAATAACGTGCCACTAAGAGTAACTAACCTCACCCTAGTCAGATGTTAGACATCATGGCGATAACAGATTCCTTCAGCACGAGAGTTCGGGCTGGATAATAATTATTCATCTTTATTTGAGGATTGTTGTTGTGACACGAATTATTGTTGTAGGTGGTGGAGCTGGCGGTTTAGAGCTAGTCACCAAATTGGGTCGCACACTTGGGCGTAAAGGCCGAGCCAAGGTTACTTTGGTTGACCGTAATTCAAGCCATCTTTGGAAACCCTTGTTGCATGAAGTGGCAACGGGCTCTCTGGATGAAGGTGTCGATGCGCTGAGCTACCGTGCACATGCAAAAAATCACAGTTTTGATTTCCAGCTCGGCAGCTTGGAGTCGATTGATCGTGAAAACAAAAAAATCACGTTAAGCGAGCTAAAAGATGAGCACGGTGAATTACTGATGCCAAAGCGTGATTTGGAATACGATATGTTGGTGTTGGCGATCGGTTCAACATCGAATGACTTCAATACACCAGGTGTGAAAGAACACTGTATTTTCCTTGATAGCCCAGAACAAGCAGATCGTTTCCGTACTGAAATGAATAATGAGTTCCTGAAGTTGCACGCGAAAAACGGGCAAGGAACGGTAGACATTGCAATTGTAGGTGCGGGCGCAACGGGCGTTGAGCTCTCAGCAGAGTTGCACAACGCTGTTAAAGAGCTGCGTACTTATGGTTTTGGTGATCTCGACTCGAGTAAATTGAACGTGAACTTGATTGAAGCGGGAGAACGTATTTTACCTGCATTGCCACCGCGCATCTCGGCGGCGGCGCATCAAGAACTCACTAAGCTAGGCGTGAATGTTCGTACCATGACCATGGTGACTAAAGCGGAAAAAGATGGCTTAACCACTAAAGATGGTGAGAAAATTTCCGCGCACATCATGGTTTGGGCAGCAGGCATTAAAGCGCCAGATTTTATGAAAGACATCGCCGGACTTGAGACAAACCGTATCAATCAATTGATCGTTAAAGGTACTTTACAAACGACACGTGACGATGATGTTTTCGTGATTGGCGATTTGGCACAATGCACTCAAGCGGACGGAGCGTTTGTACCGCCACGAGCTCAGGCTGCACACCAAATGGCCTCTCTGGCGTTTCGTAATATCGTAGCCAAAATGTATGGTCGAGAGTTGAAATCTTACGTCTATAAAGATCATGGCTCGCTAGTGTCTCTGAGTCGCTTCTCCACCGTAGGTAGCCTAATGGGCAACTTAACTCGTGGCTCGATGATGGTTGAAGGACGTATCGCACGTGTGGTGTATATCTCTTTGTATCGAATGCACCAAATGGCGTTGCATGGCATGTTTAAAACAGGCTTGATGATGTTGGTAGGACGAATTAACCGTGTACTGCGCCCAAACCTGAAACTGCATTAATGTTATCGATTTGATAAAAAATAAAGCGGCACAGAGTGCCGCTTTATTTTTGCGTGTGACCATTCTATTCATGGTCTGTAACGCCAAGTGCTTGGGGTATATGTTAGGGTATTAAAGAAAACACAATTCCAGCTTTGGGTTCCCCAGCATACAAAAATCGATTTAGGGCGAGCTGTTCCTGAACCGCGCCACACTTTAGGGCTAAAGCTTGGCTCGGTACATTCTCTGGGTCACAGACAATTTCTAACCGAGTGAGCTCTAATCGCTCAAAGCAAAACAGAATCAATGCTGTGAGTGCCTCCCTCCCGTAGCCACGTCTTTGGTGAGCATCGGCAATCCAGTATCCTAAACTAGCCATGTTGAAAGTGTGGTAAAACTCATTAATTGCCACCATGCCGACTAAAGTTTGGGTTTGTCGTTCAAAAACACCAAATCCATAGGCTTCAGCTTTCACCCAATTGAGACGTGTGGCTTGAATAAATAACTCCGCCTCTTGCTTGCTAAAGAGCGCATGACACCAATCTACCCACTGATGCAGTGCTTGAGACTGGCGAATACAATGCACTAAATCATCGACTTCATCGGCTGCGATCAGGCGAAGTTGCAAGCGTTGGGTCACTATTTGGAAATCGGGTGTCATGGTTATCCTTTTGGCGTTGTTATACAAACCGATGAGCTCTGCCATTGATTATAAGCAGCAATACAAGATTTATCGAAAATCCAACATGTTGCCGGTGAAAGAAAGCTGAAATAAGAATAAAAAAGCCGCTCCAATGGAGCGGCTAGCGAGTAGAGAGGGGTTATTGCAGTGGTGCACGAATGGTTGCAGAGCGGAAGCTGTTGTGTGTTAACCAGCTAGGTTGCGCATCGGCAGGGACGGAGCCATTGAGCTTTATGTCCGAGAAGCTGAACGCGTACTGATTCCAACTGCGTGTTGCTTTTCTCCAAGGCTTACTGAGATCCGCAGACTCATAAACGTACACACCGTGGTTGAGATTACTTTCACGATCGTAGTCATTAGCGACCATGATCAGCGCTGCATTATCATTACCTGCAAGGTCTACCACAATTGGGTACTCCCATAGTGTGCCTGACGAGTTAGCAATAATACTCAGCACTTGGCCTGTCTTACCATCGAGAATACGCATTCTCAAACGCTCTTGAACTAACACTTCATCAATGCCATCGCCATTGAAGTCATAGGCAGACACCCCAACTTTGCCGCTGTTGAGATCATCGTTTAGTACAGACCACACTTTATTACCTTTGGCATCGTACATATCAACGGCTTTGTAACCAGCATAGACAATACCCATATGTGATTGATCAGCTTCTACTTTTCCGATCAGGAATTGCACCGCATTAACTTGCTGTTTGTTTTCAGGCTGGTGCTTTTCTTTATTCCACACATTCATTCCAAGCAGTTGTGATCCTTGTGGAATGTCATAACGTACCGTATCTGATTTTGAAAGAGTGACAGGTGCTAAATAAGGAACTGTTTTTTGCTTCCATACTGGGGCAAGGTAAGAGACTTGTTTTGCATGCCAGCCAAAGAACCAGAAGTAAACGGTTTTTGTCCGCCATTCAAGACCAAGATAGCTGATCGTTTTGGTTTTCCATTCAAAGCCAAGATAAGTAAAGGCAGAACTTTTAGAACCTACGGTGATTTTTGACCCATTTTCGAGGGTGAAAACCATTTCAAGCACCCCATAGGTCCACCAATACTTGTTTTTGCCATAAGTTACGTCGATGGAACGGACTTTAGATGCATCAATATTACGAAGGGATCCACCGCTGCCACCTACCATATTTTGGCTGGTTGAGCCAATGGCATCTACGACCGCTCCAGAACGGATGGCGAATTGATGCTCATTACTCTCTAAAACACGTTGTCCATTCGCCCAGTCGGTATAGCCGTAAATGCTTGATTGCCCATCAATATTTGTGGAGCTACCTGCTTTCGCGCCCAAGAAACTAGAAACCGCCTGTACACTGCCCCCAGGGTTATTGAGGTTGTTGACTCGCCATTTCACAGTTCCATCATGCTCTAGCACAGCAATTTCACTATTCTCAGGAGTAGCGAGTGACGCTGGGACAGAAACCACTAATTCGGGTTGGTCATCGCCATCTAAATTGGCAACAGAGGAAAACCATGCGGTATCGTTGGTTTGATACTGCCATTGGTAAGCACCGTTATTTTTGTAAAGTGTACCGTTTGCAAATATTTCACGCTGCCCATCGCCATTACTATCAAATGCCACTGAACTTGGAGCCCAGTCATGACTAAATAACAAACCAGAGTCGTAATTATAAACGCCATCGGCTGCGAGAATTTCTACTGAGCCATCACCATTAAGGTCGGCTAAAGCGATATCACCGACCGAACGCCAACCAGAGGCGTATTTCAGCAGTTGTTTTTTAATGTTGCCTTGGTTGTCTAAAATGTTGATATAAGGGGTTAAAGTGCTCGTAGAGACAATTTCGATTAAGCCATCGCCGTCTAGGTCTGCGGCTGCAGGAGCATAGCGTGCATCGGCAATAATGCCGCCGTTGCTGTAAGTCCAAAGTTCTGAACCATCAACACCGCTCAATGCTCGCAGATAACCACCCTGAGAGTACTGATTCCCTTGGAAAGTCACCACAATTACGTCGGCAACATCGTTTGCATCGATTTTGCCATCGCCGTTATCATCGTTCAGTTGAGCGGTAATGGGGGCTGCCATTACTTGATTGGATTCTGGGTGAAATTGGCTGGTAGACCAAGCCCATTTCAATTTAGTTTGTATATCACTGCTGCTTGACGCGAATGCATAGCTTGGAGCAACTAAATGGCTCAGCGCAAATACACTTATCGCGGTCAACGTTTTTTTATGTTTCATGGCTTGACCTTCATCTCTCTTAACAGTTCGAGTGGGTTGCATAATGAGTTTCCATACTCTCTCGTTAGATTGATGCGTAAATGAATAAAATCGATGGCACCAATAACAAAATGCTGAGAGCGATAGAATTATCAATGGCAAATGCACAAGGGTTCAACCCAAGGAATGGTTTTAAGAGTGAGTTCTTATTCAGCAGACAAATTGGCACATTAAATGTGAGAGAGGTGAATCATAAATGAAACAAAATGACATGGATGGCCGCACCCAGTGGGCGAAATTTTATGATGCTCAAATGGCTTAAGGTAAGAGAGAGGGTGTTGGTGAGTTTGAACTCGCTAAAAGAAAGTGAATCCAAACTCACGCACAGGCAGGAGTTATGTTATTCGGCAACACGTCGAACTTGGATGATCATGCCCATCAGTGGGTGATCAAGATAGTGGGTTTCACCACTGCGCATACGGCGTTTCTGATCCATTCGATAACTTTTTAAAAAGGTTTCTTCTTCAACGGTCGGAGATACCGCTTCTAGCAAGCCCGCCTGTACTGTCGCCCCTTGTTCTTCTGGTGTTGTGCTGAGCTGTAAAGTTGCATCTTGTAATGTCACTTCACGTACTGCAGGCTTTTTCAAATCCAGTAGGGCTTCTGCAAATAGGAAGTGCTGAACGTAAATCTGTAATGTGCCGTCGAGCTCATACAATGGTTTGGCTATACTCATTTCGGTCACGCCATCGACAGGCGCTGCCACGTTTTTGTTGCCGATCGGGGCGCCATCAGTTTGAAACTGTCCGGAGTAATCACGCCCAGCCTGAATGTGGAACACTGGAGCAGATTGACGACCTTGATCACTTTGACGCCAAGCAGTATGCAGCAATACGTTGAAACCTGCATGGTTGCGTAATTTCTGAGCTTCGCTATTGAGCTGATACGCGGAAGAAGGTAACAAGGTTACTCCTTTGCTTTGGCGAAAACTGACGTCTGCGAAACTGCCAGCGCGGTCAAAATTGATAGCGGGCAAGCTGTTAGGCCAAGATTCACTCACTTTTTCAGCATCTACTGCCCGTTTAAAAAAGATGACTTCAATATCAAACTGTCGGGCCGCCATGCTGGGCATTGCAATCAGCAATAGCAGCAGTGGGATCAATCTTTTCATTGTCACTCCGTTGTTCAGTGCTTCACACTGGGTTATTACTTTCTTGGGTTATTACTTCAGGCTAATGACTTATATCGCCGATAACACATTTTGCTGGAAATTGTTCAAGATGTCAGCGACAAATTGAATGCGTGCACCGCGTTCAACCAAAGGTAAGGTAAATTTAAATTTGGTCGGTCCATCCATTGCAAACTGCTTAGGTTGCGACTGCAGCAGTTTAACCAAAAACAGTGGGTTAATGTCAGCATTGGGATAGAACTCTATGTATCCACCGCGCTCATGGGCTTCAATTTTACGCACTTTGAGACGCATAGCACTCAGTTTCAGCTCAGCGATGGCGAGTAAGTTTAACGCGGCGTCAGGCAATTTACCAAAGCGATCAATCAATTCGACTTTGAGCTCGGCTAATTCATCTTCACTGGCGACGCTAGCAATCTGTTTGTACATCGACAAACGGGTGTTTATGTCCGGAATATAATCCTCCGGCAGCAAGGCAGGCAGACGCATTTCAATTTCGGTTTGCTCACGCAGCAAATCATCAAGCGCAGGTTCTTTACCGGACTTGAGTGCATCTACTGCTTGTTCGAGCATTTCCATATACAAAGTAAAACCGATAGATTGAATTTGGCCGCTCTGTTCTTCACCTAGCAGCTCACCCGCACCACGAATTTCCAAATCGTGCGTGGCGAGAGTAAAGCCAGCCCCCAAATCTTCTAAGGAAGCGATAGCCTCTAAACGTTTTACTGCATCTTTGGTAATCGCTTTTGGTGGCGGGGTTAACAGGTAAGCGTAGGCTTGGTGATGCGAGCGACCGACACGGCCACGCAATTGATGTAACTGAGCCAAGCCTAAGCTGTCGGCACGATCCATAATAATGGTGTTAGCCGTTGGCACGTCGATACCGGTTTCGATGATCGTGGTACACACCAGTAAATTAAAACGCTGGTGGTAGAAATCGTTCATCACTTTTTCCAGTTCACGCTCGCGCATCTGCCCGTGGGCAACAGTAATCCGCGCTTCAGGAACCAGTTTTTCTAAATCCGCAGCTACTTTGTCGATGGTTTCGACTTGATTGTGCAGGAAATACACCTGGCCACCACGCATAATTTCACGCAGCACCGCTTCACGGATTACGCTGTCCTCACTTTGGCGCACAAAGGTTTTGATCGCTAATCGACGCGCTGGCGGCGTCGCGATGATGGAGAGATCGCGCATGCCACTCATCGCCATATTCAGTGTGCGCGGAATCGGCGTTGCAGTGAGAGTGAGGATGTCGACATCCGCACGCATCGCTTTGACTTTCTCTTTTTGACGCACCCCGAAACGGTGCTCTTCGTCAACAATCAGCAAGCCAAGATCAGCAAAACGAATTTCGCTAGAGAGTAGTTTATGGGTGCCGACCAGAATATCGACTTTACCGTCCGCCACATCTTGTAGGATGAGTTTCTGCTCTTTAGCGGATTTAAAGCGGGAGAGCACTTCAACGCGGATCGGCAAGTTGGCAAATCGGTCGCGGAAATTCTCGAAATGTTGTTGCGCCAGTAGAGTCGTAGGGACTAATACTGCCACTTGTTTGCCATTATCGGTCGCGACAAAAGCCGCGCGCATCGCCACCTCGGTTTTACCAAAGCCTACATCACCACACACCAAACGATCCATGGCTTTGGGTTGGCACATGTCCGACAGCACAGCGTTGATCGCCATCGCTTGGTCATCGGTTTCTTCAAACGGGAAGGTGGCTTTGAAGGTCGCGTATTGTTCGCGGTCGAGATGGAATTTAAAACCCGGTTTGATTTCGCGCTTAGCGTACACATCCAATAGCTCTGCCGCGACATCACGTACTTTTTCGGCGGCCTTACGGCGGGCTTTTACCCATGCTTCGCCACCCAGTTTATGTAATTGGGCTGCTTCTTCTGCACCGCCTGAATAACGACTGATCAGGTTGAGCGAGGAAACAGGCACATACAGCTTGGCTTCGTTTTGATACTCCAGCATGACGTATTCGCTGACCATGCCACCCGCTTCGAGAGTTTGTAGCCCTAAGTAGCGGCCAATCCCGTGATCGATATGTACAACGGGTTGCCCCGGTTTGAGCTCGGCAAGGTTGCGGATCACCGCATCACTGTTGGTGACAGTTTTGCGATCTTTCTTACGGCGACGTTGAATCACCCGATCGCCCAGTAAATCGCTTTCACAGATCAGGGCAATTTGGTTGTCACCATAAATAAATCCACGCTCTGCGGCACCCAGTACCAGTGAGAATTTCTCTGCTTGTTGGCAGGCAATGCTGAACTCACTTTGGCTTTGTGGGCGCAGTTTGATGCGTTGCAAAAGCTCAAGCAAGGCTTCACGGCGACCTTCAGACTCTACCGAGAAAATGATTTTGCCGGCGAATTGCTCGCTAAACTGGCGCAGCGCTGCCAATGGCTCTTTGTTTTGATGCTCAACAGCTAATACTGGCAATGGCTGTACTTGGGCATTCATTCGTCCTGCTCGTAGCTCGATAGGTGAGCTGGTCAGTTGGACTTGCGGCAGAGTTTTAAAGTGGGCAAACAGCTCATCTTTGCGCAGCCAAAGCTCATTCGGTGGCAGCAATGGGCGCAATGGGTCGATATTGCGTTGGTCGTAGCGATAATCCACATCCGCCAAAAACTGGTCGATGGACTTTTCCAATTCGCCAACCACTAAGAGCTGGCTGTTGGAGGGGAGATAGTCGAACAAGGTTTCGCTGTGATCAAAGAACAATGGCTGCCAGTATTCAATACCCGCAGGCCAAGTGCCTTTGGAGACTTGGCTATAAATGGATTCAGGCTCACGGCGCGCTTCAAAGCGCTGACGCCAGCGGTTACGAAACTCTTCAATCGCTGCCGCTGTGGTGGGGAATTCATGTGCGGGCAACAGACGAATTTCATCCATTTCAGCAATCGAACGTTGATTCTCCGGATCGAAAGTGCGAATGGTGTCGATTTCATCATCAAAAAAATCAATCCGGAACGGGTCGCTGCTGCCCATTGGGAAGAGATCGAGAATCGAACCGCGACTTGCGTATTCACCGGGACCAAAGACCTGATCAACATGGCGATAACCGCTATTTTCTAACTGTAGGCGTAGCTTATCGAGCGAGAAAAGGTCACCTCGCTTAACGATTAAGGTGTGCTGCAATAAGAAGTCACGCGGTGATTGGCGTTGTAGCAAAGTGCTGACCGGGACAATCGTGATGCCACGAGTCAGGCTCGGTAATTGATACAAGCGCGAAATACGATCAGAAATGATGTCTTGATGCGGAGAAAAATTATCGTACGGCAGAGTTTCCCAATCAGGGAAGAGTGCGACTTCGCTGTGGCTAAACTGTTCAACTTCGTGCAGCAGTTTGAGTGCCGTTTGCGGATCCGGAACTGCCAGCAAAGTATGGCTGGTATGGGCGTTAGCCAATTCAGCAATGGCTAAGGCAAGGCTTGAGCCGTGTAAGTTACCGATGGCTTTTTTGTCTCCGGCACCTTGCGCCGAAAACAGGGAGAGTAGAGAGTGTGTAGTCATAGTCACGCTTGAGGTTTTTCTCGGTCTAGTGAGCGTTGACGCAGCAGGCGCTGCTGTTGATATAGGGCGGCTTTGATCAGTAAATCCTGATCCACATCGCGCAGCAGATCATACTTCAGTGTTACTAAGGTGTGTTCTGATTGTTGGCTACATTCGGTCACGCTAGCGTAGCAGTATATGGCTGCGGCTGGGTATTCTAAAAACAGCTTAACGCGAACTTTTTGCCCCAAAGCCAAGGGGGCTTTTGCCAAATAGGTGAGTTGACTGGCGCCAAAACGAGTGGTTGCACTGCGTGATTGCGGATCATCTTGCTGTGACAGCATAAAAGTCAGGAGCAGATTGAGTTTTGAGTTTTGCGCTTCAAGCAGTTGCAAGACACTTTTAAAATCACTGTTTTTCAACTCCATGCGTGCACTGTCGCTGAGTTGTTCCAATTGGCTGAATTCACTTGCCACCACAAATGGGGCGGGGATTTCCGCTTCAAAAATCTCATGAGAAGGGAGAGTGAAATGGTCCGCCAACGGCTCCACATTGATGGTTAGCGCGTGGTGAACAGTAAAAAATTCTTGGTCATTCATAGAGGGGTCCTTCTCACATCTGTGTTGATTATCGTCATAAGCAGTAACTAATCAAGGTATGCCCTTGTTATCGGTGTGAAATAAATGTCCTCTTACACAGATTTGGCAAAGAAAAGCTACAACCTCGCAGGGATTCTCGTTACAGTAGCGCCATTCTATTCCTATGGTTGGATTTATGTTTCATCCGATTTCGGCTTTTATTGGTTTACGCTATTTGCGCGGTCGTTCTGGTGACCGTTTTAGCCGCTTTGTCTCTTATATGTCGACGGCGGGTATTACGATCGGTGTAATGTCGCTGGTGACGGTGTTATCGGTGATGAACGGTTTTGAAGCACAGCTTAAATCTCGCATTCTCGGTGTGTTACCACAAGCCGTGGTAGCACAAGATACAGGTAAAACAGCACTCACCGCGGAGCCTCCTGCGTTTATTTCTGCTCTTTCTACTCAACGTACTCCTGAACCGCTGGTGCGCAGTGAAGCGGTAGTACAAAGTGCATCACAACTTGCGGCGGGTTTACTGATTGGCATTGAACCACTGCAAAATGACCCGATAGAACAGTATCTAATTGCTGGTCGTGTTTCTGCGTTGCAAGAGGGCGAATATCAGCTGTTCCTTGGCCACTTGTTGGCTCGCAGCCTTAATGTCACTGTCGGTGATAAAGTACGTTTGATGGTGACAGAAGCCAGTCAGTTCACTCCTTTAGGTCGCTTACCCAGTCAGCGTAACTTTACAGTCGCGGGTATTTTTAATACGGGGTCGGATGTGGATGGTCAACTGATGGTGACGCATCTGCGTGATGCCGCTAAGTTGCTGCGCTATGACGCGCAAACCATTTCTGGTTGGCGGCTGTTTTTTGATGATCCGTTTGTGGTGAGCGATCTTGCTACTCAACCGTTACCCGAGGGTTGGCAGTGGAGTGACTGGCGTGAGCAGCGGGGAGAGCTTTTCCAAGCGGTACGCATGGAGAAGAACATGATGGGATTAATGCTCGGTCTTATCGTCGGGGTGGCAGCATTCAACATTATTTCAGCACTGATCATGGTGGTGATGGAGAAACAGGCTGAAGTGGCGATTTTGAAAACCCAAGGCATGCAGTCACAACAAGTTCTCGCCATTTTTATGGTGCAAGGTGCAAGCAGCGGCGTGATTGGCGCTGTAGTGGGTGGTGTGTTTGGCGTATTGTTAGCCGCTAACCTAAATAGCCTGATGGATGCTTTAGGCGTGGCACTTTTTGCTGTGGGTGGATCTTTGCCAGTGGTGATCGAGCCACTGCAAATTGCCCTCGTTATTGTTCTTGCGATTGTATTGAGCCTAGTGGCAACGCTGTTTCCAGCCTATCGCGCATCTTCTGTTCAACCCGCTGAGGCGTTACGTTATGAATAACCTTTTACGTTGTCATCAGGTTTGCAAAACCTATCAAGAAGGCGATTTGCAAACTCAGGTTCTTAAAGGGGTAAGCTTTGAGCTAAAGCGAGGGGAGTTGGTCTCGATCATTGGATCTTCGGGGTCAGGAAAGAGCACTCTGCTGCATATTCTTGGTGCACTGGATGAGGCCAGCGAAGGGGCTGTGGAGTTTCTTGGTCAACCATTGCATGAATTGAGTTCAAATAAACAAGCTAAAATTCGTAATCAACACTTGGGGTTTGTGTATCAGTTTCATCATCTGCTTGCGGATTTTTCGGCTTTGGAAAATGTGGCGATGCCGCTGTTGATTGGTGGCATGAATGTGGCGAAGGCGAAAGCACAAGCCCAAAGGCTGCTTGAGCGAGTTGGTCTAGGGCACCGTTTGGTGCATCGTCCATCGGAGCTTTCTGGTGGTGAGCGGCAGCGTGTGGCGATTGCGCGAGCGTTGGTGAATAAACCTGATTTGGTTTTGGCAGATGAGCCGACAGGCAACCTCGACCATAACACAGCACTGTCGATTTATGATTTGATGCGCGAGTTAAATCGAGAGTCGGGAACGGCTTTTTTAGTGGTCACCCATGATGGTGAATTAGCGGCCAAAATGGATCGTCATATGCACATGAAAGATGGTCTGCTAACAGATGTAACGGGGGCCTAAGTGTTTTCCTCCCTAGCTTTGTTTATTGGTGGACGTTTTAGTCGCGCCAAGCAACGTAACAAGATGGTGTCGTTTATTTCACTTTCTTCCACGATTGGGATTGCGGTGGGGGTGGCGGTCATCATCATCGGTCTTTCGGCCATGAATGGCTTTGAACGTGAATTGCAATCGCGGGTGCTGTCCGTGATTCCTCACGGAGAATTTGAAGGCGTTCGGGGTCCGATTGAACGTTGGCCTGAAGTTATGGCGCAAGTGACTCGTCATCCGAAAATTGTTGCGGCAGCCCCTTATGTGAAAATGACAGCGCTGGCGGAACATGGCACTCAACTTAAAGCGATTGAGGTGCGAGGTGTTGACCCACAACGTGAACAAGCGGTGTCTAGCCTGTCACAATTTATTACCCCGCAAGCATGGCAACATTTTATCCCCGGTCAACAGCAGGTGATTTTAGGTCAAGGCGTTGCTGATAAGCTTGGTGTGCAACTTGGCGATTTCATTACCCTTATGATTCCTAGCGCCACCAGTGGCGAAAAAGTGCAGGCCCCGAAACGGGTACGAGTCAAAGTCAGTGGTTTATTGGCTTTGAATGGGCAAATTGATCACAGCTTGGCACTGCTGCCACTTGAAGATGCACAAGCTTACGCTAATTTAGGCTCAGGCGTGACGGGCGTATCGGTGAAAGTAGCCAATGTGCTGCAAGCTACGGAGATTGTGCGAGAGGCGGGTAATAAACTCAACGTTTATGCCTATCTGCACAGTTGGCAGCAAAAGTACGGCTTCTTGTACCGTGATATCCAGATGGTGCGCAGTATCATGTATCTGGTGATGATCCTCGCCATTGGGGTGGCAAGCTTTAACATTGTCTCAACCTTGATGATGGCGGTGAAAGACCGTGCTGGTGAAATTGCGATTTTGCGCACCATGGGTGCAACAGATGGTTTAATCAAACGTATCTTTGTATGGCAAGGTGTGTTTTCTGGTGTGCTTGGCAGCGTGGTTGGTAGCCTATTGGGGGTGATCATTGCGTTTAACTTGACCTCGTTGATTAAAGGTTTAGAGCGGTTGATCGGCCATCAATTTTTGTCTGGAGATATCTACTTCGTTGATTTCTTGCCTTCACAAGTGCAGTGGTTTGATGTGCTGTTGGTGTCCGGCACTGCGATTACGTTGAGTTTACTTGCCACTTGGTATCCCGCACGGCGAGCGAGTCGGCTCAATCCCGCTCAAGTGTTGAGCAGCAAGTAGCGATATCGTATCGGATAGACAAACAGAGCATTTTTTGAGTTCAACAAAAAAGGACCCTTGGGTCCTTTTTCTCATCTTAAGTGAACATCGTTTGCAAAACGGCAGATGCTGCTGCTCGCAACTTCATTCAAACCCCGCGCTTGCACCGTGTGTTAAGGCTGATTCTCCGGCATCTTACTGGTACGGCGTTTTTGCCAACTGCGTACCACCGAATAACGCCATAAACCGCGAATACCGAAGTAACCAAGCAGTGAGGCTAGCACCGCACAAACAGCGCAACCCAGCAGAAAAGGGGGGCCAATGGTGCTCATTTGGTTGAACAGAAATTCCCATGTTAATTCAAAATGGAAACTGTGTGCTGGGGTGCCCATCAGCCATGCGCCAAGCTTGTACGTGAAATAAAAGATCACTGGCATAGTGATAGGGTTGGTGATCCACACTAATGCGATCGAGAGCGGTAAGTTAACGCCAAACATAATCGCTAGCCCTGCCGCCATGATCATTTGGCTTGGAAGTGGAACAAAGGCCATAAACAGGCCAACAGCAAACGCGCCAGCAGCAGAGCGACGGTTTAAACACCAGAGATTTGGGTTATACAGCACATTACCAAACACGCGCAGCGCTTTTTGGCGTTTGATCACATCGTGGTCAGGCATAAACCGTTTAATAAATTTTCTTGGCATACGGGATTATGACTCTCTTGTCGAATTACTGGTCGCTCATCTCTTTTTCGATCACCGTGCTGTCTGCTCCTTATTGGCCATGGATGCCAACATGGGGCTGGGCTTGGTTATGCCTTTTTTTGACGGGTTTGCTCGGTTATTACCGTGCAAACCGCAAATTCCTTGGCTTCGCGTTGGCCATTTTCACTATCGTGCTACATGGCAACCTTATGCGAGATCAATCCAACATTCTCTATCAAGCAGGGCCGGATATTACCATAAAAGGTAAGGTTGACAGCTTTTTTAAGCAAACTCGTTACGCATATGAGGGTTTAGTCTTGATTCATGAGGTGAATGGTCAAACCTTAAACAGATTCATGCAGCCTCACATACGTCTCGTTGCCCCGTTATTACTACAGCCCAATGATCAATTTGAGTTTTCAATCTCGCTTAAACCGATAGTGGGTCGACTCAATGAAACGGGCTTTGATTTAGAAGCGTATTACATGGCGCACTCTTTCGTGGCTAGAGCCAGTGTTAAACCCAACACGTCTTATCAAATTGTGCAAGAGAGTAGCCTAAGATCAAGGTTGTTTTTTCAACTGGAAGCGCTGACGCAGACGAGCCCGTTTCAAGCGCTGATTTTAGCTCTGACCTTTGGTGAACGAAGCAGTATTGATGAGCAGGAATGGCAAGCGCTGCGAAATAGTGGGTTGATTCATTTAGTCGCTATTTCTGGTTTGCACATCGGAATTGCTTTTAGCTTGGGGTACTTTCTGGGTGCAGGCTTAATGCGCTTTCATAATCAGCTTCTCTGGTCACCGTTCGTGTGCGGAGTTCTGCTTGCCATACTCTATGCGTGGCTTGCAGGTTTCACCATACCGACTCAGCGTGCACTGATCATGTGTTTGCTCAATGTGGCATTGGTGATTTTGGCTTTCCCTCTTTCCGCATTAAAACGGATTTTGCTTACTTTGTGTGCTGTTTTAGTTTGGTCGCCGTTTGCCTCGCTCTCTAACAGCTTTTGGATGTCCTTTTTAGCTGCCGCGATTGTGCTGTATCAGTTAGCCAGTCAGGGTAAACGTAAAGTGTGGTGGAAAACGCTGCTGCTCGCGCAAATTTCTCTCGTCTGTTTAATGGCTCCGGTAACGGCATACTTCTTTGGCGGCCTAAGCATTACCGCGGTTTTGTACAATTTGGTGTTTATCCCGTGGTTCTCCCTAGTCATTGTTCCGGCTCTGTTTTTAGGGTTGGTCATAACCCTTATCGCACCAAGTTGGGCTGCCGTGTATTGGCCGTGGGTCGACTGGTCTTTTCTGCCGCTTGATTGGGCGCTGCAATTTGCGGACATGGGTTGGGTAGTCATACCCCAAAATATACAAGGTCTCATTGTTGCGTTCGTCGTGCTCAGTATGCTGTATCGAGTGATGAGCCTACGAGCCTGTGCCTTATCGTTAAGCATCGCTGGCTTATGGTGGTGGTTTCCTTCCATTACACCGCTTTGGCGTATGGATGTGTTGGATGTGGGGCACGGTTTAGCGATAGTGATTGAGCAAAATGATCGTGCGATTGTCTACGATACAGGCAGCAGTTGGCCGGGGGGCAGCTATGTACAAAGTGTGATTGAGCCCATTTTACAGCAACGCGGTATTCATCGACTCGATGGGTTGATTTTGAGTCATCTCGATAACGATCATGCGGGCGATTGGCAAAGTTTAGCCAAACGTTGGCACCCCAGTTGGATACGCACAAGCCAAGTTGGTGTGGAATTTGTTCCTTGTGTACGTGGTGAAAGTTGGCAATGGCAATCTCTACATTTCGATGTGTTATGGCCGCCGCAACTGGTCAGCCGAGCTTACAATCAACATTCGTGTGTGATCCGTATGACCGATGCTCAGTCCAAACATTCAGTGCTGCTTTCTGGGGATGTCACCGCAATGGGGGAGTGGTTGCTCGCACGCGATGGGGCATTACTGCAAAGTGATGTGATGATAGTGCCGCACCACGGCAGTAAAACCTCATCAACTGCTGAGTTCATTATGAAAGTCGAACCACGATTGGCGATTGCGTCACTGGCTAAAGATAACCGCTGGAATTTGCCTAACACGCAAGTGGTGGAGCGTTATCAAAACCAGCAAGCTCAGTGGTTAGATACTGGACAATTGGGTCAAATCAGTCTGTTTTTCTATCCAGAACAGATGGATTGGGTTGCTCAGCGTTCGCTTGGCTGGGAGCCTTGGTATAGGCATATGCTGCGTAAAGGAGTAGAATGAGCGCAATTTTGTAATCAGAAAAGCCTCTCTATGTCACTTCACTCTGACGAAACTACTTGGCAGACCTTTAAACGTCTGTGGACTTATATCCGCTTATATAAAGCGGGTCTTGCTGTTGCGGTTGTCGCGCTGATTATCAATGCTGTCGCTGATACCTATATGATTTCTCTACTAAAGCCCTTATTGGATGAAGGCTTTGGTAATGCGGAATCCAACTTCCTGCGTATCCTGCCGTTCATGATTTTAGGCTTGATGTTTGTACGCGGTTTAAGTGGATTTGCTTCTTCCTACTGCTTGAGTTGGGTTTCTGGCAATGTGGTAATGCTGATGCGTCGCCGTTTGTTTAACCATTTCATGCACATGCCAGTGCGCTTTTTTGACCAAGAATCGACAGGCGGACTGCTATCTCGCATCACTTACGATTCTGAGCAAGTCGCAGGCGCAACCAGCCGCGCTTTAGTCAGCATTGTGCGTGAAGGGGCAAGCATTATCGGCTTGTTAACCCTGATGTTCTGGAACAGTTGGCAGCTTTCTTTGGTGTTGATCGTGGTCGCGCCTGTTGTTGCTTTCGCAATCAGTGTGGTTTCTAAGCGCTTTCGTAAGATTTCGCGCAACATGCAAACCACCATGGGGCATGTCACTTCATCGGCTGAGCAGATGCTCAAAGGTCATAAAGTGGTGCTAAGTTACGGTGGTCAAGCCGTTGAGCGTAAACGCTTTGACCAAGTGAGTAACGGCATGCGTCAACAAACGATGAAGCTGGTTTCCGCTCAATCTATTGCTGATCCTGTGATCCAGATGATTGCTTCACTAGCGCTGTTTGCCGTGTTGTTCTTGGCGAGTGTTGACTCCATTCGTGCAGATCTTACGCCGGGTACTTTCACTGTCGTGTTTTCTGCCATGTTTGGCTTGATGCGTCCGCTAAAAGCATTGACCAGTGTGACGTCTGAATTCCAACGCGGTATGGCCGCTTGTCAAACTCTGTTTGGTTTGATGGATCTAGAAACTGAGCGTGATAATGGCAAGTACGAAGTCAATCGCGTTAAAGGTGAGGTTGCCGTTAAAGACGTGACTTTCACTTATCAAGGAAAAGAAAAGCCAGCGTTAGCGAATGTCTCTTTTGATATTCCGCAAGGCAAAACCGTTGCGTTGGTTGGCCGCTCTGGTTCAGGTAAATCAACCATCGCTAATCTGTTTACCCGTTTTTATGATGTAGACAGTGGTTCAATCAGCCTTGATGGGCACGATGTGCGTGATTACAAACTGACTAATTTGCGTCGTCACTTCGCATTAGTTTCACAAAACGTACATCTGTTTAATGACACCATTGCCAACAACATCGCTTATGCCGCCGAAGGTGAATATACCCGTGAGCAAATTGAGCAAGCGGCTCGCCAAGCGCATGCGATGGAGTTTATTGAAAATATGCCAGAAGGGTTGGATACCGTCATTGGTGAGAACGGTACGAGTTTGTCCGGTGGTCAACGCCAGCGTGTGGCGATTGCCCGTGCGTTGCTGCGTGATGCTCCTGTGCTCATTCTCGATGAAGCGACTTCAGCGCTAGATACTGAATCTGAGCGCGCGATCCAAGCGGCATTGAATGAGCTACAGAAAAACAAAACCGTGCTGGTGATTGCGCACCGCTTGTCGACCATCGAACAAGCCGATGAGATCCTTGTGGTCGATGAAGGAGAAATCATTGAGCGCGGCCGCCATGCTGATTTGTTGGCTCAAGATGGCGCGTATGCTCAGCTACACCGCATCCAGTTTGGTGAATAGTGGTGATAGAAAAGATTTGGTTTCACCGCCATCCGTTGGGTTATCTGTTATGGCCACTGTTGTGGCCATTCAGCTTGCTGTTTGGCGCAATTAGCCGCTCACGGCGTAAGGCTTATCAAGTGGGTGATAAACCGTCTTACCGTGCGCCATTGCCTATTGTCGTGGTGGGTAATATTACCGCAGGTGGCAATGGTAAAACGCCGGTTGTGGTTTGGCTGGTGGAAACATTGCAAAACCTTGGCTATCGTCCGGGGGTAGTATCTCGCGGTTATGGAGCCAAAGCGCCAAGTTATCCTTTGGTGGTCAGTGAACAAACGCCAGCGGAACATTGCGGTGATGAGCCAAAACTCATTTTTCAGCGCACCAAAGCCCCTGTAGCGGTTGATCCTATACGTAGCCAAGCCGTGAAAGCGCTGCTTGAGCAAGGAGTTAACATCGTCATTACTGATGATGGTTTGCAGCATTATGCATTGCAGCGTGACATTGAAATCGCTGTGGTGGATGGTGCGCGCCGTTTTGGTAACCAACAGCTGATCCCGCTAGGCCCTCTGCGTGAGCCGATCAGTCGGTTAGATGAAGTCGATTTCATTATCACCAATGGTGGTGTGGCTAAGGCTAATGAAGTCGTGATGCATCTTCAACCGGCTGATGCGATTAATCTGCAGACGGGTGAACGCTGTGCGGTGAGTAAGCTCACTCGCTTATGTGCGCTGGCTGGGATTGGTCATCCTTCCCGATTTTTTAATACCTTGCGTGAACTCAATGCCGATTTGGTTCACTGCCAAGGTTTTGCCGATCATCAAGCCTTTGATGCTGCCCAGTTGAATCAACTCGCGCAGCAGGGCGATCATCTGATCATGACAGAAAAAGACGCCGTAAAATGCGCTGAGTTTGCCCAGCCAAATTGGTGGTATTTGCCCGTTTCGGCTCAATTTGCTCCAGAAGCGGAGCAGCGTATTGTGGACAAAATTAAAGAGGTAATGGAACCGTATGGATCACCGTCTGCTTGAAATCGTCGCTTGCCCAGTGTGTAAAGGTAAGCTGACTTACGATAAAGATCGCCAAGAGCTAATTTGTAAATTGGATCGTTTGGCTTACCCAATTAAAGAAGGCATTCCAGTGCTTTTAGAGCCGGAAGCACGTAGCATGAGCATGGATGAGGGACGCTAATGTCATTTACCGTTGTGATCCCTGCGCGTTACCAATCGACGCGTTTACCGGGTAAGCCTCTGGCGGACATCGGTGGTAAACCCATGATCCAATGGGTGTATGAACAGGCTATGCAGGCGGGTGCTGACCGCGTGATCATTGCAACCGATGATGAGCGTGTAGAGCAAGCGGTTCAAGCCTTTGGGGGTGTGGTGTGTATGACATCGCCTAACCATCAATCCGGCACAGAACGTTTGGCTGAAGTGGTGGAGAAAATGGCTATTCCGGCCGATCACATCGTGGTGAATGTGCAAGGCGACGAGCCGTTGATTCCACCTGCAATTATTCGCCAAGTCGCGGATAACTTAGCCGCATGCAGTGCGCCGATGGCGACCTTGGCGGTGGAAATTGAAGATGAAGCGGAAGTGTTTAACCCGAATGCGGTGAAAGTGATCACCGATAAAAACGGTTATGCACTGTACTTCAGCCGCGCCACGATTCCTTGGGATCGGGATAATTTCGCCAAGGCAGACAAATCCATCACTCAGCCGCTACTGCGTCATATCGGCATTTATGCCTATCGTGCAGGGTTCATCAACACCTATCTGCATTGGCAGCCAAGCCCGCTTGAAAAGATTGAATGCTTAGAGCAGCTTCGTGTGTTGTGGCATGGTGAAAAAATTCATGTTGCGGTTGCGTTAGAAGCACCGCCAGCTGGGGTGGACACGCCAGATGATTTGGAAGTGGTGAGAAAGTTCGTCGCTCAACAACACTAAACAATAAAGCTCCCAACGGGAGCTTTATTGTTGAATACAGTATGGCGATGTCTGCTTTTATTGATGCCCTACAGATAAAAGTTCAGGATTGATCACCAAGTTTCGTACCCCGTGTGCGTGATTTTCTTTGAAATCATTGCCTTCAAGCCATTTAGCCACGGATGCAATACTCACTTTGGCGACATTAGGACGTACACTCCATGTTACTTGCAGTGGAGATCCTTGCTCGTTGTAACTGGGGCCCGTTGTCGAACCTGCGTATTGAATAGGCGTACCCGTGTCATTTGGAATGTTCAAGGCTTGATAATAGCCATTGCGTTGGCCATAGTCGGTGAGCACAGCAAAATCCAAAGCTTCATCATCATTAACCAGCACATAAACTTGCGCTTCAACTCTCAGTTGAGGGTTCTGTATTGATTCAGAAAGGCAAGCACCTAACGTGGCTCCCGGCTTAACATTGGCGCTGCTATACACATAATGCACTTCGATGGTGTCTCCAGACTGAAGTTCTTTATGCTTGAAAGGTTGTAATTCTTCTTTCGTTAACTGGCCGTTGTACTGGTAACCCGTGTTATACCCTTTGCCATCACCATTGCCTGCAAATTGAGTAAACTCCCCACCTTTGTGTTCTGCGTTTTTGTGAAAATGGATATTGCACAGATTCATTTGTTCAAAGCCTGGTGCAATACCAAACGAACGGTCATTGTGTCCATCCAAGTTATCAATATCACGCGGTGATTGAGGGCCAAATCCTTTTTCTTTTGTATTCTCTGCGAGGTTTGCTCTTTGTTTGGCAATGACTTCATCACTGACAACGCCATCGGCTGCAAATGCCGTTGAGCTCACAAGTAACATGGTCATCACACACAACTTACTTTTCATGAAGCGGTTCCTTTTTCGTGGCTTTTAGTCGCCGTGAGTATACTGAACCTTGAGTTGAAGAGTTTTATCAATTATGTATCCATTGGTTACGAATTTGATAAAAGAAAACAAGCTGAGAATAATGCAATGGTGTTGACTGTGCTTGATGAATAGGTCTCCAGCAAATTCAATTGCTTGAAGCGATGGCCCATATCCGTGTCATGACTTCTTCTTCACTGACCGTTGGGTTACGGAAAAAATGGAAAATTTCGTTGGTAATGGCTTGCTGAATCATGGGGTTAACCGCCATTGAATCGGTCATACTTGGCACGAGATTTCCCTCTTTGGCTGCATACAAAAAGTCTTGGTGGGAACGCTGCTGGCATAGGTTGAATGTGTCTAAAGCAATATCCTGACGGACGGGAATCGACCCTTTATAGCGATTAAAGTTGGCTTGAAATTGCTTATCGGCGAGCAGTGTCGCCAGTTGATTGGCTTCTGTGTAGCTGAATTCTTTGCTCGCCATGAAAACGAAACTGTCCATGTTGTAGAGATAACTGTTGTGTGAGCCAGGGGCTGGGGCACAAGAGATTGCCTCTGGCACTTTCACGTTTTTAGCTAAGAGCTCACCCAATATCCAATCACCACCGAGTTGGAACAAAGTCTCACCATTGATGAGCGCTTGTGTAGCGCTATCCCATCGCTCATCATTTTTGGTAAAGCTGACCCATTGGCTCACCTCGCGTAAGGCTTGCAAAGCTTGATGCATGGGCGGGGTTCGAATGTGTTCAGGACTCAGTTCGACCAATGACTGACGATAAAAATCAATGCCCCCATACGCGATAACAAAGCTTTCGAATATCTGCGCAATTTGCCAAGGTTGCTCCCCAATGGCTAAGGGCGATATGCCATGCTGATGAGCGGTTTTGAGTGCTTGTAAGAACTCGGTTTGGGTTGTAGGCAATTCCAGATTCAATTGCTTCAATAGCCAGTTGTTGACCCAAAGCATGTTCATTCGATGCAGAGTTAAAGGGAGCGCAACATAGCCTTGCCCGGTTTTGTTCACATGGATGACAGCAGGGTAAAGCTGTTCATCCCAGTGTTCTGCAGCAGCCACGGGGTTTAAGTTGTGGAGTATGCCAATCGCATCCCAGTCACGAATGCTGGGGCCTTCAATTTGGGCGAGTTGTGGCGGATTGCCTGCCAAGGCTCGGGCTTGCAAGACCGTCATCGCATTGTCGCCACCACCCCCCAAAATTGGGTTAATTTCGATTTCAATCTGATGCTGTTTTAAGTGTTGTTCCAGAGTTTGCAAGGCGCGTTGTTCGCCAGCGGAAGTCCACCAATGCATGATTTCGACAGCCGCGCTGAAAGACGAATAGCCAAAGAAGAATAAACATAACAATGTTCGCAGTAACATTATGAATCCTTGGGGAGTGAAAGTGTGGCCATTAATCCACCTTGAGCGGTTAAGCTGAGTTCAAGTTTTCCGCCATGCGCTTTAGCAATGCTTTGGGAGATGGTTAAGCCAAGCCCATTACCTTCGTGATGCAGTGCTTGTGGGGCTCGGTAGTAAGGCGCGCAGAGTTTTTCAATTAAGCTTGGATCAAGAGACTGACCTTCATCACTGATGGCGATGGTGATCGCGCTTTCAGCCTCGTGAAAATGAATATGGGCTCGATGGCCATATTTGATCGCATTGTCCACCAAGTTTTGGATGCAACGTTTCAACGCGAGAGGTTTGCCAATCAGCGGACTAATGACTTGCCCCTGAATTGAGGTTTTATCGCTTTCGTAACGCATCGTGATATGTTCCACCAACAAGTTTAAGTCGATAGGCTCAATCTCTTCATGGATGTCGGTTTCACGAATGCATTGCAAAGCACCTTTCACCATGAGTTCTAAGTCGTTGACGATTCGGGTAAAGCGTTCGCGTTCCCGATCATCATCCAGCATTTCTGTGCGCAATTTGAGACAGGCAATGGGCGTTTTTAAGTCATGTGAAATGGCGCTGAACAGCATTTCTCGTTCTTTCATATGGCTATCAATACGCTGATGCATTTTATTAAATGCGCGAATCGCGGCTTTGAGCTCGTTACTGCCTTGTTCTTTGACTAATGGCACTTTCAAGCGGCTGGACATCAGCGTTGCGGCTTTTGCCAAATGACGAATCGGTGTGATTTCACGTTGCATGATAATGCCCATGCATACCAGTAAAAGCAGGGCGGATAGCACCAAGGTAAACCACTCACGCCTTTCAAAATAGGTTGTTTCTAAATCCACATAAGGGGCGGGAAGAACGGCGGCAAGATAGAACCACTCACCGGCTGACACTTTGACTTGCAGAACCAGAATCGGGGGATTGAGTTCGCCATAACTGAGTGAATAGTGCGCCCATAACAAGGGAAGTTCATCAATAAGCAGCTCGTTATTAAACACTTTAAGTTGATCACGGCGAGTAAACTCAACAAGGATTTCCGGCTGCCCTTGTAGCTGCTGCTTCAGCACTTTCTGCACCTCCTCAATGACCAAGGTTTTACGCTGGCTTTCCGGAAGAGCATCAATGGCGATATCGTGATCATTCAGTGAAACGAAAAAGCGTGTTCCGCCCATATTGCGCAGTTGATTGAGCACTAAATGACGATACTGAGCGGGTAGGGTTTGGAAAAATGAGATGGTGGATGCAGCACTTAAGGCCAAACTGCGTACCGTGGTGACAAGTCCTTCAGTATCTCGTTTGTGGCTATGTTGATACCAAATGGCGCTCGCGAGCCATTGCGAGGCGACGACCACGATCACCAAAAACAGGCTGGTTCGTACTGCAAGCGAATTAAACCGCTGTTTAATGTTCATAACGAATGCCTGACGTGAGCATGTAACCTTTATTGCGCACGGTGAGAATTAAAGTGCGATCTTTATCTTCTAAGTGAGTGCGGAGTCGGCTGATTTGAACATCAATACCTCTTTCAAACGGATCCGCATCGCGTCCCCATATTTCTCGGGCAATGTCATCACGGGTCAGGATCTTCTCTGCGTGATTGATAAAAAGCCCGAGTAAGGATAAATCCGCACCGCTGAGCTGTTTTATCGCATGTGTTTCAAGGTGTTTTAGTTGTCGCGTAATCGTATCCAACTGCCAGCCCGCAAAGGTGACTTTTCTTGCCACAGAAAGGGAGTCTGAAAGTTGGCTGCGGCGAAGAATGGCTTTGATGCGAGCTAACAGCTCTCTTGGGCTGAAGGATTTAGTGATGTAATCATCCGCTCCCAGTTCTAAACCCGTGACGCGATCGGTCTCTTCCGTCACGGCGGTTAACATGATGATGGGGACACTGGAGTGCTTGCGTAATTTTTGACAAAGCGTAAAGCCATCATCCCCCGGCATCATGATGTCTAGAATAATCAGGTCGGGATAATGATTTTCCAGAAGTTTCCACATTACCGCACCATTTTCGGCGCAAATAACCTCAAATCCTGCTTTACCCAGATAGTCTTTGATCGCCTCTCGAAGCTCCTGATTATCATCAACCACCAGGATCTGTTTGTTCTCCAACATGCGGTTTTTCCTTCTTGTTCTCTGTGGTGAAAGCTCGGTTATTTCACAAGTAATTGACTGCTTACAAAAGACTTTTTTTGTAAGTGTTCGCTTACAAACTCGTTGCGCTTTGTAACCTTCACTGGGTTGGGGATTGATAACATGATGGCGGATTTATTTTATCCATACACGTGAAAGCGATAGGCCATGCGGCCTATATCACCTGATAAAAACTCCAACAAGGAGGGAGACATGCTGAAAAATTTGTTTGGCCAGCTACAGATGATCGGACGGTCACTCATGCTGCCCGTTGCGGTATTACCCGTTGCCGGGTTGATGTTTGGTATAGGGAATGCGGGATTACCTTTCATCCCTGCTGAACTCAGTAAAGTCATGCTTGCTGCCGGTGAAGGCATATTTGGCAACATGCAGTTGATGTTTGCAGTGGGGGTTGCGTTAGGCCTATCCAAAGGTAACGATGGCGCTGCTGGTTTAGCAGGACTGGTTGGCCTGATCATGATGAATGCGGCACTCGGGATAGTCACTGGGTTGCGCGGGTTAGAAACCGATGCCACCATCATGGGCGTTGCAACACTGCAAACCGGTGTTTTTGGCGGCATTATTATCGGTGCCGTCGCGGCGATGATGTACAACCGTTTCTATGCGATTCGATTACCCGAGTACTTAGGCTTCTTTGCGGGTAAACGCTTTGTACCGATTGTGACAGGGTTAGTGTCAATCGTGATTGGTGCGGTATTGGCTTTCGCTTGGCCGCCTATCGGTAATCTCTTAGACATCTTCTCTCACTGGGCGGCTTATCAAAACCCTGTGCTTGCTTGGGGTATCTATGGCGCGGGTGAGCGTTCTCTGCTGCCTGTCGGTTTACACCATATTTGGAATGCGCCGTTCTTCTTTGAAGTAGGTAGCTACACAGATCCACAAACGGGCAAAGTGTTCACGGGTGAGCTCACGCGCTTCTTCGCGGGAGATAAAACAGCAGGCTATCTGTCTGGTGGTTTTATGTATTCAATGTGGGCGCTGCCTGCCGCGGCTCTCGCTATTTATCACTGTGCTAGCCCAGAGCGGAAAAAGATTGTTGGTGGCTTAATGATGTCTGCAGCGCTGACATCATGGCTGACAGGTATTACGGAGCCGATTGAATTCACCTTCTTGTTTGTTGCTCCTGTTTTGTACGTCATCCATATCTTCCTGACAGGTATTGCGTTTGCGATCACCGCGTTTTTAGAGATTAAACACAGTACCGACTTTGCTCACGGCGCTATCCAGTTCTTCTTGTATTATCCAATGTCGAGCAATGCGTGGATGTTCTTTATCATCGGGCCGATTTGGGCGCTGCTTTACTATGGTCTGTTCCGCTTTCTGATTGTGAAGTTAAACCTGAAAACGCCGGGTCGAGAAACAGAGGTAACGACAGTCACTTTAGCGGGCAAACCGAATGAAATTGCGGTGGATGTGGTGGCAGCGCTCGGCGGTAAAAGTAACATCAAAACCGTAGACGCTTGTATCACCCGACTTCGTGTTAGCGTGAGAGACATTAAACATGTCGATGTGGCTAAGCTGAAACAGCTCGGTGCGAGAGAAGTCATTGTGATTGGCGACAATTTACAAGCCATCTTTGGTACGCAATCCGACACGATAAAAAGTGAAATTCATGGCGTTCTTGCTTCAGCTTAGTAAGAAAGCGTAGTTCACTGAAAAGAAGAAAAAGCCCACAACGAACGAAGTTGTGGGCTTTGGTTATGTTAGGAATGTTGTATTGCAGCCCCAGAGATTAGATTCGACTTTCTAAGTCGTTCTTTTTAGGGCAGGTTGCGAGGATATCTCTTCTTCCTGTGTCTTTGACCTCCTCCAGTTTGACTTCAAAACCCCATAGACGGTGCAAGTGTTTCAGCACCTCCTCGTAGCTTGGATCTAACGGAATGCGATCGTGTGGAACGTACTGCAACGTCAATGAGCGATCGCCTCGAACATCGACGTTATACACTTGAATGTTGGGTTCAAGGTTACTGAGGTTGTATTGTGCCGCGAGTTTTTCGCGGATTTGTTGATAACCGAGGTCATCGTGAATAGCACTGATTTCGATGTGATTTTTTCTATCATCATCGCAAATGGCAAACAGCTTAAAATCGCGAATGAGCTTGGGAGATAAGTACTGGCTGATAAAACTTTCATCTTTAAAGTTACGCATCGCAAAATGAAGGGCATCCAACCAGTTAGATCCCGCTAACTCTGGAAACCACTCTTTATCTTCCTCAGTCGGTTCTTCACAGATCCGTTTAATATCACGGAACATGGCAAACCCAAGCGCATAAGGGTTGATGCCACTGAAATAACGGCTGTTGTAGGGCGGTTGCGCCACTACGCTGGTGTGGCTGTGCAGAAACTCCAGCATGAATTTGTCGCTGACTAACCCCTCATCATAAAGATGATTGAGAATGGTGTAGTGCCAGAAGGTTGCCCATCCTTCGTTCATGACTTGGGTCTGTTTCTGCGGATAAAAATACTGGCTGATTTTACGTACGATGCGAACGATTTCGCGCTGCCAAGGTTCCAGCAAGGGAGCGTGTTTCTCAATAAAGTAGAGGATGTTCTCTTGCGGTTCGCTCGGGAAACGGCGATGTTTTTCCTGCTCAACCGCTTTTTTCGGCACAGTACGCCATAAGGCATTCACTTGTGATTGCAGATAAGCTTCGCGCTCTTCTTGGCGCGCTTTCTCTTCGGCAATTGAGATCTTTTCTGGCCGTTTATAACGGTCAACCCCGTAATTCATTAAGGCATGGCAGGAGTCGAGTAGCTTTTCCACTTCGTTCACGCCAAATTTCTGCTCACATTCGGCAATGTAGTTTTTGGCAAACAACAGGTAATCGATGATCGAGCTGGCATCCGTCCAAGTTTGGAACAGATAGTTGCCTTTGAAGAAGGAGTTGTGGCCGTAACACGCATGCGCCATCACGAGGGCTTGCATGGTTACGGTATTTTCTTCCATCAAATAGGCGATACAAGGATCGGAGTTAATGACGATCTCGTACGCTAACCCCATCTGGCCGTGTTTGTAGGTTTGCTCGGTTTGGATGAATTTTTTGCCAAATGACCAATGGTTGTAGTTGATGGGCATGCCGATGCTGGAATAGGCATCCATCATCTGCTCTGAGGTGATGATTTCAATCTGGTTTGGGTAAGTATCCAAACGATAAAACTCAGCGACGCGGCGAATTTCTTGGTGATAGCGTTCAATCAGCTCAAATGTCCAATCTGGGCCATCGGGTAGTCGCTTGTTTTGGGCTGCTTTACGCTTGGGTGCGGCTTTGGCTTTGGTTGTCATCTCTCAGTCTCCCTACGCATTTTCCTTTTGGAACAGCTCCCTAAACACAGGGAAAATGTCTTCGACACTGCGAATGTTCTTCATTGCAAAGTTATCGAAAGATGCCTGTAATTTTTCATATTCGTGCCACAAAGTTTGGTGTGAGCGACGCGTGATCTCGATATAGGCATAGTATTGGCAATAGGGCAGCAGCTTGTTGGAGAGTAACTCTTTGCAACGCGGTGAATCGTCTGCCCAGTTATCTCCATCAGAAGCTTGCGCGCCATAAATGTTCCATTCACCCAGTGGGAAACGCGCTTCAATGATTTCATGCATCAGCTTGAGCGCACTGGACACTATGGTGCCCCCAGTTTCTTGGGAGTAGAAGAAGTCGTGTTCATTCACCTCTTTGGCTTGCGTATGATGGCGGATAAACACCACTTCCACGTTTTCATAGGTGCGAGTGAGGAATAGGTAAAGCAGAACATAAAAGCGTTTCGCAATATCCTTGGTCGCCTGATCCATAGAGCCTGACACGTCCATCAGACAGAACATCACCGCCTGACTGGATGGAATAGGGCGCTTTTCGTAGTTTTTGAAGCGCAAATCAAAGGTGTCGATAAAAGGCACGCTATCGATTTTATTGCGTAGTTCTTCAATCTCTTGCTTGATGCGCATCTCTTCCATGATTTGTGGTGGTTCGCTGCGTTGAATACGTTCGAGTTCTTCTTCCAACTCACTCATTAAACGGCGTTTACCTGCCGTCATTGCGGTGCGGCGTGCTAAGGATTGTTGTAGTGAACGCACCACAGAAATGTTGGAGGGCACCCCCGAGGTTTGGAAACCTGCGCGATGGGTTTTCCATTCGGTGATTTTGTTAACTTGGTTTTTCTTGAGATTCGGCAGTGCTAAATCTTCAAACAGAATATCGAGGTATTCATCTTTGGAAATTTGGAATACGAAATCATCGCTGCCTTCACCATCGGCACTGGCCTCGCCTTCACCTGAGCCGCCGCTGCCTTGACCCCCTTTAGGGCGATCGATTTTATCGCCACGAATAAATTGGTCATTGCCCGGATGCACACGTTCGCGCACGCCACCTTTGCCTTGATGAAACATCGGCTCTTTAATGTCGCGAGTCGGAATCGAAACATCTTCTCCGGATTCCGTATTAGTGATTGAGCGGCGGTTAACGGCATCCGCAACCGACTCTTTAATCTGCTCTTTGTAACGGCGTAAAAAGCGTTGTCGGTTGACGGTGCTTTTATTTTTGCCGTTTAGCCTTCTGTCGATAAATTGCGCCATGAGCCTCTCCCTAATGACATCACCTCAAACTCAATCTCGAGTTTGTTGAGGGGGTGACCTACAGCCCAACAGCGATTCTGTGGGGTAGGTAACACCGTTGGTGGCGGTAGTTGCACTACCGCCGACCATTACACGGCATACACACTATGAGGATTTACGTACTCGCAAGTACCACTCAGACAGCAAGCGGACTTGTTTTTCGGTGTACCCTTTTTCCATCATACGAGCGACGAAGTCATCGTGTTTCTTCTGATCGTCGGATGAGGTCTTAGCGTTGAAGGAGATGACTGGAAGCAGATCTTCAGTATTGGAGAACATCTTTTTCTCAATCACAGTGCGCAATTTCTCGTAGCTGGTCCACACTGGGTTTTGGCCGTTGTTGTTGGCACGGGCACGCAGTACGAAATTAACGATTTCATTACGGAAATCTTTTGGATTACTGATCCCCGCGGTTTTCTCAATTTTCTCCAGTTCACTGTTGAGTGCAGAGCGGTCAAACAGTTGGCCTGTCTCTGGGTCGCGATACTCTTGATCTTGAATCCAGAAGTCGGCGTAGGTGACGTAGCGGTCAAAAATATTCTGACCATACTCAGAGTAAGACTCTAAGTAAGCGGTTTGGATCTCTTTGCCAATGAATTCGACATAGCGCGGGATTAAGTAGCCTTTGAGGAACTCATTGTAGCGATCCGCGGTTTCTTGTGGGAACTGCTCCCGCTCGACTTGCTGTTCGATAACGTAGAACAGATGTACTGGGTTCGCGGCGACTTCTGAGTGATCGAAGTTAAACACGCGAGAGAGGATTTTGAACGCGAAGCGGGTGGAAAGCCCAGACATGCCTTCATCAACCCCAGCGTAATCACGGTATTCCTGATAGCTTTTGGCTTTCGGATCGGTATCTTTCAGCGTTTCACCATCATAGACGCGCATCTTTGAGAACAAGGAAGAGTTTTCTAGCACTTTTAGGCGAGACAGTACGCTAAATTGTGCCAGTAGTTCGAGTGTGCTTGGAGCACAAGGTGCTTTGGATAGCTCACTGTGATCCAACAGTTTTTGGTAGATTTTGACTTCACCAGAAACACGCAGACAGTAAGGCACTTTGACAATATAAACCCGGTCTAGGAACGCTTCATTGTTCTTGTTGTTACGGAAAGTCTGCCACTCGGATTCGTTGGAGTGAGCGAGGATCATGCCATCAAACGGTAATGCAGAAAGCCCTTCAGTACCGTTATAGTTACCCTCTTGGGTGGCCGTTAACAGTGGGTGTAGCACTTTAATCGGTGCTTTGAACATTTCCACGAATTCCATCAAACCTTGGTTGGCACGGCATAGCGCACCGGAGTAGCTGTAGGCATCTGGGTCATCTTGTGAAAAGTGTTCCAGTTTACGGATATCAACTTTACCCACCAGAGAGGAAATATCTTGGTTGTTCTCATCGCCCGGTTCGGTTTTGGCTACCGCGATTTGATCCAGAATGGATGGGCGCACTTTCACCACTTTGAACTTGGTAATATCACCACCAAATTCATGCAGGCGTTTAGCTGCCCAAGGTGACATGATGGAGCGCAAGTAACGACGATCAATGCCGTATTCTTGTTTGAGTAGTTCACCATCTTCATTCACATCGAATAGACAGAAGGGGTGATCGTTAACCGGGCTGCGTTGACCATTGGCCGACAACACATAAATCGGCATTTGTTGCATCAAAGCTTTGAGCTTTTCCGCCAGTGATGATTTGCCGCCGCCCACAGGGCCGAGTAAATAGAGAATCTGTTTGCGCTCTTCCAAGCCTTGCGCTGCATGCTTGAGGTAAGCGACGATCTGTTCTATGGCCTCTTCCATGCCATAAAAATCTTCGAAAGTTTTATAACGAGCAATCACTCGGTTGGAAAAAATTCGGCTAAGGCGCGAGTGTTTGGATGTATCAATCATCTCGGGTTCGCCGATAGCCATCAATAAGCGCTCCGCGGCATTGGCATAAGCACTTTTGTTTTCTTTACACAGAGCTAGAAAGTCCTGAATGGACAGCTCTTCATCCTTGGCGGCTTCATAGCGTGCCTGAAAGTGTTCAAAAATACTCATAGTTGTTTCCCCTTTGAAAATGTCATGATGACATACAACCGCTGTATACAAATTCCTAACAATTTAAGCCTAGTCTGTAATCCACTCTTTTGCTTAAGAATTATGGTTTTATTTCAAAATCGTGATTTCGAGTGAGTCGGATAAGTGGGATGGCGAAGAGCAGTCTGTGTGGTGGGAAAATCGCAAAATAAAAAGCTGGCAATAAAGCCAGCTTAAGAGAATAGAAGGGACAAAAAAGTGAATTAAGCGTTCATGATTTGGCGCAATTCATTCGCTGACAGATGATACTGACGCGGGCAATTGCGCCAAGTGGTCAGCATACGGCGGTACTTCGCCAACATTGGCATCTGGCTGTTGAAATGGTGCTCGCCCTTATCAAATTGTGGGTATAGACCTTCAGAATCCACTAAGAAGCGCACATAGTTCACCAATGGTGCTTCGGTGGCCATATCAAAACCAAGGAAAGTCAAACGGCGTTGGTCAACGTCTTTGCGTGCTGAGTCATCCAACATGCGGTTGGACTCTTGCATCGCGTGGTACATCTCCATAATGTCGATGATTTCGCGGCATTCCGTTTCAGGTAGGCAGCCAAACTCGCGGTTCAGTTCACGCATTTGTAGCTCATAACCACGTTCAACAATCGTTTGTAAACGCTTGTATTTGTTTGCGTTGTTTGGGTCAAGTTGCGACATAAGGAAATATTGGTTCGATAAGATCAAACGCTGAGCGTTGGTCATTTCCATGTAAAGCCTCACTTCAAATCAGAGTTATTATTTTGCTGATTTAAGGTTAACAGCATTGGTACAGAGTGAAACATGATCTCAACACGGTTTTAATAGTGAAAGCACAAAAAAACAGCATGATTAATGACGGTGATAGTGGTTATACAGATAATCGCGATCGGAAAACACGCGCAGCCACTCAGGGCGGAATACGGCCAAAATGGCGAGTGCCATGCCATTCAGCAGGCCTTCGGGGAAGGCGAGTAGCGGAACAAAAATCAAATAGTTGTCGGTGATTGTGATCCAGTCATAAGCGCCTAACTGCCAGATATAAAGGGAGTTAAGCAACAGATGCAAACTGCCGGTAACGCCGGCATTAAAAAAGCCAGCCACAAAAATAAACACGAAGATGTTTCTCGGTAGGTAGTGATAGCTCAAGGCAAAAATCGAGTAACTGATCAAGATTGGCAGCAAACTCGACAGCAGTAGATATTCTGGTAAAGCGGCAAAACTTATTTTGCCAAACAGTGCGAGGGTGGCGCTGACCGGCAGGGTGAGAATAAAAGCACTGCGCCAACCATACATCATCGTCAATGTGGTTAAGGCGAGAAAATGAATGTTGAGACCTTCTTTAACACTGGCTTGTGCTGACCAGAGTAGAAACAGGCCAAACATCACAAAATAAGTGAGGTGTTGGAAGGATTTATCATTACGAAATTTCGGCCATAATGCGTGTTGGCTATCTTTTTTCACCAAGAGTAAAACGGCCAAAATAATAATGGTTGAAGCGAGCTGTGCTAATTCCAATCGAGTTACCTAAAAAAATACCAACCGAAGTGGTTGGTATTTTTTACGATAACGCCGCGAGGTTGAATCAGTATTTTACGTTTGAGTGATACTGCTCAAGGATTGCTACGATTTTATCCATGGTTTCTTTGCTTGGTGGATTCACACCTTCCAATGGGTATTCTTCGCCCATGGCTTCCCATTTATGAGCACCAAGTTTGTGATAAGGCAGCAGTTCGATCTTCTCGATGTTTTCCATGTCTTTGATGAACTCACCTAACTGATGCGCTGAGGCTTCATCATCGGTATAACCCGGAACAACCACATAACGTAGCCAAGTTTTTTGGCCAATTTGATGCAGGTAACGTGCAAAATCGAGAGTGCGCTTGTTGGAGACGCCGATCAGATCTTGGTGGATCTCATCATCCATCTGTTTGATATCGAGCATAACCAGATCGGTCACTTCCAGCACTTCATCGATTACAGGCGTGAACTTACGGATGTAGCCATTAGTATCTAAACAGGTGTGAATACCTTCGGCTTTCGCTGAGCGGAACAAATCACGCACAAATTCGGGTTGCAGCATGGCTTCGCCACCGGAACAAGTGATACCTCCGCCCGAAGCATTCATGAAATGGCGGTAGGATTTTGCTTCTTTGATGATTTCTTCAACCGTCACTTCACGACCCGTATGGGTATCCCAAGTATCTCGGTTATGACAATACTTACAGCGGAACAGGCACCCTTGTAGGAATACAATAAAGCGGATTCCGGGGCCATCAACAGTGCCACAAGATTCGAAAGAGTGGATTCGACCAATGGTAGACATGAGCGCTTCTCAGTTATGTAATTTGGGCGTTATTTTATTACAAATAGCAGGGATTAAATAGGTTTATCTCCCGGATAATTTGCCGTGCCGCTAGAGATAGCAAGGGTTAGCGCCTTGCGGATTTATAGTATTTTGGGACGTTTATTCTCTCTCGTTTAGTTAAAAATGAGTAAGTCATACACCGCGGGTCTACACTTTCCTTAACAAGAATGAAGAGTATCCACTATCAGCAGGCTAGCTGAGTGGGCGAGATTGTGCCGCGGTATATCAGCATAGGAAGTGAAATCATGGATGTAACACAACTTTCACAGAAGCAAAAAATCACCTTATTTATCGTTGTTCTTTGCTTAGGCTTTATCGGGTTATCGCTATTTACCACACAAAGCCTGTCCAAAATGAATCTACAGTATCAACAAAGCGGTCGGGTTACGGCTGGCTCTGCATCGTTATTTTCCACACAAGCTACGTTGTTTGAATTAGCCTCCAAGCGAGATCATCTCTCCTCAAGTAAAGTGATCGACATGAAAGCTCAGTTGACTCAACTAATGCAAAAAGTCGAGGTAGATAAAAGCTTTTTGCAGGATAAGGGTTTTGCAGGAGAAGGGGATGCTTTGCAGCAAGCGGTGAAGGCTTTCATAGATGATATGCAGCCTTGGTTGGAGATTAAAGGTGAGCTGGGTTTTAATGTTGATGACGGCAAATTAGCAGAGTTGAAAATACTGGCGACTACCATCGAAAAGAAAATTGATGAAACGGGTATGGTGACGATCAATTCTGATTTCCAAGCCATGATCAAAGCGCAACAGAATTATCTGTTACAGCCGAATGAGCAGAATCTAAAGCTGTTTAACCGAGCATTGGCCGGATTTATCAACATGTCCCAGTCTTATGCGATGTTGGATCTGTATAAAACGGAGGTTGAGCAGTTCAAAGCTACTTTTTTGCGGGTGAGTGATTTATCACGGCAGGTCAGAGAGATTGAGCAAAAGTTATTAAGCAGTGAAGCCTTGGCGCAGAATGTGATTGAGTCGACCTCACAGCGCTTAGAAAGTGTCAGTGAGCACTACCAAACCCAAGCTCAGCAAGCGGGTGATCACACTTTACTCTCTATCTTGGTGGCATGCGTGACGCTCGCTGTATTGACTATTGTGCTGTTTATGATGGTTAGTATGTCGTTGTCCAAAGCCTTAAGCCAGATTAGCCGAGTGTTAGACAAGCTCTCATCAGGCGATTTGTCTCAGCGATTGAAACTATCATCCAATATGAAAGATGAATTTAACCTGTTGGCATCTGCGGTGAATAAAAGCTGTGAAAATCTCGGTGGTCTAGTGCATGTGGTGCAAGACCGCAGTGTGGCATTGTCAGGAGATGCAGTTGCGTTGGATCATGCGATTGATAATTTGGTTCGCAGTCAGTCAGAAGTGATGGAACAAACCCAGAGGTTGACGTTAGCCACTGAAGAGGTGAGCTTAAGCACACAACAAGTGTCTAGTGCACTTGAAGTGGTCACCCAAGTCAGCAAAGCTTCCACGTTAGCGGCTGAAGAAGGGGGTGCCATCATTGGTGCCGCTATTGGTTCATTACGTGAAGTCGGGGCGATCTTGCAATCAGCGGCAGGGCATATTCAACAGCTAGAGCAAGCTTCCGCTAAAGTTGACTCTGTAATGGACATCATTAATGGGATTGCGGAACAAACCAATCTGTTGGCACTCAATGCAGCAATTGAGGCGGCTCGTGCAGGGGAACAAGGCCGTGGATTTGCAGTGGTTGCAGATGAAGTGCGCAGCCTTGCCGTCAGAACAGTTAATGCGGTGGGTGAAATTGCAGGCACGATTGAAACCATGAAAAAAGAGAGCGCTGAGGTGATTCAATTTATTAGCCAGTCAGAACAAACCATGGAGGAAGGTCAACGTAAAGGCAATGAAGCGATGGAGGCCTTAACCAAAATCACACTAGGAGCGGAGCAAGCCGCATCACAAACCGATGTGATTTTCTCTTCTATCAGAGAATTAGCGTCAACAAGTCATTCCATGGCGGACAATATGACGTTGATTGCCAACGCCATGAAAGAGTTAGAAACCTACAATAATCAGCTACGCACTACGAGCCAGGGGGTTGAGTCACGAGCCGACAGCCTGAATTCAGACTGCCGACGTTTTACGATCTAAAGTCTCACCAAGTGATTAAAAGAAGGCATAGAGGGAGAGACTGCCAGTACTACTGTATGGCTCTTTATCTTCTTTAAACTCGTTGCTATTGGCGGTAAGAGTGAAACTTGCACCCACATGGCGGCTATACATGGCAAACCCAAGGACAGCCGTGGCTTGCCAGTTTTCTACATTCACTTGGTAATATTCAGCTGGGTGTTCTAAGCCTTCCAGTGGGCGGTCTCCTTCAATGGTGACATCGTTAAAGCGATAACGCCCTTCGATACCTGAGAAGAAGAACCAACCACGATCTGAAGCACCGATCATGCCCGCTGAGAACGGATTTTCCGCGGAGATATTGGCAGATCCAAAGCTTCCTGCGAGATCAGATCCCCAACGCCACATTACACCGGTAGAAATATCGCTACGGAAGTTGCCCACATTGATTTCGGATACGTTAGAAAGCTCCCACTCCGTATTAAACAGTGCCCCGTAACGCCACCAGTTAAAGTGAGAGCGGTAACCTATGCTGCCTACAAATTGGTCTTCAACTTGATAAGCCCAACCATTCGGGTCATCTGATTTAGTAATGCCGTGGACTATTTTTTGAGCCTCTTCGGAGAGGGCACTGTCCCCCGTCATACCGAGAGTTAGGTTAAAGCGCTGAGATTGCTGAGGATTAAGGCTGATGTAGTTAAATTCGGTGTGCAAATAACCGGCATAGGGACGCTCATTCGGTTGTGGTGTGGTTAACTCGATATCAGATGGAGTCCACATTTTATGGCCGAGAGTAAACTCCCACTTATCTAGGCTAGGTGCCCCCCAAATCGATAAGCTCAATGGTTGAGTAAGCCAATTAGGTGCTATCGCCCCTGAGGTGTAGCTCAGGAATAACCCGTTGGTGTAGTTTTGATCAACCCCAAATACACCGTCATTATCAATACTGAGAATGAAAGTGGGTGTTTGAGCTGCAATGGCTGCACTGCTGAACAACCATAAAGGAATAACACGGATAAATTTCATAGGAATAAGTAACTTTATGTACTTCAAAAGTTAAATTGCGGCACCTATGTTGACGTATTCTGATTAATAAAACTAGCTAAGAACAGAATAAGTGTGCGTTTAGAGACAGTAATTTATTTTAAAAATACGGGAATGAAAAAAAGAAAGCCCTGTCGCATGCGGCAGGGCTTTCATCAGAACTTACTCAATCTTATAGAGATTCAGTGAAAGTACGAGCGATAACGTCTTGTTGCTGTTCAGCAGTCAGAGAGTTAAAGCGAACTGCATAACCTGATACACGGATAGTCAGTTGTGGGTACTTCTCTGGATGCTTAACCGCATCAAGCAGAGTGTCACGGTTCAGAACGTTAACGTTCAGGTGTTGGCCACCTTCAATACCAGATTCGTGGTGGAAATAACCATCCATCAGACCAGCAAGGTTAGCACGTTGAGAGTTCTCATCTTTACCCAGTGCATTTGGCACGATAGAGAAGGTATAAGAGATACCATCTTTTGCGTGAGCAAATGGCAGTTTGCCTACTGAAGTCAGAGAAGCTACCGCACCTTTCTCATCACGACCGTGCATTGGGTTTGCACCTGGTGCGAATGGAGCACCTGCACGACGGCCGTCTGGTGTGTTACCTGTCTTCTTACCGTATACCACGTTTGAAGTGATAGTCAGGATAGACTGAGTAGGAATTGCATCACGGTAAGTTTTCAGTGAACGGATCTTGTTCATGAAACGCTCAACCAGTTCGCAAGCGATGTCGTCAACGCGTGCATCGTTGTTACCGAATTTAGGGTAGTCGCCTTCGATAGTGAAATCGACTGCTACACCGTCTTCGTCACGAACAGGTTTTACTTTCGCGTACTTGATTGCAGATAGAGAGTCCGCGGCAACAGACAGACCTGCGATACCACACGCCATAGTACGACGTACGTCACGGTCATGCAGAGCCATCAGAGCTGCTTCGTAGCTGTACTTGTCATGCATGAAGTGGATGCTGTTCAGTGCAGTGACGTATTGTTTTGCCAGCCAATCCATGAAGTGATCCAGCTTGCCCCATACATCGTCGAAGTCCAGAACTTCGTCCATGATCTTAGGCATTTTTGGACCTACTTGGATTTTCAGTTTCTCATCCACACCGCCGTTGATTACGTACAGCAGAGTTTTTGCAAGGTTTGCACGAGCACCGAAGAACTGCATGTGTTTACCAATTACCATTGGTGATACACAACATGCGATGGCGTAGTCATCAGATTCGAAGTCTGGACGCATCAGGTCATCATTTTCGTACTGGATAGACGAGGTATCGATAGACACTTTCGCACAGAACTTCTTGAAGCCTTCAGGCAGTTGCTCTGACCACAGGACAGTGATGTTTGGCTCTGGAGATGGACCCATGGTGTACAGTGAATTCAGGAAGCGGAAGTTAGTACGTGTTACCAGCGTACGACCGTCCAGACCCATACCACCCATAGATTCGGTTGCCCAAATTGGGTCACCAGAGAACAGCTCATCGTACTCAGGAGTACGTAGGAAACGAACCATACGCAGCTTCATCACGAAGTGGTCGATCATTTCTTGAGCTTCTTCTTCAGTAATCTTGCCTGCTTTCATGTCGCGCTCAATGTACACGTCCAAGAAAGTAGAGGTACGGCCAAGAGACATTGCAGCACCGTTTTGAGATTTCACTGCCGCTAGGTAGCCGAAGTAAGTCCATTGGATTGCTTCTTGTGCCGTTTCAGCTGGGCGAGAAATATCGTAACCGTATTTCGCAGCCATCTGTTTCATTTGGCCAAGCGCACGGTGTTGTTCTGCAATTTCTTCACGCAGTTGCATGGTCATTTGCAGATCTTCGCCGTTTTCAAATTTTTCCTGCAGAGACTTGAACTGAGCCAGTTTGTCTTTCATCAGGAAGTCGATACCGTACAGAGCTACACGACGGTAGTCACCGATGATACGACCACGGCCGTAAGCATCTGGAAGACCAGTCAGAACGCCAGATTTACGACAAGCCAGAATTTCTGGAGTGTAGATGTCGAATACACCTGCGTTGTGCGTTTTGCGGTATTCAGAGTAGATTTTTGAAACTTGTGGATCCAGTTCACGACCGTATGCTTTGCATGAACCTTCCACCATACGGATACCACCGTTAGGGATGATTGCACGTTTCAGTGGAGCATCGGTTTGTAGACCAACGATCTTTTCAAGATCTTTGTTGATGTAGCCAGCGTCGTGAGCTGTGATGGTAGAGATAAGAGAAGTGTCGAAGTCAACAGGAGCGTGAGTTGAGTTTTCCTGTCTGATGCCTTCCATTACTTTGTCCCAAAGCTTGTTGGTCGCTTCAGTACCTTCAGAAACTAGGAAAGATTCGTCGCCTTCGTACGGTGTGTAGTTCTTTTGAATAAAATCACGAACGTTAACTTCGTTTTGCCAGTCACCTGCCGCAAAACCTTCCCAAGCTTTAGCAAATTGCTCTGCCATGACATACCTACCTTTATGAGTAGAAAAAACACGTACTGTCTTCGCCGTTGAGCCAGCTATCCCGTTAGGGAGCAGTACACTCTTCAATAACGATATTCAAATGCAATCAGATACTGTTTGAATATGGATATCGCTATTAGTTCCTTTTATGTAGCCACTCTACGCTAAAAATTTTTCGTAAACCTTAAACTAAATCAATAAAAGTTAAAAAATTAAAATAAAGTTTGGGTAGCGCGGTCAGCGCTACCCAAAAAAGAGTGGTAATTACAACCAAGCTTGCAGACCGTATTGGCTTTCCAACATGCCTACCGCAAGCATAGCAATCAAACAGATGATTAGCACACCGCCAGGGATCACAACTTTATCCATGAATGACAATTTTGCTGCGCGCTCTTTGTCGCCAATCAGACCGTTGTTGTCCAGTAGCATGGTTAAAGCCCAAGCCAGTACAGGGTTTACTACCGCTGAACCAAAAATACAGATACCTGCTGCTTGTGAATCTTTGGTGTTTTTGATCATTTGCATGCCAGCTTCAAGCAGTGGTAGGAATACACCCACTAACAGAGCACAACGCATTACAGGTGGCCATACCGCCGCATCCATTGGGAAGCCAAGAATCGCAATGGTCATGACCAAACAGCCAAGGATGATCGCACCACCTGGAATTGGGCGCTTCGCAATCGCAGCTGGGATCATGTACGTACCCCAAGATGATGTGATGTTACCACCACCCAGTGCAGTACCTACCATTTGGCGGATAGAACACATTGTCATTGTGTCATCCACATCCATCAGTACTTTTTCAGTACGTTTTGGATAGTTCAGTTCTTGGAAGATACGGTGACCAAGGAAGTCTGGTGACCACATCGCAACCGCAAGAATGGCAAATGGTAGTGAAGCGATGAAGTGTTGTAGTGTTGGCATGCCCAACATCCAACCCTGTTCAGTGCTGCCCCACCAGTAAACTGGGTTCAGGTTAGGTAAGCCCATTTGAGTTTCAAATTTCAAGTCGAAACCTGCACCCAATGCGAGAGCAATAACTAGACCTGTAAAGGCACACACAGGAATGGCCAGCCAACGCAGGTTAAATTTGGCCAGTAGCGCGTAAATCACAATGTTTACACCCAGTACCACTAAACCAATGTAACCCATGCTGCCTGCTGCAATATCCGCGGATTGAAGGCCTACCGCCCACTCTTGTATCGAAGTGATTTGGCTCATGGTTCCGGTAAAACCGAGGAAGATAAGCAAACCACCGGCCGTACCTTCAGAGGTGAGGTTAACCAGTTTGGATCCCCCTTTGAAGTAGCTGAGCAGAAGACCGAATACGCCAAGAAGAATAGCAAGAGCAAGAGGGTGAGCGCCGGCCAGAGCAATAGAGCCGATCAAAGGAATCATCGGACCGTGGTTACCCGCAAGGTTAGCTCTAGGGTTGAGGAAACCAGAAGCAATCACACAGAAGAAAAGAGCGGGGAAAAGCATTTCTACACGAGCAACTTCGATAGCAAATTCTTTACCCAAGTTAATGTGATCCCACGCTTGAGTCAGGCCGTCAGCCCAAGACATCATTACCGCGGAGTACATTGAGATAATGCCGATAGTACCAGCCAGAGCAGGAACTAAATCCTCCAGCTCAAAGCGGAAATCTCGACCAGGTAAGTTGAGACCAAAACGGCGTGGCTTCATGATTTGCAGTTCATGATCCAGATATTCTGAGCGAGTCGCAAACTCAGACGCAGGACGGTGAAGCTCCTGATAGCTTTTCGTCTCAATGTCTGAGCGCTCGTTGTTCATAACGTCTGACATATGATTCCTCATATTTGTAAAAGTAAGTAATTCAGTTGTGAATACTGTTTAATTGCATGAATGAAAAGGTGTTAAATCCTTGCTGGCACAAGCCTAATGAGCACTACTAACACAAATACTGATCATTTTTATGACCTTATATTTGCGGCGAGTTTATCGTGCTTACTAGTAAGGACGATTGATCTTGATCACTTTACGAAAAGATATGAAAGAAAACTACATATGCCCCGTGATATCAGGCACATAGGGCGCTTTCGATTTGAAATATTTTTTCATCTTGCGAGTTTTATTACGTTTTGGAGCGCGATCGAAGGTAGAAAATAGCGGGGGGTATGAAGTAGTAACAGTGAAAGGAAACATGAATGGCATTTTTGTTAAAAAATTATTAACGGCATTTTGTTGTCGAAATGACTGATTATTTCGTTTTTCAAGATTTATTCACTTAATGTTGCATTTTTGTGCAAATTAAATAGCTATTCAATCAGATTTCATGGGTTAATAATTTGTTGCGCTTGTCTGGGTTGAATGTTAGCTTGTTGCAAAAGTGAACAGAGACGTTCATCGACAGTGAACAGGGAGCGTTAGCGCATGACGGATGTACCCGCGCTTGAGATTAAAAATCTACATAAAACTTTTGGTCAGAATGAAGTGCTAAAAGGTATCTCACTTCAGGCTAGTAAAGGCGATGTCATTTCCATCATTGGCTCGTCAGGCTCTGGCAAAAGCACCTTTCTTCGTTGTATCAATTTATTAGAGACGCCAACCTCTGGCGAAATCTGGGTTAAAGGTGAATTGATCCAGATGAAAACCTCACGCCAAGGCGTAGCCCAACCCGCTAAAGAAAAACAAGTTCAGCGCATCCGTTCGCGTCTAGCTATGGTGTTTCAAAGCTTCAACCTGTGGTCACACATGACGGTGCTCCAAAACGTCATTGAAGCTCCTGTGCACGTTTTGGGTATCCCGAAAGCTCAAGCGATTGAACAGGCTGAACACCTGCTAAAAAAAGTAGGGCTTTACGAGCGTAAAGATTATTACCCAGGCCATCTTTCTGGTGGTCAGCAGCAACGAGCTGCGATCGCAAGGGCTCTTGCCGTAGAGCCTGAAGTCATGCTGTTTGATGAGCCGACCTCTGCTTTAGATCCTGAGTTGGTAGGAGAAGTCTTGGGTGTCATGCGTGACTTAGCGGAGGAAGGGCGCACCATGCTCGTGGTGACACATGAAATGGCCTTTGCTCGCGATGTCTCAAATCATGTGATGTTTTTGCATCAAGGTAAGGTTGAGGAGCAGGGTAAACCGGAAAAATTGTTCAAAAATCCTGATTCAGAGCGGTTAAAGCAGTTTATTTCGTCTATTTATTAAATATAAAAGCCGTTTGCTAGTGGGATGCTTGGGAAGCCAAAGGTCACTGCTGTTTGATGTAAATCCATTAGAAAAAGAAACATCACTCGCTAGTATCTACGCGTTATCAAATACAACAGTAAACACAACATAAAGAGAAACAATCACAGGAGTATGGATATGAAGAAGTGGTTAGTTGCGACTGCTTTAATTGCAGCAACGGTGAGTGGAGTCACGCAAGCCAAAGAATGGAAAACGGTACGCTTTGGTATTGAAGGTGCCTATCCTCCATTTAGTTGGACTGAAGCGGATGGTTCACTGAAAGGATTTGATGTGGACATGGCAAATGCACTGTGTACCGAGATGAAAGTTGAGTGCAAAATTGTGCCGCAAGATTGGGATGGCATCATTCCATCATTGTTAGCGCGTAAATATGACGCGATTATTGCCGCAATGTCGATCACCGAAGAGCGTAAGATGAAAGTCGATTTCACCGGCAAGTATGCTCTGATCCCGAATAAATTTATTGCTAAAAAAGGTGCTAACCTCACTTTCACGAAAGAGGGTTTGAAGGGGGTAAAAATCGGTGTGCAGCGTGCGACAACACATGATAAGTACCTGTCCGACAATTATGGTGACGCCGTGGATATCGTCCGTTATGGCTCGTTTGATGAAGCGTACTTAGATCTAGCGAATGGCCGTATTGCTGCAGTATTGGGTGATGCCTCAGCGCTGGAAGAAGGTGTGTTGAACAAAGCTGGTGGTGATGGCTATGAATTTGTTGGTCCATCATTGACGGATCCTAAATGGTTTGGTGAGGGTATGGGCATCGCTGTTCGTAAGCAGGATAAAGACTTGACCGAAAAGCTGAATGCGGCCATTGCAGCGCTACGTGAGAAAGGTATTTATCAGCAAATTGAAGCCAAATACTTTAAATATGATGTATACGGCGAGTAATTCTTAAAGCCGTCATATTCAAGGATAGCTTTTAAATTCCTGCATCCGGGTTGTTGGCACTCGTTCCTGATGTTACCAACAATCCGGTCTTTACCCACAGGGAACGAGTATGTTGGATTTGCAAGGTTATGAGGCCTCTATAGCGAAAGGGGCACTCGTTACGATCGAGGTTGCACTGCTTTCACTGTTGTTAGCTGTTGCGCTCGGCATGTTAGGTGCATTAGCGAAAATGGCACCGTATCGTTGGGCTCGATGGGTTGCAACGCTCTATACCACCATCATTCGTGGTATTCCTGATCTCGTGCTGATGATGTTGATTTTCTTTGGTGGCCAGATCTTTCTCAACAACGGACTCAGTAGCTTCAACGAGTTTCTCAATCAATGGTTCATTGAGCGCGATCCAAACCATGAATGGGTATCTTATGTACCGGACTATATCGATTTAAGCCCATTTATCGCAGGGGTACTGACCATTGGTTTTATTTTTGGCGCCTATATGGCTGAAACCTTTCGTGGTGCGATTCTTGCCGTGGATAAAGGTGAACTGGAAGCCGCAAAAGCATATGGCATGAGCTCTGCGATGAGCTTTCGGCGGATTTTATTACCACAGATGATCCGCCACGCGATACCAGGTTTTGGCAATAACTGGTTAGTGCTGCTGAAAACCACAGCGCTAGTCTCGATTATTGGCTTGGAGGATATGGTTCGGATCAGTTCGTTAGCTGCAGGCTCAACCAAAATGCCATTCACCTTTTATATGGCGGTTGCCATTATCTTTCTATTTTTTACCAGTGTGTCTACCGGTTTACTCAAACTCATAGAACGCAAATTCAGTATTCATACGAGGTAAATATGGATTTTTCTCTGATTATTGACAGTTTTCCCGTCTATCTAGGGGGGCTATGGACCACCGTATGGTTAGTCTCCTTCTCTTTGGTTGTTGGTTTACTGTGGGCTATCCCGATGGCCATTGCCAGAAATAGCAAACAAAAATGGCTCAGCCTTCCGGCATGGGGATACATCTATTTTCTACGCGGAACGCCACTTTTAGTGCAGCTCTATTTGATTTATTACGGGATGGACCAATTTTTTCCGGTGAAAGGAACCTTATGGGAGCACGCATGGTTCTGTGCTCTCGTTGCTTTTATTTTAAATACGTCGGCCTACACAGCAGAAATTATCCGCGGTGCGATCAATGGCTTACCAAAAGGGGAAGTGGAGGCCGCAAAAGCCTATGGAATGGGGCGTTGGCAAACTTATCAGCGGATCATACTGCCAAGTGCGCTGCGTCGGGCTTTGCCAGCTTATAGTAATGAAGTGATTTTTATGCTGCATGGAAGTGCTGTTGCAGGAATAGTCACCATTATGGACTTAACCGGAGCCGCACGTTTAGTCAACTCACGTTATTATGCGCCATTTGAAGCCTTCTTAACGGCTGGGCTATTTTATATGTCACTCACATTCATCATTTTGTGGTGTTTTAAGCAGGCGGAAAACCGCTTTCTTGCCTACTTAAAACCTCGTAGCTAAATGAAACATCCCCATCGATAAAAGATGGGGATACTTTTGAGTAAGTCGTCAAATGCCTCGATTACTTGAACGTAGCCCAGATAGGGGCGTGATCAGACGGTTTGTCGATACCCCGTAGTTCATAATCGATCCCCGCTTCTTGGCAGGTTTCAGCTAGCGTAGCTGTAGCCAAAATCACATCAATACGCAGACCGCGATTATCATCAAACCCACGTGAGCGGTAATCAAACCACGAGAATTGATCACTAACTTCTGGATGGAGTTGACGGAAAGTGTCAACCAATCCCCAATCGAGTAGCGTTTGTAACCACTCACGCTCTTCAGGTTGGAATGAGCACTTTCCGGTTTGTAACCAGCGTTTTCGGTTGGCTTCGCCGATACCGATATCCAAGTCGAGCGGACTAATATTGATGTCGCCCATCACGACTAAACGCTCTGTATTACTTCGATGCTCACTTAGATAGGTCATCAAATCACGGTAAAATTGGCGCTTATATGGAAACTTGGTTTCGTGTTCTACATTGTCACCTTGTGGAAAATAACCGTTCAGAATTGTGGTTTTGTTGCCATTTTGATCGACAAATGTCGCCATGATCATGCGCTTTTGGTGCTCTTCGCTATCGGTTGGAAAACCTTTGAACACTTCAACGGGGGTCTGTTTACACAAAATAGCCACACCATAGTGAGCTTTTTGGCCATGGAAATAGACCTGATAACCCATGGCTTCGACTTCTTGACGAGGAAAGGCGTCATCATGAACTTTTATTTCTTGTAAACCAATCACATCAGGTTGGTGCTTGTCGATCAGGGCTTGCAATTGGTGCAATCTGGCTCTGAGTCCATTTATGTTGAAACTGATGACTTTCATTGTGATTCCTTCTGGTTGACTTAGTGGCTGATGTTATCACCTGAGCATGGGATCACAAGCCCGAAGCATTGCTAGTTCAATAGAGAGGGGATTAAGTAAAGGGTTAAAAATGGGAATTCAATGAAATCAAATAGCAATAACTATTCGTGCCATCCATGAACTAAGACCGCAATCGCTGAGATATTGGAGAGCAATTCACTTCATGGATAGTGAAATAATGGCGTTGTCCCCTTAGTTTAAAGCGGATTGACGTTGCTAGACTGATGATCTTCTCGTGCAGTAGTGATCGATGCATCATCAGCCAATCTGTGTTCTAAATCACGTTTAACAATCTCAATTGCAGCAAGTGCGAGCTGTGGCTCGATGGCGTGAGATTCTAACAAGTAGATGAGATCAACCGCGAGCTTGATCTCATCAGAAGCTTCATTGAGTGGGATCGATGGGTTCGACATTTACGCTTTTCTCTCCTGAGTGGTGATCCGCTTTTCGATTTTGATTTTTGCTTCTCGACAACGGTTTAGCCGCTGTTCGGCTTGTAACAAAGCTTGTTGGGCGGCGGTTTTTTCTGTGACTGAGGCTTGCTCCAGCAGCATGGCCTTATCACGTACTAAATCCATTAAGCGCCGTTCCCAGTCTTGATGTTGGGCTAACTCTTGATAAAGCTCATTAATCGGTTTTTTAAAATAGGCTTGTGGTTTAGGCTCTTTGCGGCGAATCGTTTGCGTTGAAAGTTCTCTTGTCAGCGCTGCAATTTGCGCAAGTAGTCGTTCAGAAAGGTATTCTGCTCGTAAGGCAGTTAAACGCCCACTTTCATTCTCTCGAATTAAGGCCAGCAGTGTTGAATTTGCCTCTTCAACGCAAGGCGTCAGCAACTTGCCATGACAGTGAAACAGAACTTCATCAAATAAAGGTCTGTGGTGTTCACCACGTTGACGATCAACCTGAGTAGCTGAATATTTTAATTCGGTGAGAATGGTATGGAATTTCTCGTAACTCTTCATGACCCAATCCACCACGCATCATAGGCCAATTTAGTGGCTAGTAGAGTGACCACCAAAATAAACAGCGGTCGAATAAAAGGAGCGCCAAAGCGAATTGCAGAGTGAGCACCAACAAAAGCTCCTGCCATTAGGCAAACACCCATCGTTAAACCGAGCAACCAATCGATGTGACCAAGTATGGCAAAAGTCACCAAAGAAGTCAGATTGCTTGTCAAATTCATGGCTTTAGCTAGACCTGAGGCGAGTAAAATATTGAATCGATAAAGTGCCATTGAGCTTACCGTCCAAAAGGCTCCCGTTCCTGGGCCTGCTAAGCCATCGTAAAAACCCAGCCCCGCACCTTGTAAAATCTGTTTTCGGTGCAGTTTAGGGCAAGGTTTAGGACTTGCATTTTGCTGATTCTGAATCGGTTTGTGCCAAACAGTGTAGAGTGCCGCAGCAAGAATGATTAGGGGAAGGGCTTTACCCAACCATTCAGTGCTGATCGCATCAACGGCTAACGTACCAAGTACAGCACCAACGAATGTAGCGATAAAAGCACGTTTCCAGCAGGCTGGATCAAACAGTTTTTCTCGGTAATAGGTCCAAGCCGCGGTTGAAGATGCAAAAGTAGCCGCTAATTTGTTGGTACCTAGCGCTAAATGAGGTGGCAAACCTAAAGAAAGTAGGGCAGGTACCGTTAGCATTCCACCTCCTCCTGCAACTGCATCAATAAATCCAGCAATAAACGCAACAAGAGCCAGCACCATTATCGTGGTGGGTTCTATCCATTCCATCAAAAGCGCAATCCTAATCGTAGTGGGTAAGTCATTATTATCAGTATTCTATGGTGCGCTTAAACGGCGGTAAGGCATCCAGCAACGCTTTTCCATAGCGTTTAGATACCACTCGCCGATCAAGGATGACCACTCTACCAGAGTCCCGCTCTTTACGCAGTAAGCGCCCAACAGACTGAATGAGTTTTTTACTGGCTTCAGGAACCGTAATTTGCATAAAAGGATTACCACCAAGCTCTTGAATATACTCGGCATGCGCCTGTTCAACGGGAGAGGTAGGAACAGCGAAGGGGATTTTGGTGATGATTAAGTTTTCTAGGAGATCTCCGGGTAGGTCAAGACCTTCCGAGAAACTCCCAGTGCCAAATAAAATACTGGTCTTTTGTTTTTCAACGAGTTTTTTATGTTTATTTAGGATTTCTGAGCGAGATTTTTCACCTTGAATTTGCAGGGCCCACCCGCGTTTAGTGAACTCTTTTTTCAACAATTCAGAGACTTCGCGCATCTGCCAGTAGGAGGCAAACAGCACCAAATTGGCTCTATCGGCTTGCAAATAACCAAGCACTTTTTGTGCTAAGTAGGCGGTATAGCCATCGGCTTGTGGCTCTATCTCCATCTTAGGAATAAGCAGCTCACCTTGAGTGGCGTAGTTAAACGGTGAAGCTAGTGCTAAGAATTGAACACCATCCTCTGCTTTATCACTAATTCCAGCTTGGCGGCAGAAAAAACTGAATGAATTTAAAGCGCGCAAAGTAGCAGAAACCAAGACTGCTCCGACACAACGACTCCAAATTTGTTGGTCGAGTTGCCAACCAATTTCTAATGGGGACACACTAACTAAGTAATCGCCTTCGCGTTCAGGGCTAATTTCTAGCCAGCGCGCCAATGGAGCACCTTTGTCCTTATTAGGTTTGGCCATCAGTTGCCAAACTTGAGTGAGATTCTCTAAACGTTGAATATAAAAGCTCAGTTCACCTAGCGCTGGTTCTGCAATCCGAGCGGCCAACTCACCCTCTTTGATTTTTTCTGCTATGAGATCCGCTATTTTACTCACAGATTGCATCACCTTTTGGGATGATTTGTTGAGGCTCTGTGACTCTTCTGCTAGCCACTGGGGGAGTTCTCCGTGCTCAAAACGATAAATACCATCGATAAATTGCTCGGCCACAAATTGCTTAGGTAGTTGTCCCAACGTTGGGATCAAATATTGTATGGCTGTGCGAGCTTCCTCTGCGAAACGTTCTGAACGTTTTTCATCCCCCAACGCAGCAAATTTTGAGATTGACTGGTTGAGTTTTTCTAGCCAACTAGCCGCCCCTTTTAACGTGGCAGCGGCCGAGGAGTGGTCACGAGCGACTGTTGGGAGGTGGTGGGCTTCATCAAAGACGTAAATCGTTTCCTCTGGAGCTGGTAGAATGACACCTCCGCCAAGATCGGCATCCGCCATCACTAAGCTGTGGTTTGCAATGATCACATCGACTTTATCAAGCTCAGAGCGTGCTTTTTGAAATGGACAGTGGCGATGTGCACTAAAACTGCCATTACAACTGTGCTTATCACTCACGATGAGAGACCAAAGCTCATCGTTAATAGGGGCTGGCCAAGCATCACGGTCACCATCCCATTTCCCTTGACTCAGAGCAGCATAAAGCTCTGTTAGTAATTCGGTATCTTGCGGCTTAGGTTTGGTTTCAAACAGAGCAATTTGTGAATCATCTGCTCCGCAGGCCATCGCTAGGCGCTCGCAGCAACAATAGCGTTGTCTGCCTTTAGCAAGGATAAATGAAAAACCTTGTTCACTGATCCGTCGAAAAAGGGGTAAATCCTTGTTGATGAGCTGTTCTTGAAGAGCCACTGTCGCCGTTGAAATCACCACTTTTCGTCTATTTGCCACCGCAACGGGGATCACAGCCATTAAATAAGAGAGAGATTTACCTATGCCTGTTCCAGCTTCCGCTACCAACATACGGGTTGATTGGTGATAAGTCCCACAAAGTGTTTTGGCTATTTCAGCGACTAGGTAATTTTGCGCCCGACGAGGAATGAAGCTTTCTAAATGGGTCTGCAGGTTTTGATAACTAGAGCGAATGGAATCTTGGATATTTTTAGTCAGCATAGATATGTCCAAAGTGCAATGGCGCGATGGTAGCACAGATCACTGAGTGATACCTACTTCACGAAATCGCATGCTTTTAATAGAAATCTAGATCTTGTTCACAAATAAAAACTGAACCATCAGGAACTTAAATTTATTTTGTTTTATAAAAAATATAAAACTCCAAATGTTAGGTTTGCTTTTTATAAAAAACCACACATGGACATTGTTTTGTTAATTTTTGGCATTTAGCTCTGCCTTTTTGTTTTATTTCAAGTTGGTGGTTTTTACTTTTCTTGTTAAGAAGCAAGCCGAAAAAATCGATGAAAACAGTGTAAAGTGCTGATTTTAATGTATTTATATTTTTTTTCTTTGTTTTTTTTTATGGTATTTGACATGCAGAATATTCTTTTGCAATCTTAACAGCGAAAGTGATGGCGATGGTGACTAACCGAAGAGTTGGAAAACCATCATCAAAAAACAGGGAACCGGACAAGGAATTCCCAAATTAAGAAAAGGCAGTGGATTAACATGAAAAAAACTCTATTAGCACTCGCAGTGCTTGCAGCAGCAGGCTCTGTAAACGCAGCTGAAATTCTAAAGTCAGATGCAGGCACCGTTGATTTCTACGGTCAGCTACGTACTGAATTGAAATTCCTAGAAGACAAAGACGCAACTCTTGGTTCTGGTTCTTCTCGTGCTGGTGTTGACGCAAACTACACCGTAAACGACAGCCTAGCTCTTCAAGGTAAAGTAGAATTTGCTCTGAAAGACAGCGGCGACATGTATGTTCGTAACCACATTCTTGGCGTAAAAACTAACTTCGGTAAGTTCAGCTTTGGTAAGCAATGGACTACATCTGATGACGTTTACGGCGCTGACTACTCTTATTTCTTCGGTGGTACAGGTCTTCGTTACGGCACTCTGTCAGATGCGCTGCATGATTCACAAATCAAGTATGCTCTAGAAGTTGAAAATTTCTGGGTTAAAGCTGGCTACGGCTTGACCGAAGATGATTCTAACCAAGAGTTAGCTGAACTGTTCGTAGGTGCAACTTTCGGTGACCTAGCGGTTCACGCTGGTGGTGGTCAGAATACTGACAAGAAATTTGCTGCAGGAACCACCACAGTTGACGTAACTAACACTTATTTTGAAGTGACGGGTGAATACACCATCGGTGATGCACTGCTTGGCGTGACTTACTACAACGCTGAGTTGGATGTTAACAATAATCCTCTAGTGATTGACGAAGATGCTATCTCTGTTGCTGGTACTTACAAAGTAGCGGACAAAACTACAATGTACGCTGGCTACGAGTACGTAATGCAAGAAGCGAACACTGGTGTAGACGAAAATGGTACTCTGGTTTACCTAGGCGTTGAATACAAGTTTGCAAGCTGGGCACGCGTATATGCTGAATACGGCTACGGTGACGGCACAACTCTGGGTTACACCAATAAAGGCTCTGACGCTGATATCAGTGCAAAAACCGTTGACAGTTCTAATAACTTCGGTATCGGTGCTCGTATCTACTGGTAAGATCCTGACCACGTTTATCGAAAAAGCCCAGCACCTGCTGGGCTTTTTTATTGTACTAGGCAAAAGAACTGATTATTGTTGTTGTGCTGATTTTTATACAAAACAAGGTAGTTAAATAATGAAACTCAACCCATTGATTGTAGGACTAATGTTGTCATTCTCGGCTAGCTATGCACTAGCTGATGTCACACTGAAAGTGCCGGAAAATATTGATTTACTCTCTGTGAATATGCAAAAACCGAAAACAGAGGGTGGTTTATTTGGCGATAAAACAGTCACATTAAAGGATGGTATAAATCAGATTGTCTTTCGCTACATCCCTACTTTTGATGTTGGTGACGATGTTAAAAAAGTACATAGTGATGCGATCATTGCAAAGTTTGAGAGTCAGAATGAAGAGCTGAGCTTCCAGCTACCTAACTATCGAACAATGAAAGAAGCGAACGAAAAAATCTCCGGTCTGGAATGGCAGTTGATCAGGCAAGATGGGCAGAGTATCACTGTTGTGGAAGATAAGTTGCTTAACCCAGGGGTACAGTGGGGGCGTAACTATAGCCAAGAAGCGACGGAATACAACCAAAATGGCGGTATCGCAGCCATTGGTTATCTTAATGTTGTTGTTGCCAATAATGCACAATTAGCGGCCACTAAACCGCAAACTATTGCGACTGATGTTTCAGCAGCGGGAAATGCTGAAGCATCAAATAACCTTGTTCAATTACAGTTATGGTATAGCAAAGCCTCTAAAGAAGAGCGCAAAGCGTTCAAAAAATGGATGGTTGACCAAGAATAAGCTAAAGCCTGCAAATGCAGGCTTTACTCTTTTATCCACAACACTTTTTGAATTTTTTACCACTACCGCAGGCACAAGGATCGTTCCTTCCTTGTTTGATCTTGTTGGGAAATTCACCATCGATATAAAACCAGATGTCTTGTTCTTTCACAAAGCGAGAGCGTTCTTCCAGGCAGTATTCTTGGCCATTTTGTTTTAGAAAAGCACGAAAGTGTACATATCCTTCTAAGTCTGACTCTCCCATCTGGCTTGAAACCACTTCGAGGCGTACCCAGTCGCTATATACAGATTCACGGATTGCTTCTCGATCATTTTCGGCTAGGCAAGAAGAGTGATAAGTGTTGATGACAAAATCTACATTTTTTAAAACGTGCGCACTAAATCGAGCCCGCATCAATTGCTCAGGAGACTGCGCGTGCTGCACATTTAGATGGACTGGCTCACAACACGTTGAGTAAGTAAGGGGGCTTCCGCAATAACAGGACATAAAAAATTAAATCAAACAAGAAATGGCGGTTAGTTTAACGATCAGTGTACAAAAATACCAGTTTAGGTCTGTACACCCAGTAGGTCAGCGGTCCATTTTACGGCCTCGATGTAGCACTCTGTCGGAGCATCGTTAGGTAAATTGAGTTCTTGTGCGAGGGTCGTGACTAGGCCCCAATCTGCCATTTCATACGCTTTGTTGAGCGCGAGGATTTGCCCCAGAGTGCCGCTTCCTAGTGTTAAAGCCATCTTGACTTCTTCTTCAATAGGCATCTCTTCAACGATGGAGTCTAAGGGCTGATCAAGCAAACTATCGAGAACGGAGAACATACCTGTCAGGAATCCTGTTCCTGGAGCAATCTTGGCTGAAACTCGTTCACTGAGCATTTCACAAAATTGAGCCCGTAGGATAGCGAGGTTGTAAAGGTAGTCAGGTTTTGAATCTTGAGTTGAAGCAATTGCGACCAAGGAGATGAATTTTCTTAGCTTTTGTTGTCCTAAGTAAACTAATGCTTGCCTAAACGACTGAATTTTAGAACTGACAGTGGCTGATGAATTGACAAAGGTCAGCAGCTTATAAGATAGAGAAATATCTTGGGCAACTATCGACTCAATTGCGGCAAAGTCGACTTCTGGTTTTGCCACTTCTTTCAACAAACTTACGATGGTAAGAAAAGAAGGCTGTAAGGCCTTGCGTTGAATTATTTCTGGCTTACTGAAGAAATACCCTTGGAAGTAGTGGAAGCCCGCTTGCTTGGCAAGTTCAAATTCTTCATAGGTTTCGACCTTTTCGGCCAAAAACTCAATTTTTGTTGAGCGCAATCTATCGATGAAAAGTTTTGCCTTTGGAATGGGAAATAAGCGAATATCAAACTTGATGATTGAGATATAAGGCAGAAAAGCTTTCCACTCATTACTGGGAATAAAATCATCCAATGCCATCTTATAACCAAGCTGCGCCATCTTTTTCACGGCATTCAATAGGTCTTCGGTTGGAGGGCAATCTTCAAGGATCTCTACGACTAAGCTTTTGACAGGAAAGAGTGTCGGTACCATATTCAGTAGGCTTTGATATGGGAAATTAACAAACCCAAGATTGTTGCCTAGAGTGCTGTAATGGGCAGTTAAAAAATGGTCAGAAAGCAGTCGGCTTGTGGCTTCCTCGGGGTCGATATCAGGGAACGTGTTTTTAGGCCCATCACGAAATAGCAGCTCATATCCAATAGTGCTTTTGTCACGGTCCAGAATGGGTTGTCTAGCTACGTATGAGTACTTCAAAGTCTGCCGATCCTTGTTAGTTAACACTTATATTAATACTGGGGCATTATACTTTGAAGTTGATTGATAAGAACGACTTTGCTACTAGATTAATTGTTACTACTTTTTATTGGTTCAGAAGTTAATGCATAGCCAGCTACTTTAGAATAGACCAAGACGGAACTTTGGTTGTACCAATCACCTAAAACAATTCGAATTTTGTTGTGTTGAGGGGGGATAGGAATTTGATGTATAGCGGGTCGATGGGTATGTCCGTGGATCATTAAATCAACTTGGTGACGTAGCATCACATCCAACACTTCACTTGGTGTTACATCCATGATCATCATTGATTTGTGTTGTTTGTCCTCTCGGATGTCCGATTGAATTTTTCGCACGATTTTGCGGCGTAGAAAAAATGGCAGCATTGCAAACAGACGCTGCAACCAAGGTTGATGAACCTTCTCTCGGAAAGCAAGGTAGCGAGTATCTTGGGTGCAAAGTGTGTCCCCATGTAGCACTACGGCTTTTTGACCATACAGATCGATGACGGCTTCATCAGGTAAAAGTTGTATACCTGTTTCTTGAGCGAAACGTGTTCCGACCAGAAAATCACGATTACCCTTGATGAAATAGCATGGGATCCCTTGTTCCGTGAGCTGTTTAAACTCCATTTTGATCTGCTTGGCAAACGGGGTGGGGTCATCATCACCAATCCAAAAATCAAACAAGTCACCAAGCACGTAAAGAGCATCGGATCGTGCTGCTTCTTCACGCATAAAATGGATAAAGCAGTCGGTAATATCTGGTCGATTAGGTGACAGATGGAGATCTGAAATAAATAGTGTATGCATTATGGGCAGTGAAAGGAGCGCCTGAAGCGCTCCTAATTAGGTTAAGCTTCGATAGTTGTGCTAGTGATCATCATTTCGTCTAGCGGCACGTCTTGATGCATGCCGTAAGAACCAGTGCTAACACCTTTGATTTTGTTCACAATATCCATACCTTCAACAACTTCACCAAACACACAGTAACCCCAACCGTCACGGCTCTCAGAACGGAAGTCGAGGAAAGTGTTGTTATTCACGTTAATGAAGAATTGCGAACTGGCTGAATGTGGGTCCATAGTACGCGCCATTGCAATGGTACCGACTTTATTGCTCAGACCGTTGTTCGCTTCATTACGGATTGGATCGCGAGTTTCTTTCTCACGCAGTCCCGAAGTCATACCGCCACCTTGAATCATGAAACCGTCAATGACACGGTGGAAAAGAGTGTTGTCGTAGAAACCTTCACGACAGTATTGCTCAAAATTTGCGCTAGTTGCAGGCGCTTTTTCAAAGTTGAGCTGGATTTTGATGTCACCAAAATTGGTATGCAGGGTGATCATGAGTTTTACCTTCGCATTTATCAATGGAGAGCAAGAGTTTAGCCTAACTTTTTCTGCATTCAAAACATCAAATGGATGACCTGACAATCTTTGAGTTGTTATACTGTCCACCGTTTATAATTTTGATGGTAATCAGATAGAGATCATGTTGAAGATTTATAACTCACTCACAAGACAGAAAGAGGAATTTAAGCCAATCGTTGCCGGCAAAGTGGGCATGTATGTGTGTGGAGTCACCATTTATGATCTCTGTCATATCGGGCATGGACGGACATTTGTTTCTTTTGATGTCGTAGCACGTTATCTTCGCTACCTCGGTTATGATTTAACCTTTGTTCGTAACATCACCGACATCGATGACAAGATCATCAAACGTGCTGCAGAAAATGCAGAGACTTGTGAATCATTGACCGAACGTTTGATTCAGGAAATGTATGCCGATTTTGATGCACTAAACATCAAAAGACCGGATGTTGAACCGCGTGCAACCGCCTACATCGAAGAGATCATTGCTCTCGTTGAGCGCTTGATTGAGCGTGGATTTGCGTATGTTGCTGACAATGGCGATGTGATGTTTGAGGTTGGCAAATATGATGAATATGGAAAACTTTCAAAGCAAGATCTTGACCAGCTGCAAGCGGGTGCGCGTGTTGATGTAGAAGCGGCTAAGCGCAGTCCATTGGACTTCGTGTTGTGGAAAATGTCTAAGCCGGGCGAACCTACATGGGAATCGCCTTGGGGACCTGGTCGCCCAGGCTGGCATATCGAGTGCTCCGCGATGAACTCGTCCATTCTGGGGAATCATTTCGACATCCACGGTGGAGGTTCAGACTTGCAATTTCCGCATCATGAAAACGAAATCGCACAATCTTGCTGCGCTCATGGCACCCAATACGTCAACACATGGATGCACAGTGGCATGGTGATGGTAGACAAAGAGAAAATGTCTAAATCATTAGGCAATTTCTTTACCATTCGTGATGTTCTTGGTCATTATGATGCGGAAACGATTCGCTATTTCTTGATGTCAGGCCATTACAGAAGCCAATTGAACTACAGTGAAGAGAATCTCAACCAAGCACGCGCTTCGTTAGAGCGTCTTTACAATGCATTGCGTGGGTTAGATCAAACTGTGCCTGCCGCTGGTGGAGAAGAATATCTAACTCGTTTCACAGCTGCGATGAATGATGATTTCAATACTCCTGAAGCTTACTCAGTGCTGTTTGATATGGCGCGTGAAATTAACCGACTCAAAAGCGAAGATTTAACCAATGCCAGTGCTTTGGGCAGCTTGATGCGTGAGTTGGCTGACGTTATTGGTATACTTCACCAAGAACCAGAGGCATTCTTTCAAGGCGGCGCGGAAGATGAAGAGTCGGAGCAAATAGAAGCATTAATCAAGTTACGCAATGATTCTCGTGCCGCGAAAGATTGGGCTAATGCAGATATGGCGCGTGATAAGTTGAACGAGATGGGCATTGTTCTCGAAGATGGCCCTAACGGCACAACGTGGCGTCGTAAATAACGAGTAATCAATCAAAGGGTGGGCGAAAGCCCACTCTCTTTTTCAGACGCGCTTTCTTGGCGTAAAGAGCAAATTAACAAGGCAAGATAGTATGTCTGTCATTTTAGGGATAGATCCCGGCTCTCGAGTGACTGGGTATGGTGTGATTCGTCAACAAGGGCGACATCTTATCTATCTGGGGAGTGGCTGTATTCGAACTTCGGAACAAGATCTACCGCTTCGTTTAAAACAAATTTACGCGGGAGTGAGTGAAATCATCACCCAATTCCAACCTGATGCATTTGCCATTGAACAGGTGTTTATGGCAAAGAATGCCGATTCAGCATTAAAACTTGGTCAAGCCCGCGGCAGTGCGATTGTGGCGGCGGTGAACGCAGAACTTCCTGTTTATGAATATGCTGCCAGACTGATTAAACAAGCGGTCGTTGGTACGGGAGCAGCTGATAAAAGCCAAGTTCAACATATGGTGCAGCAGATGCTCAAACTGCCCGGTAAGCCCCAAGCCGATGCAGCAGATGCTTTAGGTGTTGCTATTTGTCATGCTAATACCAACAAAACTCTAATTGCATTGGCAGGGCAGGCAACGAGTGCGCGTAGAGGTCGTTATCGTTAAATGTAGCTTGATGCTACGAGCATTTTACTGGCTATCCATCCAGTTATTGATTATCATCCAGAGCATCTTTCCTCCCTCTATTATAAGGAAACACAAGTGATTGGACGTCTTCGCGGTACGCTGATTGAAAAGTTACCTCCTCAAATTTTGATTGAGGTCGGTGGTATTGGCTATGAAGTGCAAATGCCGATGAGCTGTATTTATGAACTGCCGAATATTGGGGAAGAAGCCATCATTTATACCCACTTTGTAGTTCGAGAAGATGCACAGCTACTTTATGGCTTTAATACCGTTAGCGAACGCGCTCTGTTTCGTGAAGTAATCAAAGCCAATGGCGTAGGGCCGAAAATGGGGCTTGCGATCCTCTCTGGCATGACTGCCAATCAGTTTGTCAGTTGTGTTGAAAAAGAAGACATATCTACACTGATCAAACTACCGGGTGTTGGCAAGAAAACAGCAGAACGCTTGGTTGTAGAAATGAAAGACCGTCTAAAAGGATGGGGGGCTGGTGATCTCTTTACGCCAGCTACGGATGCGGCACCTATCGATTCCGTTCCTGCGCTTGCCCAAAATGCTCAAGAAGAAGCAATCAGTGCGCTTCTTGCATTGGGTTATAAACCGCCTCAAGCATCTAAAGCCGTGTCACAAATTGCGAAAGCGGGCATGAGCTGCGAAGAGTTGATCCGTGAAGCACTCAAATCTATGGTGTAAGTAGCGGCGTGTATTCAAAACGCTAGACACATGCTCACTCAGTTTATAGAGAAAATATGATAGAAGCCGATCGTTTAATTGCCCCTGTTAACCACACCTTCAAAGATGAAGAAGTGATTGATAGGGCGATTCGTCCTAAAAAGCTTGCCGATTATCAAGGCCAAGACCATGTGCGAGATCAGATGGAAATATTCATCAAGGCCGCACAACAGCGTGAAGAGGCGTTAGATCATTTGCTGATTTTTGGACCTCCAGGACTTGGGAAAACGACTTTAGCGAACATTGTGGCCAATGAGATGGGGGTGAATATCCGTACCACTTCTGGTCCAGTGTTAGAAAAAGCGGGGGATTTAGCTGCTCTGTTGACGAACCTTGAAGAAAATGATGTCTTGTTTATTGATGAAATTCATCGTCTTAGCCCAATGGTAGAAGAAGTGCTTTATCCGGCAATGGAAGACTACCAATTGGACATCATGATAGGTGAAGGCCCTGCTGCACGTTCAATCAAAATCGATCTCCCGCCATTTACCTTGATTGGCGCAACAACCCGTGCTGGTTCGTTAACCTCACCATTACGTGATCGTTTCGGAATCGTGCAGCGTTTGGAGTATTACAATGTTGCTGACTTGCAGAACATTGTCCAACGCAGCGCTCACTGTCTTGGGCTTTCTATGGACAGTGAAGGTGCGCTTGAAGTGGCTCGCCGTGCTCGCGGTACGCCGCGAATTGCTAACCGCTTGTTACGTCGTGTCCGAGATTACGCGGAAGTCAAAGGCGATGGACACATTTGTGCGCAAACCGCAGATAAGGCACTCAACATGCTCGATGTTGATCACCAAGGGTTTGACTATATGGATAGAAAACTTTTGCTGGCGATTATGGAAAAGTTTTCTGGAGGTCCAGTTGGGTTAGATAACCTTGCCGCCGCGATTGGTGAAGAGAAAGATACGATAGAAGATGTTCTAGAGCCATTTCTCATTCAGCAAGGCTATTTACAACGAACTCCACGTGGTCGTATAGCCACAGATCGAGCATATCTGCACTTCGGCCTTGAAAAATAATGTTACAACTCTCGCCCGGCATACCGGGTGAGCCTTTCTTTTTTGATAAAGATCTCATTTCTTACATTTCTTTCCTCTTGGTAATTGTTGGCTTTTACTGACGTTATGTTAACTCATTGGTTGTTTTTATTCGCGTCAGGTTGGTTTGTTTACGAGCCGGTAACACAAATTGCCGCTATCCTTTGATTTGGATCATTTCGTTTGTTTATTGACCAGTTATCGGGTTTAAATCTTGATTTAGATCAAGGCGTAATTCTCCCATAAACCTTTTGAAACAAGCAGGTTTTGGGATTAATATTAGCCCTAGCTATATTAGCTACAACTTAACAATTAACTAACCATAGTGGTACATAGTTGCAACAATAAATGCTTTTTGTGGTAATGTTTTATAGATTTTTTAACATTGCTTGTGTTGCCCTATGTCGAACGTGTCATTCAGCCGACACAAAGGAGTTACCATGATCGATGTTGTTGATTTATCGCGGTTGCAGTTTGCTCTGACTGCGATGTATCACTTCCTGTTTGTTCCCCTCACTCTAGGGATGGCGTTTTTACTCGCTATCATGGAGTCACTCTATGTCATGACTGACAAACAGATTTACAAGGACATGACCAAATTCTGGGGTAAGTTGTTCGGGATTAACTTTGCTCTTGGTGTGGCGACAGGCCTTACCATGGAGTTCCAGTTTGGTACGAACTGGTCCTACTATTCTCATTATGTAGGTGACATTTTTGGTGCTCCGCTAGCTATCGAAGCCCTAGTCGCATTCTTCCTTGAATCTACATTTGTTGGTTTATTCTTCTTCGGATGGGACAGACTCACCAAACAGCAGCACTTAGTGGTGACTTGGCTGGTGGCGTTAGGCTCAAATTTCTCTGCACTGTGGATTCTGGTCGCAAATGGATGGATGCAAAACCCTGTTGGCTCAGAGTTCAACTTTGAAACCATGCGTATGGAAATGGTAAGTTTTGCCGAAGTGGTACTTAACCCAGTGGCACAGGTGAAATTTGTTCACACTGTGGCGGCAGGCTACACAACTGGTGCCATGTTCATACTTGGTATCAGTGCTTACTACTTATTGAAAGGCCGTGATGTTGCGTTTGCGCGTCGTTCTTTCGCGATTGCTGCGTCTTTTGGTATGGCTTCAATCCTGTCTGTTATCGTATTAGGTGATGAATCAGGTTATGAGCTTGGTGAAGTTCAGCGCGTTAAATTAGCGGCGATTGAATCGGAATGGCATACACAGCCAGCTCCAGCGTCATTCACCTTGTTTGGTATTCCAAATCAAGAAGAGATGCACACCGATTACGCGATTAAGATCCCATACGCTTTAGGTATCATTGCTACACGTTCTTTGGACGAACAAGTGATTGGTTTGCGTGATCTAAGAGATGAGCACGTAGAGCGTATCCGTAGTGGTATGTACGCTTATGAGTTACTTGAAAAACTCCGTGCTGGTGAAAAAACACCGGAAAACATTGATGCGTTCGATGAAGTGAAGCAAGACCTTGGTTATGGTCTGTTGCTGAAGCGCTACACCGATAAAGTGACAGACGCGACCGAAGAACAAATTCAAGCCGCAGCAGATGATTCTATCCCAACGGTTTGGCCTCTATTCTGGTCGTTCCGCATCATGGTAGCTTGTGGTTTCATCATGCTGTTCGTATTTGGTGCTGCGTTCTTACAAACATGTCGTCAAAAAATTGAACAGAAGAAATGGGTACTTAAAGCAGCGCTTTTCAGTATTCCATTACCTTGGATTGCTGTTGAAACCGGTTGGTTTGTTGCTGAATACGGCCGTCAACCATGGGCTGTTGGTGAAATTCTTCCAGTGCACGTTGCGGCTTCTGCCTTAAGTGCAGGAGAAATCATCACCTCAATGCTAGCTATTCTTGCTCTATATACGATTTTCCTGATTGCTGAAGTGTACTTAATGGTTAAATTCGCCCGTAAAGGCCCTAGCAGCCTAAAAACTGGACGTTACCATTTTGAACAAGGCGAAGAGTCTGTTCAGGATCAAGTCAACCGCCAAGTTGAAGCATAAGGCAAGGAGAGACAAATATGTTTGATTACGAGATCTTACGACTCATTTGGTGGGTGCTCATCGGCGTGCTGCTAGTGGGTTTTGCCATCACAGATGGCTTTGATATGGGCGTCGGCGCGCTAGTCCCCGTGATTGGTAAAACGGATAATGAACGCCGAGTGATGATTAACTCTATTGCCCCACACTGGGATGGTAACCAAGTTTGGTTAATCACGGCTGGTGGTGCGCTGTTTGCCGCTTGGCCATTGGTGTACGCGACTTCATTTTCTGGATTCTATCTAGCAATGATTGTCACGCTTGCCGCATTATGGCTACGTCCACTTGGCTTGGATTATCGCTCTAAGATTGAAAGCACGAAATGGCGCAATAACTGGGATTTGGCGATTTCAGCTTCAGGCTTTGTTCCGCCAATCATCTTTGGTGTAGCGTTTGGTAACCTACTGCAAGGTGTACCATTCCAATTGAGTGATTTCTTGATGCCAACCTATCATGGTTCATTCTTTGGTTTGCTCAACCCATTTGCTCTGCTGTGTGGTTTAGTTAGCCTATTTATGATCTTGTTACAAGGTTCAACATGGCTACAAATGAAAACCACAGCAGATGTACATCGACGTGCACGTAATGTCTCTCAGTTGACTGGCTTGCTGACTGTTGTGTGCTTTGTTGCTGCTGGTTTCTGGATTCAACATATTGACGGCTACATGGTCGTTGGTGTGATTGATGGTAACGCTGCTTCTAACCCACTCAATAAAGAAGTGGTGCGTGAGGCGGGTGCGTGGTTGAATAACTTCGAAGCGATGCCTGTACTGTGGTTGGCTCCTGCATTGGGTGTATTTATGCCCCTATTCGCGGTGCTGGCAACTCGATTTGATAAAGGTGGCTTGGCATTCCTAGCTTCAAGTTTAGGTAACGCAGGGGTTATCTTTACTGCGGGCTTTGCAATGTTCCCATTCGTGATGCCATCAAGTTTGAATCCAGTACATAGTTTGACTATGTGGGATGCCACATCAAGTAAATTGACACTTGAGCTGATGACAGTGGTTGCGGTTGTCATGGTTCCAATTATTTTGGGTTACACCATCTGGAGTTACTACAAAATGTTTGGTCGCCTTGATGATAAATTCATCGAAGATAACAAGAATTCACTGTACTAAGGAGTTGATATTATGTGGTATTTTGCATGGATTCTTGGCGTATTGCTCGCCTGTGCATTCGGTATCATCAATGCTCTTTGGTTAGAGCATACAGAAATGATGGATAAAGATAGTGAGTAATCGATCTGCAAAGATCGCTTTCTATCACCAAGTTATCGATAAGGCCTTATTTAAGGCCTTATCTTTACTGTTGGGGTTCTACAATGCTGTGATGGTGATGTGGGATCCTAATAGCTATGCTGAGAGAATTGGCGGTTTCAATGCACTCATTGCCCTATTAATGATCTGGGGTATATGTTCAAGTATGGTATTTGGGCTTAGTTTTAAACCTCGTTACTGGCTATGGCAGATTATTTTCAGCCCTTATATATCCCTACCAATCTTAAGTTATCTCACAATAGTTCAGTTTTTGAACTGATGTGCGGTAAATTTAATCATATTGGCGCTGGCTCTTTGAGGCAGCGCCAATTTTTTATCATTAGGTAAGAAAACTTTACACGCGCTTGTACTATCGTCTGATAGTTGCGCTATAGTAGCAGCCATTCCTCGGTATATGAGATTTTTATCAAAACCATGAACACTTTTCGTTGGCCAGTCACGGTGTATTACGAAGATACTGACGCTGGTGGAGTGGTTTATCACGCAAACTATCTAAAATTCTTTGAAAGAGCTCGTACTGAAATGCTCCGCGCTGTTGGTGTTAATCAACAAGTTCTGTTGGAACAAGGTACGGGTTTTGTGGTCAGACACATGGAGACCGATTTTCTTAAAGGGGCTAGGTTAGATGACCACCTTGAAGTAATCACCACCGTGTCCGAATTAAGAAAAGCTTCTTTAACTTTCTGTCAGGAACTCGTTAATCCTGAGGGAGTGTTGTTGTCTAAAGCAACGGTTAAGGTAGCATGTATTGACAATGAGAATATGAGGCCCAAGGCGTTGCCTCAACTAATCAGTTTGGAGTTTAACTGCAGTGACTGCTGATATTTCTTTTCTTGACCTTTTTTTACAAGCTAGCTTTCTCGTAAAAATGGTAATGCTAACCCTCTTGGGTATGTCTGTTGCTTCCTGGGCAGCAATTATCAAACGTAGCAAAGTGATTTCCGCAGCTGAGCGTGAAGCCGATACTTTTGAAGACCGTTTTTGGTCTGGGATTGATCTCGGAGCCCTATACCAAGATGTCAAAAAACGTAAAGATGACATCTATGGAATTGAGGAAATTTTTTATGCTGGCTTCACTGAATTTGCTCGCCTACGTAAAACTAACCCAAGTGCCCCAGACTTTGTAATGGAAGGTACAGGGCGTGCGATGCGTGTAGCAGTAGCTCGTGAAGTGGACTCGCTTGAAACCAGTTTGCCATTTCTCGCAACAGTCGGGTCTATCAGCCCTTATATCGGTCTATTTGGTACGGTATGGGGTATCATGCATTCTTTCATCGCTCTCGGCGAAGTCAAACAAGCAACGTTGGCGATGGTAGCACCGGGTATTGCAGAAGCATTGATTGCAACGGCTATCGGTTTGTTTGCCGCGATTCCGGCTGTAATGGCCTACAACCGTTTGAGCAATAAGGTGAGTAAGCTTGAACACAATTACGCTACTTTTTCTGAAGAGTTCCATACAATTCTACATCGTCAAGCAATGGCTGGTCGGGAATAACTTATGGCAGGGTATCAACCGAAAAAGCGTGAGATGACCGCCGAGATTAACGTTGTGCCTTATATCGACGTTATGTTGGTGTTGCTCATCATCTTCATGGTGACATCGCCTTTTGTCACTCAAGGCGTGGACGTTGAATTGCCCAAAACGCATTCAGCAAAATCAGCCCAAGAAATGGCAGGTGAGAGTGATTCTAGCTTTATCATTGTTGAGATTGATAAAGAGGGTAACCTTGGTTTAAGCGTCAATGATGAAGAAGTTCAACGCGGCTTATCACTCGAAGATGTGATTGTTCGTGTAAAAGCAGAGCTGTCAATAAAACCTAATTCGCCAGTTGCGGTTGGTGGTGATGCTGCCACCCCTTACGCGGAGGTTGTGTTGGTATTGGACGAATTGAATCGAGCTGGTATTCCTAAAGTAGGGCTACTCACGGATCTTAAGTAATAGGCCGAACACTGAGCATGAAAGAGAATAAGTCCAGAAAGAGTAATGATGCTAAATCGATAACTATTTCGCTGGCGTTGCATGGAACTTTAGTGGCTATTTTGCTTTGGGGCGCTGATTTTTCTATGTCTGATCCAGAACCAACAGGACAGATGATAGAGGCGGTTGTGATTGATCCTCAGCTTGTTCGTCAGCAAGCTCAACAAATTCGCAGCCAACGTGAAGAGGCAGCGAAGAAAGAACAAGAGCGGCTTGATAAATTGCGCCGTGAAAGTGAGCAACTCGAGAAAAATCGACAAGCGGAAGAAGAAAGAATCCGTGAGTTAAAAGAGCAACAAGCCAAAGAAGCGAAAGCGGCTCGTGAAGCTGAAAAGTTACGAGAGCAAAAAGAGCAAGAGCGTCTAGTTGCTGAGCAAAAAGCACGTGAAGAAAAAGATCGTGCAGCAAAAGCAGAAGCCGAACGTAAAGTGAAGGAAGATGCGGCTAAAAAAGCTGAACAAGAGCGTGTAGCTAAGGAAGCTGCGGCGGCTAAAGCAGAACAGCAGCGCATTGAGCGTGAAAAAGAAGCCAAGCTGGCCGAAGAAAAAGCCAAACGCGAAAAAGAAATTGCCGCGAAAGCAGAGCAAGATCGTTTAGCAAAAGAGAAGGCCGCAAAAGAAGCGGCTGATAAGGCCAAGAAAGAAAAAGAGAAAGCGGCTAAAGCAGAAGCTGATCGTAAAGCTCAAGAAGCCGCACTAAATGATATATTTGGCAGTTTAAGTGATGAGAATCAGCAGAATAATGCGGCACGACAACAGTTTGTAACCTCTGAAGTTGGCCGCTATGGCGCGATCTATACACAGTTAATACGACAAAACCTGCTAGTAGAAGACAGTTTTCGAGGAAAACAGTGTAAGGTAAATCTGAAACTTATACCGACAGGGACTGGCGCTTTACTTGGTAGCTTAACAGTTCTGGATGGTGATAGTCGTTTGTGTGCAGCGACTAAACGTGCTGTAGCTCAGGTCAATAGTTTTCCATTACCCAAAGATCAACCTGACGTAGTGGAAAAATTGAAGAATATTAATTTAACAGTAGCACCTGAATAAGGAAGGGAAGGCTTGTGTTTAAGCGATTAATTTTTGTTTTGATGCTCATAGGCACTGGTTTTACCAATGTAGCGAATGCTGCATTAGAACTAGTGATCACTGACGGTATTGATTCGGCACGTCCGATTGCTATTGTTCCTTTCAAATGGGAAGGCGCCACAAAATTACCTGAAGACGTTTCTGGGGTGATTGCTTCTGATTTACAGCGCAGTGGCAAATTTAGCCCTGTGCCGACAAGTAAAATGCCACAAACACCGTACAGTGAAGAGCAAATTGATTTTGGAAAATGGACATCACTCGGTGTTGATTCATTATTGACTGGCACCATCACGCAAAATGCAGAAGGTAGTTATGTTATTAGCTATCAGTTAGTGGATATTGTGCGTGGTCAACTTACTCAAGGGCAGAGTAAAGCCTTGTCTCAAGATGGTCAGCTGGTGTTATCTAAAGATCATGTCCTTTTCAATAAAGTGGCGACAGTTCCTGCTTCACGCCTGCGCGAGTATGCACACCGTATCGCTGATCTCGTCTATGAAGAGCTTACTGGTGAACGCGGTGCATTTTTAACGCGTGTTGCTTACGTTGTTGTTAATGATAAGGACCCATATCCTTACCAACTGAGAATTGCAGACTATGATGGCTACAATGAGCGTTTGGTTTTGCGCTCCAAACAACCACTCATGTCTCCCGCTTGGTCACCAGACGGCCAGACGCTTGCTTACGTCAGTTTTCAAAACGGGCAAGCCGAAATTTACATGATGAACATTTATTCTGGGCAGCGTGAAAAGCTGACATCATTCCCACGTCATAATGGTGCGCCTAGATTCTCACCAGATGGTAAAACGCTAGCGCTGGTTTTATCAAAAACTGGTAATTTACAGGTCTACACGATGGATCTGGCAACTCGTCGCTTAAAAGAAGTCACCAGTGGCCGATCAAACAACACCGAGCCTTTCTGGCATCCAGATGGTAAATCATTAATTTTCACCTCAGATCGAGGTGGTAAGCCACAGATTTATCAAGTAAATTTAACCAGCGGTGAAACCAAACGTTTAACATGGCAAGGTAGCCAAAACTTAGGTGGTCAAATTACACCTGATGGTAAATTCTTGGTGATGGTGAATCGTAGTGATTCCGGCTTCAATCTCGCGAAGCAGGATTTAGAAACAGGGGCATTGCAGATTCTAACAAAAACCTTGTTAGATGAGTCCCCAAGTATTGCGCCGAATGGTGGTATGGTGATTTACAGCTCCATCTACAATAAGGCCAACGTTTTGTCGATGGTTTCCATTGATGGACGCTTTAAAGCAAGACTACCGGCAACCAATGGGCGCGTACGTGCACCAGCATGGTCTCCGTTTTTATAACAAGTAACTATTTAATAGAAAGGAATAAGAAATGCAACTTAACAAAGTTCTTAAAGGGCTAATGATTGCGCTACCAGTTTTAGCAGTTACTGCTTGTAGTTCAAGCAATGACGCTGCAAACTCAGGTTCAGAAACTAACCAGTCTGCTGTTTCTACTGTTGATTCAAATGCTCTGAACGCACAAGGTCAACTGACTGAGCAAGAACTGAAAGAACAAGCTCTACGTGAAAACCAAACTATCTACTTCGCATTCGATAACGCAACTATCGCGAGCGACTACGAAGCAATGCTAGCGGCTCACGCTGCGTACCTAGTTAAAAACCCAAGCCTGAAAGTGACTATCGAAGGTCATGCTGATGAGCGTGGTACTCCAGAGTACAACATCGCTCTGGGTGAGCGTCGTGCTCAAGCAGTTGCTAAATACTTAGAAGCTCTGGGTGTTCAAGCTGATCAAGTTTCTATCGTTAGCTACGGCGAAGAGAAACCTCTAGTATTAGGTCAATCAGACGAAGCGTACGCGAAAAACCGTCGTGCAGTTCTGGTTTACTAATTGAGGTGATGCCTCATGTTCAGTAACTTAAAGCACGTTGTGATGCTGATGTTACTGGCAAGTGCAGCGAGCTATGCGCTCGCTGCACCCGCTCCAGTATCTGATTTAAGTAGCAACGGATCCGGTGGTTCTGCGAGTGGATCGCGGAATTCTGAAATTGAACGTCTCGAACGTTTGCTTGAAAACCGTAATCTCATGCAGTTGCAAATGCAAAAGCAACTTGATGATATGGCTCTAGAGGTCAATGAATTACGGGGTCAAATTGAAAAAAATAACTACGACATGCAACAGATGTTGCAGCGTCAACGTGAGTTGTTTGTAGAGCTTGATCGCTTGCGTGGTGAGATCAAGACACCTTCAACCGCAAGTCAAATCCCTGCGAGCAGCAATGATGATGCTGCACAAGGTACATTTAGTAGCGATGCAAATGAGCAAGCTGCTTATCAAAATGCCGTGGACTTGATCCTCAAGAAACGCGATTACGCAGGCGCGATCGCTGCGTTTAAAAAGTTTCAGGCCGACTACCCTAATTCGACCTTCACTGCCAATTCACACTACTGGTTAGGTCAGCTCTATTTTGCAAAGAAAGAAGATAAAGATGCAGCGAAAAGCTTTATTGCTGTTGTTTCCCAGCAAGATTCTAATAAACGAGCGGATGCATTAGTCAAACTGGGTGATATAGCAAAGCGTAACAATAACGCAGAGCAGGCGCGCAAATTTTATCAGCAAGCTATTGATGAATATCCAGACAGTGCTTCTGCCAAGATTGCAAAAGAAAGTCTGAAGTAAATACAAGAGCTGCTTATGCGGCTCTTTTTGTTTCAGGATGCTCTATTTTTGTTAGCTGACAAAAATGCATTCTTAGATACTTTTTGACATCGTTGTGTATGGGCTTTCAATTTTGCTTGCAGCTTTCTAGGGTGTACAATGCGCCGTCTATGGAAGTTGTGCAGAGCAAGAGCAATGAGCCACATACTCGATACTATAAATACCGTTTACCCCTTTCCCCCTAAGCCCATTCCTCTTACGAATGAGGAAAAACAAGCTTATATCGCTGAGATAAAACAACTGCTAGTTAAAAAAGATGCAGTGTTGATTGCTCATTATTATACGGATCCTGAAATCCAAGCACTTGCCGAAGCCACTGGCGGTTTTGTTGGTGATTCTCTGGAAATGGCCAAGTTTGGCAATCGTCATTCAGCACAAACTTTGATTATTGCTGGTGTCCGTTTCATGGGGGAGTCGGCCAAAATTCTTACCCCTGAAAAGCGCATTTTGATGCCAACATTAGAAGCTGAATGCTCATTAGATCTAGGCTGTCCTGCCGATAAGTTCACCGAATTTTGTGATGCGCATCCTGACCATACTGTGGTTGTGTATGCTAACACCTCTGCTGCGGTCAAAGCGCGTGCGGATTGGGTGGTGACATCGAGTATTGCTTTGGAAATTGTGGAGCACCTTGATGCTGAAGGAAAACCGATTATTTGGGGCCCTGACCGTCATTTAGGTTCTTATATTGCCAACAAAACTGGCGCTGAGATGTTGTTATGGCAAGGTGAGTGCGTTGTGCATGATGAGTTTTCTGCTGATGCATTGCGTAAGATGAAGGCACTTTATCCTGATGCTGCGATTCTCGTACATCCAGAATCACCATCGAGTGTGGTTGAGTTAGCCGATGCTGTGGGTTCTACAAGCCAGTTGATTAAAGCAGCGAAAGCTTTACCACAGAAGAAGATGATTGTGGCTACGGATAAAGGCATCTTCTTTAAAATGCAGCAAATGGTGCCAGATAAAGAGCTGATTGAAGCGCCTACGGCAGGTGCTGGAGCCACATGTCGCAGTTGTGCTCATTGCCCTTGGATGGCGATGAATGGTTTGAAAGCGATTGCTAAAGCATTGCGTGATGATAGTAAAGAGCACGAAATTTTTGTTGATGAAGCGCTTCGAGTTAAGTCTTTGATACCTCTTAACCGCATGTTAGATTTTGCCGAGCAACTGAATATGAAAGTTAAAGGCAATGCATAATTACGAATGCCCATCATTTGATGGGCATTTTTCTGTCAATCGATTGCTTGCAGCTTCTGTTAACTTATTGAGCTTCAGCTAAGTTGACTCCGCGTTGTGTTATGCCGCATAACATAACCGGAATGGCATTATAGATTTCAGCAAATTGCTCCAATCTTGTGAAACCTTGATCGTAAAGCGTTGCGATCGATGTTTCAGGATCGTAGAGCATGCTTAAAGAAAGTAGCACTCCGCCAAGCAGAGTATTATCTGAGCTATTCTCGGGCATCAGAACTTCCCAGTCATCACGTGCCAACTGCCAGCCTTGGAGCATCCCTTCACAGAAATCACGAACGTTTTGGTTCACGATCTCTGCTTCATCTAATAAATATCCAGTTGGCCATTGCCAATCACCTTCAAGCAGTTGTGGCCTTGTTTCATTCCACAGAGAAATGATTTGCTGGAGGTAGTTTTCTAATTGTTCTGGATTGGAGAATGGGGCGACTTCTTCACCGCCCCATAAGAATGGCAGCCATTCTTCGGGAGGTAACACATTGGGACAACATGCCATTGCCGTAACAAAACCTACGGTTTTAGCTTGGTTGAGTAATTTATCTTCTAATTCCGGCAGCAGCAGGATGTCGTTTAAAGTTTGCATGAAGTTCTGGGGCTCAATAAAAATCAGTGTGGCAATTCTATCTGGAAAGAAGGGTAAGAGCATCCGCTTGTTAACTGAGTGAGAGACAAAGTCTCTTTTCGGAAAGTTAGAGTGTTAGATAGTGCGAAACTCGATGCAAAATTGCTCATAAAACAGCGCTGGATGAAATTCTTTCGCTATAATTTTTGTAAACAAAAAGTAATTCAGTTGGTTATGGCTATCCGTTCCTCGCTCAAAAAGAAAAGTATAATTGCGCTCACTATTTACTTAGCCTTTTTCCTCGCCATCGTGGGGACGCTAAGCTATTGGGGATTGGAAGTTCCTTTTCGAAAAGAGCTGAAAAACAATTTGTCACTTCGGGCAGAATTGTTGGCCACCCAAATCCGTGAACCATTGAATAATTCGATTGGGGTTTTGCAAAGCGTTACCAGTATCGGTAAGAGTGCGTTGGATAAAGAAGAGCAGGAGCGAATGTTACGTTCGCTCTTTTCTGTTGTCGGAGGGGTAATAATCAGTGGCGGGCTATGGCCGAATCCAGATTTAGCTCCCATGGTTCAGCAACGCTATGACAGTTTGTTTTTCAACAAAGCGGTGGATGGTCAGATCGATCAATTAATCTCTTGGAATAATCCTCAAGCAGGGGGGTATGATAAAGAGAGTTGGTATCTCGCTGCCGAAAATGAAAAGGAAGGGCTGTATTTTTGGTCACCAGTGTATATTGATGCTTATACACAGGTTGAGATGATTACTGTCTCCACACCTTATTACCGCAATGGTGTGTTTGCGGGTGTTGCAACAGTGGATTTATCGTTGGAAGGTTTGATTAAGTTCGTTGCTGAAACTGCGGAACAATACAATCTTGGGGTAAATCTTAAAGACGCCTTTGGTGTTGATATTGTTTCACATAATTTTCGTATCTATGAAAATGCATTAGTCAGTTATTACAACTTTGGTGAGTTTAACTGGCAGATTGAAGTGGTTAATGCCACTCACCATATTGATGAAATCATTTTCAATTTAATCATCAATATAGAGAAGCGCTTGATGCCAATCCTTTTATTGTGCGTCATGGTTGGCTATTTCTTGATTAATCATTATTGGATTCGTCCGATAGTGATGATTGCTAAAAAGGTCAATGAGTCGAGAGAGGGAGAAATCATTGATATACGTTACAAATCCCAAGATGAGATCCGTCATCTCATTGATACTTTTAATCAGAAAACCATTTATTTAGAGGCGGAGAAAGTAAAAGCGCAGGCCTCAACGAAGGCTAAAAGCGCATTTCTGGCAACGCTTTCCCACGAAATACGTACGCCGATGAATGGGGTTCTCGGCACCGCTCAGATATTACTCAAAGATGAACTCACCGCAAAACAGCGACAGCATCTCACCAGTCTCTATGAGTCGGGAGAGCACATGATGACTTTGCTCAATGAGATATTAGATTATTCAAAAATTGAGCAAGGTAAGTTCGAGCTGGATTACAGTTCTTTTCCACTGCGATCCATCATTGGTAGTATCAAAAGTATTTACTCAAGCCTTTGTTTTGAAAAGGGGCTTAAATTTCATCTGAACTCTGAAATTACTGACTCTCGTTGGTACTATGGTGATAAAGCACGCTTGCGGCAGATCATCTTCAATTTACTGAGCAATGCGGTGAAATTTACTGAAAGGGGTTTTGTTACTATTGGTTTGGCGGAAGAAGCAACCCAAGAAGGGCATTACTTAATCATTAAAGTCCAAGACAGTGGGATTGGTATTGCGAAAGAGGCTCTTGGTCGAATCTTTCAACCGTTTGAACAAGCTGAGTCGCACACAACACGCCGTTTTGGAGGCACTGGCTTAGGGCTTGCGATTGTCAAACAGATTGCTGCGTTGATGAATGGTACGGTTTCAGTACAGAGTGAGGTGGGGCGAGGAACCTGTTTTGAAGTCAGGGTTAAGCTGGCGATCACCGAACCTATCAAAGAAGAGTATAAGCCGATAAAAGCCAAAACGTATCCTGGTTTGCGAGCGTTGATCGTGGAAGATAACCGTACGAACATTATGATTCTTGAAGCCTTCATGCGTAATAAAGGCTTTGAATGTCATAGTGTTACGGACGGTGAGCAGGCTATTTTAGCTCTACAGAAACATCAATATGATTTGGTATTGATGGATAATCATATGCCATTGAAAGACGGTATTCAGGCGACTCGGGAAATTCGCCAATTACCGTTCCCTCAATCCAATATTCTTTTATTTGGTTGTACTGCTGATGTGTTCAAGGAAACTCGTGATCGAATGCTTTCAGCGGGAGCCGATGACATTATCGCGAAACCTATTGCTGAGCATGAGTTGGATTTGGCTCTTGAACAGCATCATGAGCGCCTCTATCAATTCCATCCGGAATGCTTATCTGAACTGGCTGATTGATAGCCAAAGAACCTTGCTTTAACAGACAACAGCGGTGAGCGTTATACCCCCATCTATTTTGGAGTTGCTGGTAGAGGCCGTGAGTTTATCTCCGTGAGCATAGACGGGCTTTGTGCCTGTGGGGGACGAACATAACCCATAACCAATACTACTTGTAGCTTCAAGTAAGAGATATATAGCGGTTTATTTCCCACGTTAATGTAATTAAATTACAAAAAATAATCTTACCAACCGATATATTTACGATAAAAGCCGAAATCCAGTTTGAGATGCTAGTTTGTTTTCATTTTTTGGTTTTTTATTTACTTCCCTTGTTTAAAAACGAAGCCTAAAACTAAAAATTGTGTGATTTAATAGAGTCATAAACTGCTAATTTGGATTTATAGCAGCTCCATGTCTGGTTTTCGTGGCTAAATCGTAGTGATATATTTTATAGGGGATGTAAATGAAAGCTCGTGGTCCATTCTGTATCCGTCACGCAGCGGCTGATACTTTTGCGATGGTTATATTCTGTTTTGTAACAGGCATGATTATTGAAATTTTTGTGTCTGGGATGACCTTTCAGCAATCACTCGCTTCCCGAACCCTTTCCATTCCCGTTAATATTGCGATTGCTTGGCCGTATGGTGTGTTTAGAGATTATGTTCTTCGCCAAGGGCGCAAAGTTTCCCCAACCGGTTGGATGAAGAATCTCTCCGATCTCGTGGCTTATGTTCTCTTTCAATCGCCGGTTTATGCCGCCATTCTCTTCACCGTAGGCGCTTCTACCGATCAAATCATTACTGCTGTGGCCACCAATGCATTGGTGTCGTGTGGAATGGGTGTGTTGTACGGCTATTTCCTCGATATGTGCCGCCGTTGGTTTAAAGTTCCCGGCTATACAGTATCTGAGGGTTAATACGGTTAAACATTTGCCCTGTTAACTGTCCCTCCATTTAATTTGGCCAATTTCAGTTATTACCCTAAATCGAGCAATCGAATCTTGGGAATAAGTAAAACTGGCCTTTTGGGCTAATGCTAGGCGCTAAAAGCTCTTGCCACACGACCATCACACTCAATGGTGTACTGCTCAGCATAAGCCGGAATAAAGACAGATTGCCCTTTTGTTACAAGGCATTGCTCACCATTTGCATGTCGCAATATCATCGAAGAATCGAGAGGCAGCACAATTTCTGCACTTCGAACGCTAATGGCTTGCTGAGCCGCAGGTGGGATGATGGCAAATTTAAAATCGGCAACCGGGATCGGGTACTGTTCACTTTCCTCAATTATCTCAGGCTTAAGGCGTAGTTGTTCAAGTGGCTTATGTTTGAACTGAGTACATGCCACCAATTCATCAATATCCATGTATTTTGGTGTTAAACCCGCGCGCAACACGTTGTCGGAGTTGGCCATAATCTCAAGGCCTGTTCCGTGTAAATACGCGTGCGGCGTTTCTGAGTCTAAAAACATCGCTTCACCTGGTTGTAAGGTAATCACATTGAGCATTAGAGGAGCGAATAAACCAATGTCATTGGGATATTGCTTTTCCAATTCGATGATCAGCTGGAAAAGAGGCAGATCAATCTGCTTAGCTTGGGTCATCAAAGCTCCAAGCGCACGGTTTTTGGCTTCTCCCTGTAATGAGAGTAACCCTGAGAAAAAGTCTCTGAGCCCTTGTTCTGTCGGATTTGATTGGAATGCGTCAACGAGAGGCTGGATCTCATCTATCGATAACTCAATAAAGTAGTTAAGGATTTCCTGATTGGCACGAAAGCCGTTCATGGCTTGGTACTCGGTGAGCGCATAAACCAATTCGGGTTTGTGGTTTGGATCTTTGTAATTTCGGTGGGCAGCCGTGAGCGCAATGCCTAATTGTTCCTCTTGGGCGAAGCCTCGTTCCGCTTGCTGCTTGTTCGGATGGACCTGAATGGAGAGTGCATTTTCCGCTGCCAAAATTTTAAACAGATAAGGGAGTTCGCCGAACTGCCGCGCAGTATATTCACCCAAAATCACGTTTGGATTTTGCGCAATAAAGTCGGAAAGTTGAACGATTTTTCCGTTAATGGCGATACCGGAGCATCCATTAGGATGAGCGCCCATCCATAGCTCTGCTTGGGGGGCATGGGTTGGGTTTTCGAGATCAAACAACTGCTGCAAAGCGGTTTTACTGCCCCATGCGTAGTTTTGGATAGGGTTGGTCATCGGGAAGAATACTGCCTCTGGTAGGGCTGCATCCTGAGTCGGAATCTGAGTCATTGTCGTCACCGTTAGAAAGATGGCTTGAGTGGAACCTCAAGCCATAACGAGGAAGGGAGAATTAAGCCGCAGCGGCTTCAAACTTTTGTGAGCGGATTTTTTTGAGCGTCACACAGGTGATGGCGGTGACACCCGCACCAGCTGCCATACAAAGTAGGGCAAGCAGTGGGTAGTTCATTGCGCCAAGCAGGGCGACTACGGGGCCACCGTGAGCCACACTGTTGGTGATGCCAAAAGAGAATGCCATGACAGCGGCAACCATAGAGCCCAACACGTTGGCTGGAATGACTGACATTGGGTCTTGCGCTGCAAAAGGAATGGCGCCTTCAGAGATACCGACTAAGCCCATCGCGCCTGCGGCTTTACCTGCTTCAAGCTCAGAAGACTCAAACAGTTCGAGCTTACGGCCCATCGCTGTTGCGAGTGCCATGCCGAGTGGTGCAACGGGAATCGCACAGGCCATCGCACCCATAAATTGAGTTTGGCCGCTGGCAATCATGCCTACAGAGAATAGGAAAGCTACTTTGTTGAATGGGCCTCCCATATCAAAGCCTGCCATGCCACCGAGTACGATGCCGAGCAGAATAACGTTGCCAGAACTCATGCTAGTTAGTAGAGCCGTGAGTCCATCCATAAGGCTCGCAATGGGAGCGCCAATAACGAAAATGAACAGGCCAGCGATGAACAGCGATGCCGTGATCGGCGCGATCATGATCGGCACTAGGGGTTGGATAAACTTGTGATAGTTAATGGAAGTAATCCACTTCACGAAATAACCGACCAAGAGACCCGCGATGATGGCACCGATAAATCCTGTACCTGCATCGGCGCCATAAAAAGAGCCGTTGTTGGCAATCCAGCCACCAATTAAACCGGGAGCGAGCGCAGGGCGATCGGCAATGGCGTAGGCGATGTAGCCAGCAAGGATGGGGATCATCAAGGTAAAGGCCACCACGCCCACTTCAAGGATTTGGTTCCACATACTGCCCGTTGGAATGGCCATGCCTGCTTCAGTTGGCTCACCACCCACCGCGAGAGCCAGTGCAATTAAAAGGCCGCCGGTCACCACAAATGGGATCATGTGTGAAACGCCATTCATCAAAAAGCGATACAAATCCGAGCGAGCTTGTGAGGCTTTGTTTGCCACCGATTGAGTCTTAACCGTTTCAGCTTGATAAGTTGGTGCACTTAACGCTTCATTAATCAGCTTTTGTGCATCACGAATTGGCGCTTTCACATTTGTTTTGATGAGGCGTTTGCCGGCAAAACGTGCCATGTCGACTTGTTTATCACAGGCGACCACAATCGCTTCAGCGCGTTCAATTTCTTCCGCACTTGGGCTATTTTTCACCCCAATCGAGCCATTGGTTTCCACTTTGATCTCAAAACCCAAAGCCGCCGCGCCTTTTTCCAGTGCTTCAGCCGCAAGGTAAGTGTGAGCAATACCCGCCGGGCAACCGGTAACACCGATAATCAGCCCTTTGCTTTCTGCTTGGTTTGCAAGAGGTGTAAGCGCGGATTTTTTCAGCAGTAATTCTAGTGCTTGCTCTGAGTTTTTGGTGTTGAGAAAAGCCTCGATAAAACCGTCTTCAATCAGTTTGGAAGAGAGTTCGGCCAACACTTCAATGTGGTGGTTATCGCCACCATCGGGCGAGGCGATCATGAAAAAAAGCTTGGAAGGCAAACCATCTTCTGCGCCATAGTCGATGCCCTCTCGGCTGACACCAATTGCAACAGCTGGTTGAGTCACCGCTGCACTTTTAGCATGCGGAATAGCGACACCATCTTCAAATCCGGTATTACCTAACTCTTCACGAGCTTGAATATCTTTTAAGAATGCCGCTTTATCTGAAATTCGCCCTTGGGCATGTAGGATATTTATCAGTTCTTCAAATACGGCTTGTTTGGAATTCGCTTGCAGATCAAGCTGAATTAAATCGGCATTAATCAATTGGTTGATCATAGAGACCTCTGTACATTTTATTTTTATGTCAGAGTTATTCTTTAATTTTTTTATTTTTCTTATTAGTGAAGAAATAAAACATTCACTGGAGGATTGTAACTCTATTGGCTTGGTGTGATTTAGATCTCGTAGCGTCTATTGGGGTGGCAAGGCCAATTTTAAGTAATGAGTATAGGGTTAATTCATTAATTTTCATTTGGTTATAATGTGTTTGTTGTTATTCGTGGTGGAGATTTGTGCTAGAGAATTGGTGTTAACACTGGATTATTGTATCATTCTGGCTTGGGTGTGATGTTGCTCAAAGAGACTCAATGGCATTCGGGGTATACCTGACGTTAATAAAAGTGCGATTACGAAGTGAGAGTTTGCATATGATATTTGATGATTTGATTTCCTCGGTGCTTAATGAGCGTGAATCATTTCATCATATTTGGTTTGCGGGTGATTTTCATACACCGCCTGAATTCAGTTATCAGGTGAATTTCCCACGCTTAGAATTGGTCTTAGGTGGAGAGTATATAAATGAAATGGAAAGCCATGACCGTAAAGTTACGAAAATAATTGCCAAAGCTGGAGATGCGATTTTTATTCCCGCTAACTGTTGGAATAAACCGAACTGGGATACCGATTGTTCAGTGTTGAGCATGTTATTTGGACGCCGCCAACTAGGACTGAGTTTTGTCAGCAAGCGCAAAGGCGAAGCCAACTTTTATGATATTCAAAAGCACAGTATCCAAACGCGCTCAGGGTTTGCTATTGATAACATTTTAGAAGCGCTCAGCTCATTGGCGCGTGAGAATCATAAGAAACCGATGGATGAGCTGTTGCTGCAAGCTCTCCTTCAATATACCCAGACTATGTTGAATGCGCCGACAGAGCAGCCACAAAACCGAGTGCAGGATCTCTACCAAGGGATCTGTATCTATATCCAAGAGAATTTTCACCGCCCGATCACGCGAGAGAGTATTGCTTCGCGTTTTAGTATTTCTGCCAACCATTTATCGAGGCTGTTTCGTCAGCAAGGGCATATGACCTTGGCCGATTACATTACGTGGGTCAGGGTTGATAGAGCAAAATTTATGCTGAAAAAGTACAATTTTAAGCTCAATGAAGTGTCGCTACGTTGTGGGTTTAAAGATGTGAATTACTTCTGCCGCGTTTTCAAAAATCGTACAGGCCGTACACCAACGGATTATCGCGCTTCAATTTAACAGGCGTGACATCGCGTACATCAGCAGAGCTTGTAAGTCAACGCCACTGCGTGTCAGCAGTAAACGCTCCACCATTTGATCGCACAGTAAATTTCGGGTCAGGTTGGTTGCGGTAATGATTTGCTCTCGATTGGGCTTACTCGGCATCACCAAAGCAATCGCTAAATGCACCTCTCCCATTTGAGAGGCCCAATCCATCGCCTCATCATTCTTAATAACGGCAACCGCAATGTGTTCTATATCTGCAAACATCACATGGGGAATCGCAATCCCAGGCGCTACGCAGGTGGAAGAGCGTTCTTCACGTTTGATAAAAGCCAAAATCAACTCATCGGGTGAAACGGGGTAGATCAGTTGCGCTAATCCTTTCAAACACTCGAATTTGGTCAGTGTGGTATGGGCTTTGGCATAGTGCCATTTGACTTCACTCGGCGGGCATATTTGTGGCAAGCGCTCGGCGAGCAGGCTAGAGAACTCATAGTTGATTTTGGAGCCCACGACAGTGTAATGCGCAGAAAGCATGTCTTTAATCACGAAACAGGCGAGTTCAGCATCAATGCCGATGGCAGTGATTTGGCATAAATCGCCTTCTTGTAACCCCACCTGCAATACTGCGAGAGATTTGGTGAGTTCAGCACTGCGGTTTCTGGTGATGTTGATGATATGCAGGGTACTTTTGAACTTACGCGCAACGCGAGACAGCGGTTGGACAACATGGGCGCTGGCGTTAACATCATTCACCAAGAAGGTGACTTGGAATTCATGCATCATGCCAAGGATCAGCGACAGTGGACGAGAAAGACTTTATCGACATTGAGTAGCACTTCTTCGATCGAGAGCTTCACCACCTTCATCCCTTCAAATCGTGCAGGCTGTTCGATGTCGATATCGGAGACGATCAACACCTTATCGGCATGAGAGAGGTCATAAGGCGTGAGAGGATTCTCGATACCCATCGCACCTTGAGTTTCCACTTTGATCTGCACATTGTACTTTGGTGCGGCTTTGGTCAAAGCATCGGCCGCCATATAAGTATGAGCAATGCCCGTTGGGCAGGCGGTGACCGCAACAATTTTCATGGAAATCCCTCATTGTTATTTTTGCGGCGATAGTAACATAGCGCTTGGCAAATACTCCGTTTTCGGCCAAGACCCAGTTCACAGTTCAAATTGAATGTTACATTAATCCAGTTATTGCATCTTTTGTCCTGTGTCTTGAAAGAGTATCGCTCGTTACTCTAGCCACGCGCGTACGCGAGGCGCATCGGTATGGCAATGCCAATTCAAACAACAGTAAGGTAAAACAATTGTGGATATTACCCATCTGATCGAACCTGAAATCATCTGTTTAGATCTGAAAGCTAATAACAAAGAAGATGTTCTGATTGAGCTGGTTGAGTTGCTCGATAACGCAGGAAAATTGACCGATAAGCAGCAATTTTTAAACGACATCTGGCGACGAGAAGAGATCGGAAATACAGGGTTTGAAGAAGGAATTGCCATTCCACACGCCAAAAGTGCTGCGGTGGCGTTGCCTGCAGTCGTCGTGGGTATTAGCCGCCAAGGGATAGATTACGGTGCAGAAGATGGTCAGCTTTCTGATGTGTTTTTTATGCTGGCATCACCGGATGGAGAAGATCATCACCACATTGAAGTATTGGCACAAATCTCCAGTAAATTGATTGAAGAGGGATTTGTTGAACAGCTTAAAGCCGCAGAAAGTGTTGAGCAGGCACTCGCCCTTTTCATTCACCCACACCATTCAACATTAAGCTCTACACCGGTAATGGATTATGCCGATTACCAGCCGCTAAGCCCAATGGCACAAAGATTAGCTCGCGTTAAAGAGCATCTATTATTTGGTACCTCTCACATGATGCCGTTTATCGTGGCAGGTGGGGTATTACTCTCGCTTTCAGTGATGATGTCTGGTCACGGAGCGGTGCCAGAAGAGGGCGTGTTGGCGGATATCGCTCAAATGGGTATTGCCGGTTTAACCCTATTTACGGTGGTATTGGGTGGTTATATCGCTTACTCGATGGCAGATAAACCCGGTTTGGCCCCCGGCATGATTGGCACCTGGATTGCGATAAACCAATATCAAACCGGCTTTATTGGCGCGATCATCGTGGGTTTTTTTGCAGGCTTTGTGGTTCGTCAGCTGAAAAGAATCGCTCTCCCCGACAGCATGAGTTCGCTGGGTTCCATCTTCATCTATCCGCTGGTGGGGACGTTTGTAACCTGTGGTTCTGTGATGTGGTTAATCGGCGCACCGATTGCCAGCAGTATGCTGTGGCTCAATCAATTTTTGGCATCGATGGCCGATTCCGGCAAAGTGGTGCTCGGAGCGGTATTGGGGGCGATGACTGCCTTTGACATGGGCGGCCCAATCAATAAAGTCGCCACGCTGTTTGCCCAAACTCAAGTCAACACCCAACCTTGGCTAATGGGTGGGGTGGGCATTGCCATTTGCACCCCACCATTGGGGATGGCGCTTGCGACCTTATTGTCACCAAGTAAATTCAAGCGGGATGAACGTGAAGCCGGAAAAGCGGCGGGTATCATGGGTATGATTGGCATTAGTGAAGGGGCGATTCCGTTTGCCGCCGCTGATCCCGCGCGCGTGCTACCTGCAATTATTGCGGGTGGTATTGTTGGCAACGTGATTGGTTTTCTCTTTCAAGTGCTCAATCATGCCCCTTGGGGCGGTTGGATTGTGCTGCCAGTTGTGGACGGCAAGCTAGGGTATATTCTTGGCACTATCGCCGGTGCATTTACCACGGCACTGATTGCTATTGCCCTGAAGAAAACGGTGCACGAGCAGGACAATGAGCAGGGGCAGTCACTTGCTTTTTCATCGGTGATTGGAGAAGGGCAAGCCGACATTCTTGCCGTCACCTCGTGCCCTTCTGGCGTTGCTCATACGTTTTTAGCGGCTAAATCACTCGAAAAAGCCGCCTGTCTGGCGGGAGTGAAAATCAAAGTAGAAACACAAGGCGCCAACGGCATCATCAATCGAATCACGGCCAAAGATGTGCAACGAGCGAAGCTGGTGATCTTTGCGCACGATGTGGCAATTAAAGAACCAGAACGCTTCAAGCACATTAAAGTCATTGACGTGACAACGAAAGACGCGATTTTAAATGCCGCGGCATTGGTGCAGATAAAGCGATAACATTCTGAATCACTACACTTGAGATAGAAAAAGAGCCCTTGGGGGAAAGGGCTCTGGGGGAGGAGCTTAAGATTTAAGCTTGGATAAGTTCGGCGGCTTTTTTCATCGCCTCCTTGGTCGAGCATTCGATGACTTTCGCGTTGGCAAAGCGGTGAGCATCTTTCACTTGGATATCGTGAGCGAGGATAACTAGCTTCGCGTTTGCGACATCTAGGTCTGTGATGCGGTTTTTAATGCCATTTTGACCTTGCGTTTCGACTTTGATTTTGATGCCAGCGGCTGCGCCTGCTTTCTCAAGTGCTTTGGCTGCCATGAAAGTGTGTGCTACACCAGATGGGCAACAAGTGACAGCAACGATATCGTACTCGCCTTCGCCGGCTGCTGGAGCCGCTTGAGCTTGCGTTGGTGCAGCTTCTGCAATTTCGTCTTCCACTTCTTCTTCCGCGACTGGTTTCCAGAAGCCAACGATGAGTGCAGTGGTGAGTGAGCCTAGTGCGATACCTACAACGTACATTGGAATGTTGCTTGATACCGGTGCTGTGATGAGACCGCCCCAAGGAGCATGAAGTAGAACGTTAGTCAGGAAGCCAAACACACAGCCAACGATACCACCAGCAACGATGGAAGGAAGCACGCGCATTGGGTCATTTGCTGCGAATGGGATAGCACCTTCAGAGATACCGATAGAACCCATGATCGCTGCTGCTTTACCCGCTTCTTGTTCTTGTTTGGTGAATTTTTTCTTGAACAGGAACGTGGCTAGCGCCATGCCGAGAGGAGGCGTACAGATTGCGATGCCCACACCACCCATTAGCCATGGTTGGGTATCCACTTGAGTTTGAGCGAATAGCGTTGCGACCTTGTTGATTGGACCGCCCATATCGAATGCCGTCATACCACCAAGAATCGTACCTAACACCACCTTAGAAGCGCCAGCCATAGAAGCTAGGAATTCGTTCATAGACGCCATGAACAGTTTGATTGGCTCACCGATACCCCATAAAACGATGCCTGCGGAGATAAGTGTACCGATAAGTGGGTAGATGAAGTAAGCGCCCAACGCAGTCATGTTAGCCGAAAGAGGGATCTTCTTAAGTTGGAATACCACACCACCGGCGATGAAGCCCGCTACGATACAACCAAGGAAACCGCCGCCCATATCCGCCATGATGCCAGAAGAGATCATCGCTGGCGCAAGAGCTGGTTTGTCTGCAATGGAATAACCGATGAAACCACCCAAAATAATCGGGAACAGCACCAGACCTTTAATACCGATATTGGAAATATCCGCTAATAAGCCATCGGCAGGAACGGCACCTTTACCGGATGCCATTACTGCAAGTGCCAATAATACGCCGCCAGCAACAATAAATGGCAACATATGTGAGGTGCCAAATAAAAGGTGGCCTTTCATGGTACTGAGGAGTTTTTTGAAATCGCTACTATTATTGGTAGCTTGAGCGGTTAGGGTACTCATAATTTCACGCCTTATGATTGAATTAAAATATTAAGGATCTGATGTTCATTTTTTGCGTTATGAATATCTTCAATAAATTCTTCGCTAAATTTTCCGAATAATTCTTGAAGAACATAAATATGGTGGTCTGCGCCGTTGTCGGGAGAGGCAATCATGAAGAATACGGTCGGTTTGATGCCTTCTTCATCTCCATATTCAATGCCTTCGTGCTTTACACCAACAGCGATGGCAGGTTTTGTAACGGCTTTACTTTTTGAGTGTGGGTAGGCGATGCCATCCATTGACGTGACACTTAATCTTTCACGTATTTCAATGTCGTTTAAAAAATCCTCTTTGTTACTGATGCGGTTATTCTCAAATAACATTTGCGCCAATTCTGCAAAAACTTCATTTTTACTATTTGCTTGAAGGTTGCCTTTAATTAAATGGACGTTGGTGAGTTCGGTGATCATTTATTGGCTCATAAAGTATTTAACTGATGAGCTAAAATTAATGGATGTCGAGTTTTACTGAAATAGCAAAAATAATTCACTCACTATAGATTTGTACCACACACGATTAAGTGTGATATTCATCGTTCTATATCTTTCCTTCTTGAAGTGGCAGCGCTGTTGGCCGATTGATTTCACTCGGACCCTCTAGAAGCAACCCAGAGGATTCACATTACTCAAATCCTACCAAGCAACGCTGGGCAGCAGTAACCAAACGTCACGTTTGTTTGGATTGAGCCCAAATACCCTCTATCACAAATTGAAAGCGCTAGGGGTACTGAAGTAAGATTGGCGGCTTCATGCCATCAAGGGGGGCGCCGCTTAATTGCCTATCCCAATCTACCGCCTGATAAAGAGCGGATTTTCACAGAGAACTATCTAATGAACCAACAAGTTAATAACCCGCTGCACGGCCTAAGCCTAGAAAAAATCGTCACTCGCTTGGTGGATCATTATGGCTGGAAAGGCTTACATCAGCGCATCAACATCAACTGTTTTGCCAGCGACCCATCGATTAAATCGTCGCTCAAGTTTTTGCGTAAAACCCAGTGGGCGCGCGATAAGGTTGAGGCGCTGTATATCTCCACTTTTAGCTAATTCCTATGCTTTCGAAGCGCGGTATTTGTAGCCGCAGTCAACGGCGTAGAATAGGTTCGATGCTGACTCTTGAATCAACAATAACTAAGTAGGAAGTAATGGAAAAAATTGCCATTCTGGTTGATGTACAAAATGTTTATTACACCTGCCGTGAACGCTATGGTCGGCACTTTGATTACAATCAGTTTTGGTCGCAAGCGACACAAGGTCGTGCTGTGGTAAAGGCCAATGCTTATGCGATTGCGAGCAAAGACCCTCAGCAGAGGCAATTTCATCATATTTTACGAGGGATTGGCTTTGAAGTGATGCTGAAACCTTTTATCCAACGTAGTGATGGCAGCGCGAAAGGGGATTGGGATGTCGGGATTGCCCTTGATGGTTATGAATTAGCTCAAGAAGTGGATACCGTGGTGCTCGTTTCTGGTGATGGTGATTTTGAGCCTTTGGTCACCAGAATTCAGCAACGGTTTCAGGTTAAGGTGGAAGTGTATGGTGTGCCGAAACTGACCGCCCAAAACTTAATTGATGTCGCCAATCAATTTCACCCGATTGAGCACAGCCTATTACTGTAATGTGCCATCGCTCTGCGAGGGTTGTTCAGGGGTTGAATCGTTGGTAGCGAGATCAGTATTCGCTTCTTGCTCTGCAGCTAATTTAGCTCGCTCTGCTTTAGAAATATAACGAGGCTTGTTGCTAGGATGCAATTTCGCATGTTGCTTTTTAAGGCGTTTTTGCAATGTTTGATTAATTTTCTTTTTACGGTTCATTGGGTTGTGCTCGAAACAGGATAAAGGACGATGAGGTGCTATCGCTTTGCGGCTTGAGTTTGCCACCTACTTGCAATACCAAGTCGCTTGGAGATAGATAGCAAAAAAGACGCCCTAAGGCGTCTTTTTCATGATGAGTGAGACCGCACACTTGCTAAGTTAACGCTTTGATTTATATTAATTTTAAATTTCACATTTGTGGCTAGTATTACCATAGGTATTACTTTGTGCATGACTTGACAATCATGCACAAAAATTTTTCCCCTTTGACGATTCTCATGCCGCTATTGCAATGCTCTTCTCACTCTTTCTAGAGATACCTTGCATTTTCGGTGTCAGCTTTTCTACTCTACCGTCATCGTAGGATTAGCAACAATTCTAGCGCAGGAGTTTATCATTGTTTCAGTAGTTACCCTAGAGCTCTCCTTGCTTTAAGTGGTTGTGGTGTTAGCTATGCTTCATTTGTAACAACTACACCAATTATCTATCTTGATGGGAGAGTATTGAGTACAACCTCTTGCTCTAACCGTATATACAACTCCAAGTGGTTGATAGGCAATTGCACCTAATCAAAAACTATTCAGACATATGTCATCTTCTTGCAACTAACCAACCTGATAGGTGTGAATATGCCAGAGAACAACATTCGTTTGATCCGCTTTCGAGAAGTGCTAACTATGACTGGTTTGTCTCGCTCTAGTTTGTACCGATTTATTGAAGAAAACCAATTCCCGCCCCAAGTTCAACTGGGTGGTCGTGCTGTAGCTTGGGTAGAAGGCGAGGTGCAGGAGTGGATTGCTCAACGGATCACCAATCGTCGAATGGATTAGTGAAATCCATTTTAATAATCGTTAAAATATTAAATGATGTTTGATTGAAAAGTTCTCTTATTTTCTCTCTTAGTAAACCAGCTCTCGTTAACGAGAGCTGGTTTACTTGTGTGATCAATTTTTTTTAAATCTAGATATCGATTCATACTTATTGTTTATCAGTTCTTCTAGAAGATGATTCTTTTTTATCTCCAATAGGTTAGCTAATCTGTCTAGCTTTCTTCCTATGTCAGTATGCATTTCAAAGGTATATACTTTTTTATTTTTTAGTTTCATCCTATGTTTTTTCTGAACAGATGCTTTCTTTAGCTTTTCTATAAATTGATGTTTACTCATAAAATTAGGAATGATATCTTTTGGATCCCAAAGGTCTAGAATTGTAATAATAGAGTAATGAGCTATATCTCGGTCTAACTCGTATGGTAAAAACCATGGGTCGAGTTTGCTTTTCTTAAAGTAGTTAATTATCCATTTGGTAAATTCATCATCCTTATTATCAATGATCCAAGTGTAATCTATACCTTTCTCAACATTGCGCCAGGAATTTTTCAGTTGGCCTACAATGCTTTCCTTTATTTCTATGCAGGTTTTTGATTTGATGAATCTAATAATTCCATTATATATTTCATTTTTATCAACTATCTCCTTTGGGTTGATAACATGAGAGCTAGTTATAAATGTTTCTTGCATTGAATGTCTGGGATAATGTTCAAATGCTAATATTATATCTTGTTTAAAATTAATTTCATAATCTATCGGTGGGTCATACATTGGTTTGAATGTTGCTGTTAACTTACTTTTTAATCTTTCAGAATCAACAGTATGATCAACGATCACTTCCCTTGCTCTCATATGGACAAGGTAAATTTTAGACAATAAATATAAACATTGTCGCGTGTTGTTACTATCAATCCAATCTGTTAAATATGAATATTTAAATAATTCGTTAATGTTTATCACAATGTGTATTTACGTTGTTTTAATGAAAGTTACATAGTAATTTTTATGAGTTTTATAGTCTTGCTTTTTCCTGTGGATTTGATGAGTTTTGCGGTGTGCATCACTTATGGTGCGGTAATGTTTTTCCAGAGTGGCAGAACGTGACATTGTCTCTAGATGTGCATTGGTACAGAAGGCGGGTAGCTAAGGTAATTAGTTCGATTATGTTGGTATAGTAATATAGGTCTAGTAAGCACATTAAAAATAACAAGGTGGTTATCTTCTATGAACAAGTTAATCATAGAGGTGACTAATGAAACGTTTAATTCAAAATCCAAACCTGACTCTTTTCTATGACGAGAGATTTTTATCTAATCCTGTCATTAAAGAACATGCTCCATTATGCAAGGAATATTTGATTGCCATTAAGGATGTTTTGGATATTTCTTTGACTGAATATAGTCGAGTTTACGTGCAGAGAATTGATCTTAGATATCCTAGCCATTATGCTTGGCATAATTGTGGTGATATTTCTAGATTTTTTTCTTCGTTAAAGGAAAAAATAAAATATGACTTAAGAAAAAAGAATAAAGTTGATAAATGTATTTTAAGATACGTTTGGGTAAGGGAACAACTAAGTTCAGAAAATCCTCATTACCATGTGGCATTATTTCTTAATAAAGATGTTTACTTTTGTTTGGGGGATATTACTAAAGATAGTGATAATTTTTCTTCAATGATAAAAGGGGCGTGGGCAAGTGCTTTAGGTATTGAATACTTTGAGGTGAAAAGTAGTGTACATTTCCCAAGTAACTCTACTTATTACATTCATAAGGGAAAAAATACTTATCAAGAGGAATACCAACAGTGTTTTTATCGCTTAAGCTACTTGGCTAAAATTGATACAAAAATCTATTCGAATGGATTAAAAAATCTCTCGACTAGTCGAAAATAAAAAAAGAGGCTCGCCTCTTTTTAATGGTTACATTTAAAACCCAAATGTATATCGTAAACCACCGAAAAATAGACCAGCGACAGAGCCAATGACTTTACCTAGGATCTCGCCTGGTTTTCCGAAAATAGATCCGATATCGGAGCCAATAGATGCGCCTTGTAAAGTTGTTTCTACAATGGCTTCCCAAAGGCTTAAGGTGGTTTTTTTATTGTAATCGCTGGCATCGTTATCTTTCCAATTATCTGCATCATTGGAAATGGTACGATTTGCCAGCATTACTCGTTTATTGTTTGGTAGTATTTCGACAATGGTATAAAGCAATTTTGATAGGTTGTAAGGCCTCTGGCGATTGACTCCATCACTGTAGCCCGCCACAAAGTAAAGAGTCTTCACATTTATCTGTGTGGCTTTATGTATACGTCTTGCTATCGAGTTTTGTTGTTTCTCCAGAAATGCCTTAGCCTTGTCTGTTGGTAGATTGTCGCTGTAGTTCCATGATTCAGGTCCTTTCAAGGCAACGTCGGCTTGATTCACCGCAACGATGAGCCGTTTTTCGGCTTCATCGCCTAATTGCGGAATAACAATGTCATTGATGAGTCTCAATGGTGTTCCCAGATCGCGAGAGCCGCCATCAAGTATCACCAGAACTAAATCAATGACCAACTGACCATGGTCATCTCGCTTGTTGAGAAGCTGTTTAATGGCCTGTACGTGTTTTTTATCCTCATCGATCCCATCTCCAAGCCCTGGAGTGTCCCATAGCACGAGATTATTTAGGTGGTAACACTGAACAGATTCCGTGTGCGGATCACTATCGATGCCGACTTGGGCAACCGTCATGTCAAATAGAGCGTTTATGGTGGAGCTTTTTCCAGAGCCTGTGGAACCTGTGATAAGAATATTCAGTGATGCTTTGCGAAGGAAAGATAAGTTACTCAGTAACTTATCTTTCGTGGTTGAATCTAACGAGTTGTGAAGAATGTTAGTTTCTAGAGTTGAGAATAAATCAGTGGTTTTCATTGTTGTGGATCCTCTTTCAATGTTGAGATGATGAACTGGGAAATCGCGACCCCCCAGAACACGATGATTCTCTTTATGAACCTGTCGGTTTTCTTGATGGGGGTAACTAAGGAGCCGAGGTTAATGAAATGTCATCAAAAGCTTCCGTTGCGACATAGGCGAGAAAGTTACTCTCCCATAACTGATAGAGCTCTCGCGCATCACGGTTACCTACGATAGGATGCCAACCGTGATAGGCGGTGAAGAAATCCCCACGCTGGAAATCAAAATCCAAACAGCGTTCTAGCTCAGGAAAGTGGTTACCGACATAAGCAAAATCCGTGATGTATTCAATGCTCCATTGGCCGTCACTAGACTGACTCAGTGCAATTTCTACCGGATGAAAACCGCCATCTTCGGCACTGTAAGAACTGTCTCGAAAGTTCATGACAACCTCTTTGCTGGTGGCCTGAACTTCACTTTTTGCTTGATGTTCAGAAAGTATGTTAGCGAGTAGGGCATGAAACGGTTTGGAAATGGGAAGGTGGGTGGGTTTGAACAAAATATTAGACATGGTTATGCCTCCTACAAAAATAAGATTCGATTAAGAAGAATCGCCTTGGGTTAGCGAATCATGGTGAGTTGAATATCTTGCAACGCTTGTTTGGCAAGGTGGCGCTCAAATGCGGAGCACCAGCTATAAAACAGGTCTAGCACTGCTGGTTGAACTAAATCAGCAGAGCCGGCATCAGGCTGGTAACACCAACGGTTAGCAAGGTGAAAGTAGAGCTCGACATCCAACGAGTCATGCCTGTCATTCTGATAAGAAAAACTGGCGATAAACGCGATGGACCACAGGGACTCGTTGTTTTCTCGCTTGAACTGTATTTCGACCGGATGTAGGCCCTGGCGAGAGCGGTAATAGTTTGGATCTCGACAGTTGAGGACTATTCGCTCTGCCTCTTGTGGGATGTCAAAGCGGCGAAGTATCGCGCTCAACGCATGACAAAAGCTGTCAGCTAACTGGATCGTTTGATAGCTTTCCACAATCATAGCCAGCCCCTTTCTGCAAATGACACGCTGCTTTTGCCAACGACCACATGGTCCAGCACACGAATATCTACCAGTGATAAGGCGTCTTTTAAGCGCTGAGTAATACGCCTATCGGCTTGTGAAGGCTCAGGATCGCCAGAGGGATGGTTATGCGCAAAGATCACCGCTGCTGCGTTAACGTTTAGTGCCTCCTTTAGTACCTCTCTTGGGTAGACACTGGCGGCGTCGACCGTACCGCGAAATAGCTCCTTAAATTCAATTAGCCGATGCTGGTTATCCAAAAACAGTACGGCAAACATTTCGTGCTCATATCCAGCAAGTTTACAGCGCAAGTATTCCGTGGTGTTTTCCGTACGTGCAAAGGTTTCACCGCGCACATAACGCTGTTCAAGGATCTCTGCTGCTTCTTCCAGTACTCGATGCTCATAAGCTCGTTGCGAGAGTAGATAGCGGTGGCGAGGGAAATGAGTCATAGCCTGCTCCTTAACAATAATGGGAAGGTTCACAGTGATGACATATATCTAAATTGGCTTTGAATATAGGTAAGGATCTGATTTAACTATTTTTTACAAAGTCAGTTCATCCCATGGGACAACAATACATAGGAGAACATCCCATGAGATTTCTGAAACTAAAAGAAGTAATGGAAAAGACCGCACTAAGCCGTTCAGCAATTTACCGAAAAATGAATGATGGCGAGTTTCCACAGTCGGTGAGCTTGGGAGAAAGGGCTATTGCCTGGGTGGAAAGCGAAGTGGATGAGTGGATGGAAATGCGTTTGGAGAGACGTTAGTGGATTTATGGAGGAAATCTGATGCGTGAAATGAAAAGCGCTGCTAAGTAAAGTGGCAGCGCAAGATATTGAGCGCATCACTTAGAACATAGCGCTATAGATAGGATTATGGATAGACCAACCTTCTCATTTCGAAATAAATCACAAAGAGTAAATATTTAACTGGCAAGATCCCAAATACAAGCTGCTATGAAGAAGGCTAAGCTGACATAGCCAAGCCCCTTTAATGCTAAATCATAAAGATGTTCGTTATTCCTCTTGTCATAATGATCCACCACAATAATGATGCAGCAGATAGCTAGCACCACAAAAGAGCCAAATAAAACAAAAATCGAATCACCGATAAAAGTAACGCCATGTCCTCGTTTGGAAGGTAAGTAAATTTCTCCGTGGTTAATACCAAACAAACCATAGAGTACTAACCCAGCCGCAATCGATAGAAAGAGAATTCGAATATTTTTGGGTATGACATTTGGTTTATAAGGTTTACTTTTTTTAATAAACTCATACTCACCATTTCGTTTGTTAAGAAAGGATTTCTTAACAAACAGCTTAATGATGAACTCTTCCTCTTGTGACGTGTAGTAGCCCGTATTAAGCTTTGAAAACATTACCTTAGCTATCTCAGGGCTTATATCTTCTTTACCTTGATACAATATCTTCCGCTGCTCAAGATGAAAGTAAATGCGATTCAGCATCCGCTTATATTACCTAATCATTTTAAGTCTGAATGTTGTTGTGACCGAGTCAAGCAGGTGGTTAATCTTGCATTACTGATTGCAAATTACATCTCGACCATAGCTATCAACTTCTTCTTGAGTGGCAAGCATCACAAATGAGCCACAAGGAACACGTAGAGAATTTGGGTCATCATAGGCCGCATACGTTGAGTATGTATGCGTGGCCATGTAGTAAATTGAACTCCCCCAAATTGCAGCACATAGGGCTAAAAACCAAAGAACACTTGACTTATTTCGCCACCGCTCTGGAATCCAATCCCATAGCTGTTCGCTATGAAACGTCTTTCGATACAGGTCATAGTTAGCCCACTGGGAGCACAAGCAAGCTGATAAGCTCCAAAAAACTACATCGGGGATGATAACCCCACTAACAAACTCAATTCCCGCTAGAGCAGCTATCCAAAGCATAGATAAAGAAAGAAGTACTAAACCTTTCAAATGCATACGCTTATAGAAGTAATATAGAAAGCCACCAAAAAACGCCGCAAAATTAGAAATAAAAAACATACGTTCTTTAAAAGACAATGCTCTATAAGCTTCACTCTTTAAAATCAAAGCATGGCTGAGTTCATCTGCCCCTAGATTTTTCAATAGATGAAAACGGCTCTTCCACTTATTACTAACATCTAAGTCATCAATTTTACTTATACTGTTTTGCAAACTATTAAACCTCTCTCGAATTAAATACCAAGCGTTGTTTACGTCAAAGAATAAGGCTCCACGTCACCGTAAGCCTTCTATGAGTAAGAACTCTTTCCTACCCAAAAAGCTTTCACACAGGGCTACCTCTAGATGGTCATATCGAAGTAAATTATTTTTGTAGCTGCTCTTGAATGGTCACCATGAGGCTCTAAAGCATCACCTTGTCGAACGGCGGGTTTACCATCGATAAAGACATCACCACTTCCCGCGATAATTGGCGTCGGCGGGAAGCAATCATGCTCAGAGCCGATATCACCGAGTCTTGCTGCGCCTGGCATCTTGGTTCTCCTAGCGTGATATGACGACACGACCATCGATTATAGAAAAATAGGGAGTAAAGGTTCTCTCTAAGTCATTGGTTTTAGATATGACTCTTAGTGGAGAGCTACTTTTTTTATCATATAATCTGACAAGACGCCCATCCATATGAGATTCCAGTTTGTATTCGCTCCAATCTCGACGTGGTTTTACTTTTGCGTCAGGATACTCTGCAAATGTATTTTCAAATCCCACTGCCTCGTAGAAATCCTCTGGTTTAGAAAAATAACCGTCAGCTTTAGCATGTTCTCGCATTGATAATGAGTAAGCCATTTTTAGTCCTTCAAAATCACGCTTTTCCATGAGCTCAATTAAATTATTGTAGACACGATATAACTGCTTCATCTGCTCTGGGTTATCTTCACGAATCGGCGTTGCGTCTACCCAGCGCCAACGCGGGATGGTTTTAATGTAAATCGGTCGAGAGAATGCTTGGGTGTAGCCAATCGTCTCTCCTTCAACGTTTAATAGCGGTGTTTGATGATCAGATGGATAGTGTTTCGATTCTTTTATCGTTGGTTTGGCATCGACAATAGTCGTTTTTAATGACGAGATTTCTTCCTTGCCACCGTCTGGAGAAGCACCGTAGAGCGTCATTTCACATTGATCATCGGTTCGATAGGTTAGGTCATCATCGTAAACGCCGATAGGTGCAACAGACATATCTAGGGTATTTTCTCCTGGTTGTAAGTAGGCGGTCGGGTTAAAGCCAGAGGAAAATGTGCCACTATGAGTTTTTAAGTTATCTAGCATTTGCATATCATTTACCAACCCAAAGCAATAAATTGTTTGGGAACGAGTGTTTGCGATGTAAATGACCTCTGGTTTCTGTCCTTCATTCTCGATTTTTACATCAACCGTTGAGACTTGTTCTCTGATTGGCATTAAATCACTCTCCCTAGAGCAAGCGGAGAGCGTAATGACTAAGCAGCCGATGATTGGTAGTAATAGATTCAAGCGCATATTTTATCCAATGAGCACGTTCGCAGATGCGGAGGCAATAGTGCCTCCACAATCAATCGCATCACCGAGTCTTGCTGCTCCTGGCATCTTGGTTTTCCTAGCGTGATACTACGACTCGTCCATCAATCATGGAGAAGTAGGGTTTTACAGTATAAATGAAATTATTTTTAGTAGAGCCGATACGTAAAGGTGAGTGACCTCTCGTATCTTCGAGTCTTACTAGTCGTCCACCCATATAACTTTTTAATTTATATTCATGCCACTCGCGTCTGGGTTCAACTTCCGCATCAGTTGCTTCTTCAAACGAAGATTTAAATCTGATGACATCAAAAAACTCATCAGGGGTTGAATAATAAGCTTCGGCCATTGCTTTCTCTCTGTTGGAGAGAGACCAAGCCATTTTTAGCCCTTCAAAATCGCGTTTTTCCATTAATGTTAGGAGATTGGTATACGCACGGTAGAGCTGTTTCATCTGCTCTGGGTTGTCTTCACGAATTGGCGTTGCATCCACCCAGCGCCAGCGCGGGATAGTTTTAATATAAATCGGACGAGTAAAGTCGGTTAATCGATGAGATGTAACACCATCGACATTTGCTAACGGGGTTTTATGGTTATCGGGGTAAATTGTGGAGGTTTTTACGTTTGGCTTACCATCGATAATGGTTGCGGTTAGGTTAGAAAGTTCTTGTTTGTTACCATCAGGAAAGGCGCCAAAGATAGTGAGCTCACAACGATCGTTTTCGTGATAAGTAAAGTCGCCGTTGTATGCACCACTCGGAACAGTTCCAATACTAAATTCGTTCTCTCCTGGCTGTAAAAAAGCGGTCGCATTAAATCCAGATGAAAACGTACCAGAATCTGAGCCGAGATTATCTAATTGCTCCATGCCGTTTATTTGTCCACCACAAAAGATGGTTTTTGAATTGATGTTCACCGTGTAGAGCACGGGCGGTTTTTCACCTTCGTTATCGATTTTTACATCAACCGTTGAGACTTGTTCTCTGATTGGCATTAAATCACTCTCCCTAGAACAAGCGGAGAGCGTAATGACTAAGCAGCCGATGATTGGTAGTAATAGATTCAAGCGCATATTTTACCCAATGAGCACGTTCGCAGATGCGGAGGCAATAGTGCCTCCACAATCAATCGCATCACCGAGACGAGCTGCGGGTTTGCCATTGATAAAAACGCCGGATGAGCCACCGGAAACCGCTCTTGGATGGTCACCATGAGGTGTTTTAGGGCATGGACAACCATGAGGCTCTAAAGCATCACCTTGTCGAACGGCGGGTTTACCATCGATAAACACATCACCACTTCCCGCGATAATGGGCGTCGGCGGAAAGCAATCATGCTCAGAGCCGATATCACCGAGTCTTGCTGCGCCTGGCATCTTGGTTCTCCTAGCGTGATACTACGACTCGTCCATCAATCATGGAGAAGTAAGGTAAGACTGAAAATCCTAAATTTTTTTCATCTGAAGTAATTCGTAGTGGTGAGTGTCCGCGTTTATCTTCTAATTGTACAAGTCGTCCCCCCATGTAGCTTTTTAACTTGTACTCATGCCACTCTCGTCTAGGTTCAACTTTTCCATCGCTATATTCTTTAAAGGTTGATTCAAAACCAACAGCATCAAAAAACTCATCAGGGGTAGAATAATAAGCATCTGCCATTGCATTCTCCCTATTTGAAAGAGACCAAGCCATATTTAGCCCTTCCAAATCGCGTTTTTCCATTAATGTTAGGAGATTGGTATATGCACGGTAGAGCTGTTTCATCTGCTCTGGGTTGTCTTCACGAATTGGCGTTGCATCCACCCAGCGCCAACGCGGGATAGTTTTAACGTAAATCGAGCGAGTAAATAGGGTTAATCGATGAGATATAACACCATCGACATTTACTAACGGGGTTTTATGGTTATCGGGGTAAATTGTGGAGGTTTTTACGTTTGGCTTACCATCGATAATGGTTGCGGTTAGGTTAGAAAGTTCTTGTTTGTTACCATCAGGAAAGGCGCCAAAGATAGTGAGCTCACAACGATCGTTTTCGTGATAAGTAAAGTCGCCGTTGTATGCACCACTCGGAACAGTTCCAATACTAAATTCGTTCTCTCCTGGCTGTAAAAAAGCGGTCGCATTAAATCCAGATGAAAACGTACCAGAATCTGAGCCGAGATTATCTAATTGCTCCATGCCGTTTATTTGTCCACCACAAAAGATGGTTTTTGAATTGATGTTCGCCGTGTAGAGCACGGGTGGCTTTTCACCTTCTTTATCGATTGTTATGGATACGGTTGAGACCTGTTCTCTGATATTCATTCGTTCCTCGTCATTCCCTGTACAGCCATTGAGTAATAACAGGGTTATTAGGGTTAAATATTGTTTCTTCATTAGACTCTTCTTATCCGCCAATTAAGGTTGTGCGATAGCGGGAATTGGTTTCACTTAATGCCTTAGCCCAAATCCACTCTTTGGTATATGTGTTTTTGGCACTTACTTCAATAGAGTTTTCAGCGTTGCCCCAACCACCCAGAAAACCACTGTTCCCCGATGTATTAGGGTCATATTGTGTATTTTTACGAGCCGCCACTTCAATTTTTACGTCTGCTTTAATCCCATCGTGGAAGAAAATTAGTTCTACAAGAGGTTTTTTGTCTTTAATTTTGCTTCTTAGAGCAATTTTTCCTTCTGCAACCACCTTGGCTTCTAATAAAAATGCCCCTTCCACGACCCAAACTTTTGCCCCTCCTCTTAAATTGACTAAAGAAGAGAGTGTGACCGTTGCCACCTGAGACAGATCGTATTCGGCGGGGTGTTCCGAATTGAAGGTAACTGTGCCAGAAGCATCGAGCTTTGTAGTCAGTGAAATGAAAAACTCAGCACCTGCATAAGCACCGATTTCTCCGGCTTTAACTTTTTCTTCTAGCTGTTTAGCTTGTTTTCGAATTTCTGCGACGGCCTTTTCCATTTTAAAGTATGCTGCTGCCGCCAAAATTAAGTCGAGACTGATTTTTAAGTCACATAGAGGATCGAACTTTAAGGTTACATTACCGGTCGTCACTACTTTTGAATCGACAATCTCACTACTTCTCTTGCCCTCTAGGACAAGTTTTGGTGGCCCAAAGTCAAAACTGACCAGTTTTACTTTATCCGCTCCAGTGTTTTGGTAAGTACCATTTTTTAAGTGCTCAACGATGCCAATGATACCGTTAATCAAGCTCCATTGTTCTCGGAAGTTTTCAAAGGAGTCTTGTATGTTTTTGACTTTAACTAAATTGCTTTTAGTCATTGTCTTTGATGCAGAGTACTCGGTTTTTGAACTTCCTTGAGATACGGTCAACGTGCCAGAAAGATTAAATTTCTTTTTGATCTCTTGAGTGGGGATCGGAGTGCCATCATGCATCCCCTTTTTTTGACGCTCTATATATTGCGTATATCTATCTTCATCACTTAGATTAGATTTCGAGCCTGAATAGTCGAGAGTTAGCTTCGATTCAATGTCGACCTTTGGATAGACTTCAATGTAAGTGTCATAAGGGATCTGCCCCAATAAATATTGATGAGGTGGGGATAACCACAGCGTTTTCTGTGTTTGTGGTTTTCCCGCGCATTGAGTAATGCATACTTTATATCGAGTATAGGGAATTCCGGTAAATCCATCTTGAGCCAATAAATATTGTATTGCGCTAAACAAGTCGACGTCTTGTCCAGACTTTTGACGGTAGAACAAAGTATGGTCTTTACATTGCGAAGTCGAAAGCGCTTCTGAGAAAGAGCGTTCGTCCGATAAGTAACCGGTTGGGCATGTAGTCAGGTTGTTGGTGCATTTTCCTTCTATCGCAATGTTGACTTTAGTTCCTTGACCTTTATCGACAAGCTTAATGGTCGAAAATTTGTTATCGCCATTTTTAAACTCGAATAGTCCAGCATCACTGGTGATTTGGTAGCGAACTAGGCAATCGCCTTTTAGATTACAACGGCAAGCAACACCTGCCGGGTGTTTACATAACATGAGTTGTCCTTACTTCAGACTGAAGACGCATGATTCGGTAATCCGCTGGGTATTGAGTGTTCGATAACAGTGTTTGCCACGGCTTAGGAAACTTAAGCAGGCTAGTAATTTTCTCATCTGAACACCACTGTGCAACCCTTTTGATGTGAGTTGGAAGGGAGATCTCCCATTCAATCAATTGGTTGACCAGCGCTTTACTAAAAACTTTGTCTTTATCACCAACCATGCTGGCAACTTCATCGACCAAGTTTTGCTCACACTGAGCAAGGATGGCTTGGTAATGAGTGTGCTCTATGGGAAACGGCGTGAATGCTTCATACCCAAATGGGCGATAGGGTGTCAGCATCGGCTCGAAATCTGACGCTCGTTGCTGAGGGAATGTAGTATGAACGCTTTGTATCGGGCCGAGGAAGTGGTTTAGCCACAGAGGCTCAAATCCATCGAGTACAGCCCATAACACACGTGGATCGTAGTAACGGAAAAACAGCCGCTCTTTAGTCTGCAGGATCTCAATGTTCATCAGACGGCGAAGATGAGTGCGAAGTGCCTTGTGGTCATGCTCTGATTGAAAGAAAAATCCCCACGGTGCATTTTTCGTGGTGAGCTGCGTGGTAAGCTCAGGAGTCATGAGCACCAGAAAAGGGGCCACTAAGGCAAAGTCTTCCTCGATTGGCTCTGGAAATAAACACCAATGTTGGTTATTCGACTCTTTCACTTTTGCAATAAACTCAGGTGCGACGGCTCGATCCACCACCGCATAATTGACTAAATGACGCATCAGCTCATCTCCGGGCAGTTAGCGACAAAAGCGCTCCCAGCTGAAGCGGCAGCTTCCAACACATCCGCGCTTGAAGGAAGGGCTAGTGAGCCGGGGGAGCCTCCCGATTTAATCAAGATGGTGCCACCATCTATCGCGACACCACTGGCATCAATCACAACAAAACTTCCGCCAACTTGTAGGGTAATCTTACTGCCACTTTTTATCGTAATGTCCCCGTCGGCACTGACCCCGATGGCACCAGCGATTTTGCGTGCTAAATCACCGCCGATGGATTCGTGTTTATCCCCTTGAGTATCAGAAACATAGTTCCCTTTTGTGACCTGACTTTGTGAGCCATCTACCGTGAGCTTACGATCATTAGCAACAACATGCATTTCATCATGGCCAATACTGACCGATTGATCGTAATTGATTCTGGAGTGGCTGGAGTTTTCTACTTTGACCTGCATATCTTTCTGCGCATGCAGATAAATCAGCTCTTTACCCGCTTGGTCTTCAAAGCTGAGTTCGTTAAAACCCTCTCCTTGATGCGTATCACTACGCAGTACAGTCTTCGTTTTGTTTTCTGGCAAAGGGTAAGGAGGCGTATTGGTTGCATGGTAAGTGCGCCCAGTGATAATCGGTTGATCCGGATCGCCATTTAAAAAGGAGACAATCACCTCATGACCAATACGAGGGATGGTGATCATGCCGTATTGGCTACCAGCCCAACCTTGTGACACCCGTACCCAACATGAGCTTTGCTCATCGCCATTCGAGTAACGATCCCAATGGAAATGAACTTTGACTCGTCCATATTCATCACAGAAAATCTCTTCACCTTTAGGGCCGACTACGGTGGCTATCATTGGCCCGTCGACTAAAGGTTTAGGTTGTGGCGTGGCTTGCCAATTTAAATGTGTAGGAATTACCGTAAATTGGTTAGCATACGTTGTTGCACCACTACCGCCTTCCTCTTCCATGGCTTGCGGTTGGGTGCCGTGGTGATGAACGCTGATCAGCAACCAATCCCGATTCATAGCCGGATTCAGGTGATCTTGTAATGTAAACTTATAGCCAGCTCTCAGTAGCGGTTGGTTACTTTTTCCAGAGCCTGTATGGGCCTCACGTCTTAAATATTCCAACCGTACTTGACTATACGCTTTACCATTGAGGTCATCCTTATAACGACCCGGAGCATCAAAGTGAGAGTATATGGCCTGTTGGTAAGCCATCTCTTCCCCTTGAGTCCTTTGTAAGAAGGAATAGTTTGGCTTTTTGAAGCTGTAATCTTTAAGTTCGACGTCACTGACTTGGGTTTCAGTTCGCGAGGTCAATCCTGAAATATAAGGCGTGTCTTGTGCGCCACCAGCTAATGCATTGTAGGGGATAGGCTCGGCTAATTTATTGAGTGTCGCGCTAGAGTCACTGAATAACAGCGTGTGTTTACCGGCTTCGTGGGTAAAGCAATAAACGAGTCCCTCTTCGGCGGCTAAGCGGTGCAGAAAATCAAGATCCGTTTCCCGATATTGAACACAAAACTCACGTTGTTCACATTCCCGTTCTAGAGCAAAGGCGTAATCGTTGATCCCCATTTCTTGTAAGATCACAGACAAGATTTCAGGAACGGTTTTACGTTGAAAAATACGACTGTTGTGACGCAACGATAGCCGTTCAAGAGCAGGTACTAGCGTTAAGGAATAGAGGGTGTAGTGATGACCGATATCCCCTTGAGAAAAAGCACGCACAATGCCGTGTACCCGTTGGACTAATTGACCATCACGGAACATTCTCAGCTCAGCAGATTTATCGACGACCTGCGCCGCACTGAGATGAGGTTGGCGACTGGCTAAAGCAATTTCATATCGAAAGCCGTAGCAGGGGGCGTATTGAAAAACCGTGTTCGAGAGAGACTCCTGTCCCTCAAAGCTGGTCACAACGAGCGTTTCATCACCGAGCCCGTCGATGTGTATCGTATAAGCTAATGTCGCCATTACGCCTTCCTTCTCTGATACGGAAAATGACAAAAACCTTAAACTCAGTGCACCGCAGAATCGATAGGCTGAGTTTAAGGTTTTCAGCCGCTCACCCGAAAGTGAGCGACCGTATCGGAGCGCGAATTACGCTTCGATTGGCTTACGCCAGTCATCAGAGCCTGAAGTCCCCGCGTTAACGTGATCCCAGGTGATTTTGCGGTAAGACAGAGACACTGTCAGGTTTTGAGTGAAGTCTGCTTTGGCTGGATCTTGGCAGTGTGGCATTTCACAGTGAATATCTACGATAGAAGCGTTTTCCAGCTTAGTCGTGAAGAAGTTCTCTTGTTTACCTTCTAGAGATGTACGGTACCACTTCAGCTCAACGGACTTCAGCTTCTCACCTGAAGAAAGCGCGTTGTACAGTAGAGGAACCGCTTTATTCAGCGCCACAGTAAATTTGAATGGCTTGTGAACGCGCTGGCCTGAAGGCTGACCCGATTGTGGATCGGTAGGTACTGTTACTGTGTGATCAAATTGCTGAACCAGCATCTCATCTTCGTGACCTTCAACAAATGAATCACCGATAGAATCTGCAGTACACGCACCAGCAGTAATCAGACCCTGAGTTTGGCCTTCAATCTTGATATAACATGGAGTTGGCATGATGAATCCTTATAAATGTACGAGGAGTAAAACATTGGCCCCTACCAGGGCAAGTCACATGCCATAATTCAAGGCTAACAATATCAGTAGGTTATTCTGATTTTTTTGATATTCCGGGCAGGTTTTTGCCCGCATCGAGCAATACTTTACCCATCGAGCAATATTTTGTTGCTTCTATTTCCCCAAATCCAGACTAGGTTTTTTGATCATATCGGAGGCTTGCTGGCTTATAGTGTCAGTGACTAAACCAATAAGTAGGGTACCAACTCATCCCGATTCCCCAGCACAATCTGTTGTCCTTGCGGATTAGATTTTTGCACATGGATGTCAATGTTATAGGTATCAAGCACATAGCGAACGAGTGACGCGTTGGTGGCAATTCGCAAAACGCCGTCACTCATCGCATAATCTTTTTCTATCACCGCGCGTTGTTTTTCATTTAGGCGAAGGTCGGGGATGAGCTCTACGTTCACTTTGGTATTCCAAAGTACATCGTCACGTTTACCGTGTATCGCATTATTGTTGATATCGGGAATACCTTGTATGCGGCTTAAGACAAAATCACGATAGCCACCAGCCTGTTCACAATAAGCGCGAACGTGCCAGCGTAATGGTGTGCAAACAAGAGTATGCGGGGAAATAATGCGCTCAGATTGCTCACCATCTTTTAGCGATGTGTAGCAAATATCGACACGTTTTTTCTCTCGTATCGCCTGCACCAAAGGACGTAATACTTGTGGCGAAATATTGCGTGTTACTGGGCGAACCATAGTGGAATGTTCAAAGCCCATATCGAGCTCATTAAAAGTGACCGTCATATCCTCACTACGCGAAAGAATATGCAAGTATTCATCGGCATGGCCGGAGGTGAGTTTAGGGCTGAAGCTATCACTGGGTTTATAGCCTTTGAGGTACTTATCGTAAACCAAGTTGCCAGGTGCAATCTCCGCAAGATAAGTATTGATGTCTTTGGAAGCTTGTTGACGCCCGATACCAAAGCTCTGGATCAGATGGTTGGTGGTCAAACGCCCTTCCCATAAAGCAATAATCTCAATCATTCGGTATCGAAACAGCAGATCCCATCGAATTGGCCATGCACTCATTGTTAGATTCCTGTCTAGTTATTCGACATGTTCATGTATTCAGTATTTACCTGTCGCTGATAGCGTCATAGTATTTTTAACGGTGCAAGTACGTCAATAGCCTGCCGAGGAAGAGAGCATGAGCGAAATTCATATCACACGAGCGGTATATCAGGACACCAAAGAGACAGTATCAATTGATGCAGTTGAAAGTGGCCTCCAAGATAATGTTGTATGCGCATGTTGTGGTGGAAAGCTCATTGCGAACAAAGGTCAAAAGAAGGCTTGGCATTTCTCTCATTACTTTGACGAAGCTTGCGTACTGGCATACGAGACGCAACTTCACCTTACAGCAAAGGAATACTTCGCGAGAGTAGGCAAAATCCCCATGCCTCTTGAGGCCGGGTGGGTATCTCCGGATGTGTGTGCCGAGCTAAAAATCTCAGCAGTACAAACTGAAGTCTATATGGATGGAAGAAGGCCAGATCTGGTTGTCGAAGTCGGCAGTGAACAGTATTGGATTGAGATAGCGAATAAGCATAAGTGCGATGCAAGTAAAGTCTGGGATTGTCGAACCCATGACAAAAATGTGATTGAGATTGATGTTTCAGATTGTGGTCACTTAGATCAATTTAATTCATTACAACACTGCCGAGTTCGTATCCAGTCACTTAATGTGTGCAACGATTATCTCGATGAAATTGCTAGTCATACAGCGAATAAACATGAAACAGTGAGAAAGCAGTTTGAGGCGTTAATGCGCTCTCAAAAACAGCTAGAAGAGAATAAATTCGAGCAAGAAAAAGCCGAAAAATCGCTTGAAGAACGTTTAGTAACCAAGCAGAAAAAGTATGAAGAACACTTAGAAAAAATGAAGCTTCGTGAAAGTGCACAAGATGAAATTCTTGCTGAACTTGAACGTGCGATCGATGTACATAAAGAGCATCTCTGTGAACTTGAAACGCGCAAAGCCAATCTTGAAAACGAACTCAATGAAAGGAGTCGGTTAAAACTTGCTGAGCTTGAAGAACGGAATAAAGTGACATTGGAACAGCTGAAAGCCGAGTTTGAAGTGCAATGGCAGCAAGAATTGATATCCAAGCGTGAGCAATTCGAGCATGAGATGAGTGAAGAGTTTCAGCGTAGGTTTCAGATCCAATCCGATATCATCAATGCCAAAAAACGTGCCTACGAAAAATATGACAGCGAAATAAAGATATTAGAGCACGAGACGGTTTTCCTAAGGGCGGAGCTTGAGGAGTTAGTCAATAACAAGGCGTTGATTCAACAAGAGCAAGCGAAACAAATAGAGCAACAGATAAAGCCGCTTATTGAACAAAGAAACGCTTTGCTTGCTGAAGTTACGGAATTGACATCAATGGTAGAGGAAAAACTCGTTGAGGCAGACCTGATTGATACCTACGCAAACAATATTGCGGAAGTAAGAGAGTTTTGCTTAGCTCGTTCCGATTACCGACATGTGCTAAACCAAAGAGTACAAAAACTTAACGATATCGAACGCAGATATACTAACTTATGTGACGAATATGAGGAAAAATACGCAAAGTTAGATGTGATGGTTAAGCTGGCTAATGATTTCTGCAATACTTTTAAGCAAGCTATTGATATATCTAAGCAAAAAGAGATTCTAAGTTTCTTTCCTGAACAACTGGTTCAGCGAATCAACACACGTTTAATACAGCGACCAAGAAATGCTAAGGAAGAGATTGAAGACTTTGAACGTAGGTCAGTGTAATTCTCTATAGTCCATACCGTATGCGGGAGAAAGCACCTGTCTATAAGCTGCAGTGTTGCATAATAGGATGTGGATCATTGTTCATTCCCCAATTTTCCCATATTCTCGCACCATAAAAAATTCCAACCAAATCGGTTAGAGTTAACATTCTGAAATAAATGATGAAATCTTAACTTTGAAATATGTGGGCAACCGTTTTGGCTCGTTGAAAACTACTGATAAGTTTTTATTTGAAGGTTAGTTGTCCAGTTTATGGTAGGAGGCGATTCAAGAGAGATGGGCTTGATGCGCATATTGAGGTCAAGAAGGTGAGAGAATGATACCGAGTTATCAAGCTTTTATGCGTCCATTGCTAGAGATTGCAAAAGCAGAAAATGGGCAAGAAATCAAACTTCGAGACGCAATCAATGCGCTCGCTGATCATTTCGGTTTGTCGGAAGAAGAACGCGAAGAAAAGCTACCAAGTGGTAAACAAACGGTTATTGATAGCCGAGTAGGATGGGCTCGAACTTACTTATCAAAAGCGGGTTTGATTGAAGTTACCCGGCGTGGACATTTCATGATAACTCCTCGTGGTATCGACGCGATTAACAATCCAAGTGCTGCAATCGATACGCGGTTCTTAAAGCAATACGAAGAGTTCGTTGCCTTTATTAGCCCGAATCAAAACAAAGAAGATGAGCTTAGCCTAGCGGATATCGAGAGTGAAACAACGCCAGACGAAGTTCTCAGAGCTGCTTACAAACAAATCAACGATGCATTAGCTTCAGACATCTTGTCTCGAACACGCAAAGTATCACCAGCCTTCTTTGAACAACTGCTGATCGACCTACTACTAGCAATGGGCTATGGCGGAAGCAATGAGGGGATGGCCCATACATTGGGGCGCAGTGGCGACAACGGCGTCGATGGTGTCATCAACCAAGATCCACTTGGAGTTGACCAAATCTATATTCAAGCTAAACGTTATGCGGACGGCAACAATATTAGCGCAGGTGATATCCGTGACTTCTTCGGCGCACTTAACCTCAAGAAAGCGCAGAAAGGTATCTTTATCACTACCTCTGATTTCACGCCTTCCGCTGTTCAAACCGCAAAAGATTTAGGCATGCGCATCGTACTGATTAATGGCAAAGAGTTAGCCAAATTGATGCTCCGCTACAACATCGGTAGCCGTGATGAGCAGGTGATTTACCTCAAACGCATTGATGAAGAATTTTTTGAGAGCTAGCCATGACAGACAAAAATATAAAACCTGAAGATCAGGCAAGGTTAGTCATAGACCAAAAGCTCATTGAAGCAGGTTGGACGATTCAGGATAAAAAACGCCTCAATCTTTACGACGGTCAACAAGGTATTCATGGGATTGCTATTCGGGAGATGGATACGTCAACCGGCCCTGTCGACTATATGTTGTTCATAGACGGTAAAGCTTGTGGTGTTATCGAAGCTAAAAAAGACGGTGTATCGCTTGGCGGTGTAGCGACACAAAGTGAGCGCTATAGCCTGTCTAAGTCCGCATTTACGCAACGTTGGATGGACGACTTACCTTTTACCTACGAGGCAACGAGTGGCGAAATTCGGTTCTGTGACTACCGGGATCCTAAGGCTCGTAGCCGCAATGTATTTCATTTCCACAAACCAGAAACGCTGAAGAAGTGGCTCGAAGAAGAAAAAACGCTCCGTGCTCGCATATTGGATTTACCTGAACTCGATACGCAAGGTCTGCGAGACTGCCAAATCGATGCGATTAATGGAATAGAAGAGTCACTGAAGAAGAACAAACCTCGCGCATTGCTGCAAATGGCGACCGGTTCAGGGAAGACATACACGGCGGTGACACAAATCTTCCGCCTCGCCAAATATGCCAAAGCTAAACGGGTTTTGTTTTTGGTGGACCGAGGTAACTTAGGTCGCCAAGCCAAGAAAGAGTTTGAGCAATACGACACTCCACTCGACGGGCGCAAGTTCACTTCCCATTACAATGTCAATTTACTCGGAACAACCGGCATTGCTGATACAACGAAAGTGACTATATCGACAATTCAGCGACTTTATTCTCAGCTTTCCGGTTCTGAACTCGATGATGATGCTGATGAGCGTTCGGGGTACGAAGTTGAAGCAGACAGTGATTCAAAACAACCTCGTACAGTGAGCTATAACCCAGAGATCCCCATTGAAACGTTTGACTTGATTATCATTGATGAATGTCACCGCTCTATCTATAACTTATGGCGACAAGTTATTGAGTATTTTGATGCTTTTCTGATTGGTTTAACGGCAACGCCAACTAAAAAGACGATTGGTTTTTTCAATCAAAACTTGATTTCTGAATATACCCATGAAGATGCCGTCATCGATAAAGTCAATGTTGGTTACGACATCTACCGAATCAAGACCAAAAAATCTGAAGAAGGAGACTTAATTGAGGCTGGCACTGCGGTACAGATCCGTGACCGACTCACCAAGAAAAAACGCCAGGAAATACTTGATAAAGACGAGAGTTATAACAAAACGCAACTTGATAGAAGCGTGATCGCACCAAATCAAATCACTACAGTGCTTAAGGCATTTAAAGAACGTTGCTTACCAGAGTGCTTTGAAGGTCGCTCTTGGGTACCGAAAACCCTTATCTTTGCCAAAGATGATGACCATGCAGATCGCATTGTGGATAAGGTCAGAGAGGTATTTAACGAAGGTAACCACTTTTGCAAAAAAGTGACTTATCGCGTTGGCAAAAAGAAAGCAGAAGACACGATTGCCGAGTTCAGGACGAGTCCACTACTTCGCATCGCAGTGACTGTCGATATGATTGCCACCGGTACCGACATCAAACCACTCGAATGTGTCATCTTCATGCGCGATGTGCGTAGCCAAGCATACTACGAACAGATGAAAGGCCGTGGAACGCGCGTGATTGATGTGAGTTCTCTTCACTTAGTCACGCCAGATGCAAAAGCAAAAACCAAGTTTGTGCTGGTGGATGCTGTCGGCGTTACTGAGTCCGACAAAACCGAAAGCCAGGCCATGGAGAAAAAGCCAGCCGTATCGACAGAAAAACTAATGGAGCAAATCGCGAGAGGTGATCGTGATGCGGATACGCTGCGAAGCTTAGGCAACCGCTTAATCCGTTTAGACCTCAAATTGGATGATAAACAACGCGCTGAACTGACAAAGTTAATGGGTAAGCCACTTGCACTGGTGGCAGGTGAGTTGATACATGCAACAAATGAAGACTACTTAGAACAACAAGCAATAGAGAAGTTTGGCACAGATGCGCCGACGCTTGAGCAACGAGATCAAGTCTATAAGCCGCTGGCAGATGCAGCCGTTAAGCCGTTCCACAACCCCGATGTAAGAGAGCTTGTTGAAAAGGTTAGGCGAAATACGGACCAAATAATCGATGAAAGTGCTGATGAGCTGCTTGATGCCGGATTTGATGTTGAAAAAGCGCAACACATCATTAAAAGCTTCAAACAATTCATGGAAGACAACAAGGATGAGCTTACTGCTATCGAGCTCATCTACAGTAAACCGTATCAGCAACGCCACCTGAGCTACGAGCAAATCGAAGAACTTGCTGAAAGCATCAAAGCACCGCCGTATAATCTCGCCCCTATTGAAGTGTGGAAGGCGTATGAGCAGCTCGAAGCTGCAAAAGTTAAGGGTGTTCCACCTGCGACCTTGCTAACTAACATCGTAAGCCTAGTTAGTTATGCAACAGGCCTAAAAGATGTTCTCGAGCCATTCCCTGAGGTAGTCGAACGCCGCTTTAATGCGTGGCTAAGCCAGCAACAACAAGCTGGTGTTGAGTTTGATGAAAGCCAGCTTGAATGGTTGGAAATGATTAAACAGCAGATTGCACAAAACGCAGAGATGATGATAGAAGACTTTGATTATGCTCCGTTTAACCAACAAGGTGGGGTATTCAAAGCGAAGCAGTTATTTGGTGACAAGCTGGATAATGTAGTAAATGAATTGAATGGCTATTTGATCGCTTAGAACAAAGGATACTTGTGAAACTAACTATACATAAAATTCCCGAACAATGGGCTGTTACAACGATTGGCAATATTTGTGATGTTCAATCGGGTATTGGATTTCCCAAGCAATTACAAGGTAGGGAAGATGGAGAAGTTCCGTTTTTTAAGGTTGGTGATATATCTAATACTGTTCAATTAGGGAGTCTGTAGTGGTCAAGTAAAACTGGCCACGGGTTTATAGTTAAGCCAGTATCTTCTCTCTGACTCATTTGGGCTCAAGCCACCGTTGTAATGATGTGGTCTGATGTTGCTGTAATACCCCAGGATATATTGGGTGATTGCCAGCTTGGCCTCGGTAAAATTCCGATAGCCGATTTCCGGTATCCATTCCGTTTTTAAACTCCTGAAAAATCGCTCCATAGGACTGTTATCCCAGCAATTTCCTCTGCGACTCAGGCTCTGGGTTATCTGGTAACGCCACAGCAATTGTCGGAAACTTCGGCTGGTGTAGTGACTCCCTTGGTCACTGTGGAACATCACGCCTTTAGGCCTGCCACGTTGCTCAAATGCCATACTCAATGCCTGCTTGGTCAACTCACTGTCCGGTGAGTGTGACAGTGCCCAACCCACTGGTTTGCGCGCAAATAAATCCAGCACCACAGCCAAATAAGCCCAGCGAGTGCCTGTCCAAACATACGTCACATCGCCGCACCACACCTGATTGGGCGCAACCACGTCAAATTGGCGGTCCAACCGATTCGGGATGTCTACATGTTCTTGATTGGCTTTCTTATAAGCATGCTTTGGTTGTTGGCAACTGACCAATTCCAGCTTTTTCATTAACCGACCCGCACGGTAACGGCTTAATGCAAAACCCCGAGCGGTCGCGATGTCGGCAATGGTTCTGGCCCCGGCAGAGCCATTGCTCTCTCGGTGGATTTGTCGGATTGCACTGTGCAAACACACCGTCTCTGGGCATATCTGCGACTCCCGGCTTAACCAATACCTGTAGCTGCTGCGCTGGACGCCAAACACCTCGCACAGCCAGGCGACCGGGTATCTTGCCCGGTGGCTCTTGTTGAGTTTCTCAATCAGCGAGAAGTGTTCATGGAGTCCGACATCAACAGAGCGGTAGCCTTTTTTAGAACTTCCTTTTCTAATTCAAGCCGTTCTATGCGCTTCTTCAGTTCACGGATTTCAATCTGCTCAGGAGTCATGGGCATAGCCTTGGGGGACTTGCCAGACCGTTCTTCGCGAAGTTGATTTACCCACTTGCCAATCGTGGAATACCCCACGCCCATTGCCTGAGCAGCCTCTTTTTGGGAGTAGCCTTGGTCAAGCACTAACTGAGCCGTTTCCAACCGGAACTCAGGGCTAAAATTCGGACCTTTTTTCTTTGCCATTTCGTCACCTAATGCTGCTATGGTTGCAATCATAACAGCTCTAATCAGGTGGCCAAATTCACTATGCCACTACAATCACACGGTTCCTGTATCGCCAGCTTTTTTATCTAAACTTTTAGCCAACACAAAAAACAATATCTTCTGTAAACTGGTACCAGACGCTCTCCACAGTAAAGTGATTTGGTGGAAGGGTTATGGTGCATATGTTGGTTCGGCAAACCTGACCGATCGAGCGTGGAGTTCGAATATAGAAGCTGGAGTTTTCTTTAGCGAAAGTGATCTCGTTGATTCAGGAATGGCTGAGCAGTTATCAGAGTTTTTCGAAAGTTTGGAAGCTTTAGACGTTTGTTTTGATTTGAGCGAGGCCATCATAAAAGAGCAAAAAGCGCTTCTCGAGCTAAACAAACAAAGAGTGAAAGAAGATAGTGAAAGAGCGAATAAACGTAAAATCCCCGTATGGGATGGTGTTAGCTTTATTGATGATCGTAAAGCGAAGGACAAGAGAAAGGACAACTTTAGGAAAGAGTGGGAGAGTACTCTTTCGACAATCAAGAATATAGCTTCTCAGATCAATGATTTCAGACCTAAATGGATAGCGGCTGATACTCCGGTATATTGGCAAGTCGACCAATTCTTACACGCCTATTACTACAACAAAGTTCGACGTGATAACAATACATATCCATACGAAGACGACTATCAACAGCATTGTAAGAACCCACAAGAAACTTTAATGACTATGCTCCAGTGGTGGCAGGACTTACCTGAGCCACCGTCAGATGAAGATTACAACATCGAAGTCAATGCGCCACTTATTCGCAATAACTTGTCTAGGAACCAAATAGGTTCAGTTACAAGAGATGATCTTCAAGGTATTTTGAGGGCAACTCATGCGACGATGGACCACTTAATTAAAATGAGCACAGAGTCTTTGGGGAGACCTAATCAGAAGTCATTAACCAGAGAAGAAAGGCTCCCATTGTTTACCGATTGGTTGTATAGCCAACGAAATGGCAAAGGGCAAACGGTGATTGAGTTATTAGAGTTCGTCCTTTACGGAGGTAAACCTGAAAATATGTGGGAGCGTATTTATCAGGCTAGTAAGCATGAAGATTATCGATTCGCACACTATGGTATCAGTTCAATTGCTGAGGTTGTAGGTTGGGCTAGGCCTGAAGATACCCCTCCCAGAAATGGCCGCACTAATAAGGCATTACGGGCTTTGGGATATCCAGTTAAGGTAAATATATAACAAAATACTATCAAATGGCTTTCAACTGCTTAGTTCCTGTTACAGAGAGGCTGCCTCTGGCGGCCTCTTCAATATGCCCACTCCACCAGCACATCATTGGCTTTCTGCGTTCTAGGTAGTCAGTACGGTTATAGGCGCTACGCACTTGGTTGTCATCAACGTGGGCTAGGGCTGCTTCAACTAAATCGGGATCAAAGCCTTGCTCGTTGAGAGTGGTACTCGCGAGAGAACGTAAACCGTGGCTAACAAGCCGACCAGCAAACCCCATACGTTTGAGTGCCATGTTTGCCGTTTGGCTGTTGCAGGGCTTCTTTGGGTCTCTATCTGACGGAAAAACAAAATCTCGATGGCCGCTTATCGGTTTCATTACTTCCAATAGCGCCAGCATCTGCTCTTTGAGCGGAATGCGGTGCTCTCTTCTTTTTTTCATTCTCTCGCAGGAATGGTTCAAACTTTCTCATCCCAATCAATGTGGTCCCATCGCGCACTAGATGGCCTAGGCATGCTGGTGTGTTACTACTTATTTTAGGCTTTCAGTAAGTGCAAATATCCAGTACCAGCCACACTGTAACTTCCATAGCTAGATTTTTCGATATGCTCACTCCACCAGCTCATAAGCTTTCGACGAGAGTCTAAATAGTCGGTACAGTTGTATGCTTTGCGTATTTGGTTTTTGTCAGTATGAGCCAATGCGGCTTCAATGACATCAGGTTGAAAGCCCTGTTCATTAAGAGTGGTACTTGCCAAAGCACGAAGACCGTGCGCGGTCGTTCTATCCTTAAATCCCATTCTGCCAAGTGCTTTATTAGCGGTTTCAGAATCGGTGGGTACCTTTGGATTACGGCTAGATGGGAAAATGAATTCTCTATGACCACTGATGGGCTTAATCGCTTCAAGAATAGCCAATGTTTGTGCTGTCAGTGGGACTACGTGCTCGCGGTTCATCTTCATTCGCTCTTTAGGGATAATCCAAAGCTTATTAACCATGTCGATTTCTTCCCAACGAGCACCAGAGGCTTCGTTAGGCCGAACCATGGTGTGAAGTTGCCATTCAATTAAAAATCGTGTCACATGCTGGATATTTGCTGTAGCAACGGTGCGTATAAGATCATGCATTTCATGTGGTTGCAGGGCTTTCATGTGCACCACTTTGTGTTTTTTAAACACATCACGGATGCCAGCTAATGGGTTAGCATGAATGACACCGCTATTTACCGCATAGTTCATGATTTCATTCATAAGTTGGGCGGTGCGTTTTACAGTTTCTAGTAATCCTTGAGACTCTATTGGCCGTAATGCAGCGATGGCCATCGGCGCAGTAAGTTTACTAACGGGTATCGAGCCCAATTTGGGAAAGGCATAAAGTTCAAGTTTTCGCCAATTCCCTTCCAGTGTCTTCTCTTTTATTTGTCCTTCCTTCGTAGCCTTCCATTGCTCAGCGACAAACTTGAACGTCGCATTTTGTTCAGTAATGGTTTTTGCTTTTTGTTCTTCTTTAGCGAGTTGAGGGTCAATACCATCCGCTAACTGCTTGCGAGCCTCAAGGGCTTTCTCTCGAGCTTCCGCCAAAGACATATCGGGATAGGTACCAAACGAAAGATAAGTGATCTTATCTTGTCCTGGTCGTTTATAACGGAATTGCCATGAGCGAGAATTGCTTGGACGTACGCAAAAGTAGAGATTGCCGCCATCAGATAAACGATAAAGCTTATCCTTAGGTTTTGCGGTTTGAATTTGCCTTGCGGTTAGATTATTTGCCATTTCAATCCCTCAAGTAATACCTGGCTAGAGCATGAGGACTCCAAAAATTAGGTATTACTTTTGACTAATAACTACTTAATTTACATTAAGTTACAGCCTGATTTGGTGGGCGGTTTTACCATAAAGTAATACCTGGATTGGTGCTCAAAAGTAATACTAGCACTAGAGTGGGTAGCTGGGTATTACTTTAGGTATTACGAAAAGCGAACGCTTTTATGACATCTTGTGGAATATTACTGAATAGTAACTATTTGATTTTTATAAATTTCAGATAAGAAAAAAGACGTCATAGGACGTCTTTAGACTTGAATGTGGCGGTGAGTGAGGACTAACGATTGAGACTGTATCTTGTTGATTTTGTTAAATCAAAATGTCTTTGTTTGTTTAAAAATATTTCATAAAACATTGCTCTGGGAGTTTGCTACCTGTGAATTTTAAGTGCAATACTATTCTTTACCAATAAATCTAGATGATTGCATTACCTCGATATTATCGGATGCAACAATTACCGTGCACCCTGAAATTAAAGCAATTAAAAATAGTGGAATTAAAATTTTCATACACTTATCTCTTCAACAGTGAATATTAACTCTTCTATTGATAGTTGCGCACTATCACTTTCTTGAGTCCAAATAACAGGGAATATTTTATCCCCTGATTTTATTCCATTAACCTGAACATCAGTTGTGGACTTCCCAACGGGTGAAACATATAAATCCCAAGTAACTTCATCTCCAGAACCATCGCCAATCCTTGCGCATCGAAATCTTGAAACGTAATTTTCAAGAACCTGAGAGCCTGGTGAGCTTGGTATTGAATTTGGGTCTCCAATGCCAATGCCAACAACAACATTATCGTTTGAACTAAATCTGGCTATCATGTTTATGTTAACAATGACGGCAAACATGCTTTTGTTTGCCGTTATTGTTCCATCTGAATTTGCTGTGAAAGCACTTCCTCTAATCTCTCCCCCTTGCGTAGCTACGTTAAGATGAACGATTGGATATGGAGGTTGGGAGTTGCCGTCAGATGGGACATTGAATTGAATTGTTCCTAAAGGTTTTGATATGCCAGCGAAAGATCTAAGAGAACGATAAGCATCAATAATTAAAGCATTAAATATCCATGCACTTTTTATTGGAATGATCCGCCTGAAGGACGTCATAGCATCACCTCGATAACTAGCGTTGAGCTTGTGCAATTATGTGCGATTACGTAAACCTTAAGAACGCCGTCGCCGCCTTCAAAAAATTCATCACCCGCACCGCCAGATCCGGCACTGCGGAATGTGTAGCAATCAAGCAAATCTGTCGGGGTGTTTTCCGAAGCTTTTAGCTTTATAGCGCCTTCCTGAACTTGGCCTTCAAATTTGTCAGTTGGGCTTGAGCCAGGTAATAGCTCACTGAGCAGAACCCAAGCTCTGCCCACGGTTACGGTTTTTGGCATGTTAACCTCGATGTGTTTGGTTTTTGGGTACTGCTGGTGGGTTAAATTGATATGTATGTTGGTTTTATTGGTTAAAACCGAATCGCTTCAAAACAGATTGATCAACTTGCTGAACATATTCATAGACGGGATCTATATAACCTTCATCACCCTCTTTTAGCGAGTTGTCATAACCGTCTGGATAAATAGCGCGATCATGCCGAACAGTGATTGTTGCGATTCCAAGCGCCTGCTCACGAGTAATGCCAGCTTGTTGTGCATCGGCAGCGCTGTTGATGATTTTTAATTGTCCACGCATTTTTATCTCCTAGCTTTGTTGGAAGTGGTCACAGACGCCACGGGACGCAATGCCCGCACTGGAACTCCACGGCTCGTAGCTCCAGCTCGAGCAGCGGGAGCCGGCTTGGCCGGAGTCGCCCCAGCTGCTGCCGAAAACCGAGGCGCCAACGCCTTCGATGCCAAGCGCGCTGTAGACGCTTCCTTTGCCGTTGGTTTCTGCCGCGTACCATGCATAGCCACTTGAGCCATTACCGCGATCCCATTGCTCGGAACCCCATTGCCACATGTGACCACTAACTTGCTCGCAACCGATGAGCGAGCGCGCGCTAGCATCAAATTTAGTCGTTACTGGGTCATTACCTGTGACATATCCCGTTGTTGATCCTTGCGCCAAAACGCTAAATTCGTGCGCATTCGGCAGGCGCTTGCCGTAAGCTGCCAGCACTTCGACTACGATATACTGCGTGAGGTTTGCGTACTGGCTAGTTCCATTGCCACCCCATTTAGCTGGTATTTTTGGCGGTGACGCACCATCTGCAATAGTTGCGTTATAAGCTGACGTTCCAAGCGCATCTGGGGTTGTGTTAAGCAGATAAATATCTGCCCAGAAACTCGAACCGCTGATGTCAATAACCATTCCGCGAGGATCTTTGCATTTTGGTCTGAAGTTTAGATCGTAAAAGCTGTAGCTCTTAAACTCGTTATTACCATAATGAAAACCGCCGATCCGCCGCGAATTGCCAGCGTTATATCCGTCAGGGAATGTGAAATTATTGGATACAATCAAGCCGTCTGCAGTCGCGTAGATTGCATAATCAACGCCGACAAGTAGCGTTGGTGTTGTAATGGTTTCATTCACTCCGAAAGTTAAAAGCTGACCATCAACAATTACTGCGATGTTACATGCGGTTTTTAATTGACCGCCAGAAACCATAAATGCGGGTTCGTCTCTAATGGACTTTTCAAAAAGTCGGCTACTCATAAGTGCGGATACAAGTGCTTTATCTGCATTGGCGTAATCATTGGTGGATAGGCCTTTGCCTACTACTTTATCCACCTTTTGTTCTAAAGCTTGGGTTGTGCTGTTCTGTAGCTGATTGATTGATTCTGTTACACCACCAACAATTTGCTTGTCTTCATTAGTGTAGTCATTGGTGGATAGGCCTTTGTCTGCTACTTTATCCACCTTTTGTTCTAAAGCTTGGGTTGTGCTGTTCTGTAGCTGATTGATTGATTCTGTTACACCACCAACAATTTGCTTGTCTTCATTAGTGTAGTCATTGGTGGATAGGCCTTTGTCTGCTACTTTTTCTACAAAATCCGTCAGTGGTTTTTCGTAGCTACCGATCGTTAACCAAGATGTGTTATCTCTGTTTCTTCGCTTGATGACAGCTGGAGTGGTTGATGTATCAATCCATTCCATAAAGGCAAAGGTTTCAGTTGGTTCTAAGTTAGAAATTAAACTACCACCCGCGCCAATGTTATCTTCTAGGTAGGAAATAAGATCGTTGTACTTGGTGAATGCCACGCGTGGGCTTTCGCCTTTTCTTCCGTCTGGCTGTGGGGTATCGAGGTTTACTTTGTAAATGGACAAATCAGGCATTTTCTTTCTCAACCTCTTGCTCTTGTTTTGCTGTTCTCACAGCAGACTCAACAATGTGCGATAACCGAGCTTGAAGGCCTAATATCAACTCTGGCGTTAGCTTGTTACCAGAGTTGGACATTAGTACCTCGCTGATTTCTTGGTTTGGTGTTTTCACTGTAGATCTCCGCCATTGCTCAACAGCAATGCTGTCCAGATATTGTTTGTAGTTGGTGATCCGATTGAAGCGCTAACATTGATTGTTCTTGTTGCCGAATCCCTTGCGCATTCAACATATATTGAAAATGATGGTGCGGAATTTTTTGGTACAGGAAGGTTAAAGGAAACATCTGTACGAGCTTTTGGGTAATTAGTGTCAACTACATAAACAAATAATTCATTAGAGTAGTAAGTTTGCCCTGCACTAGATACGATGACAGCTCTTGCTTTTCCAGAAGAGAACGTCTCACCAGAAATAACATTTAGTTGCAAATTTAAGTTGATCGCCATAGACCTATCCCAATCTCTTGCATTTTTGATTGAAACAGTGCCAAAAACAGCGCTTCTAACCCATGGGGTTTGGTTTGTTTGAGCTGTGACTCTAGCATTGGATTTACTTATTGATGATGTTATGTCGCCGACGATCTGCTTAGCTGATACTGTGCCCCTAAAGGTTGCATCATTTAACTCTGCGTTTCCGTTCTTATCCAATCTCCAACCGGACACACCCGCTTGATAGTTCGTTGACTGAATATCGTTAGCGATCTTCGCAAAGCTAATGGTAGCGTTGCCGATGATTGCGGAACTTAGGTAAACGGTATCGTTAACGGTGTCAAAAACAAAAGGAGTATGAATCTGGCCGTTGATGGTATTTAGAAAACCAACGGTGTCGGCCATAACCAAAAACTCAGATCTTACCGTTCCGTCAGCACCAATCGATGCACCTAACCCCATGCCAGCTTGAACCACTTTGCCATCTGCCGTGACTTGGGTTTTAACTTGCCAGTTCGCCTTGATAGAACCATCTAATTCAACCAGTGCTTCTGAGGTTTGCTGGATCACTGCCTCGGCATCATCCACTTGAGCAGAAATGGTTTGAATTTGCTGCGCCAAAGCAGAGTCTGCTTCCGCTCGCACAATTTGCTCGTTTGCAATGGCGGCGGTGGCTTCACCAACTTGCGCTGAAAGCACACTGATCTGCTGAGCTAATGCCGAGTCAGCATCCGCTCTCACGGTTTGCTCAAATAGGATCTTGGCCGTGTTCTCATCGATGTTTGCAGAAAGTTGGGTGATTGATTGAGCTAGCGCCTCATCTCTTGATACTGATGTTGCATCTACCCGAGCAATAAGAGCTTGGTTTCTATCGACCCGAGAACCAAGAATGAAAATTTGCTTAGATCGCGCATAGTCATCATCGTTGTAAGCTGACGTGATCGTGGTGTTACCCACAAATGAGGTTTGTGACTCATCATCACCGGCATACCAGAGAATGTCTTGGGGGGCGTTTTCATCATCTCCGGTAAGGTGTCCGATCAGGTCATTTTCAATTTTACCGCCAATATCATCCACAATGCCTTCGGCAACATTATCCTTAATCTGCTCAACCAATCCGGGTGCAAGTTCTCCCTCGCCAATTTTACCGCCTAGATAGCTTAGGATTTCATCCGCATCAACTGATGATTCACCAAGCGTCCAGTCGGTCCATTGCCCTACGTTTCCGGTTCGGTCCTTAATTCTGGCTCTGAACCAAAAGCGTACACCAGCGGCCAAACCCATCATAAGGTGATCACTGGTTGGGTAGGCGTAGCTACCTAAGAAAGCGGCGTTTTCACCTAGCGCGTTATCGGCGTACTCAATTTCTGTATAGAGCGCATCTTCAGAATCGGGGCCAAATGACCAATCCAGGAAAATCGCAAAAGGTCGGCTTGCGGTGCGGAAAATCGCCAGCTTTGGCGGCTCTCCGGTTTTACCGACAATATCAGTGAGGTTTGATGATTTCGGGATTGATGCCACATCGTAAGAGTTAACGGCGCGCACTCTGGCCAGATATTGTCCCGTGTAAACGCCCTTAACATCAATGCTGAGTTGCCCAGTTCTTGGCAGCTTCACCCACTCGCCGTAGTCTTTACGCCATTCCACCTCATAAGCCACAGCGTTTTTCACCGCAGACCATCCGATGGTCATCACGGTCACGGCCATGGTTTGCTCTACGTAAACATTCTGGCCGATCGTGACTTGCTCTGGCGCTTCCATTCCACCCACAGGAATTTGGCTGACAGGTCTATCTTCAATCCGCGCGCCAGTATCAACAAAGTCAAACTTACTTGGGTTGTAAGCAACGCCTGAAAACTCATACTCAATACTTTCTGAGTCGGCCTTTCTTGCGCTGACTATTTGGAAAAGCTGATGGGTTAACGTGCTTTTTTCCAGTGTCCATTGCAGGAATGGGGCAGGTGATTCACTGTAAGCAGTAGAAACTCTGATCTCTTTGCCCGTTGAGCTCACCACAGTTCGGCTTTCCGCCTTTCCAGACGGAAGATTGATCAAGAGCTTATCACCGGATTCTGCCGCAATTTCCTTGTCTACTGTGATGGTTTTTCCATCGGAAGACACGCTGGCAATTCTTCCGCCAATGCGAGATCCAGCGATCAGGTCATCAGCAATCGCGACGATATCACCCAATGAAGGAATTTCACCTTCCATGCCAGTTTTAAAGCTGACAGTGCGATCGTTGTTGTTCGTGTAAATCGCCCATTTACCGCGGCGCTGCGCTTCGGATTCACGAGTACAACCGAAAGCAGAAAGTTCAACCACATTATCGCCGTAGCGGCGCTGCAGCGCGTTATCGTAAGTGCTGGTAACGTCTGATTCGTAGTTGTTATCTGGGTTGTCATAACTGACAAGCGCGCGTGTGTATTTCACGCGTTCGTCACTGCCAGAATAAGTGAAAGTGCCATCAATGACGTTAGCGTTGGTGAATACATAATCCACATCACGCGGCATATCGGCGCGCACAGTCATCTGGCTTTGCATCCAGTAGATCATGCCTCGATAGATGGAGGAGAGATCACGCAGAACTTGCCAAGCCTCGGCAGCGGTCGCAATGTAAATGTTGCACTCGTAGCGATGCTCCGTGCCGCCTTTGCCGTCTGGCACTTGCTGATCACAATACTGAGCGATCTTGTAAAGCTCGTACTTATCAACAAACTGAGCGCCCACTTTATCGCCGATGGAAAAACGGTTTTCAACGATAAGATCGTAAGTGACCCAAGCAGGATTGTTGCTGTACGCCATTTTAAACGCACCAGACCAAATACCGCTGTAAGTTCGGGTTTCTGGGTCATACGTGTCAGGCACACGAATTTTGCGCATTTTTGCCAATACGCTCACAGTTGGGATGTTGCTGAACTGGCTCGCGTCAAACTGAATGCCCAACAGCGCGGTGTTTGGGTATCGCATTTTGCGATCAATCACCTCAGTGATCGCTCCGATAAACATGGCGTCAGAAACACGGCTGTTGTTCTGGTTTGCAGTAAGGCGAGTAACACGGATGGTTCTTGTGTTTCCTGCAGGCAGATCTACCCTAGTGCTACGCTCGTAAAGCGTATTGGTTTTGCCAGTAACACTGCGCGTGGCAACCGTAACAAAGCTGCCACCATCGGTGGAAACGTCAATGCGATATTGAATCGAGTAACCGACCACATCGCCGTTATCTTTCATTTCTTGCAGCGATGGCCAGCGAAAGCGAATGACCGCTGCCGAAACTTGGATATCATTGATCGCCTTAGTCCAAGGTGTATCACTGGTGAGCTCAACGCCAACCGCAATTTCAGATTCCACCGCAGGAAAGCCGGCGATATAACTTTGGTTTACGGTACCTGGTCTAAAATCCCACTTTACGCCATCAAAATTCATTGAGCCGCTTGCGGACATGAGCGGAGTGCCATCAAGAAAAATGTCTTTTTCTGTAATGCCACCAGCAAATTCACCCTCACCAAGTGCGATAAGAACTCTTGCGGTCGCAATAGAACGTAAATCGTTTGGGGCTTCGTAAGGAGTGTAGGGTTTTGACTCACCAGCTTTACTGCCTGCAATAACGGGTTTCTTCATCGTTCACACTCTTAATTTGCAATATCTTCCGCAAAAATACCTGCGCTGATCACCGCACCGCCGATCATCCGCCTTCCGTAACCAATACCAACAATATGACCCGCTGCGGTCGTGTTGACGGCGCCACCAAAGGCATAGCTTGGGGCGTTTTCAGATGCCTCTCTAGTGGATAATCCTTGCTGCTGTGGCGAGATCATCTGCACCACACCACCAATCGACATTGCCAAGCCAACAGAAGCTGCCGTTCCCCATGCACCAGCTCCAGCCGCAAACGCCGCACCAAGGCCACCAGTGGCAATACCAGCCACGGCGATCAGCGCTACACCAAGAACGGTTTGCAGAATACCGCCGCGCTTACTACCACCAACCACAGGAACAATGCGCACCTCTCTGGTTCCAGACATAAGCAACTCACTATCAGAAACATTTTCTCGATTGCGGAAAATGGCGTATCTAACGCCAGATTTTGATTGCTCTTTGATGAACTGCTCAAATCCCTCAATCGTGTTCTTTAATGCTGAAAAGGCTTCTTTTAAGGTTCCAGAATCCAAATGATAGGCGTGCTCGCGCCCGAATCTCTTCGCCAGAGAACCGGAAAGTAAGATGGTGGTTTGCATGGGTACGCTCTGTTATTTGTGTCTTAGAATGGCTCTTGTGTTTCTTAACCAATAGCCGCCAAAAACATCTGTCTTGCTTAGTCGGCCATAAAGGTGGTGAAGGATAAGATCGCCTCCGAGGAAAACGGCGGCGTGATTCACTCGATCACTTAATATCTGCATTAAAATCACATCACCGACTTCAAGCTGGGTATTTGCTATTTCATCTGGTGCGCCACTGCACAGCTTGTAAAAGCCGGCTGACTCAAAGTTATCTAGATAAAGCTCTTGATCACCTTCCCACCACAGATCGCTTCTTTCGTAATCTGGCAGGGTAATGCCAAGGGCTTGAGAGTAGTAATCTCTCACTAGGGTGTAGCAGTCCATCACGCCGTGAATGAAGGGACGACCGATTAACGGGTAAGCCTCACCGCTTGGCGTAAAGCTGTGAATATCGCCCTCAGGCCAACTGGCAATGTGCCAATCGGCATTCGGGTATTCCGCTTTCAGCGCGTTGGCGTTGTAAATATCTCGATCACTTGGTTTGCTGCTCGCATCTGGGTGGCTGTGGCAAATGCCAACAATCTCACCCATGGATTCAAACATGGCTAAATCTTCTAGGTGAATCACAAAGTCATGCTCTGGCTGGTTTGCCGAGTTGCGGCAAGCCATATACAGCCTTTCACTACCTACTTGAATCAGTAGTCCGCAGCATTCCTGCGGATAAGCCGTTTGTGCATGCAGCAAAAGGTTTTTTTGCCAATCCATGCTATCTCCTTACCAATCGAACCGCAGGGAAACCGCCGTGAGGTAACGGGTTGTTTTGACCAAACCGCAGGGTGCAGCCGGTTAACGTGCCTGAGCATTTATCTTTTGCTGGATCATCAGTTGGTTGATCTTCATCGGTGAACATCGCCGCGCCGGTATAGCCGCAATCTGTGCCTCGGTACTGTCCTTTTAAGCACCACTGGCAATAAGCCGTCATTTTTCGGCCTATTTTGATGCCGCCCACATCCGCTGGACTTGAAAGCTCAAACGTTACGGTGTTTTTATCTTCCGATGTTTTGCGGCGGATGTACCAAATCTCTACGTTCTCTTGTTCCGGATCCGCGCTTGGGTTGCCACCCTCGAAATTAGCGGCATCAAGGTACTTTTTCAGGGTTCGGCGCAGTGTGACCTTAGCCTGAGACATATCTTGATACGCAATGCACAGGGCAGTGATTGAACCGTTGACGTTGGCGACAGTAAGGGTAGGCGATGAGGGCGAACCATCGCTGCTTGCTTCAATGCCAGAGATTTGGCAAGGCCAAGAGTAATAGCTTTCTCCCTGCCAGATGATTTTCTGGGGCGGGAGTGGTTCACCGCTTTGTAATGATGCTTGAATTTGCTCAGGCGTGTATTGCTGCTGGTGATATTGAAAGCGAAAAACGCCAGCATCAAACTCAGTGCCATCAATCTCAAACAGAATAATTTCACTACCCGGTTCGAGCGTTTGAATGTCTGCAAATAATGACAAGTTCAACTCCTAGGGGTGAAAGGTTTCGTTAAAAGTGGCGCTGATTCGGTATAAACCCGCGCCCAATGGGAGAACAGAGTAAGAGGCGACAACATAAAGCCCGATGGGTGAAAGTGGCGGCTTCCATGCGAAAGCCTTGTATCCTTCATGATCATCAAAAAACGCTTTAATGGCTTCTGCCTCGGTTTTTTTCTTGGTGAACGTGAGCGGCCAAGACTGACGACGGTTGTTAATGCCATCGCCAGCCGATTGTTGATAGCCATCACCAAATTGTGCGGTTCGGGTTCTGAACTCTAAGGTTCCGGTTGCGTCTTTATCTGCGCAGTAGGTGAACTCTTGCAATGCCATGGTTAACGTCCGTTTTGCGCTCGCCAGATCATACCGCCGGGCTGTAGCTGCCTTATAATTTCCTCTCTCGCCCCCATTTTTGCCGCATCCGCATACGCTTTTGCGACCGCTTGAGGGTTTGCTGAGGCGCCTGATTCAGATTGACCGATGTTGATCTCTTGCTGGATAGCAATGCTTGAAGAGTAGGAGCTGGTTGCTCCGGCTAACGCTGGGGCCATGCCCACCAAGCCGCCATCGGCATAACCTTTTAGCCCTTCTTTAAAGTTGAGCGCGCCTTTTCTTAGTGCCTCAACAATGCCCACGCCACCAGCGCGATTTATATCATCTTGTGACCAAACCACTTCACCTTTGTGCACAATGCCGGCTGGCTCAAACTTGCCGCCTGAGCCGGTGTATCCGCCAGAGCTAAAGCCAAATAAGCTTCCGAATCCACCGCCACCCAACAGGCCGCCACCTAACTCAAGAAGTCCAGCAGCCGCTTGTTGTGAGGCGATTCTTGCCATGTCAGAAATGATTGATGTGGCAAAGTCTTTAAATGAGAGCTTGCCTGTGGTGGCGAATTTATAAATGGAATCTTCCATTGCGTTAAAAGCACCACTAAAGAACTGCTTTGATATTTCGGCGGCTCTTTGCGCTTCATACAGATAGTTATCAAAAGCTGATTTAGCACCGTTTGACCAATCTGATTCAAGCGCGTCAAGCTGCTGGTAATATTGTGTCATCGCATCAAGTCGATCTTGCAAACTTTTTTCGAGCAGTGCTCTTTGCGAATCAAGCTCATCGTTGGAGATTTTACCCGCGAGGTTTTGCGATGTGGCTCGCTCCATCTGTTTGGCTATGTCATCTCTGATCGCTTGTTCTTCTCTCAGTCTTTTTAGTGCCTCATCGCCCGCGCCGTAGTTCGCTAATGACTGTTCATATTTTTGAATATCATTCGCTAACTGAGCGGTTACGGAGGCTTGCATGTTCTGCAGGCGGATGGCTTGCTCTCTCAGTGCAAGCTCTTGCTCAATGACAATGTTTTTATTGAGCTGATCGCGGATCGCGTCTTGCTCTGCCAGTAAGCTTTTTTGCTGAGTAGTGAGGGTTTTCTTTTCTTTAATGTCAGCAATTTGCTGCTCAAATTTAGCCAACTCTTGTTGTGATGACCCAAGTTTGCCGCTTGTGGTTAATTGCTCTCTGAGTGCTGCCTCTTGCTCTCTTAGGCGCATCAACATTTGCAAGCCAGCGCCGTCAACATACGCTTTGGCGCGTTTTTCTGGCTCTTTGAACTGCTCTTTTATCCGATCAAGGTCTTTTTCAATGGCTTTAGGATCAAGCAGCTCACTTTGTGGGTTAGCTTTGCGAATCTTCTCGATGTTATCGAGATAAGCCTTGATGGCCTTCTCTCTTTTCTCATCAAGTGATAAGCCTTCCTCTTTGACTTTGTTGATTGCCTGAGAGGCTTCTATGGCATCCTTTTCAAGCTTATTGATTTCGGCCTTTTTCTTGGCCTCTTCTTCTTGAGTTTTGATTTTGTCAGAGAGAAGATCGCGCTCTTTGGTCAGTGATTCTAACGCTTTTTTTGCTGCCTTTTCCTGCTCAGAGTAATCAACCTTACCGGTTCCGTAACCGGTTGAGGCGATGCCGGAATTAAGCATAGAACGTGCGTTGTTTAGCCTTCTCTGAGCATCTTCGATCTGCTCATTAATCTCAGCTAACGCATCATAATCAGTTTCTCTTCTTCCAACATTCAACATTGCATCCCAAGCTTCGGATGAGACTTTTTTTATTCCATCCCAAGCTCGCTCTATCGTGCCAAGCCCTTTCTTTACGTCAGAGGATCTTTCTACTAGCTCCTCTGAATAGGTTTCCATTGCCAGTCTGGCAGCTTCTTGCGTTTTTCCTTGCTTCTCAAGCGCGGTAATTTGCTCATAAACCGCTTGAGTGAGAAAGTTTTGGTTTTTGTTTAACTCAGCAATCGCTTTGCTGGGTTCTTCCGCAAGTTTGACAAACTCAGCTACTGTTTCCGAAACTGCCTTTCCGGTTTCTGACTCCATCATTACTGCAGCTTGGGCAACCATACCGATTTCATCAGCAGCAATTTTTCCTGTGGAGGCGATTTCCGCAATCGCTTTAGCGGCATTGCGTTGAGTGCCTGAAATCTCATCAAGGCGTTTTGCCATGTCGGCAAGCTTATCAGCAGTAACACCAGAGGCGTTACCCGTGAGGATGATGGCGTCACGGTATCGATCTGCCTCTTCACTGCCTTGGTAGTAAGCCAGCGCCAAAGCACCCGCAGAGGCGGCGGCTAGGCTAAATGGGTTAATCAATCCGGCAACATAGCCACGCATGGCTTTAGCGGCAGGGCCAATACCGCCAAACATGTCTTTTAACTGGCCACCTTGTTGCAGTAGCACGGTTAATGGGGCTTGACCACCCTGTAAAGAGACGGCGATGTCAGTAAATTGTGCAGGTAGGCCACGCAAAGCGGCTTGCATCTGCTTTGCTGATATACCGTTTTTGTCAAACTCTACAGACGCCTGACCAACCGAAGCGCGCATGTCTTTGAGTTTGCCTAGGTATAGATCAAAATCTTCCTTACCCAACAAGCCATCTTTTCTGTGCTTGCGAAGCTTCTCTTCCATCTTGTCGATGCGGTCATATTCCGCAACAACAGGATCAATTTGACCCACTAAGCGTGCTAACTCATCGCGTTGTTTTTTAGCAGCTTTGTTAAGACGTTCAACAGCGGCTTCTGCTCGGCCAGCACCTTGAGTGAAACTCCCGGTGTTCATCACCATGTTGACAGTCAAGTTACCTAGGGAGCGTGAAGCCATGTTTAACCTCGTTACTTTTGTGCTTTGTTGTTATTGGCAATGGCAAATAGGGTTGCAAATGCGGCTTCAATGTTTTGCTCTTCTGGCTCTTCGTTCGCGCTTTGGTAAACGCGAAGCTTTTCTGGCTCCACATTTAGGCGCTTTATTGCTGCCGTGAGCGCTATGATCGAATTTGCCGCATCGGTTACTCTTCGCTGGACGGTGAGAGGTCCGTGCTTGAGTCGGTAGGATTGCCAGTCGATGACTTCTCGGTAAGTGAGCGTGTTTTTGGCTTCCTCGACCGTTTTCCCACCGATGCCGGCAAGGACAAGTTCGTGCCAGAATTCGTCGGCTGGCTCGATGGCTTTGGGTCTGCTTTTTTACCCACGCCGTTGACGTCATAAATAGCATTCAGCAACGCAATAGCCAGTGATTGGCAGATAGGACCGTGTTCTTCATTACCTAACAGATCATCAACGGTGAAAACGGGCTGACCCTGTTCTGTGACCACGCTTGATGCAATGCGAGTTGCCATCAAGTAAGAGGAATCTGATACCGATTTGCTCTCTTCAATCATGGTGATGAAGGAGGATTTACGAACATGGATAACCGCTTCGATAATTTCTTGGCTGTCGTTAATCCACTTGATTTCACGACGCTCAGGTTTTGCCGGCGCAAAAGCACCGGCTTGCTTGAGCATTTCTACAGTCAACTGCTGCATGAATGACTACCTTAGGCTGATTTAGGAACGAGTACAGGATCGCCAGAGACTTGAATTCCCACGCTGGATGACACAACCGAGTTCAGCGCAAAGCTGAATGGGTAAGAGTTCATGAAACCTTCAAAGGTGATCCAACTGCGCCCCGTTGGCAGGGTGAAATCTGCGGCTGCACCGGAACCCGTTACTGTAGGCTCTACGCCTTTACCATCTGACCAGCCGATTGCCCATTTCAGCGTGGTGCCGGCAGTTTTCAGTTGGTGCAGACGCAGGTGGCTTGCATCGGCTGGGTCAACGTTAATACCAAATGTTGCTGTGCCCGGTGTCGCCATGCCAGCTTCATAGGTACGCGCATCGCCTTCTAAGCATGAGGTTTCGATTTGATCTAGGCTTGAATCAATACCGTCAATCGAGGTAACGCAAGTGACTTTAAGTAATGAACCATCAGCAGGATCGATGGTGTAGAGCGAGGTGCCTTGGGTTTTAATGGCCATGGTTTTCTCCAATGAGTTTTGCTGGATGCAGAAAAAATTAAGGCCGGAACTTGTCAGGCCTTGGTTGTTGCTTTGGTTGGCTATCGATCGACAAACCAATCGACATCAAAACCACTTCGGTAATTCATGGTTTCACTATCTCGGCTTTCGCCGCGGTAGCTAGTAAGTACGCAGTGTGGTTCTATCGCGTGGCGAATGGCTCCAGCTACGTTTCTGGCGGAGTCCACATCGGTAGAGTAAACATCAATCTGCAGGGTGAAGGAGTCGATATCCGGCCTTTCATCCATGTAGTTTTCCGGCAAGCCACCAACAACTTGCCAAACGGCATAGGGCTTAACAGGGTTTTGCGGTGCCATACCAAACAGATATAAGCGCATCGGGCTTTCACCGAGTAGCGAGGTCACTACAGGATCTGCTTTGCATACGATGAAGATAGGGGCGGTATTCACTCTTTTATCACCTTGTCGATTTCTTTATCCAATTCAGTGACCAGCTTATCGACCACTTTATTGACGTTCTCAGAGAGAGCTGGGCGGAGGAATGGTTGAGCTCTCGCTTTTTCGGTGCCCATTTCGATAAGGTGCCAGTGCGGCGTATTTCCGCCTTTACCTTCGTCTGGGTTACCTTTTGGAATGCGGCCTTTTCTGGTTGAAACACCGACTCGATACATCAGATCGCCAGTTTCTTTGTAGTGGCGGCTGGCAAATTGTAGGCGGATATTATCTCTGATTCGGCGTCCGGTTTCTGGGTCGTCAACCAGCAAGGCGTTTTCTCTTGCTGCTTTCGCGACCACGTTAGCGGCTTTTCTTAATGCTCTTCGGCAAGCAGTATCACCCAATTCTAGGCTTAGTTTTCCAAGATTTTGGGTAACTTCATCAAGACCAAGAATTGTGAAATCTGCTTTTTCTGCCATTTTTTTCACCAAAAAAGCCATTAAAAATCAATTAACGCTTACCACGTTAGGGATTAGATTATTAGAATCGCGCTTGAACTTTGATGACAAATAAAAAGACTCTAATGTACATACCATCATTAAATCTCTAATCTGTCTTTCCCTAACTCGCTTGATAGTTTTTTTGCATTTTGAATCGATTGCTCTTTGGTAAAAAAAGTCGCATCGTTGAATTATTTTTTCAGAGACATTAATTAGGTCAGATTCAGGGTTTAGCTTTTTGATTCTTTTTATCGATCTCAATGCCATTCTTTTTATTTCTAAATATCTTGCCATCACTAGCTTCCCTCTTGATTCACACCCGCTTTGCACTTAAAGCGCCATTCTTGGCGAGCGGTGCGATCGGTATCGACTGAGTGAACGCCAAAAATCTGACCTTCCCACAATATTCGGCATTCATAGAGCTTTTGCATGTCGAACGGAAACCAGCGCACGTTAATTCTCGCGACCACTTCTGGGTATTTTGAGCCAGCCGCGCTGACTTCTTTACCGGGGCCTGTGAGCACTTCGGCAGGAATATTTGGCTTTCCTGTGGCAATCTCGATGGTTTGCCAAGTGGTGATGATCGCGCCTGATTCATCATCTTGAGATTCGATAGGCTCTTGAATCTGGATGACGTGTGTAAGTCTGTGACTGAGCATTAAATCCCCCATCCCACACGAAAGGGTGTCAGTTTGATTTCCGCACCCATGCGCAGCTTGTGTGCATCGTCTGGCGATGCCTGATAAGCCGCTTGCATAAGCATGAGTACACCAAGCTTTAAAGAGGCTGGAATTTCAGATCCACTCTCTGGCACAGTCGAAGAAAGCGGCTGATTAATAAACTGCTCGGCCTCTGATTCCGCTGCATCAAGCAATAACTGCAGGTTTGCATCATCAAAGTCATGAATGACGTTTAGATACTGCTTTGCAACTTCAAGGTTGATCATGCTCATGCTGAATGCTCGTTTTATTCTGGTTTTTCTGGGGTTTTGGTTCGGCGCGTTTTCTTTGCTTGCGCTTCCGGTTGTGAAGGCTGTTCTGGCTGCTTATCCGCTTCCTGTTTAGGTGGATGTTCCTTTTTCGCACCTTCTTCAACCAGCTCAACCATACCTTTTGAACTAAGTTGACGGTATTCCCATTCTGTTACTTCAAAAGGCTCTGATTGTGGTGTTTTCATTTCATTGGCGAACGGGCCCCAATAAAAACACTTCTTAGCCTTAACGGTGACTTTTTGCATGTTGAGTCCTCAAGAAAGGCCGCATCGAATCAATGCGGCCTTGTTGATTGGCTTTTGGCTATGTCGCTTTAATTAAGCGGTTTTTAGCTCACCAGTAACAAAAGCTTCTGGGCGGTAGACCGCGAACGCCAAGCGCTCTTCGGCACGCAGCGTAACCATGTTTTTCTCAAAGTCGTCTGTGTTTTCTGTTGAAACCAGCACTTCGATATCCATGCGATCAAAGATTTGAGCGCCAAGGTTAAACGCACCAACGAGGAACGCGTTCTGGTTGATGGACTGAGTGGATACCACAGGCAGACGCCACAAGGTTGGCGTGGTGCCGTTTTGTGGGTTACCGATGATGTATTTACCGGTGTTGTCTTTCAACAGCTCGATGGTTGCCCAATCAGTAGGGTGAAGCACAATGCCTGTTGCTGGGTATTCTGCCAGCGCGGCTTGCAGAATAGCCAAGCGCAGGCGGTCAATGCGCTGCTCAGTGGTCACTTCTGCACCTGTTGGCGCCGCATAAGCGGACGCTTGCGGGATAATACCGTGCAAGTTTGCGCCTGTGCCGTTGCCGTACAGTAGCTGACCTTCTTCTTTGATCATCAAGCCGTAACGAGCTCGGGCATCAATAAAGCTGGCCAGTGCGGAAGCGTCATCCAGAATTTGGCGTGATGCTTTCATCAAATGCGCGATGGTTTGCACGCTGGCATTTTCCATTGCGAAGGTGATATCTGAGTAAGGTTTCGCTGTGTTTTCTGCCACTGGTGCAGCGTTGTTGGTAAAGCCCGTTTCTTTGACGTACTGAACCATGTTGCTGGTTGTGGTTCCCGGTGCGATCAAATCACGAATCGTCATTTGACGCTCAGGAATCGCGATGATTCCAGCTCGGCGATCTGGCGCCACCAAACCACCGCCTGAGCCTGTTGCTGAGGTAATCGCAGAGCGCGGCATTTGGATGCGATACTTGCCATTGAAGTTAGAGCTAACGCCTTCTGCTGCTAGTTTTTCAGCAACGATGAGGCCGGCTGAGCGGAATTCTTCTTCGCCGTTGTCTTTTCCGGCGTTAAGCATTTTCTGCTCTGCTTCTTGTAGGCGTGCTTGAAGTTCGCCTTGCTTGGTTAGGATTTCATCCACTGAGGCACGGGTTTGCGCGCTCATTTCGCCTAGGCGAGCAACTTCTTTGTTTGCTGCTTCCGCCTGAGCTTTCACTGCATCGCCAATTTTATTTAGGCTAGATTGCAGTGTTTCTACTTGTTGTTCTAATGGTGCTGGCATGGTTTTAGCTCCGTAGTGATTCAAGGATTTGGTTTGCCGCGCTCAAAGAGGCGGAGAGGTCGATTTGAGCGACAGCGTTTTGCGTGCCGGTCGTGATAGCGCTCGGCGTATCACCGCCACCAGCGTTATGCGTAGTGGACTTGAGGTTTGAAAAGAGTTCGCGGCGCTTAGCGCGTGGCATGCCTGTTTTTGCGAGTGCCATGTCCATCGCTTTTAATGCGTTGGCCTGTTTTGATTCTTCATCGTTGGATTCTTTCACTTCGGATGGGTCAATGATCGAAGTGCAAAGCCCAAGCTCTACCGCTTTTTTGCCGCGGATGTAACTTTCGGCATCCATCATGCGGCTCATTTCTTCCACTGGCTGGCCGCTGGTATCGGCGTAAACATCCGCCATTGCCATGTCAAACTCTTCCATGGTGTCTGCCATTTCGCGCAGGAAATGACGATTGCCGCACACACGGGTCCAACAGTTGTGGATCATCAAGAAAGAACTTGTTGCGATTTGGCGGTCATCACTTGCCATGGCAATGATTGAAGCGGCGGAAGCTGCAATGCCAATCACCTTGATGGTGACTTTTTGCGAGTGTTCTTGCAGTCGGTTGTGAATGGCGATGCCTTCCCACATGTCGCCACCTGGTGAGTTGATGTAAACGGTAACTGGCTTATCACCGATTGCTCGTAACGCTGCATCAATGCGCTTTACCGTTACGCCTTCACCAGTCCACCAATCTTCACCGATCACACCGTAAATGGTGATGGTGGTTTCAGAGTCGTAACCCTCTGCGCGGATTGCTGGGTTCCACATTTCCAGCGCTTTCGGGCTAATGTCGCTGTGCATTTGGCCTGACTTCATCAGCCAGTTTTTCAGATTAATTGGCATAGCTACTCCTGATTATTGTCAAGCCAACTTTGTAGAGCTGCTCTGGCGGCTTGGCTTGGATTTGATTCGCCAAGCTTATCGAGCGGAACTAGGTTTGATTGCACGGTGAGTTTGTCGGCGTTTCCGCCTTTTCTCGGCAAGTTTTCTTTTTCTCGGCAATCGTCTCGGGTGTAGATGCCGTTTTGCGTCATCGAGCTGTAGAAAGCCGAACGCGCCGCGCTATCTGCTTTCAGGAAGCCCTCAAGGGAGAATTCGCTGTAATAACTGACGCGCTGCTCTGGTGTTAACAGCTTTTTGTTGACGCATTGTTGAATGGAGTTGGTAAAGGTGCTGATGCAGAAGGTTAAGAACCAGATTTGCTTTTGCTCTAACCCTGTACCCCAGTTTGAGTCTTTTGAGCCGTGAGCCACCATCGCAGGATCCACGCCAAACCAGCGGCAAATCTCTTCAATGCTGAATGAACGTGATTCAAGAAGCTGAGCATCCGCAGGAGGGATTCCTATCTTGTCTGCACTAACACCTTGCTCAAGAACTGGCGATTTGCCCGCATTCAGGGCGCCAGTAATGGTTTCTACATACTTTCTGAACGCGCTGCGTTGTTCCTCTTTCAGTACTCGATCAACTTTAAAAGCTACCGTTGGCATCAATCCGTTTTTGAAGGTTGAATTTGCAGCATCTTCAGCAGAAAGCGCTGAACCAAAAACGTTTACACCGTAGTTGATCGCTGAAAGGCCGATCCTGCCATCGAGTGTAAACGCAGGTATGTGCAGCATGTTCTTTTTCAGGATTTCGCGGCGTGGGCCCTTCTTAGGCTGATAGTAATAACGCAGCCTGCCCGCGCTATCTTCTTGCAACGTGATCCGGCTTGGCAGCAAGAAATCAATCGCAATAGGTGTTCGTCCTGACCAGTGGATCTCACAGTAGGCATTACCCCATAACAACATGGAGGCCACAACCGCTTGCCAGAACTGAAAGGCGGTCATGTCTTCGTTTGGGCTGTTGTGAATAATGTCGTAAACGTTAATTTCTTTCGCTGGCTGTCTGCCGCCGTCCGGCATTTTTTTGTAAACGCCAAACGGCAAACCTGCCACGGAGGTGGAAACTAATCGCACACAAGCCCACACCGTTGAGAGCTTCATGGCGTTGTTGACGTTTACGGTTTTGCCGCTAGTCGATTGAAAGCCCAAGAACTGCGACCAGAAATCGCCATCACTTAAACCAATGCTTCTTCCTGCCCAATCGGAGAGCGAGGCGGAAGGGGTTGTGATGGACTGACTAATGACGTCGAAAAATGATTTTTGCTTACTCATTAGTCACCTTTGGGTGGTTGTTTTGGTTGTTGGCCGCTTTGCACCCGAAGCGCGCGGCTCATAAAAAGCGACATGGCAAGAAATGCAACGCCTGCTGCTAAGAGTGCATAGCCTTTGCCTTGCAATACGTAAACGCCTGAAACCAAGCATGCCAAACCGGCTAGAGCGAAAATGAGGTATGCGATGATTGCGATTTTCATTAGAAAATGGGGTCCATTATTGCGTTCATAAAATCTTCGTCAGAATCACCTGCTGGAACCATGATCCTTCCGACACCCATAATGAGCGTTACTGCGCCGTCGATTTTGTTGTCATTGCCTTGTTTGATTGGCCTAACCACATCATCGTTACCGGGTAGGTATTTGCCGATCACGTTTGACATACACCAAGTCATGATTGGGTTGCCATCGTGGTGGAATCGGCCTGACGCGATCGCCGCCTCGATTTCTTTCATTGGGTCGCTCATGTTCGTGTAGTTCTGAACGATGGTGATGGGTTCTAAGCCTTCATCATCAAGCTGATGACCTAAGTTGGTTGCGCCAAATGGGTCAATGGGCGATGAAAGTACAGGGTTGATTCGGCTGGCTTCTTTGGCCTCTTCGAGTATTTCTCGATAATCAACCTCGGCGCCGTCCGTAGCATACATCAAGCCTTGGTTTACCCACTTCTGGTATTTTTCCGCTAACTTCTGGTTGTCATTGTCGAAAACCGTGTCTTCTGGAACCCAGAACTTAGGCGCTACGCTGTAGTAATGACGCCTGCCGTCGATATCTCGCCAGAAAATGCGAGACATGCTGTTCATATCCAGCTTTCTTGCTAAGTCGAAACTCAGGATGCAAGGTTGTCCCTCAAACTGCTCAAGCGTGAGAGTAGGATCCTTGAGCTTTTCCCACTGAGCCATGTTGAAGAAACCGGTTTTCGCGGTTACCCAAATACCCAAATGTTTGGTTTTGAACCGGTTGGTAAATCGCGGCTGCTTGATCGCTCGCTGCTGCTGGCTGATTAGGTACTCTTTATAAACAGAAACCCCAATATTGGGGTTTGCTTTGGCAAGGACTTCTGGGTCTTTCCAGTCGTCATCTTCGTCAATCGTCCATATCCAGCCAAACAGCTCATCACTCGGCACTAGGCCTTCGAGCATTTCAATCACTTCGCGGCGCTTGTCGTAACAAGGACCCTCGATATTTGCCCCCGCCGTGGTGATGATCAGCATGAGCGGCTGTTTACGCGCACCCATACCCGTGAGCATGGTGGCGTATAGGTTATCGCTGTCGTGTTCGTGATATTCGTCAATCAGCGCACAAGACGGCGATGCACCGTCACCCGGATTACCGATGATTGGCTCAAAACGCGCACCATCGGATGGGCGGTTCATGTTCGAGGCGTTAACCTCGATGCCTGCTGCCTCAGAAAGCAGGGGAGTGTGCTTTACCATTAATCGCGCAGGGCGGAAAACTTCCCAAGCTTGCTTCTCGGTGGTTGCACCGGAATAAACTTCGGCACCAAACTCACGATCCTGAACAAAGCAGGAAAGCCCAACGCCGGCGGCAATCGCGGATTTTCCGTTTTTGCGGTTAACTTCCCAATACGACTCTCGAAAGCGGCGCATGCCATCGGATTTTCTTTTCCAGCCAAACGTCATGGCAATGCCGAATTTCTGCCACGGCTCAAGCGTGAGTAATTGACGCTTAAACGCCCACTCACCTTTGGTGTGTGGTAGTAGCTCAATGAAGTCGATTCGGCGCTGAGCTTCGGCCTTATCAAACTTGTATGGGTAATCTTTTTTCTTGGAGCTTTCCAAGTCATCAAAATGGCGCTGACACGCGAGTTTGACGTACTTACATGAGGGTATTTTCCCAGCGATGATCTGTTTAGCAAATCTCTCTGCCTGATCATAAGCGGGGTATTTACTCATAAAAGACCTTCAAACTGGTTACTGTTGCCTTCTTTCTTACCGCCAGTAAGTCTCTGACGGCTGGATGGGTCTAATCCCAGCATGCCACCAAAGCTGGCCATTTGTTTTATGGCTTCGTTTTTTGATGTTAGAGCAGGGTTTTTTACTGGCCCGCCTGTTGCACCGGTGACAACTAAGCCCATTTGCTTGATCAGCTCTTCGCTCTTTCGGAACTGGTCATAGGCAGAGCAGTAAACCTCTAGGTTTTGCACATCGGTTGCGCAAAGTACCTTTTCCTTACAAAGCATTGGAACTACTGTTTCCCAAAGTGCTTTGCCGTATTTGCCCATCCAATAAGGGCAAGAAATGTTGGTGACTAAATCGAAATTTGGCTCATCTTTGTTGAGAGCGCGCTTTCCGGGATTTCCGGCTAGCAGTTTTTTTTCGGTTGGCTTTGGGGGCCTGCCTGATCGACTTTTTACTCCAGCCATTAAAACTACCTTCTGGATTCGCTCCGTGTTTTTTCTTTGTGGCAGGGTTTACAGAGTGATTGCAGGTTTGATTCTGCATCCGTTCCACCACAAGCCTTGTTTATGATGTGGTCTACGTCAGTAGCGGCGGTGATCACGCCATTTTTCAAGCACTCTTGGCAGAGATAGGCATCACGCTCAAGAATTTTTGCTCTTAATATGCGCCACGAGTATCCATAACCGCGATCTGATGAACTGCCTTTTTTGTCCTGCGTTCTTTTCCAGCCAACGTCGTGCTCTGCGTGTTCGTCGCAGTATCCGTTTTTGTTTCTGGTGAGGGCGTTACAGGTTTTTAATCGGCAGGGTTTTTGTATTCTGCGCGGCATGGGTTAATCCAAGCTTTGCGGATTGGCAAGCAGGTCATCATCCAATTCATTAGGCTCCGCTTCGCCTTGAGCAAGCAGCTCATCAAGAATGGCGATATTGCTACCAACCAGATTGTTGATCGCTTCGGTTTGGTTTTTGATGGCTTCAACGAGTTCTGATATTGGCTGGTGAAATTCAGTATCTACTTGCGGACCAACCACAAGCAAATCCATGCCTAAAGATTCAACATGCTTCTTTAGGTAATCATGAATCTCTTCCATTTGTTGAAGTTTCAGATTCTGATTTAGCTTTGCGATCAGTAATGACTTTTTTGATTCGCTCATTGGCAATTTTACCCCATTTTAGTAACCACTCTCGGCGGCGCTGACAACCAGAGCAAGTTGATATCATATGCTGAACTCCACGTTGACTATGCCTTTCAGAGTTTCAGTGCGAAATTCATCCGAGCCTTCTTCTAATGAAAGTGGATGTGGATAATATTTAACAATGCCTTCAGCGGTATTTGCGTAAAAAACGTAATTCACTTCAATTCCATCGACAAAAAATTTTAACCTTCCTGGCCAATTCAATATGCATTCTTCTTTTGTTATTTGATGAACTCCGATTTAAATTAACGGCTCGCCAGTGTAATTGCTCCAGCATCGCTTTGCTCTGGCCCAACAACCCAGCATCTTTTTTGCTCCGTCTTCTCGATCTAGTTTTGTTGCAGCAAATTCAAACTTGGCCGCAAGAACTCTCATTTCATGATCTGGATGAAGATTATCCGCATCTGCTCTCGCAATCATTTTCTTAGCTAATTCTGTATCCATAAAAATCTCGAAAGTTATCCACAGGTGGTGAGATCTCGAAAAACGCACCAAAAACCGACAGGAAAAATCTGCCGATTTAAATTTTATTTTTCGCGGGTGTGAAAATTGACTGGATGGCGCGGTCAATTCGGTAGGGGTGGGGAGGTTTTGACCCACCCTCCCCCTTGCGGAAGTGTCGATTATGTTTCGCGTGTGGCGCTAAATCGCCGATTTCTTTTTCATCCAAAGCGCTATGAAGCTTTTAAGCTAAACGCATCAGAATCGCTTACAGCGCGATTCATTGGCATTGAATTATTTATTCAAAACACTCATTCCTGATTGCTTTGAATAACTAACTTAATCGCACAACTCGCGAAGCCTCACGGCTTGGCTTGCTGCACTTCCGTCTATTCCGGCCGTCAAGATAGATCACCTCCATCATCAACGGAGAAATAAAAGCCCTTCGGTAGCGAAAGGAAAGACTCTTAGCGTCTCCATGGGAAGTTCTTGAACGAGTTACCGCTCTTGCGCAGGTTCCTGTCTCTTAAGTAGCGTTTATTGGTCATTAGATAACAAACCAATCATCAGAAAGAAGATCCGTTTGACTAGCCAACCAACCAACAACCATTGAGCCATCAGCTGCTCTCATATCAATATGACCAAGAATGGTTACAGGCGCTTCAAAACCAGACTTTTCGTAAAAACTATTTGGTTCCAGATTTTCAACAACCCGTCCTGGAGTCAGGATCAACCACATACCTTTCCCATTCCAGCCAAGCCGAGCTACTTTATTGCCATTTTTTAGCGCTTCAAGCGCCTGTCCGAAATTTAAAAGTTCTTTCATAAATTACCTTATACACTGGGTTTTGATGTAATCCTGCAGATACTTAGTCTGCTTCTCGTTCTCTACCATCATCATTGTGAGACGTAGATAATCTTCTCTAGCTGCGTCGTTAAGTTGTGCGGCTCCTGCATCGCCCACGCTTCCGGAGGAATCACCACCGGACACTTCTGTTGGACATCTGGCCTTGACGAGCAGCCGCTTGCGCTGATCGCGAAGAGCATTGCCAAGACTATCAACTTCATCTTTGGCTTTTTTGAGCTCATCCGCTGCTGCTTTGCTGAGTCGACTGTATTCATCAATCTTTCCTTTCTGCTGGTGGATAACATCAAGCAGGACATCTCTTTCTAATGTGATGTTGTCACGCTCGATAACCGCAACAGCAAGATCACCTTGACTCTTTAAACGCTCAGCTCGCTCAGAAAGAAAAAGCGCCAGTAGCGCCATAAGAGAAATCACTAACGCGGCCAACGTTATAAATTTCAATTTCATCAACATTGAGACCTTCATCCTTTAGCTGGATATAGCTCTTTAAGCGCAACTCAACAGACTTGAACGCCAAGCTGCAAACCTCTTCCTCTATCTCTCGACGATTCATTAGGCCTTTCCACTTCTTTCCGCCAGCGTAAACCCAACGCTTAAGCTCATCGCAAGCCTGAGTCATTTCCCCAGCGTTAAGCTTTTTAAGTAGCGTTGAGCGAGAGAACGCGCCAACACCAACGTTGTAAGTAAAAGAGTAAAGCGCTGCTTTGGTTGGCTCAGGCAGTGCAGGCTTTATCATCGGCAGTATTTGCCGCTCAATCGATTTAAGATCGCGCTGCAATAGAGCATCACACTCAGCTTTGGTATAAACCTTTCCTTCTATAACGTCAGGTCCAGTTGTTCCCCAGCAGACAGTAAGCACGCCTACTACATCGCGGTATGGGACGTACGCAATGCCTTCAAGCGGTTTAATCATTGATGCCGCGATAGCGATAGCGCCAGCGCCTGAAGCAATGAGCGCCCGAGTTAAACCGCTAACCTTGCTGCTCATTGCCAAACTCCGCGATAAATCGCTTCTTCTGCCAATAGTGGTTGATGTAGGCAGTTAACGCCATGCCGATAAAAGCGATGATAACCGTCCACGCGTCAGTGGATACCGAGCCGAAAAAAGCCATTAGCCAGTTCCAGCCGTAAGAGACGTTGCTAGTAAGTTTTTCATTCATGCAGTATTCCACCCCGGAAGGAGTGTCCTGTTTTTTAGTTTGGGTGGGATTGGATTTTAGAAACGAAAAAACCGCCATTCGAGGCGGTTTCTGTTATTTAGGCGCAATAATCCATACTAGATATTTGTATATTAATTTGCCCCCATTTTATTTTCAAGCAGTTTTTTGAACTTTGTTTGAGCGGCTTTATCGTAGCAAACCAGCAAGCTTCTTATCGTATCTATGTGCTGCTCAATTCTATCCCAGTGACTCTGGTAATAACGAGCGCGAGACTTTAAAAAGCTGATTGACTGATCGCTAGCAAGCTCAGAATCATAATGAACAAGCTCATGTATGATAGCGGCCTTGGTTGCTGCTGGGTTGTAAACCAGTTCACCACGGCATACATCAGAACAAGCGCCGCTTGCTTGCTCTAAAGCGAGTCCACCAGCGATAAGAGGAATAATAGCAACTATCTTGCTGTAGGTTCTTTTCTGGATGAATTCACCCGTTTTTTCGTGATGGACGAAAACCCAATCGGCAGCAATATGCTCAATGAGCCGATCGGTTAGTTTGTGAGAGTTCCATCCCGGCGAAGCGTAAGCGAACAGACACCAGTCAGCCAAGTGCTGATCGGTATGTGATATAGCATCGATCACTGACAGAATCTTTGCACCATCGATTTTACAAGCCATTTCTCTATCTGCTGCGCCGAAACCGCCGCCACCGCAACCAGAGTTATAATTTGCTCTTACACCTTCGGTTGCCAAAGCAATTGCAGCAGGCATCGGCCAATGCTCAAGATTCACAACTAAGCCCATAAAAAAACCTCGCTAGTAAGTAACGAGGTTAATATAGCTCAGAGAGGCTTGGTCAAAAAAAAAATCAACAGTAGATTTAGTTAACATAAATAAAAAGCCCCCTACCACTGAAAACGGAAAGGGGCTAATTGGATTCCTTAGTTGAGCGACCAAACTAAAACTAAGGATAATTCTAACCCGAGAGTAACCGAGTCGAATCTTTGGTTTGACAGTCAAGAGTGTATACTTTTTCAATAAAGAAACAAACTCTAAAATTCTAGATACCGATTTCTTTGAAGTTTGTGCTATCAGCAACGTGCTCATAAACAAATGAGTTTCCATTGCCTGCACTAACCTTGAAAACTCGATACCCACTGCCTTTCTGGTTTTTCTTATTGATAAAGCGTTTAAAGAAGCTAAACATTAATCACCCCAAGAAAACATAAACAAAATCACCCAATGTATTTCTTGTTTTTCTGTAGCTTACTCTCTCACACACCTCTATTCTCTCTGGAAATCCGCCCCCCCAATGATCGGTGGTCGTTTTCAATAATGAATTCTAAGTAATCCATGCCATCAATGACGGATATTGACTGTCCATCCCTTGGACCGCCAATTAATTTATATTCTTTTTTTGACATTTTTAATCCTCGCAATTTAACTTCCTAAATTCTAACACAGAGCACCCAAATCCAACGCTTTCTTTATCGTCTGCTTAACGTAGTAAAGCTGAGAGCCGTGTTTAGCTTCCCATGCCTTGGGGTCGTCGTGAAACTTGCGGTGCTCATCTGTGTGTAGCGGTATCGTGAACAGGTCGTGTGACTTTCCTGCCATCTTTCCTTCTCCATGGCCGATCAAGTGGTGCGCTACCACATCAGTAGTCTTTCCGGTTATCACACAAGGAAGCGACCGCACAAACTTCAAATACTTCTCACTGTGCCATGTCTTTTCTTTTGGTCTGGCCATAAACATGGCTGGTGGCTCATCATCGACAGTTAGCTCGATAGCCGACACGCGAGAGTTAAGCGATTGCTGAGCATCGAAGAATAGCCGATCGTCTCTATCCATCTTCACCATGTATTGATCGACTTTCTGCTCTTGGCGAATGCCCAACGCTTTTTCTAAGATGACTTGAGGGAGCTTTTCATACAGGCCGTTTAATACCGTCCACCAGCATAACTCGTGAAGTGATGGTTTTCGGTTCAGTTTCAGGCTGGCTTTTATGCGCTCTTCCGCCCAAAGGATCACGTTTTTCTCAGCGACTTGCTTTGCATGGCTTGAAGGCTCGCGGCGCTCTTGGTTGTCGTGATGCCAACAGCATTTCACCATTCCTTTTTCTGTAGATAGGGTGGTGAGGTTTTTGTCACAGTATTCACCATCGGATAACTGGCAGTGAGGGATAAGCTCAACCCAATGCTTTAATCCGCCCAATCTGCGCTGCACTTCTTCATCAAGAAAGAAGTCAATCAAGCAACCATCAAGCAAGCGATCATCTTGGTTATAACTCGATGATAAGATCGGCTTGTTTAGCTTTCCACTTGGCACTGTCACTAGATCATCAGGGAGAGGCATGAGCACAAGGCGATTACCTTGACTCATTTTTACCAACTCTGTCAGCAGTGTTTTACCTGGCTTAAACATCACAATACCCAAGTCAGGTTGTAGGAATGGCTGCAACACTAGCATTCGTAGATAATCTCCAGTCCAATATCCTTGGCGTAGTCATGCTCCATATTGGCGCCTTTAGAGTTCTCCCAACCTTCCATCATGAAAACCGCATCAGCGACTCTCACCATGGGTAAGCAAATCTCCATGTATTCGTGATGCTGTAACCCATCTGGAAGTATCGCTGGGTTAAGCACTATCCAGTTATCGCATCGAAGTGAAAACTCTCGTTTGAAAAATGCTGGCTTGTTGAATTCTGGTAAGCCGGTCATGGGTCCTGCGATGTATATCTTCTTCATTTGCGATCACTCTCTTTTCTTTGCTTTACCAGTTCGCGCCAGTTTTCAATTCCGGCATCTTTTAGCGCAGATAGAAAAGTTTGATTTATTGCTCTTCTGGCTGCGTTCACTTTTTTTAGTTCGGGCTCAAGGCTTGCAGCTAATGCGGCCTTTTCCATGGCTTGGGCTTTTACCTGCTTAAATTTGGTTGGTGTTAGTACATCCATGCAGCAGTTGATCATTGCCCAATCGTCTTTGTTTAGTATTTCGGTGAGTTTCATTTCACAACGCCTGCCGCTTTTTTCTTTGCTACGTATGGCTGACAAATCGACAAGCTGAGTGCCTTTTGATTGCCGCAGCCAATAAATCCAAAGTAGGCCGCGCTTCGTTTATCTTCGTTGCTGTTGCCTTTCCATCCGGTTGCAAGCTCAAACTGCTTTTTGGCTTCTTGAGATTTCCAAGCACTGCTAACAGGGTGGCGAGTGAATTGGATGCCCAACTTAGTCAGCATTCGCTCAACTTCAATTTGTGCCTGTTTGCACTTGGCTACGTTCTGACTTGTCATGCCGTAGGCTTTTTTGTTCTGGTCTTTGCCGTGCCAAACCGCTTTGTTACCGTTTAGGTTCTCGATATGCACATGAATGTCACCAAGCGCTTTTAGCTCGATGAGCTTATCCATGAAATCAAGCAGGTTGAGGTTGTGGAGCTCAATAAGAGCTCCGTTCTTGTAGATCGCAACGCCGTGCGCTTCTGAATCTGGGTCACAGCCTATGGTGAAATTAATCAAAGCTTAATCCTCATCAAAACCGCAACATTTCAAAATAAACCTTCCCATTTTGGTTTTATTAGTCCAGCCAGCATCGCCATAGAGAACATAACGGAAAGGCCAGAGAATAAACGTCAGTGGAAATGCCCATAATTGATTAAGACGATGAACAACTGTTTTATCCGGTGGCGATAAAAGATAAAGATCTAATCTTGTTCTTGCTCTATCGCGGAAGTTTCCAAATAGGAAATCTAATACTTCTTCTCTATCCAAAGTTATGCCGCGCTCTTCTTCGTAACGCTTTATCTCATCGTCTACTTTGTGTCTGTAATTCCAAGAGGCTCTGTTTGACTTCATTTCTTTAACTAAGAAACTCATAGTGTTGACTCTCCGCGTTGGTAGGCATTAACGATCTTGTCTCTAATGGCCTGTGCAACATAAGGATTGCCATTGACGACTTCTGAAACCATCGAGTAAGCAATGTTGTATGCACGGAATCGAAACTTCAAGTTTGGCGGCTTCTTCTGCTTGCATATCAAAGCGTTTTTTAGCGGCGAACCCATCTGCCATGCCAGTTAAAACCCAGCAACCGATCAAGTAAGAAATCCACCACTGGATAAGATCACCAAAGCTCAGATCATTGACTTGGTTTAGTAGGTCGCTAATGAAGCTGTTGATAAAATCAGTCACTCAGCATCCTCCCAACTACCGCCAAACTCTGAGCGTTCTTGGCTAGCGCTTAGCCAAAGAGGGTAGAACGACAAGCAGAACGAGGCATACATCAGCAAGCCATTAGTTGTGCTTGGTGCATCCATTGAAGAGATAAACAGCACAGCCGAAACAAGCGCCACAAGCGTTATCGCAATGATCAAAATAAAACGTGGATTTTTCATATCTTTCACCATACCGGCTCTAACTGAGCCTGAATTCTTGTGCTTCTTCCTGCACCGTTAACAACTAATGACTTAACCCAATACTCTTTGCCTTCGTGGCGATAAATGCGCTTGTGCTGATGACAAATCACCAGTGCATCTACGGCTTTGCTGTTTGGTAACACTCTAATGATCAACATGCCGCCACCGCCTTTAAGTAACCCGCATCGAGTAGCTTCTTCTGCAGCCAGATCTCACCTTTGCCTGTAATTAACGGCGTGTTGCTGATTCTGGTTTCTTCGCCAGTCTCAAAAGTGCCTTGCTTGATGGTGAAGTAACCGCGATCGATAAACTCTTGATAGGGAATGTTGTAGCTCTGGCCCTGAGGAATCAGGATCTTCAACTCGCGCATAATGCGAAATAGAGTGACAGGACCCAAGCCAATTGATTTGGCAAACTGGCCCAACAACACGCCGCGCTTAGCTAATGCGATGTGATCGGCAAATTCAGCTTTGGGCGCAGCAATGGCCAGTTGGCGACTCACTTGCTCGTTCTGCTTTGCTAAATCAGCGGCCAGTTGTAGTGCCTCAGGTAATGACTGAGGAATGCGAAACTGGTTAGCGTTTTCCAGTTCTTGCCAACGCTTGATGATCGCCATTCTTAGCGCAGCGCTGTAACCAGCAACCAAGCAAAGTGATTCTTCTTTGTTGAGTAAAATCACCGGCTGAGGTCTTCCTTTGCCGTCGATGTATTCGGCTGACTTTTCAGCCGATTGAATTTCAACCAGCATCTTACGAATATCAGCCAGAACGTTTTTGTGTTCTTTACCTGTCAGCTCTGCAATTTCTCGGCTGCTCATGGTCACTTCTTGTTGTGTCATTACTGCGAACATTTAAACCTCCACCCAGAATCTACTTTTTTCACCTTGACCAACCAGCTTGCGGAGACTCACTCCCTTTGATTTCGCTTTTTCGGTCATCTTCACCAAGTCACAAACATGGATCCCCAACGTCTTGCACAGCTCTGCGTGGCTCCAAGTTTTTCGGCGTGACTGCATCAACTCAATCAATTGCATCTCGCTCATTCCTAAGCCCTCGATAGTTCAGCCAACAAAGCCTCACGCTGCTGCAGCATCTCGTTGAGCTTGCGCTGACAAGAACTGGCCGCGATTTCTGAGGCGTGGTTTTTGTGAGATTTAAAACGCAACAGCGCGGCGTTCTCAGAGTTGATGTCGATCTCAAGCTGGCGGATTTTCGCCTTGAGCTTTTGCACCTCATCCGGTGCACTTGTCGCTTGTGATGCTGGCGCTACACGGCCACGGTCTTGCTCCTTGCTCAGCCATGCGTGAATAAATCGCTTGATGCCCTGCGCGGTTTTTTGTCGAGTAGGGTTGGCCTTGCACCAGCCGATCATGTTTCGGATTTGCTGAGCAACATCCACAGCCGGGTAAAGCTCTCGGTACTCAAACAACTCAGATTGAGTCACGCCGTGAATGCTTGATTTGCCCTTGAGTGGGATTTCAAACAAAACAGGTTCCGCAGGCTTGTCGGTTTCGAGCTCGCTCGGAACAAATTCAGTGATCTGTTTGTTTGTATATGGTTTGGATCTGTTAATGGATTCGGTAATTTTCCCACTTCCATGGATTTGGGAATTTTCACAGTTCCATTCGGTAATATTACCGTTTCCATTCGGTAAATTTACCGAATCCATTTGGGAATCTTGCGTGGTTTCAGGGAACAGCAATTCAACCAAGCGATCACCATCAATCATGTAATGAGAAGTAGGAACGCCATTCGCCTTCTTAACTCGGGTTTGAATCACTTCGCCCAAGCGCTGTTTTAACTGTCTAATTGCGTAACGAACTTGATCGACAGAAAGGCACAGTTCATCAGCCAACTCATCGTTAGCTTTGTAGAACCACTCTCCGTTAGCTTTGGTGCTAGACCAGAAAACAAGCTGAGACAAAACAGCAGCATGAGTATGATTGCCTTCGCAAAATTTGATGTAAGGTCTAGGAATGCTAATCGCAGAGGACTGACCAGAAAGCTCTCTAACTGCATCAAACAATCTAGCCACGATTCACCTCCATCCCCAGAGAAAGCATCCAAAGCTGATGCAGTTCGCAAGGAAAGCGAACAGATGCCAATTTTTTACCAGACTTAGCTTCAGCCTTTTTGCTCTTGCGCTTTCTCGCTTGGGTGTTCTTTTCAGTGTGAATCGCTTCGTGGAGAGTCTTACCCTGAAAGCGCATGCGGTAAGAGAGCGTTTGCTTAGAAACGCCAAAAGCCTTACTGATTGCATCAAGTCCAACATAACCTTGGTATTCGTAGATAAAACGCATAAAGCTACTCCGCATGGCCGTCTGCCAATGCACGAAGTGAATCGCGCTTTACGTAGCGAGTAACCATTGGCATGTGAAGATGATTAGGGTTGAAAATAACCAGTGCAGAACCTTTGGTATTTCCGTTAACTGAGCGGTGCGTAATGGGGTTAACAAAAGAGATGCGACCGCCAACAATAAAGCGAATTTCCGTAGCGTTTTCCGGCCACCAGTTAGCGTCCGGTGTAGCAGGAACAAGCAGAACAGATCCGATCTTGTTTTTTACGCACTGTTCATAAGCTTTATCCATGAATGACTTGATCATTCCGCGAGAGTAGGGCGGGTTAACCCATGCAAAAGAGTTAGGCTTGCTAAAACCAAAAACAGAAGCCCAATTCTCAATAGAAAGCGCATTCATTTCCTCAGAAATAAATAACGGGCACTTGGTATTCAATTCATTGGCACAAGCATCAAAAGCAAATGAGAACTCAACGTTGATAGCGTTAAAAAGCCAGTTTGGAGTTGCCCAAGCGTCTTTCTCTGATGGAGATAAATCCGAAGCGATAAAATCAGACATTACAGCACACCCTCATAAACAGCCTTAACGTAATCGCGGCTAACTTCTTTAAACTGACCACCAACAACAACAAAGTAATGCCATTGCTGTTTCACAATTCGAGCTTTTAGTGTTAATCTTTTCATTGCCAATCCTCATATCAGTGTTGTTTGGTAAGTGAAAATTCCTCGCAAGAAACTTTCACTAGGGCGTTAAGTCGTTTGTCCGGCTTAACGCCTTTTCTTTTTCTCTCGGGGCATCAAGCTCCAATTCGCAGTTCTTAATTTGGTCACGCTCAAACATTTCAGTAACTTGGCCTTGGCTGGTGGTTACGGGGATTACCGGTTAGCGGTAGTATTTGTTTGCGGTTCAGAAAGAACGTCAGTGTTTGGGTTAGGGAACACGTCCTGAAACTCACACTTAGCGCCCAAGCCTTTTAGGGCATTAACAATGTTCCAGCACTGGTTTACACAAGGCTTCCTTGCTCCAGACTCATAGCGATCAATTGCGCTTTGACCAACGCCAACTAGGTATCCCAATTCTTTCTGAGTTGCACCAATGGAATTTCTGTAATGTTTGATTTGGTTCATAAGCCCTCCGCTGTTGCTCTTTTATACCAAATTGGAATGTAAACAGCAATAGAGATATACCGAATCGGTCGTTTAGCTCTAATTCCGATGTGGCATAATTTAGGAATGAAAATGAATTGGAACGATCTGGTTAAAACCAGAATGAAAGAGATAGGCGTGACGCAAGATGCGCTTGCCGAAAAGATGGGGCTAACTCAAGCCTCAATTGCTCGCTATCTGAATAAAAAAAGAGAGCCAGACTTAGACACAATCGCAAAAATCATGAAATGTGTAGGTCTAGATCAGCTTATGTTGAATTCTGACGGCTTTGTCGAGTATCCAAGCGAGGCTTGGGCAAACGTATCAAAACCTGAACTTGAATTAAGCTACCAACGCTCATTCCCATTGCTAAGCTCCGTTCAAGCTGGCGCATGGACTGAAGCTTGCGAGCCTTATGAAGTGAGGGAGATTGAACAGTGGTACGAGACAACCGAAAGAACCAGTGATCGCTGCTTTTGGCTAAAGGTGGAAGGAGACTCAATGACGGCTCCATCTGGCGTTAGTATTCCTGATGGTGCGCTTGTTCTGGTTGATACAGAGAAAAGCTACCAGAACGGCTCTCTTGTTGTGGCTAAACTCACCGATGTGAATGAAGCCACTTTCAAAAAGCTAGTGATCGACGCAGGCCAGAAGTATCTCAAGCCGCTAAATCCTGCCTATCAGATGATTCCAATCAATGGGAGCTGCAAGATCATAGGCGTTGTCGTTGATGCAAGATTAAGGCTTTTATAGGTTGTTCTGCATTACAGCTAATTAACGTTCTTGTGCTCGTGGATTTCACTAAACCACAAGGATAGCTAATGACTGTTTTTGAACTACTTGGCATATCGCAAGGTGATGCGATAACCGTTGATAACCCTTGGTCTGATTATGGAGAGAGGCAGATGATACCTCTTTCCATATCTAAGAACGGAATATCGATAAGAGCTATCGATACTAGGCACGGAGATATTAGATACATAGCACCAGATTGGACGATCATCACTGATGCAGGTGATAGAGTTCTACTAAAAGACTTTCCTTACATATCACAAAACCTCAAATCCATATCCAAACAAAAGCAGAGCGAAAAACGACCCAAAGAGTCAAAAAGAGAAGTCGCTTCAATGGTTGATGTTCTTGAGTCTCTCAGACTTAATGGCTTGAATGTTGCAATAACTGGAACTTTGCCCATTCCGAGAGCTGACTTTAAAAAGATACTTGAAGATAAAGGCTCTAACGTTTTTGACGGCATAAGCAAAAAGATAAATTTGCTCATAATGGGGGATACAGGGGCTTTTGAAATCACTAGCAAGATGAAAAAAGCGCAAGAACTTGGGATAAAAATCGTTACCGTTTCTGGGTGAGTAACTCAAAACAAACCCCACAACTTGGTGGGGTTTTGCTTTTTATAAAACTCTAACATTATAAGAAGGCTTTCCGCCAATTCTGCTTTCTTGGTATATGGCAATCAGCTTGCCGTCCCTCATGAATGCCATGTAGGTTTTTGCACCAGGGTATCCGCCATAGCTATTTTTTGCATTTACGCTGAAAAGCATTGTGTAACCATAAGTCACTTCTCCACCAGAAATGGCTGATTGCTGATAGTAATTTCTCTTAACATTACTGAAGACATACTTGGCCGAATCAGGATCTTTTAAGTAAATCTGAAAGAATCCCTTAACTAGATTCTCGGCCTGATCTTGAGATATTTCCGCGCCATAGTTGGCTGATGCAATTTCAGCCTCAGTTGGTGGCTTTGCTGCACAACCAAGAAGAAGGGCGCTCAGGGCAAAGAGTAAAATAAATCTGAATTTGTTTTTTCGCATTTCATGCCTCGATATAACAGTGTTTTTTCTGTTTCCAGATCATTACGTCAGTTCAATTTGCAATCAATAGCTTACTTCAAAATTGTTGATGATAAGCAATTAAATTCCTACCTATTCATGCTCATCAAGTTTGTTAAATCAATCACAAAAAATAACGCCAATAAAAAATAATTCCATTTTGGTATTTACAAGATAATACCGAAATGGCATATTTAAATCACACAAGGCAAGCGCCTTAGCTCTTTAACAACATGAACCATGAACGATAGATTGTATGGTTGTCAGTTTCTGATGACGTGCAGCAATCAGGTCACCCCAAGCTCCACTAGTGGGGAACACAAATCTAGTGAAATCGCTTACTCACCAATACGGCGACCGGGTGTAGCAACCTACAGATAATGGAAGCTGCATTTGCTGGAATGGCTTAACCGTGAGGATGACCCGATATGTAAGTAAGCTCCGCCTAGTTTCGGCGGTAAGGTAGAAACACAAATAGGCTTTGGAAACAGAGCCAATTTGAAACCTCTTTTTTGGTCGGACAGCGGAGTTAGGAAAGGCCGACAAAGCCTAACAAAACTGCATTAGAGAGGTTTCAAATTTAAACAAACAACCAAAGAGGCAACGAAATGTTTGAATTATTTAAAAATAAGGCAGATCAAGCAAAGGTAACATTACACAAGGTTGAAAACCGCGATCTTATGGAAGCTATTGTGGCTGGTGCTTTTCTTGTTGCTTTCACCGATGGCGATGAAGCCTTCATCATCGCAATTGAAATCGCCGATGCGGATGGAAATATCGATGAGAACGAATTGAAAGTTCTCAAAGAAATTGGCCGCGCATTTGGTCTAAACCGTGATAACTACATCTAGGTGAAATGATGCTTAGTCGGCAACAAGTATTAGCGGCTGTGGCTGCGTTTTTATGTGTATTTGTTGCCCTGTTCGACTCAGTTAGCAAGATTGTTAGCTTTGTCGTCGAGGCTTCAATAATGCTTATCGTGCTGCTTATCCTGTGGCAAATCGTTAAGCCTAAAAATAGCCCTTAGGGGCTGTTTTATTCAGCGCTCTTAACATTCCCTATCTTTAATTCATGTCTATCGATTTGGAGTAAAGAGCGCTGAACAAAGCATCTGACATTGCAATAGACGGAAAACCGAAGTTGATCACGTAATCCGCGCCATTTCTCCTGTAGTGGAAGCCTTTGCCTTGAGTCTTATTCCATAGCCTCAAGGACGTAGACGGAAGGTAAAATGACAACGGAACGAGCCGAGTCCTCCTTGCTTGGTGATCGTTATGACAACGGGAAAGACTGTGAAATCGGCTTGTTGGTTAGATCGTTTATCGCGATTCCAGCGCAAGCAACGGACAGCGTAACCGTTAAATCTAATTCAAAATTAATCAGCACAAAGGATAACTGAGTATGGCTTGGTCAAAAGAGCAGAAAAGAATATTCGATATTTGGGCTGGAAAAGTTCCAGCTAGCGTACTGGCCGGATTCATCGATAAGTCAGAATTTGCACTTACTCAATACGCATCACGTAAAAAGGTAAGTATCTCGTTCTGGGGGCACGGTTGCCAACGTAACGCCAAGAAAAGAAAATCACGCGAATTTTACCAACAGAAAAAAGTCGAAGTGTTAAAGCTGCTCGATGAAAACCACATTCACTGGCTTGAGCACGGCAAAGAACTCACAAACCGAGAAATTGCCGAAATAACCGGTGTAACTCAAGCCTATGTTGCATCAATAAAAAAGCGACACCACAAAAGGGAAGTGGACCCATATTCGTACATGGTACGAAAGCAGTTAAGCCACCAACAGCTAATCAATACCGTTTTTAGCTAAAACTCCATGACCTTCACCATGTTATCAGGGTGCTTTTTAAAGCGCATTCAAGCAGTGTTCTTTAAGAAGTGCCCCCAACACTTCATAGCCAACTGACGTTTGCCCAATGAATGTTTGGGCGTTTTTGCCCCGTTAGCTCAATTGGATAGAGCATCTGAGTTCTAATCAGAGGGTTATAGGTTCGAATCCTATACGGGGCGCCATATTCACTTGCCAAAACTTCGCCCCACTTGCTGGGGCTTATTTTTTAGGTGAACGCCATGAAATGGAATTCTGAACAAGATTTTGAGTTGGAGGATAAGTTAGCCAAGCAAGCAAAGAAATGGCTTGTGTTATCGGCTCTATCTTTCGCTTTTGTATTACTGATAATGAGCTGAGGCTAACCATGTTTCCAAAAAACCTACTAATCTACCGCGTCAACCGCGACATTCAATTCGATGCTGACAAGATGGAAAGCTTACTGAGCGAATTCAAACTCACTCAGCTTGGCAGTCAAGACAAGCAAAAGTCTGGCTGGGTTCCTGCACTGTATGATAAATCAAGCATGCTAACGCATACCTCTGGCGGCAACATCCTCATTCGTGCGCAAAAGAGCGAAAAGCTTATTCCTTCTTCCATCATATCCAAGATGGTGAAAGAAAAGGTTGAGCAACTTGAGCGCGAAGAAGGCCGACCGCTCAAGAAAAAAGAGCGCGAGCAAGTCCGTGAAGATATCGTCATCGACATCTTACCCACGGCACTTATAAAAGAAAGCTTCACCAGCTTGTTTATCCTGCCATCGCAAGGGCTGATTATTGTCGATGCCAGCAGCCACAAAAAAGCCGAAGATGCACTTGCCATGCTGCGTAAAACACTCGGCAGCTTGCCGGTAGTGCCGCTCATTCCTGCGGTTTCAGTTTATAGCACGCTCACTGAATGGGTGAAAACAGCTCAGGTTCCAAGCGGTTTCTCAATTGGCAATTCTGCGGTTATGCAGTCAATCCTCGAAAAGGGCGCGCAAGTCACGCTTAAAAACGAAGAGTTAAGCGCTGAATCCATCCAGAAGCACATCGAAGAAAACAAGGTGGTCACTGCGCTTTCAATCGATTGGCAAGATCGAATCAAGTTCACGCTCAAAGATACGATGGCAATCACTCGCGTGAAGTTCGCCGACGAACTGAAAGAGCAGAACGACGATATCCCACGCGAAGATCTAGCCGCCCGCCTCGATGCGGATTTCACGCTCATCGCAGGTGAGCTAACCGCATTCTGTAGTCATCTGATTGATGCGCTAGGCGGACTGCCGCGAGATTAACCATCAAATAACAAGCCCTCGATTGAGGGCTTTTTGTTGCGAGGAAAACACCAATGGACAAGAAAAAAGTTGCATGGACGGTAACTGATGAGTACGCAGGTAAGGCATGCGTTGTATTTCATCATCATGGATTAGCAGCTCGCAGACTTGGCAGTGGTGAGCTTGGTGAGGATTTCGATTTCCTTGTTTGCAATCGCTCGCCTGAGTTTGATGAATACGCAGAATCTGGAAAGGTTCCAACCAAAGCGCTTATTGATGCCGGGTGGTGGTTTGTATGCGGCCATTGCGGAAAGCAAATTACCGATGAAGATGAAGCACCAGTTGAAGAATTGGAAATTGATGGCGATTTGGTTTATTGCAATAGCTCGTGCAAATGCGCCAGAGAGAAAGAAATTTCAGAGCGAAATGAGAATTTCGAGAAGTTCAAAGAAAAGGTTCAAAAGCTTCACCCTGACCTAAATTTTACCCATTTCCATGGTGGCCACCCTTGGATTACCAACGTAGCTAAGTTTACTTTCCCAGGCGCGAAATATGGCGGAAGCGCTAGAGATCAACATGGTGATGGGAATATAGAGTTTTTCATTTCCAATAGAGATCTTGAAGCTTGGAATCAGTACGAAGCAACGAGAGGCAACGACCAATGAACAATGAAACCCTGACTTTCTCATCGAATAACGAGCAAATTATTGCAGAGCTTCGCCTCAAACTAGAGAAGGCAGAAGCTGAAAAACAAGCGGCCATTGAATTTCACTTAAATGCATTCGCGAACCAAATCTTTGACCAAATGCTGAAGCATTATAGGACGCACAAATTTGGTCCGTTAACCATGGCTAAGGATTACATCCTAAAGGTGAAAAATAATGAACCCACTATTTAACGCCAATGGTGAGCAAATTCCTGCTCGCCCAAGCTGGCGAAAAGATAAAGAAACCATCATCAAAATGGCGATGGAAACTCTTTTCTCTGAAAAGTATTGCGACTTTGAAGAGTGCGAGCGCTTCCCTCTTCAGCAGAGCTTACTCAAGCAGTTAAGCATGCCTAGCGATGAATACGAACTAGCCAAAGACTTTGAGGACGATGGCTGGTCAGTGTGCTCAACCTTCCTAAGCAAACTCGATAACGTCATAGGCCACCTTCAGCACGCTTATCAGAGCTTAGAGAAAAGCTGGGGTGAAGAACACAAGCCAGTGCCTCCGTTTCAAAATGGAGAACAACTCATCTTGTGGGGGATGGTTGGCGAAATCACTGGTGTATGTGAACACCGCCCAGCCACTTTTCTCGTGAAGCAACCAGAACACGATGAAAACACCCGGTTATTAATCAAGTTTGAAGATGCCGTTCGATTTGCTTAACCATCAGGTCAAAAAGCTAGGAGATTACCGTGGAAACAGTAATGACAGACTTTGGAAAAGTCACCGTATCAAAACCTTACTTTAGTAATAGCGCTTGCTCTCAAGTGAGAAATCTAACACTCGTAAAACCTGAGAACGAAGCATACGGCTGGGGTATTTGCCGCGAACTCCCTGAAAATCTAACCCTCACACCTGAAATCGTTAACCTGTTTGCTAAAGAAGCAAGTCAGTTTATTTGAGGTCAATTATGGACATTCAAAAAGCCGTTGACGGAGTAATGGCGCTCCGTCCAACTGAAAGCTCAAACAGCCAATCTCGACAAACAAGAGATAAACGCAGCGCTGAAACCCTAAAGCGAATGAATGATCGCCAACTTCAAAAAGAAATGGAGATGATCATGAATGGTGAAATCCCTGATTACGGCGCTTTCTTCTTTACCAACAACGAACCAGGTATGAAAAGAAGAAAGAACCCTAATTTCAACCAATACCGCGGCAAAGCGGAATAACCTTTTAACCTTGCGAGGGTGACATGAAAAACAAACTTTCTGATTTGAATAACCACTTGTTCTCTCAGTTAGAACGCCTTTCGGATGAAGACCTAAAAGGCGATGAACTGAAAGAAGAGATCGAACGAAGCAAGGCCGTCAAAGCCATCGCTCAGGAAATCATCAGCGGCGGCAAGCTTGCTCTTGAGGCTCAGCTAGAGCTTGGTGGCGTAAAGAGCGCACCAGAAATGCTTGAGGTTAAAAATAGCTAAGGTGACAACATGCGATTCGTTTACTCACAAGAACACATTGCCTTTGTCGAAAAAGCCTTTAAAAAGCATGGCGTTCAAGAGGTAACTGAACTCTTTAATCAAAAGTTTTGCCTCAATAAAACGCAAACGCAAATTAAAGCGCTCATTAGCAACCATGGCATAAAGTGCGGCAGAAAATCTGGTGAAATGAATGCTGGTAGATATCGCCTTTTCACCAAAGAACAAGCCGCCTTCATTAAGCAAGGTTATAAGCGCTGGGTTAAGCAAGAAGTCACCCAGCAGATTAATGAAAAGTTCGGAACCCAATTCACCGTCGCGCAAGTAACGGCATTCATCAAAAATCACCGGCTTAAATCTGGCAGAACGGGCTATTTTGAAAAAGGCTTTAAACCTCATAACACCGGAAGCAAAGGTTTTATGAAGCCCAATAAAACCTCATTCAAAAAAGGCAATATACCCAAGAACAACAGGCCCGTTGGTTCAGAAAGAGTAAACATTGATGGCTACGTAGAAATAAAGGTAGCCGAACCAAAAACGTGGAAACTCAAACAGCGTGTGATTTATGAGAATGAAATTGGCCCCATCCCAGATGGCTATAAGGTTCGGTTCCTAGATGGCGACAAGACAAACTTTGAACCATCCAACCTTGTGCTTGTGAGTTCATCAGAAAACGCATTCCTAAACAAAAGCTATCGGATGAATGAACAGCCAATAGAATTTCGTGAAACCATTGTCATCTTGGCAAAACTAGATGCCAAGGAGGCGCACTTAATGAAAGAGCCCACCGACCATGCACAAAACCCAAAGAGCAAGGCTGATAAAAATACAGTCAATGCAAACCCGTAAAATCCTCAGTAATTACCATGTGGTTTTCGTTGCTAACATGGTCGATGGTACGCTGGTTTATTCAAAGCAGGGTGAACCAGTCAGTATCACCAAAGTTCTCGCCCAGTCTCTTGGCTCGGTGCAAATCAAGTGGTCAGTAACCTGTTACGCGCTCATGCGAGATAACACTGGCCGCGAATATTTAAAATCCTTTGTTGCGACAACCAAAACACCTTGCAAGCACGAGCAGATAAGAGAAGAAGTTGCCGATCTTCATTGGGATTTTCTAGATAAACATTGCAACCCTAATCACTTCCTCACCGCCGCTTGGATTGCAAACTCAATTGATAACCCTCCATCAGATGAAGTTGCAGACAAGATATTCACACACATGGGCGCATGGAAAGAATTCATCGCAGAGCACGAAGCTCCTCAACAACAGCAAGCCGGAGAAAGCCATGAGTAAAGAAATAGAGCTGGCCGAAGTATTTCAAGACATGGAGCCTAACGAATCCATGCGCGACTTCGCGATCAGAAAATCACTTGAAGCAAAGCGCTCTACTGACAAGGTCGCAAATCTTCGGGACTGGATCCACCAAATCGCCGTGAACGCAGGTAACGAGCAGTTTGTGATTGATGCAACAAGCTCAGCACTCTGCGGTGAATATTGCAACAAGCAAACACCATTCAAGTTTTGCCCAACAAACTGAAGCAATGCGAGGACTTCACTTTGAAAAACCGATTTTACAAAACCAACGGTTACGTTGGTTCAAGTGTGCTTTTCTGGGCCATTGACGGCCTTGGTTATACAACGAATATCGACCTCGCTCATGTATATACGCGCGAAGAAATGCAGCGTGATGTAGATAAAGGTTGGTTAAGAGATAAGGATGAAATCCCACTTTGCGCGGATGATGTAGAGGCTTTTTCTCAGTGGCGAGTTGACGATCAGCTTGTCATAAAAACCTATCCAGAATTTACAGACCCGAACGACGAATACGTTTGTGTAAAAAAACGATGCTGGGATGGCAATGATCTGGCTTTTGCCAACGTGAATCATTTTGATTTTGACTACTGCAAAGCGAAAACATTCTCAAGCGCTGAAATTGAGCCTCAAGTTAAAAAAGGAAACCTGAATTTTTACTTCGTCCCGCGCTATCACACTGACGAAATCGCACGCCGAACCTTCCAAAAGCAGAACATCAACCGAAGAAAGATGATCACTGCGGCTGGTATCACTGGCTTGCGCCAAAAGCGCCGAAGTAAAGCAACAGGCAAGCAGCGTTTTAACTACCCTACCTGCGGAAAAATTATCTGGGAATATGCTCATCCAGATAGTCAAATATACTGCAGCATGCATTCGGAATAAGGATCAGATATGCCACCAGCACCTCCACCACCAACCAAAGCAGCAAATCAGCCACATTCATCTAAAAGCCTTCAAAAACACATCTCAACACTCAAAGCGTTTCAAAAATATCGAACAGGAGAGGACCAAAGAACCTTCGAAGAGACAGGTTTAGAGCCAAAAGCCATCACTGAATCGATAAATTTCGCCATTGAGACACTATCAAAGCAGCAAAAACTCATTGATGGAATCAAAAACGAGCTGTTGAGCTCAGTAAATGTGGTTTTTAGGCCTCACATCGAGGGTGTTTTTGCGGTTATCGAGCAAAAAATTGAAAGCGGTGAGATTTTTGTCCCCAAAAGTAAGGATGAAGCATGAACGGACGCCAATTTAAAAAGCTCTGCAAGCGCGCAGCGGCAGTGATGATCAAGATTCAGCCACAGCTTGAAAGTCAGTTGTTTTTCAGCTCAGCAGGTGATGAGCCACCAGAAGTAACGCGCTATTACCATTGGGATAAAAACACGCTAGACCAAAACTGGAGACAAAAAACCAGAGAAGCAGAAGAGCCAGACATGCTACCTAGCGGAATTGCTGGCTTTGGCTGCGTTGATGGTTATTACGAACCTGAGTGGTCTGATGAAGATGCATTATCAGCATTGATGCATTACGTTCGCGATACATTCACAGATTGGGGCGGTTGCGATGGCAATCCATGGCCTGAAAACAATTGCCCAGAAGAATTGCTAAGACTGCCAAGTAAGGCGATCAAGTATGCAGAGCTGAACCTCATTAAGGAACGACCATGAACCAAGGAACCAACGGCGGCGAAGCCTATAAGCAAAAGTGTCACCGGTTCTGGAAGCAGGTTCGCTTTCATGTCGAGCTTGCTCACACCATGGAAGGCACTTTGTCTGGCGCAGCGCGTGAGCTTAATCGCAAGCGCGTTAAAACAATGAACGGCGGTAAGTGGTGGCCACAAACAGTGAAAGATGCACTTACCCATTACACCGAAACTGATAGTGAGCAATAGCATGAAAAGAGCAGGAAAAGCATGGTTGCCTTTAATGATTTCCGCAGCCATGGCGAAACCGTCGCGGCCTACTCAAAGTGCAAATGTCGCAAGGGATTGATGCGGCCTAAAGAATCTTAAAAATTGGAGTAGCAACTATGGAAATAAAAATGGCTGAAGTATTTGGCTCAGAAGGAATGAAAAACCTGCACCTTCGCGGTGCTCTTGTTCTGACTGGGCCAGAAGTTGAAGCGGCTGTTTTAGCGGTTAAAAACCACGACCGCCTAACAGAAGAAAACAAGCGGCTGCGTGAGGCGCTTGAAAAAATTCAACGAATGCAGTCTAGAACACCCGAGCTGCCAGAAGATTACACCCACGAAGATGTTGGTGATCTAAACGATAGAATTGATGAAGTGTTTGGTATTGTTAATACAGCACTATCAGGGCTAGGTGGTGAGTGATGGGTGATTCAAAAAATTGTCCGTTTTGTGGTGGCGAGCCAAAAATATACATTGGCCCTGACCATTTATGGCGTGTTGTTTGTTCAAATGTATGGCTTTGCGGAGCAAAAACTGTTGGTTTTGAACAAAAGTGTGACGCAATAAATAAGTGGAACACTCGCGCCGACTCGTCAGAACTAAACCATATCCGCCAGCAAAATTCTGAATTGGTTAACTGCTTATCAGATGTGATCAAAGAAACAGAAATGAGTTACGCAGTAAGAACCCATCCATATGACACGGCAAAGCAATTGCTATCAAAAATCAAAGGTGAGAAAGATGCGAACCGAAACTGATGCATTTTATCAGAGTGATGATGAGAGCTTTCAGGTCTGCGGCATGTTAATGCCTGATGGTGACATTGGAATTTCTGCTCATGACCCGTTTGATGTAATAACCGTTTCACTCAGTAAAAGAAAGGCCGCCAAGCTTGCGCGGCAGATCTTGGAATTATCCGGTGAAACAGAACAAGAACTAGCTGCTGAAAACAAGCGGCTGCGTGAGGCTTTGGCAGAGCTACTAGAGTTTCACGAGGACTCAAAAGCACTAAGTAACGCAAAGAAACTTCTATCAGAACTAGGTGGTGCGTGATGGGGTGGGTATTGCTACTTACAATATTTTCTCAAGGCCAAAGCTCAATGACCAGCCTTGTTTTTTCTGACTACAAATCCTGCATGGATGCTGGTTACAAGCTTAAAGAGGCAGCTAACAAGCGCAGCGATTTATTTAAGCACACAATTAACTACGACTGCATAAATGTTATCGGGCTTAAATAAACAGTGAGTAAATTATGAAAACATCATTAATAGCAAGACCATTCTATCCAGCGGTGAGTTTTCATGAAGAAAACCCATACCAACCAGTAAAGCCAATAATAGATACTGACATACTCATTGCTTACGCAAAATCAACGCAATTTGTAGGTAAATTTTTACAAAATTTATCACGCAGGAAACACAATGAAAATAACCCACCGTCCCAAGGGTAGCATGTGCGCCAACTGCAAAGGCCTGAGCTCAGACCATAAGCAACACCACTGCCCTAGCCGTGATCAATTCAAAACCATGCAGCCAATAGGAAAAGACAGTGACGGCGTGATAGTCGTCCGCTGCAAAAGCTACGATAAGATGTGAGGCACATCATGACAAACATCCAAATCATCCTAACCATCTCCATCGCACTTAACGCTCTGTTCCTGAGCTGGCTGATTTACCAAAAAAGCATTATCGACAATCTTACTTTGCAAAGAGATACGCTGTTCAGTTTCTTGCGCTCAAAAAAGTGCTGCACCCAAAACAAACCAACCGGAGAAATCAATGAGCAAGGAAAAAATTGAACAACTGACAAAGTTGCACATGTCGAGTGGCGTTATTGAGCAAGTAATCTCTGAAATGGTTTTTCAAGATATGAAATGGGGAGAGAGCAGAGCCCTAAACAATCACGTTTGGGACTCCATTTTAAGCGAAGAGGTTGGCGAGGTAAGCGAAGAGGCCGTTTTAGTATGGAATGCCAAGCTAGGCATAAAAAATGGCTTTGCTTCAAAGTTCACCCTTGAGCAGCAAACCGAAAAGCTGAGGGCCGAACTGGTACAAGTGGCCGCTGTCGCCATCCAGTGGATAGAGGCGATTGATCGAGATTTTATGGCGATTGCAAACGTTCATGCTGAAATTCAGCATAAAGACCAGTATGGGAAAGGCGATGATCATTCACGGTGTTGAAATATCAAAAGGTTTGATAGTAGATCAGCCTTGGATTGACCTGATTCTTGATGGTCAAAAGTGTTGGGAAATGAGAAGCCATGCAACTCATTTTCGAGGTGACTTTGCCTTAATTCAAAAGGGTACTGGCCACATCGTTGGCTTATCAACTTTAATCGACTCGTTAGCGCCTCTATCTACAAATGAATTAGCGGTCTATTCAGAAAAACATAGAGTGGATTATCAATCCCAACCAGAACTCATCAAGTGGAACACTCCGTGGGTTCTAGATAACTCAAGAAGAATTGAACCAGTACCTTACAAGCATAAACAAGGTGCGGTTATCTGGGTAAACCTATAACGAGGGAATATCGTGATGCAAACATATACTTTAAAAATGAGTGGCTTAACGCTTGAAGAAGCAAAAGAGCTAGCTGAAAATGGTTCAACTTTCATGTGGGCTAAAGAGGGAGATGACATTGTTGCCTATCCATCATCCCATGAACATCCTGCTGTAATTTCGAAAGAGAAAGAAATCTGGCGCGCTACACCTCCACAAGAGCAGGGCTTGTATTGGCATTGGTCTGGCAGTGTTGATTGCGCCCATTTGCTTTCGGTGCTCTATTCAGGTAGTAAGAAAGAATACTTTGTAAGCATTGGGCAGTACGGAATAACAAAAGCGATCTTCTGTAGTGAATATGGCGGATTTTGGGCAAGTTGCCCACAACCAGAGTTGCCAATAGGCTATGGAAATGACTACGATGAGAAATACATAGAAGCACTAGAAAAGCAGGTCGAAATTCTTGCGCATCATCTTCAAATTGTTTGCTTAGATGTAGAAGCATTACCTTCACATCAAGAAATTTATGGAAATGGTGCTTACGAAATGATTAAACGTCTTGAAGCACTTTGGGAAACTAAAATATCTGCAGATAAAGTTATCGGTGAGCACTTTGAAATAATGAATGGATTTAAAGGTGATTGATCGATAGGAAAATTGCAAAAATAAAAATGGAGTTACCTATGCCAATTGACTTTACCGATGGCAATAAGCCAAACCAAGAAATACCAAAACCACCTGGAGCTAGAGTTATAAATAATGGAACCTCTAGCATAGAAGATGGATTTAATCACTTTTGTGCTGGTGTTATATCTGGTTTTGTAATCGGTGTTTTTACCGCTATGGTTATCTTAAATTTAGTTAACGGTGGATAAAATGAAAGTGATCAGACTAAAAGAGGTTATTGAGTTAACCGGCTTGTCAAAATCATCAATTTACCGAATGGCTGGGGATGATAAGTTTCCCAAGCCACTCAGCCTAGGCGCAAGAAGCGTAGGCTGGATCGAGTCAGAGGTGACTCAGTGGCTTGCTGAAAAACTCGGCGCCAGAAATCAGCAAAAGAAAATCGCTTAATCCCTTTCTCCTACCACTCTAAGCGACTTATATCCTGTCACCGAAAAGGTACCGTAGCTCGCTTTCTCTATATGGTCACTCCACCAGCATAACAATGTGCGCCGCCGTTCTAGGTAGGTAGCTCGGTTATATGCCTTTCTTACCGCATTTCGCTCAACGTGAGCGAGTGACGCCTCAATAATGTCAGAATCAAAACCCTGCTCATTGAGCGTGGTTGATGCCAGCGCACGCAATCCGTGCGCTGTGGTTCTTCCTTTAAAACCAATTCTCGATAACGCTTTATTAATACTTTCTGCATCCGTGCAGCGCTTTGGATCTCGGATAGATGGAAATACAAATTCGCGATGGCCAGTCAGTGGCTTGAGCATTTCAAGAATCGCCATTGTCTGTGGCGTGAGTGGTACCTCATGCGCGCGCTTCATCTTCATGCGTTCTGCAGGAATAACCCATAGCTGCTTATCCATATCTATTTCAGCCCAAGTTGCCCCAGCTGCTTCGTTTGGCCGCGTCATTGTATGTAGCTGCCACTCAATAAGGCATTTCGTTGTGATCGCCATGTTTGCCGCGCCTATGGCCTGCAAAAGCTCAGGCAACTCTTCCGGTGAAAGCGCATCCATATGCTTGACCATTGGCTTACGGAACGCTTCAGTAATTCCAGTTAATGGATTGGCGTGGATAATTCCAACGTTAACGCAATACGTCATGACTTCATTCATTAGCTGAGCTGTGCGCTTGATAGTCTCTAAATGCCCAGCTTTCTCAACCGGCTTTAATGCGGATATAGCCATTGGCGCGGTAATTTTTGAAACTGGAATTTTACCAAGAGAGGGGAAGACATAGAGCTCAAGCTTGCGCCAGTTGCCTTCGATCGTCTTTTCTTTGAGTCGATGCCGCTTTGTGTCCATCCACAATTCAGCGACCGCTTGAAAGGTATTGCCCATTTCACTACTTGATTTGGCCTTTTGCTCAGCCTTAAGCAGTTGAGGATCGATGTTTTCAGCGATCATCTTGCGAATTTCTGCAGCTTTATCTCTCGCATCCGCGAGCGAAACGTCAGGATATGATCCCAATCCGGAGAAAGTAGGCTTTCCAGTTGCCGGCTTAATGTAACGACACTCCCAAGCTTTGAACCCACTTGTTCTCACAAGAAGATAAAGCCCATTGCCATCACTCAAGCGGTAAGGTTTGTCTTTTGGTTTAGCGTTCGCGACTTCCTTTACAGTAAGCGCGTTTCTCAATCTTGCCATTGCCAGCCCCAAAGTATATTTCAAAACCTCAAATCGTGCTCCTTTGAAAAACGGTTTATTTCTAAAAACACCCTTTAAAGATAGCGACTTACAGAATGTATATGCCGTTTAAAGTAATGTTTTTCATCTTTCAAAGTTGCGTGAAATTAGGCCTAAATGTATATTTCTGATTGGGCTAGTATAGAAATATACACTTAAACATACAATAATGACTGAGTTTTAGCGGGTCTTTTGAGACTTCCTGAGACTAACAAAAGTCAGTATTTGCGGCGTGTGTCAGATAAAATGAAGCCTCTTGATACTTCAAGAGGCTTGAATGTGGCGGTGAGTGAGAGATTCGAACTCTCGATACGTTGCCGTATACACACTTTCCAGGCGTGCTCCTTCAGCCACTCGGACAACTCACCGAATCGTTAACCGCTTGGCTAACGAGGCGCTAATTTAATGATTCTCCTGTGGATGGTCAAGCAGAAATCCGAAAAAAACTCGCGCATTGAGTGCGTTTGCTTACAAAGTAGCTGGAGTGGGTAAAATTACATCAATATCGATGCAAAAGTGGTCGTGTCTGAACGAACTTCGAACGGCAATTCTTTACGATTCCCTTCCTACTTGAAGCACCTATTGCGCAAATTTTTTCAGATAAAATTTGTCATTCACTTACCGCCTACCTGTAACACCAAATTGTTTGGGGTTCTAAGTTAACACACCTTTGTTATCCGTTGGTTTCAGTATGTTGTTCATTTTGTTTTTAAATGTTGCTTTTGAATTTATTTGCTTACTGTGGTCACAGTTTAATAATGGGAAAAGTACATTCCCTTGAAGGTTGCATTTCACATATAGGAAAATTCTCCCATATTATTCACTCTTTGGGAAAATGATGAATAAGCAAGTGTTTATTAGTAATGTCAATAATTTAAAATCAATGACTCCTGCAGAGAAATTGATTATTGAATATTTCATTAAAAATTACACCATGCTGCCATTTGCGAAAATGGATGAGCTTTGCCAACAAATGGGGGTTGGTAAAGCAACGCTCGGCCGGTTTTTAAATAGACTAGGTTTTGACGGGTTTATTGAATTTAAGAAAAGAGTTTCTGAAGAATTAGTACAAGAGTTGACTACGCCAATTGATCGTTGTAGTAATTTTAATCTTCAGAGTCCTTATGATGAACTTATAAAAAATCATTACCAGGAGATGCTTTCCAATCTTGAATCAACCTATCAACTGCTCCAATCTGATGACTTTTCTTTGGCAATTCAGCATTTACTGAACCCACAAGGTAAGCTTTACATTATGGGTAGTGCCTCAGCAGAAGCATTGGCTAACTATTTCTACCTTCTAGCGCGTTATTTAAGAAAGGATGTGATTTTTCTAAAAGCCGATCCTTCCACCTTGCCTCATCAATTAGTGGATGTTGATGAGGCCGATACGTTATTTGCCATTTCATACCACCGTTTTTCCAACATTACGATTCGTTGTGTGCGTTGGTTTAAACAGAATGGAGGAAAAGTAATTCTGCTAACTGATCAGCAGGTTAATCCATTTGTTGCTTATAGTGATATTCAATTTACGGCAGAAAGCCATAGCGATGGATTATTTAATAATCGAACATCAGGATTTTCTATTATTGAGGCCTTGATAAAGGGAATGTCGATAACCAACGATAAAGATAAACGATTCCGAAGAATTGAAGATACTTTTAATGATTTCCAAATTTTCAAAGAAAGTTAATAAAACATAAAAAACTAGTCAGTTATTTTAATAAGCCTAATTAAACAAATGAGGTGTAAGATGATTACATACTTAGCGATACCTATTATTTTTCTTGTTGGGTATTTTTTTATTAAAAAATATAATACTCAGGCAGTTTTACTGCTTTCCGGTTTATTTATGATCATGCTAGGCGTGATTAATGGTGATGCGGATTTTATGCCCAAAGGAGGCAAGCCAACCGGCTCCATTATTGTTGACTTTTTTGAAATTATTCATGTCATTGCTTCTTCGACTCTAGCCAAATTGGGTTTGATTATTATGGCTGTCGGTGGCTTTTCAAAATACATGAGCCATATCGGTGCTGCTAACGCTATGGTACAAATGGCAACCAAGCCGCTCTCATACATCAAAAACCCGTATTTGGTTTTAGCCATGGCGTATATTACGGGGCAATTGATCAATATCTTTATTCCAAGTGCAACAGGCTTATCATTACTGTTGTTAGTCGCTATGTACCCAGTTCTCGTTGGGGTGGGATGTAACCCTGCGGCAGCCGCGGCGGTAGTGGCTACCACGGGTTGCTTGGATTTAGGCCCTGCATCTTCGGCGGCGAACAAAGCGGCAGAGGTGTCGGGTATTGATGTAGCAACCTATTTTGTTAGCTATCAATTGCAGGTTTCTATCGCTGCTATGGTGGTTATTGCGAGTTTGCATTTTGTCTGCCAACGCTATTTTGACCGTAAAGATGCAGAGAAAGGCGTGCAGAGTGAGTTCAATATTCAAGAAAAAGAACAACGTGTTGTACCTAAGTGGTTTGCCATCTTCCCCGTATTACCTTTGATGCTGCTCCTGACTTTCAGCCAATTTGGCATTGATACGATCACCATGAATGTGGTGACAGCAATGTTCATTGCACTGTTTGTCTCTATGCTATTTGATTACCTTTTAACGCGTGATGGTAAAACGGTTGCCGCTTCTTTGCGTGTCTATCTCGATGGTATGGGTGGCGTGTTTGCAAGCGTGGTGAGCTTGATCATAGCAGCCCAAGTGTTTGTTACTGGCTTAGAAACTATCGGCTTTATCAGCCTACTACTGGATTCAGCATCAAGTTTAGGCTTTGGTTACATCGCTATGGTTTTGGTACTGGTATCCATTATTGTGCTGGTGACTTTGCTTTCAGGCTCAGGCAATGCTTCTTTCTTTAGCTTCTCTAACCTTGCTCCAGAAGTGGCTTCACAAGTCGGCGCTCCGATTGCGGCGGTGGCGATGCCAATGCAGCTTGCTTCAGGCTTAATGCGTTCAGCATCGCCGGTTGCCGGGGTCATTATCGCGTGTGCGGCAGTGGCCAATGTGTCACCGATTGAACTTGCCAAGCGTACCGTTATTCCGATGTTAGGTGGACTGGTCACGGTTCTTCTGGCGTCACAACTGTTTATTTAGGAGGCGATCATGAATATTGTTGAACGATTTATTGGTTATACCGAAATCAATACCACAACAGATCGGCTCAAAGGGGCGCAAGGGGTGATGCCGTCATCACCCGGCCAAAGGGTGTTAGCACAACAATTGGCACGTGAATTAGAACAACTGGGCTTGGTGGATGTGCAGGTTGCCGATACGGCAATTGTTACCGCAACACTACCAGCCAATATTGAACATGAAGCCCCTACAGTTGCGTTTTTCGCCCATTTAGATACCAGTGCAGAGCAATCCAACGATACGCGGGCGCAGATTAAGCGGCATGATCAGGACGCGATCTGTCTGAATGAAGAGCTGGGCATTTATCTGCGTGAGAGTGAATTTCCTGATTTGGCCGCATACCGAGGCCAAGACATTCTGGTAACGGATGGAACGAGCTTGTTGGGTGCGGATGATAAAGCAGCGATCGCTGCGATTATGGACGCATTACAGTATTTTCAAGCGCATCCAGAGCAGAAACACGGCACGGTAAAAGTGGCTTTTTTACCGGATGAAGAACAGGGCTTAAGAGGGGCTAAAGCCTTTGATGTGCAAACTTTCAATGCGGATTTCGGCTTCACGTTGGATTGCTGTGGCATTGGCGAGTTTGTGTGTGAAAACTGGAATGCCGGTGATGTGGTGGTGACCTTCACAGGCCAGTCAGCACATCCCATGTCGGCCAAAGGTAAGCTGAAAAACTCGTTACTGATGGCACATAAATTTATTGCCATGCTGCCCGCTGGCGAAGCACCGGAATACACGGAAGGCCGAGAAGGGTATTACTGGGTCAAAGAGCTCAAAGGAAATAGTGCGAAAACCGTGTTGAATCTGGATGTGCGTGATTTTACTCAGGAAGGATACCAACAGCGGATGCGTTTTTTACAAAGCCTGGCGGAGAGTTGTCAGCAATTGTGGGGCGGTGGTGTAGACATCCAACTCAGCAATCGCTACGAAAACGTAGCCAACAGCTTACAAGAGGATCGTTTTGGGATTTTGGAGATTGCCAAGCAAGCCTATCAGCGTAACGGTATTGAGATGAAAGCCATTCCGATGCGTGGCGGCTACGATGGTGCAGTGCTATCGCAAAAAGGCTTACCTTGTCCAAATCTGTTCACGGGCGCACATAACTTCCACTCGATTTATGAGTATCTTCCTGTTCAGTCTCTTTATGCCGCCAGTGCGGTAGTGCAAGACATCATTCGTTTAACCAGTGAAAAGCAGTGAAATTACGGAGAACAAACATTATGAACATTTTGCTATTTAGTAACGGTAAGGTCAGTGGCAACGAAACATTATTGCAATTTGGTTTAGATTGGATTGAGGCGGCGGTTAAGCGCACTGGCGCGAAGCGGTTCTTGTTTATTCCTTATGCGATGATTCGAGGAAACTATGATGATCGCCTTGCTCAGTTAGAACAAGTGCTTAGCCCATTTGGTGCGCAGGTTTCAGGGATTCATCACGCAGAAGATCCGGTCAAAGCCGTTGAAGAAGCCGATGCCTTTATTGTGAGTGGCGGTAATACTTGGGTGCTGAATAAGCAACTGCATGATTTGGGTCTGGTTCGTCCGCTTCGTCAGGCTATTCTAAAATCCAATAAACTGTTTATTGGCTGGAGTGCGGGAACCAACATTGCTTGCCCAACCATTCGAACAACGAACGATATGCCAATTGTGTCTGCAGCCATTTTGCCAGCATTGAATCTGGTGCCATTCCAAATCAACCCGCACTACATTGAGGCCTCAATTTCTGGCCATATGGGTGAAACTCGTGATGAACGAATTGAAGAGTTTTTGATTCAAAATCCGCATGATCTGGTTGTGGGGATCCCAGAAGGGACTTTATTGGAGGTTTGCGGTGACACTCTCCATTATCACAGCCCAGCCGGTGCGCCATTAAAGTTATTCCGTCATGGTTGTACTGCGGAATATTTCTCCGCAGGTGACGATCTGAGTCCGTTGTTACAACATGGTTGTTAAGTTTGGATGACGAGGTGAACACAAGCAGGGCAATGCCCCTGCTTGTTTTTTTAAGCTATGGGGTATTCAGTTGAAGCAAAGTGGCGGGGCGAGCTAGATAGTAGCCTTGAAAATAGTGAATACCTAAGTCTTTCATTAACTCAAGCTGTTCTGAGCGCTCAATACCTTCGATAACAGCAGGAGTATTGGTTGCTTGGCAAAGCTGCAAAATGTCATCAAAAACATGGGTTTGGCCACAGCAATATTCATCCAGTAGCCCTTTGTCGAGCTTGATGATATCAGGGTGAATCAAATCAACGCGCCGAATGTCAGAAGCAAAGCTTCCGTAGTCATCAATTGCGATTTGAAACCCCGATTTTTTGATGTATTCCCCTGCTTGACGCAGCAGCTCTTCATTAGCGGAATCCGATTCGGTGATTTCAAGTACGACCTGTTCCGGCTCTAAACCGAGTTCACGAATTCGTTCAACAAGGAGTAATGATGGGTAAGCTTGTGCCATATTGTATTCACTGGCAACCGGAAGAATGTTCAGAAAAAGCTGATAGTTGGTAAAGGTGCTTTGCGCAAAGTTTCGGATATGGATGACGCGGCTTAAGCGGTCAAGGTTGATGCATTCTTCGATGGAGTGATGGTTGATGTCGAGTACGATATTAGGAGCGATGGGAGTTTGAGTTTGCGTATTTTTGATTCTTAGCAGGGCCTCAACACCCAGTATTTCGCCAGATTGCGCAAAGATGGGTTGATAGACGCTACTGAGTTCAAGGCCGCGATATTTGGCGCACCATAAATCTTCATCATCCTGATAAAGATGAGCGTTAAACTCTGCTCTTGAACTGATCACCATACAACTCTCCAGTTTCTTGTTCGCGATAACTTTTCAAAGACTTAATCAGTCAACGGCCCTTAAAAACGCGAAAATTTCCCATCACAATTTTATGACCACCTACTCATTGTAGTGATAAATGAATTTGGTTATTGAATCAATTTTGATTCACAGGGCGAAATAAGTCGGTGACGAGGAAAATATCAAGGCTCCGAATGGAGCCTTGAGTGTTAAATGCGTGGCATTTTTCTGTGCGAAGTGGGCGAGCGAGCTTTTTGCGTTTACCTTGAAACTTTCACTTGGAAAAAGATCGCGTAGAACAGTGGAATGACCACTAATGTCAGAATGGTGGCAAACAGCAAACCAAACATAATGGTGACTGCCATACTTTTAAAGAAAGGATCTACCAGCAGTGGTGCTACACCTAAAATCGTGGTGAAGGCACCCAGCAGCACCGGGCGGGCGCGACTCACTGCGGCATCAATAATGGCAAAGTAGGCTTCTTTCCCTTCTCGGATCTCAGCATCCGCTTGGTCAACCAACACAATTGCGTTTTTCACCATCATGCCAATCAAACTTAGGAAACCGAGAATCGCCATAAACTCGAATGGAGTTTGGAAAGCAATCAAACCTATGGTGACACCGACGACTGCAAAAGGGGCAGTCATCCAAATCACCAACGGCTGACGCAGCGCATTAAACATAAACACTACGGCCAGAATCATCGCCGCAAAACCGTAAGGCGCTGAAATCACTAAGCCTTCATTGGCATCTTTTGATGCCTTGTATTCGCCGTACCAAATCAGCTCATAACCCGCTGGCAGTTCAATCTGCTCGATTTTTTCGCGCACATTGTTGAAGGCATCCGCCGTCATTACACCGGGAGCAGGGTCAGCTTGCACTAAGATGGTCGGCATACGGTTAATTCGGCGCAGCAAAGCATCTTGATAAACCGTGTTCACCGAATCGACTAACTGGCTCACCGGAATGTAGCGGCCTGTTTGCGCACTGAACACTTCGCTGTTTTCAATCGCACGCTCATGGTGACGCTCACTTTCTGGCGCACGTACAATCAGTGGGATCAGGTCATTACCTTCACGATAAACACCCACATTGCGTCCGCTTAGGGTTTGAGCAATAGCGGCACTAATTTCTTGCGTGGTTAAGCCAAGGCGCTGTGCTTCTTGTGCGGAATACACAGGCTGCAATACCGGAACTTGCTGACGCCAGTCATCTTGCACAGCAATCAAGTTCGGATCATCGTGCATGATGGCTTTGGCTTGTTCGGCCAATTGGCGCAGCACATGGCTATCAGGGCCTTTGAAGCCAGCTTCAATCTTTTTACCGCCGCCGCGACCGAGCATGAACTTCCACACTTTGATTGAAGCATCTGGGTATTTCGCATCTAACTCGCTTTGCAGCTCACCGACCAGTGGCGCAATTTTTTTGTAATCGTCAATGTCGATCAGCAATTGGCCGTAGCTTGGGTTACGCGCTTCTGGCGAATAAGTCAGCATGAAACGCAGACCACCCCCGCCAATAAAACTGGTGATATTGGTGATGCCTTCTTTTTGCGCCACTACGTTCTCAATGCTGGCGACCGTTTGTTCAGTTCGGCGAATATCTGAACCTTGTGGGAGATACACATCCACCACAAATTGTGGGCGTTGCGATTCCGGCATAAAACCGGGTGGAATGAACTGAGCTCCCCAAATCGCGGCAATGAGCGTACCAAGCAGCATCAAGCAACTCACGACTCGGTGACTCAACACCCACTGCAATACGTGTTTATAACCCATGACTAACTTGGACGGTTTGGCTTGTTGGTTTTTTGCTTTCACACGCAAGAAGTCGTGACACAGCATAGGTGTCACCGTCACTGCAAATACCCAGCTCAAAAACATCGAGTAGAGGATTACCCAAAACAGGGAGCCAGCATATTCGCCCATATCAGAAGGGGAGAGGCCAATCGCACTGAAGGCAAAAATCCCCACGACTGTACCGCCAAGCAGTGGCCATTTAGTGGCGTTGACCACTTCAGACACCACTTGTTGCTTATCCGCATTCGGCTCTTGTTGAAAGCGCACTAACACGCCATCAGTGACCACAATGGCGTTATCCACCAACATGCCGAGTGCGATGATGAGTGCACCTAACGAAATCCGCTGCATCGCGATGTCATCAATCAACATAATGCACAAGGTGCCGGCGACCGTCAGCAGAAGAACAAAGCCGATGATCACGCCGGAACGAACACCCATAAACAGCAGCAGAACCACAAATACAATCGCAACTGCCGCTATCAGGTTGTCAATAAAGTTGGCTACCGAAGCGCGAACCGAGTCAGACTGCATGGAGATCACATGCAGTTCCATCCCTAGTGGGCGTTGGCCTTCAAGTTCAGCCAAACGTGCTTTGACGGCATCGCCCATCTCGACTACGTTACCACCCGTCACATTGGAGATACCAAAACCAATCGCGCGTTGGCCGTTATAACGCATCAGCATGGAAGCGGGTTCGGTGTATCCGCGGCTAATATTGGCAATATCACCAAGGCGAACCACTGCATTATTGCTGCCCACCGCGACTTGTAAATTTTTCAGATCGGCAAGCGAGCTGATGTTAGAGGTGGGAATCACTGGAATACGCATTTGATGGGCATCGATACTGCCGGCTACCGTCACCAAGCTCTGCTTTTGCAGTACCTGCAGCACGCGTTCAACCGATAGGCCAAACTCCGCCATACGTTCGCTGGACATTTCGATGAAAATCGCCTCTTGCTGCTCGGCTAAAGTGGCGGCTTTGGCAACCCCTGGCACGAGCACCAGCTCACGGCGCAGGGTATCGACATAATCTTGCAACTGCTTATCGCTAAAGCCTTCGCCTGTTACTGCATAAAACAGCGCATACACATCGGAAAAATCATCGTTAACGATGGAAGCCCCCGCTCCGGGTGGAAGCTGGCGTTGGGCATCGGCCACTTTACGGCGTAACTTATCCCACACCTGTTGCAGTTGAGCTGAGGATTTCGCAAATTCGAGTTTGATCTCCACCGTCACTTCGGATCGGCCTTGCATCGAAACCGATTTCACTTCCTTCAGCTCTTGCAGTGCTTGAACCGCGCCTTCAATTACATCGGTGACTTCATCGGAGACTTCTTGCGCCGTTGCACCCGGATACGGGGTAATAATTACCGCTTGGCGAATCACGAATTCAGGATCTTCAAAGCGACCTAATTTTAGATAACTGATGTAACCACCAATCAAGGTGAGGGCAATCAGCACCCAAACGCTGGTGCGTTTGGCAAGGGTATAACGTGCAATGTCCATTATTGGGCTCCGTTATTATCCGTGTATGGGCGTACTGGCATGCCTTCTCTCACACTGGAGACACCTGCGATGATGACTCGTTCTCCCGGTTGTAAGTGCTGTTTGATCACCACGCGGTCTTTATAGGTAGTACCGATCTCGACATAACGCTTTTCGGCATGGTCTTGGGCGTTCACCACCCAGACAAACTGCTTGCCTTGGTTATCTGGAACCAAAGCGGTGATGGGTAGGGTGATTAAGCGACTTTCGCCGGCGTTGTCCTCTTGCACTGGGATGACTTTGGCAGACATTCCGGGCATTACTCGGAACCCTTTCAAATCTTCAAAACCAAGTACCACCGAGTAGGTTTGTGAATCCGAGTTCGCCTGAGTCGAATAGGTGCGCAACTGTAGAGGGAATTGTTGGCCAGGAATGGCGCTCAGTTCGGCAATCGCTCGCGTATTTCTTACCCCAGAGATCATGACTCGATGGGGAATCTCAATCGCCACTTCTAAATCGTTCAGATCTTGCAGTGTCATGATCACTTGATTGGCTTGTACTTGAGCAAAATTCTCGACCAATTTTTCACTGATGATGCCATCGAAAGGCGCAGTAATTTGGGTGTACTCGAGTTTGCGTTTGGCGTCTTCCACTCGGTTTTTGGCAAGGTCATAGCGGTTGGTGACTTTATCCAATTCAGCTTTAGAAATGGCTTGGGTTTTCTCAAAAATGGCTTTCGCGCGGCGGTATTCTTGCTCGGTGTTTTTTAGTTCAAGCTGTGCCGCTTCGAGAGCCGTTTTGGCATCTCTTGCATCCAAGGTTGCTAGCCGTTGCCCTTTCTTAACTTGGTCCCCTTCTTTCACCGCGATTTCGGTTAAGCGTCCGCTGATGCGAAATGCTAGGTCAGCACGCTGAGCGGCTCTCACCACACCATTAAAAGTGAGATCGGAAGCGCGTTGGTTAGCGATAATTTCTATTAGGGCCGGTTTTACCACAGGAGCGGGGGCGTTGACTTGTGGTGCTTCACCACAGCCAGTGAGCAGTAGTGCGGATGCCATCACCGAACTGAGTAAGGTGCGGCGTGATAGCAGTGAACAAATAAGAGGCCGAGTCATGATGTTTTGCTCCTCAATGTCTCAACGTGAAGACGTATTGCGTGTGAATGACAGATTAGAAACGGCGATCAAGAGAGAAAAATAGGCTTTGACGATCGCCTAATCCCAACTCGCCGAGCAAATACCAACTGTCGTTAATTTGATACTGTAGACCAACCAATGGATTCCAGGGTGTTCGTAAATGCTGTTTAACAACAAATCCCGCCTCTTTGGGTAGTAAAGCGGTGAGCTGACTTGGTAGCCCTAAATCGGCAAGTGAGCCTTGCAGAGTTTGCTCAACATCTTGGTACATGGCTCCGGCCCAAAGTCGCAGTGGGTAACCATGCTTATAAAAGTCATAACCCACTCGAGGTGAGATCACTAACGCATCAATGGTGCCATCAATCACGGTTAAACGGCTTTGTGTGAAACTGGCATCCACTAAGGCAAACCAGTTTTGGTAACCCCCTACCAGTACCCCACCAACGCCAGTGGTGTAGCCATCGAGATCAAGACGAAAATCTTTAATCGGGGTTGTGGAGCCGAGAAACTTAACATTGACATCCGTGGTTGAATAACCATCCAATTTTCCCACCAAACCATAGAGGTTGAGGAATGGGAATATCCAAGCATCGGCACGTAGGGTCAGCACTTCGGTGTACTGACGACCTGGTTCGGCTTGGAGTTTAAGCGGTAAACGACCAAGCCCTTGCAAGGCAATCGAATCAACATCAATCCCTTGTTCCATCGTCATGTAACTCAGGCTAAAGCCTATCGGTTTGGGCAATTCATAGCCGAGTGCTTGCGCTTTTTCTCTCCAGATCGGCAGAGAAAACGTCTCTGCCCACACTGGGTGAGAAAGAGAGTAGAGCATCAGTATTACGAGTGTTCTTAATATCATTCAGTTGACTCAGCAGTGTTATCCCGCTTAACCATGTGGGGAAATAAGGTAAATGTCTTGCTTCAAAACAGACGACCAACAATGGTTTCTGATCCCTGAACGCCATTTTGAGGGGATCATACTCCGAGAAAGGGCAAAAAGTAAACTTGTAAGTGTACCTTTTGCCGTTTTATAGTAGCGCCAGATAACCTCGGAGAAAGAATGCTGCATGAAGCTTAGTGAACAAAAAAAACTTGCCTTAATTGAAGCCGCTAAAGAGGAATTCACTCAGTTTGGATTTCATGCCGCCAATATGGATCGTGTTTGCGAACGTGCAGGAACCTCAAAACGTACTTTGTATCGCCATTTTGGAAGTAAAGAGCTGCTTTTTATCGAGGTGATCAATGTGTTGGTGGCGCAGCCGCATAACTTTGATTTTGAATACGAAAGTCATCGTTCGATCAGTGAGCAGTTATTCGGTTATCTTGCTGCTAAGGTAGAGGTGCTGTACCAGCAGATTGGTCTTGAGGTGGTGCGGATGATTGTTGGTGAGTTTATTCGTGATCCTTCACTGACTCAGCAATACCTCTCCTTAATGGGAGCGAAAGATAAAGCACTCAGCACTTGGCTAGCGGCCGCCAGCAAGGATAAGCAACTGATGGCTGCGGATGTGAACTTGATGGCGACGACTTTAATGAACCTGTTTCATGGTCAATTTTTATGGCCACAGTTATTTGCAGCGATTGAACGGCCGAGTTTTCAGCTGCAACAGCGAATGATGAAAGAAATCGTGCGCATATTCGTGGCAAGTTATGCCATGCACGATCAGTAAAGTGTGGCCCCCTAAGGGTGGCTATTTCGAGTCAGAATGGCTTTTCATTTGCTATGGATAGGCGCAAGATGCGCTCTTCATTATTCATCTACCATTATCGCGCGCTCGTGTACGGCGGCTTGATAAGGAGTTTCTCTATGTTACCGACTGATTTTCCACTGTTTCACCAAAGCGCTTTTATCAATGGGCAATGGGTTGCTGGCGAACAAGCGGCAAGGCACAGGGTCGATAATCCTTATGATGGTAGTGTCATCGGCACTGTGCCACAGCTGAGCGACGTAGAAATTCAACGTGCCATTATGGGGGCACAAACAGCACAAACGGTTTGGCGTCAGCAAACGGCTGATACTAAAGCAAAAATTTTGCGCCGTTGGTATGAGTTAATTGAGCAGCATCATGAATCATTGGCGAAGTTATTAACTATTGAACAAGGTAAACCGCTGGCAAAAGCCAGAGGAGAAATTCACTACGCCGCCAGTTTTGTTGAATGGTATGCCGAAGAGGCCAAACGTGCATATGGCGAGTTGATCCCATCCCATAAAAACGATGCGCGTATTTTGGTTTCACGTCAGCCAGTTGGTGTTGTTGCCGCGATTACGCCTTGGAACTTTCCCGCGGCGATGATTACCCGTAAATGTGCACCTGCCTTTGCAGCGGGTTGTGCTGTGGTGTTAAAACCTGCACCGGATACGCCGTTCACTGCCTTAGCCTTGGCTGATCTCGCGCAACAGGCTGGCATCCCCGATGGTTTGTTTCAAGTTGTGACTGGCGATGCTATTGAGGTTGGGCGAGCACTGACCGAAAGCAAAATGGTGCGCAAACTTTCTTTCACAGGATCGACGAGTGTTGGCAAATTGTTGATGGCACAATGTGCCAACAGCGTGAAAAAACTGTCGCTAGAGCTTGGTGGAAATGCCCCGTTTATTGTGTTTGAGGATGCCGACATCAATGCCGCGATTGATGGTGTGATGGTGGCAAAATTCCGGAATGCAGGGCAAACCTGCGTGTGTGCTAACCGGATTTATGTTCATGATGCGGTGTACGATCAATTTGTGGCCAAACTGGTGGATCGTGTCAGCAAGCTCAAAGTTGGTTATGGTCTGGATGAAGGTGTAAACATCGGTCCGCTGATCAATGAGGCAGTGGTTGCTAAAGTCACATCGCATATCGTTGATGCACAAAGTAAAGGGGCAAAAGTTGTGTTTGGAGAGCTTCCTCAAGCGGGAAGTCGTTTGTTCCAACCACATGTTTTAACCGACGTGACGGATGAGATGCGAGTGGCGAGTGAAGAGACTTTTGGGCCGTTGGCAGCACTGTTCCGTTTTGGCTCTGAGCAAGAGGTGATCGAACGAGCCAACGCTACTGATTCTGGTTTGGCAGCCTATTGTTATACCCAGTCATTGAGCCGTGCTTGGCGCATGAGCGAAGCATTGGAAGCGGGCATTGTGGGTATCAATGAAGGGTTGATTTCAACCACGTTAGCCCCTTTTGGTGGCATCAAAGAGTCTGGTCTTGGCCGAGAAGGGGCAAAGCATGGGCTTGAAGAGTATCTCGAAATCAAATACACCCTTATGGGTGGACTAGCTTAGGCTTAGTCGTTTCGCCGGTTTGTCCATTCATTGGCAACCATTTCAGCGGGCCGTTGGTTTCAAAGTCACTGGCTCGCTGACAGGAAAGGTAAATCTCACCCACCAAGATCACAGCACCTTCCGAATAGGCTTGATCTTGGTAATAGCAAACACGTTTGGCGACATCATCACTAACCACAATCGGTAAAGTGGTGGTGGTCGGAGCGGCGTGTAATGTCACGCTGTAACTGAGTAGAGCCATTATCCCCATCGTGTTTCGCATTCAACCCTCCAACCTTATTTAGCTAAATTCTCTTTCATAGCGTGGCAACATGCTTTCATTACCTAGTAAACCGCCTTGGTGTAGATAAAGCAAGTTTCGGGCTGGGTTCTCTGCTCTCCAAGGCAGCAGTAAGCGCCACATCAAAGGGTCATACAGCAAATCAAATTCAATATGAGTTTGCGCAAGCAAGTGTTGCCACATTTGGTAGTCTTCGTGGTAGAGGTGACCAAAGTAGTGCTTAGTCGTAGAGGTCAGAATAGTGGGGTGAGAGGTTTCACCAAGCATTAAAAACTGTTCACGTAAATAGGACTCATCGCCCACACAGGGACAAGTCACCACTTCAACGCCATGCGGCTGTAGATACTTGTGCAGGTAGAGAGCGGTCGTTCCTGTCCCTGAAGGTAAAGCCACAACCCAATCTTGAGGTGGTTGGTGGCGGATCCATTCCAGCATTTCCATCGCCAATTGTTTAATGCCAGGTTCTGCTAAGGTGCTGCGTCCCCCTTCTTCAATCACTAAACAATCAGCACCCGCATTTCGTTGTTGCTCAATAAACGCTTTAGGATGCGTTGCGCCAAGTGGCCGTGTTTCGATAATTTGAGCTCCCAATTCCAATGCACCACGATAGTTGCCAATCGGATAGTTTTTAAGCCAAGTGGGGATGTGATCTACATAAAACTCTAAATTCCAGCCACGCAATTTGGCGAGGGCTGCAAAGGAGTAAAGTGAGTTAGCTTGTGCTGAGCCATAGCTGATTAAGGTGGTGATGTTGGAAAAATCCCCTTCAAGCAGTGCCATCAATTTGCGCGCTTTGTTGCCACTAAAATGTGGGTGTAATTTGTCATCGCGCTTGAGATAAAAGGTCAGTCCTTCGAAACGATGTTCAGTGATAGGGGATTGTGCGATCAGCATAGGTTAGTCGAACTTGGCATTGGGGCGGCTATTATACGCAGATTGCAGTTTATGACTACCCAGAGGCCAGAAGGGAAGAGGAGTTAGAACGCTTAACTGCCTAATAAAAAAACGCCCAAAACAATCTGGTTTTGGGCGTACACAAGTATAGGAGTTAATAAAAAGGAAAAAGCAGCGTAATTAGTGACAGTCAGTCGAGAACCAAGTTTGACGGCCAGTAAAACTCTCAAAGCTCTGTCAATCACGTCTATTCAGACTGGGGGTTTGAGAAAGAGTTCCGATAATTTGCAAAAAATTTTAAATATTTTTTGTTAGGCGCTTTTCTCTTTCAAGCAAGAGCTTGGATCCTTCTGGTTAGACCATGAAGAAAAATGTGATGTTAATCGCTTGTTAATCAAATGTGTCGAGAGTATATTTCAAACAGATGTTTGATACGAGTGATTGAAATGGCGTTACGCAGCAGTACTAAGGAAAAAATTCTTGATGTGGCAGAAGGGCTTTTCGCTGAATATGGATTTAATGATACCTCCTTACGCACCATCACTAGCAAAGCTGGAGTAAATCTAGCTTCCGTCAATTACCATTTTGGTGACAAGAAAACCTTAGTTCGGGCGGTACTCAACCGCTATCTAGAAGCGTTCATGCCCGAAATGAAGCAGTCTTTAGAATTGCTTAACCAAAGAAATGATTACGAGATGGAAGAGGTGTTTGAAGCACTGCGTGTTCCACTCCGTTCACTCAATGAATTGCGCCCTAACGGTACTAGCCGCTTTATGTTGCTTATCGGCCGAGGTTATACCGATGTGCAAGGGCATTTACGTTGGTTTATCACCAATCGTTACAACGATGTACTGACGCTATTTACCGATTCTGTGCTTAAGGCGAATCCCAGTTTAACGCGAGAAACTTTGTTTTGGCGGCTGCATTTCACCTTAGGTACGTGTGTTTTTACCATGGCCTCTAGTCAGGCTCTGGCAGAGATTGCAGAAAACGCTTTTGGAAGCAAAGTTGATCCAAAGTCTGTGGTTGATCAACTGATTCCATACCTCGCTGCCGGAGTGGCGGCGAAATAAATAACCGACTCATAACAAAAATAAGATTGTAACCAGTGAACAAAAGGATCTGAATATGAGCTCTCTACGCAGAAAATGGATCAGCGACCCCGCTTTCAAAATGTTTAAGAAAGTGCTTCCTCCTCTGTCACAAACAGAAAAAGAAGCCATGGAAGCAGGGAGTGTATGGTGGGACGGCGAGCTGTTCTCTGGTAAACCCGATTTCACCAAGCTGCACCATTACCCCAAACCTACCTTATCGGTAGAAGAACAGGCTTTCATCGATAACGAGCTAGAAACACTACTCGGCATGTTGGATGACTACAAGATAGTGAAAGAAGATCGCGACCTGCCCAAAGAGGTCTGGGATTTTCTACGTAAAGAGCGCTTCTTCTCGCTGATTATTTCGAAAGAGTATGGCGGCCGCGAATTCTCTGCGTTGGCCAACTCCACAATCGTGTCACGCATTGCCACACGCAGCATCAGTACCGCGGTAACCGTGATGGTGCCCAACTCATTAGGCCCAGGTGAACTGTTGTCACACTATGGTACTCAAGCGCAGAAAGATTACTGGTTGCCTCGTTTGGCTGATGGCACTGACATTCCTTGTTTTGCCCTGACCGGACCAGAAGCGGGGTCCGATGCGGGTGGTATTCCCGATCAAGGTGTGGTCTGTTACGGCAAACATGAAGGCAAAGACGTTTTAGGCGTTCGTTTGAGTTGGAACAAGCGCTACATTACGCTGGCTCCGGTGGCAACGGTGCTAGGGTTGGCGTTTAAACTAAACGACCCAGAGCATCTGCTGGGTGATAAAGAAGATATCGGTATTACTTGTGCGCTGATCCCTGCTTCCCATGAAGGGGTTGAGATTGGTGAACGTCATGACCCACTAGGCTTAGCCTTTATGAACGGCCCAACACGCGGACAAGATGTGTTCATTCCAATGGATTGGTTGATAGGCGGGGCGGAATACGCAGGCAAAGGCTGGCGTATGTTGGTGGAATGTCTTTCTGCTGGGCGCGGTATTTCCCTACCTGCATTGGGCACGGCGATTGGCCACCTCACTGCACGCACCACAGGGGCATACGGTTATGTGCGTAAGCAGTTTGGGATGTCGATTGGTAAATTTGAAGGTGTGGCGGAAGCCATGGGTCGAATAGGTGGTTTAACTTACTTGCTGGAAGCGACCAGAACGTTGACAACCACGTCTCTGGATCTCAAAGAAAAGCCAGGGATTGTCACGGCGATTGCCAAGTATCACATGACGGAAATTGGTCGCACCATTTTGAATGATGCCATGGATATTCACTCTGGCCGAGCCATTCAAGATGGCCCAATGAACTACTTGGCAACGCACTATTTAGGTATTCCAGTGGCAATCACTGTGGAAGGGGCGAATATTTTGACGCGTAACCTGATGATCTTTGGTCAAGGTGCGACTCGTTGTCATCCTTATGTTTTAAAAGAGATGGAAGCCGCGGCTAATCCTGATCAACAAGAAGGGGCGAAAGCGTTTGATGAATTGTTGTTCAAACACATTGCTCACGCGACCAAAAACAGCTTTGGTGCGCTATTTGCCGCGCTGACGGGGTCACGCTTTATTAAAGCCAATATGAGTGGCCCAACTCAAAACTACTATAAGCAGATGACTCGTTTAAGCCGTGCTTTAGCGGTGAGTGCAGATGTTGCCATGCTCACCTTGGGTGGCGAGCTCAAACGCAAAGAGATGATTTCGGCACGTTTAGGTGATGCATTGAGTTATCTGTATATGGGGTCTGCAGTACTGAAAAAATATGAGGACGAAGGTCGCCATCAAGCCGATCTCGATTATGTCCACTACGCCATGCAGTACTGTTTGCATCACGCGGCGAAATCGCTCAATCAAGCGTATCGTAACTACCCAGTTACTGGTGTCGGAGCGCTTTTGAAGGGGCTGTTGTTCCCGCTAGGCAACCATTTTGCTCCACCGAGTGATGAGCTGGCGGTGAAGTTAGCTGAAAGCCTAATGACACCGGGAGCACATCGTGATCGCTTAACCCAACTTTGCTACATAGGTAAAGAGGAAGACGATAGCGTTGGCTTGATGGAAAAAGCGTTTTTGGCCATGTACAGCATCAAAGGCTTAGAACGTAAACTGCAACAAGGCGTAAAAGAGGGCAAAGTGGCACGTAAAGGCTTATTGGCCGATCGTCTAGCACAAGCACAACAAGCGGGTGTGCTGAGCGCGGATGAAGTGGCATCCATTTTGGTAGCCGAAAAACTGCGTAGCCGTGCGATTCAAGTGGATCACTTCAGCCATGATTTCTCGCAAATTCATACTCATCAAACCACCAAACCTAAGTTAAACAGTGTGGCGTAGCGGTTTAAATAGTGTGTCGAGGGCTTCTAATTAGAGGCCCTCTTTATTTTTATTGGCTGAGTTTTTTGTGAGCATAACCGGGAAAATGCCCCTATGAGTGCTCCAACCACTGGTCATTTTCGGCGAAATTGAGAGAAATTAGATGCGGTTTGTGCCTGAACCTTTTATCCTAGCGACGATTTTTTAAGGAAGTTGAATATGATCATCAAACCTAAAATTCGTGGATTTATCTGTACAACAACGCACCCAGTGGGTTGTGAAGCGAACGTAAAAGAACAAATTGCCTACACAAAAGCGCAAGGTCCAATCAAAAATGCACCTAAGCGCGTGTTGGTTGTCGGATCGTCTAGCGGCTATGGTCTGTCATCGCGCATCGCTGCGGCGTTTGGCGGTGGTGCGGCAACCATCGGCGTATTTTTTGAAAAGCCAGGTACCGACAAAAAGCCAGGTACAGCGGGCTTCTACAATGCCGCGGCATTTGACAAATTGGCTCATGAAGCGGGGTTGTACGCGAAAAGCCTTAACGGTGATGCGTTCTCTCATGCAGCAAAACAAAAAGCGATTGAGCTGATCAAGCAAGATCTCGGTCAGATTGATCTGGTAGTTTACTCACTGGCTTCTCCAGTACGTAAGATGCCAGAAACGGGTGAGTTGGTGCGTTCAGCACTGAAGCCAATTGGTGAAACTTACACCTCTACGGCGGTAGATACCAATAAAGATGTGATCATCGAAGCCAGCGTTGAGCCAGCGACCGAGCAAGAAATCGCCGACACGATCACTGTAATGGGCGGTCAAGATTGGGAACTGTGGATTCAAGCGCTTGAAGAAGCGGGTGTACTGGCAGAAGGTTGCAAAACCGTTGCTTACAGCTACATCGGTACTGAGTTGACTTGGCCAATCTACTGGGATGGTGCTTTAGGCCGTGCCAAGATGGACTTAGATCGCGCAGCGACTGCACTGAACGAGAAGCTCTCCGCCAAAGGCGGAACAGCAAACGTTGCGGTATTGAAATCGGTAGTGACTCAAGCCAGCTCAGCGATTCCTGTTATGCCCCTCTACATCGCCATGGTGTTTAAGAAAATGCGTGAACAGGGCGTGCATGAAGGCTGTATGGAACAGATTTACCGTATGTTCAGCCAACGTCTGTACAAAGAAGATGGCTCAGCGCCTGAAGTGGATGACCACAACCGTCTGCGTTTAGATGACTTAGAGCTGCGTGATGATATCCAGCAACACTGCCGTGACCTGTGGCCACAAATCACCACAGAGAATCTGCGTGAGCTGACTGATTACGACATGTACAAAGAAGAGTTCATCAAGCTGTTTGGCTTTGGCATTGAAGGGATTGATTACGATGCTGACGTTAACCCAGAAGTTGAATTCGCAGTGATTGATATTGAGTAAGGAAATTACTCCCACCCTAAAAAGGCGCGTTATTGCGCCTTTTTTATGCTTCAAGTTTTGAGCGTAAACTTGTCACGTGGCATCAGCGTTGAGCTAAATAGTCGATACCGTGCTTTCTTTAGGGCAACAAAAAGCGGAGCTTAGGCTCCGCTTTTTGTTTTGTGTTCGACAATCAGAAATTAACGAGCACGGAAGACGATGCGACCTTTAGACAAATCGTAAGGAGTCATCTCTACAGTGACTTTGTCACCAGTTAGAATGCGGATGTAGTTTTTACGCATTTTTCCAGAGATGTGAGCTGTCACTACGTGACCATTTTCAAGCTCTACACGGAACATTGTGTTAGGAAGAGTATCAAGGACAGTGCCTTGCATCTCAATTACGTCTTCTTTAGCCATTTAATCCTCTTTAGAAATTTGGCGATCTTTAACGGCGCAGGATTCTGCCATTAAACGTTCAATATGGGAAGTTGCGGCGTATTCTACCCTTGCCAACGTTGATTTACTAGCCTTTGATGCGGATTGAAACGGACTTTATAGTTCATCGCTGGGCATTCATCGATTTGATATCCCAAATAAAGCCACTGTTTTTTGGTCTGTTGGCAGTGATTCAACTGACAAAGCACAGCTAAAGTACCCAAAGAGAGCGTAATGTCAGGGTCATAGAAGGTGTAAAACGCACTCGCGCTGTGAGGAAGTAAATCGGTCACTGCAATGGCAACCAACTTTTCACCTTCATAAAGATGCAAATACTGTGTATTGAGCCATTTTGCTTGAGCAAATTTGGCAAATTCCATTTTATTGGGTGGGTACATAGAACCATGGCGATGGCGAGCGAAAATATAGCGTGCGTAGAGCTGATACCATTCTTCATCCATTTCAGGTTTGAGTTGCCAATGGAAATGGCGTTCTAACAGTTTGAGTAATCGTTTTTGGCTTTTGCTAGGCGCGTAATCGGGGACAGGAATGCGTAGCGCCTGACAAGCGTGGCAATGGTCACAATGCGGTTTATAAATGGTATCACCGCTGCGCCGAAAGCCATTTGCCATCAAAACTTCATAGCTATCGGGAGATTGCATTTGTGGATCGATAGCGACGGCAACGCGCTCCATTCGATCGGCTAAATAGCTACAAGGGTGGTTATTGGTTAATCCAATACGAATTTGCTGAATATCTGAGCTCATGCATCAATCCTCAAAGGCACAGGGAGAACTCGGTGTGGCGAGCCACTGAGGTTCAAAACAGCCACGGAGCACCTGCTTCTCCTTAAAAGATAGCAACGATTGGATAAATTGTTCACGGCTAAGCGTGGTCGCCCCTAAAGATTGCAAATGGGGATTCATCACTTGGCAATCAATCAACTGTCCTTGATGTTGCGAAAAATGGTCACAAAAATACCAGAGCGCAATTTTTGAAGCATTGGTTGCGAGGCTAAACATCGATTCCCCGCAAAAGAGTTGGCCAACGGAAATGCCATAAAGCCCCCCCACCAGTTGTTCGCCTTGCCACACTTCGACAGAATGGCAACGACCTTGCTTAGCCAATTCACCATACGCATGGCGCATTGGGTCATTGAGCCAACGTTGATCGGCAGGGCGAGTTAACGCGCATTGCTCAATAACGTGCGATGTCGCTTGGTTAAGGCTAATTCGGTACTGATGTTGACGTTGGAACTTTTTCACGCTTTTTGAGGGCTGATAACGTGCTGGCCGAAATACGGCACGTGGGGATGGACTCCACCATAGAATCGGATCATTTGGCCCATACCAAGGAAAAATCCCTTGCTGATAGGCTGCCCAAATTCGCTCTGGGCTTAAATCGCCCCCAAACGCTAATAGGCCGTTAGGTTCTTCTAAAGCCGTAAATGGAGAAGGGAAGGTGAGATCCTCCCGCGCTAATTCAGTGAGATAAATCGCCATCGTATTGGTTTACCTTGCAAATTCTTGCGATAAATTCCAGAAGTGAGTGAGCAGCATGCACCATCACTGACAAGTGATTCGGGATTGTGAACGGCGATCTTAGTGATTTTCCGTGGTTTTGCCAATCTTACCGGCTATGGAAAAATGAGGAGGAAAACGGAATGCATAAATAGAAATAAAAATTCAATCTGAACAAGATTAAGGCTAGCGCTTGTGATTGAATTTAGTTAGTCTGCGGATACGAAGAATTTTCGCTGCTACCCATAATCATAAGGACTTTCAGCGGCGCAAGGACACACAACATCCAATGGAAAGCTTGACTTTACAACCGATTAATCTCATCTCAGGGGAAGTAAATCTTCCTGGTTCAAAAAGCGTCTCAAACCGTGCACTCTTGTTGGCTGCGTTAGCCTCTGGCACGACCCGTCTCACTAACTTGCTCGATAGCGATGACATTCGTCATATGCTCAATGCATTGACGAAACTTGGTGTGAACTATCGCCTCTCGGCAGATAAAACCACTTGTGAAGTGGAAGGCCTCGGGCAAGCGTTTCAAACCACTCAACCACTAGAGCTGTTTTTAGGTAATGCAGGCACGGCTATGCGTCCTTTGGCGGCGGCGCTATGCCTCGGTCAAGGCGACTATGTGCTGACGGGGGAGCCGCGCATGAAAGAGCGCCCAATTGGCCATTTAGTGGATGCGTTGCGTCAAGCTGGAGCGCAAATTGAGTATCTGGAGCAGGAAAATTTCCCGCCGTTACGCATTCAAGGCACGGGATTGCAAGCAGGAACTGTGACTATCGATGGTTCAATCTCTAGCCAGTTTTTGACCGCCTTTTTAATGTCTGCTCCACTAGCGCAGGGTAAAGTCACGATCAAAATCGTGGGTGAATTGGTTTCCAAACCGTACATCGATATTACGCTGCACATTATGGAACAGTTTGGCGTACAAGTTATCAACCACGATTACCAAGAGTTTGTGATCCCTGCAGGCCAATCTTATGTTTCCCCCGGAAACTTTTTAGTCGAAGGTGATGCCTCTTCTGCGTCCTATTTTCTTGCCGCAGCAGCGATTAAAGGCGGTGAAGTGAAAGTGACGGGCATTGGTAAGAACAGCATCCAAGGTGATATTCAGTTCGCTGATGCTTTAGAGAAAATGGGTGCACAGATTGAGTGGGGTGATGATTACGTCATTGCACGTCGTGGTGAACTTAATGCGGTTGATCTCGATTTTAACCATATCCCAGATGCGGCGATGACGATTGCCACAACAGCGCTGTTTGCCAAAGGTACAACGGCCATTCGTAATGTTTACAACTGGCGCGTGAAAGAGACCGACCGATTGGCGGCGATGGCTACTGAATTGCGTAAAGTGGGTGCTACGGTAGAGGAAGGGGAAGATTTCATTGTGATCACTCCGCCAGCGAAGCTCATCCATGCAGCGATCGATACCTATGATGACCATCGCATGGCCATGTGTTTTTCTCTGGTCGCGTTGAGTGATACACAGGTGACGATCAATGACCCGAAATGCACTTCAAAAACCTTCCCAGATTATTTTGAGAAGTTTGCACAGTTAAGCCAGTAGCGCCTAACCAAAAAGTAGCCATAAACGGCCACTTTTTTAGAAACATGGGTTGTAACTTTATGAAATAAAAGCCTCATTACGAGGCTTTTATTATTTTTGAACGGTAAATTCAGGTGAGAGCTGATGAGCGAGGTATTTGAACATATTGAATACAGCCGTAGTTTTCTCCGTCGGCAGACCTTGTTCAGTGAGAAAGTATTCGCCTTTGAAGACCAAGACATCTTCTTTTTCTTCCACTTGCGTGGCGCGCATGCCTTCGATATAGCATTCATGGTCTTGAATTATCTGGTTTGCGATCAGTAATAAGTCAAATTCACTGATTGGTTTTTTATTGCTCATGGTCGTTACTCCTTACCTTCTGAGGAAGACAGTATAAGTTTGTAACAGGTTCTAGCCTTGACAGAAAGCAGGAAAAGGACGATTTATTCTCTTGATGAATTTGTGAGTTATTGCATATTTCGTTGTTTTGGGGTCGCGGTGTGGCGCGCTTCACTTTAGTATGGGCGCGTTTTTGACAGCAGAACAACATTTCGTCGATTTGTCGAGCAAATAAAAAGCTTTTAGAAAAAACAAGTTGATCTTCTTGTTATCTGGCTCGATAGTAAAAAAAGAATTACATTTTAGAACGTCATGCGATTTAGAAATCGCCAAATGATGAAGGACACTTGAGTCAATATGGGTAAATCACTCGTTATCGTCGAGTCGCCAGCCAAGGCTAAAACCATCAATAAGTACCTTGGTAAAGACTTTATCGTGAAATCCAGTGTGGGACACGTTCGTGATCTGCCTACGGCAGGACAAACCACCACACCGACCGGTAAAGCGGCCGCTGCATCGACTAAAAAGCTATCTATCGCTGATAAAGAGCAGCAAAAGCGTGAAAAAGAACGCTCAGCACTGATCAAAAAGATGGGTGTCGATCCATATCATGGTTGGGAAGCGAATTATCAAATTCTGCCCGGCAAAGAGAAAGTGGTGGCCGAGCTGCAAAAGCTTGCAAAAGACGCTGACAGCGTTTATCTCGCAACCGACTTGGACCGCGAGGGAGAGGCCATCGCTTGGCACCTTCGTGAGATCATCGGCGGCGATGAAAAGCGATACAAACGAGTAGTATTTAACGAGATCACCAAGAACGCGATTCAGCAGGCATTCCAACAGCCTGGAGAGTTGAATATGGATGGCGTAAACGCTCAGCAAGCGCGCCGTTTCATGGATCGCGTGGTGGGCTTCATGGTTTCTCCACTGCTATGGAAAAAAGTGGCACGTGGCCTCTCTGCAGGTCGCGTACAGTCTGTTGCAGTGAAACTCTTGGTTGAGCGTGAACGTGAAATCAAAGCGTTTGTGCCTGAAGAATTTTGGGACATCAACGCGGATACATTGACCGCAGACAAGCAAGATTTCCGTCTGCTGGTGGCACAAAAAGATGGCCTAGCGTTCAAGCCTGTCAACGAAACTGAAGCTTTGGCAGCGGTTTCTGCGCTCAATAAAGCGCAGTACGAAGTGTGCAAACGTGAAGACAAGCCAACGAGCAGCAAACCAAGTGCACCATTTATTACTTCAACCTTGCAGCAAGCGGCAAGTACACGCTTAGGCTACGGGGTGAAAAAGACCATGATGCTCGCTCAGCGTCTTTATGAAGCGGGTTACATCACCTATATGCGTACTGACTCAACTAACTTGAGTGTAGAAGCAGTAGACAATCTACGTGGTTATATTGCTAAACATTACGGTGAAGCTTATTTACCGAGCCAGCCAAATGTGTACGGCAGCAAGCAAAATGCACAAGAGGCGCACGAAGCGATTCGTCCTTCGGATGTCACTGTCACTGCTGACGATCTGGAAGGAATGGAGGCGGATGCACACAAGCTCTATGCGCTGATTTGGAATCAATTTGTCGCGTGTCAAATGACGCCTGCACAATACGATTCAACCACAGTCAGTGTCAAAGCGGCTGAGTTTACTCTGAAAGCGAAAGGTCGCATCCTCAAGTTTGATGGTTGGACTCGCGTACAGCGTCCGTTGGGTAAAAATGAAGATCAGATCTTGCCACCGGTGAAAGTCGGTGACAGCCTAAAGTTAGTCAGTTTAGATCCGAAACAGCACTTCACCAAACCGCCTGCACGCTTTACAGAAGCCGCTCTGGTTAAAGAGCTTGAGAAACGTGGCATTGGCCGCCCATCAACCTACGCTTCGATTATCTCGACGATTCAAGACCGTGGCTATGTGAAAGTCGATCAGCGTCGATTCTTCGCAGAAAAGATGGGTGAAATCGTGACCGATCGTCTGGATGAAAATTTTGACGATTTGATGAACTACGACTTTACCGCACGTATGGAAGAAAAACTCGACCAAATCGCGGAAGGAGAGGTGAACTGGACGGCAGTACTGGATGACTTCTTCGCTGATTTTAGTCGAGATTTAGAAACCGCGGAGCAAGATGAAAGTGTTGGCGGCATGAAGCCTAACCACATTGTTATGACGAACATCTTGTGTCCAACCTGTTCGCGCCCAATGGGTATCCGTACCGCATCGACAGGCGTGTTTTTAGGCTGCTCTGGTTATGCATTGCCACCAAAAGAGCGCTGTAAAACCACCATCAATCTGGGGGATGAAGAGGGCGTTATCAACGTTTTAGAAGAAGATGTTGAAACCGCCGCTCTACGTGCCAAGAAACGTTGTCCGATTTGTGAAACGGCGATGGATGCGTATCTAATCAACGATAAACGTAAACTGCATGTTTGTGGTAACAACCCGAACTGTGAAGGTTTCATCGTTGAAGAGGGTGAATTTAAAGTTAAAGGCTACGAAGGTCCAACGGTCGAATGTGATAAGTGTGGCTCAGACATGGTGTTGAAAAATGGTCGCTTTGGTAAATACATGGGCTGCACCAATGACACTTGTAAAAACACTCGTAAGATCTTGAAAAATGGTGAAGTTGCGCCACCAAAAGAAGAACCAGTGCATTTCCCTGAGCTACCGTGCGAAAACTCTGATGCGTATTTTGTACTGCGTGATGGGGCGTCTGGTTTGTTCTTAGCGGCTAGTAATTTCCCTAAATCTCGTGAAACTCGCGCGCCTTTAGTGGAAGAACTGAAGCGTTTCGCAGAACGGTTACCAGAAAAATACCGGTATCTGACCTCAGCACCCGAACAGGATCCTGATGGTTTACCGGCGGTAGTGCGTTTCTCTCGTAAAGAGAAAGAGCATTATGTACGCACCGAAACGGATGGCAAACCATCAGGTTGGATGGCTGTTTACCAAGAGGGGAAATGGCTCGTCACTGATAAGCGTAAAAACGCCAAATAGTCTTAGTTGTTCATTTAAGATAAGACAAGGCAGCGAAAGCTGCCTTGTCTTATTTGTGGTTCACGTATTGTGAAGCGCTTCTGAGAATCCTCATTTCTATACTGATGTCTTGCACAATCAATTTTCCAGAGTGTGACTCAAGAGAGAGTCTTGCCACTTCTTCCTGCCTACTATGGTTTTAACCACTCAATTTTGAGCCTTTTTTAACCGGAACTGGAACTGCCTATTCATAGACATAGTACTCCAATCCACCAAGCTCTTTCTCAGTCTGATTTTTATCCACGATTCATTCTTTTAAGCCTATTGGCGAAGCATTTCGCTACTCATATGTTATCGGCCCAGGAGGTGAACTGACTTCAGTAACCGAATAATGCGTTATTCCTTAATGTTAGATTTATGAAATTGAACCACCAACAGAGTGTGAGTTGGAATAAGTCTTTTCCATCATTCACTTGTTCACTACGGAGATTTCAAGAAATAGATTGGTATTCTGCTGCGGATTCGATAACGTATAGCCAACCGATTGCATTGTTTATTCAGCATATTTTTTGCTGGCTGTCGTATTTGTTTGCTGTCGGTTTGCATGGATCGCCGTACCACATATCCCCAAAGTGAAACCTATTCTGTGGTTCGGTAAATATTATAAAAGAATGGAGAACAACACATGGCTGGAGTATTAGGCATGATTTTGGCGGGTGGAGAAGGTTCACGGTTGAAACCGTTGACTGAAACCCGTACCAAGCCGGCAGTTCCTTTTGGTGGAAGTTATCGTTTAATCGACTTTGCACTCAACAATTTTGTGAATGCCGATTTAATGCGTATCTACGTTTTGACGCAATTTAAATCACAATCCCTGTACCTACACATGAAAAAAGGTTGGAACCTTTCTGGGATCACGGATCGCTTTATCGACATTATTCCTGCGCAAATGCGTGATGGAAAACGTTGGTATGAAGGTACGGCCGATGCGATTTATCAAAACCTGCGTTTTGTGGAAATCGTGGCTCCCGATCAAGTCTGTATATTTGGTTCTGACCATATCTACAAAATGGATATTCGCCAAATGTTGGATTTCCATCGCCGTATGGAGGCTGAGTTGACGGTTTCTGCGCTGCGTATGCCGATTAGCCAAGCTTCGCAATTTGGGGTCATTGAGGTCGATGAACACGGTAAAATGATTGGTTTCGAAGAGAAACCGGATAATCCTAAAGCGATTCCCGGTGAGCCTGAGTGGGCACTGGTCTCGATGGGTAACTACATTTTTGAAGCGGAAACGCTAAGCAATGAACTGCGTGAAGATGCGGAGAACAACCAATCTAGCCATGACTTTGGGAAAGACATTATCCCGAAAATGTTCCCACGCGGTAATGTTTACGTCTATGACTTTACGACCAACAAGATTAAGGGCGAGAAAGAGTCTACTTATTGGCGTGATGTCGGCACAATTGAGTCGTATTGGGCTGCTCATATGGATCTGCTCGATCAAGAGCCTCCGTTCTCCTTGTATAACCGCAGTTGGCAGTTGCACACGTATTATCCGCCTTTACCTCCCGCTACGTTTGTGGATGTAGGACATAATAAAGTCGAAATAACCGATAGCCTCATTTCTGGAGGAAGCTATATTCAAGGTTCCACTATCTATAAATCGGTATTGGGATTCCGCAGTAATATTGCGGCTGGCTCTTTCGTCAGTGAATCTGTTATCTTGGGCGATGTAAAAATTGGTGCAGGTTGCACAATTAAACGCACGATTATCGATAAAGATGTAGAAATTGCTGCTGGTACTATCATCGGGGAAGATCTGGAAATGGACAGAAAACGTTTCCATGTGTCCGATGAAGGGATTGTGGTGATTGCAAAAGGTACAAAGGTAGGATTCTAGAATGGAACAACTCAACGTTTGGTTTACCGTTTCAGAAGTGCAGGGGCTGGTAAAAAGTGGGGGCTTAGCCGATGTGGCAAAAGCGCTACCACAGGCGTTGAAAGCGTTGCATCAGCGGGTAGCTATTGTGCTACCTGCTTATCGTTCAGTTCCGGGTAGGGAAGAGGCTGAGTTGGTTCTGGAAACAGAACTTACTCATTGGCCACACACTCGTTATCGAGTGCTTAAGCGAGATCTCGATGGAGTTCCAGTCTATTTGATTGACTGTCCAGCCTATTTTGATCGCCCGGCTCTGTATGCAGAGAATAATCAGGCGTATGCCGATAATGGTGAACGGTTTGGTTTTTTCTCCGCAGCGTGTTTGGACGTACTCCCTAAATTGGGGATTCAGCCGGATATTATTCACGCCAATGATTGGCACACGGGTTTAGTCCCATTCTTACTCAAAACTCGTTACCGCTATGACAGTTTCTTCGAGCAAGTAAAAAGTGTGCTCACGGTACATAACGCCATATTCAAAGGCATTTTCTCTTATCACCAACTTGAAGTGATCCCAGAGCTTAATTTGTCTGGAATGGAGTTCCTGCAATATGGTTATGACCATGTCAGTATGCTGCGTGCTGGGATTGCTTTTGCCGATAAAATTAACGCCGTCAGCCCGAACTATGCCTCTGAGCTACTCACCCCGCTTGGCGCACATGGTTTAGTGGATGACTTTGTTCGTCGAGCTCGGGATTTACACGGCATCGTCAATGGCTGTGATTACAGCGAATGGAACCCGGAAACGGATCATTATTTACCAACCACTTACAGCGCTGAGCCTGACTCAATGCGTAAAGGGAAAACGCTGTGTAAAACCGCTTTGCAAGAGGAACTGCATCTGCCTGTGGCCGATGTGCCAATGTTCGGTATGGTGTGCCGCCTCACTCATCAAAAAGGCTTCCACTACTTGTTGCCCATTTTAGAGCAGTTTTTGCGTAATAACGTTCAACTAGTGATTGTGGGTACGGGGGAACCAGAGGTTGCGGCACGGCTTAATAAAATCGCTCATGCTCATCGCAATAAGTTTGCTTTTGTAGAGACATACAGTGAACGTTTAGCGCACTGGGTTGAAGCTGGGGCGGATTTCTTCTTGATGCCATCAGAGTTTGAAGCCTGTGGCCTGAATCAGATTTACAGCATGGCTTATGGTACTTTGCCTATTGTTCGGGAAGTCGGTGGTTTGAAAGATACGGTGAATGACTACGATAAGTTCCCTGAACGAGCAACGGGATTTGGTTATCTTGAACCAACACCGGAAGCATTACTGATCACCATGCAGCGTGCATTGCTGTTCTATCTCCAAGAGCCTGATGAGATGCAGAAAGTACAGCAACGAGCCATGTTGCAAAACTTTAGCTGGGAAGAGTCTGCGCAAGAGTACATGAAGATGTATCGGTTAGCGCGATTTGGCTAATGATGATGGTTTGTGAAAGGCACCTGTTGGTGCCTTTGTTTTTTCTGGTTGTTTGAACAGTTTCTTACAACAGAAAGCATTCTCTCCATACAGTTTATGGTAGTCTTGGCCTGCGCAATAAAGAGGTTCCGATGACTGATATCGCTGAAAATGTCCTATTTCATAAAACCTATCTGCACCCGACCAGTAACGAGTGGGTGGTTTTCGTGCATGGCGCTGGGGGCAGTTCGTCAATTTGGTTTAAGCAGATCAAAGCCTATCGCCAGCATTTTAACTTGCTACTCATCGATTTGCGTGGGCATGGTAAATCAAACCGATTACTTAGAGATTGGATTGCCAATCGCTATACCTTTAAAACGGTGACTCTTGATGTACTTAGAGTATTGGATCACCTGAAAATCCAGTCTGCGCACTTTGTCGGAATGTCGCTGGGCACCATCATAGTGCGCAATCTGGCTGAACTGGCGACACATCGTGTTAGCTCTATGGTGCTTGGTGGCGCCGTAACTCGGCTTAATACACGCTCGCAAGTGTTGGTTAAGCTAGGGCATTTGAGCAAGCACCTGATCCCTTACATGTGGCTCTATCGATTGTTTGCTTATATCGTTATGCCACAGCGTAACCAGAAAGAGTCTCGCCACCTCTTTATTCGTGAAGCTCAGAAGCTGTGTCAAAAAGAATTTAAGCGTTGGTTTACTTTAACGGCGGAAGTTAACCCACTTATGCGTTATTTTCGTGATCGCGAGCTACCAATTCCAACACTGTATTTAATGGGAGAAAAGGATTACATGTTTATTCACCCAGTAAAAGAGATGGTGGCGCTGCATGCGCAGAGTGAGCTGTATGAAATTCCCGGCTGTGGCCATGTCTGTAATGTTGAACAGCCGGATCTCTTTAATCAACACTCCATCGAGTTTATCCAACGTCAGATCCGCTAATCCTTTAATCATCAAGCTGGGTATAACCACACTGCCAACAAACCGCAAATTGCCCTTCGTGGCTTTCACCACATTCAGGGCATTGCCAGCGAGTTGTTGCAGGCGGATTAAAAAAATCAGCGATAACTTGTTCAGCTGCCTTTTGCTGTGAAGGATTCACGAGCCATAACGATGGTGCGCTATTTTGATCTATTGGAATTTCACCGCGCAGCGCAAACAACATTTCTCCCCGCATCTCACACCGAATGCCCTGCTGACGCAGTAGTTGCATCAGCATATGGGCTTCCAATGGGTTAGAGGCAGTATAAATCTTCATGCTAACAATCAGATGCTTACTTAATTGAAGATTGGATGGTGCGTTGCTGGAACTTATTCATCAACCACTTAACGATAATTGGGAATACCCCTAGTAGCACAAATGAAGCGAGCACAGGGAAGGACACGATTTCACCTAAACTTGAAATTTCCGCCAATTGTGTACCCGCATTCAGATAAACCGCTGTGCCGGGTAACATGCCTAGTTGGCTTACCCAGTAGTAGCGCCAAACAGAAATTGGGGTCAGTCCCATAACCAAGTTAATCAAAAAGAAAGGGAAAATCGGGATGAGGCGTAGTGAGAGTAAGTAAAACGCACCATCTCGCTCAACACCTTGGTTGATGGTTAACAGTTTATCGGCAAACCTCGCTTGAACCCAGTCACGCAAAAGAAAGCGACTACTGAGGAATGCGAGGGTTGCGCCAATGGTACTAGCAAAGGAAGCAAGTAGTAGACTGAGCCAAAAACCAAACAGCGCAGCACCCAGTAGAGTAACAACGGTTGCTCCAGGGATGGAAAACGCAGTCAATAAAACATATACCACAAAGTAAATGAAAGCGGCTTGCAATAGATGGGCATCAATATAGCTTGCTAATTCTGCTTGTTTGGCTTTCGCCATATCCAACGTGAGATATTGGCTAAATTGCGTCACCAAGATGGCGGTAATCACGATCAAAATTAAGGCAATGATGAGTTTTTTATTCATGTAAAGATACCTAGTAATCATTTCGATGTTTTGGCGAGTGACAAAACACTTAAGTCAAGTATACCCAAACTATTTGGAGTTGCAGGTAGGCAGCAAGTCAGCGTAGCCAATACCTAACTGCCTCAGGGGTGAATATACACATACTCACTGAGTTCAAACTCGCCAAATTAGGCGTGATTGTTGATACTCTAAGAATACAGAAAGGGGAAGAGCAGGATTTCTTTCAAAAAAATAACGTGCCCAGATGGGCACGTTATATGTACATATGTCTTGGCGTGTTCACACCTAAATCTTGACGTGACTATGAACCTAAAACGGTAGGTTAGAGGTGCCTCAAGAGTTCATCACGACGATTTTGTGGGATCACTGACCAATGCTTACCTTCAATCGCACCTTCTAGAGCCCATAGCAACTCTAAGCTAACTTCTGCTGAGTGAGTACGCTGAATCGCTTTATACGCTTCAACAGCACCATGAGAGTGTAGTGATTCAACATTCTCAATCCCTGCTTTTTTGAGCATCCTTTCGGTTGCCAAGCGTAAGTTAGGCAGATCTTTTAAGCGCTCAGGTTTTGCTTGAGCTTGCGTTTCACGCTCTGCCTTAGCGACTTCAAGTGCTGCGCGAGCTTCAGTCAAGATGGAGGTTGGATTGCTCCAACAATCTTCAGGTAAAGCGTAGTACTTAGTTACGACAGGAAAGCCACGTTTCTTATAAACGTAAGGTTCATAACCTTGTAGTTTGAATTTTTCGATTGTGGCATCGTCCGCACGGATGTGCAGCGTTTCATTAACCACAAGCGCAAACATAGTTTCGTCGACGAAAATACCAAAGCCACCAAACATTGAACGAGATTTCACACGTCCTAGCTGCTCAAAGAGCCGCATTGAATCTTTTAATACTGGTTTATTCATGCTGTTAGTCTCGGAGTATTGTTACATACGCCACCAAATCAGGTCCGAGAAAATTAGCAAATGCATGCATCGGCCATGTCAATGATGAGTCAACATAGTGTATGCATTTTTTGCCATCGGTAACCCCGCTACCTACCATAAACTTTTGGTTTAGGCCGGAGGCTTTGCGTCCCACTTTTTCAAATGGTTTGCCCTGTGCGTGACATTTTTCCTGATAAAAATTAACCAATCTTGGCTTATTCTCACAACTTGGTATTTCAAATGTGAGAATAAGCTAAGTTATTAATACCTATGCTACATAGGTTTTGTCAAACTTATATGACAAGCTTTCAAATATAGGCGTCATGAATTGTCAAGAAAGTTAGTTTTTTGTCAAGTCTTTAACTGTGTCGCGCTCGACAATTTCAGGATGCATTTCGAAAATTCGACGTTCGTGTTCTTTATCCTTGATGCGCTCTAACAAAATTTCAAAGGCGTTTTTCCCGACACGACGTTTCGGTTGGTGTACGGTAGTCAGCGGTGGTGAGAAATATTCCGCTAATTCAATGTTGTCGTAGCCAATCACGGAAATGTCTTCAGGTACACGGATGCCTTTTTGTTGCAGACGGCTCATCAAACCAAGTGCCATAGTATCGTTGAAACAGAACACCGCAGTTGGACGCTTATCCATAGCAAGGATTTTATCGGCAGCTAGCACCGCCGTATCACACTCAAAGTTGCCTTCTAAAATCCAATCTTCATTAACTGGCAATTTTGCCTCAGCCATAGCACGGCGGAAGCCTTGAATACGCTCTTGGCATGCCGCTTTAACAAAGTGGCCGCTTAAGCATGCAATGTCAGTATGACCACGGTCAGTCAGGTATTTGGTAGCCAAGTAGCCACCTTCTTCTGAATTGTCGATGATTTTATCCGCGTGTGAGGTTTCAGGACCCCAATCCATGATTACTTTTGGAATGTCTTTGTGTGCATCCAGCATCTCTTGTAGCTCTTGGGTCAAGTCTGAACACATGACCAAAATGCCATCAACCCGTTTTTCAGCCAACATGCGAATGTAATCACGTTGCTTTTCATAGATGCCGCCTGTGTTACACAAGATCAGAGTGTAACCTTGGCGATAACAGTAGCTTTCTACGCCATCAATCACTTCAGAGAAGAACAAGTTAGTGGATTGCGTCACTAACATGCCGATGGTGCGAGTGGTGTTACATTTCAAGCTCCGTGCAACAGCGCTAGGAGCATAGTTGAGCTGTTTAACCGCTTCTTGCACTTTCTCCTGTGTGGTTTCAGCCACAAAACGAGTTTTGTTAATGACGTGAGAGACGGTAGTCGTTGACACGCCAGCAAGGCGTGCCACATCTTTAATCGTAGCCATAGAGTGTTCCTGTCGATGACTGCTGATGCCAGCGAATATTATTGGTTAATTAAATCAGCAGAAGTAAGGCGAGACTGAGCGAATCTTCACACTCTGTGCAGCAATGAGCGGCACTAGGCCGTACGTAAAGCGCTTCAATCACAATGCCTAAAGTAATAAAAATACAAAAACCGCCAAAAATTAGCGGTTTATATTTTTATTCGTTTTTTATCGTTTGCGGGTGGATTTTAGACTGCAAATCTATCCACCGCAACGAAATTCATTCATCAAACTTTAAGTTATTTCGCGATCAATTCGTCTAGGCAGACTCTATTTACTGTGCAAAAGAGTCAGTTTGGTGTTGAACGGCAACCTTAAGTAAGAGAGTGACAAGACACTTATTCGATATTCGTATTCAGCTCTTCAAGGTAATCTTTGTCTTGTCTCACGAATGCCAAAGTTAAACGAGCAACGGCTGCGTAAAGTCCAAAGTCATCAAATTGAGTGCAACGCTCAACAAAGGTGGGTAACCAGTTGAGTAAGTGGTGTTCGATAAATTCAGCTTGTGCTTTCGATGCGTTATCCAACTCAGCCGCTTGTTCATTTTGATTAGCACTAATGGCAAGGTGCGCTAAAAAATCGAGCTGAATTGCGAGATGGTCGGCGGGTTCATTGAGGTTTTGAGCCACCTTAACGCCTTGCGTGGCGAGAAGCTCGCGCATTTTTTGTGCGGGTTTACCGTTTAGTAGCCCTTTATCCGTGTAGACAGACGCGTAAGGCAGAGCAGAATCGCGATCGGATTTCAAAAATAAATCACAGAAATCCGCAGCAAGTTCAAGCTGAGCATCGGTTCTATCTTGCAAACGATTCAGTGCTTCTATCAAACTTTTCACATCTGTGGTTAGGCTTTCTTCTGCCGCGAGTCCAGTCAAAAATGTGCGGATCTCCGCTGAATGGTAGTGTGCGAGATCTTGTTCAGTCAGCTCTTTAATAAATAGGCTCGATAACCACCAATAGACTTCCGCGCGTTTTTCATTGAGGATTTTCAGTTCTTGTATCATTTTTGCACTCCCAATCGGTTGGCTCTTAGTCTAAACCATAAAAATGAACAGCTATCATGCTGAATATGTCTGTTTGTGAAAATATGCGAATGGGGTGTGAATGTGTTGAGTTGGGCTTGAGTTGCATCAAGAAAAAGTGATGTTTCTCACGATTTTTCTCGAAATATTAATAAATATGAATAGAATAACTCTGCGATAAATCCAGTTATTTAAAATGGTGCATTATGAGCTATCACGTACTTGTGGTTGAAGACGATCTCGTTACCCGCAGTAAGTTGAGTGGTTACTTTCAAAACGAAGGCTACCAAGTCACACAAGCGGAAAGCGGAGCGCAAATGAGAGAAGCACTAGAACTCAATGATATTGATCTGGTGCTGCTGGACATTAATTTGCCCGGTGAAGATGGTTTGCTATTGACGCGAGAACTACGCGGCCAATCGGAGATTGGCATTATTTTAGTGACAGGACGCACAGACAGTATCGACAAAATCGTTGGCCTTGAAATGGGGGCAGACGACTATGTCACAAAACCCGTTGATTTACGTGAGCTGCAAGTGCGAGTTAAGAACTTGTTGTGGCGTATTTGCCTTGCTCGTCGTGATAACAGTGCAGACAAGCAAGACGATAAACTGGTTTATTTTGGTGAGTGGACATTTGATGTTCAGCGTCGTGCACTTAGCCGTAACGGCGAGCCAGTAAAGTTAACTAAAGCTGAATATGAGCTTTTAGTGGCGCTTTCTTCTTATCCTAATCAAGTGCTAAGCCGAGAGCGCATTTTGAACATGATCAGTCATCGAGTGGACGCTCCAAACGATCGTACCATTGATGTTTTGATTCGCCGTATGCGCGCCAAGATGGAAATTGATCCAAAGAACCCACAGATTTTTGTCACCGTACATGGTGAAGGCTATATGTTTGCGGGTGATTAGCTTTGGTTTAACTCATCTTGCTTGATGAGCACTTTTGATAAGAGAGTGTGAGGTAAATAAAAAACCGGCAGTTCGCCGGTTTTTTGTCGTTCGTGGAAAGTTTAAGGTGTGGCAGGAGTAGGTTCAACCGCGGCATCGCCAACTACTGTCTCTTCAATTACAGCTGGATTGGCTAGAGGCGTTTCTACATCGCCTGCTACCGTATCGCGCAGTTTTTGCCACAATAATCCCAGAGTTTCGTACCAATACTGTTCAGTCTGCTCAAGATAGCGGGCTTTAGGTATGTACTTATCCCACGGCTGAGCAATATTCAGGTGGCCGAGGAAATTGGTCGGGGCAGGTATTGGGTTTAACCCTGCCGCTTCAAATTCACGCATGGCGCGTTTCATGTGGCTAGCCGAGGTCACTAACACCATACGCTTCTGCTGTACAAATGCGGCGGCTTGACGCGCTTCTTCCCATGTATCTTTAGCGGTTTCTAGCAAAATAATGTCTGATTTGGGTACGCCAAGTGCAAGGGCGACACGCGCCATCATACGTGCGTGGCTGACCTCACTTCCTCCAGCATATCCAGAGAGGATCATTTTCGAACCAGGATACATGCGGTTAATCCGAATGCCTTCGGCAAGTCGCATTAAAGCCGCGCGGCTGAGTTCAGATGTTGGGGGAATATCATCGTCCACCACATGGCCGTTACCCAATACCATGACGTAATCGACAGTCCCCTCAACGGGCAGAAAAGCCGTATAGGTTCTTTCGAGTGGCATCAAGAGGCGAGTCGCTATGGGTTGGAAAGAGATAAAGAAAATACCGGTGAGAGAGAACAACACCACAAGACAACCGGTTTTACGTTTTGCTGTGAACATGATCAACATCAGGCCCACGAAACCAATGATCAGCAACGCTGGCAGAGGCATTAACAGTGAAGAAAAAATTTTTTTCAGCTCAAACATAGAAAAACAGTCCGAAAAAACAGCACTTGATTATAAAAAGAGTCGAAGCCTCTTTATTCCTGCCATTCCTATGACAGAATAGCGGGCACGATTCGTTATCATAACTCAAGCTACCGTGACAGAAGATCGCAATTTCGACGATATTGCCCACAAATTTGCAAAAAATATATACGGTTCTGACAAAGGTGAGATCCGCCAAGTCATTGTTTGGGAAGATTTGGAGCAGCTTCTCAGTCAATTAAACGCACAAAAAGTTCCCTTGCACGTACTCGATGCAGGTGGAGGCTTAGCGCAGATGTCGCAGAAAATAGCGCGTCTTGGCCATCAAGTCACGCTCTGTGATCTTTCTTCGGAAATGTTGCAATTGGCCGAACAGGATATTGCAAACAATGGCCTGCTTGAGCAGTATCGCTTGGTTCATTCGCCGGTGCAGACGATTCAAGAACACCTTGATGAGCCCGTTGACCTGGTACTGTTTCATGCGGTGATGGAGTGGCTGGCGGAGCCAAAACCGGCGTTGCAAAATTTGCTGGCGCAAGTCAAACCCGGCGGCATGGTGTCGGTGATGTTTTACAACTACCACGGTTTGGTTTACAAAAATGCCGTGTGTGGCAACATTCCGCACGTGCTAGAAGATATGCCGCACCGTAAACGGTTTAAATTACAGCCGCAGAAAGGCTTGCTCCCCGAAGAGGTCTATCAATGGATCGAAGAGTCGGGTTTTGAGATCTGCGGAAAATCCGGTATTCGCTGTTTCAGTGATTACATCGGAAACATGAAAAACATGGGCGAATACCAGTATGAGGATTTGGTGGCACTGGAGCGCAAATTCTGCCGTCAGGAGCCTTACCTCTCATTGGGCCGATACATTCATGTATGGGCTAAGAAAAAACAATAACAGGAAACACAATGAGTGAGTTTACTCAGGATACTGTGCAAAAGCCTATCGACGAACTCGTCACTTGGGTAAAACAGTATGACTTCTCATTGAATCTGCCTACTGAGCGGCTGGCATTTTTGCTCGCGATTGCTGTGCTCAGTAATGAAAGATTTGATGAAGAGCTCGGAGAAGGGGAACTTCACGATGCATTCGCGATAGTGACGCGCTTGTTTGCAGAATCGGGAGAAGCCTCAGCCTTTCGGGCTAACAATGCGATTAATGATCTGGTCAAGCAGCGCTTATTGAGCCGTTTTACCAGCGAAATGACGGAAGGTGCCAGCATCTACCGTTTGACGCCGTTGGCGATCGGCATTACTGATTACTATGTTCGTCATCGCGAATTTTCCAAACTCAAACTATCCATCCAACTCTCTATGGTGGCGGATGAGATGGCGAAAGCCGTGGAATCTGCGCAACAGGGTGGCAGTGTCGCCCACTGGCGCAAAAACGTGTTTGGCGTGCTCAAATATTCGGTGAGTGAAATCTTCGATCGCATCGACCTTAACCAGCGTGTGATGGATGAGCAGCAGCAATCGGTCAAAGAACAGATTGCCGATCTGCTGAATAAAGATTGGCGCGATGCGATCAACAACTGTGAAGCCTTGCTGTCCGAAACTTCCGCCACACTGCGTGAGCTGCAAGATACCTTGCAAGCGGCAGGCGATGAGTTGCAAACACAAATCCTCGATATTCAGGAGTGCGTGTATGGCGATCTGGAATTGGACTTCATCGAAGAGACACTGTTTGCGCTGCAGATGAAGCTTGACCGCATTACGAGCTGGGGTCAGCAGTCGATTGATCTTTGGATTGGTTACGATCGCCACGTCCACAAGTTTATTCGTACCGCGATTGATATGGACCAGAACCGCGCGTTCAGCCAACGTCTGCGTCAGTCAATGAACGACTATTTTGAACAACCTTGGTATCTCACTTTCGCCGATGCAGAACGTCTATCCGATCTGCGTGATGAAAGCTTGACCCTGCGTGACGAAGAAGTCACCGGTCATGTGCCAACGGAAGTGGAATACGAAGAGCTGCAACAAGTGAACGATGAACTTGCGCAGCGGATTGGCGACATGCTGAAAGTGCATAAAGAGCAGGGCGCAGCAATTGATTTAGCACTTGTGCTGCGTGATTACCTAGCTAGCCATCCACGAACCCATCATTTCGATTTAGCCCGAATGGTTGTCGACCAAGCGGTAAGACTGGGTTACTCCGAGTCCGACTACCGCGCTATCCAGCCTGACTGGACGGCGATCAACGATTTTGGCGCAAAGGTACAAGCGAATGTCATCGACCGATATTAATGAATACATGCCAGAGAATCTGGCCAAAGCGATTGCAAACCCGCTATTTCCAGCGCTAGACAGTTTGCTGCGCGCGGGGCGTCATGTCTCCAGTGACGATTTGGATAACCACGCCTTCCTGTCTGATTTTGAACCGGATTTGGCGCTGTTTTATCAACGCTATCACACCGAGCTAGTACGCGCGCCGGAAGGCTTCTTCTATCTGCGTCCTCGTTCCACTTCTCTTATCAACCGCAGTGTGCTCTCTGAGCTGGATATGCTGGTGGGTAAAGTGCTCTGCTTCCTCTATCTGAGTCCTGAGCGTTTAGCGCATGAAGGCATTTTCACTAACCAAGAGCTGTACGATGAGCTGTTGACCTTGGTGGAAGAGAAGAAGCTGATGAAGCTAGTGACCAACCGTGCCAGCGGCTCGGATCTGGATCGCGAGAAGCTGTTTGAAAAAGTGCGAACCTCGCTGCGTCGGTTACGTCGCCTCGGAATGGTGATCACTATTGGTGATACGGGCAAATTCCGCATCACTGAAGCGGTATTTCGTTTTGGTGCGGATGTACGTTTGGGTGGTGATGTGCGTGAAGCGCAGCTACGCCTAATCCGTGATGGTGAAGCCGTGGTGCATACGCCAGAACCAAGCCAGCAAAGCCTGTTGGAAAACCCAACAGCCGAGTACGACGAAGAGCAAACCGAGTGGGAAGATGAAGCATGATTGAACGAGGTAAATATCAATCGCTAACCATGATCAACTGGAACGGCTTCTTTGCGCGTACCTTTGACATTGATAATTTAGTGACCACCTTATCCGGTGGTAACGGTGCTGGTAAGTCTACCACCATGGCGGCGTTTATTACCGCTTTGATCCCAGACCAAAGCCTGCTCCATTTCCGTAACACCACCGAAGCGGGGAGCTCGCAAGCGTCTCGTGATAAAGGTTTGTACGGTAAGCTGCAAGCGGGTGCGTGTTACGCGGCGCTGGATGTCGTGAATTCACGTAACCAACGTTTACTGTTTGCGGTGAAGCTGCAACAAGTGGCGGGACGTGATAAGAAAGTGGATATCAAACCTTTCTTGATCCAAGGTTTGCCAAGTCATGTTAAACCGACCGATGTCTTGGTCGAAACCGTATCCGACAAACACGCACGTGTTCGCCAAATCAATGAAGTGAAAGATGCCGTGAGTCAAATTGAAGGCGCACACTTCAAATCTTTCCCGTCGATTGTGGATTACCACGCACAGATGTTTGAATTTGGCGTGATCCCGAAAAAGCTGCGTAACAGCTCAGACCGTTCAAAATTCTACCGTTTGATTGAAGCTTCGCTTTACGGCGGTATTTCCAGTGCAATCACCCGTTCACTGCGTGATTATCTGCTTCCACAAAATGGCGGCGTGAAGAAAGCGTTCCAAGATATGGAATCCGCGCTGCGTGAAAACCGCATGACGCTGGAAGCGATCAAGACCACGCAAGCGGATCGTGATCTGTTCAAACACCTGATCACCGAATCGACCCATTATGTGGCTGCGGACTACATGCGCCACGCCAATGATCGTCGCAACAAAGTGGGACAAACGTTGGTTCTGCGCGGTGAGTTGTTCTCTTCTCGTGAAACCCTGATTGAGCAAAACAGCTTGCTGAACCGTGTTCACGAAGAGTTAGAACTGCTGGTTGAGCAAGAGTCGGCGCTGGAGCAAGATTACCAAGGCGCGTCTGACCACCTGCAATTGGTGCAAAACGCGCTGCGTCAGCAGGAAAAAATTGAACGCTATCAAGAAGATCTCGAAGAGCTGAATTTCCGCCTCGAAGAACAGATGATGGTGGTCGAAGAAGCCAATGAACGAGTGATGCAGGCTGAAGAGCGTGCGATCATTAGCGAAGAGGAAGTCGATAGCCTCAAATCGCAATTGGCCGATTATCAGCAAGCCCTCGATGTGCAGCAGACCCGTGCTCTGCAATATCAGCAAGCGGTGCAAGCGCTCGATAAAGCGCGCCGCCTACTGGATAAGCCAGAACTCAGTGCGGAAAGTGCGCAAGCGTTAGCGACTCAACTTAAAGCGGAGCAGGAAACGCGCACCAGTGAATTGTTGGCACTCAAGCACAAGCTGGATATGTCTTCGGCCGCCGCGCAGCAGTTCAACCATGCGTTTGAATTGGTGAAACGCGTGTTGGGTGAGGTCGCGCGCAGTGAAGCTTCGAAGCAAGCGCAGCAAGTGATCCGCCAAGCGCGTGAAGCTCAACATGTGGTGCAAAATGAAGCGCAGTGGCAAGCACAACAACGAGACCTTGAACGCCAACTTGAGCAGCAACGCAGCGTGCGTGAGTTGGCAACCCAATACCACAAACAACATAGGGTGGCCTTGGATGATGCCGCGACCGTAGAGTTAGAGCGTGAGCGCCACTCTGCACTGCTAGAAGAGCTGGAAACCGAGCAGGAAAACTGCCGTGAACAACGTGGTCAACTGCGCCATCAAGAGCAAGAGCTGCAAACGCAAATCGCCCGTTTTGAGTCGATTGCGCCAGCATGGATCAAAGCTAACGATGCGTTAGAAACGCTACGCGAGCAAAGTGGTGCAGAACTGGCCGATAGCCAATCTGTCATGGCGCACATGCAGCAAGTATTGGAGCTGGAAAAAGCCCAATCCATGGCGAAAGATAAGCTCGCCGAGCGCCGCGCGAAACTCGATAGCGAAATTGAGCGTTTAGCGTCTCCGGGTGGCTCTAACGATCCGCGTCTGAAAGGTCTGGCGGATACGCTAGGCGGTGTACTGCTATCGGAAATTTATGACGACATCACCATTGATGATGCGCCGTATTTCAGTGCGATGTACGGTCCTGCGCGTCACGCGATTGTGGTATCGGATCTCTCTGGCATCAAAGAAAAACTGGTTGAACTGGATGACTGTCCGGAAGATCTTTACCTCATCGAAGGTGATGTGGATGCGTTTGATGATAGCTCATTCAATGCCGAAGAGCTGGAAGGTGCGGTGTGCGTTCAGCTTAACCAGCGCCAAATGCGCTACTCGCGCTTCCCAGCCATTCCACTGTTTGGCCGCGCGGCGCGTGAGCAGCGTTTAGAGCTGCTGCGTGAAGAGCGTGATGAAGTAGTTGAGCAACACGCCAAAGCTTCGTTCGATTCGCAAAAATTGCAACGTCTGTACGCCAGCTTCAACCAGTTTGTGGCGATGCATTTGCAAGTGGCGTTTGATGCCGACCCTGAGCAAGCCTTAGCGAATGCGCGCGATAAGCGTAATCAACTGCTGCGCTCCATCAGCGAATTTGAAGCGCAAGAGCAGCAACTGCGTAGCCAGTTGCAAGCCAGTAAACAAGCGTTAGCTGCGCTAGACAAACTTGCGCCGCAAATGAGTCTACTTGACGAACAGACGCTCGAAGCCCGTTACCAAGAGCTTGAAGAAAAACTGCAACAGCTGAGCGAGGCAAAAGCCTTTATCGCTGCGCATGGCCGCACCATCAGCGAGCTGGAAAAAGTGGCGGCAGTACTCGATGCCGACCCAGAGCAGTTTGATGCGCTGGAGCAGCAATATCAGCAAGCAGACCAAGCTTTACAGCAGCTCAAAGCGCAAATTTTTGCGCTGTCGGATCTGCTTGAACGCCGTCATCACTTTGCTTATTCCGACTCGGTGGATCTGCTTAACCAAAGCAGTGAACTGAGTGAACAACTCAAAGCGAAACTGGTGCAGGCGGAAAGTGAACGTACCCGCAGCCGTGAAGAGCTGAAACAGGCGCAAGCTCAGCTCAGCCAATACAATCAACTGTTGGCGTCACTGAAAAGTTCGCACCAAGCTAAGCTAGAAACGGTGCAAGAGTTCAAACAAGAGCTGCAAGAGTTTGGTGTGCATGCTGACGAAGGTGCGATTGAGCGTGCTCAGCGTCGCCGTGATGAGCTGCAAGAACGACTGCACACTTCGCGCAGCCGTAAGAGTGAATACGAACGTACCATCACCTCCACTGAGCTGGAAATGAAAGCGCTGGTCAAGCGCATGAAGAAAGTCGAAAAAGATTATCAAGATCTGCGCACTTTCGTTGTTAACGCGAAAGCGGGTTGGTGCTCGGTACTGCGCCTTGCACGCCAAAATGATGTTGAACGTCGTCTGCACAAGCGTGAGCTGGCTTACCTGTCGGCCGATGAACTGCGTTCAATGTCGGATAAATCCTTGGGTGCGCTGCGTCTCGCGGTCGCCAACAATGAAGATCTGCGTGATGCACTGCGTCAGTCGGAAGATAACTCGCGTCCTGAGCGTAAAGTGCTGTTCTACATTGCGGTGTATCAGCATCTGCGTGAGCGTATTCGTCAAGACATCATTCGCACGGACGATCCAGTCGAAGCGATTGAAGAGATGGAAGTGGAACTGGCTCGTTTGACCGAAGAGTTGACTCAGCGTGAACAACGTTTGGCGATCAGTTCAGATTCGGTTGCTAGCATCATTCGCAAAACCATTCAGCGTGAGCAGAACCGAATTCGCATGCTCAACCAAGGGCTGTCGAACATCTCCTTTGGTCAGGTGAATGGCGTGCGCCTGAATGTGAAAGTGCGTGAAAGCCATGAAATCCTTTTAGCAGGATTGTCTGAGCAGCAAGCGCAACACAAAGATCTGTTTGAAAGTGCGCGTTACACCTTCTCAGAAGCGATGGCCAAGCTGTTCCAACGCGTGAACCCACACATCGATATGGGTCAACGCTCACCGCAAGTGCTGGGTGAAGAGCTGCTGGATTACCGTAACTACCTAGAGCTGAGTGTTGAAGTCAACCGTGGTTCGGATGGTTGGCTGCAAGCGGAATCGGGCGCATTGTCGACCGGTGAAGCGATCGGTACCGGTCAGTCAATCCTGCTGATGGTGGTACAAAGCTGGGAAGAAGAGTCGCGTCGTCTGCGCAGTAAAGATATTGTGCCGTGTCGTCTGTTGTTCCTCGATGAAGCCGCGCGTCTGGATGCTAAATCCATCGCCACCTTGTTTGAGCTGTGTGAGCGTCTGGATATGCAGTTACTGATTGCAGCGCCAGAGAACATCAGCCCAGAGAAGGGCACCACTTACAAACTGGTACGTAAAGTGTTTAAAGATCACGAACACGTACATGTGGTGGGGTTACGCGGTTTTGCGCAAACCGAAAAGCCAAAAACGGCGGAGCAGAAGTTCGCCGAAGAATTGGCGGGTGAGCTAACAGATTAATCTGTGATTGATGTAGAAACGCCTTCCATTTGGAAGGCGTTTCTTTTTGCAGCTGAGCTTGTTGGTGAGTTTACTGCCGCTCATCTTTAGGCGAATCCATCACCACCATGGTGGTAATGGATTTGACTACCGCACATTCGCCAAGCACATCGGCATGGAAGCGCTTGTAAGCCACCAGATCTTTGGTTTCCACGCGCAGTAAGTATTCATTCATGCCGGTAATGTTGTGGCATTCCACCACTTCTTTGGCAAAGCGGACATGCTGCTCAAAGCTGAGCTGTGATTGCTTGGTATGGCTGTTTAAGCCAATCGCCACATACGCGATAAAACCCACCTCAAGCTGGTTTTTATCCAATACCGCACGATAGCCTTTGATGATTTTCTTACGCTCTAAATCTTGCACTCGACGCAGGGTGGCGGAGGGCGATAACCCTACGCGTTCTGCCAACTCTACATTCGAGACTCGGCCATCAAGTTGCAGCTCGTGCAATATTCTTTCGTCAAACCTATCCATGATTCTCTTTTGTTGTGCATTCAGTGTTTTGTTCGCTCATATAAACACAAAATTGCGTCAGGGAGCGATTAATATTTTTGCATCTGACATTAATCGAGAACATCGTTATGGATTACACCTTATTCGGGCCGCTGTTGGCGTTTGCTTTTGTTTCTACTTTTTCGCCAGGCCCTAACAACATCATGCTGATGACATCGGGAGCCAATGTTGGCTTTCTGCGCACTATCCCGCACATGCTGGGGATTACGTTTGGTTTTAGCATCATGGTATTGCTGGTGGGAGTGGGCTTGACGGAACTGTTTCAGCGCTATCCTCTGATTCAGCAAGGGCTGCAAATTCTCTGCACTCTGTATTTGGTGTATCTGGCGATCAAAATTGCTCTGAGCCGACCATCCAAAGATGGGCAAGAGTATCAGCCAATGTCTTTTGTGGCGGCGGCGCTGTTTCAGTGGGTGAACCCCAAAGGTTGGTCAATGGCGCTCACGGCGGTGAGTGTGTTTAACCCGAATGCGAGTTGGCTACAGCTCGGTTTGATTGCGCTAGTGTTTGCGTTAGTGAATTTACCTTCAGTCAGTGTGTGGACTGCCGCAGGCAAACAACTGAGTTACTGGATGAATCATCCCAATTATGTGCGTTGGTTTAATGGAGCGATGGGGGGATTGTTACTGCTTTCGGTGGTACCGATGCTCTGAGGTAAAACATTCAGCCTCCCAAATGGGAGGCTGAAAGAGGTATAGATTTAACGTGTGCGTTGCGGCTGACGTTGAGTATTACCACGGCTGGCAGGACGCCCAGAGCCTTGTGGTTTACCGCCAGTCGCTGAACCACGTTGGCCTTGCTGGCCACGGTTTTGTTCACCGCGAGCAGGTTGGTTGCCCGCAGGTTTGTTCGCCGTTGGCTTACTGCCTGTCGGTTTACCACCAGTTGGTTTGCCCTGATTCGATTTATTGCCGCTGTTCGGACGACCTTGGCCGCCAGATTTGTTACCACGCAGCGCATCAAAGCCCGGTTGGCTATGAGTATGCTTGGTCGCAAAACGATTCGCGCCATGACGACCTGATTTACGGCTTTGTGCTGGGGTGACTAGGTCTGAATCTTTTTCTGGGATCAGACACTCAGGGCGATCACCAATCAGATGACGTTTGCCCATCGCAATCAGTGCTTCACGAATCATCGGCCAGTTGGCAGGATCATGGTAGCGCAGTAGGGCTTTATGCAAGCGACGTTGCGCTTCACCTTTCGCCACTGGCACCTTTTCCGGTTTCTTGTATTTCACGCGTTTCAGCGGGTTCACTTCTGCGTGATACATCGCGGTAGCATTACACATTGGCGATGGATAGAAGTTCTGTACTTGGTCACAACGGTAGTTGTTGGATTTCAGCCACAGTGCGAGGTTGACCATGTCTTCATCTTCAGTCCCTGGGTGAGCGGCAATGAAGTAAGGGATCAGATACTGTTTTTTACCTGCTTCAGCGCTGTATTTTTCAAACAGCTCTTTGAAGCGATCATAAGTACCCATGCCTGGTTTCATCATCATGCTCAGTGGGCCTTTTTCAGTATGCTCAGGAGCAATCTTCAAATAGCCGCCGACGTGGTGGGTAACCAGCTCACGCACATACTCTGGAGATTCAATCGCCAAGTCGTAACGTACGCCAGAAGCGATCACCACTTTCTTAATGCCATCCACATCACGCGCTGCACGATACAGATCGATAGTGTGTTTATGGTCGGTATTGAGCTTATGACAGATACCCGGGAACACACAGCTTGGGCGACGACAGTTCGCTTCTGCTTTCGGATCTGAACAGCCGAGGCGGTACATGTTTGCGGTTGGGCCACCCAAGTCCGAAATCACACCGGTGAAGCCCGGTACTTTGTCACGGATTTCTTTCAGCTCGTTGATGATCGACTCTTGCGAACGGTTCTGGATGATGCGCCCTTCGTGCTCAGTGATAGAACAGAATGAACAGCCACCAAAACAGCCACGCATGATGTTGACCGAGGTTTTGATCATGTCGTACGCCGGAATTTTCGCATCGCCATATTTAGGGTGTGGGATACGGGCGTAGTACAGGCCAAACACGAAATCCATCTCTTCAGTGGTGAGTGGAATTGGCGCTTGGTTTACCCACAGTTCACGATCGCCATGACGCTGCACCAGCGCACGGCCAGAATAAGGGTTGGTTTCTAAGTGCAATACGCGGCTGGCGTGTGCGTACAAAATACGGTCATTAACCAACTTTTCAAACGAGGGCAGACGCACTGCAGTGGTTTTCGCATCGTGACGTGATGGACGAATAGTGATGGGGTTGGCTTCTTCTTTTTCATCACCTTTGGTCGCGCACTGCGTTTCCACTTCATACGGGTTGCTTGGCACAAACGGTTTGTTTGGCTGATCAATGCGGGTGGAATCGATCACTTTAAAGTGCTCAGGTACCTGAGCCAGATTTACAGCCGTGCCGCGTACATCAATCATCTTGTTGATCGATTCGCCATTGGCTAAGCGGTGAGCCACTTCAACCAGCGCACGCTCTGCGTTACCAAACAGCAAAATATCGGCTTTGGCATCCAGCAGGATGGAACGACGAACTTTGTCTGACCAGTAATCGTAATGCGCGACACGACGCAAGCTGGCTTCAATACCGCCAAGCACAATCGGCACATCTTTATAGGCTTCACGACAACGTTGTGAGTAAACCAATGAACAACGATCAGGACGCATACCGCCTTTGTTGTTTGGCGTGTATGCATCATCGTGACGAATTTTTTTATCCGCAGTGTAGCGGTTGATCATTGAGTCCATGTTACCGGCAGTCACACCGAAAAACAGGTTCGGTTTGCCAAGCGTCATAAAGGCGTTTTTAGTCTGCCATTCTGGCTGCGCAATGATACCGACACGGAAGCCTTGTGCTTCTAATAGCCGACCGATGATTGCCATACCAAAGCTTGGGTGATCCACGTAAGCATCGCCGGTCACAATAATAACGTCACAGCTATCCCAGCCTAATTGATCCATTTCCTCACGACTGGTCGGTAAGAATGGCGCTGTGCCGAAACATTCAGCCCAGTATTTTTTATAGTGGTGGATGGGGGTAACTTCGCTGTGCATATTGGAGCCTCAAGATTAAGAGGGCGGCATTATAGCGGCTTGCAAGTTCAGTATCTACCGCAACATCGCCCCGAAATTGTTAAGGGTTTATTTCGTAAAGGAAGGGATTGGTAGAGCGCATTGATAGTCAGAGAAACTGGCAGCTTCAGGCTGAGCGGTTAATACTTTAGTTAGGATGAAATTGGCAATATGCGCAATGAGTCATATTGTGTGCACCAAGACTGCATTAAGGTGAGTGGAGAATTCTAAAAAATGTCACTAGTCTAGGGATGTAGAATGAATAAATTAGCTGCTGAATCAAAAATTTTAAGTGTTCCAACACGTTATGCTGCACTGAGCTGGTGTTATCAAATTGCCAATCAACATATGGAATATGATTTAGCCATGTGGCAATCACTGATCGGAGATCATGCCTCGATCAAAAAACCAGAGGATTTTCTGGATTTTCTACCATTAACGCAACGTGAACAGGCATTGCACTGCTTAGCAAGCGCCAGCCAGCGCCCTCAAACCGTAAACAGTTTTCTGGTGAATGCAGAAAAATTGGTGGCATTAGTGGCGTTTACGGTGGTCGAGGTTAATCACCAAATCATTACTGGACACATCACACCATTATTGATTTTTCACTCTGGTATGGAGTCGGCTTTTGCGTTTGATGCTTTGTTTGATAATCGGCATCACGGCGTGGTGATCACCGATGATCAGACTCGGATTCTGGCTTGCAATCGCTATTTTGAAGAGCAGACAGGCTACCAGCAAAGTGAAATGTTGGGGTTAAAAACCAACCTGTTCAATTCAGGGAAGCATTCTCAACATTTTTACGTTGATATGTGGCACCAACTGCAAGAGCAAGGGTGGTGGGATGGCACGATTCTCTCTCAGCGCTCTACTGGCGAAATTTGGCCACAAGACTTGTCGATTAAGCGTTTAAGCCCACAAAAAGGCCAGATATTTTATATCGGTTTTACCACTGATCTTGCGCCGCACTTAGATCGGGTTATCGATCAGCAAGCTGGAGATGTTGAGTTGCTCACTCAACTGCCCACATTGGCAAAATTTAGTGCACAGTTGAAACAGCGTTTGCTCGGACACTTAGCGACAACGGGATTTGTGTTAGCGATACAACCTAAGTTCAGCAGCGATAAATACTACGCTCAGATCCGCGGTTTAGCGGCAAGTCTTGCGCAGAATCGGCAAGTTCAGCTGTGCAGCTACCACGGCGAAGGTATTTTTCTCTGCCAACTGGATACCGAGAAAGGTGCCGATAATCAAATCCTGCTTGGCATACAGCGCACACTTCGCCAGTTTTTTGCAGAGTTACATAAAAGAGGCGGACACGTGATACACCAAGCAATAGCGCAAGGTCGCTTGGGCGTTTCTGTGTTAGGAGGAGATACACAAAACGTTGATCACTTAATTCCCCATGCTTTACAAGCGATGTTAGAGCATCATGCGGGAGACACTCGGCATATCAATTTTTACGATCAAACCATGCATCAGCAGGCTGAGCGGCGTAAAACGTTGGAAAAGTGGGTACAAAAATGGATAGACAATGGCGATGTTGAAGTCTTTTATCAGCCAATTATTGATAGCCAAACTTGGTCTATCGTTAAGTTTGAAGCCTTATGTCGCTTCCAAGCTCCAGAGGTATTGCATGCCACTACTCAAGAGCTCATTACGATTGCGGAAGAGTTGGGTTTAATCAATCGGTTAGATGGTATTGTGGGTCGTAAAGCGTTAAGCGATCTTCCTAAAATTCACGCACTGTTTGGCTACCACATTGGGGTGACAATTAATCGTTCACTCAGCGGTGGACTTACTGCAGAACAGATTTTACATGTAAATGCAGAGATGCTGGCAGAGCAGCCGGAACTAGCGAAGCATATTACGATTGAGTTGACTGAAAGTGCTTACTTTGATTCCCGTTCTCAAGGCAGCAAGATGTTGCAAAGCCTACGTGATATGGGAGTGACCATTGCCATTGATGATTTTGGGACGGGCTTTTCTTCTTTCTCTTATTTAACCGAGTGTCAGTTCGATTATTTGAAAATTGATCGCGAATTTGTTTCTGGGATTGAGTTGGGCTCCCGACGTTATGCGATTGTCAAAATGATGACTGACTTAGCGCATACGCTAGGGGTTAAGGTGGTGGCGGAAGGTGTTGAAACTGAATATGAAGTGCATGTTCTCAGATCGCTCGGGGTTGATTTGTTACAAGGTTTTTTCTTTGCCAAACCATTGCCGATTAGCCGCTTGATCCATGCGATGGATTACCGGAAAAATCTCGGACTTTCGGGGCGAGAAGAAGAAAAATGGCGTAAAGAGAAGACCACTCTCCAAAGTTTGGCAACCTTTACCCAACATCGACTTGATCCAAGTGACCCCATTTCGATTGCTGTTGAGTATTTCAATGCCACTCAATCTGATGTGTTGCCAGTGGTGGTTGCAGGAGAATGCGTAGGCTTGGTCGATAGGGCTGCACTGAACTTACATCTCACCCCAACAATGGGCACAGAGTTGGAAACCTCACGCGAAGCTGCCATGTGGCGTAAGCCTGTGAATCAAGTTATGCAGCATCAGTGGGTTAAGATCCCGCATGATACGGATCTTCGGTTATTACCTTCACTACTAAAAACGCATTCACCACCACCTTGGGTTTTGGTGGAGGGGAAAACCTATAAAGGCATGATTACTGCGCAGAAATTACTTACTTATTTAGCCAATCAGTAAAAAACCAAGCCCGAATTTCGGGCTTGGTTGATAAATGGAATTGATTCTACAATTCTCAGATTTCAAATGTATTCAAAAAAATCTGTACGGTTTAACTTACCAACCGTAGTAACTTTTCTGAGAGTAACATGTTGATGTCTTCAGGTTCTCTGGACTTTGATCATTCACTTTGGTTGACCAAACATTCACCGCGTCCTGAATTGTTGGAATATCAATACCAGTTACATTCGCGTTCATATATTTCGCAAATGCGTTGTAGTACGACACGCGCTGCGTTGGTCCTGTATGCCAAGCCGCCGCTTTGTTACATTCCAAACCACCATTAACAATGTTAATGACCGTACCTAGGCGGTATGAAATCACCGCTTCATCATAAGACTCCCCTTCAGCAGTTATGATGCTTTGGCCATCATTGCGCTGTGGTAGGCCTAATTCTTGGCTAGAGGTGGAAACATGGGTGATATTACCAAGCATGACATCATGAGAGGCTGGTTTTGCACCTTGTGGGGTCATCCAGAACCAAATGCCAGAGAGAATGGATAAAGCACCATTACTTGCCACATAATCTGGGCGTTTCAGTAGTGTATTACGCTCAGTGATGAGATCTCTCATCATACCGTTGTCATATAACCAGTAGCTAAAGGCCCCATAGTTATAGTTCCATGAAAGTTGGATTACGCCACGTCCATAATAAGAACGGCCTTCTACCGGCGGATAAGCGGTAGAAGCGTGGTCAACATAGTTTATGGCTGGGCTTGTACCATCTGGGTTTGTGGTGTAACCCACTTCCTCAACCCAGTACAAAGCACCCTTCCAGACAATGCCTGCATCTTTATCATTTACAATCCATGGCGCAGGCGCATTTTCCCATGAACCTGAAGTTTCACGAGCCGACTTAGCCCAGAAGGTCGTAAATTCCAAAGCTTGCTGGGACTTAGTGCCTTCATTCAAGAATTGCTTGTAGCCCTGCTTCTTGGCCCAAGTATTGTATTCGAGCACTGCGCTTTTAAAGGCATTCAGGGTAAACGTGTCCGTTGAACCATCAGCAAGAGCGAATGGAGGTGCATTTCGTGTACCGCCATCAGGGTTATAGCGCCCAGAGCGCATAGGGAAGAACCAGTTCCAGTGTGCATCTGTAAGTTCACGTAAGAACTCGTAGCCTTCCGCAGGCAGCTCAATCGGTGGTTGAGGTTCTGGAGTTACTGGTGGTTCAGGATCTACAGGTGGTTCTGGGTCGATTGGTGGTTCTGGGTTTACTGGTGGTTCAATGTTGTCAATGGTTTTCCAAGGCGTCTCCCAATCCTGAATTGTTCCACCACCGGAAATGGTTAAAACCGGTTTGTCACCTTGAGTCCAATATCTGGCTTCAAAGAGTCGGTCAACGCCAGCGATGTTATGTTTGACCTTATCGCCAGCGCTATAAGCGGTGGTTTCATTCCAAAAGTCACTTGGCAGTTCAGGTTCTGGCGTTACAGGTGGTTCTGGGTTAACAGGGGGCTCGATAGGCGGTTCAACCGGAGGCTCTGGGTTAATGGGCGGCTCGATAGGTGGTTCAGGGTTTACTGGTGGTGGAACAACAGTCGCATCGTCGATTTTTTTCCATGGAGTTTCCCACTCTTGAGCATTTCCACCCTCCGTCACAGTTAACACAGGTTCATTGCCACGGGTCCAGTATTTAGCTTGGAAATACAGTTCTTGGCCATTGATTGTGTGTTTAACCTTTTCACCTTCACTATAACTAAAAGAGGCATCCCAAATGTTGACGGTTACAGATTCAGGAAGGTAATAGCCATTACTATCTGTTTCGGCAAGCAGTTCCCAAGCACCATTGTTACTGTCTGTGAAGCTAGGATTTTCGTTTTGTATCCACCATTTATTGGAAAATACCCCCCAACGTTGGCCATCCGTGAATCGAACGGTAACTCCCGCTTGTTCATAAGCTCGGCTTAATTCAAAGACGGGTAATTGTAACCAATTAGGATACTGTTCTCTTTCTGAGGCAGCTTGCGAAAAATTACGAACAACGGAAATATCCTCATTGTATTTGGCTATGGCATCAACAGTAGGAATCCCATTTCGTGGAGGCGCAGTTTCATTGGCGGCATAAACATTCGTCGAGACAAGACTGCCAGCGAAAAGGCATAGCGTTAATTTATTTAAATGGTATTTTTCTTTCATCTTATATATCTCTCTTTTTAAGCCCTTGGAGGGCAATAACAAGTTAGCAGAGAATAGAAAGATATTAAATTTCAACTCATTTCTGGGAGTAATGGCTTGCATTAAAATATTCTTGCCATTATTCAACGTTGTTCACTTTGTGATTTTTGTTTCTTGGTTGTTTGATATTGTTGTTGAATTAATATTGTGAGTTTTTTCTTCTAAAGTTAGATATTTTGTTTTATTGTTTTGCTTCTTTTGGAGTGAGATTTTAAAAACTTTAATTATTCTAGTGTTATATTCTGCTTGTGACGCTTTGAAATAATTGGAATTGATTTCATTTCTCTGGTTTGTTTGTTTCCATATTTTTTTGATATTGGATAGATATATTCAATTTAAATTGTTTCAAATTGTTAATCTTGTGTTTGTTGAGACTTTTTGAAAGGAAATAGCGATACGATTAGCTAAATTAAATGAGATATTGCTTCAAGGTATTAATTGTTATCCTCCATTTATTTATTATTAGCAATGTTTCCTCATCTTAATGTTGTTCTGATCGGTGGGTATAACCTGTTGTATTCTCTTTGTCAGATCGGGAGTGACCAACGATGGCGTATGCACTTTGGACTCTTGGCATAGGTTTGCTATTATCGGCGCCTTTGATAGCTCTTTGATGTGCAAACTATGCTTTATTCTCTGATTTCTGTATTCGCTCCCATGTTGTTGGGCGCGCAAATCATTTTGACTCTGGTGCTGGTGAAAGGCGAAATCTGTCCAGGACAGCGTGGACGTATCCATAAGGTGCTGCCAGCGCTGGCAGTGCTGTGGCTGGCCGTCGCTTCGATCAAAATTGAAGCGTTTCTGGTGGTGTTCGCTCTGTTTTACTTTTATTCCCAGGTACAGACCAAAAAGACTCGTGACGAAGGCCCATTGTGGGTGATGTATTTAGCTAATGGTTTGGCTTTGGCGTATGTCGGGATCTTGATCAGCGAAGCGCCAGCATGGCCAGCGTCGCTCACTATTTTTGCGGCGATTTTCCTGCTTGGTGCGATGTTCGGACATTTGTTACTGACACTGGCTCGCTCACGCTTACAGGCATTTCATCGAATCTTGCCTGTGGTAGGTATTGTGTCTGCTATGCTCACCGCATTATGTCTCTTGCCTTATGTTTCAGGTTTGAGTGACGAGCAACTTCAAACACTGCTTATGCCTATTGTGATTAGCTTTGGTTTGCTGATTGCGGGTGTTGTGGTGTGGTGCTGGCATTTGATCTCCGGTAAAACCGTGAACAAATGGCAATTGGTGGTAGCAGGACTTTTGGTTCTCGCATCAGCAGTGGGTTTCCACGGCCTTTATCACATTCCGCTTTAACGTAGCGAAGGTGAAGTGCGTCGCACAGATCACTTTTCGTTAACCAAATAGCGACTACGCTTGATGGAATGGGGCAGCAAATGCTGCAGGTGGACATTCAATCAGGAGTGATGTGATGGATCTGAGCAACATACGAAATATCGATAGCGTCATTTTGCTGGGCATCGTCAATGAAAAACTGCGTTTGGAATGTGACAGTTTGGATGAATTGATCAGCACGTATGAGATGGATATCGAACATTTGATCGGTAAGTTGGATGTGCTGGGTTACCAATATGATCCCCTTACCAATCAATTCAAAGCTTATGCACGTTAATGATTTCTAAAGCGAAGCCATCTTGATCCCATCAAGGTGGCTTTTGCATTGTTGGCGTGCGGTTGCGAAAAAGGCTTGCAGGTAGCGTTTATCCTTTTCACTGTGACGAGTTGCCGCAAATAGTCTGCGCCATAACCCTTGGCCTAACGGTTTACTGGTGATGAGCCCTTGGCGTGAAAACTCGCTGATCGCCCAATTGGGCAGTGCCGCGACGCCTAATCCTGCCGACACCATTTGCACCAGCATTAACGTATTGTCGGCTTGCTTCCAGCGTGCGGGCTCAACACCTGCGGGTTGCAAAAAGTGCTTCACCACATCCAATCTTTGCTTTTGCACCGGATAGGTGAGCATGGTTTGATCGATCAAATCTTGGGGCTCAATACCGGCTTTGTCAGCCAATGGATGGTTGGTGGCGGTGATAAGGCGCATTTCAAAATCAAACAGCGGCTCATAATGCACTTCTGAGCGCGGCAAAATATCCGAGGTGATCACCAGATCCAATTCCCCCGCTAATAGTGCGGGCAGAGGTTCAAAGCCAAAACCAGAAGAAAAATCCAGCGCCACACTTGGCCAACCGATCTGATATTCACGCAAGGCCGGCATCAACCATTGAAAGCAGGAATGGCACTCAATCGCCATGTGCAGGCGTCCATTCACATCTTCCTTCAAGCTCGCCAGTTCATTTTCTGCTCGCGCCATCTTAGGCAAAATATCGTCAGCTAAACGCAATAGAATTTCGCCTTCTGCGGTAAAACGCACAGGGCGAGTTTTGCGTAAAAAAAGCTGCCCGCCAATTCTAGCTTCCAAGTCTTTAATCTGATGCGAGAGCGCAGACTGGGTGAGATGCAATGAAGTCGCGGTGGCAGTCAGTGAACCGGTATCGCGTAGCGAGATCAGCGTTTTCAAATGTTTCAGCTCTATCATGAGCTCTCCTCACTTATCCCTAAGCCAACATGAATTTTTAGCTAAGTTACGCCGATTTTGTGGAGCTGTAAACATCTAGATGGCTATAACCCTCCTGCTTGAAGCCGCAGCGGTGTTGGCTACATTCGTTCACCCCAATCACATAGTGTGTCTATGCTCATGGGGATGAACTCACTTGCCGCCTACCTGCAACTCCAAGCAGTTTGGTTATAAAGAGTAAAGGTAAATTGATAATCGCCAGTGCCAACATGAAAATTACTAATAAACACGTTGAATAAATGAACCTTGTTCTCGAAGGCGTACAACGCGATAGTTTAGCCATCCAGACATCTTGCGATGTGCTGAATTAGCTTCAGAACTTGTACGACCTATTAAGAACAGACAAAGGATTTTCACATGACAACGACTCACATTCTTGGTTATCCCCGCATTGGCGAAAAACGCGAACTTAAATTTGCTCTTGAAAAATACTGGCGCGGTGGGATTGACCAAGCGGCTTTAAAACAAGTCGGTAGCCAAATTCGCCAACAAAACTGGGCACTGCAAAAAGAAGCAGGATTAGACTTTGTGACCGCGGGTGACTTTGCTTGGTACGACCATGTACTCACTACCACGCTATTACTGGGTCATGTGCCTAAGCGTCACAGTCACGGTTTTCCTGATTTAGATACTTTGTTCCGTGTCGGTCGTGGTCAGTCACAAAATGCCTGTGGTTGTGGAACGGGTAGCGCGGCTTCTGATATGACCAAGTGGTTCAACACTAACTATCACTACATCGTGCCTGAGTTCAGCTCTAACGACACGTTTAATGTGAGTTGGCCACAATTGTTTGAAGAGGTAAATGAAGCTCTGCAAGCGGGTCACGATGTAAAACCTGTGCTGCTTGGCCCAATCAGTTACCTGTATTTAGGTAAAGAAGTGGAAGAAGGGTTTGATCGTTTAACTCTGTTGCCACGTCTATTGACCGCTTACCAAGCGATTCTGAGTAAGCTAGCGAAGCAAGGCGTGAAATGGGTACAAATTGATGAGCCTGTTCTGGCCTTAGAATTAGAACCACGTTGGCAAGATTCATTTAAACTGGCTTATCAAGTGATTCGTGGTGACGTAAAACTGCTGCTGACCACTTACTTTGATTCAGTGCTAGACACTCTCGATAAGATCGTTGAACTGCCGGTTGATGGTTTGCATGTGGATATTTCGGCAGCTCCAGCGCAGCTCGAAACCATTGTGAACCGCTTGCCCTCCGATTGGGTGCTTTCTGCGGGTGTCATCAATGGCCGTAATGTATGGCGTGCCGATTTGAGTTCCATCCTAGCTCGTCTACAACCTGTAAAAACCTTGTTGGGTGAGCGTTTGTGGGTAGCCAGTTCCTGTTCACTGCTGCACAGCCCTGTCGATCTGGATCTGGAAGGCGATCTGAGTGCAGAAACACGCAGCTGGTTTGCGTTTGCTAAGCAGAAAGTGACGGAAGTGGCCTTGCTGGGGCGTGCATTGGAAGGGGATGCAGCGGCCATTTTGGCTTGTGATACCTATAGCCAGCCAATTGTTGCGCGTAAATCTTCTCACATCGTGAACAAGGCATCAGTACAAACGCGCATCAACAATATCACTGCTGCGTTGGCGGAACGTAGTGCCCCTTACATTGAGCGTGCTCATCACCAAGCTGAAGTGTTGGGTCTGCCTTTCTTACCGACCACAACCATCGGCTCTTTCCCACAAACTAGTGAGATCCGTACTGAGCGTAGCGCGTATCGCCAAGGTAAACTGAGCGAGCAAGAGTATGTACAAGCACTGAAAGGCCATATTGCTGATGCGGTGAAACGCCAAGAAGCACTAGGGTTAGATGTACTGGTGCATGGTGAAGCCGAACGTAACGACATGGTGGAATACTTTGCAGAAAACCTCGCCGGTTTCCAAACCACGCAGTTTGGTTGGGTGCAGAGTTACGGTTCACGCTGTGTAAAACCTGCGATAGTGGTGGCGGATATCGAACGTGAAAAACCGATCACGGTGGAGTGGTCAACTTACGCGCAATCTCTGACCTCTAAGCAGATGAAAGGGATGTTGACGGGGCCTGTGACCATTCTATGCTGGACCTTCCCACGTGAAGACATCAGCCGCCAAGAGATTGCTCAGCAGTTAGCGTTGGCACTGCGTGATGAAGTGGCGGACCTGCAAGATGCGGGCATCAATATCATCCAGATCGATGAACCAGCGATTCGTGAAGGTTTACCACTGAAAAAACGCGATCATCAAACGTATTTAGATTGGGCAGTACAAGCGTTTAAGATTTCAGCTGGTAGCGCGCGTCCGGAAACGCAAATTCACACGCATATGTGTTACAGCGAATTCAACGAGATCATCGAATCGGTCGCGGCACTGGATGCAGACGTGATCACGATTGAAACATCACGTTCCAACATGGAATTGCTCAAAGCGTTTGAAGAGTTTAACTACCCGAACGAAATTGGCCCAGGTGTGTACGACATTCACTCGCCTAACATTCCAGCGCAAGCATGGATTGAAGATCTGCTTCGCAAAGCAGCAGAGAAAATTCCAGCACAGCGTTTGTGGGTGAATCCTGACTGTGGTCTGAAGACCCGTAACTGGCCAGAAGTGGAAGCGGCATTAACCAATATGGTGAATGCAGCGAAAACGCTGCGCAATGAATGGCAAGCGTAAATTGAAGCTGCAATGTTCAGTGGTTTGAGTATACCGTGAATATAAACCGCAAAGGCCTCTATGAGGCCTTTGTTCTTTTGGGCTGCGAATCTTAGAGATCTTGATGACTCCAGACCAGCTTAACCTTGAGTACAGCTCTCTTTTGTGACCAATTGATCAACCATCAACTGACCACGCGTATTGCGCATTTTGATTCGATAGCTGATCCCTACATCCAAGTTTGAGCGAATATCTTTGCTGTTGCAGAAACTCTTAACTGCGTTTTTAAGTACTTGGTCGGTGGGCTTGGCATTCTGAGCATCGGTGTTGTACACCATCATTAACTCAATACTGCTGCCATTCGCTGTTGCGCGCAGGATATTCAGAGGGCCAAATTCGAGAGGCAATTCCGTGGAGAGCAAACTCGCTCGATTGCCTGCCAGCAGCTCAAGGTTTCGCTGTTTTTCCATTGAACCAGAACTACAACCCACAAGGAGTAAAGTGGCGGCAATCAAGCTGCTCAGGACCATTTTTTTCATATCAGAATACTTTTTTGAAAGGTTTAACAATCACGTTGGCATAAACACCCGCCGCGACATAAGGATCGGCATCCGCCCATGCTTGGGCTTCCGTGAGGGATGCGAAGTCTGCAATTACCACTGAACCCGTAAAGCCGGCTTGTCCCGGATTGTCAGAATCGATGGCTGGCATGGGCCCCGCCGTCAGCAAACGGCCTTCATCTTGTAGTGATTGTAGACGTTCAAGATGTTTTGGGCGTACGCTCATGCGTTTTTCTAGTGAATTCTCAACATCCTGAGAAAAGATGATATACCACATAATTGATATCCTTATTAAATCCGTGAAGGCAAAGATCTTAATGTACTCAACTCAGTGGTGAAAAAAAGCCTGAGTGCGCTATTTCTGTGATCAGTTACCCGAGGATATCGCTCTTGGGCGACCATTTGCATCAATTGCCACGTAGTTAAATGTAGCTTCGCAGACTTGGAAGCGTTCACCAACCCCATCTTCTTTGACCGGTTTTACCCAAACTTCAAGATTAATGGACATTGAGGTTCGGCCGATCTTAGTACATTCGCCGTAGCAACATACCACATCGCCCACTTTGACCGGTTTTTTAAAAGTAATACTGGACACGGAAACGGTGACGATGCGACCGCAAGAGATCTCTTTAGCAAGAATGCCACCCGCTAAGTCGAGCTGTGACATGATCCAGCCGCCGAAAATATCGCCATTGGCGTTGGTGTCGGCGGGCATTGCCAAAGTGCGCAGTAGAAGCTGGCCTTTAGGAGAATTAACGGTTTGATTCATTTGGGTATCCACAGCAAATAAAACAGCGACCGAATACGGTCGCTGTGGATTAGGGGGCGGATTATAACCACAAATGAGCCAAGGGAGCACCCCTTTGCAACCTGTAGCGTTTACTGGTGTTTCTCTTTTTGCTCTTTGGGAAGGTGCTTGTAGATGTAAGCCCCCGTCAGCAGAGTAAAGAGCAGTGTCGCAGCAAGCAATCCAAATACTTTAAAGTTTACCCACACATCGAGAGGGAGGTGGTAAGCAATGTACAGGTTGAGTGCGGCGCAAAGGCTGAAAAATGCAACCCATGCCCAAGTGATGGTTGACCATACCGCTTCGGGTAACGTCAGTTCTTTGCCTAGCATACTTTTGATGGCGGACTTACCCATAAGATGGCTGATGGTTAAGCCTAGAGCAAAAACGATGTAGACGATGGTCACTTTCCATTTAATGAAGTTGTCATCGTGCAGTGCGAGTGTCATACCACCAAACAGAGCCACCATCACAAAGGTGATGAGCTGCATTTTTTCTACTTTTTTGTACATGGCATAAGTGATGATCACTTGCACCGCCGTGGCAACGATCAAGGCACCGGTTGCCACGTAGATGTCATAAAATTTATATAAGGCAAAAAAGATAATGAGTGGGATAAAGTCGAGCAGTTGTTTCATTTGGGTACGTCCAGTCACATAAGTGGTGACAGTCTAACCAAAGTCGCCCCGCAGCAGAATAGCCAAGTGCATTGGGCAGCGACTTAATCTTATTTTTGTGTTCGCTTAGCCTGTTCGATTTTAGTTCGTCGACTAGCGTAACAATTGAGTAAATTCCTCCGCAGGCATTGCTTTACCGTATAAATAACCTTGAGCGAAGCTACATCCTTCGGTTCGTACGAAATTTTCTTGGTAAGTTTTTTCAACCCCTTCAGCAATGACTGCCATTTTCAGTTTGCGTGCCATTGCAATGATAGCGCGTGTTAATTCTCGGTTGGGTTCGTTGTATTCGAGTTGACTGATGAAACTACGATCAATTTTTAAAGTGTCAAAAGAGTATTTCTGCAGGTAACTCAAGGAGGAGTAACCGGTACCAAAATCATCGAGTGAAATGCTTATTCCTTGCTGTTGGAGTTGAGCTAAAGCACTTTGCGCATAGTGTTCATCTTCCAACAAAATGCCTTCTGTTAGCTCAAGTTCAATGCAACCAGGAGGGAGTTGATACAGTGACATCAAATCTTTCAGGTATTCCACAAAGTGGTGCTCACGAAATTGGATAGGAGAGATATTTATCGCGATTTTGAACGGTGCTGTGGTCAATTTACACCATTCAGCTGCGTTTTTAAGGGCTTGATGCAGTACAAAATAGCCGATTTCGATGATCTGCCCATTGCTTTCCGCTAAAGGAATAAAGCGATCGGGCGTGACATTACCCAAATGTGGGTTATGCCAACGTAGTAAGGCTTCTGCCCCAATGATTTTGCCATGGTGTTTTAAGTCAACGATCGGTTGAAAGTGGATAGCCAGCTCACCAAGGCGCAACGCGTGTAAGAGATGGGATTCCAACTGCAGTCGCTCTTCAGTGGCTTTTTGCGCAGCCAAATTAAAGAAGGAGATTTGTATACCTTCTTTTTTCGCTAAGCTCATCGCCGAACTTGCTCGCTGAATAAAACTTAGTGAATCAGTGGCATCCATTGGAGCCAATGCAACACCTAAATGACATTGTAGTGTGATGTTTAAATTGTTGGTGTTGAAAGGCTGTATGCAAGCTTGTACAACCCTATCGATCACTTTTTGGGTTTCCGTTTTAGAACGTTTGTGCCAAGCGGTGAGAACGAACTCTGATCCGACAATTCGGGCTAACAGCCAGTTTTCTGGCAAGTTATGGCTTAGGCGTTGGCATAAGGCGGATAAAATTTGATCGCCGACCTGATAGCCATAACTGTCGTTGACGGATTTGAAGTTGCGTAGAGTGAAATAAATTAGCGTGATTTGTTGTTCATCAGCGATGCTCTTTAATTGTGGCTGTAGCCGCTCTGTCAGTGTGATTCTGTTTGGTAGCTTAGTGAGTGGATCAAAGTGGCGATGAAATTCCACATAGTCTTCGGCCACCGTGCGCTGCTCGATCTCTTTTAGTAGTTTGGTACTGAGGTCGGCAAGCGTTTGGGTACGCTCTGCGACTTTTTGCTCGAGTTCATGATTGAGTTTTCGTAATTCAGCTTTGTGATAGAGAGTTTCAAGTTGGCCTTCAATCGCAGACTGAAATCGCGAAAGTAGCGCATGAACTTTGTCGTCAAAATGCCTTTCTTGGCTATCTAAAATACAAATGGTGCCAAAGGGGGTATCGTCTGGCCAAAATACGGGTAAACCACAGTAACAAATCATGCCCAATTTGATATCGGGATTTTTATCCCATGCTGGATCGGAAAGTGCGTTGGGAACATTCAGCATGTGCCGATCTCGGATGACCGTCTCACAATATAAACCGTGTCCTAGTGTGTCTCTCGCTTTGGGAGGATAGGGGTTGCCTGCCGAACGGCTACTGGTGAAAACCTCAATATCATGCTCATGGATACGCATGATTAGAGATGCAGGGCACTGTGAGATATCGGCAATCAGATCCACAATCTGTTGCCAAGACTCTAACATGCTTGGAGGAATATCAATTTGTCGAGTATCGATCGGCAGCATAATTTTGTTTCACCTTCGGGTGATTTAATTCGTATTCACTTAACTAATGGTTTAAGTGACAATTTTGATTATAGATGACGAATTAAAGTACACATCAAGGTGTTGAACAAAAATAAACCTGTAACTTTTGCGGTTATTTATGAGATTCGTTCAATTTTTAGTGCAAAACTTGAGCGAAAAGTTCATTAGCGCAATGTATGTGACGTCAAGTCAACGAGATAACCTTCGTTTTTTAATGCTTCTAAAGTTGAGGTGAGTTCGTCATCTGACATGGTTAAACAACTGGACTTTCCGGTCATTCCGTACAAGGTTTGTTGATAATTTAGTGCCGAGTAGTAACCCATACGGTCCTCTAGCAATTCACGCATTCCGATGTGAATGAGGTCGTAGCAGTGGTGACGTTGCAATTCCATAATCAGACTCCTTGATTATCCATGGGGAAGGGAGGTCACTTTAATCTCTGTGAGTAAGCAAATGTGATGCCAGATTCAACACATCTCTGCGCGAGTCTTAAATGATAGTAGAGTTTGATACGCTTGAGTCACCGATTCAGGAATTGTTTGAACGATTTGAAAGCCTAAGGCTGGGTAGTCACGAATACGCTCAAAATCGCCCAGCATGGCATCGATAACAAAATCGCTAGTGAGTTCGGACGTTAAATAGTCAAAAAAACTGACACCGGATGAGGTGACTTGCACGCTTTCGATGGTATCTGGCCATTGCTTCATGAACGTTGCATAGGCGCGCCGCTCCATATAAGGCTTTTGCACCAATAGGATACGTTGTATAGGTTGTGCCTGCTGGGCCAATAAGTGATGGCTAAAAAGGATATTTTCACCACTGTTGGTTGATTGAGTTTCAAGCAAAATGGCCTTTTCCGGCACCCCTGCTTCTTTAGCTAAAGCGGCAAAGGTTTCCGCTTCTGTCTGTTGGAAAACGCCTTGGGTAAAACGGCCAAGCCCACCAGAGAACAGCACACGAGGTGCCAAGCCTTGGTGGTAGAGTTTTTCCGCATGTTCTGCCACACGAACATCATTGCTTCCCAATACTAAAATCACATCAGCTGGTTCAGGTTGCTGATGAAGCTGTAAGTAATGCCACAGGATTTCAATATGTTGATATAAGTGCTTACTCATAACCTTGGAGTGCCTCTCGCGTATGGCTAAAGTGAAAACGGTAACCCGCTGACAATAATTTGTCGCATAAAATGCGTTTGTCTTCGATATCACAAACAGTGGGAAGGGATGCGTCACTGCCTACTGCATCCAAAGCCGCTTGATAAAATTCGGCCTTGCTTACTGTATTTGGCGTTGTGGCATTGACAATCGAGTTGGGGAGGTGAGTTAGCGCAAAATGCACAATACCGATGGCATCGTATAGGTGCAGCATATTGGCGGGTGCGAGCCGGCTGACTTGTGCCATTTTGCTGACAAAGCGGGATGGGTGGCGCTTGGGGCCAATCAAACCACTGCAACGTACAATGGTGTAATCCATGCCCGAAGTGATCACATGCTGTTCTGCTTTAAGTAAGACGCGTGCTTTCGCATCGAAAGCTGAATTATCCAGCGCCAATCCCAATGAGGCGTCTTGCTCATTCATCGGTTTGGCGATATCGGGATACACAGAGGTAGAACTGATCATGACCAATTTTTGAATATTGGCCAGTTTGGCTTGATTGACCAGCAACTGCCAATGGGTGGCATACTGTTCGCCATTACCTTGACGAAAACCAGGGGGGAAACAGCCAATCAAGGTATCGCATTGTCGCTCAAGTAAAGCGTTACTTAAACCATCGGGCTGATCCAGTTGGCACACAAAGCTTTCTAGCCCTTGCGCCTGAACCGCTTTACTCCCTTCGAGGGTTGTGCGTGTCGCGTACACCGTATGGCCTTGTTGTTTAAGCCATTGTGCGAGTGGTAAACCCAGCCAACCCGCACCAATCACCGCAACTCTTTTCATGAGTTCATCCTTTATCAATAAGAGCGAATGAGGTTGCTACCGTAACACAGTTGAACTTGGGGGATAAAGGAAATGAGCGCTGTACAGCGCTCACTAAAAGAAGGGATTAAGCGTTTAGCACACGCAATATTCGGTCAGCGTGTTCGGCGATTTCAATGCCTTCATCGGTGAGGTAGCCGCCGTCTGGTTGAGTACATAATCCTTTGTTATACAAGCGAGCTACGGCTGCTTGAACTGCTTCTGAAGCATCCTGATGTACTTTGATTCCTGTGGCTGCGCTGCTCAAGTCAAATTGCAGCAGTAGATTAAGCTCATCGATATGGTGTTGAGTGAATTTCATGGTCGATTACCTTTTCAAGCTATTGTTGTCGCCACAATAGGCTGTGCTGATGCAACAAGCAACGTTGGGCGATCAGAACTGTTAGCTTCACCCGATCTGACGTTTTTTTCAGCGTAATGATGGCAATGTTATAAAGAAGGAAAGGTTGAAAAAACCTTGGGTGAATAGCTTATTGCTTCCGTAATAAACATTTTTCGTGAACATGACAAATAGCCCTTGAACTCGAAAGGAAATAGAGCGATTATCCGCCACCTCTTCTGTTTTGTGTCAAAATGTAACAGCTCATGGATCATAACCAATTCGATTCTCTTCTCCCTCCACAAATGGCAGAACGTGCTGCGATTACGGGTGAGGGTAAAGCCAAAAAAGCCGCGTACAAATCTTTCTTGCTTGCGATTTCAGCAGGCATTCAAATTGGTATTGCGTTTGTTTTCTACACCGTAGTGACGACCGGTGGGCATGATATGCCTTATGGGGTGACTAAGCTGCTTGGAGGTTTGGCCTTTAGTTTAGGGCTCATACTTGTCGTCATTACCGGCGGGGAGTTATTCACCAGTTCGGTGTTGATTTTGGTGGCGAAAGCGAGTGGAAAAATCTCGTGGAAAGAGCTTGTGCGAAATTGGACTGTCGTTTACTTCGGTAATCTATGTGGTTCGATCATCCTAGTGTTTATTATGCTTGCTACTCGCCAGTTTATGGAAGATGGTGGTCAGCTTGGTTTAAATGCGATGGCGATTTCCCAGCACAAATTGCATCACACTTTCTTGCAAGCTTTCGCGCTTGGGTTGATGTGTAACATCCTCGTTTGTTTAGCGGTTTGGATGACCTTTAGTGCCCGATCATTAACCGATAAAGTGATGGTGTTGATCCTGCCCGTTGCTATGTTTGTCTCTTCTGGCTTTGAGCACTGCATTGCTAACATGTTCCAAGTGCCGATGGCGATTGGGATTAAGTATTTTGCTCCAGAGAGTTTCTGGGCGATGACTGGTGCGAATATCGCGAACTATGCGGATCTCAACTTCGTCAATTTTATCGTCAATAACCTCATCCCAGTGACGCTTGGTAATATTGTGGGTGGTGGTGTGTTTGTTGGGATGTGGTACTGGCTTATCTACCTCAAAGATTAATGCTAAGCATCGCTCTCTGAGCAATCTAAAAATTCCTTTCATCCCTGAGCTTGCTCGGGGATTTTTTTCTCCTCTTTTTCCTTTCAAAATCACAAGGTCGGCACGTTTGTACTCAGAGTGCAGTGGCTTTTGGATCGCGATAGCCTTATCCACATTTTCTGTGGATAACTTGGAGTAAACACCGTGTGTAACCTTTATTTGCTTGGACTCGCACAGCTGGAGTGCACAGTTCTTGTGCAGATTTCCGGTTTGTAGATCGCCCCACTAATGCAAGTGTAAGTGCTTAGGATTTGTTTCACAGTTAAGAAATTACTCATAAATACGGCGATTTAAGGCGGTGTGAAACGTGAAAGAGAAAAGACGATGAATATCAATGCATTCACAATCTTTAAACAAGGTTGGATCATTAATTTTTACATTTCACGCGTAGTTTTGCGTTAGAGCAGAAATGAGTTCTACTTGCTAAACACTTTTTTGTTTCGGTTTTGTTTTAATTTAACACCTTAAAAACAATATTAATTTGTCATAACTGTTCATATTTTTTCATCAGATTTTTTAATCAAACACAACTCCGTTCTAACTCAAAAAAGTGTTGGATAACAAGGGTTGTAATGCGTATTTCGATTGAACCCTATTAATTGTATGGTCTAACATTTGACGTAATTAAACTTGATTTGTGGGGACTCTGGGGAACAGGGTTCACGAAAAATCCAGCAAATAGAGTAGGCAAATGTATGAGTGATGTTAATAAAGTTGAAGGCGTTGAAAAACGCTCTCTGGAGTGGAAGTCATTCCTCTTCATCACTGTGGTTCTTTTTCCCATCTTAAGCGTGGCTTTCGTTGGTGGATATGGATTCATTGTGTGGATGCTGCAAATGTTCGTGTTTGGTCCTCCGGGCGTACATGGCGGTTTTTAACCACCTCCATTTCTACTGTTGAATGACTAGTTAAGAGAAGAAAGTATGAAATCTTTAATTCTGAAAATGTGGCGCACTATGACGCGTCCGGCGGTGCACATCAGCTTGGGTGTACTGACTCTCGGTGGCTTTATTGCTGGCGTGATTTTCTGGGGTGGTTTTAATACGGCTTTAGAAGCCACCAATACCGAAGAGTTCTGTATCAGTTGTCACACCATGCGTGACAACGTATACCAAGAGCTGCAAACCACAGTGCACTGGAAAAACCACTCAGGCGTACGTGCGACTTGTCCTGATTGCCACGTTCCTCATGAGTGGACGGCGAAAATCGCGCGTAAGATGCAAGCTTCGAAAGAAGTGTTCGCACAGATTTTTGGTGACTTAGGTACACCTGAGAAGTTTGAAGAGCGTCGTATCGAATTGGCTAAACATGAATGGGATCGCTTTGCGGCAAACAAATCTCTGGAATGTAAAAACTGCCACAACTACGACTCAATGGATTTTGAGCAAATGTCTCCAACTGCCCGCATCCAAATGAAGCAAGCGGCAGAGCGTGATCAAAGTTGTATCGATTGTCATAAAGGCATCGCGCATCGCTTGCCTAAAAATATGGATAGCTCAAGCGGTCTGATTGGTGAGCTAGAAGGTATGGCATCCAACACCAAATATGCTGATGGTGAAACCCTAGTCAGCGTTCGCTTCCTACCTATCTATGAAGATGAGCAAGGTAAAGTGGAAGCCGGTCTACTCAACCCAGCTTCTGAAGTGAAAGTGTTAGCCGAAAAAGGCGACATGATGCAAGTTGAAATCGATGGCTGGCGTAAATCGAAAGGCTTTGGTCGTGTGATCCAAGAAGACTTCGGTATGAACATCGCTGTGGCGTCGCTACTGAAAGATGCCGCCATGTCGGATGCGATTGTGACCACGGGTGAGCAGAAAGTGGACGAGTTGACAGGTCTGCCTTGGGAACAAGTGAGCGCGAAAGTATGGATGAAAAAAGAAGCCATGCTGAACGACATCAACCCAGTTTGGGAAAAAGCACGTGAAGCGTACAAAACCAACTGTTCTGTATGTCACACACAACCTGCTGAAGCGCACTTTGATGCCAACACTTGGCCTGGCATGTTCGACGGTATGTTGGCATTCGTCAACTTTGATACCGACAGTGAAGCGCTGGTACTGAAGTACCTGCAAAAACACTCTTCAGATTTCGCTGAAGGCCATCACTAAGCAACGTCATACGGAGTCATAACATGGCGATTACACGAAGAAGTTTTCTGAAAGGTGTCGCAACCACCAGTGCGGCGTCGATCATTGGCCCAAGCCTACTGACCTCAGTTTCTGCCCAAGCGGCAGAAACCACGGGAACCTGGAAAGTCTCCGGTTCTCACTGGGGCGCATTCCGCGCCCACATCTACGGCGGTAAGGTTCAAGAACTGAAAGCGTTGGAATTGGATACCCATCCAACAGAAATGTTGAACGGTATTCAAGGTATTCTGTACAGCCCATCTCGTGTGCGCTACCCAATGGTACGCCTCGACTGGCTGAAAAAGCACAAATACAGTGCAGAAACGCGCGGTAACAACCGTTTTATCCGTGTGACTTGGGATGAAGCGATTGATCTGTTCTACCGCGAATTAGAGCGTGTTCAGAAGCAATACGGCCCTTGGGCGCTGCATGCAGGCCAAACCGGTTGGAACCAAACCGGTGCTTTCCACAACTGTACCGCGATGATGCAACGCGCAGTAGGTATGCATGGTAACTACATTACCAAAGTAGGGGATTACTCTACCGGTGCTGGTCAAACCATCATGCCTTACGTACTGGGTTCAACCGAAGTTTACGCACAAGGTACCTCTTGGAGCGAGATTTTAGACAACTCAGACAACATTATTCTGTGGGCAAACGATCCAGTGAAAAACCTACAAGTAGGTTGGAACTGTGAGACGCACCAGTCTTTCGGCTATCTCGATCAATTAAAAGAGAAAGTCGCGAAAGGTGAGATCAACGTGGTTTCTGTTGACCCAGTGAAGAACAAGACGCAGCGCTTCTTGCAAAACCCTCACCTATACATCAACCCACAAACTGACGTGGCGTTCATGTTGGCGGTAGCGCATGTGCTGTATACCGAAAACCTGTACGACAAGAAGTTCATTGAAACTTACTGCTTGGGCTTTGAAGAGTTCATTCCTTACGTGCTGGGTAAGAGCAAAGATAAAGTTGAGAAAACGCCAGAGTGGGCGGCGAAAATCTGTGGCGTGAAACCCGATGCGATTCGTGATTTCGCCCGTATGCTGGTCAATGGTCGTACTCAGCTGCTGTTCGGTTGGTGTATCCAACGTCAAGAACATGGTGAACAACCTTACTGGATGGGCGCGGTACTGGCGGCCATGATCGGTCAAATTGGTTTGCCGGGTGGTGGTATCTCTTACGGTCACCACTATTCAGGTATCGGTGTGCCTTCAACCGGTTTTGCTGGCCCTGGTGGTTTCCCGCGTAACCTAGACCAAGGCGCGAAGCCAAAGTGGGATAACAATGACTTCAACGGTTACAGCCGTACAATTCCAGTTGCACGTTGGATTGATGCCATCATGGAACCGGGTAAGAAGATCAACCACAACGGCAACTCAGTAACGCTACCGGGCTTCAAGATGATGGTGATTTCGGGTTGTAACCCGTGGCACCACCATCAAGATCGCAACAAGATGAAGCGTGCGTTCCAGAAATTGGAAACGGTCGTGACTATCGATTTCAGCTGGACAGCAACTTGCCGCTTCTCTGACATCGTACTGCCTGCTTGTACTCAGTGGGAACGTAATGACATTGACTCATACGGTTCATACTCAGGCAAAGGCTTGATTGCGATGCATCGTCTGGTTGACCCTCTGTTCCAGTCACGTACTGACTTTGAAATCATGACTGAGCTGACTCGTCGCTTCGGCCGTGAAAAAGAGTACACCCGTGATATGGACGAGATGATGTGGGTTCGTTCACTGTATGACGAATGTAAGAAAGCCAACGAAGGTAAGTTTGCCATGCCAGAATTCGAAGAGTTCTGGGAAAAAGGCTTCCTTGATTTTGGTACTGGCACGCCTTGGGTTCGCCACGCAGACTTCCGTAAAGATCCGGAAATCAATCCACTGGGTACTCCTTCAGGCTTTATTGAAATTACCTCGCGTAAGATCGGTCGCTACGGCTATGAACACTGCCAAGAGTTCCCGATGTGGTTCGAGAAAACGGAACGTTCACACGGTGGTCCTGGCTCTGAGAAATACCCATTCTGGTTGCAATCGTGCCACCCAGACAAACGTCTGCACTCACAAATGTGTGAAGCGGAAGCGTTCCGTGCCACTTACGCGGTGCAAGGTCGTGAGCCCGTTTACATCAACCCAGCGGATGCGAAAGCCAAAGGCATCAAAGATGGTGACTTGGTGCGCGTCTACAACGATCGGGGTCAACTGTTAGCAGGTGCGGTACTGAGTGAAAGCTACCCACGCGGCGTGATCCGTATCGAAGAGGGTGCTTGGTATGGCCCGCTGACTGAGAAAGTGGGCGCGATCTGTACTTACGGCGATCCAAACACGCTAACGCTAGATTTGGGTACGTCAGAGTTGGCGCAAGCGACATCTGCCAATACCTGTATCGTGGAGTTCGAGAAGTTCCGTGGCGAAGTTCCACCGGTGACTTCATTCGGCGGCCCAATCGAAGTGATCTAATCACAAGAGATATACCGTAATACAATTTGTGTATTTACCCTCAAGCCAGCGCTCATCGCTGGCTTTTTTCTTATCTTTTCATGTAAATCCGATTAATCTGTCGCCAATCGAACTGCAAGCACCCCATGGATTGCGCAAAACGTGAACCGATTAACGTAATGCGTAAGCCATTGGTCAGACACTCAGGGTAAAGAGGAGAGAGTCAATGAGTAGCCTAAGATTAGCCAATGGACGAGAGATCCTAGTACAGCAAGCGGATATTGAGCTGGAAATCGCAGGCAATGAGCTTTCTGCGCAGTATATTGGGTTGCATAATCGCCCTTTTGAGCGTCGTTATCCACTATTTAGCACTTTGTTGAATGTGGAGTCAGATGCACGTTTGGTCGGCGATGGATTTCAGATGTTGTCACAAGCTTCAGGGACGTTAAACCAAGTCCAAGAAGTCGGTAGATGTCCGGATAATAACCTCAGTTACCGTATCTACCCGCATGATGCGCCTAAACGTTTTTACAACACTTTGATGATTGAGGCCGCAGGCCGTTACCTACTGTTTGGATTTACTACCTGCCAGCGATTTGCCGGATTTTTTGAAGTGCATCGTCATCCACAACATTGGGTACTGAGCGCCTTTATTGATGGAGAAGAGACGCGCCCGCAAGATTGGGTCACCAATCAGTTAGAGTCGGTGATTTGCTTAGAAGGCGAATCCATGTCGGAGCTTTATCAAGCCTATGCTCAGGCAATTTCGCGCCACCATCCGCCAAGAATGCATCTGAAGGACCCTGCGCCGATGGGCTGGTGTTCATGGTATGCCTACTATGCTGAAGTTACCGAGCCGGACATCAAAGAGAACGTGGCAGTTTTGGCGGAACGTCATCCTGAATTGGAATGGGTGCTGCTGGATGACGGCTACCAAGCGTTTATGGGCGATTGGCTCACGCCATCCCAAAAGTTTCCCAGTGGTATTCAGCAAGTGATTGCCGATATTCGAGCCCAAGGTAAAAAGCCGGCTATCTGGCTTGCGCCTTTTATCGCTGAAGCGGATTCAGCGGTTTTTCGTCAGCATCCAGACTGGTTTGTGAAAAATGCCGCTGGTCAGCCACTCAAAGCCGAAGAGATCACTTATGGTGGTTGGCGTTGCACGCCTTGGTATGTGTTGGATGGTTCTCATCCGGATGTGCAAGAGCACTTGACCCAAGTGGTGAAAACCCTGCGTGAAGAGTGGGGCGTTGAGCTATTTAAACTCGATGCAAACTATTGGGGAACGCTACAAGGTCAGCGTTTTCAATCGGGTGTTACGGGTGTAGAAGCGTATCGAATGGGCATGCAAGCCATTGCTGAAGGTGCAGGCGATGCGTGGCTACTGGGCTGTAATGCGCCGATGTGGCCTTCATTGGGCTTGGTGGATGCGATGCGAGTGTCGGACGATGTAGAGCGCAATGCTGATCGCTTTTGCCAAATTGCCCGTGAAACTTTAATGCGCAGTTGGCAGCACAGACAACTGTGGCAAATCGATCCTGATTGCTTAACGCTCACTCCGTTACCAAACCAAAGTGCCGATCGCGCCAGTTATGAGTTTCACCGTAATGTACTGCTTGCTAGTGGCGGCTTATTACTGTCGGGCGATCCACTGCCGAAGCTGATTCCGTTTGCAAAGCAGAGCCTTAAACGGTTGCTCAAGCGTTTCCAATACAGCCAGAAAGCCGCCAAAATCACTTCTCTGAGCATGCGCCATGCGTTCTTACCGCTGACCGATAAAAATGATCTGCACTGCTTATTTAACTTTAACGGTAAAGCACAGGAGTTCACCTTGGTCGCTAATCACCCAGTGCTCTGGTATGACTATTGGAGTGGTGAACAGCTCAGCACAGAGCCGACTAAATTGCTGATGGTTAATTTGGAGAAAGGCATACAAAGCCGCGCGATCTTCACAGTGGGTTAGTGAACATGAAGGCCAACTAAAGATGGGCGAAAGCCACAATCTTGCATACCCGAAGGGAGTGAATATCCATTTGGGTATGCAAAGGTTGCTTTTATTTCTTTCCTACTTGAAGCTGCAACACCAAGTTGTTTGGGTAATTCTTGAGGTTAATAGCGAGTTTTGAGCTTTTGCTTGTCACTGCTCACATTACGGCACATCTTCCCAAATTGCTTCATTCTATTGCGTTGCTCAGCGAGTGTGGCGGAGTTATAAGCTTGCTCTCGCTGTAGCTTGAAATAGTTTTGTAAGCGCCTTGCTTCCAAAGTGCCATTGTCCATGGCTTGTTGAACTGCACATCCCGGCTCTTGCTGGTGCTGGCAATCTTTAAAACGGCACTGTAACGCTAACGTTTCAATGTCTGAAAACGTCTCGCTAACCCCTTCGCCACAGTCGATAAGTTGGAGCTCACGCATTCCCGGTGTATCGATGATCAACGCACCGTCAGGGATCATGTGAACCGAACGCGCGGTGGTGGTATGGCGGCCTTTACTGTCATCTTCACGAATCCCGCCCGTTTCTTGGGCTTCTGCGCCAAGCAAGGTGTTGGTTAGTGTGGATTTTCCGACACCAGAGGAGCCAATAAACGCGACCGTTCTACCTTGGGTACACCAAGGCCGTAAGGCCTCTACGCTGTTAGGATTGAGCGCGTTTACTGCCTCTACCAATAACGTTGCACTGAGTTGTTGAACTTGCGCGATGTTTTGGTCAGCTTGTTCAGATAAATCAGCTTTGGTCAGTACCACCACCGGTTCGATTTGCGCTTCTTTGGCGATGCTAAGATAGCGTTCAATACGGCTGAGGTTAAAGTCATCATTGAGCGAGCAGACAATAAATAAAGTATCAACATTGGTTGCGATCAACTGCTCCGCCACTTTACTCCCCGCCGCTTTTCGGCTCAGTTCACTTTGGCGTTCAAGCAGACGCTTAAACCGTTGTTGTTCATCCAACAAAACCCAATCGCCCACCGTCATTTTCGGTTGAGCATGATGAATAGCGAGATGAAAATGCCCTTGCTCACTGCAAAGCTGATAACCGCTGCGATGATGAGCAACGATGCGGCAGATTTGTGTATTCTCGTAATCTTCGAGTGTCAGTTGTTGTTGAAAAAAAGGTTTCCAGCCAAGTTGAGTCAATGTGTAAGGCTGAGAAGATGTCATTGTGTTGTTCATTGCGAATTTTCCCGGTGCGCGAAAGCACCCACTAAATCATAGCTTCAGGGTTTAATTCGTTGATTAAATAGAATTACCCCAGTTTGACTGGGCAAATTGAGAAGGGAAGGGAGAAGTCGCGTAGTGCGATAATAAAATTGAAAACGGACTTTCCGTTAACCCAACCATGCCCTTTGAATTTGGTTAGTTACAATCATCAGAATTCCTCCAGTTAATGATAAAAACAGCGTGAGTATACGTTGTATGCCCAAAAGAGCAAACATTGAGGCGACTTTCAATAGCAAAAGCACATGAAATTTGAGGCTTGGATTGGAAGAAAAAGGTTTTTTTGATTTAGCGCCATGAAGAAACTATCAAATTGAGTAGAGTGCACCCTTTGTTGACACCTTAGAAACCCAACTGCATGCAATGACCGCGCAACTGTGTTAGTTTCGCGCGGCCAAGGTATAAATAGCCAAGAGAAAAATAGGTAATAGAATGATTTTAGTTGTTGGTCATAAAAACCCAGACAGTGACAGTATTTGTAGTGCATTAGTGGCGGCTGAACTTTTAAAAGCGCGTGGTTTGGAAGCAAAAGCGGTACGCCAAGGCGAAATCAACCGCGAAACACAACACATTTTGAATGTGGCTGGCGTGGAGCAACCTGAATTACGTACTAGCGTTGCAGGCGAACAAGTTTGGTTAGTGGATTACACCGATTTAGCGCAAGCTCCGGATGACCTAAACCAAGCGGAGATCCTCGGTATCGTTGACCATCACCGCTTAGGTGATGTGATGACGGTAAATCCTCTGGAAGCGTGGATTTGGCCTGTTGGTTGTACCAGTACCATTTTGTTCAACTTGTTCAAAATGGAAAATGCAGAAATCACTCGCCCACTAGCATTACTGATGATCTCTGCCATTTTGTCTGACACCGTGGGTTTTGCATCACCAACTTGCACTCAAAAAGACAGAGACGCCGTTGCTGAGCTAGCAGTATTGGCGGGTATCACCGATCTGGAAGGCTTTATCAAAGCACTGTTGATTGCGAAAACCGACATTGAAGGTTTAAGCGCAGCACAACTGGTTGAAAAAGATTTGAAAGCTTACCCATTCAATGGTCGTGAGTTGGTAGTCGGTCAGGTTGAACTGGCAACGCTAGAGCAAGTCGCGGATATGATTGATGCCTTGGAGGCAGATCTGCAACGTCGTTGTGATGAAGAGTCACTCGCACTCGCGGCGCTGATGCTGACTGACATCACCACAGCACAAACTCGTCTGCTGTTTAAAGGTGAATGGTCAGAAAAACTGGCTAAGCATGAAAAAGACGGCGTACTGATGATGGAAAACACCCTAAGTCGTAAGAAGCAAGGTTGGCCTTGGCTACAAACAGAGTTAGTGTGATTTCATACGCAGGTCTTCTTCCTACTTGAAGCAGTGGCATTCGTTCTCCTCAATCACATAGCCTGTCTAGGCTCATAGGGATGAGCTCACTTGCTGCCTGCAACGCCAAGTCGTTTAGGTATATTCCCACCCGTCTTATTGATGTTGGGTGGGAATTTTCAATATTCTTATGCGCCTGTCTTATACCTACACTCTTATTTCTTACAGCTTATCTAAAATTTAAATTATTTGATTTTTATGTCAATAATCAAATTGCATTCTATCTTAGTGATAATCTTATTCATTAAATTAATAAAAACTCATAATGTTTTTAATAATTTCATTTTGATGATTATGTTATTTTAACGTCTTATTGTAATGGGGTTTGTGTGCTATCCAATATTATTGATAGATTCAATGTTTTTGAGCGGATGTTACATATCTACTAAAATTTATAACAAAAGTTAAAGATTTAAGTAAATGTAAAATGAGTTATGAAGCTGCGTGCATAAAAATTCTTGACTAAGTCAAAGTTAAAAATCTAGAATAAAACTTAGACAGAAAAGAACATTCATTTATCAACATGAACATCAAAAAGGAAACATAATGACTAAGTCAAAATTAGCGCTGCTGATTTTAGCAATTTCATCTCCAGTAATTGCTACAGATATGGCGGAAATGAATTATTCACTACAAGATGAAGCTTTTATCCCGACTGGCAATGATTTTTTAGATGATAATGGAGCATCACTACTTGAAGTGAAATACGTAAATGCAATTATTCCAGAACATGACTGGAGAGACGGATGGCCAACATGGCAATTACCGAAAAATGTCGTATTCCCATACTTCAAGCCGCATAACACAGAGCGATCTTTTAACTATTGGACTAAAGATGGTGAAGCAATGTGGTTTAACTATAAATTTTTTGATGACCGAAAAGAAATTTTTTATCAGATAAAAAGTTCTAAAAGAGGTGTCATTCAAGAGGGTTATACGACGCTAAGTAAAACTAAAGAACGATACGTCTACTATCCAGAAATGGGAAGTGAAGCTTACCAGGTTGAGATGATGTTTGACGTTAAATTTGACCCATCAACACACATGCAGCCATACTTGTACGTTCGACAAGAACGTAGAGGTCTGACAAAACAAATTCGGGGCTATGTTCGTGATTGGGAATATGCAGATGTATTCCAAAGCCATTTTGCTATCAGATCCAGTTTCTATTAAATTTTAATATATTAAATTTCATTCTGAGTTATATGCGGATACATGTATATTCTTCGATAACAAGTATCTAACACAGCAGAGTAAATTCTTGTGATGGCCAAGGATGGTAATCATAACCCTCATTCCAAACGTTTTCTCGACTCTCCCATGTTTTCCCAATCATCCTAGAATGCAATGTTTTTCATGAGCTAAGGGTTCTTCTAGCATTTTCAATCGATTTATACCACGAGTTTATTAATTGTTTTCTCTTGGTAGTAATGATTGATAAATGGAAAAATGAAGATAGATGTAACTCTGATAAAATTATTATTAAGTTTTGTTAATGATCATTCGAATTATCTATCGCTATTTTAATGATATTTATTTGATGAGCTTATTATTTAATAGTTTCATTCGATTCATTTTCATTCGTTTTCAATATGATTTGTTGAGTTTTCTATTTTTATTTTTGATTTTTAAATATGTGCTTTTTTGTGCTAATGAACAGTGTTAGGCTATTTTAAGTATGGGTAAATGACAAATTTGTTATTTTCATGCTGTCTCAAATGACTCAAACTATCCCTAAGAATCATGGATTGATATGTTAACTTAATTAAATTCGGACATGGGGTTTTGATTAAAATATAAATAGGAATTTTCTTACTTATGAAAAAAGAGAAATCGCTTAGGCATAGCTTGATTTTTTCAGCCATGCTTCCAGTATTGAGTATTTTGCCTAATATAACTTATGGGGCTTTACCAGTAAGGTACTCTGCGCAAAATGTGTATTATCCTGATACAGAAAAATACGCTTGCCAAGTCTCGGTAGATACAGAGTTCCAACAAGATTATAAGATAGCCAAAGGCACCATAATCAACGTTGAAGTGATGCGATATAACAAGGCACTAGAAAGGCCCTACCTCTCGAAAGAAGTCTATTTCGGTGTACTCGATGATCAGGCAGGAATATTATCATTTAAGCGTGATGCAATGACGACAGGGGATAATGACCCTGATGCCCAATGTATTGTCACCAATGTGGCGTTTCCCGGTCATGTACGTAGTGAATTAGTACAACAAAGTTACGATTTACAGTCTGGCGTTGCGCTCTATGAGCAGCAAGCCGTGCAGGCTGGGCCAATTTCCAACCTGTCAATTTTGACCGATCTTCTCAGTGTGCCGTTTATCATTAGCTTGCAGCAAGATTTGAGTCCTGACTTTGTCGATTTGTTACCCATCTCGGTTGGTGAAGAGGATTACCGACTCAAAAATACCAGTAATGTTGAAAATTACGCGATCTTTGTCAAAGAGGTTTTAGCGGGTAAAACGGGCGTGAAAGGTTCGTACAATAATGGTTTATCGCGTAATTTCCTTGAAGAAAAATCCAAGGAAAATATTGAACGTTTCTTGCAAACAAGCTTGGTTGAGCCAGCCATCAAACATGGGCTTGTATCAGAATATATTGATAAGTCACGTCTGTCAGCTTTGCTTCGTTTACATATTCTGGCTGAGTTAGAGCAAGACTCTCATTTTGAATACGGTAGTGAACAGCAAATTCAGGCATCACTCGCATTTCAGTATTCCCCAACCATCACTTCCAGTATGCAGTTGCTTAACAATGCGGAGTTTCTCAACGAGCACTTAATAAAAGAATGGTCATATATTGAAGAAAAATATGATCAGATGTCAGAGGATTCTCTCGATATTGGTTTTCCAATCATCTACTCAAAGCCTGATCAAAAAGGTGAGGCTGTCTCTATTCGTAAATTGAAAGAATACGATATGTACGTCAGCCATCACCTTGATGTTACATTTAGTGACTTTCATGATAATCCTTTCGAACCACTCTCAGCTTACATTCCGAAAGATTGGCGATTTGGTATTTCAGACTATTACTCATTCGTTGGACCCAATAAGAAAATCGTTGAAGGGCCGTTTCGCGGTAATTTACCCATGTTTTGGAATAGCGAGTTTTCCTTTAAACCCATTTCTCTCGTAGCAATTCCACCGTGGGATTTTCGTCCTCCTCAAGAAAGTTTGGATCATGAGCTGAATATTCATCCGACCGATGCGTACTTACATATGCAAATTACGATGCGTTATCCTGATTTGGATGGGGTAGAGTTAGCGCAAGCGGTCTTTTCCTCAAACAACCCCGATGTGAGCATTGATATTGAAGCGGGTACGATCAATAACCGAGGCGTTGAAGGGGGATTCTTAGGTAAAAACTTTGTGCAAATTGCGGCGACTATTTACCAAAAAGAAGCGGATGATTTAGAAGATTGGGAGATGCTCAGCGTAAAAGCCGCATTGGATGCAGTGGGTATCGATACGGTTTACGCTTATGGCTCGCCCAATAATATTAAATCCAGTCTACTGCATCGCTTGTCGTTGAAATTGACCGAAAAGGCCTTAGAGGCTTACATCGGCAGTGGTCTGGAGCCTGCGCTGTTTGATGAATTACAATCTGTTGGTTTGACTCAACTGGATGTGAAACATGCGTTTCGTGAACTGGTCTACTCAACGTTCACCAATTCAAACTTACCACTTAAATTTGCTAGCAATATGAGTGACGACCAACGAAAAGATGCGGTGGTGGATTCTTTGTTGTCATGGCATAACGCCTATCAAGATCTACAAAGCATGTTGGTTGCCCTTGAATACGACTACACAGCAAAAGAGCATATCTTCAATTATCCGTTGACTGATGAAATGTACACCAAAGCAAGGCTTTATAGTTACGGTGCACAGCCTTATCTAGTCGAGGACCTCTGGAAGCCGTATTTAATGCATGGCCGACTCAACCTGCTGCCGGGTTATGGTTATGAGGTCCCTTCTTGGTTGATCGAAAAGGATATAAAAGAGCTCGGGAGCATCACAAACACAGTGCAAAACGAATGGCATAAGAATCACCAAGTGCTATCGCAAAAACTGGGCGCATTTTTAGGGGCAATGATTGATTCAAAAGCCAAACTGACGGGGCGAAGTGAATTTAACCTTGCCGAAAAGCAGAAAGGTGATGCCCGTCTGCATCATGGCATGAAACTGTACAGGGTACAGCAAGACAATAGTGCGCTCGGGCAATCTACGATAATGACCGAGCATGAGGCGCATAAATACATATTAACCAGCACAAGCTTGGGGTATACCGTGTTTATGCCTAACTCTATTGTAGATTTCTTCGATACCGATCGGATTACCTTTAGAGATCAAAATTTGGATTACGGCGATCTTAGAGACGAGTCTCCTCTTTTTACTGAAATGAATCACCAAGTTGGTCAAAAGTGTACATGGGAAGATTTTAGTGGTTGGTATTACTCGTATTACTACTGTAAATCCCAATACACACAAAAAGGTGTTTCCTCGGGTACGGATAAAGAGTTACTGACGAGCTTACTCACCCAGCATTTAATTGATAAGCGAGATCAGTTAAAAACGACCACGACCGCTTGGGATTATGCGAAGGGAGTGATGCAGGCGATTGTCCCTGTTTGGGCTACCGTGGAAGATTTCCAGAAGGGTAATCATGGCATGGCGACGTTAGGGTTGTTCTCTGATGTTGGTTTCTTCCTACCGATTGGTAAAGCGGCACTTTCATCGGCCAAAATGACGGGTAAAGTGATTGCGAAATCTTTACCAAGAAAATACAAGGTCAGTTCTAAGCTGAATATTCTTGAGATTGGTAGCAATAAGCGTGTGGTGGGTGAAGCATTTGATATTGATTTGAAAGTGGCAAGAAAGCAGGCTAAAGAGGCGTGGATAAGCTTACCTAAAACCGTCTTTGATCAAATGAACGTGCTGCCTGTAACGGATATTGTTAAAGGCGCCAAATCCGCTTCATTAAAAATCAAACAGCGGGTTCAGAAGGTCAAACGAAGAAATACTGATCCTTATGCACCGAAAGTCTATCAGTCTCGCGATTTTCGTATTTCATCCAAAGATCGTCCAGATTTTGATCCGGATAAAGTCGTCGGTATCCCAAGTGCAGACCGCAAAGTGATGGCGAGCATTGCCGATGAAGAGAATGTGGTGATCGGTGTTAGGGCAGTAGATCCGAACAACCGCAGTTTGTTGGAATCGGGGCTATACAGCAGTAAGAGCTTATTGATTAAATCCAAAAGTTCGGATTGGGGACCACATGCCGGCTTTATTCCTGTGGATCAAAAATACGCGAAAGCCTCCGCTCGTGCGCAGGTGGATCGCTTTAACCACTATTCTGACAATGCAATCAAGAGTGGCGCAGCTGTGCCCGTACAATTGACCATTGATGATAAGCGCTTAACAGAGTTGCAAGGTGGTGATAATCCATTAATTCCAGAACTTAAATATAATCCTGAGACTGGTATGTACTATGGAGTTTCCAATGGTGTTGAACTTCACTACCAAAAAAATGAGGATGGATTATGGATGGTCTATGTGTCTGAAAATGGTAATAGACCGACACCTTTGATGGTGATGGGCAATCCCACCAGTCGAAAACCGATGACGGCCGATTATGATCTATTTAGTGTTATGACGCATATTTCGGATTACGGTGCACCGGATATGTTCAAAATGCCGGAGCCGTGGGCGGATTGGAAAAAGTCCATCAAGGATCCTGAAAAGCTAGATCCAAAGATCAAGGAGCTGTATGAAAATGAAGATTTGTACAACAAAGTACACAATATGCAGCTTGGGATCATTTCAGATCGGGTTATCGGCTTAAAAGATAAAATCAATGATCGCTTAGGCAGAAGCAATGGCATGGAGTTAGTGCACCACGGTGCGGATGATGCCAACCCTGGCGCGGTGATTAACGATAACTTCCCTGCCACCTATTTTGTGCCCAAACAATATCTGAACGATGATGCTTTCGGGCCTGGTCAGGGGGGGCTGCGTGATTTCTTCCAAGTTGATGAGAATGGCGCCATTATTTTGCAAAATGTCGATGACTTTGCGAATTTCCATCAGTTGATGACCAATGTGCACTTTACTGGTGCGCTCAACACCAAATGGTCAGAAAACTATGCCCAATTAGCACGGAAAAATCGGTTATCCCACGCTTATCTGAATGCTCGCGAACAAGTGGATCAATTGTTATTTGGGAATATTGATGCGGCAAAAATTGAGTTTTATCGTCCGAAACCGTTTGATGAAACCTTGCCGAAAGGAAAAATACCCGCGCAAAAAATTGAAATGTATCGGGTAAGAGATCAAATAGTTAATATTGAGGCAGCCCGTAACGGGATACATAAAGTTACTATTAAAACAACATATGGTGGTCAATGGATCACTCGTTTCATTCGTGCAGCGCGGATAGGCCATTACTACTATCAAGCCACCCACAGGGATGGGGAGCGTTACTTAAGAACACCTGCTGGCGATCAATTGTTACGTATCGAGCAAGATGCTGATGGAGAATGGATTGCACCAGATCTGCCCAACGATTAAAACTCATGTCTAATTACATAAGCGCCCATGATTGGGCGCTTATTTTTACTGCCTTTTATGTTTATCGACCCTTAAAGCATGGTGTTGCCATGGATATTTTTCTTGTGCAATGGGGCAAATCCCTCGAAAATTGCGTCCATAACCACATCCTGATAGGAAAAAGACATGTCTAATCCATTAACCGAAGAGCAAATGGCGCTCATCAATCAATATGACCAAGAGCAACGATTCAACTACTGCCTGAAAGAGATTGTGGCTAACCAGCAAGTGTGGATTTTAAAAGATGAACACGGCTGTGTAATGCTCAATACGGAAGAGGAAGAGTGTGTTCCTGTATGGCCGCATCGTGAGTTTGCGCAAGCGTGGGCAACCGGCGAGTGGGCAGAGTGTGAGCCAGAATCGATTGGGCTTAACAAATGGTTTAGCCGCTGGACTCAAGGATTAGAGCAGGATGATTTATCCGTGGTGGTTTTTCCAAACGACAACGAAGAAGGGGTTATTCTGTTCCCAGATGAGTTTGATTTTGAACTGAAAAAACTCACTCACCGCCGCTAGTTTCTTCCTTATATGATCGCTACACCGCTTGTCTGAGAGGGTATAGATTAACGATACCACTCAGTGAGCGGTGAAGAGCGCGCCTCTTTTAACGCATTTTCTAGAACGCCTTGTCGCTGATAATCTTTGAGTTTAGCGTGGATCACCTGTTGCACCTGAACTCTGTTCATTCCATTGGTTAGTTCTGGCTCATAAAGCAGGCGTAGCATTATCACGTCGAGAGGCGAGAGAAGATTCTCAGGGGTTTTGTCATTAAATATTGAGGGGTAAGCGAGCTCAGAATCGTTAGGGAGTCCCATGACTTGGGTGATTTCTTCAACGATACAGGCTAATAGTTTGCCGTGGCCGCGCGCTTGGTCAACAGGGATCACTATTGAAGCAAAGCGAATTTCTGATGTTTCGCTGTCAGTGGTGTAATTCGCCTGACAGATTGCCCCATGCATGTGCTTTGTGGCGGATTTCCCTGCGAGTTCTTCTAGGGCTTGTGCCCATTTTGATTGCTGAGTAAAAACCCATATCACGTTCGCCTGCATCCGGTTGGTCACCACTTGGATTGGATGACCAGTGACTTGGCTGAGATGTTGCAAATGGTCGCGCGCCAGTTGTTCATGCAATGCTTGATCAGGAACTTGGTGCTCAAAATAGATTCGCATGTAGTGGCATAGTGAATTTGGCCACCTGATTAGAGCTGTTATGATTGCAACCATAGCAGCATTAGGTGACGAAATGGCAAAGAAAAAAGGTCCGAATTTTAGCCCTGAGTTCCGGTTGGAAACGGCTCAGTTAGTGCTTGACCAAGGCTACTCCCAAAAAGAGGCTGCTCAGGCAATGGGCGTGGGGTATTCCACGATTGGCAAGTGGGTAAATCAACTTCGCGAAGAACGGTCTGGCAAGTCCCCCAAGGCTATGCCCATGACTCCTGAGCAGATTGAAATCCGTGAACTGAAGAAGCGCATAGAACGGCTTGAATTAGAAAAGGAAGTTCTAAAAAAGGCTACCGCTCTGTTGATGTCGGACTCCATGAACACTTCTCGCTGATTGAGAAACTCAACAAGAGCCACCGGGCAAGATACCCGGTCGCCTGGCTGTGCGAGGTGTTTGGCGTCCAGCGCAGCAGCTACAGGTATTGGTTAAGCCGGGAGTCGCAGATATGCCCAGAGACGGTGTGTTTGCACAGTGCAATCCGACAAATCCACCGAGAGAGCAATGGCTCTGCCGGGGCCAGAACCATTGCCGACATCGCGACCGCTCGGGGTTTTGCATTAAGCCGTTACCGTGCGGGTCGGTTAATGAAAAAGCTGGAATTGGTCAGTTGCCAACAACCAAAGCATGCTTATAAGAAAGCCAATCAAGAACATGTAGACATCCCGAATCGGTTGGACCGCCAATTTGACGTGGTTGCGCCCAATCAGGTGTGGTGCGGCGATGTGACGTATGTTTGGACAGGCACTCGCTGGGCTTATTTGGCTGTGGTGCTGGATTTATTTGCGCGCAAACCAGTGGGTTGGGCACTGTCACACTCACCGGACAGTGAGTTGACCAAGCAGGCATTGAGTATGGCATTTGAGCAACGTGGCAGGCCTAAAGGCGTGATGTTCCACAGTGACCAAGGGAGTCACTACACCAGCCGAAGTTTCCGACAATTGCTGTGGCGTTACCAGATAACCCAGAGCCTGAGTCGCAGAGGAAATTGCTGGGATAACAGTCCTATGGAGCGATTTTTCAGGAGTTTAAAAACGGAATGGATACCGGAAATCGGCTATCGGAATTTTACCGAGGCCAAGCTGGCAATCACCCAATATATCCTGGGGTATTACAGCAACATCAGACCACATCATTACAACGGTGGCTTGAGCCCAAATGAGTCAGAGAGAAGATACTGGCTTAACTATAAACCCGTGGCCAGTTTTACTTGACCACTACAGCAAAGGCTCTCGCCATCGACTGAGTGGCTTTTCTCCCACCGAATATTCATTTTGTAGTGCTACGGCGAGAAAAGCGCGTTCGATAAAAGCAGGATCGCGCCAGTTTTCTTGCCCGAAAGCGCACTGGCTGAGTAGGGTAAGAATTCCAAGCGCAATCCATTTTTTCATGGCGTAACTACTTAAAGGTCGGAGCCTTAGTGAAATGGCTTTCAATCATACGCTGAGTGATAGGGTGCTGTGGGTCGGCCAATACTTTATGTGTATCACCGGCTTCCACCACACTCCCTTCATGCATAACGACAATCTTATCAGTGATGTGTTTGATCACTCCGATATGCTGTGACACATAAACAAAAGAGACGCCCATCTCTTCTTGTAACTCCAAAAAGAGATTGAGGATCTGTGAACGCATTGCCATATCCAAACCATTCAACGCCTCATCAGCAATGATGATCGACGGTTGCAGAATTAACGCTCGGGCAAGGCAGATACGCTGTTTTTGGCCAGTCGCCAACATCTGAGGGTAGAAATAGGCATGTTCAGGCAGTAAACCCACACGTTGCAAGGTATCTTTCACACGGCGCATACGGGCTTCTGGGGTCATGCTGGTATTTCGTTTCAGAGGCCCTTCTAAGATCGTACCAATTTGCAGACGTGGATTGAGCGAGGTATTAGGGTCTTGAAATATCATGCGGATCAGCTTACAGCGTGTCGCATAATCTTTATGTTCTAAAAGCTCGCCATTCACGCGAATTTCTCCGCCTGTAGGGGCAATCATACCCGCTAACATTCGAGCTAGGGTCGATTTTCCGGAACCATTTTGTCCTATAAAACCAATGGTTTGTCCCGCTTCAAGTGTGAAACTGACCGGTTTTACCGCATGTTGGATCTGTTTACGCAAAAAGCCAGAGCGAGTGACAAAGTCTTTATGCAGATCGGTGACTTCTAACAGCGCACTCATGGTTGCGACTCCATATTCAAAGGGAAGTGGCAGGAAAACTTATGGTTTTTAACCCAACGAGAGTGAGGCATTTCTACACATTGACGTTGTGCATAGGGGCAGCGTGGCCCCAAACGACACCCAATTGGCAAGTGTTGCAATGGCGGAATCGAACCAGGGAGTGATTGTAGTTTCTGTTTATGTGGGATCCAGTCACTGAAATCTGGCATCGCTTTCAAAAGCGCTGCCGTATACGGGTGCTTAGGTTCGGTAACAATTTTGGCGGTATCAGCCGATTCAACGGATTGGCCACAATACATCACCGTTATCCGATCCGCCCACTGAGTAATGGTGGTTAAGTCATGGCCGATGAGCAGAATCGAGGTGTTATTGACCTGATTCATGCGACTCAGCAAACGCAAAATTTGCGATTGAGTGATGGGGTCTACGTCGTTGGTAGGTTCATCAGCGATCAGCAATTTCGGTTTGGCGGCAATGGCCATAGCAATCATCACTTTCTGGCACTCACCATCGGTGAGTTCATAAGGATAACTGGACATGATGTCCTTGTGATCTTTGATACCGACTTTGTGCAACAGAGCTATCGCTTGTTTTTTGCGCCAAGTAAAACGCTCCCACCAACGGCCTTCAAAAGTCCTAAATGGGATCGACTCAATCAGTTGTCGTCCAACTTCTTCAGAGGGATCAAGACAAGTTGAAGGCTCTTGGAAAATCATGGCGATATCGCGTGCAATGACCCGTCTGCGCTCCCGCGGGGTAAGCTGAAGCAAATCAATATTACCAAGGCGCATGCGGTCTGCACTGACTCGCCAGTTTTCCTTACAAATACCAACAATGGCCTTGGCTACTAAGCTCTTACCTGAGCCTGATTCTCCCACAAGACCACGAATTTCACCTTCGTTCATGGTGAGGCTCATACGATCTACGGCCTTAACTAAGCCTTGCGGTGTTTCAATTTCAATCGTTAGGTGACGAATATCAAGTAACGGCATTATTCGACTCCTGCATTAAGTGCTTGGCGAGCCCCATCGCCAACCAAGTTAATCACCACCACGGTAAACATAATGGCTAAGCCGGGCAGTGTTACCGTCCAAGGTGCAATGTAAATCAACTCAACAGAGTCACCGAGCATGGCTCCCCATTCGGTACTGGGCGATTGAGCGCCAAGCCCTAAGAAACCTAATGCGGTAATATCCAGTATAGCGATTGAGAGTGCCATGGTGATTTCGGCCACGATCACGGGCAGTACATTTGGGAAAATCGAGTGCCAGAGCAAGTAGAATTCATTTGCGCCATCCAAACGCGCTGCCATCACATAATCTTTTTCCACTTTATTATGTACCGCGACATACACAGAGCGAATGAAGCGAGGGATCAGTGCCAGACCTATCGCAAGCAGCACGTTGAATTCACCCGCACCTAAGAAGGCTACAAAAATAATCGCCAGTAGCAGGGAAGGGATAGACATGACCGTATCAAGTAAATGATTGAGGGTACTTGAGATTAAACCTCTGGTCATTCCTGCTAACGCACCAATGGTACCGCCGACCATCGTAGCGATGAATGTAATAAGTATCGCAGCGCCAATACTGAGCATAGAACCATCAATCAGGCGAGATAAAATGTCGCGCCCTAAGTCGTCAGTGCCGAGGAAATAATCAACAGTGCCTTGCGGATCCCAAGAGGGTGGAAGCAGTAACACGCTTGAATGCATTTGCGGATCATAAGGCGCGATCCAAGGTGAAAGCATGGTGATCACAGCAATCAATAATAAGCACCATAAGCCAAACATAGCGAGATTATTGGCACGAAAACTGCGCCAGAAACGCTCAAACTGGGTAGGAATGTGCTCTTCTTGATAAATACTATCGCTTAACATACCACTCTTTCCTTACCAAGGGGTTTGCCACGGCACCAATTAAATCAGAGAGAATATTAGCGGTTAAAACTAAGATCCCGACGACAATAACACCGGCTTGAATTGACATGAAATCACGGTTTGCCAACGCATCAAGCAGCCAGCGACCAATGCCGGGCCAGTTGAAAATGGATTCGGTAATGATGGCCAAAGTGATCATACTGGAAAGCTGTACACCAAATTTAGGAATCATTGGCGGAATCGCATTACGCAGCACATGCTGTGTGATGATTTCGTAATTGGTTAAACCTTTAATTTTAGCGGCGCGGATATAGTTTTGATTCATTACATCTGCGACCGAAGCTCGCATTTGACCAATCACTTGAGTGGTTGGGGCCAAGGCGAGAACGAGGCAGGGAAGCGTCAAATGCTCAATCACACTTTGTAGCGCCTGACTACGGTATTGGGATTGTGACAAAAACGCATCAATCAAGGCGAAACCAGTCACATGTTCGATCTGGTAAAGCAAGTCGTAGCGCCCAGCAACAGGAAATACTGGGAAGTGCAATGAAAATACCATGATCATCATCAGCGCTAACCAGAAAATCGGTGCTGAGTAACCTGACATAGAAATGAAAGAGATGATGGTATCTAGCCATTTACCCTGGCGCATGCCCGCGATGGTTCCAATAGGAATGCCGATGAGCAGTGACATCAAAAAGGCGATAGCACAGAGTTCGATTGTGGCTGGGAAGACAACAGCGAGTTCATTAATGATCGGAACCCCATTTTTGTTGAGGCCGAAGTTGAGCTCCATCAATTGAACCAAATAGGTTGACCAACCTTGCCAGAAACTGAGTAAGCTCCAAGGCGAATGAGGGTCAAATCTGGCTAAGCTGTAGCCTACCAAGGTCAAAATCAACAACGTGATGATAAATAAGTTAAATTTACGTACCGTATAAACAAACATTACTCGGCCACCCTCTCAACGGTATTAAATGGCTGAACATTAAAAGGACTCAAACGAAAGCCGGTAAGCGATTTATTGTACGCCGTGAACTGTATACCATGCGCCAACGGAATAACGGGAAACTCTTGATTAAGAATGTTCTGTGCTTGGCGGTATAGGTTTAAGCGATAACGCGGTTTATTCACTTCTAAGGCTAAATCGAGTAGGAAATCAAAGTCGCTGTCGCACCACATAGAGACGTTGAGCCCTGCGCGATTGGAGCCACAAGACAGTAGCGGTCTTAAAAAGTTATCGGGATCACCGGTATCACCTGTCCAACCACTTAAGAACAGATCAATATTGTTGCGCTCAGTCAATTCTTGGCGCGTGGTTCTATCCTCACTGATCAAGCGAACGATGACGCCAATATCCGCTAAGTTAGCTTGGATCAACTCTGCTGTTTTGCGTGGGCTTGGGTTGTAGGCTTTAGGATCGACAGGGACTGACATCGTCAGTTCTAGCCCATGCTCATAACCTGCTTCACGCAGCAGAGCTTGCGCATAGTTGCGATCATAGCGAATCTGTACGGTATCTTGCTGGTAGGCCCAAGACATGGGCGGCAAAATCGTAAAAGCAATATTTCCGGTACCGTAATACACAGAATCTAAAATATTCTGTCGGTTAATCGCAAAATTGAGTGCCTTACGCACGCGAGTATCATTAAGTGCGGGATGCTGAGTATTGACAGCAATAAATGCCACATTCATCGCAGGAGTTGTCGTTAGCACAATCTCTTGGTTTTTTTCAATCGCAGGAAGCTGGCTTGATATCGGAGAATTGAGCACGTCACACTCATTACGAAGCAGCTTGGCAAGCATGCCCGTGCCACGTTGTGAAATATCAAACACCACCTGTTCAACTTTGGCGACACCATTCCAATAGAGGGGATGACGTTTTAAGCGAATCAAATCGCGCGGGTGGTATTCGGCAAGATAAAAAGGGCCACTCCCCACAGGTAAGCTGTCCAATTTTTCCTTTTCGTCATCAATCATCAATTGATAAGCGTACTCTTGTGAAAGAATCACTGCATGAGTGGTGGCAATATTGGACAAGAAGCTGTTATCTGGACGGCTTAGGGTGAATTTAACCGTCAAATCGTCAACAGCAATGACATCGACCAATAGATTTTGGAAATCGATACCTTTGAACCAAGGATATTGGGCTTGCCCAATTTTATGGTACGGGTGAGTAGGGTCAATGATCCGGCGAAAGCTGAACACCACATCATCGGCATTCAGTGAACGAGTTGGACTAAACCAAGCCGTGGTCTGAAACGCGACATTTGGGCGTAAGCTAAACACATACTCGGTACCTGCGTCATTCACTTTCCAATCGCTAGCCAAACTGGCAATAGGTAGATGTGTTTCTGGGTCAATCGTGAGTAGGGTGTCATAAAGCTGAGGACCGAGTGCACCTGAGGTAATATCGTTATCCACCAGTTGGGGATTAAAGGTAGTGGGCGCGCTTTCACCACAATAGACAAAACCGCTACTGCGAATTTTGCTGTGGTCGATGTTTTCTCCACAGCCTGCCAGCAAACCCATGCTGCACAGCCCTAGCGTAAATCGTATCAATGCTTTCATAGTGATCTGAGTCAGTCACGAGGCGCAGTCAGCGGTGCTGCCAAGCCTCAAAATCCCGCTAATTTACCATTGTTTTCTCAACGAAACCAAGTGAAAAGCCGCATTTGCAGCAGATCACTCCTCGGAGTGTGAAGCGTTGTCGTTATTCATTTGAGGGTATTTTCTCATCATCCCTCGAAATTGATGATAGCTCAGTCCTAATAGCTGTGCGGCTTGCTTTTGGTTAAATTTGGCTTGGCTTAGCGCCGCTTGAAGGAGTTCGATATCGAGTTGCTGCTGCCAAATCTTATAATCGAGGGGTAAGTGAAAGCGGGGTTCAACGGTGTGATTGGCTTCTATTTCGGACATTTCAGTGACAACGTCACCATGGTTGGATGAATTGAATGGATTGAAAACCAGTTGTTCAATCGGTTGGTTATTCAAACCCTGCTGATAAACGGCACGTTCCACCACATTTTTTAATTCACGTACATTGCCAGGCCAGGGGTATTCCTCAAGCTGGCTTAACGCATTACGGCTAAAACCGACAAATAGAGGCAGTTGTAGCTCTCGGCACATGCGAATTGCAAAATGTTCAGCGAGCAGCACTATATCTTCAGGACGTTTACGCAAAGGTGGCAAGTGAATCACATCAAAGGCCAATCGATCCAGTAAATCAGCCCGAAATTGTCCTTGCTTAGCCATTTGCGGTAAATCGGCGTTGGTGGCACACACTAACCGCACATTGGCAGTCAGCACTTGGCTACCGCCCACACGCTCGTACTGCCCGTATTCAATCACTCGCAACAATTTTTCCTGCACCGAAAGCGGCGCCGTGGCTAATTCATCCAAAAAGAGTGTGCCCCCTTCAGCACGTTCGAATCGGCCTTGGTGGCGACCTTTGGCACCGGTAAACGAGCCGGATTCATGGCCAAACAACTCTGAATCGATCAAACCTTCGCTGAGTGTGGAGCAGTTGAGTGAAACCAGTGGTTGTTCCCAGCGCTTTGATAAGTAATGCAGGCGTTGCGCAATCAGCTCTTTCCCAGTTCCTCGCTCACCAATCACTAAGACGGGGCGATCGATAGGGGCTAAACGCGAGACTTTATCTAAGACAGCTAAAAACGCAGGCGATTCGCCAAGTAAACTCTGTTGCATCCTCGACTCCTTGAAGTGGTGAATTTGACCAATAGTTGGTGAAATTCATCATAGCACGCAGAGGTGAAAAAACAGTGTTTTTGTAATGTATTGAAAATTAAGTATTTTAAAGTTGGCATGCTATTTGGATTTATCTTTGCATAAAACGCACAGCATGGGGCTGCAGCGGTAATCTCAGTGCTTGGCACTGACGGACAGGAGAAACGTCATGGGTATTTTTTCTCGTTTTGCAGACATCGTAAATTCAAATATCAGCGCTCTACTGGATAAAGCGGAAGATCCAGAGAAAATGATCCGCCTCATTATCCAAGAGATGGAAGACACCTTAGTTGAAGTGCGTACCAATTCTGCGAAAGCGATGGCAGACAAAAAAGAGCTAGCGCGTAAAGTGGAGTCAATTGAAGATCAGTTAGAAGATTGGCAAAACAAAGCCACTTTAGCACTGACTAAACAGCGTGAAGATTTGGCTCGTGCGGCACTGATCGAAAAACAGAAGTTGCAACATGTGCTGAAAGGCTTACACACAGAGCAAACTCTGGTGGAAGAAACCATCGAAAAACTGACCGGTGAGATCAGCAAGCTGGAAACCAAAATCACCGAAACGCGTGCTAAGCAGCAGGCGTTAGCGATTCGTAGCCAAACTGCGAGCCATCGCCGTGATGTACAGCGCCATTTACATGCTGGCCGCACCGAAGAAGCAATGGCCAAGTTTGAGCAGTTTTCCCGTAAAGTGGATGAGTTGGAAGCGGAAGCTGATCTATATGCACAATCAGGTAATGCGCGTTCTTTAGAGCAAGAGTTTGCTGAGCTGCAAGCACAAGATGAGATCGAAAAGGAGCTCAACAAGCTAAAAGCTCAGATGAAATCAGACCAATAATTGGGAGTAGACTATGTCCTCATTTTTTATCGCAGTGCCACTGATCGTCTTTTGTATCTTTGTTGCACCGCTGTGGTTGATCCTCCACTACCGGAGTAAACGCCGAACCGGGGATGGTCTCTCTGATGAGGAGTTGAATTTGCTTCGAACTCTTTCAGAAAAGGCGAATCGCTTACAAGATCGCGTTGAAACCTTGGAGCGGATTTTGGACGACGAAACCCCTAATTGGAGAAACCGTGTATGAGTAAACGCGAGCTGTATCGTGACCCCTACAACGGTAAGTTGGCTGGGGTCTGTGCTGGGTTAGCGAATTACTTTGGTTTAGAAGTGTGGTTAGTGCGTATCTTAGTGGTCACTGCTGGCTTGCTGAGTGGTACGTTCTTTGTGGTCGTGGCCTATGTGGCGATGGCATTTATGCTTGAGAAACAACCAAAGCAATACAGTGAAAACATTCGCAGCCATCAAGAACATACGCTTAAAAGTAAACCTTGGGAGCAAGGGCAATCCCCAAAAGGGCTATTGCAGACCCTAGATCGCGATCTCAATCAGGTTGAAAGCCGTATTCGTGCTGTTGAAGCTTATGTCACTTCGGAAGCGTTCAAAGTGAATCGCGAGTTTCGAAAATTGTGATCAATAAATGATCGTTGCGTTATCAATGAGCGGTATGAAATGCCGCTCTCACTTTCGCTAAAATTTGGTTAAAAACGTGTTTTAAAAGTGGAGTTAACACACTGATTCACCTATGGTTGAGCTATGTAAAACCCAAGGTGATCGGTATGAATAAAACCCTCATTGCTTTTTCCATATTCTCAACGTTATTAGTGGGATGCGGCAAAGATCTCCCACCAGTACCAGAGCCCGATTCGCGGCCCGCTAAACTCACGACAGTTTCCGTAGGTAACAACACCTTTTCTCGCCAATTCCCCGCTACGACAGCAGCTGGAGATCGCGCCGTGCTTGCTTTTCGTGTTCCCGGACAACTGCAATCTATTGATGTTCTTGCGGGACAAGAAGTGAAAAAAGGCGATGTGCTCGCCGCTCTAAATCCCGATGAATATACTTTGCTAGAACAACAAGCGAATGCCAATTTTCAATTAGCTGATGTGCAATTCCAGCGCTTTAAGAAGCTGCGTCAAGATAAAGTGGTTTCTGAGCAGGACTTCGATCAAGCTCAAGCCAATCATAACTCCGCTAAAGCAACGTGGGAGCAAGCCAAAGCTAATTTGCGTTACACCCAACTGGTGGCTCCATATGAGGGTACGATCTCTCTCATCCCAGCAGAAAAGTTTGAATACGTTGCGGCCAAGCAAGGTGTCATGAACATTCAAACCAACCAACTGCTTAAAGTACAATTTTTACTCCCAGACCATTTGCTCAACCGCTTTACCCGCGATGGGGTAGAAGCTCAAATGGTGTTTGATTCGTTTCCAGATCGCCAATATCCGTTGCAATTTCAAGAGATTGATACGGAAGCAGACCCCAAAACCAGTTCTTATAAAGTCACTATGGTGATGGAGAGACCCAGTGATGTCGGGATTCTGCCGGGCATGGCGGGGAGCGTTCATGTGAAAGCCCCGAGCGGGAGTGCTACGGTCATCCCTACGACGGCATTATTTGAAGAACACGGTGAAAAATTTGTTTGGCGAGTTGATGAGACCGGTTTGGTCAAAAAAGTGGCGGTAACGTTAAATGATAAACGACAAGTGCTGGTTGGATTGAACGATGGAGATCGCATCATTATTTCCGGTGTTAGCGGTGTGACCGAAGGCATCAAGGTGCGTGAATGGATCAAGGAGCGAGGGCTGTAATATGAAAATAATGACTCACGTTTCTTGGATGGCAGCGGTTCTACTGATGAGCGGTTGTAGTGAACCGGTGAAAGTTGAGCGTGATACGGTTCCTCGCGTTAAAGTGGTTGCCCCCGGTGGTAAAGCCAGTGATCGGCTCTATTTTCCAGCCGTAGCCAATGCAGCGGAACGTTCACATTTGAGCTTTCGAGTGGCTGGAGAAATCAGCAAATTCAACGTTAAAGAGGGGGCTCGAGTTAAAAAGGGCGATATTCTGGCTGAGATAGAGCCGACCGATTACCGCTTGGCCGTGGACAATGCACAAGCGCGCTTTTCTGTGGTAGATAGCCAGTATCGACGTTCACAACCGCTAGTGGAAAAAGGCTTATTGGCTAAGTCTCAGTTCGATGAAATAGCGGCGCAGCGCCAGATCGCCCGTGCCGAATTGGAATTAGCGAAACTGCGTCTCTCCTTTACCCAGCTGCGTGCACCGATGGATGGCATAATCTCGCGCGTTAGCGCTGAACAGTTTGAAAGTGTTCAAGTCGGCCAGCAAATCGTCAACATTCACAATATCGACAGTGTTGAAGTGTTGATTCAATTACCAGATCGCCTGTATGCCACTCAACCAAACTCACATGAACTTGCTCAGATTGAGACCATAGTTCGAGTGCCGAGCGGAAAAGAGTATCCTGCTCAAGTGAAAGAGTTCACCACAGAGCCAGATCCCGCAACAGGAACTTTTACCGTGACGCTTTCGCTGCCGATGCCAGAGCAAGAATTGATTTTGGACGGTATGGCGGTAGAAGTGAGCGCCAAAGGACAAGATATCGGGCTGAATCCGCTCAACACCATCAGTGTTCCGATTGAAGCGATTTTTAATGCCGATGGCGATGACTTAGAAAGATCAGCTCAGTACGTCTGGGTTTTAAACCGTGATAATACGGTCAGCAAACGTCAGGTTCGGTTAACGAAAGCGTCACGCAGCCATGTTCAGGTGAGTGAAGGAATTAACTCGGGAGATCGTTTAGTGATCGCTGGTGTTTCAAGATTGAGAGATGGAATGAAAGTACAAGTCCTTGAGGAGCGTGGCCATGAGTGAACAGAAACAGACACCTCAAGAGAACAGTGAAAACCAAGGTGTCGCCGCTTATTTCATCAATAACCGTGTTATTAGTTGGATGGTTTCATTGATCTTCTTGATTGGTGGTACGGCTGCATTTTTTAATTTAGGGCGTTTGGAAGATCCCGCCTTTACCATCAAAGATGCCATGGTGGTGACCGCTTATCCAGGCGCAACACCGCAGCAAGTTGAAGAGGAAGTGACTTATCCATTAGAGAAAGCCATTCAACAACTTACTTATGTGGATGAAGTTAACTCAATTTCGAGCCGGGGTTTATCGCAGATCACGGTGACGATGAAAAATAAATACGGTCCAGATGATTTGCCTCAGATATGGGATGAACTCCGGCGCAAAGTGAATGATTTAAAAGGTGCTTTACCTCCTGGCGTTAATTCGCCGCTAGTCATTGATGATTTTGGCGATGTGTATGGCATTTTGCTAGCCGTGACAGGCGAAGGGTACAGCTACAAAGAGTTGCTTGATTATGTGGATTACCTGCGTCGTGAACTAGAGCTCATTGATGGGGTGAGTAAAGTTTCGGTGAGCGGTCAGCAGCAAGAAGAAGTGTTCATTGAAATCTCTATGAAACGCATCAGCACTTTGGGTATTTCGCCACAAACGGTGTTCAATCTGCTCTCTACGCAAAACATAGTGTCGGATGCGGGAGCGATTCGAATTGGTTCGGAATACATTCGTATTCACCCAACGGGTGAGTTTGTGGATGTAAACCAATTAGGGGATCTGATCCTAAGTGAAGGTGGTGCACAGGGGCTTATTTATTTACGCGATGTAGCGGAAGTAAAACGCGGCTACGTTGAAGTACCAAGTAACGTGATCACCTATAACGGCAAACTTGCGCTCAACGTTGGAGTCTCTTTTGCACAAGGGGTGAACGTAGTGGAAGTGGGGCAGCGCTTCGACCGTCGTTTAGCGGAGCTAAAATATCAACAACCGATCGGGATTGATATTTCGGAAGTGTATAGCCAGCCGAAAGAAGTGGATAAATCGGTCAGTGGCTTTGTGGTCAGTTTAGGTCAAGCCGTAGCGATTGTGATCATCGTGCTTCTATTCTTCATGGGATTACGTTCAGGGCTGTTGATTGGTCTAATCCTGCTTCTGACAGTGCTCGGCACATTCATTTTCATGCAGTATTTTAAAATCGATCTCCAACGTATTTCGCTTGGTGCTTTGGTTATCGCCCTCGGTATGCTGGTGGATAATGCGATAGTGGTGGTGGAAGGCATTTTGATTGGCACTCAGAAAGGGCGAACGCGCTTGCAAGCGGCAACAGATATTGTCACCCAAACCAAGTGGCCACTGCTTGGAGCCACGGTAATAGCTGTGACCGCATTTGCACCGATTGGCCTTTCCGAAGACTCAACGGGTGAGTATTGCGGCACACTATTTACTGTACTGCTGATTTCATTGATGTTGAGTTGGTTTACCGCTATTTCACTGACTCCTTTCTTTGCGGATCTATTCTTCCGTGGACAAAAAACGCCTACAAATGGTGATGAAAGTGATCTCTACAACGGTTTTATCTTTGTGGTGTACCGAAAATTTCTTGAGTTCTGTATGACGCGAGCTTGGTTAACCATGGGCGTATTGGTTCTTGGGTTGGCGGCGAGTGTGTATGGGTTTACCAAAGTGAAACAGGCATTCTTCCCCTCTTCTACCACCCCTATGTTCATGGTGGATGTTTGGATGCCTGAGGGGACGGATATTCGAGCCACTGATGCGACCTTGTTAGAGCTGGAGCAATGGCTGTCGACTCAAGAAGGGGTTGATGCCATCACAACAACAGCTGGCAAAGGTTTACAGCGCTTTATGCTGACCTATTCCCCAGAAAAAAGTTATGCTTCCTATGGTGAGATAACCACCCGAGTGACTGACTATCAGCAACTTACTGCTCTTATGAGCCGTTTTCGAGAGCACTTGGATGCCAGTTACCCTGAGATTAACTACAAGCTGAAACAGATCGAGTTAGGCCCCGGTGGCGGTGCAAAAATTGAAGCGCGCATTGTCGGCTCAGATCCGACGGTGCTACGCAGCATCGCGGCGCAAGTGATGGACGTAATGTACGCCGATTCAGGTGCTTACAATATTCGTCATGATTGGCGTGAACGCACCAAAGTATTGGAGCCACAATTTAATGAAAGCCAAGCACGCCGTTATGGGATCACTAAAGCGGATGTGGATGAGTTTTTGGCAATGTCGTTTTCGGGTAAAACCATCGGTGTTTATCGCGATGGAACAACCTTGATGCCGATTGTGGCACGCTTGCCTGAAGAGGAACGAGTGGACATTCGTAACATCGAAGGGATGAAGATTTGGAGCCCAGCGCTGAGCGAATACATTCCACTACAACAGGTCACTCTTGGCTACGAAATGCGTTGGGAAGACCCGCTGATTGTGCGTAAAAATCGTAAACGTATGCTGACGGTGATGGCAGACCCCGATTTGTTAGGTGAAGAAACGGCGGCAACGCTGCAAAAACGTTTGCAACCGCAGATCGAAGCGATTCCATTACCTCCGGGCTATTTCTTAGAGTGGGGTGGAGAGTATGAATCCTCTGGTGATGCTAAGGCTTCCTTGTTCAAAACCATGCCATTGGGTTATTTGTTCATGTTCCTAATCACCGTATTCTTGTTTAATTCGGTGAAAGAACCGCTGATTGTCTGGCTTACCGTACCTTTGGCTTTGATTGGTGTCACGACGGGTTTATTGGCGCTGAATACGCCGTTTGGCTTTATGGCACTGTTGGGATTCCTCAGTCTCTCGGGTATGTTGCTCAAGAACGGCATTGTGTTACTGGATCAAATCGAGATTGAAATGCACTCAGGGAAAGATCCGTATCTGGCCATTGTCGATGCATCTTTGAGTCGGGTTCGTCCCGTCTGTATGGCGGCGGTGACGACCATACTCGGCATGATCCCACTGCTGCCGGATATTTTCTTCCGGCCAATGGCGGTCACCATCATGTTTGGTTTGGGATTTGCCACAGTTCTGACTCTGATTGTTGTACCAGTGCTGTATCGCTTATTCCATCATGTGAAAGTACCGCAATAGCCGTATTTCAGTTGGATGCCAATCATTCATCGTAAAACTCGTGGCTCTGTAGAGCCACGTTGCCCGTTTAACAGAGAAGGATAGATGTGATGAAGGTTGAACAGCGTGTTTGTGCTTGGGCAATGAACCACCCCTTAGAGCGTGAGTATCACGACCAAGAGTGGGGCAAAGCTGTCCATGACGACACAAAATTATTCGAATTTCTTACCTTGGAAGGGGCGCAAGCGGGACTGAGTTGGATCACGATATTGAAAAAGCGTGAAGGGTATCGCCAAGCATTTTTAGGCTATGACCTACAGAAACTCGCACTATGTGATGAAAGCCACGTAGAGCCGATTATTGCCCATTTCGATGTTGTGAAACATCGAGGCAAAATCGCCTCAGTATTTTCCAATGCACGTGCAGCGATAGCGTTGCAACAGGAGTTCGGATCTCTAGATGCTGCGTTGTGGCAGTTTGTCGGTGGTCAACCCAAAATCAACCATTGGGTGAGCATGAATGATGTGCCAGCTTCAACGGAAGAATCGAAAATCATGAGCAAATTCTTGAAAAAACGGGGATTTAAGTTTGTGGGCGAAACGATTTGCTATGCTTTTATGCAGGCCTGCGGCTTAGTGAATGACCATCTTGTTGAGTGCCCAAACCACCCAACTAACACCAATCACTGATTGAGAAAGAGATGATTTGGAAAACTCGGAGAACGAAAAACCAATAGGGGCACAATGCCCCCTATTTTGATCACGAACTAAACATCGCTATGAATGAAGGATCTGGTTGTAGCGCGTAAATCCGGCTTCCAGATCAGCAATCAAATCGTCCACATCTTCTAGCCCGATGTGAACTCGGATCAGAGTGCCTGAAAAATTGGGGTTAGCTGCAGAGCGTAGTGATGTGAAGGCTTTTGGCTCATGTGCCAGAATTAAACTTTCAAATCCGCCCCAAGAAAATCCCATGCTGAAATGTTGCATACCATCGAGCAAGGCGGTGGTCGCTGCTGGGTGTGTGGTTTTTAACACAAAAGAAAACAGACCATTACCACCAGTGAAATCACGTTGGAAATATTCGTATCCTGGACAAGTCTCTAGCGCAGGATGGCGTACATGATCCACTTCTGGACGATTTTGTAACCATTCAGCAATTCGTAAGCTGTTTTGTTCATGCTGACGCAAGCGCACATCAAGAGTGCGTAGTCCACGCATCGCCATGTACACATCATCGGGTGATGCATATTGCCCCATTAAATAACTGTGTTCACGCAGTTGTTCCCAGCATTTTTCATTGGCGACAGCGGTGCCAAGCATGACATCCGAGTGCCCGACAATGTACTTGGTCGCCGCTTGAATCGAAACATCGACCCCGTGCTCAAAGGGAGAAAACAGTACGCCTGCAGCCCAAGTATTGTCTAGCATCACGATAATATCGTGCTCGTGGGCAATTCGGGATAGGGTTGGAATATCCTGTACTTCCATGGTGAGTGAGCCAGGAGATTCGGTAAACAGAACTTTGGTATTGGGTTGGATCAGATTGCGGATGCCTTCACCAATCATTGGATCGTAATAAGTAGTCGATACTCCGAGTTTTTTCAGTACTTTTTCGCAAAAGTCGCGGGTTGGCTCGTAACAAGTATCCACCATTAAAATATGATCGCCTTGAGCAACAAAGGAGAGAATCGCATTAGTGATCGCCGCTGCACCACAAGGGTAAAGCACACAACCTGCACCACCTTCGATCTCAACCATGGCATCTTGAAAAGCAAAATGAGTCGTGGTGCCGCGACGTCCGTAAAACAGTGTCTTGTTGGCGCGATTAATTGCGGCTTGGTTTTTTTGCGCCACGCTTTCAAATACCACGGTGGAAGCCCGTTGTACGGGAGGGTTGACTACGCCGAGAGTCCATTTCTTGCTGCGTCCCGCAGTAACGAGGCGGGTTTTTTTACCTTCTGACATCTGCTGTCCTTGTCTGACTTTACAAAGGATTATTTAAAACATGGAGCCCTGCAGAATTGCAACCCTGCAGGGTAGAAAATTACAGAAGTGGGTTAAATAAATAGAAAACCCGCTCAAGGAATCGGTTGTACCATGGGCGTTGTTCCCATGTTGAGTAGAGGATGGCGTGTGATTGAGTAATGTATTGCTGCTGTAGCCAATGCATCTGTTGGGTGAACTCTAAATCATCCACAGCCAGCGTCAGCTCGAAATTGAGCCACAAACTACGCATATCCAGATTTACAGTGCCAACGAGACAAAACTGTTGATCGATCACAACAGATTTAGTGTGTAGTAACCCCCCGTCAAATTCATGAATGTTGACGCCGGCTTCGAGCAGTTCACCATAAAAGGCTCGCGAAGCCCACTGTACCATCAGGGAGTCGTTCTTTTTCGGGATGACAATGTCAACGTTGATCCCACGTTGCGCAGTCATTTTTAACGTTGCGAGTAAATCGGCGCTTGGCACGAAATAAGGCGTTGTAATACAGACTGAGTGGTTAGCTTGGTTGATCGCTAAAGTCAGCACTTGTGATATTAAATTTTCTGGCATCCCAGGACCTGATGGGACAACTTGGATCGGATGCTGAGGCTGGTTCTCATCAAATGGACATTCTGGTGTTTTGGGTAACATGCGCGAGCCAGTTTCGAATTCCCAATCCCAGCAATGAATGGCCGAGAGTACGTTCACGGTTGGGCCTGTTACGCGCACCATGATATCAATCCAATGCCCAACCCCAGCATTTTGTTTGAAATAAGCAGGGTCAACCATATTCATGGAGCCGGTGTAAGCAATTTCATCATCTATGACAATGATTTTACGGTGTTGGCGTAAATCAAGACGACGCAAGAAGATCCGCCAAGGGCTGACTTCTAAGGCCTGTACCACTTCGATACCTGCATCGCGCATCATTTGCACCCAAGGGCTACGGAAGAAACGTGGGCTGCCAGCTGAATCGAGTAGCAGTTTAACGTTCACGCCGCGTTTAGAGGCTTGAATCAATGCAGAAGCTACTGCATCAGCTAAGCCACCAGGATGCCAAATATAAAACACCATACGAATTTGGAACTCAGCACGCTCAATATCTTCAATGACCGCATGCAGAATTTCGTTGGGGGAGTTAAGAAGCGATAGAGTGTTACCGCTAAGTGCAGGGATCCCCATTCGGTTGTTACACAGTTCATCAATACGCGAAATATGTGCCCCCATGCCTTCTTGCACATGAGCTTGGCAATCATTGAGAGAGCGGAACCAGTGACCAAAAGGAGTAAACATCTCTTTGGCGCGTTCAGCTCTCTTTCGGCCTAGATTCAGTTCACCAAAGAGGAAATAGCAGAGGACGCCAAAAAACGGAATGATGTAGATCACCATTAGCCAAGCCAGTGAAACACTCACTGCACGTCTTTTAAGAACGACCCGAATGGTAACACCTGCCACTAATAGCCAATAGATGCCGATACTCAGTAGTGTCAGGAAATGATAAACCTTGTCCATGCCTATCCAATAAGAAGCTGATATTCAGAGGGGATAGTAAATCCAAAGCATAAGAGAAGAAAGCTAAGTGACCAAATTAATCGAATAGTTGGGCAGGATAGATATGTTATGAATGTGTAAATAAAAGTGTAAGGCGTTATGGTTTGGTTGAAAATTAAACGAACTCACCATAAAACTTAACGGTGAGTGGCAAATTAGACTGTTCGGGCTTCCAATTTTATTCTTGAACTGATTTACTTGCCATACTTATAAAGTTAGTGATGATTTCTCGATGTGTAATTTTATATTTACACATGGGTATAACAACTAGGCAAACACAATAGACTGGTAACAAATATGGCAAGTAGTTCTAGAGGTCAGTTCACCTCTCGATTTGGTTTTATTATGGCGGCTGCAGGCTCTGCGGTCGGGCTTGGAAATGTTTGGGGATTCCCAACACAAGCCGCGAGTAATGGCGGTGCGGTTTTCCTTCTGGTTTATCTCTGTATGGTTTTTCTACTGGCCTATCCCATGCTGGTAGCAGAATTAACCATTGGTCGTTATGGTCAATCTAACCCCATTCGCGCATTCCGCTCTGTTTGGCCAAAGGGGAAATGGGGCGCGATTTTGCTGGGTGTGGTGGGCATGATTGTGGTATCGCTCATCCTCAGTTTTTATGCGATTGTCGCTGGCTGGTTAGTTGGCTCACTGTTTGGTAGTGGCCTGACTCTATTTGGGGCAGACGGTGCAAGTCACTGGTTAACCTCGTTTAGCACTGAGCGAAACTTAATTCTGATGGTCGCTTTCATGGTTTTGACCATGTTTGTGGTGCGTAACGGCGTTGCTAATGGTATCGAGAAATGGTCTACACGCTTGATGCCGCTGTTGTTTGTTCTTTTTGGTTTACTGACGGTGTACATCTTTACCCAAGAGGGTGCGTTGGATGGCCTCAAAATGTACTTGGTGCCGGATCTCAGTCACTTCACGCCGGATGTGGTTGTGAGTGCAATGGGGCAAGCCTTCTTCTCATTGTCACTGGGTGTGTGTGTGATGACCACCTATGGTTCGTACTTAAATAGAGAAGCGAACATTCCAAAAACAGCAGCGCAAGTAGCACTGATTGATACCAGTGTAGCTTTCATTGCGGGTTTGATGGTGCTGCCCGCTATGTTTGTCGCTAAACACAATGGTGTAGAGATTTTCTCTGCCTCCGGTGAGTTACTCAACTCGGATACCTTGGTATTTACCGTGTTACCAGCGATGTTTGACACTATGGGAGCTATTGGGGCGGTAATTGGTGTAGTCTTCTTTTTACTGATGATTATTGCTGCGCTGACTTCTTCAATCTCTATGCTAGAAGTGCCAGTGGCTTGCGCAGTTGAAGAGTTACAGCATAAGCGTTCGACTGCGGTAGTATGGATTGGCGGTTTAGTCACATTGATCTCCGGCGTGATTGTGTTGAATTTTTCTAGCCTATTTGGGCTAGTGATAGAATTTACAACGGTTTATTCACAGCCGATCATTGCACTCTTCATTACTCTAATCGCAGGTTGGATTTGGAATCGTAATCAGATTCTCTCTGAGCTGAAACAAGGTTGTCCTGAGGTGGAGAACAGCTTGTTTTGGAAGATTTGGCCTTGGTATGTACGCCTAGTTTGTCCGGTCTTGATGCTGATGGTGTTTTTTGCTTAACGGCAGCGTTATCTACAGAAGTTATTAATCAATATTGCTGAAAAGCCGAAACACAATTGATGTGTTTCGGCTTTTTTACTTCAGTCCGATCAGCATTACTTTTTTAGAAGCCTGCTTGGGGGTATGAAAATAAATCTTAAACCCATACGCCAATTGCAAGCTCAGTAGTAAAACCTGGGCCAAAAGCGGAAATTACACCTCTATCACCTTGTTTCCTTTCAGCAAAGTGCCTAGAAAGAACATCAAGTACCGCTACACTTGAAGTATTGCCAGTCAAACGTAAGCACTCTCTTGAGTGATGCAGATGTGAGGGAGGAAGTTGAAGGCAGCGTTGCACTTCATCTAAAATTCGTCTGCCTCCTGTGTGAGAAATATAAAAGTCGATTTGATCTAGCCCTCCCAACTCCTGAACGATAAATTTCTCCATCTCAGGTGCGGCCAACTCTACGGAGTACATCACTTCTTTATCGAGAGAGAAATGAAACCCTTGATCGGTAATTCCATATTTAATGTAAGACTCGGTGTCCTTAATCATGAAGCCGTGTTTGGATAAGATTTTGAAACCACTGAGGTTATCGTCTCCTCGCATAACAACACTCGCGACACCATCACCAAATAAAGCATCAGAAATAAAGTCTTGTAATCGGTCAGCCTGACGATGAAAGCAGAGTGAAGAGGTTTCAACAGACACTATCAATACATTGTTTTTCTTTGATTGTAGACAGTGTTCATAAGCTCGATTGATAGCAAACGCACCACCCACGCATCCCATCTGGGAAATAGGTAACTGAATCGTGTTGTCTCGTAAGTTAAGTTGGTTAATTAAATAGGCGGTCAAGGAGGGCATCATAAAGCCCGTGCATGAAGTGACAATGACCATCGAGATTTCTTCAGGTTGTAATTCGGCATTACTCAATGCTTTTACTGCGGCTTTAATGGCTAGCATCTTAGAATGTTTTTCGTAAAGTTCACCTCGTTGGCCAAAGTTATCAAGTTTCATAATTTCATCAAATGGAATTATCGTATGACGTTTTTCAATTGTTGTATTATGGATCATTTCAAATGCCCGATCTTTATGCCGAATATCAGGGTGATGCAGGTTAATAAAATTCACTATATCTTCATTAGTAACTACGTTAATTGGGTAAAGTGATTCTGGAAGACAAAGCGTAGGCATAATAATTCCTCTTAAGTTATGTTGAGCTTACTTATTAAGACCTAAAGTTAATAAAAATCCATTCATTATGATTGTGATACTGATTCAAATATTAATGGTATGTCGTTTTTGTTTGGTTTTCTTGTTTTAATTGTTATTTGATGTGTTATTAATAAATGGCTTATTAATTACTTATAAGGTCATTTTAATGAAGAATAAAAACAATACCTCAATGAATATCCTACAGGTCGCAGTAATCTCGACACTATTCATGGGGTTCAGTATTCAAGTTCATGCACAATCAGCCCATCATTCTAATTATTCAGTTGTCAGCATTCCTGAACGAATAAGTGAATTGGAAAATAAATATAATACAGAATGGCAATCTAATTGGATTGATCGTTACGAAAAAATAATGGGGCAAATGCCTGACCCAAGAGCAATGATCCGAGAGGCGTTAAATAATAAATTTGGTGCTCAGGGAGTGGTTGCAGACTTTAATGGAAGCTTTGATTCAGAAAATCTCTATTATGTTACCTTCAATGGTGCAGCTTCAGATAGAAATGCATTTACCGGATGGCAACATAGCAAACGAGATGTTATCAGTGCAGTAAAATTAACCGATGCTGCATTAGCAAATGCTTTTCAGAATTTTGATCCGGATAACTTAAGCTCATACTCTGGGGTATATTATTCTGGCTATGGAGAGTCAAAGTACGGCGTTAGCAACGAAGTGAAAATTTTACCAAGTGATATAGCTAAATTTGTTTGGGAATATGATTTACAATCGAAATTTACAGAAAGCTCTAAACAGTTCTGGAGTAAAAACAAACCTGAATATGCTCATATTTATAAGGACTCCTTTGGTTTCTCAGGATTTCAAGCGTTCAAAAAAAATGAAATATCCTATGAGGCTAGCCAGCTGATAGAAGCAATGGTTAATAACGATTTTTCATTGGGTCAAAACTATAATCTAGATATTTATAGTTATAAAAGTAATTCAATTCTATGGATTGAGTCAATTGATGGTACTTTTGCTTTGTTATATATTCCTGGAGCTAATAAACCTTTTGTCGAGTTTATATATAGAAATGGCCAAGCTTTAGAAAAACAGCTCCGTAGTTATCTTGTTCAGCAACTAAAAAATCCACTAGAGAGAAAGGCTTTAGCAAAACATTTTAGTCTTTTTGATAGACAAGATGGGGCCTCTTATACGGGGGTAGATAATGCTCTTAAAGGGCTAGCAGATGGTTCATGGGAATCAAGTTACATTCTATATAATAAAACATTGATCTCTGGAAATACTTTTAATGCTTTGGCTGATGCAACTCAAGCTCGGTTAGCAAGTGATAGTGATATGCAAATTAAATCGGATAGTGAAGTAAGAAGGGACCATACTCTTAGAACAATTTCTGCAATAGTCAATTTCACGCCAGTGCTTGCTATACTTGCTCCGGAAATTGGGCTCCCTCTTGATATCGCCTTAAACACGACTAACTTAGGCTTGTCTATTGATATTGCGGTGACAGGCGATACTCTGCATGAGCGCCAGTCAGGTGTGTACAATGTGGTGGGTAGTTCAGTGGATGTCGCTGCAAGTTTTATTATTCCTGAACTTATAAGAGGTTCACGAAAGCTACCTTTCTATACGGCAAAATTAAAAGGTGATTTGGGCGATTTTAGCCATTCATTTTCATTTACTAACCGTAATGGCATTCCTATTGAATATGAGACCTTAAAAGTAGGCGATGAGCCTATGAAAATAGCCCATCCTAAAACGACTAAACAGGTTCATATCGTTCGACTTGCTAACGAATCTGATGTTGTCGCGATGTCTCAAGTGAGTGAAGGACATTATGTAGAAGTAGACTTTAATACGGGAACCCCGAAAATTAATAAAGAACTTCATGAGGGTATTTTTGAGGGTAAAAATGCATTTTATAGTTCTGAACCACTCATTTGTTTTTAATGGGGCATTATTATGAAATTTATTATACTTTTAATGTTAAGCTTCTTTTCAGTAAGTACCATCGCGAATGATTATTTTATTGATTTACGCAAGCCGGTTTCAAATTCAAGAGAAGATCTTGAAATTAGAATCAATAAACATAGAGGTTTTGCTAAATGGTCAAAAGCTGCCCTTGATTTTAGTCAGAAATCTTTAACTAAAAAGGAAGAAAATGTTATTAATGCATACACCCGTCATATTTATGATCCCGTTAATACTTATCTTAGAGATCCAAATGAGTTTACGAGTAGATATCCAGAAGGCACTGCTAATGTGGAAAAACTCATAGCCGATTTAAATTCTGGGTTGAGAAAATTACCTGTCTATCAAGGCAAAGCATTTAGAGCTACTAGCATTAGAACAGATCTTGTGCAAAAGTTAAAAACAGGTGACATAGTCGTTGATCCTGGATTTTTTTCAACATCATTTCTCCCTGAAACTGCGAAAAGTTATTTTGAAAACACGTGGAGTGAAGAAGGTAGAACCAAGGTTCTACTGGAAATTAAAGTTAATCATTCTGCGGCACCCTTAGTTTTAGATCATGCTAATGATTCGGAGATTTTAATCCTGAATAGTACGCCACTAAAAATAGCTCATATGGAAAAAATTGATGGGATAGATTATCTAGCTTTAGAAACGGTGGATAACTTAAAGGGTTTTAAGGGGGCTGTCTATAATTTTTATAATGGAGAGCCTATGCAGGTTACAGAGATTACCAAACCGCTCGTAGAACAAGCTGGGGGAGTGCATAATGTCTGTAATGTCATTTAATGTTAAACATAAATTAGCTTATTTGTCATGGTTGTTGCTTTCTTTTATTGGTTTTTCATTTCACGCTTATGGGGCATATTTTGAAGGCTTAACCTCTGCTCCACGGTCTGAGAAAATCCTAAAAAGTGAAGCCAAGAAGTTTGCCCAGAGTTCATTGAAAGCCTACAAAATGAATGCTGATAAACTGACTCCTAATGAAACTAAAGCACTTCAAGGATATAGTGATATTGATGGTACTTATAGGCTTTTTAATGAGTATTATAGGGATAGAATATTATTCAATAAAAAACATGGTGATGCCTATATCGGAACAAAGCGTTTCACTGAAATATTGAAAGGACAAATTGATACATTCAATTCGGGATTAACTAAATTGCCTCGCTACACAGGTAAAGTATTTCGAGGAAAAAAACTGAAAGAAAATTTGTTATCTGAATTAAACGTAGGCGATATTGTTTATGAGCCTGGTTTTATGTCAACAACAATATTGCCGGAGGTTGCACAAGGTTTTGCTGCCGATACTAATGTGGGTGAAGGTTTTGTGAAAACTGTATTTGAAATCGACCTTACTCAAGATGGGTATGCAATGTCGGGTGTTTCTAAAGTGCCGGGTGAAGCTGAGGTGCTTGTGAAACCCAAGACCTATATGCTAGTGAAAGCGATAGCCAGTCAGGGTGACACAAAACTGATTGCTTTAGAAAACGTCACCTCATTACGTGAAGAACAGTATGCTTACAATCTCTACTCAGCAGAAAGAGAACCAATAGGGGTGGCATTTGAACCATCGGCATTGCATCTCGCTTGTGCTCTATAAATGAAGTCGCTTAATGAGAGTCATTGTGTAAGTTAGGCGACATTCTTTCTGCGTTAAGTATAATGACGCCGCAATATGAGGCGTCATTATGTTCGATATTCTATTTACTCATCCCGATTTTCTGCTTATCAATAAACACCCCAACGTATCAGTCCATAAAGATGATGGCGATACTATGTTGCTGCAAGAAGTGGCGACGCAAACAGGGGATGGTCAACTTTATTTGGTTCATCGGCTAGATAAGATGACCTCTGGGATTCTACTACTTGCAAGAAATGCAGCGGCGGCCAGTGAGCTTTCACAAGGCTTTGCTAAGCGCAAGGTTGAAAAATTTTATCTGGCGATTGGCAGTAAAAAGCCGAAGAAAAAACAAGGTTTGATCTGTGGAGATATGGAGCGCTCACGTCGCTCATCATGGAAACTCCTGAATTCGCAAAGTAACCCTGCGGTGACTCAGTTTTTTTCAGCGACAGCGGCACCGGGGGAGCGTTTGTTTTTGTGTAAACCTCATACCGGGAAAACCCACCAAATTCGCGTAGCGTTAAAATCCATTGGTTCCGCTATTGTTGGTGACCCGATCTACAACACGATAGAAGGTGCTGATCGCGGGTATCTGCACGCTTTTGCCTTGCGTTTTACTTATCAAGGTGAGGTTTACCAATGGTTATGCGATCCACGCCAATTTCCACATTTAGGTACTAAATGGCATGAAGAAGCAGTGAACCAAGGGATTGAAAATTGGTTATCACCTTGGGATTTGCCTTGGCCAGCGCTGAAGGTCGGGGCAAAAGGGTAAGGGGATAATGCCCATGTATCCTCAGCGCTTGAGTAAACTTAGGGTAGGGGCGCTAGAGTGGATGAGTTTCATCCTGCTCTGCGTGTTGCAAGGTTTGAAAGCCGTAATAGATGCGTGTTGCAGTGGTAAACCAACAGGCAGCGCCAAACAGCCAAGCTAAGCTAGAAAAATAGTGAGGTAATAAACACATCAATATGAAGCATGCTATCGTTTCCGTGCCCTCTGTCAGACCACTCATGTAATACAAGGACTTGTGCTGATAGACAGGGTTGGCAATACTGCGTTTACTGGCCATCACAGCGAAGGCAAGAAAACTACTGCCCGTACCAATAAACGCAAAAATTAAGAAAGCACCAGCGATGGCATTGCTCTCAGGATTGGCGATCACAAAGCCAAACGGCACTAAAGAATAGAACAGAAAATCGAGGCTGATATCGAGAAATCCCCCTGAATCTGTCAGCCCTTGGCGGCGTGCGAGTGCACCATCGAGTCCGTCACAGATCCGATTGACGACAATGAACGCTAATGCAAGCAGGTATTGCTCCATCGCAAGCGCTGGTAATGCAAAAGCACCAACCAAAAATCCAAACAGGGTGACTTGATTTGCCGTCACTCCCATTTCATCCAATAAGCTCGCGGCTTGTGTGACGGGCCAGCGAATCGCCTTAATGGCGTAGCGATCAAGCATGGTTTACCACCGTTGGCCATTCAATGACTCGGCTGCCAAGAGGCACGTCATCTTGATCATGCGTTACCATCAATGTTGGAATCCCCGCGCTGGTTAATTGGCTGAAAACCCAGTCACGAAATTGGCTGCGCAATGTTTTATCCAATTTGCTGAAGGGTTCATCGAGCAGAACCAGCTTAGGTTCAGCAAGGAGCATGCGCATTAAGCTGATCCGTGCTCGTTGTCCGCCAGAGATTTGTTCAGGGAAAGAGCATGCTAAATCAGCGAGTGCAATTTTATTGAGTGCGGAGAGAGCGGTTTTCTTGCGCTGTTCACCTTTTACTGTATTAGGAAGCGCAAAAGCGAGGTTTTCCCATACATTCAGATGTGGGAAGAGTAAGTCATCTTGAAACAACATGCCGACTTGGCGCTGATGTGCTGGTAGAGAATTGAGCTGTATATCACCCAGCCTAATAGAGCCTTGAAATGAAAAATCTGTCGCTAGATGGCCCGCAATCACACTCAGTAAAGTTGATTTGCCACAACCACTTGGTCCCATCAGGCTGACAATCTCCCCTTCAGTAATCGTCAGGTTAAAATCTGCCAATAGGCAGCTATCGTCTTGTCTATGGATGGCGAGGTTTTCGAGAGAAAAAATCATGAAATACCACTTTAAATTGGACTGCTCGATGGCGGTGAATTTGCACGCGTCCGAGCAAAAGGGCAAGAGAAAAGAACACAAAAGGCAATACGGCTTGGCAGATTGCATAAATTGCCGTCACTCGGCGATCGTAACCGCTAGAGAGAGCGACTGCTTCAGTGGTGATGGTGGTTAGGCGGCCACTACCCAGCATAAGTGTTGGCAGATATTGAGCAAGGCTGACACTGATGCCTACTGCCCACGCATAAAGCAGAGCAGGAAACAGAAGTGGTAGTTTCACTTTCAAGAAGATTTGCCATTCATTTTTGCCTAAACTTCGTGCGATTTTAGAGTAATCCGGATTGTAGCTTTGCCAAGGGCCGCTTAATGCAAGATAAACGAGGGGAAAGGCAAAAAAGGTGTGTGCCCAAACAACCCACAGAGTGTAAGCGTTAGAGGCAATCATGAGTGACAAAACTTGCAAACCCAATAGCAAAGAGAGTTGGGGGAGCAGCATAGGTAACGCAATAAAATAGACTGGAATCGCCCGCTTACTATATAAGCGATACTCTTGAGCTAAGACGGCCATTAGCAGTGCTAACGTGCCAGAGCAAAGGGCTAGCTGTACACTGGTTTCAATGTTCAACAACACATTTGGCCATTCATCTTGCCAAAATTGTCCTGTCCATTGAGTGGGTAGGAAGTCGGGGTAGCGCCAACGTTGTGCGACACTCCAAATAATGGTCAGCGGAATGATCAGTGCCGATGTCAATAATAACGAGCCGAGTAAACTCCTGTGGGGTAGAGGTGGAGAGTAACGACCGGAGGACTGCCATCTGCGGTAGCCACGAGTCACTAACCATTCGATGAACCAAATTGCCAATAGCGCAAAACTAGCAAGCAGCAGCAGAAGTACCGCACCGGAAGCTGCTCTCGGCAATAAACTCAAATCTGGCTCGTTAAACCACTGCCAAACCAACACAGAAAATGTTGGGGGAGTGGTCGGTCCCAGCACTAAACTAAAATCCACAACAGAGATACCGTAAGCGGCAACCGCAAACAGCGTAAAACGGATTTTGCGTAGCCATTGGGGGAAGATGATTTTCCACCACATCTGCTGTTCTGAGTAACCTAATGAAGCGCTAAGCATTTTCATTTTGGCTAAGTTGAATTGCTGCAAAATAGGTAAGCTGATCAGCAAGATAAAGGGCACTTCCTTGAGCGCTAATGCCACAGTTAGACCGATGGCATAAGGGTCGTGCACAAGCCACGCCATCTCTTGGTGACGATCTTGATACTCAAATATTCCGTACAGCAGCCGAGAAAGCCAACCGGTGGATGAAAACAGAAACGCAAAACCAATCGCGAATGCAACATGAGGGAGGGCGAGGAGTAGAGACAAACTATTTTCAATACGTTGCCAACGAGAGTGAAACCAAAAGCGCTGTAAAATCGAGAAACTGATCAACAGTGACAAATAAGTGCTAAACAACGTTGAGCTGATGGAAAGTAGCAAAGCATATTCCACCCCTTGCCACTGCCAGACTTGATAAAACCCTTGCCATGAGAATTGTGATGAACCAAGTACAGGCAAATAGCCTAAGGCGGAGCTTAGTACCCCCGCCAATCCAGGTAGGATTGGCGCGATACAAATTACAATCAAGCCCCAGTAGGCATATCTAAGCATGACGAATAACCGTTATTTCAAGCTATTGCCGTAGCGTTTTTGCCACTCAGTTTCTAAAGCACTTTGCCAGCTTGGATGAGGCTCAGCGATGGAAGGAAAGAGAATCGTATTTTTCGCGCTACCCGTCAGATACTGAGCTTTGAGTACAGAAGGATCGCCCCAAACCGCTAAATCCCCCTTACGCGATTGCGCTTCGGCACTGAGCAGGAAGTTGATGGCCACCAGTGCACCTTCCTTTGCATTGGCGTTCCAAGGAATCGCTAAAAAGTGAATGTTGCTTAATGCCCCATTTTTCATCGCATAAGTTTGTGTGGTCGGGGCCAGCTGCCCCGTAATTTGTGCGGAAAATACAGCATTTGGGTTGAAGGTAATGGCGAGATCCAGTTGTCTGTCATCCAACAGTTGCATCATTTGTGAAGAGCCAGATGGAAACTGTTTGCCTTTACGCCAAGCAACGGCATGCAACTCATCTAAATATTGCCATAACGGCTGAGTGACTTGCTGGAAAGTTGCAGGGTCGACTGGATGATTTAATTCAGGAGCGTATTGAGTGAGTTCAATCAGTGCTGCTTTTAGAAAACTGGTGCCATGAAATTCTGGAGGCTGTGGGTAGCTAATCCGATTGGGGAAGGCTTTTGCATAGTTGAGCAGTTCAGCGAATGATGTCGGAGGATTATTCAACAGCTGCTTGTCATGAATAAATACTAATTGTCCCACGCCCCATGGTGCTTCCAAACCCTCTGTTGGCTCAGAGAAGTCGCTGTCGACAGGAAGAGTCTTATCGACCATTTGCCAACTTGGCAGTAACTCAACAAATGGACCATACAACAAGCCACTATTTTTCATTGACTTGAAGTTTTCACCGTTGATCCATACGAGATCTACACTACCTTGCTCATTTTTTCCTGCAGCTTTTTCAGCAATTAAGCGAGTGGTGGTCTCTGCAATGTCTGTGACTTTAACGTGTTGCAGCGTGACGCCATAGCGAGATTTGAGCAGGTCTGCCGACCAGCGCAAGTAGCTGTTGATCTCTTGGCTTCCACCCCAAGCGTGAAAATAGACAGTTTGTCCACGTGCTTTTTCAGTGATCTCTTCCCATGACTGCGCAGAAACTGAGAATGAAAGGGCGCACGCAGCGAGAAGCGTCAGCAGTTTTTTCATGAATTGTCCTTAATAATTCAATTTTATTGTGTATCTAGACCGAAGAATGGTTCCTTGTCTTTCATTATGAAGGAAAAAAAACAAAATGCTTGGTTTGCTTGCGCCAAGTATGGGAAGAGAAAATAAAAAACGGCAGCCCAATGAGCTGCCGTTACACGAAATATGCGTCTAAGGGCGGGTTAGTTTACCCAGTCACGCAGAGTAAACGTCAGCGTGTGTACATCATTTTTTAGAGTCAGAGTCTCTTTGGTCAGCGTGATCTTGCTCCAGTCGGTCAAGGTTTGTGACACGGCTTGCTCTGTATCCATCACATCACCAATACACATTTTCATGGTCATGCCCATTTTTTCAATGCGGAATTGGTTATCTTTGAGTTCTGCTTTACCAAAGAAGTTGTTACAGCCGGCATTACCGCTGGCCATCATTTTCTCACCGATTTCTAAACGCGGTGCTTCATTGTGTTCACCATTCACCACATCTTTGCCGTCAATTTGTGTGAGCTGCCAATTATGGTGTTGAAGATCTTGAGTTGTGATTTGCACTGCATCACCATTGCTTGCGCAGGCAGTCATCAATACAGGTAGGGTGATTGCGGCAAGTAATGATTTTGAACTAAGCTTCATAGTATTCACTCCGAATGTGGAAACCCGCACAGTATAGTGAATAAAACACTGTTTTTGTCAGAAGAAGGTCATGGTTTATATGAAACTTTGAGCCTAGTCGTATTGCAAAATACTACGAAGTGAATAGAAAAGGATGTGATTCATCTATGGAGCAACTGGAGTTTTTCAATATTGTCAGCCCCTGCATCGGGGTATGTAGTGTCGATGAGAAAGGCTATTGCAAAGGTTGTCTGCGTAAGCGTGAGGAGCGGTTTAATTGGCTGAGTATGACATCGGCTGAAAAGCTACATGTTATCAAGCTTTGTCGTCAGCGTTATCGCCGAAAGCTGCAGGAGGCGCGTGGTCAAAACAAAACGGAAAATCTGAGCGAGAGCGAATTACGTCCAACCGACGCTCAGCAAACACTGTTCTGACTGAGCTATTCCGACCACAAATCACTGACCCAACCTCCTACTTGGTCATCGAAGTGGTTGCCAGCAAATTTGCGTGGTTCATTGGCTTTGGGATCTTTTACTTGGGTCATCATTTCATAAATATAGCGAGCCATAGGGTCGTTACAGCTGTCTACCTGTTGCTTACGTGTGGCGACTTCTTTAATCATCTTTAGACGATAACTCTTACTGTTACGTTTCATTGGCAAACCTCCAATTTTCGAGCGACTGAGTTAAAAAATTAGAACTCAGTCACACTATCGTCAATGGTCATTTGCTGTACATTTTCTAATCCAATCTGTGCTCGATATTTTTCTATCTCATTCATATTACTCAGGGCTATGAATTCGTTTGCCTTAATGAGCGGTTAATCGAGCGATTTTTTAAAGCGCAACGAAGCTACAAATAGTCCAATGATGGTGAAGAGGGCTAGCCAAAGAGTCTCACGCCACAAATCGGCTAAATCTGCTCCGCGTAATACAATTCCGCGGATCACTCGCATAAAGTGAGTGGCAGGAAGCACTTCGGATATCCATTGCGCTACAACGGGCATCCCTTCATAAGGGAACATAAATCCGGAAAGTAGGATTGAAGGTAACAAGATAAACACGGTCATTTGCATGGCTTGTAATTGAGTATTGGCAATGGTTGAGATAACCAAGCCAAGGGTTAAGCTCGCCGAAATGAACAGTAAAGTGCCAAACAAGATCTGGCTCAGAGAACCATTGATCGGGACCGCAAAAATAAAATGCCCCAAACCAAGAATGATGGCGACTTGGATCAGCCCGACAAAAATGTAAGGCACAATTTTACCTATCATCAGTTCAATCGAATGCACGGGCGTAGTGATCAACAGCTCCAAGTTGCCACGTTCCCGTTCGCGCACAATCGCAGCACTGGTGAATAGGATCATGGTCATGGTCAAAATCACTCCGAGTAGACCTGGCACTATGTTGACTGCTGAACGGCGACTGGGGTTGTAGAGTAAGGTGATCTCGAAAGTGGGAATGGTGGGAGGCATTTGTAACACGCTGAAATCAGAGAGCGGCATATTCTTAAGCCCAGTTAGCGCACCAGCGATCATGGTATCGGAACCATCGATTAACCATTGACCAAGCTCTCGATGTTGTTGACTGCGAGCGACCAGATCTTTAGGCAGAATCAGTGCAGCGCGGATGTCACCACTTTCAATGGCTTTTTCAGCTGCACCAACCGTGAGGTAGTGCTGTTTTACGGTGACCACTTGGGTCACTTTCACCGATTCCACGAGTAGACGACCGAAGGTGGAGTGGCTTTGATCGACTACCCCAATCGGAATGTTGCGCACGTCGGTATTGATGGCAAAACCAAACAGCAACAGCTGTATGAGTGGGATCATGACCACCATTCCAAATGTGATTCGATCGCGTGATAATTGGCGAAACTCTTTGATTAAAATGGCTTTAACTCGGAATAGACTGTTCATTGCCGCCCCTTGCCCGTCACAGTGACAAACACATCTTCCAGACTGGGTCGCGCCAGTGTTAACTCCGCTGCCACCAAATGAGGGAATGTACTGCGTAGCCAAAAGATGGGGCCATCCACTTCGCGATAAATCAACACTCGTAAACGAACACCTAGCTGCGCCGCAGAGCGAACTTGTGGGAAACCGAGCAGCAGTTCTTTTAAATTGCGTAGCGCAGGCGCTTTTATCTCAACAACGTTGACGCCCATTTGCTGCATCAATTTTTCAGGTTCATCATCAGCGCGAATTTCGCCAGCTTCCATAATCGCTAAGCGATGGCAGCGCTCCGCTTCATCCATATAGTGTGTGGTGACGAGAATGGTGGTGCCTTGTGAGGAGAGATCAAACAGCTGTTCCCAAAACTCGCGACGGTTTTCTGGATCAACGGCGGATGTCGGCTCATCAAGAAACAGCAATTCAGGGTGATGCATGGTAGCTGCAGCCAAGGCTAAACGTTGCTTTTGCCCACCACTCATGCTGGATACACGCTGCTTACGGCGTTCATCCAGCCCATAGGTTTTCAATTGCTCATGTGTACGTTGTTTTAAAATCCGGCGATTCATGCCAAAAATCTGGCCGATGAACTGCAAATTCTCTTGCACGCTAAGGTCGTCGTATAAAGAGAATTTCTGCGTCATATAGCCAATTTTTAAGCGTAATTGTTCAGATTGTTTCGGGATCGATAATCCAAGTACATTCACTTGCCCTGCCGTAGGTTGTAACAACCCCGTCAACACACGAATGGTGGTTGATTTACCGCAACCGTTAGGCCCTAAAAATCCGTAAATACTGCCACGTTCGACTTTTAGGTTGATGTTATTGATGGCAGTAAAGTGACCAAATTGCTTGACCACATTTTCCGCGTGGATCGCGTAATCGCTCATCATTACTCCTTACGGTAAATCGACTTGTGCGGGCAGTCCCGATGGGAGTTGCATAGCACTCTCTGGAAGATCGACTTCCGCCAGATACATCAAGCGTGAGCGTTCTTTTTCCGTCAAAGCATAATAAGGCGTAAATGACGGTTCATTGGCAACCCAACGAACGGTGCCGTGATAAGTCTCTTCAATACCATCAATATGTACAGATACGGTTTGACCAACCAGAAATTTTGCTCGATGAGTTTCGGGTACATAGACTCGCGCATAAGGGGAGCGATCGGCTTGAACAATAGCGACCACCGTATTGGTAGTGACTCGCTCGCCAATATGGTACGGCAAACTATCAAGTACACCGTCACGCGTGGCGACAATGGTTAAGTCATCCAGTTTTTGTTGCTGTAGATCTACACTGGCTTGCGCAGCGGCCAATTCTGCTTTGGCTTGGTCTATGTCTTCAATTCGAGCTCCAGCCGTCAATTTACTGAATTCTTCACGGGCGGAAGCCAGTTCTGCGCGCGCAGAGTCACGAGCGGAGAGCGCTGTATCTACCTCTGATTGGCTGACTAAGCGTTTAGCAGCCAATTCTGTTTTGCGACGTAACGTGATTTCCGCCTCTTTAAACTGCGCATCGGCTTTGGTCACGCGAGCCTGAGCGACAGCGATATCCTCGGGGCGTTCGCCATTAGTGAGTTTGCTGAGAGAAGCTTGTGCTTTGGCACGTTGGGCAAGGGCTTGATTAAGCTGAGCAAATTGAGTTTGGGTGTCGAGCTTGACCAAAATGTCACCTACCTTAACGGAAGTGCCTTCTGCAACTGGTAGCTCGCGAATGATTTCACTGCTAGTTGCACTGAAGGTAATACGGTCACGCTCTAACGTCCCTAACGCTTGAGGTGGCGTTTCTGGGGAACAAGCGCTCAGAAGGAGAGAGAGGAGCACTGTTATTGAAAAAGAGTTGGTCATGTTTTCCACCGCCATTTTGTTCCGCCAATGATTGACACAGAGTGTTAAGTGTATGTGGCGATAATAAAATTTTGCACTGATTATCGGCCAACTCTGTGACGGGCTGAACCGGATTTATTCATCAAGAAACACGGCAATGCGGAATTTGGCTCCCAATTGGGAGCCAGTAAGAAGAGAAATTAACCGAGCAGGCTGTAGACCAGAGCGGATACGGCGAGTAGGCCGACAAGCAAAACAAAGAAAGTGCTCATGCGTTTTTGGTGTACACGAAGCGAAGGCACTTTGAATACAGCAATCATCGGCATAATAAACAGAATCATAGCAATCACTGGGCCTGAAAGTGCCTCCATCATGCCCAAGATGCTTGGGTTAATAATTGCTGCGATCCAGATGGTGACAAACAAGAAAGCGATGGTAATGCGCTCTGCACCACGCACGGAAACACCTAAATTTTTAGTCAGCAGGCCAGACAAGCTTTCTCGTGCGCCAAGGAAATGGCCTAAGAAAGATGAAGTGATCGCAATGAAGGCAACCAATGGGCCTAGTGTGGCGATGAATGGATTATCGGTCACGTTGGCAAGGTAGGTGAGCACGGAAACGTTCTGCGCTTTAGCTTCTTGTAGAGCTTGTGGCGAGAGAGCCAGCACACAAGAGAACACAAACAGCAGCACAAACAGAATTAACACTACGCTAGTTCGGCGCAAAATCTGTTCAGATTTTTGATCCGCTTGCTCACCGTAATGACGGCGTTGGATATTCACAAAGCTTGAAATCGCAGCCGCATGGCTAAACGAAAACACCACTACAGGAACAGCAAGCCATACCGTGTGCCAGAAATCACTGGTTTGCGGGAAAATAAAAGAAGGCATTGACCAGTAAGGGATCAAGTAAAGCGAAAGTAATGCCAGAATTGCCGCTAACGGGTAAACCATCACCGCAAATGCGCGCAGCATGATTTTTTCGCCGCTGAGCATGATCGCGATTAACCCAAACACTAAAACGCCTGAGAGCAACGCTCGTGGCGGTGAGATCATGTCCGCTTGGTTAACTAAAAAGCTATCGACAGTATTAGTTAATCCAACTCCGTAGATCAGAAGAATGGGAAATATCGACAGAAAATAGAGCAGTGAGATTAAGCGACCTGCACCTTGACCGAAATGCTCTTCTACCACATCAGTAAAATCGGCATTCGGGCGGCGTGATGAAAGCACAAAGCGCGCAAGCCCTCGATGTGAAAGATAGGTCATTGGAAAGGCCAATACTGCCATGAGCACCAGTGGCCAAAAACCGCCTAAGCCTATGTTAATTGGCAAAAATAAAATACCAGCGCCAACCGCAGTGCCAAATAAGCTGAGCAGCCAATAGGTGTCATGTTGATTCCAATTAGTAGAACGGGCAGCACTAAAATGGGTTACTTCCTGAGAGTCTTTCACTGAAAATTCACTTATCTAAAAATAATAATGCGGCGAATCCTACTCCTATTAGTGGTTGTGATCATTTTGCGACACTGGTCATAATCACTGTTTTTTCGCATTTACTCTAAGGTTGCAAACTATGAAAAATTGCAAAACTTGGATTTAAATTCCTTGTTTTCGGTAATTGCTTGGAATTAAATTCTGAAATTTAACGCTTTTTGGTAATTTTGATTGTTTGCTTGGTTTTTGTTCGATTGTAAGCGAGATGATGCTTAATTGGGGATTGAGACTGGCGTGATACAAGGATTTCCCGCACAATCGCCGTCATAAATATCCTGATGAATAACATAATTAATGCGTACATCACGTTTTCCCGCAGAGCTGCTTCTTGTTTTAACCACCTTATTGGCGGCAGGGGGATGGGTGTTCTCGAAACAAGCGATTCAAGAACTTCCCCCTTTTGGTTTTATCGGCTTGCGGTTTATCGCGGCATCCCTTTGTTTACTCCCATTTTGTTTAGGTGCGCTGAAACAAGCATCGCGTCAGGCGTGTTTGCAATCCATGGGGGTCGGGTTTTTACTGGCGGCTTCTCTGTTTTGCTGGATCCATGCGATTTCCATTAGCGATACCTTAGGTGAAGGCGCGTTCATCATGAGCCTTTCCATGTTGTTTGTGCCGCTGTTGGCGTGGCCGATTTTTGGACAGCGACCGATACGCGCATTCTGGCTTTCACTGCCTGTGGCGGTGATTGGCTTGTTCTTATTGGCATGGAATGGAACGTGGCAATTTGCCGCGAATCAATTGTGGTTTTTAGCGGCTTCCTGTTGTTTGGCGATGCACTTTAACTTCAATAGTCGATTCTCTAGTCAACTTCCTCCCATGTTGCTGACCACATTGCAGTTGTTCACCGCAGGGTGTTTGGGTATCGCGTTATCTTGGTTAACCGAAAGTTGGCCTGTGACCATTAGCCTAGTGACATGGAAGTGGTTTGCATTGAGTGTTTTATTGGCCACTAGCTTGCGCTATTTAATGCAAACCATGGGACAAAAGAGTGCCAATCCGACGAATGCGGCGCTACTGATGCTGTTGGAGCCGGTGTGGACGTTAGTGTTAAGTGTGGTGATTTACCAAGAAACCATGCCATTTAACAAAATGTTGGGCTGTGGATTTCTGTTAGCCTCTTTGCTGTTGTATCGAGTCAGCTTGCTACGTTTGCGGTAAGTACGAAGCAAAGCAAAAGGCCTGATACCACACCGCCAACATGACGCTGGCGGTGTTCGCTATTCATTCAATCCAACACGGATTAAGCCAATTCAGGCAAGATCAGTTTAGCGATTTCAAAGTAGATGATAAGGCCAGTACCATCGACTAAGGTCGCGATGAATGGTGCGGAGACTACTGCTGGGTCGACATTCATACGGCGCAGAACCATAGGAATGACCGATGATACCAGCGCGCTCCATAGCACTATTGCCAGAATAGTCAGCATCACCACCAAACCGATTTCAGGGCCGACACCCAGCGTCCAAGCACGGATCCACGCCGCCATTGCCATCGCCAGCGCAACCAGTGTGCTGGTTGACAATTCTTTGCGAAGTACGGTGCCAAGATTGCGTAAACTCACTTCACCGACAGCCATGGCGCGCACTATGGTGGTGGTAATTTGCGTACCACTATTACCACCAGTACCGATGAGTAGCGGAATAAAGAAGGCGAGGGCGATCGCCGCTTCCAACTGCTCCTCAAAAGAGCGTAAAACCGTGCCTGTGTAGGCTTCCGCCACAAACAGCACCAAAAGCCAGACAATGCGCTTTTTCCACAATTGCCAAGGTGACGTTTGTAGGTAGCTCGCATCAAGTGGCATGGAGCCACCTTGCATTTCAGCATCTTCCGTGGTTTCTTTTTCTAAGATACTGACCGCTTCTTCCAGATGGAAAAAACCGACTAACTGCTGCTGATGTACGACAGGCAGCACCGATAAGTTGTGCTCAAGCAGCAGACGCGCCGCTTGCTCTTGGTCAAGATCAGCATCGAGAGTCAAACATTGTGGCTCAATAAGGTCACTCAACGCCTGATCGGAATGCGCCATCAGCAGCGCTTTAGGATTGATGGCACCGAGTAACAAACCATGTTGGTTGGTGACATACAAACGATGACGAGCTTGCGGATCTCCCCAAGATTCGTACAGAACCTCTTTGGCTTCGACCACAGTTTGTGAGTCGAGAAGCGGTAAACGTTGCGTGTGCATATGCGCTGCAACGCTCTCTTCTCCCCAACGCAGGCGTTCATGATAACGCTCCGCATTGATCGGATTCATCATGTTGAAAACGCCATGCAGCTCGTCTTCATCTAAGCTACGTAAGGCTTTTTCGACAACGCGAGGATTGGCGTAAGCCAAGCCAAGATTGAGGGCGTTGCTATCCATAACACACAATAAATGACCTGCACGGGGAGGAGATAGCAACAGGATCAGTTCAGCCAGTTGTTCCCCAGTGAGCTGTTGTAAAACAAAATGAATTTCTGGTTCGGTGAGTTTGAACAGTTTTTCCACCCACTTATCGCGACGTGAGGAGTGCGCGAGTTTGCGAGCAAATTCATTGAGTTGTTTCAGTTGTGCTGCCGCAACAACAGAGTGGTTTGTTTTCATTACATTCATCACACATACCTCATGTGACTCAGGACAGACCTGAATTGTTTGAACTTTGATGCAAGAAAACAGCAGTAATTGGACGAGCGAAAAGGAAATGGTATGAAAAAGGCTTCATCCCCGAGTCCCAGCTTCAGCACTGCACAACGTATTCGCTCACGCGAAAGCCACTTGGGTTAACACCTTAATCCGATGAAAACTGTCCTGATCTTGGGCATCTCTGGATGTCGTGAGATCAGTGGCCTATGTTTGTACAGGAGCCTCGCCTAACGAGATGCTGTAATTACACAGTATATTTCCTTTTGACTAAAAATAGCCTTGAAGGCCATGATTTCCTCATCAAAAGGATTTTAATGCTCAACAGCTTGAGCGGCGGGGATTATAGGTGTGATAGTTTTGTCAGTGCAACCCCAAATGTGGTGGAAAATGTAATAGTTACGTAAAGTTTTGGTTGGAGCTATGCATTTGCATGATATTGTTTAGTGCCGAATAAAATAATATTCATCTCACTAATTTTCTTCTGTAGGAAATTTCTCTCAAAAAGATAACTACAACAGAATATGAGAATTTATTTACGCTAAAGCTATTAATAACGTTGCCTATTTTATCTTTATTACATTATTATTTATCTATAAGTGTGATCTCTGCCATGGGTCTGTGACGATTGAAACGATATTTCTTTACATTACTGTTTAGTGTTTTTGCATTATTTGTGCATGCTGCGGATTATTTGGATCCGAATGAGCAAGCGTATCTAGAGCAAAAATCCACAGTCACCATTGCAGTATTAAAAGAAGTCTGGATGCCTTATTGGGGGGGGACAGGTCAAGAGCCGATAGGTATTGAACATGACTTTGCCTCAGGGATAGCCAAAGAACTGGGGATCAATATTGAGTACAAAGGCTTTGATACTATCGAAGCCTTACTTAGCGCAGTCAGCATGGGTAAAGCGGATATGGCGATAGGGTTTGGACAAACCCTTGCTCGTGAAGGAAAGTTCTTATTTTCTAAGCCGTTATATGAGAATGTGCGCGTTATTTGGCTACGCGATAAAGCCATGGAAGAAAACCCCTTTGCTAGCTTGAAATGGGTCTGTATTCAAGGCACATCCTATTGTGAAATTCTCAAAGATCGTGGTTATCCCAATATTATTATGGCTCGTAACTACAGCAGCTCTGTAGAAATGGTTCGCCAAGGCATTGCGGATGCGACGGTGACAAATTATGTTTCCTTAAATCACTACTTAAGCCAGAAGCGTTTAGCATTGGGTAAAGTGATTTTTGATCCAGATTTGGGCGTGCAAACAAACCGAATATTGATCAATAACAATGAGCCTCTGTTATTGTCAGCAATCAATAAAGTTATTGACGCTGACAAACAGGGACTGACGGAGAATAAATTAAATTCGGCAGATATATACTTCCTAAATGATCAAGCGAATTTAAATATTTTACGAAATGAAAATGTTAATCCAGTCGTTCGTTATACAATTCAAGACGATTTGTTTCCGATGTCGTATTGGGATGAAAAAGAGAAAAAGTACAAAGGTTATGTACATGATTTATTAGAGAGAATCAGTACTAAGAGTATTCTTAAATTCGAGTTTGTTCCTGCCTACGGCCGAGATGTAGAAGATATGTTAAGACAAGGCAAGGTTGATTTAATTCCATTTTTCAGTAGTAATTACATTGATGACAGATATTTCATAGACACTGGGAAGTATACGGATATTGAGTTTTCTTATATTGAATCTATCAAACCTTACACATCACAAACGATAGGGATACTCGATCGCACAGGAAAATTTGGCACGTATATATCTTCTGAAGAAAATATAACAAATATTAGAGTTTATCGTACTGTTACCGAATTAGAACAAGCTTTGGATAAAGGAGAGATTACGCATGGATTACTTTATAAACCGTTAATTAATCAAATGTTATTTGATGAATATCAAAACTCATTTAAATTGACACCAACACTTTTATTTGAAGGGAAAAACCACCGTGAGAGCATTACCATGCTCGTACGCAAAGATGCCCGTGGTTTACAAAATATGCTGCAAAAGGTGTTAGCCACCTTCAGCCAACAAGAGATTGATGAAATCAAAGGTGCCTATGACCGAGTCACAGTCTATTTTGGCTATGATAAACAGAAAGTCCTGATATATGCCTTAATCATATTGTGTTGTTTATTAAGTATCGGACTTATCCTCACCTTATTGCTTAGTCGGTTACGCGATAAATTACGTAGCTCTGAACAAATTGTCAAATTATCTACTGAGCAGCAACGTTGGCTGACAGAATTACTAGATGCTATTCCGAGTATGATTTTTATTTCGGATGAAAATGGTGATGTCGTTTTAACTAATGCGGCTTATCGGAAAATTTATCACACCTGCTGTGAAAAAGGGTGTGTTCAACCGCAGCCTGAGTGTTCATTTCTTGCGCTTCCAGACCAACATGAAGCGGAATACTCAATCATTATTCAAGCTCCAAAATCTAGCTGCTCTATCGGCGAACACTATTTTCATGTGACACGCCGTGCCATTTCTCACCCGATTAATCAGCGGAAATACTATTTAACGCTGTTCAACGATATTACGGAATTAAAAGAAACTGAGCAGGCTTTGCGTCAATCCAATGAGCAAGCGTTACAGGCGGTAGAAGCGCGAAACCATTTCTTGGCAGTCGTCAGTCATGAGTTACGTACCCCGATTGCGGCGATGCTGGGACTGATGGAGATTTTGGCTTCACGTTTAAAAAGCAGCGAAAGCCAACTGCTGTTGACCAATGCGATAAGCTCGGCAGAGCGTTTGAAATTACACGTTAACGATATTTTGGATTTCTCAAAGATAGAGGCGCAGCAGTTGCAGCTGGATATTGGGCTGTACAATTTAGCCGATGAACTTGGGCCGTTATTGCGTGGATTTGAAGCCAGTGCCCAGCTCAAAGAGATTGAGTTTGATGTGATTTGGTCGCCGAATTCGTTACTGCTTGCGAACTTCGATGCCTTGCGTTTTAACCAGATTGTGACCAATCTTCTTTCTAATGCCATCAAATTCACTGACCAAGGACGAGTGGTTTTTAAAATCGACGTTGCACCTGAAGTGTTAACTATCGTGGTCGAAGATTCCGGTTGCGGTATGACTCAAACGCAAATCGATTCGCTGTTTGTTCCTTTTGCACAAGCTGACAGCACAATCACTCGTCGCTTTGGTGGAACAGGCTTAGGTATGTCGATTGTCGCCAATCTGATTGAACTGATGAATGGCAAGATTGAGGTGAAGAGTGAGTTTGAGCAAGGGACGCAAATCAAAGTGAGCCTGCCTCTTGTGACGCAAACTTGTGATGAGTTTCGTGGGCAAGTCGTTGCTATGTCTTATCGCTCCCCTTATATGCTGTGGGCAAAAGCGCTGGGAATGCGAGTGGAAGAGAATGAAGAGTGGGTCGAGCAGAGTGGCCACAATATTTATCCAGATTTGCTGCTCAATAGGCTCAGAGAGGTCTCCAATCTGACTCAGGCTCAAGCTGAGCCTGCCCATTCTCGTTTGCTACAAGGTCACGTATTAGTGGCTGATGATGATCCGATTAACCGTTTATTGATCAAAAAACAGCTCAGTGAGCTTGGTTTGAGTGCCACTTTGGTAAGTGATGGATTGCAAGCTTTCGAAAAGCTCTCGCAACATCCTGAGCAGTATGATTTGTTGATTACTGACTGCCATATGCCACATCTTGATGGGTTTGCTTTAACGCGAAAAGTGAAGCAAGAGATATCCCTATTTAAAGGCGCAGTTGTGGGTTGTACTGCAGAAGATTCGCGCCTAGCAGCGGAACAAGCTCTGCAAGCGGGTATGGATAAGGTGATTTACAAACCTTATACCTTAGCCAATTTGCGCAAAGTACTCAGTCGTTATCTCACAACGCAATGGGTCGCACTGCCTGAACAATCTTGGCTTGACGCTTACCAAGAAGATGAGTGCGAGGAGATGGCACTGGTGGTGGCTGAGTCACTTGCTCAAGATATCGCTTTACTCAATCAGCCAGACTGTGATGTCAAAGCACTGGCACATCGAATCAAAGGGGCAGCCGGCTCCCTTCAACTGCAGCGGTTAGCCGATTTGGCTAAAACCGTTGAGAAACAAAACGATCCACAACAACTTGTGGCCGATAAGCAGCAACTGATCAATGCCATGCATGAAGTGGTAGAGCAGGCACAGCAGTGGCTCAATCAGCATCAGAGCGAATAGCGTTATGAAAATCATGATAGTAGAAGATGATCGAATTCAGGCGACAAGCCTGAGGCTCAAGCTAAGACAGCTTGGGTTGGATGAGGTTATCTTGGCTGAAAACGGATTTGCTGCCTTAGAATTAAGCAATAAAGTGGGCATTGATCTCATGTTTTGCGACATCCGAATGCCTCATATGGATGGGATCAGCTTGCTTTCACAATTGAGTGAACGAGCGCCAAAGCTTGGTGTGGTAGTCCTGAGTGCGGTTGATGATGCCATTCTTGAGCTGACACGCAACATGTGCAGTCTGGCCGGATTTTCGTTTGTTGAGCGTTTATCCAAACCTTATGAAGTGAAGGATTTACAGCGTGTCATAGAGAGGTTTCAAAAACAGGCTCAACCTAAAACAGACGAGTGCAAATCCACGATTGAACTGACGGTAGAAGAGATAGAGCAAGCTTTTATCCATGACCATATTTTTAACTACTATCAACCGCAGTTTGATTTTCGCAGTGGGGAAATTGTTGGGGTCGAAGCGTTAGTACGTTATGAACACCCAACACATGGCCTGTTAAGCCCAGCAATATTTTTGCCTCTGATCGATCAATGTGGCTTGCATGAAAAACTTTTTCTCACCGTGTTGGAGAAAGCGGTTTCTGCTTTGGCCAGTATTGATGCCGAGATTCAACTCTCGGTTAACATCAGCCAGCGTAATTTGCAGCAATCGATTTGCGACCCCATTTTGGCGATTTGCGACAAATATGACTTCGCGGCAAGTAAGTTGACTTTAGAGATGACCGAACACGAAGTGTATAACGGCACTATGACATCGCTAGCAAACTTGGCTCGATTACGCATGTATGGTGTGGGCTTATCGATCGATGATTTTGGCACGGGGTACGCCTCGCTAGGGCAACTGGCTCAATTACCTTTCACTGAATTGAAGATTGATCGCAGCTTTGTGCACGATCTCGCCACCAATTATAAACACCAGCAATTAACCAATATGTGTCTACTGTTGGCTCAATCTTTAGGGTTGCACTGCGTGGTTGAGGGGGTCGAGAACGAAGAGACTTGGCAATATTTGCGTCACCTTGGCGTGGATACTTGTCAGGGGTATTACTCCGCTAAACCAATGCCGATAGTCCAGCTTAGTGAGCTGTATACCAAGAATCGACGTCAGTGTCTCGATTGCCAAAGCATGGATGATGGATGGCAAGTGTTGTTGGCGAATAACCATCTATTAAGCGCCAATGCGCTGCAAAAATTGCTGCAAAAAGAACCTCAAGTCAGCAAAGTGTTCATCGCTCAAGATATTGAACAAACCTTGCATAAACTGCGCGATCTTCCGATTAACTTGGTAGTGGTAGAAAGCCACTTTTTATCTGGCATGAGCCTTGAAGCCTTTAAAGATCTGCTTCGTCCTTACTATCAAGGGCTGGTAATTGAGCTGCAGAGTGGATTAGGCGTGGAGACGCAGGCCGCGGACAATGAATCCATAGTATGGAGAGCCAATACTTTAGCGGATACGGTGAGTCGTATTTTAGAGCAAGCAGCTCAATACAACTCGCATGTTACCTGCTTGGCTCAGCGTAATGAGTTGGAGCAACTTTCGGAGCGAGAAATGACGGTTGCTAAGATGCTCGTTGAAGGATTAACAAATAAGGAAATTGCCTTACAACTGGATATTAACCAAAAGACTGTGAGTACCTATAAGGTACGGATCATGACAAAATTAGGGATTAAATCAGCCATGGAATTGGTACGATTTGTTACGTTGAAATAGAACTTAGAGATATGGCAACTCCTCCTTTTTCAGAACTTAAAGTATTGATCATTGATGATGCCCCGATCGTGATCGCCAGTTTGCGCAGTATGCTGCTTAAACTGGGTTTTTCCGAACCAAATTTAGTGTGGAGTAAAAGCCCACGCGCTGCGGTATTTATGGCTGGGCGGCAGAAGTTTGATATTTTTATTTGCGATTATAATTTCGGTAAAGGCTTGAATGGTAAGCAGGTTTTTGAAGAGTTAAAACACTACAAACTCATCAAACAGGAAGCGGTTTTTGTTTTGGTAACAGGCGAAAATTCATCTTACGTGGTGCATTCCATTTTGGAGCTCAAGCCGGACGAATACATACTTAAGCCCTTCAACATTTTGACTCTGCAAGAGCGGTTAACCAACGCGATATCACGCAAACATGCACTTAAAGCTCTGTATCAAGCTGAGCGAGATGGGGATGCTGAGTTAGGTTTGAGTTTGTGTGATGAACTTGAGCCTTTCCATGCCGAATACTACTTTGTGATCCAAAAATTCCGTGGTGATTTTTTAACGAAGTTGCGCCGTTTTGACCATGCGCGAGAGGTCTATCTAGAAACGTTAGAGCACAAAGATTTTGATTGGGCAAAAATCGGTCTTGCGAATGCTTTAAAGCAGACTGACAGGCAAGTGGAAGCGGCGCAAGTCATCCAAGATTTGCTCGCCAGTGCGCCAAACAATGTGCGCGCGCGGGTAGAGGCTGCCAGCATCAGTTTAAGTAATAATTCCATTCCTGAAGCCATTCACCACCTGCAGATCGCTAACCAAATTGTGCCAGGGCATTCTGATCGAGAATGGGTTCTGGCTAATTTGTGTTTGTCAGTAGGGGATACCGTTTCAGCGCTTGAGCGTTACCGGCTGTATGTGGAAATTAACAAAGAGACCCATCGTAATACTCATCAAATGCACCTTAATTTTATCCGTATTCTGTTGTACGCCGTGCGGCAAGCACCATCACCACAACGGGAGCAATGGTTGCAGGAAGCGAAATCGATCCTCAAGGGGCTTTACGATAAAGGCCAGCATGAGGAATTACTGCCACAATTAGAGTTAGTGGCAGCGCATCTTGCATTGGAAGAGGGTGAATATGGCATTTCGGTGGATATTTTAAACAAAATTTACCGCGCCAAACCGTTCGAGTTATTTGAAGAGCGCTACCATTTTACTTGGCTACTCAATGTGATGGGGTTCGATTCAGAGTTTGCCAAATGTATTGGTTGGTGCAACGAGGCGCTTTTGAATCAAGAAACGTGCATTGTTTTAGAAAGCCAAATTGCCTTAGGGAAATCATTGAAACAGAGTAACCTCGATAAACTGGAATGGTTGGAACAGCGCTATCATGCATTATGTAATAAGCAACAAACCATAGATACGCTGCTTGAGATCTACATGGATATTTTGCATCGTTGTCCAACCTTACGTACCGTGTGTATGAAAGTGGTAACCATTTTGTCGCGTTACTGGCCACATAAACTCAGTGAGAGTGAAGCGGAACAGCTACTCAAACGTTGTCATCGCACCATTCAGCAATTAATGAGTGAAGAGGAGTTGGCTAAGGCCGACTATGCCGGTCTTTATAAAAAAACGATGAGTTTTCGTCATCGATACCAAGCTGCGCAAGCTGAATCCGCTGAAGTTTAACTGCCCTTGTAGAAGGGCAGTCTTAGGGTTAATTGAAATAAGCGACCATGTCAACGCTATCACTTATGGCTTGTGCATTTAATGAAAAATGCAGATAGCCGGCTTGAGTGACTGGAATGCTAAGGTATTCATTACTGCCTTTATTGTTTGAGGCGTGATCAAACTGCTCGCGAGTTGGCCAATATGTTTGAGCGGCAAAGAGATCAATATCGCCTTGATTCTGTATTGAAGCGGTGAGCAAAACCTGTACTTCAGTCACCCCTTCCGGAACATAAATAGCGACATATCGTTGTTGGTGTACGGTAAGGTGTTGGGATTGCCCCGCCTCTAATAGCAAAGGTGCAAGATCATCTTTGAACTCTGGATGCTCATTGGATTGTTCTGTCACTAAATGAGCATTGAGCGTCACTGCTGAGTAATCTGAACGCCCAGCAACGCTTAAGTAGTAACGCCCAGGTTTGATATAACCATCTTGCTCAGGTTTGAAGGCAATCAACTCATTGCTACCGTAAGTAAACTCGCTCACTTGATAATCATAGTAATGGGCGACTTGCTGATAACTCATGTAAAGGTCGGCATCACCATCACCTGAAATGGAAACCTCAAACTCGCGGCTATGCTCTGGAACATCCACATAAAATAGGTGTTCACTGTAAGCCTGTCCGGTTAGGGAGAGAGAGGTGTTAGCGACGAATTGTGCTACGGCTTCCGGTTGTGGTTCTGGGGCTGGCGGTACTTCCGGTGTTTCTGGGGTGACACTCTGCACGGTATCCAGCCAAGTCTTAAACTCAGCATTATAACTATCGCCCATGGTTTTGACGGTTTGTGCCCACAGTGCAAATTGGCCTGTGCGTGATAGTGCCAGTAAACTTTCCACCTCTTGTGGATGCTTTTCTAGCATGAAACGTACAGCTAAATATCCCCAACGATAGATACGATTGGTATTGTGCGAGTAAGTGGTTGCAAAAACATCGGTAAGGCTCATTTTCCCTTGTGAGATAAGCTCCACCGCGGCTTGATAATCCCGCTTGTAATGCATGTATTCAGCAAAGCCTTCTATCCACCATACCATGTGTCCGCTGGCCAAATTATCACTGAATGAACCATATTGATTGAAGCGTAGATCTAAGTAATGGGTGTACTCATGTTCTAAATTGAGTATCGACAGTTCTGCATCGTTGGCATAGCGGTAGGCAATAAAGCGTGCTTGGTTGCTGTGATCGGCTGGATTACCTTCTAAATATTGCCCACCGTTATCCGTGCTATTACCAAACAGGAACGAAGAGTAGTTGACGTAAGTATCATGATTGGCAAACACCACCACTTCGACTCGATTATTGTGGTCATTTGCAACAGGAGCAAAGCCTGTATTGGTAACTTGATGAAAATCAGCCTCTTTCTGATTGAGGATGTCACAAGCTTGGGCTGCTTGAGCATCAGACAGATCTTGCGAGCGAATGATCGCAGGTCCTTGGCATTCAAAACGATGAGGTAAAATACGCGCGGCTAAATCACGTTTGGCATTTTCAAGATCAATGCCCAGCTCTTGCAACGCATTCGGAGCGTAGTAGCGAAGCATCTCAACTGCAGCGAGCCATAATTTATCGTGTTTACTTCCCAAAGGATAACGAGCGATCATCTGCTGCATCACCTGCAAGGCTTTCTGTTTAGTGACGGCATCAGGGCTGACGAGTAGACGGCCGGTTTCGCGCAGTGCGTTGTAAACCAAAAATTCAGCCTCAGTCTCTAAGGCCCATTCATTATCCAGTGCGAATTTATACAAAGTATCAATGTGTTGTGTGTTGGCTGCGAGATAGTGATAAAACTCCGCATTCGCTATGTGACCAGACATCGCGCGGAATAAGTTATTTAAACCATCCACCCATTGAGTATCTTGTGCGGTGGTTGGATTAAAACGTTGGAGAGCAGCAACCATGGCATCCATGGTGAGAGGCAACTGTTTCACATTATCCACCATCAAGCTCAGGCTTTTCATTGCCCCCACTTGTTCGCGGCCTTGATCAAAGGCATTAGGGTGACGCAAGAAACGGTCAATCGAGCGAGCAAAACGTTGACTCAAACCTTGAGAATAGGGCTGATTGCCGGCGTTATAACGCACGTAATAAGCCGCACGAATAAATTCACCGTAATTTTCTAAGCGGCGAGCTTGCTCTGCATCACCCGTGTAGCGAGCAATTTCGGCATCCAAGACCATCTGTAGGTTGGAGAGAGAAGCCTCGCTGTAGATGTTTTCCAAGGTGGTTGTTGGAGCATAAAACCAAGCACTATAACAAGAGTGATTAGCTGCGGCGATTTTGGCCGGAAGATCGCGCGCTTGTTGCAGTTCCGATATTTCACACCCCGCCTGTGCATAAGTAACATGAGAAAACCCAGCAGCTAAGCAAGCTAAAGCGAGACGATGACGTTGAAAGCGTTTTTGAGAGTACACAGTAACACCTATTTATTATCAATATATTGGAGGTGTGGGTTATACGTCTCGCCATTGACTCAGTGAAACTAATTACATAGAAACTATGAGGTTAATTCAGAAAATAGAGTCTTAACTCTATTTTCTGTGAGGGAAATAATGTGAATTCATCACCGCAATGAATCAAAATTTAAGATAGGAGTAGCCTATTTCTAAAGATTAAAAGTGTAGGCGACACCCCAAGTGACATCCCATCCCAACTCTCTTTGTAGTAAGGGGCTCGCCGAGTCATGGTGCTCCAATTCAATTTTTGCAAGGCTAATCCAACGATTGCCAAAGTCGTAAATACCAATCAACCCCGCTTGATAAACCCAAGTGCTTGACGCATCAAAGGCGGGTAAACGAGAGCGGCCTGATTCCGCGGAGGAAACGGAGTAAAGATGCTGTGAAAGTTTTGCATCGCGATAATCTGCTTCTACGTAAGGTGTAAGCGTCAGTTGTGATATTGGTGTAGTAAAGCTGCGGCTTAAATGCAATTGCACTTCATAACCATCATGTACGTTGGTGACATCATGCAAGTAAGTGATTCTTGCCCCAACGGTACCAAAGGTAATACCTAGCTCACCATTGCCTTTGCGTTCGTCGATACCTGATGGGATTTCATCAAAGTCTTGGCTAACTTCAGCAAACCGCCACTGTCCACTTAAGCCAAACCAAGGATGAAATAGGGTAAGGTTGGCCAATGAACCATCCACAAAGCCATATTGACCGTTATAAAAAAGATTAGGCTCTAGTGAGAATCCGGCCTCTTCGCTTTGTGAACGAAAAACTGATTCGCCATAAACCAAACTACCGCCTACAAAAGCATAGTCATAGTAATCGGGTTGTTCAGTCGCGTAAGCCGATGGCATGGCCGCGAGAAGAGGCAAAGTCAGTAATGGAATGTTGAGCTTCATTATTATGGTCTCCTGATTGTGAGTGCTAAGCCGTACGACTAAGGGCGATAACGCCACATCGTGGGTATATAGAACTTTTCAGCAGACAATTTCTTTCCTAACTATTGAATGAAGTTATGAAATTAATCGGTAGACCACACATTGCGAATATCTGGCCAGCCCCAATTGGTCAATTCAACATCATGCAAAACGCCATGAAAGCGCAAAGTCTGGCGATGATGAAAAAGAGGGGCGAGCCAGGATTCACTAACCAACAAAGAAGCAATCGGTTCGAGTTGATGTAGGTAGTCCTGTAATGGTACTTGCTCACGAACAGTGTCTAATTGCTGAATTAACCACGCCTTATCATTTGGCGAAGCGCACGCATGCAGTATGGGATTACTAAATAGCATGGCAAAAGCGGACGCGTGGCGGTTGTCATCCAGATTGATGTTAGTGAGCACCAAATTTTCATTTAATTCCCCCTTCCGCGCTCGCTGATTGAGTTCACGGTAGGTATAAGTTTGGATCTCTAAAGTAATACCTTGTTTAGCCAACAGTCTTGCTATGGATTGAGCGCAGATTTGCAGTGCAGTGTAGTTGTACAACGCAAGGGTCAGTTTTCTCGGCAGAGTAACATCTGGTGCGGGGGATTTTAGTACCGCACGCCACAAAGGAAGTAAGTTTTGAGCCGGCTCAACGCCAAATATTACCCCTTGTTGATTCATTTCTTCTTCAATCGATCTGGGATTGAGTATCTCACTCAGTAAGTGCGCTTGTGCTTGAGTGAGCGGGTTTGGGGCTTGCTGATTAAATAACACCATTAAACAGCCATCTTCGACTCGGCTCTGATGTTGAGTAGAGGAAAGAAGGTGAGAAATTCCCGTTACCGAAACTTGGTGATGGCAGCTTGCCGTTTTGGCTTCGGGCTGATTGGTTTCAATTAACGGCTCGTTTAAACGCTCTTCATCCACTCGCCAAATGGTGACGCGATCAGTCAGTGCTCGACAGCCATAAAACTGACTAAAGGCTTTCAGTTTTAGTTTGTTGTTGGTGTGCTCTTGCACTTCAAATGGACCACAGCCAACGACAGGAATGATCTGCTCTCCATGGTATTGGCTGTCATTAATCTGGCTTACAGGCTGAATCGCGTATTTCACCCCAGAGATCATCCCAGCAAAACCGGGGTCGGGTCGTTGCAACTTAAACACCACTTTAAACGGTGTTGGTGCATGAATATCGGTGATATGGGCTAATTCGTCTTGATGTGTCTCTAGGCTTGAGAGCTTAGCAAACAGGCTGACAATGGTGTTTGCATCAATCGCGATGCCGTTATGAAAGGTCAATTCTGGGCGCAGGTAGAAAGTCCATTGCCAAGTTTGCAGATCATAGTGCCAGTGATGTGCTAATTCTGGTTGAACCTGTCCATTGGCATCCGAACTGACTAGGCAGCTGTAAATTTGGCGAATCAAAAACCGCTCACTGCTACGCTGAGGAAGGTGGGGCAATAAAGGTTCAAAAGGGCGCTTATAGGTAAGTTGAATGTGCAGGCGGCCTTCTTGCAAACTCGCCCCCGAGGTTTTTTTCAGCAGTTTGGCAAAGGCGATTTCATCGTTATCTAAAATCACCATCGCTTTCTCATATTTACCGAGCTGGACTCGCTTCGCCGCGAGCTCTTCTTTGAGTTGTATGAGCTCAATGTGTAAATGCAGCAGGGAACGATGATGTCGTCCAGCCTTGGGAGCCCAAGTTAACCAGCCAAACTGATTTAAGCGCGCTAATACATTTCTGGCATGACGCGGGCTAGTAAATAACCGTTCAGCCAGTTCTGGCAAAGTGGTTTTGATATCACAACCCACACCCAATGGCGTTAGGCGAGCGTAGTAGCGCAATAAATTGAGGTCGGACACGATCATCCCCGTAGCCATTTCATGTGTGGCTATTGTAGTGAAAATTTGGATGTTTAATGGAGAAAACCTGAACTGACTTTGTTCCTCATTTCTGCCATTTCTAGGCTTTTTTTGCCGATAGTTGGCCGTTTAAAAACGAATACGGAGCAAATGAAAAGAAATTGCTCTGTTTTTTGAGTTCCGTAATTGAGGAGATAATGGGGGTATCAAAGTAAGAAGGAGTGCTGTGTATGTTCAATGAAAAAGCGAATGAGCCAGCCACGATGGCGACCTACTATCAGCGGCGGTTGGAGCAAAGTAAGACGACACTGGAACGGATGGCTTTGTTTGCGTTATTTGAGCTGTTGTTTACTCGTGTGTCTGATACTACAGCTGGTGATAACCAACGGCATCATCACAGCTCCCTACACTAATAACCAGCAGCACTCGCCACATTGCTCCTGATGCTTCCCCCAAGCCAAGGTCGCGAGTGCTGCATTTCCTCTTCCCTCTTCTCATTAAAGAGAAATGCGTGGTGACTTTGTGAGCACCTAACCAATAATAAACTAACGATTTAGTTAAAATCTCGCATCTAACCCAATCAGAAGGAGTCGGAAATGGCCATTCGTAATGTGGTATTTGATGTTGGCAATGTGATTGTAAAATGGGCACCGCAAGAGATTGCCCAACTGACTTTTGGTGAGGGGGAAGAAAGTGCTGTTATGGCGAAAGCAGTATTCAAAAGTGAGTTTTGGCGTGATTTGAATAAAGGAAAATACGCCGAGGCTGAGGTTAAACGCGCACTTCATCAGCAATTAGGGCTTTCTCTTGATGCGTTAGATCAGCTTTTTTTCCATATTAAAGAGACACAAGTGCTACTTCCGGGAACTCAAAAGCTGATGGATGATCTTCTCCAAGCGGGTTATCGTCTCTATGCGTTGACCGACAATGTGAATGAAATTGTTGCTTATTTGAAAGCTCAATATGATTTTTGGCCTAAATTTACAGGCGCGGTTGTGTCGAGCGAATGTGGCCTTCTCAAACCAGATCCGGCGATTTATCAACATCTTGCACAAAGCCAGCATTTGGATCCGCAAGAAAGTGTTTTTATGGATGATATGCCCGCGAACGTTGAAGGGGCACGCCAACAGGGTTTCCATGCCTTTCAATTTATGGATGCCGAGCAAGCAAGAAAAGAGCTTGTAAAGTTAGGGCTAAATTTTTAACGCACAGTGATCGTGCGGTGATGTGATATTTCGTTTTTACCCAAGGCAGGCGTGAGCTAGCCTTGGGTTTATTGTCATCCTTAAACCACGATTATTGGGTTGGATTAATCGTCAGTGGTTCAAAGGTTGCCACGGCATTGCCACTGGCTGCTGGATGATCTGTGTAGGAAGTGTTTTGCATTAGGGTATAAAACACATCCACAAAGTCATCATCGTTAACCAACACACCATCGGGAATGGCTTCAATAATTTTTCCGGTGATTTGCGCGATGATGGCATAACCCTGAACTTGAGGATCAGGAATCAACTTAAGCACCTCTTCTGCAACTTTAACCAGTTGTTTAGCGAGCTCCTTATAGTCAGTGCCATCATCTTGCTCCATCAGTACCATATCGGCAGCGCCCCAACGGTAACGAGACCAGTGAATAACGACCTGATTTGGGAAATAATCTTGTTGATCGTAATCCAGATAAGGCATTTCAATGAGGTCGAGCGTTGGTTTATCTCGGCTTGGATCCACCCCTGTCACCAAAGCATAGATTTCGGCACGGCCAGAAATCCAAGGTTCTTTGTCATCCTGCAAACGGATTTTCTTTAACACAGTCGTCGAAAGTGGGGGAGTACTTGCATTGGCGGAACGGTTAAGTGCACGGGTAGAAGCTTCAACAGAGCTGCTTTCTTCCGTAGCGAGTTGTGGATCTTGCCCAAGCCGCTGCATTTCGGCACGCATGGCTTGTAAGCCTGCTTTCAGCTCAATAGCGCTGTCGTTATCCACAACAAAAACGGGTACATCCGGTAACTGATAAACATCCAGTTGGTGGATTTGCCCATAAACATCAAACGCCTCAATGTATTGCCATGCATCATCATTACCACTGGGTTCAAAAGCAAATAGTGGGCTTTGACCTTCTTTCCATTCTTGTAACATGGAAGCATCGGCTAAACGCAATTGCAGCAATTGATCCGTATATTGATCAATGCCTTTCAAAGATCGCACGCTTTTATCGGCAGAGCGCAGTTGCTGGCTGAATTCGTCACTAGGTGCAACGTCGACCAATTCAGACACAGAAACACTGAGATTTTCTGCCGTGATCTGCGATTTTAGTGTTTGTGCATAGGCCGCATAGTGTTGGCTGAAGGATTCGGCCAATTGACGTTTTTGTGCCACGACTGCATCCGCTTTCGCTTGCGAATTGAGTGAGGTGGTTTGCGTTTCTTCTGACTGGCAGCCAAGCAAAGCAAAAGTCAGGAACACTGCTGTGGAGAGTGGTTTATGCATAGATGAACCCTTTTATTGTTGTAGTGAAATAGAGTTTTAACTCTACTTCGCTAAACCTACCACGATTTGTGCGTATTACAGAGCGGAAATATTCAGCAAAGTTATCTTTATGGCTCGAGATCAAATTCTGGTGAGGGTCAGTAGATAGGTGAAATACGTGGCTGATTGCGGATAGAACTTTAGGAATGGCTGAATAACGTTGAAAATAAAGAATAAAGGGCAGAGTTCTCTGCCCTTAGCCTAATCACCTCATTTCAAGCACTGTAGCGCGCAATTTCTTCCTGCATATCCTCGGCTAATCTGGCCAGTTCGAGCGTGGCTTCTGAGCTTTGCTGTGCACCTACTGCGGTTTGATTAGAGATTTCGCTGATCGCGCTAATATTTTTGTTGATCTCTTCTGTCACGGCACTTTGCTCTTCTGAAGCCGTGGCAATCTGAGTGTTCATGGTTGAAATACGATCGACATTGGCAGAAATCTGTGACAAAGCGGTTCCGGCTAAGCGTGATTTTTCAACGGCTTTTGTTGCACTATCGACTCCTTGTTCAATCATCTGGGTTGAATCTCGGCTGCTCTGTTGTAAACGCTGTACCGTTTGTAAGATTTGCTTGGTGGATTCTTGTGTGCGGCTCGCCAGTGTCCTAACTTCATCTGCGACAACCGCAAAGCCTCGGCCTTGTTCTCCGGCACGGGCCGCTTCAATCGCTGCATTTAAAGCCAGCAAGTTGGTTTGTTCCGAAATACTTTGGATGACATCAACGACACTGCCGATGTCTTCCGAATCTTTTGCCAGCAGTTGCATTGACTCCCTCATCTGTTGCAAATCATTCGATAGGCCCTCAATCATCGTAATGTTTTCACTGACCACGGAACGCCCTTGTGCCGCAGCTTGTTCCGCTTCTTCCGAAGCTTCGGCCGCTAAACCTGCACTGTGTGCCACTTCATGCACCGTAGCCGTAAACTGATGAATCGCAGTGGCGATTTGCTGTGTTTGTGACTGTTGTTCAACAATGTTTTGCTTGGTTTGCATGGCCACCGCGGCATTCTGCTCTGCGGCAGTCGCCAGTGCCGAGACAGAATGTCGATTATTGCTTATGACGTGTTGGAAGCTAGACACAATACGGTTCACGTATTCAGCTATATCAGAAAACTCATCACGACCTGTCACTGGGATTCGCTGTGTAAGATCGCCACCCGCAATGGTGGTGGCGGAATCGGCTAATTGCTGCACCGCATCATTTACCCGTTTAGCAATCAGCAATGCAAACATTACGGTGATGACCAAAGCCAGTGACCCAAGTAGACCTACACTCCAAATAAACTGGTGTATCTCTTGCTGCGAAGATAAAAAATTATCCCTGCCTTCTTGGATCTGGATCTCCAGAAACGCCTCAGCGGCTTGCTTGATGTCACCATAAAGAGGGTTGATTTTTTGCAGTAGTAGTAGGTTGGCGGCATCGTAATTCTCTGCTTTAAGTTGTTCAAGAGCAGGTTCAAAACCACTTTTGGTCACTTGATCTAGCTTCTCTTTCAGAGAGTTAATTACGGTTTTTTCTTGCGTATCTAACTCGGTTGCTAAAATCTCGTTATCAATGATGCGATGTAAATCCGTGAGAGAGCTTTGAATGCTTTCGATGTGCCGTTCAATGGGATGATCATGTAAAAGCGCATACTTCGATAAAGGTTCATGTTGAAAAGCGAGGAGTAGTTGGCTTCGCGCTGTGCCTAATTCATCTAACACTCGGCCGGCTCGAATGGTGTGCTGCATTCCTTTTGAGTAAAGCAACTCAATAGAATGTGAGGCATTTTGCATACCGGTAAGGCCTTTAAATCCGAGATAAAGAATGGAGACAGCAATCAATACTACAATCAACTTCAAACGAAAACTGACGCTGTGTAGAGAGTTTGTTGTATTTTTAGCTCTGTCACGATGGGCATTATTCATTGCATAAGAAGTCATGTTCTACTCCGACAAGTAGTAAAAATATTAATTAAAGAGTTGTATTGACTTTAGTATGGCTCCCAGCGTGTGAATTAAAGTATTTTCATAACGTTATGATAAGTAGATCATGCTTTGGGTTTCACGTATCCATACAAGTTATTTTCGTCACCATACAGAATCTGGGTACCCAATGGCTGAAAGCCAATCTTGCGTAGTAGGGCGTTGGAAGCTTGATTATCCGGTAAGGTGATGGCGAGCACTTTCTCTAGTCTATAATGCTGAAAAGCGTGCTGTAAAACAGCAATTGCGGCTTCTTGCGCATAGCCTTTTCGCCAATGTTCGGATAAAAATGCGTAGCCAAGATCAGGTGTATCGAGCTCTGACCTTTTCAGTACACCACACATACCAATCGGTGTGCCGCATGTTTTTAGCTCAACCATATTTAAGCCAAAACCATTCACCTGATAGCTGTTTATTGGACCGTGGGTGAGGTAATGCATCGCTTCTTGTGTGGTACGAACATTTTTGTCTGCGATGTAACGAATAAAGGACTCTTCATTGAGCAGGCGGATGATGAAATCACTATCACGCAGTTCAAAGTGACGAATCACTAAACGATCGGTTTTACACACGAATGACATGTTACCTTCCTTCATTATGGTATTGGATGTGTTCCGCCCATTTTTATCATAACTCGAGAGATTATAATGAAACGAATACTCTTCTTTTTGCTGGTTGTTTTAGCGGGTTGTTCTGACACGGTAAAACATCATTATGCCAATTATCAGCAAGCGCAAGCGGATCATCTCTTTGAGAAAGGTTGGTTACCGCCGATTTTACCGAGTTCAACCACGCAGATTGAACTTATCAATGATTTGGATAGCAATCGTTCAGAAGGATCGTTTGTGATTGCAGAAACAGACCTGATGTCATTTCTTGACCAGCTTGAAGCCACAGAGTCCGCTAATCAATATCGGTTTCAACTGGATGAGAGCGTGTGGATTTTTACACTTGAACGTCAAGGTAAAGTGAGTTATCAACTCACGTCACGAGCCGAATAAAAAAGAACAACATGAATTATTTTGAAAGTCCGTTTGCTGGCAAACCTATCCAAGAGCAGATCACTAATCCCAATATCATTGTGGGACGCCATAGCTACTACTCAGGCTATTACCACGCTCATAGCTTTGATGATTGCGCGCGTTATCTCAGTCCTGAGCGTAATGATGTCGATAAGTTAATCATTGGCAGTTTCTGCTCGATAGGTTCAGGCGCGGTATTTATGATGGCAGGTAATCAAGGCCATAGAGTTGATTGGGTTAGTACCTTTCCTTTTTTCTATCAGCAAAATCCGAACTTTGCAGAGGCCAAAGATGGGTTTTCCAGAGCAGGCGACACCTGCATTGGTAATGATGTTTGGATTGGTTCTGAAGCGATGATTATGCCAGGTATTACGGTGGGTGATGGCGCAATCATTGCAAGCCGGGCTGTTGTGACTAAGGATGTAGCGCCTTACGAAGTTGTAGGCTCTAACCCTGCTAAGCACATTAAATATCGGTTTAGTCCAGCACACATTGAGATGCTGTTAGAGATGCAGTGGTGGACATGGCCAGATGAACGTTTGAGTCAATGTATGGATTTGATGTGCTCGGCGGATATTAGTGGCCTTTACCAGTTTTGGAAGTCGTTTCAGTAAACCAAAAGGAAATAGATAAAATCGCGTTGATAGTAGGCACCGCTCAGTGGAAGTAACCGATCAATTGGTGGCGATTATGTTGCCTTCTTTGATTCACCGTATCGGTGGGGAGACAGTAAAGCGTTTGAAGCAGCAAGCTCTACCCTTGGGTTGTGAGTTCAAACGTATTCGCCGCTCACGCAACTGGCAGTTGATGGGGGAGGCGATGGCTATTCAGGCTTTTCTTATTCAACTTAGAGCGGAAGATGACCGTGAAGTTGAGTATTTGATCAAAAAATTAGACGCCGGATTAAGGTTGCACAGTGATAAGTTGGAGTCTTTAGAAGCCAAGTTGCAGCGCTTAATTGCGCAGAATCCGTCGATAACGTTAGCAGAACTGATGGCAGCTACTCATTGCAGCTTGATTCAAGCGCGAGCCGCACGTTTTGCCGAAGACAACTGGGATTAGACAGTTGAGATAAACGATCTCGGCTCGCGTCGGCTCGATGAGTTGATGGGTGACAAGGTCACCGTACGGAAAATTACTCACTCATGGTTTAGTTGTTCTGCGTATGTTGGCTGTGTGCGTTTAGATTTCATGGCCACATACGCAACCGGGATGACGAAAAGTGAAAAGAGAGTGCCTGAAAGCAAACCGCCTGTCAGCACTAAGCCTATATTCACTCGCCCAACAGAACCGGGGCCAGAAGCAAGCGCTAATGGCAATGCACCTAACATCATGGTCATGGTTGTCATCATAATCGGCCGGAAACGCGCTCGGGCACTGGAAAGCATCGCCTCCGTGAGTGGCATACCTTCTTTTTGGCGTTGGTTGGCAAACTCGACGAGTAAAATACCGTGTTTCGTTACTAGGCCAACCAAAGTCAGTAGCCCAATTTTCGAATAAATATTGATACTCTGACCAAACACCCAGAGTGCAATCAAAGCCCCGACAATACAGAGCGGAACGGTCAGCAAGATCAGTAAGGAATCTCGGAAGCTCTCAAACTGAGCTGCCAAAATCAGATAAATAAAGACAATTGCCATTACAAATAACGTCTGTGTGCCTTGCTGTGACTCGATTAATTCTTTGATGATGCTGTTGTAGTAGAAATCCTGATTTTTGGTCAGCAGTTTTGGTACATGTTCATCAATGTATGATTTCACATCACTGGCGGTGTAACCGGGTGCTAGGTTGGCCGAAACCTCGGCAGCATCAAGCCCCATAAAAGTTTGCAGTGACGTATCAATGGTTGAAGGTTCAATCGCCACAAACTGGGATAGTGGTAGAGTTTCTCCGGATTGAGATACCACACTTAAGCGGTTGAGCACTTTAAAATCACTCAGGCTTTCTCGTTTTACTTGTACTTTAATCGGGTAAGTGAAACCGTCGTTGGCTTGTAAATCCCCGGGCTTTGGCGAGGTTTACATTCTCTTTTAATTCGTAGATTTCTTGTGGGGGAATTGATCCCGGTTCTCTCTTTATCATATTCAAGCTTCTACCGAGCTTATTTTTGGCCAGATTAAACTCACTTTGGGCTTTGGCCACATCCGCTTTGGCAATACCACTGCTTAATTCGGCAATTAGCTGTCCTTTTTTTACTTCATCGCCATCTTTGACATGGATAAGGCTGATTTTCTCATCAATATTAAAACTCAAGACCGCCATATCGACTGCATAAACTTTTCCCACATCATCAATGGTTTCAGGGATGGATTTTAGTTTTGCTTCCGCTACTGAAACACGAACTACCTCTTCTTGTTGTGGGTTGTTGTCAGCTAAAGCATTGATACTAGGCAGTAAAAGACAGATTGCATAAAACGCTAATAAATTGATTTTTCTCACTTTAGTTTCTCTTGGTTAACTGCAGTGTTGAGCGTTTTTTGTTCAAATCTGAGCGTGTTTTGTCAGTGTCATGTCATTCCTTGGGTATGTAAGAGTAAAAATGGCGATAATAGTTAACGGCTGCCAAATATCGTAGGAAAGAAGGGAAATTTAACCATTTTCAGGGTTGACTATCAGGAATGATGATCTCTAAGAGGGAGGCGAGGTTGCATAACACTATGCTTTACCTCGCATTATAATTTCTAGGTTTCTTATTTTTAGATGGATAACGTTGTCGTTTTTAATCCTTGACGGCGAGGAATCAAAAAAGAAATTTTCCAATATCAGATGCCACCCAGCTAATAATATTATCTGAGTTGTCGCTTTTGCTAGAGCGTGATTTTGGTTTAACAGAGTCGAGTTTGTTTTCTATAAAATGGACACATGAGTCTGATAAAGTGAACTTCAATTTAGAAGAACATGAGAAAGTTAAGCAATAGCCTTTTTTGATATTTTTAAGAGGTTGATAGTTATACGGTTCCTCTGTGAATTCTTCAATTTTAACAACAAGATAGCTTTTAATTCCATCTTGGTAATAGAGTTTTTTTCTCTTTAATAATGAATCGTTTTTTTTAAGAATTGTAATTATCTCTGGTATTGAATCAGAGTTAAAAAATGTCATATATAACCTGCGTGAATGTTGTGTGATTGAAGATTCTATCATTGTTATAATATATTGTGGTCATACCAGTTATTTTATTTTTTTAATAAATTTATATTTATTTTAATAATTCATAATAAATAGCTTGTGGTTATCTTAATTAATTTACTTACCAATGGTGCATTGTGTATTCTTTTCATTGCAAAGTACTATCTCGTGCATCGAATACTGCTTTTACTATTCGCTTACTTGCTTATTTTCTTGTTGCATATGCGTGTAAATCTGCATCGTAGCATCAAGAGAAAGTGTGAGCTGTTCTACATAAATGATTCTTTACTAATGAATAGTTTTCTAATTTAGGGTTGACTCTACATTTTGGTTCCAAAATGGATAGTTTCAGGTGAAACTAGATTGATAATGAAGAAATGGAGTTATGTGAGATGGGTTACACTGAAAAAAATGAAGATGAAAGTCTCATCGGGGTTCTTTGCTATCAAATAGCAACAATATCAAAAAAGAAAAGTGAGCTAATGTTAAAAAATGCTCAGTTGGATATAAGCGCAGATCAAGCTTGGATTCTTGGGAAGGCTTATGAAAAGCAACAAGATGGTGTTCATCAATCAGAATTAGTCACTGAAGAGCACTTAGTCGGAGCTAAAAGCCAAGTTTCCCGCTTAATTCAGGATTTAGTGGAGAAAGAATGTTTGGCGAGGCGAGTTGATGTTAATGATCGACGGAATACATTTTTAGTGATAACTAACAAAGGGTTAGATAAAGTACGTGTTCTGGAAAAAATTATTGAAGAACGCAAAAAGATTTATCTTGAAAAACTTACCGGTGAAGAGTACCGCATGCTGGTTTCATTACTCAAAAAAGCTCTGGAAGCGGTGAAAAAATAAAACACTGAACACCAATGATATAAGTTGCACACTCAGTTCAAGTTAAGTTCAGATAAAATTCGACCGAAAGCCTCGTAACTATTAATAATGCCTGAAATTTTTGATGTCTTTATATTGACAATTTCAGGCCCTTTCTCCGATTTGAGGTAAATAAATTATTGACAATTGAAAAGATACTGATTATTTTTTAATTAAATCGTCCCGCCAGAAACTGTTGCTGATGGGTTTGTTTGGTGAGGTTTATTAAGAATGAGGTTGTCATATGTGTAAAAAATATCCCTTGATAGCGATGTTGTTGGTAGGTAGTGCTAGCCATTCTTTAATGGTCTCTGCTGCCACTGACACTGCCACTATGAGATTTGAAGGAACAATAGATCCGATTTGTTCTGCGGTTGTAGTAGGCGGAGCGCAGAAAGCGAAGTCGGTACTTTTTGATGGAGCTACTGTGGATAGTACTAATCATGTGCATGAATTGCTGCTGGAAGGTAATTCTCCAGCCAGCGTTGACTTAGTAGTTGCTCCGACCAGTCCTTCGACTGCATTAAAGTTAATCTCGGCAGGCTCTACTACGTCGTATATTCCCAAAATAATGTCACAAAAAGGTACTGGTAATACGTATACAGGAGCAGTTAGCTACACGGGCTTGATTAGTGGCGAAAAGGTTTCGGTTTATCTTGATGCTGAAGGAAGGGGTGAAGAGTTATTTAAGCCGGGAGACTATAAATATGAAGTTACTGCTACGATTGTTTGTCTTTAATTTGATTTTATCTCCATCTCTGACTCTTGGATATACGATAACTTCATCAAATGACCATCATTGTCATGAGTATAAATACAATGGAGACAAAAGTAGAATAGTAAAAAGTTGTTATTCTGAAAACAATATATTTACTATTGATAACAATAATAAAACCCGTTCTGGTTATCTAACGATTACATATCGTGGTCTTGGTGATATATCGGTAAATGTGGAGATATTTAATCGTTTAGGTCGTAAGGCTTTTGTCCATTCTGAAGATGTAGGTATAAGTCTCCAAGAGATTGCAAATGGAGGGAAGGAGATTTGGACATTTAATTTTTCAGAGCAAAACAGAAGTGATAATACACAAACGTTATATATCAATGGTGAATCAGGTGGGTGGTATAAAGATAGCGTAGGTGTTGTAGAAATTAAGTTAGGTGATGGTAAGGAGGTTGAACTTAAATATAAGGAGATATTAGGCGGTGAGAGTTTTTGTCGAATTTCTGTTTCTGATGCAGTAGGTGAGATGTTTTTTTTTCAAGATACTGACATTTCAAGTCATAACTCTGCCTCGGTTCAATATGATGCAAGTGTTGTTTCAAATGTAGGATTAAAAGTTGGTAACGTTAGGTTTATTTCAGCTGATCGTTCTGCTTTTAGATCTAAGGCATTGGAATCAGAGCGTAAAATAAAGGAAAATACTAATGAAATAGCCTATAAAATTGACTCATCAGATTATGATATTATAAATGTCTCTGAGCATATTGAAGTGCATGGGGAAGGGGTAATTTCAGTTATTCCAATTGTTAATCTTAATAAAGATGAATTGCTGGCAGGGAAATATTCAATGAGGATTATGCTCACATGCAATTGAATTTGTTTTCAATGAGGTTTTTTTTGTTTTTTTGCTTTTTTTCTTTTGATTCTATTGCTCACTCGCAATCACCAATAAAGGTGAAAGATATTAGCTTATATCCTCAATATAAAGCGAAGATAAATGTGGGTAATGAATCTGATGATGCTACATTGTTCGATATCGAACTTAATGGGATGATAATTGAAACTAATTTTAAAGTGGGTCCAAAAAAAATAAGGTCATATCATGTAATAATTAAAGACATAGCACCTAACCGTGTTAGTTTTAATAAGGTATGTTCAATATCTAAACCTGATGGGGTTTATACTATTCGCACACGGATATGTACGGAAATACGAGTTATTTATCCAAAGGATAGGATTAACGCATTAGAGGGTTTTGATTTATGAGGTTAAGTTTATTTAAAGCATTTTTTTGCATGTTAGTATCCCATATTCCGTTCTATATCAAGGCAGAATCACTGAGTATACCCAGTGCCACTATTCCATCGGGGTACGATAGAATTACGACCAGTGATGGAGCGACATGTGAGTCTACCATTGCCTCCGATATGTATATCCAAACGGGTTTGATGGGAGTAAAGGTGAATCAAGAATATGGTCATAATACAAAGCACTATGATAGCTCATCAAGACTTCAAGACCGGGATAATTTTGGTATATATGCTCAGATAGTAATACCTATTGGGGAACGAAAAAAAAGAATTGACTGTAGTCGGCTCTACGAATTAGAGATTCGAAATTTAAAAGCACAATTATTAAAGCTAAAGTTAGAGTCTATGTCTGATGATATATGGGATGAGTGAAGTGAAAATTTGCAAAGAAGTAACAAATGAATTTAGATAATTATATGGTTATAGATGGAGTTGGTAAGAGGAAGTTAAAGGTTAAATTTTTCTTACAGCCAATTGTTTGCCCTCGTAATATAAAGTGTCACTATTTGGAATTTCTAACCAGATTTGAAGATGAAAATATTAATACGGAGATTTTTTTTGAAAAAATAACACCTTGTATAAGTAAAAAAATAATAGAGCATCAAGTTTCTGAAGTTAATAGGATTGAATGCTCGGATGATATTATTTTTGCGTTGAATATTAATGCAAAAACTTTGTCTAATACTAAATTTATTCTTAATATTCTCAAAGTATTAGATAAAAAGATCGCCTTTGAATTAACATCTGAACCACTGGGTGAAGAAAAAGAGGCGGTATATAAATCAATGTTTTATATTAGAAATTTTGGTCACGAAATATGGTTAGACGATTACCTGTCAGCAGGTATCAGTGAGTCTATGTTAAGATTTACAAATTGGGATTTGGTTAAGATAGATAAAGATATAATTAATGCCTGTATTAATGATTCAATGGCGTTGTTCAATTTGATATCGAAGGCTTCAAAATTTGGTGAAAGACGTGTTGTTTTGGAGGGGGTTGAGAGTTCCACTCATCATGATAATCTATTGAAGTTTAAATGCTTTCATCAAGGGTATTACTATGGTCCATTAATTGATAGTTTCTCCTTGGTTAGAATTGGGGAAACTTTTAATTAAAACCTATCTTTTTTAACAAATTTCTCTGATGTTTTATTTAATTCACTACTCACAGAGTAGGAATAGAATGTGAACAGTTAAAAAAGCTGGGTTTTCCATTCCAATCTATAAAGACTAGCGATAGGCACTAGAAATAACGAGGTTTCTAGTGTCTATTGTAATTCTAATTCTTACCGATATACGTTCAAAGGCTTCAGATAAAAATAGTATACGATGTTATTCAAAGTTCAACCAAGAGTACGGGAGTATTCATCTCATCACAAAGGTTACTTTGCTTATTTAACTTCCTGATTATTATTTTTAGGTGTGAGGTTGTCGACTTTGTTGCGTAATTCGGTCAGAGAACCAAAATACCTTCAATTGAGCGATTCTTATGCAACACACTGAGTTTCAGGCATACCTAGCCCTGTAAGTTTGTTCAGCGCTTTAATCATGGCGTAAGCCCCACCAACCTGAGCATTGTAGTTTCTCAGACTTAATCGTCCACCTAACAACTGCTTCACTCGATACATTGCTGTTTCAGATAGTGAGCGTTTATGATAGCCGTACCGCTTTTTCCACTTATTGTTGGACCCGTAGAGCTTCTGGCAACCTACCGCTAAATTCCTTGGATGACCATTCTCCCAGAAGGCTGCCCCTTCTCTAGGAGGGATGAGTGGCATAGCTCGCTTGAACCGTATGGCATCGTGGCAATCCCTTGTGTCATAAGCGCCATCACCAGATATCTCGATTATTCTTCGGCGTGTTTGCTTGAGCAAGTTAGGAAGGACTTCTGCATCGGTAACATTAGATGCACTCAGTTCTGCCGCGACGATTTTGTGAGTGCTGGTGTCTACCGCTAAATGCAACTTTCTCCAGACTCTTCGCTTCCCGTCAGTACCATGCTTCTTGACCTTCCATTCACCTTCGCCATAAACCTTGAGACCTGTTGCATCAATGGCTAGATGCTGTATTGCACCTCTAGTCTTTGGTTTAAATGAAACCTCGACTTGTTTAGCTCTTCGACTGATACAACTGTAATGTGGACAGACTATAGGGACGTTAGCCAATGTAAAAACAGAATCAATAAACCCTTGCAATGTTCTCAGCGGCATTGAGAACACTCGTTTCACCATAAGCGCAGTGGTAATGGCTAAGTCGCTGAACTGACGAGGTCTACCTCGTTTATCTTGTTTACTCTGCTTCCACTGGCGAATGGCTTCTTCATCAATCCAGAAAGTGAGTGAACCACGGTTGATTAAGGCTTTGTTGTACTGTTTCCAATTCGTTGTTTTGTAGCGAGGTTTCGGCATGAGACTAGGGGAATTAACTTACTTAACCGATCAGATCGTAACCTTCGGATTTAGTTCCCTCGAATTACGCAACAAAGCCGCTCTTGGGCTCAAAGTGCATATATTAAAGCTTCAAATACAGGTGCTGATGACAATTTTGGTGCTTCGCTTGCAGTGAGTGAAGATGGCAATACTTTAGCCGTTGGCGCTTGGTTTGAAGATAACAGTGTTACAGGTGTTGTGGTTGATGGTTCAGAAATCACAGATCTCAGCACAATAAACAACGCGGGTGCGGTGTACGTTTTTACTAAAGATAATGTTGGTGTTTGGTCACAAAGTGCTTATGTCAAAGGTTCCAATACTGGTTCGGGTGATAGCTTTGGTGGATCACTTTCAGTGAGTGACAATGGTAAGACGTTGACAGTAGGTGCTACTGGAGAAAGTAATAGTGCAAAAGGAATTATCATCAATGGCTCAGAAATTAACGATGTAGGCTCAGCGGCAAGTGCTGGTGTGGTGTACCTTTTCACTAAAGATAGTTCAGGCAATTGGTCTCAAATCGCTTATCTTAAAGCGTCTAATTCAGGCATGATTGATTACTTTGGTAAGTCACTGGCTTTGAGCGACGATGGTAACTTAGTCGCGGTAGGAGCGTATCGAGAAGATAATAAGGAGACTGGAGTGATTATTGATGGCTCAGAAACAATCGATGTAGGTACAGAGAATGATTCAGGAGCGGTTTACTTATATTAGTTGAGTGGAATGAGCCTGAATGGATTTCTAGTTCAAAAATTTCTTAACTCGTAAAACGGTGAAACCCCGACAGTTGGTAGCTATCGGGGTTTCGAATTTTTAGATTTCTCGGTTGGTAATGCCGATGATCTTATTTATGCAAAAGGCTGGATTTAATCCGAATAATTCCTTGGTAGGGAATTAGATACGGATGAAGTCCATGTGCTCAACTTTTGGCTTGTACGCGTGGCGTTGAACGTCTTGTGGTTTCACTTTCACTTCTTGGCCGTCGATAACCAGAACGATAGCTTCGTAAAACTCAGGCTTGTCCATTTGGTTCATCACGTCATCGTGGTTCAGTGTGATAGAAACTGGAGCTGCTTCACCACCGTAAACGATCGCTGGGAAGTAACCAGTGTTACGTAGGCGGCGGCTCGCACCTTTACCTAGGTCAGTACGTAATACTGCTTCGAATTTCATAGTATTTACTCTCAAATTAGTAAAAAACAGAGTGACAGAACAATGCGACCTTGTTCTTGTCGTAGAGTTTCTAAGCCTATAAATAGGGTCAGAAACGAGCGCGGATACTAGCATTCATTGGCTGGTCGAGCAACTGAAAATCGGCTTTTATACGGTTTTTAGCGTGATTTGACTGCTTTTGCATCGTGTGACGGTTTTTTTAACGTGAGCGTTGCTTTTAAACCACCCAAACGACTCTCACCCAACGCCAGAGCGCCACGATAGCTGTGTGCCATTTCACTTACAATATTAAGGCCAAGCCCAGTACCGGGGGTAGTTTCATCTAAGCGAACGCCACGTTTTAATGCTTTCTCAATGTTGTCCGCCGGAATCCCTTGCCCATCATCTTCGATACAGATCTGTACCCAATGTTCATCGATAGGGTGACTATGAACGCGAATAAGGTTATTTGCCCATTTATAGCCGTTTTCGAGCAGATTACCGATCATTTCATCGAAATCAGTCGGCTCTACGGCCACTTCCAAGTCTGAATCAAGCTCATTGACTAGCGTGATTTCTCGCTCGGCATAGACTTTGTCAAATGCTTGCGAAATCGCATCCACTCTTAAACTTGGCGAGGTTTTGACGGCAAGAATGTTGGCGGAACCTGCCATACGAGCTCGGCCAAGATGATAGTCAATTTGCTGTTGGATCTGTTCTACGGAAGGTTGTAATCGATCTTTGAGTTGTGAACTTTCCAGTTGCGCGACTTCGTTCTTAAGTACGGAGAGCGGCGTTTTCAGTGCATGTGACAGATTACCCGCATGATGACGTGCTCGTTCTAGCAATTCTTGGTAGTGGAACAGTAAAGCGTTGAGGTCATTCACCAGTGGTGAAATCTCTTTCGGGTAATCGCCATTCACCGAATTTTGCTGGCCATTACGCAATGCGGCCAGTTCACGCTGCATTTTAGAGAGTGGTCGAAGTGACCAAGTTACTTGCGCCCCAATCAAAATCAGTATTCCGCTAAACAGCAGTCCTAAAATCATCCACAACTCTTTGCTGACTCGCTGCAATGTCGCTTTAAGTGGTGCATCGTCTAGGCCAATTGTGATGGTGATCGGCTGTGAAAAATCCGGTAAATAAACGGTACGTTTTAGCACAATCAAAGATTCACCATTTGCACCGCGATAAACCGTGTCGTGCACATGCGATTCTTCGGTTAAAAAACGATCCCACAATGAACGTGAACGCAAGGTTTGTTCACCCAAGGTGGCTGACCAATACAATCCACTATACGGCTGCGCAAAACGCGGATCGGCAAGGCGAGTTGTAAGGGTAAGCTGCCCTTGTGGATTGGCTTCCAGATTGGCGGTGATCTCATCCATCGAGAGTTGCAACTGGCTTTGCACATCTTGAATCAAGTATTGATGAATGAGACTTGGAATCAGGTAGCCCGCCGCTAGGATCATTGCACTAAGCCACAACGTGGCTGCGAGCAGCAAGCGGGTTTTTAAACTGAGATGGCGTAAAAAAAGTGGCTTAGCAGGCATGCAGTTGATATCCAAGACCGCGTACAGTTTTGATCACATCTGGTGCAATTTTTTTACGCAAACGACCAATAAAAACTTCAATGGTGTTGGAATCGCGATCAAAATCTTGTTTATAGATATGCTCTACCAGTTCAGTTCGAGAGATGACTTTCTCTGGGTTATGCATGAAATACGCGATCACTTTATATTCTAAGGCCGTGAGGCTAATTGCTTGTCCACGCCACATCACTTTGGAAGTGCGTGTATCTAAACTGAGATCGCCCACTTGCATGACAGGGGAGGCGTTACCCGAAGCACGACGTAATTGAGCACGAATGCGAGCGATCAGCTCCACGATTTCAAAAGGTTTAGTCAGGTAATCATCCGCACCTGCATTTAAACCTTCTACACGTTGAGTGAGGGTATCGCGAGCACTCAAAATCACCACAGGTGTGTTGATGTTTTCATCTCGGATACCTTTAAGTACCGTCAATCCATCCAATTTCGGCAGGCCGAGATCGAGTACAATCACATCCCACTCTTCCGCGGTGGCACGGTACAACGCATCAATCCCATCTTGTGAAAGTTCGGGAACCCAGCCCGCTTGCTCTAGGGCTGCAAGTATTTGGTTGCCCAGTTGTACATCATCTTCAACAACTAATATTTTCATGGCTTGCTCGGTTATTTTTTTATGGCACGAATGACGTTGCGTCCGCGAATCGACATCAATTCAAGCGTGGCAGCATTATATTCCACGCGGAATACTTGGTTGTCATACACCAATTTCAGCTCATAAATCCATTCGCTGTCGTCTTCATCAAGTTCAACTTTGATTAAGCGTCCATTCAGTTGTTGATCAACGGTGGCATAGAGTTCAGAAAATGGACGAATTAACCCTTTTTGGACGGCGCGGTAAACGTCATCTTGGTCTTCATCAATTTCGATTTGCGTCCCTTCACGATACGAACCTTGTTCCCAATCTCGCACTTTGTTATCAGCGTGAGCAGGAAATGTGAACCCTAAAAAGAGCAGCAGGAGTAGGGTACTCGCTTGCGGCTTCAGCGGCATACGGAGAATGTGCATAGTAAATACCTGAATTTTGAATCTGTTGCCGAGTATAGCCGGAGAAAAATGAACAGAAAGTGAATTCATTTTCAACCCTTTCCGGTTTGCAAGGGATAGTCGCTGTTTCTAGGGCTGTAATGGCTTGCTCTCGGTTGGAGAAACAAACTCATCGGCAAACACTTTGTCACGAATTGCCCAAAAGCGGCCAGATTTACGAGCAATCACAAACAATGGCGGCCGAAAACGGTGCTGATGATCCACCACTTTTGCTGGCGTTGCTGCCTCAAATGAACGATGTTTATCCGCCAAATGTGGGCGCACAAATTGATCACGAAATTGCTGCTTTTGGCGTGGTGTACTCAACGGCCAAAATTGGTGTACTTGTACGTTATCTTGGCCGTGGTAAGTCACTTGAAGCTGACTCTTGCCTTTGGCGTCTTTATGAACTTTCAAGCTCATGTCGGTACATTCAAATACCAAGGCATCTTTCAGATTGAGCGCTTCTTTGAGCTTTTTATCAGGGTCAACCAAGGTGGCATCGCATTCATGGCAGATGCGTGCAGCGATGTCGTTATCCGCACCACACTCATTGCAGTATTTAGCCCGAAAGCGATAACCACAATGTTCACGCTCGCCCGTCTCTTCATCAGTGAAAAAACCTTGGCAGCGACGACCATAATGCTCAAGTAAGAAGTCGTTCGCATCCAGCTTGCCCCAAAAATTATTGTTAAAACCGCATGCGGGGCAGGGAATGGTGATGATTTCGCTGTCTGAATCTGGCTTTGGATCACCGACTTCAGGCTGATACAAGTCGTACTGGTTTCCCGCGTAGTCGAGCACCAAGCAGTCGGTTTTACCTGAGGAAAGGCGCAGCCCGCGGCCAATGATTTGCTGATATAAGCTGACTGATTCGGTGGGGCGTAAAATCGCAATCAAATCGACATGCGGCGCATCAAATCCGGTGGTGAGCACAGACACGTTGACCAAAAACTTTATCTGCTGCTGTTTGAAAGCTTGGATGATGCGATCACGTTCCGGCGTTGGGGTATCCCCTATCACTAACGCGGAGTGCTCGGCAGGCAGCAAGCGGTAAATCTCTTCGGCGTGGCGTACTGTTGCGGCAAAAATCATCACTCCTTGTCGATCTTTAGCAAACTGAATGATCTGCGCGATTATTTGCGGTGTGGCACGTTGTGACTGTTCAATCACTAAATCGAGTTCTGACTCGCGGTAACGCCCAGTATTGGCTGGTTTAAGCTGCGAAAAGTCGTAACTCATCACGGGCGTATCAATCAGTTTCGCGGGGGTGAGAAAGCCTTCATCGAGCAGATAATGAATCGGTAGCTCAAAAATACAATCGCGGAAAAAACGGGGATCTTCGCTACGCACTAAACCGCGAGTGTGGTACTGATAGAGCCATCCCATTCCGAGCCGATAAGGGGTTGCAGTCAACCCTAACACTTTCATCCCCGGATTGAGTTCCAACAAGTGGCTGATTACTTTTTGATAGCTGCTGTTTTTGTCATCGGGTACACGATGGCATTCATCAATCACCAATAAAGAGAACTGGTTTTGGAACTCGGATAAGTTGCGAACTACTGATTGTACTGAGGCAAACACGACTTGTTGGTCGGTTTCTTTACGGCCTAATCCTGCCGAAAAAATGGCTCCCGTCAGGCCATAGCCTTCATATTTGGCGTGGTTTTGCTCAACCAGTTCTTTGACATGCGCCAATACCAATACGCGGCCACGTGCAAGGCGGGCGAGTTCTGCAATCACTAAGCTTTTGCCCGCACCGGTCGGGAGCACAATCACGGCTGGGGTTGAATGCTGGCGAAAATAGTGCACGACGGCTTTGACTGAGTCGGCTTGATAAGGTCGTAACGTATACATCCGATGGGAGTTACCGAAGTTGTTTGGGCAATTGATGTGTTTTGCATCGCTTAGGATGTGTGACATGCAATTGCGCTGGGTAATTGTGGTGACAGGTCTGTATAATAGCCGACTTCAAGCAGATGAGGTAAGCATGCGTTTAGACAAATTCCTGTGTGATGCGCTCGGTACGACGCGCAAAGAGGCCACTCAACTTCTCAAAAGAGGTGAAGTGACCGTTGATGATGTAGTGCAAAAAAGTGGCGCATTCAAACTCAAAGAGACTTCATGCGTTGAGTGGCAAGATCGCGAAATCACGCTGCATGGACCACGCTATATCATGATGCATAAGCCTGACGGTGTGGTCTGCTCACATGAAGATGGCTTCAACCAAACTGCTTTTACCTTGCTTGATGAAGTGAATATAGAAGACTTGCATTTCGCAGGACGTCTGGATGTGGATACCACAGGTTTACTGCTGATTACCGATGATGGCCAGTGGTCACACCGTGTGACTTCACCAAAACATAAGTGTGAGAAAACGTACCGCGTGTGGTTGGCCGATCCGATTCAAGCCGATTATGCTGAACAATTCACCAAAGGCATCGAATTACGCGGTGAGCGTGAATTGACCTTACCTGCACAGCTGGAAGTGGTTAGCGAAACCGAAGTACTGCTGACCATTCATGAAGGTAAATACCACCAAGTGAAGCGCATGTTTGCGGCTTTGGGTAATAAAGTCATTGGGTTGCATCGTGAGCGAATTGGACAAATTACTTTGGATGAAGGCTTAGAACCGGGTGAATATCGTTATTTAACGGAAGATGAAGTCGCTTCAATCTGGAAATAAACAGAGATTTAGGAAATAGATTGTTTCCGAATTAGAACTAGTGAATCGCGGTATTTTTTAAGACCATACTTTAAAACCATCGGGGAAGTTCCACTTGAAGATGCCGCTTCAAGTTGCTGGCGTATCAACGCCCCATCGAGAAATCTCTGATTAGCGTAAGCCTTGTGCCGTTCGCCAACACATTAACCTAGTTCTACGGAGAATTATGCCTGTCCCATCCATGAATACTCGGCAAGCTCCACAAATGAGTTTGCTGCTTTATATTGTGCTCGGTGCGCTTGGTGCTTTGACACCGCTGGCGATCGACATGTATTTACCCGCCATGCCAACCATTGCCCGCGATTTTGGTGTGAATGCGGGTGCGGTGCAAATTACCCTGACGGCATACACCGCTGGCTTTGCGATAGGGCAGTTGCTACATGGTCCACTCGCTGACAGCTATGGCCGTCGCCCCGTGATGTTATGCGGTATTTTTTTATTCGGCATCGCAGCGATGGTCAGTGCCACCACGGATGGCATTGATGCTTTAACCTATGTTCGTGCTGCGCAAGGTTTTGCAGGCGCTGCCGCCGCGGTAGTTATCCAAGCTGTGGTGCGCGATATGTTTGATCGTGAAGATTTTGCGCGAGCGATGTCGTTTGTCACTTTAGTGGTGACACTCGCCCCCTTGGTTGCGCCTATGATTGGCGGGCACTTAGCAATTTGGTTCGGTTGGCGTTCGATTTTCTGGGTACTGGCACTGTTTGCCGCGCTTGTGATCGCTATGGTGATGTGGAAAATCCCAGAAACGCTGAGCCCTGAGAATCGTCAACCATTGCGTTTTCGTAGCACCATTCGTAACTACAATAATCTTTGCAAAAACCCCGTAGCGATGGGGCTCATTTTCTCGGGTGCTTTTTCATTTGCGGGAATGTTCGCTTTCTTAACCGCAGGGGCGTTTGTATACATCGATATTTATGGTGTCAGCCCGAGTGAGTTCGGTTACCTGTTTGGACTGAATATCGTGGCGATGATTGCCATGACCAGCATTAACGGCCGTTTTGTAAAACGAGTTGGCTCGCACAACATGCTGCGCTTTGGCTTACTTATCCAATTGATTGCTGGGATTGGTCTATTCACGAGTTGGTTAATGAATTGGGGATTGTGGGGAACCGTACCTTTTGTGGTGCTGTTTGTTGGCACAATTTCAACGATAGGCAGTAACTCCATGGGATTACTGCTGAGTAAATACCCACGCATGGCGGGCACGGCTTCGTCATTAGCGGGGACGCTACGTTTTGGTACCGGCTCGATTGTGGGGGCAGTGGTTGCTGCAATGCCAGGTACTGAAACGTGGCCAATGATATTTGTGATGGCGGCTTGCTCTGTGTTATCAGGCGCCTTTTACTGGACGTTAGGAAGAAAAGCGTAATGGCGAACTACCATTTAGAAATTCAAAATGTGGTGAACACTGCATTGGCGGAATTAGAGGCCGAGCATAAAGCGGGCAAACTGGCGAATGCGCCTGTGGCGAATAACCATTTTTTGGTGCACTGGGTGACCAAGGCGCTGAAAGCGCAACGTTTTCATCGTTGTGTGGGTAACAATTTAACTCAGTGGCAAAAAGCAGGGCGCTCAAAAGGGACAGAATCACAACTGTTACCGACGTTTCAACGCATCTCTGCGTATTACGCCCATTTCTTTGCTGAGCAAGAGCATACGCCGATTACCGATAAGCAGATCGAAGCGTTTCTGGATGAGATGGAGCAAGCCGGTTGGGAAGTTTCAACCTCTGAACCATTAGTGAATGCAGGCAAAGTACAGATTTTTACCGATGGTCAGAACTCATTGGCATTGTGTTCCGTGCAGTGTGAAGCCTGTTTCGATGGTGAGCTGTTAGTCAAACCAATGAACTGGTTTGTGCGTGGGCATCATGCCGGTTTTGTTGAAAAAGCTTTTGCTGCCGGATTTATGGTTCACAAGCAGACTGATTACAAATCGAATGTGAAATATCACGGTGAATACCTGATTTTCCCTGCCAACCAAGGCACACAGTTAGCTGAGATTCCGATTTCTTTTCGTGCTCAATAGGTAGATTTGATCGATAAATCAATCCCGTCACTTACTTTTGACGGGATTGGTTTAGAAGTGTTACGTATAGTTATTTGTGGATATAGGTATTTTTCAGTAATAAAGTATTTGCTATGGGAGCGATACTTGGTAATTCTAGCCCACTACTAAAACTCATAATCATAGTCTCACTTTTATCTAATCTGGCTTTCATTCTTTTATAAGTTTTTGGACCTATAACTAAGAAATCATTGACACGAGTAGAATTATAGAATGTTGAGCGACTAAGGATTTTTTCAGTTGAATCAATTTCGAAGCATACACTTTCATTAACATTATAGTATTCGCTCCAATATGGGTCGCTACAACTAATCGTGTAAAGTTGCGCTTGCTTTGACTCTAAATTATCCTCTGTATTGTATCTTATTAAAAGATGAGCAAGATCACCTGCGGATAATAGCTCAATCTCACTTATGAGATCTTGGTTGTTTTCCAGAACATTACTTTTTATTTTCTTCGCAATGTAATAACTGTTTACTTGATACAGATTACGCTTGGATGCTACCAAGAAAACGGTATGTCTCTGATCAGAGATAGCAACAATGTCTTCAATATCATCGTCAAATTCAATTCCATTGCTAACTTTATCTCTGTAAGTTGGTGCTCGATCTAAACCATCAGTTAAAAAGATGGCATTCTTACCGTTTCTTAATTTACATAGAAATAGTGCATTTGTTTCTGAATATTTACTCGTTGATTCAACGGCTGCGATAACAGAAGCAATATCTCGATCAGCTCCGCCCCATGGAAGTTCATTTGAAAACCCTAATGACTCTATCTTGTCAAAGTATTGATAGCTGGCTTTTGCATAATTTTCATTTATACTTCTTTCAAAAGAAAAAACTTTTCCAGAATTTTCATATGAATTTGAAACAACAATTGATCTAGGGAAGTTAATTTTTCCTTTTAACTCTAAGTTGACATTATTTTGTCCAACGAGATCTAATGTTTTAAATGATGTGCGTTTTGCATATTTGAAACCATTCGTATCTTCCACAATAGAAAGAAACTGACCTTTGGGACCGTATATCAAATCTTCTGGCTTTAATACTTGAAGAGTAAAATCGTTGATCGGGGTCGGATTAAATTTCGGTTTTAATAATGTATAGAGAATTTTAGCCAATAAAACAGCTCCACCGGCAACGAGAGCAACGATACCTAGTGGACCAGCACATGACAACCCTAATAGTGCCGTTAATCCAGATACCACACCAATCGTTGATACGGCAACATTAAGTGTTTCAAATACGATAGAGGATATATCTAGAGAGTTCACACTATTAATCAAAGCATCTACGGCATAATATAGTCCAACAGCGGAAAGGATAAAGGATACTTTGGTAACAAGCTTTGCAATTATGGTTTGATTAAATAAAGCATGAGCTATATTTTGTATTGGTCTATTAATCAGCTTTTTAGCATTACTTGCCCCTAACCAGAATGTGGCATATTTTTCAAAATACATAGTTGCTTTGGTTAAGCTAGCTGGTGACATTTTTTTCATGTAAGCAGAAATAGCTTCTACAGCAGCGTAGTAACCAATACTAGAAATGGTGTCAAACATTTGAGTTGCGATGCCAAGTTTAGCGCCAAAACCTGTCGGTTTTTCATCAGATGACGTGATAGCCCACATATGATGAGCGGAGCTAAATAGAAATAAAAATGTATTTAGCATAGCAGTAGGCGCTAATCGAGTACTAGACCCAACTAATATTCTTTTTGTTAGTCTAGTTTGTGCGTATTTTATTATAGGGTTTCTCGTCTGTTTTAAACTATTAAGGTTATTGTCTGCCAGGCTTCTTCTTGTTCTTAGTTTAACAGGAACCGTGCTAGATGTAATATCATCTTTAAATTCAGGATAAATCTTTTGGAGCATGGAAACACTCTGATCACTGAAGATAGACGTATTAGCCCAATCGAGAGATGAAAGTTTTGCAACAAATTCTTCTTCATTTTGTTTCTCGAAGAAATTCATCCAAAAGCTTTCAATTTCTTTGTTACTGTTTGTCTTTAATGTATGAAGAGTTTCTTTGATTAACTCTTCATTATTTACAGCAGCATAAATTTGTGAGGAATCTCCCCACCTTGTACTCATAGATGTTGCTAATGCGATTGTGTTATAGAGAGTGTCTTCAAATTTTTTAATTATTTCCGATGATAGCCCACTTTCTCCTTTATCTTTTCCTGCACGGCTTAAAATACCAATTATACCAACCAAGCTCATCGTATTCTGAAATGCTTGTTGAATACTGTAACTATCTACTCTACCTATTACCATCGAATCTATGCGATTTTCTAGTTTTGGTTCTTCAAGGTACCAGTTGTATAACTCATTTGCCCATTTAGTAGGGTTAGACATTTTATAACGGTGTAACCTATGGCCAAGTGATCCACTGGCAAAAGATACAGCAATGCTATAAAGATCACTCATCAGATTCTTAAAGTTACTTGTTTCTTTCTCATTTTCTATATTTGACTTAACACCAAACATATCCCATGAATTCAGTTGTTTCCTCTCTTCTCGAGATAATTTTGCCAGTTCATCTTTATTGCTGTATACCCCTTGGATCATTTGGGCAATAAACTCAGGCATTATTTCTGTCAAGTAACTTTTATGCTTTTCTTTGATTTTCCAAACATTATTGATTTTATCTGACATACCAAGGACTTGTTGGTTTGGTGACATATTTTCACCAAGAAGTTGAGCTATGTACCGATGTTTTTCATTAAATACATCTTTAATGATTTCATTGAACATTACACTAGAAATGTATTGTACTTCATCAATAGCTTCTTCAAAGTACTGTTTGGGATATCCTACACAGGCAAGAGCATTGGTACTTTTAGTGTAGAAATTAATCTTATCAAGATCTTCTAATGTTGGAATGTCTGTCGATGTTGATATGTCGCATACAGCTGCATAAACAGTATTAGGAACAAATGCAAATCCAGCGACAGCACTTAATGCTGAAATGGAGGAATAGGTTAGAAAACTTCTTTTCGAAGGGTCAAATTTAGCTCTCATAAATAATATGCCTTTAATGAAAATAGATATTTGTATGGCGAAAAATAAAATGGCAACTTTTATTTATAGTTGCCAATCTTTCACCATTTAATTTTAATATATCTATCATTAATTGGTATTGGCACGTGGAATATAAGGGTGTACTTATTTGCCATGCTATAATTTTATATCTTCAAGCGTTAATGAATTTTATTTTCATCATTGGGTGTGTAAAACCTAGAACATAGAATTCCTATTTCGAACAAGAGATACATTGGAATGGCTAATAATGTTTGTGAGACAATATCTGGAGGGGTAAGTAGCATCCCGATAATAAATAAACTAACAATGATGTATGAGCGCTTATCTATCAAGCTTTGTGGTGTGGTTACTCCAGACCAACATAACAGAATAATTGCAATAGGAATTTCAAAAGCGATTCCAAATGCCATAAATAAAGCAAGAATAAAGTCTAGGTAACTCGATATATCAGTTGAAAACTCTACACCACCTAATGAAATACTCGTAAAGAAACTAAATACTAAAGGAAATACTACGAAGTAAGCGAATGCAATACCTGCATAGAATAATAAGGAACTTGAAAGTAGTAATGGAATGATTAGACGACGTTCATGCATGTACAATCCAGGAGCAACAAATGCCCATATTTGGTAAAGAATAAGTGGTGCTGCAATGAACACTGAAACAATCAATGTGAGTTTTAGCGGGGTAAAAAATGGTGATGCAACATCCGTTGCTATCATGGTTGTTCCAGATGGAAGGCGCTCAACCAAAGGCGCTGAGATAAATTCGTAAATTTGGTTAGAGAAAAAAATGAGACTGGCAAAAACTAACAGCACGGCAAGTATAGAATATAGCAGACGATTACGAAGCTCTAATAAATGGGAAATTAAAGGGGGAGTCTGTTTGGTGGTAGACATGTTAACCTCTTTTAAACAGAACGGAAAAGAAGCAACTAAGAATTACTTCTTATCACGAGATTATTCAGCTTGGTTATTCGCCAAGTTAAGGCTAAGCTGCTTTTCTTGATGAGTTGATTCAGACTCCATTATTGTTTGCTTAGGTTTTGCTTCAATCTGTGGTGGCTCTATTGTAATGTTGACCGAGTGTGCTGAAGTTTTTAGCTCAGATGAGAAAATATCCATGTCGAGCTGTTTCGCTTTACTTATATGTGCTTTCAACTCTATGAGATCCAAGTCCTCTGAGAGTTCATCTTTGATGTTATTTATTGTGCGTTTTGTAGCTCCAATAATGCGTGACACATGACGAATCGCATCAGGTAAGCGCTCTGGACCAATGACAATTATGGCAATTATAGAAATTAAAGTTAACTCCCCGATACCCACATCAAACACAGTTACACCAGTTCTTTATTTTTATTCATTTCAGTAGCTGTTTTATTTAGTTGATGATCTTCTAGCCCTCCTAGTTCAAAATCCAAATCTTTGTTACTTCTCACAGGATCATCTTCACTCATCGCTTTCTTAAAGCCTTTAATAGCACCGCCCAAATCACCACCAATTCCACGCAGTTTTTTTGTTCCAAATAGTAGTATTACAATGACCGCTACAATCAGAAGTTGCCAAATACTCACACCACCCATAGATTTACCTCTGAATAATAATTAATGTTTAATGCCTTATTCTTAGGCATTTTAAAACGAAAAACATATCTGATGGTTATAATAATTTCATTTTTTATTCTGTGGAATAGCAGCGTTAATTTTTGGTAGTCTTCTTTGCTAACGGCTAATTTATTTAATGCTTAATTAATGTGTCTGTATGGCGCTTGTTGACATTTAATAGACAAACACATAGGTGATGATGTAGGCTGTTCTGACCTAATTAGATCTAGCAATGTTAATACTGGTTATGTTCATCTCTAATAGAGCGGATGATTTATAATGTAAAAAAACTCTGGCTGAGAAAATAGTTCACATGTCTCTATATGCATAATCGCCGTCATATATTTTTTTGATCCAACACTTATTGCTCCTATATCACTTTCACCTTCCCAAGCAACGATGTTGAAGCCCATCTTTAACATGACATCGACAAAGCATTCAACGGAAACTTGACAGTAATAATTATGTATGTTTGTGTTTTTGATTAGATATGTAAATTCAGATTTTAACTGTTTAAAAAAAGTCTCTTCTGTCATTGCATGATGACTAATAGACAAGTAGGAGTAGTTTCCATTTTTACTCAGCGGGACGGATTGTTGTAACGCTATAGAGTTTATTGAAAGGTTACAGTTGTTTATGCGTTGGATTTCACTTGAAAGAGTATCTACTCTAAAAATAAAACAGATATTGTGTCCAACGATAGCATCGCCTAGCGCATACATTGATACAATGGCACGGCTTTTTTTGACATAATCGCTAATGTCTATCTCTCTGATATTAAGAGGTTCATCCGAAAACCTTGTTTGTATATGAAAATTATGAAAAATATCTAGAAAATAGTGTCTGTTTGAACTATTTACTGAAATCTCTTTCACATCACCAAGGTTGCTATTGATGTTGTTATAATTGACGCTAGAAACAATAGTCGTCGCCCCTTGGTATCTCTTTTTTATTGACAGAGAGAAATGATTAACCCGGCTTTGATACTTCTTTTCTGAAGTTTGAGCCTCCGCCTCTTGTAACAGATAGTCGAGTAAATCATATCTGAATACTCTAAGCACTTTGACCCTCCGACTCAGGGTGGGTTGTGTGATACCTCGTTCCCATCTGCTGAAGGTTACGCAATCGATACTTTTTAGGTCTCCTCCCTGAGTATTTAATAACTCTACCGCTTCAGATTGCGTGAGACCGAGCTCATTCCTCATTTCTTTCAGATATTGTCTAAACACTGCGTTCATTCATCTGGCCTATGCGTGGTTTTCTTCTATTTGTATTAATTATAAATTGTAAATTCGCGAAGAAAAATATCTTATTTGTTTTGATTTTCACCGCAAAGGCATATCTATTTTGATTATCTTTAGATTGCCTATTTCTTATCGAAAAAAAGTATTTTTTATAAATCGGATGGTTTTTTCTGTATTTAAAACAATAGGTTAATTTATGATCGATATTTTGTGATTTGTTATCTAAATTTCATAGAACTGGAACTAATATATCATTTTCATGGATATATTCTTTTTAATCGTATCTATTATGAGCTGTGTATTCTTGTTTTAAATGTATGTCATTGCCCAATGGTATTGGGCGAATTCAACTTCCTATCTCGATTTCCTGCCCACCAAAGAGTGATAAAGCTGCTAGTTTCATATTCATTAGGATGCTTACTGGGTTGGTTTTTTTAAAGACTTTCTTTTTTCATTTCTTTTTAAAATGCCTTCATATAAAAAGCGCCACCTTCATGGTGGCGCGTTCATATTTTCGTTAAGAATAAGCTTTTTAATTAGTGGGGTAGCTTCATGCCTGTTGGACGTTTTTTACGTTCCATCAAGCGGCCAAACAGTGGGCTAAGTAGCGTCACAATTGCCAAGACTGTGAAGGTTAAAGTGATTGGGCGTTCCCACAGGAAGCTGATTTCGCCATCCGTAATGATCAACGCGCGGCGTAAGTTCTCTTCCATCAAACCGCCCAAAATAAAGCCGAGCAGGAGGGGAGCGAGTGGGAAGTTGGCCAAACGCAGGGCGATTGCACCCATCGCGACCAGAATCATCACATACACATCCATCGTATTGAACGACACCAAATATACGCCAGTGATTGAGAAGAACAGAATCATCGGCAGCAGTACAGTGCGCGGTACTGCCAGCAGTTTGGAGATGTACGGAATCAAGGGCAAGTTAAGGATCAGCAGTACGATGTTACCCACGTACATAGATATGATGACTGACCAGAAGATATCGGGATGCTCAACAAACAGACGTGGACCCGGTTGAATACCATAAGCAATCAATGCACCAAGCATAATTGCGGTAGTACCAGACCCCGGAATACCCAGTGTTAATAGTGGTACAAATGAGCCGCTGGATGCCGCGTTGTTGGCCGATTCTGGCGCCACTAAGCCACGAATCGAGCCTTGACCAAACTCTTCTTTCTTATCTTTCGGGGCAAGATTACGCTCCATACCGTAAGCCAAGAAAGCGGCAATGGTTGCGCCTGCGCCGGGTAGTACGCCAGTGAAGAAACCAAGGATTGAAGAGCGCAGTGAAACCGGAGCTGCTTCTTTGACTTCTTCCTTAGTCAGTTTCATGCTGCCGATGTTTTTCATCTGCTCTTGCTCGTTGGCACTGTTGTCACCGTCCGGTTTTAAAATGCCCATTAAGGTTTCGCCAAGGGCAAAAGTCGCCATCGCTAAGAGTAGGAAGCTAAAGCCATCCATCAAATCGGTCAGACCGAAGGTGAAGCGTTCGACACCAATGCCTTTATCAATACCTACGGTGGAAAGCATTAAACCGAGTACAGTCATCATCCATGCCTTGATGACTTGGCCTTTGCCTGCAAAGGCCGCTACGGCGGAAAGACCGACTAGCATGAGCGCGAAATAGTCGGAGGATTGGAAGCTGAGTGATACTTTGGCTAGGGCAGGCGCGGCAAACAGCAACATAATGGCTGAGAGTGTACCGCCAGTGAACGAGGCGTAAGCGGCGAGTGCCAGAGCTTTACCCGCTTGGCCTTTTTGCGCCATTGGGTAGCCATCAAATGCGGTCACGACGGTTGAAGAACATCCCGGCGCGTTGATCAAAATCGATGAGGTTGAGCCACCAAAAATCGCGCCGTAGTAAACGCCGGCCATCAAAATCAGGCCAGAAGCGGGTTCTAACCCGTAAGTAATCGGGATCATCAGCGCAATGGCTGAAATGGGGCCTAAACCGGGCAGCATGCCGATGAAGGTGCCGACAAAGCAGCCGATCATGACCATCATCAGGTTGGTTGGCATTACCGCCGTTGCTAGCCCTTGTAAAATTCCGTCTAACATGATGATTTCCTATCCGAAAGTAAACAGATGACCCGGTTCAAGATACACATCCAGTCCTTTGGTCAGTAACAAATAAAAAGCGATAACGAAGGGGAACGAAGCACCAAATAGAATGCTTTTACGTCGCTCGCCCAACAGGTAAAACCCCGCCATAAGGAAGAAAGACGTGGCGATGACAAAACCAAGGTAGGTTAGTCCAAGACCATACAGCGCCATCAAGACTAAAAAGCTGATCAACAACTTCCAATTGAACTCCAGTACTGCGCCACTTTTCTTGTCAGGTTGCCCAACAACAAGCAGTAACAGCGATAGGGCGATGCCCGCATAAGTCAAAATGGTAGGCAGAGTTCGAGCGTTAAACGGTTCGAGCTCATCACCCGGAAACATGGTGATGAGTGAGGTTTGATAGCCGTAACCAAGGCTGAACAGCAGGAATAGCATGGCTCCCACTCGGTCACGACAGAGTAAGTATTCTTTAGTGAAAATTTTGGTTGGCAGGTCCGACATATCCAACTCCATTGGTTTTGTGAACGGTGTGCGAGAAAGAGCCGAGTAAACACAAGTTAATAAATGGGGATTAACTAAACCTGTCACACTGCCTTCAAAAATGCAGGCAACATTAAGGTGTTTGGGTATGACTGCAAGTCAAAGGAACTTTATCCATAAACAAACTTTACCCATAAACAAAGGAGTGACGGTGTTTACGTTTACTCGGCAAACAGTGAGAGAAGCGGATTGCTCCGCTTCTGTTGCAATTACTTCAAGAAGCCGAGTTCACGCATCAGATCGCCCATTTGCTTCTCTTGCTCTTCAAGGAAAGCGTAAAACTCTTTGTCACCTTTGTAGCTGTCAATCCAGCCATTACGGTCACGAATAACTTTCCACTCTTCGCTAGCAAACATCTTCTTGAATACATCGTTCCACTCCGCCACTTTTTCTGCGCTCGCCCCTGGAGCTGCAAAGTAGCCACGCCAGTTTACAAAGGTGGTTGGGTTGCCATAGTCCGCGAGGGTTGGGATGTCTGGTGCAATATCCAAACGTTTTGGAGAAGTGATTGCCAGAACGCGTACTTGACCGGATTTCGACATCTCCAGCACTTCGCCTAAACCAGTAGAAAGCACTTGAGTTTCGCCAGAGAGCAGGGCTGTCATGGCTGAGCCACCCGCATCATAAGCCACGTAACGTACTTCTTTCGGGTCTAAGCCTTGGCCTTTAAAGGCCGCCGCAGCGACTAAGTGATCCATACTGCCGCGTGCTGAACCGCCCGCGATTTTGATTTGCTTAGGGTTAGCTTTGAAATCCGCGACCACTTGTTCCCAAGAGGTGTATTTTGAATCACCAGCCACCACAAACGCACCGTAGTCAGAGACGATTTCGGCAACGGGTGTTAGATCTCGGAAAGATTGAGGAAAAACACCAGACAGCGAACGAATGACGATCGGGGTCGAGTTAATCATCAGCGTATCTTGTTGACGATCGGCGGTTTCAATCAGGTGTGCGATCGCTTTACCGCCACCACCACCAGATAGGTTTTGGTAAGAAGCGTTCCCCACCAATTTCGCTTTCATGAGCGCATCGCCTGTGGCGCGTGCGGTCATATCCCAACCGCCACCTGCACCACCGGGTACGATAAAGTGGATTTTTTCAATTTCAGCTGCGAGAGAGGAGAAAGAAAAAGTAGCGGCTAAAACGGCTGCGGTGAGGGAGGGTTTGAAAAATTTCAACATGTTTCACGTTCCTTATGTCGGTGCATCATACTGCTCGTTGATGCTTATTGTTTTGTGTGAGCTCTTACTACAAGCGGTAGATTCACTACCACATGTCGCTTGAGTTAAGTGGCGGGGGATTTCCCTTATCACTAATACCGATGCTTTGGTATGCCATTAAGGTTAATTCTCTGTTAATGAAATGTATTTAATCCGTCGATAAAAACAATATTGGTCATTAGGTTAATTTTGTTCATAAAGTTCATGGCTTAATTTCAACCTGTTCTGAAGTCGAAAGCGTTAGATTGTGTAGACAACTCTTTAAGCTATCTCTCAAGCCTTAACGAGGTGATTAAAGGGCGAATTTGTCTTTATTTATTGTTTTTAAAGAATTTATTGGTTTTTGTGCTTTTATTCGGTTTTTATACCTTAGTCTATATTGTCGACAATTTGCTTGATTGTTGACACTTTCGTGGGCTATTTTTTCATCAGATCGAAGTGTTATTAATGAGTGCCTAGGTACAAAGATCTAGGTGCGATAGTGAGAATTACGATTGATGAAAAGCAGTACCTTATCTCGTCAGCCAAGTACCGAAAAAGAGAACACCAAATCAGAGAATCTGACTGAATATCTGATTGAAGCCATTGTAGAAGGTCAGCTCGTGCCGGGCAGTAAAATCTCTGAACCTGAGCTCGCCAAACAGTTTCAAGTCAGTCGCGGCCCACTGCGTGAAGCGTTAATGCGAGTCGAAGGGCTTGGCTTGATTGAGCGCATTCCGCACATTGGCGCGCGAGTGACTCAATTGTCACCCATCAAACTGGTAGAGCTGTATGCAGTGCGCGAAGCTCTGGAAGGCATGGCTGCAAGGCTTGCGGCGCGCAATATTACCGAAATCGAACTGGCGGGCTTAGAAAGCTTATTGTCGACACATTCGACCCATATCGATCAGGTTGAAGGCGCTTCTTACTTTCACCAGCAGGGTGATTTCGATTTCCACTACCGAATTATTCAGGCCAGCCGCAATCAACAATTGATTGGTTTGCTGTGTGATGAGCTTTACCACTTGCTGCGCATGTATCGTTACCAATCGCCACGTTCGCATTCGCGTCCGGTAGAGGCTTTGGAAGAACACAAATTTATTCTGCGTGCGATCCGCCAACGAGACGAAGAGTTGGCCGAAATGCTGATGCGTCGTCACATCGCGTGCAGTCTTCAATTGATCGAACAACAAATAATGCTGGATGCCCAACAACAAGGTTAAGGAGAATCCCATGAGTTTAAGTCCTGGCGCCAAATTCAGGCTGGCAGTGAAAACCCATCATCCACTGCAAATCGTCGGCACCATCAACCCTTACTGCGCCATGATGGCGAAAAGTATCGGCCATCAAGCGATTTATCTCTCTGGCGGTGGCATTGCCAATGCTTCGTACGGCTTGCCAGATTTGGGCATCACCACACTCAATGATGTGTTGGTAGATGTGGAACGCATCACCAACGCCTGCGATTTGCCTTTGCTCGTGGATATTGATACCGGATTTGGCGGCGCATTTAACATTGCGCGCACCATCAAAGCGATGGAAAAAGCCGGAGCCGCGGCGGTGCACATGGAAGATCAAGTGGCGCAAAAACGCTGTGGTCATCGTCCGAATAAAGCGATTGTTAGCCAGCAAGAGATGGTGGATCGCGTGAAAGCCGCAGTGGATGCGCGCATCAATCCTGAGTTTGTGATCATGGCGCGCACCGATGCGTTAGCGGTAGAAGGCATGGACAGTGCGATTGAACGAGCGATCGCCTGTGTTGAAGCTGGCGCAGACATGATTTTCCCCGAAGCCATGACCGAGCTGAAACAGTACGAACAGTTCTCAACGGCACTGCGCAGTGCTACCGGTAAACATGTGCCGATTTTAGCCAACATTACCGAGTTTGGTCAGACTCCCCTGTATAGCGGTGAGCAATTAGCGGCGGTGAATGTGGATATGGTGCTGTACCCACTCAGCGCTTTCCGTGCCATGAATAAAGCCGCGGAAAATGTGTATCGCCATTTGCTGGAACACGGGAATCAGGAAGCGCTGCTTGATCAAATGCAAACGCGCAAAGAACTTTATGCTTACCTGCATTACCACGAATACGAAGACAAGCTGGATCAGCTGTTTTCACAACCCTCTTAAGCCGAGGGAAGCCCAAGGAAAACAACCCTCTCTTATGTTTGACAGCCAATGTGGCTGCGCGAGTAAGAGAACATTAAATCCAATAACGTGAAATTGCTCTCCTAAAACACCCGAAGGTGGACACTAAGAGGTCGGTGCGCTAGCACCAAAAGGAGAGCCAGAAAAGGAGTTCGACATGTCTGCTGCAAAAGAGTTAGGCGGAGCAGGGCTGCGCGGCCAAAGCGCGGGAAGCACCGCTTTGTGTACTGTGGGAAAAACGGGGACCGGGTTAACCTACCGTGGTTACGACATTACCGATTTGGCCCATCATGCTCAGTTTGAAGAGGTTGCGCACCTGCTATTGGTGGGGCATTTGCCAACGCAAGCGGAGCTGGATCAGTACAAAACTCGTTTGATTGGTCTGCGCGGTTTACCCGAAAAACTTAAACAAGCACTGGAATTGATCCCTGCTGAAGCGCATCCGATGGATGTGATGCGCACGGGCTGCTCCATTCTTGGCAACCTTGAGCCTGAACATACCTTTGCTGAGCAACAAGCGGCGACCGAGCGCATGCTGGCGCTGTTTCCTGCGATTATTTGCTACTGGTATCGCTTCAGCCATGACGGAGTGCGTATTGATACCGCCGATCAAAGTGAAGATTCGATTGGCGGCTATTTCCTCAAAATGCTCACCGGCCAAGCGCCGAGCGAGCTGTTCAAAAAAGTGATGCACTGCTCGTTAACTCTGTACGCTGAGCACGAATTCAATGCTTCTACCTTTGCGGCAAGAGTCTGTGCGTCAACCTTGTCGGATATTCACTCTTGTGTGACGGGTGCGATTGGTACGCTACGCGGGCCTTTGCATGGCGGAGCGAATGAAGCCGCGATGGCGATGATTGAGCAGTGGCAAAGTGCTGATGAAGCGGAAGCGGGCATCATGCGCATGTTGGCGAACAAAGAGAAAATCATGGGCTTTGGCCACGCGATTTATCGTGAGAGTGACCCACGCAACGCCTTAATCAAAGAGTGGTCGAAGGCGCTTTCTGAAGCAGTGGGGGATTCTCATCTCTACGCTGTTTCTGAGCGTGTGGAAGCGGTGATGAAGCGCGAGAAAGATCTGTTCTGTAATGCGGACTTCTTCCACGCCTCGGCCTATCACTTTATGGGCATTCCGACCAAATTGTTCACGCCAATCTTTGTGATGAGCCGCTTAACCGGCTGGGCTGCGCATGTTTATGAGCAGCGTGCCAACAACCGAATTATTCGCCCAAGCGCCGATTATGTAGGGCCTGAGCATCAAACTTGGCTGCCGATTGAACAGCGTGGCTAACACTGAACAAGTACAACGAACCCTCCAGTGGAGGGTTCAGAGCCATTTGAATGGCCTGCTGCATCTTTTAGTTCCTACCTTTTAGTTGCTAAGCAATGGAAGCAAAAACATGAACAGTCTGTATCGTAAAGCCTTATTGCCAAGCCCTGCGCAATCTCAGATCGATTTTTTTGATACGCGCGCGGCGGTCGAGGCGTTAAAACCGGGCGCATACCAAACTTTGCCTTACACGGCACGTATTCTGGCCGAAAACTTGGTTCGCCGCTGCCCAGCGGAACAATTGAGCGAAAGTCTGCTGCAAATTATCGAGCGTAAACGCGATCTTGATTTCCCTTGGTATCCCGCGCGCGTGGTGTGCCACGATATTCTCGGCCAAACCGCGCTGGTTGATTTGGCGGGCTTGCGTGATGCGATTGCCGAACAAGGCGGCGACCCCGCGCAAGTCAATCCTGTGGTGGAGACTCAGTTGATTGTCGATCACTCGCTGGCGGTGGAATATTCCGGCTGCGATCCTGATGCGTTTGAGAAAAATCGCGCGGTAGAAGACAGACGCAACGAAGATCGCTTCCACTTTATCGAGTGGTGTAAAACCGCGTTTAAAAACGTCAGCGTGATCCCCGCCGGTAACGGCATCATGCACCAGATCAATCTGGAAAAAATGTCGCCGGTGATACAGGTGAAAGAGGGCTTGGCCTTCCCTGATTCTTGCGTAGGCACGGATAGCCACACGCCGCACGTCGATGCTCTCGGAGTGTTGGCGGTTGGCGTGGGTGGCCTTGAAGCGGAAACCGTGATGCTCGGTCGCCCTTCGATGATGCGCTTGCCAGATATTGTTGGCGTGAAACTGACCGGAGCGCGCCAACCGGGTATTACCGCAACCGATATTGTATTGGCCTTAACCGAGTTTCTGCGCCGTGAACGGGTAGTTTCTGCCTATTTGGAGTTTTTTGGTGAGGGGGCGAAAGCGTTGACCATCGGCGATCGCGCGACCATCTCCAACATGACGCCGGAATACGGCGCGACCGCCGGCATGTTCTACATTGATGAACAGACCATTCAATATTTAAAACTCACTGGCCGCGAGCCAGAGCAAGTCGCTTTGGTCGAAAGCTACGCCAAAGCCGCAGGTTTATGGGCGGACAGCTTAGAACACGCTGAATACGAACGTGTGCTGGAGTTTGATCTCTCCAGTGTTGAGCGCAATTTGGCGGGGCCTTCCAATCCGCATCGCCGTTTGCCGACCAAGGAACTGAGCGCGCGCGGCATTGCCATACCGACTCAGCAACGAGAAGCACAACAAGCAGAGGGCTTGATGCCCGATGGCGCAGTGATCATCGCCGCCATCACTTCCTGCACCAACACCAGTAACCCGCGTAACGTGGTCGCAGCAGGGCTGCTCGCCAAAAAAGCTAATCAGCTCGGCCTTAAACGCCAACCTTGGGTGAAAACCTCTTTCGCGCCGGGCTCGAAAGTCGCCAAATTGTATTTGCAAGAAGCTGGGCTGCTCTCTGAACTCGAACAGCTTGGCTTTGGGATTGTGGCGTATGCCTGTACCACCTGTAACGGCATGAGTGGCGCGCTCGATCCCGCCATTCAACAAGAAATTATTGAACGCGATCTCTACGCTACGGCGGTGCTGTCTGGCAACCGCAACTTTGATGGCCGTATTCATCCGTACGCCAAGCAAGCGTTTTTGGCTTCGCCGCCACTGGTCGTGGCTTACGCGATAGCAGGCACGATGCGCTTCGATATAGAGCGTGACGCGCTGGGTCACGATGTGCAAGGCAAGCCGATTTATCTCAATGACTTATGGCCAAGTGATGAAGAGATTGATGCCGTCGTCGGCCGCGCGGTGAAACCGGAGCAGTTCAAGCAGATCTATATCCAGATGTTTAAACTCGATGAGACACAAAGTGCGAGCTCACCGCTGTATGACTGGCGGCCGATGAGCACGTATATTCGCCGTCCACCGTATTGGGAAGGGGCGCTCGCGGCGCCGCGAACCTTGAAAGCGATGCGACCACTGGCGATTTTGGGTGACAACATCACCACGGATCATTTATCACCCTCCAATGCCATTTTGGCGAGCAGCGCAGCTGGAGAATACCTGACCAAAATGGGCGTGCCAGAGGAAGATTTTAACTCTTACGCCACCCACCGTGGTGATCACCTCACCGCACAACGTGCCACGTTTGCCAACCCGAAACTGTTTAACGAAATGGTCAAAGAAAACGGGCAGATCAAACAAGGTTCTCTCGCACGCATTGAGCCGGAAGGCAAAGTGACGCGCATGTGGGAAGCGATTGAAACCTACATGAACCGCAAACAACCGCTGATTGTGATTGCGGGAGCGGATTACGGCCAAGGCTCATCACGTGATTGGGCGGCCAAAGGTGTGCGTTTAGCCGGCGTTGAAGCGATTGTTGCCGAAGGCTTTGAGCGTATTCACCGCACCAATTTGGTTGGGATGGGCGTACTGCCGCTAGAGTTTAAGCCGGGCGTCAATCGCCACTCGCTAGCGCTCGATGGCACAGAGCTGTTTGATGTGGTGGGTGAGATCAGGCCCGGTGCAGATTTAGCCCTAGTCGTGACCAGACAAAACGGTGAGAAGCTCGATGTGGCGGTGACGTGTCGTTTGGACACGGCAGATGAAGTGCACGTATATCAAGCGGGTGGCGTGTTGCAACGCTTCGCGCAAGACTTTTTGGCGCAGTAGGAGGCAGCATGAACGAGACAGTGTCACAAATTCGCATTCCTGCCACCTACATGCGTGGCGGAACCAGCAAAGGGGTGTTTTTCCGTCTGAACGATTTGCCGATTGAAGCGCAGCTTCCCGGTGCTGCCCGTGATGCTCTGTTGTTACGAGTGATTGGTAGCCCAGATCCTTACGGTAAACAGATTGATGGCATGGGCGGTGCGACATCGAGCACCAGCAAAACGGTGATTGTCAGTGCCAGTTCGCGCACTGATCACGATGTGGATTATCTGTTCGGGCAAGTGGCGATAGATAAACCGTTTGTCGATTGGAGCGGAAACTGCGGCAATCTTTCCGCTGCGGTGGGGCCGTTTGCAATCCATGCTGGGCTGATTCCTGCTGAGCGTATTCCGCACAATGGTGTGGTGGCGGTGAAAGTGTGGCAAGTCAACATCAGCAAAACCATTGTGGTGCATGTGCCGATAGTCAATGGCGCAGTGCAGGAGTGCGGTGAGTTTGAACTCGATGGCGTGACCTTTGCGGCGGCCGAAGTGCAGGTGGATTTTGTGGATCCTGCTGATGACAGCGGCGCTATGTTCCCAACTGGTAACGTGATGGATGATTTGCAAGTGCCGGGTGTCGGTACGTTCAATGCAACTTTCATCAACTCGGGTATTCCAACCATTTTTGTCGATGCTGAAGCGCTTGGCTATCAAGGTACTGAGCTGCAAGATGCGATCAACAGTGATCCACAAGCCTTGGCGAAGTTTGAAACGCTGCGCGCTTATGGCGCACTGAAAATGGGGCTGATTGAGTGCATTGAAGAAGCGCAAAACCGTCAGCACGCGCCAAAAATTGCTTTTGTCAGTGGCGCGAAAAGTTACCTCGCTTCAAGCGGTAAGCCAGTCGATGCCGATTCGGTGGATCTACTGGTGCGCGCGCTCTCGATGGGCAAACTGCATCACGCCATGATGGGCACCGCCGCCGTGGCGATTGCTTCTGCAGCAGCAGTACCGGGTACGCTGGTCAATTTGGCTGCCGGGGGCGGCGAGCGTACGTCAGTCACCTTTGGGCATCCCTCCGGCACCTTAAAAGTCGGAGCCAAAGCCAAGCAAGGTGAACAAGGCTGGCAAATAGAGCGCGCGATCATGAGTCGCAGCGCCAGAATTCTAATGGAAGGATGGGTACGCGTTCCCGCAAATTACGCTGCCCTCAGTGAGAGCAAGGAGTAATGCGATGTCTGCCTATCAAGAACAATATCAGTGGGCGAAAGAGCAGCCCGAAGCCTTCTGGCGTAAACAAGCGCAGCAGATCGACTGGTTTCAACCGCCGCAAACCATTTTGGCCAATGACGAACATGGTATCGAACGTTGGTTTCCCGATGGTGTACTCAATACCTGTTGGTTAGCACTCGACTATCATTGTGAACAAGGACGTGGTGATCACACGGCGCTGATTTATGATTCGCCCGTGACGGGTAAAAAGCAGCGCTATAGTTATTCAGCATTGCGTGACAGTGTCGCGAAAATTGCTGGTATGCTGGCTGCGCAGGGGGTGAGCAAGGGTGATCGCGTGATCATCTATATGCCGATGATCCCAGAAGCGGCGATGGCGATGCTGGCTTGTGCGCGTTTGGGGGCTATTCACTCGGTCGTGTTTGGCGGTTTTGCGCCCAATGAACTGGCGGTGCGGATTGAAGATGCGGAGCCGAAAGTGATCATGACCGCCTCGTGTGGCGTGGAAATCAATAAGGTGATTCCCTACAAGCCCATGGTCGACAAAGCCATTATGGATAGCCGCTGGAAACCTGAAAAAGTCTTGGTTTATCAGCGCAGCGAATGCCGCGCCGAGCTCACTCATGCGCGCGATTTGGAGTGGAACACGGTCGTACAATCGGCCACGCCACACGGTTGTGTGCCTGTGCTCGCCACCGAACCGCTGTATATCCTTTACACCTCAGGCACCACAGGCAAACCGAAAGGCGTGGTGCGCGATAATGGCGGCCACGCGGTTGCGCTCAAGTATTCAATGCAGATTATCTACAACATGCCGCAAGACGGGGTGTTTTGGGCGGCTTCGGATGTGGGCTGGGTAGTTGGCCACTCCTACATCGTGTATGCGCCGCTGATCCATGGTTGCACCACCATTTTGTATGAAGGCAAACCGGTACGTACACCTGATCCCGGCGCGTTTTGGCGAGTGTGTCAGGAGTACCAAGTGACTGCGCTTTTTTCTGCACCGACCGCGTTTCGTGCCATCAAAAAAGAAGATCCAAATGGCGATTATTTAAAACAGTACGATTTGTCGGCGTTAACCACCATTTTTATGGCCGGAGAGCGGCTTGACCCGCCGACCTTGGAATGGGTACAAAGCAAAACAGGCAAGCCAGTGATTGATCACTGGTGGCAAACAGAAACGGGGTGGGCGATTGCTGGAAACCCAACGGGTCTTGAATCTATGCCCATCAAAGCGGGCTCGGCAACCAAACCGATCCCCGGTTATCAGGTGGAGATTCTTAATGAGCTTGGCGAAAACATGCCCGCCAATCAGCAAGGCTTTGTTGCACTGAAAAGGCCACTACCACCAAGCTGCTTACCTACCGTGTGGCGCAACCATGACCGTTTTGAGTCGGGCTATTTGGCACAATTTCCTGGTTACTATGTGTCGGGCGATGGTGGCTATCTCGATGAAGAAGGGTATCTCTTCATCATGGGTCGTATTGACGATGTGATAAACGTTGCGGGGCATCGACTATCGACAGGAGAGATGGAAGAGATTGTCGGCGCGCATCCGGCTGTCGCGGAATGTGCGGTGATTGGCGTCCACGACGAGCTGAAAGGGCAGTTGCCACTTGGGTTAGTGGTGCTCAAAGATGGAGTGAAGATTGATGCGCAAACGCTGGAGCAAGAGCTGGTTGCCAGTGTGCGCAATCAAATTGGTGCGGTGGCTTGCTTTAAGCATGCCATAGTGGTCGAACGCTTACCGAAGACGCGATCCGGCAAAATTTTACGGCGTATCATCCGCCAAATCGCCGATGGTGAGAGTTACACCATTCCATCTACGATTGACGATCCCATGAGCCTCAATGAGTTGGAAAACCTATTTCAGCACTGATTCTAAGACTAATGCTAAAAAGTGCCCTTTGGGGCACTTTTCTGCGCTCTATCTCATCTGTGTGACATGGGTAACAACCTGATTGCACAAAATCCCTACAGACAAAGCTGATTTTTCTTTGCACTTCCTATACAATTTCGCCCCACTATAAATTGATAAAAATCACAAAATGGCTAACTTCTCACTCTCGGCTGCAAGCGATGCAGACTTAGAGCAACTCAATCAGTTGATGTTTGAGCTGCATGATGAGCACCATCAGCAGTGTCCTGAACATTTCAAAACCGCGGAAGAGATTGAGCAAGAGAAGAGTATCGTTCGCTATCTGGATGATCCTGAATGTTTAGTGTATGTCGCGAGGCAGGGAGAGCTGATAGTTGGGTTTATTACGGGACATTTTTGTGAGCTGGTTTCAACCGTAAGTCAAGCGGTTGCGATGGGCAGTGTCGATGAACTCTATGTGGTTCCGGCATTTCGTGGACAAGGGATTGCCAGTCAGCTATGTCATAAATTAGAGCGCGTCTTCAAAGATTACGGGGTGAAGCAGATGTTTGTTGAAGTCTGGGATTTTAACCAATCCGCCCAAAATTTTTACCAGTGTGCTGGTTTTGTTCAGCATATCCATTGGTTACGTAAGCCGCTTGTTTAAGTCAGTTCGTTTTTTAAAAGGAAACAGTACCTTGTTGGCACATGTTCGCGCACTTTTGTTGGTGTTGGGTTTCACCTTGAGTTTAGGGATCTCTTTTTCGGCGCTGTCCAATCCTGTGCAGGAGAGCGAGTATCGTGGCGCATTATGTCTGATTCGTGGCGATAACAAATTGGTGATGACGAAAGAGGTACTGACCGGAAAGCTTTCACTCCCTGGTGGGACTATCGAATCGGGTGAAGCACCGCAAATGGCGGCTCAGCGTGAAACATGGCAAGAAACGGGTATGGTGGTTTCAGTTGGCCGCCTGCTTGGCAGCACCGCAACCACGTTGGTTTATGAGTGTATTAGCGAATCTCAGATCATCGCCTATTCATACAAAAATGGCTTTAGTGGTTATGAGCTTCCTGTTTGGTTTGCACCTGATTACGGTGTGGAGACCATTTCCGCCATGCTGATCACGCCGAGCCATGTGAATCCTGCGGAGTATCGTTATTCCGAACAGTGGCAATCCATTGTTGCTATGTTTGAAGCTAGTTCAGATCAATCTGTTGATTATGTCGCGGAGCTGTACAAAGCTGCCCCTAAATTTCAGCAAGTTGAACTTGAGTGGATCAATCAATTGCAATTGACTCTCAAGCAAGTGCAAAAGAGTCTACCTTGGCTGCAAAATTTCATTTTGATTGGGATGATTTTTAATCTTCCGGTCATTGGTTTAGTTCTGTTTCCTTTCATCTATTGGCAGCTAGGTAAACCTTATTGCTACAAAATTATGTTTGCTATGACGGTAACATCACTGCTCTGTTTGGTTGCCCAGCAAGGCTTTGCGTTGCCTAGACCCCATGTATATCAACCAGGGTTAGAACTGTTTCCAAGTTATGGTTTTGCATTTCCTAACTTGCCAATAGCTTTGTGGAGCTGTTTAGGCGTTCTGTTATGGCATGTGCAACAAGAGTTTACTTACCGTTGGGTTATGCGTGTCTGGGTGGGGGTTTTTGCTTGGCTCTCGTTTGCTTCTTTTTACTCGGGTAGCGCGTTTATCAGTGATATTGCGGCAGGGGCGCTATTTGGTGCGTTAGTCGCTTGGCATATTATTCGCCTTGATCTTAAACCTGGAGTGAATGTGCAATCTTTGTTGAGCTCGAAACCCGTTTGGTGGGGGATAACAATTGCTTGTGCAACACTGTCTCTGATCTGGCCACAACCCATTTTTACTCAATGGTTAGCACTGTTAGTGACCATCTCCGGATTGGTCACTGTGTTAAAACCTAGCTCAGCGTCACTCTCTTTACGTGATGTGTTGCTGATGATTGCATTGTTACTACTCGCTAATGAGGGGATCTCGTTCGTGATTGAGCCGTTCAATCACAGTTCACTGTACGCTTTGATGGGTGAAACATTACGCTATCCATTGCTGGTTTTGTTGTTTGCCGTGTTGGTACGCCGCCACGTAAAAACGCCGGAGATCACGGCAGCTTAATAAGTGATGAATAAGAGCCAGAAAAAAACCGGAAGCTATGAGCTTCCGGTTTGCGTTTGGTTCGCATAAAAAGCGGTCTAAGCCGTTGTGTATGCGCAAACGAATTCGGCAATTTTCACCATATCCGCAATTGCGATGTACTCTTCAGTAGTATGAACTTTAGCCATGCCAGTTGAGAGGTTTACCGTAGTTAACCCTTTCGCATTGAAGTTGTTGGCATCGCTGCCGCCGCCACTGAGCTTGGTTTTTGGCTCAACGCCAATTGCTTCGAAACTCGCTTTAATCGCTTGGATGTGCGCGTTATCTTCTTCCAACTTGAATGCGTTATAAGCGCGAGTGGATTCAATCTCTACTTGTGCGCCATGCTTCTCCGCTGCGCGCTCAAAGGTTTCGATCATGTGCTGAACTTGGGCTTCTAACTTAGCATCGTTGAGTGAACGTGCTTCCGCCACAATTTTCAGCTCAGGCATCACAATGTTAGTCGCTTGACCACCTTGTACGATACCGATGTTGGCTGTGGTTTCTTCGTCAATACGCAGCAGTTTCATTTGAGTGATCGCATCTGCTGCCACAGAAATCGCGCTGATCCCATCTTCCGGCACTAAACCCGCGTGGGCAGGTTTACCTTTGATCATCGCAACAATTTTTTGTTGGCCCGGCGCTGCGCGAACGATAGTGCCGATCGGGCCACCTGTGTCGAGAACAATCGCTTTTTGTGCTTGAACTTTGCTCATGTCGAAGTGCTCAGAGCCTTTCAGGCCGCCTTCTTCATGCACAGTGAAGGCGATCTCAATGGTTTTATGCGCTTGCTGACTGTCACGCAATACCCGTACTGCTTCGAGAACCGCTGCAATGCCTGATTTGTCATCACCACCCAAAATCGTGTTGCCTTTGGAGCGGATAATGCCATCTTCAATCACAGGCTCGATACCAATGCCCGGTTTTACCGTGTCCATATGGCAGCTAAATAGAATGCTATCGTTCAACGTGCCTTCAAGACGGGCATATAGGTTAAAACCGTTCGACACATCCGCCGGAACAGGCAGTTTTTGGACGGAGAAACCGAGTTCACCCAGCTGTTCAGCTAGGGTTTCAGCAATCTGCTTTTCATTACCAGATTCGCTATCGATTTGGATCAGTTGCAGGAAATGGTCAACAAGACGTTGGGTATTAATCAGGCTCATAGGAATACCTCTTTGAGAACAGAGGCAGTCACCATGCCTGCAATCGAGTTCACAGAAGATGCGTTAAATCAAAAAAAGGCCGAAAAAGGGTGGGGAAAACGTGCTTGAGTGAAGTAACCCTCACTTTGGTGAATTGAGACGCCGGATTAACCCTTAGTACGAATCGTGAGTAACAATATTGTTACATTGTAAGCTGGGCTTTACTCTAATGATTAATGAGTCCTTGAGAGTGAACATAAATGGATATTTTTAACTATTTGTTAATATTCATAAGGTTGTGATTTATTTTTGTACAAGAGGTTTCGATTGGTTTGTGGTTTAAAACGGGCGTGTTGTAAATGTAATGATTTTGTTACTTTTAACTAAGAGAGACTCATCTAACCCACTTTACGGATTGGGATTTTCTTTATTCAGCATTTCAGCCATGGTTTAAACAATCACACTCACCAAGGAAACGATGATGATGGATAGCTTAAACCCGTTAGGTACAGATGGATTTGAATTTGTGGAATATACCGCCGCGGATCAACAGGGTATTGAAAGCCTCAAACAGCTGTTTACTTCTCTGGGCTTTGCCGAAATTGCGAAACACCGTTCTAAGGAAGCTTGGTTATATCGCCAAGGCGACATCAATTTTATTGTGAATGCTCAGCCACGCAGCCAAGCTGAAGCGTTTGCCAAAGAGCATGGTCCTTCTGTCTGCGGGATGGCCTTTCGCGTGAAAGATGCGGCTGCCGCGCTCAAACATGCTTTGGCTAATGGTGCGGTGGAGTACAAAACCGAGATTGGGCCGATGGAGTTGAGCATTCCAGCGGTGATGGGTATTGGTGACAGCTTGCTCTACTTCGTGGATCGCTATGGTGATCACAGCATCTATGATGTCGATTTTCATTTTTACCCTGACAGCAAAGAACGCCTAGCGAAAGCGCAAGTGGGGCTGTACGAAATTGACCACCTCACTCACAACGTGAAGCGCGGCAATATGAACCAGTGGGCAGGTTTTTATGAGCGCATTGGTAACTTCCGTGAAATCCGCTACTTTGATATCGAGGGCAAACTGACGGGGTTGGTGAGCCGAGCCATGACCGCGCCCTGTGGCAAAATCCGTATTCCGATCAACGAGTCTTCTGACGATAAATCGCAAATCGAAGAGTTTATTCGTGAGTACAAAGGGGAAGGGATCCAGCATATCGCGCTCAGCACGGATGATATTTACCACACAGTGAAAACCTTGCGTGAACGCGGTATGGATTTTATGCCGACTCCGGATACCTATTACGACAAGGTCAATCAGCGGGTGGTTGGACATCAAGAAGATGTCGATGCGCTGCGTGAATTGCGTATTTTAATTGATGGCGCACCGATGAAAGACGGCATTCTGCTGCAAATCTTTACCCAAACTGTAATTGGCCCAGTGTTCTTTGAAATCATTCAGCGCAAAGGAAACCAAGGTTTTGGTGAGGGGAACTTTAAAGCGCTGTTTGAATCGATTGAAGAAGATCAAATCCGCCGTGGAGTATTGACTGATGCATAAATGGATTACTTTTCCGCATCGTGAAGGCACCTGTTCAAGGCAGGCGCATGCAGACTTTCCTGAGCACGCTATTTACGAACGTGAGGCGGGGCGTAGTGGCTTTTTCGGCCCCGCGGCACATTTTCATCATCAACATGCACCCACAGGATGGAGCGAGTGGGAAGGTGAATTGCGCCCACGTGCATTCAACTTCAACCATGTTGAGGGAGTGAATGCTTTATCCCCTTGGCAAGTGCCGCTTTTACTGCATAACCATGAAGTGAAAGTGCGGATTTGGAAACTTGCCCAAGCCATGCCAGCATTGGCGCGCAATGCCGATGGTGATGAGCTGTTGTTTATCCATCAGGGTAAAGCGGATCTCTATTGTGACTATGGCCATATGGTCATCGGTGATGGTGATTATGTGCTGATTCCTCGCTCTACTAACTGGCGTTTAGAACCGATTGAGCCGTTGTTTATTCTGATGATTGAAAACACCGATGCAGCGTATTCGCTGCCGGAAAAAGGCTTAGTAGGAAATCATGCGGTGTTTGACCCTGCGGTGTTGGACGTGCCTTCGATCAATGACCAGTTCCGAGCGCAATATTCTGAGCAGCAGACTCAAGTGCAGGTGAAGCGTCACGGGCAGATCAGCACCATTACTTTCCCGTTTAACCCATTGGATGCGGTCGGTTGGCATGGCGATCTTTCTGTGGTGCGCCTCAACTGGCGCGATATTCGCCCGCTGATGTCGCATCGCTACCATCTTCCGCCTTCAGCACACACCACCTTTGTCGGACAAGGCTTTGTGGTGTGTACCTTTGTACCGCGCCCGATTGAGAGTGACCCTGGAGCACTCAAAGTGCCGTTTTATCACAACAATGATGATTACGATGAAGTGCTGTTTTACCACGCCGGAGACTTTTTCAGCCGCGACAATATTGAAGCTGGCATGGTGACTTTCCATCCTGCGGGTTTTACTCACGGTCCGCATCCGAAAGCGTTCCAAGCCGGCTTGGAATATCGCAAAAAATTCACTGATGAAGTGGCGGTGATGATTGATACCCGCCATGCGCTGCACTTTAGCGAAGCGGCGCAGCAAGTGGAAAATCGGCAGTATGTTTACAGTTGGCAGAGTAAAAAGGAGTAGGGCGATATGAAATTAGCGACTCTGAAAAATGGAATGCGTGATGGTCAACTGGTGGTGGTGAGCCGAGATTTAAGCCTGTGTGTTGAAGTGCCTGAGATTGCCACTACTTTACAGCAGGCCTTGGATAATTGGGATGTGGTGGTGGACTCGCTGCAAGATGCCTATTTCGCACTGAATGAACGCACCATTACTGCCCGTTTGTTCGACCCAGATCTTTGCCTCTCTCCGCTGCCGAGAGCCTATCACTGGGCGGATGGATCTGCTTACGTGAATCATGTTGAGTTGGTGCGCAAAGCGCGTGGCGCAGAAATGCCGGAGAGTTTTTGGACTGATCCTCTGATGTATCAAGGTGGCTCGGACATTTTTTTAGCACCGCGGGATCCGATCGTGATGGCTGATGAAGCGTGGGGCATTGATTTTGAAGCAGAAGTGGCGGTGGTGACTTCTGATGTTGCGATGGGAAGTTCAGTGCAAGAAGCCGCACAAGCCATTCGACTGCTGATGTTGGTTAATGATGTTTCACTGCGAGGGCTGATCCCGAACGAACTCGCCAAAGGGTTTGGCTTCTATCAATCCAAACCCTCTTCGGCCTTTTCTCCTGTCGCGGTGACTCCGGATGAGCTTGGTGAAGCGTGGGATGGTGAACGGCTCGCGTTACCTTTGCGCACTACCTATAACCGCGAGTTGTTCGGCTGCCCCAATGCAGGCGTGGATATGACCTTTTCATTTCCTGAGTTAATTGCTCATGCGGCGAAAACGCGTGCGCTGTGTGCCGGCTCCATTATTGGCTCGGGAACGGTCTCCAATAAGCAGGGTACCGATTACGGCAGCGCGATCCGTGAAGGTGGTGTGGGTTATTCCTGTATTGCGGAACTGCGGATGATTGAAACGTTGCGTGATGGCAAACCGCAAACGCCATTTATGCAGTTTGGTGATACGGTGCGTATTGAGATGTTCAACTATCAGCAACAAAGCGTATTTGGTGCGATTGAACAGCGTGTGCTGCCACACAACAAGGAGACACAATGAGTTTGATTCTTTATGGATACTGGCGATCTTCTGCGGCTTACCGAGTGCGAATTGCGCTCAACATCAAACAGTTGGCGTATGAATCGCGTGCTGTGCATTTGAATAAAGATGGGGGGCAGCAACATCATGCGGATTTTCATCGCCTCAATCCTAGCGAACTCATCCCCGTGCTTATTGATGGTGAACTGTGTTTAAACCAGTCGTTGACGATTATTGAATATCTGGATGAAACCTATCCAGAGCCTCGTCTGATCCCTGAACGAGGTGTAGAACGCTATCAAATAAAGGCATTGGCGCTCGATATCGCAGCCGATATCCATCCGATCAATAATTTGCGGATTTTGCAGTACCTTTCCGCAGAGTTTTCGGCTTCGGACGATGAGAAAAATCGCTGGTATCGTCACTGGATTGACAAGGGTTTTCGAAGTTTAGAAGAGAAAATGAGCCAAACGGCGGGCAAGTTCAGTGTGGGGGATCGGTTGTCGCTGGTGGATGTCTGCTTAGTGCCTCAGGTTTACAATGCGGAGCGGTTTCATATGGATATGAGTCGTTATCCCACTTTGCAAAGAGTGACCGAAACATTGCGAGCCTTACCTGCTTTTGTGAAGGCTGCGCCTGAAAATCAACCTGATGCCCATTGAGCTGGAGTCTGAGCGGTTATATCAGGCTCCTCATCAGAAAATTGCTGCGCAATCGCGATGAAGTTCTGTTCTTCAGTCAAAAACGCTTCGATCACTTGTGGATCGAAGTGAGTGCCGCAGCCTTTTAAAATAATCGCTTTAGCTTCTTCGTGGCTCATGGGTTCTTTATAGACGCGGCGACAAATCAGAGCGTCATACACATCAGCAAGCGCCATTAAACGTGCACTGAGTGGAATGGCTTCTCCTCTTAATCCCATTGGATACCCCGAACCATCCCATTTTTCGTGATGACCGATGACGATCTCTTTAGCAACCCTGATCAGTTCGGTACAAGCCCCAGAGAGCTTTTCTGCTTTCTCTAGCGCAAGTTTACCTAGCAGTGCGTGATTACGCATGATGGTGAACTCACTCTCAGTGAGCTTTCCTGGTTTGAGCAGTATGTTGTCAGGAATGCCTACTTTACCGATATCGTGCAAAGGAGCGGCTTTAAAGTAAGTGTCAATCGTTCTCGGAGTCAGCGTGTCACGGTACTTGTCTAAGGTCGCTAAACGTTCGGCGAGTACTTTCACATAATGTTGTGTACGCAGTAGGTGGTTACCTGTCTCCGGATCGCGTGTTTCGGCAAGGCTTGCCAGCGCAAAAACTACCGCATCTTGCATACGATCTAATTCGTTTGAACGGCGTAAAACTTCAGTTTCTAAGTAATCATTTTGATTCAACAGAATATCTTTCGAGATCTTGTTTTGAAGATGCGTCTGCACGCGTGATTTCAGTAAAGGAATACTGGCAGGTTTAAACACATAGTCGACTGCGCCGAGTTCAAAACCGAGTTGTTCATCCTCTGGACTACTTTTACCCGTCAGAAAGATTACGGGGATATGCTCGGTAAGCGGGTTTTGTTTGATTTGATGAATGACCTCATAGCCAGACATTTCAGGCATCACAATATCGAGCAGCACCAAGTCAATCGGATACTGCCCTAAAATGTCTAAAGCTACTTTGCCAGAACGCGCCGCTTTAACTCGATAAAACTGCGCCAAACCTTGTGACATGAAGGCAATGTTATCTGGCGAATCATCGACAATCAGTATTGTGCACTCGGTCAAGCTTTTGATTGGCATGCAAACTATCCTATTCATCACAAAGTTTAGGTATTTCAGATGTAAATAGCATCCATTGTTTAAACTATAGCTAAACTTTCAAAATAAGCTGCACAAATCCTGTACTGATAAGGAGATAGCATGCGCTCAATCAAAGCGATGTTTGCACTACTATTTTGCTTAATGGCGGTCTTATCTGTAGCCATGTTTAAAATCACTCGGCAAGTGGCCGATCTTAGGCTAGAGAGCCACCAGCACAGTGAGCAGCTTTATCAATTTTATCGCTTATCTCAAGAGCTAAAGCAAAGCTCCGATCATTTGACCAAGTTTGCACGTGCCTACGCCAGTACAGGAAATGAACGCTGGTTGCGCTTATTTAATCAGGTGTTGGATGTCCGTAATGGTAAGTTGCCAGCACCGGTGAACAATGACTATGAATTCTGGGATGTGGTTGTACTTAATGACAGCAAAGCTCAGGAGCCGACCTCTCCTGATCACTATCCATCGCTCATTGAGCGTATTCGTCAGTCAGGCATCGATTCTGTAGAATTTTTAGAATTACAAAATGCTTTAGCTTTATCCGATCAGCTTGTTGCGTTAGAACGTGAAGCGTTTATGGCCGTAACAGGATGGAAAAAAGAGTTTCAAGGCGAGTATCGCTACACAGGTGAACCAGATCTGAACTATGCGCGCTCTCTGCTCTACAGTGAAAAATATTTTCTCGAAAAAGCCAAAATTATGGCCGCGATTGGTTCTGCGCACGCCAATATCGTTCAGCGCATTGAATCTCAAATGAAAGCGGTGGATGAACAGGCACTGTATTACGAAAGGCTAAACCTGATTCTGGTGGCGGTTTTATTGGCGGCGATCATCGCTTCTTTTATCTTGCTTTGGATTGTATACATCGCCCCATTAACCACCTTACTTAAAACGGTGGTCAAACAGGTACGCAGTGAAGATTACGAGTTTACGCTCACACAAAAAGCGTATGGCGAGCTACAGCGTTTTATCGATAGCTTAAACGTGGTATTTCACCATATTGCTGAGCAGTTGAGTTTTAATACCTTGGTGAAAGATTTCAATATCATCATCAGAAATAACCCAACAACGGAAGCGCTGTGTCAACAGGTAACACAATTTTTATTGCATCAGTTCCCCGTTGAATTGATCGGACTGTATATCTACCGTGATGGCATTCTTACTCGTGTGGCAGGAGTCGGCCAAGCGGAGTTGGCTCTGCGTGAATACAGTGATCCCACAACCACGTATTTTAGTGTGCTACGTTCTGGAAAGCCTTATGCCATGAAAGCGCTTGGAGGCAATTACCAAGTGGTCTCTGCATCAGGAACGATAGCGCTGAATGAAGTCTATTATTTGCCTTTGCACGTGAACTCGCAGCCTATTGCACTCCTTGAGTTGGGCACAGTGGGGATGATCAGTATTCAGCAGTACCACTGGTTGTCACAAATGCTGGATGATCTTTCTGTGGCGATTCAATTGACGCAAAATGCTGAACTTCAACGTTTAGCTGAACGAAAAGTGCTTGAGCAGTCCCAACTCAACCAAGAGATTTTAGATGCCACTCCGAATCCTATGTATTGCTTAAGTGCGAATGGCACTTTCTTAACCGTGAATGCCCAGTTTCTCGAGATGGTTGGGTTGGAAAGCAACGAAGTGATTGGTAAACAGCCACAAGAAATTTTTCCGGATTGCGTTGCGGATTGTTTTGCTCAAGCTCATGCATTGCTCACCCAGCAGCAAAGTAGCCAAAACTATGAAATATCCATGATAGATCACAAAGGTATACAGCACGAAATGCTGGTGTATGAAGCTTCATTCGGTGATAGAGCCGATAAAGTGAATGGCATAGTAGGCCTGCTGCTTGATCTCACTGAGCGTAAAGTCATGGAGCAGGAACTGCGTGAAGCCAAAGATGCGGCAGATGCGATGAGTCAAGCCAAAGGGGATTTTTTGGCTAATATGAGCCATGAGATTCGCACGCCCATGAACGCCATTCTAGGCATGGCACACTTGGCATTGAATACTAAATTAGATACCACGCAACGTAAGTACGTTACCCGAATTAATGAATCGGCCAAAAATTTGTTGGGCATCATTAATGACATTCTCGATTTTTCAAAAATAGAAGCGGGAAAACTCAATGTGGAACGAATTGATTTCAATCTCGATGATGTGTTGGATAACGTCACTGCGGTGATTTCATTGAAAGCCCAGGAGAAAGGTATTGAGTTTTTGATGGACATCGACCCCCATATTCCTTTGGGGCTGATTGGTGATCCCCTACGTCTTGGGCAAGTCATCGTTAACTTGTGTGGCAATGCGGTGAAATTTACTCACCAAGGTGAAATTGTGATTACCGCTCGTGTAAGCCAACTCAATGATCAGTACGTCACGCTGGGTTTTGCAGTTAAAGATACGGGAATTGGCATCGCGAAAGAAAAGCTCACCGATTTATTTAACGCCTTCTCACAAGCCGATAGCAGTATTACCCGACAATATGGTGGTACCGGATTGGGTTTGAGTATCAGCAAACAGTTGGTCGAGCTGATGGGGGGGCAGATCTCAGTTCGCAGTACGGAGGGAGAGGGATCCATCTTTGAATTTTCAGTCGTCTGTGGCTTACAAGAAGCAAAAATGCGCGATATTGCTCAGCCTGTACATGGGTTGGCAGATAAACGAGTGTTGGTGGTGGATGATAACGATTCTGCCCGTAACATTTTGGACTCATTACTTACGGCGATGCGCTTTAATGTCGTGACTGTGAGTAACGGGTTTGAAGCGTTGTCAGAAATTCAGCACAAGAAATTTGATATGTTATTTGTTGACTGGAATATGCCAGGAATGAACGGCATTGAGCTATTGACCCGAGTGCAATCGCTTGGTCTTCGTGAAAAAACGAAATGTTTCCTTGTTACCGCGTATGGACGTGACATTAATCTCGATGGAGAAAATGGCAAACTGGTTGATGCACTTATCGTTAAGCCTGTGAATCCCTCCAATTTGTTGGATGCGATCGTAACCAGCTACGGTATTGAACATGTCAGACATAAACATTCAGAACACCATCCACACAGTAAACCCAATTTCAAAGGAAAGAGCATTCTCTTAGTTGAAGATAATGAAGTGAACCAGGAAGTTGCACTTGGTTTGCTTCAAGATACAGGACTCAGGGTTACGATTGCCAATAATGGCCAAGAAGCGTTAGAGAAGATTGAGCAAGCTCGTTTTGATCTTGTTCTCATGGATATGCAGATGCCAGTGATGGATGGAATTACTGCCACTAAGCGCCTTCGTGCAGATAAACGATGGAAAGAACTTCCCATTGTGGCAATGACGGCGAATGCAATGACGGTGGATATTGAACGTTGTACTCAAGCTGGCATGAATGATCACCTTTCAAAACCTATTGATATTGATAAGTTTTATTCAGTCCTAAAACAATTTTTGCAAGAGGAGTTGATACTCGAAGAATCAGCAATAAGGCCTAGAGATAGGGCAAACGAATTAACGACTTCTTCTGCGCGAGATCTTCCTAAGTTAACTGGTATTGATGTTGAACAGGCGATTTACCGGATTGGAGGGAACCAACAGCGATATTTTGAAATTCTGCGTCATTTTATTACAAGCCAGCAGCAAGAGTTGGCGAGAATCCCAGCCCTGATTACAGAGCAAGATTGGGAGTCTGCAACTCGTGTCGCTCATACCTTAAAAGGGTCTGCCGCCAACTTAGGCTTAGATGAGTTGGCTAAGATTGCTTCGGAGATGGAACAAGGCTTATGCGAACAGGTTGAACCAGCCTCAACACAGCTAGAGCAAACTCAAACCATACTGACACAGGTTAATGAAGAACTTTTAGCGTGGGATAAGTTGCATAGTCATTCGGAGTTGGATAAAAACTTTGACTCAACGGCGTGGTACCAACAACTTCAGCAAGCGATTAAAGATTATGATGTTATCGCGCTTAATTTGTGTAAACCGATTCGACAAGTAACCGCGTGGGATTCAACCCAACAAACCGCGCTGATCAATGCGATTGAAAACTTTGATTTTGAGCAAGCTAAGCAGCTTTTGGAATCGTACCCCGTTATCTAAACGCGAGATGGCTAAGCACTCCTCCTCGACAAATGAGTCAGGAGGAGTGCAGATTGAATTAAAGACTGGCGAGAATGGTTTCAGCTTTACTCAACTCGAATGTTTTAGGTGGTTCTACATTGAGTAACGTCACCACATTATTCTCAATTACCATCGCGTAGCGTTGTGACCGGATTCCACCAAAACTCCCAGTGTTCATTTCTAGCCCGAGAGCCTGCGTAAAAGAGGCATCACCATCGGCTAACATGAGTATCTCACTCGCATTTTGGTTTTCCCCCCATGCCTTCATGACAAAGGCGTCATTGACGGAAACGCAAGCAATCAAATCAACGCCTTTCTCTTTAAATTTGTCTGCAAGTACGACATAACCGGGCAAATGCGCTTCAGAGCATGTTGGAGTAAAAGCTCCTGGAACAGCAAACAGCACGACTTTTTTGTTTGCAAATAGAGTATGTACTGAATGCGTCAACGTACCTTCCGCGGTGCGTTGGCTAAGTTGAACATTTGGGAGGGTTTGTCCGATAGCAATCATTTTCATTTCCTTAATTAAGATGACTAGTCTGTTTGGCTTGGTGTGCGGATAGTGTAGATGGTTGCTCGCCAAACAAATAGAGACGATTAATAAGGGTATTTAGATCTTTATGTTCTTGACGTCATTTATGTTGGCCTGCCGATAATAGATTATTTCAGGCGCATTGAAGCAAGTCTTGAACCGCAGTCTTAACTTCATGGTAGTAATCTGGTCATTTCGATGTATTTTTATTCAAAATCAAAGGTTGAGTTTATTTCTCATAATTAACTCTCTGCGACAATATTGACATAATCCCCATGAATTCTGTGATCAAAAAATAGATAATTAACCGCTTTGATTGACGTCCCAATAAAAAATATTGAACTCTTGCCGGAAGATAAAAACAAAGGATTAATCAGCAACGAAGGAATGCCACCATCGTCAGACAACGTCAGTAAGATCTGAACTATTCACTAATGCAATGGTTCGTTTGAGTCAATAAAGGCTAGCAACAAATATAACAAGAGACCCGTTCATTGATTTCGATGATACGGTTATTTGCGTTGCGCTCGAATTCTGGGGGCAGATAAAATTTTCCAGACTAATGCCTGAAATCGTGAGGACTTGAGACAGTCGCCGTTTCTGACATGAAGGACAATTAGAATAATGAAAGTACATAGACTTTTGGCTTGCTATTGGCTGCAGGTATGCTCAGCGGGGTTACTGCTCATGAGCTCTTCAGCTCAGGCTGTCGTAGAGCACATTTCCGATTATTTTGTGGAAACATGGACATCAACGGATGGTTTGCCACACAACAGCATCAATAGTATTGCTCAGACACGAGATGGCTATTTATGGTTCGCTACTTGGGAAGGCGTTGTACGTTATAACGGCATCAGTTTTGAGCTGTTTGACCGTAGCCCACAAACAGGGATGGAAGATTCAGGCACACGAACCTTATTACCTATGAATGGTAATGGTTTGCTGGTGGCGGGAGCGCGAGGAAGCATCACACAACGATTGAGCTATGGTTGGTATCCTTTTAGCCCCGCGCCCAGTTTGGTCAATGGTGCTTTGATTGATGACGAACAAAACCTGTGGCTTGCGATTGAAGGTATGGGGGTTATGGTTCGTCCCGCTTTAGGAAGTGAAGGATATGGTCCAGATCGTTGGTTGTTAACGGATGTTAGTGCTTATCGATTAGTAAAAAACCCGCAAGGTGTCGTGTTTGCGGCCACCGATAAAGGGTTGTACCGTTTTGACAACTTCAAACCTTCGGTTGTCGATTTGCCCAATGGACGTTATCAACGAATTAACTATGTTTCCCTTAGTTTAGAACGAGCGTTAGTGATTGCGACTGAGCACGGCGTATGGCTTGAAAAAGAGGGTCGCTTTCAATCACTGTTTGTACCTTTAGAGAAAGAATCGGTTACTTTGGCAGAGCAAGACCGTGTGGGGAATTGGTGGATTGGAACGGTTAACCGTGGTATCGCTCGACTTAAAAATCAACAGCTGCAATTTTTAGAACCCAATCGTGGTTTGCCGCATAGCCGAGTTTTATCTTGGTATCAGGATATCGAAGGTAGCATTTGGGTTGGTACAAATGCGGGCTTGATGCGTTTACGTGATGCTCCTTTTATCAATATCAACAGTGACAAGGGTTTGGTTGGTAATTATGTCCGCGCCATACTCCCTCTTGATGATCAGCGCGTGATTGTCGGCACCAGTAGTGGATTAAGCATCATTGAGGATGGACTCGCGCACGATGCAATGCGCCAGAAAGTGGGTACACGTCCCTCCGTTTTGAGTTTAGCCAAGTCTAATTCTGTCGATGGGGGGATTTGGGTTGGTAGTGTGCAACAAGGCTTACTGCTTTGGAGAAAGGGCTTTATCACCCGGATATTGGATGAAAATGATGGCTTGCCAAGTAATGAGGTGAGAGCAATTGTTGAAGATGATAAAAACAACCTATGGATTGGAACCCCCAATGGCATTGTGAAACGCTCGCCTCAAGGTAAGCTCACCACTTATAACAAAAGCAATTCACTTCTACCGGACGACTACATCATGGCTCTAGCTCTGGATGCCAAAGGCCAATTATGGGTAGGAAGTGCCGTAGGGGTTGCTTATTTTGATGTTCAAGGTCAGATCCATCCAGTTAATTTGAGTCAAATGGAGCAAGCTCAATATGTGTTTGGTTTCTATATGGAACCAGATTACGTTTGGATGGCGACCGACCGAGGAATGGTGCGTTATCGCCTCAGTGATGGCCGTTTGTCTTTGGTTGGCCGCTCGGCAGGATTGCCGATCGATAAATTTTTTCAAATGCTGCGAGATAATGAAGGTCATGTTTGGTTATCCAGTAATCGTGGAGTTTGGAAGCTGAATTATGAGCAGATGCAGGCCGTTGCGGACGGAATAGGCAATGAGATTGAATTTGAGCACTTTGATGAAGGTGACGGGATGGCAACCAGTCAGGCGAATGGTGGAACGAATCCTGCTGCGGCAAGCCTACCGAATGGTGAGTTGCTTTTTGCCACCGCCAAAGGGGTGGCTAGTATTAAAGTTCAACGCTTACAGCAACTAAGTGAATTACGTTTACCTGTGGTTTTAGAGTCGGTCAGTTTTGATAGTGAAAGCATTAATCCTGAGTTACAACATAGTGCTCCAGCAGGGACTAATCGAATCAGCTTTGATTATGTTGGACTGGGTTTTGTCATGTCTGAGCGATTGCAGTACCGAACCAAACTGCAAGGCTTTGACCAAAATTGGTCTTACCGAGGCCACAATACGTTAGCTGAATACACCAACCAAGAGCCAGGGGATTACCAGTTTTTCGTGAGTGCTCGGTATCCCTATGGTGAATGGAATGACGCTGCGTATAGCTATAGTTTCACCATTGAACCTCATCTTTGGCAGCGTAAAGAAGTTATCGTCTTGGCAATACTGATGGTCATCGCCTTATCGGTTTCTGTGGTGATGTGGCGGATTAGAGTGATGAAACGGCGAGAGAAGTACCTCGTTGAACAAGTCGCTCTCCAAACTCAGAAACTACGTTTTCAAGCCGATAAATTTGAACGGTTGTCCAAAGAAGATGAATTGACTGGACTCGCCAATCGCCGCGCGTTTGATATGTCTCTTAAACAGGCATTTACTCGACTGCCCGATCTGCCGCTTTGTATCGCAGTATTGGACATTGACCACTTCAAACAGATTAATGATCGTTATTCCCATATCATTGGAGATCAGGTGATCGTGTCTGTTTCACAGCAGTTACTGAAATATGTCGGGGACAAAACGAAAGTTGCCCGCTGGGGGGGCGAGGAATTTACGGTCTTGTATTTTGGTCCTCAACAAGAGGCTTGGAGTTATTTTGAACAGCTGAGGCGCGTAATCGAACAGGTGGATTTCTCGACAGTTGACTCACGGCTCACTGTGACGGTGAGTATAGGTTTCGCGGAGTCTCAACAAGCAGAATGTTATGAAACGGTGCTCAAACTTGCGGATCATGCGCTGTTGACCGCAAAGCAACTGGGTCGTAACCGAGTTGTCAAAAGTGAAGAGTGGCAAATAGAAAACGGTCTCAGTTGAGACCGTTTTACTCTACATGAACTTCGTTTGCCCTAGCTATTACAGGACTTTACAAGCGAAACCTTTCAGGTAGAAGCCTTCAGGGTAAGCGGTATCCGTTGGGTGATCGGCCGCTTGCTCAAAGCGCTCGACAAATTTCACATCACGACCCGCATCAAGGGCGGCATCCGCAATGATTTTTTGGAAGAGCACTTGATCCATCAAACCAGAACAAGAATAAGTCAGCAGTGTGCCACCTGGCTTTAGAATCTGCATCGCCAGCATGTTGATGTCTTTGTAACCACGACATGCACCATCTAATTGAGCTTTAGATTCAGCAAATTTCGGCGGATCCATTACCACCACATCAAAACGCGTACCTTGGTCACGGTATTCGCGCAGCAACTTAAACACATCAGCGTTTAAGAACACCGCCCGTTTTTTGCTGATATCAAATTCGTTCAATTCCGCATTGAGTTTGGCAGTATCTAACGCCGGTTGAGATACATCAGCGTTGATCACACGTTTTGCTCCACCTTTTAGTGCGTACAAGCCGAAACCGCCGGTGTAAGAGAAACAGTTCAGCACTTCTTTATCTTTCACGTATTTCATGGATTGGAAACGGCTGTCTCGCTGATCCAGATAGAAACCCGTTTTGTGTCCACCTACAATATCAACGCTGATCTTGACACCATTTTCTTCAATGACGACCGATTTGGGTGGTAATTCACCATGAAGTACACCAACGCGCTCTTCCAAGCCTTCTTTCTTACGTACCGCAACATCGGAACGCTCATAGATATGGCACCCAGGGAAGCAGTGAACTAATGCTTCAACTAAGGTCTGCTTTTGGTATTCCGCACCAGCACTCAGTAACTGACAAACGAGATAATCTTGATATTTGTCGATAGTAATGCCTGGTAGACCGTCAGATTCTGCAGCAATTAAGCGATAACCGGTTAAGCCATCACGCTCAATAATATCGTTACGCAGCAATTGTGCTTGCTCGATACGCTTAATGAAGAAATCACGATCAATGGGTTGTTGCTCGAAGCTCCATACGCGTGCGGTGATTTGTGAGTGTGGCGAGTAGGCGGCTTTCGCTAACCATTTACCCTCAAAGGAATAAACATCGATGGTCTCACCCAACTCAGGAGTCCCTTCGACTTTGCTGATCCCACGAGAAAAGATCCAGGGATGTTTACGACGCAAAGATTTGTCACGGCCTTTGACCAAATAAATTGCAGGAGTCATTACGCTACTCTGATGGAAATAGAAATGGGCGGCTATTGTCGTGGAACTGAGTGTGAAAAGCAAAAGAAAAGAGCCGCGTTAGCGGCTCCAGAATTAGGCGTTAAGCCCAGTTAACAATCGTTCCAGCTGATCACTTTGTTGGCGCAGCTGTTTGATGGTATGCGTTGTAGATTGAATCGTTTTGTGAATCCCAGAGGCTTGTTGGCGGATCTCTTCCACACTCGCTGCGATATTATCGGCTACCACGCCTTGCTCTTCTGAGGCCGTGGCAATTTGCACACTACTGTCAGAGATAGACTGGTTCTTCTGGGCAAGGGCATTAATTTCACCACTCACCTCACTCATTAGCTGATGACCTTGATTTGCACTGGTGACCGTCACTTGCATAAGCTGAGTCAAAGATTGGCTGTTACGCTGCAATGCCTCAATCATAGATTGGATTTCAACTGTAGCGCTTTGCGTTCTGCCGGCAAGTGCTCGCACTTCATCCGCTACCACAGCAAAACCGCGGCCTTGTTCACCAGCGCGTGCCGCTTCGATTGCCGCATTTAAAGCGAGCAGATTGGTCTGTTCTGAAATCGCATTAATCGTAGTCACCACCGCATCAATTTTTGCTGCATTGGTATCGAGCTCGACTACGGCATGAGATGCCGAACCGATTTCATTAGCTAATTTCCCAACCGATGTAAGGGTTTGAGTCACTTTTGCTTGGCCAGAGTGCGCCACACGTTTAGCTTCTTCAGTTTGTTGGCTAGAATCTTGAGCAAGGCCTGCCACTTCCCGAATAGTGGAAGCCATTTGCTCTGTCGCACTGGCCAGAGAATTGAGATGTTCTTGCTGGCTCTCTGATGCCGTTGCGCTACTTTGCGCTGATAAATTAAGGTCTGAGCTGATCTGTTGCATCAGTGCAACTGACTCTTGAATGGAGTGAACCAGTCTTTGTTCACGATCAGCCACTTTATCGAAAGTAATCGCAATTTCACTGAACTCATCACGCACTGGGAAGTAGTTCATACGATAGGTCAAGTTACCTTTCTCTAGTGTCTCAAGGGCTTTGTGCAGAGAGAACATGGCGCCACCAATGAAAGTCATGATGTAGTAAACCCCAGCGGCCATCGTCAGCAAGGTAATCACGATCACTAACCAGTGGTGTAAGGTTAAGGTATGCCATAGATCTACATCGTGTTGCATGGTCAAACTAAATGCCCCATCCATCACTGAAATGGCCTCTGCACCACTACCAAAAACAATAGTGTCAGAGTCAGCTATTATTGAAGAGACTTGTTGTTTTGTGAGTGAGCCTGCTTCGATAAGATCTTTCATCAAGAGCAATTCTTGGCGATAGAGCTGTTGCAACATCAAATCAGCGGCACTATCGAGTGCTAAAGTGACGATTACTAGTGCTGCTATAGGTAGTAAAAATAACAGATAGAATTTTTCTTGAATTTTGAGATGGATGAGATATTTATCTATCCAACGAAAGGGGATCTCTTTCATAGTTACGACTCGTGTTCTGGTGAATAGGGCATCAGAAAGGTTATGCAGTGCGGAGTATATCATTCGCTTGATTTAGGGGGTAATGCGATGGTAACAAAATGCGACATATTCATAGTGTCTGGCCATGTGCAAGGGGTGGGGTTTCGCTACCATACTGCACACCAAGGTTTGAAATTAGGCTTGACGGGGTATGCGAAAAATCTCCATGATGGGGATGTGGAAGTTGTGGCTTGTGGTTTACCTGAAAAACTTGATGGTTTGTATGAGTGGCTGCAGGTTGGCCCCAAAACAGCCCATGTTAAGCAAGTGATTCGCTCAAGTTGCGAACCAGAAAAAGATTACCCCGGTTTTGAAATTTTATAGTGAGTAAAATTGGCGAAAATCTATCGAGAAGCTTCGCCAATTGCCATCAATTGTTAAGTATTTACAAACACTTGGCAGGTTTTGGTAATCCGGCAAGCTTGGTGGCTTGTTTTGCTGGGCCTTTAGGAAAGAGCTTGAACAGGTATTTGCTGTTGCCTTTATCTGGGCCGTGTTCCTTTTCCATCGCTTTCACTAGCATACGAATGGCTGGTGAGGTCTTAAACTCCTCGTAGAAGCGGCGTACGAAATGCACAACTTCTAAATGAGCGTCCGTGAGTTCAATCCCTTCTTGCTGCGCCAATAGCGCGATCATTCCCTCTTCCCATTGAGTAAAGTCGAGAAGGTAGCCTTGTGCGTCGGTTTCGATAGTTTGGCCTTGATATTCAAGCATGATGAGTTTCTGTGATTGGAAATTTTCGCATAGGGTAGCGAAGCTCAAGGTTGGGCTCAAGTATAAAAAAGCCCGATGTTATCCATCGGGCTGAGAGACTCATTGAGCGGCGAATTAATCGTCGTTCATGATACCCAGAATGCTCAGCAAACTTGTGAACAGGTTCAGGATATTCAAGTACATAGAAATTGTTGCTGAAATGTAGTTGGTTTCTTCACCACGTACAATACGGCTAGTATCAAACAGAATGAAACCAGAGAAGAGCAGTGCTGAGGCACCACTGATAGCCAGATGCGCAACGCTTGAGCCAACAAAGATATTGATCAATGAAGAAACAATCACAATGATCAGGCCCGCAAACAGGAAGTTACGCATGAAAGAGAAATCTTTCTTGCTGGTAATCGTGTAAGCCGACAGACCTAAAAATACCATACCGGTTAAGCCAAGGGCTTGCGCAATTACGATTGGGCCATTTGGCATCGCAGCATAGAAATTCAGCATTGGGCCAAGAGCACCACCCATCAATCCAGTAAAGACGAATGTCCATACGATACCTGATGAAGAGTTAATCGCTTTTGGCATTACGAAGAACAGAATGCCAATGGCAGCCAACTGCATCACCAAAGCAAAGATAGGAGAGATGCCGATAGCCATGGTCGCCATCGCTGCAATAGCACTGGTGACTAGGGTCATAGAAAGCAGGAAGTAGGTATTCTTCAAAACTTTGTTGGTTTCGAGAGTACGTTCCATGCCGGAAGTTCTGGTAAACATTGGCGTATTCATACTTTTCCTCTGTTGAAAGTACTGATTGCTACAGGGACAGTTATGAGGCTCAATGCCATAAATTTCAAGCCCCTTGATCTGTCTAAATCAATAATAATCAAATTCGCTTGTTAACGTTATGTGGAGTTGTAACACGATATTTCATTGAGTTGGCTGAATGTAATTATTTTATTTCTATGATTTTAAAAGAATTCAGAAGCGTTTAACGCTTCTGAATCTTTGGTGACTGGTGAATCTTTCACTCTTAGTGGTGCAATATCTGGGCTAAGAAGTTTTGTGTACGGTCCGATTGTGGATTCTCGAAGAATTCTTTGGGGTTATTTTCTTCAATGATTTCTCCTGCATCCATGAAGATGACGCGGTCCGCTACTTCTTTTGCAAATCCCATCTCATGGGTTACACACAGCATGGTCATGCCTTCTTCGGCAAGTTCGACCATAACATCTAGCACTTCACGAACCATTTCAGGGTCGAGAGCTGAGGTGGGTTCGTCAAAGAGCATCACTTGTGGACTCATGCACAGAGAACGAGCGATGGCTACACGTTGTTGCTGACCGCCTGAAAGTTGTCCTGCATATTTATCCGCTTGTTCAGGAATGCGTACTCGCGATAGGTATTTCATCGCAATTTCTTCCGCTTTATCTTTAGGCATTTTCTTTACCCAAATTGGCGCGAGGGTGCAGTTTTCCAGAACTGTCAAATGCGGGAAAAGATTGAAGTGCTGAAAGCACATCCCGACTTCACGGCGCACCAGTTCGATGTTTTTCAAATCTTCCGTTAATTCATTACCCGCCACGATGATCTGTCCCTTTTGATGTTCTTCGAGTCGGTTAATGCAGCGGATCATGGTGGATTTTCCAGAGCCGGAAGGTCCACAAATAACGATTTTTTCCCCTTTTTTGACATTCAAATTGATGTTCTTTAGAACATGAAATTGACCATACCATTTGTTCATGTCTTTAATTTGAATCATAAATTCTTGGTTGAGTTGTTGCGTCATAATTCGTTCCTTGAGAGTGACTTATCGTTTGTGACCGGTGTGGAGCTTGCCTTCAAGCCAAATCGAATATCTTGACATGCCAAAGCAGAAGACCCAGAACACTAACGCGACAAAAACATAACTTTCTGTGGCAAAACCGAGCCAATTAGGGTCGGTGTTGGCGGATTGACCAATACCTAAAACATCGAACATACCAATAATCAAAACTAGGCTGGTGTCTTTAAACAGCCCGATAAAGGTATTCACGATCGATGGGATAGTGATTTTTAGAGCCTGCGGTAAAATGATCAGCCCCATCTTTTTCCAATAACTGAGCCCGAGTGCATCCGCAGCCTCATATTGACCTTTCGGGATGGCTTGCAAGCCCCCACGAATCACTTCGGCCATATAAGCGGCACTGAACATGACTACCCCAATTAAGGCGCGAAGCAGTTTATTGATCTCAGAGCCTTCAGATAAAAATAGCGGTAGCATTACAGAAGCCATAAACAGTACGGTAATGAGTGGAACACCACGCCACACTTCAATATACACAGTACATAAACTGCGAATGATCGGCATATCGGAACGACGTCCTAAGGCAAGTGCAACACCTATCGGCAGTGAGACAATGATGCCGACCAAGGCAATGATCAAGGTGACGAGTAAGCCGCCCCATTTATGTGTTTCAACCACTTCCAGACCAAACACTCCACCATATAACAGTATGGCGGCGAAGAAAGGGTAGATGTTGACAAAAACAAGCCAGATCCAACCTCTTTTCGGTGTTTTCTCATACGCAAGCAGTGCTACGAAAATCGCTAGAGTGATGAAAAAGAGTCGTGGTCGCCACAATTCTGCCGCAGGGTAGAAGCCGTACATAAACTGCTCCCAGCGTGTGCTGATGAATACCCAACATGCTCCATCAAGAGTGCAGTCGTTACGAGTGGTGCCATTCCAGTTGGCATCGAGAATTGCCCAGTGGAAAATATGCCAAAGACCTTGCAGTGCAAAATAGCCTAATATCAATGTCGCTAGGATATTAAAGGGGCCATTGAACAAATTTTTCCGTAACCAGCCAATAAGTCCTGTGGTGTTACTTGGTGGCGGCAAGCTTGGTTGAAATTGATGTGTCTTCATAATTATCTCTCCACCAAAGCGACTTTTCGGTTGTATAAATTCATGAGTGCTGAGGTGAGTAAGCTCAAACTCAGATAAACCAACATGGTCATTGAGATGATTTCAATGGCTTGGCCTGTTTGGTTGAGAGTGGTACCGGCAAAAACAGAAACCAAATCAGGGTAACCAATCGCCATTGCAAGAGAGGAGTTTTTGGTTAAGTTCAGATATTGGCTAGTTAGCGGCGGGATAATGATGCGCAAAGCTTGCGGAATAATGACCAGTTTCAAGGTTTTTGAGCGCGGTAATCCCAGTGACATCGCAGCTTCGGTTTGGCCATGGCTCACTGCGTTAATGCCTGAGCGTACAATTTCGGCAATAAATGAAGCGGTATAAATAGTAAGTGCAACAAGTAATGCCGCGAGTTCAGGTAAAACGGTGAGCCCGCCTTGGAAATTGAATCCACGTAATGCAGGGTATTCCGCACTAATTGGTTGGCCGAGTAAAAAATAAACCAAGAGAGGGAAACCAACGCAACCAATGAGTATGTATCTTCCCATTGGTGTTTGTTGCCCAGTTAATCGTTGACGGTTATTGGCCCAAATGCTCAACAACCAACAAGCAGCGATCCCCGTAAGGAGAGAAATAAATACCCATAAGCTACCCGATTCAAAAATCGGTTTGGCTAAGTAGAGGCCTTTAACATTGAGATAGAGCCATTCGCCAAGGTGCATGCTATTTTTGGCTGAAGGTAGCGCTTGTAGCACAACGAAATACCAAAAGAAAATTTGCAGAAGAAGTGGGATATTACGGAACGTTTCAATATACACCGCAGCGAGACGACTGATGAGCCAGTTCGTGGAGAGTCGGGCAATACCTAAAGCAAACCCTAACAATGTGGCGAAAAAAATCCCTAATACAGAAACTAGGGCAGTGTTGAGTAGACCGACCAAAAAAGTACGGCCATAGCTGTAGGTTTCATCATAGTCCACTAAAGATTGGCTAATGCCAAATCCAGCGACATGGTCTAGAAAAGCAAATCCTGTGGCAATACCTCGGGATTCAAGGTTATTTAAGGCATTGTTTACTATGGTGTATAGAAAAAAGCCTAAGGCACATACAGCTATTAGCTGAAAAAGAACAGATCGAAAAGTTGGGTTATAAAGCAAATTGACATGCTTTGAATGTGCGTCATAAGGTTGAGACGCAGGGGTATTTGTAGGTTTCATACAGCTGTAACCTCTTATCCATTTATATCTAGCGAATGGCTAAATACGATTTCCTTTTTGGCTTGAAGCTTCAGTACGCAAGTTGCAAAGATGACGTACTGAAACTTCAAGGTGATCAGGTATTGTTATGAGTGTTGATTAACGGATAGGTGGCGCATACATAAAACCGCCTGCATTCCAAAGAGCATTTACGCCGCGGTCAATTTTTAGTGGAGAGCCGGAGCCAACAGTGCGCTCAAAGCTTTCGCCGTAGTTACCTACTTGTTTGACAATCTGATAGCTCCAGTCATCTCGGATGCCGAGGCCAGTACCTTTCGGACCATCAAGACCTAAGATACGTTTTACTTCTGGGTTCTCGGATTTCATCATCTCATCAACATTTTTTGAGGTGATGCCGTACTCTTCCGCATTGACCATCGCGTAAAGAACCCATTTAGCAACGTTGAACCATTTATCATCATCTTGGCGTACAACGGGTCCCAAAGGTTCTTTAGAAATGATTTCGGGAAGAACGACCGCTGCATCTGGTTTTTCTAGATTTAGGCGGAGAGCATACAAGCCGGACTGGTCGGTAGTGAGCACGTCACAACGACCAGCATCAAAGCCTTTTGAGGTTTGTGCTGAGGTATCAAATACCACCGGTTTGTATTTCATGCCGTTATTGCGGAAATAATCCGCGAGGTTGAGTTCTGTAGTGGTTCCAGATTGGACACACACAGAGGCTCCATCCAGCTCTTTCGCGCTTTTGATCCCCAAGTCTTTTTTCACCATAAAGCCTTGGCCATCGTAGTAGTTCACGCCAACAAAGTTAAGGCCCAGAGCGCTATCACGCTGCAGAGTCCATGTGGTGTTACGCGACAGAACATCAATTTCACCTGATTGTAGTGCAGTGAAACGTTCTTTCGCGGTGAGAGGAACGAATTTAACCTTAGTTTTATCGCCGAGCACAGCAGCTGCAAGCGCTTGGCAATACTCAACATCAATCCCTTCCCAATCCCCTTTTGCATTAGGGTTAGAAAACCCTGGTAAACCTGTACTGACGCCACAAGTAATAAAACCTTGTGATAACACTTTGTCTAGTGTGCTTTCTGCGGCGGATGCCGAATAAGTCATTAGCGCCGATGAGGCCGCAATGACAGAAGCAAGAACAGTGAGTTTAGTCGCCATTTGTATCCTTCCTGTTTGATCCGTTTTTGACCAGGTGACACCTGATACAAGGGTTCATTTATGTTGTGTTTCTTTAGTTATAGGTTGCTGCTGATGTAGTTGCACATTGACAAATCAACCAGTTGTAAGCGTAGGTAAGGATGAACAATTTCTCAAATTACAGTTGAAAAGAGTTGCTTTTCATCAATCCCCTAACTGCGCCAAGAATGAACAATTGTTAAATTAATGTAAATAGTGCAACTGGGTGACAGAATGGTGCAACAGAATGGCATAACGAAAATGGAACAGAGTTCTAATTAATAGTTCTGTAACTTTGTTAAGGATTGGTGATATACACTAAATAATGGGTGAAATTTGCACAGATTTTATTTCATTTTTTTATGAGATGCTTTTTCTGCTCCAATTTTGGTAGCATGGTTTGCAGTTAAGGATAGACAAACCATAAGAAGTACTATGCGCTATTTTCCGTTGTTTTTGGATCTGACGAATAAACCGGTATTGGTGGTCGGCGGTGGTGAGGTGGCTTGCCGAAAAATTGATGCACTATTGAGAGCGGATGCCAAAGTAACCGTGATTTCTCCGCAGGTTGCGCCAGCATTACAAGGCTGGATACAGGAAGGGAAATGTCATTGGATTCAGCATTTTTATTCATCTCACTGGTTAGAAAAACGTTACGTGCAGGTGTGGGCAACCACAGACAATCCAGAGCTTAATCATCAGGTACACAAGGATGCGAAAGAGCAGGGGATTTTAGTGAATGTGGTTGATGATCAACCCTATTGCGATTTTATTACACCATCTATGATCGAGCGGGGGCGGATCCAACTGGCAATTTCTAGTGGTGGTGCCTCTCCGGTCCTGATTCGTAATATTCGTGAAACCATCGAATCCGTGTTAGCGCAAAACCTTGGATTGCTTGCCGATTTTGGGGCATCAAAACGCAATTCGATTAAAGACTTTCTGCCGAGTGTTGATCTGCGTCGGCAATTTTGGGAGCGTTTTTTTGCTCACCCAGAAGTGAAAAATGCTTCAAGCAGAGAAGTTCTAGAACGCATATATATTCAATCTCTGGATGGGGTGGTAGATAAGTGCACTGCCGTGACTTGGATCGAATTTGGATGTGACGTTGAATTGCTTTCACTGAAGGCTCTACGGCACATGCAACAAGCTGAATTGATCTTGCATACGCAAGATTGTCCATTTGCGTTTATTGATCTTTGCCGGCGTGATGCTCAGCGACAAGGTTTTTACTCTTCAACCGAATTGAGCACGCTACTTTTACAAGCTCAGAAAGAAGCACAAACGATCTGTGTGTTGATTCCTGGAGGAAGCAGCGAATACGCGTTACTGCAAGGTAAAGCATGTGTGTTGAAGTTAGCCCAGCAGAGCTGATAAGGTAAGGCGAGATCGCCTTACCTGCAAAATATTAAGCTTCGCTTAGGCAGCCTAGAACAAAGTGCTCAATCGCAACGGCGACTCCATCTTGATCATTACTGAGCGTTATGTGATCCGCAATACGTTTGGTTTCTTCCATAGCATTGGCCATCGCAATCCCCAATCCTGCATATTCGAGCATGTGGTGGTCGTTTTCCGCATCGCCCATACAAATAACCTCACAGGCGTCTATACCTAAATGTTCTGCAATTGCTTTTACTCCTACTCCTTTGTTACTACCTATATTCAGAAACTCTAGAAAGAAAGGGGCACTTTGTACCACAGTGAAGTCGTTACGCCATTCAGCAGGCAAGTGGCTGATCGCTTGGCTGAGTTTTTCCGGCTCTCCCACAATCATGCTCTTAATGATTGGATGATTATCTTCTAATTGCTCAAAATCCATTTCGGTGATTGATACACCATTAATTGTGGCTTCAACTTCGGTATATTGGCTCGTTTTAGGTGTTATCAAACCATGAATCTGGCTAAACGCATGGGTATTGAGTCCCCATTCTTGTGCAAGACGAGCAACACGTTTCGCTGATTTTCCATCTAAGATTTGTTGATGAATAATCTGCCCGCTCGCCACGTTGGCTACCATTGAACCGTTGTAATAGAGCACATAGTCGTTATCACTGGTTAAATTTAGCTCTTCGAGCTTACTGCGCATACCATCAAGCGGACGGCCTGAGGCAAGCACAACGTGAATACCTTGCTGACGAGCTTGGGCAATGGCTTGCTTAGTGCGTGGAGAGATCTGCTTTTGGCTATTGAGTAGTGTACCGTCCATGTCGAGCGCGATCAGTTTATACATCAGTTACCTACGTAAAATGGAAGAAGAGATGGAGCTCGATTATATACACTTCCAATTCGAACTGTGAGCAAACAAGGTAATAAATGAAAACATGAGTAATTTTGTATGTTGTTACCGCAATTAAATTGACCTTGATCGCCTTCTCCATTATGGTCTGCCCCCAGAAATTCTGTTTATCCATGTTAGGTAGTTTATCTTGTACCGAATCAATGAAATGTTTGAAACCATCCAAGGTGAGGGTGTATTTACTGGGGTTCCCGCAGTATTTGTGCGCTTGCAAGGTTGTCCTGTTGGTTGTGCTTGGTGTGATACTAAGCAAACGTGGGATATGTTGGAATCTGAACAAACTGATTTTTCACACATTCTCTTGAAAGCGGGCGACTCTCCAACTTGGTGCCAAGCCAGCGCACAAGATGTGGTACAACGCTATCAAACACAAGAGTATCAAGCGAAGCATATTGTGATCACTGGTGGTGAGCCGTGTATTTATGATTTAACCGAACTGACACAGGCTTTCGAAGCAATTGGTTGTCAGTGTCAAATCGAAACCAGTGGGACGTATGAAATATTTGCTACGCCCAACACTTGGGTGACAGTGTCACCCAAAGTTGCCATGAAAGGGAAATTACCAATTTTGGATTCTTCCTTACAGCGTGCTAACGAGATTAAACACCCCGTTGCAACGGAAAATGACATCGAGAACCTTGATGCATTGTTGTTGCGTGCAAAAGTCAGCTCGGCCACTGTCATTGCTTTACAGCCTATCAGCCAAAAGCCGAGGGCAACAGAATTGTGCATTCGTACTTGTATTGCACGCAATTGGCGTCTTTCCATCCAAACGCACAAATATCTGAATATTGCTTAGAAGGAACACTGAATGAAAAAAGCCGTTGTCGTGTTTAGTGGTGGCCAAGACTCAACAACTTGTTTAGTGCAAGCGTTAAAAGAATTTGATGAAGTGCACGCTATCACTTTTGATTATGGTCAGCGCCATAAGCTAGAGATTGAAATCGCCCAGAAATTGGCGAAACAGTTGGGTGTTACCGCGCATAAAGTGATGGATGTAAGCCTGCTCAACGAGTTGGCAATCAGTTCTTTAACCCGTGATGACATTCCCGTTTCTCATGAATTACAAGCCAATGGTTTGCCTAATTCATTCGTTCCGGGGCGCAATATTCTGTTTCTGACTTTAGCCGGTATCTACGCTTATCAAATTGGGGCTGATACGGTGATTACCGGCGTCTGTGAAACGGATTTTTCAGGTTATCCCGATTGTCGAAATGATTTTGTACAATCCATGAACCAAGCGTTAGCGAAAGGAATGGATATGTCGCTGAACATTCGCACACCGCTCATGTGGCTCAATAAAGCGCAGACATGGGCATTGGCCGATCAGCTTGGCGCGCTTGAGCTCGTTCGTCAGCAAACGTTAACCTGCTACAACGGGTTGATTGGTGATGGCTGTGGTGAATGTCCAGCCTGTCATTTACGCCAAGCTGGGTTGAATGAATATCTCGAAAATCGCACGGCTATTTTGAATATATTGGCGATGAAGCAGTCTGTATCACAGTAGTGTAATCTTGTGCATCAATAAAGCCGCCCCGACCTTGTTGTTTGGCGATGTTCATGGCTTTATCCAAATAAGGGTAGATACTGTGAAAATTCGCCAACGCTCCCTCTAGTGCCAGATAACTCATGGTGATGCTTAAATTGAATGGGTTTTCGGTAGCCGATTCCGTTTGTGCGTTGACTGAGTGATGAAGAGTGAAAAGGCGAGTTTCAGCGCGGCTTCGTTCACAGTTCGGAAGTATAAGTAAAAATTCATCGTCACCGATTCGGCATAAGAAGTCTTCATTTCGGAACTGGGAACGTAAAGCGTCAAAGATGTTTTGCATGGCTTTATCGCCATTCTCATAGCCAAATCGTTCATTAAACTGACGAAGTTGATCGATATCGAGCAGGGCAATAAGGTGTGTTTGTTCAGCTTGCTTGCAAGATTTGAGCTTGGTTAAACGTTCCAAACCAGCATTTCGATCAATGACACCTTGCAACATGTCCAACTTAGCAGAATTGCTCTTTTTCTTAGGGCGGTAGTATGCAAAGGGCAGAGCAACGGCAAGTGTAAGAATCAAAATAGACAGTGAAATACGTTGCCATTTTAGGAAATCGTATTTCTTCACTAAGGTTTGATAGTTTTCCCGCCAAAAATTCGCGCTGTGCTTTTCCTCGAATTCCGCTTTGGAAAGATTGAGCGCTGCGAATGCTTTCCGTTGTTCACTATCACGAACTTGTAACTCATTCTCTGCATATTGTTTATACCAAACCAAAGCCTGTTGGTACTGTTGTTGAGTATCAGCAACGGTTGCTAATTGTAGATATGCCTTAGCTTTAATCCGAGGCAATGATGCTTGGTCACTGATCGTTACCGCTTGGTTTGCGTAGTTGGAGGCTTGTGTATATTTTTGTTCTTTGAAATAGGCTTGTGAAAGTGCGAGATAAATCAGTCCTTTTAGGTTCTGATCTTGATGCTTGTTTACATATTCCAGGGCTTGTAGCAGGTGCTGATCACCCTCGGTAAAGTTTCCTAATTCAATGTACGCCTTACCCAAACCAAGGTGAACATAAGCTAATCCAAACAAATAGCCGGTAGGGGAAAGCCGTTGTTCCGCTTGATAAAAATGCCGGATACTTTCTTGATACATTCCTTGTTTGAAATAAGCATCACCTAAGCTGTGCTCTACTTGTGCGAGCAATAAGGTGTTATTTTGTTCTGTTCGGTATTCTAACGCTTTGTTTAGATATTCAAGCGCAGCTTCATGTTGTCCCAACGTGCTCATTAATAGCCCCACATCATTGTATACGCCTGAAGGGTCTACATAGTCGGGTAGTAATTTAAGTAACAACTCATAAGTCTCCGATGCTTCTTGATATTCACCTAAAAACTCAAGGTTATTTGCTACCAAATGTAAGCCTCGGTAGCGTGGAAAAAGTGGGTCTGCTGAATTAAGCAACCTCTGATCCATTTGGGAACAATAAAAACGTGCTTTATAGGGGCGGCCACTACGCTGGTATAGCCGGCAAAGATGATACTCAAACAATACCAATCCATCTTGATCGCCGATCTCGTTCATATCAGAGTAAAACGCCAGATAGGCTTCTTCAGCTTTTTGGTAATTTAGTGCTTCCTCATAATTAAGTGCTTCTACGAAACGGCGTTCTGTTTCTGAATAAGCATCTTGATTGCTAGTTGCTTCCCCGAAGTAAGGTTGGCTTCTGAGCACAAAATACCCATGGATTTTGGATGCCAGATAAAGTTTTTCAGCTCCTGAGGGGAGGGCGAAATAGCGGTCATGTAATAGTTGCAAAGCACTATCACCATCTTTATGTAATGACTTCTCGTAGACCTCTTCCCATGAGGATCGCTCAAAAGCATAACAAAATGATGAGAAGAGACTGAAAGCAAGCAAAGCGCATTGCAAATAAAGTTTCATAATTAAATTCTGTGATCTTGGTTCGAGAAATATACAGAACGATCTCTTGATAAACAACGCATTGCTCTAGCAGTTCTCTTGAATTGTGACGGTGACAGCATTGCTAATCGAATGAATGCTCATTCTTCTTTGCTCTGCGAATAAGTCGCGTAAAGTCTCGATTTTTTTGATGGGGCTGCTGTATAAAAATACAGTAATGCTATTGACAATGTTTTAATGCGCTTTATGCTGTATTTGTATACAGTATTGGAGGGCTTGATATGTTTTTAGACACACTAGAACGTGTTAATCGTCTGCGTCAGCAAGCGATGAACAATCCCGAGTTTATTCAATCAGCCAAGCAACATGAAGAAACCCTTCAGCAAGTAGAACGGTATTTTGAGCCGAGAAAGTACAGGAAGACTTCACATAAACATCAAAAGTCGCTAGCTGATATCTACGACCAAGCTAATTTTGGCGAACGTTCTGATGATGTAACACATTAATCACAAATGGAAACTACTTGATAAATCATCAAGCTAGATTTTCCGATGTAATAAAAGCCAAATGATCGAGTGTTGTTGGCTTATAGCAACACTCGCGAATAGCCAAATAGCATCTAAACTGAGTGATATAACGATATTCAAATAGATTCAGAGGTTGGCATGTTCTTGGCTAGGCAAAACCATCGGAGGGTGGTTTACCTATTACTGATAGTATTCGCTTTTGGTGGATGGCGATGGTGGGAGTCTTTAATGGCATCTTCCGGTCTTACTCTACCCACAGCTTCGGTTCCGGTAAAGATTGCGGTATCGCAAACCCCTCTTTCTTCCCCTTTTTATATTGCTGAACAACTGGGTTTTTTTAAGCAACAAGGCATTGATGTTGAGTTAGTTGGATGCAGTGGCGGTGTTCAGTGTAGCAAGGCACTGCTAAAGGGAGATGTTGATTACGCGACGGCCTCTGAATCGGTTGTCATGTTCACTAGCTTTGAGCGGCAAGACTTTCAAATAGTGGCGAGTTTTGTGCAATCGGATAATGATCTTAAGCTACTCGCTTTAAAAGGGGATGATCTTAAATCCATTAACGATCTGCGAAATAAACGAATCGGGATGATTAAAGCGAGCTCAAGTGAATTTTATTTTGACACTTTATTGCTAGCGCATAACTTAAAAGGGATTTCTATCGATAAGGTCTATGGTTCCGCCGATCAGCTTTATCAACAACTCTTTGATAAACAACTTGATGCATTGTCGATTTGGGAGCCTTGGGGCTACAAAATCGATGTGGCTGCTCATTCCAACGTTACTAACCTCAGCTTGCCAGGTATTTATACTTTGTCGTTTAACCTGCTCGCGATGAAAAATACCCTTACATCAGATAGAAAGACTGCTATTGCAATTTTACAAGCATTAAAGCAAGCCATTGATTGGATGCATAAAAATCCAGAAAAAACTCAACAACGTATTGCTTTAGTGCTCAGTATTGATGAAAAACAGCTGGAGTGGTCATGGCAGGATTACTCATTTCGTCTCTCTCTAGGAAATACCTTATTGACGAATTTACAACTGCAAGGCCGTTGGGCGATTGAGAGTCAGATTGTACAAGGACAGCTACCTGATTACCGGCAACTGATGGCTGATGAGTTGCTGATTGCTGCGTTGCAAAATGAGGAGATTAAGCCGTGATCAACTCACTGACTCGAAAAATGACCGCGCTATTTATTGCTTCTCTGTTATTGGTGGGGTTTATTGCGTTTTCATTGTTCAATTTGGCAGAAAAACAGCGGCAGACAAATGAGCAACTGAATACCATTTTAGAAATCCAAAATAGTGTAGCGATGTTGAGGGGGCAGTTGTGGAGCTTCTTACAGTATAAGGACGCAAATAGTCTCGAATTGGTTTACCTTGCTCAACAAGTTTTGGCACGAGAATTAGCTGAAGAAACGATTATTGCCCTAAAACTGAACAATATTCAGCGAATGAACAACAGTCTGGCTGGCCTATTAGAACAAGAACGCAAATTGGCACAGGAGGCGGGGATTACCAAGCTGATCGATGGATTAGGGACGTACGAATTGTTTCATGCTCGCTACAATATCTTGGTTCAGAATATGAATGAAGAATTAACATACATTCAGCGGCAAGTGATGGCGAATAACATCTCAAGCCATCGAACCCTATTATTGACGACTATGCTGCATTTACTGCTGTTCTCAGCGATTGTGTGTGGAATTGCATTAATTGTTTTACGTCGTTTTCAGCATGGATGTAAAACCCTGCATGAAGGAATATCACTGATGGCGAAAGGGGATTTGACCAGTCGAATCACCATACAAAGTCGAGAGCTGGAGTTCATTGAATTAACGCAGTTTTTCAATCAGATGAAATCTTATCTTCAGAGTACAACGGTGACTAAAGATGAATTACAAGCCGAAGTGGCAAGAAAAACGGCGAAATTAGAGCGCCAAAAAGCCGAATTACGCTTCCTATCTGAAAGGGACTCACTAACAGGCCTACTAAATAGACGAGCTTTCAAACAACAATTGAGCCAAGCATTAGTAAAAGCCAAACGTTCCGACATGAAATTAGCCTTATTGTTTTTCGATTTGGATAAATTTAAAGAGATCAACGATACCAAAGGGCATGAAGCTGGGGATGTGGTATTGCAAGAGATAGCGCAAAGGTTAAAGGGGACGATCCGAGAATCAGACTTTTGTGGGCGTTTGGGAGGCGATGAGTTTGTGGTCTGCTTGGATATTTTGCAAGATCACTCTGGCGTAAGAAGTAAAAGCTATCAACTTCTTGATAAGTTAACCAAACCGATTTTGGTGAATAACGAAGAGCTAACTGTCGGCGTGAGTATCGGTATAGCACTCTACCCAGATCAGGCGGTACAAATGCCAGAATTACTACGTATTGCTGATGAAGCGATGTATGTGGCAAAGCATCAATCCGGTGGGATGATTTATTGTGCCCATCGAGACAAAGATGATGAAACAACCCTAGCAGGATAATGCATGGTATCCCTTAACTATTTTAAGTTGCAGCGGTGTTAGCTACGTGAATCCCCCCCATTTCATAGTGTGTCTATGCTCATGGGGGATGAACTTACGGACTACTTACTTATAGTTGGGCTATCGCGGTTTAGTCTGTGGCGTATGGCCATAGATTTGGCCATACGCAGAGATAAGCTTTATGGATGTCTGATGTTATGTGAATCAGAGTGCTTAGGGCGAAACCTCCGGTTTTGCTTTGGTTTATCAGGTGATTTCGAGTGGTGATTTTTCACTTTATTTTGTGGTTTCTGGGCTTTCTTGATTACAAAATAAGGGTCTTCATAACTTTTCTCAGAGCCAAATTCTTGGCTGACGATTCGATTCCATACCGCACGTTCAAAAGTCTGATCAGGGATTGCAGGATACAGAGTTTCGATTTCTTCTCGGGCATAATTCAGAAATGCCTCTTTTTGGATCTGATTAAAACGTTTAGCAACAATATTGTGTTTTTTAATCCAAGCTATCTTAAAACTGCGCAGCTCTTCGGTTGCCTGTTCTAAAGGCATGCGAGAGAGATAAATGCGTTTATAGGAAACCTTTCTATCAACCATCGTTCTCATCGCAGTTTGGATGTAGTCACCGTGATGGGTAATCGAAATTTCTTTGGGATCGAACAGGTTGACACACCAACCTTTAGGCTGGAAATCTGCTTGCTTATATTGACGATTACGAGCTACCAAGGCTTGGTGAAGTACCAAATCCGATTTACCACGAAAGGTTTGCTGCCATTTAGCTATCCGAACTTGGATTGATCCTGGCAAACGAAAAATATGTGTGAATTTATCTTGTTCCATGGGCTTATTTGCAACCAGAGCTTGTTTAACCGATGTACATGGACTTTCTTGCGAATGTAACGCAGAAGAAAGCTGAAATTAAGCAAAAGAGCAAACTGTCTAAGCAGTTACTAGCCAAAGGCACTGACGGAAAGTGTATATAGTATTGTCGTTTTGTGGCGACGGATCTTACACCTTTTTTAGACATTAATGCGAGCTTAAGTTGTTAGATAAATTATATTTTAGTAGTCATTTGGGATGAAGGGCGCCAAAATAAGTAGGGATTAAGTTTCTTCTTTTCATCCAGGATGGCTAAAGTTAATGGATCTGTCTTACTTAGAAATTGCTACGCTAATCAATAATATACTGTGTAGTGGAATCGCGGCATCATTTCTCTACATGTTGAGAAGCAAGCTCAGTGAGCATAAACTGGACACGGCAACATGGTTTGTCTTGCTGTTTTTGGCCTATGGATTGGCTTATACCACCTCTTCATTACGTTTTATCCTCCCGATGGCGTTTGCCATTTTCACCAATAACTTGCTGTATCAACTTGGCTGTTATTGCATGCTGTTTGCCGTCTTGCGATGGTATCAAAAGCCCATTCGAGTGAGCTTATATCTCTTGGCTATTGGGCATTCATTCCTATTTGCGTTGCTTGAGTACAGCTTGTTTAAGGTGGATCCTGATGCATTGGGTATTCGTATTTTGGTTTCCTCTGTGAACATGTCAGCGGTGTATTTAGGGGTTGCTTTAATAGCCGCTAAAAATGGGCAGCGTGGACGACCAGAGCAAACTCTGTTGGCAGCCGTTCTGGCTATGATGATGGTCGTTCTCTACATCCCTTTAGTGGCTTATCAAACCCTACCTTTGATGGCGGTCTTCCGAGCTGCGACCATTGTGGTTCAAAACCTGTTTTTCTTCATTATTCTCGGTACCATGCTCATGCTGTTCCTATTTGAAGAAATTGAATGGCACCGATTGCGGTCCATCCGTGATGAATTAACGGGTTCCTTCAACCGCCGTTATTTTAAAGAACACGTACAACGTCAGCTTAATCAGTCAGAAGCAGCTTCCATAATTGCCTTAGTCGATATTGACCATTTCAAACAGATTAATGACACCTATGGGCATGATATTGGTGATGAGGTGATTACTTTTGTCGTCCAGAATCTGGAGTCATTAAACTTAATGGACTGCGTAGTCGCGAGATACGGTGGAGAAGAGTTCGCGATATTTGCCCGTGAAAATGATGAGGCTCGTGTGGCGAAAGCGCTAGATACTGTGCGCGATGAGATTGCGTGTGGTTTTAGTATTGGTGATCAGCCTCTCCGCGTTTCTGTCAGTATCGGTGTGGTAATGCTGGATACTTCATATGAGTATGGTGAGGTCTTACGCCAAGCGGATAAAGCTTTATATCAAGCAAAGCAACAAGGTCGAAATCGAGTCATGTTGCAAGCGGTGAATGTGGCTTAAATCTTTAGAATATCGGAGCCAGATGGCTCCGATGATCATGTTTTTTGCAAAGTGGAATTAGTGATTCAGCAAGATTAAACCGCTAGGTAGACTTTCGCCGAATGCGCGTTGGGTTTCCGCTTCATCCAGTTCGACCACTTCACTAACCAGATTAATCCATGAATCGGCAACGCGACTCTGTTTGAGCTTATCCAACACTTGTGCGCGCCATTCTTCGGAAATATCGCGGCTGCGATCGCCCGTTTTTCGGCACATCATCACGGTAGCGAAAGCGCACATGGGTTCTTTTTGCCAATCTTGCTCTAAGAGCTTAGGTAGCCATTGTTGGACCTGCTCTTTCGGGAGTGTAGCGTGCAGGCTGCCATAGAAGGGAATGCGCGCTGCTAAACGCCCTAAAGCCCACCAGTGTGCTTGTTGGTATTGATTGTGGTTTAGTGCTTTATTCAAAAACCAAGTGGCAAGTAGTGTTTTATCTTCAACCTGTAACTGCTCTAACGAAGCCGCCAGCCGTACCATGGCTTCATAGCCTTTTTCTTGGGCTTCTTTGGTCGAAGCAGGAGTTCGCATAGCACTTGGATGCAGGTATTTAGCAATATCCGCAAGTAAGGTTTCTTGCTGTTCTTGATTCAAACCGCCCGCAACTCGACGCCAGAATACCCACCAATCCGTCCAACCTTGAGTGTTGGCAAACTGGATGCCTTGTTGGTAAAGCGCCCAAATTTGTTCAATACGCCAGCTGTCGGTTGTATCGCCAAATCCGGGTCGCAGGCTGAATCCTGCTAGTCGCAGCCAGTTTTTCTCATGCAGCTCTGAACGGCGGCGGCGCTTGCGACCAAGCGCTAGGCTGTCAAACAGGCTACGTAGAGTCGCGAAGTCCCACTCTTCTCGTTTACCTAAACGTCTTTCTAACTCTTTGGTCAGTGTTTTGATGGCTTGTTGGTCGGCATTGGTTTTGTTGGCGCTGTAGATTTTGCTGATCAGCGCTTTGGCCTCCTGCAATTTAGGAGAAATCGACGAGTTCTCACTCAATCCGTCTTCATTCGACAAGCTCTGGCGAATTTCAAACTCCACTTGCCAACGTTGATTTTCATCATCAGGGTTAACACACACCATTTGCAGAGTGCCGACTTCGGTCAACTGGCAAGCCAGTTGCACCTCGACTCGCTGCTTTTGATTAGCGGCGAGTGGGGTTTCATCCAGAGCTGGTAGGGTGAGTACATAAGGAGGCAAGGGCTGGAATTTATCGGGGTCGATAGGCAGCAGCGCACCATTTTGTACTTTCTTCTCGGGCACGATTTGGTCGTGAGTTGAGGTCAGCAAATTAAAACGGACAGGCTCACCCACCGTCAGTGAAAAACGGCGACTGGTTAAGCGAATCTCTTGTCCTTCTTCACTGCCTTTCGCGAGTAAACATAAAGCTTTGCCGAGCTTGTTTTTCTCCTGTAAATGCAAGAAATAGGAACGGGCAGAGCCTCCACCAATCTTAAGCTGAGCACCGTGCCTTGCTTTGGCATAAGCCACTGCACCCAAAGCGACAGACCAATCTGGATGAGGGTTGTCGAGCAAAGTAATAGGTCGCCCTAACCAGCCGCTCAGCAGCGTGATTAACCGTTGAGTAATCAACTCGCTATTAAACACACCACCATTGAGCAGCAAACCCGTCGGTAATGTTGAGTTTTTATCTTCCGTGCTTAACGACTCTTGTGTTGCCCCTTGGTGGTGGCTAAGAAATTCTGCAATGTGTTTGCTGACAGCGGGATCGGCCGCGTAGGGTAGGCCAAACTCAACGACAGCTCGGCGACGTTTCTCCGGTAGCACATCTTGTTCTGTCAGCGGGAAAAATCCGTCAAGTGCAATGCGGTGTACTTCATCGCGATGTAACGCCACACTTTGGGTTCCACCCAGTAACTTTGAGCCACTGCCCAACAAGGTGATTTTCATCTGTTCAGGTGCATTTGCTGAAAGCAGGCTCTCTTTGGCTTGGCGAGTTTGTTGGATGAGCTTGGATAAACCCGCAGCACTCAATTTCTTATTTTGATTGAAACGGCTTTCGGCTACGTGAGCCAAGGCAAGGTCGATGTTGTCGCCACCGAGCATAAGGTGATCGCCCACACCAATCCGGTTGAGTTGCAGCGTTTCTTGCTCATCAAATTGCGCGGCAATCAGGCTTAAATCGGTTGTACCGCCGCCCACGTCACACACCAATATCAGCGGCACATCTCGCAAGATATCGTTCGCTTGAGCTTGATGGCGATGATGCCAGTCATAACAAACTGCTTGCGGCTCTTCGAGCAGCATGATTTTCGGCAATCCGGCCAACTGAGCGGCTTCAATGGTCAGTTTACGTGCACCTTCATCAAATGAAGCGGGAACGGTGACAACCACTTCTTGTTGTTCTAACGGGTTTAAAGGATGGCGATGATTCCACGCTTGGCGGATATGGTTGAGATAGCTGGCGCTGGCAATGATAGGAGACACTTTTTCGACATCATTTGCTCCTGCCCACGGCAAAATGGGTTGGCTGCGATCAACGTTCGGATGTGAAAGCCAGCTTTTGGCACTAGAAACTTGTCGGCCTTCCACTTTTGCGCCCAACTCACGTGCCCATTCGCCAATAATCACTTGCGGCAGATCGTCATTCACCAGCTGTGATTCCCAAGGCAGGGTTAAATCAGAGTTTGTGAATTGTCCGTGTGAAGGGTGATAACGGAAAGAAGGAAGAAGTGGACGGCGAACCACTTCGCCAGGACCAACCAATTGATCAACGGGGAAAATCTCAACGGGAGATTGTTCTAGAGCATCGTTGAGTTCACAAAAAGCGACCACCGTATTGGTCGTGCCCAAATCAATGCCAACCAGAAAACGTGGTGATGACATGCTATACCTCGTATTCATAAAGGATGAGCGGCACCCCGAAGGATGCCGCTGTAGTCTTTCTAATGTTGCTGTGGTGCAGGCTCGTCTTGTGGGTTGTCACGCACATCAAATTCCACATGCCATTTTTGGCCATTATCGGCGGCGATCGCTTCGAGATAGAGCGTACCGACTTCCGTCACTCGTGATGCCAGCGTAACCGGAACCACTTCACCAGTACGGCGACCTTCAGAAACAGGCAAGGTGATCTGAATGGTGGGCAGATCTTCTAGCTCATCATTGGCCCAATCGACAAGGTGAGTACCCGCGACATCATCACGGCGTACGGTTGAACCATAGAATTGGAAGTGCACAGGCTCACCAATCACTAGGCCAAACTGGCGATCCGCGACTTGCGCGCTTGAGCCTTCTTCCATGCCAAATGGAGCAACACAGAGCGCTTCCATTGGCGGTGACATGCCCGGAATGGCTGGCATCGCACTTTCAATCCCGACATAGTAAGCCGAAGCTATACCACCACGGATGCGAACCCCTTGACCTTGACGCACAACGCCGTAATAAGCCGCGCCGCGTGCCACAGCCAGATCTAAATCGACCCCAGCTAAGAGTTTGGCAGGAGCCGCATTGGCCTGAGTTAACCAAGCATTGATGGTTTCTAGCAAACGATCGGCAAGCAGAGTGGATTTAAGCACGCCACCGTTTAGCAAAATAGCACTTGGCTTAATGAAATCGGCTTGTGGAGCGGCCATGCCCGGAATTCCAGCCATCGCGAAAGGCATGCTTTCTGCGTGTTTCTGACCTTGAGCATTCGCTTGTTTGCTTAAAAATGCGGCGATGTGGCGAGTAATGCCGGCATCTTGCGCGTAAGGCAAACTCATCTGAGTCAAAGCACCGCGCATCTTTTGTTGTGGATGTTCGTTGATAGAAACTGCAGGGAAGAAGCCATCGACCAGCGTTTGCTGTACTTCTTCACGAGTCAGCTCGGTTTTCAGTGTTGCGCCGAGCAGTTTAGATCCACGGCTTGGTACCACGATTGGCACTGCGACCAAATCTGGTTGGCTGAGTAGCGCTTCTTTCGCATCACGACAAGCGTGCGTCATGGCTTGCACTTGCCACATTTGCAGCTCTTTACCTTCTTGCGCCAATTTCATTTTCAGACGATAGGCGAGAGCGAGATCCATGTTATCGCCACCGAGCAGAATATGTTCGCCAACGGCAATACGTTTGAGGGCAAGGTTACCTTCTTCTTCGGTCACTTCGACCAGTGAAAGGTCTGTGGTGCCGCCGCCGATATCGATCACTAACACCACATCGCCTACGTTTACTTCATTGCGCCATTGCTCATGGCGGTTATCAATCCAGCTGTAGAGTGCCGCTTGTGGCTCTTCCAGCAACGTGAATTGCTGTAAACCGACATTGCGCGCCGCTTCTGCGGTTAAATCACGGGCTGCAGGATCAAACGAAGCAGGAACGGTAATCGTGACATCTTGCTCAGCCAATGGGGCATCAGGATGAGCGTGATCCCATGCCGCTTGCAAGTGCTCTAAATAAAGCTCTGTGGCGCGCAGAGGAGAAATTTTGCTGACGTCTTCAGGACTGCCCGATGGCAAAAAGGCTTCGCGGCGATTGACACCTGCATGGCATAACCATGATTTCGCGCTTGCGACTAAACGAATCGGTGTTTTTGAACCCAAATTACGCGCAATCGCGCCTACTAATGCGGTCGGCTCACTGCTCCAAGGCAAACGGCGTGAAGCGGCAGCCATTTCATGTTCATGCGGCTGATAAACGAAAGAACCAAGCTGGTTGAGGTTTTCTACTGTGCCCGGTGCCGTCATTTGCGCAATCGACATCACTTCAACACGACTTTCTTCACTTTGTACATCTTGATAAGCGAGTACGCAGTGGGTAGTACCAAGGTCGATGCCCACACTGTATTTGGCTGAATGAATTGGCATCTCCATTACAGTTCTACCTCCGCAGGAGCGAGAATCGAGGTATCGTAATTGTCAGCCAGTTTCGGCAGGGTGATGGAATCCGCGCGCCAACCTTTGTGGATCAGAGTGCCAACGAATGGTGCTTGGCCGGTAACTTGCCCTGTCAGGCGAATTTCTTGCGCATTGAAGCCAGCTTCAACGCTAATGCGGCTCTCTTCTTGTTCGCTACGAATTGGCGATAGAGTGAGGTATTCGCGCAGCACTTTTTGGCCGCCGCTATGAATCACGCGAGCTGCTGCGCCCACTTCTTCATCCGAAAACTGGCTGACTTCTTCTTGTAAGAAGTCGATTAAGCGAGCTTCTTTTTGCAGCAGCGCTAAAAGTTGCAGTGCTGAATCGGTCGAGGCGGTCGCGAGTTTGGATTCCACCTCAACGACTTTTTCCACCACTTTCTCAACTTCAATGATCTTTTCCACTTCGACAATTTTTTCTACAGGCTTTTCAACCGTCACAATTTTTTCGATCGGTTTTTCTACGATTTTTTCTGTGACTTTGCCTTTGCGAGCAACAGCAATAATCAATAACAGGAGAGAAGAAGCCGCCAGCCCCGCATGGAGCATATCAAAGGTGGTTGGAATCAGGTTTAAGTCGACATTCATGATGAATTCTCTTGTGTAAACCGAGCGTGGCATAAGCACGGCACCGGGTAATTAACGTATTGGGAGGTAAGATTTACTTTTGATTTATGGCATTGGCGTCATCGTTTCTGACTCCTGATGCCTGATAATCCCAATAACAGTGGTGATATCCCTTTCTTACTTTGAGTTGCTACGGGTTCATTCACTTACCACTTACCTGCAACTCCCAGTAGTGTGGGTATAGACTAAGCTCAAAATAGGGGCGGATGTTACCATATTCAAGGCTAATATAAGGAGGCTAAGCCCTTTTAATGTGCGATTTGTGGTTTGACTGAGCATGTTTTAAGCGATGCCAACGCTGACAGTGCTGCATAGGGTGAACAACGTGCCAGATCTTCAAAAAATGCGGCGCAGAGTATCCAAGTTATTGTCCGAATGGTTGACGATAAACGCATTACGAGATAAACAAGGAACGATTCGTTGGTTTAGGAAGGGATAAATGCCGCATCGATTTGGTGGAAAATTGCAGCATGCTGTACTGATTTCCTCACTGTTATTGACAAGCGTGCTCGTGTACACGGCGTATTCCTTACAGAAACGCTACAACGTCACCATTTTTGAAAATTTGGCAGACCGGCAAACACAAGCGCTGCAACAATTTGTCGAAAGTGATATTCACTTTATTGGGTCTGCGGCTAATTTTTTCCAATCTACCTCGATGGAAGACTGGGATCACTTTCAATCTTTTGCCGCTCAAACCATCAAAGATTCCAACAGTTTGATTGGTTTGCAATGGATGGCGAAGGTGGAAGCTGACCAGTTGCCTGAATATACCCAGAAAATTCAAGCGCTCTTTCCAAGCTTCTTGCCTTATACCGTTCTTGAAAATGGCAAAAAGACCAACGGTTATGTATTCAGTGGGGAGCCAGTTTACGTACTTTCCGATATCTACCCATTGACCGAAGCTAATCGAGAGTTACTGGGCTTCTACTCCTCGCGTGAACGATTTCAAGAAGTGCTCAACTACATAATGAACACAGGTAAAGCGAGCATTTCCGACAAAGTACGCTTGTTGCAAGATGGCATCGATAAATCGATCAAAAAAGATGGCATTTTGGTTTACCATCCGGTGTTCTCCTCTAAACAAGACCAAGATTTACTTGGAGTGATGGTCGGAGTGGTGCGGCTTTCTGCCTACATCGACAATTTAGTGCTTAAAACCGCGATGGAGCAGCAGCTGCGCATTCAAGTTATCGACACGGGCTTTGACGCTGATGACGATCCTATCCTCTATCAAAGTGAAGGTTGGCAAGAAGGGAAAGGCGTACCCATGCAAAAACGGGTGCACTTGCCGAACCGTGATTGGATTATCAAATACTGTTTATTAGAGCCTCTAACTCAAAATGATAAATGGATTCTGTTTGGTATGAGCTTAGGTGGGGTGGTCATCTCACTGTTATTGAGCTATATCACCCGCTTACTGATTGAAGAAAGAGTCCGGTTAGAAGTCATGCTCGATGAACGCACTGCTGAACTGCGTTATCTTGTGGAGCACGATAGCTTGACCGGCATCTATAACCGCCGCTATTTCAATCAACTGCTACCCTCTATGCTTGATGCTTCGCAACCTTTTACGTTAGTGAGTTTTGATATTGATCACTTCAAACAGATTAATGACTCTTATGGTCATCTGGTGGGAGATCAAGCGTTAGTTCATGTTGTCAATTTAGTGATGCAGAAGTTAAAGCCCGAAGATCACTTTGTCCGGATGGGGGGCGATGAATTTGCCATACTGTCCTACGTTGTCGATGGCGATGCACTATCACGCTATCTTGAAGCGATTCGGGTCACGGTAGAGCAAACTCCACTGTTAGTAAAAACGGAAAGTGTGGATTTAACAGTCAGTATTGGGGCTAGTCCTAATCATGGAATGAGTGAGTTCGAATTACTCCATTGTGCTGATACGCAGCTGTACCTTAGTAAAAGTTTAGGACGCAATCGGGTGTCGATTGCGCAGCAATGCAGCAATGCAGAATCGAATTTTGCCGTGGATTCAGGTAGGATGTTCGACTTTATGTAAGTAGATAAAGAGCCAAGAATGAATTACAACCGTGTTGTGTGCTTCGATTTAGAAATGTGTTGTTGGAACGAAAACGGAGTGGGAACCACGGGTGAAATCATTGAAGTTGGTTTAGCGGAAATCGACCTGTCAGCGGGAACAATCGTCAAGCGTGCACAATATTTCGTCAAACCTGAAAAAGATGAAATCTCACTGTTTTGTGCCGAGCTCACCGGAATTACCCCCCGAAAAATTGAGAAGCAGGGGCGCCCACTGGCTGAAGTATTACAGTCGATGGTTAAGAATTTTGGCGGTTCGAATAAAATTTATGCCTCTTGGGGACGTGATGATCGTATTTTGATCAACGAGTGCCGAGAAAAAGGCATTCCAGTACCTTTTCAAGAGTTTCTCAATCTCGCCACCTTGTACCGAATTCAGCATCGATTAAAAGATAAACGCATCGGCCATCGTGCAGCTCAAGAATCGCAAGGTATTGAATGGGAAGGACGTCAGCACTCAGGCTATGTTGATGCCTACAACTTGGCAAAATTAGCGTTAACCATGCTGTAATGTGATATTCCGCAAATTGTTATGCAACAGCTAAGGTTTTGTTCTAGGCTTTTGTTTGGTTGTCCACAAAGCCGAGTATACCAATGGAAGATATCCTTTACGTTTGCTGGCTGGTGAATGCGCTCAGTTGTATCGCTGCTGTGCTGTATTGGCGAATGACACCACCACTCTAGTAGCTGTTTTGAAGCGGTAAGCTAGAGAAAAGCCTGAATAACATACCCATATAAAAGCGCGCAGTTCGCGCTTTTTGTGTTTCTGGCATCAATGAACGATCTTATTGTCCTTTGTCCGTAGCCTGCAATTTGGCGCGAATGAACTGGCTATGGTCGACATACAGCAGCTCGGCGGCTTTACGAATCACCGCATCTTCGAGTGGATCTATACTGCCATCGGCATTCGCCACTTCCCACATGGCTTTGATTAGATCAAACCGTTGGGGTTGGGAAAGATTGCGCAATTGCGAGGTGAAATCATACAAAGACGCAGACTGCTTGACTTGCTGCTCAGCACGAGCCAAAAGTGCTGTCGCATCTTCCTCATCAATACTGAGAAGATGCTTCAGAAGGGCAGACTTTGCTTGCTGCTCTGATGGTGAAATTTGATGATCCGCACCTGCAACTTCTGTCAGCAGGCAGGCAATGGCTAACTCTGGCGTTGCGGAGTTTTTGGCTAAGTCTTGGCCTTCGAGAAGTTCTTTAAACAGAGAAGTGATCGCGTTAAACATGGGCATTGCCTTGCGTTTTCGAAGAGGAATAGTGAGAGAATGAGGCCAAGAACCTTACTCTTCAAGCATTGAGCTTAAGATTTCAATAAATTCAGAGCTGGTCCGTTCGTGTGCGAGTGTGATCAGAGCCAATATAGCTTCTGATTTCGTTTTAGCACTACTTTCATCGGCGAGAATGTGCAAAACCTGTTCGCGGATCAACTCCATTTCATGTTCAACAAAGCCGCGGCCTTCTTCTTCACCTTCTCCCTCCTCAGGAGCGTTATCAAAGGTGAGAAACAACATGTCATCATCGAGTTGGGCATCGATCAATTGCTCTGGCAGCCATAATTCACCCATCACCACATCGGGGTCAAGGTCATCAGGCAGTTGGTTTAAAATGTTTTTCAGTTCAGAGGCTTTCACAATCGCTTCGTTTCCTTGAGGTTCTGTTTTCATTTTAGCGGCCAATCGCGCCGAAAACGAAGCATCTTTTGATTTCAACCGTAGCAATTGCTGTTTCTGTAGGCAGGTAAGAGTGGCTAAAGCGTGGGATCATGGGCGTGTTGCTGAAACTCTGTGGTACAATCCGCCCAGTTTTTTGGAAAGATAACAATAGGAAATGCTTTGACTTCGTCACAGCCCACACCCGATTCGGCAGCTCAGCCAAAAGCCAATAGCGCTGCCAGTTTAAAAAAGGCGCTCGGACAGTGCCTGATCAAAGACCGTTTTCGTTTCAGTAAACGCATTGATGGCGCCAGCAAAATCAAAAATGAATTGGCACGCAACGCGGTATTTGACGAAATCGCGCTCGATATTGCTCAATCCATGATGGTGGTGGAGCAGCGTAAACAGCAGATGCCGAAGATCGAGTATCCCGCACTGCTACCGGTCAGCCAAAAGCGCGATGATATTGCGAAGGCGATTGCTCTGCATCAAGTGGTGATTGTGGCCGGTGAAACCGGTTCAGGCAAAACCACTCAGCTACCGAAAATTTGCGCAGAATTAGGCCGTGGTAAATACGGTTTGATTGGCCACACTCAGCCGCGTCGTCTTGCTGCGCGATCAGTGGCAAACCGCATTGCCGAAGAGATGGAAACCGAACTCGGTGGCTTTGTGGGCTACAAAGTGCGTTTTACCGACCAAATCTCTGATCAAACCCAAATCAAATTGATGACTGACGGTATCTTGCTGGCGGAGATCCAAAACGATCGTTTCCTTAACCAGTACGACACCATCATTATCGATGAAGCGCATGAGCGCAGTCTCAATATCGATTTTATCTTGGGCTATCTCAAGCAGCTTTTGCCGCGTCGTCCCGATCTCAAAGTCATCATCACATCGGCGACTATCGACCCTGAGCGCTTCTCGAAGCATTTTAGCAATGCGCCGATCATTGAAGTCTCAGGCCGTACTTATCCGGTGGAAGTGCGTTATCGTCCTCTGGCGGGGGATGACGACAGCGAAAGCGATCGCGACCAACTGGAAGGCATTTTCCAAGCGGTGGATGAGCTGTGCGATGAAGAATTGGGCGACATTCTGATCTTCATGAACGGTGAGCGCGAAATTCGTGATACCGCCGATGCACTGGCAAAACGCAATCTGCGTGATACGGAAATTGTCCCGTTGTATGCGCGCTTGTCGGCCGGTGAGCAGAACAAAATTTTCCAGCCTCATGCGGGTCGCCGCATCGTGCTGGCCACCAACGTGGCGGAAACCTCGCTAACGGTTCCGGGCATCAAATACGTTATCGACCCAGGTACTGCGCGGATCAGCCGTTACAGCTACCGTACCAAGGTGCAACGTCTGCCAATTGAACCCGTTTCTCAAGCCAGTGCCAACCAACGTAAAGGCCGCTGTGGACGTACCGAAGAGGGGATCTGTATCCGTCTCTATTCGGAAGAGGATTTCTTGTCGCGTCCTGAATTTACTGATCCCGAAATTCTACGCACCAACTTAGCTTCAGTTATCTTGCAGATGACGGCATTGGGGCTGGGCGATATTGAAGCTTTCCCATTTGTGGAAGCGCCAGATAAACGTAATGTTCAAGATGGTGTGCGTCTGCTCGAAGAGCTGGGCGCGATCAACGATCAAATCAAAGACCCGAAAAAACGCCTCACCGAAAGTGGTAAGCAGCTAGCGCGTTTGCCGATTGATCCGCGTTTGGCGCGCATGGTGCTCGAAGCCTCTAAATTCGGCTGTTTGAAAGAAGTGATGATTATTGCTTCCGCGCTGTCCATTCAAGATCCGCGTGAAAGACCGAGCGATAAGCAGCAATCGGCCGATGACAAACATCGCCGTTTTAACCATGAAGATTCGGATTTCCTGACGTTAGTGAACCTTTGGCACTACATTAGCCAGCAGCAAAAAGCGTTGACCAGTAACCAGTTCCGCCGTCAGTGTAAACTCGACTACCTGAACTATTTGCGCGTGCGCGAATGGCAGGATGTGTACACTCAACTGCATCAATCGACTCGGGAAATGGGCTTCAAGCTCAATGATGAACCGGGCAGTTACCATGCGGTACACAGTGCGATTTTGGTCGGTTTGCTGTCGCACATCGGTATGAAAGATCAGGAAAAGAACGAGTATCACGGTGCGCGTAATGCGCGTTTCAACATTTTCCCTGCCTCTGGTTTATTTAAAAAGCAACCGAAGTGGGTGATGTCGGCTGAGCTGGTGGAAACCTCCAAGCTGTGGGCTCGTGTAGTCGCGAAAATCGAACCGGATTGGATTGAGCCCCTGGCGAAACACCTGATCAAACGCAGCTACAGTGAGCCACATTGGTCGAAGAAAAATGCGGCGGTGATGGCGTATGAAAAAGTGATGTTGTACGGCATCCCGATTGTGCCGAAACGCTTGGTCAACTACGGCACGATTGATCCTGTGCTCAGCCGCGAAATTTTTATTCGCAGCGCACTGGTTGAAGGGGATTGGGAAACCAAGCACGCCTTCTTCAAACAAAACCGCGCTCTGTTGGCAGAAGTTGAAGAGTTAGAACATAAGTCGCGTCGCCGCGATATTCTGGTTGATGATGAAGAGTTGTTCCAATTTTATGACCAACGTGTCGGCACCGAAGTAGTTTCTGGCCGCCATTTTGATGCGTGGTGGAAAACCGCCAGCCGTAAAACGCCGGATCTGCTCAGCTTTGAAAAAGAGATGCTGTTCAAAGGCGATGCCAGCCACATTACCGATCTGGATTACCCGAACTTTTGGCACCAAGGCAACTTGAAGCTAAAACTCAGTTACCAGTTTGAACCGGGTGAAAACAGTGATGGTGTGACGGTACATATTCCGTTACCGATCTTAAATCAAGTCGAGCCACACGGCTTTGACTGGCAAATTCCCGGTTTGCGCCACGAGTTGGTGGTGAGCTTAATTAAATCGTTGCCGAAAACACTGCGCAAAAACTTTGTGCCAGCCCCGAATTACGCTGACGCTTTTTTGGCGCGTGTAACACCGTTTGAGATGCCGCTGCTTGATGCAATGGAAAAAGAGCTGCGCCGCATGACGGGTGTGACGGTGCTGCGTGAAGATTGGAAACTGGATCAGTTACCATCGCATTTGAAAATTACTTATCGTGCGGTGGATCATCGCCATCGCAAGCTCAACGAAAGCTGCGATCTGCATGAGCTGAAAGAGAGCTTGAAAGAGAAAGTGCAAGAGACACTCTCGCAAGTGGCGGATGATGATATTGAACAGCGCGATCTGCATACGTGGTCGTTTGGCGAGCTACCGAAAGTGTACCAACAAAAGCGTGGTGGATTTGAAGTCAGAGCTTATCCGGCGTTAGTCGATAAGAAAGACAGCGTTGAAATCAAACTGTTTGAAACCGAGCAAGAGCAGCTTAGCGCGATGCGTGCCGGTCAGCGCCGTTTGATTTTGCTTAACGTGCCATCGCCGATCAAATATCTGCACGCCAATCTGCCGAACAAATCTAAACTCGGTTTGTACTTTAATCCGTATGGCAAAGTGTTGGATTTGATTGATGACTGCATTGCCTGCGGGGTGGATAAACTGATTGAAGAGCGCGGCGGTATGGTGTGGGAGCCACAAGCGTTTGAAGCGCTCAAAGAGCATGTGCGCGCCGAGCTTGGTGATACGGTAGTCGAGATCGCTAAACAAGTTGAAACCATTTTGACGACCGCCTACAACATCAATAAACGTTTGAAAGGTAAGGTGGATTTCACGATGGCCTTTGCGCTTTCGGATGTCAAAGCACAAATCGAAGGGCTGATTTTCAGCGGCTTTGCGACTGAGTGTGGTTGGAAACGTCTGCCGGACATTCTGCGTTATATGCGCGCCATTGAACGCCGGATGGAAAAACTGCCGGTCGATCCCAACAAAGATCGCTTGCATATGCTGAAAATTGAATCCGTGGCGAACAAATACAAAGAGTTACTGAACAAAATTCCGAAAGGGATGGCGATTCCCGATAATGTGCGAGAAATCCGCTGGATGTTAGAAGAGTTACGTGTAAGCTTCTTCGCCCAGCAGTTAGGTACGCCATATCCGGTGTCCGATAAACGAATAATTAATGCAATTGACGCTTGTTAGTGATGACGCTGAGTTTCGTGGCAACGAGATACGAAATAGGTACGAAATTTGCTTAACAAGCTGAGATGACGGAATTAGCACTCAATGTGGCAACGACTGGCCGCCGTCAACGTTGCCCAATTCATTTAAGAAGGTTAACTATGAAAAAGACATTACTTGCTCTGGCATTACTGGGTGCCTCTTCAACCGCGATGGCGGATTCATGGATCTATGGCGGTGCGTCAGTAGGTCAGTCTGACTACGAAGGTAAGAACGGTACTGCGTATTCACTGCATGCAGGCACGGGCATTCTGCCATTTATTGGTTTAGAAGCGGGCTATGTGGATCACGGTGATTTTGATCTTGGTGCAAGCAAAGAGCTTTCAGCAACCTCACTGTACTTCGCAGTAAAACCAAGCATTGATTTTGGCCCACTGCACGTTTACGCCAAAGGCGGCCTGCACTCATGGGATAAAGAGATCAACGGTGGCAAAATCGATGATGGTATCGATATTATGTATGGCATCGGTGCGGAATATTTCATCATGGGTCCCGTTTCTGTTGGCGCAAGCTACATGAACTACACCATGGGTAGCACTGATGTAGGCACACTTTCTTTCAACGCCACTTTCCACTTCCTGTAATTCAGTATTTGCGTGTTGAAATAGTGCAAAGAGCCAGCGATCTGCTGGCTTTTTTATCTGCGAAACTTCCTGTTTTCTACCTCTGGCGTCATGAAAAATGTTTGAAGTGCACCGCAAATTATCAGTCTTTGACCCTGCCTATGCTAGGGCTAATCCAGCTTAAAGATTACAGTCCATAAGGTTATTTACCCATTTCAATAAAGGTACTTACCTATGACTGGCTGCCATCTCAATGGTCAATGGCGATTAACTTCTCCACAACGACCAGAACTATCGATTCCCATGACTCTTCCTGGTGACAATGTCACGGCTTTATTGGCAGCGCATTGTATTCCTGACCCATATTGGGGTGGGAATGAAGCCAAAGTGCGCTGGATTGAAGAGGTCGATTGGCAAATCAGTCGAGAAATCATCGTTGATGAAACTTTACTGAGTGCTAAGCAACTGTGGTTAACCCTCACCCGAGTGGATACGTTTGCCTCTCTGTATATATATATAAATGACGTCCTTGCCTTGGAGTGCAGTAATCAGTTTGCCGGTTATGAGCTGGATATTAAGCCGTATTTGACATTGGGCAGTAACACGCTGCGTATGCTTTTCCATCGAGTGCTGCCTGAAGCCGAGAAAAGAGCCGCTGCATTACCTTTCCCCATTCCTTCCGCTATGGGTAACAACCAGTTACCGCATATGAATTTAGTGCGCAAAACACAATGTCACTCAGGGTGGGACTGGGGACTGTGTTTGATGGTGTCAGGGATTTACGACCCGATCCTATTACAGCCGATTAACCACACACGATTAAAACAGTTGGCGACAGAGCAGCGTTGGCAAAGTGATGGCAGTGTGATTGTGACGTTGGCAGTAGAGGTGGAAACCGAACTGGCTGCAAACTTGACGTTCACCATGGCCGGTCAACAACAAAAGTTGGTCGCAGAACATAATGGTTGGGTGCAGTGCGAGTTTTTGATTGCACAGCCAAAGCGCTGGTGGCCAAACGGATTGGGTGAGCCGCATTTATATGACGTGAGCGTGGCCAGCGCTGAGCAAACTTTGCAGCGCAAAATCGGGTTACGCCAACTTGAACTGAATACCGCAGCCGATGAACGCGGTTCGGCGATGGAGTTTGTGATCAACGGTTTTCCCATGATGGCGAAAGGTGCGAACTGGATTCCACTTGATGCAATGCCAGCTCGTGAAAATGAAGCGCGCTATCGACAGCGGCTGCAAAGCGCGGTAGAGGCCAACATGAACATGATTCGCGTGTGGGGCGGTGGGCAATACGAGAGTGACACCTTTTACAACTTGTGTGATGAACTCGGGTTACTGGTTTGGCAAGACATGATGTTTGCTTGTTCGCTTTACCCGAGCCATGCGGATTTCCTGCGCGAAGTCGAGCAAGAGCTGCGTTGGCAAATCCCAAGGCTACGCGAGCATCCTTGCGTTGCGCTTTGGTGTGGTGATAACGAAGTGATTGGCGCGATTGGTTGGTATGACGAATCCAAACAGAACCGTATCAAATACACGGTCAATTACGATCGCTTAAATCGCAAGATCGCGGAAGTGATCGAATCGCTCGATGCGGAACGTGCCTTCTGGCCAAGCTCGCCCTGTAATGGTGAACTCGATTTTGGTGATGCATGGCATGATGACAATAAAGGCGATATGCACTTTTGGGATGTGTGGCACTCTGGCAAGCCGTTCAGTGCGTATCGCTCGGTGAATCCAAGATTCTGCTCTGAGTTTGGTTTCCAATCTTGGCCCTCCCTTGCGGAAGTCAAAACCTTTACGCCAGAGCACGATTTCAACATCACTTCGCAGACCTTTGAGCAGCACCAGAAAAATCCGCGCGGTAACAGCATCATCACCGAAATGTTTACTCGTTATTTCCGTTTTCCAACCGGATTTGAACAGATGCTGTATCTGAGCCAAGTGCAGCAAGCCATGGCGATCAAAACTGCGGTGGATCATTGGCGGGCGATTTCGCCGGTTTGTCGCGGCATTCTGTATTGGCAGCTCAATGATTTGTGGCCTGTGAGTTCTTGGTCGAGCATTGAATACAGTGGCCGTTGGAAACAGTTGCACTATCACGCGAAGCGCTTTTTTGCGCCGCAGTATCTGGTGTTTTCAGAGCACTGCGGTGTCCTGACCTTGCACGGTTTAAACGATAATCGTGAACCTGAGGAAGTAGAAGGCCGAATTTGCTTGATAAGTTGGCAAGGTGAAATTGTTGAACAGTGGCCGTTCAGCGCGACGTTATTGCCTAATCACAACCATGCGCTGTGGCAAAAAAACGCATCTTTGAATTTAGGGCGCGAAGGTTTTTTGTGGGTTGATGCTGTCATCAAAAACCGTGGCGAGCGATTACAGAACACTTATTTTGGTACAGAAGAACTGAAATCTTTGCCGGTGGAAAATGCCAAAATCGAGGTGCAGAAAGCTGGGCGATGGATCACGTTAAGTAGCGACAAACCGGCTTTTTATGTGCACTTGGAGTGTGAGGGGGGCGGGCGGTTTAGTGATTCGAGCTTCACCTTGCTACCGGGGCAAAGAGTCACCGTGGAGTATTTGGGAGAAGATGCACACACATTAGCGACTTCGCTGCGGGTTTATTATCTCAATAGCGAAGTTTAAATAAGTTAAGCATTCCACCACGCGAGCCATATTTTCAGCTTTAGCGTTCATGCGTAAAGAGGGAGTATGGTTCGCCAGATGGACATTTTCAGTGTTATTCAACCTTGTGCTCTCAAACCTAACATTGCTCAAGCCAATGAATCGGCAATATTTATTCCGCCTTTGTTCGTTTGTGATCGAGTTTGTTTACATCAGCGTGCCAAGATCACATAAGCCTGCAAATATCAGAGCAAACGTTTGCATTCCAGTTTTATTCTCTTACTATCGCGGCAATCAAATCTATCCTGTTGCAAGGAAAATAACATGTTGAAACCCAATTTAATCGCTGCTGCTATCGCCGGTATGAGCCTGTTTTCCTCTATCAGTTATGCTAAACAAACTGCGGATCTGATGATTACTGACGCTATGGTGCTCACCATGAATGGCGATAAAACCGTATATCAGAATGGCACTGTGGTGGTGCAAGAAAACAAAATCATTGCGGTGGGGGATGCTGAATTAGCTAAGCAATATCAAGCCAAGCAGGTGCTGGATGTGGATGGCGATATCGTGATGCCGGGTCTTATCAATACCCATACGCACGTTTCGATGACGGTGTTCCGCTCTTTGGGTGATGATGTACCCGATCGTCTGCATCGTTACATCTTCCCGTTGGAATCCAAATTGGTGTCGCGCGATATGGTACGCATTGGCGCAAACTTAGGTAACGTGGAGATGCTTAAAGGCGGCGTGACCACTTATGCCGACATGTATTACTTCGAAGATGAAGTGGCGAAAACCGTGGATCAAATTGGGATGCGCGCGGTATTAGGCCAAAGCGTGATTCAATTTCCGGTCGCGGATGCAAAAAATGCCGATGAAGGTATTCAGTACGCACTGAACTTCATCGAACAGTATAAAAATCATCCGCGTATTACCCCAGCGTTTGCGCCGCATGCGCCATACACCAACACCACTGAAACTTTGCAAAAAATCGCCAAGCTCTCTTTAGAGAAACAAGTGCCTGTGCTGATCCATTTAGCGGAATCTGACCGAGAGCAAGAGAAAATTGCCGAGCGTTCGAATGGCCTGTCTCCGGTACAGTACATGCATGATATCGGTGCGTTAAACGCCAACTTGGTTGGGGCGCATATGATTTTGATCGATGACAAAGACATCGAGCTGGTGAAAAAGTCAGATATGGGCGTAGCGCACAATATGAGTGCTAACACCAAGTCAGCCAAAGGTGTGTCGCCAGCCCTGAAAATGTACGACCAGAATGTGCGTATCGGTTTAGGTACGGATGGCCCGATGTCGGGCAACACGCTGAGCACCATTGATGAATTCAACCAAGTAGCGAAAGTGCATAAACTGGTTAATCACGATCGCGCCGCGATGCCACCACTAAAAGTGATTGATATGGCAACCATGGGCGCCGCCAGAGCACTGCATATGGAAGACAAAATCGGCTCGTTAGAAGTGGGCAAACTCGCGGATATCATAGTGATTGATACCAAAGCGCCGAACATGGTGCCGATTTATAACCCTTATTCGGCATTGGTTTATTCGGCAAACAGCGGCAATGTTCGCCATGCCGTGATTGATGGCAAATTGGTGATGCAAGATCGTGCCATCAACACCGTCAATGAAGAGCAAATCCGCCAAGAAGCGCTCGCTTTCACCGACATCGTTCGTAAGAGCGTACTGGATTCAGGCGAAGAGATTCGTTAACGGCGTGAAAGCTGCATAGAAAATAACAATTTCTGCTAGAGATAAGAAAAGGCTTGCGGTAGTATCGCCGGCCTTTTTTCGTTCCAGAGTAGGAGTACGCAAATGTTTATCGGGTTTGATTACGGCACGGCTAACTGTTCGGTGGCTAGCATGCAGGGTAATAATCCAGTGCTGATCCCTCTTGAGCGTGACAGCCTTTATATTCCTTCCACATTGGCGGCGCCGACTCGTGATTCGGTGCCTGAGCACCTGTTTCGTCATCGCCAAATTTCACCGGCCGATGCACTGGGCGAGCAATTACTGCGTCGTTCAGTAGCCGCGAATCGTGATGAAGGCATCGACTTGCAGTTTGATGATGTGGTGTTTGGTCAGGCGGCGCTCGATCTCTATCTGTCCGATCCGCATGAAGTGTATTACGTCAAATCGCCAAAATCGTTTTTAGGGGCGATGGGGCTGCACGACATTCAACTGAGCTTTTTTGAAGATCTAGTGTGCGCCATGATGGCTAACATCAAAGCCCAAGCGGAAGCCCGCTCCAACGCAGTGATCAATGATGCGGTGATTGGTCGTCCGGTTAACTTCCACGGCCGAGGTGGGGAAGACTCTAACCGTCAGGCAGAAAATATTCTGCGCCGCGCAGCCACGCGAGCTGGGTTTCGCCACCTAGAGTTTCAGTTTGAACCTGTAGCCGCAGGGCTTGAGTACGAAGCGACACTGACCGAAGACAAAACTGTGTTGGTGGTGGATATCGGCGGTGGTACGACAGACTGCTCGCTTATTCAAATGGGGCCTTCTTGGCGGGGCAAAGCGGATCGTACGCAAAGCCTTATCGCGAATACCGGTCAACGAGTGGGCGGTAACGATCTCGATATTCATCTCGCGTTTAAACAGTTGATGACGCCCTTTGGTTTTGGCAGTCAGATGCTCAGCGGGCTAGATATGCCGATCACCCAATTCTGGAACCCAATTGCGATTAACGATGTTAGCGCGCAGGTGAAATTCTTCTCGCGTGAAAATTTGGTGGATTTAAAACGCCTACACAAAGAAGCGCGTGAGCCTGAAAAACTGGCGCGTCTGCTCGCGGTGTACCACGATACACTCGGCTACAGCTTGGTGAAAAAAGCCGAAGAAGCGAAGATTGCGCTATCGGATATGGCACAAGTGACAGCGCAAATCAAAGTGCTATCCGAACTGCTAGACGTTGAGATTCAACGTGAAGCCATGATTGAAGCGATTGACGTGCCGAAAACCAAAATGATTGAACTGGTTACTGAAGCGGTCGCTTTGGGTGGCGTGATGCCGGACGTGATCTTTATGACTGGCGGTAGTGCGCGTTCACCGATTTTACGTGCTGGTGTTGAGCAGGCACTGCCAAATGTGCCAGTGGTCAGCGGTAACTATTTTGGCTCAGTCACCGCAGGTCTTGCACGTTGGGCGCAGGTTTGTTTTCGTTAAGGCTTATACCAGTAGCTGAATGCCACTCGTGACCAATGCGTCATCATGTAATCAATCAAAGCTTGAGTTCGTTCTGGCAAAAAGCGCCGCTGAGGGTGGATCAAGTACACATCGGCGCCTTCAATTTCCCATTCGGGAAGTAACTCGACCAGTTGCCCCTCACTCAGTAGGGGCTCCATTAAACCTCGGGGCAGCCTTGCGATTCCCATGCCTTGCATCGTTGCTTGCACTATGGTGTCCAACTCATCTGAACATAAACGTGCGGTTGGGATAAATTGCGCTTTTTGCCCTGAGATTCTGTGGTGGAAAACCCATGGCAGCTTATGGTTGAGGCTTAGAAGTGGCAGGGCATTTAACTGTTCGGGATGAGCCAGGGAGGGTTGATTTTCTGAGAGCTTAGCGGCAAACGCAGTGCTGGCACAGAGTACCGAAGGATTACGTGCCAGCTTACGAGCAACCCAATCAGATTCCGGCTGTGGCCCAAAGCGCAACACAATATCCAGATCTTTTTGCGTGAAATAGTCGAGACTGGAGGCAACCTGCATACGTAATGTGACATTCGGATGCAGTTCAGAAAACTCTAGCGCCAGTGGTGTGAGTTGGTGACGTAATGGCAGCACTGGAGCGCTGATCACTATCTCACCACGATAATCTCGTTTCGCTTGTTCTGTCTGATCTTGCTTAAGTTCAATCTGCGTAAACAAATCTGCATACGTATGAAACAGCTGTTCGCCTTCTTTGGTCAATACTAGCTCTTTACTGCTGCGGATCAGTAAAATGCTGCCGGTATCTTGTTCAAGTTGCTGGATGCGACGACTGAGTGTGCTCGTTGACATGGATTTTTGCTTGGCTGCTAAAGCAAAGCTGCCACAACGAACAACGGTTAAAAACAGTGCCAGATCATCGAGTTTCATGCTCAATCCCATTTTTGCAATTTTGTGTCCCATTCTATCCTATTTTCGGATGCTGGCGATTTGGTTATCTTGTGCGGCAAAGAAACGTTTTGTTACCACTATCGACAACCAAGAGAACTCATGCATTCCGATTCAACGCATTTACCTGCGCCTAATCCGCGCATTATTTTTGCCAGTGTGGCGCTAGTTATCGCCCTTGGCTCACTTGAAAAAAGCATCGTGACCACACCGCTTGCCTTGATAGGGCAAGATCTCTCAGCAGGCAGCGCGTTAACTTGGGTGATTACGGCTTACTTGTTAGCGGCAACCGCCGTATTGCCTGTATATGGCAAATTGAGCGATCTGTTTGGTCGTGTACGTATGCTGAACATCAGCATTGGTGTTTTTATTGTTGGCTCAGCACTCTGTTCGTTTGCTTATGATCTGCCGACCTTGATTGGTGCACGCGTTATTCAAGGGATTGGTGGCGGCGGATTGATTGCGTTGGCTTTTACCGTGATAGCCGATTCGATTCCCGCTCGTGAGGTGGGGAAATATCAAGGCTATATCTCGGCGGTGTATGCGGTTTCTAGCATTGCAGGCCCCTTATTGGGTGGCTATTTTGCCGATCATTTAAGTTGGCGTTGGGTATTTGGTATTAATTTGCCGCTGGGGCTTGTTGCGTTGTATATGGTGAATCGTCATCTCAAACACCTTAACCAGAAACGCCAAAGCCGTTTTGATTGGTTGGGAGCGGGGCTGTTAATGCTCTTTACTACTCTGCTACTGCTCCAACTCTCTTCTCATTCCTTTCTTCCTGCGGGTTGGGGAGCTTTTGCCTTGTTACTCTGCTTGGTTTTGTTGATCTTGGTGGAAAGACACGTCAGTGACCCGATTTTGCCTGCCCGGTTAGCTCGTTTACCTGGGTATTTAACCGCCATTGGTTTGATTATGGCAGCACAAATGTTGATGTTTGCTCTGCTCGTCTACATGCCACTGCAACTGCAATGGCAAAAAGGGCTTTCACCTTCGCAAAGTGGATCAGCGATGGTGATCTTTATGTTCAGCATCACGACTGGCGCCTATCTTGGTGGCAAGTGGGTCGCGCGTTCTGGGCGCTACAAAGCGCTAGTTGTGGGCGGTTTTTTACTTTCAGCATTAGCCATTTGGCAGATCCATTATGACCTTTGGGTACATCTCTCACTGGGTATCGCAGGTTTAGGGCTTGGTTTTACATTGCCTTCACTTGGGGTTGTGGTGCAAAGCGTACTACCAGCTCGTGATCGTGGTATTGGCATGTCGTTGTTTAACTTTGGCCGAGAGTTGGGTGGGGCGCTAGGTGTCGCTTTTTGTTCGGCGCTGTTTTATATGCGTGTACCACAAACGGTGACAGTGAGTGAACATGTAAGCCAATCCGCCTCTGCATCTCCAGAAATGCTCGCTCAAGGTTTTAGCTTAGTGTATTTGGGGATGAGCCTATTAGCCTTGTTCGCAATGTTAATGACCGCATGGCGTTTACGCCATGATGCATTGCAAACTGAAAAACAGAATAGTGAACACTAAGATAGCCAAGCGCATCTGACTTAGGTAGGATGCGCCTCACATCAGGAAGTGAGGACGACCTCACCGCTCCAATCTTTTTCGGGGACGACCCCATATATGAGGTGTATATATGGCGTGGTTAATCCTCTTTCTCGCCGGTGTTTGTGAAATCGTTTGGGCAATTGGCCTGAAATACAGTGAAGGTTTTAGCAAACCGCTCGCTTCTATCGTCACACTATCAGCGCTGGTCATCAGTTTTGTGTTACTCGGTATTGCGCTGCGCACTCTGCCGTTGGGTGTGGCTTATGGTATTTGGGTTGGGATTGGAGCCGTAGGTACAGCTATTGCGGCCGCTTTCTTATTTGGTGAAACGCTCACATTGATTAAGTGGGTAAGTTTACTGTTGATCATTGCTGGTATCGCAGGGCTGAAGGTGAGTACTTAGCCTCGAAAAACTATATGGGCTCTGAATTTGTGAATAGGTGCAGAGCCCTATAGAAAAGCAGTGGCTCTATAAGCAGGTGAATTAAATAACTTTTTGATTTAATCCGAAAGTTTGTGCTAATCCTTATAAGCTCTTCTTCCAATTACCGCTAAAATATGAACAGATATCAATTCAAATTTTAAATCCAATATACAGGAAGTGATTTATGCCTTTTTGGAAGAAGTCTGCTGCTCAATCAGAAAACAATAAACACCAGAGATTAGACAGCGATATTGTTTCAGCACTAAAAAATAGCCTTGCGTATATTGAGTTCGACTCTCAAGGCCAGATTATCGAAGCCAATACACTTTTTTTAGACACTATGGGTTATAGCAAAGAGGAAGTGGTTGGTCAGCATCACCGAATTTTTTGCGATCCTAAATCAGTCAACTCTTTTGAATACAAACAGTTTTGGACGAGCTTGGCGCAGGGGACTCCCCAGAGAAAAATGTTTCACCGCTTGAAGAAAGACGGTTCAGAGATCTGGATTGAAGCGACCTACATGCCAGTGCGTGATCCGTCAGGGAAAGTCTATAAAGTGGTGAAAGTGGCCTACGATGTGACGAAAGCGAAACATAATGCAGACAAGCAAGCTGCCGTCGTTACTGCCTTAGACCGCTCTAGCGCTATGATCCGCTTTACCCCTGATGGACATATAAAAGATGCTAACAACAATTTTCTTAAAGCAACGGGGTACCGCCTTGAGGAAATTGCGGATAAGCATCACAAAATGTTTTGTGATGACAGCTTTTACCGCGAAAATCCGCACTTTTGGCGTGAATTAGCCAAGGGCGAGTTTAAATCTGGTCTTTTTCACCGTCGTACCCGTCAGGGGAATGATCTCTGGTTAGAAGCCACGTACAACCCAATATTTAATGAAGCCGGAGAGGTAACGCAGGTTGTTAAATTTGCATCCGATGTTACTGAGCAGGTATTAAAAGCCAAAGCCACCAAAGAAGCTTCGCAAATGGCGCAACAGACCTCCGCTGAAACAGTGCGTGTGGCAGAATCAGGCCGAGACAGGATTGATGAAGCCGCAACCATTGCACAAGGCATTAAAGAGTCGATTGTCGGAGCGAATGCTTTGATGACCGATTTGTCTTCACAATCACAGCGCATCACGCAAATCGTGACAACGATTAACAAAATTGCAGAGCAGACCAATCTTCTCGCTTTAAATGCGGCAATTGAAGCCGCCCGAGCCGGAGAATACGGCCGCGGATTTGCAGTGGTCGCGGATGAAGTGCGCAGTTTGGCCTCCAATACGAGCCAAGCCACCCATGAGATTGACAATATTGTTAAGCGCAACAGCCAATTGACTGATCAATCCAGTCAGACTATGGAACAAATTCAAGCCAAAGTGACGGAGTTTAACGATATGCTGCTCCAAACTCAGGCGTTGATTGAGCAAATTCAAAATGCGGCTGAAAACGTGCAGCAAACGGTTAGCGAAATCGTGGATTGATCAATAAGATTTTCTAGCCAACCCGTTTGTTGGCGAGTTTTAAAATGGCGGTGGTGTGAAAAAATTCCGCAGACAATGTCGGGTTGGTGGTAGAATCCAACCCTTCTATTTTAGGTTGAGCCAGTGTTGGCTCAGCAGTTAAGTTCCATCATTTCGAGTAAATACATGCCTTTTTCTCAACTTGGATTAAGTGACGTCCTGACCCAAACTGTGGCGCGACTTGGTTACCAAACACCTACCCATATTCAAACCCAAGCCATTCCGGTGATCTTGCAAGGTCGTGACCTGATTGCGGCGGCGCAAACGGGCACCGGTAAAACTGCCAGTTTCGTCTTGCCGATTCTGGAGAAGCTCCGTCAGGGACAAACACAACGTAAGAAGCGCGTTCGTGCACTGATCTTAGTGCCTACGCGTGAACTGGCGATGCAAGTGGCTGAAAAAGTTGAGCAATACGGCAAAGACACGGGTTTAAAAAGCCTTGCAGTGTTTGGCGGTGTGGATGAACAGGCTCAAAAGCAGCGTTTGATTGACGGTGTCGATGTGCTGGTGGCAACACCAGGACGTTTGATGGATTTATATGGTCAACGCGCTGTCTATTTTGAAGAAATCGAAATGGTGGTACTTGACGAAGCTGACCGCATGTTGGACATGGGCTTCATTGAGTCGATCAACAAAATCATCGATTGCCTACCCAGCGAAGTGCAGTTCTTACTGTTCTCTGCGACACTGTCACGTAAAGTGCGCGAGTTGGCTAAAACGGCGGTGAATGATCCTTACGAAATCAGTATCGCGGCCAATCAAGCCTCAAAAAGCAATATCAGCCAATGGCTGATCACGGTCGATAAGGACACCAAATCCGCATTGCTGAGTCATTTAATCAATGAACAGCAGTGGGATCAGGCGCTAATTTTTATTGAAACCAAACACGGTGCCGCCAAACTGGTCACGCAATTAGAAAAGCGTGGCATTCAGGCGGAAGCCTTTCACAGCGGCCGTAGCCAAGCGATTCGCGCGCAATTGCTGGAAGATTTTAAGTCAGGAAAAATCAAATACTTGGTGGCAACAGGCGTTGCTGCGCGTGGTATTGATATTGACCAACTTTCACGTGTGGTTAACTACGATTTGCCATTCCCAGCCGATGAATATGTACACCGTATAGGCCGAACGGGGCGCGCAGAGGCAGTCGGTGAAGCGATCTCGTTTGTGTCAAAAGACAACTTCAAAAACCTGTGCATGATTGAAAGCCGTTTGGGGCATTTGATTGAACGTCGCGTAGTGGAAGGGTTCGAGCCGAAAAAACCAGTGCCGATTTCTATTCTGAACTATGTGCCAAAACACAAGCGTGCGCCGCAAGAGCAGTAAGTCAGGGTTTTCATTAACTCGTTCAAAATAGAATAGAAAGGGCGTGATACGGTATTCAGTATCACGCCCTTTGTCTTTATTGAATGGCGTTAGGCGTGCGCGTAACGCGCGAAAATAGTACCAAGTAGAAATTGGGATTGAAACGAACCAAGGATTTCTTTGAAATTGGTACCTTCTGGGCTGTGTTTCACCAACTCCTTACTGAACTCAACAAGTTGTTCATCTTTCACTTTCTTTGAATAGGACAGATTGCGCTTAAGCACCACAAAGACATCATTTTCTGGTCCACTAAGCCCATATTGGTTACCGAGTTCGTTATGCAACTGCTCGTTAGGATGGCTAATGGTTTGCTTAGAGCCTACTGAGATACCCACCGCTGAGATGGCCATAAATGCACCACCAACGATAGCCATTTTTTTCATTGCATCTCGGCGTTCTGTATTACAGTTTTCCATACAATTTTTCCTCTTAGTTCCAAGGGCTGCAGGTTAGGGTAGACGGCATGCGTAGGTCATACGCCCAACGGCGGCGTTCATTTTTCACACGGATCTCATCGTCCAATTCTCTTAACTGCGTTTGGAAGTTTTCTAGCAAAGGATAGACATTCGGATCGTGTTTGAACTGACCTTTAGGGTATTTACCCAACGAGCGATGCCAATCTTCAGGAAGATCAGTAAATAGGCGAGAGAATACGAACAGAGCCATCCCCACATTAACGGGTGGGCAAGTATTTAACCAATCTCGCTCTGAGTAACCATAAGATGGCTCGATAGGATGCCCACGGTAAAACCCGAGTGCGCCCAATTTCATGAATGATGAAAAGCTGCTAAATCCATGATTGGGCGACATCCAATAGATGATGCGAGAAACTATATCGACGAGTTCTTCGATACTGCTCGCTTTATCTGGGAAGCCTTTTACCAAGCCTTTGTGGCGTGTTTCCGCTAAAAACGCCTGCAGTTCATTGTCTCGAATCACATCGTCATCTGAGTAGTAATATAAACGCAAGTATCCATCGACCCATTCTTGAATAATCGGCATGAGCTTGTTGTCGTCATGCTGAGGGTATTCCTCCAAATTGGCATAGTTGGGATCGTCAAAGCGGTCAAATGGCGTACTTCCTGCAAAAAAATCATAGCTTTGAGCACGATTAAGCGTGGCTTGCACGAAACTCTCACTGCTAAATCCTGATAGCCGTTCCACCCCACCAGTGAGCAAACCATTAAATGGGCTGCCGTAGACAGGGTTACTGCCGGGAACTGTTTCTACGCCGATTTCTTGAAATATGCCCGTATGGTTATTGGTTACCAGCGCCATAAGGTGGGTGTCGAGCAAAGGTCTTAGCGGGTGGTATTCAGGAATTGTGCGGAAATACGCTACTGGAATCGGGCCGAGGTAAACGTGTGTGGAAAGGTGATCCACCACGGAAGCCATAGAAGTCATCGTGGTGAAACTGCTTTTGGCCATTTTCCACGCATAAGCATTATCAGCAGGGGTGACAATCTTCGAAGGTGGATACTGATTACCACCATAGCCGAAAAGACTCGAACTAAACCAGTACAGGTCTTCCCAAAAACCTCGACCAATATGGTTTTGCGTTGGTTGTATGGCGATTGTTTTCAGGCCTTCGCCATTGGCGGGAATGCCAAACAACGCAATGCCAGCATAAAGTCTTGCACCGAAGTTATCCCCATTTCGTTCTGCTACGGTCAGTTTGTGGAAGTCTTTGTAATCGACAATAAAGAGTCGTCCTTCACGCATGGCTGCATCGAGGTCGTCATTCTCAAATCCCTTCACCTTCTTAAAGTGACTATTGGTAATTGGAAACTTGGTCAGATGCTCAGTATATGGCTTGAAGTAGTTGAATACGGGGGTTTGCGAGGCGGTCATTAACCAACCGATAAGATCATCATCGTTGTAGTCGGCATCATACGATGCTTTTGGCCATTGTTTGATGCGTTGCTCATAGAGTGGATGGTCTGTACAAAAAGTTGGGTAAAAATCTAACTCTTTGACGTTGTAACATTTTCTCTGCGGTAAGGCCAAAATGATCGGGTCAATGATCTCAAAGTTAAATACCAGGTCATTGTCAAAAAGTTCGCCAAGTACCAAGTTTTTTATGTCTTCAATTTTCCCAAGATTTTGGAGATCGAGCGTGAGTAATGCATTGATGTTTTTGTCGACATAGGCGAATACCGCTTCAATTAAAGGAACGCCCGCAAACTCTGGGTCACCATCATCCACCCCAAAATTATCTTCTTGCTCCTCAAGGCCACCACGAAATCGCCATACGGCTGCTTTTTGAACGTCATCACACATGACGTTGCCATGGACAACCGCTCCTGGAAGTCTGACGTAATCGTAGTAGTTCTCTCTTTTAGCAATGACTAACGCTGCTTTTCGTTTTTGTGACGTTATGGTGTCATGCTGGGGAAGCGAAACTTGTGGATAGGGTGAGGCAGGGGCTTCACCACCGCCCAGACCCAACGGGACATTTTGCGCATTCTGTACATCTTCTTGTGAAACGATATTTCTTAAAATTTCTTTGAAAATCACATTTCTCGGCTCACCTGTGTAGCAATAGCCGTCATTACCTAATGTAATATTTAGCGTTTTAGCTTGTTCGCTCATTTCGTTTCTTCCTTGTTACACTTAGTGCAAACGATTCACTGTTTGGATTGCCAGATAAACATCTATATCAATAGGCAAACTAAACAGTGGGTTTGCTTTCCACTTGCCAATTAACGCAGCACTGCTTCGGTTTATATGAAAGCCATATATGCTACGAGTAGGTTGAACGCACATTTAAATTAGCAACGGTAGATACTTTAAACATTGTCCCAACGCGAAATTGATTTGTCTTTGCTATCTGTGCATCTTGTTTCAATTGGAGATTCTATTTTTCATGAACAGAAAGCCAATGAAAACATCTTATCTAATGGTAATAAATAAAGCGTAATTTAATGATAAGCTTGGGTGTTTTTCCTAAACTTTTCATTTGCTTTTAAAATTAACACTAAATTTATTGTTGTAGATATTTTGGAGATTTCCTGCTTCATATATGAGATTTTTTACTTCATTAATTAATGCTTTCTGGTGGCGAGAATAAAGAGAATGATTAGAGTAATTGCTTATAAATACTCATTCATGGGAATCATGTCTCTGAAGTGAGATTTTCAAATTCTATCTTAAAAACACATTGTTTTGAGTTGCGAGTATCATTCCATGCGCTAATGTTAATTGCGTATTAAGTTCACATTGCGTTTCTGTGAAATAATTATAATTTTGAACAGTCGTTTATGTTGGCTCTCGTTTAGTTGTTTGGTTAAATCAGAAGTGGTTTAGTTGATATGAGCGCTTATTACTCCACACTCAGCGGTTGGATTATCCCCGTCACAAGGGCGATGAAAGCCCATGGCATGGATCCTGTTGCTACCCTCGAACGCTTTGATATTTCTCCCTCAGAGGTCAATGACCCCGAGGGGCGGATATGCGTTCAATCGTTAGGTAATCTCTTTGCCTATTGCAATAAGGCAATCGGAGGCCGGTCTTTTAACATTGATGTCGCGAGAAGTTTTCATCCTTCAGCTCTTCACGCCTTAGGGTATGCCATTCAATCCGCGTATAACCTACGTGAAGCCCTCGAACGGGTAGCTCAATATAAAAGGGTGGTATCTAACTGCAGCAACATGTCGGCCTATGCCTCAGGTGATGATTTTGTCGCAGAGCTTGAGGTTTATCGCTACACCGATACGGGCAGGCAAGTATTAACACCACTCTTAATTGAATCCTTCCTTGCGACTTTGGTTCAGCTCTCTCGTGACATGGTCGGCGAGGAAATTGCGCCAACTCGTATTGAATATACGTTCGAACGCTTTAGTGAAGAATGCCCAATTGTGGATGAGTTTTATGATTGTCCAATCCTGTATGGCTGCAAACGTAATGCTGTATTGTTCGATTTAAATTTGGTTCAAGAACAAGCTTTTGGTAGTAATCCTGTGATGAACCAAATACACATCGAAATGCTGAATCAAATTATGTGCCGAGTCGATAAAGAAAATCTTTTTTATCAAATAGAAAGAAAGATTTTAGAAGGCTTGCCGATGACTATTCCATCTCAAGGCGATATTGCAAAACAATTAGGGCTGAGCCTTCGTAATCTTCAAAGAAAACTGAGCGAACAGGGTACGTGTTATAAAGATATTCTTGATAATACACGACATAGACTCACGCTAAACTATATAAAACAACCTCATATGAGTATTAGTGAAGTCGGTTATTTAGTTGGTTTTTCAAATGTGGCTAATTTCAATCGTGCATTTCGGCGTTGGAAAGGATGCGCACCGGGAGAATATCGCTCACAGTATTTATCGACCTATGAACGAGTGAAGCACAGTGGTTCACTCACGCTTTGAAATCATGGATGTAAATATCGATAAAAAGTAAATCCTCGCGATTTGCTTTTTTATTTGTGTTATTTGGGATAACAGTTTGGCACACGTGAACAAACACTCATAAATCGTTCTGGCGCATAGTGACATGAGTTGTTGAACCCATTAACTAAGCCCAACTTTCGAGTCATTACTGATTATTTTGAACGAAAAATAGGGCGTAAGGAGCTCTGAATGAGTCACGCAGAACCGATTCCAGTAGCAATATTTAAGGATAAGGAAGTGGATGCCTCCTCATCCATCGAGTTGCTCTTTGATGCGCAAAAAAAAGCATTTGCTTTAGATAGATATCCGAGTTACGAATCTCGGGTGCGTGATCTAAAGAGACTCAAAACAGCGCTTCTCGCGAACAAGAACGAACTGCTGACGGCATTGGAGCGAGATTTCCTTTATCGCAGTCATGATGAAACGCTGATTGGAGATATCTTTACTTCAACTTCAGCCATCGAATACACCCTCAAAAATCTCAAATCTTGGATGAAACCTCAACGGCGTAAAGTCGGCATGGTGTTCCAACCCGCATCGGCAAACATTCATTATCAACCCCTTGGCGTAGTTGGGATTATCGCTCCATGGAACTATCCGGTTTTTCTGACATTGGGTCCTTTGGTGGCTGCGATAGCCGCCGGTAACCGAGCTATGATCAAAGTGTCTGAATTTACGCCACAAACCAACATGGTATTGATGCGGATGCTGGCCAGTGTGTTTGAGCGAAACAAGGTGTGTGTCATCGAGGGAGAGGCGAAAACGGCCGCATTTTTCTCTATCCTGCCGTTTGATCACTTACTGTTCACGGGGTCGACTCAAGTTGGGCGTCAGGTCATGAAAGCGGCAGCCAATAACTTAGTGCCGGTGACCTTGGAGTTGGGGGGGAAATCTCCTGTGATCATTGATGGCAAGATCAGCATGAATGCGGCCGTGAAACGCTTTATTTACGGAAAAACCCTGAATGCAGGGCAGACATGTGTCGCGCCAGATTACATTTACTGCCCTGAACCACGTATCAATGAGTTGGTGGAAGCCATTAAGAAACAGTACGAGTCGATGTATCCCTCTGCATTAGGATGCGAGTGCCGAACACGTATTATCAATACGCGCCAGTTCAATCGGTTACAAGGTTATCTCGATGATGCCAAAGCCAAAGGTGCAAAGGTTGTCGCCTTAGGAAAGGTGAAAATGAATGGCGAGTCATGTTTTATGCCGTTGACCTTGGTTTTGAATGCCACCTCAGAGATGACGGTGATGCAAGAAGAGATTTTTGGCCCAATTTTACCGATCCTCGGTTACTCCGATGTTCAAGCTGTGATTAATGGCATTAACGAGAATCCACGTCCTTTAGGTTTGTACATCCAAAGTCACGACAAGCAATTCCAAAATAGGATACTGACACAAACTCATGCGGGTGGCGTCTGTATCAATGATGCGGCATTCCAAGTTGTCATGGACGATCTACCATTTGGTGGTGTAGGCGCGTCAGGGATTGGCAGTTATCATGGGGTTGAAGGATTCCGAACTTTCTCTCATGCGAAGTCAGTGCTGAGCCGTGGTCACCTGTTTTTTGGCGATATGCTTTTTCCTCCTTATGGAAAAGCCTTTCATCGAATGTTCTACAAGCTTTTCATTGGCCATGATTGATGCAAAATCGGAACGATAGGAATGTATGGAATGACTTCGCCGTTGACGAAGTCATTGTTGATTTACCGGAAAAGGAGAGCCACCGTGTTAGCAGAACAGATGCAAAATTTACACATCCCGAAATTGATTGAAGAAGCCTGCGCGAAGTTTGCGGATAAAACGGCTTTTTTCTGCGGTGACCAAAGCCTCACATATCGTGAAGTGGAACAGCAATCGAAGGCCATGGCCGCATGGCTGCAAAACCATACTCAGTTAAAACCGGGTGACCGAATCGCCATTCAGCTTCCCAATATCTTGGCATTCCCGATTGTCGCTTTTGCGGCGCTTCGGGCTGGGTTGGTGCTGGTGAATACTAACCCTATGTATACGCCACGAGAAATGCGACACCAATTTTCAGATTCTGGCGCAAAGGCATTAGTCATTTGGGGGGCTATTTCAGGATCGTTAGCAACGATTATTGATGACACTGAGTTAGAGCTGGTCATCTATGTCAACGGTTCAGTGAATGAAAACCTTGCTAGTAAAAAGGTTGTTTGTCAGGTAACTCTAGAAGAGGCTCTCAGTGCAACGGGGGATGCATTTAGGGCCCCGCAGCTAAGTGGCCATGATCTCTGTCTGTTGCAATATACTGGCGGCACCACAGGCAAGGCGAAAGGCGCATGCTTAACGCATGCCTCGGTAATGTCCAATACGCTGCAAATTCATGAACGGCTTCAAAAGGTCATCGTTGCAGGTGAGGAGACTTTTGTCTGCCCATTACCGCTTTATCATATCTACGCTTTTGCCGTGAACCTTATCCTGTTTTTCTCGCAGGGGAATACCAACATTCTTATTCCCAATCCACGTGATCTTGATGGATTTGTTGCCCAGCTCAAATCACACAAGTTTACGGGCTTTGCTGGTATTAACACTCTGTTTGTTGGCCTTTGTCGCCATGAAGGTTTTCGTCAGTTGGACTTCTCATCGCTTAAACTCACGATTTCCGGTGGTACAGCCTTGATTGATGCAGCGCGCATTGGGTGGGAAAAAGTGACGGGGTCGACCATTACGGAAGGCTACGGCATGTCGGAAACATCCCCCGTGATTTGCCTCAACGAACCGGGGGAAGAGCACTTCGGCACCGTGGGTCGGCCGTTAATGGGTACAACAGTAGAGATTTGGGATCTGGATGACTTACCACTGCCGGATGGCGAAGTGGGGCAAATTGTCGTGAAAGGTGCACAAGTGATGCAAGGCTACTGGAACAACCTTGCGGAAACTGAGGCGGTGCTCACCACAGATCGTTACTTCAAAACCGGAGATATGGGGGTGATTCTTAATGATGGCTGTGTGCAAATTGTCGATCGCCTGAAAGATATGATTTTAGTCTCTGGTTTCAATGTCTATCCCAGTGAAGTGGAACAAGTGCTTTGTTCACATCCCGACGTTGCAGAAGCGGCGGTGATTGCCGTACCAGACGATAACACGGGAGAGGCGGTCAAAGCCTTTATTACCTCAACGTTTGAGATTGATATGCCTGCATTAGTCGCATACTGTCGCGAGAATCTCACCGCCTATAAAGTGCCGAAGTACATCGAGCAGTTGAAAGAGCTGCCCAAGAGTGCCGTTGGAAAAATATTGAGAAAAGATTTAAGAACCCATTAATAAACACAGACTTTTCACATTTTGCGGCGCGTTGAGCGCCGTTTTTTATTCCTCAGAATCTCTATGGACGGAAATAGCAAAACCCCAATTGCCCAATATAGTGAGGGGAGATGAATATAGAAAAAGAGAGATAAGCGAATAAAAAAGCCCGATGACTCATCGGGCGGCTCCCAACAAAGGGAAAAACAGGAGGTGACTAAAAACGGTAATTTGCTTGAGCGCCGAGAATAATCAGATGGCCACTGACCGTATAGTTATTCGAAGCTGCAAACAGACTGTTTTCGGTAAAGGATTCGTCTGAACGATCCATGTAAGCCAGACCCACATCAAACGACCAATGGTCAGACTGCTGATAGTTTGCCCCCACGGAGTACCAATACGCATCTTGATCAGGAATACTGAGGGTGGTTTGTCCGGCTTTTTGATCCAGCGCGAAGCCTGCCCGTAGCTTAATGGCGGGGTTGAGCTGGTAAGTTGCACCGATCGCCCAGCGCCAACTGTCGTCATAGCGCTCACCTTTGTAGAAACAAACACCGCCATTCGCATTGCAATCACTGCTACTGGCAGAAAATGACTGGTAATCACTCCATTGTGTCCAAAGCGCACTGTAGTGAATCGCAATATTGTCGTTCAGTTGATGAAAACCGGAAAATTCAGCGATAGCTGGCAGTGGCACTTTCGAAGTCGCAGTGGTTGAACCGCCACCCAGGATTGCAACGCCGGGACTGAAATCGAAAAATTTTCCTTCAAGCTTAAGGTCAACCCCAGAACGGTAGGCGAGCCCAAAACGATTTTTGTTGTTAAGTTCAAGCAGAGCACCAAGGTTCCAACCGAATGCCCAGTCATCACCATCCCAACTCATGATTTTGTCAGATGCCTGTTTACCAAAGAGTGGTGCTCCGCCGCCATAGTGACGATTCATTTTGCCCGTGGCGTAAAGAACGCTCACTCCCGCACCCAAACTTAACATTGGGTTGATTTTGTACGCCAAAGACGGGTTCAGGTTTACCGTAAACAGTTTCGTGTCGCCGCCAATATCCCCCGCGATGAAATCATCTTTTAAGTCCGTACCCAACCCATAGTTTGCATAGAAACCTAATCCGGCAGCGAGTTGCTCATTGAGTGGCTGCACATAATAGGCCGCAGGAACAACCGCGGAAGGAACAAAATCAGAGGAAGACTGCGCATCTGATGGGCCATTGGCATCAAGACTTGCATCAAAATAGAGCATGGATGCAGCAACGGCAGGGCGATCAAACAAAGTCATTGTTGCAGGGTTTCTTCCCATGGATGCGGCCGTATCGCCAATGGCGGCCTCTCCGGAGTAAGCCCTCCCAAGGCCTGCAATGGAGTCAAACGAGATTTGATATCCGGCGGCGTGTGTGTGTGAAGCGACTAGCACAGAGGCAATGAGTACGCTCAATACCGAAATTTTTGTGTGAACTGTTTTTATGTTGTCCATAACTACCTCATGGCTCTGAGTGGCTGATTCAATCCTATCCCCATTTTGGGGGGGCTCAGAGATAGTAGGTGGCGTTTTCAAAACTCTCGTTGTCTTTGCATGCCAGTGGATTATCTGATGGTGAATGTAGTGAGAAGGGCGGTGTCGTTTTGAATAGATGAAAACAGCGTATTAACCGTGTTCAAGCATGCAATGCATATGTCTGAAATTTCGTATAGATCAACGAGTTCATCACACAAATCTGGTATAAGGTACCCAGTTTTATGACTAGGTACCCATCATCAATGACCCAATCTCTGAACTTTGAACTTATTCGCGGCCATAACGAAAAACTGGCGAATTTAGGTTGTCTCGCTGAACAAATTCTTCATCTTGACCCCGGCAGCGCCATAACCCGCTTACGTGGGTTCGCCGAAGAAGTGACCAAAGAGATTTATACGATAGATGGGCTGCCTCGCTTGCCTCAAGCATCGTTTATGGAGTTACTCAAAAACGATGCGTTTATTGATGTCACAGAACCTCGCCTGCGTGACCAACTCCACTTTCTGCGTATTGAAGGCAATGAGACGGCCCACGGCAGCCATGGTTCCTTGTCCAAAGCTTATGCTGCCTTGGGTACGGCGCATTCTTTGTCGCAATATTTGGCCATCAATTACTACGGTTTTCACGTCTCAGATCTCCAAGAGCTGCAATATCCAGAACAGCCCAATACGGCCTCTTTAACGCAAAAGCAGTTGGATAAGGTGCTTGAAGAGAACCTCAAGCAGCAAGAAGCCCTGTTGAAAGAGTTGGAAGCCGAACGGAAAAAGCGTGAAGCCGCAGAAAATAAAGCAGAACTGAGTGCAGAGGCACTCAAAACCGCCAGAGCCCGCAGTCAACAAACGGCCAACAGCTTACAGTGGGATGAAGAGACCACGCGCAAACGCTTGATTGATAGCCAGCTAGCCAAAGTCGGGTGGGACATCAACGATCGTGAAAAAGTGGGCATTGAAGTCGAAGTCGGTCATCAGCCGACCCCGACCGGTAAAGGCTATGTCGATTACGTGCTGTGGGATGATGATGGTACACCGCTGGCCGTGGTTGAAGCCAAACGAGCGCGTGAAAGCATGCAAAAAGGGCGCGAGCAAGCGCGTTACTATGCCGAGGGCTTAGCCAAAGATCATCACTGCCCAACGCCTATCGTGTTTTACACCAACGGTTATGAAATCTGTATTTGGGATACCAAACAGTACAACACCTATCGCCAAGTATTTGGATTTTATGAAAAAGAAAACCTGCAATTTCTTCAGTTCCAGCACAAATATAAAGATCCAAACCTAGAGCTGCGAAACTCTGACCCTGTGATTGCTGGCCGCCGATACCAGATTGAAGCCATTAAAGCGGTTACCAACCGCTTCCAAGAGCAACGCCGCAAAGCACTGATTGTGCAGGCAACGGGCACAGGCAAAACCCGAGTCTCTATCGCGCTGGTCAAACTGCTGCTCGAAGCGCGTTGGATCAAGCGCGTGCTGTTTTTATGCGACCGTAAAGAGCTGAGAACGCAAGGCGATGAAGCCTTCAAAGCGTACTTACCGACCGAGCCACGCTGCGTGATTGGTGAAAACAACCAAATCGACACCAACGCCAAAATTTACGTGTCGACCTACCCGGGCATGATGAACCGCTTTACCCAGTTGGATGTCGGATTTTTTGACCTCATCATTGCCGACGAATCGCATCGCAGTATTTACAATCGCTACCGCGATATTTTCGATTATTTTGATGCCATGCACGTAGGCCTTACTGCCACACCCGTGAAGTTTATTGCTCGTAACACCTACGATCTGTTTGAGTGTGAAAACGGCGACCCTACCTTCAACTTCGATTTGGCGGAAGCCATTTCCCATGAGCCGCGTTACCTCAACCCATTCCGTGTTAAAGAGTTCACCACGGAATTTCTGCGTGAAGGTATTCACTACAAAGATCTCAGCCCAGAGCAGCAGCGCCAGTTGGAAGAAGATCTCGGCGAAGAAGAAGCCAAAAACACCACCATCAAGGGCAAAGACATAGGCAAAAAAATCTTCAGTGAAACCACCGATCTGGCGATTCTGGAAAACTTGATGGAAAACGGCATCAAAGACGCCACCCATTCACTGGTGGGTAAAACCATCATCTTTGCGCAAAATCAGGCGCATGCTGAGCAACTGGAAAAACTGTTCTGCCAGCACTATCCGCAACACGGTGCCAAAGTGTGTAAAGTGATCCACAACAAGGTGGATCGCCCAGAAGCGCGCATTCAAGAATTCAAAGAAGGCAGTAACGATTTTCGCATCGCCATTTCGGTCGACATGCTCGACACCGGCATTGATGTACCGGAAATCGTCAACCTCGTGTTTGCTCGCCCAGTCAAATCTTGGGTGAAATTTTGGCAGATGATAGGTCGCGGCACACGCTTGTGCGCAAACCTGTTCGGCCCCGGCAAAGACAAAGAAGAATTTTTGATCTTCGATCACTACGGCAACTTCGCGTATTTTGAAGAAGAGTATGTCGAAGCCGATATTGGTCAAAGCCGATCCCTGCTGCAAACCGTGTTTGACGCGCGGTTGGCGTTAGTTGATGAAGCGCAAAAAAGAGTCAACATTGCCGCGTTTGAGCTCGCTTGCGCCCAATTGAAAGCGGATATTTGTGATCTGCCGGACGATGCCATCGCCGTGCGCCGAGAATTGCGCCACGTAAAACAGCTGCAAGAAACCGACATGCTGCTGGAAATGAACGGGGCCACTCGCCATTTATTGGCCAGCAAAATCTCGCCATTGATGAGCCAGCGCACCTTAAAAGACAAAGATGCCTCCATGCTGGATCGCCTCATAGCCCAAATTCAAACCGCGCACCTTTCCGGTAGCGGCGAGATAGAAAACCTCAAAACCGAACTGATCCAACGCATGCAAAAACTGGCGGTGACCATCTCCCATGTGCGCAGCCAAAGCAATGAAATTGCCCTCGTACAAACCGCCCAGTATTGGGAAAACTTGTCGATAGAGAGCATGGAAAACACACGCAAAAACTTGCGCGGCATTATGAAGTACAAAAAAAGCGAAAGTACGCTTTACCAAACCACACCCGTAACCACCACCCAAGATGGCAATGTGATTGCCGAAAATCGCCCAGTTCGCATTGGTGATGATGAAGCCTTGGCATATCGCAAACGTTTGAAAGACATCTTGGACGCCATGCTAGCAACCGATCCTGTACTGCAAAAAATCCATCAAAATCAGCCAGTCACACCAGAAGAGTTAAAATCGCTGACATCTACCGTATTAACTCAGCACCCCGGTGTCAGCATCGAGGCCTTGAACGCGTTTTACGGCCGCACTCAAGAAGAGCTAGGGGAAACACTTGTGCAACTGGTGGGGTTAGATCCGGTTGCCGTGAGCGAGTTGTTTACCGCCTTTATTCAAGCCAACCCACTTACGTGGAAGCAAACTCGGTTTATCAACCAACTCAACCTTGTGATATGCCAACGCGGCCGCATCAAAATGGAGGAGCTGTATGAAGGCCCATTTGAAAAGCTGACCGATGGCGAAGGGCTTGATATTTTCTCGGATGCCAATGCCGAGCAAGTACAAGCACTTATCCAGCCTTTCTTATTACCAAATTGAGATTGAGCGAACCAAGAGTGATTGAGTGCTGAGAAACTGACCAGTTAAGGGTTTTTATAAGGTTACGCACCGAGCTTTACAGGGTAAAATCGCGCCCAATTTAGAGAACATTTTTTGATGGCGTGTAAGCACCACTGAGCACGCCTTTTCTATTTCAACCGACCGCCAGCATTTTAGGCGGTCGAACGCCAATAAAGAGACCAGCATGTTAACAGGCCAACTGAGAAACGATATCGACAAACTATGGGAAAAGTTTTGGACGGGTGGCGTGACCAACCCCCTAGTGGTGATTGAGCAAATCAGCTACCTGATGTTTGCCCGCATGTTAGATATGCAAGAAACCGCCGCCGAGCGTAAAGCCAAGCGCACCGGTCTGCCGTTTCAAAGCCAGTTTCCTGCAACGCCAGAAGGGCAGTTACTGCGTTGGCAAAACTTTAACCATATGTCGGGCGCGGAACTCTTGCCGCACCTACGCAATAACGTATTCCCACACTTTGCCAAGGTGGAGCTGAACGGCTCAGACATTGCCCATTTTATGGCCGATGCCGATGTGGAAGTGCGCAGTGAATCGGTACTGCGTGCCGCGGTAGATATGGTCAACGACCTACCGTTGGATAAAAGCGATGTGAAAGGGGACATCTACGAATACCTGCTGAGTAAACTCTCCTCCGCCGGCATTAATGGCCAGTTCCGAACTCCGCGCCACATCATTGATATGATGGTGGAGATGCTCGATGTTCAGCCGACCGATGTGATTTGTGATCCTGCCTGTGGTACGGCAGGCTTCCTGTCACGCTCCATGGAATACCTCACGCGCACCCACACCAGTGCGGAAAGTATTTACCAAGATGAAGACGGTAACCCCGTGTACACCGGTGATTTGCTGCACGAGTACCAAGACCACATCAACACCAAGATGTTCTGGGGTTTTGATTTTGATAACACCATGCTGCGCGTCTCGGCGATGAACATGCTGCTGCATGGGGTGAGTGCGGCCAACATCACTTACCAAGACAGCCTCAATAAAAGCTTTTTAGGTCAGCCGCAGGAAGAGAACTTCTTCGATAAAATTCTCGCCAACCCGCCGTTTAAAGGCAGTTTGGATGAGCAATCGGTCAACCCGAAAGTATTGTCGATGGTCAAAACCAAGAAAACCGAGCTGCTGTTTGTTGCGCTTATCCTGCGCATGCTCAAACTCGGCGGCCGCAGCGCAACCATAGTGCCGGATGGTGTGTTATTCGGTAGCTCTAGCGCCCACCAAGATCTGCGTAAAACCTTGATTGATCACAACCAACTGGAAGCGATGATTTCGCTGCCCAGCGGTGTGTTTAAACCCTATGCTGGGGTTTCGACCGGTATTTTGATTTTCACCAAAGGCGGCAGCACCGATAACGTTTTGTTCTACGACATGACCGCCGATGGTTACTCGTTAGATGACAAGCGCAACCCAATCAAAGATAACGATATTCCCGATGCACTGGCCAAATGGAAGCGCTACAACGCGCTGTACCAAGCCAACGATCTACAAGCGCTAAAAGCGGAATTTGGCGACAAAACCCAAAAAGCCTTTATGGTTTCAGCTGAAGACATCAAAGCGCAGAAATACGATCTTTCCATCAACCGCTACAAAGAAGTGGTCTATCAAGAAGAAAGCTATGAAGACCCGAAAGTGATTCTGGCTAAACTCAAAGCGCTGGAAAATGAAATCCTCAGCGATCTGAATGAGCTGGAGGGGATGCTATGAGTTGGCCGATGGTTAAGCTAGGTGACCTATTTAAGATTACGTCGGGAGGTACCCCATCTCGCAAAAAGTCAGAATATTACGATGGTGGAGATATCCACTGGGTAAAAACTGGAGATCTCCATAATAAGTATGTTCGTTCGGCTAGCGAGTTTATTACACAAGAGGGCTTGGCTAGTTCTTCTGCTAGACTTTACCCAAAAGGTACGGTGCTGGTTGCAATGTATGGTGCAACGATAGGGGCTTGCTCTATTCTTGATATTGAAGCTGCAACTAATCAAGCATGTGCTGCATTCACTCCTACTGAGAAAGTTGATCCTGTCTTTTTGTATTACTTGCTGAAACATAGCAAACCAGCTTTTGTCAAAGCAGGTTCAGGCGGTGCGCAACCTAACATTTCAGGTACCTTTCTTAAGAATTTTGAAATCCCACTCCCACCACTAGAAGAACAAAAACGCATTGCGGCGATTTTGGATAAAGCCGATGCGATTCGTCAAAAACGCAAGCAAGCCATAGCCCTAGCCGACGAGTTCCTGCGCAGCGTGTTTTTGGAGATGTTTGGTGATCCGGTGACCAATCCGAAAGGGTGGGAGGTGAAGGAAGTTTCAACGGTATGCACTGAAATTGTTGACTGTGTAAACAGAACTGCACCGACAGTTGACTATGAAACGCCTTACAAAATGATACGAACGACAAATGTCCGAGATAAAAAAATAAATTTATCGGAGACCAGATACGTTGAATTTGAAACTTACAAAACATGGGTAAGGCGACTAAAACCTCAGAAAGGTGATTTAATATTCACGAGAGAGGCTCCAGCCGGAGAAGCAGGAGTGATAGAGACCGATGATTTTATATTCCTTGGTCAAAGAACTATGCACTTTAGGCCAAACCAAACTTTAATCCACCCTGTTTTTTTATTGCATGAACTCACGGCATCGGGTGTAAAAAGGCAAATCGTAAAATTAAGTGCTGGATCGACTGTCACACACTTGTCAGTACCAGAATGTAAAAAGTTCTTGATCCGAGTACCAAACATTGAAAAGCAACTTTCTTTCGTTAAGCTCGCAAGAGAGTTAGAAAAACAGATAAACAGAAGTTCCGAATTCTTCCGTGAGAGTGAAGTCTTTTTCAACGCTCTCTCCCAAAAAGCCTTTTCCGGCCAACTCTAAACTAAGAACACCAGACTCACACCCTCTGCGCCTTGGCATTCACCAAAGCGCAGGGGAAAGTGGAAGCTGTTCTTATTAGGCTAGGTAACGTTGAGTCAGGTGAGCTTTGAAAAACTCTGGGTTTAAACGCTCACCCGTAGCCTGAGTGACTAACTCATCAGTGGTCAGCGTAGAGCCTTTCGACCAAATATTCTCAGACAACCAAGAGAATATTGGTGAGAGATCGCCGCGGCGAATCGCGCCATCCACATCCACGGTTTTCTTCATCGCCGCCATAAATTGCGCCGCGTACATGGCACCTAAGGTGTAGCTTGGGAAGTAACCAAAGCTGCCATCGGTCCAGTGAATATCCTGCATACACCCATTTTGGTCGTTGCCTTTGGTGCTTAGGCCTAAGTAAGCATGCATTTTTTGATCCCAAAGTTCTGGCACATCAGTGTGTTTGATCTTGCCGTTCATCAAATCTCGTTCGATTTCAAAACGCAGGATCACATGGGCTGGGTAGGTGAGCTCATCCGCATCGACGCGGATAAAATCTTTCTGCACGCGCGTGTAAAGTTTTTGAATGTTTTCCACTCGGAAGACCGGATCATTCATCGCCGAAAAATGTTTGCCTGCCAGTTCGGCGAGGTGAGCAATAAACGCAGGGCTACGACCCACTTGCATCTCAAAGAACAGAGATTGTGATTCATGAATGCCCATTGAACGCGCTTCGCCAGCCGGAGTGCCGGCCAAATGCTTAGGTAAACCTTGCTCGTAACGCGCATGGCCAGTTTCATGCACAATGCCCATCAGCGATTGCACAAACTCACTTTCGTTGTAGCGCGTGGTAATGCGCACATCACTTGGCACGCCGCCACAGAAGGGGTGCACACTTTCATCAAGTCGGCCGTGGTTAAAATCAAATTGCAGCAGCTTCATCACATCCAGCCCCAGCGCTTTTTGGTTTTCAGCAGGATAGTGGCCTTTGGGGGCGATAAAGCTTTCGCTACTCTGTTTTTCAATCACCACGTCAATTAAATTGGGTAGCCAAGTTTTGACATCACTAAATACGCGATTGAGCTGTTCAGTTGTCGTGCCCGGCTCGTACAGCTCCAGCATCGCATCGTAAGGGGTTTTCCCGGTTGCTTCGGCACGAATTTGCGCTTCTTCTTGAGAAAGTTTGACCACTTCCGCCCAGTTTTTCTCAAAACCGGCCCAATCATTATTTTTGCGTTGGCTGCGCCAAGCGTGTTCACATTTGGAGCCGGCTAGGGATTGAGCTTCGACTAAGGCTTCTGGCAGAACCGTTGCTTGTTGCCATTGGCGTTTCATTTCGCGCAGGGTGGCTTGCTGCTCGGTATTGAGCGTTTCGCTTTCTGCTTGCGCAAACCAATCAGCCAACTGTGGCTGAGTCATTAAACCGTGAATATGCACAGAAAGTTCAGCCATGGCTTGCGAGCGCGCTTCAGCGCCGCCACTGGGCATGACGGCGGCTTGATCCCAGCCGACAATAGATGACAAATGATTGAAGTTAGAAATTTTTTTAGAATGTTTTACTAATTTATTGAATGCATTCATGGAAATAGCCTTCCGTGACGTTAAATGAAAGCGAAGTGTATCAATCAGGAAGCCCATAACCAAGTGATGAGAAGCGCGTTTTTTCATCAAGAGGATTTTTGCCCGCCAAGCAAGATCTTGCTCAAACACAGGCAGGTTTTTGCTTTATTGATGGAGATAATTGGATAACACATTGATTTATAATGGCAAGCAAGTTGGCATCGACCTTGCTCTTTCTATGGCGACCGTGCGCTTAGCGCGTTAACGCTTTCATTTATTTAATGATTTTTTAGAAAGGAAATAGCCATGCCAACTCCATGTTATATCTCTATCGAAGGCCAAACTCAGGGTCTTATCACTGCAGGTGCATGTACTGCTGACTCTATCGGCGATTCATTCGTTGAGGGCCACGAAGATGAGATGCTGGTTCAGCAGTTTGACCACGTCGTGACTGTTCCGACTGACCCACAATCTGGTCAGCCTTCAGGCCAACGTGTGCACAAGCCATTCAAATTCACTGTGGCGCTGAACAAAGCGGTTCCTCTACTGTACAACGCACTGTCTTCAGGTGAGAAGCTGAAAACCGTTGAGCTGAAATGGTACCGCACGTCTATCGAAGGCAAACAAGAAAACTTCTTCACCACTAAGCTGGAAAACGCGTCTATCGTGGACATCCACTGTGAAATGCCACACTGCCAAGACCCAGCAAAATCTGATTTCACTCAGAATGTGACTGTGTCTCTGTCTTACCGCAAAATCACTTGGGACCACGTTAACGCGGGTACTTCAGGTGCGGATGACTGGCGTAAGCCAATCGAAGCGTAATTTACGCTCCGAGAATGTCGCTCACCTTCGGGTGGGCGATTGTAAACCTTAAACCCAGAGTATCGTTTGATGCGGTATTGTGGGTTTAAGGTTTTGCCATTTTTAATGTAGGGGAAGGAAAGGCAGGATGGCGACATTAGCGTACAGCATTGAGGTGGAAGGGCTGGAAGATGAGACTCTGGTGGTCAGAGGCTTTCATGGGCAGGAGTCACTCTCTAATAGTGTCTTTTTAGAGCAGGCCTGTTACGGGTTTCGCTACGAAGTGCAACTGGCGAGTCGGGTATCAAACCTCACTGCCGAGCAGATGGTGGATAAGCGTGCTGAGCTCAAGCTTTACCGCAACTCACAACTGGTGCAGCGCGTGCATGGCATTGTGCGAGCTTTCAGTCAAGGCGATATCGGCCATCACCATACTTTCTACGAACTCACCTTAGTCCCTGCCTTAGAGCGCTTATCTCTGCGCCACAATAGCCGCATTTTCCAAAAGCAGACTGTCCCTGAGATTATTTCTATCTTGCTGCAAGAGATGGGCATCAACGATTACGCTTTTGCGCTCAAGCGTGATTGCGGGCAGCGTGAGTTTTGTGTGCAGTACCGCGAAAGCGATATCGACTTTCTGCACCGCCTCGCCGCTGAAGAAGGCTTGGTGTACAGCTTTGTGCATGAAGCGGGCAAACATCCCCTCTATTTCAGTGATGCCAGTGACAGCTTAAGCAAACTGCCGGAGCCAATCCCGTACAACGCTTTAGCCGGTGGCACGAGTGATACCCCGTATATCCAAGGTTTAACTTATCGCACCCAAGCAGAAGTGAGCGAAGTTCAGCTCAAAGACTACAGCTTCAAAAAGCCGGCGTACTCGTTTTTACAAACCGTGCAGGGCTCTGAGCTAGATTATCAGCAAACCCGCTACCAACACTTTGATGCGCCGGGGCGTTACAAAGACGATGTAAACGGTGAAGCCTTTAGCCAAATCCGCTTAGACTACTTGCGCCGTAATGCCCACACTGCGGCAGGGCAGAGCAACGAGCCGCTCTTGCGTGCCGGCTATAAGTTTGACCTGCAAGAACACCTTGACCCTGCGATGAACCGCGATTGGGTGGTGGTGTCGGTGAATCACCAAGGTGAGCAGCCGCAAGCGCTACAAGAAGAGGGCGGCAGCGGCGCTACTACCTACAGCAACCAATTTAGCTTAATTCCGGGGCATCTCCACTGGCGTGCCGAGCCACAACCTAAACCGCAAGTTGATGGCCCAATGATAGCCACGGTCGTCGGCCCTGAAGGCGAAGAAATCTTCTGTGATGAACATGGGCGGGTGAAAATCCACTTCCCGTGGGACCGTTATTCCAATGGCAATGAGCAAAGCTCCTGTTGGGTACGGGTGTCACAAGGTTGGGCGGGCAGCCAATACGGCTTTATCGCCATTCCTCGCATCGGCCATGAAGTGATTGTCTCTTTCTTAAATGGTGACCCAGACCAACCGATTATTACCGGTCGCACCTATCACGTGACCAATACGCCGCCATACACCTTGCCTGAGCACAAAACCAAAACCGTGCTGCGTACCGAGACTCACCAAGGGGAAGGCTTTAACGAGCTCAGTTTTGAAGACCAAGCGGGCAAAGAGCAAATCTACCTGCATGCGCAGAAAGACTTCGATGGTTTGATTGAAAACGACCACATCACGGTCATTCGCCACGACCAACACCTGACGGTTGAAAATGACCAGTTCACCCAGATTAAGCACAACCAACACCTGACGGTCGAGGGAGAAAGTCGAGAAGCGGTAACGGGCGAGCAAGTGCTGAGTATTGAAGGCTCGCTGCATGTGAAAGTGGGCAAAGTTTGGGTCAATGAAGCGGGTACAGAGATCCATGTGAAAGCGGGACAGAAAGTCGTGATTGAAGCGGGCTCCGAGATTACCGTTAAAGCGGGCGGCAGCTTTGTGAAAGTCGATCCGGCGGGGGTGCATCTGTCCGGAGCTTTGGTCAATCTCAACTCTGGCGGCAGTGCCGGAAGTGGTAGCGGCTTTGGCGGTGCAATGCCTGCCTTGCCGGGCGGCTTAGATCCCGCCGTGACGCTTGCTCCACCGCAAACCATTTCTTACCAAGCGTTGCTACAGGCTGAGCAAGCCAATGTTCCTGCGGTGAATAGTATCGCGCCGCCTCCACCACCACCGATTGCTCCGCCAATGGCGCCCACACGACCAATGGCTAATCCTGCTCCAAATTTTGGAAGAACCACAAAGGCAACACCCGATTTTCCAACGTATTTCCCGAAGTCATCCATTGGCATTGAGAATGAGCTAGCTGGTCTAGTGGTGGCTATGCCAGCCAACTCGGCACAGAAATTTGGCTACGTGAAAAGTGCACAAGGTGATGCGCTGTTTATGTTAACGAAAGACATGAACCAAGGGTCGTATCAGCGGCCACCTTCACTACAAGATGGAAAAAATTATCAGAATTGGCAGACGCATACAGTAGAGTTGGTGAGCTACCCTTGTGAAATGGACGATAAAACTGCCGTTGAAACACGCAAACAAGCCATGTTGTGGTTAGCAACCCACTTTACTACGCATATCGACCAGTCCAATCATCAACCATTAGCTCCTATTCAAAGTGAAGACGGACGCTTTGTTATCGAAATCACTAATGCGAAGCATGTGATTGCTGCGGGCAATGGGATTTCTGCAGAATCTCAAGGTCAAACAATCACGATGACACCAAGTGGACAGCAAGCCACAGTGGGTGTTGCTGCTAAAGGTTTCGGGACGAGTGCAACGCCAGAATTAAGGTTACTTGAATCGGCACCTTGGTATCAGAAATCACTCAAGAGCCAATTTGCATCTCTAACGAGCGCAGAAAACTTGGATGATAAAGAGTTAGCTGCAAACGTATTTGCTTATCTGACGTCTATTTATTTAAAAACAGCAGAGCTAGCGAAGAAGTTTGGTATTTACATCAATGAATGGGACCCTATGTCGGAGCAAATTACTCCAAATGCGAATGGATTAACGGATCCAAAAGTAAAAAATGCATGGGAAATATTGCCACGTACAAAACCAAGCAAAATAGTAGAAATACTCAGTAAGAGTGATGCCAAAGCGGTTATGAAACATATCAAGCCTCAATTGCAGTCTCGCTATTCTGAGAGTTTGTCGAAAAATGTATTTCAATATTTCCAAGATGGTGGTGAAGTAGCCGGACACGGTATTAATAATGCGACGGTCGGAGATAAACATAGTCCGGAATTGGCGGTTTTGTTTGAGTTCAGAACTGTTCCGAATGAACTGCAAAGTTATTTGCCTAAAACAGAATCGATAACTAAGTCAGAAGTGAAGTTACTCGATCAGTTTGATCCTATGAAGCGTAAAACAGTAATTCAACAAGTAGAATCGCTTGTGCAAAATAGTGGCGATGCATTTGATAAATGGTACCAAAGCTACCGAGACTCCATGAATCAACCTCCCGTTAAAAATGCGAAGAAAATTGCTTCCGCGAATCAAAAAGCACAATGGGTTAAAGAGCATAATCCTCAAGAATGGCAACGCATTATTGCTTAGTGGAAAATGGAATGGAAAAGATGCTTTTACAATGGTTGAGTGAACAGACATCAAACGTCTATTGGCTTGCTGATCATTCAACGTTTAAACAGGCGGTGGCGAATAACAGTGGAATTGTATTTGATGGTACACAAGTTGTTTTCCACGGAGAGACCTTTGCCCCTGTGATGGCGTTATCGCCTTGGTTAGTCCCTGTCTCTGATATGGTATCGGATATCGACTACGAGTGCTTACAACAAGGTATATTCCTAAGTTGCTCCTGTCCCTCCACAGAGTTATTAAGCCATCTCCAAAGCCTTTTGATTGCAGCACTGGAAGGCGAAGAAGTACTGTTTCGTTTTTATGATAGGCAGGTCATTGTGCCTATGTTGGATGCGATGCGAGATCTGGAACGTAACGATTTTTTAGGGCCGGTAGAGAAATTAGCCATCCTTAAACAAGGAGTATTTCAGGAATGGGGAAATACGCGTAGTTCCGAGTTTATCTATCAGCCTGCCCCTTGGTGGAAAATACAACCTTATCATTTGATGCCACTTTATCGAACTGAAGTGCATGCCCAAGTTTTAGAACGACGTTTTTGGGAAAAGCTTCCTTACGTAATGGAACAGCTTGATGAGCCACAACAATGGATTAAAACCATTTTAGATGACGCTAAGCAGGCTAATTTGGGGCACGATAATGCAGAGTACTTAGTTTTAAATCACTTGTGGAAAGCCTCATTAACCACTCTAGAGCAGATGAGTGATGCTCTTCATCTTAATCAACAAGAACTTCAGGAAATAATGCAAATTCGGGAGAAATTAGCATGAGTAGCACAGGTGCCCATCCACATTGTCAACCTTGTGAGAATCTCAAACATTGGATTGAAATTATTGTGCGGGATGAACATAACCAGCCCTTTGAAGGTGTGAGTGGTGTTTTGATTGACGCAATGAAAAAATAAGCATCCAATTGAACTTAATGCTTCACCTATCCTGATTGAAAATCTTGTGCCCGGTCCTGTTGAAATCGAGTTGGGTTATGATCAGTGGTTGAAAGCCGCGCAAGATAAAAGTCACCCAAGAAATGAAGAGGAAGCTAAACCGGTTGAAGAGTTTTCTAGCAGTTACAGTGCCCACAAAAGTGGCCCGGTGGTTTATCAAGAAATTACGACGGGTGATTTGACCAAATTACCGAAAGAGATCGTATTGCCAACTAACCATCAAAAAGGCAAAGCCGGAACGTTAAAACTCTTTACAGATAAAACCTATATTCTTCAAGTTAGGGCATACAAGTTTATTACTCTTCGAGTCGGAATGTTCTTTGATGGTACCGCTAACAATACCTACAGCGCCCAATGGGGAAAACAACAATTAGAAAATTATTATCGTAAATGGAAAGCAAAGTACGATGCTGAATGCGAGATTAATTCCAAAAACGGTAATGGAACAAAAAAAGAAGTTCCAATTACGGCTCTTTCTAATGATTGTTTTACCTATCCGAAAAAGGATAATTTTATCCTCTCCTTATTTAAAAATGATGAGGGAGAAATGGAAACGGTTGCCGGTAGTGCAAGTAATGAATTAACCAATGTACAGAAATTGTTCGACTTGTATGCTCGAGATAAATATTTTGAAGATAAGAACACTTTGAGTTACGCAGAATATATTACTGGGATCGGTACTGGGAACAGTACTGCTATTGCTCCCGCCGATGAATCAATTGTTGTGGGGCAAGGTTTGGGGATCGGTGATTATGGCGTAACGGCTAAAGTTACAACTGGAATTAAAGCTCTTTCTAATAATATGACCAGAGTGGTGTTTATAATTAAAGACGAACTTGGGATAAAAGCAGATGGGATAGGAAAGCTTCAGTTCGATGTGTTTGGTTTTAGTCGAGGGGCCGCTGCTGCACGACATTTTGTCAACGTGGTATTGGATGGTGAACAGGGTGAATTTTCAACTACGTTTTCAAAAGCGTGTCAGAATGCCAATTTTCCACTGGTGCATGGTTTTGATTGGGATGAATCTGATGAAATGAAAGCCAATTGTGAAATTACCTTTGCTGGTTTGTTTGATACAGTGGCTTCAGTAGTCAATATTTTCTCTAAAAACTCCTCTTTTGGCCTAGATCTCAATACGCATACGGACAATGGTGATGTAAGACTATGGATTGATCCTAGGCGGGTGAGGCGTGCCGTACATTTAACGGCAGATCCGACCATTGAATGCCGAGATAATTTTAGTTTGAACCATCTCAATTCTACGGATGAAGAACATTTTCATGAATTTGTTTTGCCAGGCGCTCACTCAGATATTGGGGGCGGCTATCACTCTAGGCTCAGTTTTGACAATCCAGACTATTTGTTACCTGTTTTAGAGAAGAAGCTTGTTAAGCGTGTGAGTCGTACGTTTTCCGATCGCTGGGATGAAGAGAAAACTAAGCAGTATGTGTTAAATGAGTTAGAAAAATATAAAGCGCAAGATAGGCTTACGGGGTGGAAAGAAGAGGATTACGTTATTGAGCCGTTGGACGTTCGCCAAGAAGGTAAGAACGATGGTGGGCGAGTGACAGGCAAACTTTATATTCAACGTCAAGTCGAAGGTGACTTGTCGCGGTTGTACCTACGATTAATGTATGGTTTGGCAGAGTATCATGGAGTTCCCATGTCAGACGAAAATTCCGAAATCTGGGGAGATAAAGATATGCGTTACTACAACATCGGGGAAGATTACAGTAGCGACTTTGCCAAGATCAATCAAAGCGTACTAGAACTGGCCAAGCAAGGGCAATATTCAGCGTTGAAACAGAAACTATCAACACCAGCTCTAAAGACAAATCTAATGGCATTGAATCTCTTTCACCATTCATCCGGTGATGATATTGGAATGTCACCACTTTGGGATAAAAAAGCAGGTTGTTATAAAAGAGCTAGTTATCTATGTGAGGAAGGAAAATGAAAAGATCGCTTCTAATACTATCCATTCTCCTATTGAGTGCTTGCACGTCTAATGCCGCTTCAGTTCCCGGTGAAACTTGGTATGTAGGTGTAACAATGCCTTCGTTTTATCCAGTAAAAATCACCCAAGTCTATGGTGTTAATGAAAAAGAAAACTGGACTGTATTTATTCATAATATTATCCCACGTATGAGTGATAGCGATATCGGGTATATACGTAAGAGATTTCCTGATTATGATGGTTTTGGGCTTCCACATGCATTAGGTATTACAAACAGAAACCAAATTGGTGTGGGTACTAATCATTTACCCGATACGCTCTATGTGTATTGGGTTTCTTTATTTGATACCAAATTTTATGTTACTAAATATGAGATTTCTGACAACGTAAAACAGTTGAGCGCTACAGAGATCAGCTATACTAGAAGCGATGGGGCATTTTTCGAATCTTGTTATCGTACCCGATTTGTTTTTGGCTTACTTCCCAATGGTCAAGCTAAGGTGTGGTTGAGTGGTTGCGGAGAAACTATTTATCTTACGGAGTTAGCGCCTGACCAAACTCCTGACCGTGATAGTAATGGGTTTAAAGCCGATACATATAAAGAATCTTCTTATATTAGAAATATCCAACAACGCGCTAAGGATGCAGGTGTTGAGCTAGAGCCCATTCCTTGGGATAAAGTGAATAAAGTCTATTCCATCAATGAGATTAAAACGCTTGATTAATAAAGGTGAGTTACTGGTAAGTGCAAGGCAAAAAATGATCTTGTTGTTGTCGGCACTTCTACTGAATTCCTGTTCTACCAATGCTGCATATGAAACAGAACAACCTTGGACTTGGAGTGTAAGCGTAACAATGCCTTCTTTTTATCCAGTTGATGTTACTCAAGCCTACGGAGTGAATAATAAAGAGGACTGGACAGTGCTTCTACATGGCTATATGCATACTATGCGTAATAGTGAATTGAAGAGAATACAAGGAAGATTTACTGACTACGATGGTTTTGGTTTGTCTTTACTTAACACTACTATGGGGGTGCAAATTGGTACAGGGACAACACATCTACCAGATACCTTGTACCTATACTGGGTGTCCTTATTTGATACTAAGTTTTATGTCACTAAGTATGAGATCCCTACTAGCGTAAAGCAGTTAATTGCTACTAAAACGACTTATACTCGACGTGATGGAGCTATTGTTGATTCATGTTATCGCGCAGAGTTTATTTTTGGACTTCTGCCTAATGGGCAAGCTAAAGTTTGGTTAGATGGATGTGGAGAGACTATTTATCTTACGGAGTTAGCACCTGACCAAATACTTGACCGTGACAGTAATGGCGTTAAATTTGATTCTTATCGGAAATCTTCCTCTTTTGCTGATGTTCAGCAACGCGCTAAGGATGCAGGTGTTGAGCTAGAGCCTATCCCTTGGGATAAAGTGAATAAAGTCTATTCCATCAATGAGATTAAAACGCTTGGCGAGTAACTTAGCGTGAGTTGAAAAATCTTCATAAGACACATGAGAGGCTTTGCGGTATAAGAAAGGCTTGCTGATTTTCCTTCAAGGATTGATATGGTTATCCAAAATTTCGAAGCTTTTCTTATCGCTATTACTATTTTGACTTTAACACCGGGGCTAGATACTGCTTTGGTGATCCGTAACACTTCGCGGGCTGGGTTTGCCGATGGATGCACGACCAGCTTGGGTATCTGTTTTGGCTTATTCGTTCACGCCACTTTTTCTGCTATTGGTATCTCTGCGATTCTTGCTCAATCGGCTGAGCTATTTCAAATCGTTAAAATGGTGGGAGCGGCTTATCTGATTTGGTTGGGTATTTCGAGCTTACGATCATTAATGAAAACAGGGCAGGGCATTGAGGTTGCGAGCCTAGCTCATGCACAATTTCGCTTAACCCGATCGCTGCGTGAAGGTTTCCTCTCGAATGTGCTGAACCCGAAAACTGCCGTCTTTTACTTAGCTTTTCTGCCTCAATTTATTAATCCTGACTATTCACCGTTAGCGCAATCTTTGCTGATGGCGTTGATTCATTTTGCGATTGCGATGGTATGGCAATGTGGTTTAGCCGGTGCTTTGAGTAGCGCTAAAAACCTTCTGAAAAACGCTTCTTTTATGCGTTGGATGGAAGGTACAACGGGAGTTGTTTTGGTCGCATTAGGTATCAAACTTCTCTTAGAGAAACCTCAAGCCTAGCGTGTAATAAAGGTTTAAAAGTAGAAAAAGCGCCGTTGGGCGCTTTTTCTTTGTGCTTAGACCGACTAGGTGTTATTGAACTTGGGCTTCGGCTTCGGAGTATTGATAACGCGCGGCAAAGTATTGCTTCGTTTCTTCCACAACCACATGGCGTAAGGCAACAAGGCCAATAAGGTTCGGAATGGCCATTAAACCATTTACAATGTCGGCGATAATCCAAATCAAATCGAGGTGCAGGAATGCGCCTGAGGCAATCAAGCCAATAAAGACGATTTTATAAGGCAGTACCGCTTTGGTTCCGAATAAGAACACCATGCAGCGCTCGCCGTAGTAGTTCCAACCCAGAATGGTCGTAAAGGCAAAGAACATCAAACCAATGGAAACCAGCATCGGGCCGATAGTTTGTGCATTTAAGCCTGTGGCAAAAGCGTAGGTGGTCATCGCTGCACCAGAAAGATCGCTCTGCCAAGCGCCCGTTAGAATGAGAGCCAAGCCAGTCATGGTACAGATGATGATGGTATCGAAGAAGGTCCCCGTCATAGAGATAAGACCTTGTTCAACGCAGGAGTCAGTTTTCGCCGCCGCCGCAGCCATAGGCGCACTGCCTAAGCCAGATTCATTGGAGAACACGCCGCGAGCAATACCCGATTGAATCGCGAGCATAATACTCGCCCCTAAGAAGCCACCTGTCGCAGCTGTCGAGGTGAACGCGGATACCAGCACCAATTCTACTGCCTCTGCGAGTTTGTCCGCATTGGTAACAATCACACTTAAGCAGGCAACGATGTAAAACAGCGCCATCACAGGAACTACTTTTCCTGCCACTTTAGCGATGGATTGAATGCCACCGATGGTGACAATAGCAACCAGTACGGTCAGTACCACCGCAGAAGCTTCACGAGGAACACCAAAAGAGATTTGAGTGGCATCTAAGATCGCGTTCACCTGCGGGAAAGTACCAATCCCGAAGCAGGCAACCCCTACGGCAAACACTGCAAATAATATGGCCAGCGTTTTTGACCCCACTCCGTCACGCAGGTAGTACATAGGCCCGCCGACCATTTGCCCTTTGTCATCCACTTGGCGATATTTCACTGCGAGTAAACATTCTGCGTATTTGGTTGCCATGCCAAACAGGGCGGCGAGCCACATCCAGAACAGGGCACCTGGGCCGCCGAGCTTGATTGCGGTCGCAACACCCACGATGTTTCCTGTACCAATGGTGGCAGAAAGAGCAGTACACAGTGCGGCGAAGCTTGATACATCACCTTGTTTGTCTGAATATTTTTCGCGGCCAAATACCATGGCTAAAGCCGTCGGCAGGCGTCGAAATTGCAGTAAACCCAAGCGGAAGGTGAAATAGACACCAGTTCCCACCAGAAGAATTAACAGTGGTGGTCCCCAAACTAAACTATCAACGGTTTGCAGAAAAGATTGCAGGTTATTCATGATTTCCCCTTAAAAAATAAACATAAGGAGAAGAGAGAAAGGGTGCGAAAAATGCACAGCAGAGCTCTAGCGAGCTCACTAAAAGATTGGCCTTTCACTCCTCTGTCCTTTTGCCTGAGAGTTTCACTCTGCAAATGCGCAGAGCTTGCTCCTTCGGCGACCGATTAAACGGTTCTCTCCAGAGGTTCCTCCAACTACAGTCCTCGCTTATTCGTTGCCAAAAATGGCCAAGAATAATGCACCTGAAAGATTTACTTCTTCGGCGGGTTATTTGGCTCAGATGTTAAAATCTGGTTAACAACCACTCTCCTGCAGTCTTCAACGGAACAATCGTCTTGAATAAAACGATTTGTAAGGCGGATACTAGCGAAAAGAAAATGTGATGTCACCTACAAAAGAAATCAACTGATGAAATGTTGCGCAAGTCTTTTGCTAATCCACTTTTCTCTGACGTTAAACTACGTATAAGTGTTATAAGATAATCACGCTTGGAGGCGGGAGATGGTGAGATTAATTGCAATAGCCTTACTGATAGCATTAGCGTTTGTCTTGATACGCTACCGTACCAATGAAAAATTGCAGAAGGGGGTCGTTATCGTCATTTTGGCGACCTTTGTCACCTATACGGCCTTCTTGATGATTTCTGAACTGATTCGCTGACGCAAGAGGAGCGAGCGTGAATAAACATAATGAGTTTGACGACAACGAAGAAGTTGTTGTTATCGAACGAAGAGATAAGCAGAGCTATCTCTATATCGCGATTGCTGCGGTATTAGGTATTGCCTTGGGTGGCCTGATTGGTTCCTCTGTCACCACCAGTCGTTGGGAGACGTCTTACCAAACACTACAAAACCAGCTTGAGCAACTCAATAATGCGAAAGCAGAAGTTTCTAAAGCGGCTGAGCTTTCTGAGCAAAATCAAGAGGAAGCGTGGCAACATAAAATGGATGAGGCTTTAGAGAAGCAAAGAGAAGAGTGGCAGGCAGAGGCTGTACAGCGTGATAAATACGTTGCTGAACTCGAAAAGCAAAATCTTAATTTAGAACAGCAACTGAACGAGCAGAAAATGGCATTGGAACTGGCCAATACACAAAACAATCAGCTTAATCGTCAAGCCGATATGCAAGTGACCATGCTTGAGCGTTCTCGAGAGTTGTTCCAACGAGAACTAAAAATCAAACAAGAATTGGAAACGCTACAAAAAGAGCGTGACACTTTGGTACCTCAAGTGAAAGCGCTTAAAAAAGAGTGTGATATTTATCTTGAAGGCAAGTCATGGGATGCTAAATCCGATGCTTGTGATAAGCAAGATGCCGCTAATTCGCGCATCAGTCAGATTGACCAATTGATTCGCGTGCACCAGATGGATCTTGAAGAAATTAAATCGCTCTCAGAAGAAATAGGCTTATAAATCAATCTGCGTGTTACTTTTGGGATATCCTGTGCCGGATTTACTTTGCTGTTTCATTTGATACATGGCTTTGTCGGCACGGGATAGTGCGTCTTGAAGAGTCTCTTCCGTTGCTTGAGTAATCCCATAAGCAAAAGTGATATTTAAATTTTTAGCCATTTTATCCAACTGAATAATAAATTGTGGAGCACGTTCTGGTGTCAAAAGAACAATAAATTCATCACCACCAAGTCGAATTGGATATTCTTTTTTTAGGCAGCATTCACTCAGTATTTTTCCAAATCTAACTAATAATCGATCGCCGGCGTCATGCCCATGGAGATCATTTGTCTCTTTTAAGCCATTTAAATCAAAATAAATAAGGTCAAATGCTTTAATAGGTAATGAGCTAAGCGCCTTACGATTCATTAATCCTGTGAGGTCATCCGTTTTAGCTAAACGCACAAGGTGATGATGACTTTCGCTTAGTCCATAGGCGATAAGGATAAAGGCTAATGAAGTCAATCCATCATCTAAGATGGCATTGGTCAGTTTAAATTGGCTTCCGAAGTCGCGGAGGTAGGCGATCTCAGTTAGCAAATCATAAGCTTGATTGAAAAGTAATAATAATGCACCTATGCGAATTTTTATATTTTTTAATAAACTGTCTTTAGTAATTAAGAAAATATATAAAACAACGGAAAAGGTATAGAATTCAAAATAAAAATCATGGTAAGAGTCAACTTCGAAATGGTTTCCAATAAAATACGTCAAAACCCCTAACATAAATATTATGGTCAAATAGACTATGGCTAGTTTAGGTTTTGCTCTTTTCACTCTTTTTCCATATATGGAATTATATTCTAAAGGTAAGTGTAGCCGATTTTTCCCTAGTACCAATCGGATTAAGACCGATCAGCTCAATAGGTGACCTAATGCCGTTTTTAGCTTTACGGGGGATGTGGGTTTGTTGAGTAAAAGAAAATGTTGTTGTCGTACTGACGTGAGTAGTTTATCGCTGCGATCGGCGCTGATCACTATGATAGGAAATGTTGAGGAGTATTGTTGCTGTAAAAAGTGTGCGGCAGAAAGACCATCTTCATCCCCATCGAGATGATAGTCCACGATCAATAAATCAAGCGGCTGGGTTGAGGAAAAGTGAGTGGGAAGTCGTTTTAAAGAGGTGTAAGTGTATACATGGCACCCCCATTCGCTCAGCAAAGCGTGCATGCCGCGGCAAATTGCCTCATCGTTATCGACCACCAACACATGTTTTCCAAAGAATACGTTCTGGTTGAGAATGACATTAGCCGTTGGTGTCTCCATCAAAGGTTGAGCTTCGGCATAAGGTAAGGTGATGGAGAAGCGAGAACCTTTACCGATTGAAGAGTGAAGCGTGATTGGATGCTCCAACACTCGGCCTATTTTTTCCACAATCGCTAGCCCTAATCCTAGTGATGTACCTTTAAATGATGGGCGGGCATCTAATCGCTTAAACTCTTGAAATATTACGGTTTGTTTGTCTTCTGGAATGCCTACGCCTGTATCATAAACATCGATGCGAACCCCCATTGATGTTCGACGACAACCGAGTAGTACCTTGCCGTTGGGTGTGTATCGAATCGCGTTATTAACCAGATTACGGACAACTCGAGCAATGAGCAGTGAATCGCTGTGAACCATGGCACTGATAGGAACGTAACGAAATGTTAGGCCGTTGGCACAGGCTTGTTCATGGAACTCATTGGCTAAGTTGCTCAGTAATTCGCCGAGCATGAAAGGTTGTTTGTCTGGAATGATGGCACCTGCATCGAGCTTGGAAATATCGACTAATGAAGCAATTAACGAGGCAACATCAGTGACGGATGTGGAGAGTGCATGCACAATTTGTTGGGTTTCTGTATCGGTGACTCTTGCTTCTAATGAACCGATAAACAGTTGAGCAGCATTAAGGGGCTGCAGAAGATCATGGCTGATTGCAGCCAAAAATTTGGTTTTTGACTCATTCGCTTGTTCGGCTTCACGCTTGGCTTCTAGCAGGCGGTTTTGGATCCGTTCGCGTTCATTGATCTCTGCATTCAATTGGTTGTTCAAGTTTTGCAGTTCAGTCGCTCGTTGTTCAAAGCGCTTCTCCAAGGTGACATAAGACTTCTTCAATTTTCGATGGAATTCTGCCTGATGTCTTTCGCTCTCAGCCTGTTTAAGCACGGTAATGTCGGTATAGAGCATGACTAAGCCGCCATCGGCAGTTGGCCGTTCACTGACTTGCACCCAGCGATCATTGTTTTGTTGAAAAACACGGCCTTCATTCGGGTGTTGTAGAGGCAGCTCTCGAATGATTAGCCCTTTTTGTTGTGCTAATGCTTTGATTTCTTTAAGTGTGATTGGTTGTTGGCTTAAATCTATGTTGGCATCAAGCCAAAACTTACGGAATCGATAGTTACAGTGCACGAGACGAAGTGTGCGATCGTAGAGCGCAAAACCATCGCTAATCGATTCGATAGCATCCAAAAAACGTTGATGCGCCGCTTCTGCGTTCAGTTTGGCCTGGCTAAGTTGAGTGTTGAGCTGTTCTAAATCGAGCAGAGTTGCGTTAAGAGCCTCGGTTTTTTCTCGTACTTGGTCGGCGAGGATCACTGAATGCTGAAAGGCGGCATAAGGTTCGATGGTGTGACTATGGTTTTGCTCAACCCGATTCACCAGTACCTCAATCATCTTTTTCTGCCGAGCATTTTCCGCCCGCAATTGCTCTAGCTCTAAACGCTCTCCATCAGTCATTGGCTTAACTCGCTTTACGCTCTACCACCACGTGGTTTGGGTTTGCTAGGGCTGAAAAACCCATCGCCACGCCAGTAAAGGTTTGATTGACATGAATACCACCGAGTTGTTCACCGTAGGTATTGAAGCCCACGACACGAAATTGCTGCAACAATGCCTGCATAGCATGCTGGCGATGAGTCACTTCCACTTCTTTGCGGCGCAAAAAACAATCACAGCCAATGATGAGCTGTAACTCCCCGAGCTGTTCGGTGACCTGAGTCAGTTTCTGGTTTAAGTTTTCAATGACATTGCCAGGTTTCATGGCAGTGACCACGATGCCGTTATCGACCGCACAATAGAAATCCAAGCTTAAATCGCGGTTCACTTTTTGGATTGATCGGACATAAAACTCGTTGCCCACTTTGACCGCGAGCGGATTGAGCGCATAGATTTCTGGCCGTAATTAATTCACCTCTAAACCGATCTCTCTGGCATACACAAGAGCAGCAGGCTCGGCATTGAACTCGTAAACACGGCGATGTTCGCTGTCGGCACGGGTGACAACCAGTTTGCTCCCTAAGCTTTCGATATGATGGGTCGTAAACACTTCAAAAGGGCAGCGAGTATTGACCATAATGACGATCGCTGAGTTTTCATGGAACTGCCCCTCACTGTACACATGGGTATATGCCAACCGTTCATCATCGCCAGCTGAGCCACCAAAGTGTGGGATGCGCCCTAGTGCTGTATTGAGGGTCAGTAACACGGACTCTTCTTGGCTGGTTAACCCATCAATTAAGGTCAACACAAACGTGCCTTCTTCAATCGGGGCTTTGAGCTGGCTTTTGCAGCGGCTGATCAGTTCGGCAACACTGCGTTGTGCACTCTCTAAACTGAAATTCTGGAGGGGGATCTGCATCCCCGCAACTGAAAAATCACTGCGTAGAAACCCAATCGCGCTAATGCTGTTTTTGTTGTAGCCCGAATGGCCAATTTCGCCTGCCGTGGTGCAGCCCATCACATTAAGATGGCGAAAGCGCTGCTTAAGCTCTATCTCCAGTTCTGCCAAAGGGTAGGCGGAGGAGCAAAAAAACAGGATGAAGCCAATATCGAATCCTGCAAATTGTTGATAAAGCTCGTGAACGGCTTTCACACTATCCAATTGGAAGGTTTCAGCTGTCACAACAGAACGGGTGGCTGGAGCAAACTTGAGACTGTGCATGGGTTGACAGATGTTTCATTGATGTTAAAACATTGTAGTGTTAGATTTTGAATTAATGAAATCCTACTTGAGAATGAAATAGGCCAATCCATTCCAAGGTAATCACCATTTTAATAAGCGCATGGATGTTTCATTAAGCGCACAACATAAACAGAGTCAGTTGGTGATGATTTGTGCTCGATATGAGGATTCACAATGTATTCATTTATTGTTGCCGATGACCACCCACTGTTTCGTGATGCGATTGTTTCTGTTCTTGAAAATCGGTTTCCAGGCTGTAATGTCCGCCAAACGGAAGACATGCCTTCCACCATCAGTATGGTGAGTGAAACGCCAGACTGCGATTTGTTGTTGTTGGATCTTAATATGCCGGGCATGACCGGGCTTAATGGCTTGCTAGAGCTAAGAAACCTTGCGCCCGCAACGCCGGTCGCGGTGATTTCCGCAGAATCGGATAAACAAACGGTTTTACAAACACTGGCTTATGGCGCTGTCGGCTACGTGGCGAAGTCGTGTGCGCGACAGCAAATGGGAGAGGCTTTTGCTCAAATTTTGCGGGGAGATGTGTATTTGCCAGCAGATATTTTGCGTGAGAATGTCAAGAACCCTCCGAGCAGTTCGATGCGTAAGCAGGCCGATTTTAGTGTTGAAGCACTGCAAACGTTAACACGCAAACAGCTGCAAGTGTTGCAATCGATGTCCAAGGGGGCGGCAAATAAGCAGATCGCCTATGACCTGAATATTTCGGAAACCACCGTGAAATCTCATGTCTCGGCCATATTGAAAAAGCTGGGTGTGCATAACCGTATTCAAGCGGTTGTGGGGGCAACCCATATCGATTTTGATCATTACTTGCGGCGTTAGCATTTTCGACTTAGTGCTCTTTTCTTCAGTGGCAAGTCTCTTCTAATAGCCAGACTTCGACCAGTTCTTCTACCATCGTTTTTTCAAAGTGGAGATCCTCAAATAAGGGGTTGAGGTGGGCGTATTGGCTTAGCGAAGTGCTAGAAAGATTTTTGCAATAATGCTTGGTAAGCCAGACTTGAGCCATAGCCGCGAGTTTGGGCAGTTCATCCTCCCAAGCATAAGCTTGTAACGAAGAGAGCCATGCGTATAAATCCTGAGTGAGTGGGATCGGTTCAGAAGCGAAAATCGGCTGTAAAATAAGTGTATGGCTTTCGACATGATAACGAATGGAAATGGTATAACACTGGCCGCTATTTCTCAGGGTGAGAATGTGTGGGTGCTGTTGTAGCCATTCACAAAATCCAGCGGCTAATGGAATTGGTACATGGCTAGGCAGAATATTTTGGATAAAGGGTGGATTCGGCCGCATGGTTTGGTGCAGGGTTAAACTGCGGTGTTGGGTGCAGAGATCGGTTGGTTTCACAGGCCGAGTTGAAGGCCAATCAAAGATCGCTAAAGTGCAGTTATCCGTCAGTGTCATCACTCGTTTTGCTTGCTTGAGCAGGGCATGTCCTCGATTAGGAATGGCATAAGTTAGCAGCACTTGGTTGGCGCATTCATGCCGTTCGAGTAACTCAAATTCACCATCAATCCGCGAACTAATCGTGCGCCGTGTTTGGATCTCTTCCGTCATCAATACCGAAAATTCTGCTTTTATCCATGGCTGCTGATTCGGGAACCAATCCGGCCGTTGCATCCAATTCATGCCGACAGATTGGAAAAAGCGCTGATAGTGACGCACCAAGTCTTTTCCCCACTGCTGAATTAAGCGGTTTTCCGCATGAATATTGGCCCATTGCCATTCACTATCCGTGAAATTTTGCTCATTCACATGCTGTGGGTAGGGGGTAAGGCAAGATGAGGCAGGGAGATCCTCTAATCTTATGTGGCCATGCGGTTTAGGCTTGAGATCTGATTGCTCAGCCGATGGGTGATGAGGGCTTAATGTTGGCGTATTGGGGTGAGGATGAGTAAACCACGCTTGATGGATGGAAAGTGCGGACTCGATGAGATGATGAACGGCAGCTAAGTCCCATGCGCCAGAGGTGACGAGCACCATCTGTTTCGGTTGATAATGATGCCGGTAATATTCGATAAGATCCTGATAACGAAGAGACTTGATTGTTGTACTGGTGCCACTGTAAGGGGGCTGCTTGCGGTAAGTGGCAAGCTGCAGTGCGAGCTGGTGCTGCAATGATTGCTCATAACCCAGTAGCTCGTGATATACCACTCCGGAGTCACAAGGAAACGCGCAATACACTTCAGAGTCAAAGTCGTGGGGTTGAAGTAAAGGCGCCAAAACACTGCACAGTAGGTAATCTAACCCTTTTAATGCTGCTTGTGGCTCTGTACCGGAAAGGTGGAAGCAAGTTTTGTCACACCGAGTGCTAGCATTGAATTCGGTTAACTTTAATTGGCTACGCAGCTGCCAAAAGGTGTAGGGAGAAGGCTCGCGGTAATTGCCTTTCAGCAGCATATGCTCCAACGCATGGCTGATTCCACTATCATCCAGTATGGGCGTTCGGATAAGGATGCTGGCACACAGTCCCTCTTGCTCTACTTGAACGGTTGTCTCGTCAGTTTGAGCGGATGAGTGCCAATGAATAAAACCTGCTGGATACAGTTCACGTTGCCAGACCTGATCGAATATCTTCATCTTTTTGTCGAACGCTCGAAAAGTGGAAAAGAAAACCGCTAATGTTTTTCGCCATGTTTAATTCCAGCGCGCTTAGCAGCCTAAAGTTAAAAACATGAATGTCCCAAGGCATGAATACTCAAAGGCGGCTTTGCACAATCAGCCTGTCTGTACGCATACTCCTCACTACCAGCTCTGAATGGCAACCAACTTGCGCTTCTTGTCTCGCTTGCTCAATCACATGATGATGCGGCGAGTGTTCACAGACAGGATCGGCGTTGGTTGCATCCCCCGTCAAGAGCATGGCTTGGCAGCGACATCCTGCAAAATCTTGCTCTTTTTCAGGGCAGCTTCGACACGGCTCTTGCATCCACTCATTACCGCGAAAGCGGTTAAAGGCATCTGACTCATACCAAATCTGTTTAAAGTTGTGAGTTCGTACGTTCGGAAAGGTGATCGGCAAAACCGCAGCGCTGTGGCAGGGCAGCGCAAGCCCGTAAGGATTAATGCACGCAAATAAGCTGCCCCAACCACTCATGCAAGGCTTCGGACGCTTTTCATAATAATCAGGAGTGACCAAGATAAACTTAGGAGAGCCGCTTGGAAGCCGATCGCGAAAGGCATTCACTTGCTGCTCGGCATTCTCGATTTGTTGTTGTGAAGGCAGCAGAGCCTGTCGATTGAGCAGTGCCCAGCCATAATATTGCGAAGTTGCCAGTTCAACGTAATCGGCCTGAATATCGCAAGCGAGCTGCATTAAAGCTTCAATGTCACCAATATTCTGCTTGGTGATCACGGCGTTCATCACCATAGGAAATCCTGCCGCTTTGACGGTTTTGGCTAGGCGGTATTTTTGCTCAAAAGCGTGGCGTTTTCCGGCAATCGCATCATTTAACTCGGGATCGGCGGCCTGAAAACTGATCTGAATGTGATCTAATCCTGCTGCTTTCAATGCTTGTAACCGTTTTTCGGTGAGGCCAATCGCAGAAGTAATGAGGTTAGTGTAAAAGCCCAACTGGTGTGCTTTAGCTACGATTTGCTCTAAATCTTTGCGCATTAAAGGCTCGCCGCCAGATAAGCCCAGTTGCACCGCTCCAAGTTGGCGTGCTTGAGTCATGACCTCAAACCACTCTTCGGTACTGAGCTCTTGCTCGCCTTCTAGCTCAAGCGGATTTGAGCAGTAAGCGCAATGCAGTGGACATTGATAAGTGAGTTCCAACAGCAACCAAAATGGTGGTTTAACAGGATTTGAGCCAATGTTTTTCATAAGCAATCTCGACAAATTCAATAATGTCTTCTTGGAGAGCAATGCCTGGATAGCGACTTTCAATCAAGACGATCACATCGGCGAGCCGTTTTTCGTGCGCAAAACAGGTAAGAATTTCTGCGGCGCTATCGCTAAGGGACACCATTCCTTCAGGGTAGAGCAGAACATGGCAACCTTGCGCTTGTTCATACTGCATACGAAATAGCGGATTGAGCGTAAGGCGAGTATGGGTGGATAAGCTCATTTTAAACCCCCATTTATATTTAACCCTTTATGCCAAGGGGTGGGATCATCGGTTAAACCTTGATAAGGGGGGCGATCAAATTCATACGCCATGCTGATTGCATCGAGTAAAGACCAAAGCACATCCAGCTTGAATTGCAGGATGTTGAGCGCGTGTTGCTGCATCTCATTGCTAGTGAAGTGTGACAATGTCACCTCAAGGCCGTGTTCAACGTCTCGACGAGCTTGTGAAAGACGTTGTTGAAAATAGATCAAGCCTGAATGTTTGATCCAGGGATAATGTTCCGGCCAGCTTTCTAGCCGAGATTGATGAATGTGCGGCGCAAACAACTCAGTGAGAGACGAACAAGCGGCCTCTTGCCAACTGTGGTTGCGTGCAAATTGGACATAAGCATCCACGGCGAAACGGACTCCTGGGAGTACCCAACGTTCATCTAACACCTCATCACGGTTAAGGCCTACGGCATCAGCAAGCACTAGCCAAGCCTCAATGCCTCCGACTTCAGCCAGTGAACTGTGCCCATCGTGATCCAAAATACGTTGAATCCATTGCCTACGGATTTGTGGATCGCGGCAATTGGCGAGCACATTCGCATCTTTGATAGGGATGGAAATTTGGTAGTAGTAGCGATTGGCGACCCAAGCGCGGATCTGCTGCACGGTGCAGCGTCCCTGATACATTGCAATGTGGAAAGGGTGGTGAATATGGTACAGCGCGCCTTTGGCAAACAGCGTAGCTTTGAAGGTGTCTCTATCCATCGCTTGCATGAGCATTCCCTATAAGTTCAGTGTCATTCCATCGAAGCCGACCTCAATGCCAGCGTGTTCTAATAATGCCCGCTCAGCACTGTGTTGATTGAGAATCGGGTTGGTGTTGTTTATGTGTACGAGGATTTTTCTGGGCTTGGTAAACGGTTTAAGCCACGCCATTGTGCCATCGTGACCATTAAGGTGCAGATGACCCATATCGCGACCACGTAATGTGCCAAGACCGAGGTGGATCATCTCATCGTCATCCCACAGTGTGCCATCAATTAGTGCGCAATCGACCTTGTGCATCACGCGTTCAATTTCGGAGTTTGCAGCTTCCATGCCCGGCGCATAGAGCAGCTGGCCGCCGGTTTTCTCATCAATGATGTGCAGCGCGATCGTTTCCATCGGGCGAGGTTGATGGCGAAATCGCGAGTAAGGTGGTGCGTTAGAGCGTATCGGGATAGGAATAAAACGCAGTGTTGGTATTGCATCAATCCGCCATTCATTGCTAATGGTGTGGCATTGGTAACCCCCATTCCAGTGTTCAAAAATCGGCAGTAAGGGAAACTCTTCGGTGAGCGACATTTTCACCGCCTCGGTGCAATACAGCGGCAGGGGTAGCCCTTCGCGCAAGGTGAGTAGCCCTGTGGTGTGATCAATTTGCGCATCAGTCAAGATCACTGCACGAATGCGGGTTTGGCGCAGTGTACTTAAGGCGCTAAAGAGAGTGGGATCCGACTTATCAACGGGAGTATTCTCTACGGGAGTATAGAAAGCGGGTGTCTGGTTGATTTGCTGGCGAATATCGGGCGAAGCATTAATGATCACCCAGCGTTTGCCATCATCACTCACCGCGATTGAAGATTGGGTTCTCGGAGTGGATGGAAAATCTCCACACCGCATCGCCGCGCATTGAGAGCACTGGCAGTTCCACTGTGGAAACCCGCCTCCGGCACCAGAGCCAAGGATAATTACCTGCATGCAGACACTCCTTGCTGAAAAACGAATCGGATAAAAAAGCACCTGAAATCAGGTGCTTTTCAGGGGAGTCGAGTTGGCTCTGTACTCAGCGATTGCTGATGTAGAGTGTCACTTCCATGCCCAAACGCAGTTCTTTAAAAGTGGGTTTTTTCCACATTGGCCGAATCTCCATTTCAGTGAGTATGCTCAGTAAGAGTAACCACCGTGGCTTTAACTTCACATCCTACTTTGTGATGAAAACACTCCTTCTTTACAGAGGCTATGGAGTGAGGGTTTGTACGGGGATGTCATTCTGTGGTGGTGGGCGTCGCTTTTTCCCGTAGCGTTGGACTACGCAGCGTTGTGGATCGTGGTAGATCACGCTGCATTCTAAACACTGGACACACTCGTTGTAATCGATCTGCCCATCCTCTCGAATTGCGTTTACACCACAAGATTTGGCGCACAGTTGGCAAGGTGTGCCGCACTCTTTTTTTCTGTCTAACCAGCTGAATAGGCGCAATCGGCCTAAAATGGCTAGCCCTGCGCCAAGTGGGCAAAGATAGCGGCAGTAAACTTTATGAATCTTGCTCGCGAGTAACAATAAGATCAGCGCGTAAGCCACAAAAGCCCATTCGCGTTGAAACAAAAGGGTGACCGCGGTTTTAAACGGCTCCAATTCCGACAAGCGTTCTGCCGTTGTTAATGAGACAAAACTTAGCCCGACTAAAGCAAGCAGGACGAAGTATTTGAGCGAGATTCCGACTCGGTGCCAAGGTTTTGGAATGCGCCATTGACGGATTGAAAACTGCTTGGCCAACCATGCCACCATCTCTTGCAATGCGCCAAACGGGCAGAGCCAGCCACAAACACACCGCGCCCCCACAAAAATAAGCTGACAAAAGTAAACGACCATAGAATAAAAATGATCGGGTCGAGCAGAAACAGGGTGATATCAAACCCATTTTTTAACGCCAATAAAAGGGTGTAGATATTCACCACTGAAAGTTGCCCTTGAGTATAAATACCTATCACGCCATACACATAGAGCAGTGCGACTGCCCGCCATTGCGCGAAATATTGTTGTTGCACGAGCCAACGGCGCTGCAGGATAAATAAGGCGGAAATCACGCAGAGGTAGCCAACAATCAGGGCGATTTCTAGGCTGCGTTGCTGCCATAGCTTTTGCCAAAGCGGGATCGCCACTTGGGGGGGCGCACTGGCCTGCCATAGTGAAGCAGGCAAAGAGTAGTTTGCGCTGAGATAACGGTACTCCGTTTGCATAAATCCCGCGCGCGTAGGGAATCGCACGCTTAACGTCAGCGGTTGTGAAGGATCAAAACCACTGCTGCTTTTAATGCGCAGCACTTTCAGCCATTGTCGATCGTTGGGGCTGAGGGTAACGGGGCCTTGGGCGAGCTGCTCGGGTTGCACACTGTAAAAATCGGTATCACGCAGTGCAATGGGCGAGCCTTGTTGGCTAAGGCTAAAACGCACGGGTGACGTTCCTGCAACAAACTGAGGCGAGAGCGGTGAATAGTCCCCTAAGTTACCGAGTAGTAAGGCAATGTCTTGAGAACCCATTTCACGCAAAAGCCTTGCGTATTCCTCTTCTCCCTGTAAATTTTTGCCTACCAAGGCGGGGGAAAGAACGGCAAAGATCACATCAAACGTTGGCGTAAGGTCGGGATTTTCCTCTTGCCACTGCGCAGTCACGTCTTCGGGGCTGATTTGCAGCTGTTCAGCAAAGGAAGCGAGTGGCACTTGCCAACGATAAAGTAATCCCTGCTGTTGCATCTGCTCGTAATTGAGTGCTTGATAGGGTTCAAGGTTGAGCTGCGCACCGGAAGAGGGAGCAAAGCCACTTAAGGTATGACGTGCTACATTCAGGGCGGAAGCGAGTATGGTGTCATTAATCACCATGATGGAAACGGTGGCCTTGGTCACGCCATCAAACAACAGTGTGTTCGGATCAGCATTCTGGTGAGCTTTCGTATCAATGATGATCCGCTTATGTAGACTCTGATTGAGGTATTGAGTGATGAATTCTTGCAAAGGCTCTTCACCCAGCCCGTGTAAGAAAATCGGCTCGTGATGACGAACTAAAGTGATGCCGCGGATCACCCCTTGAGTATCTAATCCAATCCGTAAGTTAATCGTTTCGCCTGAAAAACCGGGAAAGTGAGTCATATCATCCGTTTCAAACACGTACCCGAGCAGCTCGTTAAGTTGGTAAACCGGAATCGCAGGGACTTCGCTAAGTTTGGCTTTTTGACGAGTGGCTGTCGGGAAAAGAGCGCGAGCTTCAGGGCTTAGTTCTTGCCACTCATCGGCGAAAACCGGATGAGTGGAAGCCAATAAAAGCAGGATCAACAGAAAGAATAGAGCGAGAGCTCGCAGGAACTCTCGCGGTAGGTGTGGCTGATTAGAAGAAGCCGAGTGGATTGATGTCATAACTCACCAAGAGGTTCTTGGTTTGTTGATAGTGATCCAACATCATTTTGTGGGTCTCACGACCAATGCCTGATTTTTTATAACCACCAAAGGCGGAGTGTGCGGGATAGAGGTGATAACAGTTGGTCCACACGCGGCCAGCTTGAATCGCTCGGCCAACGCGATAGGCGCGGTTCACATCACGTGTCCATAGACCAGCACCTAAACCGTACTCGGTGTCGTTAGCAATTCGAATCGCCTCCGCTTCATCTTTGAAGGTGGTTACGCTGATCACTGGTCCAAAAATCTCCTCTTGGAACACGCGCATCGCGTTATGGCCTTTCAAAATGGTTGGCTGAATGTAGTAACCCCCACCAAAATCAGCGGCAGAGCCACCGAGCAGCACTTCAGCGCCTTCTTGGCGACCGATATCTAGATAGCTTTTGATTTTCACGTACTGTTCATCAGAGGCTTGTGCACCCACTTGCGTTTCAGTATCCAGCGGGTTGCCGTGGCGAATGCTTTTCGCTTTAGCGAGTACGCGTTCCATAAAGCGATCGAAAATATCTTCTTGAATCAGTAGTCGTGATGGACAGGTACACACTTCGCCTTGGTTGAAGAAAGCCAGTACCGCACCTTCTGCTGCTTTTTCGATGAAGGCTTCTTCTTGATCCATGATATCGGAGAAATAGATGTTCGGAGATTTCCCTCCCAGTTCCACGGTCGAAGGGATCAAGCTGTCCGCCGCACAGCGCAACACATGGTTACCAATCGCTGTTGAGCCAGTAAAGGCAATTTTGGCGATGCGTTTGCTAGTTGCTAAGGCTTGTCCAGCCTCTGGCCCCATACCATTGACCACGTTGACTACGCCTGCTGGAATCAAATCGCCGATCAGCTCCATCAGTAGCAGAATTGTAATGGGGGTTTGCTCTGCGGGTTTGAGCACCACACAGTTACCTGCAGCTAAGGCCGGAGCCAGTTTCCACGTCGCCATTAGGAGCGGGAAGTTCCAAGGGATGATTTGCCCAACTACGCCGAGCGGTTCTTTGATATGGTAGGCCACAGTATTGGCATCCAGTTCGGCAGCGGTGCCTTCTTGTGCACGGATGCAGCCAGCAAAATAGCGGAAGTGGTCGACACACAAAGGAATGTCTGCGGCCAGTGTTTCGCGCACGGCTTTGCCGTTTTCCCATGTCTCGGCAACGGCTAACATCTCCACATTCTTTTCAATGCGATCGGCGATTTTCAGCAAGATGTTGGAGCGTTCGGTGACCGAGGTATTGCCCCAAGCAACGCGCGCCTTGTGAGCCGCATCCAGCGCGAGGTTGATATCGTCAGCATCGGAACGTGGCACTTCCGCAATGTTATCGCCAGTACAGGGCGACGTATCCATAAAATACTGGCCATTGACAGGCTCTACCCATTGGCCACCAATGTAGTTTTGGTAGCGAGATTTAAAGGAAACTACTGAGCCAGGCGCTCCGGGTTTGGCATAAATCATGATTCACCTTCTTGTGTCTCTATCCATAACGTTGACCACCGTTAGCAGAACACAATCTGTGTGAGGGATGATGGTCACTGTGTGTTGCTGTTGATTCATTGTTGCGTTTGCTTGAGTGGGCAGCCATGCATCCTTAGTCGGCAAAATATCCTACTTTGGGATGAAAATGGCTGCGGGTTACTCAGTTCTTTGCCGTAGCCATAGCACTAGGGAGCTTGAACGTCCACACCATGCCGCCTTGGTTAAAGTCTTTGATTCGTTTCGCAACATCACCGCCCCAAAGAGGCACCGCGCCCCCCCAACCAGAGAGCACGGAAACATACTGCTCGCCATCCATCGTCCAAGTGATGGGGCTGCCGACAATGCCTGAGCCTGTATTGAACTTAAACTTCACTTCTCCGGTTTTATCGTCGAGCGCGAGTAGGTAGCCTTCCGGATTGCCGGTAAACACCAAACCGCCAGCGGTGGTTAATACTCCAGCCCAGAGCGGAGCGTAGTTTTTGAACTGCCAAACAATTTCACCGGTGATCGGGTCAATCGCCCGCAGTACGCCGATGTACTCATCATTAATGGCTTTGATGGTGAAACCAGCGCCTAAATAAGCAGCCCCTTGTTTGTAGGCGGTAGGCTCATTCCAGATGTCCATCTGCCATTCATTAGAAGGAACGTAGAAATAGCCGGTATGTTTGCTAAATGCCATTGGCATCCAGTTTTTACCACCAAGGAATGATGGAGCAGCCACTACGGTTTGTCCCTGTTTGCCATCTTTACTGCTTTGTGGATTCCCCGGACGGTTACTGTCGATGTAGATAGGGCGTCCTTTTTCATCGAGTCCTTTCGCCCAAGTAATTTTGTCCACAAAAGGAAAGCCGCGGATAAAGTCGCCGTTGGTTCGATTCAGAACATAGAAGAATCCATTGCGGTCAGCACTGGCAGCGGCTTGTACGGTTTTACCATTTTGCTGGTAATCAAAGGGGATCAGCTCGTTCACGCCATCGAAGTCCCATCCATCATGGGGAGTCGTTTGGAAATGCCAGACAATTTTGCCATCGTCAGGATCTATGGCTAAACGTGATGAGGAGAAGAGGTTATCGCCCGGACGCATATGTGAATTCCAAGGCGCGGGGTTGCCGGTTCCGAAATAGAGTAGATCGGTTTCTGGGTCGTACGTACCGCCAAGCCAAGGGGCTGCGCCGCCAGTTTGCCAAAGATCCGCAGGCCACGTTGTACCTGCTTTACCGCCGGAAATGCCATTATCGACTCGTTTGCCGTCTTTCCAAACGTAGCCCATATGGCCTTCAACGGTGGGGCGTTCCCAAACCAGCTCACCGGTTTTGGCATCATAGGCTCGTACTTTTCCCACAATACCAAACTCACCACCAGAAACCCCGGTGATCACCTTGCCTTTCACCACAATTGGGGCGGCGGTAATTGAGTAACCCGCGCGATAATCTTCAACGGTTTTTTTCCAGCGCACATTGCCAGTTTTGGCATCCAGCGCGACTAATTTGGCATCCAAGGTGCCGAAAATAACCAAGTCGTCGTACATCGCAACCCCGCGGTTGACCACATCACAGCACGGCACAATGCCATCAGGGAGCCTTGCATCGTACTGCCAAATCTCATCGCCGGTTTTGGCATTAATGGCATAAACGCGCGAATAGGAGCCAGTGATGTACATCACACCATCACGGATCATAGGCTGAGACTCTTGGCCGCGCTGTTTCTCGCCACCGAGAGAGAACGCCCAGACGGGACGTAGCTCTTGAATATTTTCGGTATTGAGCAAGTCGATACTGCTGTAACGCTGTGCTTGTGGCCCTATACCATAGCTCACCACATCTTCGGGCGTGCTAGCATCTTGCAATATGTCTTTATCCGTCACGCCCGCCCATGCGGTTAGGCTGGTGAGAATAGCGGCACTGAGCAGGGTGCATCTGAGATAGGTTGGATTTCCTTTCATGGTTAGCTCCTTGTCGTGAACCATTTTAGAGTGATGGCATCACGCGATTGCGGTTCGATGTACGGTTGTTAAGCCAGTCGTTAGGGCAAGTGTCGTCTGATTAATCGGATGAGAAAATGACACTCTCGGTGCATTTTTCTCATCACTTAGGGGGAGTGGTTTGCTCGGCTGCATTGGCGGGGGTAGCGAGATCGCGATATTGCTCTGGGGCTTGCCAATGCATACCAAGTGAAGTGGCCCAACGTGCGATTTGACCAGAAATCACGGCGTTGCTGGTAATGTCTTCCAATACATACGCTAACTGGCGGTTGCTCTCGTGGACGGCAATACCAATCTCCCATTTAGGCTTTCCGAGCATTGGGTAAAGCCGATCCGAACTTTGAATAGTGGGCTTGGTACTGGCTTGAGTTGTATTGGCTTGGGTGTGGATAAGCCAATCTATCTGTCCACCCATGCCCATAATCGCGGTTAACTTTTTTGTGATGAGGTCAGAAAAGGCGAGTTGTAAATTAGGGTAAGTGTGAGTTTGCTGGCGAAAGCGGTCTGATGCGCTAGTAAAGTAAAACTGCGGAAGGCTGTCTTCGACCACGCCAATCGGTTCATATTGGAACAGCGCTAAAGTTTCAATCTGTGCAATTTTGTCTGGGTCAAAGGCGACTTTCCATTGCTCCGTTTGGTATGGCGCGAACATATACACTTGTCCATGAGCAAGTTCACCCACATCATCACGCATTAATTGCCATTCACGATCGTAGGGAACACGCAGCATGACATCGGCTTTGAGACGTCGCCCATCGTCACTGGTGAGATTCAATCCCTTCCATAAGTAATTGCGTAGGTCATCATCACTGCGCTCGCCCGCGGTCATCCAAAGGAGTTCTAGCTTTAACCCCATTTGTTCGGCAATCAAACTGGCTAACCATACGTCCAAACCCTGTGGCTCTCCGGATTGAGAAAGGAACGAATAGGGTGGGAAATCACGATAGACCGCAATCGTAATTTGCCCACTCGCCACGATGTCGTCATACGTTCTGGCTTGTAATGGGGTAAACGTGCCTAAGTAAAACAGCAGGGCGAGTAGCCAATATCTCAGCATAAGTTCACTCCGAATTGACGGAAGGGAGGATGAAAAGCAACCGCCGAATTAACTCTTCGGAGCGACCGATTCAAGCCAAGTTCGAATGGCCCACAAGGCTTCTTGATTTAAGTAATCCGCCATTTTGGGCATATAAACCGCACCATCTCGAACTGCGCCATTTTGTACTCGATAGATAAACCACTCATCACCATCCAGATCGGGAGAAAGCTGGCGTAAATCAGGGGCAATGCCACCGGAAATGCCCTCAAGGCCGTGGCAACGAGCGCAGTTTTGGTTATAGGCTGAAGCACCAACACGCTCGATTTCTTGCAGCACTGGCCCTGTCTCTGTGCGGTACGGATTGCTTTCACGCCACGTTTCACCGAGAGGGGGCAAGGTTGAAGTATCCACACTTTGTGGTGTGACGTTGCCGTGTGCCAAGACAGATCTCGGTACTAGGCCTCCTGCGACAAGAAAAGTGATGAGAATAACGAGCTTGAGGTGAACAGGAATCGCGATGAAAGACATCGAGATTGGATATTGAGTTAAAGGGTGCTTCATGTGGCCTCTCTAGATTGGGTGAAGAAAGTGAGCGAAATTGACATTGAGTTTAGGGAGGGTTATCGCATGAAGACATCGTCCTATAGCCGCAACTCTTCTCCTCCTTTAGGAGGAAATCGGCTGTCATTGGTGTAGCGAGCGTGGCAATTACGGCTCAGGCTGCGTAGATTGACAAGCACGTGAGGCAAGAATGGAAGCGAGCGGTCAGGATGAGATTAGCTCTATTTTGCGGGCGTTTATGGCTCGCACTGTGTTTGTTTAGTGCTCCGGCATGGGCCAGTCGAGAAGTCTTGCTCGGTATGCTTAAGGAGAATGTCCCTTCGCTCACAGGGGTGCCTCAGTATCTTCGTGCGCCGGCGACACAAGGTATTGCAGGGGCGCAATTGGGGATTTTGGACGCGAATCAAGCCGGCAAATTTTTAAAGCTGCACTATCAGCTTAATGCAGCAAAAGAAGATCAAACGGCACTGGTCAAAACAGCACAACAGATGTGGCAGCAAGGGGTGAGTGTCTTTCTGATTGATGCTTCTACCCCGACGCTACTTGCGGTGCGCCAAGCCTTGCCCGAAGAAGCCTTGCTGATAAACACCAACAATAGCGCGGATAACCTGCGTGTAACTCTTTGCCTTGCTAATACACTGCATACTGCCCCGAGCGATAGCATGAAAAGTGATGCGATAGCGCAATGGTTGCGGCAGGAAAAACTGTTGCGCATTTTACTGATTAGCGGCCAATCCGAGCCGGATCTCGCAATCAAGCAAGCGGTGCTACACAGTATTGAAAAATACGGTTTGAAGCTCATTGACGATAAAACATGGACGTTTGATACCGATTTACGGCGTCAAGCCTCAGTGGAAGTGAAGCGTTTTACTCAAAGTAAGGAGTATGACGTGGTATGGGTCAATGATACGCAAAATCTGTTTGGTCAATATATTGCCTACAATACTTGGTTACCGCGTTTCGTGGTTGGTACTCACGGCCTGCGCGCAGAGGCTTGGCATCGTTCGCTTGAAGAGTGGGCGGCGGCTCAGTTGCAAGAGCGTTTTTATCGCCAAAATCAACGCTATATGGAAGCGGCAGATTATAACGCTTGGGTGGCGATTCAGGCGGTACATTCTGCACTTCGCACTCAACCACAACTCTCCGATCGTGAGTTGACGGCTTTTCTTATCGATCCACAATTTGAATTTGCCGCTTATAAAGGACGAGCAGTCAGTTTCCGTGGATGGAATGGTCAGCTACGGCAACCGATCCCGCTTTCAACCGAGCAAGCTTTGGTCGCGAGCTTACCCCTTGATGGTTATCTACATCCTATCAATAACTTAGACACCTTAGGCACGGATGAGCCAGCCAGTCAGTGCCAATTGGCAACCTCGATAAAAAGGAAAACACCATGAATCAACGACTCAAATTCGTTTTACTTGTGCTTGCTCTGAGTGTGTCGTTTGCATCGCGAGCCAGTGCAAGAGAAGTGGTTTATATCTCGAATGAAAAAGATGACACCCTCTCTATCTTGGATTTGGCCTCGTTCACGGTGATCGATACCATCAAATCTGGGGCAAGGCCGCGAGGTATCACGCTAAGCAAGGATGGCAAGCAACTGTATGTGTGTGCCAGTGAGTCGGACACGGTACAGGCTTTTAACTTGAACGATGGTAGCCTAGCGTTTGAACTCCCCTCGGGCGAGGATCCCGAACAGTTTGCTCTGCACCCCGATGGTAAAACTCTGTATGTGGCGAATGAGGATGATGCGCTGTTAACCGTCATCGATATTCCTACGCGAAGTGTCGTTACCCAAATTGATGTTGGGGTTGAGCCGGAAGGTGTAGGGGTCAGCCCCGATGGGCGTTATGTTATCGTGACATCGGAAACGTCTAACATGGCACATTGGATTGATACTCAAACCAACCAAGTCGTACACAACTCGTTGGTGGATGAGCGGCCTCGTTATGTTGCCTTCAATGAGGCGGGTGATCGGGTTTGGGTGAGCGCTGAAATCGGCGGCACAGTCAAAGTGCTGGATGTGGCAACCAAAAAAGAGCTGCACACTCTGGAATTCAGCATTCCAGGTGTCTATGCTCCAAAAATCCAACCCGTTGGCATTCAGCTGACCAAAGATGGCCGCTACGCTTTTATTGCGCTAGGCCCAGCTAACCATATTGCTGTAGTCGATCAGCAATCGTTTGAAGTCATTAAGTATTTGCTGGTGGGACGCCGAGTGTGGCAGATGGCGTTAAATGCAGATCAGCAATGGCTAGTCGCCACTAATGGGGTCAGTGGTGATGTCTCCTTAATTGATGTTAACCAGCTGAAAGTGGTGAAAACCACCAAAGTGGGACGATTCCCTTGGGGAGCCGTGGTGACTAAACAAGGAGAGTAAGATGCTGTTGCAACTGGAGGATATTTCATATTTTTATGGAAAGCAGGCAGCGCTTAGCCATATTAATCTAACCATAAAACAAGGCATGAACCTGTTACTTGGCCCAAATGGTGCAGGGAAGAGCACGCTGTTTGCCTTGCTAACCCTATTACAAAACCCGCACAGCGGAAGTATGGTATTTGATGGTGAGCCACTGGATAAAAACCACCGCAACCTGTTGCGAGAATTTGGTGTGGTTTTCCAGCTCAGCTCTCTCGATCTCGATTTAACGGTGGAACAAAACTTGATGTATTACGGCCACCTGCATGGACTCAACCAAAAGCAAGTTACCCAAAGGGCACAACCTTTGTTGGATGCTTTTGCACTGGCCGATTTCCTGAACCGAACCGTTCGAAGCTTGAATATTGGACATCGGCGACGTTTGGAAATTGTACGTGCCTTGATCCACCACCCAAAATTACTTTTGCTGGATGAGCCTAGCTCTTCGCTTGATATTCCTGCGCGGGAAGCGCTGAACCACTGTTTGAGAAACTGGATACGCCAACATCAGCTCAGCGTATTGTGGTCAACACACCTCATCGAAGATATCGAATCGAGTGATCACATCATCTTACTCCATAAAGGGCGATGCTTTGCCCAAGGTTCTGCACAGGAACTCTGCATTACGTTACGTTGTGACAATGTGAGTGCCGTATTTCGTAAAATGGTGTCGGGAGCGGAAACGCAGGTCAACATTGGGTTGGGTGACTCAAAAATGCCATCGTAGTGAGCTGTGAGAGGGAATGAAGTAGGAGTTACGCATGTACACATGGTTGGTGGTGATAAAGGGGATCACTTGGCGTGAGTGGCAAAAGTTACTCAATCAAAAATCCCGTTTTTTGAGTAGCTTAGTGCGGCCTTTACTGTGGTTTTTTATGTTCTCGGCGGGGTTTCGTTCGACGCTTGGTCTGTCCATTACCGAACCCTATTCCACTTATATTAACTACGAGGAGTATATGATCCCTGGTTTGTGCGGCATGATTTTGTTGTTTCACAGCATGCAAAGCGCGCTTTCAATCGTGTATGACCGTGAAATGGGTAGTATGCGAATATTGTTAACCAGTCCGCATCCATTGGGTATGCTGCTGAGCAGCAAGCTAGTTGCCGTCAGCTTGATCTCACTACTGTTGGTTTTCGTTTTCTTAGTGATAGTGGCATTTTATGGGATCGCGTTTGAGTGGAAGGGGTATGTTTCACTCGCTTTAATGTGCTTGGTAGTGGCTTCATTACTGAATGGCATTGGGCTGGTGATAGCAGGGCAGATCAAACAGTTAGAAAACTTTGCGGGTGTCATGAATTTCGTGATTTTCCCTATGTTTTTTATCTCTTCCGCTCTTTATCCCTTGTGGAAAATTCAGGAATCGAGTTTGCTGCTCTACACTTTGTGTGTCTATAACCCATTTACCTATGCCGTTGAATTGCTTAGATTTGCGCTCTATCAGCAATTTAATGGCATGGCATTTATGATTGTGCTGGGGTTAAGTGTGCTATTCAATGTTATGGCGGTGCGCCGTTTTCGCTATCAAGTCTAGCCATGATCAGAGCAGGCAAAATGATGAAGAGCGGAAAAAGAAAGCCACCCGAAGGTGGCTATTCAATCATTTCAGTCGTTCGACATTCAAGAAGACTAGTCGTTTACTTTGAGCTTTTGGAAGTATTCATCGTACAGCGCACTCGCCGCACCCACTTCATCTTGCCATTCACCCTTTTCCATTACGGACTGTGGTGGATAGATGCTTGGATCGTTAGCAAACTCTTTGGGGAGCAAATCGTGTGCAGTCTTAACCGGAGTCGGGTAGCCAATTTCAAGGGCGATCTTGGCGGCATTCTCTGGACGTAATAAGAAGTCGATCATTTTATGAGCCGCTTCGATATTTTTTGCGCCAGCAGGGATCGAGATGCTATCCATCCAGAAAATAGCCCCTTTTTCTGGCCAAATGATCTCAATAGGAGCACCTTCTTGGCGAGCCATATAGGCAGAACCGTTCCATAACATACCGAGAGAGACTTCACCTGCGAGGTAAGGATTGGCAGGGAAATCTGAGTTAAACACCAGTACGTTTGGCATGAGCTTTTTCAACTCGCGGTAAGCGGCTTTAATCTCTTTTGGATTGGTGGTGTTTGGTGAGTAACCTAATTTGCTCAACGCAATGTGGAAGACTTCGCGTGAGTCATCCATCAACATTAGCTGACCGGCCCACTTAGGATCCCAAAGGTCCCCCCAGTTCTTGAGCGATTTTTTATCGAGCATGTCGGTGTTGATGCCGATGCCCGTAGCCCCCCAAATATAAGGAATGGAATATTTATTGCCCGGATCAAAAGGCTTGTTTAGATAGTTGGGATCCAAGTCTTTGAAGTGAGAAAGTTTTGAATGGTCAATCTCTTGCAGCATGCCTTCTTTGCGCATCTTAGAGACAAAGTAAGTAGAAGGAACGACAAGGTCATAACCCGCACCTTGCGTTTTGAGCTTGGCATACATGCTTTCGTTGGATTCATAGGTGGAGTAGATCACCTTGATTCCGGTTTCTTTGGTAAAGTCTTCTAGGACTTCGCTCGGGATATATTCAGACCAGTTGTAGAAATAGAGTTCTTGGTCTTTAGCCATTGCATTGGTGGTGAACAATGCTGCTGCGCACAGAGCACTCGCAAACAGTTTATTTTTCATTACGTTCCCATAGTGTATAGAAAGAACCTAACTAGGCGATGGAGGGGGAGTATAACAAGATAAAAAAAAATAGGCAGCAGATGCTGCCTATTTGATGCTTTTGTGCGACTTTATTGGCCAGCTTTCAACTTCATGAAGTAATCTTCATACTTCACAGTCTTGTCGCCAACCGCAGATTGCCACTCAACACGATCCAAATCTTCTTGAGATGGGAACAGTGGAGCCACATCTTTAAATTTGTCGTTTGAGGATTTAACACCAGTCAGATAACCAGTATCACGTGAAATTTGCTCTGCAATTTCAGGGCGCAACAAGAAGTCAATCATCTTGTGTGCAGCATCAACGTTTTTCGCACCAGAAGAGATGGCGAAGTTATCAACCCAGCCGATACCGCCTTCTTTCGGGAATACCAACTTGATTGGTAAACCTTCTTTTTGCGCAGCAGCCGCAGAACCATTCCACAGCATACCTAAGCCAACTTCACCAGAAAGGTAAGGAGCAGCAGGGTTATCTGAGTTGAAAACCAATACGTTAGGCATCAGTTTTTGCAGTTCAGCATAGGCTTCATCGATCTGTTTGTCGTCTGTTGAGTTACCAGAGTAACCCAGCTTACGCAGAGCGATGTGGAACACTTCTCGTGTATCATCCATCAACATCAGTTGACCTTTAAGCTCTGGCTTCCACAGGTCGCCCCAGCTTTGGAAGTCATTAGGATCATACATATCCGTGTTTACTGCTAAACCCGTGATAGCAATAACGTGTGGGATTGAGTAGTCGTTATTTGGATCAAAAGGCTTGTCTAGGTAATTAGAATCAAGATTGTTGAAGTTACTGAGCTTCGATTTATCAATCTTTTGCAGCATGCCTTCATCACGCATTTTTGCCACGAAGTAGGTAGATGGAACTACCAGGTCATAACCTTCATTGTGCGTTTTGAGCTTTGCATACAAAGTTTCATTTGACTCATAAGTAGAGTAAATAACTTTGATTCCAGTTTCCTTGGTAAATTGTTCTAGGATACCGCTATTGATATACGGACCCCAGTTCATGAACACAAGTTCCTTATCTTCCGCTGCCGCTGTACCAGACAACAGAGAAAGCGCACATGCGCTACCTGCTAAAAAAGTAGCCAGTTTTTTCATCGACGTTAGCTCCAAACTAAACGTTGCCCTTATGGGCGTTGCAAAGAAAAACAGAATGACTTCCGTCATTCTGTTTCGCGTGTTTCCAAACGGACGTGGATTCTACTTCATTTTTTCTCTTGCTAACAACTGTGAAGTAATAACAAGAGCCAATGAAACTACCAACATCACCGTTGCCAGTGCGTTGACCTCTGGTGAAATACCTACTTTAACCATTGAGTAAATTTTCAATGGTAGAATTTCATAAGTTGGACCAGTGACAAACGAACTGATAATCACGTCATCCAGCGATAGGGTAAAGCTGAGTAACCAGCCAGCTGCTACCGCTGGTTTTGCCAGAGGCAGAATGATCTTTTTCAGTATAACCCATTCTCCGGCACCAAGATCTTTTGCTGCTTCCAACATTTTCACATCAAAGCCATTGAGGCGGCTATAAACCGTCACAACCACGAAGGGTAGACAGAAGGTAATGTGTGCAATCAGCAGAGTAAAGAAGCCTAGTTTTGCTCCCATTACTAGGAATAGTGCAAGCAGCGAAATGGCCATCACGATGTCAGGTGACATCATCACCACAAACAGCATACCGCTCACCACTTTCTTGCCTTTAAACTGATAACGGAAGAGGGCAACCGCAGTCAAACTGCCAATCAGTGTCGCAGCAGTAGCAGAAAACACTGCGACATTGATGGAGTGCCAAGCCGCTTGCATTAAGCTGTCGTTATTCATTAGCGCGTGGTACCACTTGGTGGTAAAACCACCCCATTTGATACCAAACTTGTTTTCGTTAAATGAGTTTGCAATTAGGACAATAATTGGTAGGTACAAAAATAAGTACACCAAACTCATAAAGCTAAATCTAATTGAACGTCCCATTAGTCTAGCTCCACCTTCTTATTCAAGAGTTTACCTGCACGATAGTAAGCGTACAGCATGATCGCCATGGCCAGAGTCAGTGCAATACTGGTTGCGGCACCAAATGGCCAGTCACGAGCATTAAGCACTTGGCTCTTAATCACGTTACCGATCAATAGGTTTTTCGCACCACCAAGCAAGTCAGCAATGTAGAACATGCCGAGGGCAGGGAGCAGAACCAGTAAACAACCACCAATAATGCCAGGCATAGTCAGAGGTAAAATTACGCGAACCAAGGTTTGAAACTTGTTAGCACCCAGATCGCGCGCCGCTTCAATATAAGTGCCATCCAATTTCTCGATAGCCGAATAGAGCGGAAGGATCATAAATGGCAACAAAATGTAAACCAGACCAATCATGACGGCTGTTTCGGTAAACATGATGCGCAATGGGGCATCAATCAAACCAAGCGACATCAGTGCTTGGTTCAGGATACCTTGCGTACCGAGTACAATTTTCAAACCATAGGTGCGAATTAGTGAATTGGTCCAGAAAGGAACAATGATCAAAAAAAGCATAAATGGACGCCATTTTTCAGGCATTTTGGCCACAATGTACGCAAATGGGTAGCCAATCACGAGGCAGATCAAGGTTGCAACAATCGCCATATAGAACGAGTGCAGCATCACTTTGCCGTATAACGGATCAAGCAGACGCGTATAGTTTTCAAAAGTGAAAACAAACTTAATCAGGTTTGCTTCGTCACGAGTCAGAAAACTAGTACCAATAATCATCAGGTTAGGGAATAGCACAAACAGCACTAACCACCCCACGATTAAGGTAATAATCGCGTTTTGTAGATTAAGCTTTTTGCTCATCATTGAGTACTACCTCCCAGCTTTCAACCCAAGTGATGGCAACCTTCTGCCCGATAGAGTGATCCACATCAGGATCATCTTCGTTGAAGAATTCGCTAACCATCACACACATACCGGATTCCAGTTCTACCACTGATTCCAGAGTCATGCCTTTGTAGGTACGGTCAGTCACATGACCCACAATGCCTTTTTCTTCTGACTCTTTGATTTCTTCGATACGTAAGTCTTCAGGACGGAGGAGCACTTGCAGCTTGTCACCAGCCTTCACTTCATCTTCATAGTAAACAATCGACTCGATACCTTCGATGTCAACGCGGATGCGTTTTTCGTCGATACGATCGATAGTCGTTGCTTGGAAGACGTTGATTTCGCCGATAAAACGAGCCACAAAGAGATTTTTTGGGTCTTCGTAGATTTCACGAGGAGAGCCGTCTTGTTCAATTTTGCCTGAACGCATAACGATGATGCGATCTGACATAGACAGTGCTTCTTCTTGATCGTGAGTAACGAAGATAAAGGTAATGCCTAATTGACGTTGTAGCTGTTTGAGCTCGCTCTGCATTTGTTTACGCAATTTGTAATCCAAAGCGGAGAGCGATTCGTCAAGTAGCAGTACTTTAGGTTTGTTAACCACTGCGCGCGCAATAGCGATACGCTGCTGCTGGCCACCAGAAAGTTGATGCGGTTTACGCTGTGCCATTTCGGCAAGGCGCACCATGCGTAGTGCTTCCATAACACGAGGTTCGATTTCGCTGTTTGGTACTTTTTGCATACGCAGGCCAAAAGCAACGTTTTCGAACACAGTCATGTGAGGGAAGAGAGCATAGCTTTGGAAGACCGTATTGACGTGTCGTTGTTCAGCAGGAACTAGAGTAACGTCTTGATCATCTAGCAGAATCTGACCTTGATCTGCAGTTTCAAAACCGGCAATCATTCTTAATACAGTTGTCTTGCCACAGCCTGATGGGCCTAGGATAGTTAAGAATTCACCGTGATTCACATCAAGATTGAGGTTACCAATGATTTCCTTACCATCGAAACTTTTGCTAATGCCAGATAAACGAATGACTGGCTTTCCTACTGAATGTTGTTCGTTCAACGTCTGTATTTCTCCCACCTCGGCCTGTAGACAATTCTACTTGTTGGACCTGTAGTTAAACAAAAATAAGGGGCGCATCATAAACACCAAGAGCACGATTTCAAAGTCTTTTTCTTACCTTGAAACATAAAAATTTTTGCCAGTTTTATTCTATTTTGTCTAGCATGCTGATTTTGCTTAACTCTTAATGCTATCAAGCGGTTAATTATCAATCATATCGACAATAATGCAAGACAGATTGGTAATCAGATTTTAGCCTGAGCTGCATTTCAGTATAATGAACACAATTTTCATGTCGAAGCGTGACGTTATCCGCGCATTTGACCGAACTAAGGCATTTTATGAATAACGATATCGAAAGAGAGTTCAATCTTGGTGGCTCGGTAGAAAAGGCGTTAACCGGCGGTTATGAATTAAAAGTGGGTGATGTACTTAAAGAAGCGTGGGGCATGACGGTCAAACACTTTATTAACTTCACCCCTGCCATTTTTGTGCTGATCGTAGTGCAACTAGCCATTTTCTATTTCGCATTCAAATTGCAGATAGGCGATCTCTCCGTCATTTTGTCGGTTTTCGAACAGGGAGGGGCGTTGCCAGATGGGCTTATTCAAGCCATGTTTATCGCTAATTTCAGTTACGAAGTGATCAGTGCTCCTATTTATGCGGGGATCAGTTTAATGGCTATGAGCCATGCTGCTGGGCTTAAAACCCAGACGCGCCACATGGGTAAAGGGCTGCAATTTACCATCCCTGTTATTCTGGCTACCTTATTTAGTTTATTGTTACAAGGTGTGGCTGGAATGATTCTGCCATTTCTCTCTATGTATTTGTCGATTGCTTTCAGTAATTCGTTGTTACTCATTTGTGAGAAAAAAGTACCGCCAATGCAATCTCTATTACTGTCACTAAGAGCGGTCAACAAGAAAATATTCCCACTGATTGCGATTTATTCAGTCTTGATGGTGCTGTTTATGATGGCGGTATTCTTATACGGCATTGGACTTGTGATCTTTTTACCTTTCTTCTTTCATGTGAAAGGGATCATCTATCGCAATATGTTTGGCATTCGCCTGAAAATCATTTCGACAGATCAATCATTTCCAGATCAACAAGATAGTCATAAATCAACCGGAGTGTTTGATGCATAAGAAAGTAAGCATTGGCCTCATTTGGCTGATGATTTTCGTCATTAGCTTGTTTGGTGTTTACCGCTTCGAGAAACCGAAGCGGGTAAAGCTGCCATTACTACGAGGTGAAGTAGTGGGTAGCGCCCCAGATTTTTCTGTGATTATCGATATTTCGCAAAGAAAGGAAGCCTTTTTTAACTACCTAAAGCCTGGGGTAATGTATGAGAACTCTCGTGTGTTACAAGAGCGAGCCATTCTCAAACGGATTAAAAAAGACTTTGCAGATGACCATCTTTCATCGAGCAACTTAGCGCAAGCACAACGGTTGGCAAGTGCCTATTCGGTAGAGCTTAACCAAGGTAATGTTGATATTGCTTGGTTTCAGGAAATGTTTCGCCGAGTTGATGTGATCCCACAAGCTTTGGTTTTGACGCAGGCTGCCAATGAGTCGGCCTGGGGAACTTCTCGATTTGCACGAGAAGCGAATAACTATTTTGGACAGTGGTGTTACAGTTGGGGATGTGGTTTGGTACCTTTGGAACGCTCACCTGGAGCATTTCATGAGGTTGCTAAGTTCGATAGTGTCCAAGATTCGATTCATGGTTATTTTATGAATGTGAATCGAAATGAGGCCTATCGTGAGTTGCGTGATATCCGTTTCCAACTACGCAAAAAAAAGGTTAACCCAGCGAGTGATAAAAGCGCACAAGTAATGAGTAATGGCCTTTTGAAATACTCAGAGCGTGGAGAGGCGTATGTTCAGGATTTACAAGCTATGATGTCGGTTAATCAAAAATATTGGAACAATAATTAAAATGAAATCAAAATCTTACCTACTAATCACCTCGTTAGCATTAAGCCTAAGTGCTCCAGCAGTGGCACAGCAATATATGTTTACCTACAGCAAGCTTTTTTCACAGATGAAAAGCAACACGAAAGAAGATCATCCGGATGTAAAAATGGGTATTTTCTTTGTTGATGCACAGAGTAAGCAAAACTGCGTTATAGAAAAAGCTTGGATGGAAAAAGAAGAACACTACGAAGAGTTGCCGATTGGCCCTAGTCATGAGCTAGTGATCCCATTGGATAACAATCTGCGTCAAGCAAATCCACTGGTTTTTGTTGATACCCCGCAGGATAAGCGTTGTGATTTTTCTATGGTTGTGATGGCCAAAAAACCTTTTGAAGGCAAAGTTACCTACCAAGAGGTGGACGTCTTGCTACCGCAAATGCAAGTTATGCTTGAACAGCTTGGTGGTATGTTTTCCAGTTGGTTTACGCCCGCGGTGGAAGGCGTCACCTTAGAATTCGCGCCAGAAACTGAGGGGATGATTACGTTCAGTAGTGGTCAGTCTATGGCCATTGAGAATAACAAGGCACAGGTAGCGTTAGTGCAAATCGGTGAAGAGGGGTGGATGCAACTGCCAGCCCCAACTTTACGAGTTTTACCTTATTTACCTTCTGCAAAAAATAAGCTTTAGCAAGCTAAACCAAATAAATAAAGGCTGCCGATAGGCAGCCTTTATTTATTTGAGTTACTTTATAACTAGAGATTGGTGACACTTAATTGAAGAGATGGGTCGAACTCTACAACCAAGTCTTCATCCTCAACCACTAGTGGTGCCATTTCTTCTTTATCGAAGCCAATATCTCCGCCATTGATGACGCCAGAATCTTTATTGATTGACTTAAAATCAAACAACGCAAAATCTGCCAGATGGCTTGGTACCACGTTTTGCATCGCTCTGAACATGGTTTCAATACGCCCTGGAAAGCGCTTATCCCAGTCGTTTAGCATCATTTTTACCGCTTGACGCTGCAAGTTGGGCTGTGAGCCACAGAGATTACAAGGAATGATCGGATAAGCACGCATATCCGAGTACTTAATGATGTCTTTCTCACGGCAATAAGCGAGTGGACGAATCACAACATGCTCACCATTGTCAGAAACCAATTTAGGAGGCATACCTTTCATTTTGCCGCCATAGAACATGTTCAGAAACAGTGTTTCTAAGATGTCATCGCGGTGGTGACCTAAAGCAATTTTAGTTGCCCCTAGTTCTTTCGCTGTACGGTATAGAATGCCGCGGCGTAGTCGTGAGCATAGTGCGCATGTGGTTTTACCTTCAGGAACCTTGTCCTGAACGATGGAATAGGTATCTTCTTCAATGATTTTGTACTCAATGCCCAAGCTTTCTAGATATTCAGGCAGTACGTGCTCAGGAAATCCCGGTTGTTTTTGATCGAGATTGACAGCAACCAATTCAAAAGAGATAGGTGCACTTTTTTGTAGGCTCATCAAAATTTCCAGCATGGTAAAGCTGTCTTTACCACCGGATAAGCACACCATGATACGGTCACCATCTTCAATCATGTTGAAGTCCGCAATGGCTTGACCAGTATTACGACGAATACGCTTTTGCAGTTTATTGAAATTGTATTGTTGAGCTTTGGTCAACTCTTGAGTTTGCACTGTCATTGCTTGCTATCTTAAATCTCAGAACAAAATGAAGTGCGTATGATACGGATAAATTGAAGAGATGCCAGATTTATAGCATAAAGAGAGAAAAAATCCCTGCCATTCAGGCAGGGATAATTAAGCATTCGATTTAGATTGCAGTTTGAGGATCGAGAGGGCTTACATAACCATTTGGTTTTAATGCTAAAACGTCACAATTAATTTTGTCGATAACATGTTCAGCCGTGTTGCCGATAAATACCGCCGAAAGTCCAGTTCTGCCGGTGGTACCCAAAATCACCATCGCGGCATTCAGCTGTTTCGCAGCGTCCGGGATAACATCTTCTGGTAATCCTTGTTGAACAAGGGTCTGTTCTTCACTTAGTCCATGCTTTTGACGCAGTGCTTTCATCGCAGTGAGGTGATGGCCACGAACCGCATCCGTATAAGTGGTTGGATCAAATTCTGGTAACTCAATCGTTATATTTGCTGGCGTTACTGGATAAGCATTGACCAAATAAGGGTTAGCCCCAAGACGTTGACTTAGATTCAGCAGTTGATCAACCATTCGGTCGTTTAAATCTATATGCGTATCAACTTCCGAGCCTACATGTACAGAAGCGATAATATTGGCATTTTCTGGCCAGTCTGTATTTTTTACTAATAAAACGGGTGTTGGACATTTACGCATTAGATGCCAGTCAGTAGGGGTAAAAATAACCGACTCCAGCATGTCGTGCTTACGTGTTGCTTTGATCAGGATATCGTGCTCGCCAGCAAAGACTTCACCAATGATTGCCTCGTAAGGTCGATTATGCCACACCACTTTAATTTCAAACTGAACGGATTGAGCAATGTATGGTTCTGCAATAGAACGCATCCACTGTTCACGTTGATGTATTACACCTTTACGCATTGCATCACGCTCTTCAAAAGAAAGCATTGAGGTCATATCGTAAGAGAAATCATAAATCGATAAGAAAAAAGTGATATGGCTTATAGATGTGCTCTTTTGCGCGAGTTGCATCGCACGAGCTAACGCTGGCTGCTCATCATGGTTGATATCAGCCACAACAAGAATCTTACTGTAAATGCTCATTAGAAACTCCTTGTTCAGTGAGGAGGTTTGTTAGCTTTACTTTAGCTTAGTTATGGGCAGAGTTTTAGTAAAAAAATAGGTATTTGGAAGAAGTATGATGTAGCTCATTAAGAGCTACATCATTGAAGTTACTTAGTTTCTTTAGAAACACCCGCTAATTCCATCAATTCAGCATGATTAAGGATAGTGATGTATTTGCCTTTAACACTAAGGATTTCTGATTTCTGGAAACGGCCTAACAAGCGGCTTATCGTTTCAACTGTGAGTCCAAGATAGTTACCAATGTCACCACGAGTCATCGTTAAGCGAAACTCTCGGGGGCTAAAACCACGTTGAGAAAAACGAGTAGAAAGGTTGTATAGGAAAGCAGCAAGACGCTCTTCGGCATTTTTCTTTGATAGCAAAAGGATCATTTCTTGATCGCCTTTAATTTCACTGCTCATCAAACGCATGATTTGCTGACGAAGTTTCGGCATTTTACCAGAGAGATCATCCAAAATTTCATATGGAATCTCACAAACCATTGAGGTTTCAAGAGCTTGAGCAAAGCTTGGGTGCAGATCTTCAGTAATAGCATCAAAACCAACCAAGTCACCAGCTAAGTGGAAAGCGGTGATCTGCTCATCCCCTTGTTCAGTAATGGTGTAGCTTTTAATGGTGCCAGAACGGATAGCATAGAGAGAGCGCAATTCGTCCCCAGCTTTGAACAGCTCCTGACCTTTCTGAATCGGTTTTTTACGCTCGATGATCTGGTCAAGCTGATCAAGCTCAGATTCATTCAAGGTAAAAGGAATACACAGTTGGCTAATACTGCAGTCTTGACAGTGAATAGCACAACCACCCGATTGAATGCGCTTCGCAGCAGGCTTTTCGGAAATCATAACAACCTTTCACTAATTGATGTACGTCAATATTTTAGCATCGCTTAACCCTAAAGGGTAGTTAAAATACATCAGCGATCACTAAACCATCAACCAAGATTAATCATAAGCTTTACGGCATCGTAAGCTGTGTATGCGCCATATGCTATTAATAGTATTGCTGCGCACCGGCGGAAAAAAATTGAATTTTGCCAATGCTTTAACCTATTTGCTCCCCAACCGCTTGCTAGCATGATAGGAAGGGTGCCTAAGCCAAACGCCAACATGATAAACGCTCCCTGTGAGAAGCTCCCAGCCACAGCCGACCAAGTGAGCATGGAGTAGACTAAACCACAAGGAAGCCAGCCCCAAATCAATCCAAAAGGCAAAGCATGCCACTGCTTTTTCAGTGGTAAAAGTGATTTACCTAGCGGGGAAATCAATAGCCATACCTTCTGGCCGATTTTTTCAAGGCGAAGTAAGCCAAACCACCAACGGCCTATATAGAGGCCTAACACAATCATTAACATAGCCGCAATGATTCTGAGCCATACTAATGCTGACTGAAGATCGACAAAACCAGTAATAGAAGAGGTAATTCCCCCTACAATTCCGCCAATCAGTGCATAACTAAGTAACCGACCTAAATTGTAGTAGAGCAATAAAACAGGAGAGCTTTTAGGTTGATTGAGGGCTAATAGGGCACTTATACCCCCGCACATTCCAAGGCAATGACCTGCACCGAGTAACCCCACAATCCAAGCCCCCAAGTAATCAGGGCTCACTGCTTATCCTTATTCTGATTTTCATCGTCTTCAAACAAAATATTATGTCCTTGCCGTTCAAGATCTTCGAATTGCTCACTTTTCACTGCCCAGAGGAAAATTCCGACTGCGACACAAACCAGTACGATGGCAATAGGAATGAGCAAATATAAGCTTTCCATATCTATCTCCCTTGCTTCTTGAGCAAACGAAGTGAATTGGTGACGACAATTATCGAACTTCCGGACATTCCCACAACTGCAATATAAGGCGCCACTAATCCAGCAACAGCGAGAGGCAAAATCAGCAAGTTATAGCCTAATGACCAAGCAAGGTTTTCGCGGATAATTTTACGGGTTTTAATGGCCAGAGCCCTTGCTTCAAGCAGTCTATCCAAGCGATCACCAATCAGTACCATGTCAGCAGAGGCTTTAGCAACATCAGTTCCTCCACCCATTGCAACAGAAATGTGTGCACCCGCTAGGGTCGGCGCATCGTTAATGCCATCTCCGACCATCATAGTAACCTCGGTCTTATTCAGCTCTCGCAGGTAAGCTAACTTGTCTTCAGGTTTTGCTTGGGCGACAACCTTATCGATTTGCAACTCTTTCGCAACGCTTTGTGCATTGGTTTGTGAGTCTCCCGTCAATAAGGTTATTTTTATGCCTGCCTCATGGAATTTATCAATAAATTCTTGTGCCTCTTTACGAATAGGATCGCGATAATAGAAAGTGGCGATATGCTGTTCGTTTAGAGAGAGGAAGATACAGTTTGTTGCAGTGTCTTTCTTGGAATTCAAGACAAACTCGGCACTACCAATTTTGATTGTTTGATTTTGGAAAACACCTTCAATCCCACTGCCGATAATGTTTTTTACATCATGGAGTAGAAGATTTTCAGCTTTATAAGGGCGAAAAGCCTTCGCAATAGGGTGATTCGCATGGCTCTCAAGTTCTGCTGCAATACTCAAACATTCTTGTTTGGTGAATTGCGCTAATGTTTCAACAGAACTGATCTCAATGTTGCCGTGAGTGAGGGTGCCTGTTTTATCAATAACTAAATGATTGATTTTACAGAGTGTTTCAAAAACATGATTCTTCCGTAGCATCACGCCAACACTACCCATACTAGAGGTTGCACAGGTTAACGCTGTCGGGGTCGCGAGTGACAAAGCACAAGGACAGGTCGCTACCAAGACAGAGAGCATGATCCAAAAGGCATCTTCAGGACGAACTTGATGCCAGAATAGCCAAGTGCCAACTGCAATCACTAAAATAACGGCAACGAAGTAGCGTGCAACAATATCGGCTATTTCAGCAATCTTGGGTTTTGATGATTGAGCATCATCTTGCAGTCTGACAATGTTAGAAATGACAGAGTCCGCTTTTGAGGCAGTGACTCGTAAATCAAAGGACTCATCACCATTGAGAGTGCCTGCAAATACTCGATCGCCACTGCATTTAACTACCGGCAATGATTCTCCTGTGAGCATCGATTCATCAATATGAGCTCGGCCATATATGATTTCGCCATCCGCAGGGATATGTTCACCGGGAAGAACTCGTACACAATCATCAGGCTTGAGAGTTTTTACTGGTACTTGTTGACCGTCCAAAGTAGTAGCAATTGCAGGGATAAGTTTTAGCAAATTGCCACTAGCGGCAGCCGCTTTTCGTCTTGCCCGCATTTCTAAAAATCGGCCGACTAACAAGAAAAATGTAAACATCGAAATGGATTCAAAGAATACTTCCCCTTGCTCTGTAATCGTTGCGACCAAACTTGCCACATAAGCAAAGATCAATGCCAATGACACAGGTACATCCATACCTAATGTTCGTCCACGGATACTACGCCATGCGTTGATGTAGAATGGGAGAGCAGAATAGAGCAGGACAGGGGTAGCAAATATTAAGCTTACCCAACGAAAGTAGTTTCTAAACTCTACATCAAGATCCCCAAATGCCTCCAGATACAATGCAACGGCCAACATCATGACTTGCATGCTTGCCAAGCCAGCGATTCCAAGACGATAGAGATAGGTCTTCATTGCATCATGGTATAGTGCTTCATGTTTGTCAGCTTCGAAAGGAGCTGCTTTATAACCCAATTTGTGAATCTGAGCTAAGACATGGCTTAATTGTGTTTTTGAACGATTCCAAGTGAGTAAAGCGCGATTGGTTGTGGTATTGACACGAATCGAAACAACGCCAGGCTCAGCATTCAGTTGTTTTTCTATCAACCATGCACAAGCTGCGCAAGAAACACCATCAAGTGACAATGTCACCTCAGAGCAGTCTTCTGTATTTCGTACAAACTCTGCTTGAACATCAGCATTATCATAATGAATTAAGGCTTTTAGTTGCTCTGGTACCAATTCTACTTTTTCAGCAGGAGCAGTACGAAATTGATAATAAGAGACCAAGCCACTGTCGACGATTGTTTTGGCAACGGTTTGACAGCCTGGACAACACATATCGCGATTTTCGCCCAAGATATCAACGTGAAAGTTCGTGTTGGCTGGTACATCTTCACCGCAGTGATAACACGTTTTGTTCATGATATTAGTTCGTTAATTCAGTTGAAGAAGATGGGAAGGTTACTCGGCCTTGAACTAGCCACTGTTCATCATGAGGAGTTAACTCGATAAACCATGGGCCTTGTAGTTCACTCTCAAGTTTCACACGATAAATGCCTTTTGCATCGGCGGTGACGAGTTGGGAAAAATCTCGATCAGGTAGCGTCCGATGAGCAAACATAGCTTGGATTGCAGGGAAATGGTCAAGCTGTCCTTTATCGAATTCAATAATCACCATCGTTCCATCTGAGTGAACTTTAGCGTGTAGCCCCAGATCTTTAGCTACGTTAATTTTAGTTAAGTCAATATTAATGCCTTTGCCTTTTTTATAATAATCCTCTGTGACTAACGAAACTGAGTTATTTGCAAATACGATAACGGTAACAACCGTCCAAATGACAACCGTGAGTGGAAGAATAATCAGAAACCACGGCCAGAATTGCTTATACCAAGGCTTTACCATAAGAAAGTTCTCAATAGCGAGGGAGATAGGCTAGAAAATATAAGAAAGACAGCCCCTTGGAAAGGGGCTGTTATTAGAATGTTACTTATTCTCTGAGTTGCTTAAGCTCCATACATAAGCGGCAACCAATTGAATCTTTTCTTCACCTAAAGTATTGATCCACGCAGGCATAACACCTGAGCGACCGTTCATAACCGTCTCGGTTACATCAGCACGAGAATCACCAAATAACCAATCATTATCTGTTAGGTTTGGCGCTCCAAAGGCTGGGTTTCCTTTACCATCTGTACCATGACAAGCTGAACAAACAGCAAAGCGTGCTTTACCCGCTTCCGCTTCTTTAGCATTGACAGAACGACCTGATAGGCTCAAAGCATAACTTACAACTTCTTTTACGCCCTGTTCTCCTAAAATATCTTTCCATGCTGGCATTTGTCCAATACGCCCATGGCGAATAGTGGTCACAATTGCTTGTGGTTCACCACCATATAACCAAGCGTCATCAGTTAGGTTAGGGAAGCCTTTTTGGCCACGAGCATCAGAACCATGGCATTGAGAACAGTTTTGCAAAAATAGACGTTGACCGACTTTGAGTGCCTCACTATCTGCTGCAATATCAGGGATATCACGTAGGTTAGTAGTGCCATCTTGGTATGCCAGACGCTTAAATGCTTCTCCATAATAAGCTTCCGCATCATCGAGTTCTTTTGAATACTGTACAAGCTGCTTGTTTTGCTGCGCAGCAGCAATCGAAGCGCGAGACTCTTCAAGAGAACGAACGGTTTGATCTGAGCTTGTCCAGCCAAGGACGCCTGTAAAGCTACCTAAACCAGGGTATAGAGTTAGATAAATGGCTGCAAAAATGAAAGTACCGATGAATAGATAGGTCCACCATTTGGGCAGCGGATTGTTTAATTCGCGAATACCATCGTACTCGTGGCCCATGTCAACGCCTTCTTCAACTCCCATTTTGTCTTTCAGACACCAAACGAGCAGAATAGCGCAACCTAGCAAAGTACCAACGGTAATAACGATGATCCAAAGACTCCAGAATGTAGTCATTACTTAGTCACTCCTTGTTTTTAGAGGTATTTTGCTCTTCATCAGCGAAAATAAGATTAGCGGCTTCATCAAAACGCGCTTTGCGTTTTTTTCCATAAGCCCACCAAACTACGCCTATAAAGCATGTGAACAGCACTATGGTCCAAATACTGTGAATAGTACCGATATCCATAATTACCTCTGTTATTTCATTGCGTGGCCAAGAGACTGAAGATAAGCAATGATGGCATCCATCTCTGTTTTACCTTCTACATCTTTTGTCGCGTTTGCGATTTGTTCATCAGTGTATGGAACACCAAATTGGTCACGGAACAAGGTCATTTTTTGTTGGGTGTACTTGCCGTCCAAAGTGTTTTTTGCCAACCACGGGAACGCAGGCATATTTGACTCCGGAACAAGCTCACGAGGATTCAACAGATGAACCCGATGCCATTCATCAGAATAACGACCGCCAACACGAGCTAAATCAGGCCCTGTGCGTTTAGAACCCCATAAGAAAGGGTGTTCCCATACACTTTCACCTGCAACAGAGTAGTGACCATAACGCTCAGTTTCTGATCGAAATGGACGAACCATTTGGCTATGACAGACGTTACAACCTTCACGAATATATACATCTCGACCTTCCAACTGTAAGGCTGTGTAGGGCTTGAGGTTTTGTACTGCTTCCGTAGTTTGCTTTTGGAAAATAAGAGGGGTTATCTCAACTAGAGCTCCCCAACTGATTGCAAAAACAATGAAAATGGCAAGCAAACCGACATTACGCTCAAGGAATTCATGGCGATTATTAGAATTAGAACTCATTGCTTAATTCTCCTTATGCCGGCTGTACAATAGCTTTTAAGCTATTTTTAGGTGCAGAAATGGTCTTATAGGTGTTGTAGGCCATTAGGAACATCCCCGACAAGAAGATGAATCCACCGATAAAGCGTACGGTATAGAACGGGTACGATGCTTGTACCGATTCTACAAAGCTATAAGTCAATGTGCCGTCCGAGTTCACTGCACGCCACATCAAACCTTGCATAACACCTGAAATCCACATGGCAACGATGTACAAAACAGTACCAATTGTCGCTAACCAAAAGTGAGCGTTGATAAGGCTGACTGAGTACATACGTTCTTGCCCAAAGAGACGTGGGATAAGATGATATACAGAACCAATCGAAACCATAGCAACCCAACCTAAAGCACCAGAGTGAACGTGACCAATCGTCCAGTCTGTGTAGTGGGATAATGCGTTAACTGTTTTGATCGACATCATTGGACCTTCAAAGGTAGACATGCCATAGAAGGAAAGAGAAACGATCAAGAAACGTAGAATTGGATCATAACGTAACTTATGCCATGCGCCAGAAAGAGTCATGATACCATTGATCATCCCCCCCCAAGATGGAGCGAACAACACAAGCGACATCACCATACCGAGAGACTGAGTCCAGTCAGGTAGGGCAGTGTAGTGTAGATGGTGAGGGCCTGCCCAGATATAGAGTGAAATCAAAGCCCAGAAGTGAACGATAGACAGACGGTAAGAGTAGACTGGGCGTTCAGCTTGTTTCGGGACAAAGTAATACATCATACCAAGGAAGCCTGCTGTGAGCAGAAAACCTACGGCGTTATGCCCATACCACCATTGCACCATTGCATCGACAGCGCCTGCATAAATAGAGTATGACTTACCCCAATATATTGGTAGCGCCATACTATTAACGATATGCAATATCGCAACAGTAATGATGAAGGCTCCAAAGAACCAGTTCGCAACATAAATATGTGAGGTTTTACGTTTGACTAAAGTTCCAAAGAATACGACAGCATATGCAACCCATACAGCTGCAATGGCAATGTCGATTGGCCATTCTAATTCCGCATACTCTTTACCTGAGGTGTAACCTAAAGGTAAAGAGATAGCAGCAGAAACAATGATGGCTTGCCACCCCCAAAACGTAAATGGAACTAACGGTCCACCGAATAGACGAGTTTGGCAAGTACGCTGCACAACATAGTATGATGTTGCAAACAGGGCGCTAGTACCAAACGCAAAAATTACCGCATTAGTATGCAGAGGACGTAAGCGACTATACGTCAACCACGGCGTATCAAAGTTTAGCTGTGGCCAAACTAATTGAGCGGCAATTAAAACTCCTACAGCCATACCGACGATACCCCAGAGAATTGTCACCAGGGTAAATTGGCGAACCACGGTATAGTTGTAGTTTTGTTCAAGCTGCTTTTCTTGGCTCATTTGCATGCTTCCAATGTTTAATTAACTACACTTTTACTTCCAACACGACTTTCATCGTAACACCACCCAAATCCACAACAAAAACAATGACATTCAATGTGATAATTCTTATTGCTGACTTTATGAAAAAGTGGCATTTTCAACGTATAACTATACTTCAATTAACAATTCAATGACAGTGTAGTAACCTTACACTCCATCAGGTTTTGGCCTTTTATTTCAAAAATTTGAAGTTTGTTACACGAGGAATGCGCATTCATGGCAACAGAAAAACTGACAAAAGCTCGACTTGTTCAAATCCTAATCACATTGGTAGTTTTGATTGGTGCTTTTGTTTGGCGAACACTCACGTATGAGCGTGATATTGTTGTGACATGTCATGTAGACAAGCTTTGCCAATTTCGTATTGAAGATCAAGTAGTGACCCTATCACTCGAAAAAGAGAGAGCAGGAATACAGCATTATATCTTGTCACCTTGGCAGGATGGTTGGTCAATAAATGTTCCAAGTAGATTTGAATATCAGCCAGAGCCTTTCCTACGTTTTACTCTAGATGATGATGGGATTGCCATTATCATTAACCAGGCTATAACACTAAAACTGTTGAATGAGTCCTAAGATGATCATCTAAAAGTTAAACCATAGCTTGGCGCTATTTAAACGCCTTGGTATATCGGGTATAAAGAGTGCTTCATTGAGTAATGAATTTTTGTAATGTGGCTAAAAACAACCGTTTCCACTAAGACTGATTTGACATCTTGTATCCTTGAGCTCAAAGGGGCTTTAGGTGATGGAAATTTGTCAAATTTGGTATGCTATTTCACCGAAGAGTATGATGCACAGAGTTTATGCGCAGCACTTACCGATGCTTTCCCCAATATTCCCATCATTGGCTGTTCTTCATGCCGTGGGGTCATGACTCAAGAAGGTTATTTTCCAAACCCTGTTATCGGTTTGCTTGGAATTTATGATAATCCACAGGCTGCATATGGTAGCGCCATAGCACTGCAAAGCGAATCTATACCAATAACTAGATTAGTTGACCAAATTATTGACAATGCTTTGAAAAATGCAAATAGAGTTGGTGAGTTGCCTAGTATTGTTTTACTACATGTTACACCCGGTATTGAAGAAAGTTTGATTGAAAATATTGATAGGAAATTTGGCGGACAAGTCCCAATTATTGGTGGCAGTGCTGCAGATAATTATATCAACAAAAAATGGTCAATTTTTACAGAGAGTGGTGTAACAAGCGAGGGGGTAGCTCTGCAAGTCTTATTCCCGTCTCAACCTGTATTCAGTGGGTTTAGTGCAGGATATTCACCAACCGAGTTCTCGGGAACAATCAGTAAAGCAAATGGAAGAGTCATTCAAGAAATTGATAATGAATCTGCTAGCAAAATATATAAGGAATGGGTAGCCGACCACTCTGGAATTCAAATTGCCGAACAATATATTTTTGAACTCGTAACTCGTTTTCCTTTAGGACGAGTTGTTGGTGAAAATTTTGGCTCTCAGCAATATAAATTAACACATCCAGTCAGAAGAACATCAGATGGTGGCCTAGAAGTCTTTGCCAATGTAGAAGTTGGGGAGCATATTAGTCTAATGACAGGATCGAAAAATCAGTTAATTGATCGAGTATCTCGAGTCGTTCAAGAAGCTAGTCATAAAAGTTATCAAAATAGATCTATTTTTGGTTCTTTAACGATTTTTTGTGCTGGCTCAATGTTACGCTTGGGTGAAGATATATATAAAGTCCATCAAAAAATGGTTGAGCAACTTGGTGAGAGTGACTTTATTTGCCCATTCACTTTTGGTGAGCAAGGAAGATTTATTAATGGTGAAAATGCCCATGGCAACTTAATGATTTCTTCTGTTGTATTCTATGAGGCATAACTGATGGACTCTGAATACACAGAAAAACTCAATGAGTTAACCTTAGAACTACAGCGAAGCATTGACCGAGGAAAATTGGTATCGGAAGAAAATAGAGTTATTTTGTCAGCCATATCGGCGTTTAGTGTGGCAGCGAATAAAAATAATATTTTCGAGGAATTGAAAAAATTGCTTCACAGATATATCAAGTTTGATGACTTTGTAGTTATATCTAAAGATAGAAATGATAATGAATTCCAAACATTTTTGAGTTCAAACCCCATATTCGATAACATGAGATTTTTGAATAATAGTAAATTTCAACGCGTTCTTGATGGAGATTGTATACTATTATTTGAACCTTACAAGCTAGATGAATTTTCTTGTTTAGGTCAAATGAAAAACAATCTCATTAATTCAGTATTGATTATTGGAATTCGCGCCCAGATTAGTGACTCTATTCTAATGCTTCTTGGTAATGAGAAAGGGCAGTTTTCTCTCGAAGCAAAAGATACACTGTCACGCTTTCGTCCTTTGCTAGAAAGAGCAATCTCAGATATTGAGCATAAAGAAGAATTACAAAGGCTTGTGGAAATAAGAACAAGAGAGTTGAAGCTAGCACAAAAGCTAGCGGAGCAAGCTAGTCAATCTAAATCAAATTTTCTTGCGATGATGAGCCATGAACTTAGGACTCCATTAAATGCAGTGCTCGGACTTATAGATATTTTACGAAATGATTCAACGAGCTACCAAGTTGAGTTGCTAGAGCAAATGGAGAGTTCAGCTGAGTTACTTTTGATTATTATTAATGATATTTTAGATTTAAGCCGTATTGAGTCTGGTCATTTCTCATTACACTGTCACTGGATGGACCTTGAGAAGAAGCTAGAACAATCTTTGGTTTATCACCGACAGATCGCACAGGATAAAGGTATTCGCTTCAATATTATCATTAATAAAGTTCAACCATTAGAGTATTACACAGACTCTGCTAGATTAACTCAGATTCTATTTAATGTTGTTGGCAATGCCGTTAAGTTCACTAAGAAAGGCCATGTGGATGTACAGTTAAACTATGCGGAAGATGGAGTAAGTTTTCGGATTCAAGATACTGGAATTGGTATTGAAAGAAAACGGATCCAACAATTATTTACGCCATTTGTTCAGGCCGATAATTCGATTACAAGGCATTATGGAGGTACAGGATTAGGTCTTGCAATAACAAAGCATCTCATTGAGTTAATGCAAGGAACAATTCATGTGGACAGTGAAATTAATGTTGGAACAATCTTTACTCTTCATATTCCTTTGAGTTCACGTATAAAGCAAATGAAACAAAGGGTTACTGATTCAGAGCAAAGTTCAATCACAAGAAACCAACATATTCTTGTGGTAGAAGATACAAAAACGAATCAAATGGTTATCCAGCTTCTACTTAATAAAATGGGGTATCATGTAACGATTGCTGAAAATGGACGAGAAGCAATTGAGTTATTAGAGATGAATAGTGTTTTTGATCTTATTCTTATGGACATTTCTATGCCGATAATGGATGGCATAGCAGCAACTAAGAAGATCAGAAGTAAAAATATCGATATCCCAATCATTGCTTTAACCGCTCATACTGCAGGAAGTGATAAACAGAATTGTATTGATGCCGGAATGAACGACATTGTACTAAAACCTATTCGTGGTAAAGATATAGTAAATATTGTTAATCGTTTTATTACCTAATAATCATACTTAACATTGGAAATGATAAGTATGATTATTAGGTATTTTATGGTAAATGAGTTATGTTGAATGAATTAATGACAGAAGAGTTGGTGTACTAACTTACACTCATTTAAGATTTAACAAATCTATGAGTGCTACCCTGTACATTAATTCTTTTTCTTGAAAATACCCCATAAAATCAATGCAACTCACTTAGATGGAATGATATTTAGAATAGTTTCCGTACATGTACACCTAGCATTTCCGTGTTTTTCATGAGCATTTATAATTTTATGTACATGTACAATATGCTCACACCGCCGGAAGTGACAAACAAAACTGTATTGATGCGGGAATGAATGACATTGTACTAAAACCGATCCGCAGCAAAGACATCATGGAGATTGTGAAGCGTTTCCTTAATCCATAGCTAGATTGGTAGAAAAAAGCCTTCATTAACCTGCAGATCTTCTACCGAATTCTTAACGTGCTATTCTCCCACTTGTTGCGTCCAAAGTTTGGCGTACAGCCCTTTCTGGGCAAGCAGTTCCTCATGTGAACCGCTTTCGGCAACTTGTCCTTTATCCAATACAAAAATGTTGTCAGCATGGCGGATGGTATTGAGGCGATGGGCAATACTGATCACAGTGCGACCACGACAGATTTCATCCATATTGCTCATGATTGCCGCTTCAGAATTGTAGTCGAGAGCGGAGGTCGCTTCATCCAGCAGTAAGATTCTGGGATTGACTAGCAAGGCTCTCGCTAAGGCGATACGTTGCCTTTGACCTCCCGAAAGCGCCGCACCTTTTTCACCTACCGGCTGGTTAAAACCGTGTGGAAGTCCTTCAATAAACGCTAACGCACCTGCCAATTGAGCGGCATGGTGGATTTCTTCATCGCTGGCTTGCGGTTTACATAAACGAATATTGTCCGCGACACTTCCGGAAAAAAGAATGCTCTCTTGTAGTACCACACTCATATTACGGCGCAGAGACACGGGATCCGCAATCGCAAGATCCATTCCATCTACCAGCACTTGGCCATGTTGCGGAACGTACAAGCGTTGCAGCAGGCGAGTGAGAGTGCTCTTACCTGAACCTGATGGTCCAGTAACGCCGATAAATTGCCCCGGTTTGATCTTGAGTGATAGATTGGCCAGTACCTCAGGGGCATCTTGGTGGTAACGAAAACGAATGTTACTAAACTCAATACCACCGTCGAGTTCGGGCACAGACGCTAAGCCTTGTTTACTGTTTTCTCTCGGTTCATCGAGAATATCGCCAACCCTTCTTAGTGCGATAAGAGTGTGTTGAAAATCCTGCCAAATTTGTGCCAGTCGTAGGACTGGTTGAGTCACATGGTCTGCGAGCATATTGAAAGCCACCAACTGACCGGGAGTAATTTCACCTTTAAGTACCGCGCTCACGCCCCACCAAAGCAGCAGTGCCGCCGTCAGCTTTTGCACCAGAGCGATAGCTTGCCCTGCGATTAGACCGGATTTTTGCGCGCCAAAGCTACGATTTAATTGCTGGCTAAGAATGCGTTGCCACTGCTCAAGAAAGCGATGCTCCGTTGCGGTCGTTTTGATGGTTTCAATACCGGTAACGGCTTCGGTCAAAAACGTCGTGGCATTAGCGTCGGACTCGTATTCAGATTCCACTTTTTTGCGGATCAGCGGTCCTGCAATCAACCACAACACAAAATAAATCACAAGCGAGCCAATCACCAACCAAGTCAGTGTACTAGCATAATGAAACATGACAGCAAGAAAAACCGTCACAAAAATCAGATCAAGCAATAGCATCAAAGTTGAACCCGTCAGAAACTGACGGATTTGTGCCATTTCACGCACTCGCGCAATGATTTGCCCAGTTTGGCGTTGTTTGAAATAGGTTAATGGCAGACCGACTAAGTGACGATAGAGTCGGCCTGAAAGCTCGGCATTCACTTGGCTTGCAAGATGGCCGAATACGGTATTGCGTAAATAGCTGTATGCTGGCTCAGCTATCGCTAATGCAAACATCGCCAGCGCCAGCACATGCAAGCTTGATAGGCTTCTTCCCACGAGCACTTTATCGATAACATTTTCAAACAGCATCGGGCTAACCAGCGCAAATATCTGTAGCACGATGGCGTAAAGAAACACATCTCGCAGTTGGCTTTTTTGACGAAGAATGGAAGGGGCGAACCAGCTTAAACCAAATTTGACCTCTTTGACGCTCAGAGACTCATCCGCAATCAGCATGACTTTGTAAAGCGCGGTGGATTCCGCCGATGTGAACGAGAGTGTTTGCAGAGAGTCGGTTGCAGGATCGTAGGCTGTCCAACCGCTATCATCGGTTTGGATCATTACATTCCAGCCACCCTGATATTCGATAAGAGCGGGAAGTGGTAGCGTATTGAACTCTTGAATACTGAGCTTTGTTATTTGGCTTTTCAGGCCAAGATAGTCGGCGGCCTCTCTCATTTCCATATCAGTGAGATTGGCGTGGCTTACCCCTAGCGCGTGTTTCAGTTGCGAGCTGGTCGATTTTTTGTGAAATTGCTGACCTGCGTAGACCACGGCTTCGATACCCCAATTATTGCTTGGAGACTCTTGTGGTAACGTTTGTTCAGCATCCCTGTGAGCGTCGGTTGTAAACGGGGTGTTCATCTATCTCTCCCTCAACGCTTCAGCTTGGTATTCCTGAATCGGGCTAAGCAGATAGTCAATCACACGTCGTTTATCGGTTTTGATTTCCGCGACGACCGACATGCCGGGAGTGAGTTCGACCGTTTGTCCATCAATCATAATATGATTGGCTTTTAGCTGAATTTGAGCAGGGAACACCAGACCTAACTGTTCATCTGTTGTTGAGTCTCGCGAGATACTGAGTAGCTCTGCGTCGATTGTGCCGTATCGTGTGTAGGGGAAGGCATCGACTTTGACCGTGACCGATTGGCCTGGATACACGAAGCCAACATCTTTATTAAGAATTTGTACTTCTGCCTGTTGCACACGGTTCTCAGGCACAATGATCATCAAGTTTTGTGCCGGTTGCAGTACTGCCCCAAGGGTATAGACACTCAACTGTTGCACGGTGCCGTCAACGGGCGAGCGGATGATTTCGAGTTGCTCACGCTCACGAACCTTAGAAAGTTCTTGATTTAAAGAAGCCAATTGCAATCTGGCCTGTCTGCGCTTTTCCAACCACTCTCGCTGCTTTTGCGCTTTGAAGCCCGTTAGCCGCTCTTCAAGGCTTTCATATTGCGATTTAAGCACTTCCAGCTCGGCTCGCTGTTGGGCGACTTGGCGCTGCGCTTCGAGCAGCTCTTTTTCTTGTTCAAGATACTCGACATGACCGATCACTTTGACTTGGTTGAGCTTTTTGCGGGCGGCAAGGCGCTGACTGATGTTTTCTGTGAGCTGCAACAAAGCATGGATATCGCTTTGGCGCGCGGCTTGCGACGTGCGGTTCACCTTCATCTCGGCGGTGATGCTTGCAAGCGTTGAGTCGAATTCGTTTTTTTCGCTGAGATAGTTTTCATGGATCAAAGCTTGTTGTTCGGCTGGTAGAGCGGTAAACATTGGGTCATGAGTCAAGAGCTGGTCATTAAGCAAGGTGCGATAGCGGATCAACTCGTTCGTTTGAAACTCTGCTTGGCTGACCAAACGCGTAATATCTTGATTGACGCCCAAGGTATCAAGAGTCAGCAATGGGGCGCCTTTTTCAACTCGTTGACCATCTCTGACGTGGATGCTTAACAGTCGGCTTTGCTCATAAGACTGGATCACTTGCGAACGCCCAGATACAACAAGGCGACCAGTGGCGGTGGCCTGTACATCTAATTTTCCCCAATACGCCCAGAGCAAGGCTGCGAGCACACCTAAGCTGAGCGTAAGCGCAGTCACGCGAGCAAAAGGCGAGGGTGGACGCTGAGCCAAAGCAAGATGTGCGGGCAAAAACTCATAGTGATGTTCTGTGGGTTGATGTGGTGACTTTTGACCAAAGAAACGCTTCATGATGGTGTTCATGCGGAGGCTTCCTCTTGTTTGAGCTCTTGCTGAAGCAGCCATAACTGTTTGTATTGTTTGCCGTAGGCGAGTAATTGTTGGTGTGAGCCTTGCTCAACAATCGTGCCCTGATGAAGCACTATGATGCGATCGCAATCACGCACCGTAGACAAGCGATGAGCAATCGTGATCACCGTACGGCCTATGGCAATGCTGGCCATATTGGCTTGAATGACGGCTTGAGATTCGTCATCCAGCGCACTGGTTGCTTCATCCAAAATCAGCACTTTCGGATCTGATAAAAGGGTGCGTGCAATCGCGAGACGTTGCCGTTGACCACCTGAAAGCGATTGACCACCTTCCGCTAATACCGTGTCGTAACCCATGGGAAGTTTGAGGATGAAGTCATGTGCGCCAGAGAGTTTTGCAGCCTCAATGATCTCTTCCAAACTTGCCTCAGGCTTAGATTGGGCAATATTTTCACTCACGCTTTTGTGAAATAAAAAGTTCTCTTGCAATACCACACCCACTCGCTGTCTGAGCTGTTGAACATTGATGTGATTGAGTGGAATGCCGTCAATGGTAATACTGCCTTGCTCAGGGCTATAAAGTCGCAACAACAGGCGGGCGAGGGTGCTTTTGCCTGAGCCCGAGGTACCGACCACCCCCAATGTTTCACCTGCACGGATGTCTAGCGACAAATCATTAATGGTAGGAGGAATATCCGGTTGATAACGAAAGAGGATGTTTTTGAAACTGATAGCGCCGCTTATAGTGACATTGTCACTCCCTGTGTGTTGTTCTACCGGTAGGTTAAGCATATCGCCGAGCTTCTCGATGGCGACCCGAGTTTGAATAAATTGTCCCCACAGCTCGACCATCCGCGCTAAGGGCTGCGCAATGTGGTTGGTCATCATGTTGAAAGCGATCAGTTGACCAATGGTCATTTCAAGTGAGAGCACTTCCGTCGCCCCCAACCATAAAATGGCGACGCTGGTGATTTTTTGCTGCAACTGCACTAAATGGTTAGAGCGGTTATTAAGCTGCTGGACGTCATAACCCGTTGTGACCATTTTTTCGGTTTGTTCATCCCAGCGTCGGATAAATCGCGGCTCAACCGCTAAACTTTTCAGCGTTTCACTACCGGCTACGGTTTCAGTGAGAAATGAGGTATTTGCCGCAGCATGTGAAAACTGCTTTTCAATCGCCGCCTGCATTCTTGGTGTGAGCCACCAAGCGAGAAGGACATAACAGGGCACAGTAGCGATAAATAGCCCTGTGAGCGGAGCAGAAAGTAAGCTCATGACGTAAAGAAAGACGAACATAAACAGTAGCTCGACCGTTAAGGTAAACATAGAGCCAGTCAAAAACTCGCGAATGGTGTCGAGCTCGCGCACACGCGTGACAATCGCGCCGACTTGGCGTGATTTAAAAAACATGAGCGGCAGTCCAAACAGATGCTGCACCAGTTTAAGTCCAAGCTGTATGTCAATTCGGTTGGCGGTATGGGCATACTGATATTCGCGCAATCCGCGTAACACCACTTCGATCACCCCTGTAATCACTAGACCAAATACCAGTACATCCAACGTCGACCAAGCTTGGTGGACCAGCACTTTATCCATCACCACTTGAAAAAACAGAGGTGAGATCAGAGCCAGAATTTGCAGTACGAACGAAAATAAAAGAATTTCGCTCAGCACTCTTTTATTCTGGAGGAATTCAGGAATGAACCAAGTGATATCAAAGCGCGATTGTGCTTGCTGTATTACTAACGATTTTTTATTCCAAGCAGAATTAAGTTCGTGATAAGAGATAACTTCGGGAGTTTCTTTATTAGGTCTTTGTATTAAACATTTATCTTTATTAGTTTTTGCTAGAATAAATGGTGAGCCGTGCTCATCAAATAAAATTACAGGTGTTTTTAGTGATTCGATGTTTTTAAATTGTGAAAATTTTGTGCGTATTTTAACCTTGTGTTCTTTCTGTATTTTATCCAGTTCTTCTTTGAAGTTTTCAGTGTCAGTTAAATGACTTTCGTCTTTTATTTTTTCTCGATTACCGCTGATGATACTTAAATAAAAATGAATGCATATCAGCGTGAGTCTTTCATTGTTGGATATCATTAAATTATTTCGCCGATGTATTACAGCATTTTTGAAAGGGCGGCATCCTATCACCGCTTGTTAACATGTTCAATCCTCAATCACCGTCAGTTTTGTATGACAAATGTTGAAATGGCCTATTTTGTAGTCAAATTTGATGCAAATTAATGATATGAGTCACGTTAATGTGCAATTTGTCTTATGGTTGCATCCGTATGAAATTGAGGGAATACCGCACTGTTAAATTAGAATATATACTCTAATTTAATGTGTTTAAGTCGGTTGATAGCCATGGTTTAACGATGTAATATCCCGCCTTCAAATAAATAATACAATAATAACCCTAGGTTTGATTTGTTATATTTTGCCCTTTGGGCTTGCTGGAGAAGATTGGTTCATAGAAACCATCTTTTCATATCTGTGTAAAATAAATGAGGAAATTTATGATGGAGAAGTTCGTTCAGACAGTCTCGAGTGTTAACTACAATAAAGGTGTGTTTTCTCTTTATTTCGTAGGTCAAGATCAAAAAAATATGGCGCACGGTGTTATGGCTGAAAGCGATAATGATCTTGAATTAAAGCAAGTTGTTCATATGCCTGCATCCGGTTTTATGTACATGGTTTCTATGATCAAAAACATGTTAGAAGATCCTAGAATGGAAGCCGAATTTAATAAGCTTGTTGCTGCTGGATTTCTGCCAGCAGGTGATGCCACCGCAAATTCAGCAGAAGACGCCGCCGCGGAAGAGAAAACCGCAGCGAAGAAACGTCCTGCTCAGGTGAAAAAGTAACCGCGCATCGGTTGATACTGGGCACATGTCTATTACACATCAACCTGCAAATCTCACATTAGCGCAAATACAACAGATGATAGGTGGTGTGATGCTGCTCAGCCAGCATTCGCCGCTTCATCGTCGTTATGTGGTTGCAGAATGGCTGCAACGCATTCTGCCTGCGTTTGAGCTAAACCAGTTTTGCTATTACGAAGATGAGCATGGGCGTCCAATTGCCTTTTGTAATTGGGCGTTTGTCTCTGAGCAGATCCGAGATGAGCTGCTCTCTGGTGTGCGCGAAATATCTTCATCCGACTGGCGTTCGGGCCAGCAAATCTACATTCCAGAGATGATTGCTCCATTCGGGCATGGTCGCGAGGTCGTCAATGATCTTCGTCGTCGTGTATTTCTTCCGTGGCAGGGACAGAAAGTCTGTACTGTCCGCGGCAAGGTGGATGCTCAAAATGACCGCTGTATCCGAAAGGTACAGTGGTTTTCTATTTAATCCCTAAAAGAAGAGTTTGGCTTATGGGAAAACCATTTTGGAGAAGTGTTGAATACTTCTTCACAGGAAACTATTCCGCCGACGATGGAAACAACAACATTGTAGCCATTGGTTTTGGGGGACAAATTCATGCCTACGGCGGTGACGACCACGTCACTGTTGGATCGATTGGTGCAACGGTGTACACCGGTAGCGGCAACGATACGGTCGTGGGCGGCTCTGCCTATCTCAAAGTGGAAGATTCCACTGGCCACCTAACTGTAAAAGGCGCGGCTGGTTATGCAGACATTAATAAAAGTGGCGATGGCAATGTGTCATTCGCTGGTGCCGCCGGTGGTGTGTCGATTGACCATTTAGGTAATCATGGTGATGTCAGTTACGGCGGTGCCGCGGCTTATAATGGCATTACCCGTAAAGGGTTGAGCGGCAATGTCACCTTTGCAGGCGCGGGGGGATACAATGCTCTCTGGCATGAAACCAACCAAGGTAACCTGTCTTTTACAGGAGCAGGCGCAGGTAATAAATTAGACCGTACTTGGTTTAACCGTTATCAAGGCTCGCATGGCGATGTCACCTTTGATGGTGCCGGTGCGGCGAACAGCATCAGTTCACGCGTTGAAACCGGTAACATCACCTTCCGTGGCGCAGGTGCGGATAACCATTTAGTCCGTAAAGGCAAAGTGGGCGATATTACTCTGCAAGGTGCTGGGGCTTCAAACCGCATTGAGCGTACACGCCAAGCGGAAGATGTTTACGCGCAAACCCGCGGCAACATTCGCTTTGAAGGTGTTGGTGGTTACAACAGCCTTTACTCCGATGTGGCACACGGTGACATCCATTTCTCCGGTGGCGGTGCTTATAACACCATTACACGAAAAGGCAGTGGTAGTAGCTTTGATGCTCAAGGTATGGAATACGCGAAAGCGGAAGACATCGTTCTCACCGCGGCGCAGATGCACGGTTTATCGATTGATAACGGCAACAAGTTCCATGCGGTTACCGCTGTAAAATCAGAGCGAGAGCCAAATACTTATCTGTTTGCTATCGCAGATGGTACTTACACCAAAATCAACAAAGTTCGTCTCTATAACGATCCAGAAACGGGCAAACTCAAATACTACTCTGAAGCTTGGTTCAAGCGCGGTAATCATTTAGCTGAGCTTGCTCGTTCTGATGTCTCTTCTGTTGGTGGTTTTGAAGCAAATCCAATCAATGGTGGTTACACCCTTTCTAATATTGCCGTTGAACATCAGCAATCCGTCACCGTTCATGCGGTTGAAAAAAGCCTGACTGAATATGAGTGGGTGACTTACGCCAATGGTGCGGTGATTGATGCGAAAGAGGTGTCATTGTCGGATGCCAAAATGGGCGGTCATGCGATTTATGCTGATGGCACTAAGGTGGATGTCAAAGCGGTAAAATCCAACCGCCAACCCAACACTTACATTTATGCCAAAGTGCTTGGGCCTTACACAAAAATTGTGGTGGTGGAACTGGCAAACGATCCCGAAACCGGGGCACTGAAATATCAAGCTCGCTCTTGGTATAAAGAAGGTGATCACACGGCCAATATAGCCAACCAAGATATTTCATCTGCAACTGGGTATAACCCAATGGGCAAAGGTGGCTACTCGCTCAGTGACTTGCACTACAGCGTAAACGCCGTTAGAAGTACCAGCGAAACCGTAGCGGATATCGAAGAATACACAGATCAAACGTTGTTTAAACCCGCAAACGATAGTGGTGAAAGCTCAGGTGATGTTCGTTTCAACGGTGCCGGTGGCGGTAACGTCATCAAATCAAACGTGACGCGTGGTAATGTGCATTTCAACGGTGGCGGTATTGCCAACGTGATTTTGCATAGCTCCCAATTTGGTAATACCGAATTTAACGGTGGTGGTGCGGCGAACGTCATTGTCAAAAGTGGCGAAGAAGGGGATCTCACCTTCCGCGGCGCAGGTTTGGCGAACGTCTTGGTACACCAAAGCCAACAAGGCAAGATGGATGTGTACGCGGGCGGTGCGGTAAACGTGTTGGTTCGCCTTGGCGATGGGCAATATCTCGCGCATTTACTGGCTTACGGTAACATTTCAGTCCAAAAAGGCAGTGGTGATAGTCGCGTCGTGATGCTCGGTGGCTACAACACCCATACCCAAATCGGCTCTGGCAACGGATTATGGTTGGCCGCGGGCGGTTTCAACGTAATGACGCAAGTCGGCAAAGGTGATGTTGCTGCGGTACTCGCTGGCGGTGCAAACGTACTGACCAAAATGGGTGAGGGTGAACTCACGTCGGGTATGCTGGGTGGCGCGAACGTAATAACCCACATCAGCAATGATGATCAATTATCGAACACCACGGCAGTGGCACTTGGCGGTGCAAATATTCTCACCAAAAAAGGCAAAGGGAATACCCTTGCGGTGATGGGTGGTGGCGCAAACGTGCTTACCCATGTTGGTGATGGCACCACAACGGGTGTCATGGTCGGTGGCGCGAACATCCTAACGAAAGTCGGGAATGGCGACACGACCGGCATTATGCTTGGCGTTGGCAACGTGCTGACGCATGTGGGTGATGGCCAAACCCTTGGCGTAATGGGCGCGGCGGGTAACATCTTCACCAAAGTGGGTGATGGAACCTCTATTGCGGTCATGATTGGTGCTGGCAACATTTTTACCCATGTGGGAGAAGGGAATGCTTGGGCGCTGATGGGCGGCTTGGGTAACGTCTTTACCAAAGTAGGCAACGGTGATGCTCTCGCGTTAATGGTAGCAGAAGCCAACGTCTTCACTCACATTGGTGATGGCATGTCGGTGGCACTGATGTTAGCCAAAGGCAACGTTGCGACAAAAGTGGGTAATGGAACCACACTCGCGGCGATGGTGGGGAACGCCAACATCTTTACCCATATTGGTCATGGCAGCACGTTTGCGGCGATGATCGGCCAAGCCAATATCATGACCAAAGTGGGCAATGATCTCACGGCGGCGCTGATGGTCGGCAAAGCGAACATCATGACCCATGTTGGCGATGGTACCAGCCTAGGGCTGTTCGCTGGCGAAGTGAACGTGATGACTAAGGTTGGTAACGGCACCACGTTAGCGGCGATGTTCGGTAAAGCCAACATCATGACCCATTTCGGTGATGGCTTAACCGGTGTACTCGCACTGGGTGAAGCCAATATCGTTACCAAAGTGGGTGATGATTTCATGGGTGTGGTGGCCGCGGCCAAAGCCAACGTTGTGACTCATGTTGGTGATGCTACCACCGCGGCCGTATTGGCGGGTAAAGGCAATATCCTCACCAAGGTGGGTGAAGGTACAACCGTTGGTTTATTGATCTCCGATGTCGGCAACATGATGACCCACGTTGGTGACGGCACCACCATTGGTATTGCCAAAGGTAAGGCCAACCTCATTACCAAAGTCGGTGATGGTTTAGGTGTTAATGTCGCTTGGGGGCAAGCCAACGTGTTTACCCAAGTGGGCGATGGTGATCGCTATAACTTTGCAAAAGGTGAAGCCAACCTCATCACCAAAGTGGGTGATGGCCAAGAAGTCTCCGTGGTGCAAGGTGAAGCCAACATCATTACTCATGTGGGCAATGGCGACGACTACACTGGCGCTTGGGGTAAAGCGAACGTCATTACCAAAGTGGGTAATGGCCGTAACGTGGTGCTAGCCAAAGGTGAAGCCAACATTGTTACTCAAGTGGGTAATGGCGACAGCTTTAACGCTCTATGGAGTAAAGGCAACATAGTTACCAAAGTGGGTGATGGTATGCAGGTGACGGCGGCAAAAGGCCAAGCCAATATCACCACCACGGTGGGTAACGGTTTAAGTGTCACTGCTGCTTACGGCGATGCCAATATCAACACCAAGGTCGGTGATGGGGTATCCGTCAACGTCGCTTGGGGCAAATATAACATCAACACGAAAGTGGGTGATGGGCTCAATGTCGCTGTGATGAAGGGCAAAGCTAACGCCAATATTCACGTTGGGGACGGCCTCAACATCAATGCCTCCTACGCACAAAACAACGTCGCCATCAAAGTCGGTAACGGCGATTTCTACAGTTTAGCGGTGGCATCGAGCAATACCAGCAGCAACAAACTCTCTGCCTTGTTTGATAACATCAAACAAACCGTACTCGGTGTCGGTGGCAGCCAAGCCATCAACTACTTAGTGCAAGGCGATGAAGCCTCCTCATCCGGCACGCATAAAGGTCGTGGTGCGATTGCTACACCTGAAATCACCAAACTGGATGGTTTCCAAATGGATGCCATTAAGGAAGTCGGTTCTGACCTCGGTGATAGTCTCACTGGCAGCGTGACTAAGGTTGATACTCCTGATCTCAACAAGATGCAGCATGCGATCAATGTTGATGATTCTTCTGTTCAAGCTCCGAATCTGATTGTGAATGGTGATTTTGAGCTGGGCGAACATGGCTGGCAATCTACTCATGGGGTTGAAGCCTCTTATGCAGGCAGTGTGTATGGCGTAGAGGGTGAAGGTCACGGCGCACGTGTGACCGAGCTCGATACTTATACCAACACCAGTCTCTATCAAGATCTGGCTAATCTAGCGCAAGGTGAAGTTATTGCGGTGAGCTTTGATTTTGCAAAACGCGCGGGCCTTTCTAATAACGAAGGCATCGAAGTTCTTTGGAACGGTGAAGTGGTATTCTCATCGTCGGGTGACGAGTCTGCTTGGCAGCAAAAAACCTTAAAGCTGACCGCGCAGGCTGGCAGTAACCGTATCGAATTCAAAGGCACAGGCCACAATGATGGACTGGGCTATATCCTAGATAATGTGGTGGCGACCTCAGAGTCATCACAACAAGCCAATGCAATCCGTGAGCACGCAACGCAAAACCCAGCAGCGCAGAATGCTCTATCCGATAAAGAGCGTGCAGAAGCGGATCGCCAACGTCTAGAACAAGAAAAACAGAAACAGCTTGATGCTGTCGCAGGTTCACAAAGTCAGTTGGAGTCGACCGACCAACAAGCCTTAGAAAATAACGGTCAAGCTCAATGTGATGCGGTGCAAGAAGAATCAGAAGCTATCACGGCAGAGTTGACAAAACTGGCGCAAGGTCTCGATGTGCTTGATAGCCAAGCAACGCATACTGGCGAGTCAGGCGACCAATGGCGTAACGAATTTGCTAGCGGTCTGTTGGCAGGCGTTCAAACTCAACTCGACGATGCGAAGCAGCTCGCGAATGAGAAGATTGCTGAGGCGAAGCAGACGCACGCGGACAACCAAAATAAAGTGAAAGATGCGGTTGCGAAGTCTGAAGTGGGAGTCGCCAAAGGCGAGCAAATTCGAGCGGGAGCAGAGCAACACATTGCCGATGCTCAAGCCGATGCAGAAACACGCAAAGCCGATGCTCTGGCGAAAAGTAACGATGCGAAACAGGCCGAATCTGACGCACGCAGCGCAGCAAACGATGCGCAATCGCGTGGTGATCGCGATGCGATGAATGCCGAAAATAAAGCCAACCAAGCGCAAAATGATGCAAAAGGGGCCAAGCAAAACGAAGGCGATCGCCCTGACCGTGAAGGCGTGGCTGGCAGCGGCCTTTCAAGTAACGCTCATAGCGTGAAAAGCTCTGGCGAAACAGACAGTCATATCAACACCGACAGTCCAACCAACGCCGATGGCCGATTCAGTGAAGGTCTGAGCGAACAAGAGCAAGAAGCGCTGGAAGGTGCGATAAACGCAGTGAACCGTCTGCAAATTAATGCAGGTATTCGCGGAAAGAACAGCGGTACTACAATCACATCAATGTTCACCGAAACAAACACCGACAGCATTGTGGTACCAACGACGACGTCTCAGGATGTGGATCGAAAAGAGATACGCATTTCTGGGGTGAACATACAAGGGCTTGGTGAAACGCCACATGATACGGCAAAATCACGAGTAGCCGTACGCGCTGAAAAAGTCGCTAATATTTATCGTTGGTTGGATAGCGATCATCCACGGGCAACCGAATACTTCATTCCTGTACCAGGTTTTGAAGACGGCGATGCTTATGTGTCAGATGAAGTTATGATGCACATGATTGAGTATGTCGGTAAGTACATCAAAGACACTGACAATCAAGTACCAAAAGATCAAGCACAAGCATTGGCCACTTTATTTGTTAAAGCTACGCTTGATTATGATTGGGATAAACGGGTTGAGTTTCTCACTAAGCTTGAGAGTTACGGCTATAGCTTTGAAGCGCCACACGGTGAGAACAGTATCGTTTCGTTCTGGTCTGGTAAAAAAAGCTACAATAAATATCGAGACGTACTCGATAATGCCCAGCCCGACGGTAAGAAGGTGGTATTCGACGTTGATGTTCAGGGAAATGTCTTCGCTATTAGATTGAATAATCAGTTGATTAATTGGTCGAAAGAGTATCTCGAACCGCAATATGAGCAGCATAATAAACTGAAATCCTTGATTCATTCAGCTTATTTCAATAACACCGGATTCTGGAGTTCGGTATATGCGACAGGCGCACAAAATGATGTTTATGTCATCGCGGAAGGTGGCATGCGTCTTGGTAACTATTTCTGGAATGTTGAACTTCCTGTACTGCGTCAATTGCAACGTGAAGGATTAGTAGGTGAAATCCGTTTACTCGATAAGCCTGTTTCAGAATACAAAGATGTGCCCGTTGATGAAATTGGACGTCGACTTACCGATGCTGGCGTGGCGGTTAAAATCCGTTTTGATGCACTAAGTACAGCGCAACAAGCAGAGCTTTTGGCTATAAATCCAGAGGGTTACAAAGCTAGTACTCTTATTGAACTTGACGTCAAATTAAGTGCTATCGATACCATGTTGCGTGAATCTCTACCATTCTATTCACTTCGTACTGAGCGCAACCTCTTAGTACAAGAAGGAGATGAAGGCTTTGAAGTGCGTGCTTGGCCAGGAACCGATGGCAAGAGTAAAACCATTATTCTTAAGGATCCTGAAGACGCGGCTCAGCACAAAGCCATCGAACGCTTCATTCTGGCCAACTTCGATAATTTCGAACAAATGCCAGACGAGCTCTTCTTGGTGGATAACAAGGTGATTTCACACCATGAAGGTCGTACACATGTGTTGGCGCAAAAAGTCGATGGTGCGTGGCAATACAACGCCAAAGTGGAGCTGATGTCAGTCACTGAGCTACTCGATGCGGCGCATGTACCGGGTAAGATCCGCGGTGAAAGTTACCAAAAAGTGATCGACGCTCTGACGGAGTATCATGCGAGTACGGTTGAACACGCAGATTACGAACTAGAATCTGTGGAAAAACTGCTCAACCTGCGTAAACAGATTGAAGGTTATGCACTCGGGCATCCGGATTCTAACCGTGTGGAAGCAATGAACTCACTGTTAAATCAGGTGAATTCCCGTCTGGAAGAAGTCTCTGTTCTTGCGGTCTCCGAGCAAAGCATTAAAGCGTACGATAGCTTTAGCCGTCTATATGACCAGCTTGATAATGCCAACTTAAAAGAAAGTAAACATCTGTATCTGGATGGAAACGGCAATTTCGTCACTAAGGGCAAAGGCAACCTAGCCACTATCGACAAGCTAGGCGGTAGCGATGCTGTACTTGAAAAAGTAAAAGCAGCCGTAAGTCATGAATATGGTCAAGCTGTTGCTGATACGATCTTCGCAGGGCTTTCTGCAAACGAACTGGCGAAAGATGGTAAAGGCATTGATATTGCTGGTTTAAACAAAGTACACCAAGCGATTGAACAGCACATGTCGCCAGTGAGCGCGACCATGTACATCTGGAAGCCGAGTGATCACAGCACACTAGGTCATGCCGCATTGCAAATTGGCCAAGGTCGCACGCAGCTTGAAGGTCAAGCCGCTGCTGACTTCAATAAGCAGAATTACGTGAGTTGGTGGCCACTCGGTAGCAAGTCATCCAATATCCGCAATATCTTCAACGTTGCGACAGAAGATCAGCCGGATCTTAAACTGCGTTGGAGCGATTTCAGCCAACCTGCTCATAAAAATGACACACTTGAGCACGATATGGCATCGGAAGAAAACGACAGCTTTGGTTTGAAAGAGGGTGAAACTAAGCTGAAACGCTTTATCGAAAAACTCAACGCCGCGAAAGGTATTGATGCTTCATACAAAGATGCTTCTGAAGGTTATGCGAGTGTGCTACTGGGCAATCCAGATATGCTTGCATCGACAGGCATTCCTGCGCATGTATTCCAGCCATTCGTTGACCAATGGAATGACACCAGCTACGACATGATGGACGTAGCCAACCGTTTTGCTGAAGAGCTACAGAAACAAGCTCAGGCAAGTGGTGATCCCGCCCTTGTGGATAAACGCATCGACAACGTGGTTCGCCTGTTTGCTGAAAGAGCGCTGGAAGAAATCGAAGCCTTTAAGGCCAGCCAAGCAGATGAAGGCCGAGTGTTCCGCATTAACCTAGAAGGGTTGGATGTGGCGGCGATGCAAGCTGAATGGAACCGTCTAAGCAACGATCCGGATGCTCGCTATCAGTTGTTGACCAAAAACTGCTCAAGCACCGTCGCAAAAGTGTTGAAAGCCGGCGGGGCGGACAAACTGATTGGCCACGAAGCGAGCAACCGCTTGATGGGGCAGTACGCGGATCAAATTGTCTCCGGTTTGTTCAATGCAAAGCAAGCAGCGGTAGAAGTGAAAGATATTCGTGCGACCGAAGATTTGTCTGTGGTTAAAACCGTCGCTTCTGATACAGAGCTGGGGACAAATACAGATGCACCCCATAAGAATTATCAATCCCGAGATTTAGTTCTTGAGCCAATTTTGCAGCCAGAAACCATCGAGCTTGGTATGCCTGATATTGATCAGAAAATATTGGCGGAGGTTGCTGAACGTGAAAATGTCATTATCGGTGTCCGACCAGTTGATGAGAAGTCGAAGTCACTGATTGATTCAAAACTCTATAGCAGTAAAGGCTTATTCGTTAAGGCGAAAAGCTCGGACTGGGGGCCAATGTCTGGTTTTATTCCAGTAGATCAGGCATTTGCCAAAGCATCTGCGAGAAGAGATCTTGATAAATTTAACGACTATGCTGAACAATCTATTGAGTCCGGTAATGCAGTAAGTGCAGATTTGTATCTAAATCAGGTTCGAATCGATGAGTTGGTGTCTAAATACCAGTCACTGACGGCTCTTGAGTTCGATGCAGAAAGTGGCATGTACAAAACAACTGCAACCAATGGTGATCAAACGGTCACTTTCTTCCTGAATAAAGTGACCGTTGATAGCAAAGATTTGTGGCAGGTTCACTACATTAAAGATGGCAAGCTAGCGCCGTTCAAAGTGATTGGTGATCCAGTATCTAAGCAACCGATGACAGCAGACTATGATTTGTTGACGGTGATGTATTCTTACTCAGATCTAGGGCCGCAAGATAAGGTCAAGCAACCATTAACTTGGGAACAGTGGAAAGAGTCTGTTACTTACGAAGAGTTAACGCCTAAGTATAAAGAGCTATACAACAGTGAGGTGCTTTATAACAAAAAGGATGGGGCTAGCCTCGGTGTTGTGAGCGATCGCTTAAAAGCTCTGAAAGATGTGATCAATACCAGCCTGGGTAGAACCGATGGCCTAGAGATGGTGCATCATGGTGCAGACGACGCAAACCCTTATGCAGTGATGGCGGACAATTTCCCTGCAACTTTCTTTGTACCTAAAAGCTTCTTTATGGAAGATGGTTTAGGCGAAGGAAAGGGCTCTATCCAAACGTATTTCAATGTAAATGAGCAAGGTGCGGTGGTGATACGCGATCCGCAGGAGTTTTCTAATTTCCAGCAGGTAGCGATTAATGTCAGCTACCGAGCATCACTCAATGATAAGTGGAATGTTGGTCTTGATGACCCACTCTTTACACCAAAACGTAAATTGTCTCATGATTTCCTAAATGCCAAGGAAGAGGTGGTTAAAAAGCTCAGCGGTGAAGTTGAAGACCTAGATCAACAAAGGTTGGATACCACATCAACCAAGGATCAAGGCACCTCAGATAAGAATGATCATCTGCAAGTGGTGGATAGTAAAGAAGCATTAGCGGATGGAAAAATACTCCATAATCAAGATGTTAATGGCTGGGGCTCGATTACGGTTACACCAACGACAGACGGTGGCGAAACTCGCTTCGACGGTCAAATCATCGTGCAAATGGAGAACGATGCTGTTGTTGCAAAAGCGGCTGCGAACCTTGCGGGTAAGCATCCAGAAAGTAGTGTAGTGGTGCAGCTCGATTCAGACGGCAACTATCGCGTGGTGTATGGTGATCCGTCAAAACTGGATGGAAAGCTACGTTGGCAGTTGGTGGGGCATGGTCGCGACCACTCAGAAAGTAACAATACTCGCTTAAGTGGTTACAGTGCCGATGAGTTGGCCGTGAAATTGGCGAGCTTCCAGCAAATGTTTAATCAAGCGGAAAAGATCAGCAGTAAGCCAGATCATATCAGTATTGTTGGTTGTTCTTTGGTGAGTGACGACAAGCAAAAAGGCTTTGGTCATCAGTTTATTAACGCGATGGATGCGAATGGTCTTCGTGTCGATGTTTCTGTTCGCAGTGCCAAAGTTTACATCAATGAAATGGGACGAAAACTTTATTTTGATGGAAAGGATTCTTGGGTTAACAAAGCTATAAACAGCAAAGTTTTGCTAAGTTGGAATGATCAAGGTGAAGTTGTTGCCAAGGATGAACGTATTCGCAATGGTATTGCGGAAGGCGACATCGATCTCTCTCGCATTGGTGTCAGCGATGTCGATGAACCTGCTCGTGGCGCGATCGGTGACAATAATGACGTGTTTGATGCGCCAGAAAAACGCAAGCCAGAAACGGAAGTGATTGCTAATTCTAGCAACAGTAATCAACTCAGCTACTCAGGTAACATTCAAGTTAACGTGGGCGAAGGGGAGTTTACGGCGGTGAACTGGGGCACATCGAATATGGGCATTAAAGTCGGTAATGGTGGCTTTAAATCGCTGGCCTTTGGTGACAATAACGTTATGGTTCATATCGGTGACGGTGAAAGCAAACACAGTGTTGATATCGGTGGCTATCAAGCACTGGAAGGTGCGCAAATGTTCCTCGGTAACCGTAATGTGAGCTTTAATTTCGGACACAGTAATGATCTGATCCTAATGATGGATAAGTCGATCCCAACTCCACCACTCGTCAATCCATTCGACGGTGCCGCACGTATTTCTGGTGTGTTGCAAGGTATTGCTACGTCTGGAGAGGGAGAAGATTGGCTTGCCGCTCAAGAGCAGCAATGGACACTGTCTGGCGCGAAGAAGTTCGTCAAAGATATGTCTGGTTTGGATCAGAGCAGCAGTGTGGATTATACCCACTTAGTTCAGTTGAACTCACAGAACGAGCGAGATAGCCGTGGCCTGAAACACGATGCAGAAGCGACACTGAATAAACAATACAATCAGTGGCTAAGCGGTAACGGTAATAGTGGCACGAGTCAGCTCAGCCGCGCTGATAAGCTTCGTCAAGCCAATGAAAAGCTAGCATTTAACTTTGCCGTAGGTGGACAAGGGGCGGATATTCAAGTCACGATGGGTAACTGGAACTTTATGTTCGGCGATAACATTCAGTCGATTTTGGATACCAACTTAGGTTCACTGTTTGGTCTCATGACGCAGCAGTTCACCGCAACGGGACAAGCAAAAACCACCTTCACTTATACGCCACAAGATTTGCCGCGCCAGCTCAAGAATAAGCTACTCGGCCAGTTGGCAGGAGTAGGGGCTGAAACGACATTGGCGGATATTTTTGGTGTGGATTACACCGCGTCAGGTCAAATTGTTTCGCGTAATGGTCAAGCTGTCGATGGAGTGGCGATTCTCAAAGAGATGCTGGAAGTCATCGGTGAGTTCAGCGGAGATCAACTGCAGGCTTTTGTCGATCCAGCTAAGTTGCTAGATAGCCTGAAAGCGGGTATCGACATGGGAGCGGATGGCATTAAGTCTTTTGCTGAAACTCATGGGCTGAAAGAGAAAGCGCCTGAAGAGGAAAAGGACAATTCTTCGGTTTCTGTTAATGGTGCGAACGTGAACAGTGCGCAAGGTGCGACTGTGGCTGATGGCAATACTGAAACAGCAGAAACACAAGATCGTGCCTTTGGCTTTAACTCGCTTAACCTGCCTAACTTGTTTGCGACTATTTTCAGTCAAGATAAGCAGAAGGAAATGAAGTCTCTGGTGGAGAATATCAAACAGAATCTCACCGCCGATCTGCTGAATATGAAGGAGAAAACGTTTGATTTCCTTCGTAACAGTGGCCATCTCCAAGGTGATGGTGATATCAACATCTCCCTAGGAAACTACAACTTCAACTGGGGTGGTGATGGTAAAGATCTCGGTGCCTATCTCGGAGATAACAACAACTTCTGGGGCGGACGAGGCGATGATGTGTTCTACGCAACAGGCACATCAAACATCTTCACGGGTGGAGAAGGCAACGACATGGGCGTTCTGATGGGGCGTGAAAACATGATGTTTGGTGGTGATGGCAACGACACGGCAGTGGTTGCTGGACGCATTAACCATGTATTCCTTGGTGCTGGTGACGACCAGTCGTTTGTCTTTGGCGAAGGTGGTGAAATTGATACAGGGTCAGGCCGTGACTATGTGGTGACTTCTGGCAACTTCAACCGTGTGGATACGGGAGATGATCAAGACTACTCCGTTACGATTGGCAACAATAACCAAGTGGAACTCGGAGCAGGTAATGACTTTGCCAATGTCTTTGGTAACTATAACCGTATCAATGCCGGTGCGGGTAACGATGTGGTGAAACTGATGGGTTACCATGCCGTGCTAAACGGTGGTGATGGAGAAGATCACCTGATTGCAGCGGCCATCTCTAAGTTCAGCCAGTTCAACGGTGGTGAAGGCCGTGATCTGATGGTACTTGGTGGTTATCAAAATACTTTCAAAGGTGGCACGGATGTGGATAGCTTTGTGGTGAGCGGTGATGTTATCGACAACCTTGTGGAAGACATTCGCAGCGAAGATAACATTGTCTTCAATGGTATCGATTGGCAGAAACTGTGGTTCGAGCGCAGCGGGTATGACCTGAAACTGTCGATTTTGCGTGATCCGCCTAACGACAGTGACCAATCGAAGTTTGAGCATATTGGCTCGGTGACATTCAGTGATTACTTTAATGGTAACCGCGCTCAAGTGGTTATCGGAATGAGTGAGAAAGACCTGTCGGGTGAACGTGAATACACCATGTTATCGGATAGTGCGATTGACGCTCTGGTTCAAGCGATGAGTGGTTTTGAACCTCAAGCGGGTGACAATGGCTTCATCGACAGCCTAGAGAGTAAATCTCAAGCTGCGATCAGCATGGTGTGGTCAGACGTGGTTCACAAAAAAGGATTGATGGTGTAATCGCGTAGCCCAAATTTAAGCAGCAAAAACAAGCTGTCCAAACAGCCAAGAACTCCACCTTAGTGTGGAGTTCTTTTTTAGCGAAGAGAAGTGGCCCCCAATTTTCGGACATGACTTTAAGTGGTTGATCTGTTTTGATAGTACCCAACAATACAGGGACAGATTATGACAAGAAAACGTAGAAACCACTCTCCTGAGTTTAAAGCTAAGGTAGCTCTCGATGCGTCTAAAGGGGATAAAACCGTCGCTGAGTTAGCTCAGAAATACAACCTGCACGCTAACCAGATCTCAACACAGCACGAGTCAACTCGCCAAGAGCTTGACACAGAGGTCAAAGATGCTTTTGACAACAGTAATGGTCGAGATGGCTCAAGGCGCATCCAGTAATAACGGATTGAAAACGGTGGTATCTATAGCCAGCATGAAGCGTCAGGATTTAACGCCGAAAGCTGTACGCAAATTTAAGTGTACAACGGACAGAAAACATAAAATGCCAGTAGCTCCGAACTTACTGGCTCCGTACTTTAATGCAACGGCTCCGTAGGTGATGTCATATATCTTGCCACAAGTGAAAGCTGGCTGTATTTGGATGCCTCTGACTATTATCACGGTATTGATTTGTTAGACCTGAATCACATAGGTCGATTGCAAGATTAAATCCGGACCCATTTGATTCTTTACACATTGGAAAAACATTGTTTGCTTCGATAATTGATGATGCTGGTGATGTGAGTTTGTACAGACTGTGTTAAGCCCGCCAATTTGGCGGGCTTATGCGTGGTTATAAGGTATTCGAGGTTATGAGGTCACCATAACTGACAACGTAACCGGTCCGCCATGAGAGATGGTCGACTTGACTTAAGACGCCTTCAAGGAGCTTTCCTCCAATGCTCATCTTTCTTTGCGCGGCTTGATCCGCATTTTTGATCAAAATGCCAGTGTTAGATTGAGGATCGTACAGAGCCAAAGCATCGCCTCTGCGTTGTAGAATCACACTGGTTGCGTCGGAGAATGGCAAGTCTATCTTTTCATGGTTTCCTCTTGGAACAATCACGATTTCCTCGTAATGGTCGAGTGCTTCTTGACCAATTTGGTAATGGTAATTTTTAGCACTGCCGCTCCAAACCACATTATGGATACCTGTGATTTGTGGTAACGCACCACTGGTTGATCCTTTTGCTCCTTGAAGCACCAAACTGTGGCCCGATTCGGTAACGGCAGTGGCATATTGGCCAAGCGACTTGAATGAATCGATGATCACGTTTGGCGCTGAGAAAATGCCTAATAAAATCAATATTATAAGCTTGATTGGTATGATGTTTAGAATGATTTCCGTACATGTACACCTAGCATTTTCGTGTTTTTCATGGGCATTTATAATTTTATGTACATGTACAATATTATTACGGTTCTGTATCCCATAGGGTATGTGACACTGTTTCATTTTCCCGATATGTGTCTAGTTTTGAGTGTGGCTTTTCTTGCAATCCAATTAAGGAGAACAGCAACTCTCGCAAATGTTGATGCGTGAGTGCAACTGATGTTGATTGGTTGCTTTGTACTTTTTGCCCGCCAAGCAAGATCTTGCTCAAACACAGGCAGTTTTTTGCTTTATTGATGAAGATGATTGGATAACACATTGATTTTTAATGGTAAGCAAGTTGGCATCGACCTTGCTCTTTCTATGGCGACGGTGCGCTTAGCGCGTTAACGCTTTCATTTATTTAATGATTTTTTAGAAAGGAAATAGCCATGCCAACTCCATGTTATATCTCTATCGAAGGCCAAACTCAGGGTCTTATCACTGCAGGTGCATGTACTGCTGACTCTATCGGCGATTCATTCGTTGAGGGCCACGAAGATGAGATGCTGGTTCAGCAGTTTGACCACGTCGTAACCGTACCGACGGACCCACAATCTGGTCAGCCTTCAGGCCAACGTGTGCACAAGCCATTCAAATTCACTGTTGCGCTGAACAAAGCGGTTCCTCTACTGTACAACGCGCTCTCTTCTGGTGAGAAGCTGAAAACCGTTGAGCTGAAGTGGTACCGTACCTCTATCGAAGGTAAACAAGAAAACTTCTTCACCACTAAGCTGGAAAACGCGTCTATCGTTGATATTCACTGTGAAATGCCACACTGCCAAGACCCAGCAAAATCTGACTTTACTCAGAATGTGACTGTGTCTCTGTCTTACCGCAAAATCACTTGGGACCACGTTAACGCGGGCACCTCAGGCTCTGATGACTGGCGTAAGCCAATCGAAGCGTAATTTACGCTGCGAGAATGTCGCTCACCTTCGGGTGGGCGGCTGTGAACCTTAAACCCAGAGTATCGTTTGGCGCGGTATTGTGGGTTTAAGGTTTTGCCATTTTTAATGTAGGGGAAGGAAAGGCAGGATGGCGACATTAGCGTACAGCATTGAGGTGGAAGGGCTGGAAGATGAGACTCTGGTGGTCAGAGGCTTCCACGGGCAGGAGTCACTCTCCAACAGTGTTTTTTTAGGGCAAGCCTGTTACGGGTTTCGCTACGAAGTGCAACTGGCGAGTCGGTTATCCAATCTGACTGCCGAGCAGATGGTCGATAAGCGTGCTGAGCTTAAGCTTTACCGCAATTCACAGTTGGTGCAGCGCGTGCACGGCATTGTACGTGCCTTTAGCCAAGGCGATATCGGCCATCACCACACCTTCTACGAACTCACTTTAGTGCCTGCCTTAGAGCGCTTATCCCTGCGTCATAACAGCCGCATTTTCCAAAAGCAGACTGTCCCTGAGATTATTTCTATCTTGCTGCAAGAGATGGGCATCCACGATTACGCTTTTGCGCTCAAGCGTGATTGCGTGCAGCGTGAGTTTTGTGTGCAGTACCGCGAAAGTGATATCGACTTTCTGCACCGCCTCGCCGCTGAAGAAGGCTTGGTGTACAGCTTTGTCCACGAAGCGGGCAAACATACCCTCTATTTTAGTGATGCCAGTGACAGCTTAAGTAAACTGCCGGAGCCCATCCCGTACAACGCCTTAGCGGGCGGTACGATGGATACACCGTACATCCACGGCTTAACCTATCGCACCCAAGCAGAAGTGAGCGAAGTTCAACTCAAAGATTACAGCTTCAAAAAGCCGGCGTACTCGTTTTTACAAACCGTGCAGGGTACTGAGCTGGATTATCAGCAAACCCGTTACCAACACTTTGATGCGCCGGGACGCTACAAAGACGATGTGAACGGTGCCGCCTTTAGCCAAATCCGTTTAGATTACCTGCGCCGCCATGCCCACACCGCAACAGGGCAGAGTAATGAGCCGCTCTTGCGTGCCGACTATAAGTTTGACCTGCAAGAGCACCTTGACCCCGCGATGAACCGCGATTGGGTAGTGGTGTCGATTAACCATCAAGGTGAGCAGCCGCAAGCGTTACAAGAAGACGGCGGCAGCGGCGCTACTACTTACAGTAATCAGTTCAGCTTAATTCCGGGGCACCTTCACTGGCGCGCTGAGCCACAAGCTAAACCGCAAGTCGATGGCCCAATGATAGCCACGGTCGTCGGCCCTGAAGGTGAAGAAATTTTCTGTGATGAGCATGGGCGGGTGAAAATCCATTTCCCGTGGGACCGTTATTCCAATGGCAATGAGCAGAGTTCATGTTGGGTACGCGTTTCGCAAGGTTGGGCGGGCAGCCAATACGGCTTTATCGCCATTCCGCGCATCGGCCATGAAGTGATTGTTTCTTTCTTAAACGGCGACCCAGACCAGCCCATTATTACCGGACGCACTTATCACGCGACCAACACGCCGCCATACACCTTGCCAGAGCACAAAACCAAAACCGTGCTGCGTACCGAGACGCACCAAGGGGAAGGGTTTAACGAGCTCAGTTTTGAAGACCAAGCGGGCAAAGAGCAAATCTACCTGCATGCGCAGAAAGACTTCGATGGTTTGATTGAAAACGACCACACCACGGTCATTCGCCACGACCAACATCTGACCGTTGAAAATGACCAGTTCACTCAGATTAAGCACAACCAACACCTGACGGTCGAGGGGGAGAGTCGAGAAGCCGTTAAAGGAAGCAAAACACTCATGGTGGAAGGCTCTCTTTATGTCAAGTCTGGTAAGGTCTGGGTCAGTGAAGCAGGCGATGAGATACATATTAAAGCCGGTGAGAAAGTCGTTATTGAAGCGGGCTCCGAGATTACGGTTAAAGCGGGCGGCAGCTTTGTTAAAGTCGATCCTGCCGGTGTGCATCTTGTCGGGGCGATGATTAACCTCAACTCTGGCGGTAGTCCCGGACAGGGGGCTGGTTGGAGTGGGCTAGCGTCATTGTTACCAAAGACGGTTGCGAAAGAAGCCGATCCAGAAAATATGGTTATTGAGCCTTTTACGGCGTCACAAACGAGTGCCGAGGCTTTATTAAAAACATTTCCCCCTATGGAAAATCCTGTCTGCATACCTTGTATGCAGCGAGCAATTAGGCAAGGTAATGCAATCGTAGAGGGGAAATAATCGATGATGCTGCCTGACAAATTATGGTCTGCCGATGCTTGTTATGTCCTATTCGAAGCGGCAGAGCTAAAAGCAGAACTGCGTGAGCGTCTGTTCTCTGAACATGGTGAATTCTTACGTCCGCTATTGATCCATCCCGACCTTTGGGAACTGACAAACCTTGGCCCTTGGCTTTGGCACTGTCATGAAAGGTCGTTACCTTTACTCGAATCAGTGATTGATCAAGGTGTAGTTCAAGCTGTGATCCGCAGTCAGCGTACACTGGATGAACTGCAACAGCAGTTTGCCATGGGGTGCATGGTGCTGGAGCCGAAACAGCGCCATAGTCTACTGCTTCGCTTCTATACCTCGTCGGCATTACCTATCATGCTGAGCCAGCGAACATTGCCTTGGTATTCATCGCTATTTGGTGGACTGAGTGACTGGTGGTGTTACCAATGTGATGGCCAGTGGACTCACTATTCGATTGAGGTCGAGCCTTCAGAACTCAGAGTGATAACCCTTACGGAGGATTTGCAAGGAGCCTTATTGGGGGATCCCGATTTACCGAGATTACTCGTCATGTGGCAAGGTAGCGTTCGTTATCAACAATTTCCCGCTTGTGCTCGCATGAATATGGCTCAAAAAGCCCTGCAAAAAAGTGACGCAGCTGGTGCGCCTTCCGCTGACCGCTTGATATGGGGACTTGCTTGGCTTGAGGGTGGGAGTGCCGCATTAGAAGAATTAAAAAACCTCGATCTACAGGATCTTTGAATGCGTAAATCATTGCCGGTATTAGTTTTTGATGCCATTTGGACTCTGTTACCCCGCGGGGGACGTTGGTTGGCAGGTGCCCTGCTCGTGGGGTATCTGGTGTGGTTTTTTGCGATTAAAGAGAGCTTTGGTGGTGCTAAGCTGGTACTCAATAATTTAATGGATCGCCCAATTAGCTATGTTTATGTTAATGGAAATATGGGCCCTAATGCTTTTGCTTTTGATGGTTTGAATGCAGGGGGGAAAAGTGCTGGCCCCTACGATATATCGGGTAAAACAGTCACTATTGAATGGGAACTTGATATGACACGAGCTCAGAAAGAAGCAGGGTATCGTTTTGAAAAACACAAAGTAACCCTACCTATGCCGGAGCGCAAACAAGGTGACATGTTTTTCTATGTTCTGGTTATGCCAAATAACGAGGTTCAAGTACGCTGGTCACCGGAGTTTGGTGCTTTTGATGATGTAATAGCCACTTATCAGACAAGGAAATACTAATGCTCGATATTCAGGATATTCAATGCCGTAAAATTCGTGAGCAGAGTCTGCATCAAGCGGAGGTAGGTACGTGCTCTTTAGCATGGACAAGTCGGATTTTTCTTTGATGGTATACATCGCAATAGCCATTAGGATAGTTGGTCAGGGCGTCTATCCTATACCTTTCGCGGATTGAGTATGTACATGGGCTTCAAGAAGTGTTTTCAGAAAGTTTTCGAAAAATTAAACAAGAGTGTTAGAGGATGTTGTAATGCGTAAATCATTGCCGGTATTAGTTTTTGATGCCATTTGGACTCTGTTGCCCCGCTGGGGACGTTGGTTGGCGGGTGTCCTGCTCGTGGGGTATCTGGTTTGGTTTTTGGCAATTAAAGAGAGCTTTGGGGGAGCATTTCTAGTCATCAATAATTTAATGGATCGCCCAATTAGTTATCATTATGTCAATGGAAATATGGGTGGAAATGCCTTTGCCTTTGATGGTTTAAATGCGGGTGGTGCTGTTGCTGGCCCTTACGATATATCGGGCAAAACGGTTACGATTGAATGGGAACTCGATATGACACGAGCTCAGAAAGAAGCAGGATACCGTTTTGAAAAACACAAAGTAACCTTACCTATGCCGGAGCGCAAACAAGGCGATAGATATTTCTACACATTATTTATGCCTAATAACGAGGTGCAAGTGCGATGGTCGCCTTTTGATGATGTCATTGCCACCTACCGGACGAGGGAATATTGATGCTCGATATACAGGATATTCAATGTCGTAAAATTCGTGAGCAGACTCTGCATAAAGCGGGGGTAGGTACGTGCGCTTTAGCATGGCAAGTGGGATTTTTCTTTGATGGTATGCATCGCAACATTAATCAGGATAGTGACTCCGGTCGTCTATCCAATATCTCACGATTATTTCGAGCCCATGAAGTCCGCGAAACAATGGATTTAGATTCCAGTTACCTCTATTCGAAGATTTATATTCCAGGCTTGGGAACAGACTTTGAAGATCAAACGGCTGAACGTCTGCATAGTGTCATGGATAGTCAGCAAAAGGCTTTACTGGATAATACGTTGGATAGTGTCAGCGGTCAGACCAAAGATGCGGTGGTTGATACGCTTTTTGAAGCCAATAAGAAGAATTGGTTTGATACCCTATCAAATCATCTCGATGAGCTTTTTAGTATCAAAGGAGCTAAAGCAGTTATAACAGATACAGCGCAAAATATTGCCAAGAAAGTGACGCTAGAGGCGCTGCCAGCACTGCGAGATAACCCCACGGTCATGGAGCAGTTTATGACTGGGGTCGATGCCCGGGTAGATGGTGCAAAGCGCAGTTTTAAAGATCGCTTCGAATTCGTAAAGTCGAGGAACCAACTCCCGATTAAACTTATTCAGATTTCCGTGTTTGGAGCAGACTTAGGTGGCATTCTTGCTCGTCGTTTTATTGACGAATTACTGGAAGGGATCTGCACGAAACAGGGCGAAGACTATATCTATGAAGGGGCCAAGGTCGAGGTCACCTTTGCTGGGCTATTTGATTGCACTCGCCGCAGTTCACTCGATTCGGGTGATACCATGAACGATGTTTTCAGTTTTGCCGGAATCTTGCTTAAGCCTCTGGAATGGATTGGTGGCGGTAAGGTGATTGATTTTGATAAGCCGCTTCATCGCGCAGTGAAAAAGGCACTTCATCTGGTTGCCGCCCATGAGCGGCGAGTTTACCGTCCCTTAGTCCCACTCGGGCCGTTAAAGTCAGGTTGGGACGAGAGCTTGTTACCGGGTATAAGTGAAGATATTACAGGTGGTTTGCTCCCCAATGAGCAACGCCCCAGTGCCGAATTGAGCCGAGTGGCGTTACATCAGATGTATCATGCGGCCCGTAGTGGGGAGGTGCCTTTTCCTAATTTTAATGAGTTACATAAAGTCTCGGAAAAGGTTGCCGCATATTTTGTCATGCATGACAACTTGGCGGGAAAATCAGTGCAGTATTATACGCGACGATATATGCAACAAGCTGGTAATAAGAAACTATCCCGTCAAGCCTTCGAGAATCACCAATACATCTACTCTTGGTGGCTTGGAAAGCAGTATGCTGACTACAAAGCTAGGCTAAAGGATGCCGATTCGGGTGAGCGTTCATGGCTAAGAAAGCGTTGGGGATGGCTTGAGTTCGTTTATGATGAAGCGAAATATGTCGAACGTGCCGTGACAAATCCCAATGGTTATGTGGCTTATGTGCAGGGAAGTAATGCCCTTAACATGGCAAAGACCTTCTTGTATCCACCGAGTAGGGAGTTTCCTAAAGATATCGCGACGTTCTTCACTTACTTTATGCATGACTTTGTGAGCTCAACAGCATTTACCTCATCACCCGGCGAACAGGTTAAAATTAAAGCTCAAGCGGAAAGTTTGGTTGGCTCTCATCATTTTTTCCTTGCGCGTAAAATTGAGAGTGTTGAGGGCTAAATTAGACAGTAGGAAAAGTAGCCGCAAGGACAACTAACTCGGTAATCAATTAGCGCCCTTTATTAGGGCGCTTTTCTTTCTGTGGCTGTCAGCAGAGTAGTATCATTTATACTCATTAGTGCCTTGAATGAAATCATCCTGAGGCTTTATATTGAAGCCGTATCTTTCAGAAAATGTTCAGCCCAAAGATATCTTTGACAGCATGGAGTACTTCCTCGGTCTTCTCTCTAGATATGTGGCTACCTTTTCTTAAAATATCAATCAGTTGAGCCTTATCACTTAAGAATTCAGCTCTTCTTTCTCTTATCGGTCTGAGTGTATCTTGTAAACACTCTTCCAGTACTTTTTTCGTTGTGCCGTCGCCAAGGCCTCCACGCTGATAATGCTCTTTTAATTGATTGATATAGCTGACATCCGGATGGAATGCATCGAGGTAGGTAAAAACGACATTTCCTTCGACTTTACCGGGATCTTCGATTTTTAGATGGTTAGGATCGGTATACATAGATTTTACTGCAGCAGAGAGCTCTTTTTCGTTAGCCCCAAGATTAATAGTGTTCCCCATTGTCTTGGACATCTTATTTTTACCGTCTGTGCTAGGTAAACGAGTTGTATTACTGAGCAGAGGCTTACATTCGTTCAATACGATTCGTCCTGCTAATGAATTAATTTTTCTCACTATCTCATTAGTTTGTTCAAGCATTGGTAACTGGTCATCCCCAACCGGGACTAATGTTGCATTGAAGGCTGTTATGTCTGCAGCTTGGGATATGGGGTATGTTAAAAAACCAGCAGGAATTGACCGCTCAAACCCTTTGCTTTGAATTTCACTTTTGACAGTTGGGTTTCGCTCTAACCTGCTAATAGTCACAAGATTGCTGTAGAACATCGTTAATTCAGCCAAAGCAGGAAGTTGTGACTGAAGACAAATAGTAGTTTTCAAGGGATCAATGCCAACCGCTAGATAATCCGCGACAACATTGAGAATATTGGATGAAACTTTCTTAGGATTATGAGCATTATCGGTAAGACCTTGCATATCGGCGACAAGGATCGTTTGCTCATGAATCTCTTGTAAAGCGACACGCTGCTTTAAAGAGCCGACATAATGACCAAGATGCAATGGTCCTGTAGCTCTGTCGCCCGTTAAGATAATTTCTTTTTTTTCAATATTTTGCTTGGGTTTCATGGATGTATCTCCTAGTAAACATAGATCGCAGCTGGAGATACAAAAGAGGATTTACAGTCTTAGCTACCTTCCAGCAGCTTAAGAATGTAAAAATTCCGTGCCGCTCTAAATAGAGCGCCACCAGAAAAAGAATGATGAAGACGTTAAGGTATTTTTCATCGTTTCAATCTAACAACAATCCTTTTGAAACTCAACACTATCAATATAAGTGTTAAGTGGTTTGAATCTCCAAAATTCCATGGAAGGTGCGAATAAGTCATACGTCACTAAAGTCGATTCATTTAACTTATTGATACTTATTGATTTATATTCAAATCAGCTAATGCGTAAGGGACTTATTAGCAAGTTACCTAAAAGTAACAATGTGGGTTGATATCATTTGTTCAGAGACAAGACAGAGGGAGTTATTCATACTGTAAAAGATATCTTTGGGCTGATTATTTTCTGAAAGATAGGTTTCAACTGTAGTGGCATAATCCACTTGAACCAAAATGTGCAACTGGCTAAGTTGAGGGAGATCTTATGCGAGTCAAAATCGAGCAAATGGCCAATGGAGAGTTCTTCTTCAAGATTCCGGAGACACTACGAAGTGAACTGCAGTGGAGAGAAGGTGATAGAATTGAATGGATTGACAATAAAAATGGATCGTGGACTTTAAAGAGAGTTGAATCTTTACATAGTGATAACTCAAATTTTTTGAATGATTTACTAGTAGAAAACCCTGCCTTAAAAGCTCAAATTGATGAGGTTTTTGCGGAAGTTAACTTGGCATCTTTGTGGTTAACCTCTCCTCTGGCTGTTCTAGGAGGCTCCACACCGTTAGAACTCATTCATAGAGGAGATGTCGAACGCGTTTTAGGTCTGTTGAGAAATCTCAAGTATGGTGATTTTTCTTGAGGTTTTAAAAAGCCTTTATGTTTTCTTAAATGCTGCTTTCAGCTCCAAAATTCTATGGGGGTGCCAATAAGTCATACATCACAAAACAGTAATGCTTTAACTTGCTGATATTTAATGGTTTATGTTCAAAGCGGCGAATTCGTAGGGGGCTTATTGGCAATTGACCTAGCTGAGGCAATTTAGTCTATAAGTTAATCAGCACTTCTCTTGGAAAAGCAAACACGGCAATCTTACTCAACAGTGCTGTGGCTTTGTTGCGTAAAAGAATAATCCACTTCATCTTTTATTTCTCAAACGGTAACAAGCCCATTAAAGCCTTACCGCTTGGTAGATAACTGGAGCCAGAGAAGAGTTTTATTCTGTATTTTGGCTCCGATTCTTCGTGGATTCACTATTACGCAACAAAGCCCAGTGCTGTTGCAAAATGCCTAATCTGAAATACAATATACTGTATCCATATACAGTGTTTGTTTTGTATGAAAGTTATTCCTATTTTTGCTCATGCAGGTATAACAGGCTTCGAGAGTCCGGCTGAAGAGTATACTCAGCTCGCTTTAGATCTAGACCAGCTTCTTATTGAGCATCCTTGTGCCACCTTTCTGGGATACGCATGTGGAGATTCTATGCAAGATGTGGGAATCTTCGACAAAGATTTACTTATTGTAGATCGCTCATTAGATATACAAGATTTCGACATCATAGTGGCAAACCTCAATGGGGAATTTATTTGTAAACAAATCGACCTCAATCGTCGATTACTCCTCTATGCTAATGAGCGATACCAGCCCGTTCCTATCCACGAGTTTGATCAATTTTCCCTTGAAGGGATTGTGACTTTTTCTCCTAAATCTATTTTTTGTCAACACATCCAACAACTCTTTGTTAAAAAAGCCATTAAAAGCAAAAAGCCATAATTCTTGAGTTGACAACTATCACCAATAAGTAACACTTAAATATATAGTTTTTTAAGGTGCTTTAGCATGAACACAGCTGCCATTCAAACATTACCAAAGGTGCAAAATGCGTTGTCCAAATCACTATCTAAGTTGATCTCAGATAGCGTTAAGAGCAAAAAACACAAATCTTCGATTCTGAATTATTATTCATCTTTTGTGTATGTAATTGGTCATGAAAATTACACTGGAATGGATATTCTAAATGATGCACATAAGCTGTCGAAGCACGTACACCAATTTTTAGGCTTTATCTATTCAGTTTTACCAATTGAAGTCCCATACCATACTGCACGACAAGCTTTGAATGCGTTCACATTAATTGCAGAAGATAAACAGCTTTCTATTGATATTCCCAAGATATACAACATCCCTACTTCTGTAACCCAAGAGTATATTTCTAAGTTTAACTCATTGAAACCTAGTAGAAAAAAATTGAATTACCTTAACGGTTGGCAAGTTACTAGCAAAGAAGGCCAGACATACAACTTTACTATTGGCCAGTTTCACGAGACTTTTGGTGATGTTATTACATCGAAAATTTATGTAGCTGTATGTAATTACGGTTTGACTCTAAAGTCAAAGACCCTTGAGGGAAAATTGAAATCTCTTTCTTATCTTCTCAATGCTTTTACGCAACATAGTGGTTCAAAAAAAGATTTGGAAACTCAACTCGATGCCATGAATAGCCATCACTTCTTTGAACGAGTGATGTGGTCGATGTTCACAAGATCGAATCAAATAGGTAATAAACCAAAGCGTTTTTTTACAGATTGGTCAAGTATGGTAACGGCATTCACTCAATGCTTTATAGACAGTGAAATCTTTGATGAACCAATTTTCCCTTTTTTAACCCCTGATTTTAAAGAAGACTCACAACCTATTGCTAAGGCTTCCATTGGCGGAAAACTTACCGCATCTGAAGAAAAGTTATGGTTAGCTAATATACCACTGCAAATAAAAGATGAGGAAGTCATTCAGATTATTGAAGATAGATTGCGAGTCAGTGAAGATTATGTGCGTAGTGTATTTCATGAGCAATTTCTTGCGATAAAAGAACGTCATGAACGCAACCAGGGACTCATAAAAACTGGGCGTATAAAGCCGATGATAAATAAAGGATTATCAATGTCGGAAAGAGTGCCTATGGGGAAAGCTAATCTAGCTAATGTTGTTGCTACGTTTCATCACTATGGTATTAAGGATAGAAGTTCTAAATACTCGTATTTCCTTAGTGGCTATGGAAAGAATAAACTTAAAAGCGATGAGCTTCAAACAGAACTTAATTTACCCACGACAGACACATTAGGGGCATTATGTACTTTATTAGTTCTTGAACACCCTGCGTTAACACCTTCAGCACTAGAATCGTGGGAGCTTTATGATGCTCAAGATCAACAGGTTGGATACAAACGCTCTGGCAACAATAACGTCATTGTTGTTTATAAAGACCGTAAAGGCGCAGACAATGCCCAGCAAGTGATAATCCTAAACGAATACTCTCAGGAGATTGTTGAAACAATGATCGCCCATACTGCATTCGCCAGAGAGTATTTAAAAGCAAACCCTAGTTCAGAACCAAATCGACAAAACGAATGGCGAAAGATGCTGATCAAGGCTGAATATCACAAGGCTGAATGGGAGGATAGATTTGGAAAAAACATGACAAATAAGACAAGCACATCATTCTACCGTCGTTGGGTCACTGACTATTCCCATTCTGAACTTTCTAATTCTGATAAATCTCTGTTATCCGAAGTTGTTTCGCTTCGCTCCGCAAGGAGATTACGAGCTATCCGCATTTATATTGAAACGCGCTCACTGAGGGCGGTGTCTGAAGCCCTGGGACACAAGATGGTTGATATGGCTATACTTTCTCGTTATCTGCCTGAGTCTCTGATGACTTTTTTTAATGCTCGTTGGATTAGACAGTTCCAAAACGCCTTGATTTATCAAGCAATGGAAAACTCTGAATATTTGTTCGAGGCGATTGATATTAGTCCTGAGTATTTGGATGAATTTCTAAAAAATCACCGCATCAATGATATTCCTGCTTTATTTGATAAGTTTAAAACTACATCTGAGCATACGTTGGCAACCAGCGAAAATACTGAACAGCCAGAGTTTGATGAGGTAACATTCACGGTCACGAAGACCCTGCTTAGGGTGCTAATTGCAATTAAGAGTGTTGTTGATGAATCGAAGCAAAAGAACGATAAGCAAACTTTTAAAGATATTGTTTCAACGTGGTATGAAGCTGCAACCTTGTTACTAACTGATTTAGACTTAGATAGCCGTCAAAATTATGAACGTAAAGCTTTGTTGGAAAGTGCGAAGGGAAATCCATTAGATCCAGAGCATATTCGTGGAGCGTTATTATGCTAGAGTTGATTATCAACAACCTTAAAACGGACAAAATAGGCTTTCATGATTTGAGCGGCCAAGAGCTCGGTGAAGTGCTTGACTATGCGGTAGCCAATCAAGATTTCGCCATTCAAAAAAAATTAGGTAATCATTTTACTGGAATTTACGATAACGCTGCTGACAAACCATATTGGTTAAAATCTACATATTCTGCTGATAAAACCATTATAAACTTTGGTGTAACCAAAAATGACAAAATATTGGACTGGAGTACGGTTAAGCTTGATGATGGACTACTACTCACTTCACCAAAACACACCCCTCTTTTAAATGCATTTAAGAACTGGTTACTGGCCGTCACTAATCCACTAGAAAATGGCGGTAATATACTCAAAAGCGAAACAGCAAAGAATAAACTTCTTTTTGTAATTACCCTAATTGATGCCATCTTGCTTCATGCGGATACATTAGAGCTTGCTCAATATCATTTATCAGGCATTACTGATGATTTCTGGTTCTCTATTTTAAAAAAGATAGCAGAACAAAGTGGCGTTAATGGAGTTTACAACTTTCAAGCTCACACAAAAAACCTACTTGAGCAGCGAATTCAAACCGTCAGCGATGAAGAAGCCGAACAATTTACCAAAGAGCATCCTTTTATTGGTAGAGATATTGCGAGTGACGATATGGTGTTTTCATTCAGCAAAGCGGAAAGAGCTAAAGCTTGTTACTGGCTACATTCAGTCGGGTTTTACAAAATAAGAAGATGTACAAATCCACAAGGAAACGGAGCCGTACTTGAAAAGTATATTTTTGAAGGAAAAATTATTAGCCCTTCCGTAAAATTTCCAAAATTCCCTGAGTTATGGCTTGAAGATATTAAGCGTCATTCTGAATATCAAGCCGTTGAAAATTATGAGTCAAGCGATGAAGCAAGTGAAGAAACAATCAAAAGTTATGTTGCGGCTATCAAGCTGATTAATACTAACATCACCAAAGACTACGCAAGCTCACCTAGCATTGAAGCTACCAAAACGCTATCCATTAAGAAAATCCATGAATTAACCTCATTAAAGGGCAAGGCACGAACTCGCACACTGCACCCTGATCTGGTTTTTAAGCTAACCCGACAGTCTTTTGAGTTTATCTTTAAGCACCAGGAAGACATTCTCAGTGCAACACTCAGCGCGTTAACTCAAAGTATAAAGAAGGCTACTAAAAACAAGAACAATCAAGATCGTCCAGATAAACGTTCAAAGGCGTATATCCCTGAGATCCATGATAATATAGCTCGTTCTGAACGCCTCAATTTCATGCAAACGAAAGTCCTTCACACTTTAGATGAAAGTATCGTCCATGGCCTAGGTATTACACAAGTTTTACCGTTTAATAAAGGCGATGCAACCAAGTTTGAACTTATTCGAGATGGCAATAGTCTTTTTGAATTATACAGGGTATTCACAGGCGCATCGCAATTTGTGCTTGGTACGGTATCAGCAAGGCGACAAGGTGAGTTGCTCTCTTTAAAAAGTCACGGCAACCTATCTCCAAATTTGAACCCGTTTGATGATGACAATAAAAACCTAGAATACAACCTTGTATTCAAACTTAAAAAGTCAGGAAATGGCGGTAATATTTCGTCTAATAAAACCATTGAGAGACCTATAACCACCTCCATTGCAAAAATCATTTGGCGACTAGAGGAATTCAATAAACAGGCAATTTCATTAGGAATAGTCAAAGGTAAAACTTTGACATTATTCAGTACGCTTGAAGCATCGACATGCACTCTATCGAAAAGCACTACAAGTGCGTATAACGAACGTTTGGATAACCTGTGTGATTACTTTGAAACAGACCTTGTACTTTACGATAATGGTGAATTCAGGCGAAATTATGTACGTCAGCACCAACTTAGGCGATTCTTTGCTTTGTTGTTCTTCTGGCAAAAAAGATTCCAAGGGTTAGAAGCCTTACGCTGGATGCTAGGGCATACCGATATGGCGCACCTATGGCACTACATCTCAGGTAAGGAAATGGGCGATGTTTTGAATGGGGTAAAAGCCTGCGTGATTGTCAATGGCGTACTCGATAAAGATACAGAGTATACCAAGATAAAAACTATTGAAGAACTAAGGAAAGTACTAGCTAAGCGTTACAATACGGAAGCAAACGGAAATACGGTATTTATTGATACCCTCGATGGTGCAATGGATGCTTTTGATGAAGATGATATTAGTGTTCCTCATATCAGCGCCCTGAGGGCCGAATCGACTCTTGAAGCAAATCTTGAAACACTATTGGAGAACGGCGAGATTAGCTTAGAGCCGAATTTTTTCACAATAGTAGATGAGAATGGCAAGCAGCGTCAGACATTCAATTTAGCCTTTCAAGTAAAATGTGGAGAATAGGATTGCACATGAACAAGACACAAGAAGTTAATCAGCAAACTGTCCTAGAAACCAAAACGTTACTGCTTGAGGTTATTCAAAATCCTGACGTATTTAAGAATGATGAATCAATAAAGATAGCGTTGAAATCACAAGGTGGTTTAGCGAAATATAAAAATGTCGAGCGTAACATCAATCCATGCTCTTTAAACACGCTTAAAAGCCTCTCAGAGAGCCTATTGGACAAAGGTTTTCTTGAGTTAGATTCGTTACGAATCAATGCTAAGAACGCTATTGAGAAATCTGTCACAGGCAAGATAAAGCAAGACAGTAAAACGACACTCCAACAGCAAGTAGCAACCTTGAAAAATGATTTAGAAGTGACACAGCAGAGTAATTTTCTCTTAACGACCATCATCAAAGAAATGCGCTCTCAGCTTAAAAATATGGCTGAACAAGACTTGACGCATGAAGAGCGTATAAAACGCTACAAATACGCAAATAAGAAAATTGAAGCCCAACTAAACTACGTTTTAAATGGTGAACTCTAATGCCAGTTAAAATATTAGAGAATTTCTCTCGTTGGAATCATATGGGGCTTGATGGCAAGCTCGACATGGCTAAACCTCGCAACATTCCATTTGTTACTTATGGAAATGGCGTGCCTTGTTATGAAGCAAATATGTATATCCATAAGCTAATGGAACATGGTAACAAGGATAAAACGTTGAAGACGTATGCCAACAACATTATTGCCTTGGTTCAATTTGTAGAAAAAGACCCTAACATTCAATATTTCAGTCAATTAACCGATTCAAATTTTAGGCTGTTCATCCAGAGTTTACAGGCAGAACGAAAGCCAAATGGTGAGCGTGTCAAGTCTAACAATAGAGTGCTTGATATCGGCATACGCTGTATAGATTTCCTTAAATTTGTACAAGAGTTCCACGATTTACACTTTTTTATTGGTGTGGATAAAGCGAATGCGATAACAATAAAGGAAAAGACCCATAAAATTAATATTGAGGGAAGTAAGCATAAGAAGGAAATAACATCATGGACGCACTCTTGCTTACCCTCCAAGGATGCTGTAAAGCGTCGCTTACCTGTTGGTGCTGAAGATGCGTTAAGGGTATGGGAGCATATTCAAAATCAATCGAATCGCGCTGTGCGTTATCGTGATATCGCCTTGTATCAATTAATGGAACAGTCTGGTGGCCGAGTCACGGAACTACATCTGGTGACAGTTGAAGACTTTGAAGATGCAAAGAAGATGTCTGAACCTTCTTTGAGTATGCACACATTAAAGCGAAAGGATGAACAAACGACAAGGCATGTTCCCATACCAAAAGCGCTGATTACGGATATAGGACAGTACCTAAAATACAGGCGTAAAATTTTAAAGAAAAAGAAAATAAAAGATCATGGCTTTCTTTTCATCTCTACAACTACAGGAGAGCCATTTAAGGCAGACTCATGGACGACATACATGAACAATTGGAAAAAGGAACTTGGAATTGAAGGAGAGCTACATCCACACCTTTACCGACATGCATTTATTACACACAAGTTAAAAGAAATCATTTTAAAGCATAATGAAATTAATGATGCTGACGACTTTAGAAAGCATTTACTTCATACAGAGACGTTTAAACTCCAGTTACGAGAGTGGACTGGACACACCCAATTGCACTCATTAGAAAATTATATTCACCTTGCCTTTGCTGAAATTAATGGATATACAAAAACCTATGATGCTGTGGCACTTTCCAGTTCAGTCAGTATCGTTAAAGACCAATTAAAAAGGGTTAAGAATCAAATAAAGGAGAAGGAAGTAACCTTTACTGAGGGAATGAACATTCTTGAAGATATAATTGAAGGTTTTGAAACGGATATTCAAATTTCAATAGAGCACTAATGAAAAGAATCAATAGAAGAGCACTGGACATTGCCTCGTTTGTGTGAGCATGAATATTGTAGTTATTTGGATTAGTCTGGACTCAATCTGTCAGTTTCCAAACCACGATGTAATCAGATCTGACAGGTTGCTCTAACTCAGTTTTGCCCATTTCGCGTTAGAACCTTTACTCATGCACACCCTATTCATGTGCTTTTGCCTTACTAAAAGTCATCAATTATTCCAATGCTGTTTAATGCTGTTTGTTGTGAATCCCCGTGATGTATCACGGGGGTAGATTCCACCACACTTCAAGGCTTCAGCGCGTCTTTTCCACCATCGAGTAACTTTCCTTTCTTAAAAGAAAAAGCCGCCTAAGTCGGCGGCCATTCATTGTAAGCAAAGGTGTCTTTCATCTTGAATCTATCGTTCATCGCAAGGGCTAAAAGAAGTGGCCCCCAATTTTCGGACATGACTTTAAGTGATTGATCTGTTTTGATAGTACCCAAAAATACTGGAACAGATTATGACTAGAAAACGTAGAAACCACTCACCCGAATTTAAAGCTAAGGTGGCGCTTGATGCTGCTAGAGGTGATAAAACGGTCGCCGAGTTAGCTCAGAAATACAACCTGCACGCTAACCAAATCTCTACATGGAAAAAAGAACTGCTCGAAAACGCCGCCATGATTTTCGCCTCTGAAAATCACTCAGGAAAAGAGAGTTCTGAAGAAGTGGACAAACTGCACGCCAAGATTGGTCAATTGACCATGGAAAATGATTTTTTGGCCAAAGTGCTCGGTCGTTAGACCGAGCCCAGCGAAAGAGTTCGCTGGTTAAATTCACCCAATTGCCAATTAAGCGCAAGTGTGAGCTTCTCAATATTGCTCGCTCGACTGCTTACTACCAACCCATAGGACTCTCTGCTGAAGAGATTGAATTACGCCGCATGATTGACGAAATTCACCTTCAGTACCCGTTCATGGGGAGTAGACGCATTCGTAGCGAATTGGCTAAAAAAGGCCATAACGTTAATCGTAAGCGTGTCGTTCGGATCATGCGAGACATGGGGATTGGGGCTATTTACCCTAAGCCCCGAACGACACTTGCGAATAAAGCACACAAGGTTTACCCCTACCTGTTGCGTGATATTGAAGTCACTTATCCAAATCAAGCTTGGGCGATTGACATCACGTATATCCCGATGGCTAAGGGGTTCCTGTACTTAGTGGCCATTATCGACTGGTATAGCCGAAAGGTGCTGTCTTGGCGGCTATCCAACACCATGGACACGAGCTTTTGCATCGAAGCCCTTGAAGACGCGCTTAAACATTACGGGCCGCCAGATATCTTCAACTCAGATCAAGGCAGTCAATTTACCAGCACCGACTTCACACAGAAGCTAATCGACCACGGGGTCAGGATAAGTATGGATGGGAAAGGCCGCTGGGTTGACAATGTTTTCATTGAACGATTATGGCGAAGCCTGAAATATGAGGAGGTTTACTTAAAGGCTTATACCACGCCTCGTGAAGCCGAACTTGAAATCGGTCACTACATGGTGTTTTATAATGAACAGCGTAACCACCAGGGACTTAATGACCTCACCCCTGATGAAGTTTACTTTGCAAGACAGAGATACGCTGCATGAGCTGGATCAACCACTTAAGGAATTAGCTTATGTGTCCAACCATTGGGGTCCACTTCTAAACGACAGACTTGCTGCACTCAATACTCTTCTGTATAAAACGCGATGAGCAACAAAATGCCTATGCAATTGTTGTGTTTATTGGTTGCATTAGTATCATTATATCAAGTAATTAGACGTCTTACGGTCAGCTAACCACTGTTAACTGCACGTGATAAATTTAACATGGAAGAAAATATGTTTGAGATTAAATCGCCTAGCAATTACAACGAGATGTTGGCAAAGCTCAATAAGTCAACGTTCTTTACCACTCTGTTTTTTATGGTTGTTATGCGCGCCTTAGACTACATTCCTTTGGTCGTTGTCCCTAAAGACTTAGTTCCCCCAATCGCTGGCGCAAAAGATATTACTTCTTGGGCTATATCGTTTGGTGTGATTCCATTTTTGTCAGCATGGTTTGCTTATTTTTTGAGTCATAGTTTTGAAATACATAATAAAGCAGCTAAGTTGCTTCAAATCCGTTATGCATGGGAACTATTTTATATAGTTAAGCCAATGGCAAAAATAGCAGGTTCGTCTATTAGGTTGAATAAAGATTATGTAAATAAAATCATGCACGAACTTTACTACCCAGAAATTAAGAATATAGATTCACATTATGTAAGTCTCTTTTGGCGTTACGCACAAACCTTCTGGGTTTTGTTCGAACATCTACTTGTCGTTATTTCATTTATGCTCATATTGCTTCTTTTGGGTAGTGATAAATCAATGATATGGCTTTTCGGCTACTTATTCATTGTGCTTTTATTAACTATTCTTCAATTTTTATTTGTAACGGCACCAAAATCGACAGATCAGGTTAAACAGATCTCCACAGGAAGAATTTCTCAATATTTTAGAGCGGAATTTAGTAACTAGATATGCACTACATTGTAAACGGAATAAAAATTAAATCTGAAAATGCTGCTAAACCAGATACTCAAGCATCAAAGGCTGTAGTTAATTACTTGTTAGATAAAAAAGGTATGGAACGCATTTTGGATTTTGGGTGCGGTAAGCTGAGGTATTCGGAAACACTAAACAAAATAGGAGTTTCTGTAACATATGTTGATTCCCGTGTTCAACTAACTAGGCGACAAACAATCAAAGGTGCCAAAACAAATGTAGTTAGCTATGTGGCAGATAATTATAAGGGATCACTCGTAGTACCTTTCGAAGAAATTGATAGACACAATGAAAAATACCAACTAATAACGTGTACTAATGTTATTTCTGCTATCCCTTGCGAGGATACATTGAAGAAAGTATTAAAAACGATCAACTCCCTATTAGACAATGACGGTTGTGCTGTATTTATTAATCAGCACAGAAATAGTTACTTTAAACGCTTTCTAAGCGGTCAAAAAAGGCTTTTTGGTTATGTATATAAAGGTAAACGAGGTCACTCGTACTATGGAATTATTACTCCTAAAGTAATGACCAGTTTGCTTGAAAGCAATGGCTATACTGTTTTGAAATCTTGGACTGTGGGAGAAAGTAACTTTGTGGAGGCAGCGAGAAAGTGCAGTTAACAAGCAATTTAAGAGGGATTCCCAACGCTTGGCATTTTTGCTTCTACTTCAATTTTAGTGTTTACAGTACAATGCTTTAGGTTGGGTGGTAGCGTTGCTCACCCCTTAATTGGGCGTTAGGCGAATCTGGTCATCTTAAGTTTATGGTGAGATAAATAAGAATGTGTATTGATAGCGAATTAGACAAATTAAAGGGTTGGATTGAGCATTTACCTCGAATCGGTATGCAAGCAATCGGCGGTGACGGTCAGCCCATGTATATTCTAGACCTAATTATGATTGGGGCTATTAAGCGCTCATTGAGCCTTGCTAGTGGTTTACAAGCATTGGTGGCTTCGAGAAACATGACTTGCTCACGAGCAGTCGTGAGAATGGAATTGGACACAATCAGTCGATTACTTGCTTACACGTATGTAGAAGAGCCTTCAGATATGGCGACTAAAGTCATCGGTGGTAAGGCATTGAACTCTTTTAAATGCAGAGACGGTAAGAAGCTGAGAGATGGTTACCTAATTGACAGAATGACGCAAGATTACCCTTGGGTGAAAGATGTTTATAAATATACATCAGGTTATGTGCACTTTTCTGAAAGGCAAGTGTTTGACTCCATCTCTTCTTTGGGTGAAAACGGTCTTCGCTCGGTTAAGTTTCACATAAGTGCTGAAGATAACAATTTTCCAGATGAAAGTTGGATTGAAATATTACAGTGTTTCAACGAAATGTTATCAATTCTTGGAAAGCTGCTAGTAGCTTATAGAAATGAACTAAAACAAGCAGCGGTTTAAATTCGCCTAACAAACTGCTTAAGAGGGATTCGCAATGCGTGGCATTTTCAGTATGCGTTGGGCTTTGTGATTAAAGCGCTTTGCGGTAACTTTCGTAGTGCATTGCTCACCCCTTAGCAGGGCGTGAGCTTTTGGGGTTAATAGAAAGGGCGATCAGCCCTTTCCGAAATTTGGTGTGTTTATATCCAGTTGTCAAAAAACATTAGCACTAATATGAAAACCCACGACCAAACCCATAGTGAATTAATCCACATAAATGCACGAAATTTGAGAGATTCAGCATGATTTTTTGAGCGTATAAATGGGTATTTAATAAGGTATTTTATGTATCTAGTTCCAATCGTTACAGAAAGCTGGTCAATTAATTGGCCTTTAGAGTCATAAAGTTGCTCTATATTTTTAGCTAAGATTTTATCTAAGCTTATTATGTGCTTTATATTTCCGTGTGAAATGGTAAATAGAATAAATCCACCAGGAATTGACCAAGCCAATGCATACCAACCGAAAATAACAATAATCAAACTATTCATCTGATATTAATCCATTAGCTTTAAAGTATGCTCATAAATGAATTCAGCTCCAGCTTTGCCAGTTGTAGATCCAATAATTCCACCTATCGCACCACCGAAGACAAACCCACTGATTGTTGCTATTGCAATTATTGGGGCAGAGGCCGCACCTGCAATGCTTAGAGCCAGCACAACCCCGATTTTGCCTCCAATAGTTCCTCCACCTAAGCCACCAATAAAGCCACCAATTTCTACTGATGTTGTTTTTCCACAGTTCCCTGTGCTATCAACTTTACAGGCTTCATAAATATTATTTACGCCACTTGCTGCGCCAAGAACCAGTCCAACGTAACCAACGCCTTTTGCTGCTGTTATGCCTATAGACACGTTGGCAATACGTTTCCCGAGGTTTTTCACAAATCCTGACATTAGAATTTCATCGGCGTTGTGAATGACTGATTTTGTTGACAGCTTTAGGCTGCGTTTTACTTGTGTGTAAATCGGTAATTTGACACTGCGTTTAGATAAACCCGCAAATGAACCATCTAGCTTTTTAAAAAGCTCTGCGCGTTCGGCTACAAAAGGCCCGTAATTGATGCCGCCAGTTCTGCTCGCCATGGCAACTTGAGAGGCGTATAGGTCATTAATCTCAAGTAATACATCACTGATATTCTTTAACCGTTGTTCAACACCAGCTGTCGCCATGCCTACACCCAAAGAAGCATAAGCGTAATAGTCACTGGGTAGGCCATCTTGCTTGATTTTGGCAAACGTTTGATTTGCATAATAATCCAACAGTTCTAAGTGTCGGTTTACTGTTGCTACCTGTTCATCGGTTAACTTTTCTAGCTCGGTACTTGCTGCTTGTGCGTCTTCTTGTAAATCAGCGAGTGCTTTCTTTTCTTGCTCAGTCGTCGGTTTAGTCGTGGGGACGATGACAATTTCCCCTTCTCTGACGGGATTATTGAGGTGAACATTGCATTGTTTAATAAATTGCTTCTGTTCTTCACTGGTTTCAACAGTAAATAAGTCCGCCCAAAGTTGCGCTTGTGGTTGAGTAACGGTGTTTTGCATCCAGCCCAACATAAATTCTTCTTTATTCTTTTGTTGGTCTTGAAGCTTTGCCCAATCATTTTCTGATTGTTCTAGTCGCTCTTTGCGCTGACGCTCAACTTTTTCTCGTGTTGTTTCTTGGATAGGCTCAGGCTTTAGAAACGATTGAACACTGGGCACAGAAGAGCCAAGTGGTGCAAAGTTACGGGCTTCAGCGGCTTTCAATGCCGCAGAGCTTTTTTCCCATTCCCGACGCATGTGGCATGACGAGCAAGTGCAAGTAATGGGGTCTTTCCAAAAAGGGCAGCGATAGAGTTTTGTCTTATCAAAAATATCGTATATGGGCATGTTCTTTCTCTGACGTTTTATAAGTTGCCCTATCATAACCCCAAAAATTTACAGGCAGAAATTTGCCCAGTGTTTATGGAACAATGTGGCCTCTGGTGAGAGTTGCTCTGTGTTATTGTTCTAAGATGCTTTTGGCCAGAACCTTCACAGTTGGCACTTCGTAACTCAGAAGTGCCCCATTTTGTGCTGGGGCTGGAATATTTCCGCATTTTGCCCAATTAGTTTTCCCTTACAAATACTAATAGCAAGTATCCAAGCATGTTGCCGCTCCTCTTCAATTCTTCGTATATCTGTATCTCAATACTGACATTTGTTTGATTACATCAGAGCCGATGTTGGTTACCATTCATGTTTCATATCAAATATCGTTGGCATAGCAATAAATGGATAATAATTCAATGACTTATATCTTAGTGGCGACTATAGTTTTGCTTCTCATTGTCGATTTTCTTCTGCTAAGAAAAACTTCAAAATTGAGCAAAAAACTTGCAGATACAGAAGCTCTTCGGTCCGTGGCAGAGGCAACAATCGAAGAGTATAAAGAAAGATACTCTCAGATATTTGATGTTGAAGCTGAGTGCGAAAAAATCAAGGCGCAGCTGAAATCTGATAAGCAAAAGTTAGAAGAGACAGCACTTCAAGCCTTACGCGAAATCGAACACAAAAGAGCCGAGGCTAATGCGAAGCATCAATCTATTGAAGAGAAGATCAGTGAACTCCAGATTGACTACAAGAGTAAGAAAGCCACCTACGACTCTCTAACTAAGCAAATAGCCATATTTAATGAGGATATTGAGCTTATTGAGCTTGGCTTCTATAAACCAAAGTTTGATTTTGATTCATCAGAAACATTTAAAGAAGAGATTAACAAGTGCAAAGAACGCCAGAAAGCTTTACTGAAAGAGAAGTCTTCTAGCGGAGCGATATATTGTTACCGTGAATGGACTGTCGATGGTTCAAGAAGCGAAGGTAAGAAAATGACCGATAAGAGCATCCGCCTCACTGCACGAGCCTTCAATAACGAATGTGAGGCAGCTACTGCAAATTGTACGTGGAAAAACGTCACAAAGATGGAAGAGCGTATAAATAAGGCATTTGCAGCAATCAATAAGCTAAATGAACCAAATGCCATATCTATCACAGAACGTTATCTTAAAGAAAAATTGAGAGAACTTCAGTTGACCTATGAATATTGTCAAAAGAAACAACGCGAGAAAGAAGAGCAAGCAGAAATCAAAGCTCAAATGCGTGAGGAAGCAAGGATAGAGGCAGAGATAAAAAAAGCAGAAGATGAAGCTGTTAAGGAAGAAAAGCGTTATCAAAAAGCCTTAGAAGTTGCACGGCAGGAGCTTGAAAAGGCCAGCGATGAAATGAAATCAGAGCTAGAAGAACAGATAGCTCAGTTACAGGCCAACCTAGAAGAAGCAGAACGAAAGCACCAGCGTGCTCAATCAATGGCGGAGCAAACCAAGAGAGGTCACGTTTATATTATATCTAACATTGGCTCATTCGGAGAAAACATCTATAAGATAGGCATGACTCGCCGATTAGAGCCTATGGATAGAGTAAATGAGCTTGGGGATGCTTCAGTACCTTTTACCTTTGATGTACATGCTATGATTCATACGAATGACGCGCCAACTCTTGAGAAAAAGCTTCACGACGAGTTTGATTCTCACCGATTAAATATGATTAATAGACGCAAAGAGTTTTTCAACGTATCTCTGGAAGAAATAAAACATGCGGTAAGTCAATTTACCGATCAGTCTGTGGAGTTTATTGAAACTGCTGTTGCTCAGGACTATTACGAGACAAAAGCAATGAAGAAACAACTTTTGGCAAGGCAAGGAAAGTTGGAATTAGAAGAGTTATATTCATCTAAAGCCATACCCAAATTTGCAGATGTGCTGTAGAGCGTCTTCTAGCGTTTAGAGAAAACGGGGTACAGCTCAAATAGCTTCTGTCCAGATGTATGCTGGCGGGGGCATGTAACACGAAAATGCCCCATTTCGCGTTAGAACCTTTACTCATTCACACCCTATTCATGTGCTTTTGCCTTACTAAAAGTCATCAATTATTCCAATGCTGTTTGTTGTGAATCCCCGTGATGTATCACGGGGGTAGATTCCACCACACTCCAAGGCTTCAGCGTGTCTTTTCCACCATCGAGTAACTTTCCTTTCTTAAAAGAAAAAGCCGCCTAAGTCGGCGGCCATTCATTGCAAGCAAAGGTGTCATTCATCTTGAATCTATCGTTCATCGCAAACACTCAACGACAGACTTGCGGCATTCAATACTCTTCTGTATAAAACGCGATAAGCAACATAATGCCCATGCAATTGTTGTGGTTATTAGTTGCATTAGTATCATTACATCGAGTGATTAGACGGCTTACGGCCTGCTAATCACTGTGATGGGGCTTCATTCAAGTACAAAATTCTAAAGAGGTGGCTAGTGAGATTACACGAAATTAAGATCGACAATTTTCGAAAATTAAAAGGTTGTACGATTGGTTTTAGAGATTCGAATTTTTTAATTGGCGCAAATAATGCGGGTAAATCTAGTGTGTTTGCAGCAATTCAACTTCTGCATAGTGCAAAGAATGCACAGAGAGAAGATTATTCGAAAACATATAATGAAAAAGATGATTTGTATGAATATGCTGAAGAAATTGAAATGGTTGCGGAATACCACAATTTGCCGGAAGAGGCTAAAGAGTGGGTTGGTTTTAAAGGCAGAATTATTAAAGTTGAGGCTCCTTTACCAGATGAAACTGAAAACAGCATAGTTTACAAAAAAGTTTGGTCTATCACACAGTCAAAGCCAAAAGTTTACATGCTTGAATATCCTAAGGCACCTAAAGACCAGTTTATTGGTGCAACACAAGTGTCAGAATTAGTAGGTGACGATTTCACGGCAGAATTTTTGAAAGAATTTTTTGGTGAAGGTAATTTTTCTAAAAACCTCACTATTAAAGCAATTAAAGAAAAACTCGAAGATTTAACTGAATATTGGGAAATTCAAGAAGATCAAGAACCACAGTGGGTTGAAAATCCGGGTGGCATTCCTGGTAATGTACTTTCTAAATTACCTCGTATTGTTATTGTGCCTGCTGAATCATGTGTATCTGAATTAACCTCAAGCAATGGAGCATTACAGTCTCTTTTAGGTGATTTATTTGAACAAGTGCGATCTCAGTCAGAAAACTATGAACAAGCACAGCATTTTCTAAACCAATTAGCATCAGAACTAAATCCAAGTGATACAGGCACTGACTTTGGTAAGTTAATTCAAGAACTAAATGGTATGGTTCACAACTTGTTTCCAGATTCATCTGTTCATGTTTCTGCCGCATTAGATAAACCAGAGAAAACTATTAAACCTCAATTTTCAGTTGAACTGGAAAGTAATGTAAAAACAGAGGTTTCATACCAAGGTCACGGTATGATAAGAGCAACAGCATTTCAGTTGCTGAGGTTTGTACAGGAATTTGTTAACAAAAATTCAGATAACCCGCGAAGCACGATTTTCTGCTTTGAAGAACCAGAAATTTATTTGCATCCTTCGGCGGCAAATCAACTCAGGGATTCGTTGTATGAGCTTGCAGGACCTAATTGTCAAATTGTTGCGACTACCCATTCGCCATATATGGTAAATCTTGGTACAGACAATAGCATTAGCTTAACTAAATTTTCATATAGCGATGGTGGCTTTACTGGAACTACATCATTCAATCTTGAAAGTGCATTCTCTGATCTTCAACAGGATGAAAAACAAAATCTGAAAATGTTACTAAAAGTTGATGATTATATCTCAAGAATGTTTTTTACTAACAAATGTATATTTGTGGAAGGAGATACAGAAGAAGTTGTCGTTAGAGAAACAATCAAGCGTTTAAGCTCGGAAGATAAGGCTCGGGTTATTGGTAATTGTGAGTTCCTAAGGGCGCGTGGTAAAGCTGTGTTGATTTCGATAGCTAAATACCTAAATACATTAGATGTTAACTATATTTTCATGCACGATCGTGATGCTGGAACGGAGAGGGCAGAAGCAATGAATGCTCCCATTCTTGCTCAAACAGGTCCTGAACGTAGAATAATGATCGAAGAGTGTATCGAAGACTTGCTCGGTTATGCTGCACCATCAAGCGAAAAACCGTATAAGGCATACGAACATATATCTTCAAATTGGAGTGATGAGTTCAGCGAATTACCAGAGCGTTGGAAAACTGTGTTTTTAGATCTTTGTTCTCCATATTTAGATCATCTAAAACCAGCCCCATAACAAACGCTTCAAGAGGGACAGCCAACGCGCGGCATTTTTACCATGCGTTGGTTTTTGTGATTATGGTGTTATGCGGAAAGTTGGCAGTAGCGTTGGCTGCCCCTTAAGCGGGCGTTAGAAAATTAATCCAACCTGTAGAGATATTTATGAGAACAAAAGTAAAACTGAAAGACGGTGAATCGTTAAATCTAGTAGGTCATCGGACAAAAGGCACAATGGCTGAAATGGATATTTACGATTATGTCGTGATGGATTCATTTGGCGTTATTGTTGGAAAAGTAGAGTATACAGATCATACAGCTATTCGAGGTTTTCATCGAACTCAGAGGCTAAAGCAAGTTGATAATTTAGGCAATGTAATCATCGAAGAGACTTGGTGATTTTGTAAAATAAAAAGGTATTAATTATGAAATTTTTGATTGAATCAAAACCAATGGATAAGTGGGATACTAGATTTTGTAAATTGGCAAAACATGTTTCCAAATGGTCTAAAGATCCTAATGCACAGGTTGGTGCCGCACTCTTTTCTAAAAAGGGTGGGGATATATCGATTGGGTATAATGGTTTCCCCATGGGAGTTGAGGACTCAGCTGAACGGTTAAATAATGCGGATGTTAAGTTGGAACTTGTTGTACATGCGGAAGTAAATGCAATTATAGCAGCAGGTTCACGTTCATTCGGTTCAACTCTTTATGTTTGGGGTAAACCAATTTGTTCTAGGTGTGCTGGACCAATTATCCAAGCAGGTGTTAAGCGAGTTGTTGCTCTAAAACCAGGAGATAGTGATTCGAAATGGGATATAAGTGGTAAAACTGCGTATGATATGTTTGTAGAGGCTGGTATAACAGTTGATTTTTACTCAGTTGTTTAGAGTGAAAAAATTTCTAACAAATGCTTCAAGAGGGACAGCCAACGCGTGGCATTTTTGCTATGCGTTGCATTTTGTGTTTAAAGTGGTATGCGGGAGCTTCAGTATTGCATCGTTCACACCTTGATAGGACGTTCGATTTTCATTTTAAAATTGGAGTATAAAAATGAGTAATTCAATAGTGGTTACATCTCAGAATCAAGTAACAACAGGTGTTGATCAATTTTCAAATGGATTGACAACTTATCTTGGAGAACTAGGTTTACCAACAAATCAGGTATTAGTTCCAGTGACCGAAAGGTCGCGTGTAATAAACAACCTTCCTGAAGTGATCACTTTAATTGATAATAATCAGCGTACAACTTCAATTTATCTCTCGAAATTTATTGCAGCTTGTGGGGCTGGATTATTTGATGCTGCCTTAAATTTTATTTGGGATGAAACAGTCGTTAATCTACGTAATAAAGTTATACGCTTTGATATTGAGTATTTTTATGACAGTGTGGTTACTGATGAAAATCGTAGGAAAAAGCTAAAAGACGAGCATGACTTAGTCAAAATTGAAGAGTGGGAATTAGTGAGAGGCTGCCATCTTACAGGCATCTTATCTGATATCGGTTATAAACATTTAGATTATATTCGTGATATGCGTAACTGGGCTAGTGCTGCACATCCTAACCAGAATGAACTGACAGGTTTTCAATTAATTTCTTGGCTGGAAACTTGTATTAAAGAGGTTATTGGCAAGGAGCCAGAGGGTGTCGCAATTGAAATTAAACGCTTTCTGAGCAATATCCGCAATAATGTATTAACTACCACCGATGCAGATCATATTAAAGCTGCCCTAGAGCATTTACCTCAGGACTTAGGAATATCCTTACTGCGAACTTTATTTGGTATGTATACTGCCCAAAATGCAGCTATGCAGGTCAAAAATAACATTCGTTTGATTTGTAGTAAATCTTGGCAAATAGCTCCAGATGGAGTGCGTTTTGAGTGTGGCTTGAAGTATGCGACTTATGCATCAAATGGGGAAACATTACGTAAGGACGCGGCAAATGAATTTTTAACTTTAGTTAATGGCTTACCTTATCTTCCTAAAGATACTTTAGCTGTAGAGCTATCTGAAAAAATTAGTAACCTTTACATGGCTCATACAGGTCGCAATAACTTCTATAATGAGCCTGCTCATGCAAGAATTTTAGACTCTTACGTTTCCTCTACAGGATTAGTACCTGATTCAGTGCGGAAGCAATACGTAAAAACTGTCGTAATGGCGAAAATCGGCAATGGTTATGGTATTTCTACGATGGCAGAGTCGTACTATGACAACATGCTCACTAAATTTGGTGACGATGAGATCAAGGAGTTTGTCTTCCTTCTCTCTGACAGTGAAGTATCTTCAAGAGTGTGCTTGTCATCTTGCTATCAAGGTTTTAAAAACTTGGCTACTTATTTTGCTGGCAAAACTACAAATCAAGTTTCTTTACAAGCCATTGGATTTATCTCTCAGTCAACGGTTCAGCAATTACCTAATCTCGGTAAAGATACTCGTTATAAAACAGTATTAGCGTCCTTTGCTTAGAAGCAACCATACAAAAAGTTTAAGGTTTCAAGATACTTTTTCTAATCTGTTCTAAACGATTTAGCGCTTTGAATCTAAATCGTTTATGTCCAATTGTGAGTTGAACGAAGCCGAGGCACGGAACCAGAAATTTATCTGTACGATCTAGTCGTGACTTACAAGTTAATGTGTAAGATTGAGTATTAGTCAGTACAAGTTATTCATACTTGAACCTAGCTTGATCTCACCCATTGGCTTAGTGCCAGATTCAACTCATACTGTAATGAATAAATCTTTGCATGCTTATTCATTCGAGGAATAGGATCAAAACATTAATAATATCGAGCCATAATTTTGAATCTGCATTAACTTCGTCCCGCTATGCGTCTGAAGCGACGCGCTACACTCAATAAACTCTGATAACATGCTTTCACATTATTGACAAAAAATCTCTTTCTGTGAACGACTTAGGAAAAAACTCGCTCAATTCGCTGCCACCGAGTGAGTCCATTGTTGAGAACGAGATAATGTTTGCTTTGGTTGATGCTAACTCTTTCTACTGTAGCGCTGAGCAAGTTTTCCGCCCCGATTGGCGTGGAAAGCCGATGATCGTTTTGTCCAACAATGACGGTTGCATTGTCGCAGCGAATCGACAAGCTAAAGAAGCTGGCATAGAAAAGTTCAAACCTTACTTTCAAGTCAAGGCACTTTGTGAACAGAAGGGGGTGATTGCTCTGTCATCGAACTATGAGTTGTACGCGGATTTATCTGCCAAAATGATGCAGGTTATTGGTCGCTTCGCACCTGAACAACACATATACAGTATCGATGAGTCTTTCCTTTCATTTGAGCATAGCTTTCCAGCTATTCGTTCTCTCAAAGAGCATGGAATGAAATTACGACGCGCTGTTTGGCGTGAATGTCGATTACCCGTATGTGTCGGATTTGGGCAAACATTGACACTCGCCAAAGTGGCCAATCATGCTGCGAAAAAAATTGAGGGATATAATGGGGTATGTGTCTTAGATAGCGAACGAGAGCGTAGGGTGGTTTTAGGGCAACTGCATGTCTCAGAGGTATGGGGCATAGGCAGGAAACTAACCCATCGATTAGAGATGATAGGAATTAATACGGCGCTCAAGCTTGCCAATTACCCTCCTGCACTGATTAGAAAAGAGTTTAACGTAGAAGTGGAGCGTACAGTACGTGAACTTAATGGACAAAAATGTAAGGGTTGGGATACCGCTAGAGCGGATAAGAAACAAATATTTTCTACCCGCAGTGCAGGGCAGAGGATCACTGACCTTGAGTCGTTGCAGCAAGCATTGTGCAAGCATGCAAATATTGCTTCCCTTAAGGCTCGAAAACAAAAATCACTGTGTCGAGTGATGCTTTGTTTCGCTAACAGTTCACCATTTGACTCGCTTCCTGTGGCACGCCGAGCGATTCATCGTTTTGCGTATCCTACTGCTGATGTGACCCATATAACTCAAGCCGCCTCTCGATTAGCAGAGCAGTTATTCCAACAGGATGTGAGATTTTATAAAATTGGTGTTGGGCTGATTGACTTAGTTGACGGTCAGCATGAGCAGCCCGATCTGTTCAACCTGACCCCGAATAATCCTAAGCTAATGAATGTGTATGACATGTTAAACAATCGATTTGGGAATGATGCTATCTTTCTTGCTGCTCAAGGCATAACTCAAAAATGGGCAATGCGGCGTGAAATGTTGTCGCCTCAATACACCACCCGTTGGCAAGATTTACCAAAAATCAAATGCTGATAGTGTAAATTATGCTCTATCTAATACAGAACTAGCTTGGTTTTGCCCCATTGTTGTTTAGACCTTTTACTCATTCACACCCTGTTCACGGTTTTTTGCAATACTAAAAGTTATCGATTCTTCCCATGTTGTTGGCTGTTAATCCCCGAGATGTATCACGGAGGTAGATTCCACCACACTCCAAGGCTTCAGCGTGTCTTTTCCACCATCGAACGACTTTCCTTTCTTAAAAGAAAAAGCCGCCTAAGTCGGCGGCCATTCATTGCAAGCAAAGGTGTCTATCATCTTGAATCTATCGTTCATCGCAAACACTAAACGACAGACTTGCGGCATTCAATACTCTTCTGTATAAAACGCGATGAGCAACAAAATGCCTATGTAATTATTGGGGTTATTAGTTGCATTAGTATCATTACATCGAGTGATTAGACGGCTTACGGCCTGCTAATCACTGTTATGGCAAAATAAACATGAACGAATCAAAGCTCAAGCATCTTGAGTTCATACAAAATGTGATTTCACGAATGAACTCAAACTCCTTTTTGTTGAAGGGATGGTCAATAACTCTCGTATCTGCTTTGTTTGCGCTAGCCGCCAAGGATGCAAACATTAATTACGTGCTAATTTCGTATATCGTTCTTCCTGTTTTTTGGGTGCTTGATGGATTTTTCATTTCGACCGAAAGGGCATATCGTGTCCTTTACACAGAAGTATCTCTTAAAGAAGAGTCTGAGATTAATTTTTCTATGGATGCTTCCTGTTTTGCCAAAGGGGGCAACTCTTGGATTTCCGGCGTGTTTTCAAAAACGCTCATTCCGTTTTACGGCATATCTATAGCTGCAACATTAATGGTAATGTTCTTAATTAAGGGAAATTAGAATGGGTAAAAAGATATTCGTTTCTTACAAATATGGAGACAAAAATGTAAAGGCTTTAACAAGTATATTAGGTGATACAAAAGTTAGAGATTATATAGATTTATTGCAGGACATGCTGAGCGAAGAAGATCACATAAACAAAGGTGAGGCTGATGGCGAGGACATGAGTGACTTTAAAGACAGCACAATTGAGTCAAAGCTTCGCGATAAAATATACGACAGTAGTATTACTATCAGTGTCATATCAAAGGGCATGAAAGAGTTTCTAGTATCAGAGGATGAGCAGTGGATCCCATGGGAAATATCGTATTCGCTTAAGGAGCATTCTAGAAATGGCAGAAAAAGCCAAACCAATGGAATTTTAGCGCTTGTATTGCCAGATGAAAACGGGAGTTATAGCTATTTCATTGAGGATGAAAGTTGCACTCATTGTAAGTGTAGAACATTGAAAACCGATTTTTTGTTTAAAATACAACGAGAGAATATGTTTAACATTAAATCACCAACCTATAACGATTGTGAAAATCATGGCTCCGGTGGGAAAGTTTATCTAGGGTACTCTTCCTATATTTACTCTGTGAAATGGTGTGATTTCGAGAACAATGTTCAGTATTACTTAGACATTGCCAGCGAAATTAACGAAAAAATTGATGATTACGACATCACAAAAGCAGTTTAGGGTCGGCCATAACAAACGCTTCAAGAGGGACACCCAACGCGCGGCATTTTTACTATGCGTTGGCTTTTGTGATTACGGTGTTATGCGGAAAGTTAGTAGTAGCGTTGCCAGCCCCTTAGGCGGACGTTAGGTGGTAGGTGTACAAGTCAAGCAGTATTGAGGAAGTTTTAATGACAAGAGATCAAGATCTTTTTATACAGCGCTTTGTAAGTGAACTTGAGGAAAGTAACGTTGCAATATTTGCTGGTGCCGGACTGTCATCATCCGCTGGCTATGTAAATTGGAAAGAATTGCTTCGACCTCTAGCGAATGAATTAAATTTAGATATTGATGAAGAAAAAGATCTAGTCGGTGTTGCTCAATTCTATTTAAATGAAAATGGACGAAATAGAATAAGTCAACAGTTAATGGATGAAATTGCAACAGCAAAACAACCCACAGAAAATCATAATATTTTATCTAGATTGCCAATAAAAATTTTTTGGACTACAAATTATGATAAGTTAATTGAAAAGTCTTTGGAAAATATTAATAAGATTGTTGACGTTAAGTACACAAATAATCATCTTGCAATCACTAAGAAAAAGAGAGATGCAATTTTATATAAGATGCATGGTGATTGTGATCATCCTGATAGCGCAGTATTAACTAAGGATGATTATGAGCGTTATCCCCTTAAAATGAAGCCTTATATAACAGCCCTTTCTGGTGATTTAGTATCAAAAACCTTTCTATTTTTAGGCTTTAGTTTTACTGATCCTAATCTTGATTACATCATGAGCCGTGTCAGGGCATATTTTGAAGAGCATCAAAGACAGCATTATTGTATTTTTAAAGAGTGTTGTGAGACAGACTTTGATACACCGCAGTTGTTTGAAAATGCAAAAGTTAAACAAGCCTTACTAATAAAAGATCTTTCTCGATTTCAAGTGAAAACGGTTTTGGTTAAAAGCTATGCTGAAATTACAGAAATTTTGTATAAAATCGAAAGGCAATTTAGAAGGAAAACTGTTTTCTTGTCTGGAAGTGCCCATGACTTTACTCCTTTTAATCAGCCTGATGTAGAATCATTTCTATGTCGCCTAGGGAAAATATTAATTGAAAAAAATTACAAGATTTCTTCAGGCATTGGATTAGGTATTGGCAATGCATTTATAACAGGAGCTATCCAAGGAGTATATGAATATCATAACGGTTATATCAATGATTATATAAATATGAAGCCTTTCCCTCAGTATATAGAAAATAAGGTGGAAAGAGATGCCACATGGGAGAAATATAGATTTGAAATTATTGGTTCTGCTGGTGTTGCAATTTTTTTCATGGGTAACAAACTTGTCAATGGAGAGACTTTAAGTGCTGATGGTGTTAGAAAAGAGTTTGAGATTGCTCATAAGTTAGGGTTAGCACTAATACCTATCGGTTGTAGCGGTTTTATGGCAAAAGAACTTTGGGAAGAGGTTATGGCTAATGTTTCAAAATATTATGATGAATCCAATGGAAAATTAATAGAAGCTATTAATGAGCTTGGTGTCGTAGTTGAAAAACCTGAGCAATTAATCTCAAAGATTATTAACGTTATTGACTTAATGTCAAAGGAGTAAAAATGGCTAGACGTGTATTTTATAGTTTTCATTATGTACCTGATGTAATGAGGGTCTCTCAAGTTAGGAATATTGGTGCTTTAGAAGCTAATAAACCTGCTTCAGACAATGATTGGGAAACAGTAAAAAGTGGTAAGGATGCAGCGATAAAGAAATGGATTGCTGAACAAATGAAAGGTCGCACTTGTACTGTTGTATTAGTTGGCGAGGAGACGGCTAATAGAAAGTGGATTAATCATGAAATTGTCGAGTCATGGAACAATGGCATGGGTGTGGTTGGAATTTACATCCATGGATTAAAAAATATGGCTGGAAATGTCGCGAATAAAGGAGAAAATCCTTTTGACTATATTTCATATGGTGATTCAGGGAAAAAACTATCAAGCATAGTGAAATGCTACAATCCACAAGGTACAAATAGTAAGGATCGTTATGCATGGATTGCAGAGCATCTTGAAAATGCTGTTGAAGAAGCAATTCAGATCAGAAAGCAAAATTAAACGCACCTAACAAGAGACTATGGCGCTAAAATTTAATTTTCAGCTTTAGTAGCGAAGTTAACTTCGCTACTTGATTAGAGGTTTCCAATGCCTGAACTAATCCGTGAGGTGCTAAATTAGCAAAATCACTGACAAAGTTTTGTCCAACGCTGAGCTAGCAACTGCGGCTAGCTCGGTTCTGCCCCTTTTCGACTTAGTGCTTCTACTCATTTACATACTGCTAATGTGAATTTGCCCTACATGAAGTTATCCGAACTCAATACATTTACGTGATGCATTACTGTATGTTTGAACCTTACTTTCTGGTACGCTTTACTCAGTTTTTAATAGTATCATTCAAAATATGCAACTAATTACTCCAGAGATTGAAAACCATTTAGATTCCTTAACGTGGGGGGCCTCAGATGAAGAAAAAGGAGAGGTCTTTACAAACCCCGACATTGTTAACTTCATGCTAATTACCTCTGGGATTAGCAACGCCATTAACGCGAAGAGCGTTCGCATACTAGAGCCATCATGTGGTCAAGGTGAGTTTGTTATCGCAATTGCAAAGCTTTTGGTTGCAAACATAACAGATAACCAAGAACACTACTCTGTAGACTTTATTAAAGGTATGGTTCAGGCTTTTGATATTTCATCAGAAAATATTGCTATTGCTAAACAGAAAACCAATGAAGTTTTGCTGAAAGCGCTAACGGTTGAAGAGGCTAACTCAATTGTTGAAAGCTGGTTTTATCACGGCGACTTCTTGTTAACGGACTTCTCTACTTATTTTAGCCATGTAATTGGTAATCCACCGTATGTCAGGATCGAGAATATCCCGCCATCTTTACTTTCAGCGTATCGCTTTCGCTACCACACAATGAAAGAACGCGCAGATCTGTACATTGCGTTTTATCAGAAGTGTTTGGAACTACTCGAAGTAAAAGGGGTCTTGTCTTTTATTTGTACGGATAGATGGACTAAGAATAGTTACGGTTCGTCATTACGTAGATTTATATCAGCTAGCTATCAACTTGATCTCTACGTAGACCTTTATGGTCAATCTGCATTTCAATCTGATGTATTGACGTACCCAGCGATTACACAGATATCAAGACAGAAACATAAATCAACAATAATACTGCATAATCCTGAGATAGACTACGAGCTCTCAGAATCCGTTTATTTAGTGCTTTCTGGGCAAGATAAGAGCTTAAATAAACTCACTGAGAGAAAGGATATTATCGAGAATGACAAGCCCTGGTTATTTGGATCTGTGGACGAGCTAAATCTAATTAAAAGGTTAGAGAGAGACTTCCCTACAATGGAAGATGTCGGTTGCAAGGTCTACATCGGAGCCGCAACGGGAAATAATAAAGTGTACATAGTTGGTGATGATGTAGCACTAGAGCCTAGCCGTAAAGTGCCTTTGGTTACAGCAACTGACATTAGTTCAGGAACATTGATGCATTCAGGCAAGTTCATTGTGAACACTTATGACGAAAATGGTGTAGTCAAACTGACAGACTTCCCAATGCTCCAAGAATACTTAACTCAGCATAAAGAAGTTTTACAAAAACGGCATGTTGCAAAAAAATCGCCACACCACTGGTTTAAGACCATTGATCGAGTTTATCCTGAACGTGCTGCCCAAGAGAAACTATTGATACCTGATATCAAATCTAAATTGACAACTGTATATGACCCTGGTCAGTATCATCCAAACAACTCTATTTACTATATCTGCTCATCTGATTGGGATATCAGAGCTCTGCAAGGCGTTCTAATATCGGGGATCGGACAGCTTTTCGTCGAGAACTACTCAACGAAAGTGGCAGGGGGTAATTTGAGGTTTCAAGCTCAGCATTTAAGAAGAATTTGCTTACCTCGGTGGGAAGACGTTGATTCTGATTTAGCTACTGCTCTCTCAGAGGTTGCTATAAACAATGACATTGAGAAATCAATTCTCTTAACATCCCAATTATATAAATTGAATAAACAAGAACAACAGTTACTAGGTTAATAAATGAATGAATTGGTGAAAAGCGCTGTTAGAAATTTCTGGACAGTAAGAAATGGTGGCTCTGGTGTTTTAGGTGGGAAAACGCTAGATGGATTTATTGAACTGATCCGTCAAGTTGTTGAGTCTTCGAATCTCGAAGATTTTCAAATCCATACTGGGAAAAACACCTCTCAATTGCCTGGATATTTCAGACCTCATAAATCATGGGATATTGTTGTAACTTCCCACGGTTACCTAGTCGCAGCTGTCGAGTTGAAATCACAAGTAGGCTCAATCGGTAATAACTTTAATAATCGTACAGAAGAAGTTCTGGGTAGTGGATTGGATCTTAGCATCGCAATCGAAGAGAATGCATTCTTGCCAAGTGTACGCCCATTTATGGGCTATCTTATTTTAGTTGAAGATTCAGAAACTACGAGACGCTCAGCTCAAATCAGTATGGATTACTTCCCTGTAATGCAAGGGTTCTTAGCCGATGAAAACAACAGGGATACAATTTACCAGCCTGTAAATGGCAAATATCCACGAGTGGCTGGTGTTTCTTATCTAGAACGCTATGACATTTTATGTCGTAAACTTATGGCTAGACGTATTTATGATGCGGCTTCGGTTATGGCCGCTTCAAGTGAAAATAGTGTCACAGGTGATTATCGTAATTTAAGTGCTTCAACTAGTGTTGACGCATTTATTCAACAGCTAACCAATCACTGTAACCTCTTCGCAGATTTTGGCAGCTAATGGTTAGATATGCCAAAACAGAACATTCAAGCCTCGTAAATGCGAGGCTTTTTTATCCACTAGAACTTGCGTCTTTTGCCATATCTTTAGTTATCAATGGATTGCTAATGTAAAATCTTATGAAACTTATTTTTTGTCCCAAGGTGTACCGACGGGGCATGAAACACGAAAATGCCTCAAAGTTGCTTAGACCTTTTACTCATTCACACCCTGTTCACGGTTTTTTGCAATACTAAAAGTTATCGATTCTTCTGAAAATGTTTTTGAGTCACTTCCGTATAAAAGAGTGGCACATTTTGTCTACGTCACGGGCTGCTTGTTTGTGTTGCAGCCTCGGCTATTTAAGAAGTCGAGTTGAGTTTTGATCTCCTTCTCTAACTCACCAACATAGATTAATGATGTCTCAATATTGGCGTATTTTCCGCTTCTGCTTGCACTAAACCAATTGAATGATCCAACCGCCATATACCGGTCATCAGCAAAAACGCTTTTACTATGGACACCATTAATCACATTTATAACGATACCAAGCTGTTCCAACGTCGCACAGCACTGTTGAAACGCTTTGACTTTATTGGTATCTGGGTAGTTTGCGACCGTGGTATTGAAATGCCTGTCGGTATGTATGGTTATCTGGACACCTTTATGCAGTGCTGTTTGTAGTAGTTCTAATTGTCCAGTTGATTCTAGTTTATCTAGCAGTAACCAAGGCGAGACAATATCTATTTTTCGTTGTACTTCCCTCAGCAGCTTTGATAAAAATGCATCGTGTTCTTCGGCATTGGTTAGCAATTTCGGATGGCCGCATAATTGTAATAGATCAGGTCGTTGACCAACACTAAACTCAAGCTCATTTCGCTCGTCAGTGAAGAGATACTTTGCGAGTAATCCTCGTGGAGAAGATGATGGCGCAGCTTCAATAATATCCAAATCACCAAACACTAAGAATGCATCTTTGGCTCGAGATACCGCGACGTTGAGCATTGACGGATCCATATCAATAAACCCGCCATCGTTGTGTCTGGTGTACACCTGGGAAAAAATAATGATTTTGCGTTCCGCACCTTGAAGAGAGTGAACGGTGCCAACGGTTAGTTGGTCATCTCCCTTGCCTGCTTTGATATCGAGTTCTCCGCACGCGATCTTGATCTGGTTCACTTGAGCTGAAAATGGAGTAATGATACCCACGCACTTGGCCAGTGGCTCCCCGTAGTAATTCTCTATTTCAACCTTATTGGCATGTAACCATGCAGCGATAGTTTCTGCTTCTAACTTATTGCGTCGACTGCCGCTAAATGTTTCCGCGATACCGTCGACGTGCAAATGACTGAAAGGAGAGTAAAGACTATCTTCGGTTGCTTGCCCTCGCTTGGGCAGCAGGATACCTTGATAGCAAAGGTCATTGCAGTATGATATTAATTCATCGTAGCAGCGCCTATGTTCTTGCAAAAACATTCCAGGCTCAGCTTCCGGCATATAATGAAAGCGGCTTGCTTTTTGCGCTACATGCATCACACTGCCAGTCACTACACTTCGGCCTTCCTCTTGAATGACTGTGTATTCATCATCAGAGCTGATAACTTTATGCTGCTTTAAATTACCTCGGTCAATTGATGAGCACACATTTCTAATCGGCGGGATTTGGTAAATATCACCAATCACCAACGCTTTTTTGGCTAGTGAGAACGAGGCTGCGGCAACTTCAGGTGCTACTTGGCCTGCTTCATCCACGATCAAAAGGTCGATTTCATTAAGCAGATAGTCAGTTTCAAACTCATTATTCCCAACGTGAGACTGGTAAGTCATATGAGAAGGCAGAGAATGGAATGTTGATACAATGCAAGGAGTGAGCATCATTCGACGTTGCCAGCGAGGGCGAACCGTTTTCAAACCTGTTTTCCGGGCCTGTTTGTTCAATTCTTGGCCCAAATCTCGACAACTGAGCAGCCAGCGTGCTTCCCAGTAATGGACAGCTAAGCGGAACATTCTAAAACGGGTCGTTATATCTAAAACCGAATCGATATCGGCCAGTTGTGGAATAGTTTGCTCCAGAGAAACTTCAGTAAAGTTATTGATAGAATCAAGCCAATTCAGTTGTGATTGCTCAAACTCTTGATACTGCGCTAACCAAGATTGATACCGATTTTTTTGATCTTCAAAATCGTCTTTTTTACTAGAAAATACTTGCTTGAGTAGAATCTCAAATTGGTCTGATGACAGACTTTCAATTTGATCTTCGTCGTGGTCAATAAGGTTAAACATGAAACTCCTGCGCTGGAGTTCAAGTTTATTCTTGATTGGAGGTAACCATTTAAACAGAGTTAACCATGTAGATTCATTGCCAAGGTAGCTTCGCCACTCAGTTAACTTTTTTTTGGCATTTTCTTTCAATACTTGCGCATTAGAAACGGCTTGTTGTTGATTTGCCAATGTTTGTTGGGGATTAGCTCCAAGCCGAGAATGGATGTCATTCAACTTGCGGTTGTAGTGATGCCAATTGTTTTGGATGTGATCTAACTGGTTTTTATGTTGGCGCAACTCGGCAAGGAGATACGCTTTAACTTGCGTTACATCAGCAAAATTCTGTTGTGGAAACGCTTGTTTTGCTCTATCCAAATAATGCGCTTGGGCTTGATCGAGAAAATCTAACTGCTCGACTTTCTCATAGAAATGCTTAGTTTGGTAACTTTTGGCAGCTTCTAATTGTCCATACGCCGATGGCAGAAAGCCACCATAGCTGAAAATACCGGGTAACCATCGGCCTGATAGTTCGTCGTTGCCTTCATCGAAATCTTTACCAAAAGCATCAATGATGTTGGTCACTGCTTGATTATTAGTCGATGCCGCAATGATTAGCGGCGGTTGACTCTCTTTTAGCGCAGATTCAATCCACAGTGACGAGACTACAGATAGAACAAACGTTGTTTTACCAGTACCAGGAGGGCCATTTACCGCAAGAATATCGCCTTCTTGCATGGCTAAGGTATGGGCCAACGCATCGCATTGCGCTTTAGCTAGCGGGAATTGACTATTTGAGTGACCAAAACGCAAATTCACTGTCTGAGATACATCAATGCATTCATCGTGCTTGGTTACTGTTTTTGTCGCGTAGCTATCAAGCAGAGGCAAGGGTGTGCTTGAATTGCTCAGATAATCGTACAGTTTTAGAATATGCCTTGAGGCTCCCAAGCACTCGGTAATTTTGTTGACTAAGCCACGACTTTCAATTTCTTCGTAGAATTGCTCGATTCGGTTTCTATCACAGTAATCGGCAAATAGTTTTTGGGTGAGTCCGTAGTAGTTGTGCCAATCTTTTTTATGGTTCTGATATTGTTCTTCTTGTTCAAATTTGGCTGGAATACTTTCAGTAGACTGCGATGGAATTTCATTTGTTGTCAGGAATACATCGAGCTTATCGACCCCAGCTATAGTAAAGGTGTCATTTCCTTGAGGGGCAAGCAAATCACGAGGTATGAATGGCGTGGTATGGGGAAATAGCAGTCCTTCACGATTGACCCACAAAGAGCAGATAATCGGTGTCAGTACACTAGGCATATTACCGCCGTAATCTTTACCATGAACTTTCCGAAGATAATAGGTGACCGGTCGATGATGAATTTGTACGGCGGTTAGGGTATCTGGTTCATTGCGAAATAGGTCTTCTAGCAATGTAGAATCAGGTTTAAGCTTACCTTCTTTGAACTCGTCGGTTGTCACACGCACATAACTCTTCAGATCTTGCTTTTTTAATGCTCCTTTGGCGCTATCGGCATCAGCAAGAGAATTACGCCAATAGTGAATCCAGCCCTGATTATTCATTCTCGGTCCTTGAAATTTTTGCGTTAAGCGTGTGATTTTAGTCGAATATTATATTACCAATGGAGTGTTTTTTGTTAGAAATTTGAAGGATTTCTTACTCAGCGACCTCTAATCCATGCGAATGATGACAATTCGAGTGGTCGAAGAATTGGGGCAGGGGTATTAAAGTCTATTTTTCCAAATGTCATACAAATTAAATGATTATTTCTGTGAATGTTTCGCTAATCATGACTTATGGATAAACAACTAAAATGTTGTTTATCTGTGTTTTAGTTAAATTAGTGGCTTCTGGAATGTACCACAAACATTGCGCTTGTTGAGAAGATCAAATCCAGAGCGTTGCTGCGTGATTATTGCGCTTGGTACACAGAACGTCTGTTCTGCAAAACTAAATCAGAAAACTTTCGCCTTTATATTCATCCTAGATTTAGGTAATTGATGAAACCACAATAAAAACCAATGTATTTGGAGTTGTTTTTTCCGAAGACCTAAATTATGTCTATCCCGATTGTGCTAGCCACAGTACAATCAAAACACACATTTATCATTAAACTAGAAGTTATTATCAGTTAACTTTTACTGATTATAGAGAGACTTACCTGATTATTGAAAAGTTGAGTCAGCAGCAGCTAGGTCAATGTCGGACATCGTAGAACGCGATATGTGCACTTTGGAATGGTTTGCTGGAGCTTCACGATTCTTCAATCGTTGTGTTTAAAACCATCATGATTCGTCATTGGACAAGTCATGAATAAACTTAAGTAACAAACGCCGCTTCTCTGTCGAAAGAGTCGCAATAGCAATAACTAATTCAGCTGATTCTGGATCTTCACAGAAAAAATAGTTCAAAGGTACTTTTAACTCATCTGCAATAAGTTTAAGTGTCCTGACATCAGGGGTATGTTTCCCTTTTTCATACTGGTTCATCCTTGGGCTTGCAGAACCTTCATCCATACCTATACGAACTCCCAGTTCTTTTTGGGAAAGCTTGGCTTTTTGTCTCGCTTCTTTAAGTCGAATGGGGATTGGATTGTTAAATGACACTGATATTTCATTTCTATGAGCTCATGTTGACTAAGATTTTCTTAGTTATACCGATTTATGTATACTAAGCAATCCTTAGTTTGTTTGTGTTTAGAGCGGTTCAATGAGTCATTCTCAAAAAATTAATGCATTTATGCATAAGCTATTGATTGAAAATGAGATGGATAATTTTTCTTTAGTAGAAATCAAGGATGCATTACTCGATATAGAGGAGTTTGCATCAACTGGGCAGGATGCACATAAGTTTGTCTATCGACAAGTCTGGGGGTTAGAGAAGAAAGGATGGCTCAACGCAGAAGGCATTGGTCGAGAAAAAAGATACATGCAAACTGACTTATTCAAAGGTCTTAAATTTGCGACTCGTTCAATGCCTGTAACAATTAACCGAGTAGCCGATGTGCCTACAGTGCAACAAGGTAAGTACAACATTTTGATCAATGAGCGCAATGAGTGCGAAGGTGAGCTAGAGATCATCCTGGGTGAAATCGAAGAATACCGTTCATTAAATCAACGCTTCCCAGAACTCACATTGCAAATTACGCCTCTTCTAAAAAATGCTCGTGAGCGCTCTGCGTTGTTGCTAGGCAAAATTAATGTACTGACGAATGTACTCAATTCACTGAATGAAAATGGATATTGAGCGCGATGTTAAGAAAATGGCAGCACGATTGTGCAACACAAGCTTTAAACAAATATTTGTCTGGCCGTTCACATTTTTTCTGCCAAGCAACTCCCGGGGCTGGTAAGACGGTTTTTGCAGCTGAAGTTGCTAAGCGATTGCTCGAGTCGAAAGCTATCGATTTAGTACTCTGTTTTTCGCCAACGATCAGTGTTGCTGAAAGTATTAAGCGTACTTTTGCCCATACACTAAGCTGTAACTTTAATGGTGGTTTGGGGGCGATCGGACAATCTTTGACTTATCAATCGATTCAATTTTTGAATGAAGAGTTTTGGTCGTTGCTAGCTAGGTATCGTGTATTCGTAGTCTTTGATGAGATCCATCATTGTGCTGGCTCAGAAGAGGAAGACTCGAATAAGTGGGGAAGCCAAATACTATCAAAAGTTCAAGGTCTCGCTAAGTATACCTTGGCACTTTCAGGTACTCCTTGGCGCTCTGATGAGTTACCTATTGTAATGGCTGAATATAGCGACCCTGAAGGTCAGCTAATCGTAGACTATCAGTACTCATTGAGACAGGCCATAGATGACAGAGTATGCCGGTTACCCAAAATTGTTCTGATCGACAATGAGCAATTGACCATTACAAAAAATCGCGAAAACCAATCATTTTCTTCAATTGCCGAGCTTTTAAAACAAACAAAGACAACCTATCAAAGCATTATCCACAATGACGATAGTATCGAATATCTCCTTGATTTAGGATGTAGAAAACTTGCGCAAATTCGCATGAAAACACCGAACGCAGGTGGTCTGGTCGTCGCCGCATCAGTTCAGCACGCCGAGAAAATCAGGCAGTTGCTCTTAACTAAGTTTAAGCAATCAGCATCGATCGTCACTTATTTGCATGATGAACCACTGTCAGAAATCGATGCCTACAGAGCTGGAAGCACACAGTGGATTGTGAGCGTTGGAATGATCAGTGAGGGAACGGATATTCCTCGTTTACAAGTTTGTTGCCACCTTAGTTCAATAAAAACAGAACTGTATTTTCGACAAGTTCTTGGCAGGATCCTGAGGGTTAATAACCAAGCTAACCAAGAAGCTTGGCTCTTCACTTTTGCTGAACCCAGTTTGATTGAATACTCTGAACGTATAGAACAAGACATTCCAGATACATGTATGTTTGCCAAGTTCAGTATCGGCAATGCATTGAACATCCAAGATATAAATATATCGGATATGCCATTCAAAGAGGAAAGAGGGGAGATGAAGTTAGATAATCTTAACTGGGGAGTCTCCGAAACAAAATCGATTTTGCAACAAAACCTAAATAATGACCAACACAATGACCTGAAGTTAGGACGTTTCAAACAACGCGTTCTCACAGCATTCTTGATGTAAATAGGGGAGATAACCATTGTTTGCAAAGAGCACTTTTGTTACGGTGTGACTTGATGACTTTTTGAAATGACAACAGATTTTCCATTTGGAACGGATTTTAATAACTTATCAGACACATAAGCATCTAACACAAGCGCTTTGGTGATACGGTGCCCGTTGGCAATAATGCAACGTAAAATACAGCCCATCACTGCGCCAAGATAAAGCCAACTTTTATCTGTTTTGATGTACGTTATGTCCGTTTATTGGATGCTTGGATTAAATTGCCATTGCGAGTGGTTGTGGTGATGCTCCTGTAAAATGGCGTACCTTGTTCGGGACAGCTCGTGAAGTACGCCGTTGCATTTTTTTATGCGGATCACCATTGATAAAGATGTCTAGGAAATCAGTGGTGATTGCATGTGTAAACTAGATAGTTACACAGAATTATTCTTTAACTCATGCAGCTCTCTTATAAGATAAGGTGATAGGCAACGCTCGATATTCTTGACTGTAGTTTGTGCCCGAATCACTTTAATCATGTTCAAAATGCAAACAGTGTTTTGTTGAACCATACGTCTTGACTCTCTAACTTGATCGTGGAGATTCGCATTGGCTGTCTCCAACTCCTTCCTGCTCATAGAGCGCGAACTTTTGACGCATTCACCAAATCTTCCACCCAGTGAGTCGATTTGGTCTTTGGCGAACATTTCGATCAAGTCTTTGCGACTAGTTAAAGTCGCTTTACTGCTTATTAACCCCTTTTCTTTGAGCCTTCTGTAGAGATTTGCCTGAGTTATTGGAGAGCGCTCGTAGCCCTCACTAAGCATGTCTAACAGCTCATGTTCGATGCGAGTATTAAGCTCTTTGCCTTTGAGTTTTTCACTCATGTTTCACTCCGAATAGTCTGATAACTCATTGATAAAAATTACAAGTTGGTGCGATTGGGTTGCTTGTTGAGCCACTCATTATGCTCGTGCAACACACTATTAACTAAGCGTAATCCATCTAAGCGTTATCTGTTGAGATAGGGGCGACATGGAGTTCCTTCTGACGTTTGTACTCCAATTCCTTCATTGTTTTTATTTCACGCTGAGCAATCGCAAATATTTCTGATAGCATTTTCGGCTTTCGATTTTTATCCAATACTAGCAAATTTATCAGTTTCTTTTCATTAACTAGGGTGTCAGACTGATTCTGATGAAAAGAAACATTATCTTGGCGTGAATGAAGTTCGCCGAGGATCTCTTCACACTCCTCACTAGAAAGTTCACCAGTTAACTCCATGTGGTTAACGACAGCTATTTGAGAAGCAATTTTTTCTCCAAGTTGCTTAATTTTGTATTCCTCATCGGACCTTCCTGTGAGAGTAAAATAAGCACATGGAGCTCCATCTTGGCACTTCATATTATAAGGGCAAGAGAACGTTGACACTTTACGCATACAGCTTCCCTGGCTCATTTCATGCAGATCGGAGTGGGGGAGTACCTCTGCCTTTTTTCTGATCAGGTCTGATGTATCATCTATTTCTTCTTCGTGAATCAATTTAAACAGTTCACCAAACTCAGCAAATACATCGCTGGAACTGTTGATAGACAAATCGACAATGAATGAGGTTTTATCTTCCTTTGTAGTATGTGTGCCCAATGTCTGAGCAAGCGCATTTGAGGGATTAAGACTTGGATTAATTTTTATGTAAGCTTGCTGCTTTACAGATTCTAACGCCTTTCCCTCGTTAGAGAATTGCTTGGTATTACCAAACGAGACCAACTCAGTAGAAATAGCACGATCTTCAAAGCTTAGATGCTGATAACTCTTATTTTGGTTGATATCATTACGCCCCATGAACATCGCTTGAAGATGGTCGGAAACATCGGCTAATGCATAGAATGTATTAATTCCATGCCTTGGGCAGTGAGAGTACATCATGTCGATATCGCCATTTTCATTGGTCAAATTGTATTTGGCAAAGACGCTGCGCTGACGATTCTCAACCACTCCATAGCCCAAAAAATTGCTTATAACATCTTTATCAATCACCTGTGGGATGACTTTTAGAGCACTTTGTCGATTTAGGTTCGCCCCCCCTAGGGGAAAGATAAATAGCAGCTTCTCGTATGGAATACTATTCACTTCTTTGGTGTCTGAATCGGTATAGCGCCAGATTAAATCCGACGAAGTTCCTTTGTCTTCTTTCAAAACAGCCGTGATAAACGTCTGAATATCACTGTAGTTGTATAGCCTGTCTTTGCTGTTTCTCCCAGTATCAGCTTCGGAAAAGGGGCGTACTCCAAAGCTCAACATTTTTTTGTAGGTGTAGTCTCGTGCCGAACTACGACCACGTAAAACCACTGTCTTCGCATAGGACTCGTAAACATCATCAATGATTAATTCGAGGTTCGCGACGTTAGAACGTAACTCAATAACCTCGATGTTATCATTAATGCCCCATGTGTACGGAAGCAACGATTTAAAATCGTTGGCTCTTATATGTTCTACTTGGCGACGAAGTTTCTCATTGAGGCATATCGTGTCTACTACAATATCTTCAAGTAGATCAACTGTCATTGGTTCAAACCAATGTGTACGAATGCCTGCTTTTTTTTCACCACGATATTTCAGACCCACAAAATAAGTTGGTAAGCCCCGTTTTTCCATAGCGTCCTTTGTATGAGGGTCACTAATTTCAACAACTTTAAAGTTATCATATTGGATGGTTGTCCCTTCCATATGACGAAAGCCTGTTATCATCAGCAACAATACAAAGTTGAGAACAATTTTTTCACCATCATTTTGAACAAAAGAGCGTAGTGCAACGATATTTAAGAAGGTTTGTATAGAAAGATTTTTTTCTTTACTATCGTTAGTTTGACTTTCTTTCTTATTTTCATTCTTAGCTTGCTGGGTGTAATTCGCTGAGATGCTTGTTTGCTTTGTCTCAATCTCTAATTCTGTTTGGGTGATGCCAAGATAGTTTAATTCATTAACAATTTTCTTAGCTAGAATATAGTCATTAGCTGCGTTAGTGTCTGCTGATATGCCAGTTCGGGTTTGGGCACAAAGGTCAATGGCTTCCTGCACAAATTCAGAAGTGATATTAACGGGATGAGGTTCAACATCACTCATCAACATTCGCACATAGATACGCTTAAAGAACAAATGAGTGTTTCGTACAACCGAACCAGATGCTTTTTTTTCCCTGAAAAGGGATACACAATAAGCCTTTATGAACTCAGAAAAAACTGGGTTTATGTCAATAACATTCAATTCCTCTTCATCATCTTTAAAGAGACCTCTCGTCTTATTGGCTTGAATTTGAACAAAATTTATTTGTGCTAGGTTGGTCGCAAACACGCCAGAAGATGCGCCTCCCATGGCCCAGGATGAAGATTCCCAAGAGTATTGTTTACTCCCTGCATTAATTTCAGGTAAAAGAGCATCTTCGAAGAACGACCTATTTAGGGATATAAAGTTGCTCAACTGTTCGTAATTTTGCTTCATCGAAAGCCCCCCTCAAGACGGTTAATCACCATTTCAATTTCATTTTTAGTCTGTGTGGCCGTGTCTATAAGAGGGTTGTGTATACCTTGACCTTCATGCGACACATCAACAAGGTCAATCAACTCTTCAGTCATGATATCAAGCACTTTTTTATGTTTACTGATATCCTTGAATGGCCTGAAGTAAAAACAACCATAGCAGCTACGCACTTTCTGGAGATGACAAAGTCTTTGGTGTCTTTCGCACCCCCCAACGCGCTTTATCAATATGCCCCGAATGATCCCTGAAACAAAGTATCCATCCCATTCAGTTTCATCCACCGAATAGCCAGTGAGAAGCAGCCCCATCATGCCTTTCCAAACTGGGTTAGAGCCAAGTGCTTTGTGTTTTAATAGGGCAATATCAGGGGTTGCTTGAATGTAATAACTGGCAGCAACTGTTGAAGCATGACCAAGCACCATGGCAATTTCTTCTGCTGAAGCGTTAAGCATTGCCATACTATGACCAATGTTGTGTCGGAAATCATAGAGCGTATAAGTAGGGGTATCCATCTGCTGATTTGCAATCGCAAGTTTTACCTCATCAGGTTGGATAAACAGCAGAGCATCGTTCAGTGATTGATGCATCTGTTGCCATGATCCCTTTTATGTTGATTGCCCCAGCTTCAATAAACTCTTGCTTGAGCTTTTCATATAAGTGCTCCATTGTGCCGAAAGCCCAGGTGTGTCTGAGCCAGTGAGGAGAGATGCTTTTTGTTATAGATTCGGCATACTTGGGATCGAAATGCTCAGGGAAGTGCTTTTTAAACGATTCAGTGACAACCTTGAACTGAGTCATTACAGTCGAGTAACTCGATGGCTTAAAAGGACTGCTACTCGCTGAAAAAATAAAATCATGCTTGGCTTCTGGCGATCTAATAAACCTGTAATAGGTCATCAAGTTCTTGTAGTCATCAGCAGTAATGTGAATGTGTCTGTTACTAAACTTTGTCTTAATTTGAGGCTTGTTATTTCGCTCATCTTCAATGGCAGAGTCATCTAATGCATCATCGGATAGATTCCTGACACTCATTATCCAACTATTCTCGACGGTTCGAGATTTTTTGAACGAATTCTTTCGAAGAAGCAGGGACTCTCCAATGCGCAGTCCATACTTTACAAGTAAATTGGTTAAGAGATAATTTCGCATTTGAACTTCATAGGTGACAATAGGATTGAGAGGGTTCTTTTTGATCAACTCCCATTCAATAACTCCCGTTTTGTCGTTCTTTAGCGGCTTCATCACATCTGGCAGAAGCACTTGGAAGAAATCGTCGTATTGATCTTCAGTCAAACTCTTCAAATCATCGAAATTACTAGAAGCTTTAGCAGCAGACTGATTGAATTTATTGAATTTTTCCCGAGCTTCATCCAATCTCGACTCGGTTTCTGATCTCAATCTGCGAAGAGTATTGCGGTCTTCATCTACATAAGATGCTGATATGTAGGTTGAATTTAAGAACTTAATGAAGTTACACACCACGCCACAGTGCTTGGCAGCAGTTCGTTTTTTCCTGTTAGTTTCTTCGGTTGCATTAGTAAAAGATGGAAGCGCAGTGATATTAGTGATCTGCTTGCCAGCCATCAGAAAATCCCAAAAGGCATCAAGCTCGACAATCATAGCTTCGACGTCTTGGTAATCGGTACGATAGAAAGAGTAATCCAAAGAAACTCCATGTTTCTGTAACCAAAAGTCATAGAACAGCTTGAGAGAGTCCATATAAGATTTTTGGGTACCAAGTGCATTTTCTTTTAACTGAGCTTCTAGCCAACGAAACGAAAGTAGTGGTGGCATAGTGGTTTGCACATCTAGAATGCACCAGAAATCATCGCCACATTTTTCAACTTTATACATGAACAAATTAACTCTCATAGATTTAACTGCTATGTACAATAATGGACTGGAAGATTTAACATTACTAAGTCAATTTCTATGTTTTGTGATATAAATAATCAACAACTTATTTCGTAGATAATAAGCTGTTGATTATTATGTGTTTTATGGTAAATGACTTATGTTGAATGAATTAATGATAGAAGAGTTGGTGTACTGATTTACACTCAGGGTGATTTTAACATAATATACATAATACGCACTAAGGTGTTTTGGTTTTGGGATGGTTTTTGTAACAGATTTCAACTGCCATAAAGAAGCATTTATGACAGTTGAGAACGATTATCGGGAAGCTGTTAGAACAGTTCTAGATTTAAAGTTAACCAATTCGTTAACGTAAGATGCTGAGATTTCAAACTTTTCAGCAATTGATGGACAAGTTAAACCTTCCTCATGCAACTGCCTTATAAATTCCACATCTTCATCACTCAATTTACATGATGGCGAGTTTTCTCCACAGTAACGATTTTTTAAACCTAAAGCTTTGGTTGCACGGTCAACTAAAGACGAAACGCTAACACCGAGATGATCTGCAATCTCTGAAAGAGATTTGAAACCGTAATACCTGCGTATATAAGCGTCCTCTTGATTGGTGTAACAATGATATTTGGACGTGTAACATAGACGGCTTAGCTTTAGTCTTACTGCATTGGATGAACGGCCAAGTAAGTTTGCAATATCTTCAGAGGTTAAGCCCTCATCATAAAGTGCCTTTAGCCGAGATAACTCCGCACTATCCCAGCAACGTTGTCCATTACGTTTAACCAGTTTCATCCCAACAGCCTTACGGCGCTCTGTTGGGACAAAGCTATATAGATTGGTATATGAAGATGTTTTAGCCATGACGTTGTTCCTTACGTCACCACAAAGTGGTTACGAGTTATAAATCTGGTGATTCTAGTGGTTCGATGGTTAATCCGTATTTTTTGAGTTCCAGACCGCCGAAAGCATTAACAACGTAACTAGAACTATGAGGGGTATAGACTCCGGCTGCATAAGGCGGTTGACCCTCCTGTAAACCAAGTTTCATTTCAACAGGGAATTTACCGCCCAGGTAAACGTAAGCGGTTTGTTCGTAGATTGTGCGTGGTGGCTTACCATCTTTGCCGTTTATGGTGCGCGGCTCTGCACGTTCGTTCTCTTTAAAAATCTCTATCTTGAGCATAAGTACCTCTATTGATTAAGCGACTGCACGGAATGGCAGTACATTGGATTGAGCCACAACGGGTAATCGATACCAGTCGGGAACAGAAAGCGGTTTAACCTCGATGACTTCAGAACGCTTGAGTGTGGGACACATACGAGACACATCGAATGGACGAGAGATATCGATACCAATTTGTTTTAAGCGTGCTTTATGCTCAAAAAATTGGGAGCGAGTTAATACAGCCTTCAAGTCGGAGCCGTGTTGCCAAAGAGTAAAATAACTCATTGTGGAATTGGCTTTGCGTAACGTATCAACAGCGCCCGCTTCGAGTAACTGATGAGCAATAGATTGATGTGTATCGTGTGTGGCGTGTAGTGTCTTCATGGCGTTCTCGATATCGTTTAAATGTGCGTGAAAGTCTTGTTCAGTAACCAAGCCATAAAACTGTAAATTATGTCGTTTCAATAGTTTTTGTCTGAGGCTGTGCTCTTCTCGTACTACGCCCTGCTCTTCGCAGTAGCCGATAAGCTTTTCAAGGTATTCAAGTTGTTCAGTGACAACGCGATTCTTTTTGCGCTTGTCTTCTTTGAGGTGCTTACGGAGCTCGTAAGCCTTGCAATAAAGTTTTGTCATCATCCATTCTGATGCCTCACCCCAGTTACAGGTCATGCCGTTTGGGTAAAGCTTTGGCTCGCGGCCACGGCCGATTTGCATGGATGACATACCGCGGATAAAAGAAGCTTCCTTGCCCTGCCCGACTGTGTGATTACGAGTCCAGTCAATGAGGGTGATTTCAGCACCATTACCGATAAGGGATGAAGATTTTCCATCTGGTGATTGTCGATGGAATACGCGAGTGTTTTTAGTGAATGGAGGTAAATCGTACTTAGCAAGAACATGGTTATAGATTTCAACACACTCATCAAGAGTGTTTAGGCCAACTAAGTTATCCATGCGCTGCCAGCGTGATGGATTCCCCTCAACTCTGACACGATCGCCATTACAGCGGATAGTTAATTTGGTGCTGTATGACCCCTCCAAAATCTTTTGGTTGACACTAGGGGGAAGCTTCTCGCCCGTTTCCAAATCGAGCCGTTCAATAACATGCGTCCCAACGAATGGAAGCCCACCGTCAGGGTAATCTTGTTGCATGAAAAGTTGGTCGATAAAAAACACGGCAAAAACCTGTCAATTAGCAATAATGAACATTTGTATGCGCAGAAATGATAATATGATGAGAGATAAAAATCTATGCAGTTGTGCACATTTAATTGCCACAAGTGAACATGTGAAAATCAGAAGCGAAAAAGCGGGGGGTATAATGTGTTAACAAAAATTCGGGGGATTCTCATGTCAGAAGAAGCAATAGCGAAGAGAATTAATGACGCCATAACCCAAAATGGCGGATATCAAAAAATTAGTGAAATAACTGGCATCAGTGTTAGCACTTTAGTTCGGGCAGCAAAAGGCAAAACAGAGCCAAAACTAAAAGATGTAATGTTAATAAGTTCAGCAACAGGAATACCCTTGAACAAAATAGCCTATGGAGAAGATGAAGAGTCTCCAGTTGAAAAATACATGGCTGAAATCGTTAAAGGTTTGGCAACAATGAACGATGTACTGTTCTCTGAAAGAATCGCAGAACTAGAAAGAAAAATTGAAGAGTTAAAAGGGTAAAAGTCCGGAATTCCGGACTTAGTTCGGGTGTAACAGGAACCCGAACCGCTTCGCGGTCATTTTGGCCGATTACGTGATTGCTTGTGCGATGGTGCGGCGCAGTCTTCAGGATGAAGTCTGCATCCGCATCCATTCGCACTAAGCCACTCCCTTCTCTCCTCCAATCCTCCTCCTCAGTTCTCGTCGTTGTCATTCCGTCGTTTGGTCGTTATTGTGGGTTATGCCATAAAATAAAAATCGCGCACTAGGCGCGATAGAATCAAAGAAGGTTATGACGAAACTACCGCGCGGAATTAGCAACGCAGGAAGTGCTTGGTATTCGTTCCGCTTGGTTACTCATTTTCTCTCTACACGCGAGCGTATAGCAGAGAAAATCGAGTTACAGGTTATTCGTGATCTAAACGATCTCGTTGGAAACTATGAAAAGAAGCTTCTTCTCTGCAATCCTCACATTGGACATCATCTCCGCCAAATGCTTCGCGGTAAGCTTGTAACAATTCAGCATCTGATAACTCACATGTACAGTTGTTATGATGCCCGCCTGGGTCAGTTACACCAGAACAAGTTTGAGTAAGAAAGTCAGAAAGTACATCTTGTTGCCTTTCTGATAGAGATGAAAACCCATGGTCAACTGCTCTTTGAGCAAGACCTCTAGCAAAATCTGGCTCGACATTATCATAGAAACCAATACTTAGTTGATGTCTAAGAATATCTTCAATAACGCTCATAAATATATGCCCCATCGTACTGTAAAATTGAGTGCATAGTAAATTAGAGGTAAAAGATACACAAGTTCATCAGAGTTAACTGCTCAAGATACAGGCACACACTTAATGCGTATTATCCGACATTATATTACGTGCTCACTTTGGCAGAACGATGCAGCAAGCTGCCCACCTTCTGCTGCAAGTGAGGCCGCCAGTGCTTGCGCAATGGTACTGACGGCTGCCACTCAACATAATGACGTGCCTCATAATACGCACTAAGGTGTTTTGGTTTTATGGGGAATTTTTGATGCCTCTCAGCCTAGTTTTTTTCTTGTCTGGCAGTTATGTGGATTCTCAAGTAACGTTCTGGCCAATCATAACTGTACTGCTTACCAATTTTGACGGCTTTCTTAGCAACAAGGCATAACTCATGATCGCCTAGCGTAGAGACCTTCTTTATAATCGCCTGGTTTTCATTTGAGTAATCCATATCAATGAATACATCACAGTAACCTTTAAGCGGTTTTTTGTTTTTCTTGATCGACTTTTCAATTTGATTTTTGATCTTTTTGGCAACCCGATTTAGTTCTGCATCATCTGCTATCGCGGAATGACTGCAAAGGAAAGAAATGATAAATAATGTAGCTAGATTATGAGACCGCATAAAAATTAACTCGTAGAAAAACCAAGGAATCAATCTACTAAATTTATACCCTTGGTTTCTCTGATTTTGCAGTATTTGGAGCTAAGAAATGATTTTATTGTAAGTTGCATGTCGTGTGTTGATGAATATCAGCGACCTTTCTTAGCTGTTGAATTCGAGTGCGTAAAGCCTTGATGAGGAAATACATTACGAATTCGTTGTTGAATTCTCTTTGGGACTTGATTCGTAAAGGTAAGTTTTGCTCCAGTTCTTTGCTGGTAAACTTTAAGTTGTCCTGAGAACGGTTCATGTTGAGCAATATCCACAAGATTATGTTTAAAAGCATGTGGAAAATGCCCTTTACTCTTTGTAATGTGGCCATCCTTAAAAATCACAACTAAAGCTGGTCTATCAATGGCAACTAACCAGAAAATAATGACAGCTGCGATCAATATGACATATAGCATACCCATCTCCTTATTCTGACAATAATCGACTGAGATCTTCTTTTAAACTATTTACGGTTTTGCTCGCTTTTTCACTTCGTGATGCTTCACTAAGGAGGTATTCAATTGCATCAGATAGTGTACAACCTAACTCATTTGCCTTAAGGGATAACTTTTCCCAAACGCGATAGTCCAAATCGATAGATTTTTTGCGAGTATGTATTTGTTCAGCATTAAAATGACGCTTTCGTTTAGCTCGAATAGCTTGTTTGAGCTTGTTATCCAGCTCTAAAGACATGTGTTCTTCAATCCAAGATAGGACTTGAGTAGGTTCATGCTCAATCGCTTTGAGTTTCTGAACCGCTGCCTCAATTTCACTGCGATCAATGTAGTGAGTGATTTGTTCCCCATCTTTCCATTTGTTGATGAGATATTGCCATTTCCAACCACATTCTAAATTTTCAAGTTGTTGATATTTCATCTCTAGCACTTTCCCTTGTTATACAGTGACAGCGTAACCCAGCATTGTGTAACCTGCAACTCCCATAATAGAAAACCGTGTAAAATCATTGTTGAGTTGTGCTGTTCGCTTCAAGGCTTTTTCTATATAATTTGGCTCTTTTCAATCAGTTCGAAATCTCAATGACCCAAAGCATCTGGCGAAGTGTAACGCCTCAATTTGAGCAGTTTAACAAAGTCTTTGAAAACTACCCTAACCTAGCTCTCAATTCACTGATCGATATTCAACCTCGCTTGGCCAGTGCATTTGAGCAATTTGTACATCTCAAAGGGTTTAGTCGAATCCTATTGATTAATGCTCCTGATAACTCGATTTACCGGGCCTTATTTAAGGATGCTCTATGTGATGAAGCGCTTGATGTGCCCGTTTTGAGCACAGAAACGTTAGATATTTCAGAAGTACTGGGACAAATCAAAGTTGAGCAAGGTGGCGTAATACAGAAAACTGCTGGGTATCTTGAGCAAGCCGATGGAGGATATCTTATTGTCTCTGCCAACTTGCTTTTGGCTAATCCAAGATATTGGCCAACGTTAAAGGCTGCCGTCTTGGGAGAAGTGATCTCTCCAATCAACTGTGACCCTAAGTCCCCTTTCCCAAATGGGATTGGCGCGAGCTATGACATAAAGTTGGTTGTTGTGGGTGATCGAACTCAGTTGGGTGATCTTGATTTCCTTGATGCTGATATTCACTCTGGCCTGTGTCTATTTTCAGAGCTTGAGCTTGATCTGAAAATTGATGAAGAGTCGATTGAAGAATATTTGGGCTATTTGCTTTGGTTGTGTAAGCAATATGATTTACCCGAACTGACAGCATCAGCCATTAAATCATTGATGACTGCGGGGGCTCGTTTCACCGAAGATCAACACTATGCTCCATTATGTTTAATGTGGCACCGCGCTTTGCTTGAGGAGGCTCGCCTTGAATCTGAAAATCTAACGATTGAGGAAGATCATATTGAACAAGCATTGAGCAAGCGTTACTTGCGGGAGTCTTATCTTCCTGAGCGTGCGTTAGATGATATTCTTGATGGACAGGTAATCATTGAAACTCAAGGTGAACAAGTTGGCCAAGTCAATGGCTTAACGGTGATAGAAGTTGCGGGACACCCATTAGCGTATGGTGAGCCTGCACGAATTTCATGTGTTATTCATTTTGGTGATGGCGATATTTCTGACGTAGAAAGAAAAGTTGATCTTGGTGGTAATTTACATGCTAAAGGCATGATGATCATGCAAGCATTTGTTAGTAGTGCTTTGGATTTGGATGGTTCACTGCCCTTCTCTGCTTCCATTGTTTTTGAACAGTCTTATAGTGAAGTTGATGGTGATAGTGCTTCATTAGCTGAACTTTGTTCTCTGGTTAGTGCACTATCTGAGTACCCTATTGACCAACAAATCGCAGTCACTGGAGCTGTAGATCAATTTGGCCGGGTTCAGGCTGTCGGTGGTTTGAATGAAAAAATTGAAGGCTTTTACCGAGTTTGTTGCCATCAAGGTTTAACCGGTGAACAAGGCGTTATTTTACCTAGTTCGAACCTTAAACATTTGTCGCTCCATAACTCGGTTGTAGAAAGTATTAAAAATGGCGAGTTTAATATCTGGCCAGTATCAACAGTCGATGAGGCAATCCCCCTTTTAATAGGAAAGCCTTTCCGAGGCGAAGATGAAGATAGCGTAATAGCTAAAATTGCAGAACGAATTGATAATTTTGAAAAACTTGTACAGCCACACGGAATTGTGGAACGGATCAAAAACTGGTTTACCTAGCACTGATCAGAGTTGTTTGGCGTACACTTGTTCACTAAGATGCACCCAACAAAAAATGGAGTAATCAATAATGCAGAACAAACGTGATTCGTATACTAGAGAAGATCTTTTAGCATCAAGTCAAGGTAAGCTATTTGGTGAGGGATATCCTCAACTTCCTGCGCCTAATATGCTGATGATGGATCGAATTGCCAAAATGTCAGAAACCGAGGGAGAATTTGGTAAAGGTTTGATCTTAGCTGAGCTCGATATTACGCCTGATTTGTGGTTTTTTGATTGCCATTTCCCTGGCGATCCAGTAATGCCTGGCTGCCTAGGTTTAGATGCTATGTGGCAACTGGTTGGATTCTTTCTTGGTTGGGTTGGCGGAAAAGGTAAAGGTCGAGCTCTTGGTGTGGGCGAAGTGAAATTCACCGGTCAGATCCTGCCGACTGCCAAGAAAGTTACTTATGAAATTAATATGAAGCGTGTCGTTAATCGTAAGTTAGTGATGGGATTAGCTGATGGGCGTGTTCTGGTAGATGGTAAAGAAATCTATGTAGCGAAAGATCTTAAGGTAGGTTTGTTCCAAGATACGTCTGCGTTCTAAATGCATATTGAGCTTTGATATATGAATAACAGCCCTTTTAGGGCTGTTTTCCTTGTTAATCAGCCCTAAAAGGGCTTGTTGTATGGGAAATTATTTGCAGAGACCAGAAAGTTTGTCATTTCTAGCATCACGCCAACCACCTAACCAATAAGAGCGTACTTCCGTTTGTTGATAGGGACATTCATCATGGGAACGGCCGTTTAGACCGGCTTTGTATCCTTGTGATTGAGCTCTTTCTAGGCGATCACGTTTTTGTCTCTTCATAGTTCTGTCCTCATACGGTAACATTTGTGCAACGTACAACTATTAAAGTTGTGTGGACCTTTTATGACCACACCATTAGAGAATCGATCAATTCTTCGCCTTTCTCAAGCAATAAAAAAGGCACAAGCCCAAATATGTGAGCTTGTGCCCTTCCTGACAATATTTACAATTTTCTTCGGAACCCTAAGAATCCCAGTACGATCAGGAGTCCTAAACCAAGGCTACCACCTTTACGTTCAGAGGCTTGCTCTTCGGTTGAACGCTGTTGAATGTCTGTACTTGTTGCATTGGTAATTGGAATCAACTTCACAGCAACGACGGTTTCTTCACGGTTACCACCACCACAAAGTGAATTGTGTGCAGTTGTGTCATACCCCCCCTCACATTTCAGAGCAGTGGCTGAGATAACACCCGCATCATTAATATCGCTCGCATCAATAATGCGAAACTGGTTGTTACCGGTTACTGAACCATCATTAGTCAAATCATCTAACCACCATGCTTTGTTAGCAAAAACCGCCATACGGCTAGCATCGCTACCATTTGCGTTGTATGGATAGATGAATCCTCTTTTGCGACGTGGTTTACCATCGTTCTCACGAGTACTATCTGCATCAACTTGCCCAACAATTTCGTTGTAATTATTGATGCCGCCAGCTTTTCCACCTGCACCTGTAAAGAAGATCCCACCACTGAAAAAAGTAGCGGTTGGATTTGCAACAGAGATGTCATTGACTGCAAAAAGACGATTTGCTGATGCCCCATTTTCTGGGCGGCTACCTGCAAGCTTTGCTTCTCCAATAGCAACTAGATTTTTATTGAGATCGGTTGTGACTGAATTGCTGTGAATATAGTCGCCCCCGATTTTAGCCTCTGCGCCAGCAATAGGTTTTGTTGCCCAACTGTTGGTATTAGCAAAATTAGCTAGACCATCAAGTTGAAAAACAGAAGCTTGCATGTAGTTATTGTCTGGATCGTATGTGCTATAACCTACCGCGTATAGCTTATCTCCGCTTTCAACCACGTCACGCATACTGCCTTGTGCTAGTCGGTTACTTTTGTTTTCGGTATTACTTGGCCAGTTAAGTTCAATCACTGTCCCATCTTCTTTCCAAATTGTTGGTTTCGAAGAGAAATAATTACCTTCATCACTTCTAAAATGTCTGGATACGCTACCCACTGTGTAATCTCTTTGAGGAGAGGTGTATTCACGTTTCTTCCAAGCACGACTGTATAGATAACCAGAGTTTAAGTTTGGTGCAGTACCTGTGCTGCGTGCGGTAATTGCTCCAGAATTACGACGATACACTGTCACATCTCCAGATTTCACATTGATGCCAATAGGTTCTGCTGTACTGGTAAGGCTGTTAATGACCACATTCTGAGATTCGTCAACAGAAGCTCCTGTTGAACCAGCACCTACAAAAGCGATTGAGTTTGGAACTTGTGATGCGTTGATTTCTGCCTGCCAGCGATTCCAATGTGGTTCAGCCCACGTATTACAAGTCGAGTACAAAAGTTCGCTGTAACAGTAGCGTTCGAAATCTTCACGTTCTTGTACATATAAGAAGGCATTATCAATTCCAAAAGCCACTTCATCACGATAGCTTAAGCCGTCAACTGCTTTACCAGTGCTGGCTTTTTCGATACGAGTTTCACCTGCCAGTGCAAAGTCTTGGCAATCAACACTACCTACAGTCGCCGACACAAAGCAACTTCCGGGATCACTTGGCTGAATTGCCACACCCCATGCACTTTCGTAATCTTGCCCAGTGCTTGGCGTCACTTCCATTACTTGATAGAGCGCGGCATTGGCCGTTTGGGCTGTTAGCATTACTGCTGTTGCTATGATCGAACGTTTAAAAGTAATACGACTCATATTTTATTCACTTTCCTGTTGCATCGCTTCAAGCTCTTCCCAACGCTCAAAAGCAATTTCGAGTTCCTGCTCTGTTGCAGTTAACTTGTCTAAAATGGGTTGTGTTTTATCGACAGGCTGACTGAAAAAGTCCGGACCATTGACGAGATCCTGTAATGCTGCGATCTCAACTTCCAACTCTTCTAACGTTTGAGGAAGAGCTTCGAGTTCGCGTTGCAGTTTATAAGATAACTTCTTAGGCTTAGTTTTCGATGGTGCGGATTTGGGAGACTCCTCAACCACTTTTTCTTTTTTGACGACATTTTCAACAGCTCTGCTTTGTAAAACTTGTGCACGCTGTTGCTGCGCATCGTGATAGCCACCGACAAACTCTTCAATCTTACCATCGCCTTCAAAAATCCAGCTCGAAGTGACAGTGTTATCAACGAATTCACGATCATGGCTAACGAGCAGCAAAGTACCTTGGTAATTGGCAAGCAATTCTTCCAAAAGTTCCAAGGTTTCGATATCTAAATCGTTGGTTGGTTCATCGAGAACCAGCAAATTGTTGGCTTTGAGTAAAATGCGCGCAAGTAGTAGGCGATTTTTCTCTCCACCCGATAATGCTTTAACTGGAGTTCTTGCTCGCTTCGGTGAAAACAGAAAATCTTGAAGATAACTTAAAGCGTGGCGAGTACGTCCACCTACCATCACTTCTTGTTTTCCATCGGCTAGATTGTCGATAACCGTTTTTTCCGGATCAAGTAGCTCACGATATTGATCGAAATAAGCGACTTCAAGCTTAGTTCCGCAATGCAATTTGCCACTATCCGCTTGTAAATCACCAAGCAGAATTTTGAGTAATGTACTTTTACCGCAGCCATTTGGCCCGATTAACGCGATACGATCACCGCGCATAATATTGAAACTGAAGCCATCAACAATCGTTTTTCCGCCAATTGTGTAGTGCAGGTTTTCAGCTTCAAAAACAATTTTGCCTGAGCGATTGGTGTCGTCAATTTGCAAATTGACTTTGCCTTGTACTTCACGGCGTTCACTCCGTTCTTGGCGAAGGCGTTTGAGCGCACGTACGCGCCCTTCGTTACGGGTTCTTCGCGCTTTGATACCTTGACGGATCCATACTTCTTCTTGAGCAAGCTTTTTGTCAAACTCTGCATTCTGCAGCTCTTCGACACGCAGCATTTCCTCTTTCTCATTCAGGTAATTCTCATAATCACCAGGGAATGAACTGAGCTTGCCACGATCTAAATCCACAATTCGAGTCGCCATGGATTTAATGAAAGCACGGTCGTGAGAAATGAAAATGATGGAACCGCGAAAATCTTTCAGGAATCCCTCAAGCCATTCAATAGTCGTCACATCAAGATGGTTAGTCGGCTCGTCTAGAAGTAGTACATCGGGATCACACGCAAGTGCTCGAGCTAACGCAGCTTTACGCTGCCAACCGCCAGAGAGATCCGTCAATTTAGTGTGGCCCTCCAATTTCAAAGAGCCCAGTACGTTTTTAATCCGATCTTCAAAACGCCAAGCACCGGAAACCTCAAGCTGTTCCTGAATGTTCGCGAGTTTGTTGATGTTGGATTCGGTTGGGTCCGCTGCTACGAGATCTAATTGATCTTGGTAGATCTTAAGTTGCTCACCAATGCCTTGTAGGCCTCCAGACACATAATCAAACACAGTTCCAGCTTGGTTACGTGGCGGATCTTGCTCTAAACGTGACACAACGACATCTTGCATAATTTGCATTTTGCCATCGTCCAGTAGAATCTCACCCGCGAGCACTTTCATCAGTGTTGATTTACCAGCGCCATTACGCCCAACCAGACACACTCTTTCATTTTCTTGCAACGCAAAATCGGTGTTATCCAGTAATGGATGATCACCAAATGCCAACAATCCGTTATGGATGGTAATTAATGCCATTGTTCTGTAACCACTCTATTAATTCTCGTAAGTCAAAAGGCCAATTCAATTCGCTAGTTTGGTAAGCAACAACAGGTATAGTGACCGCGTAACGAGAAAATAGCTGGTCATCAAATGCGATATCAACTACGTTGAGTTGTTTGCTAAGCCCTACTTTATCCAGTAATGCATATGCCATCTCACAGAGATGGCATCCTTCAGTGCTATACAAGGTTATCATTGACAATCCTAGCTTTGATGGGTGATCAACCAGCAGTTGTGGATCTGCTTGTTGCGTTCAAAATCCATCGGTAAGGTTTGATGTGAGATATTCTGTGCATTTAGTTCCAAAGCTTGTAATGCTTCCAAGTCCATCTTGAAATGACGCTTGTTGTTAGAAAACACTATCGTTCCTTCAGGGCGCAGCAAACGCTTGAGATTGGTCATTAAGGTGACATGGTCACGTTGAACATCGAATGTCTGCTCCATACGCTTGGAGTTTGAGAAAGTCGGTGGATCAATGAAGATGAGATCATACTGACCTTGTGCATTTGCAAGCCACTGTAAACAGTCAGCTTGAATATATTGGTGCTGACGACCAAATTGCCCATTGAGCTGCATGTTTTCTTTCGCCCACTCAAGATAGGTTTTTGACATATCAACTGTAGTTGTTGATTTTGCCCCACCACAAGCAGCATGAACCGTTGCAGAACCTGTATATGAGAACAGATTGAGAAAATCTTTGCCTTTAGCCATTTGGCCTAAACGGCGGCGGGTAATTTTGTGGTCAAGGAACAAACCGGTATCGAGATAATCGTATAGGTTGACGATCAGCTTCACACCATACTCATTAATCTGCATGGTTTGTGCTTGTTGTCCTAATTTCTCGTACTGTGAAGTGCCCTTTTGTCTTTCGCGGACTTTAAGTGCGACATTGTTCGCGTCTACGTCCAGTACTTGGATAGCCGCACGGATTATATCGGTCAGGCGACGCTTCGCTTTTTCTTCAGGAATATCTTTCGGTGCCGCGTATTCTTGAATCATCAGATGATCTTGATAGACATCGATCGCAACATTGTATTCAGGTAGATCTGCATCATAGAGACGGAAGCAATCTAGCCCTTCGCGTTTGGCCCATTTACCAATCTTGTTGAAGTTTTTCTTCAAACGGTTAGCAAAGTCTGGGGCAACCAGTATTTCCTGAGTGCCTTCATTGGTTGTAGTGTTTTCACGTACCGAAATAGTGTAGTTTTTTTGGTGACAAGGTAACGCACCATTGTTAAGTTTGAACTGTTTGTCAGCCCGCATGCGTAAACAGCTGAGCAATTCATCAGAACTAGAGAAAATCGAGGCTTTGCAGCCGCCAAATTCCGCTTTGAGCTGTGCACCGAATGCCGTGTAAAGAGCAATCAAGCCGGGATGAGTACCTAAACGCTCACCATAGGGTGGGTTACAAATCACAATACCTTCAGCAAAATTCTCAGGACGTTTCACTTTCGCGGCATCACCTAAAGTAAAGGTGATCAACTCCTCTACACCGGCACGACGTGCGTTATCTTTTGCTGTCTGTAGCACTCGGCTATCGTTGTCCACACCGTAAAAATGCGTTTCAACTTTCTTGGCTCCACGTTTGCCTTGCACGCTCGCTTCAGATTTCACACTCGCCCATAGCTCTGGCTCAAAATCTTCTAATGACTCAAAGCCCCACTTCTTGCGTTGTAATCCAGGAGCGATGTTTGCAGCCATCATCGCGGCTTCAATCAGTAACGTACCGGAACCACACATAGGATCCAGCAACGGCTTGGTTGCATCCCAACCGCTGCGCAGAATAATTGCTGCGGCTAATGTTTCTCTTAGTGGCGCTTTACCTGATTCAGTACGATAGCCACGAGCATGCAGGCCTGAACCTACCATATCGATACCAAGCAAGGCGGTTTCTTTGTGCAAACGTACGTGAATATGAAGATCCGCAAGATCTTTACTGATCGAAGGACGAGGTAGGTTTTTCTTGGTAAAGCAGTCAACAATGGCGTCTTTTACCTTCATCGCACCATATTGGCTGTTACGAATTTCTCGGTTAGTACCATTGAAATCAACAACCAACTTCTTGGAACTGTGGAAATGGTTTACCCAGTTAACAGAGGTCGTTGATAGGTAAAGATCTAAATCATTCTGGCACTTAAATTCAGCCACAATACGAACAAATCTTGATGCGAGACGGCTCCAAAGACAGCAGCGATAAATCTGCTCATTGGTTGCTTTAAATTTAACCCCGGCCTGAACGGGTTTTGCATCGCTGATACCCAGTTGGGTTAATTCTTCAACTAATAGATTCTCAAGGCCGTTAGACGTCACCGCTAGATACTGATTCATAGTGTTCTTTTGCTGATAAAAATGGTCTCAGATTATAACTGACAATGTGAACCATACCTAAAGCTAACTCACCTACAAGCCAAAAAATCTCTGTTTTTCGCTCAAGCGACTTCACTCCTGATCATTTTGGTCAGTGTGTGCACACTCCTTCTCTAGCAACTGATATTTAAGGCTCTCTGCCTTGAAGTGACTACTTATGCATCATTAAATTGGACTATACCAAATGAGTTTTTACACTGTAAATAAGTTACAAAAGACCTAAAAAAGGGAATTTTTAATGGAAATTTCCAGTTTGAAATGAGAATTGGGTCATTAACTATGTTGAAAAGAATGTCTAAAATTTGTACCAAGTTCACAATGTGAGCTAGGTCAACTTAAATGAAAGGCAAAAAAAATCGGCTTACGCCGATAAGAAATGAAGGAACGAAATAGGAAAGGAACGAATATTAAAAAGAAAACTAGCCGACCATGGCCATCTGCTGTGTGAAGAAGAGTGTATTAGCATCAGACATTCTGTCATGCATTACTTTAATCACTTGGCCAAATTCCAACGTTTTGCTGTCATTTAATGCAAAAGGAACGAGATCGGTATAGGCGCAAAGGGTAGCATTCTCCCCCACTTCCAATGCGATAAAAACACCGTCATTGAGAGCGTTACGTAAGCTGACGAGATCCCCTTGCTCTGGTGCATGACCAACGCCTTGTGACTCAAAAAACCAACTTTTAGGTTGTACTGGTTTATGGAATCGTTTAGCGGCAATACAGTAAAGCGCCAGCTCAGCTTTGCGAGGTTCACTTAATGGTAAACAAGCAATACGTTCTTTATACAGCTGAAAATCGGAAGCGTCGTCTACGGTAAAGTGGTTTTCGACAAACGCGCAATCGACTAAGAGATTACGGCTGAGGTTTGTGCGAAATAGCATTTCATCACCAAGGTTGAGCATCAGATAACCTTCGCTATCTGAGTAATACCAACTCCATTTGTCACTTGGTTTAAGCATTGTTCCACTCTCAACGATATTTGGGAGGACTAGGTAAAACCGCTTAAATTACCTTTGCCTATGAATATCGGTAATTCTATGAGTGTGCGGAGAAAAAAAAAGAGGAAATGCGTAAAGCATTTCCTTTGTAGTCCATTCTACAGATTTGTAGAAATTACAGGTTTTTGACGATATCAGCGACTAAACGTGGGCCTTGATAAATAAAGCCGCTGTAAACTTGAACCAGTTTGGCTCCTGCCATCAGTTTTTCTTTTGCGGAGATGTAAGAATCAACACCACCGACACCAATAATTGGAATGGCTTCACCAAGTTCTTTATACAAACATTTGATCACTTCTGTGCTACGAGTTTGTAGAGGACGTCCACTGAGGCCCCCCGTTTCATCAGCAAACTTCATGCCTTCTACTAGTGAACGATCTAAAGTGGTGTTGGTCGCAATCACCCCATCAATTTTGTTTTTCAATAGAGACTGGCAAATCTGCTTGATTTCATCATCATTTAAATCTGGAGCAATCTTGAGTGCTAATGGAACATATTTATCATGTTTCGCCGCCAATTCTGCTTGGCGTGTTTTCAGTGCAGACAGCAATTCATCTAGCGCTTCACCATATTGCAGTGAGCGCAGCCCCGGCGTGTTAGGTGAAGAGATGTTCACCGCAATATAACCCGCATAAGGGTAGACTTTGTCCATACAGATCAAATAGTCCTCTGCCCCTTTCTCGATCGGAGTATCTTTGTTTTTACCAATGTTGATCCCGAGGATTCCATCGTATTTGGCGCGTTTGACATTCTCGACCAAGTGATCAACGCCAAGGTTATTGAACCCCATACGGTTGATGATGCCTTCAGCGTGTACTAAGCGGAACAGACGTGGTTTGTCATTGCCTGCTTGTGGTCTTGGTGTCACTGTCCCTACTTCAATAAAACCAAAGCCCATTGCGCCAAATGCTTCAATACATTCGCCATTTTTATCGAGCCCCGCCGCCAAACCGACTGGGTTTTTAAACGTTAAGCCCATGCATTGGACTGGACGATGAGGAAGTTGTTGACGATAGAAGAGATCGAGAGGAGTGCCGGTAAAACGTTTGAAATTAGAAATGGCTAAATCATGTGCTTTTTCAGCATCCAATTGAAAAAAGCCAGCTCTGGCTAAGCGGTAAAGCATAGTGCCTCCGAAAGAAAAAAGCCCCGAATAAACGGGGCGTAATTATTGACGCATTCGTCAGGCAATTCAATGCTTATTCTGCAGTTAGGCAATTTAAGTTGAGCAAAGTCAACTCTCGTAGTGCGACGGAGAACTTAGCAAATTCGTGGACGTTACCGACTTTGAATTCGTTAAGAATGTTCTCCCAACGAGTAATCGAGGCTTTATTTCGATCCAACCAAGTATCAAGGGCCTGCTCAATTTCGAGTGCATTACCATTGAGGTTCCCAACAATCACTTGTGCCGTTAACTGACGTTGCTGCCAATCAAGATCTTCACGAAATGAAGCACGAGCTAATGCTTGCCAATGATTATCAACAGCCTGTTGGTTAATTTGTTTTAAGAACCAATGCAGTGACAAACGATCTCCCAAATTGAAGTATAGCTTCGCGGTTTGAGTAACAGCGGTACTCTTCTCTTTAGCAACACTAGAAATGTCTAGGGCTGAATAAAGGCTAGATAAGCGAGCAACGTAATGCGCGAGTTCTTTCTCTATACCTTTTTCGATCCAGCTTTCCGCCATGAGTTGATGCTCTGCAATCTCCTCTTTTACCAAAACATGATCAAGCTGTTCTGTAATTGCTTTCACATCTTCTTGATAACGCTCAACCATGCTGACAACACTAGGTTTACCTGTTCGATTACGCAGTAACCAACGAGTTAGGCGACGCAGAGTGCGTCGAACAAGGAACATTACATCGTACTGTGCGCTAGTTTGAGCAATGTTGTCCAATTGGCGTACTTTTTCCAATACGGTACCCAGGCCATAAATCTCGCGTGCAGCCACATAAGCATTGGCAATATCAACAACGCTAGAACCTGTTTCCTCTTGTAGTCGCGTTGCAAAGTTACAGCCCATTTCGTTAACCATTTGATTTGCTAGGGCTGTTGCTATGATTTCAACTCGCAGCGGATGATTAGCCATTTGCTTTTCATAGTGACCACGTAACGCAGATGGGAAGTAATTGACTAGCTGTTTAGCATTAAATTCATCTTGCGCAATTTCTTCTGTGGCAAGCTCTTCTTTCAACGCCATTTTCCCATACGCCGTGAGTACAGCGAGCTCTGGACGAGTTAGCCCCATTCCTTGTCTTTCACGCTCAAGCAGTGTTTCGTCATCCGGAATATATTCCAGCGCACGATCCAGATAACCGGCTTTTTCCATGTGATGGATAAAGCGGATTTGCTCCTTCATCAGTGAAACGCCCTGCGCTTCCGTTACAGAAATCGATTCAGATTGGCCATAAGCATCATCAATCACAATGCCACCGACTTCATCTTTCATCGATTCAAGGATCTGGTTACGCTGCTTCATGGTTAAATCACCATTTGCCACTAAGCCATTAAGGAAAATCTTAATGTTAACTTCGTTATCTGAGCAATCCACGCCACCTACGTTATCAACAAAGTCGGTGTTGACTCGGCCGCCTCTGAGCGCAAACTCAATACGTCCGCGCTGAGTCATACCCAAGTTGCCACCTTCTCCGATGATTCTAGCGTTGAGCTCACGGCCATCCACACGCAACCCATCGTTAGCACGATCACCTACATCAGTATGTGTTTCGATAGACGATTTCACGTAGGTACCAATGCCGCCATTCCAGAGGAGATCAACTTCCATTTTTAGGATCATCTTGATCAGCTCATTGGGAGCCAAAGATGCTTTTTTAGTGTTGAGCATTTTCTGCATTTCAGGTGTTAGCGTGATGGCTTTTGCCTTACGTGAAAAAACACCACCACCTTTAGAAATGAGCTTAGGATTATAATCTTCCCAACTTGAGCGAGGTAGATTGAATAAACGGTTACGCTCTTCCCAGCTACTTGCTGAATCTGGGGTTGGGTCTATGAAAATATGGATATGGTTAAAGGCCGCTAGTAGACGAATGTGTTTCGACAACAGCATACCATTACCAAAAACGTCCCCCGCCATATCGCCTATACCGATTGCGGTAAAGTCGGTTGTTTGGCAATCAATGCCAATTTCACGGAAATGACGTTTTACTGATTCCCATCCACCTTTAGCGGTGATACCCATGGCTTTGTGGTCATAACCATTCGATCCACCTGAGGCAAATGCATCACCCAACCAGAATTGGTATTCCGCAGACACTGAATTTGCCAAGTCTGAAAAAGTTGCAGTACCCTTGTCGGCGGCAACCACTAAATATGGGTCATCTTCATCGTGGCGAATGACGTTCTTCGGTGGTACAACCTGCCCTTCAAGGATGTTATCTGTTACGTCTAGCAAAGCGCGGATAAAGCGTTTGTAGCAGCGTTGGCCTTCAGCGAATATCTCATCTCGTGTGGTATACAGATATTGCTTTTTACAAACAAAGCCACCTTTCGCTCCAACAGGAACGATAACGGTATTTTTCACCTGCTGCGCTTTGACTAAGCCTAAAATTTCAGTACGGAAATCTTCTTGGCGATCAGACCAACGTAAACCACCGCGGGCCACTTTTCCCCCACGCAAATGAACACCCTCGATGTCTGGTGCATAAACGAAAATTTCAAAAGCAGGTACTGGCGCAGGAATTTCAGGGATTTCACTTGGTTTCATCTTGAGTGATAACCAAGGCTTAGGTTGTTTATTGTCATCCAACTGGTAATAGTTGGTACGCAAAGTCGCATTGATCATTTCCATGTAGCGACGAATGATTCGGTCGTCATCTAAGCTCTGAACTTGATCTAATTGTTCGGTCAGCGATTTTATGATTTCAGTCTGACCTTTTTCACCCCCTTTGTATTTAGGGTCAAAGCGGCGGACGAAAAGATCCACCAGTCCTTGTGCAAGATCAGGGTGGTGGCTGAGAGTGTCTTCAATGTAGTGTTGACTGAATGGGAAGCCCACCTGGCGCATATAACGCGCATAAGCACGTAGTATTGAGACTTCACGGCCAGAAAGTGACGCACCTAAAATTAGTCGGTTAAAGCCATCACTTTCTAGCTCTCCAGCCCAAATAGCGGCAAACGCTTGCTGGAATCTGTCACGAGCTTCACGCAGATCAACCTGCTTATCACTCTTGTGCAGCATGGAGAAATCAAGGATCCAGTACACTTGGCCATTGGCTTTTACTACTTCATAAGGCGATTCACCAATCACTCGTAAGCCGAGGTTTTCTAGCATCGGCATAACGTCTGATAGATGGATGGGCTCATCTTTGTGGTAAAGCTTCAGGCGGACGGCTTTGGAATCTTTCGCAGTTTCTTGTAAGCGGTAGAAGAGCATACCCAGTTTATTATGCTCATCCAAAGATTCGAGATGCTCAATATCTGCGAGTGCAGAGCCCGGCATCACATCTTCCTTATAAGAACGTGGGAAAGCGCGTTGATATTCTTTTGATAGCGGCAATCCTCGGCTTTCGCCAAAATTTGCAATGATGGCTTCAGCAAGACGATCGTCCCACGTTGTTGAGGCTTCCATTAAGTTCTGCTCTATTTTTTTCACATCGACATCAATATTGTTGTTATCAACCCGCACAATATAGTGGGTACGAGCCAAGGAGCTCTCGGAGAAAAATGTAGTAAATTCAACTTCTTGCTTGCTTGAGAAGTAGTCTTTAAAGATGCGTTGACTTTGGCGGCGTAGTTCAGTGTTGTGACGCTCTTTGGCGACATAAACCATACAGCTAAAGAAGCGACCAAACGGATCTTTTCGAATGAACAGACGGAGTAGATCGCGATCTTGCATCTGCACTACACCCATTCCTACCTCAAGCAGCTCTTCTTCACGTGCTTGTAAAAGTTCATCACGCGGGTAGTTTTCCAGAATGTTGTGTAATGCTTTGTAAGCATATGAACCTTGCCGATAGCCACTTGCAGCTAGAATACGGCCGACTTTCTCACGGATCAGTGGAATGCTTTCCACACTTTGGTTATATACCGCCGAGGTATATAACCCAGTAAAGCGATGTTCACCAATCACTTTGCCTTTCGCATCAAACTTTTTAATCCCAATATAGTCGGTATATGCAGGTCGGTGGATTCTGCTCTGCTTGTTGCCTTTGGTAAGGATCAGTAGAAATGGCTTTTTCGCCTCTAACCTTGCTGAGTCTGGGAATTGTGAGAGTTTTACACTACGAACCCGTTCATTGTCTGAAAATAAGCCGAAACCTGTTTCTTTGGTTGGCATGAGTTCGGTATCACCATGGTGATCAACTAAATCAAACTCTTTGTACCCCATAAAGGTGAAGTTATGGTTTCCCAACCAACGCAGGAATTGAATGGTTTCTTGAATGCGCTCTGCTTCAATAGGAATGTGTTTTTGCTCTGTTTCTAGCTGATGAATCACTTGCTCAAGCTTAGTGACCATTGGCTTCCAATCTTTCACAACCAATGCTGTATCTTGCAGAATATCCAAGAGTTCGTTTTTCAGCGCGGTCATCTCTTCCTTGCTACTGAGGCGATCTACCTCGATATGGAACATGGATGTGAGTTGCCCTTCACCTTGGTTGATGCTTTTCACTGAACCATCATCATGTCGTGCAATATGAGCTGGGCCATTGAGCATGAGGTGTGATGCCAATCCAAGGCGACTTAATGCCATTTTGATCGAGTCAACCAGGAATGGACTATCTGGCAGAACGATTTCAACAATGGTATGAGTCGATTGCCAACCTTGACGACTGACGGTTGGGTTAAACACTCGAACAGAACGTTCATCAACTTTTTTTTCATTGATGTGGTGCCATAAGCTAAGCACGGCACCATAGAGATCCGATTCGTTACGTTCGAGTAGGTCATCTTGCGAAATATTGCTGAACAGGTGTTGTCCAAGTTGAGTCACTAAGGGTTGTTGAGCAAGCTCTAGTTTGTCTTGAATTAGTTGATACACTTTTTCAAGCAAAACCGGCATCAAAGTTTCACGCGCAGTCATGGTCGACTCCAGAATTTGATTCTTATTTTTGTAGGGGGTGTGCTGTAAGCATAGCGCTTACTGCTGATAATGCAGGGAGTATTGTAAGAGTTTTATTGATAAATGGTTAATTGTTTTGGGGCGATACTGCGGTGAATGTGTGAGAATGTGACTAAAGTTCCTAATTAAACAACTGCAAAATAATCCTTTTACAGAACTTCCAACTTAACGAAACGATTATTTTGGTCAGTTGTTAAGCGAAATCGACCTTTTACTCCAATATGGCTTAGAAATGGCCGCAAACGAGTCGCCGGCAGTTGCAACTTCAAACCCTGTTCGGTTGTCACTATAACGTTACTCGCTGCACCAGAGTAATGCGCTAGAAAGGTTTGATAGGAGATATTGAGAGAAAAAAAATAGTAATTCATGCGTATATCAGGTGGCACATAAGTGCCACCTAGTTTGCCTTTCGTTGAGTTAGTCTTCGAGTGCCTTACTCACTTTCTCAAACAGATCGCGAGCGAGATTTTCCATACCTTTCAATTGCTCCAACTCTTGTTTGATCAGCTCTTGACGTTGTTCATCGTAGAGTCGGAACTTGAGGAGAGGATCGATCAAGCGAGAAGCAACTTGCGGGTTACTGCTGTTGAGTTCACGCAAAATTTGTCCAGCGAAACGATAGCCCTCACCCGTTTTCGCGTGGAAATTAACTGAGTTGGCATTCAAAAATGCCCCAATCAAGCTGCGAGTACGGTTCGGGTTTTTTAAACTAAATGCGTCATGCTGCATCGCTTGTTGGATCACATCCAACACTTGTAGTGATGGGTTTGAGCCTTGCAGTGTGAACCACTTATCCATCACCAAGCCATCGTGTTTCCACTTGTTACTGTAATCTTGCATCAAGGCTTCACGGCACGCTAATTGAGCTTGGTTAGCCGCCGTCATTGCCGCAATAGTGTCGGTCATGTTGTTGGCTTGCGCATACTGTTTTTGCACCAACTGGTTACCTTTCTCAGTATATGCAAGATAACCTAAACAAACATTGCGCAGAGTGCGTTGACCGATTGCTGCATGCTCAATGGAATAAGCGTCTTGTTTTAGCGTGTGATAAGTTGCGCTAAGTTCATCTTCAAGTTCGCTAGCCAAAATGGTTTTGATTGACTGCAGTACTTGAGCAATGGCATCAACATCAACGCGCTTATACCAGCCAGACACTTCGTTATGGCTTGGTAAAGAAAGCATTTCTGCAACAAACTCAGCTTCTAAACTGTCGCTAAGTAACACGCCGCGGAAAGCATCCACCACTGGTTCAGCAAGTTCAACGGGTTGGCCTTGCTGAATCCGTTTAACGTTATTACGAATATATTTGGCAAGTAGCATTTGCCCTGCATCCCAGCGTGCAAATTTGTTACGAGCATGAACCATCAAGAAGATCAGCTCTTCATCGCTGTAGGCGTATTCCAATTTAACGGGTGCAGAAAACTCACGCAGTAATGAAGGAATTGGCTGTTGTGCTACCTGTTCAAAGCGAAAAGTTTGCTTAGCTTGTTTTACATCTAGAATGTTAGACATCACCTTTTCGTTACACTGTAGCGGAATGACATCACCATTTTGTGTATAAAGCTCAATATCAAATGGAATATGCAGTGGCTGTTTCTCTTTCTGCTCGTGAGTTGGTTCTGTATTTTGCTCGATCGTCAGCTCATAGCTTTGTGATGTCGCATCATAAATACTACTCACTTTAAGAGTTGGTGTGCCAGATTGACTGTACCAAAGACGGAACTGTTGTAGGTCGATACCGGATGCATCTTCCATCGCCGCTACGAAATCTTCGCATGTTGCTGCTGTACCATCATGGCGCTCAAAATAGAGCTTCATACCGCGTTGAAAATTCTCTTCGCCCAGCAATGTATGCATCATACGAATCACTTCACTGCCCTTTTCATAGACGGTCAGCGTATAGAAGTTATTCATTTCAATCACTTTATCTGGACGAATAGGATGCGACATTGGGCTCGCGTCTTCAGCAAATTGTGGGCCACGAATAATGCGCACGTTGCCAATTCGATTTACGGCACGTGAACCGAGATCTGATGAGAATTCTTGATCACGGAATACGGTTAAACCTTCTTTTAGACTCAATTGGAACCAATCGCGGCAGGTTACACGATTTCCTGTCCAGTTATGGAAGTATTCATGGCCAATCACAGCTTCAATGCCAAGATAATCGGTATCGGTTGCTGTTTTCTCATTAGCCAGTACAAATTTTGAGTTGAAAATGTTTAAACCTTTGTTTTCCATCGCACCCATATTGAAGAAATCAACCGCGACAATCATGTAGATGTCGAGATCATACTCAAGACCAAAGCGTTGTTCATCCCAACGCATAGAGTTGATCAATGAGGTCATTGCATGGCCAGCGCGATCCAAATTACCTTTATCAACAAAAATTTCTAATGCTACTTCGCGGCCTGACTGAGTAACGTACTGATCACGTAGTACATCAAAATCCCCAGCGACAAGCGCAAATAAATAAGCGGGTTTTGGGTGTGGATCTTGCCATTTCACCCAGTGACGGCCAGCTTCTAGCTCACCCTGTGCAATTTTGTTCCCATTACTCAACAGATACGGATTCTGTGCTTTATCCGCAATAACGGTCGTGGTGTATCGAGCCAGTACATCAGGGCGATCCAAATAGTATGTAATGCGGCGGAAGCCTTCAGCTTCACATTGTGTGCAAAAAGCACCACCTGACTTATACAATCCTTCTAACGCAGTATTCGCTTGCGGATTAATTTGAGTGACAACGGTAAGAGTAAATTCGCTCGGTACACCACGGATCTCAAGGCTTGCTTCCGTTACGTTATAGTCTTGCCAATCTTGGCCATTCACCTTAAGCGCTTTTAGCTCTAGTGCTTCGCCATCTAAGATTAGTGTATTGCTTTCTTGCTGCTGTTTTACTTGAGAAACCGCCGTAACCGTAGTGGCCTCATCGAAGAGATCAAACACTAAATCAATATCGGTAATGGTATGTGAAGGCGATTGATAATCGAGGCGGTATTTGGCTTGAGGAGTGTGAGCCATTGTCGTAATCCTTTTTGACTTTATGTTCTGTGATGAAAACGCAGATGCGTTAAGTAATTTGAGATTAAAAGTTTTGTTATTGAGCCAAGATCTTAGGCCGCAGGATGCGAATAACAAGCCCTAGAGATAAAAAAGCAGGGAGTTTATCTGTAAACTCCCTGCGACTTTTATGTAGTGCTCTATTGAACACGGTTCATGACAACTGTCATGCTGTCATCAATCTCTAATGTCAGTTGATCTTCATCGAGAACGTATCGAGTATCGTGCTCACCTTCTGCATACAGTAAAACTAATCGATTTCCTTCGGTGTAATAAACCCCACGGTGTGTCGCTTCATGACCATTCGGGTTAACGATATGGAATAAAAAAACAAAATCAGGTTGTAATGTTAATTGAATTAAACTGTTCTCAAAATCCTCATCTTGAGGATTATTTATTTTATCGCTACTCCAATTTCCAGCCAGAGTATTGGGTAAGCCCTTAGTAAAGGTCACACCATTTAGTGTTAATTGGTGATGATTATTCTCGTATTGATAGGTTTGTGGGTCTGAACTATCCAAACCTAAAATCATGGTCTTGTCATCAGCTGAATAGTCACCATTCCAGTGGTCAACACTGTAATCCTTCTTTTGTATGTCAATTGAGAAATGATAATCCGATGCCAAACTCAACTTGATCACTCTGAAATTTTCACTGGATTGTTCTGGATTCGGGTTTAATAAATACCAGTCCCCAAGTAACAAAGGCTGATCAAATTGAGTTAAGTCGGCACGCTCGCCTTTGCTAGCACTCAGTACTGGTGATGATGCAGTAAAAAGTAAACTCATCACGAATGTGAACATCCATTTCATTGCTCTTCTCCTCGCTTTTTTGTAAGCGTAGGCAGAGAGATGATGGAATGCGAAATTATTTGAAATAGATCACATTAATTTTAATGGTTAAAAAAGTGTAAAAAAACGGACCAAAAGGTCCGTTTATCAAATATTCAAGAAAAATTAATGAATTACTGCGCTATCATGTCAAGCATGATGTTCACAGATTCATCTAAATACGCATCAGGCGCTTCATAGTCTTTCGGTACATCCTGCAAATTAGCGAAGGTCGATTTACCCAAAGCTTTTTGACGCAGGTTGATTCGAGCTAGACGTTCTTCATCTGCTTTTGCACTTTCATCTTTGCGGATTTTTTCATTCAAAGACAGCAAATTGTCATCTTTTTCTGCGCGATATTTTGCAATATCTTGCTCGATAAACCCAAACTCCAGATCATTTGCTACCCGCTTTTGGTGTTTTGCATCAAGACTTGCGATGATGGATTTGAAATTATTCAAACGCTCGTATTTCGCTTTATCAATGCTATCCCATGGCAGTGCATTGTCTTCGACACTTTCACCAGTTTCTGAGGGATCCACCGCTGTTGGGTAAGTAATATCCGGAATCACACCTTTATTTTGGGTGCTACCACCATCGATTCTGTAGAATTTCTGAATCGTGTATTGCACATAGCCTAGCTCTTTATCAAATAAATCATAAATATGATTAAGAGAGCGGTGTTGCTGCACAGTACCTTTACCAAAGGAGTTTTCACCTAGAATAATCGCACGCCCATAATCTTGCATTGCGGCAGCAAAAATTTCGGATGCAGATGCACTGTAACGATTGACCAAAACCGTCATTGGTCCGTTGTAGCTAATGTTTCCATCGGTATCCGAATTCACATTAACTCGCCCGTAACTGTCACGAACTTGTACCACTGGGCCACTTGTGATGAATAGACCAGAAAGCGCAGTTGCTTCTGTTAATGCACCGCCACCATTGTTACGTAAGTCAACAATGATCCCATCGACTTTTTTCGCTTTCAGCTCAGTGAGTAATTTATCTGTGTCTTGAGCTAAGCCAACATAAAAACTCGGCACTTCGAGTACACCGATTTTTTTGCCTGCTTTTTCAATAACTTCTGCTTTTACTGCACGATCTTCTAAACGAATTTTATCGCGAACAATTGTGACAACGTGACTTTTGGCATCTTTACCTTCCGGCAAAACTAACAGTTTTACTTTGCTGCCTTTTGGGCCTTTAATCAGTTGTACAACGTCATCGAGTCGCCAACCAATGACATCGACCATTTCTTCGCCTTGTTGGCCAACACCAATAATGCGATCACCCTCACCTATCTGCTTACTCAGTGCCGCAGGACCACCAGCCACGAGTGACCGGATAATGGTGTAATCATCGGTCATCTGTAAAACGGCACCAATTCCTTCTAAAGAAAGATTCATCTCCGATTGGAATTGTTCTGCATTACGCGGCGATAAATAACTGGTATGGGGGTCAACTTCACGCGCAAAGGCGTTCATATAGGTTTGAAAGACGTCTTCACTCTTAGTTTGAGTAAGCCGTTTCATGGCATTGTTGTAGCGTTTTTCAAGTGTTTCTTTGATTTCTGGCCACTCTTTACCAGCCAGTTTCAAATTTAGCGCATCATACTTTACTCGTTGACGCCATAACTCATTGACCTCATTAAGATCTTTTGGCCAAGGCGATTTTGAACGATCTAACTCTATCGATTCATCTTTATCGAACGTCATCTCTTTATCTAGCAATGAGATAGCATATTCAAAGCGCTCGAAACGCTTTTCCATCGATAGGTTATATAGATCATATGCAATCTGATTATTGCCTGCTTTTAATTGATCATCTAACTGCAAAGACCAGTCTTTGAATGAATCAATGTCGGCTTGAGTGAAAATGTTGCGGCTGTAATCAAGCATCTCAAGATAGCGTTCAAACATCGCTTGAGAAAACTGATCATCCAGATTGAATTGTTTGTAGTGAGAACGGGTAAAACGCGAAGTGACACGTTTCGCTGCCGTCTCGTGTTGAGCTTCTGGGGTAAGAAGAGGTAAGTCTTCTGGTTTGAGTTTGGCTTCTAAAGCCTGAACTGAAGAGGCTGCTAGCCAGAGGCTAGCAGCAATCAGAGATAGTTTTGAACGGCATTTCATGCGAAGGAGTATCTCCCTTATGCGCGCAAGTGCTCCGCTTTCACAACCATTTGTAGGCCGTTGGCAAGTTGAACACGCACATCTTCCTTACTGATTTCAACGATGGTTGCAGCCATGTTGCCTTTACCCATATTCACATTCACCTGTTTGCCGACATTGAGCTCTTCGGCAGTTAATGTGCGAGTTTCTACGGGCTTTTTCTCTACTTTCTGTGCGTTTTGAGGACGACGAGTTTGCTGTGGCTTTTTGGCCTTTGGTTTACTCGCTTTTGCTTCTTCACGCACTTTCTTTGCTTGTTCTTTACGACGAGCTTCTACGCGAGCTTTGCTTTCAGCCAGTGCCGTTTGTGCGTGTTCTACATGTTGCTCTTCTAGTTCACCACAAGGGTTACCATCAAGATCAACACGAGTTGCGCCAGGTTTTACACCGTGTAAATAACGCCAAGAAGAGGTGTATTGTCTTAACGCGGCACGAAGCTGAGTTTTGCTTACTTTTGGGTCGTCATTCAAGCGATCAGCAAGATCCTGAAAAATACCAATTTTCAGAGGCTTTGCTTCACCTTCTAAAGTAAAGCAGTTAGGGAAACATTCAGCAATGTACGCGATCACTTCTTTGCTGTTTTTTAACTTTTCAGTGTTTTCCATGAGGATTCCTGGTTATTGCGGCTGCCCGCCAAACATTGAGTGTAAATATGTGCGGTATTATAAAGACCTGCAAAGGAAAAACCACAGGCAAAGGGCAAATTATGCCTTATTAGCCTGTGAATTGAGCAGCTTTTCTACTTCTTTCATCAAATAGGTCAGACCTTGTTCATCAATTTCATTGAAACGGCCTATGTTTGGGCTGTCAATGTCTAACACTCCGATAATTTTTCCGTTAATCGAGAATGGGATAACGATTTCAGAGTTACTGGCTGCATCGCATGCGATGTGTCCTTCAAATTGATGGACATCATACACGCGTTGAACACGGTTTTCGGCAACCGCCGTCCCACAAACACCCTTACCTACCGGAATGCGAACACATGCAGGCTTGCCTTGAAAAGGGCCTAAGACCAATTCATCCTGCTGCATCAAGTAAAAACCGACCCAGTTGAGATCGGTAAGCTCCATATTCAGCAAAGCGCTAAGATTAGCCAGATTCGCAATGAGGTTGCTTTCGCCCTCTAATAAAGCAACGGCTTGTTTGGTTAAACGCTGGTACTGCTCTAAATTCATAGTAACTTCCATTTGAAAACTAAAGACTTCTTTTTTGAATGACGTACCCTATAGTTATAAAAACAGGATACACATTCATTGCTATGACGTATTCCCAAGACACTATTATCTGCTCTCAACTGATAACTCAAGTAAAAAATCCCCAAAACAGGCGTGACTCACTAGACCGTTAATACTGAAGCACTGGCCGGTGTAGTCCCCACTCTAATGTCCATCTATATATATGCCGTAAGAGGATTGAGATTCGATATGCGCTTACTGATCCATAAAGTGGCGTAATTCTCTTTAATGGGTAAGACTCTGATGATATAAGCCCTAGTGTGGTTCATGACAATAGCTGTTGTTTTACAATAACCTATACTGTTTAATGACATTTTGCGGCATAATCTTGCGCTTAGTTGCCATTGGCCGCACAGAGTAATCGTGCGGATGATTGAACAATCACTTTAAATATGTGATTTTGAGATGAAGTAACTTCGACATTCAATACTATTGGAAGATGGATATGTTAGTCGTTCAGGCAAGAACAATGAGCATTGCGATCAAGAAGGTCTTTACCAAACCCTATAACACCCGCGTGAGTGACATTGTCACCTGTTTCGGTAAATTTTGCCTATGACAACACCTTCAGCTGAACTCCACGAACACGCAACACAGCCGAGCCACATACGTTTGTGCCCAGGTTGCGAATTGCCGGTCGATATATTGTCTGTCGCTCAAGGGCATTCTGCGTATTGCCCTCGTTGTGACACTCAACTTTATCGTGGGGGCACTCCTTCTTTATCTGGTAACTTAGCGCTTGCCGTTACTTGCCTGCTACTGTTTATCCCCTCTCATTTTTTCAGTTATATCAATATTCGCTTATTTGGGATGATGATCCCTGCCAACTTACCTCAAGGGGTTATCGCTCTTTGGGAAGAAGGCTTTTGGCCACTCGCGCTGTTAGTTCTGTTTTGTAGCTCGATTGCACCATTGATGTTGTGCTTGAGTGTGGTTAGTGCTCATTGGGCTTTGCATTTTCGTCATTTTCGAACGTTACGCCATTCACTGCAACTGATACATCATCTTAAAGCGTGGGTCATGTTGGATGTTTTTTTAGTTAGTGTTGCAGTCTCTTGTTTTAAGCTCAAAGATTATTCCGATATCTACGTTGGCCCAGGCTTGTTGGGGTTAGTATTGCTACAACTCTTCACTGTGCTCTTACTCAGTCGGATCAGTACACGCCGCTATTGGGAGACTTGGCAGAAGGAAGCGGATTACGATTTACCTTTAAAGCAAGTGCACTGCCATAACTGCCATCTTTCTCAGCCAGAAAGCGATCGTTGTGTGCGCTGCCAGCAAAAGCTTTTTCACCGAAAGCCTAATTCTATCGAACGTACATGGGCTTATGTATTAGCCGCAACCGTGGCAATATTTCCGGCGAATCTAATACCGATCTCCATTTTGATCACCAATGGGCAACGTTTGGAGGATACGATTTTCTCTGGAGTGGCCTCATTAGTAAAAAGTGGTATGTGGGGTATTGCCGTCATTATTTTTGTGGCCAGTATTGTGGTACCCGTGATTAAGATCGTAGGCCTTGGCTATTTGTTACTGGCAATAAAATTTAAGCATGAAGTGCATCAACGCCAGCGAATGATGATTTATCGTGGCATTAAATGGATTGGTAAATGGTCTGTGATGGATCTCTTTGTTATCTCCATCATGCTCACTTTGGTCGACCGAGGACAGATCCTCGATTTTACCCCCGGCTATGGGGCTGTGGCTTTTGGTATGGTTGTGGTTCTCACTATGTTGGCAGCGGAAAGTTTAGATCCTCGCTTACTCTGGGATGAGCCCAATGTTACCCGTACTCAACAATAGGTTGTTTGAATGAGTCAAGAATATACAACACAAAACTCGTATACACCGGATATTCGCAAAAATCGGGGAATTTCTCCGTTGTGGATTTTGCCGATTGTGACCATGATTTTAGCTGGTTGGTTAGTGTTTAAAGCGGTGCATGATGCTGGAGTGCGGATTCAAATTCACTTTGATAATGCGCAAGGATTGATTGCCGGTCGAACCACGATTCGCTATCAAGGCTTAGAAGTCGGCATGGTGCGCGACATTAAGTTATCCGAAGACCTGAACAGTATTTATGTTGAGGCCGATATTTATCCTGAGGCCACCAAGCTACTCTCCACTCAAACTCGGTTCTGGATGGTGAAACCAACTGCAAGTTTGTCGGGAGTGTCAGGGTTAGATGCTCTGGTTTCCGGCAACTATATCGCTATTCAGCCAGGAGCCCTCCATCAGGAGGACTACCCAACCAAATACCAAGCCTTAGAATCAGCCCCTTCTGATTTATTAGCACAGCGGGGTCTTACTATCTCTTTGAAAGCTCGAGATCTGGGTGGCATTTCTGTTGGCTCACAAATTGTCTACAAAAAGATCCCAATTGGCGAAGTGTTCAACTATCAATTGGATGAGGATGCTCAATCAGTGATCATTCAAGCCTCAATTAAAGAGGAATATAAACACATTATTAATACAGAAAGTCGTTTCTGGAATGTGAGCGGTGTGGGTGCCAGTATCGGTTTTGAAGGTGTCGACGTTCGCTTAGAAAGCCTGAGCGCATTAATTGGAGGATCCATTGCTGTTGACTCCCCAGATGAAGGCAAGCCAGTTGAACAAAATGCCCAATTTCGCTTGTACCGAGATTTAAAAACCGCAGGGCGCGGGATTGCTGTATCAATCACACTACCAGATGACAACAACATCTCCGCTGCGGGCGCTCCAATCATGTATCGCGGTATTGAAATTGGCCAGATTACCGATTTACAACTGAGTGATGATCGCAAAGCCATCACGGCCTCTGCCGCCATTCAGCCTGCATTTAGTGACATGCTCAACAGTGGCAGCCAATTTGTATTGGAAGAAGCCCAAGTATCATTAGCGGGTGTAGAAAACCTAGCAAACTTTGTTAAAGGGAATTACCTGACACTGATCCCCGGTGAAGGTGAACGCACGCGTAATTTTCATGCGGTACGCAAAAACGAGTTTAAATACGCTCGTTCGAACAGTATTAGCTTTAACTTAGTGGCGGATAACTCGTTTGGTTTGGAAGCGGGAACCCCGATTTTGTATCGTGGGGTTGCCGTGGGTAGCGTAACCGCCGTGAATCTCAAACTCGATTATGTTGAGTTCAATGTTCTGATTGATGAGCAGTATGGCTCGCTGATCCGTTCGCAAAACCGCTTTTATGTCACGGGCAGCGCTTCAGCAGAACTCACGGAGTCTGGCTTTTCTGTTTCCATTCCACCAGCTAAACAACTCTTACTTGGCTCGATCAGCTTTGCCAGTGAGGGCAGCAGTACGCCTCTTGAACAATATCGCCTCTACTCGAATCAATCGTTAGCAGAGTTGGCGAAATATAATCAGTCGGGCTCTCGTTCGTTAACCCTGTTTGCCAATGAGTTGCCCTCGATCAATGCTGGCTCCCCTATTCTTTATCGCAATTTAAAAGTCGGCAGCATTTCAGGTTTTACACTAACACCGAAAGGCGTGCAGATTGCAGCCACCATCGAAAAGCAATATCAGCATTTATTAACGCCAGATACCGTGTTTTGGAATCGTTCTGGTGTTGAAATAAAGGCGTCGATGGACGGGGTCGATGTCAAAGCGGCACCACTGCAGACACTAATTCGTGGTGGGATTGCGTTTGATAATTTACCCGGTATCGAAAACAAAGTGGGATCGATGTGGAAACTGTATAACGACTATGATCATGCCCGTCGTTATGGCGAGAAAATCACCCTGACAGCCTTGGGTACACTGGGAATCAAAGTGGGCACACCAGTACAATACCAAGGCGTACAAATTGGTGAGGTGTTTGAAATCACTCCCGATTTTGAGTCTGATTTTGTGAAACTTTCTGCGCGTATTGAGCCGCAATATGCCCCTAAAATTGCCAAGAAAAATTCACAGTTTTGGCTCTCACAAGCCAAAATTGGCTTAAGTGGTATTGAGAATGTACAAAACCTTTTAGGTCACAGTATCGAAGTACAACCGGGAACAGGCGAGAGTCGCTTTGAGTTTGAATTACATAAAGAAGCACGTCATGGTGGCGCAGGGAAAACCTATACATTGCAGAGTGAAAAACGCGGCTCTGTGAGCGTAGGAACACCGGTTCTCTACCGTGATATCGAAGTTGGTAAAGTGATTGATGTGCGTTTGGGAGAGTTCGCGGATCGAGTGATTACCACGATACGCATAGCACCTCAGTACACTTATCTGCTTCGTCAAAATAGTGTGTTTTGGAACGTGTCAGGGCTCGATATGTCCATCGGGCTTACCGGTGCCAACGTTAAAGCGGGTACTTTTGACAGCATGTTGCGAGGTGGCATCACCTTCGCAACGCCAGAGCAAAAACAGCTCCCCGCTGCCGCCCCTGAGGGTCATACCTTTTATCTCTACCCTCAAGCTCAGGAAGAATGGAATAAGTGGCGTACACCGATTCCCAAGCCATAATTGAACATCGATCATAACGAAAAGCAGCCTAAGGCTGCTTTTCTACTTTTGAGGCTAACCTTTATGTCATGCGGCTATCTGGTTATAATCGCCGGCCTTATTCATCAACGGAACCTGCCTGTGCATCCGAACATTTCTCTTCCCGAAGAATTTATTGCTTCGATGGCGAAAATACTGCCTGATTCAACATCGCTTGCCGATTTCATCGCTGCTTGCCAAAGGCCATTACGAAAAAGCATTCGAGTGAATACGCTCAAAATTTCTGTAGCAGAATTTTGCCAACGCGCAGCTGAGAAAAATTGGCAGTTATCGCCTGTACCTTGGTGTGAGAATGGTTTTTGGATAGAAGCCGATGAGAGCCAAGTTCCTCTTGGTAATACTGCCGAACATATGGCAGGACTTTTCTATATCCAAGAAGCCAGTTCGATGATGCCTGTCTCCGCATTATTCATGGGAGATGCAGAGTATGATTGCGTATTGGATATGGCAGCCGCTCCAGGATCTAAAACCACACAAATGGCAGCCTTGATGGAAAACCAAGGTGTGTTGGTGGCAAACGAATTTTCCGCGAGCCGCGTGAAAGTGCTCCACGCCAATATTGAACGCTGTGGAATTCGCAACACAGCGCTCACCAATTTTGATGGCTGTGTATTTGGAGGCTGGCTTCCCGAACGTTTTGATGCTGTGTTGATTGACGCGCCCTGCTCTGGTGAAGGAACGATCCGTAAAGATCCCGATGCGATGAAGAATTGGAGCATGGATGCGATTAATAGTATCGCATCCACTCAGAAAGCGTTGATTGAAAGCGCGTTTCAGGCCTTAAAAGTGGGCGGCACGCTGGTGTATTCAACCTGTACCTTGAGCCGTGAAGAAAATCAGCAAGTATGCTGGCACTTAAAGCAGACTTATGGTGATGCGGTTAGCTTTGAATCACTGGGTAATTTGTTTGAGCACGCCTCAATTGCGTTGACCGACGAAGGTTTTCTGCACATTTTTCCGCAAATGTACGATTGTGAAGGCTTTTTTGTCGCGAAAATTCGTAAACTGGCCTCCGTCCCAACGCCAGAGGTCCACAAGCGATTAGGCAAGTTTCCGTTTAACAAAGCGAGCCATAAACAGCAAGCTGAGATTGCTCAGCAACTTCAAAAGTCTCTTGGGATCGAGCTGCCCTCGGATTCACAGGTCTGGCTGCGTGATAATGATGTCTGGCTATTCCCCCAAGCATTGGAACCATTGCTTGGTGAGCTGCGCTTTTCTCGCATGGGGATAAAAATTGCTGAAGCACATAAATCCGGATACCGCTGGCAGCATCAAGTGGCAACCTGCTTGGCCGCTGAAAGTATCAATCACAGTGTGGATTTGGATACTGCACAAGCACGAGAATGGTTTATGGGTCGAGATGTCAGACCAGAAGGACAAAGTGGTCAAGGAGAGGTGATCGTCCGTTACGCTAACGATGTGATTGGGTTAGGGAAATGGGTAGGTAACCGAGTGAAGAATGGACTGCCAAGAGAGCTAGTTAGAGATAAAAATCTATTTTGAGCAGCTAAACTATAGTATGAAATTCTAAAAGCCTGTCGCTAATTTCAGTATCTGTACTATTCTTAGGGTTAAGCAACTTCCTACATTTTCCATTAGCGCAGGCTCTTTGGAGCCATTCCCCTAGGCCCTAAAACCTTACGTTTTGGGCCTCTTTTTTTGGGAAGTTTCAGGATTAAGCTAAGCGAATTCCGTCATTTTCTATCACAATTTTGCCTTGTTTATATAGGCCACCGATGGTCTTTTTGAACGTTCCTTTGCTCGTGCGGAAGGTAGCGAAAATCGCTTCTGGAGTTGATTTATCGCTCAGAGGCAAGAAACCACCTTTCTTTTCTAAGGTTTCTAAGATCTTAGTGCTTAATTCATCCATTTTTTCTACCCCCACTTTTTGCAGTGAGAGATCGATTTTGCCATCTTCACGAACGCTCTTGATGTAGCCTTTAAGCTTCTTACCGATGAACAGTTTGCCAAACACGTCTGAGGAGAAAATCATTCCCCAATGAGTACCATTAACAATCGCTTTAAAACCAAGATCAGAACGTTCGGCAATCAGTAGATCGACTTGTTGGTTTAGCGTGTATTTGGCGGGCGTTTTATCCAATAATTTGTTGAACTTGGTTGTTCCCACAATTCGACCAGAAGCCTTATCGGTGTAGACATAAACCAAAACAGTTTGACCTGCAACAAAACGAGCACGCTGTTCACTATACGGGATCAGAAGATCTTTATCTTTGATTCCCCAGCTAGCAAATGCACCAGTGCTGTTAACCCCTTCGATTTTCATTAAGCCCCACTCGCCCACTTGAGCGATTGGCGTTTCAGTCGTGGCTGCGAGTTGGTTCTCTGAATCGAAATAGAGGAAAACGTCGATAAACTGCCCGATTTCAGTACCTTCTGGCACAAAACGCTTAGGCAGCAAGGTCGTACCGTATTCACCCGCATCCAAAAAAACACCAAATTCGGCGAATTTCACCACTTCTAAACTATTAATTTGACCAATGTTAATCATATAAAACTGTCTCACAGCAAATTTGCAGAGATTATACGTTATCTCTGTTATGCTTTCTCGCATTCGAGCAATAAATCCGGCAATTTTTACAGGAGTTTTCGTTGATCACCGTAGAGCAGCAAGATGCGGCAACCTTGACGATTGTCAGTCAGATGACGGGCAGTAAGAAGCTCGATCTTAACTTTTACCTTTTTATTCCCGGTGAATTGGATATTTCACCCGAAGTGATCTCTGAGTCTGAGTTTTTTTACAGCTCTATTCACCAACAGCGGGCTTATCACAGTGATCAGATCCTCTTGCCGTTGGTTCACAGCCGCCTCGCTCAACGTGGACATCTCTCTTCCACTCAGTACCGAGTGAGTTTGAGCTTGTTTGCATACCAGTATGTGATTGCGCTAGATAAAGCCGTCTCTCAACTCAACAACACCAGTGATACAGTTACCACCGAAGAAGTGGATAGCGTCATTGAGTTATCATTGGATATTCTGCGCCGTTTGCGTCGTAGCATTCCTTATGAAGAGCAGCTTAAGCGCTATTATGCCAACATTGATAACTACCTCTCTTGGTATACCGAGCAGAGTTTCTTATCCATGATTGCGCACATGACGCGTGATAATGAATACAAGACGAATAAAGAGCGTTTGATAACCTTGGTGGAGAAAGAGCAAGCACATCGAGCTCTCAATCAGTACAACTCCGATAAAGCTAACCAAGACATCACTCGCCTGAGTAATAAAATGCGCCTACTTCGTCGTTTGATTGAGCATCCCGTTATCCTAAATGAAAAGATCTCTTCTCTAGGGAATAACACCAAACGGGCGGTAAAAGGCTTAGCCACAGGCTTGGTGATGGTCGCAGTGACTATAACGGCTATTTCAGCGCGCGATTACTGGGGGGAGATTACCGCCTCGTTCATCATTGCGATGTCTTTCATCTATGCCCTACGGGAAATTTTTAAAGATGATCTACGTGACATGATGTGGCGTTGGATCCGCAAAGGTCGGCCTAAGTGGCGTCGTCACTATTTCGACCCTACTACAGGTAAACAAGTCGGCGATAAAGAAGAGTGGCTAGATTACAAAAAGTTGAGTGATTTGCCCGACCGCATTCAAGCGATTCGTAAAAAGCGGATTGTGCAGCGTGAAGAGCAGATCCTGCATTATCGTTCTCATACTGAAATGTCGACGTCTCGCTTTATGAGTGGCTATGAGGAAACGCGCGAAACTTTGATGATCGATCTGCGTTCGATCATGCGTCAGATGGACAAAGGTTCGAATCACATTTACCAACTCAATAATGGACAAGTGAGTCGTGAATCAGTGGAAAAACGCCATTTACTGAACCTGATTGTGAAAGAAAACCACCATAAAGGCGAACCAACTTACTATCGTTGGAAAATCGTGCTTAACCGAAGCCGAATTGTGGATATTGAATCTATCCCTCAGACTTAGTGACTTTCAGCGAAAGGGTTAACCAAAACTCAGCCATAGGCTCATCGCCATGCAGACTTGGGCAGGTCGCAATAATATGCACCTCTTGGTTAACCCGCTCGCCTGTGCGAATCGTTTCATCCAGCATCTGGTCAATCTTCTCGCCCTCAACACAATGAAAATGCACCGCTGCTTCTGGGCGTTTATGGAATTCGCCCCTCACCGCTTTGAAAGCTAATGACACCTTGCTGCCTCTTTGTTTGGCTTTATGCATTGCCATATAGCCGCCAGCCACATCAGCACCAACAGCCAACACACCAAAATACATACTATTGAGATGGTTCTTGTTGCGTCTTTTCAGAGGAATGCGTACTTCTACAGCGTGATCATTAAGTGTGAGTATTTTGGGGCGACATGCCCAAATCAAAGGTACTTTGAAAAAACCGAAGAGATTGAGATAGAGGTTAGCTCTAGCTAAAGGTGACAGCATAAAAACTCCGCAACAGTAAGTTGTCCGACCACTTCAATTGATTGCTGAATAAATGTCAAACAATTGTTAACAAAACACCAGGCAGCAACACTTCCTGAATCGGAAAGTGTGATGAAGTTAATCCTGCGAGGCTCATGTGTGCGGAAAGTTTCGCCAAACAATCTTTCTTCAAGTCAATTTACACCCATTTCCCAATCTGTTTGCTGTGCAGTGGTTTATTCTCGTTGACAAATTCGTTATCTTTAGCGCTTCGCAACAAAAGGACACGCGCTCCTATGCCACTGAAAACCGATGAATTAAGAACCCAAGCATTGGGACCTATGCCTACTCCGGCAGAACTTAGTCACGCACACCCCATTACTGATGAAGTCGCGCTAAGGATTGCGCAGTCTCGTCGTCAAATCGAAAATATTCTCACTGGTGCTGATGATCGCCTTTTAGTGATTGTTGGACCTTGTTCGGTACACGATACCGATGCTGCGCTAGATTACGGCCGCCGCCTTGCAACATTGCAAGAAAATTACAAAGATGAACTCTTTGTCGTAATGCGTACCTATTTCGAAAAACCACGCACGGTTGTAGGTTGGAAAGGTTTAATTACGGATCCAAATCTCGATGGCTCCTACGCCTTAGAAACGGGCTTAAACAAAGCACGTCAGTTACTGCTCGACATTAACAAGCTAGGCTTGGCAACGGCGACGGAATTTCTCGACATGATTACGGGTCAATACATCGCTGACCTTATCACTTGGGGCGCTATTGGTGCGCGCACTACTGAGTCGCAAATTCACCGTGAGATGGCTTCTGCTCTCTCCTGCCCAGTTGGATTCAAAAACGGTACTAATGGCAATGTGAAAATTGCGATTGATGCGATTCGTGCAGCGAAAGCATCGCACTACTTCTATTCACCAGATAAGAATGGCCGGATGACGGTTTACCGCACCAGTGGTAACCCATTTGGTCACATCATTCTTCGTGGCGGTGATACAGGGCCTAACTTTGATGAAGCGTCAATTGATGATGCTTGCCAACAATTGGCGCAATTCAACCTTCCAGAACGTTTGGTGGTAGATTTCAGCCACGCTAACTGCCAAAAGCAGCACCGTAAACAAGTAGAAGTAGCGCGCGATATTTGCCAACAGATCGAGGCAGGAAGCCATAAAATTGCAGGTATCATGGCAGAAAGCTTTATTGTAGAAGGCAACCAGCCAATGCACGACCTCAATAACCTGACATACGGACTGTCGATCACCGATCCTTGCTTAGGATGGGATGATACTGCCGTCATGCTTGACATGTTGGCACAATCCATCAAAGTCCGTCGTTCTCGTAACTAAGGAAATACCTCATGCCTTCTTTTGATATTGTTTCAGAAATTGATGCTGTAGAACTGCGTAACGCAGTAGAAAACTCAACTCGTGAATTGGCTACTCGGTTCGATTTTCGTAACGTTGATGCCCGTTTTGAGCTGAAAGAAGAGACAGTAAAGTTGTCTGCAGAAGATGATTTTCAGCTTGGTCAGATGATGGACATTTTGCGCGGAAACCTCGCCAAGCGTGGTGTTGATGCTCGCGCCATGAATGCCAAAGACTCTGTTCATATCGGTAAGCACTGGCACAAAGATGCAGAATTCAAGCAAGGCTTGGAAGCTCTGCTCGCGAAGAAGATCGTTAAATTGATCAAAGATGCCAAAATCAAAGTTCAAGCTTCTATCCAAGGCGACAAAGTTCGCGTGACGGGTAAAAAGCGTGATGATTTGCAAGAAGTGATGGCGATGTTGCGTGAAGCAAATCTTGAACAGCCACTGCAATACAACAACTTCCGCGATTAATCATTTCGTTGGATAGACTCCTGAGTGGGTATGCCCCGCACTAGAGGATGCAGTATCACAAAAACGCCCCGCTTGTCGGGGCGTTTTTTTATCCGCTTATTCTTATCGGCTATTAACTAAGCGTGTTTGTATTGTTTACCTGCTGAGCTATTCTCTGCTGAACTATGCATCGCACGTTTTTGTGCAGCCAGAATTTCTTCTACTAACCTTGGTACTTCAATACTGGCTTTACCGTAGCGTTTCTCTGCAAATTCACTTTCGACTGCGCTGGGTTCCAAGTTAATTTCTATCGTGTGTGCTCCATGCATACGTGCGTCATGCACAAAACCGGCTGCAGGATAGACAACCCCTGACGTCCCGATAGAGACAAACAGATCCGCTTGTTCAAGCGCGGCATAAATACCACCCATGCGTAGTGGCATTTCGCCAAACCAAACAATGTGTGGGCGCATTTGCGCGGGCATCTGGCAGCAGTGGCATAGATCACCAATACGGATATCCTCTGTTTGCTCCACCGTTTGATTGGTTTCAGGACAACGTGCTTTCAGTAGCTCACCATGCATGTGAATAATGTTCTTGCTGCCCCCGCGTTCGTGTAAGTTATCAATGTTTTGGGTAATCACAGTCACACTGCCCTGCAATTCTTTTTCTAGTTTACCGAGGGCAAGATGTGCCGAATTCGGCAAAATCGCATCAGAGAGCAATTTACGGCGGCGTTGGTTATAAAACTCCAACACCATATCCGGATCGCGCTGAAAACCTTCTGGTGTCGCCACATCTTCAATACGATGATTTTCCCACAGCCCATCCTGAGCGCGGAAAGTTTGAATACCAGACTCCGCAGAGATCCCTGCTCCAGTCAGTATCACAATATGTCGATACGGTAAGCTCATAACCCATTCCTTTTCTCGGCTTTTGTTTAAGCTTAACACCGAAGCGTTACCAACCCTAGAAAACGGGGATTAGACCATAGTAGTAACAAGGCTATTGATTAGAGGAACGAGAGAGCGGTTGAAGAATTAGTTGGAGAGGAATTGAGGGCTTCCCTACTAAGAAGCCCATGAAAATCTGGATTATTTTTCGTTAGATTACTCTTCGCTAGTTGCGGAGATTTTGTGAATCGCTAAATCGGCACCATTAAACTCATCTTCTTGGGATAAGCGTAGACCCATTACTTTGTGCAGTACACCATACACAATCAAAGCGCCGCACAATGCAATCACGATCCCCAGTAGAGTTCCAGCAATTTGAGTACCGAGACTTACGCCACCCAAGCCCCCCAAAGCTGTTTGACCAAAGATTCCGGCCGCAATGCCTCCCCATGCACCACACACACCATGCAATGGCCATACACCGAGTACATCATCAATTTTGGTTTTATTCTGTAAGGTGGTAAATAACCAGACAAACCCTACCCCAGCCACGATACCTGTTACTAACGCTCCTAGCGGATGCATTAAGTCAGAACCCGCACACACCGCAACCAAGCCCGCTAAGGGGCCGTTATGGATAAAGCCTGGGTCATTTTTCCCAGCGACTAACGCCGCTAGAATGCCGCCAGTCATCGCCATTAAAGAATTCATGGCCACCAATCCGCTGATGCCATTCAAGGTTTGCGCTGACATCACGTTAAAGCCAAACCAACCGACACATAGAATCCATGCACCAAGCGCTAAAAAGGGAATGTTAGAGGGAGCAAAGTTAGTGTGTTTGCCTGCGCGCACGCGCCCACGACGCATTCCTAAGAAAGCAACGGCAACCAGCGCAATCCAACCACCGACAGCGTGAACAACGACGGAACCAGCAAAGTCGTGAAATGGTGCGCCTAAATTGGCTGCAAACCAGTCTTGTACGCCAAAGTTGCTATTCCAAATGATCCCTTCAAAGAAAGGGTAAACCAGCCCAACCGTAAAAAATGTCGCGAAAAGGATCGGATAGAATCGAGCGCGTTCAGCAATACCGCCAGACACAATCGCAGGAATGGCCGCCGCAAAGGTCAGTAGGAAAAAGAATTTTACCAAGTCATAACCATTGCCTTGCGACAAGGTTGCTGCATCGGTAAAGAAATGATGCCCATAAGCAATCCAATAGCCAATAAAGAAATAAGCAATCGTGGAAACCCCAAAATCAGCCAAGATTTTCACCAACGCGTTAACCTGATTTTTCTTCCGAACCGTGCCGACTTCAAGGAAAGCAAAACCTGCATGCATCAAGAACACCATGATGGCCCCGAGCAGCAAAAATAAGGTGTCCGAACTTTGAGTCAGGGTTTGAACGGCACCTTGCACCTGACTTACGCTATCGCTCATTGTTGTGATACTCCATTGTCTGTTATGCACTTATCCTGTGCTTTGTTGTTATTTTCACCAAGTTGGTGAGAAGAGAAGATTTATCTCGACACAGCAAAAGCTGTTCCAATTTTTTAATAAAGCTGTTCGTTTAAAAAAGATCGGATCAATATACTGATAAATATAGCTATTTATAGATTGGACAAGATGAAAAGCAGGAGAGACATTTACATTTTGCAATAGTTTTGCACCAATTTGGTGTTATAGCACCAAAACAGCGCGCACAAAAATCAAGCAAAGTGACTTTTTCAAAGTAAAAAATACCCGGCTCAACGACCGGGTATCGGGGTTACAAATTAGGCCCAGTTGACGGGGCGTGCGGTAAGTTGCGTTGGTACTGTTGCATGCCTTGAATCATGCGCCAGATCCAAATGGAGATTGCCCCTACAGCAATGATAGCGCCTACATAAGGGATGCCATGCCCGAGCTTGGCAAGCCATGACTCCGGCATCCAGTAGCGATTCACACCCATGATAATGCCGTTCGTGGTCGCCACCGTCACAATCAACACCACGAAGAAAGTGAGATAGAGGAAGAAACTGCGAATTAACCCATAGTAGTGTGAATTCGCGATCTCACCATCTTGGTTTTTATCCAATCGATAACCGGCATAGATGATGCCAATGACGCCAGAGAGCAAGCAGGTGAATGGCGTCAGCAGGCTCGCAATGTAGACAAACCACACTGACTTGTGGGTTCTATCTTGATTCATGGCTCACCTCTCCTTTCGTTTGATTGAATGAGGCTGGTTGAGATTCCACACTCACTTCTTCAATTTCACCGCGGCGCTTCACTTCTTCATACCAAAGATCGTGATGCTCTTTCGCCCAAGTTTCATCTACTTTGCCTGTCACCATGCCTTCTAATGCGCCTTCCATACCAAACAAACCGATATAGATATGGAAGATAAAGCCACAGATTAAGATCAGTGCTGAGAACATATGAATCAAGTTCGACAATTCCATATCACGACGTGTCTGGCCGAAAATCGGGAAGTCGAGCACCAAACCACTGATGGCCGCAAAGGTACCAAACACAATCAGCAACCAGTAAATGGCCTTTTCACCACCGTTGGAGAATCCTGCAGAAGGGTGTGAACCTTTGTGTTTACCCACCATGCCACCGAGTTTCATAAACCACTGCACATCCACTTTATTGAAGATGGATTTGCGCCACCACTTGAGCAACACAAACATCAATAGAATGAAAAACAGTGGTCCCATGTAGTTGTGATACTGTTTCGCGGCATAGATGATCCAGCCCCACAGCTCACTCGGGATATAAGGTTTTAAGAAGTGTTTACCATACACCAGCATCAGACCACTGAACGCCAAGGTCAGGAAAGTAAACGCCATACTCCAGTGCAGCGCCCTATCCCAACGTGACCAGCGATTCAGCTTACGTCCAGTGCGCGGCTTACTCAGCATCAGTGGGCCAACCGCAATATACGCCAGCACCACCATCGCAATGCTGCCAAAAATCGCCACCGCACCAGCCGGAGACATCCATTTCTCTTTGAGGATAAACCAAGTTTCACCCGGTTTACTGATCAACACGCCATGTTCAGGAGACTGAGAAGTGGTGTAGCCAGCTTCGCCTTGTCGTACCTGACGCCAAAAGTCTGCTCCTGCCAGTTGGGTCATCTCTTTTTGCACCACATCCGGTTTTGCGTTCTCTTCTGCCATCACTGGTTGAGCCAACCAGCACAGCAGTGCTGCCAATAAAGGCAGCACAAAACGAGTGGCGCGAGAAATTTGTTGTCTCATAGCCACTTAACTCCGAGTTGCGTCATACGCGAGATCTTCACCGTTCGTCCAACCGGCACCTTTCGCACCACGTTCAACCACACGTTGACGGAAGACATCAGAGATTTTCTCCGCATCACCCGCCAGCAACGCTTTGGTAGAACAGAGAGAAGCACACATTGGCAGCTTGCCTTCCGCAATACGGTTGGCACCGTATTGACGACGTTCCTCTTCAGAACCCGGTACCGTGTTCGGTCCGCCAGCACAGAAGGTACATTTGTCCATCTTGCCGCGCTCACCAAATGAAGCTTGTTTTGGAAACTGCGGAGCACCAAACGGACAAGCAAACAAGCAGTAACCACAACCGATACAAAGATCTTTGTTGTGCAGCACAATGCCATCTTCGGTATGCACAAAGCAGTCTGCCGGACACACCGCCATACACGGTGCATCGGTACAGTGCATGCAAGCCACGGAAATCGAGTTTTCACCCGGTTCACCATCGTTTAGCGTGACCACGCGGCGACGTTGGATGCCCCATTCCAGAGCATCATCGTTTTCATTTTTACAGGCAGTGACACAGCCGTTACATTCGATACAGCGTTTGGTGTCACACAGGAATTTCATTCTTGCCATGGGTAAGCTCCTTACGCTTTACGAATGTTACAGAGGGTGACTTTGGTTTCCTGCATCAAGGTGACAGGATCGTAACCATAGGTAGTGGCGGTGTTTGCCGCTTCCCCAACCACATAAGGCTGTGTACCTTCTGGATATTTCGGACGCAGATCTTCACCTTGGAATTTGCCACCAAAGTGGAATGGTAAGAACGCCATGCCCGGTTTCACGCGACGTGTCACCATAGCTTTGACTTTGATGCGGCCTTTCTCTGCACCTTCAACCCAAACCATATCGCCATCCATAAAGCCTAAATCGTTGGCATCTTTCGGGTTCACTTCAACAAACATCTCTTGTTGCAGTTCAGCCAGCCAAGGGTTAGAACGGGTTTCTTCACCACCACCTTCATACTCGACCAAGCGACCCGAGGTTAGGATGATCGGGTATTCCACTGATTTATCCTGCGCTTGAATCGACTTATACAGCGTTGGAACACGGAAGATGAACGCTTGATCGTCCCACGTGGGGTAATCAGCTAGCAGATCACGGCGTGGTGTATACAGCGGTTCACGGTGCAGCGGCACGCGGTCTGGGAATGTCCACACAATCGCACGCGCTTTCGCGTTACCAAATGGAATACAGCCGTGTTTGATTGCGACACGCTGAATACCGCCAGAAAGGTCGGTTTTCCAGTTTTTGCCTTCTGCAGCCGCTTTCTCTTCAGCGGTTAAATCATCCCACCATCCGAGTTGTTTCAGCAGCTTATCGCTAAATTCTGGATAGCCGTCTTGTAGCTCACAGCCTTTCGAGTAGCTGTCTTCTGCCAACAGGCTCTTACCTTCAAACTCCACACCAAAACGGGTACGGAAGTTACCGCCACCTTCGGCTACGGTTTTCGAGGTATCGTAAAGAATGTGCGTGCCGGGGTGTTTCATCTCTGGCGTTCCCCAACATGGCCAAGGCATACCGTAAGTATCGCCATTCGCAGGGCCACCTTCAGCCGCCAACGTGGTTTTGTGGAAGGTGTGCCAGTTTTGTTGGTGCGTTTTCAAGCGCTCTGGGCTTTGTCCGGTGTAACCAATCGTCCACATACCACGGTTAAATTCACGCGTAATGTCTTCAATCAACGGCTGATTGTTCTCAACACGAATGTTTTTACACAGTTGATCAACGATCCCCAGTTTTTGACTGAGCAGATACATGATTTCATGGTCAGGTTTGGATTCAAACAGCGGCTCAATCACCTGATCACGCCACTGAATAGAACGGTTAGACGCCGTCACACTGCCATACGTTTCAAACTGAGTGGTCGCAGGAAGTAGATACACTCCATCCGTGCGATCGTTCATTACCGCCGCAACCGTTGGGTATGGGTCAACAATCACCATCATATCCAGCTTTTGCATCGCCTTTTTCATTTCCACGCCGCGGGTTTGCGAGTTCACCGCATGACCCCAATAGAACATGGCGCGAATATTTTCACGTTGCTGCAGGTTGTCTTTGTTTTCCAGTACACCATCGATCCAGCGAGAGACAGGGATCCCCGGAGTTTCCATTGGCAACGCGCCGTTATAAGTGCCTTGGTCAAAGCGGTTTTTGATCCACTCGAAATCCACACCCCAAACGCTTGCCCAGTGTTTCCATGAACCTTCGGTCAAACCGTAGTAACCCGGAAGCGTATCAGAAAGCACGCCTAAGTCGGTTGCACCTTGCACGTTATCGTGACCACGGAAAATGTTGGCACCGCCGCCTGATTTACCGATATTGCCCAGTGCCAGCTCAAGTATGCAGTACGCACGAGTATTGTTGTTACCTGTGGTGTGTTGAGTCCCCCCCATACACCAAACCACACAACCCGGACGGTTTTCCGCAAGGATCTTCGCAGTGTTGTAGACTTCTTCTTCGCTTACGCCAGTGACGCGCTCAACTTCTGCAGGCGTCCATTTGGCCACTTCAGCACGGATTTCATCCATACCGAAGACACGTTGACGGATGTACTCTTTGTCTTCCCAGTTATTTTTGAACACGTGCCACAGCACGCCCCAAATAAAGGCTACGTCACTACCCGGACGCAGTGAGACAAAGTAATCCGCTTTTGCTGCAGTACGGGTACGACGAGGATCGGCAACCACGATTTTGCAGCTGTTTTTCTCTTTCGCGATCAAAATGTGCTGCATCGCGACTGGGTGAGCTTCTGCTGGGTTAGAACCAATAAACAGCATCGACTTACAGTTGTGCATGTCATTGAATGAGTTGGTCATTGCACCATAACCCCAAGTGTTTGCTACACCCGCAACCGTGGTGGAGTGGCAAATACGTGCTTGATGGTCAACGTTGTTGGTGCCCCACAGGGAAGCCATTTTACGGAACAGATAGGCCTGCTCGTTGCTGTGCTTAGCGCTGCCGAGGAAGTAAACCGAATCTGGACCTGACTCTTCACGGATCTTCAGCGCTTTGTCACCAATTTCATTGATGGCTTGTTCCCAAGAGATCTTCTTCCACTTGCCGCCTTCTAATTTCATTGGGTATTTCAGGCGACGTTCACCGTGGCCGTGTTCGCGCAATGCTGCGCCTTTCGCACAGTGACCGCCCGCGTTAAATGGGTGATCAAAAGCCGGCTCTTGGCCAGTCCATACACCGTTTTGTACTTCAGCGTAGATACCGCAACCGACGGAACAGTGTGAACAGATGGTACGCTTTACTTCCGTTTTTGCGCTGCGATCCACTTCGCTGGCCTGAGCTTTACGGATCATGCCCGGCGTAAACAAAGAGGCACCTACCGCCGCTCCGCCCGCTGCCAGTGAAGTGTTTTTCATAAATGCACGACGGCTAATACCGAGCTGATTTTGCTCTTTGGTCACGCTGTCTGAACGTTTGATGAGTCTCATCGGGTTGGCTCCTATAGCGTGTTGTAGTAATCACGAATGTGTTGAGTTTCGTGATAGCCTTTTTTCAGCGGCTCTTTGCTCTCGGTGCTTGATTCACTTGCGACCGTTTGAGTGCTTACCCCCGCTACGACAGCGCCAGCGACAGCCGCTGTGCCTAACCCTTTAAGCAGATCGCGTCTGCTTTGGTTTACTTGGTTCTCTTTTTTCATCGATTGCTTCCTTATTGCTTAAGTTTTAGCAACTTAGCTGTGCGTCTTAAGACGTCTGTTTTCTAATTCCGGTTTGTTCACTGCTCAGCTTTATCAGTCAGGTTTTTCACCTCGATCCGATAACGATTCTTGCGACTGCTTGGTGCTTGTGTCATCGCCACTTGTTCTAAACTCAAAAAAGCGTCCAGAAGCTGCGCGACGGCTAAATAAAATTGGGCATGTGGAGCCTGACGGATTTGGCTCACCAGTTTGCCAAACCACGGGGCGATGTGACGGTTGAAGAACGCTTGTTGCGTTTCTTCGTCAGCGTTTTCGTCACCACTTTGCTCACATAAATAAGCCATGGTTTCGCACAACGCCGAGATATGGTCTTCTGGCTCGCGCACTTGCTCATCACGCTCCAGCCCCAAGCGGCTCAAATCATCACGAATATCGGCCAGCGGCTTTTCCATCAATGAACCTGTCAAATGCCATGAGGTAAAAGGGACGACTTCACCACGACCGATACCAATAAACAGCTCTTGATACTCGTCAGCCAAAGAGTCAGCTTGAGCGTTTTGTGCGGCGACGGATATCGCCTGCCACGCTTTCGCCATTTCGGTACCATTGGCCTCAAAGTCCAATTCGGCCAGAAAGGCACACAGTTCTGCTGAAGGCACATCACGCAGCAGTGTGGCGAGCAGCAGGTAAATGTCTGAACGCATTGACTGTGAATGTGTTGACTGTGAACGCATAGATTGCTCTTGCATGGCTTTCTCCTTAATACTTGAGCTGCTGCTCAGGGTCATGAGCCATGGCTTCAAACATGTCTACTACCCGGCAGTCTTCGCACATCGCAATACGATTGAGCGCTTCCGGCGTGGCGAAATGTGAGTGACCGCGTAACTTGGTTTGCAACATGGTAATCATGGACTGTGGTGCGAAAGGTTTATGGCAGCGCAGGCACTTAGCGGGTTCTTCTTGATGCAACGTCACCACACCTTGGCGTGCCGCTTTGTTCCAGTTGAGTTGTGGTGTAGCGCTAAGCACTTGTTCAGGGCAAGCTTTGACACACAAGCCACACTGCACGCAGTCTTGTTCAATAAAGCGTAGTGCTGGGCTATCTCCAGCCGGATGCAGTGCACGTGTTGGGCAAACCGCAACACAGCTCATGCACAAAGTACAATCGCTTGTTTGGCATTCAATGGTGCCGTAAGGCGCACTGATGCTGAGTGGTTGAACGCTAGGTTCCGCATTGAGTGTTTCCGCTAACGCATCCAGCGCAGTAAACAGGCGTTCGCGCTTATTACCGATTAAGTCACCCAACTTAAGCCCAAGCGGCTGTTCACACAGTACCGGCATTCCCTCACGTAACGATTCGAGATAAAGAATATCAATCGTCTCTTTGGCCAAACCTAAGTGAGTGAGTAAGCTCTGCGCCATACTCACTTCTTGGTTGAGAATGCGTTGAATGGTTTGTGGCATGTGACGACTCGCCGCAAACAACACTTGAGTTGCACCGTTAACTAAAGCGGCAAACCAGCTGTCGATACCGACGGAAGGCAGCTCTTCCACCACCACAGGAATGACATTGTCTGGCAATACATTCAATGCCATGACGTTGTAACTTTCATGGCGAGAACTGCAGATCAGCACGATCGGCTTTTCACCGCCGGCTTGGTGGTAATTCGCCAGTAATCGCTCAATAAATTTTTGCGTATCGGTAGGATTGGGCAGCGCGTAGTGAATCGCTTCGGTCGGGCAAGCCGTCGCACAGGTTCCTACACCCTGACACAGATAAGGGTTAATTTGAATGCGATGCCCTGTTTGATCAGAGCCTTCACTGGAAAGCGCGCCAGCAGGACAAGCATCCACACAGCGTTCACACCCTTTCACTCCACGTGAGCTATGCGCGCACAAGTCTGTATCAAGACGAAAATACTTAGGTTTATCGAAGGTACCCATCAAAGTTGGGATCTCTTCGAGCGCATCAGCCAGTTTTGGATAACCTCGTCCTACTGGGAAATAACCAGGCACAGGGACTTCTTCACTCATTAAACCGTTGAGTGACATATCCAATACGATATCAAACGTGTTTCCACCTATAGCGGCTTGCGCCAAATTGACTCGCTTACCGTGGTTTTCTACGTTCACCGTGAATGCACCGAGAAAACCGCTGATTTCTACCGTGTCGGCATAGTACAAATTGCTTTGCCTGCTGGGCTCACCATCAACAGAAAGTAGAGTGATTGAAGCCATGCTGCTCAATTGCTCAGCAATGCGTTCAATCAGTGTGGTTGGGCCAACAATTAAGGTGTGACCGCCACTCTCGTAGCTTACGGTAGGCGGAATAAGATTGGTCAGCTCAACCGTATGCTCAATCGCATACTGCCGTGCCCGACCGTTTGGAGACGTCGCTTGTTGTAGTAGGTTGTTTAACATTGCTTGCTTCCATTATTGGAGCCAACGTGCATCGTCGACTCGTTTTACACAAGCTATAGCAAATAACGTTCCAAAAAATTCGGATGAAAAAACAGAGAATTAATCGAGAAATGACTCAGTAATTTGAAGTCCACACAAGGAGTGGGACAATATGTCCCACCCTACCTATTGAGGGGTAAGTCAAAATGTCCCTAGCATCTATGAGGTATATTTTGTCTCACTCGTTGGCAACGCTTCTGAAGGTTGTTTTTTATTGAGCGCATCGGCCAATTCAGCGGTGGATGCGAGGTCAGGATCCGCAAGTTCAGCGTCGACTTGATTTTCTTTAACGGTTTCTTCAACCACTGTGATTTGTTCTTCGCCTTCATCCTGCGGGGAATCCGTTTCTTTCCACCATTGACGTAAGGTTTGCGCGACTTCCGTTGTGAGTGTGGCGGTATTGCTGTAATCCGTGTTGTAATCATCCAGCATGCACACTTCACTAAACTCACCGCTCAAAAACAGCTTACGCAATGCGGCTTTCTTCAGTTCTTGTGAAGCACCTGATACCAACAAGCTCGCCACACTGGGTTCTTCATTCTCTGCTGAATGGGGTTGTTCGACCGCGTCACTCTCCAAGCCACTTTCAGTTTCTACCGAGGATTCACCCGCAAGCTGCTGTGATTGCAAAGGCTCAGAGACCAAGCCCTCTGAAGGATCAAGCTGGGGCTCTTGGTCTGGCTCGGTGGCTAATTTACGTTGTGACCAACGGGAAAAGAACGCCTTCTCAGTTGCCACAAGACCTCCCCGCTCCTTCACGTTTCTTACGGCGGATTTCAAGCAACTCACCGTGGCGGCCAATATAGGCTTCCATCCACGCCTGTACCGGCAGTGGCATATCGGCAGAGAGCACCAGATAATCGCTATCCATATAACGGCTGGCGACGGCTTGCGATGCGGTCAATTGCACAATTTTAAGCGGTTGATCTTCAATCGGATCTTCCGCAACAAAAAACAGTTTGGGCGCTTGTGAACTGAGGTTAAAGCGATAGTCGGTTCGCTCATCGCGATACAGTTGCAGTGTTGCGACATATTGACTCTGTGCCTCTGGCGTTAAACCGAAACTGTGTAACACCCACTGGGTGGTTTGCCAACGGCCACGCGAGACCGAGCGCGGCTCAAGGTTGCAAGCGAGCGGCCAAGCGCTATCGGTTTTGCTATGAATGCTATCCGCTAAGGATTCAGGAGAAGTTTGTTCAGCCATAACACATACTAAATTAACAATCAGAGTTTAAATTAAAGCAATAATTGCGCCATTTGGTGTCAATACATAGATTTAAGTAGAAAGACATCATCACTTTTATTCAAGGTTGTTTCTGATTCGGCACCCTTTTTGCTACATTGACGACACTTTTTCTTATTCGCTCTACCCCTAGATTTGCACTGACAGGTCTACCGAGGATAAAGCGAGCAATACACAGGAATCCAGCGTGGCTAAACCTTCCATCATCAAAACCAGCGAAAATCCTCTACAAACCATTGAAGTTGAAGTGTATGACGAATACGGCGAAAAACTGGTGAAATCGATCGCCTGTGAACGCCCTCTCACCGTATTGCTCAATTGGAAAGAGATTGTGACCCTGATGACGCTAGGTTCACGGCCAGAAGCTTTAGTGCTGGGTTATTTGAAGAACCAAAGCTTCATTTCCGATCCTGAAGCGCTCGATTCAGTCATCATCGATTGGGAAACCCATTCGGCAGCCGTGGTTACACGTGAAAACATTGACCATTTAGAGCCTGCGCTGAAGAAAAAAACCGTTACCTCCGGCTGTGGCCAAGGCACCATGTATGGCAACGTGATGAAGCAGCTTGAGAATTACCAAGTGCCACAGCAGCCAATTAAACAGTCACAAATCTACGCTGCATTGGAGGCCTTAACCCACTACAACGACACTTACAAAAAAGCTGGCGCAGTTCATGGCTGTGCAATTTGCCAAGAAGATCAAGTGATCTCTTTTGTTGAAGATGTTGGTCGCCACAACGCTGTGGATACCTTGGCTGGTGAAATGTGGCTGAATGATATGCGTGGTGATGACAAAATTTTTTACACTACCGGTCGTCTAACCTCAGAGATGGTGATTAAAGTCGCGCAAATGGGCATTCCTGTGTTGCTCTCTCGCTCCGGCGTCACTCAAATGGGGCTTGAGCTGGCACAACGTTTTGGCATTACCACGATTGCTCGCGCTTCCGGTCGTCGCTTCCATGTGTACAGTGGTGCTGACAAAGTGGGGTTCAATGTGAAAGGACACACTGAGCAAGTGGACTGACTTGTAAATCTCCTCCTATAAGCTATTAGTTGAATGTTGCCGCAATAAAATGAAACAAAAATGCAACATTCAAAACACTCAGTTATCAACGTCATAGGCTTATGGGAGGTGTCCATGTCCGTTCCTTTCTACTAACACCTCCTTTGCTCTTTACACCAAATTCACAATGAATAAAAAAGTCAGATTTGTGTAAATTCTCATACAATAAGACCGAATTATAAATTCACCATGTTAATATAAATGTCAACTTTGATATTTACAGGATTATATATTGTGAAGTTAAAACCTCTTGCTATTTTTGTTGCACTGGCAAGCGTCTCTAGTCATGCGATCGCAAACCAAGCGATCCTATTTCCAACAGATTCTGCTCAATATGAGAGCTCTACCTTCCGTGTTGGCTCCCAATCTACTAGCAACACTTTCAACCTAGCGGTCGATGATCTAAGTAATAGAGTTAAGACCGTTGTCATACCAGAGCATTATCATATACAACCAGAATTAGTTGCCGAATTGACAGAAGTTGGTATTCAACAGGGATTTACCGTACTAACCCAAAGCCCAATGTATCTGTGGACGGAAGATAATATGTGGCTGTCGAGAGACGGTGCAAAAGTTTTTCGGCCTCATTAGGCTTTTCGAAAGATGAGTTTTATGATTTTATTGGTGGATTGGATAAAACTTCACCTTTGGCAATCCTTGAAGGGCATCACAGCAATGGCTTTTTAGAAACTCAGGGATTATACGACACTTTGTATAGCCTAGCAGATAGTTATGCCGAAAGATCTGGTGCAGAGCTTGTTAAAACTTTCTCGATCATCGATGGTGGCAACATGCTTGCTGGGCATAGAGAGGATGGTTCGCAATACATACTTGTCGGGCGTGATTCTGTTCTGCAAACGGCTTTGTTGTACACAAGATATGACAATGAAAGAGTGGAAGCTAAGAAGCAACAAATGGAAAAAACCGGTGGTTTTACCCTCAGCATTGCTAAGCCCAAGATTAATAATATGGAACTAGATTACTATACTCAATCAAACAATGATCCTGAAATAGATCGACTGATGCTTGATGCACTTGGCTTGCTTCCATTCAATCTCGATTCATTGGAAAAACAAATTGAGTATGCAAAATTTGTACGAGCTAAATATAAGCTTCTCTCCTACTATCAAGATGTGTCAGAGGTCATTGTTGATGAATCAAAGTTAAGTATTGTTCGTGCGAAAATAAAGTCTCGCTACGAGCAGCTATTGGGGAGAACACTGCCAAAAGAGTTTAATTGGGAAGATGAAGTTACAAATGCATATAAACAGCTAACCTACGCAGCGAATCACGCTCAGGACTTTGATCTTTCACTGATTGATGACAAGATTAGAACAATAGCAAGTGATCCAGCTTTGGAAAAACATTATGTAACAATGTTAGAGGCTGGAGGGCAAATGCGTAAAGGACTTCCTGACTCAGAAGCTCGAACAATAGCAAAGCGTTTTATCGCAATGACCGAAATTGTTGAAGAGAAAATGGCAGAGGAACTAGGAGTAACACGAGATAATCTCATTATACTCACACAGCCAGGCTTCCATATCGATATGCAACTTCGTCCTCTAGAGAATGGCAAAGTATTAATTAATGATTATGAGTACAACAAAGCTATTGTTAAGCATGCAGCGAATAGTCCATCTATCACTGAAGAAGAACGAGTCGTGTTGCAAAACACACTAACTGATCTCGATAATCAAGCGAAATATTACAATGAAATACATAAAAAAATTCGCCAACAACTTACTGAAGCCGGTCTAACACCAGTAAGAACAGCAGGGGCATTCCGTGTTGGTAACAAAGAAGTCAATTGGATGAATGGCATTATGGGAACGGGTAACTCTAAGTTTTACATTACCAATGCATCCAGCATTTCTGTTTTGAATGATGCTTTCCAACAATGGATCCAACATACCGTACCAGGAATCTCGGTATACTTTGTTGGTAAAGAAGCTGCACCTGATAGCTTCCGAGGAAAACTAAATCAAGCTGAAACACTACTCGCTGGACGAGGAGGGCTTGACTGCGTTACTATTCACTTTGAATAAAACTTCACATAGTGGTTTTAAGCGCAGACTATTAAAAATGAGCGCCCTCATTATAAAAAACGGCCCCACGCAGGGGCCGTTCATATTAGTAAACACGCTATTTAGTTCACTATTTTTATAAAGCACAATGTAATGGCAATTAACCCTCAACACCACGTGAACGTAAGAATTCAGCGTAAGTGCCTTTGAAGTCAGTGATTTTGCCATCACGAATTTCGATGATGCGAGTCGCCAATGAGTCTACGAATACACGGTCATGCGATACGAAGAACAGCGTGCCTTTGTATTGCTCTAAGGCGTTGTTCAAAGACTCGATCGATTCCATATCCATGTGGTTGGTTGGCTCATCGAGCAGCAGCATGTTTGGCTTGTGCATCATCAGTTTGCCAAGCAACATACGGCCTTGCTCACCACCCGATAGTACTTTCACGGATTTCTTGATGTCATCTTGGCCAAATAACATACGACCCAAGAAGCTACGAACGACTTGCTCGTCATCGCCTTCTTGACGCCACTGGCCCATCCACTCCATCAGGTTCAGGTCTTCTGCGAACTCGTGAGCGTGGTCTTGCGCGTAGTAACCAATGTTCGAGTTTTCAGACCACTTGTACATACCGCTACGTGGCTCAAGTGCGCCCGCAAGCGTATTCAGCAGAGTTGTTTTACCCACACCGTTTTCACCGATGATGGCAACACGCTCTCCCACTTCAAAAATTGCGTTGAAGTTGCTGAACAAGTCATGATCAAAACCTTGGCTGAGGTTTTCAACAATAAGGGCGTTACGGAACAGCTCTTTCGATTGTTCAAAACGAATGAATGGGTTCTGACGGCTTGATGCCTTCACTTCATCCAGTTTGATCTTATCAATCTGTCTTGCACGAGAAGTCGCTTGTTTTGCTTTCGATGCGTTCGCCGAGAAGCGTGCTACGAAGGTTTGCAGCTCAGCAATTTGTGCTTTCTTCTTCGCGTTATCTGCCAACAGACGCTCACGCGCTTGTGTTGCTGCGGTCATGTACTCATCGTAGTTGCCTGGGTAAATACGCAGCTCGCCGTAATCCAAGTCCGCCATGTGGGTACATACTGAGTTTAAGAAGTGACGGTCATGCGAGATGATGATCATGGTGCAGTTACGCGCATTCAGCGTATCTTCCAACCAGCGAATGGTGTCGATGTCCAAGTTGTTGGTGGGTTCGTCGAGCAGCATGATATCTGGATCCGCAAACAGGATTTGCGCCAGCAGCACACGTAGTTTCCAACCCGGAGCCACACTGCTCATCAGGCCGTAATGCTGCTCTAGTGGAATACCTACCGCCAACAGAAGTTCGCCCGCTTTGGATTCCGCCATGTAGCCATCCATCTCAGCGAATTCCACTTCGAGATCGGCTACACGCATGCCGTCTTCTTCAGTCATTTCAGGCAGAGCGTAAATACGGTCGCGCTCTTGTTTTACCTTCCACAACTCTTTGTGACCCATGATAACGGTGTCGATCACAGTGAACTCTTCGTACGCAAACTGATCCTGATTCAGCTTGGCAACGCGCTCGTTCGGATCGTAGCTCACGTTACCGCCAGTTGGGTCCAACTCACCACTGAGGATTTTCATGAAAGTGGATTTACCACAACCATTTGCCCCGATTAAACCGTAGCGATTACCTTCGCCAAACTTAACTGAAATGTTTTCAAACAGTGGCTTAGCGCCAAATTGTTGAGTGATATTCGCTGTAGAAATCAAAGCCTGTACCTTAGTGCGTTAACATTCCCGCCACTTAAAACGGCGCACTTTCGGTGGCCAAATTAAGCTGACGGGGATCACAAATAGAAAAATCTGCGCAACGTTACTTGTTCAGCGCCCAGACTACAAGCCCTGATTTGCATAACTCGCCAGAAAGTCGGTTATCACATACACAATAACCGACAATTTAGTGGGGATTTTTTAATATGGGTTTACTGAATCAGTAACGTCTCGCGAAGCTTGGCTTCATTTTTGGAAGGTAAATAGATGCTGAATGTACTGCCGACACCTAATTCTGAACTCACTTTCATCTCCCCACCGGATTGGCTGAGCAAACTTTGTGAAACCGAAAGCCCAAGCCCGGTTCCCTCACGTTTCGTGGTGTAGAACGGGTCAAAAATGCGTTTGAGGTTTTCCGGCTTAATGCCACAGCCTTGATCTTCAATGTGGATCACCGCTCCGCGGTTTTGCCCCTCTTCAACCCAATCTTCACTACGTATCGTGATGCGGCCTTTGCCGTTCATAGCGTGAATCGCGTTCATCTGCAAGTTAACCAAAATTTGCAGCAGTTGATGACGATTCACCTCCACCGAATTATGCGCTTTCAGCTCAAGCACAAATTCAATATCGCGCTTTTTAGAGCCGGTTTTGACTAAGGTAATACTCTCATCAATGATCGGGTTGACGTGCTGCCAAGTGATTTCGTCCTGCACACCACCTTGGCGACTGTATTGCAACAAGCTGCGCGTGATGTTTCTGATCCGCTCGATTTGCAACAAAATGGCATCAATCTCTTCTTCAACCTTGCTGGCATCATCACCAAGCTGGAAGCGAATTAGCTCGGTATTACCAAGAATGACCGCTGTTGGATTGTTAATTTCATGGGCAATCCCAGCAGTAAGCTCACCAAGTGCCGCAAGCTTTTCATGCACCACCAACTTATTGCGAGTTTGGTTAAGCAAAGTAATGTGGTGTTCAAGCTGCGCGGTTTTCTCTTGCAAACTGGCTGTGCGCGACTGCACTTTTTCCTCTAATTCGTGCGCCGCTTGCACGATTTCCTCATTACGCTGTTGCAACTGATCCAACATGTTGTCGAATTGCTTAGCAAGCTGTGCAAGTTCATGTTTATCGTCGAGCCCAAGTTGCCCGATACGTTGGTTTTTACCAAGTTGCACCATTTTCACTACACGGTGAATGCGCTCGATAGGACGAAACAGATCGCGCGAGCCGCGATAAACAAATAAACCTGAAATCACCAACAGAAATAGCGTCGTGATCCCGACTTCTAAAATATTGGTTACGTAAGCTTTTAAAAATGGCCACATCAAGTAACCGGTGTAGAGCATGCCGATTTCGTTATTGTATTGATCGCGGATGGGCTCATACGCAGTGATGTACCAAGCATCATACACATACGCGAGATTAACCCACTGCTCACCTTCTTTAAGGACTTGATTAAACACTTCAGCCGAGACTCGTGTACCAATGGCACGACCTGCGTGAATTGAACTATCCAGTGGCACGTTGGTACTGACGCGTAAGTCATCCAAAAACAGAGTTAAAGTGCCAGTCGGACGAAGTTGATCTTGATGGCTTGGATAGATGAGATCCCGAATTTGATCGACTAAGGTTGTGCTGTTATTAAGCAGTAAGCCACCATCCAAGAAACCAATAATGTCCCCAAACTCGTTGCGCACTGGAATCACTGTACGGCTAACCAATCCCCGAGTTTCGATCTGCTGAGAATTAAGAATCGGGATTTGCGCTTGCTTCGCTAAATCGGGATCGAGCTTTTCTAGCTCATCAGCATTCAATACATCAAAGAAGGATTCTCTCTTGGTGAGATCGAGATAACGAAACTTCTGCTCGATACTATCTACTCGCTCAAAATTCAAAAAATCTAAACCATAGCGGCTTTTTTGTATTTGTACCCAACGTGGCAATATACTTAGGGTTTCCGGCTCTTGTAGACGCTTGCGGAAATCGTACGACTCAGCAAACGCACGAACATGATTAGCTTGTTTTTGTTGCAGCAGCGCAACACTATTTTGTGCGACACCTAACCGCTCAGAAACATCAATTAAAGCACTGTTCCAAGTGTAGTGCAGTGACCAGTAAACAGTGATCGCAATCAGCGCCAGTAGCGTGAGAAAGATCGGCGCTGACGTCAAAATCAGCAGCCGATAGCGCACTGTGGTTTTAAAACGGTGTCGCCACTTTTGCCACAAAGCCCATTTAGCTTTCATGGCTGATATCCTCGCTTTCCCACTCTTTGTATTTACGTTCTAAGGTTTTACGTGCCACACCTAAATCACGCGCCGCCGCAGATTTATTGCCGTCATACAAGGCCACAATTTGCTGAATATGCGCTTTTTCCACGGCGCGTAAAGGCCAATCATTGGGATATCCAAATGATTGCGTGACATTGTCACTAGAAGTAACTTCGCCACTGACATTTGGTGACATTGTCACCTCAAGTTCTACCTGTTCAGGTAGTCCATTAAGTTCCCGCCAATAATGAGCAGGCGGTTTACCCAATAACAAGCAGCGTTCAATCAAGTTTTTCAACTCGCGAATATTGCCTGGCCAATCATAATCTTGCATGGAAGAGATATCTTCATACGCCCATTTTGGCATTGGCATCCCCAGTTCTGCACAGAGCATTTTGGTGAAAAACGGCAGCAGTTCGTGCAGATCTTGCTTGCGCTCACGCAGTGGACTCACTTCGATTTTCAACACATTAAGCCGGTAGTAAAGATCGCCGCGGAAACGTCCATTTTCGACTTCTTGTTGCAGATTGCGGTTGGTGGCGGCCACTACTCGCACGTCCACACTCACCTCTTTTTCCGAACCCACTGGGCGCAGTGTGCGTTGCTCTAGAACTCGTAATAGCGAGGCTTGCATCGTCAGTGGCATTTCGCCAATTTCATCCAAAAACAGAGTGCCCCCGTTAGCAACACGAAACAGCCCTTCACGACTCTTCTTCGCGCCGGTAAATGCTCCAGAGGTGTGCCCAAACAGTTCACTTTCCAGCAATTCTGGCGCAATCGCACCACAGTTGATTGGCACAAAAGGACCTTGGCGACCACTTGCTTCATGGATGCCGCGCGCAACCAACTCTTTCCCCGTTCCCGATTCGCCTTCAATCAGCACGGAGGCGCGTGACGGAGCAAACTGAACAATATGCTGTTTCAGTAACTCAGTTTGTACTGAGCTACCGATGATTTGCGTAGTACAGTGGCGTTGAAAGTCACGCTGCAAAGCATATTGCAAACGCTCATTCAGGCGCTTATTCATACAGCGTTGTACGGCTTGCAGCATCTGCTCAAGGTTAAATGGCTTGAGGATAAAATCACTCGCTCCCAACTTGAGAGCACTGATGGCAGTATCGAGATCTGCATAACCCGTCATAAAAATCACATCCGCTCGGTGATCTGGGTCGGTAAAGGCTTCTTCCCATTCAATGCCTGAGCGTCCGGGCAAGTTGATGTCTAAAATCAGTAAGTCGTAATGTTGCTGGCAACGCAGCACTTCCGCCTCTTCAATGCTGCCGGCTGAATCCACACGCGAAAACCATTTGCTCAGTGCTTTTTTAAGCACCATTTGCATGCCGATTTCATCATCGACGACTAAAACAGAAAATGGTTGGTATAAATGTGTTTGGTTGAGATCCAAGGCTTGTGACATAGGGAAATTCCATAACTCATTGAGACAGAACGACTCAATTAACCTTATATTGGCTATGACTAATTTGCGACATTTTGTCCCACCACTATTTATCTGTCACTCAATTTAGACAAAATTTTCCTGATCAGCCTACTTTTTAGGGGGAATTTTATCCTGAATTGCCCAGAATGATGTTGGCATCCCATTTGCTATATCCCCCTTTCGCATACACTAAACAGCAATTGATTTCATTAGGTGACAACCTAGCATTAATCACGAATGTCACTTGATTAAACCTACAATCAACTCAGTCATGGAATTCACAATGAAAAAAACGACGTTTACTCTCGCAGCCGCTTCGTTAATTTTGGTCAGTTACTCGGCTTCCAGTGCCGATGACACTCGTATTCGTCTTGCGACCACCACCAGCACTTACGATTCGGGTCTGCTAGATTACTTACTACCAAAATTTGAGCAAGATACGGGCTATAAAGTGGATGTGATCGCCACTGGCACAGGTAAAGCGCTGAAAATGGGCGAAAATGGCGATGTGGATTTGGTGATGACCCATGCACCGAAAGCAGAAGCCAGCTTTATTGAGGCCGGTTTCGGTGTTCTACCCCGTAAACTGATGTACAACGACTTTGTGGTGGTGGGTCCAGAAAGTGATCCAGCTAAAATTGCTGATGAAAAGAACATCGCAAAAGTATTTGAAAATATTGCTAAAAGCGGCGCAGTGTTTATTTCACGCGGTGATGATTCAGGCACACACAAGAAAGAACTCGGCATTTGGGCACAAAACAAAATTGAACCAAATTTCGGTGGCTACCGCTCGATTGGTCAAGGCATGGGTCCAACGCTGAACATGGCGTCTGAAATGCAGGCTTATACCCTAACCGACCGTGGCACTTGGCTGGCTTACAACAATAAGCTGGATCTCAAAGTGCTGTTTGAAGGTGATGAGCAATTGTTTAACCCTTACCAAGTGATCATTGTCAACCCTGAGCGTTACCCTACAACTCAATACCAAGCCGCTAAAGTATTTAGTGATTGGCTGGTGAACCCTAAAGGTCAGCAGTTGATTAACGATTACAAAGTGAATGGCCAACAACTTTTTGTTGCCAATGCGGATAAACAGTAATCCTCGATGAGTCTTTGGCAAACAACCCTAGATGCATTGCATCTGTTGGTAAGTCTAGACGCTAAACTATGGGAGATCGTTGCGGTCTCCTTTAGCGTCTCGCTGACTGCGATTTCGTTGGTACTTGTACCTGCCGTGGTGCTCTCTTTTGTGTTGGCGTACACCAACTTTCGCGGTAAATGGACTCTGCTTTCGCTGATCAATACCTTGCAAGCGGTTCCGACTGTCGTGATCGGTCTGCTGCTGTACATGTTGCTCTCGCGCGCAGGCCCACTCGGTGATTGGAAGATGCTGTTTACTCAGCAAGCGATGATTTTAGGCCAAGCACTGATCTGTTTTCCGATTCTGGTTGCCATGATGCATGGTGCGTTGCAATCGACCGATCGTCGCTCACTCGAAACTTCAATGACGCTGGGTGCTTCCGTACCTAGACTCTTTGCAACCTTAGTCTGGGAAGCTCGCTTTCCTTTAATGGCTGCAACCATCGCGGGTTTTTCCCGTATCGTGACCGAAGTCGGCTGCTCAATGATGGTGGGCGGGAATATCATGGGCTTGACCCGCAACATCCCAACGGCTATCTCATTAGAAAGCAACAAAGGCGCTTTTGCTCAAGGAGTGGCGCTTGGTATGGTACTACTTGCGTTGGCATTAGGACTTAACTTTCTGCTCTCTTCCCTACGGGGTAAAGGCTATTTGAGAACATAAGGCAAATAATGACGATCAAACTTACCGCACAGCAGCTTTCCATGCGTTTTAAAGATCGCGTGTTATTTCATATTCCAGAGATCTCGATTGGCCCCAATGATGCCATTTACCTGAAGGGCGACAATGGCGTAGGTAAAACTACCTTATTGAAAATTCTCGCAGGCCTATTACAACCAAGTGGTGGCAAAGTGCTTGGCCATAAGCCTTGGTGGCAGCGTCTGTTTTTGACTTCCGCGACCTCAGAAGTTGTCTATCTTCATCAAAGCCCCTATCTGTTTGATGACACGGTTTATCAAAATGTGGTGTACGGCATTCGTTTCAGTGGCTTGTCTGCGCATGAAAAACGAGCGCAAGTGATCACAGCCCTGCGTATGGTGGGATTAGAAACGCTGGCCGATGAGCATATTTCTGTGCTCTCAGGTGGAGAAAAACAACGCGTGGCGATGGCGCGAGCGTGGATTCTCAAGCCTTCTATTTTGCTGATGGATGAACCGAGTGCGTCATTGGATCAGGAATCTATTGAGAGATTGGTTATAATGGCGCGAGATTTATTAGAGCGCGGCTCCAGTCTTGTGATCACTAGCCACCAAACCAACGCCCTCACGGCGCTGTGTAAAAAACAGTGGTGGATTAAAGATCGCCAACTGACAGAGTCGCCCTTGCTGCAGATTGTGAAAGAAAAAAATGACAACCACACAGACACTTCCCACTCTTCAACCTTCGGACACTAGCTGGGTGATTCTTGCTGGCGGACAAGCCAGCCGCATGGGTGGACAAGACAAAGGGCTGATCCAGTTGAATGATCAGCCACTGATTCAACATGTGATCGATAAGCTGGCACCGCAAAGCCCGACTTTGCTCATCAACGCCAATCGCAACCAAAGCCAATATCAACAATTTGCGCCTGTGATTAGCGATGAATTTCCTGATTACCCCGGTCCTTTAGGCGGCATTCATGCGGGTTTATGTCATGCTCCAACCGATTGGGTCGGTTTTGTACCTTGTGATAGCCCGTTAATTTGCGATGATTTAGTTGCCCGCTTCTGTCAGGCTGTCAAACCTGAGAGCGATATTTTAGTGGCTCATGATGGTGAACATCAGCAACCTGTGTTTACCCTATTTCATAAACGCGTGTTACCCAAACTCAGCGCCTTTTTAACCCGCGGCGATCGCAAAATCATCTTGCTTTACGATGAATGCCATACCTCTTACGTCGATTTTAGCGATGCACCGAGCTGTTTTTTTAATTTGAATACGCCACAAGAGTTGGCGCAATTTGGAGCGTTACACCCATGATTCCTTCTGCAAACCAGAATCCTCAACGCCCTAACCTGCCATTACTCGGTTTCGCTGCCTATTCTGGAACCGGAAAAACGACGTTATTAGAAGCCCTGCTTCCTAAGCTGACGGCGGCTGGCTTGCGCATTGGTCTGCTGAAACACGCGCACCACGATTTTGATGTCGATAAGCCAGGCAAAGACAGTTATCGCTTACGTAAAGCGGGAGCGTCTCAAATGCTGATTGCGTCGCGTAACCGTCATGCGTTAATGACCGAAACACCCGATGCCGAAGCGGCGTTTGATTATCTGTTGACTCGATTTGATGCTGAAAAGCTCGATATGATTTTGGTTGAAGGCTGTAAAAATATCGCTTTTCCAAAAATTGAACTACACCGCGCGGAAGTCGGTAAACCTTGGCTTTACCTTCACGATGAAAACATCATTGCGATTGCTGCCGATCAAACGGTAGAAACGGTTCTGCCGCAAATGCACATTAATGATCTCGATGCGATCGCTGATTTCGTTTTGGATTATGTTAAGAAGTGGCATGAACAGAAAACGCAGCAATCTGTAGGTTCAGATTCAAAAAACAATGCGCCGGCATGCTGCGACACCTTATCCCCTGCTTTCCTTTCTGTAGAGCAAGGCCGCGAGAAGATCCTTTCGCTCATTTCGCCTTTGGCAGAGACAGAATCGGTAGCGATTCAAGAGTGCTATCAACGCGTACTGGCGCGTGAAGTACACTCTCCGATCAATGTACCAGCCTATCGCAACTCAGCGATGGATGGTTATGCGCTGCGCAGTGATGATCTTGAAAGAGACAGCTACCGTGTGGTGGCAGAAGTGTTAGCGGGCAGTCATTACACGAAAACGGTTGAGCTCGGCGAAGTAGTGAAGATAATGACTGGCACACCCATGCCACAAGGTGCCGATACAGTGGTCATGCGTGAGCAAGCCACGCAAAACGGCGATGCTGTGAGTTTTGCGGGTGCAAAAATCAAAGCAGGGCAAAACGTACGCCAAGCTGGTGAAGATTTGGCGCAAGGCCAAGCGGTGTTTCACTCTGGCCAGCGTTTGCTTTCTCCAGAAATGGGCATGTTGGCGTCACTGGGCTTCGCACACGCGGACGTATTTCGCTCGCTTAAAGTCGCGATTTTCTCGACTGGCGATGAAGTACAAGCGCCCGGCGGTGACATTGAGCCCAACTCTATTTTTGATTCCAACCGTTATACCCTGACGGGGTTACTCAAACAGTTCGGTTGCCAAGTGATCGATCTCGGCATCATCGAAGATGATGAAGCTAAAATGATGCAAGTGCTTGAGCAAGCGGCAAAACAGGCTGATGTGGTGATCACCTCAGGCGGGGTTTCTGTGGGCGATGCCGATTTCATCAAATCCGCGCTAGAGAAGCTGGGACAAATTGATTTTTGGCGGATCAATATGCGTCCGGGCCGCCCATTGGCGTTTGGTCAGATTGCTGGAAAACCTTTCTTCGGGCTACCGGGCAACCCTGTCGCGGTAATGGTTTCTTTCATCAATTTTGTTGAACCTGCCCTGCGTAAAATGCAAGGTGAACAAGGTTGGCAGCCACTGAAAGTCAATGCGCTTGCGTTGGAAGATCTGCGTTCTCGCCAAGGCAGAACTGAGTTCAGTCGTGGGGTTTACGCTTTTAATACGCAAGGTCAACTGACAGTACGTACCACGGGCAAGCAAGGTTCGGGAATTTTGCGATCAATGAGTGAAGCGAACTGCTTAATTGAAATTGCTCCGGCGATTGATACGGTAAAAGTCGGTGAAAGCGTGACAATCATCCCACTTCAAGGCAGAATCTAGCCCGTTTATTTAGCGTTGAGAGAGAAACATGGCTCGTACCATCATCTACACCTACAAAAACCAAGAGAAAACGCTGACTTTCTCATACGAAAAGCATCACAACATTCATGAAGCGGTTGCCGAGGCTGAAGGCATTGACCTGACCGAATTTCTGAAGATGGAGATGCAGCTGGAAGCGATTTCAGATACCAAATCGGTACGCAACTTCCGTGATAACCACTTTAAAAAGCTCGGTTTTGGCATCATCACTCTACAACCCAAAGAGAATTTTGGTGTAGGCAAAAAACCAAAAGCGACTCGCTAAGCCAATATGCTTTAGCTGTAATTTTAAAATACCGATACCCAAACTACTTGGAGTTGCAGGTAGGCGGCAAGCGAGTGAATCCCCATGAGCATAGACAAACTATGTGATTGGGGTGAATGAACGCAGCCAACACCGCTGCAACTTCAAGTAGGAAGGGGAAAAGGGCTTGCAGTGCAAGCCCTTAATTTATTCTGCTGATCTTCAACTTATTTAATGTTGAGGAAAGCCGCTCCGCGCACACCACCGGAGTCGCCATGTTTGGCTTTAACGATTTTCGGGCATTTCGCAACAGAGAGCAGATGCTTAGGCACTCGCTTTGGCATCTCTTCATAAATCAGATCGTAGTTTGACAAACCACCACCTAACACAACGACGTGTGGATCGTTCGCGGTAAAGATGTTACCGAAACAGATCGCCAACAGCTCCATAAAGCGCTCAACGTGCTCAACGGCTTTGGCTTCACCCTCTTTCTGTGCGTTGATGATCTCAATCGCCTTTTTCTTTTCGCCGTAGTAGTGCTCATACAACAGCTCAAAACCACGACCAGAAAGATAGTTATCCATACAACCTTTGTTACCACAACCACAGCTGAGCAATGGCGCTTTTTCACCAAGATGGAACCAGGCATCAATCGGTAGGCGCATGTGACCAATTTCACCTGCAACGTGGTTACGGCCTGAAAACACTTTGCCTTCGTAGACTAATCCGCCGCCAAAGCCGGTGCCTAGAATCAAGCCCATAACGGATGTGGCATCTTTTAGTTCATCGTCCCAAGCTTCAGAGAGTGCAAAACAGTTAGCATCGTTTTCTACTTTTACAGTGCGACCCAGTTTCGCTTCCAGATCAGCGCGCAGTGGTTTACCTTTTGCTGCAGGTACGTTCACCGTTAATACGCAACCATCATCGGCATCTTCCATTCCCGGAATACCAAGACCAACAGTGCCTTCCACTCCAAACTGAGCATCGTATTTCTGTACCAACCCAGCGATGGTGTCGATTAATTTTGCATAATCATCGGTCGGTGTCGGTACACGTTCAGTCGCTACACGCTCTAAATGCTCGTTGAACGCACCAAATTCAATTTTGGTTCCGCCAACATCAAAGCCGTAATACATGGCCTTCTCTCCTCAATTTCCTATCCCAGCCTTGGGGAAAAAATAAAAAACATAAAAGTGACGCGTATTATCCACAAGGCGGTGCCAACAGTCCGTGACAAACCACTTATTTATCCTGCGAATGCCACTAATTGCGCAATAAGTGTTCAGCTTCACAATCAAGTTTAGAGGCAGCTCTCGCTTTGCTGGTGTGCAATCCATCGTTGCAATGCGGGTTTAGTAATACTCGGCTTATTGCGTGATTTACAGGTCAGGTATGTTTCTTTGAATGCATCGAACCACAGCGATAAAGTGTTTGCTGAGCATCGATCACCAAACATTTCCAACACTAAGCTGGCCACTTCTGCCGTTGCCAAGTGCTGTTCGTTTTCCGATTTACGCATGATGTATTGCGATAAGCGTTCCGGCTCCACCGAAACCAAAGGTAATGGTGCAAGATACGGAGATTTGCGAAAGATGCGTTTCGCTTCGCGCCAACTACCATCAATCAGCACCAACAGCGGTTTTTTACCGGCAAACTCCGTTGGGATCGGGCTTAACACGCGGGATTTGTCCTCTTCCGTATCAGCAGGAAAAATCAGTACTGGGTAGTAAGCCGGATGACTGAGTAGCGCAAGCATCTCTGGGTTTGGCTCAGTACGACTCCATTGATACACATAGGTCTCTTTCACCGTATCCGCAATCAAACGCCCTGTGTTGCTCGGTTTAAACACTTCGTTTTCAGAGACAATCAGCAGTACCGCCACTTGGCTTTCAATATCAGGCTGATGGGCGCACAAACAGTGTGTTAACTCAACCAGACAGTAAGGACAACGTCTTATCTTGCCACCCCGTGCTAAAAATGGCTTGGTTGAACGTTCTAGACGATATTGATATAAGTGGTGAAACGCGTGAATTCTCATGGTGCAAACGACTGGCTCAAAAATGGCAGCGATTTTACTGACCACTTGGGTTTTGCGCCAGTAAAGTTTGCATGCAAAAAGTATGTGCGAGGAAAGCAACATGAATGGATCTATAGAGCTTATTCGATTAGCCATTTTTTTCGCTGTATTGGTGATCTGCGCGTTATGGGAATCCAATTATCCGCGGAAAAACCTTTCACAAAGTAAGCGAGTTCGGTGGTTAAACAACCTTGGATTAGTAAGCTTTAATAGCGTTTTGCTTTCTCTGCTGATGCCTTTTCTCGCTTTTAGCGCCGCACAGTGGGCAGAAACCCGGCAATTCGGTTTGCTCTACTGGTTAGAAATTCCGCCAACAATAGCTTTGATTGTTTCCGTTATCCTATTGGATGCTGTGATTTATTGGCAACACTTGCTATTTCATCGCATTCCTTTGCTATGGCGTCTGCATCGTATGCATCACGCGGATCAAGACATCGACGTGACAACCGGCAGTCGTTTTCATCCGCTCGAAATTATCATTTCCGCATGGATTAAAATTGGTGCGGTGACGTTATTGGGAGTCTCCCCAATTGCGGTAATAGTTTTTGAAGTGCTGCTGAATGCAAGCGCGATGTTTAACCACAGTAACGCCAAGCTGCCCTACAAAATCGATCAATGGTTACGTTTATTGGTGGTAACACCGGACATGCACCGAGTCCACCACTCCGTATTAGTGCACGAAACCCACTCTAACTTTGGCTTTTTCCTCTCCATATGGGATCGACTGTTTAGAACTTATATTGCGCAGCCTGAAATGGGCCACGAACGGATGAAGATTGGTCTGCCACTGTTTCGTAAAACACGAGAACAGTGGTTGGATAAAATGCTGACTCAGCCCTTTCGTGAGCGCTAAATCAATCTAGTGGAGATTGGCATAATCTATATAGGCTAAAGCTTACTCAGCAACCGAAGTAAATTGCGCGCTAATCTGCTGTATGCAACGTAAACGAGTGACAGATAAGCTAATCATCAGTATGGTTATGTCCAGAAACACAATCCTTAGCTTAACTATCCTCTTCAATTTGAAGACAAATGTTTTTTAGGGAATGGTTGTTTATTCCATTTTTTGTCAATAAGGTGATTCATGTTGACGGCGAAACAAACCTGTTCTGTTTTTTTTCTGTTACTGCTTGTGGGATGCACTTCAACGCCCCCTTCAGAACCAGACTCATCATCGGCAACTTCTGATTTCAGCAATACTTCTACTCCGAGCTTTTCAAATGTTTTTACCGAATGGAGTGGTGTACCGTACCGTTTGGGTGGCGTAAGTAAAAATGGGATTGATTGTTCCGCTTTTGTACAAATTGCTTACCGAGATGCATGGCAACTCGATTTGCCACGCACAACACAATCTCAAGCGCAAACCGGTCAGAAAATTACCTATGAGCAAGCGCAATATGGGGATTTGGTTTTCTTCAAGACATCCCGTACCAACATCCACGTTGGCGTTTATTTGGGAGATAAGCAGTTCATGCACGCTTCAACATCAAAGGGCGTGATCATTTCACGTATCGACAACCCTTATTGGGCTTCAAAATTCTGGCATTTCAGGCGGATTGAAAATCCGCCTTTGATGTCCAATTAATGCATGGGCATTAGTCGTAATGAGCGACGGCTGAATCGAACAAGTTTTTCACTAGTGCGATATATTCATCCAGAAACACGATTTGCTCATTAGTTGCTGGGCGATGCCAAACACCAGCAAGCACTTCACCCAGATCTTCAACTACAGAGTCTGCTTCTTTGAGTAATTGGAAGCGGACACTGGAATGCAGCTCTGGGTTTTGTTCAAAAATAGCCATAATGTTGCTTGCCACCATATCCGTGATGACATCTTCAACACTTTCGCTTCCCGTATCCCCTTCCTGAGTGAAAACATCCATATTGAAAGAGAGATGTTCAATCAGGGCCAGATATCCATCGGTTTCTACAACCACATTCGTTCTCCGCTTTACTGCTACTGTTCGCCAGTTAGTTACTATCTTATTTAATACTAAGACATGAATAGCCATTTTCACAGATGGCAGGTGCCAGTTGCTGCACTTTCCATCACAAGTCCAATGAAATCGCTCATTCCTGAGTAATTATGAGCTAAAACCCACAAATTGAGGCTCGGTTTAACTCAATATCAAAAAAATATTTTTTACGCTCTCATCGCTCACCTTGTTCAAGATAGTACGAAAGTGAACTTAATGATTTTATGAGTTAAATCACACTTGACTGCATCTGTTTCTGCAATTTTTAATCAAATAGGATTTATGTGCGTTCATAAACTTTCATATTGGCAAGCTTGACATACACTAGCATGTATCCCTTACCAAAAGCCGAGGGCTTGAATTATGTGGCCAGCAATTATTCAGCAATTGTCCGAACAAATGGGCAAGGATTTTCACCTAGTTGAAAAGGAAAAAGTGCATGGAGGTGACATTAATGAATGCTTTATGGTCAGCGACGGTGTTGATCGTTACTTTGTGAAAACCAACCAGCGTGAATTCTTAAGTAAATTTGAAGCTGAAGTGGAAAATTTACGTGTAATGAGAGATTCCAATACCGTGCTAGTTCCTGATTATATTGTGCACGGTACAAGTAAAACTCATGCTTATCTAGTGCTTAACTACCTCGCCATCAAGCCACTGGATGACGCTGAGAAAAGCTTTGATTTTGGTGTTCAGCTCGCCAGTTTACATCGCTGGGGGGATCAAAAAGAGTATGGCTTCGATTTCGATAACTACATCGGCGCTACCGTTCAACCGAACCCTTGGCACAAAAAGTGGGCATTGTTCTTTGCTGAACAACGCATCGGTTGGCAGTTACAATTGCTGCAAGAGAAAGGCATTCATTTAATTGATATTGATGAGTTTGTGGAGCTAATAAAAACTCGACTATCCAACCACTCTCCTCGCCCCTCACTTCTGCATGGCGATCTCTGGTTTGGTAATGTTGCCAATTCAGTTCAAGGGCCTTTGTGTTTTGATCCTGCTTGTTATTGGGGTGATCGAGAGTGTGATATTGCACTCGCAGAATGGTTTGGTGGTTTCCAGCCTGAGTTTTTCCAAGGTTATGAGAGTGTTTGGCCGCTGGATTGGGGCTATGAAGAACGTAAAGATATCTACAACCTCTATCATGTACTCAATCATTACAATCAGTTTGGTGGACATTACTTAGACGAAGCGCAGAAGTTGTTAGATAAAATCTTATCTTACTAAACCATCAGTGGTGATAATCACTTTCCCGAGCTGGCATTCGCCACCTGAATGCCAACCATTGATTTTATTGTTTATCTTCAAAATTTAGACTTAATTATTCTCTTTAAGAAACTTCCCTGCTTAGTATTACTGTATCTCAAAGGACGTAAGGAATAGAGATATGAGAAACTTCACGGAAAAGTCAGTTAACTGCCCACATTGTGGTCACGGTATTCGTTTGACTTTGGATGCTTCGAACGGGAGTCAGGAGTTTTATGATGATTGCCCTGCGTGCTGCCATGCTATACATCTCAATATGATGGTTGATGAGTTGCACGACATCATAGAACTCTCTGTTGATGCTGACGATGAGCAAATTTTCTGATCAGCCACTTTTTATCGAATAGAAGATAAAAAGTGCATAAGGGCGCCAACTAAGGCGCTCTTTTCCATTCAGTATGGCAACAGGTATTGGCATGCACTGATTGGTAAGCTCAGTCATCATTAAACAATCTGTGATTTACATCAGTTTTTCATGGAGCTTATTGCGACATTTCATTATCATTCCCTCCATTGCCATGTGTTGAGTATCCCCAGCTCGCCGCAGCTAAAATCCCTTTGCTTTCCTTCCTCTTTGGAGAACTTCGTGCATCGTTACAAAAAAGAAGCATCAAATTTAATTAAATTAGCTACACCAGTGCTGATTGCCTCCGTCGCGCAAACAGGTATGGGCTTTGTCGATACCATTATGGCCGGCGGTGTGAGTGCCATTGATATGGCGGCGGTATCAATTGCAGCGAGTATCTGGCTACCTTCCATTCTGTTTGGTGTGGGTCTATTGATGGCACTCGTACCTGTCGTTGCGCAGCTCAATGGTGCTGGCCGTCAACATAAAATTCCATTCGAAGTGCACCAAGGGTTAGTGCTTGCGCTTTTGGTCTCAATTCCCATCGTTGCGGTACTATTTCAAACCCAGTTCATCATTCAGTTTATGAATGTGGAAGCCGCGATGGCGATCAAAACCATTGGCTATATGCACGCTGTAATGTTTGCCGTACCTGCCTATTTGCTGTTTCAAGCACTTCGCAGTTTCACCGATGGTATGTCACTGACCAAACCTGCAATGGTGATTGGTTTTATTGGTTTGTTGCTTAACATCCCACTGAACTGGATCTTTGTGTATGGCAAATTTGGCGCACCTGCGCTAGGTGGTGTGGGTTGTGGTGTAGCAACCGCGATCGTGTACTGGATCATGCTATTCTTGCTGTTTTTTTACATTACGACTTCTAAACGTTTAGCGCATGTGAAAGTGTTTGCCACTTTCCATAAACCACAGCCTAAAGAATTGATTCGTTTGTTCCGTTTGGGCTTTCCCGTTGCTGCAGCACTGTTCTTTGAAGTGACCCTATTTGCTGTAGTAGCACTGATGGTGGCACCTTTAGGCTCAACAGTAGTCGCCGCCCACCAAGTTGCCCTAAACTTCTCTTCACTTGTGTTTATGTTTCCAATGAGTATTGGGGCAGCTGTATCCATTCGTGTAGGACACAAACTGGGGGAGCAAGATACCAAAGGCGCAGCCATTGCCGCCAATGTTGGCTTGATGACAGGCTTGGCAACTGCTTGCATCACGGCTTTGCTGACAGTGCTGTTTCGTGAACAAATTGCACTACTCTACACAGAGAACCAAGTTGTGGTTGCTCTAGCAATGCAATTATTGTTGTTGGCAGCCATCTATCAATGTATGGATGCAGTACAAGTCGTCGCGGCAGGGTCATTGCGTGGCTATAAAGACATGACAGCAATCTTCCACCGCACTTTTATCTCTTACTGGGTGTTAGGTTTGCCTACGGGTTATATTTTAGGTATGACCAATTGGCTGACAGAACAGCCATTAGGTGCGAAAGGCTTCTGGCTTGGCTTTATCATCGGGCTTTCTGCAGCAGCTTTGATGCTAGGTCAACGTCTGCATTGGATTCAAAAGCAGAGTGATGACAAACAGTTGCACCTTGCGGCCAAATAGTCACCGATGAAAATGAAGGCCAGCGATATGCTGGCCTTTTTACTACGGGATATGGATATGAATGTCCCCCAAACGCTTACTGCTCTTGTTATTGGTAACCACTGTTCAAGCGTTGCCGCATTACTGTGGGCGCAAATTAGTAATTGACTCTTTCTCGAACATAGCGAGCAAAGCGCGGTTTACCCTCTGTTGTTAGACCATTGAAACGATAAGTGATCAAGCTACCTATTTTAGGTGGGTTTTCCCTTTCCTCATCGTTAAAGCCACTGCCAATATAAAACTCAACTCCATCAGACGTGCGAACTAAAATCGAACCCATCTTCCCTTTGTATTTGCCTGAGCCAAGGCGATAGCCAATCACAGTTGCTTCCGCATCTTGGTATTTTTTAAGTTTGAGGAGATCGTTGCTACGCCCAGCTTGATAACGAGCATCAATCTTGCGCAACATCACACCCTCACCCGATTTCCCACTGATGTTGTCAAGGTAGCTAAGCAATTCTTGCTCCGACTTGATGGGCGTGTGCTCGATGTATTTGATATGTTTTTTATTCAAGTTTCCGACTAAATACACAAGGTTGTAGTAACGCTTGCTGTAATCGCCTGCGGCTTCTGGCATATCAAATAGCATGTACTGGATTCTCCGCCATGCCTGTTCCGAAGGTTGACTATCCAATACGGTCTGTTGTACTAGCGAAAAATTCCCATGTCCTGCCCATAACTCGCCCTCGAGAGGATATGACGGGAGTGACTCTATAAACCAAGCGGGAGCTGAAATAGGGTTGCCATTGCGTGTAACGAGCTGTTTTCCAGTCCAAATGGCTCGAATGCCATCCAGCTTTTCACTTTTCCAATAATCGTAAATATTGATGCCATGTTGATAGTCGTTAGCAAAGGTGATGGGGATGAAAGCTAATGGTCCGTCATTAGCCGTAGTGTGCTGCGAGGAGAGTATTGCGACAGCAGTTAAAGTTAAGCGAATCAGCATGGTCAAGTCCCTAATGAGAATGCCGAAACATTTTCATTAGGGATGCGGCTCAGTGAAAGTGTGAAGTTTTGACGATGCGAAACAGTTCATCAAATCTACTTATAGAGTAAACACCAAATTACAGAACAATGTTCAAGTCATAGTGAAATAGTTAAGAGTCCTGTGTCGATTGCGTTTGTCGCAATTGGGACAAGTATTTAATCCATTGTTTGGCACTTTCAGAAGTTTGGATGCTGTCCGCTCTCTTCGCCTGTACTAAGGCCGCCTCTAGTTGATTCAGCTTATAAAGCGCTCGAGTTTTCGCTAACGCGACTTGCGCTTGTCTATCGCGCTCTTTGACTTGATCAAGTTCGGCTAACGCTTGCTCATACTCCCCTTCTTGCAATAAAAGTTGCGCCACATACCAGTGATATTTCGCGTCTTTCGTGGAAGCTAAACGCCAGGTTTTAATGGCATGATCCCACTCTTTAGCGCGCTGCCAATAAATGGCTCGTTCGGTAATGAGTTGTAGATTGCTTTCCGCTTCTTCCAAGGTTTCCATCACTCGAGCTGCACGCTCTGGTACCCCATTTTGCGCGTAGAGCTGAGCCAGCAATCGTAAATCTTGCTGGTTGAGTTCGACCTTTTGCATTTTGGCGAGGGCTAAAGTGCTGAGTGCCTCTTTCTTCAACCCAACACGCAGCTCTAGGCTCACCAGTTGACGCCACCAAGCACTCTTTTTCGGCTCCAGTACCAACAAACGTTTCAAAGTGGTGATCGCAGGTTTCCACTGCTCCAAATTAAGTTCAGCGCCCAATTGTAGTGAAAGTGGCAATACTGCATCTTGCGATTGGAACTGTGCGTACTGCTTAATCCCTTTCAGGACAGATTTCCACTCTTGCAACTGAAAATGCAGTTGAGAAATTCTCAGCCAAAGCTCATCGCCTTTTTGATTTGCTGGAATAGATTCTGACAGCACATAGTAATGCTTCAGTGCCGGACGATACTCTTGTTGGCTGGTCAGTAGATCAGCCAACATTTTCCGAGTTGACCAAGCTTGTTCATCTTGCAGCTCATTACTTTCTACCGCCAATTTCAGTGATGAAATCGCTGCGGGGATTTGCTCATTCTGCCAATAGAAAACGCCAAGCATACGGGCAACGTAAGCACGGTCATAACTTCTGCTCAGTTCTGTTTGCTTAAGAACTTGAATCGCCTCTTTCACCTTGTTTTCTTGTGCCAACTGATTCGCCTTGACGACTTTGCTAGCCGTAAACGGGCTTAGCTCTGCGGCATGACTCACAACAGATAAACAGGACAGAAGAAGATAACTTAAGATTCGTCGTTTCATTTTTGTAACTTAAACTCCAGTCGAACCGTCAGCCCGGTTTGAACCACTGCTTTACCATCAACAATTTTCGGTTGGTATTTCCAGTTACGCAAAGCCAGCATAGCTTCACGTTCAAAATAACGTTTGGGGTTTGAATCCACCACTTCAATGTCGCGAGTTTTGCCCAGTTCATCAATGTTAAAACGCAAAGTCACGTAACCTTCGACCCCACGTTGCAAAGCTTTCGCAGGGTAGTTAGGCTCGACTCGATGCAAAGGCATCACTTGCTGATTCACCGAAAATTCACCAAATTGTGGTGCATTCACTGCCACGCCTTCAATCGCGGTGCTGAGGTTTAAATCCACCAGCGGATTGAGTGATGACACATCCATCGCGGCGGTTTGCTCAGATCTCGCGGGCGCTTGAGTTGGCACCTGTGGGACTTGTGGCTGTTCCGGCACACTACGCTGCCTGCGTTGTACATCTTGCTCTTGCTCTGCCATTACCATGGTAAAGCTGAGCGTGCTTGTGGGCTTGGGAATGCTTTTCCCGCCGTTATCCACCATCCAAGCCATCAGGCTAAACAGTGCCAACGTAACGGCGAGAGCAATTGGACTGGCTAAGATCAAGCGACCCATTAGGGTTTCTCCGCCGCAAGCGCAATGTTTTTCACACCCGCACCTTTTGCAGCATCCATCACTTTCACTACCGTGCCGTTAAATGCATGTTCATCGGCTTGAATCACCAGTGAAGCATCCGGCTGATCCAACAATAGATGTTCTAGAGTCGCTTGCACTCGTTCCACATCAACCTGACGTTTATCAATGTAGATGTCATTGGCCGCAGTAATCGCAACAAAAATCCCGGCTTGCTTTTGGCTCACCGCATGCGCTGCGGTGGGTCGATTGACTTCGACACCCGATTCGCGCACAAACGAGCTGGTCACAATAAAGAAAATTAACATGATAAAGACGATATCCAGCATCGACGTGAGATCGATCTGCGCTTCATCTTGCTTGGAAGGTCTGCGCCCTAGCCTCATGATTGGCTCCTTAACGCTTGTTCTAATTTCATTTCAAGTCCACGACAGGTTTTGCTTAAACGTGCGTGAACAAAAAGTCCGGCTAATGCGGCCACCATGCCTGCCATAGTGGGTAAGGTGGCGAGTGAAATGCCCGAGGCCATCAATTTTGGATCGCTACTGCCTTGAGTCGCCATTACATCGAACACCGAAATCATCCCTGTTACCGTACCAAGTAGTCCGAGCATAGGACAAATGGCCACCAGAACCTTAATCAGATTAAGATTCTGATGTAATGCAATGTGTGCTTCACCTAGCCATTGCTCGCGAATGGAACGGGCAAACCAACTCTGTTGATCGCTACGTTGTAACCACAAGGTAATCCAATGCTGACGTTGCTTTGGAAACGCCAGCGTCAGAAATAATACGCGCTCAATCACCAGTAACCAGCACAGCAATACGACAGCCGCTAACCACCAAAGTACCGCCCCGCCTTGAGCCATAAACTGCTCAAGCGGCTGCCAGTATTCCAGTAGGAAAGAGAATGCTGAATTCATCATTCGCCCTTACGCGGTTTGTTTAACAAGTGGTTGAACCGATTGAGCGGAGCAGTCAAGCTCTGCTTGCTGAGCAACCAGTCCAATCCCTTGTTTCTCCAGAATATTGCGAATCGCTTCTGCTTGTGCGCTGAGAATATTGTGCGCCAGTAAGAGCGGAATCGCCGCAATCAAACCTTCCACGGTTGTCACCAAGGCCATCGAAATGCCGCCCGCCATGACTTTCGGGTCACCGTTACCAAACTGAGTGATCACTTGGAAGGTTTCAATCATCCCGGTCACTGTGCCGAGCAGGCCGAGCATTGGTGCTAACGCAGCCAACAATTTCAGCATGGATAAACCCGTTTCAAGGTGGTTTTGCTCATCCACCACGGCTTCCAACAAACGGACTTCAAGTGCTTCCACACTGCGTTGCTGCTCTTTGTTGTAAACCGCCAAAATGCGACCCAGTGGGTTATTCCCCGGCTGATCAGGATTTTTGAGCTGTGCCTTAATCTTTTGACGAAGGGTAGCTAATACCACGCCACGGTACAGAGCGATAATCAGCCCCACACCCAGTAACACGAGAATTACGTTACCAATCACGCCACCGGCTTGTAGGCGCTGACTTAATGTTGGAGTTAAAGCTAGTTGTTCTAGCAATAAACCGCGTGATGGATCAACCCTCATGGTGACAACGTCACCTGAAGTGAGTGATTGAATTCGACTTAAGGTTGGAAAATCTGACGGCAGTTGTTGATAACTCACCGCTTGTTGACGTTGGTTATCCCACTTTACATAGCCTTTTTCAGTGATCAATCCGAATGAGCCTAAACGCAATGCAGGTTCAGTTTGCGTTTCGCCCTGCCCGTTTAACCAAGCAATTTCCGTCGGCTCAACTTGTGCACTGGCTTGAATTTCTTCACTCATGGCTTGCCACAAGCCACGCAGTTGGGTCATCGAAGGCAAGGTTTTCGCCGCAACGACTTCATCAATGCTACTTTGATAAGCACGAGGCTCAACGCCAGTCACTGATTGATCCAGTTCACTTTGTAGCTCTTTGGCGTTTTGACGTACTACGCCAAACATCTCGCCTAAGCTGCCCGTTTCCAGTCGCAACGTTTCTTCAAGGCGCGCGAGCGTATTTTCGTTGTCACTGAACTGGGTCGATAGCTGATCTGCCTCTTTTTGCAGGCGATTGCGTTCAGCCAGCAAAGCGGCTTTCGCAGCTTGAAGCTCTTGTTCGGTTTGCACAAAACCGGATTCACGCTGCTGGTTATGCTGCTGTTGCTGTGCTTTATCTTGATTGGCTTTTTGCACTAAATCATCTGCTGCGTAAGCAGAGCTAAAACCGAAAGCTAGAGGAAGGGTTAATGCCAACGCCAAGGCGGAGTGTTTAAACTTCATTATTTGGCCTCCGCAGCGGTCAAAGAAACAGGCAAGCTTAAGAGTGTCGGCGCAATTTGCTGTTGTGCCAGTTGATAAGCGGCATTGAGATCACTTTTGTTCGCATCCGAAAGTACTTGCCATGACTGCTGTTTCGCATCCCAATTCCAGAATTGTTCACCATCAAGGCTACGCGCCAGCAGCACTAAACGACCTAAATAAAGCACTTCAGCTTCTACTTGCTGTGCGGAAGACAAGGCAATTTGCGCTTGGTAAGTACCCAGCTTGTTACCGTAATCCAGTTCGATTTGGTACGCTTCAAGAATACGGCGATATTTTTCAGCATCACTGACATCCGCACGCGGCATCAGTTCTTTGAGCTTTGCAATGCGTTCTTGGCGGGCTGCGAGACGGATCGGCTTATCCTGCGCTACCCACTCCTCTAATCCCTCAATCATGTCGTACATCAGTGGCACAATGCCTTGACGAGTACGTTTGATCTCTTCCGTTTGCTGCTCAAGACTGGCCATCTCTTGCTCTTGGTTCGCGACCAGAGACTGTAAATGATTACGATAGATCTGAAGGTTTTTGACTTCTTCATTCAATTGCTCAATTTCCGCGCGTAATACCAGAGTCTTTTCTGCACTGCGATCAATTTTCTGTTGGCTTTGTGTAGAAGCTTGGTTGGTGCTGTTTTGAATCGCTTGCGCTTGATCGAGCGAAGTAGCATGCGCTGGCAAAAGTGCCGATACGCAAAGGAGTAAGAGACATCTTTTCATAGAGTGTGATTTGCCTTTTTCGGAATGAGTAGGATTCTATTGAGAAACACTCTCATTATCAACCGGATTCATTCATCGTTTCTGCTCTTTGGCGACATAAATCCCTGTTCGTGTACAAAAAATGGTAATTGGTATTCATCAAGAAGCGCCCAAACAAATGCATCGCGTTGCACTTTGACATAAATCCTTGATAGATCTTTCATTTTTTTGTCATTAACTAGCCACCGCTCTGTAACTTTTGCTCGCCACTATACCTTCCAACGAAACACCAACAGTCTCGTTCGAAACTTACAAGGAATGAATCAATGAATAAGGTATGGTTATCAGGCTTGCTAACCGCAACGGTTTCTGGCGTATTTTCAACTTCGACCCTCGCGGCCACGGAAATCACTTGGTGGCATGCCATGGGTGGTCAACTGGGCGAAACCGTCAATCACCTCGCCAATGAGTTTAATGCATCGCAAAGCGATTATAAGCTCACTCCTGTTTACAAAGGTTCGTACACAGAAACGCTTACCGCAGGCATCGCCGCCTTTCGTGCAGGCCAAGCACCAAACATTCTGCAAGTGTTTGACGCCGGTGCTGCAACCATTATGAGCGGAAAAGGCGTGGCGAAACCGGTGCAAGATCTGATGATTGAATCCGGCTACCCGTTTACATCACAAGATTACATTGCTGGCGTGCGTAACTTTTATGCAGACAACAAAGGCAAAATGGTCGGCATGCCATTCAACAGCTCAACGCCTGTGCTGTATTACAACAAAGATATGCTGGCTTCCGTCAACGCTAAAGCCCCACAAACTTACGAGCAGCTAGAGCAAGTGGCCGCTAAGCTAGCTGAAAAAGGCCAAGCGGGATTTGCTCAATCATTAACACCATGGATCATGTTTGAAAACTTCAAATCTCGCCACAACTTGCCACTTTCCGATAAACAGAATGGTTACCAAGATCTCTCAACCAAGATCATGTTTAACTCTGACGATATGCTGATGCATGTGAAAAAACTCAAAGAGTGGTCGGATAAAGGTTATTACAAATATTACGGCAGTGATTGGGATGCCAACCAAACCCCATTCGAACGTGGTGAAGTGGCGATGTGGATGGGCTCTTCAGGCTCATTCGGCGGTTTGCGTAACCGCGTAAAATTCAATCTCGGTACCACCTACTTGCCTTATTGGGAATCGGTCACCAAAAACCCGACTCACACCTTTATTGGTGGTGCAGCCCTATTTGCTCTGCAAGGCCATAGTAAAGAGCAAGACAAAGGTGTAGCGGCATTCTTCGCTTATTTGACCAAACCTGAAACACAAATGTATTGGCACAAAACCACTGGTTATGTGCCGGTAACGAATGCGGCCTACGAGCTCACGAAACAATCGGGCTACTACCAAGAAAACCCAGATGCGGAAGTGGGCGTGAAACAACTTAGCCTGCCGGATGGCGAGTGGACCAAAGGCTATCGCCTCGGTTACTACCCACAAGTGCGTGAAGTGATGCACCGCGAATTCGATAACATTTTTGCTGGCCGCTCAACGGTAGAGAGCAGCTTGAACAAAGTGGAAAACGAAAGCGCCAAGCTGCTGGATCGCTTCGCACGTACTGTGCAATAGCCTCAAACGCCGCCATCCGAACAATGGCGGCTTATCTTCTCTTACGTCAATTTTGAGTTTTTCTGTGCAACGTCGACAACATTTCGCTCACACTCCGCTGCCCTATTTGCTGCTTGCGCCGCAGATAGTGATCATCGCGGTGTTCTTTATTTATCCCGCCGCTCAAGCGATTTATCTCTCTTTTATGTTGGAAGATCCTTGGGGGCTTTCCTCCACGTTTGTCTGGTTTGAAAACTATCAAGAGCTGTTTAGCTCGGCGGAATATCTGAATTCACTGGGGTTTACCCTACTGTTTTCGGTGATCGTCTCTTTCCTCTCGCTGGCGCTTGCGCTGTTACTCGCGGTAAAAGCCGACAACATCATTCATGGGCAAAGTGCGTATCGCGTTACTTTGACGTGGGTGTATGCCGTGGCTCCTGCCGTAGCAGGCATTATCGGCGGCTTTCTGTTTAATCCACACATTGGTGTACTGACTGATCTGCTTCAGCGCATTGGGTGGCAGTTTAGTTTTCAAACCGACCCGTTCGATGCTTCGATTGCTCTCGTTCTGGTTTCTGTCTGGAAACAAGTTTCGGTCAACTTCCTCTATTTTCTGGCCGGTTTGCAGTCGATTTCCTACGCGGTACGGGAAGCGGCGCTGCTCGATTGCCAAAGCGACAGCAAACGCTTTTGGAGCATCACCTTTCCGCTGCTTGCCCCGACTGGATTTTTCCTGCTGGTGATCAACCTCACTTACGCCTTTTTCGACACCTTCGGGGTGATTGACACCATGACCAATGGTGGCCCCGGTGGCAGTACCACCTCGCTGGTGTACAAGGTGTATCGCGATGGTTTTGTCGGCGCTGACCTTGGCGGCAGTTCGGCGCAATCGGTCGTGCTTCTCGTATTGGTGCTGGCGCTGACGTGGTTGCAGTTCCGTTTCGTTGAAAAACGCGTTCATTACTAAGGAGTCATGATGAAAAGTAATCGACTCTCGGATCATGTGATCCTGATTATTGGCGCACTGTTTATGCTGGTGCCGCTGTGGCTGATTTTCGCCAGTTCTACTCATCAACCTAACGACATTGTTTCTGAAGGTTTGCAATGGACATTGGGCGATAACCTCAGAGCAGTTTATAGCGAAGCATGGAATAAAAGCCTTGGCTTTGCGGGTAATGTCACTGCACAAAGCATGATTATGAATTCGATGATCATGGGCTTGGGTTTTGCGATTGGCAAAATCGTAATTTCGATGATGGCCGCTTACGCTTTGGTCTACTTTCGTTTGCCTTATGCCAGCGCGTGGTTTTGGCTGATTTTCATCACCCTACTGCTGCCGCTCGAAGTGCGGATTATTCCCTCTTACGAAGTGGTGTCCAATTTAGGCATGCTCAACAGCTACACCGGCTTAGTGCTGCCATTGATTGCCTCCGCCACCGCGACCTTCTTCTTCCGCCAGTTTTTTAAAACCATACCGGATGAACTCTTGGAAGCCGCTCAACTTGATAACGCAGGACCCGTGCGCTTTTTTATCGATATTTTGTTTCCCCTCTCGAAAACCATGATGGCCGCAATTTTCATCATTATGTTTGTGGTGGGTTGGAACCAGTACCTGTGGCCGATCATGATGACCACGGATGAGCAGTACAACACGATCGTCATGGGCATAAAACAGATTCTCAATAACATCAATGAAACCAGCTTGCCGCGTTATGACTACGCGTTTGCCATGGTGATCCTCGCCATGCTCCCCCCCGTTTTGGTGGTGGTGATTTTCCAACGTTGGTTTGTAAAAGGATTAGTCGAAAGTGAAAAATAACCAGAACTCCAATATTCATCTGCTACGCAGCGCCAAACACGCGGAGCCTGTTATGTTAGACATCAAACAATTGGTCAAAACTTACGATAACGGCCATCAAGCGGTTAAGGGCGTGGATCTGTCGATTCATCAAGGCGAATTTATCGTATTGGTTGGTCCATCGGGCTGCGGAAAATCCTCCATTCTGCGTTCCATCGCAGGCTTAGAGAGCATTACTTCGGGCGAAATTCATCTGGCCGGACGCCGCGTCGATAACGAAAAACCGGCCAATCGCGACATTGCCATGGTGTTTCAAAACTATGCTTTGTACCCGCACATGAGTGTGTACGACAACCTTGCCTACGGCCTTAAAAACCGTGGTGTGGATAAACAAACTATCGCGGCGAAAATTGCTAAGGTCTCGAAAACCCTCAAGATTGAAGAGTACTTAGACCGAAAACCGGCCAAACTTTCCGGCGGACAAAGACAGCGCGTGGCGATGGGGCGCGCGATTGTGCGCGATCCGCAGCTGTTTTTGTTTGATGAGCCGCTCTCGAACTTGGATGCGGCGCTGCGCGCGCACATGCGTTTAGAAATCAAAAAACTGCAGCGTGAGCTTGGCGTAACGAGCGTGTATGTAACCCATGATCAGGTGGAAGCAATGACACTTGCCGATCGCATTGTAGTCGTCAAACAGGGCGAAATTGAGCAAGTCGGCACACCCGCCGAAGTTTACCATCAGCCAGCCAGTACCTTTGTGGCGAGTTTTATCGGCAGCCCTGCAATGAACTTTCTCCCTGCATCTATCAAGCAAGGACAGCTACAGATTGCGGGTAAATCCTGCTCGTTACCTCAGCTTGCATCGGCCGACCATCACACCATCACGTTAGGTATTCGCCCTGAACACGCCTCGCTGCAACCGCTAGCCAATGCCATTGAGTTAAAACTGGATATTCAAGTGGTAGAGCCGCTAGGCCCGAATCAACTCGTGCATGGCAAGATTTTAGGCCTAGAGAGCGAGCAGGATTTCATCGCGGTGACCGCAGAAATTCCGCTCGATGTGCATCAAACATTGCCGATTTGGGTTGCCTTTGATCAGCTGCATCTTTTTGATCAACAAGGAAAAAGGCTTATTACTCAGCCGCATGCTTGTTCTTTAAACAGTAAAATCGCTACACGTTAATAGCGACAATAAGGAAAGTTGTGAGCCTATTATCATCCCGCCAAAAACAGATCTTGGAATATTTACAACAAACCCACGGGGTGCTTTCGAGCGCCCTACTCTCTGAACGCTTTGAGGTGTCGGTACAAACCATTCGCAAAGACATGAACGATTTGAGCGACAAAGGTATGGTACGCCGCGTACATGGCGGCATTTCTCTGCCCAGTCCGAATGACAATTTATCGTTCAGTAATCGCGATCTGATCAATCTCTCCGCAAAACAGCGAATCGCGCAGAGGGTGGCGCAAGAATTACCGGAAGGATGCAGTATTTTTCTGGGTATCGGGACAACCCCAAAACAAGTGGCGCAAGCGCTGCTCGATCATCCCGGTTTGACTGTGGTGACCAACAACCTCAATGCCGCACTGACCTTAAGCCGTAACCCCAACATCAATTTGCACCTTGCGGGCGGGCTGGTTCGCCATTCCGATGAAGATACCGTCGGCGAAGCGACAACCCGCTTTTATCGTAGCTTTAATATTAAGGTTGGAATTTTTGGTGTGGGCGGGCTCAATTCTCGCGGTCAATTGCTTGATTTTACGCCAGAAGAAGCCAATTTAACCCGCGCCATCATAGAACATAGCGAACAGTGTTGGTTAGTTGCAGACAAAAGCAAATTAGAGCGTTATGCTCCCGTGGTCAGTGGTGAACTGTCTGAAATGCATCGCCTCTTCGTCGATAAAAGTACGCCTGCTTTTCAACAGTTGTCCCTTTTGCACCACGTCGAACTTATTGAATCGTGATTTGAGTGTGATTCTCACTAAGGAAGCATGATGCCTTCAATCATCGTCGGCCACCGTGGGGTGGCTGGAACGTATCCAGAAAATACCCGTGTCAGTGTACAAGCCGCTATCAACCTTGGTTTATCTTGGGTGGAAGTGGATGTGCAGCCGACCAAAGACAATGTATTGGTTGTGTGTCACGACCATACAATTGACCGTTGCAGTAATGGCAAAGGTCGCATTGATGAGTACACACTCGCCGAACTCAAGCAACTTGATTTCGGTGCTTGGTTTGATCCTCGTTTTACGGGCGAAACCATCATGACGCTGGAAGAGCTGCTGGGGCTTGCCGCCGAGCACGATTTAGGACTCAATATTGAAGTCAAAGTCGATAAGCATGATGTGGCCAGTGTTGTACAACAGTTGAAAGCGCAACTTGACCAGAGCCCACTGGTTGCCGACAAAATCTTACTGTCGAGCTTTAGCCACGACATTATTTTGCAACTGCACCAGCATTGTCCGGGTTACAAATTGGGGATTTTGAGTGAGCGTTTGACTCAACGGGATCGCCAAGTGCTTAAACAGGTGAATGCGTTTAGCTGTAACCTCAACTACCGCTGGATCACAGAAAAACACATCCGCGATTTGAAAAATGGTGGCTATCAGATTTGGTGTTACACCCTCAATCAAGTGGATAAATTCCGCTATTTAGACAAAGTCGATGCCATTTTCTCCGACTTCCCAGAGCGCTTTATCAACTAGTTTCTGCTTTCGGACTTCAGCAAAACGCCCATACAAATGGGCGTTTTTCATGGTTTCACTTCAGCGACTCAGTTTTTACTCAAAGAAAGCTTTATCAACCTTGATCACCACTTTACGTACAGGCTCACCCTCACCTTCTACTGCAATCAAAGGACGATGGGGTTGACCGGGATAGAACACAATGAAATCTCCCGCAGCCAAATCGACAAAGCGCTCTTCGACCAGTTGTGCACTGAACGCCACATCGCGTGTTGCCAGCCAATCTTCGTCCAAGCCATTGAACGGCGCGAGACTGTAACCAAAGCGCTCACGCCCTTGCAGTAAAATCTGCACATCGAGATACCGTGCATGGCACTCGCTACGACGCAGAGCGAGCGGTTGGGTATGATCATCCATCACGAGGAAAAATGCAGAATCACCCTGCAACTCGTGTTTACCCGTTGTTAGCGGCGTCGCTACACGCTGTAATACTTCATCAATTAGCTGTTGCAACTTAGGTGACAGCGCAGCACAAAACTGGCGCTGCGCGATATGGCCAATAAACATCAGGAGTTCCTTATTGGTACTGCTCGCCCGCGGCGGCAACAAAAGCCATTTCTACTCGGTAATCTGGGTCAGCCAGCTCTGCTTTCACACAAGCACGGCTTGGTGCGCAACCTTCAGGGAACCAAGCATCCCAAACTTGGTTAAGTACCGGAAGATCCGCAAAGTCGGTGACATAAATCGTCACTGATAAGATGCGCGAACGATCGCTGCCAATCTTCGCCAATTGGCGCTCAGCTTGCGCTAAAACCTGTTCAACTTGGCCTTGCATGTCTGCCGAAGTATCGCTATCTGCCACTTCAACAAAATGGGCAATACCGTTAAAAACGGTGATGTCAGACCAACGAGTGCCTGGATTAATACGATGTATCGTCATGGTGTTCTCTTTTTTCTGTTTATTCGGTGAGAAACAGTAAGCCTCATCACCCATCAATATCGATGTGCAGAATACCGAAGATGAAAAACAAAATCGCCCTCTGCGCCTATGTTTTATTGACAAATTTGGTGCCACCGTTTTAAGGGACGATCACCCATTCATGATCGCTATCACAAAACCTGAAATTCATTGCCAATCAAATACAAATACCGACACGTTAAGTTACCCCTATTTACAAATAATCGGTTTAAAAAACCAATTATGACCAAAAACAAACCTACTATGAAAGTGGTCAATATTACCTATCACAAGTATCGGCAATTCTAATTAGTCTCAGCGGAATTCTCTGACTAGACTCTAACCGTCAATGCAAGATCCCAACTCATTCGAAGACAAACTGATTTTACATTCGAGTGATGAAATCAAGTTCAGTAACGCCAAGCAAGGAGTAAGAAATGGAGCACAATAAAACTGGCTCAAGTGGCCAATGCCCAGTGATGCATGGTGGTTTGACCTCCTCAAGTATGTCCAATATAGACTGGTGGCCTAAAGCACTCAACCTCGACATCCTTCATCAACATGACAGCAAAACCAGTCCACTCGGGGCTGATTTCAATTACCGCGAAGAGCTAAAAAAGCTTGATGTGGAAGCGCTAAAGCGTGATCTCAAAGCCTTAATGACCAACAGCCAAGAATGGTGGCCAGCCGACTGGGGACACTACGGCGGTTTAATGATTCGTATGGCATGGCACTCTGCAGGTACTTACCGTATTGCCGATGGTCGTGGTGGCGCAGGCACCGGTAACCAACGCTTTGCCCCTCTCAACTCTTGGCCTGATAACGCAAACTTAGATAAAGCACGCCGTTTGCTGTGGCCAATCAAACAAAAATATGGCAACAAAATCAGCTGGGCTGACCTGATGATCCTTGCCGGTAACATGGCTTATGAATCGATGGGCCTCAAAACCTTTGGTTTTGCCTTTGGCCGCGAAGACATCTGGCATCCAGAAAAAGACATCTACTGGGGTTCTGAAAAAGAGTGGCTTGCCAAATCCGGTAGTGAAAATAGCCGTTACTCTGGTCAACGCGATCTCGAAAACCCACTCGCAGCAGTAATGATGGGCTTGATCTACGTTAACCCAGAAGGTGTTGATGGTAATCCAGATCCACTCAAAACCGCGCAAGACATGCGTGTGACTTTCGCTCGTATGGCAATGAATGACGAAGAGACGGTTGCTCTGACTGCGGGCGGTCATACCGTCGGTAAAGCGCACGGTAATGGCAAAGCCTCTAACCTTGGCCCAGATCCAGAAGCCGCGGATCTGCATGAGCAAGGTCTTGGCTGGAACAACCACACTAGCCGTGGTGTTGGCCGTAATACCGTCACCAGTGGTATTGAAGGTGCGTGGACCACTCACCCAACCAAGTGGGATAACGGTTTCTTCTACCTACTGTTCACTTATGAGTGGCAATTAGCGAAGAGCCCTGCCGGTGCATGGCAATGGGAACCCATCAACATCAAAGAGGAAGACAAACCGGTTGATGTGGAAGATCCAAGCATTCGCTACAACCCAATCATGACCGATGCCGATATGGCACTGAAAATGGATCCTGAATATCGCAAGATTTCAGAGCGCTTCTACAAAGACCCAGCTTACTTCTCAGAAGTGTTTGCTCGTGCTTGGTTTAAGCTGACTCACCGCGATATGGGACCAAAAGCGCGCTACTTTGGCCCAGATGTACCGGCAGAAGAGCTGATTTGGCAAGATCCAGTACCAGCGGGTCGTAAAGATTATGATGTGAATGCGGTCAAAGCAAAAATTGCGGCAAGCGGCCTAAGCATCAGCGAAATGGTCAGCACCGCTTGGGATAGTGCTCGCACTTACCGTGGTTCCGATAAACGTGGTGGCGCAAACGGTGCTCGTATTCGTCTCGCTCCACAGAAAGATTGGGAAGGTAACGAGCCAGCCCGTCTAACCAAAGTACTGGCAGTGCTGGAGAAAATTGCGGCTGAATCAGGCATCAGTATCGCCGATACGATTGTTCTGGCCGGTAACGTTGGTATTGAACAAGCGGCCAAAGCGGCTGGCGTGAATGTGGCCGTACCTTTCGCACCGGGACGTGGCGATGCAACACTGGAACAAACGGATGTCGATTCATTTGAAGTGCTTGAACCTGTCGCAGATGGTTTCCGTAACTGGCAGAAAAAGCATTATGTGGTCACACCGGAAGAAATGTTGCTCGACAAAGCGCAATTGCTCCGACTCACCGCTCCAGAAATGACGGTATTAATTGGTGGACTGCGTGTGCTCGGTACCAACTACGGTGGCAGCCAACACGGTGTGTTTACTGACCGCGTGGGTGCATTGACGAACGATTTCTTCGTTAATCTGACCGACATGAACTACACCTGGAAACCAACGGGTCGCAACTCTTACGATATCGTTGAGCGTAAGAGCGGCAAAGCAAAATGGACTGCGAGTCGTGTTGATCTCGTGTTTGGTTCTAACTCCATCCTACGTGCTTATGCCGAAGTGTACGCACAGGACGACAACAAAGAAAAATTCGTGAAAGACTTTGTTGCCGCATGGACAAAAGTGATGAACGCCGATCGTTTCGATCTGGTTTAATCTCCCCCAGTAAAAAGCTAAGGCTGCCATCAGGCAGCCTTTTTTATGCCAATTCAATCCCTCACATCTACCCTATATCCCTTTCCTACTTGAAGCTGCAGCGTTGTTGGCTACGTTCGTTCACCCTAATCACATAGCCTGCCTATGCTCATGGGGATTCACTCTCTTGCCGCCGACCTGCAACTCCAAATAGTTTGGGTATATCTGGCGTTATACTCGTGCATAAATGTTTATTCATTTTATCTAAGCCATTTATCCATGTGGCTTGACTGCAACGACATCTTTTTAATATTTATCAAACCAATAAAATTAAATTTATCAAAAAACCTATTAACTCGCATTTATTTAGCTCATCCTTATTTATTCCACACTAAATAACGTGAATCACATCGATTAATATGAGCACTTAAAAATACAATACTATCAAGTATGGCGGAGATTTTTTCAATGATGATCAAACTATATCGCACGCCGGTATTTTTTAATTGACTTTAAATATATGCAAAACTAACGTAAATAATAAAGAACAAATCAACAATGAAGCATATAAACCAACAATAGATCCGTTGAGATTTGAGTTAAAAATCTAGTAAAAATATGTTTATACATATATGAATCACATTAGAATAAATCAATCACAATATAAAAAATTAAAAATCTTAATGTTAGAAAACGCATTTATTACAGGTCTACTTCATGAGTGAATTTAACTTATATCCATCCATAGATATCGTTGGTGGGAAAGCTTTAACATCAAGATCAGCTATAGATGTAACTTTAGGAAGAACCAAACAGAAACGATGTCTTGGTGACGTATTAGAGGTGGCTGAATTTTACTATCAATCGGGAACAAAATGGGTACATATAGTCGATCTTGATGCTGCATCTGGTATTGGAAACAATCAACGATTAGTCATAGATTTAATTAAATATCTTAATGGAAAAGTACAGACTCAGATCTGCGGTGGGATACGAAGCCGTGAAGTCTTAGAAAAATATATTCTTGCTGGATGTTCTCGAGTCAATATCAGTTCAATGATTTTCGATAAGCCCTCTCTTTGTGAAAATTTATTTAGCCAATATGGAGAAAAAATTGCCATTGCTCTCGATGTGAAATTGGAGAAATTAGAATACAAGCTCGCCACTCGGGGGTGGAATACTCTTCAGGGGAATTTATGGACAATACTAGACTGGTTAGATAATTGCGGATGTCAACGCTACGTAGTGACAGACATAGACCGCGGAGGTTCATTAAACCACCCTAATTTTTCTCTGTTAGAACAAGTCATTCAAACAACATCAAATCCTGTCATCTCTGGTGGCGGGCTCTGCTCTCTAGACGATATTGACCATTTACAACGACTTGGTATTGAGGGAACCGTACTAGGGCAACTTATCCATACTCAACAACATCAACTCAAGAGGTTTCTTCAATATGCACAACAGAACTATAAAAATGAATCAACTTCGAATGAAGTTATCTGACGTTGGGTTATTGGGTGAAATTCATATACCAACCCATCAATTACCGCCTTGTGATCTCCTCTGCATTGAAGACCTTAATTTACCTATGCAGAATAACAGATACCTATCAAGAGGTAATAAATACTATGAAGAGTTAACATGCCTTCAGTTAATGCTTGATATTTTTGATTACCATAATCGATTAAATTCTACAGCCAATCCTTATGTTAGCTACATTTTGATGGATCACATATTAAACGGATTACTTCGTCTCTTAGACTGTTTAATTGCGCATAATGAGTCAGAACTTGTGAATTATTATATTCAAAAAGCTAAAGAGATGGCACAAGGCATTGTCGATTTTTTTATGGGGAAAACTCACTTTACTGTAAGTAGTTATATGATCAGCATTCCCAATCATCTGGCAGATTTAAAACCAAGAGTTGATCTTGAAGGCGATAATCACCTATTAACTATTATTTCTGTCATGCAGATGCCGCGTTCTGATGTATGTGTGGGAATATTGCTCGGTGGTGCAGCCAGTGCGGCTATTTATGCGGCCTATCATGCATCACAACTCAATTATATGAAAATATCCCGTTACGATGACACGAAACAATGTAATGAATTACTCTGGGGCAGCACCATAGATCTGCATCCATCCGTATTGATTCTGGATGATAACTGTGGAACAGGAAAAACACTTCATCTAGCGAAATCCATTCTAAAAAATCAATATAAAATTGATGCAAAAATAGCGGCCATTGAACTTCATTGGGAAAAATTATTGCGTGTCAAAGGTTATTACCATCAAGATTCTGTCTTTGATATTTCATCTTTGGATTATTTAACACCATGGAATGTTCGCCATCATCATTTACTCAAACAATTAGTACAGCAATCCTCTCCTACTCAAAACCATACCACCAATATTATGGAGTGGTTGGTGTACTCAAAAAGTGTACTAAACCTTTTGTCTAACTTGGGCACTAAAACCCAAGCCTTTGATTCTTTAAGACATTACTGCTTTAGACTTGAGCACCTTAGCTCTTAAATACGATCATTTTTCGCCCTGCAAGGAGGCAATATGCAAGCTCATATTATTTGGGATTGGAATGGAACTCTGCTCGATGATTTTCATATCTCACTCAAAGCAACCAATACTGCGTTGATGGGAATTGATGTACTTCCATTAAGCTCGGAAGAGTATCGTTCTCTTTACTGTGTACCTGTTCACGATTTCTATCATCAAGTTTTAGGTCGTAAACCCACTTTGCTTGAGTGGTCAAAAATTGGCAAAAAATTCAGCCAAGTTTATAAACGGGAAGTGTTTACTGCACCATTAGCTAGCGGTGCAGCTCGTCTGTTGAATGAGCGACACCGTCATTCAGTCTGCTCTCTAATGGAACACGACTTGTTGGAGAAAATGCTTTCTACTTTTGGGATCAAAAGACATTTTTCGGAAGTTCATGGGCGAACCGAGCCACTGAATCAGGAGGGAAAATCTGCACATCTTAAAAAGCACTTAAGTCAACTTATCACCCGTCAAGGAATCAACAAAGATGAGATCGTCTTAATTGGTGATACCCAAGACGATGCCGACGCTGCTCATGCACTAGGTCTCTCTTCCATTCTTTATTCTGGTGGTGCGTTTAGCCATCAGCGCTTGGCAGCCACAGGGAACCCTGTTGTAAAAACTCTAACAGAAGCCGTTGCTCTTGCAGACCACCTCGTACAGGAAAAAATCAAATGATAAAAGCAGTTGTAGGCCTACAAATGGGCGATGAAGGTAAAGGAAAGTTTGTCGACTTACTGGCTCAACAGTACCGACATATTGTTCGATTTAATGGTGGAGCGAACGCAGGTCATTCTGTTGTTTTTAATGAGCAGCGCATGGCTTTTTCTCAAGTTCCAGCAACCATCAGGAATGGAAAATGCCTTTATATCACGCAAGGCGCCTTGATCAGCTTAGATAGGCTGGTCCAGGAAATGGAGTTCATCAAAGATCATTGTCCTGACGCTCAGCTTTTCATAGATCCCCGCTGCCACATTGTTTTACCGATTCACGCCGCGCTTAACCAAGCTTCTGAGCAATACAAAGGGGTTCATAAAATAGGCTCGGTTGGCGTAGGCGTTGGGGCATGCTATGAAGACAAGTCCAATCGCTTAGGTATTCGATTGCAGGATACGCTCAATGAATCTGCATTACGTCATAAGCTCACTCTGCTTTGGGAAATTCGAGAAAAGCAAATTGAATCCGTCTTTGAAGGACAGCTCCACCTCAATTTTGAACAAGAACTGCAATACATACTTGGACTCGGCAAACAACTAAAACCGTACTTTTACTTCACTAACCAAGTGATATCCCACCTTCTTCAGCGGGGTGAAAGTGTATTACTGGAATCCTCTCAGGCCACTTTTCTTGATAACAGTTTTGGAACCTACCCTTACACGGTGGCCTACTCCACCTTAATTCAGAGCTGCTTTGCTTCCATAGGCATTCCGGCTCAAGCATTACAGGTATTAGGGGTGATGAAGGTATACATGATCCGCGTTGGTAACGGCCCATTTCCTACCGAACTTGATGGTGAAATTGCGCAGTACATTCGAGTCAATGGCAATGAGTTTGGCACGGTATCTCAAAGGCCAAGACGTTGTGGCTGGCTAGATCTCGCTTTGGTTGAACAGGCAATTCATCTCAATGGCGTCAAAGAAGTCGCGATCACCAATCTTGATGTTCTAGGGGGGATGGATGAAGTTTGGGTATGTAATGGGTATTTATTGCACGGAAAAAAAGTGTGTACTGATGAGGCACTACTTCATTTCGATCAAGTCGAGCCTACTTATACAAAGTTTCCAGGTTGGCCAAAACTCCCCGATAGCATCCTGCAATTATCCGATTTACCCAAAGAACTACTCGATTATCTTGCTTATATTCAATCCTATATTAATGCGCCGATTCGATATCTTTCCTATGGTGCAGAGCGTGAATACACAATTCGTATTGAACCTAACGGCTTTAACCATTTTATTCGAAAAGAGCTTGAGGAATATGCATGATCAATTACGTTACTGGGTTTATGTTTTCTCAAGACAAGTTAAATGTCGGATTAATTAAGAAATTAAATCCAAAATGGCAGAGTGGATTATATAACGGAATTGGAGGAAAGATTGAACAGGATGAATCACCCTATGAAGCCATCGCGAGGGAGTTTCAAGAAGAAACCGGTGTTCAAACGAATCCAGATGAATGGAAGTTGTATGTAACCTTAACCCGGCCAGATATTTATCGTGTTCATTTCCTCTGTATGATTAGCGACAAAGTCCATAATGTTCGGACAATGGAAGAAGAACTAGTGACATTATTTCCTTGCGATCAGTTACCTAAGAACATAATCCATAATTTGCGATGGTTAATTCCACTTGCTCTCGACAGTAAATTAAAGATTAACAAGCCAATATCCATTGAAGAGATTCAATAATATTAAATCAGTTAATGTTTATTATAACAGTAATTTATCTAAACATTTCACCCCCATACCGATATAGGGAGTTCAAGATGAAACTATTAAAAAATGCCCTGTTTCCACTAATGTTATTATCCGTTGATTGCTATGGCATTGATCTTTCCTTAGCCACCGTCATGCCTGGTGAACGAGGAGTTATCAACTTTCAAATAAAAAATAGAAACTCACCAGAACCGATCGAAGTAATTGATTATTGGAGTAATCAACAGACCTATCGACTGCCTTTTCAGCATGTTTATGATACAGCCATATTTTCAATTTCGGACACGCCTTGGACCTATGCCTTCATTACTGTTTACATTGGCTCAAATCCCTACACTATTGCTGTCATTTCAGGCTACAACGACTTTCAACATATGACAAAGGTTAATCTAAAAAGAGGTGTCGTAGGTAAAACTCCAGCCGCTATTGAAGAGTTCATTGGTAATGGTGTTGGATTTCCTGATTACATGGCTTTGGGTGAAAGTCCGATTCCAAACTATACAATTAACTTTGAAGGTTATAAAACACCAGAGTCAATAAATCTAATTTTATGCATTGGAAGTGATACCAATCACATCACTCCATGCACTTATCAACAACCATAGACTTAATAAGCCTCTTTATAAAAAATGAGTTAAAAATGCATAAATATATCCCATTTATTATTAATGGTAAGGTTTCACCTTGCTTAAAAAACACCACATCAGATCCGGATTCATTATCTAAACTCAACCTAAAAAACAAAATAATAAACTTGAGTACCATGACGGATAAAATTGCTGATGAAATGCTCTTCCATAAGTACCAACAAAAATTATCCATCAACAATATTGTCAATTTCCTTTATACCGTCGGTCAGCGTTGGAAAAATGAAGAATATACAAGAAGACGTGGTTATATCCGTGACTTAAAAAATTATTTGGGTTATTCCGAGGAAATGGCCAAATTAGAAGCCAATTGGATCGCCATGATTCTTTGCTCTAAAAGTGCGTTGTATGACATTGTACAAACTGAATTAGGCTCACGTCATATATTGGATGAATGGGTAGCACAAGACGAATGCTATGTTAAAGCCCTGCCTAAAGGTCGTTCACTGCATTTATTAGCGGGCAATGTGCCTCTTTCAGGCGTGACCTCTATTTTGCGTGCCATTCTGACCAAGAATCAGATAATCGTAAAAATGTCGTCGAATGATCCATTCACCCCTCATGCATTAGCGATGAGTTTTATTGATGTCGACCCAAATCATCCCATTACTCAATCCATTTCCGTTATTTATTGGCCTCACACGCAATGCACCCAGGTACCCCAACGCTTAATGCAAAAGATGGATGTGGTCATCGCTTGGGGCGGTTCAGAAGCAATACGTTGGGCCGTAGAGCATACCCCCCCGCATGCTGAACTCATTAAGTTTGGCCCGAAAAAAAGCCTCACCATCATCAATGATCCTGAGAATTTGATCGAAGCGGCCGAAGGAGCCGCTCACGACATCTGTTTTTATGACCAACAAGCCTGCTTTTCAACGCAAAATCTTTTTTATATCGGTTCTCGTTTTCCTGAATTTAAGCAAGCGTTAAGAGAGCAATTACAGCGCTATGCTCGAATTTTGCCAAAGTCGCAATCCAGTATTGATGAACAAGCTGACTTCTCCTTAACTCTGCGTGAATGCCAATTTGCAGGGTTTACCGCCGAAATGGGTAACCAACAAGATTGGATGATGATTGAATCTCCAGCCGGCGCAGAGCTTAATCATCCATTAGGGCGCTGTATTTATCTGCATCAAATGGCTTCATTTGAGGAAGTGTTGCCTTTTGTGATTAAAGGACAAACTCAAACGGTTTCCCTCTTTCCTTGGCCCTGTTCATTTCAATATCGTGATCAACTCGCTGCTCACGGCGCTGAGCGTATCGTCGAATCGGGGATGAATAATATTTTCCGCGTCGGTGGTGCGCATGATGCCATGCGCCCATTGCAGCGCTTAGTGCGTTTTATTTCCCACGAACGCCCTAGCCATTTCACAACCAAAGATGTCGCCGTCGATATTGAACAAACACGCTATCTGGAAGAAGACAAATTCTTAGTGTTTGTACCTTAGTTACCCCAAAAAACGTCATAAAGGAGAAATGAATGTCTCACTCATCACATTGGGAAGTGGATGACCCCTGCACCATTGATCATGTGATTTCTTTATCTGGAAATCAGCAAATTCATGTTTGGGAAACCCCTCCAACACTTAAATTTAATCAAACGCCAACGCGGCGGAATAACATTTTAATCGCGTCTGGTTTTGCTCGTCGGATGGATCATTTCGCAGGTCTAGCGCGCTATTTGTCCGCAAATGGGTTTCATGTCTATCGCTATGATTCACTTCATCATGTTGGATTAAGCACCGGCACGATTGATCAATACACGATGAGTATTGGCAAGCAGAGTCTGGAAATCGTGATGGCTTGGCTTCATGACCGTGGAGTAACAGACATTGGGTTGATTGCAGCAAGTTTATCTGCCCGAATTGCTTACGCTAGCGTGAATGAACTCGACCTATCCTTCTTGATCACCGCGGTTGGGGTGGTAAATCTGCGCGATACCTTAGAAAAAGCCCTTGGTTTTGATTACCTCAGCCTCCCTATTCAAGCTTTGCCAAACGATCTGGATTTTGAAGGGCATAAATTAGGTGCGGAAGTCTTTGTTCGTGATTGTTTTGCGAATCACTGGGATAGCTTTTCATCCACGGTAGAACAAATTCACCATCTCTCGATCCCTTTCATTGCGTTTACCGCCAATGGCGATGATTGGGTCAAACAAGACGAAGTTATTGAGATGCTTTCCCATATTCCTAGTAGTCAAAGCAAGCTGTATTCCCTACTTGGAAGCTCGCATGATCTCGGTGAGAACTTGGTGGTACTCCGTAACTTCTACCAATCCGTGACTAAAGCAGCAATCGCTCTCGATTCAAATAGTTTCGATATCAATATCCCTTTTGTGGAGCCCACATTTGAGCAATTGACTATCGCAACCGTCAACGAGCGCCGAATGAAAAATCAAATTGAAACAGAAACGATGATGCAGGCATAAGCCTACTCATACCTTACCTACCTTAATCAAGGACATATTATGAAATTTGGAAATTTCTTACTGACCTACCAACCACCTGAGTTATCACAAACAGAAGTGATGCAACGCTTAGTGAATCTTGGACGAGCTTCAGAATCATGCGGTTTCGAAGCGGTTTGGTTGCTAGAACATCATTTTACTGAGTTTGGTTTACTCGGTAATCCTTATGTTGCCGCCGCAAACCTCTTGGGAGCCACAAAACATCTTCATGTCGGTACGGCGGCGATCGTACTGCCAACCGCTCACCCCATTCGGCAGCTTGAAGATGTAAACTTGCTCGATCAATTGTCGAAAGGACGTTTTCGTTTTGGCATTTGCCGTGGGCTCTATGACAAAGATTTTCGAGTGTTTGGCACTGACATGAACAACAGCCGCGCGTTGATGGATTGCTGGTATGACTTAATCACGACAGGCATGACACAAGGCTCTGTCTCTGCGGACAACGAGCATATCCATTTCCCTGAAGTGAAAGTCCAACCTGCCCCCTATCATCGTAGTGGTGCTCCTGTCTATGTGGTCGCTGAATCTGCTTCAACCACTGAGTGGGCAGCAAAGCGGGGGTTACCCATGATTCTGAGTTGGATTATCAACACTCATGAGAAAAAAGCGCAACTTGACCTTTATAACGAGATCGCTTTAGAGCATGGACACGATATCCAGAATATTGATCACTGCCTCTCCTACATCACCTCTGTGGATCATGATTCACAACGCGCAAAAGACATCTGTCGCCAATTTCTTGCCCACTGGTATGACTCCTACGTCAATGCTACCCGCATTTTTGATGATTCAGACCAAACTAAAGGCTATGACTTTAATAAAGGGCAATGGCGAGATTTTGTTCTAAAAGGACATCGCGATACTAATCGCCGTATTGATTACAGCTACGAAATCAACCCAGTAGGAACACCTGAAGAATGTATTCGTATTATTCAGCAGGATATTGATGCAACGGGGATTACTAATATTTGCTGTGGATTTGAAGCCAACGGTTCAGAACAAGAAATTATCGCCTCAATGAAGCTCTTTCAAGCTGAGGTGATGCCTCATCTCAAAGCCACAAAATAACGCCAACTGTTTTCAAAGGAAGAACCAATGAAATTCGGATTATTTTTCTTAAATTTCCTTCATTCTGGCCAATCGTGCACAGAGGTTTTCGATGCCATGATCGATAGCGTGAATTTCGCGGAAAAAGGACACTTTGATCGACTGTTTATTTATGAGAACCATTTTAGTGATCACGGCATTGTAGGTGCCCCACTGACTGTAGCCAGCTTTTTATTGGGCATGACCGAGCGTATCAAGGTTGGTTCACTCAATCATATTTTGACCACTCACCATCCCGTCCGAACGGCTGAAGAAACTGGCCTACTCGACCAAATGAGTCAAGGCCGTTTCATTTTAGGTTTCAGTGATTGTGAAAACCGCGACGAGATGAACTTTTTTAACCGCCCTTTAGATTCTCAGCAGCCAATATTCGAAGCTTGTTATCACATTATTAATGACGCTCTAACCACAGGTTATTGCCATCCAAATAATGACTTTTATAGTTTCCCCAAAATTTCTGTTAATCCACATTGTTTTACCCAAGGGGGGCCGCAACAGTACGTTTATGCCTCTAGTACACAGGTCGTGGAATGGGCAGCTAAACGGGCATTGCCGCTGACCTTTAAATGGGATGATAGCAACGCGACTCGGCAAGAGTATGCGCAACGTTATCAGGAGACAGCAAGAAAACATGGAGTTGATGTTCAAGCCGTACGCCATCAACTCGCGTTATTGGTCAATCAAAATGATGATGGCGATATCGCGCGTGCAGAGGTTCGCCAATACCTCTCGCAATACCTCACGGAACGCTATCCCAGCGATGAAATTGAGATTGTCTTAGAACGCATCATTAAAGAAAGTGCGATTGGCACATACGAAGAAAGCACTCATGCCGCACGAATCGCTATTGAAATCTGTGGCGCTTCCGATCTGCTGCTCTCTGTTGAGTCGATAAAAGAGCCCGCTCACCGCCTGCATGTATTGGATGTGATTAATAGCAACATTGCTAAATACCATCAATAAAAGGTTTTTCTTTTTCCCTTGGGCCGTCACTCCCTCCTACGGTGGCGGCCCTTTTTTAAGGAATACATAATGAATACCACGCTGTCTTTAATTGACACGCCAGCCGTTGAGAAATTTGCTATTGAAGCAAGCTCCTCCCTTGATGATTTAATCTTCATGAGTGAGCCGAACTCATGGTCATACGAAGAGCAGAAAAACATTCGACATGATGTGATCATGAAAGCCTTTCGTTGGCACTATCAGAACAATGCTGACTATCATCGTTATTGCCAAACTATCGGTATTGGCCTTGAAATAGAGCATTTGGACGATATCCCCGTTTATCCGACGTCTGTATTTAAAACGATGCGAGTTACCAGCGCAAAACCCCAAGATATCGAGCATTGGTTTACCAGCAGTGGTACACAGGGACAAAAAAGTTATATTCCTCGAGATCGTCTGAGTATTGAGCGTTTACTAGGTTCTGTAAGCTATGGAATGAAATTGGTGGGTACATGGTTTGACCATGAAATGGAGCTTGTTAATTTAGGCCCAGATCGATTTAACGCTCACAACATCTGGTTTAAATATGTGATGAGTATTGTTGAATTACTCTACCCAACCGCTTTTACCGCGAAAGATGACCTCGTAGATTTTGACCAAACGCTCACGCACTTATACCGAATTCAAAGCTTGGGAAAAACCGCTTGCTTAATTGGCCCTCCCTATTTTGTTTATCTTCTATGTCAGCACATGAAAGCAGAGAAAATCCACTTCCGAGCTGGGCATAAACTTTACATCATCACTGGAGGTGGGTGGAAAACTCACCAAAACTCCGCCTTAAATAGAGATCAATTCAATCAATTGTTAATGGAAACTTTTGGTCTCAACGATGTAAGCCAAATACGCGATACGTTCAATCAAGTTGAACTCAATACTTGCTTTTTTGAAGATGATCGGCAACGCAAATGTGTTCCACCTTGGGTGTATGCTCGGGCGTTAAATCCCAGAACTCTTCAGCCTTTATCTGATGGTGAAATAGGTTTAATGAGTTATATGGATGCATCCGCGACAAGCTACCCTGCATTTTTAATTACGGATGATCTTGGTTACGTTCATCAGCCCACTGAAGAAATACCTTATACAACAGTACAAATTGTACGCCGAATCAATACACGGGCCCAAAAAGGCTGTGCCCTAAAGATGTCACAACATTTTTCATTACCCCACATCACACCATAAGAAGAATAGGAACAAGAAAATGAAATTTTTATGCCACGTTCACACAGTTCAGCGCCTAGCTCCCGGGATATACCAAGTCATTTTAGCGCCACACTACCCCTTGGATTTTAAAGCTGGACAATATTTGAAGCTCACATTGGCGGGAAAAGATCGCTACTTTTCTATTGCTAGTTGCCCATCACAACCAGGGCTTATCGAACTGCATATTGGAGCATCAAAGACTGATGAAGGCGTTCTTAGTGCTATTGCAGCCTTACATGAATTTAAAGAAGCAGAATTATCACTAGAGATTGAAGGGCCATTGGGTGATGCATGGCTTCGAAAAGAGAGTACTAACCCTATATTATTGATTGCCGGAGGAACGGGGATCTCCTATGTCATGAGCTTACTTAAAAATGCTCTCCACCATAAAATGGGTCAGAGTATTTATGTTTACTGGGGGGTTAAAGGAATTAGCCAACTCTACCTTCATTCAGACCTATTAATGCTGTCAGAACAACATCCAAACCTACATTATGTATTCTCATTAGAGGAATCATGTAACTCCATGATAGGACGTGAAGGATTAGTGATTGATGCAATATTAAACGACTTTTCAAATTTGCGAGATTTCGACATCTATCTATGTGGGGCTATGAATATGGTTAAGGATGGAAAAAAATATCTATTTGAGAAATGCAACGTATCAACAAAGAATATTTATGGTGATGCTGTGCATTATGTGTGACCAATAAAATACATGTGGTTGCATTGTTACTTTTTTCAATTAAATAGCCTTAAAAAACCAACACCAACTACACCACTTGTTTAAAAAAATAATCTGTGACACTCAACCAATAAAATTAATACTGATATTTATTATCACTTGGCAATGCTATAGCTTATCAGGTGGGAACATTCCCAAGATCATAAAAAGGACATCATTATGAAAACAATTAAACTCATTGGCTTGCTAACACTTATTGCCTCACCGTTTGTTTCTGCCAATACCGCTATTACTTTTCCGGGGGAAAATGGCTCAGTTCCAGATGCACCGATTACTTTCCCTACCTCTTCAAAAATACCCGTTACATTTTTTAATGGTTACACTATAAAAGATGGTATTTTTCGTTCAGAGTTAGGTAGTTGCGATATAGCAGAGAACCCTGAATACGAAGCAAAACTAATTTGGGCAGGTAAAACCCCTCAACTCGTCATACTTGGTCATACTAACAATTTTCCATACCGTTGTGGTTTTTATGTTGATTTTGAATTGGATCTATCAGAGTTTTTGCACAACATTCCTAATCATATTTTGGAACGTCTAGAGGTGGCAAACCAAGTCGTTATTCAAGGCATTCAAAATTAGTTCAATTTAAATTAGTTCAATTTAAATTAGTTCAATCTTAATAAATAGCCAGAAATTATAAGTCTGGCTATTTTATTTATTCCTATAAATACGACATGCAACTTCAGCCAATTCATATAAACCATCGATTTATTTATATTGAGTAAGTGTATAGTAAAAAACCAAGAAAATAGAACTTAGTTCTAAAATAACAATTGACAATTCATCATTTGGTGAATTATTCGTCAAATAAGGTATTTTTATATTTACCCCAAACATCTTACTAAAACAAAGTAAAAAACGTCAGTTGGAGATAAGACTCATTATAGCAGTTAACCCTAATATAACTGGCTTAGTGAGCATAACTTCAACCTCTTATTAATGCATAAAAACTTCATCAATCAAGCATATTTAAATGAGGCAAGTATGAATACTAAACTTAATTCTATTCCACATGTTGCTATCTTAGGGGCAGGAATTTCTGGCTTAGCTGCAGCACACGAATGCATTAAAAAAGGCTATAAAGTAACGGTTTACGACAAGCTGCCTTTTACGGGGGGAAAATGTATTGGTTCTGTACATCACGGAAAAGTACATGAACTTACACATCGGCAGTTCTTTGCAAAAAATTTCCATTTGCTTTCCTTTTTACAAGAGATCCCAACCACCAATGGCACTTGCTTTGACTACGTTTACCCACAACAAAAAGTGCAATTTCACTGGGCTAAATCGGATAAAACAATGCAATTCAAACGCGGCTATTTTTCGCTGATTGATAAGCTCATTGATGATATGAAATCCGCGTATGCGATGCATTATGTGGGTGTTCCACTGAGTGATATTTATTGGTTTAAAACACGTTTGCAGAACTTGCCAGACAGCGATGAATTGCTTAGTACACCTCTTGAGCGCTATTTTGAATTCAACGAAAGACCAAAATTGGCGGCCTTTTTGCGTCCCGTGCTATTAGGTTGGATCGGAGCAACCGACAGTAGCCCTGCACTTTCCGTCCTAGATTTGCTCAACAATAAAGTGGGTCCCTTTCATCCTAGTGCGCCCAGCGCATACAGTTTGGGCTATCGGCGCCCGATTTCAGAGGCCGTGATAGCCCCATTAACCCAGCACTTACGCCAGAATGCTGTGCAATTTAGGCTTAGCTGCGAGATTGAACAATTAGTAGAAGCGATTGATCAGCCGAAAATTTCTCATGCTGTTACCACTCAAGGAGAAGTGATTAACGCCGATTATTTTATTTTGGCGCTGCCTATCCACGTCACGCAACAGCTATTGTCTGCCACATCACTGCAATTTCAATACCGCTATGTGCTCAGCCACGGGTTCCAGTTCCATTTCGCGACTTTGCCCGAAATTTTGCAGGATAAAACTGTCGGAATCGTTGTGGATTCACCTTGGGGCTTGAGTTATCACCTCACGCAACCTGAGCCTAACGGCTTGTTTTGCCTCTCGGTTACAGCAACGGATCTGAACATTGCCGCAGGAACTGCATTTAATAAACCATTACTGGCTTGCACTCCGAAGCAGATTGAACAAGAGATCATCACCCAGATTTTTGGTGACACCGCTTTGCTGGCCACATCGGGTTATCAAGGTTTCCATGTAGGGCCGGGTTTATATTGGAAAGAAAAGAATGCCGATGAAGTAGAGACGAATCAATTCGTTGGTCCTTGTGTGATGAGTGAAACGGGGCTCGAACATTATTGGGTCGCCGATCATGCCCTAACCCATCCTGATGCCGCGTGCCAAATTCCTATCGAGCTTGATTGCTATCAGAACGTATTTTTAGCAGGAGAGTATCTTGTCGATCCGCGTCAAACATGGCGGGTTCCGGTCACAATGGAGCGATGCGTAGAAACGGCCAAACTTTCGATTGAGTCACTCGAACAACGAATTGCCACCTCAAACCAAGAGGAGCAGACCTATGCCACTGCGTAATGTCCTTTCTGCGCTGTTATTTTTCCTACTGGTTTTGATCTATTTCAGTGGATTTTACCAAGCCGTGCAGTCACAGGTGGTTGTGGCAGTTATCTTGACACTGTTATTGCCAATTCTGTTTTGGCGTTTAGTTAAACCCGTTGATAACCAACAAGAAATCACTCGGATATTGATCTTAGAAAGCGCTTTCAACTTACTCTGTGTGGTTGCCTTACTCCATATCATTCCTTTTAGTGTTATGGATAAAGCTTTTATGGTGTTCTTTGTTTTTCAAGCCGGTGGTTTTTTATTGGTGCAGAAACGTAAGAAGGCATGGCTATCTCTCGCCGTCTCTTTATGTTTATCTTTCGCGATCTTGGTATGGATTGTTCAAGCAGGACAAACTCAGTTGCTGGATTCCGGACATTTACAATTATTCGGAACCCCAGTGCCATGGCAGTTAAAAGCAATTTATACCCTTTGGCTATTACAGCTTTTATTGGTGGAGTATCGCTATATTTTGCCCAAAGTGACGTTACTGCTCGCCCACTTGGCTTCACTGACTATTGCACTGCAGGCAGAGGACTTCTTCCATGCTCGTATTGTCACCGCTAGTCACTTTTTGTTTTTGAGTCTCTGTTTTGATTTCAAAAACCGAGAATGGGGAGGCAACGAATTCGCGGCACTACCACTGCTAGGTAAACTGCATAATCCTAGCGCGAGCAAAGTGATTAATTATGTTTGCCTCAGCTTTGCTCTATTCTGCGCCTTACATTTAGCAAGCAGTCTTACGTTACCAATCCTGTAAGGCTTAAATTTTATTGCGATACAATTCGTTAAAAACTAAAGGGAGAGGTGGCTCATGGAGCCGCCTCACATCGATTCATTGATTTCTTCATCCACCATATTTTTTATTTCCTGCCTCACCCACTGGTGGATTGGGCTATTGTGATGGATAAGATGCCAAAATTGTTCCACTCGAAAATCGGCAGTATAGAAAGGTAAATCAGCCACGGTAATCTCATAACGCCGACCTAAGTGAGTCACCAAACGTCTTGGTAAGGTGGCAATCAGATCGGTGTTGATCAGTAACTCCGGCACCATAGAAAAATGTGGCAATGATGCCACCACTTCACGCTGATAATTGAGCTTTTTCAGCTCATGATCCATATCCGTTTTGCCCAAACCATTACCGGAAATGATCACATGCCGACTCTGGCAATAGTGATCGAGCGTCATTGGCTGATTAGCCCATTGGTGCTGGCGGCACATGACTACGGCATAGTTATCATTGAATAAACGCTGCTTAAACACATTGGTGGGTGACTCATCAGTGGAATACAGCAGTAAATCCGCCACTTTTTCCAAGTAATCATGCAACGGCATAAACGCATTATAAGGCACAATTTGTAATTTCAAGTTCGGTGCACGCTGTTGAAAACGCGCCAACAATTTCGGCACAATCATCATCATCTCGAAATCCAATGCACCAATGGTGAACACACCGGAATAGTGCATTGGGTCAAACTTGTCATCTACCAACATGTGTCGAATGGTATTGAGTGATCTCTCCAGCTCACTGCAGAGGCGCTCACCTTTTGCGGTTAATCGGTACTCATTTTTTACTTTCACCAGCAGTGGATCACCAAATTGTTCACGCAAACGCATCAGGGCTCGGCTGACGGCCGGTTGGCTCATATTCAATGCTTGTGCGGCTTGGCTAATGTGCTTATGAATCAATAGCTTTTCTAAAATCGTTAATAAATTTAAATCAATGCTGCGCAAATTGATTTCGGGGGCGACCATCTCATCACCTAATAATTTCGTGCGTAAATGATATACATACTATAACAAGCATGCATTTTTGATATGTTTGTTTCTCATTTATCTTTTCCCCACCTGATTGAGGAGAGAAAAATGAAACTATCCACCTTAGCTTTAGCCCCTATTGCTGCAGCACTACTTACTTTTAATGCAAGTGCTAAAGGCCATGACCACGACAATCAACGCGCGATTTTTTTCCCTGGTGAAACCGTTCAAGACACGGTGAAAATCGAAGTTGAGCCTTCTGCGACTCGCTCTTTGAAACTGGGACAAAAAATCAATAATCTGTATGAGCGCCAGTTTGATAACAGCCAAGCTACCGTTCAAAAATTGGGCAAAAACACCTATTGGATCGGAGTCAATTATTACAACGCTACCGTTGTGGTTAACGAAGACTCTGTCTTGCTGATTGACCCACTAGGCGATGGTCGTATTGATGCGCTTTTTAAAGGGGTGCAATCCATCACGAATAAACCGATCACTACGATTATGTATTCTCACTACCACTTAGATCATTTAGGTGGTGGTAACCAACTGGTTGACTTAATTAAGAAAAATTATCCAAAAGTAGATAAAGTTCGCGTTATTGCTAGCCAAACCGTTGCGGACAAGATCAACCAACACGCCGAAGTAGGCGAAAACGGTGTGAAAACCCCGAAAGTTCCAGAGCCGAATGACATATACGACCTGACGAAGCCTCAAACGGTTCAATTTGGCTCAATGAAAATCAAGATGATGGCACCAGAAGGCTCTGGCCATACACCTGATAACACCATGATTCTGATCCCAAGCGATCGCGTACTGCATTTCGCGGATATGATTAACCCTGATCAACTGCCGTTTTACAATTTCGCGGGAGCAGAACATTTCCACGGTTACGAAGAAGATCTACAAAGCCTTCTGAGCAAACCGCTGAGCAAACAGTGGGACTTTATTAACGGCGGCCATGGCAACATCGGTTCAAAACAGGATGTAAAATATCTGCTTGAGTATATTGCGGACATCAGAACTGAAGTGGGCAAGCAGCTAGAAGTAGCCCCCTACACTCCAGTGTTGAGTGATGGCAACCACTTTGTTTGGTTCAAACGCTGGCAAGATGAGATCACTAACAATGTGCATACCGCACTGGCGAACAAATATGGCCACATGTACGGTTTCGATTCGGGAGCCGTTGAAACTCACGCGGCGATGATTCTCGCAGATATGATTGACCATTAATTCACGAGCCAGTTACGCGAATAACAAAACCCAGCCATTGTTGGCTGGGTTTTGTTTTAGCTACGTACTCCACAATGAGTTTTTTAAGCGCTAAACCTTAAACTGAGATACGAGCTGATTCAGACGGGCAACAGATTTATTCATACTTGCCGTTGTATATAAATTTTCCGTAACGGTACTTTGGCTTGCGGCCACCATACTTTGCATATTGCGGGTATTATCGTTTGCAGAAACGACAATCGCGCGCTGCTCTTCCGCAGCGGTGGCGATGTGCACATTCATCTCACTCAGAGAACGAATAGACTCAAGTATGCGATTGAGAGTTTCACCCACTTCCACAGCATATTCAACGGTACTCGTGCCGCCATGTTTTGAACGAATCATCGCATCGACTGCACCACTCGCGCCTCTTTTCAGGCTTTCCGTCATATTTTTTATTTCATGGGTACAATTTTGTGTGCGGGATGCCAAGGTTCTTACTTCATCAGCAACCACAGCAAACCCACGACCTTGCTCACCGGCTCGCGCCGCTTCAATAGCCGCATTGAGCGCCAGCAAATTGGTTTGTTCCGCAATGGCTTGGATCTCTTCTAACACCGAAGCAATTTTGACCACTTCAGTATTCAGTTGTTCAATGTCACTGGTTGTGGATTCAATATCTTGAGCAAGCCCATTGATCGAATTCACCGCTTTTGTCACCACATTTTTAGCGACTTGCCCTTCCCTATCTGCCTCTTTGGAAGCTTCTGCACATTGATGTACGTTTGCTGCAATACTCGCCGCCGCTTCACTCACTTGGCTGATAGAGTGGACTACCGTTTCGACTTCTTCATTCTGTTTTCCCGCATCTTCACTCAATTCGGATGACAAACGAGAAATGGAGGAGATGGATTCATCCAGTTGAGTCGCTTCATTCGCAATACTGCTCACCATCGCCTGAATTTTAGAAACAAACACATTAAATGCTTTGCCTAGCAATGCAATTTCACGAGCACCGGTTTCATTCACTCTTTGGGTTAAGTCACCATCACCTTTCGCTATATTTTCCAGCCTTTCGGTTAACTCTTGGATTGGACTTAATATTGAGCGAAGCAAAGCGAGGGCGATAATGCCGCCCAATACAATGGTCGCCACCCACATTGTCCCCACCATTTGACCTGCGGTTTGAACAACTTCTTGGCCATGATCATCCGCTGTATCCGAAATGGCATCCGCCGATGCAGCCAGCTTTTCCAGTAACGAATCCGCCTGTTTTACATTCTGTTCGACATCCTCTGTGTATTGATCTGCCGCTTTTGCTTGTTCCAATTGCGCTTGGTAGGTATCAAACATCCGTCCTTTTCCTGTCGCGGCTTGATCCCAATCTGAGAATGCTTTTTTCAAGTCTACCGAGTCTTGCTTGTCTTCGTCTGATTCTGCGAGCTCTTCAAGCACTAATGTGAATGTATTGACCTCTTGGAATAGCTTGCCGAAATTCTTACTAATTTCCGGTAATTTATTCAGGTCCTCTTCAGCGAGGTACTCTCCAGCAGTATCTTGTATCTCCATCACGATTCGTTGCAGTTCAAGGCCTGCCACAACAACGGGATAATCATGATTAAACATGTCATCAATAATCCCATTGATCTCTTCAAAAGTGGCATTGCCTTGCTGGATTAGCTGGCTTCTACGCTTTATTGCATTCGCCACTTCCTCCTGGTTTTCTTGTATAAATTCCTCTAAAGCCGTAATGATCAAGGCGCCTTTCGCATCAAAATCGTTGAGTAGTTGTATACCTTTCTGCTTTTCCTGCAACTCGGCAAGATGTGAGGCGTACATGAGATCGAAATTTTTACTCAGTGCCATATTCGTATCTAAAGCTTGTTGCTGAGTCGGATGTTCATTGGCGTCTAACAGCGCTTTCAATGCTAAATTCGATTCATTGAATACCTTTGCTAACTCGGGAATTTGCTCTCGCAATTTGGGTAACTCATCGAGATTTTCCGAAGCCATGATTTCATTGGCAACTTTGGCTTGCTCCCACAGAGAAGCCGCCATGTCATCGGTGTGTTCGATGGTTGGGGTGATGTCGTTACTAAGACTGACGATACTTTCCCCCAATACGGAGGTGAAGTGAAAACCTGTGGCCGCAATGCCTGACAACAGTAAAAGCAAAGCAATAATTCCAGTGATTAGACGGCTTTTTATGGATCTAAGCATATCCTTGTCCTACTTAATTATGTTACTGATGCCCTAGCGATAAGCTGCAAGTTACATAGATTTATGTCGTATCGTTCTAAAGTTTAGTAAGCCAATCAATAATCACAAATTGATGAATAAAAAATATCAATACATTCTTTGTGGAAAGAGAGCTGAAGCGTAAAAGAAATACAAAAGCGGCGCATGATGCGCCACTTTTAACGATGGTGATTGTTTGATTAGAAAATCGGTGGAAGCCAGCCGAGATAATGCTCAGCTAGGCAAACTTACTGCGAAATGCGAAATACACCGCCCCCACTAAGCAAAGGCCAGCCCAGAGATAGTCTAACTTTAGTGGTTCACGCAGATAAAACACAGAGAAAGGCACAAACACCATTAAGGTGATCACCTCTTGCATGATTTTGAGTTGTCCTACATTGAGCGCGGTATAACCAATGCGATTCGCTGGTACCTGTAAAAGATATTCAAATAAGGCGATTCCCCAGCTTACCAGTGCAGCAATAATCCAAGGCTTGTTATTGAGTTCTTTAAGATGCGCGTACCAAGCAAATGTCATAAACACGTTGCTGCAAATCAGCAGCCCGACACTGACGACAACTGGATTCATTTTTACTCTGCCTTCCCATTCGAAATGCGCCCCATGGCGGCGGCGCTAGCATAGCCGAGCGCTATAGGGTTTGCATCTTATCTCTGTTTATCTTTACTTTGCACAACTCGATACATGTAGAACACGATCACTATGTTGATCACCAATGCGGCCACACTGAGTAAGCCAGGGTGAACAAACAGTTCATACACTTCAAACGGCAGATAAATCGCCCCGCTTAGCAAAGCGAACCATTCCGTCCACAGTAAGTTATGCCAAAGGCCATAGGCCTCTATTAGGCGAATCATGCCATAAGCTAGTGCACCTGCAGCCACCCAATTCAAGTTGAAATGAGCAATTAGCCCCGCTTCATGCATGACTTTATCAGGCCAATAACTGGCTGGATTCAAATGCAGATGCAGCAGTAAATCTTGCAGTAACTGTTGCAGACTATCCCCTGCAAAATGGTGCAAACCTAAGCCAACAATAAGTGAAATTACCCCTTTTGTTGCTTCTAACATTGCAACCGCTTTTAAGCCTTGGTGTTTATTTGCCATGCTTCATACTCGGCTCTTGTGTTTACACGCTTTGGACTAACTGATAAGTGATCACAAACAGCTCATCAATATTTGGGTAAATCTCTTTAATTAAGGATTTCAACTTAGGTAATTCAATGGCTTCTTGCTCGGCGTGAAACTCATTGATCTCATCAAACTTGAGTGGCTCAACGGAAACAATATCAATTTCACACACTTTGCGATCCGTTTCCAAGGTGAATACCTCAACGCGCGTTCCCGGCACATAGTGACTTTCTGATTTGTCTCGAATCGTAATGGTCTTAGCTCCTGATGCCACCAGCGGCGTAAGGAACTCGAAAAAAGTGATTTTAGTTGGAATGGACATAAGAGTAGCTCTCTTCAAAACGATATCTAGGTGCGCTTTATGAAGCATTCCCCTACGAATATCAAGGCAAAATGAGGAAGCAGTATCAAGTCGATGCTCCTGTATTGTTTACCTAAGTGGGCATATTGATTACTCTGAGACACGATTTTAAGTGTGCTTTTTCAACGCTTGCCAGACGAGGATCCGCCATTTAGGCGCTTCTTTTTTATAAATGAAACTCAGCCAAACACTTCGGCATGCCTTGAGTGTCGATTCCGCTTGTTCATGGGTTCAAAAAAACAAGGTCAGTATTATGTCTCAACTTGCACTCATCACCGGAGCCAGCCGTGGCATCGGTCACGCTATCGCTCATTATTTTGCTCAACAAGGGTATTCATTAATACTCGTTGCCAAGAATTCAACTCGTTTAACTCAGGTTCAGGCGGAGTTCAAAACACGCTACCCCAACCTGACTGTGGATACACTTGCGCTGGATTTTAGCCAGCCTGAATCCATCACACAGCCGTTGAGCGCCTTACTGGAAACGCGGCCATCTATTGATGTGATGGTGAGCAGCGCAGGGGTACTCACCGCGGGCAGCACGTCATTAAATACAACGAAGCTGACTGAATTGTTTAATATCAATGTGGTTTCCACCATGGTGGTGTGTAACTTAGTGGCAGAAAAAATGAAGCAACAAGGCCACGGTGAAATCTATACACTAGGCTCAATGGCTGCGCTTGAACCTGTTACCAAAATCGCTGCTTATTCGGCGAGCAAGGCTGCACTGGTCACTTATAGCCAAATGCTCTACCAAAAGTTGCTGCCTTTTAATGTGCGGGTATGTTGTTTATGTCCAAGTGTTGTTGATACAGACATGACCAATGATGGACGGATTGCGAACAGTCTTAAAATTGATCCGCAAGATTTGAGTAACGCTATCGATTTTGTGCGTCAGCTTTCTCCCGCCGCCTCAATGTCTATTTTACCGATTCGCTGTAAAGTCATTGACTTAGAAAAACAGAAAGCCTAACACTCAACTCCATTTTATTTTCTTATAAAGCGCTGATGTACATCATTATCTTTGTGCCCATCAGCGCTTAACGGTTAAGTCAATATCGCGTTGATCATACTGACATTATTGCCCAATCACACCACACACAATACGAGCCCCGCCACCGCCTAAAGCCATTGGGTGATCCGAGTGATTATCTCCCCCCGCATGAATCATCAGTGCTTTGCCTTTGACGTCATCCATTTTCAGACGAGGTGCCAGTACCGGTTGATTTGCTTGGCCTTGTGCATCCACGTACAAAGCAGGGAGATCCCCTAAGTGGTTGTCATTTGTCCACGGATAGCCGTGTTTTCCCGTGTTTTGCGGATCAAAATGCCCACCTGCGGCACCACCTAATACGGTTTTGCCCTCCTTGGTCGAGGCTTCACATGAACCATTCGCATGTACATGAAAACCATGCATCCCCATAGACAATCCCGCCAGCTGTGGGGTAAAAATCATGCCATATGCACTGTCACTCAATGTGACCGTACCGACTGATTGACCTGAGTTTAAATCTGTCATCTGCACGGTCATCTCCTGTGCAAACAGCGGTTGAGACAACAAAGTAGCAATAGCAAGCAGCGTATATTTTTTCATTATCGATTCCTTTTTCGTAGCACATGGGTAATTCACTCCAGCCTTTGCTCGTCTAATCCACTTAGCCGTCAGGCCAAAGGCTGCAATTTCTTATTGTTCAGGTATGTAGCTTAGTGGATGGAGGCGTTTTTTGTTTGAGACTGCGCGGCCATTTTCTCTTGATGCAGCATTTTTAATGTTTCGGATTGACCGTATAACTGGGCAAATTCTGCTACCGATAGCCCTGCTTTATTGCGTATGTCATCGGCACATTCTGCTTGATACAAGGTTCGCGCGATCTGTATTTCTCGTTTAAGTAGTGCACCCATTAAGGCGGTATTGCCGCGTTTATCTTGCAAGCATGCATTGGCACCAGAGCGTAACAACAATTCTACGGTTGGGGCGTTACCTTGATAAGCCGCCACCATTAATGCGGTGTAGCTTTCACGGTTTCGCTGATCGATGGGAAATCCAGCGGACAGAAATTCACTAACCACTTCATTATTGCCAGTTCTCGCCGCGGCAAAATAGAGCGAGATAAGGGATTGATATTCTTGAGCTGAATCTGATGGCGTTGCCACGGATAGCTCCGTCGCCGCCAAGCTCATACTGGATACGAAAAGACCCATTAAGGCTACTTTCTTTAGCCATTTCATTCTGCGTCTCCTTTCTTTCGGTAAGATGCCCCACAAGAGCCCTATTTTCTGGGCAGAAAAGAGCGGATTTATCTCTTGTGGGGCAAATTGGTGGAATTACATCCGTACTTTGTTCATCACTTTTTGCAAATCGGTCTGAGTCGCTTCCGCTAAGCGAGTCCCGTAGTCTTTATCTGCACGATAAAAATGGCTGACCATGGTAGTTTTGATCTCTTCATCGGTCACTTTGTTAAGGTCACCCGCCAAGTTGGTGATCAAATCTTGTTTATCCTGCTCACCTAAGCTGCGATACAGCACACCTGCTTGGTAAAAGTTGCGTGGATTGCTGATCGCTTTTTGCTGCACAGTGCCAACAAGTTTGGTTTGTACGGCTTTGAATTCAGAATTCTCCTTAAGCTCAAGCTGACGGCTTGGCTCGTAGTTAACATCCGAATCGGTTTGCGCGTTATTACTTGCACCATCTTGATTGTGGCTATTCACTTCCGCTAGCGGGCGGTTGATCGGCAGTTGGAACAAGTTTGCCCCAACGCGATAAAGCTGCGTATCGGCATAAGCAAACAAGCGACCTTGCAACAGGCGATCTTCCGATGGCTCAATACCTGGGATCAGGTTTGATGGTGCAAATGCCGACTGTTCGGTTTCCAAGAAGAAGTTATCGGGCACTTTGTTCAGGGTCATCGTACCGACTTTCTTCTCTGGCACATCCAACCAGACTTTGGTGGCATCCAATCCGTTGTAATCCAGTTTGCTCAACTGCTCAGGGCTCAACACTTTCACATAGAGATCCCATTTCGGGTGGTTGCCTGCATTGATTTGCTGGTACAGGTCATGGGTCAAGTGATTAAAATCTTGTCCCTGAACTTTCGCTACTTCATCAGGGCGTAAACTTTCGATCCCTTGCTGGCTTTTCCAATGGAATTTCACGTAGTTCACATCGCCTTTTTTATTGATCCATTTGTAAGCGTGAACCCCAAAGCCATCCATTGTCCGATAGCTTGCTGGTGTACCTAAGTTGGTGTACACCCACGTCAACATATGTGTTGACCCCGGTTCATGGCTAAAGAAGTCAAAAAATCGGTTCGGATCTTGAATATTGGTTACCGGTGATGGTTTTAGTGAATGAACCATATCCGGAAACTTGATCGAATCGCGAATGAAAAACACAGGCAAGTTGTTCCCTACCAAATCCCAGTTGCCTTGTTCGGTATAAAATTTGGTCGCAAAACCTCGAGGATCGCGCAGCGTTTCTGGCGAACCTTTTGAGTGAATCACTGTTGAAAAACGCACAAATACCGGCGTGACTTTGCCTTTGCCCGTGAAAGGTGCTGATAGTGTCAGCTCACTAAAATCACCGGATGCGACAAACTCACCATGCGCGCCTGTTCCTCTGGCATGTACCACGCGCTCAGGAATACGTTCTCTGGCAAAACGCTGCAGTTTTTGGATCAGATGAACGTCTTGCAGTAACACACTGCCATTTTCACCTGCCGTGATGGAATTTTGGTTATCGCCAACCGGCGCACCATTGTCTCGTGTCAGAGTTTGTGCCTGTACGGATACGGTCACTAACCCCATTGAAATAATTAAAAAGCTTTTTGACATTTGCATGGTTGCTCTCCAATGCGACCTGCCATTCTGACCGACGTTGCGGAGAATGAGGAAATCAAAAGCTCTTTTCTGCCCAGCGAGAATATATCTCTGAGGCCCCATTTTGTTTAATGGGAAATAACGATAACTTTAATAGAGAAAATCGATTTAAACCAAAATTGCATACATTCCATCCGATTAAGATTTATCGAATGACGTTATTTAAAACAGAAAAATCGTGACATTCGTTCATTATTTTATTTATTAGCAACAATTAAATTATCTTTCTATTTTCGTGTTGTTTTCTATACATTTTGGCTATTTTTCAAACTGAGAATAACTTATTTCCAAATACGATATGAGAATTTGAATGAATTTTTCAACCTCTCAGGTCATCTCCTTTGAACTAGCGAATGTGAACTCATTTTGCCCAATCACTCTCAGTCAATCTGTTTAAAGGAGCTTTCATGCCAGACTCAAAAACGCACAAACCTACGACTCAATACGGCTATCTTATCGGTGTATTAGGGGTATCACTGATCTTGATTTGGTTGGGTATTTACAAATTTACCCCCACCGAAGCCAAATTGATCGAGCCTCTTGTACTTAACCACCCCTTGATGGGCTGGACTTACCAGTTTCTCTCAGTACAAGCAGTTTCTAACCTAATTGGTGCAACAGAAATTATTGTAGGGATTGGTTTATTGATTGGCCTGCGCTCATCTAAAGTGGCTTATTACTCAGGAATAGCAAGTACGGTGATTTTTATTAGCACATTAAGTTTTTTGATTACCACCCCCAATGCTTGGAAAGTATCTGATGGAATTTTGGTTCCAAATTTCTTTTTACTGAAAGATATCCTCTTTTTAGCGGTGGCGATTCACGTTATCGAGAAAAATAAAGAGTAACAATTACCCTCTAATTATTGTCCAGTGTCGTTTTAAACATCCCATAAAAAATAGAGCGTCTTTTGACGCTCTATTTTTATTGCCTAAACACCCCTACTGGCTGATCTGGTTAATTTTTAACGGATCTCGATTTGGTTTAAGGTATTTTTGTGCTTGAACACGATTCACCCCTGCATTTGTCACCCCACCTTCATAGTGTGGTTTTGGATCATTGGGATAGATAAACGCTTTACTACCCGGATTCCATGCTTGGAAAAACTCGGTAAGATCGGTTTGCGCTGCATAGGAAGCACAAAGCATCAGTTGATCACTTTTACCCAACCCAGAAGGTTGGCATAAGTTCTCTCCTCTCAGTGTCATTACGCCATCGTCTGCATTACGGGTTAAACGGTGCATCAGTTTAAACAGGTTCCAACCTTTCACTCCATCTTCTTGGCTGTAGTAAGTCGGTAGTTCACCTGAATACCAGCGTTCAATTTGGAACTCCGTCTCAGCCCACTCTTTAAGTTGGGCAAACATCACCAAGCGCTCACCCGCACCGCCTGCGCCCCAAGCATGGCCTTTCTCCATGCTCACAAATTCAGGAGCAATACGAATGTCCTGTTCAACACGAGCCATCTTTCCTAAGTGACGATCTTGCATGTAAAGCGCCAGCAAGTTGTTCACCACTTCGGTGGCGCCATCCACATTGAATGGTGCTTCGGCCGCGTTATGCCCTACTTCATGCCACAATAACCAACTATTTAGTGGATTGGTATTGAGGCTTTTGCTTGTGGCATTAAAGCTCGAATTCATCACCGGATAACCTGAGTGCGCCGCCCCAATACTGATGGCGATATCATTCACAAAATGATGGCGGTTATTCGGGTTACTCTCACTGGTGGCTTTACGGTTATGCTGACCTTCTACACCTTCATCACGCGCATAAAAATCGTTGAGATCGAGGGCAAACCGATCCAAATCTTGAGCAAATTGAGCAATACCACCTGTATAACCAGAGGCATTCAAGTTTGCTTTCGGAGCGGTAAACACGAAACTGTTCGAGACAACTTCACCAATAGGTGCTGGGGAATCTAGTCCATTTTCCCACTTACCCTCTTTATACAATGGGGCATCAATCGTTCCTGTGAAAGTCAGTGTCACTTGCTCACTGTTCCCTCCTTGGGCATAAATCAAGCCACCATAAGGCACTGTAAAATCATGACTCGCGGCGTTTCCACCACCAATCACGAAAGATTTGGTCATTCTTGGTGGACGCTTTAAGCCAAGCTCATGCTTCTCACGCCCAGTCAAATCATCAGCCAGTGCAATGGTGATCGTCACGGGTGCATTTTCACCAGAAACAGTCACGCTGAACTTTTGCTGCGCAACAGCCCATTGCCCTGTCGGCTGGCGGTTGCCCGCAAACCATGCGGTTGTTTGGTTGCGCATATCTAAGGTAATGGATTGCCCTTGGTAACCCTTGGCTTCTCCTGGGAAAGCACGCACATCCACTTTGATGTCCAAATCCCAAAATGAGCGCCCCAACATCAAACGCGTCAGAGGTTTTTCCATATAGTTCAATGGATAACTCGGGTTCATTTGGCCAGCATACTCACCCTCACCATAGACCATCGACATTTCATTCAACTGCACTTTCAGGCTCTCAGGGCACTGTGTATTCCCACCGGCAGTATTGCTGGTATAACAGTTCAGAAATTCAGTGAAGCGTTGGAAACCTAGCTCATCGGTGTGGGTTGATTCGTAGCGATAATCGAGATCGTTCCACAGCCAAACCGTCATGTTTTGATAGATGCGGTTGAGATCGACACTGTTTAAGCGCTCACCCTGCTTACCTTTGGTGCGGAAATAACGTTCATGTTGATACAAAGCTTCAATGTTAGTGCCAAGATTCGCGGCTTTGATCATGGCTTTTGCCTCTTCATCACCCAGTTTTAGCTCGGTATAGAAGGGTCTGAACATACCGCCACTGATTGGAATGCCATTACCTGGACGATATTCCAAACAGTTCACTTCATACTGGTAAGGCTTACTACACTCTTGATAAGCCGGAGCCCCGTAGGAGGTGGTAAATGCATCGAGAATACGTTGCTTCGCCTCTGCCAAACTTGTGCGATTAAGAACTGGTTTGCCATGCTCATCATAGACCACCTGACCTTTCTCATCTTTTTGCCAGTGACTTGACTCATCAATAAAAGCGATCTGTTTGACGGGTTGGCCTTGGTCATCCTCTTCTGTCCATGTCGCCATTTCAAGGCTAGGTTTATCATCCGGTTTACCATCAACAATAAACTTCCACTCAACGCTACCGTCTTCTTTAATCGTGTATGGCAAGGTTGGCGCTACGCCATTTTCACCCTCTACTGCCGCATAGCGCTCTATCACCCAAATCCCATGTTCACGCTGGTTACGTGGGCGATCTGGGTACCCCGCACTTGGCCCATTACCGTCAGCGACCACGCTCGATCCCATACCAAAAGCAATACCGGCGCTATCTAACAACCGATCGATCTCACCTGAGCGAGTACGATTAATGATGGTTTCCATCATTAATACATTTCCCCCACGGTTAACATAATCGATAAGTGCTGTTACATCCTCCTGATTCAGTTTGGGGTATTCAGTATCGGCGCTCATCGCCAAACCTTTTCCACCCGTATTACCGTGGTATTCATAACCATTAATGATCACGACAGGCATGGTTTCTGGATTTAGCTCCGAGAAATGATCCATCTGCATGGTTTGAGCTGCGAATTGAGAATCCAACACAAAGGGAGCTTGATTGCCCAAGTCATAGTGTCCAGCACGCTTAAAATAAACATAAGGAATATTGGTACCCACCGTCAGTTGTGCCGAATTTTTCCCGGTTAAATAGCGCAGCACATTACTGAAGAAGTTCCCCATATCATCACTGTCGCTGCTCGCAGCACATGCACCTTGTTTATCGACTTTACCATTCCAACTAAATCCATTCGGGCAAACCAATACGCTGTTGTAACGGGAATTACCCAGCACCATCACTTTGCCTTTCCCTAGCTCTCCAACGCTAATAAAAGGCAGATTAAACGTCGCCGTTTTCGCCGAAACATCATCTGGCTTAACCAGTGACGGAGCCTCCGTGATAAATGCCAACCCTTTTTCATCCCACGCTTTAGGGTTACCAAAATCAATCCAGTAGTTATTGTCGTTACGCGCCATTAATACGGGAAATGCCGTATTCGCAATGTTAACGGCCGCTTGTCCACGGGCATTACCGGTACTACCGTAAAAATTGGTACTGTCATGGAATACATGAAAACGTTCTACTTTTTTCCAACCCTGCTTCTGAACATCTTCTGTCGCCCCCCAGAGTTTTTGAATATCCGCTTGAATACGGCTTGCCTCTGGATCCACTGCCGATTTCGTGGACAGTGTCGACCACATTGGAGCCATGCGGCTCGGCTTTAACGCTTGATCAATGTCGGCTGCGATCCCTTGGGAAAATTGCTGATTAAACTCACCGTAAACAATTTGAGTTTTACCGCCCCCCACATCCAGTTCCACATCTTCATTACTGAGCGACAGTGAAATAGCTTCATTGACCACATTAGGATATTGAGCAAAAACTTGGGTAACACTATCGGGAACAGAGACTAGACCATCGGAAATGTCGGCATAGCGCAACACCAGTGCCTCAGCATTCTTCCCTTCATTTTCCGCGCCTAATTCAGCCAACTGAAATGTATTTTTGTTGCCACGAATATTGCCAAGCTCGAACGTGTCAATCGCAAAGCTGATGGTATCTCCCCACGAGAATTCGAAACGGCCATCTTCCATCGCTCGACCAGCTTTACTAACGCCAGTCACCCCACGGCTGTGGTTACTGAAATAAGCAATGCCATTTACCGGGCGACCTTGGCTGTCCAATAATTGACCTTGGCTTAAAATAATCTCTGTTGGTTTATACACCAAATTCTCTTCAGCATTCGCTGAAACAAAACCGCTGTTTAAATCGTTTGATGCCCCCGGAGTAACCGCGGGTGGAATATCGGGGACATGGGTTGAAGGTTGTTTGTCCACTTGGTTATCGTTACTGATTTTTTCGGTAATCAGTTCACGAAACGCTTCAGCAGGCATATCTAAATTATTTCGAAGATAATTTTGAAAAGTGAGTGAATCTCGGGATGAATCGAAATTTAAATCGATATTTTTCCCTTGCAGATTACCCATGTTTTTGATCAAAGTTTGTACGTTGGTTTGACGCAATACGGACTCTTTGTACTCATCGGCATTCGTCAGTGTAAGTAATTCCAATCCACTTGTTCGAGCTGCCATGCGTGAATTCGGAATGCTGAAAGGAGAGCTAAAGGTGGCCAACGTTTGACCGTCCAATGTACACACCACATGGCCTTTTTGTTCCACCGAAAACTCTGAGGCTGGCTCACCATTACAGAGCACCGAACGACCAAACATGATGCTGCCATCGAGTGAAAGACGAGAAAGGATGATAGGGTCATCAACGCCAATATCAGGAAGCTCTCCACCTTCTACAGCAGATCCATCACCTTCGGTTGTAGGGCCACCACCACCAGGATTAGAGATGTCAGGTTTAAGGGAATCCAATGAATTAGAAATTGAATCATGGTTGCAACCCGCGATGGCCATTGCAACCATTATGGAAATTAATTTTATTTTCATATTTATCATTCTATTTTATTTTTATTGGCAAAAATACCACGTAAAAATATTCAAACTTTAAATATGTTCTGTCAATAAACACCCTGTAGGAATTTACTGACAAATGGATTTTTTTAAGAAGCTAAAAAATGAATTATCCAAATACATTAAATATAACTATAGGATTATAAAAACTCTTAATTCTCCTAGAAAAATTCACTCTTTAGAAAATATTGATATCTGTTCAAAAAATAATGAAATATAGGTAATAAATAGTAAACGACTATATCCACAAAATCATTCGCGTCAAAGATTGAATGCTTAACACTAATAACATCCAAAAATAACCTAGTATGAACTAGGCAGGTAAATAACTCCCCATATAGCGAATAAGAGCCGCCATATTATTCACTTCGAGCTTCTTCATGAGATTGGCACGATGTACTTCAATCGTGCGCAGCGAAACGCATAATTCATCCGCCATTTCTTGATTTTTCATGCCTTTAAGCACCAACTCTGCCACATCTCGCTCACGCTTGGTTAGGCTCCCTATCTTACGCCGCGCGTTACACTGTTCCGCACAAATAGCCGACAGCTCAAGCGCTTGCTCAATCGCTCTTACTAACGCATCCCCATCCACCGGTTTTTGGAAAAAATCACACGCCCCTTCTTTTAACGCTTCAACGGCCATGGGTACATCACCGTGTCCGGTTAAATAGATGATGCGCAGCGGGCTATTGCGCTCGTTTAACTGGCGCTGCACTTCTTGGCCACACAGCTCTGGCATTCGGCTATCTAACACCACACACCCTGCTTGTTGCCAGTTGGCTTGCTCAAGAAACTGCCGCCCGCAAGAGAAGGCTTGCAGTTGATAACCGTAGCTTTCGAGTAAAAACTGCAATGACTCTAAAACGCTGATTTCATCATCAACCAAATAAACGGGATGAAGGTTACGAAACATGGTGATTCTCCAGATAAGGTAAAATTATCGTTGCCTGACAACCCGTTGGGGGTAATGGGCGCAGATAGAGTTGCCCATGATGCGCTTCAATCACATCACGGCAAATAGCCAACCCCAAACCTAAACCATCCGTTTTGGTGGTGTAAAAAGCCTGCTGAACCGCATCGCTTGAATCACGCAAGCCAATGCCATTATCGGTAATATCGATGATCACTTGGTCATCACAAAAGCTCACATGCAGATCAACGTAAAACGGTTGGCTACAATCCAACACGCTAAGGCAAGCATCTTTGGCATTGGTCAGTAGGTTGAGCAGCACTTGCTGCAACCCCGTGGCATCAATATAAATTGGCTGTGTTTCTCCAGAATAGAGCACGGCTAATTCAATGCGGTGGCGCTGAAATTCATAGTCGACCAATTTAAGTGACTCATCAATCAACTGTGGTAAATCCACCCAACGTTTTTGGGTCGGTTTTCGGTGAATCAAGGAACGAAGCCGCTGAATAATGTCACTTGCCACCCCCACTTGCTGCTGAATTTTCTGCAATATGGGCATTAATGTTTCCGGCGATGTGCCTTGTTCCATTCGCAGTTGTGCGCCGTGACTGTAGTTTTTGATCGCTGCTAACGGCTGGTTAAGCTCGTGCGCCAAACTGCTGCCTAGCTCTCCCACAATGGTGATGCGCTGAGCGTGTTCCAACATGGCACTTTTATGGCGTAAATCGTTCAGCGTTTCGCGCAGTTGTTCACGGCTGCGTTTGAATTTCCACTCTAGCCAGAAGTGGTACACCGTGAGCAAAGTTAGGGTCAATAACGCTGCGATAGTGACCGTTTGATTCTTATACAGCCACTCTTTTACTTTTTGTGGCAGAGGCTTTTGCAGCGGATGCAGATCTAAGTGCTGATAAACTTTGTCCACATTCACACTGGGTGCAGGCAACATCCATCCTCGGTTTTGAGCCGCCTCTGCCGCCAGATGATCTGCGGGCATATCAAACAGTGCCTGTGCGACTTTTTGTCCCACCTCTAGTGGTGCTCGCTCGGTCATTGCCAGAGTCCAATTGGGGTACAAAGGTGTGCTAACGGTACAAACCGAGTTTTCCGGATGAGAGGCGTTCAGTACGCGTACGTTATGTCTCTGTAATTTTCCCTCTTTGATCATGTGTTCCAACGTACATGCCGGAACAATCGCTACATCGATTTGTTTTTCCAGCACATCAAGGATCAGGTTATCTGTCGGAGGGCCTTTAAATTCGAGATTGTCAAAAAATCGTGCATGATAGTAACCCAATTTATCCAACTCATAGCGCAGGGCAAGAAACCCACCAAAAGCTTTCTCCGAAACCGCAGCAATCCGCGCTTTATCTATATCCTTTAAGGTTTTATACGCAGACTCTTGCCGCACTACGACCACCGAGGCAATCGACCGATTCGGGCTTTGGCTAAATTCCGTTCTTTGCGTTGCTAGCCAATAAATGGGGTACTCACGCGCCAGCTTGGTCGCCTGACCTGGACTGGTCAAAATAAAGTCGAGGCGATTGTGTAAAAACGCTTCTTCTAATTGATCGAAATCGTAAGTATGTAAATTGAAATGGTAATTGGGATTTTTCTCAGCCAACCAATCCATGGTTGGCTGCCATGTTTCACGCGCGTTGAGGTGACCACGTAGTGCCAATACGCCGACATCAAAAGCCGTTCGTGGCTGGTGTTGAGCCAAGCTCGTTAACGAAACCAGCCCAATCCCCAATCCAAACCAGAGTTTTAAGAAAAATCGATACACAAACAGACCAACCTCAATGCAGCGGAGGCGCATTTTAGCACCTATCCCCCTGTTCACTTTGTTGCGTCAGATCAATCCCATCTCATTCTTGTGGTTTACCACAATAGTGGTAGATAACGGATTTACGCACAATCCCTCCCCGACTTAGCGAAGGATACGCACTGTGGGCAGCACCAAGCACAAACCATAAAGCTCCCCCGCCTTCCTGATCACACCGAATTCCACCTGTTGGGTTAAGTCCAGCAGGTTACTTTTAAAAATTAAATGGAAGCAATGCAATGAAGAAGTCGACAATTGCCTTGGGGATCTTAGCCGCGACAGTGGCTATTGGTTACCCCACTTATCAGGCGATGTTCTCCACCCCCGTGGTTACGGTGGATGCTACTCAGCAAGCCGATAAGTTTGCAGGTTACGCTCACCCTGAACATTTCATCTCCCCTGTCCAGCTCAAGGCGCTGATGGATAACCAAGCCGATGTGGTCGTTATCGGTGCACTCAACCCGATGAAACCTGATGCCCCTATTTCTGGCTCGTACTCCCTGTGGCGTAATGACTATTCCGCATCAAAAGCAGAATACGGCTTCGATGGTATGCGCAATAGCAGCGATGAGATGGCAAAAATGCTCGGTGAATTTGGCGCCACTGCACAATCCACAATCGTGGTTTACGCCGCAGGCTCACACCATGATGCTGCTCGTCTTTACTGGCAGATCCAAAGTCTAGGCCACCAAGATGTTCGTTATCTTGACGGTGGTTTGAACGCGTGGATGGGTGCGGGCCTACCAACAGGAGATGAAGCCGAAAAAGTCTCTGGCATCACTTATCAAGCCCCTAATCCAGCGCAAGAAGCACAAACATTAGCCACGATGGATATGGTAATAGCAGCTCAAAACGATCCTGACTGGGTGATCATCGATACCCGTGGCAGCGAGGAGTTTGCTGGTACGACTACGGTTTCCGGTGCATTTGGTCCAGGCACGATTCCTGGCAGTGTTCACATCAACTGGACTCAGGCGCTGAATAAAGACACCACCCTCAAAACGGCACAAGAATTACAAGCGGTTTACGGCGATCTGATCAAAGGCAAAAAAGTGATCGCTTTCTGCCAATCTGGCGTGCGTTCGGCACACACCACTCTCGTGTTATCAGAAATTCTAGGCGCGCAAGAAGTCTACAACTATGACGGTTCATGGATTGAGTACAGCCATGCTCATTACGAGCTGCAACACCCTGACGTTGCCGTCCTCAACGGCAAAAGCTAATTAACACGGGATACTCATTGAATGAACAAGGTAATTTTTAGCCAAAAGCTGTATGACACAGCACAGATGATTGTCGATGGATGTATGGGCGATGCCGATCCAGCGTGTCAAACCGCTTGCCCAATGCACACCGATGTAAAACAGTATGTTCGCTTAGCGGGTGAAGGTTTGTACCAAGAAGCGCTGGATGTGATCCGCAGCAAGCTGTTTTTGCCACAAACGCTAGGCCGTATTTGTGCTCATCCTTGTGAAGCGGCTTGTCGCCGTAACACAGAGTTCAAACAGCCGATCAGCGTGGCAGGCATCAAACGTTTTGTGGCGGAGAAAATGGATCAGCAAGCACAGTGGGATCTCACTATTGCCCCTGCAACTCACAAACACATTGCCATTGTGGGTGCTGGCCCTGCAGGTGCTCAAGCGGCGATTGAACTGCGCCGTTTAGGTCACCAAGTCACGATTTATGAGAAATTAAACGTCTACGGTGGCATGATGCGTGTTGGTATTCCTGAGTACCGTCTTCCTCGTAACGTGATCGACTTCGAATACGATTACCTCAAAATGCTGGGCATCGAAACCCGTTTTGGAGTGGAAATCGGCCGTGATATTTCATTCCAACAGCTGCGCGATGAACATGATGCGGTCATTCTGGCCCATGGTGCGCACATCGGCTCAATCATTCCTCTGCCAGGCCACCAAAGTGATGGTGTTTTCTCTGCTGTCGAGTACCTCAAAGAGATCGCTGAAACCCAACAATTCCCACGCGCAGGTCAGCGAGTAATGGTGATTGGTGGCGGTGACGTAGCTATGGATTGTGCACGCTCTTCATGGCGCATTGGCGCAAGTGAAGTGTTCCAGTGTTCACTGGAAGCGATGGACGCCCTTCCGGCAAGCCAGATTGAGATTGATGAAGCACAAGAAGAAGGCGTGGAATTCCATGCAGGTTGGGGCCCAGTCGCGATTGAGCATGAAAATGGCAAAGTGACTGGCATTACGCTCAAGCGCGTGCTTTCTATTTTCAACGAACAAGGCCAATTCGCACCACAATACAGCGAAGAGAGCAAAACTATCTTGGTGGATACGGTGATTTTCGCCACCGGTCAAGTCGTGGCAGATATTACCGACGGCGCACTCGAACAAACCCGTGGCGGCCGTTATGTGGTGGATCAACAAACCCTCGCTACTCAGCTTGATGATGTGTTTGTGGCGGGCGATGCCTGTGGCGGTAACATCGTGATCCAAGCGATGGCGCTTGGCCGTAAAGCGGCATTCAGTGTTGAACGTTACTTGAATAAGGTTGCCCTCACCGAAGGTCGTGATTTTGTTCAAGAGTACAGCTACCCATCACGTTTGGATGTACCACTTCCCAAAGGCACCGTAGACCAACCGCGTTTGCATGGTGAACTGCGTAACGCCGATGAGCGTAAACGCGATTTCGCACAAGTCGATTTTGGATTTAGCGAAGAACAAGTTCGTCAAGAAGCCTCACGCTGTCTGCAGTGTAGCTGTAAGCTCTGTATGTCAGAGTGCATCATGATGAACGATTTCGGCGACTGCCCGAAAACCCTATTCAGTGACTTTATTGACTCACAAGCGATGGATCCACTACTGGCTTACTCTTGTAACGCTTGTGATCAATGCACCATCGTCTGTCCAAAAGATTTCCCAATGAAAGAGATGTTCCTTGGCGCGCGTGCCGATTTCGTAAAAGCCAATAACGGCGAATCTCCTATGCCTGGGCATAAGGCGATCAACATGCACCAAAAACTGGGCTTTTCAAAACTCTTCACTATGGCCAAACGCACAGGATCTGCAAAATGAGCAACAAAGTCTTTATGCCCGGATGCAGCTTGCCATCCTACTCACCAGAAGGTGTGGCAGCGATTGCTTCTTATCTAAAACAAGTCTTCCCTGAGATGGGCGCCGTACAAAAATGTTGTGGCAAGCCAACTGCGGCGATTGGTCAAACTGACCTTTTCAAAGAGCGTTACGGCCAACTGCAAGCCGACTTCGATAAGTTAGAAGCGGAAGAAGTGATTGTGGCGTGCCAAAGCTGTTACGGGATGATCAAAAAAGCAGGCGGGAAGCAAAAACCACTCTCCCTTTGGAAACTTTTACCACAAATTGGTCTGCCGGAAGAGCTACGCGGCAAAGCCAAACACAGTGATGTGGTGTTTACCATTCACGATTCCTGTTCAACCCGCTACGAGCAAGAGTTGCAAGATGGCATTCGTTGGATCTTAAACGAGCTAGGCTACAAAACCGTGGAACCAGAACACACCCGCGAAAACACTCGCTGCTGCGGTTTTGGCGGCATGGTGGTACCCGCCAACCCAGATGTGGCCAACCGCGTGATTCAACGCCGAGTCGATGAGTTTGAAACCGATTATGTGGTGGTGTACTGCGCCGCTTGTCGTGCCTCAATGATGGGTGTGGGTACCCAAGCGTGGCACATCCTCGATTTGATGTTTGGCCCAGTGGTGATGCGGGGTGATGAAGCGCCAGTGAATGTACTGGCTAGCCCAGTCAAAGCTTGGTTTAACCGCTACAAATCGAAAGCCGGCCTCATCAAATGTATGTCTGTGTAAGCGCTCTGAAGAAGGAAAAGTAACACCATGAAATTTTTGAAATTGGCTATTTTAGCCGCCGTGATTGGCTTAGTTCTGTTTGCTGCAAAACAAACAGGAATTCTTGAAATCATTACTGACATCAAAAGCCTACAAAACTGGATCGCGGGTTTTGGCTTCTGGGGCTACTTTGTGTTTGTGGCCACATTCGTCTTTGCCTGTGTCTTTTTACTGCCGGGCAGCGCGTTTACCATTGTGGCGGGCATTGTGTTTGGTCCAATCAAAGGCGGCATTTTAGCCTTGTTCTCTGCCACGTTAGGCGCCGTTGCCGCATTTGTGGTGGCGCGTTTTCTGCTGCGTAACACCATTATGAAAAAATTTGGTGATAACCCAATCTTCAAGAAGATTGATCAAGGCGTAGCTCAAAACGGCACTAGCTTTTTGATCCTAACTCGTCTGGTTCCGGTTTTCCCCTTCAGCCTGCAAAACTACGCATACGGTCTCACTAGCCTTAATTTGGGGACTTACGCGATCGTTTCATTGCTGACAATGGCTCCGGGCGCATTCATCTTCGCTTACATGGCAGGTGACATTGCAACCAATGGCGTTTCCGCCATGCTGTTGGTGAAATTCGCGGCGGCAGGTCTTGTGCTGTTTGGTATGTCACTGATCCCAAAATACATCGCCAAGAAAAAAGGCATCAACATGGCTGAACTGGCGAAGTAATGGCCTGTTCTCTGTGAATCTTAGCCGCTTATTCGTAAGCGGCTTTGCTATTCCTCCCCTTTCCCCAATGTGTGTTGAGTTGAGAGTTTTGCTGATGTTACGCCTCTTTTACCTGCTGTTTGTGATTGTCTGCGTGGTGCCGACCTTACCAGGTTTATTGGGCGTCACGGTCGCCGCTTTCGGTTATGTCCCTCCGGTCGGTTTGACTCAGTTCTCATGGTATGGATTTCATGCGGTTGCTGAATGGCACGGCGTAGGGCAAGCCATTGGTTTGACACTTTTTTCAACGCTGGCCAGCACTTATCTGGCCTGCTTTCTCTGTTTTATGATCTTACAAGCCGCGTGGAATAGCCGTTACTGGACAACGATTGAGCGCTGTTTATCCCCACTACTGGCGATGCCACATGTGGCATTTGCGATTGGTTTTGCTTTCTTATTTGACCCCACCGGCTTGGGTGCTCGTTTGCTGCACGCCTTCGTTAGCCAAGAATTGGGCTACGTCTCCGATGATATGTCGTGGCTAGTCAATGATGCGCACGCATTCGGCTTGATCATCATGCTCACCTTAAAAGAACTGCCGTTTCTGCTACTGATGAGCATTCCTCTGCTCAAGCAAATCCCGCTTGAAAAAATGCATAAGGTCGGTGCATCACTGGGCTATCAACCTAGCCAGTTCTGGTGGAAATGTATTTTGCCACAATGGTTGGTCAAGCTGCGTTTCGCGCTGTTTGCGGTACTGGCCTACGGCATTTCAGTGGTCGACGTGGCGCAGATTTTAGGCCCAACGACCCCACCTACTTTTGCGGTATTGGTATGGCAATGGTTTAAAGAGCCAGATTTAGCCTTGCTTCCGCGTGCGGCAGCAGGCGCAGTCATTTTGTTTGCACTTGCGACTTGCGTACTCGTTTTGGCTCTATTGATTGAACGCGGCATCACTCAAGGTTGGCGACAATGGCAATTCTCAGGCCGCTTTGCAATCTCTCTTCCCGGCCAATCCCTGTTCTTCGTGGTGTTTGCTTTTACTCTTTGTTTGCTACCCTTGCTTGGGGTATGGAGCGTTGCGCAGCGTTGGCGTTTTCCAGATCTGCTCCCGACTCAATACAGCCTACGTTTTTGGCAGCAAGAGTGGCAAGCGCTGACCGAAGCACTGCAACCCACATTGGCGATTGCCTTAATTAGCGCAACCCTAGCGCTATTGTTAGCCATATTGGCGCACGAGTATCGCTTGCGCTACCGACTGGCAGTGCCAAGTTACCTGCTGGTGCTGCCGATGCTGCTCCCCCAACTTTCAATTCTGTTTGGCTTGCAAGTGATGACATTGATCATCGACCATGGCAGCTACCTGTTTTGGGTTTGTTGGTCACACCTATTTTTTGTGTTTCCTTTGGTTTACTTAGCGCTGGATGGCCCGTGGCGCAGCTTTAACCCCAATTTCACGCGTGTAGCGCTTAGCCTTGGAAAATCACCGTGGCAAGCGTGGATGCAGGTGAAACTACCGATTTTATTTCCTGCGATTGCTTTTGCATGGGCGGTGGGGCTGAGTGCCAGCTTTGCACAATACTTACCGACACTGATTTTGGGTGCAGGACGCATCACGACACTCACCACCGAAGCCGTTGCGTTATCCAGCGGGTTTGACCGCCGAGTCACCGCCATTTATGCCCTATGGCAAGCCTTGCTGCCTTGGTTATTTTTCAGTTTGGCGATGCTTATCGGCCGCTTGCCGATCACATTAAAACGTGGACTGACAAGGCTGAGCGGGGTTCGCTTCTCTGGGCCTCGAATTGATTGGAAATGGCAGTTGACTCGCTCATAAGAGAGCCATGATAAGAGAGAATCTCTGACGCAACATCAAGATGAACAACATGAGATTGCGCCAGAATGGAACCTTATTTGGCAAAGCAGACAAACTGGTAGCGTGTCTGATACTGGTAACGTTCATCCGGCCGTAGGATGCAGCTTGGCTGAGGCCATTGTGGATGATGGGGAGAATCGGGTAAAAACTGAGTTTCTAAGGCAAGGCCTGCATAATCGGCGTATTCCGCTTCATAACGATTTGGCGTACCCGCCAACCAGTTTCCGGTATAAAGCTGCATACCCGGTTTGTCTGTACAGACCGTCAGTTGCACTTTTTCATCGGCGGACCAAAGTTTCGCGATTGGCTGAGTAGTATCGCGGTCTGAGGCAAAAACATAGCTGTGATCATACCCCTTGGCCGTGATTTGCTGCTCTCCTTGCAATATATGCTCACCTACCCTTTTGATCTGCGTAAAATCCAATGCCGTCCCTTCTAATGGGCACAGTTCACCCAATGGAATTCCCACCGCATTGGTTGGTACATACAGTGCTGCATCAATCCATAGCTTATGGTCAAGACACTGGGTGCCACTTTCTGCACCATTCAAATTAAAGTAAGCATGATTAGTGAGGTTCACCACCGTGGCGCGATCCGTTGTCGCTTGGTAATCAATGCTCACGCTTCCTTGCTCATCCAAACGATAAGTCACCGCAACGTGCAGATTCCCCGGAAAGCCTTGGTCGCCGTCTTCTGACAGCAGTTGAAACGTCACGCTCTGTGCGCTTTGCGCCCTGATTTGCCAACGGCGACGATCAAACCCAATCGCACCACCGTGTAAGGTATTCCCCGCTTGATTGGTAGAAAGCGAATATTGCAGCCCATCAATCATGAGTTCACCACGAGCAATTCGATTGGCATAACGTCCAACAGTTGCGCCTAAATAACTGCCTTGGCGCAAAAAATCCGCCATGCTATTCACGCCCAATAAGACTTCGCGCATTTCATCCCCTACGGGGATAACACAGCTTAGCCATGTCGCACCGATATCCATCAGCACTACGCGCATTCCGGCTTGATTGGTCAACTCGATAAGATTAGCAGGCTGGCCATCATAGGCCGCCTGCTCTGTCATGCTAGGAAATAACGTGTCCATCGATAGACTTACCCGTGTTTAATCAAGCCTGCGCCCGATGTCGCGTGGCAAACGTAGATTGACTCTTTTAAACCTGTCGCCGCTTGGTATTGGCGTTCAACTGCCTGTTTTACCGCATCTACCTGAGTTGGGTGCACTAACGCCACCACACAACCACCAAAGCCGCCACCCGTCATGCGCACACCACCTTGATCACCGATCACGGCTTTGACAATGTCAACCAATGTATCAATCTCTTTGACCGTGATTTCAAAATCATCGCGCATGGAAGCGTGAGATTCCGCCATCAGCACACTCAAGTGAGCCATATCCTGCTGGCGCAGCGCATGCGCCGCTTGCAGAGTACGAGCATTTTCCGTGATGACGTGGCGTGCACGCTTTGCCACCACCTCATCGAGTTTCGCCACTTGCGCATTAAACTGCTCTAAGCTGACATCACGCAGCGCTTTTACGCCAAAGGCGCGAGCTGCGGTTTCGCACTGTTCGCGGCGAGTGTTGTACTCACTCTCCACTAAACCACGCTTTTTATTGGTGTTAATGATCACTACGGCCATCTCTTCTGGCATCGCAACGGCTTCCGTTTCTAGACTACGGCAATCCAGCAGCATAGCGTGATTGGCTTGTCCTTTGGCGGAAATCATCTGATCCATGATGCCGCAGTTACAACCCACGAACTGGTTTTCAGCTTGCTGACCGTTAAGCGCGATCTCCGCTTGGCTAATCTCCAGTTGATAAAGTTCTTTGAAGGTTTGACCGATCACCACTTCCAACGCCGCCGAAGAACTTAACCCCGCGCCTTGTGGCACGTTGCCTGTCACGGCGAGATCAACACCATTAAAAATAAAGCCACGCTCGCGCAAACACTTCACAACACCACGAATGTAGTTCGCCCACATTTTTTCTGGCACAAAAGTAATCTCTGAATTGAGGTCAAACTCATCAATCGCATGACCATAATCGACAGAAACCACGCGAACACGGTCATCACTACGCTTCGCGGCTGCGACGACGGTTTGATAATTGATCGCACAAGGCAAAACAAAACCATCGTTGTAATCAGTGTGCTCACCAATCAAGTTAACGCGCCCAGGCGCTTGGATCAGATGACTTGGCGCATACCCCAACACCTCTTGGAATGCAGTGGTTACGTTATGAATCAGTTCAGACATAGGACTTCTCGCTTTAAAAAGGGAAAACCGCGCTACCGTTGAGCGTGCGCAGTTCAAAATTGATCTTATTGGTGTTTTTCTTGTTCTTTGTAATGAACATCGCTCACCGCACGCAGGCGCTCTGCCGCTTGCTCCGCCGTTAAATCACGCTGGCTTTCTGCCAACATTTCATAACCAACCATAAATTTACGAATGGTTGCACTACGCAGCAGTGGCGGATAAAACAACGCATGTAACTGCCAATGCTCAATGTCAGTGCCAGCTTCAAAAAATGGTGCATAGTGCCAGCCCATGGAATACGGGAATGCGCACTGAAATAAGTTGTCATAACGACTGGTGAGCTTTTTGATGGCAAGGGCGAGATCATCACGCTGCTCATCATTGAGCTCATTCATACGGCGGATATGGGTTTTCGGCAGCAACAGCGTTTCAAACGGCCAAGCCGCCCAATACGGCACCACCGCCAACCAATGCTCCGTTTCCATCACCGTACGCGAGCCATCTTTCAGCTCTACTTGCACGTAATCCACCAGCAAATTGCGACCATACTGTTGGTAATAGGCTTTAAGATGTTGCTCTTTGCGTTCAATTTCGTTGGGTAAAAAACTGTTCGCCCAAATCTGCCCATGCGGATGAGGTTGCGAGCAGCCCATAGTTTCACCTTTGTTCTCAAAGGCTTGAACCCAAACGTACTCTTTGCCCAGTTCTTCTATTTGCTCATTCCACGTTTCAATCACGCCACGGATTTTTTCTACCGGCAGTTCTGGCAGGGTTTTGCTGTGATCGGGAGAAAAACAGATGACTCGACTTAAACCACGCACCCCTTGAGTTTTGAAAAGTGGGTTTTCCGACTCAGGCGCCGCCGGCGAATCCACCATCAATGCCGCAAAGTCATTATTAAACACATAAGTGCCCGAGTAGTTGGGGTTCACATCCCCCGAAATACGGGTATTAGTTGGGCATAAAAAACAGTGTGCATCGTAAGTGGGCAGCTCGGCTAATGCCGGCTTTTCATCTGCGCCACTCCAAGGCCGTTTTGCACGATGTGGCGAAACGAGAATCCACTGCCCTGTTAACGGGTTATAGCGGCGATGTGGATGATCTACAGGGTTAAACTCTATCTTCGACATTTTTCAACTCTTTGAATTTAATTCTTTATTCTGAGAAATCTTTAATCAGCGTAACCATTGGGGTTATTTGATTGCCAACGCCAAGTATCTGCGGTCATTTGTGCGATAGTGCGAGTCGCCTTCCAGCCCAGTTCGCTTTCGGCTTTAGCGGTGCTTGCCCAACACTCGGCAATATCACCGGCACGGCGTGGGCAGAGTTCATAAGGCACTGGCTTACCGCATGCGTTTGCAAAAGCATCAACCATCTCTAAAACACTTGACCCCTTACCCGTGCCTAAGTTGTAAATATGTAAGCCAGCTTTTTCACCGACCGCTTTCAAAGCCGCAATATGCCCATCGGCCAAATCCATCACATGGATGTAATCACGTACACCGGTGCCATCAGGGGTCGGATAGTCATTGCCGAAAACCGACAACTGCTTGCGTCGCCCCACCGCAACTTGAGCAATAAAGGGCATGAGGTTGTTAGGAATGCCTTGTGGATCTTCACCCATAGTGCCTGAAGGATGTGCTCCAACTGGGTTGAAGTAGCGAAGTAAGGTGATGCTCCAATCCTTTTCCGCTTGAAAAAGATCACTTAAACACGCTTCCACCATATGTTTACTGCGCCCATAAGGGTTGGTTGTGGCACCGGTTGGTGAATTTTCGGTAATGGGCACATGTTGAGGATCGCCATACACCGTTGCCGAGGAGCTAAACACCAAACGCTTCACTCCTGCTTTACGCATGCAGCGTGCTAACACCAGCGAACCATTGACGTTGTTGTCATAGTATTCAAGCGGTTTGACGACAGATTCCCCCACCGCTTTGAGCCCCGCAAAGTGGATCACGGCGTGGATACGATGCTGAGAAAAGACGGAATCCAAAAAAGTCTCGTCTCGAATATCACCTTGATAAAACAGAGGTTGTTTGCCCGTCAGTGCTTCAATACGTTTAAGCACCGTCAGTTTGGCATTACACAAGTTATCAATAATGATAGGTTCAATGCCCGCAGCTATCATCTGCACGCAGGTGTGGCTTCCAATGTAGCCCATCCCACCTGTCACCAATACTTTCACTTCACACTCTCCTCTTTAATGCGCAAGCTAACGGCGCACGGAAACTCGTCGTTTCTTCACTCATTTAAGCTTAGCAAGCAATCTCGCTTTAAAACCGTGATCAACATTGCATTGTGTAAACGTTTACACATATCACTGCATCAAGAAGAGATAAAATTACATTTTACTTAAAGCACAATCCGCCTCACATTGGCTGATTTTTCGTGATGACATTCGAAAACAACCCGTAAAAAAAGGCTTTTTTTACTAAAACCAAATGCATCTATTTGTGCTTTGTTTACAATGGCAGCCAGTTAACATTTATCCACCCTTTGATTAGTACCGTTTTGGTTTGTCCGTGCGATGGCATAGCCCAAATGACTGATAAGAGAATTTTGTGAAAGCCTTTCAAAGGGTTCGTTTTTGAAAAAGGAAAAGGGAGAGAAACAAAAAGCATGGCAACTTTAAAAGATATTGCAGCAGAAGCTGGGGTTTCACTGGCAACCGTTTCTCGTGTCTTGAATGATGACCCAACCCTGAGTGTGAAAGAAGAAACCAAACATCGCATTCTAGAGATTGCCGAGAAACTGGAATACCGCACCAGCAGCGCAAAAAGAAATACCGTGAATGCGATACCTAACCACCATTTCCTGGCCTTGTATAACTATCGCCAAGAGGCTGAAATCAACGATCCTTACTATCTCTCCATTCGCCACGGAATCGAAACTCAATGTGAAAAACTCGGCATTGAGCTGACCAACGGTTATGAAAGCAAAATAGATCCTGACTTAAAGCGGATTACAGGCGTTTTACTGGTTGGAAAAACCACCACGGCAACGTTACAAAAAGCCAGTAAGCTAACCGATAATCTCTGCTATCTCGATTTTAGTGACGACAATGGCCAATTCGATTCTGTCGACATTGACCTCATTAAAATCAGTAAACAAGTTACTGACTTTTTCATTGCACAAGGCTTTGATCGAATTGGGTTTATTGGCGGAGAAGATAAAACGGGCTACCCAGACATTCGCGAAATTGCTTTTGCTGAATATGGTCAACTCAAAGGAGTGGTCAACGCGCAAAACATTTATCGTGGTAGTTTTTCTAGCTCATCGGGCTATCGGCTTGCCAAAGAAATGCTCGCCACCCCCAATTTTCCACGAGCCCTGTTCGTGGCTTCTGATTCAATTGCCATTGGCGTTTTACGCGCTATTTTGGAACATGGCTTAAACATCCCCCAAGACATCTCTTTGATCAGCGTTAATGATATTCCAACCGCACGTTTTACTTTTCCTCCCCTCTCAACCGTGCGTATTCATTCGGAAATGATGGGGATTCAAGGGGTCAATTTGCTGGTTGAAAAAGCGCGTGATGGGCGTGCCTTACCTTTGAAAGTATATGTTCCGAGCCAATTAAAACTACGTGGCACGACACGCGCTTAATCCCCACTCAAATTCATTTTTCAGGCACTCATCACGAGTGCCTTTTTTATTTTCACATCTAACAATTAACATTCAAAAATTTAAATCAGGTCAATAACTTTTAGTTAATTGATTTCATCTTCCATAAAATTATTCATATCAAGATAAAGTTAAAAATCTTCAATATACCTCACCTATTGAAACACATGATAAAAAGCATCATTGTAATTAACAATGCATTCACATAGATTAACAAACGGAATGTAAATATCACTTATACATTAACAACATTCCAATGATGGATTAGTAATTTATTACGAAAACAATAGAACAGGTGGAATATGAACGAAGATATAAACAATAGAATGATAAGCGTATCAGACGGAACCATTTACACTTATGAAGGCGCTTCAAATATCAGCATAGCGATTGCAAAAGGCGCATTAAAGTTTTTAGAAAATCAGTCCCCAACCAGAACCGCCACGACCAAAGCCGATGCATTAGAAACTTTTGGTTATATTCTTGGCTCCACCGGTGGAATTATGTCTACTGTTCGTCCAAATTCTGGGCAAGCAGTTAAAACCATCAATTTCACTAATAACACTCCATATATCATTGGTGTTCATACCGCGGGTGGCGATGGCTTTCGCTCAGGTTATATATCAGGCATGTTCAATACATTGTCACCAGGGGACAATGGGCAAATCAAGTATTCAATTAATCATGCCAACTCAATGAACGATATAGATTTAGGGCTATGGTTGATTGCTATGAACTATGAAAAAGACACTTACATCCGTTTTAGGCTCCAGTTCTCACCTATTGGGGATTCACGTCATGGACTTAAACAGGTTAATTTCACAGACTCTGCAGATATCATCCTCGACAGAGGGGATTTTAGTACCACTGTGACAGGGTTATCTGTATTAGGTAATGGAGAGAAACCTTCATTTTCAATTGCAAGTCTGGTTCAGAAGCAGAGCTCATCTGATTTTTGCGTAAATTTCCTACCTTTTGCCATATAAGGAAAATAGAATGAAACTTGAAATACAAGCCACAACCTCAGAACAAGCAAATAAAAACTTCTTGAGAGATTATGGTCGATTCTATTCGAAATATCTGTTGTCAACGTCGGAAGAAACAAATCAAAGAGTTGGATTTCTTGCCGCTACAAATGCAGCAACAGCATTAATCAGTGGTTGTGTCTCCTTAATTGGCGGTGCACGAAATTTAAAAAGAGAAGAACCAACCTATCGCTTAGAAGTTTCAATAACAAACTACACATCTTATTTAATAGCGTTAGTAGAAGCTGATGTAAAAAATGCCATGTTTACAGCACCGTATATTATGCCAGGGCAAGAAGCTTCTATAATTTTCACAGAAAAAGTGGGCAATTTCAGTGATTCTGGCTCACTGTATCGATACAGCCCAATTATCTATATGCAGATGATTTCCAGTAATGGGAGTAGCCAGGGAATAGAATGTGGTATTGCTGATCAAACCGATTCAACTTCTCGTACTATCTGTATGTCACATATGTCCGGTGGCGGAAGTTCATGGGTTGAAAACCCTGCTTTAAATAATGCCAGTAAAGATTTACATCTCCCCATTTTCTATTTCACCAATGCTGACAATGCAGTGATCTCCGTTAAGCCAACAGTGCTATCAAATGATGACTCTGCCGTATTAGACATTATCATTGTAGAAAGAGTGGGGTAACTTCCTCCCTCATGTTTATTACTAGGCACTCATCACGAGTGCCTTTTGCATTTTTTTACTTTATTTTTACCCGAAGACGCCACCACCAACCTCTCACTAGGCGTTTCTTTATCCAGATCACATCTACTGTTTAAAACTCGCTCATTTCCGTGATCGAGTTAAAGGTAAACGTTTTCACCAATTTCATTTAGTAAAACTTTTACTAATATCTTTCCTTGATGATATACCCAACTTATCGAACAACACATCGGCCGATCTCAGATCGCAGTAGCCGAGGGAGAATAAACGTGAATCATTGGGAAAACTTTCTGCACTTACATGAGAACCGCATGCCACCGCGTGCTTACTTCTTCTCTTATGATGCTTTGCCACAAGCCAAGACGTTTCAGCGTGAACTCAGCCGCTTATTTTTACAGCTAAGCGGACAATGGCGTTTCCACTATTTCAATAACCCACAGCTCGTTCCTGAAGAGTTTTACTCTAACTCTATGACTGAATGGGGAAATATTACTGTACCCAACATGTGGCAGATGGAAGGCCACGGTAAACTGCAATATACCGATGAAGGCTTTCCATTCCCAATTGATGTGCCTTTTGTACCTAGCGATAATCCAACGGGAGCCTATCAGCGCACCTTTACTTTGGGGGCGAACTGGCAAGACCAACAAACCATCATCAAGTTTGATGGCGTAGAAACCTACTTTGAAGTGTATGTGAATGGCCACTACGTGGGCTTTAGTAAAGGCAGCCGACTGACAGCCGAATTCGACATCTCCGCGTGGGTACAGCAAGGTGAAAACCTATTGTCCGTGCGCGTAATGCAGTGGGCAGATTCAACCTACATCGAAGACCAAGACATGTGGTGGACTGCCGGTATTTTCCGTGATGTTTACCTGATCGGCAAAGAGCGAGTTCACGTTCAAGATCTCACTATTCGCACAGATTTTGCCACCGATTATCAAAGTGCCACGCTCAACTGCCAAGTTGAATTGGAAAATCTTTCTCACGCCACCGCTGCCGATTACAGCTTGGAATATGTACTGGAAGATCAAGATAAAACCGTTGCCACAGGTCAGTGCCGCGCACTCTCAATTGAAAAACAGAGTTCAGTAAAATTCGCCATAGACCTAGTCAACCCAACCCATTGGACGGCGGAAAATCCTTATCTTTATCAACTCTTTATTACCTTAAAAGACCCTCAAGGCAAGGTATTGGAAGTGATCCCACAACGGGTTGGCTTCCGTGATATTCAAGTGCGCGATGGTCTGTTCTACATCAACAATCAATACGTCATGCTGCACGGTGTTAACCGGCATGATAATGACCACCTCAAAGGTCGTGCGGTAGGCATGGATCGCGTGGAAAAAGATCTGATGTTGATGAAACAACACAACATTAACTCGGTACGTACCGCGCACTACCCTAACGACCCACGTTTTTATGAGCTGTGTGATATTTACGGTCTGTTTGTGATGGCTGAGACCGATGTGGAAACCCACGGCTTTGCCAACATTGGTGACTTGTCACGCATCACCAATGATCCTGCATGGGAGGCAGTGTTTGTTGATCGCGCCGTGCGTCATGTTCATGCCCAGAAAAACCACCCGTCGATCATTATGTGGTCATTGGGTAATGAATCTGGCTACGGCTGTAATATTCGCGCCATGTACCATGCCACTAAAGCCATTGATAACACACGTTTAGTGCATTACGAGGAAGACCGTGATGCGGAAGTGGTGGATGTGATTTCAACCATGTACTCACGCGCGCAGATGATGAATTACTTCGGTGAACACCCCCATGCTAAACCGCGCATTTTATGTGAATACGCCCATGCAATGGGCAATGGCCCTGGTGGTTTGAGCGAATATCAAAACGTGTTCTATCAACACGATCACATTCAAGGTCATTACATTTGGGAATGGTGTGACCACGGAATTCTGGCTCACGATGAGCAAGGCAATCCGTTTTATCAATACGGTGGTGATTTCGGCGATTATCCGAATAACTACAACTTCTGTATGGATGGGTTAATTTTCTCGGATCAAACCCCAAGCCAAGGGCTAAAAGAGTACAAACAGGTGATTGCACCGGTCAAAATCCGTGATTTAGTCATCACCCCTGACCAACAAAAAGCGCGCTTTGTCCTTGAAAACAAGTTCTGGTTCTCAACCCTGCACGACCACACCATTACCGCAGACATTCGTGCTGAAGGAGAAACCCTCGCCACATTGCAACTGAAAGTCGATGACTTAGCAGCCAACTCTGAACGTGAAATTGAGATTAATCTGCCTGAGCTGGATGAGCGTGAAACCTTCATCAATTTCACCGTGCGTAAAGATAGCCGCACTCTCTACAGTGAAGCCAATCACCCCGTTGCGGTGTACCAGTTTGCCTTGAAAGCCAATACTGCGCATTACACCCCGTTTGTGAATCACAATGCGCAACCTTTGGTGATCAATGAAAACCGTTTAGAGCATGTGATTGAAGGTCACAACTTCACGCTGATCTTCTCGAAAGTGAACGGCAAGCTAACTTCATGGCGCGTTAATGGCGAGGAGCTGATCCAATCTGAGCCAAAACTGAGCTTCTTTAAGCCAATGATTGATAATCATAAACAGGAATATCAAGGCTACTGGCATCCGGCTCATTTGCAGATCATGCAAGAACATTTCCGCACCCTAAGCGTGGAAGTGAAAAACGATGCGGTGTTGGTCACGACCACCAGCATCATTGCGCCACCAGTGTTTGATTTTGGGATGCGCTGTACCTATCGCTACCAAATTAATTCACAAGGTCAGTTGAATGTGGAATTAAGCGGTGAACGCTACGGTGACTACCCGCATGTTATCCCTGCTATCGGTTTGGATCTGGGTATCAATGGTCAGTTTGATCAGGTGAATTACTACGGTTGTGGGCCAGAAGAAAACTATCAAGACAGCTGCCAAGCCAGCATGATTGATGTTTATCGCAGCACAGTGGCGGATATGTTTGTGAACTATCCCTTCCCACAAAACAATGGCAACCGCCAAAACGTGCGTTGGGCAGCCTTAACCAATCGTCATGGTACAGGTCTGTTGGTCAAACCACAGCAAGAGATCAACTTCAGCGCTTGGTTCTACACCAACCAAAACCTGCATGAAGCTCAACACACCAACGAGCTGGAGAAAAGCGGTTACATCACTCTCAACTTAGATCATCAAGTGATGGGTTTAGGCTCAAACTCTTGGGGTAGTGAAGTGCTCGATTCCTATCGAGTGTATATGGATAAATTCCGCTACGGGCTCACATTACTCCCACTTCAAGCCGGTGATTGCAGCGCCTCAAGCATGGTGAAACACGACTTTGATAACGCATTTTTCACCCCAAACCACACTCAATCTGTCAGCAACGAGGCGTAATCATGATCGTATTAGACAACTTACAACAATTCGTCGCGGCTTATCGTGGTGGCAAAAAATGGAATCGCTGCATCGAAGCCATCCATAACATCGACAACATTCAACCTGGCGTAATGCACTCCATCGTTGATTCACTGGTGTACATGGTGGAAGAAGGTATCACCGCACACTCGGATCAATTTGTCGGAAATCGCCGTTACTTTGATGTGCATTACTACCTTGCTGGCAGTGAAACGATAGAGTTCGCCCCCAAGCAGGAACTCACCGTGACTCAGGCTTATCGTGACGAAACCGATAGAGAATATTTTCAAGGGCATGGTCAGCAAATTGAAGTAAAAGCAGGCCAAATCGCGCTGTTTGATACCCAACACGCCTACCGTTTTCATGGCGAGCAGCCGGTTCGCAAAGTGGTGCTGAAAATCACCATTGAAGATGGCTACATGCTGAATAAATAACGAAACGGGGGCAGGCAATGCACCTGCCCCACTCTCTCCCACACCAAAGTGGGACACTGACGTGATTCACCGGAGGATTACCATGTCTGAATCTGTACGCGGCACGATCGGCAAATTTGCCTTGCTGTCGATGACATTTGCGGCGGTTTTTAACGTGCGCAATATTGTCAATAACAACATTGAACTGGGGCTGAGTTCAGCACCGATTTTCTTACTGGCTACAGCTATCTACTTTATTCCCTTTGTTTTCATCATCGCAGAGTTTGTTTCTGCCAATAAAAACTCCGAATCGGGGATGTATGATTGGCTAAAAAAACCGTTGGGCAGTAAAGCGGCCTATCTCGGATCATTCCTGTACTGGTTTGTGAACCTGTTTTGGTTCGTTTCACTGCTACCTAACGTTATTGCCTACGCGTCTTACGCCATGTTGGGCTACGAGTACAGCTTCTCACCGATGATTACCTCGATCATCTCCATTGTGCTGTTTGCTTTTGCCACCCACATTTCAACCAAAGGCGCATCATGGCTAGGTAAAATTTCTGAAATCGTGGCTTACGGTGTATTTGCACTTTTCGCTATCTATGTTCTTGGTGCGTTAATGGCATTAAGTGGTGATCATACTCCCGCTGAACCCATCACTCTGCAAGCGATGACCCCGACCATTAACTGGGCAACACTCGGCATTATGTGTTGGATTTTCCAAGCCGCAGGCGGTGCAGAAACGGCCGCGGCTTACCTTAACGATGTTAAAGGCGGCCATAAGTCTTTCATCAAAGTGATCATTATCGCGGGTATTGTGATTGGTGCGATGTACGCCATCGGCTCTCTGCTTGTGAACGTGTTTGTGGCGCGTGAAGATCTCACCTATGCTGGCGGCATGGTGGAAATCTTCACAGGAATGGCCAACTACTTCGATATTTCGCAAACCTTGGTTGGGCGCTTTGTTGGCATTATCCTCTTTATCGCGATGTTTGGTTCTATGATGATGTGGACGGCAGCACCAGTGAAAATTCACTTCTCAGAGATTCCAAAAGGCGTGTATGGCGAGAAAACGACGGAGCTGAATGAACATGGTGTACCTGTGCGTGCAGCTTGGTGGCAATTTGCTTTTGTCTTTCTAATGTTAGTTGTAAACGGTTTTGGTTCAGAATCCGTGCAAGACATGATGAACAAAGCGATCAACCTCACCGCAGGTACGGCAATGCTCCCCCCTATCTTTATCATGGTGGCTTACTTTGTATTCCGTCTAAAACACGATGATACGCCGCGCGACTTCCGTATGGGCTCACGTAAATTCGGTATGTCAGTGGTTTCTGTTTTGATTGCCATTTTCGTGGTCAGCATGTCGGCGTCAGCCTTCCCTACAGGGGTCGACTTGGTTGAGGCCTTCTTCATCAACGTATTTATGACGGCGGTTTTCTCTGGCCTTGCTTGGTGGTGGATCTCTCGCTTCGAGAAGAAAAATCAAATCACCGATGCCTCTACCGCAAAACCACACTCCATCCCTCAACACTAATACTTACCAATGCGCCACTCTCTTTGTGGCGCATTACCTTTCATGAATCACCCTATCCTGATCATTTCTAGCTAACCATATTCGCGCCTTATTGAACTGAATTCACTCACACATCTCTACTTACAAGCCCATTTATCTACCTTACCAATAGCACTAAAATGAAAGTAAAACTTTACTAAATATAGATCACACTCTCTCACAAACCCAATTAACACCACTTCATTTATGGCTTTAGAATTCAACACTAATTGGAGCGTACAATGAGAGTATCGCCTTTACTTACCCCCTAATACTTTCAAAGTGCCTCCAATTCCTTAATCATAAAATCGAGAAGTTAAAATGAAGACACTTTTTACTAAAACCACCATGCTTTCGGTGTGCATTTTTGCTGCTTTACCCGCCTTTGGGCAAAATACCCTTGAACACTCTCCCCATTCCGATAACCAACCACCACAAACCGATTTGAAACTGAACTTTTACGGTGAATTGGGCATTGGTGGGCACACCGCCCTAGAGGGCAATGATAAAGGCCGCTACAGCGATGGTACTTATATTGAAAGCGGCTTAGAACTGAACTACGGAAACTGGTTTGGTCTCATCTACGGTGAAGGTTGGACTGTACAAGCGGATAGTGTTGGCAATCCTTGGGCCACCGGCCATGGTTGGGGTGGTTTTGAAGGCGGAATCAACCGCTTTTATGCCGGCTACAAAACCGATCACGGTACGCAATTTATCTTCGGCCGCATGGACTCTTCTTTAGATGATGTGCAGTGGTGGGGAGATGCAACCGTTGACTATGGCTATGTCATTCCTAACTCAAGAGATATGAATCTTGCGGTGAAAGTGCAAAACCTTGAAGGTTCACTTCGCTACAGTATCAGTGCCGCGCCAGAGGGTAAATTTGATGAAGATGATGCGCTAGTACACTTCGGTAAATATGACCGTTACGCTGATAAATACACTCACGCAGCCATGGTGAATGGCTATCTTCAATACGATTTAGCCGATGCCGTTACGCTGATGGCGGGGGCCGAAGTCACCAAAGACAAAGGCGAGCTTTACCTGCTCGGCATTCAATACCAAAACGTCGCTGCTCGTACTTGGCATCATACTGGGGATGATTCTTCCTATAACGATGGTCGTGAAACCGGCCTACAAACCAGTGCATGGTATGAAGCGATGCAAGGGGTTTACCTCTCTGCCGCATACAACTTTGCTGAACGTACTTATCACAACCAAGCAGATGAAACGACGTCTTACATCAACGCTGGCGTTTGGTGGGAATATGGTCAAGGTAAATACGCTACCGCATTTGACAGCAAATTTCATCTCAGCAATGACACATCCGATTCCGACAACCAACTGTTTGTTATGCAGTACTTCTACTGGTAATCAAGGGAGAATTGATCATGAAACCACAAAAATCATTAATGGCAATCACGATTGCCAGCGCCCTTACCCTAGCGGGCTGCGCAACGCAATCAACGACCCAAAACCAACCACAGGCTTTTCAATTTAAAAATGTGATCGATCGTACTGGTTCACCTGAGTACATGCGTGATTACGATTTTGATGACCACCAACGCTTTAACCCATTCTTTGATATGGGTGCTTGGCATGGCCACCTGCTGCCTGATTCACAAGATGGCATGGGGGGATTTACAGGTACGGCACTGCTTACCGAAGAGTACATCAACTTTATGGCCGACAATTTCGACCGTCTAAGTGTGTATAAAGATGGCCAGAAAATCGAGTTCACCATGGAGGCGTATAGCATCCCGGGGGCATTGATCCAAAAACTCAGTTCAACGGATGTGACCGTGGAAATGACGCTGCGTTTTGCCTCTCACCGCACCTCATTATTGGAAACCAAAATCACCACAAATACGCCAGTCGAGTTGGTATGGGATGGTGAACTGCTAGAAAAATACCATGCCAAAGAAGGTAAACCACAGTCAGATAAAACCATTGATCAGCAGTACCCTGACTACCAGCGTACCCTTGTTGCTACCGATGATGGTTTGAAAGTGACGTTTGGCAAAGTACGTTCAACGTGGGATCTGTTGACCTCTGGTGAATCTGAATACCAAATTCATAAATCGATCAAACTGCAAACCCAAGTGGATGGTCATCGCTTCGTTTCCAAAACAAGCATTCAAGGTTCAACAACCCTCTACACCACTTACACTCATGTGTTAACTGCGCAAGAAAACCAAACTGAGCAAGCCAGAATTGCGGACATTTTGGCGCATCCGCAAAGCTATTTAGTGGCTTCCGAGCAACGTTGGGAAAACTATTTAGAGCAAGGACTGAGCAACCCAGAAGCAACGTTAGAACAAGAACGCGTGGCGGTGAAAGCCATGGAAACCTTAAATGGCAACTGGCGTGGTGTAGCTGGTGCGATGAAGTTTGATTCTGTAACCCCTTCGGTTACCGCACGTTGGTTCTCGGGTAACCAAACTTGGCCTTGGGATACATGGAAACAAGCCTATGCCATGGCACACTTTAACCCAGAAGTGGCAAAGAATAACATCCGTGCAATGTTCGCTTATCAAATCCAAGCTGATGATGCAGTTCGTCCATGGGATGCTGGCTACATTCCCGATTTGCTTGCCTATAACCTAAGCCCAGAGCGCGGCGGTGATGGTGGTAACTGGAATGAACGAAATACCAAGCCAAGCCTTGCTGCATGGGCGGTGATGGAAGTGTACAAAACCACGCAAGATAAAGCGTGGTTAGAAGAAATGTACCCGAAACTGGTCGATTACCATGACTGGTGGCTGCGTAACCGTGACCACAACGGCAATGGCGTACCTGAGTACGGTGCAGCGCGCGATAAAGCCCATAACAATGCTGAAGGTGAAATGTACTTTGAGGTCATCAAAGGCGATAAAACCACAACCATCACAGGCCAAGCGGCGTATGACAAGGTGGTGAAACAAGGCGATTACGATCGCATCGAAAGCCCTGCACAAACAGCTGCGTCATGGGAATCGGGTCGTGATGATGCCGCCGTGTTTGGTTTTATCGATCAAGATCAGCTCGAAAAATACCTCGCCAATGGCGGTAAACGTTCTGACTGGGTCGTAAAATTTGCGCAAAACCGCGCTGAAGATGGCACCTTGCTGGGTTATTCACTGCTGCAAGAATCGGTAGATCAAGCCAGTTACATGTACAGTGATAACCAATATTTGGCTGAAATGGCCGATATTTTAGGTCAACCACAGCAAGCCAAAACCTTCCGTGCCAAGGCGGATAAGCTCGCCAAATACATCAACACCTGTATGTTTGATGAAGGAACAGGCTTCTTCTACGACATCCGCATCGAAGATAAACCATTAGCGAACGGTTGTGCCGGCCAACCCATTGTTGAACGCGGTAAAGGCCCTGAAGGCTGGTCTCCCCTGTTCAACGGTGCAGCAACCCAAGCTCATGCCGATGCAGTCGTCAAAGTGATGAAAGATCCAAAGGAGTTTAATACTTATGTTCCACTGGGCACGGCAGCACTTTCTAGCCCTGCATTTGGCGCCGATATTTACTGGCGAGGTCGCGTTTGGGTTGACCAATTCTACTTTGGCCTAAAAGGAATGGAGCGTTATGGCTACCGCCAAGATGCGGTGGATATGGCTAGCGCATTCTTCAACCATGCCGATGGCTTAGTGCAAGATGGCCCAATTCGTGAGAACTACAACCCACTCACGGGTGAGCAGCAAGGTGCGCCGAACTTCTCTTGGAGTGCCGCTCACTTATACATGCTTTATAACGACTTTTTTACCGCTCAAAAGCCAGCCAATTAACCTTTACTGTCAGCAAAAACAAAGCGGCTCAAACGAGCCGCTTTTCTTATGCACACAATATTGACCTTTAATTAGTGAGCATCAAGTCGTTCAACTCTGACCGCCGCGACTTTAAACTCAGGGATCTTCGCGTGTGGATCGGTTGCTGTGGTCGTCAAGCGATTAACTGGCGATTCCACAAAATGGAAAGGAATAAACACCACGCCTTGCTGCATTCGCTTCGTCACAAATGCAGCAATTTCAATCTCTCCGCGGCGAGTCGTCACTTTCAACATATCCCCATTACCAATGCCTAAGCTTTCCGCATCTTGTACACTGATCATCGCTCTTGGTCCTGCGAGATTATTCAGCCCCTGCGTTTTGCGCGTCATCGTTCCGGTGTGGAACTGCTCTAACACGCGGCCAGTTGTTAACACCAATGGATACTCATCATCCGGCAACTCGGCTGCATAACGAAACGGAATCCCCTCCATCTGCCCTTTCCCACGAGTAAACTGCATTTGGTGCATGATGCGTGTTCCAGCCGGATTGTGCTTATTGCTCGGCCACTGCACGCCTTCACGCGTGATGTTCTCCCACTTCAAACCAGCGTATTGTGGCGTTACGCGAGCAATCTCATTGGTAATATCAGCCACTTGTTGATAGTGCCAATCACCGCCCATTGCATTGGCAATTTGCTGGATGATCCACCAATCCTCTTTGGCATCACCTGGAGGCTGAACCGCCGCGTTGATGCGCTGTACACGCCGCTCCGTATTCGTGAAATGCCCCGTTTTTTCTGCAAACGAGCAAGAAGGCAAAACCACATCGGCATATTGCGCGGTTTCGGTGAGGAAAATGTCCTGCACCACGAGAAAATCTAGAGCTTGTAGCCCTTCAATCACATGGGCTTGATTAGGATCACTCAGGACCGGATTTTCCCCCATCACATACAAGGCTTTCACTTCTCGACGACAAGCCGCATCAATAATTTCAGTCAGCGTTAACCCCGGCTCGGTTGGCAAATTTGGCGCTTGCCATTCACGGGCAAATTTTTCTCTCACCAATGGATTGTAGACTTTCTGATAACCTGGGTAGTTATTGGGTAGTGCGCCCATATCACACGCGCCCTGCACGTTCGACTGCCCACGTAGAGGGTTAATGCCACCGCCTTCCATACCAATGTTGCCACACAGCAGCTGTAGGTTAGCAATTGAACGTACATTATCATGACCAGTGGTGTGCTGGGTGATCCCCATTGAGTAATACACTGCGGTACGTTTGGCCGTGCCGATCATACGCGCCATCGCGAAAATATCTTCCGCTTTTACTCCCGTGACCAATGCCACTTTGTCCAACGCATAAGCCGGTGACATCACTTCTTGCAACATGGTGTCAAAACCATCCACCCGCTCTTCGATGTACTCTTGGTCGTACCAACCATTTTTGATGATCAGTTGCATCACACCATTGATCAACATGACATCTGTACCGGGACGATGCGCCAGATACAGCGCCGCATGGTCAGCCATTGCAATTCGTTTAGGGTCTGCGACTATCAAACGCGCCCCGTGATGACGAACCGCTTGTTTAATATGAGAAGCAATCACCGGATGTGCGGCAGAAGTATCAGAACCTATGATAAAAATCACATCTGAGTGTTTAATACTCGGAATGTCATTGGTCATCGCACCACTGCCCAGTGAGGCTTCTAAGCCCGTGACCGTCGAGGCGTGGCACAACCGAGCACAGTGATCCACATTGTTGCTACCCAGTTCACGACGAATGAATTTTTGGAAGGCATAGTTATCTTCGTTAGTGGTTTTCGCGGAAGAAAATCCCGCTAACGCTCGGCTACCGAAATCTTGCTTAATCGCTGTGAATTTTTGCGCAATCAACTGAATAGCGTCATCCCAAGATGCCGGTTGTAACCAACCATCTTTACGGATAAGTGGCGTAGTAAGCCGCTCATCGCTAGCAATAAAATCAAAGCCATAGCGCCCTTTCACGCACAACATTCCCTCATTAACAGGAGATTGCCCACCCTCCACATAGCGAATTCGGTTGGCAGCTTCATCCACATGCAACACCAACTTACAACCCACACCACAGTAGGTACAGATCGTCTCCACCTTGGTCAATGGTGTATCTCGACCTTGTGACTTATCACGAGCATCGGTCATCGCTCCTACAGGACAAGCCTGCACACAAGCCCCACATTGTACGCAACGAGAATCGCCCATACTGACCCCTTGCCCACCAAAATTTGGACGACAATCTGGGCGTACCACGGGGCGGCCTTTTTCGGTCTGCATGAAGCTCAATACCCCTTGCACCGACTGCTCACGACACGCCTGAATACACTGGCCACAACTGATGCAGCGGTTGGCATCAAACACAATGAATTCCCCACTGCGATCGACCTGATATTTGTGCCGCGGATCTTGCTGACGTCGCTGTTGCCAATCCTCGTGACTTGATACCTCTAGCGAATAGGTAAAGTGCTGCTCAGCTTGGTATTCGGTCGCGTAATCACGTAAATCACAGTCGGTATTCGCCTGACAACCACACTCTAAACAGCGCGCCGCTTCTGCCATTGCATCCGTGTTGTTAAAACCTAGCTCCACTTCCGCAAAACTTTGCTCGCGCTGCTGAGCCGTGAGTTCCGGCATAATGGTACGTGCGATCTGCTGTAAATGCGCAAAATGCAGTGGATCCACTTGCTTGAGTTGCTGTTCTTTGCGCGAATTGAATGGCTTAAGTGGCATCGACGCCATATCGCCATGTAAAAAACGATCGATCGCTTGCGCGACTCGCCGCCCATCCGCGACTGCCTCAACCGCTGTGGCTGGGCCACGCCGAAAATCGCCGATACTGAAAATGTTGCCGCATCCGGTATGCAAAGTTTCTGGATGTACATCGGCGGTGTTCCAACGGGTCAAAGGAATTGTGACATTGTCACCCTCTAGAAAGCTTAAATCTGCTTGTTGTGAAACAGCGGCGATCACTGTATCAAACGCTTCCGTAAAATATTCGCCCGTGGGCTCAGGTCGGCGCCGACCAGAAGAGTCCGCCGCACCCAATGCCATTTTTTCAAGCGTAACCGAACAGACTCGCCCCTGCTCATCCGCCTGATTCTCAACCGGATTGGTCAAGAAGTGAAACTTCACACCTTCGTGTTCTGCTTCTTCAATTTCGTAATCTTCTGCCGGCATTTCATCACGAGTTCGGCGGTAAATCAGTGTGGTGTCCGCTCCAGCTCTGACTGCCGTTCGAGCACAGTCGATCGCGGTATTACCACCACCAATCACGGCGACTTTCTTGCCAGTAACGCAGTTTTGCTCAGTCACAAAATCTTTTAAGTAATCCACACCCAAATAGCAGCCTTGCAAATCGCTACCCGGATAATTCATCTCAACCGCTTTTGAAGCCCCTACCGCCAGACACACGGCAGCGTACTCTTGGCTAAGATTGGATAAACGTATCTCTTGCCCTAACTTATGATCGGTATGGATCTGCATTCCATTACGACACATCAGCTCAATTTCTTTATCGAGGATCGACTTAGGTAAACGGTATTCAGGAATGCCATAGCGCAGCCACCCCCCCGCTTTGGGCATCGCCTCAAATACATCCACATGATAGCCTTCATTGGAGAGGTAATAACCCGCCGTTAAGCCGCCCGGCCCACTTCCTACCACAGCAATGCGTTGACCTTTATCGGGTTTCTTGGGCGGAACATACGCTTCCTGAGCGGCTAAATCGGCATCCGCAGCGTGGCGTTTTAATTGGCGAATCGCAATAGGATCATCCACCAACGCCCGTCGACACTCACTTTCACAAAAAGCGGGGCAAACTCGACCAATCGACAGTGGCATAGGTAAGGTACGTTTGATCACCTCAATCGCTTTTTGATGATCATTCTGGGCGATGTGATACAGATAAGATTGAATATCGACGCCTGCTGGGCAAGCAGTCTTGCACGGGGCTTCACAATCTGCATAGTGATCCGCCATGATGTTGTTCAATGCTTTACGGCGATGCTCGGCTAAGGCATCCGAGTGAGTGTTTACAGTTAGACCATTGTAAACCTCTAATTCACAAGCACGGCGAACCCCACCACTTTCCACTTCAACCACACAAAGATCACAGGCAATTTTCTCACCCGAGCGATTCATTCCGCACAGTGATGGAATTTCTTCTCCACACACTTTAGCGGCTTGCAGCAAGGTTTGCCCCGCTTCAACAATTCGGTATTTGCCATTTATGATGATCTGAATCATGCATCCCCCGTTATTTCGCAGCTTCAACGAATCTTTGGCAGCGAAATAGCTGCCTATCGTAGATCTTTTGATTATTCTTTAACCCTATTTAAATCAGGGAAATCTTCGTGTGACATCATACCCAATATCCAGATTCTTTGTATGGACTTGGTGGCTATTGTTTGATCTATCAGGGTAAAAAACGGAGGTTTCTTGGGAAATTTTTGATGATGCCATGAAATAAGGCGGCAGAAGGAAGAAGCCAAGAGGATGATAAAAAGAAAAACAAAATGTGAGTAAACAAAAAGCCCGCTACTGAAGCGGGCTTTTTGTTGATAATTTGGTGCGTCTAAGTGGAGTCGAACCACCGACCCCCACCATGTCAAGGTGGTGCTCTAACCAACTGAGCTATAGACGCATACTGTTTTGCTGTTCCTCATGGTGCGTCCGAGTGGACTCGAACCACCGACCCCCACCATGTCAAGGTGGTGCTCTAACCAACTGAGCTACGGACGCATCGCTTGAGAACGAGGTGGATATTAACGGCAGTTTTTCTGGCGTGCAAGCCCAATTTCTTTGTTTTTGAATCGTTTGGCTTTTCCATCATCAGTTTGGTGTTTTTTTGTTCTTCCAACCCTCTTCTTTACTCATCGACCTGCAAATTTCTCTGCCGTTGAAAGAATTAGAGCGCCGTCTACTTTTGTGATTTGCATTCAGGATCAAAGTTGATCACCCCATTCAACTCTGTACTATAAACGCTTACGTTTAAGCCCCAGAGAGGGTGAGTGCATGGATGCTAGGCTATTTGACAATACACACACGCTGCGCGCTTCGGTGCTTTGTGGCCTGAGCTTCTTTTGGGCAATCATTGCCAGTTTAATGGCTCTGATCAATTTTTTGTCACGAGTTCACCTTGAATTGGCATTGATTGAATTAGTCTGCGCTCTTTACTCGCTCTACATCCATACGCTCTCCAAACGACGAGCGCATACCGAAGGGCAAATTCATCTTTATCTATTTATTCTAACGGGAACAACACTGCTTGCTACCTATCTAAAACCCCTTAGCATGGGCGTATATGTATGGAGCTGTTTCGTACCGATTCTGTTTTATATTTTCACCTCAGCGCGCTTTGCTTTCACCACTTCCGCTATTTTCCTCATTCTGCAAAGCGCTACTGTTTATTGGCAGTCACATGATGAACCGGTGATTTCGTGGTCAGTATTACTCCATCTATGTTTTGCTTATATTGGTATTTGGGTCGTTGCACATGTTTACGAAGATAATCGGCGTAAAATTGAAAACTCCCTACTCTATCTAGCTTCACGAGATCCATTAACCAATGCTCACAATAGGTTGTCACTCACCACTTCATTTGAACATTTTGAGAAGTTTAGTGATCAAACTTCGCTGTGTTTGCTCGTGATTGATTTGGATTATTTCAAATCGATTAACGATCAATACGGCCACGATACGGGTGACAAGGTACTGATCGACACTACACGTTTGCTAACGCAAGTGGTTGGTGACAACAATCTTTACCGGATCGGAGGCGAAGAGTTTTGCGTAACCTTATTCGATCAATCCTTAACGCAAGCAGAGCGAGTTTGCGAACGATTAAGAGCCATCGTCAGCCAGCATTTATTCGCGTATGGGGATAAACGAATTCAACTCACGATCAGTATTGGGGTTTGTGAATATCAGCTGGGAGATCAACTCAATGATCTCCTGAAATTTGCTGATATTGAACTTTATAGAGCTAAAAAAGCAGGAAGAAACCAAGTTCGTTTATTCAGACATACACAAGATAAAAGTGATGTCACCACGCAACAAACGGAAAACGCATAGCTAGTTGTTATCTGCATTCTCCTCTTCTTCAAATTCGTAAACCACATTGTAGTTTTCAGTGTAAGAACAATGCGGCTGTCTGCTGCAAGTGAAAAAACGGCGACCACGATACTCACCTTGCGTAGCGACCTTAATCACCATTGGGCTCCCACAACGTTTACAGAATCTCACTTCTTGCTCTGCTTGAATTAAATCAATATGAGCAGCCAATAGTCGTCTAAGTTTACCGACTTGGTAACTCATTCGGATATTGGTTCCTATCAGTGGAATATTGGCTGATTTACACACATGAAGCAGTAGTTTCTCACGCTCTACTTTGCCTTTTTGCAGCTCTCTACCATCATCCAACTCAATAACAGCTCTCGGCTCAAGTGTTCTGGCATCACAAACCAAAAAATCAAAATAGCTTTTCGAGATCTTGTTATAAGCAATGAACCAGTGTTTTTTGTTCGCCACTTTGCTCGGAGTGATCACGTTCGTCATATTCACTTTCGCCAATACGACTCCATGATCCCCTACTGCGCTCACTAACGCATTGTAAAAAGCGCTCTCTTTCATATCCAGCAGCGGGCCTTTCTTTTTATAGGCGTACTCTTTGGTATCGTCGTGACGAATCACATACTTCTGAATAACAAAGAAAAATAGCACTAACAGTATGACGACAATAAAGATTTCAAGCATAAGCCATGAACCACACAAAAGAAGAGGTGCCAAAACCTCATAGGTGCCCGCAAATTACTGCAGGTCGAGCAACCCTAAAGGTCGATATTAACGATGATTTATCATAGATAACTGATGTTTTACCGAAAGGCCAGTTTGACTTGATGATTTTGTGCGGAAAATAAATGAGTTACCCCAGGATAGAGCACATTTTAGCGGTGCAAAGACTCAATTTGATAAAAGTGGAGCTAAGCTCCACTTTCTTAAAGATTCAGAACATATTTATCCATCATAGACACCATTCTGCCGATCTCAGGCTTAGTGATCGTGTCATTAGCCCCCAAAGCTAATGCTTTGGCTCGGTTATCTTCACTCATCAAAGAAGAGAACATAACAATTGGCATTTCCTTGTATGCTTCGTCATCGCGCAGTCGTTTTAGTAAGTGCATACCGTCCATACGAGGCATTTCAACATCCGTTACCACAGCGTCAACAAGCTCACTTACTGGAATATTTTCGTCTTTCGCTGTTTGTTTTATTTCCATCAGTTTTTCGTACGCCTCACCACCATCTTTACAAGCAATGATGTTATAACCGGCAGAGCTAAGCGTGTCTTGAATCAAACTACGGATAAAGGCTGAGTCATCCACAACCATAACGGTTTTCGCGTTACGTTTAGTGACCATACGCTGATTCAGGTCGACTTTTCTATCTACCGTCACATCGTATTTTTCCATGCTCAATTCAGGGTTGATGTCGGCAATAATCTTCTCAAAATCGAGGATCATGATCAGCTTGGTATCTTGACGCACGACCGCAACCACACAGTCTTGCTCTCCCGCCTCAAGGAATTGACTTGGGGATTCCACATCATTCCAAGAGATACGGTGAATACGGCTGATACTGTCGATTAGAAAGCCGTTTGTCATCCGGTTGAAATCCGTCACTATCACATACTTCTTACTGATATCTGTCGACGTTGGAACACCCAACCACCCAGCTAAGTCAACCAATGGCGTTAAAATTTCCCGTGAAGAGAACACGCCAATCATATGCGGTTGTGCATTCGGGTAATCGGTGGTTTCCGGAACTCGGATAACTTCGCGAACTTTTGCAACGTTTATCCCGTAATAACAGGTTTTGGTTCGCCCGTTGGGCAGCACTTTTTCAAGATGAAATTCGATGATCTCTAACTCGTTAGTGCCGCTTTCAGTCAAAATTGTACTGCTTGGATTGTTCATAATCGTCACATCTTCTCGGGATGGTTATTGATATTTATTCAGTATGGCTTGGTAGCGATTTACTCCGCTTTCATCAACACTCGTTTTCACAAGTTCGATGCCTCTTTGTAAATCATCCAATACTGACTTATCTATATTTTTGTTAAATGCATAATACAGTGAACCTTGCATTAAAACGTACACAGTTTCAAATTCTTCGAGCGGAAAACGCTCTTGACTCATCAACCAAAGCGCAGTTCTCTCATCGTAAGCGAGTAAATCAATGCGCCGTTTTAGCAATTGCTCCGCCAAACTTTTGAAGGTTGAACCTTCAACCATCGACTCCCTTGGTACACCAAACTGCAACAGTTGTTGCTCACCGATATCATCACGGATCACACCAACTCGATATTTGCCTATCTCTATTGGGTCGTTGACTTTGATATGGCTCGATTTACGTGCCAACACCACTACCTTTATATCGGCAATCGGTCCCACCCAGTTAAATAAATTTTCACGATGTGCCGTACGAGTCGTTGAAAAAAGGGCAGCATCGGGCTTTAACAGCGCAGAGCGATAAGAGCGCGGCCAAGGTTGCACCAAAATCTGCTCAGCGCTTAGATTTACATCCACGGCAGCAGCGGCTTGTTGCAGTAAGTCCACAGCAATACCAGTGGGCTTACCATCTTGTGAAAAATTTAACGGAGGATAATTCTCCGTATAGTAGGTGAGCGACTCCAACCCTTGTTGGGCGTAAACGCTAGCCGTTAGATTTAACCCAAGAACAACACCGAGCACTGCTGTCAAACAAAAACGCCACTGCATCTGTCGACCCCATCACATTCGTGTAATCTGTTTAAACTTTAGATGCAGTTGTTCAATCCGTCTAATCAGGTTGGATAACGATGTACTTTGCGATAGGTCCGTTCAGGTCGCCCCACCGTACCATAACTGAGATCCGCCTCCAACTCCCCTGAGCTGATAAGATACTCAAGATAGCGCCGAGCTGTTGTGCGGCTTGCCCCAATTTTTTCACCAGCTTCATCAGCAGTCAGCATGCCAGAGGCTTGAAATAGCACGCGAATTTTATCCAATGTCACCGCATCAATCCCTTTCGGTAAACGCAGAGGCATCACCTCAACAGAATGCGGTGTAAACATTTTATCCACTTTCTGCTGATCAAAATCCGCCAACTGTTTCAACTCAATTTGCCGCATCTGATATTTTTTTAGTGCGGCTTCGAGTCGCGGAAACATCACAGGTTTGAGCAAATAATCCACCACACCACCACGCATCGCTTGCTGTAACGTGTCTACTTCACGAGCGGCTGTAATTAGGATGACATCACAATGTACATTGCGTCCTCGGATCCACTGCAAAAGCTCAAGCCCTGTGCCATCGGGCAAATACACATCCAACAACACTAAGTCAGGATTTAAAACATCAACCTGCAAGCGTGCATCAGCTTGTGAGGTGGCAATGCCCACAACATCAAAGCCTTCCAATTGGGTGAGATAACGATGATGAAGCTGCGCAATTGCTGCATCATCTTCAATGATCAGGATTCGGGTATTCATTACATTGCATCCTTGGGTAAATAAACCGTCATTCTGACGCCTTGCTCCTTACTGTGCATTTCCAGTTGTCCTTGATAACGATCGGCCAGTTGTTTGACTAAATAGAGCCCAACACCTCGATTTTTCTTGGCTTTGCTCGATACTCCTTTCTCGGTCAATTGCCAATGCTCCAAACCTTTAGGCAACCCGCAACCTTGGTCATCCACTTCTAATATGATTTCATTTCCAAAATCACTGATCGATACTTCTACAATACGCTGTTCCTGTGGCACAACAGCAAGTGTCCTTATCACACTCAGTGTCGCCTCAAATGCGTTATCGATCAGGTTACCTAAAATCGTTACCACATCTTCGGCATTAATATGTGGCGGTAGGATCTCCAAACGTGCGCCATCTTCAACCAAGAGTTCTAAGCCCAGTTCTCGTGCCCGCTCCGTTTTACCCAACAGCATGCCTGCAATTAGGGGGTCTTTAATCCTTTCGCGTAGAAACTCAATCAGTGATTGATAGTGCTCCGTTTCTCGACCAATCAATTGTTGCACTGCATCCAGTTCCCCCATTTGCAACAAACCACTGATGGTATTTAATTTATTGCGGTGCTCATGAGTTTGCGAACGAAGCATTTCAGCATATTCACGCGTTTGGGCTAACTGTTCGGTCAGTTCATTAATTTCATCACGCAAACGAAAGCTAGATACCGCCCCAACCACTTTTCCCTCCACCACAATCGGGCTACGGTTGGCAATAATCCAATGTTTATTAAGGTAAAGCTCAATATCGTGATCAGTGCGTCCTGTCGCAAGCACAGTATAAAGATCGCTTTCTGGTAGTGTGGCCGTTAACTTCCGATTAAGCGCCTGCTCACGGCTCAATCCTAATATTTCACAAGCACTTTTATTGATAGAACGTAGAATACCTTTGTCATCAATACTAATAATCCCCTCTTTGAGGGTACTCATTGTGACATCGAGCTCAACGTACAAACGCGCAATTTCTTCTGGCTCAAAGCCCAAAATTGCACGCTGGAAACGTCGAGATGCATAACTGGAAACCACCGCATTCGCGCCAACAACCATCAGTGCTGTAGCAATTAAATAAAGTAGAAATGGTTCAATTTTATCTTGTAAACGCTCAATCAAATAACCGACAGAAACCACGCCAATAATCTGACCACTGCGGTTAACCACAGCGGCTTTACCACGCACTGATTTACCTAAAGAACCTTGTGCAAAGGAGACATACGCTTCGCCATCGAGCAAGGCTCGATCATTGTCTCCTCCTACCATCGGCTTACCAATCCGCTCATCAAGCGGATGCACAAGTCGAATTCCTTTATTATCGCCAATGACAATAAAGGCGGCACCAATCAGATGTGTGAGCTCACGGTAAGATTGTTGCTGCATCATAGAAGCGTCACCAGCTTCTATCATTGCGACTACTGCGGGTGTTTGAGCAAGAAATGAAGCGACACCTAAGGCTTTTTGACCAACCTCTTGCTCTTGTGAATGCTTCACATACATAAAGCCAGCCGCCACCAAAAGCAGCAACTCTATCAGCCCTGATAATGTCATGATGATTAGCATTCGCTTGCGGAAAGTAATACTGCTCCACACCATTTTTCACTCCTTGTTTGGCGAGTGAAAGCTAACACCAATTTAACATGGGTGCGAAACCTACAACCCATAAGTGTGAGGCTAGCACGAGATTCACTAAGTCAGATCGGATGATGAGTTATCTAAAACCAAACAAACAAAACTGATTGCATATCAGATTTATGGCACAAGTCACAACATTTGTCTCTTTCGCCACCACATATAAAAAGATACAGGACTATAATTAACGCGCAGTGAGCATAAACATAGTTGGGATGCAATCAGGCATAAAAAACAAAATAGCAATTGCGGCCAAGTTCACTCAAACATTACGTCAGAAGGAATAGGAACATGAGAAGAGATGCTTTTGGAATTTGCCTTTCCAAAGACATGCTTTGCGACCATTTGCACTCGACTTTCACTCACGTCAGGGCTTATGAAGTAGAACCCGAGACACATGATGAATTGCGCGTGCTGTTTGCATTTCCTCAAATGTCAGGCAAAGACGTACTTACAACGATGCAGGGAACCAAAAAGCTCGTTTGGAGAGCCGATTACCACTGTCCCTCTTACCCGCATTGTTAAACGTCCTGAGATTACTCGGTTGCAAATCGATTCAACACCCAAACCCTGTTTGGGTGTTGTTGTTTATTGACCATAAATCGGACTTGCAAGGCGAAGTCAGTTTTTTATACTGCATCCACTCACTCTTTGTTTGACTTCATCACTCAAAAAATAGAGCATTAGCTCTAAAATCACTCTATCGAGCCCAAAATGAAAGCGAAACTTCTCTCTCTGGTGGTCTGCTCAATACTCTCCATGCCGACTGCCCATGCAGCCCCAATCTCCTTCCAAGACGCTTGGGAGATGTTACAACAACAGAATAATTCGCTGGCAGCGCAAAGAGCGAATGTTGAACGCTATTCCCATTTAAAAGACGCCACACAAAACCTGAACTTACCTTCGGTCAGCGTAGGTGCGAATTTTACTCGGCTTAATCAAGATGTAACGCTGTCAGGAAAACAAATCTTTGATAGCACAGGTCAACCTCTGCCAGCTTTACCTCCGACACTCGCGCCACTACTTGCAGGGTTGGGGTCGATTCAATCCACCATCACTGAACGCGATATTTTCACTTCTTCCATTCGTGCAATTTGGCCGATTTTTACTGGTGGACGAATTACCGCAGCACAAGATGCCGCCGCAGGCAAAGAGAATGAAGCGCAAAGCCAACTGGCGATGGAAGTACAAGCGCGTTATGAAGATTTAGCCAAATATTACTTCAGTGTGGTGCTGGCGAAAGAAGTGCTCACAACCCGAATTGCAGTAGAAGAAGGTTTGACACAACATCGCGATCATGCGCTCAAGCTAGAGCAACAAGGGCAAATTGCACACGTTGAACGTCTGCAAGCCGATGCTTCACTGGATAAAGCCAAAGTTGAGCGTAAGAAAGCACAAAAAACGTTAGACATAGCGCAAAGTGCGTTAACTCAAATTTTAGGCGCCACAGAAACTGTTGAACCCAGTGGAATGTTGTTTATCAATACCAGCTTACCGCCAATGCATGCCTTTATTGAGCAAACGCTAAACACTTACCCAGGTTTAAGTTTGCTCGATGCCAAAGAAAAACAAGCCAGTAGTCTAATTAAGGCCGAACAAGGGAAATACTATCCGGATGTGTACCTTTATGGTGATTACAGTTTGCATGAAGATGACTCACTCGCCAGTCAAATGAAACCCGACTGGCTCGTTGGTGTCGGGGTAAGCATTCCGTTAATCGAAAACAGTGGGCGTAGCGAGCAAGTGAAAGCCGCAAATAGCGCCGTCAATCAAGTGCGTTATTTGAAAGCTCAAGCTAAGCAAGATCTCAGCGTGCTGGTCGAAAAAACCTATCTGGAAGCCGAACAAGCGTTAGAAGAAGTCACAGGACTGAATTCCAGTCTGAATCTGGCACAAGAGAACCTGCGTTTACGCCAAAAAGCGTTCAGCCAAGGTTTATCCACCTCCGTTGATGTAGTGGATGCCGAACTCTATCTGGCGAGCATTCGCACTCAGCAATCATTGGCTAGCTTTAATTATCTTATTTCACTGAATAAATTACTGGCGCTGTCGAGCGAGATGAACAGTTTCTCCACTTATCATCAAGCGGCAGTCTCTCTCTCTTCACTACACGAAAATACGGCAGCCAAGTAAAAGGAATCACAATGAAAACAGTAAAAACCACCTTAATGACCCTCACTGCTGTTGCCGTTGTCGGTTGGATTGGCTATCGCTTTTATCAAGCGTATCAGCCCGATCCTATTACGCTACAAGGCCAAATCGAATCGCAACAATACAGTATTTCCTCCAAAGTACCTGGGCGAATTGACCAAGTTTTGGTGCGCAAAGGCGATCTCGTTGAAAAAGGCCAACTGATTTTTACCCTGCTTAGTCCAGAAATTGATGCCAAATTAGAGCAAGCGATCGCCGGTCAAAAAGCGGCAGGAGCGCTGGCTCAAGAAGCGGAGAATGGTGCTCGTGAACAGCAGATCCAAGCAGCGAAAGATCAATGGCTGAAAGCTCAGGCCGCAGCCAACCTTGCCGAGAAAACCTATTTACGCGTCAACAACCTTTACAACGATGGTGTGGTGTCTGAACAAAAACGCGATGAAGCGAAAACCCAGTGGCAAGCCGCCAAATATACCGAAAGTGCTGCGCTACAAATGTATGAGCTAGCGAAAGAAGGCGCGCGTACAGAAACCAAACAAGCCGCCATTGAAAAAGCGCGTATGGCGGCCGGCGCGGTCGCAGAAGTCGAGGCGTATGCCGCAGATACTAAGATTCAGAGTTGGTTTGATGGTGAAGTATCACAAGTGTTAATGCACAGTGGCGAACTGGCCCCTCAAGGCTTTCCTGTCGTTACCGTGGTGGATACCCAAGACTCTTGGGCGGTGTTCAATGTTCGTGAGGATCTGCTTAAACACTTTACTCAAGGCACGCAGTTTGAAGCGTACTTACCCGCTCTGGATAAAAACGTGGCGTTTAAAGTCACTCATGTTGCGGTGATGGGCGACTTTGCCACATGGCGCTCAACGGATGCAACCCAAGGCTTTGATCTACGAACTTTTGAAGTGGAAGCCCGCCCTGTCACACCAACCGATGGGCTGCGCATGGGCATGAGTGCAGTGGTTAAACTGTAAATGAAGCACGCGATCCCAGCTCAATGGACATTACTGCGTCACGATAAATGGCTGCTCTCATGCTTAACTTGGGTTCCGCTACTCCTCGCGGCCTCCATTTGGTGGATTTTTTCACAAGGTATTGCACGAGATCTGCCCTTCGGTGTAGTGGATCTTTCCCACAGCCAGCTTTCTCGGCAACTGATTCGAGAAGTGGATGCAACATCAACTCTGCAAGTCCGTGAGCACTATGCGAGTGTGGATGAAGCAAGCCAAGCAATGCGTAGTAACCAAATTTATGGCTTTATGGTGATCCCCGCTCAGTTCGATAAGGCAATTTATCGTCAAGAACAGCCACAAGTGACCACTTTTTATAACAGCCAGATGATATTGGTCGGTAAATTGGTGAACTCCACCGTTGTGCAAGCGCAAGGCACGTTTAATGCACAAGTGGATGTAATAAAAAACCTCGCCACCAAAAGCCATAATACACTGGCAGCGATGGGGCGTTCGGTACCGGTTCGTACTCAAATCACGCCCTTATTTAACTCAAACACCAACTACGCACAATTTCTGGTGTCAGCGATTGTTCCCGCTTTATGGCAAATCACGATTGTTGTCAGCACTATTTTGATTCTGGCGGCAAACTATCGTCACTATGGCTTGAAAACATGGCTAGCCGATGCACCTCTGCGACATTTAACTCGCACCCTACTCCCTTATCTGCCAATTTTTATGCTGCAAGGGCTCGGTTTTTTAATTTGGTTTTATGATGTGCTGCATTGGCCGATGTTTGGGCATTTTTCCGTACTCTTGATTGCACAAGCCATTACGGTTATCGCTTGCGTGATTATGGGGGCATTTTTCTACTTCCTCACGCTAGATCCTGCTCGTGCCATGAGTTTTGCTGGTGCATTCACCGCGCCAAGTTTTGCGTTTATGGGCATAACCTTTCCAGCCAGTGACATGAATTCCCTCGCACAAGCATGGCGTAGCCTATTGCCAATCAGCCATTACATTGAAGTGCAGGTCAACCAAGTCAGCTATGGTCTCGATGCCCTCACATCGCTACAACCTATTGTTGCAATGGTGGGTTACGTACTCCCTCTTGGTTTAGTGTTGATCTTGATCCGCAAACATTTATCTCGTGAAACCGGAGACGCCGTATGAGTTTGTGGCAACTGTTCAAAGCAGAATTTAAAGCGCTCATCACGAATCCTGTTGTGGTGCTTACCGTATTCGGCGGTGTCGTGTTTTATTCTTTCCTCTACCCGCTTCCTTACGCCAAGCAGATCCCACGTGAACAGACTGTCTCAGTGGTCAACCTCGATCAAAGTCAGGCAAGTTTTCAACTGGAACGTATGGTCGATGCCACGCCGCAGGTAAAAATTGTTCAGCGCGATCACATCATTGCCGATGCCAAACAGGCTTTCTTAGATAAAAAAGTCTCAGGAATACTGGTTATCCCCGAGCATTTCTACAAAGACTTATTGCTGGGGAAAAGCCCTACGCTCGCTTATGCTGGCGATGCTTCTTATTTTCTGGTTTACGGGACGATTGTTGAAGGCTTAGCCCAAGCGGGCGGCACTCTCGCAGCTCAAACCAAAGTCAGTCGTTTAGTGATCGAAGGTGAGCCTATGGCGTTTGCGGCACAGCATTTTTCGCCGACCAGTGCCAATCTTAAACCCACATTTAACCCACGCATGGGTTATGTCGATTACGTCGTACCCGCCGTTTTTGTATTGATCCTGCAACAAACGTTGATCATGGCGGCCGGACTGATGGTAGGAACACAAAAGCAAGGTCACGGCTATTGGAGCCGAGTTGCTCCCGCCAAACTGCTGCTAGTGCGTAGCCTTGTACTGGTTGCTGTCTACTATTTGCTGAGTCTCTATTATTTTGGTGCCAGTTTTGATCTGCATGGCGTGAATACCTTAGCGCAACCAACAGATTTACTCAGTTTCTTGCTGCCATTTTTACTGGCTTGTTGTTTTATTGGGATTGTATTAGGTGCCGTAACGCCAAGGCGTGAGTTGGTAACCTTGGTGGTGCTCATCAGTTCGATGCCGTTGATTTTTACTGCTGGCTTTATTTGGCCTGTGGAAATGATCCCTTCCCCCCTCGTCTGGCTTGCTCAGTGTTTCCCGAGCACACCGGGAATCCAAGGCTTCCTGGGTCTAAACCAAATGGCGGCCAGTTGGTCAACCATCGCACCGAAATGGACGCTACTTTGGGCACAAGCCTTGGTATGGGGCGGTTTAGCATATTATTTTTTACGCCGAGATCTCAAACGCACAGCGAAACATCCACAGTAATCTCTACTCTTGCCACTGTTGACGCATACGCTCAACAGTGGTTTCATCCACTCCATGCACATTTTGATAGCGCTCTCGGCACACCAGAATCGTCAGCTTAGCTCGATATTGTCGGGCAAGTTTTCGATATACCGCCATCTCCCAATGCCGAACAAAAGTATTCGATACCACCACGTCTTTGCCTTGTTGCAGCCAGTATTCCGTTTGCGCTTGGCACCATTGATGCGCCTGCGCTAAACACTCAGGACGAAAGTGGTACTCTCCTTGCTCATTCACGAAATACATATCCGCTTCTAAATGTATGGCGGGCAATGTTTGGGCTAAAGTGGATTTTCCAGAACCGGGTAAACCACGAATCAAGGTTAAATGCGGTCGCATAACAGTTTCACAGTAGGCAATTGGGCTCAAAGATACTAACTTAGATTAAGGTTCCGTGCATTTTACTATCGACAATAATTTTCGGTTGAGTTATAAGTCTGGATGTTTAGACGTCCAAAACAAAGCTTAGGGAGAAAGCTGTGCCGATTAGAATCCCCGACCAATTACCGGCGAGTGATGTGCTACGTAACGAAAACATCTTCGTTATGTCGGAATCGCGTGCTTCGACGCAGGAGATACGCCCACTCAAGGTGTTGCTATTAAACTTAATGCCAAAAAAAATTGAGACTGAAACTCAATTTTTACGCCTACTCTCTAATTCTCCCTTACAGGTGGATATTGAGCTGCTGCGTATCGATGATCGCCCAAGCAAAAATACCCCAGAAGAGCATCTCAACACCTTCTATCGCCAGTTTGAACTGGTCAAAAACCGCAACTTCGATGGGTTAATCATCACGGGCGCGCCACTGGGCTTAGTGCAGTTTGAAGATGTAGCTTATTGGGATCATCTACAAAACATCATGACATGGGCGAAAGCGCATGTGACTTCCACTCTTTACATCTGTTGGGCGGCGCAAGCAGGGCTAAAACTGCTGTATAACCTGCCCAAACGCACTCGAGATGAAAAGCTATCTGGTGTGTATTACCACGATATTCATAAACCTTTTCATCCTTTACTTCGCGGTTTTGATGATCGCTTCCTCGCACCACACTCTCGCTATGCTGACTTTGACGCTGAGTATCTGGCAGAGCACACCGACCTCGATATTCTTGCAACCTCTGATATGGCAGGTGTTTATCTTGCCGCCACTAAAGATAAACGCAACGTGTTTGTCACCGGACATCCTGAATACGATGCCTTTACCTTACATAGCGAATATGTGCGTGATTTAGGTGAAGGGCTAAGTCCTGCAATTCCGGTGAACTACTACCCGAACGACAACCCAGATAATAAGCCCTGTGCCAGCTGGCGTAGCCATGGACACCTGCTATTTTCTAACTGGCTTAACTACTGTGTTTACCAACAAACACCGTATGATTTGGAAAAATTCAGCGAAGCAAACTTCACCAAAGACGAATAACCTCTCTTGGCCGCTCTGTGCGGCCTTTTCATTCCCTTCCAGTTTGTCATCCAAGCCACAGAATATGAGCCTATCTATTCTCAAATCACTTAGCGTTATTAATAACCGTGATCGAACGTAGCCAACATCGCGGCCGCATCAGATCATCAGATAAAGATAGATTTGCCAACTGACTCGCAGACTTCATCCTCACAGCTCGGCCTTCAGACTGAATTGCCTATCATTGGGAGCGTTGACTGGAGGTATGTATGAAAAGAGTGTTTGCATTAGGTATTGGACTTGCCCTAAGTGGCTGTGTGACCGTAACAGAGACGTCAGAAGTCGCAGCACAAAGTGACCCTACTGAGATGGCTGAGGCTCGCATCGCTCTCGGTCTTGGCTATTTGGCTAATGGCAGTATGATCAAAGCCCGCGAAAACCTGGAAAAAGCGCTGCAACATGCACCGGATTACTATCGCTCGCAACTCTCTATGGCTCACTATTTTGAAGCAGTCGGTGAAAATGATTCAGCTCGAAAAATGTATCGTTCAGCATTAAATCAAAACCCCAAAAACGGCAACGTACTGAATAACTTTGGCACCTTTTTATGTAAACAGGGAGAATACGACACGGCCGATGAATACTTTCGCCGTGCGGTTGAGCAACCCTATTACTACTTGATTTCAGCGAGTTATGAAAACGCTGGATTGTGTGCGCTGAAAGCGGGTAAAAATGACAACGCACGTGAATATTTCAAGCGTGCGGTGGATCATGATCCCACTCGGCTGCTGTCCATTTTACAACTCACCAAAATGGAGATTGATGCGGGAGATTACACTCAAGCACGACTGCGTTTAATGAATCTAAACCAGCGCTACGGCTACCAAAAGGCATCACTCAAACTATTGATAGATCTTGAAAAGCGCGCAGGAAACCCCGCTTTGGAGCAAAAATATCAAGCGTTACTTGCAACACTTTCATAACACTTATTTGATATTGGTCGGGCGGCCACTCCCTTTGCGATCTCGATAGTGAATACGGCGCAAACGGCGAACCTTTTTGGCGCGCTGAATTTTTTGGTATTCGCGGTAAATAACCCGAATAAAGAAACCAAGCCCAATCAACAGCAAAAGCGTAAAAATACTCATAAAAGGAACGCATAACCAGTGCGGTTGACAGGGGGCATAGAGTGGAACGTCTTCAATTCTCATCTTGCCCTCCTTTCGTTGAGTCTTAGATCACATGGGCTTCTTGTTTAAATCTAGTGCCTAAATAAAAGATTATCACTTTGTCTGCCACCACAGCTTGCGCTGCTCTGCATTTTGAAAACTCCAAGCAATAAAGCGACTTATCTTCTGCCCTTGTGCCATCTCTACTACATGTATCGACTGAGCGCCCAATTTTTCCAGTTGTTTCTTCATGCCGCGTACATTGTCACCCTTAGAAATCAAAGAACTAAACCAAAGCACTTGTTCGGCAAACTGCTGGCTTTCTACCGCCATTTTACCAATGAAAGCCGCTTCTCCTCCTGGGCACCATAACTCAGCTTTCTGACCACCAAAATTTAGCCTTGGGTGGCTTGAGGTTGGCGTTGCTAAGCGGCCTTTCTTGCGTTGATTTGCCTGTAAGTTGGTCAACTTACGCTGGGTTCCTTGCTGAGCGTCCGCTAAGGATGCATGAAAAGGCGGGTTGCAAGTCGTCAGCGTATAACGCTCTCCCGCTCCAATAATGCCTTGAAAGATATGCTGGCTATTATTTTGCAGGCGGCATTCGATATGGCCTTGCAGCTTAGAGTTGCTTTGAACAATCAAACTCGCTTGTTGAATTGAGACAGAATCGACATCACTGCCAACCCATGACCAGCCATATTCCGTTACACCGACAATCGGATAGATACAATTTGCGCCCACCCCAATATCCAGCGCTGTAACTTGCGAAGGGTTTAATTTTGGATTGTCCTTAAGCAGCAGATCGGCCACGCGATGAATGTAATCCGCACGACCCGGAATGGGCGGGCATAAAAAGCCCTCTGGAATATCCCAATAGGTGACACCGTAATGCAGAGCCAAAAGCGCTTTATTGAGTAACTTGACCGCGATCGGATCGGAAAAATTAATCGTCCATTGCCCTTTAGGATTTTTCATAACATGGGATTGCAACTCTGGCACGACCTTAATCAGTGCCGGAAAATCATACTGCCCGCGATGACGATTGCGTGGATGTAACCCAGATTTAACGGCAGCGACTTCCTCACCTTGTACTTTGTGGGTTGGCGGCTGCTTATTTTGCTGCTTTTTCACAACTGGCTTATTGGCTTTCGGTTTTCGATTTGTTTTTTGCCCATGTTTTGACTTAAGTGGAGTGTTCATGCTTTGCCTGCCTTAAGCTCTAGCACCATCATGTATAGCCGTGCGTCCAACTCGAGCTGGTGATAATTCGGTTCCATATGGCAACAGAGCTGATAAAACGCTTTGTTGTGTTCTTTCTCTTTTAAATGCGCCAGTTCATGCACTACCAACATGCGCAGTAGCGGTTCAGGTGCTTGTTTAAACACATTGGCAATACGGATTTCATTTTTTGCTTTCAGTTTATTGCCATGCACCCGAGAAACGTAGCTGTGTAACCCCAGCGCATTATTAATGAGATGAATTTTTCCGTCATACACCACTTTACTGAGCGGAGCCGTTTTCTTCATATACTGGTTTTTTAAAGCCATGGTGAAGTCAAACAGCGCTTTTTCACTCTGGATATCGTGCCGCTCAGGATAACGCTGCTCAAACCAAGGTATCAGCTTGTCGTTTGCGATCAGTTGAGCAACTTGTTCAACAATGTGTTGGGGATATCCCTGAATGTACTTCAGTGCAGGGTGCATACTCATTTCGCGTGCTCAGTTCGGGTTACAAAAAAGGTCGGCAAGTTTACTCAATTTCCACTTAAGAATCACCTACACCAATAAGCATGATCGCTTCAAGTAGGAAGAGGATATTTGCATCTCAAGCCAACACTCGATACACTTTGCGCCCTTTTGATACATGAGAGACTCCAATGAAACGCGTGGTTTTGTACATAAAAGATAAATGCCCACACTGCAAAGACGCCCAACGTTATCTGGACTCAAAAGGCATTAAGTACCGTTTATGCAATGCGAAAATGGAACGCGGCCGCAAAGAGCTTGATGCTCTCGGCGCTCGCAGTGTACCAGTACTAAAAATTGGTGATCGTTTGATGATCGGCTGGAACCACACCAATTTTGAACGTATCTACAGCAGTAAAGATGAATGCTCTTCTTGGCGCTAAACGTACTTTTTCACAAACTCGATGAAAGTACGATCGGCATTGGAAAGATAACCTTCTTTACGCCAAGCCAATGCAAGATCAAGCCACACCGGCGGTTCAAACGGAATCGCCTTCACTTCCGGTTCATTGCTGGTCACCAACTCCAACAGCGCGGTAATCGCATATTCATGTTTCACTATGCTTAAAATCATAGGTAACAAATTGGTTTCAAAAGAAAAATCTGCCGTAAATTTATGTTCTCGGCACACTTTATCGATAAAATCTCGGTGAAAATAGCCGGGTTTAAACATGACCAGTTCATGCTCAAAAAACTCGGCAAAAGTAAGATGACGACGTTCAGCTAGTTCATGATTTTTGCCAACCACAGCAACCATTTGCGAAGAGAGCAACGGATCTGCTGCCAAATCGTCCGGCAGATCGTGATTCAAAATCACCCCAATATCCAACTCGCCTGAGAGCAGCATTTTGCGGATCGATTGAGTACCCGCTTCAATCACCGTCATTTTCAGATTAGGAAAGTGGCTTTTAAACGCCATAATGATTTGCGGGAAAAAGTAAGAGCCCATCATGCTTGGCGCGCCAAGGCGTACCTCGCCTTTCACAACACCTTTGAGCTCATCAACCGCCAATTGGGCATCATTGACTTGTTGCAAAATGCGCTTGGCATGTTCAAGCAACACTTCACCTTCATGGGTCAGCGCAACTTTTCTTTCATATCTTTTAAACAGAGTAACACCGAGCTGCTGCTCAAATTTCTTAATCGAAATACTCAGTGCAGGCTGCGCAATATGCAGTTGCTGCGCGGCTAAGGTAAAACTTTCCCATTCTGCTACGGTCACAAAGTGACGCAGTTGTCGAACCTCCATCATATATCCTGTATATCGCAACCATATTTTTAATATATTTCATTAATCGAGATGCCACTGCTATCGTGATCACATCACCGCCTTTTTGCATCTTGGATCCGCTGTATGATTGAACTGCATTCTCCCCAATATTTAAAAGTGACCTTTGCCCTCGCCTTCGGCTCATTTTTAGTTTTCTGCAATCTTTATCTTTTCCAACCTATGCTGCCTTATTTGGCGAATCACTTTTCGGTTTCGGAAACCCAAATTAACTGGTTGTTTGCAGCTTCCACCTTAGCCTTATCACTTTGTCTCGTGCCTTGGGCGGTCACTTCAGAAGCCGTTGGGCGACGCTTAGTGATGCTGACCGGCTTATTTGCTATGCCTGTGATTGGCTTAGCCATGCTTTATGCTGAGCAATTTTGGTTTTTGGTACTCACCCGAGCTTTAATGGGCATAGCTTTAGCGGCTTTTGCTTCGGTTGCAGTGGCGTACATGGTGGAAGAGCTTTCTCCGCAAGCGTTTGGTAAGGCGATTGGTGGCTATATCGCGGCAAACTCATTGGGCGGTATTACCGGCCGCATTGCTGGAGGGTTACTCACCGATGCCCTTGGTTGGCAACATGCGGTCGTCGCGATGGCCATTTTTACTCTGCTCGGCGCACTTTTGGTCGCGTATTTACTGCCCGTTCAACAGCATTTCAAACCGCAGCGTGGGCTGTTTTTCCATCACAATCGTGCGTTGGTCAAACATCTGCAAAACCGCACACTCTGGCTAGCTATGTTGATTGGCGGTGTTAACTTCGCACTGTTTGTTAACCTCTATTCCGTCATGGGATTTCGTTTAGTCGCCGAACCCTACTCACTACCCATTGGTATTGCTTCACTGATTTTCGTCTGTTATTTGGCTGGAACGCTGAGCTCAAAGCTCACCGCCAACTGGAACCGGCGTTTCTCGGCGATTCCCGGCATGATGCTTGGCGCACTCATCAGTATGGCAGGCATGTTGATTGCGTTGATTGAAGCGATACCCGCCATGCTGGTCGGCTTGATTTTGATTAGCTTCGGCGCCTTTTTCACCCATACTTTGGCTTACGCTTGGGTCAGTCAAAAAGCCACACAAGCCAAAGCTACCGCGACCGCACTTTACTTGGTTCACTATTATATTGGCGGTAGTTTAGGCGGTTTTTACCTGCTGTACTGTTGGCAACACGGTGGTTGGGAAATGGTCACACTCGGCGGGTTGGGGCTTTACTTCATCTTGTTTATCCTTGGTTGGCGCTTAAGCCGACAAAATAAACAAACGCCACAGGGCAGTCAGGCTTTGGCCAGCCCTTCGGCCTAAGTTGTGCTATGCTCAGCGCCAAATGATAAATGTAAAACGAAGAATCTGAGCTCAACATGTCAACGGAAACCATTATTCAAGAAGTCGATCACTGGCTTAATCAGGTCGTGATCGGCTTAAACTTATGCCCATTTGCCGCAAAACCACAGCGTAATCAGCAAATTAAAATCTATGTCAGTGAAGCCAGTGATGAAGAAGCACTGCTGCAAGATATTTACGATCAGTTGCTTGAACTTGATACGAAAGAGCCGCAAGAGCTTGAAACCACTCTCGTTGTTGTCCCAAACCTGCTGCACGATTTTGTTGATTACAATTTTTACATCGACTGGGTGGAAGCGTTAATTCGCCAGCAAGACTGGGAAGGTGTGTTTCAAGTCGCGACGTTCCATCCTGATTACTGCTTTGCAGGCACAGATCCAGAGGATGATGAGAACCTCACCAACCGCTCACCCTACCCGATCTTTCACCTGATTCGCGAAGAGAGCATGGAAAAAGTGCTGAAACACTACCCAAATCCAGAAGCCATCCCTGAGACCAATATCGCAAGAGTCAGCAGCCTTTCTGCACAAGAAAGAAGACAGCTTTTCCCTTATCTGTTTCGCTAAACACATCAGCATATTGATGGCTAATCGTGCCAACTAATACGAAGCAGACTTCGTATTCTACAGAGACAAAAATCCCGCCAGTCGGCGGGATTTTTCTTAGAGGCAAGTGCTAGTCTTCTTTAATCTGAATTATAGATGCTAGGTTGTTAATAAGTTCAACGGACGACACGCCATCTAATTGAATTGTCACCGAAGAACCATCATTTTTCTCTACTTTGAATGACGATGAATGATCATCACCCTGCACCGTTGATTTAATGCTATCCAATAGTGCCGTCACCTCTTGCTCTGATGGATTATCGAACAAATCACTTAAATCAATCTTATCCTTCTCAGATAAATGGAAATCAGTAATTCGATCTGTACTTCCATCCAGATCTCCATCAACCCATTTGAAGAGATCTTCTCCTGAGCCACCGGTTAAAATATCATGGCCAAGACCACCAATAAGAACGTCATTGCCTGAATCACCACGTAAAACGTCATTACCACGACCTCCTGAAAGATAGTCATTATCCGCACCACCTCTGAGTGCATCGTTGCCATCACCGCCAATCAGAGTGTCATTACCCGCTCCGCCATAAGCGGCAAGGTTTCCACCTCCGCCATAAACTGTATCGTTACCACTACCTAAATTCACCGTATCAGTGATCGGCTGAATTTGGCTTTGTACCGATTGTAATAACACACCATCATGATCAGTAATCACGTCATTTTTCATAAACGCGCTATCCGCCAGTGTAGATTGTGACGGCGTGGAATTATTAAAGTTAGGAATTGAGCTACCGGTATAAACCGTATTATCCGCGCGACTAATACCTAAATCGATATAATCGTTACTATTTCCTGAATGAATCACCAAGTCCGTATCAATCGTTACTGCTACTTGTTGCGTCACAGGTGCGACCGCTGTGGTGCCTTCATAATAAGCATTGAGAGCAATATTTAAGTTAGCATTATCGCCATTGCTTTTGGTCAACAAGAAAGAGTCAACACCGCCACGTCCCAAATACTCATTAGGATGTAATACCGTGACCGGAATTGTCGCACTCGTCGTTGCACTATCTTGGTTACTGCTTTCAGTCGCCGTAGCTTCAACAGTAATATTGAAATTACCATGGTTCGGCGTTTTAATTTGTAAGCTGCTGTAATCCCATCCTGTAATATCTACCTCACCGTTTGAACCCACTGTAACTTCATGACCTTTATCGTCTTTCAAGATCGACCCTTCTGGCATTCCTTTTAATTTAAGACTCAAGGTTTCAGAGGTATCGGTATCATTCAGTGAAGTGGAAATTTCACTCAGTTTAATGAAATCTCCGCGGTAGCCCATATTATCAACAACTTTAAACGCCAAATTATCTAAAATCGCCCCATAGCTGTTAGCATCATCGCTTTCAAACAACAGACGATATTCCCCAGTTTGATCAATAGGGAGCGTAACTTTTTGATCTCTCAACCAGTTCGCATTGGTTGGATTGAAATCATAAAGAGTGATCGCCTCGGCAAGGATAGGAACACCGTAAGCATTCAGAGGAACAAGCTTAATGGTTAAACCTGAACTGTTCACAGAACCAGCACGAGCTGCAATATCAAAATCTAGCTCATAAAAACGACCCGCTTGAGCATGAATATCGGTATACAGCGTCTTGTCACCGTTATTGAACTCAATCTCCATGACTTTATTTGTTGAAGAACCACCGGAGACATAGATATTTTCGTAACCGATTTCAACTTTACCGCTATTATTGCTGGTATGCCACGTTCCAATCGTGTTCAGACCTTTAATCTGATTAGCAACCACGCCATCCCAACTGCCATTCAATCTCGCATCCTCGAAATTGATTGCAGCAACAGAGGTATAGCCATTGATGGTCAGGTTCGGTACATCAGCCACCGCCTCAACATGGATGTTCAGAGTTCCAGTTGCTCCGGTATTGGTGGTATAGGTAATTTCTGGTAGTGAGCCACTCCAGTTATCTTTTGGATCAAAGGTATAATCACCATTTGCCTTAAGCACTAAAGTACCTTCAGCCAGCTGATACATCGTATTACCAGCGGTATAAACACCATTGACTCCCTCAACATGGAAGCTGGTGACTGAGAGAGCGCTGTCTATATCGCTATCGTTGGCCAGCACATTACCCGTCGCAATAGTATCTTCTGCAATCGACTTATGATCAGGTTGAGTAACCGTTGCATCATCAACAGGGGTGATGGTGATGGCTAGTGTGCTCGTTTTTCCAGTGTTGGTTGTGTAGGTAATAACCGGAACTTCACCATTCCAGTTATCTGCTGGCTTAAATGTGTAACTGCCATCCGAATTAAGCGTCAGCTCACCTTGCTCTAAGCTAACAGGACTACCCACCGCGTGAGAAGTGGCATCATTACCTACCGTGAAATGATCCACTGAGGTATTTTTGCTTCCATCATTGTCTAACACATTACCGGCCACCACGGTGTCTTCCAAACCAACCTTGTGATCTTGGTTAGCATTGAAATCCGCCATCGTAACTCGGTTCACATTGATAGAAAGTAACGCAGTTGAAGTATCACCATCGCCATCTTTCATGGTGTAAGTGAAAATCTCGATTGCGTCATTAGGAATCGAAGATGCATTCGCTGTCACTTGGTATGTGTAGCTACCATCAGCGAGCAGGATCAAATTACCATACAGGCCCGCAATCATAGATCCAACGCTGCCGGAGACACCGGAACTCACGTGATTACCTGAGGCTGCTCCGACAACCGTCATATCGACATCTGCCCCAGAAACATCATTGGATAATACGTTGCCTGATGTGGATGGCAATTCATACCCCTCACCAGGTCCAACACGTACAACTAATTCATAGCTGTTAGTTGCGTTTTCACCCGTTCTAATTTCCGTCACAATTTGATTGGTGCCTGGGATCCTAAAGCCAATCACTTGCAAGGTATAGAGAGCCCCTGCATTCTCAAAAGTCACATTGGTATTACCAACTTTAATGATGTCTTTTGAGGCTTCTGGATCATTGGTATTTGGCGTTTCATTATGATCAAAATTCAGTTTCAACGTTACAGGTGTAAGTACGCCGTGGGCATCTGTCACTGAGAACGCAACATCCATACTGGCACTGGTAATCGCACCACCTGAATAAACGGGATAATTGTAATGAGTAAAAGTACCCAAAATAATATCTTGGTTTAAGGCAAACTCACCGTTTAGCGCACTATCATTATCGATAAATCCGTAGCCAGAGCTGTATGAGCTAGCGGGTTGACCCCAACGGATTTGGTCTTTGCCACTGTCATTATCTAAGCCACCACCATTTGGTGTATTAGTTCCATCAAACGTGGTTACGTTGGTACCATTACTCCATGATGTCCAGTTAGCAACCACACCAGAGACCGTGAAACTGTCAACAACAATGTCCACTTCACCACGGTCATCAAGAGCCGTAGAAACATCATCAACAATTTTAATATCTAAGCTATCAGTGACCTGGCTACCATCCACATCAATCACAGTCACAGAGATATGATCGGTATAGTCCGTGTCATTTGCATTGGTGGCTGAATCGTTATCCACATTTTCGTTCAATGTATATTCGAATTGAACTGTTCCACCAATAAGATCACCACTGAAACCCGTCAAGGTGAGTTCACCATAAGGCGTTGAAATTGTTGCTTCAGATGAATTCAACGCAAGAAGTTCTGCCACACTAAAACTATGACCCGCGATCACTAAAGACGCTAAGCCGTCAATAGAAGTAAAACTGAAACTCCCTACTTTGCTAAGAGCAGAGTGATCTGCCGACGAACCATCCGAAAGATTAGATTCATGGACAGTTAACTCAGCATTAGCCCCATTCAACCCCGAAATACTAAGCTCTTCATCAATGTTCTGCTCGTTGAGCTTGACTGTGATGTCGGTGGTCTTCACGCCACCCAGACCTGCGTCTTCGGTCGCAGTCACCACCAAGCTGTGCACGTTGGCCAGCGCCTCAAAGTCGTTCGCCGCCGCCTCTGCACCTTTCGCAGTCAGGGTGATCACGCCCGTGGTCGCATCAATCGCAAACCAGCCGTTGTCGTTGCCTGACTTGATGCTGTAGGTCACCGTCTCTTTATCCGCATCGGTGGCCTTGACCGTGCCCAGTACGGTGTCCGCCGCGCTGTTTTCGTCGTAGCTGAAGCTGTACTCACCGTCGGTGGTGCCTTCAAAGACTGGCTTGTTGTCATCGAGGTTCTGCTCGTTGAGCTTGACTGTGATGTCGGTGGTCTTCACGCCACCCAGACCTGCGTCTTCGGTCGCAGTCACCACTAAGCTGTGCACGTTGGCCAGCGCCTCAAAGTCGTTGGCCGCCGCTTTCGCGCCCGCTTCGGTGAGGGTGATGACACCCGTGGTCGCATTAATCGCAAACCAGCCGTTGTCGTTGCCTGACTTGATGCTGTAGGTCACCGTCTCTTTATCCGCATCGGTGGCCTTGACCGTGCCCAGTACGGTGTCCGCCGCGCTGTTTTCGTCGTAGCTGAAGCTGTACTCACCGTCGGTGGTGCCTTCAAAGACTGGCTTGTTGTCATCGAGGTTCTGCTCGTTGAGCTTGACCGTGATGTCGCTAGTTTTCACCTCGCCCAACCCCGACGCTTCGGTCGCAGTCACCACTAAGCTGTGCACGTTGGCCAGCGCCTCAAAGTCGTTGGCCGCCGCTTTCGCGCCCGCTTCGGTGAGGGTGATGACACCCGTGGTCGCATTAATCGCAAACCAGCCGTTGTCGTTGCCTGACTTGATGCTGTAGGTCACCGTCTCTTTATCCGCATCGGTGGCCTTGACCGTGCCCAGTACGGTGTCCGCCGCGCTGTTTTCGTCGTAGCTGAAGCTGTACTCACCGTCGGTGGTGCCTTCAAAGACTGGCTTGTTGTCATCAATGTTGGTTTCGTTCAGCGTCACCTCGATGGTGTCTGTGGTGTCCGCGCCCGAACCGTCCGTGCCCGTCGCCGTCACCGTGATGGTGTGCTGGTTGACCACCGTCTCGTAGTCGTTGGTGAACGCTTTCTCACCCGCCTCGGTCAGACTCACATTGCCGTTCGCATCCACCTGGTAGAACGGACGCTCTTTATTCACATCATCCGCCGCGTACACGTTGTGCTCTTGCGCGATGCTGTAACTGATGCTGTCGCCATCGGCGTCGGTCGCTGTGACTTTGCCCAGCGTTACACCCGCCGCCGTGCCTTCCGCATAGTTGAACGTCTCAATCTCTTTGGTGAAGACCGTGTCACTGTCGTTGACGTTAGTCAGGTTGAGTGTGATGTCTGCAGTGTCTTTGTTCACGCCGTCAGTCGTTTCGACTTTCAGGACGATTGACGTGGCACTCTCGTAGTCCACTTTGGTGGTATCGAGCACGCTGATCTTACCGGTGGCGGGGTCGATGCTGAACGCGCCGTCTTCACTGGTGGTGCTGCGGGTGTTGTCGCGGTGCACGAAGGTGTATTGCAGTGCTTCACCATCGAGGTCGGTGTCGTTGCCGGTGCGCGCTTCCTGGACGTCGTACACTTCGGTGCCATTCGCGATGCTCTCTGACACGTTATTCACAGTCGCGTCGTTGATGACCGGCGCATTGTCGTTGTCCACGATGGTGCCGATCGCGTCTTTACCGCCGATGGTCAGCTTGACGGTTTCATCCAGCTCGTCGACGGTGTCGTTCACAGTCGGCACGGTCACGGTGAAGCTGGTCACGCCCGCCGGCACCGTTATCTTGCCAGTGGCCGCGTCGTAGGTCACGCCGTTGCTGAAGGTGGCTGAACCGTAGTCGTCAGACGTGGCAGTACCGTCTTGCAGCAGGAAGTCGAAGGACGTGCTGGTGCTGCTGGCATTGCTCAGTTTCACCATGAAGCTCAGCTCGTTGCCTTCGGTCGCGCTCACGTTACCTGCACTAGAGCCGATCGACTGAATGGTCGGTACACTGTCGTTGTCGAGGATGGTGCCCGTGGCGATAATAGCCGTCTCTTGGGTCGCAGTCTTTCCGTTCAGTGTGAAGCTTTCGCTGCCTTCGTACACGTTATCGTCTGTGGTCTTTACAGACACGCTGAATGTGGTGTCGTTAGCAGGAACCTTGACCGTGAACTGGCCTTCTGAATTGACAGCAACCTTCTCAGTCGTACCGTCTTTGTAAGTGACGGTCACTTCGGTACTGGTGAAGTCTGTGCCTGCCATCGCGCTACCACCCGCTAATGTCAAGGTCACAGTGGTCGCTGTCGTGCTCGCGTTGCTCAAGCTAACGTCAAACGTTGCGCTGTCCCCTTCAGACAGGGTTGGGTTGCCGATGTCCGATACTACTGGGCGGTCGTCTGGACCACCGTTGCTGCCATCATCTGTGATGATCGCGGTACCTGTGACTGTACTATTCGTGCCTGCACCACTTAGGGTGAAGGTCTCATTTCCTTCATAAATGTTGTCATTTATGGTAGAGACTTGAACGCTAAAGCTGTTTGTATTAGTCGGCACTGTTACTTGGAAGGTGCCATCTTCATTAACTGGCACTGTCTGGCTCACACCATTAATAACGACAATAACTGACGTACCATTGAAATCAGAACCTTTGGTAGCGGTATCACCAGCCAGTGTCAGCTCGATTGTAGTTTCAGCGATAGTTGTACCTGATAGGCTCACGGAGAAGGTATTGTTGCTACCTTCGGCTGCGTCATCGCCTGTAATACTGTTAATTACAATTGGAGAAGTAGGCTCTTCTGGGTCAACTGGCGGAATAGGAGTAACTGGGGTAATAGAAGCTTGAAATAAATTGAGCAAACTCAAACTTTGTGTTCTAGAAAGCCCCAGAGCCTCAAAGCCTGAGGTATCAAATTGAGTTGCAGCAATAATTTCTGTGCCATCACGTTCAATGGCGGCAGTTGTTGTTAATGCTGAACCTTGGGCGCCTCCAGCCGCTGGAGCATTCTCTTCTTGTGCTGTGGGATCTACCCCCTGCTCTAATGCGGCTAAGATTTGTTGTATATCATCAGTTATTACTTGGGCATTACCTTGACCATCGATAAGCCGTACGTTTGGCTTATTCTCTGCCTCACTAGCTAAGCTAGATCCATTAGGTTCGAGGACTATTGCTCCTTCTGGAATGGCCTCACCCGCATTGATTACGACAACATTTCCATTTTTATCAATAACAAGTAACTGGTTAGCTGCCAGATTTGTTAAAGATAACAAAGCGTGAATTCCCATATATAGCCTCAAATCCTAGTTCTTTTGAGTGTCTTTGTGCCAACACTCTTCCTTTGCCACAGTAATGAATACGGTTTAATGTTAACTTTAGTTAAAAATATGTTTAATATTTCATCGCAATAGTGAATTGCCAGTATGATTTCATCTAGCAACAACATGAATTCTGAACTAAAATCACATCATTAGTCGTTGGAGTTGTTAACTTTATTCCAAAACCATTCAGAAATGAAATCATTTCACACTTTCAGTTTACATCGTTGTGACTAAGTTATATGGGTTTTATGAAATCAATTTGTGATACGCCTCTCGTGTGCGTCATGATATTGGCGCCAAATATCCCCTGTGTCTTATAAATGATAATGAATCTGGATTAGACTAAAGATCGTTCATTGAGAAATGACTTATATTTGGAGAACGTTTTGAAAGGATTACCATTAAAAGCGATTGCACTGGCTATCGCATTGAGCAATCCGGTTTCTGCACAGACGTTGGAACAAGCGGTTTCCATCACCTTGGCATCCAACCCGGAATTAAAAAGTGCTTTTAATCAATTTAAAAGTCGTGAGTATGATGCAGAGGCGTCATCTGGTGCTTATTTGCCGAAGATTGACCTAGATGCGGGTATTGGCTACGAAGGAATCAATCCAGCTGAAGCCAGTGGCAATAGAAGTACTGATTTGACGCGTAAAGATGCAACTTTAACGCTCACCCAATTAATTTGGGATGGCTCCGCAACATTAAATGATATGGATAGAACTGCTGCTGAGGCTGAAGGGGATCGATATCAATTATTAGCAGATGCATCCAATATGGCTTTAGAAGTAACCAAGATTTATCTTGATGCAACTAAAGCTTATGAAATTCTTACTTTGTCAGAAAATAATTTAGCCATTCACAAGGCTATTTATCGAGATATCAAAAAACGAGCAGATTCTGGAATTGGTTCAACTGCGGATGTTACTCAAGTTGAAGCTCGTTTAGCAAAAGCACATGGTAATTTACTGGCGGCCCAGAACAATCTTTTCGATGTTCACACCCAATTTCGTCGTCTCGTTGGCCAAGAGCCTCTAGGTTTGGAATTCCCTCGAGCTGATGAATACGCTCTACCACCGACATTAGATAAAGCATTAGCGATGGCACATGATACTCACCCTGTTATCAAAGTTGCCCAAGCTGATGTCGATGCCGCTCGCTTCCAATACAAGCAATCGAAGGCTCCCAATTACCCGACTCTTTCTTTTGAAGCCGCACAAAGTTGGCGCAATGATGCAGGGGGGATTGAAGGGAGTAGTGATGAACAGACCGCGATGCTTAGACTGCGTTATAACCTTTACAATGGTGGTAGTGATAGCGATCGTACCGAAAGTGCGGCTTACCAGCTGAATCGATCTAAAGATTTACGAGAGAAAACATTCAGAACTGTAGAAGAAGGCTTGCGCTTGTCATGGAGTGCATTGGATCTCACCTTGCAACAAAAAGAGTTCTTAGCAGACCATGTTGACTCGGCATCAAAAACAGTGGTTGCATACCGTAAACAGTATCAAATTGGCCAACGCACCTTGCTTGATCTCCTCAACACAGAGAATGAACTGTTCGAAGCACGTAAAGATTATTTGGATTCCAAATACTCTGAGCAATATGCAAAATATCGAGTAATGAATGCATCGGGCAACTTATTAGATGCATTACGAGTCGACATTCCTCAGGAATGGACAGTGAAGGTGGAGTACTAATATGTCAATAAAACCCTGGGCTCTGCCACTTTTTGTCTGCTCGGTGACAACCTCTGCGTTGGCGCAACAAAATGATTATGCTAATTATGAGGGAGATGAATATGATTATCGCGCAACCCCATTAGCAAACCAGATTGCAGATCTGCAAGATGATGATAATGACGGTGTGATTAATGCTCGCGATCTCTGTCCAGACACTCCTCGAGGATCTGAAATTGACAATGATGGCTGTGGCACATTTGTTAAGTCATCACAAATGCAACAGTTGCATATTCTGTTTGCCAATGATTCCAGCGCGATTGAACCAGCATTTTTGACTCAGATTCGTCAAATGGCTGAGTTTTTGAAAACTTATCCTTCAACATCGATTGAACTACAAGGTTACGCGAGCAAAGTCGGAGGTGCAGAACATAATCTTGCACTTTCTAAGCAGCGTTCAGAAGCGGTTCGCGAGCAATTACTGCGCTACGGTATAACGCCGAATCGCGTCAACATTGTGGGATATGGTGATAGTGTTTTGGAAGCAGATGGTACCGATGATGTGAGTCACGCTCGTAACCGCCGCGTTACGGCAACCGTTGTTGGATATAAAGGTGAAGTTGTCAAAGAGTGGACAATTTTTACGACGCTTCCGATGTAGTTGCTGATATTGAGATAAAAAAGCCGTGATTTTTCACGGCTTTTTTATTAGTAAGAAACGGTATTAATTGACCTCCTACCCTATCCAGGATTTTATTGGATAGACCACAGAGATAAAGTGCGTTTGAAATCTTCATAGCCAAACTGGTTGATTTTTTGTATCTCACCATTTTGACGTTCACAATACACTGACGGCATTTTCAGACCATTGAACCAATTGAGTTTGACCATGGTGTAACCTGCGCTATCTAGGATGTGCAGTTGTTGCCCGACCTGTAACGGCTCATCAAACTTAGCTACGCAGAATTGATCGCCGGCTAAGCAAGAACAAGAGCCGATCACATATTCGTGCTGACCATTATCACTGGCTTCTAACACTGAAGCTGGTTCTTTGTAAATCAATGTGTCTAAACGGTGTGCTTCCGTCGCTGAATCAACAATCGCGGTTTTCATACCATTTTCAACAATATCAACGACAGTCACTACAAGATCTGTCGTTTTGGTGATGACAGCTTCACCCGGCTCAAGATAAAGTTGAACTGTATGACGCTCCGCAAACGCTTTCAGCGCTGCACCCAGCTTATCGACATCGTAACCCGGCCACGTAAAGAATACGCCCCCACCTAAACTCACCCAGTCTAATTTATCGAGATAACGACCAAAACGTTCGGAAATGGCATCCAGTAAGCCAATAAAGGCATCAACATCTTTATTTTCACAGTTCATATGGAACATCACGCCATTAATCGAATCGAAGACACTTTCATCGATATGATCGGCCTGCACCCCTAGACGAGAGAATTGACGTGCTGGGTTTGCTAAATCTTGACCTGCGTAACTCACTCCTGGGTTGATACGCAGACCTAGAGATGCTTTACCTTCAACTAAGTGACGGTATGCCGCTAATTGAGATTGAGAGTTGAAGATCATCTTGTCGCAGATGTCGACGACTTCTTTCACATCATCTTCACTGTAACCCACTGAATAAGCGTGAGTTTCACCTCCGAAAGTTTCATAGCCCAGTTTTACTTCAAAAGGACCAGAGCTGGTTGTGCCATCCAAATAAGGCTTGATGATGTCGAAAACACCCCATGTTGAGAAACACTTCAGTGCCAACACCATTTTCACACCAGAGATTTCTTTCAGGTGTTTGGCAGTCTCAAGATTCGCGATGAGTTTTGCTTCATCAATCATGAAGTATGGGGTTTTTAATTCATTTTTTTGCATGTCAGTTCCTATTTCCTGCAACGTTTCCATCCATGCTGATCAGTAGCAAAAATGGAAAAACAGCCATAACCGTTATGGCTATAGCTGTTTAGGATTAATCACGGAGGTTTACACACTCTGCGTGCATTATTTCACGATTTGAATATCCGGCAGCCCCGGCTCAAGCTCCATCACATCCCAGTTAAGGCCAATCGATGGCATCGTTTCTAGGAATGGATCAGGATTAAGCTGTTCCATATTAAACACCCCCGCTTCAGCCCACTCACCACGGAAGAACTGCAGCGCTGCCGTAATTGCTGGCACGCCGGTGGTATATAAGCAATCGCTTGATGCTCCACATCGTGGTAAGCCACTTCATGGTCGGCATGATTGTAGATAAATACGCTACGCGCTTGACCATCTTTCTTACCTTGCACCCAAGTACCAATACAAGTGAGCCCTTTGTAACCCGGTGCTAACGAGGTTGGATCAGGAAGCATCGCTTTCAGCACTTGCAGTGGTTTAACGACCGTACCATCATGCAAAGTCAGTGGTTCTGGATTTAATAAACCGATATCACGCATCACATTGAAATAATTCAGGTAGCGATCACCAAAGCCCATCCAGAATTCAATACGCTTAGCAGGAATAAACTCTTTCAGTGAACGCAGCTCATCGTGCGACATGGAGTAAACTTTGAATTTCCCACATTTAGGAAAATCAAATTCCAGCATACGAGTATGGCAAGGTACGCGCTTCCACTCACCTTCATCCCAGTAGATGGAGTCACCCTGAATTTCCAACAAGTTGGTTTCAGGATCAAAGTTGGTCGCGAATTTCTTGCCATGATCACCGGCATTAATGTCCAACACATCAATCGTGTCGATTTCATCGAACAAATATTTCGCAACGTAAGCAGCAAATACGCTGACAACACCCGGATCAAAACCCGCGCTTAAAATCGCAGTGATTCCTGCTTGCTTGAATTTGTCACGAAACGCCCATTGTGCGTCGTACGCTTCAGGAACTTGCTGGCCTTGAGAACATAAGTCGACCGAAACGGAAGTATCCAAATAGGATACTTTCGCCTGGTAACACGCTTCCATAATGGATACGTTAACCCAAGGTGGTCCAGCATTGATGACCAAATCTGGCTTTACTTCATTAATCAGTTTCACCAATGATTCAGTATCATCCGCGTTAACCTGACGCGCTTCTAGTTTCTTGGAAGAATCTTTAAGGTTGTTTTTACCTTTGATCGACTCAATGATTTTTTCGCATTTCGCAATCGAGCGAGATGCAATAGTAATATCACCCAGCACGTCGTTGTTTTGTGCAGCTTTGTGTGCCACAACCCAACCTACGCCGCCTGCACCAATCTGTAGAATAGACATAGTTCCCTTACCTTTAGTCCGCTAGCTCAACCGCTAGAGTTTCAATTTTAGCCAGTAGAGAGTCGAAATCCGACATCGTCAAACATGGGTTCAAAATTGTGAATTTTAAGGCCGTTTTGCCATCCACTATGGTTTCTCCAAGCACCGCGACACCGCGCACCAGCGCCTGAAGGCGAACCACTTTGTTCAGTTCATCCAGATCAGAAGCTTGCTCATTTACCGCGCGGAATAACACGGTAGACAAAGATGGTTCAGCCAAAAGCTCGAAGCTTTGATGCTGACGTACCAGTTCCGCCACCTGCTTGGTTTGAGCGAGCAGATGATCGTACATGGCGCCCAGTTGTTTAGGTCCCACGTTTTGCATGGTCATAAACACTTTTAGGGCATCAAAACGTTTGGTGGTCGAAATCGACTTATCGACCAAGTTTGGCAGCGTATCGTGCTCACGGTTTAGGTAATCTGCATGGTGCAGCAGGTACTTAAAGTTATGCTTGTCTTTAAGCAGCAATGCGCCACAGCTGATGGTTTGGAAAAACAGCTTATGGAAATCAACACTGATGGATTGAGCTCGCTCGATACCATTCAGACGATCCTTATGACTGCTCAGGATTAACGCACCGCCATAAGCACTGTCCACATGCATCCATAGTGCGTGCTTCTCAGCCACATCGGCGATCGTCACCAGATCATCAATCGCTCCGTGGTCGGTGGTTCCTGCGGTACCCACAATGGCAAAGGGAATTAACCCTTCGGCTTTAGCTTGTTCAACCACGGCTTCAAGCTTAGTCACATCCATCGTGCCGTTGGGTAGCGCATCAACAGCAAGAATCGCTTTCTCACCGAGCCCCATCCAAGACGCCGATTTTTGTACCGTGAAATGAGATTTCTTCGAGCACACAATACGCAGCTTGTCAGCGTACTCAGGCAGACCCAATTTCTGGATTGAATGGCCACTGAGCTTATCTGCAATCCAGTCACGAGCCAACATTAAACCCATCTGGTTGCTTTGAGTGCCACCACTGGTGAAAATACCGTCTGCTTGCGCGCCCAGTTCATACTTTTCACACATCCAATCCACGACTTTCTGCTCAACAAAGGTTGCCGCAGAAGATTGGTCCCATGAGTCCATCGATTGGTTCAATGACGCAATTATGGCTTCCGCCACCACAGATGGCATTAATGGTGGAGTGTGTAGATGCGCGATACAGTCAGGGTGTTGAACCATGATGGAGTTCTTCGCGATCAACTCTGCGGTCTCAGAGATAACTTCTTTTAGTGACGCATTTTTGTTATCCAGATCTACAGCGTAAATTGCTTCTTCCAGAACTTTAGGGTCAAGACCTGAGTAAGGTGCTTTTACCTCTTCAAACACGGCTTTCATCGCAGCGGTCGTATGGTTCATCACTTGTGAGAACTCTTGGCTACCCATGTGGCCAGTATGAATAAAGTGCTTTTTCCATTCTTGGTTAGCTTGCTCAGGATCTTTTTTACCACCGCCTGCTGCAAGAATCGCTTCTTCAAGCACGCGTAACGCGAAATCGAGCTGTTCAAATGAGATGATGACAGGTGGCAAGAAACGGATAACTGAACCATCACGGCCGCCTTTTTCTACCATCAAGCCGCGCTCTAGTGCCGCACGTTGAATCGCCAGTGTCAGTTGTGGCGCTGATTTTGGTTCACCAAACTTGTTCAGTTCGCCGCTTGGATCTTTAATCTCAAGACCCAGCATCAGGCCTTTACCGCGCACTTCGGCAACGCAGTTGACTCGGCTTTGGATTTTTTCTAGACCTGCGCGTAGGTATTGACCCGCATTGCGCGCATGCTCAACGAGGTTATCACGCTGAATGATTTCAAGTGCTTTAGCGCCAGATACCATTGCAAGCTGGTTGCCACGGAAGGTTCCGGTATGCTCACCCGGACGCCATGTGTCGTGCTTTTTGTTGATAACCAGAATCGACATCGGTAAACCGCCACCGATCGCTTTTGATAAACAAAGCACATCAGGAATAATGCCGGACTCTTCAAATGCGAAGTTATGGCCTGTTTTGCCTACACCACATTGGATTTCGTCAAAAATCAATAGGATGCCGTGGTCATCACAAATACGGCGCAGTTCGCGCAACCAGAATGCTGGCGCAGGGATAACACCACCCTCACCTTGTACTGGTTCAACGATGATTGCAGCAGGTTTCATGATCCCCGCTTCATCGTCATTCAGCAGACGTTCAATGTAACGGATGCTGGCTTTCGCGCCCTCATCACCACCTAAACCAAACGGACAGCGTAAGCTGTATGGGAAAGGCATAAAATGCACATCGGACATCAAGCCCGTACGGCGCGCCTTGGTATTGAGGTTACCCATCATTCCCATAGTACCGTTAGTCATACCGTGGTAAGCACCGCGGAAGGCAAACATGGTGTTACGACCCGTTGTTTGCTTGGCTAGCTTGATTGCTGCTTCAACTGCATCCGCACCCGATGGGCCACAGAACTGGATCACACAATCTTCACCCAACGCTTTAGGCAAAAAGCCTTTCACGGTTTTGATGAAATGGGTTTTCGCTTCGGTTGCGATATCCAGCGTTTGGTATGGCAAACCAGAATCGAGTTGTGTTTTCAGTGCTTGGTTGATTTCTGGATGGTTATAGCCAAGCACTAAAGTACCTGCGCCTGCTAGACAGTCCAAGAAAATCTGCCCACGTGTATCTTCCACCAAACAGCCATAGGCTTGCTTAATGGCAATAGGAATACGGCGTGGATAAGAACGCACTTCAGATTCATGCGCAGCTTGATCAAGCAGCACTTGGTCTGGAGTGAGATCGTAAAGACCGTCTAATAACGGCACTTGATTTGAAAATAGAGTTGCGATGTGGTTATCGACTTCAAAGGCTGTACTCATCTTTTTTCCCCTTGAGATGATTTGTTTCCGCCTTTCCGGTTTAGGTTATGGAAATGGCGAATAGCAAAATGCTCCGCGTTTGCGCATAGGCAAGCCGGAATGTGGGTCATCGTTTGGATGACGAATTGCTAAATCAGAGAATCAAGGTTCAGTAATGCTACTGTCCTGTTGAACAGGGCATAGAGGAAGTACAAAGCTGATTAGTGCGTATAAATTAAGTGAGTTCAATGTTGGGTATCCCATGCACATGCTGCCCCGCAGCAAGAGTATCCCGTCTATCGACAAAAGGACTTGTCGATACCTACCCTACGTGGTGTCACAATCAGCCTGAATGGTCACCACGCGTGTCCCCCAGAAGCTCAGTCCGAGATTGGCGCGAACCTTATCATAAAAAGAAAGTCAAGCGCAATCGTTTTTAATAATTATTCGCATCATTTGCATAGCGAATTTACGATAAACAGTTATAAGCTACAGCACACCGCGCCTCGGCTCACATCGGATATGTTTTTCACTTCCTCCGAATGTCCTCTTGGATAGGGAACTTTGGCTAACTTGGCATAAAAAAACCTCCGCGTAACGGAGGTTTTTTTGTTCGACATGCAATAAATCTATTATTTAGCTTTCAGTGGCAACGAAAGGCGCAACAGGGCGTAACCCAATATTGCTGCCGTTGTCGACCCCATTAAGATCCCTAAACGAGCATAAGTGTCATAGGCGGCATTCGCTTGGCCAAAGGCCAGTGACGAAATGAAAATAGACATCGTGAAACCAATTCCACACAGTACCGATACGGCGAAGATGTGCTTAAAGTTAATCCCTTCTGGTAACTTAGCAACCCCTAGCTTTACCGCAGCCCAACTAAAGCTAAATATGCCCATTGGTTTACCTAAGAACAGTCCTAATGCAACGCCTAGTGGCAACATAGACGTTAAACCATCGATGGATACTCCTTGCAGAGAAATCCCCGCATTCGCAAAAGCAAACAACGGTAAAATACCAAATGCAACGTATGGATGCAGTGCATGCTCAAGATGTTTCAATGGAGAGTGCTCCCCCTTATTGCCTTTCAGCGGGATCGCAAAACCAATCACGACACCGGCCAATGTCGCATGTACACCCGATTTCAATACAGCAACCCACAGAATTAGACCAGCAATCAAATACACACTCAGTTTCGTTACGTGTTTAGCATTGAGCATAAACAGCACGCCCGTCATGATGAAACCTACTGTTAGTGCGATGGTTGATAGATCACTGCTATAGAACAGTGCGATGATTACCACTACGCCCAGATCATCAATGATTGCTAGCGCAAGTAGGAAGACTTTTAAACTCACCGGAACACGTTTACCCAACAGCGCCATGATACCTAGAGCAAATGCAATATCAGTCGCAGCAGGAATAGCCCAACCTTGGATCGCTTCTGGGTCGTTGAAGTTAAATAGCACGTAGATCAACGCAGGAGCAAGCATGCCGCCCACTGCGGCAATGGCTGGGAAAATGGCCGTTTCACGCGATTTCAAAGCACCTTCCAGTAACTCGCGTTTTACTTCTAGACCGATCAACAAGAAAAATACTGCCATTAAGCCATCGTTGATCCAGTGCGAGACTGACATACCAAATAGATAAGTATGTAAAAAAGCTTGGTATCCTTCCCCCAAAGATGAGTTTGCAATCATCATGGCAATCGCTGCAGCGATGACCAACAAGATGCCCCCTGCCGATTCCATTTTAAAGAAGTCTCGAATCATGTCAGACATAGGTTTGTCCTTAAATTATGTTAATAATTGATTAACAATAGAATGATGACCCAGAGTGTAGCTAGGCTTGGCGTAATGGAAAAATCGATTGTAATGATGCTTTACTTCGGTTTTTCCGAACATTCATCCATTTCACTGTGAATTTCACCTGAATTCAGTATAGACACCAGTAGCTTTATGCTAACCGAAAAATGGTAACGGGTTATTTTATGTTGCTTCAATAATTAAGAAAGCGCATAAAGCGCTTTCTTAATTATTGGGATTGAACTCCAAGACTTAATAACCAGATAACTGCATAAATCCCGTCTGATTATGGCTACCGAGTATTTTGATCCGCCCCTCCCAATAAGGGATGAGGAAAGGTTGCCAAGCTTCTCGGTCTAACGGTTCGATAGACACATTGATTTGATGCTTAGGAATACTTAAACGCCAACGAAGCGGTACGCGTTTACCGTTGCTAAGTAACGATGCAGAAAGAGGTTCGAGTTGTATCTCAGCGTTTGTTAACACCTTATTCTTACCATTGCGATCCATTAGCATGCCATAGAAATAATCTGGTGCTCCGTCATGCCGAAATCGATTTACTGACAACCAACGATTGCCATCAAGAGGAATTACAAAGCGATCGGTGCCAGTATAATCTTTAGCAATGAGCTCACTCCCCCACTCCTTACTCAACCAAGCGCGGCCTTTAACGCGAAGTGTTGGTTGGTTAGGATTGAGGCCTAACATACCGTGTACAGTGATATAGGGTTGCTGGAATTGATAACTTGCCAACGAAAGTAAGTCTTGTCGGATCTGATAACCACGATCCCCTGCCAATACGTAAGAACCTTGGGCTCGCAATTGTAAATTGAGAGCAAAATGATCAGCCGCCAGATGCAAATTTCCGGGGAAAGGACCTACACCAAGCGAGCGCCAAACCCAATTGTCAACCCACATGCGAAAAGGTTGATCATTTATCCCCGCTTGCCCAATCCCTCCTCGTGCAATTTTCTGGTCACGCAACACTAGCTTCTTGCCATTGATCACGATCGACGAAAAGTAAAGTTGTGGAGTCTGCCATCCCGCTGTATTACGCTCATCCTGGGCCAAACGCAAAAAATTCCACTGCACACTATATTCATTGCCTGACTCATCTTCGAGCCACGCGTACAGTGTCCACCACTCTTGCTCAAACTCAAGATGTGCGGAAAAATCAGCAGGCAGTTGAACAGGGTGATTAGGTAAAACAGGATCAAACACCGCTTGGTTATGAACATGTTGCTTATCTTCAGCGATCAGCAGCATCTTGCGATATTCATCCTGCTCATCACCAACAAAACCCACGATAAAAAATAACGCCCCTAAACAGAGCCAAATCCATTTGTTGGTACGCTTATAAAGGCGGAGCATTTATAAGGCCTCTCGCAACGATTTCATCGGTGATTTTCGTACTAGGCGAATCACAGGTAGCGCACCTGCCAAGATAAGCGCCACCATTGCCCCAATAACCGTGTAAAGGTATTGTCCCGGAACCAATTGCAATTCCATAGTCCAGCCAAAAGAGTGCTTAATGACAATATCAATCACCAACTTGGCCAAGGTCAAACCCAGTGGGAGAGCAATTAATAAGGAGATCGCACCAAAAACAAACAACTGTAAGCCCCCAATCAACACGAGCTCTTTACCCGAAACCCCTAAACAGCGCAGCAATGAGATGTGGCGTAGACGCGATGTTTCTCCCGCTAAGGTTGAGAAGAAAATGCCACACACCGCAATAAATAAAGTGATGTTGCCTAGCGTTCCCGCAATAGAAAAAGTGCGATCAAACACCCGCATTGCATGACTATGGATATTGGTATTATCAAAAACACGGTCGGCATCAAGACGGAAAATCGTATCAAGCCGCTTTTTGATACTCTCGCCAGTCAAACCTTCTTTAAGCACTACCGCCAAAGCCACATTACCGGTACCCGCAAAAGCCTTCATCCAATTTTGATGTGACATCATAATTTGATGATAAGGATTGCCGTAGTCATAATAGATGCCAAACACCGCCCACCCAGAACCCATTGGTTCTGGCAAATCAATCAAATCACCGGGACGAATACCCAACTTGAGTGCCATCGATTCACTGACCATCACGCCACGTGCATGATGCAGATGGTACCAATAGTTCGGAACGCCCAACTTAACCGTTAAAGAGTCCAATTCACCATCGGATGCACCAGTACTCACAATTTGTACTGGCCCATGTTGCGAAGAAAAATCTTTCTCCCATCGCCACCACACCGAATCAACTTCAGGTTGCTGTCCTAGCCACTGGCTCATACGAGATGCCATGCTGTTACTTGGATATAAATAAATGTCTGCTGCAAGTCGCTGACTAAGCCAACGATCCGTGGTATCTCGGAAACTTCCCACCATGGTTTCCACGCCGATATTCGCGGCTAGAGCGACCATAAAGGCCATTGTAGCAACACCGCGGTAACTCATACTTGCCGCAGCATCAGCAAAGAACCAACGGACTTTTACCCAACGCAACGTGTAGGAGAAGCTAGTGAATAGCGTCCAAATAATGTACGGCGTAAATAAAGCAACACTGAGTAACATGAAACCGATAATGGCAAAGCCCGACTGTTGGCTTTTCGGCGCTTGATAAATAGCAATCGCGGCCACACACAGAGCACACGAAACCAATGCCTGTAACTTGAATTCTTTGCCGGCGAATCGCACCAAAGAGAGACGAGCAGATAAACGGATCGGCTGTGAGCGTAATAAACGCACTAGAGGCCAAGCACAGGAAGCCAATGCGGCAAACAGAGCCATCAATAAACTGTAGCTACTCCATGACCAGTCCCAACCAATCGCCAAATCTACATTAGCGTTGTACAGATAACCTAAACTACTAGCAACAGAAGGAATTAATTGATTGGCGAGTAACAAACCCAATGCGTTACCGCATATCCAGCTAAAAAACACCAACAGGAATAGTTCGACCAACATCGCTTGGGTTAGTTGCCAACCGCTCACACCGATTTGTCTTAAGGTGCCAACTAAAGGTTGACGCTGCACCATAGACAAAGACATGGCTTGATAAAAAATGAAAATGCCCACCAAAAAGGCCAACATACCCATCGCAGTTAAATTCAAGTGGAAGGCTTGAGTTAAAGATTCCAATTCAGACCGCGTACTGCGCACCAAAGTCAAACCATTTGGCAAACTCTTCTTCAAACGTTCTAACTTGGCGGGCGGCATATCAGCACAAGCGATCACCGTTAGCCCCGAGCCCTTTTTCAGCATACGCACTAAAGACAAATCAGCCACTACTCGCATGCCGGTAACTTGGTTATGGGTATCAATAGTGATCGGGCCTAGCTGAGATCCATCCGTTAATGGGATGTAATCCCCCTCTTTCCAGTCTTGTAGCTTAGCTAATTCTTGGCTAACCATCACTGGATATGGTGGATTCATCAGTTGTAGCCCTGTCTGTTGCTCAAGCGTTTTACCGCTATCTAGCGATAACAAAGCAACCGGATCCACCCCTTGCAAAATGATATCTAGGCCAGAGATTGTACTGAAACGATAATCATCGAAAGGCACGCATTGCTGAAAACCATCACGGCGCAGTTGAACGTAGAACCCTTGCGGAATTTTGTTAGCAGCGTGTTTTGAATGGATGCGATAAGGTAGGGGATTAGAAAACAGCTGCTCACCGTGCTCATAACTCTGTCTCGCATGATGATTGATGGCCGTTACGCCAACTAATAACGAAACTCCAAGCGTCAAGCCAAGCCAGACTAGGAAAATCTGTAACGGATAGCGACGATAATGACCCAGTAGCGCTTTAACTACGGGCCATAACATGCAATTGTCCTCCTTGCAGACGAATACAGCCATCCATATGCTGTGCCACTTTTTCACTGTGCGTAACCAAAAGCAACGCGCAATTAAGTTGACGAGTCAATGAGGTCAACAAACGCATGACAGCTTCAGCATTGCGTTCATCTAAACTCCCTGTCGGTTCGTCAGCCAGTAAAATTTTCGGTTCCATGTACAAAGCGCGGGCAATCGCCGCTCTTTGCTGTTGTCCACCGGAAACTTCTTCAGGGTATCGGCCAAGCAAAGGCATAAGATCCAGTGCCGAAAGAATTTGCCGCCACAAACCTGCATCTTCAGGAAGCCCTTTGAGCTGGCGACAAAAACGAATGTTATCCGCAATGTTTAAGGTGGGGAGTAGATTGTATTGTTGGAAAATCTGGCCAATGTTGTCACGACGAAACGCCGTGCGATGATGCTCAGAAGTGTCATGCATGGGGAATCCGGGAAACCAGATTTCACCTGAATCGGCAGTATCAAGACCCGCGATAAGATTAAGCAAGGTGCTTTTACCAGAGCCACTTTCGCCCATTAGTGCTAATTGATCACCTTGGTTTAACGTCAACTCAGCCCCCTGCAACACAGGATGAAACTCATCACCGTCTACATAGCCTTTGCATAGGTCTATCAGTTGTAACATCAAACCACTCATTACCGAAAATGAAACTGGAGACAGAATCTACACCAAAACCCCTAGAGGAGAAAGCATTTTGGCTAGCAGGTCACACTATATGCATTAATTTGCACCAATCGAGCGACAGCCGTCTAATTTTCAATCAAATTCCGCATCCATTTCTTGCTTTTCATACGGTGTAGCGAACCAAACCATTTCACCGCTTCTTCGGTAAGAAACAGCAAATAAATCCATTCAGGATCGACCTTAAGCACCAACGCAGCAAAAGCGGCTAGCGGAATACCTATACACCACTGTGCCACGACGTCTTGGCCAAGACAGAATTTCACATCTCCCCCTGCCCGTAACACGCCAACAATCACCGTCATAGGTAATGAGCGCAGCACAATGCCTAAACTGAGAATCAGGATGAATTTTTCTGAGAGCTCTCGAGTTTCTGGCGTTAATGCTGTGAAAGCCCCGAGCACAGGGATCTGTACCAAATAAAGACAGATTGCAACGAACACCCCTACCAACACACTACACACCGTTACACCGATCGCTTGGTAGTAAACGGCTTGATAGTTTTTTGCTCCAAGCTGATTACCCACTAAAACGGCAGCCGCATTCGACATTCCAATCAACAGACTGAGCGATATGGATTCAACCGGCGTCATCACCGACAAAGCCGCGAGTCCCTGTACACCGGTCTGCCCCATAATCGCGTGATAAATGAATAGACCCGCAGCCCAAATCAAAAAGTTAAAGGTCGTCGGCAGAGACAAGCGCAGAAAACGGCTGATTTTGGTCCAATTAATCACAGCTTTCACATCGAACCAGCCAAAGGCCATTAAATGTTTTTTGCCATAGAGATAGCTGTATAAACAGGCAACTTCAATCGCACCACTCAATAGTGTTGCAATGGCCGCCCCTTCAATACCCATGGCGGGAAAACCAAATTTACCGAAAATCAAAACCCAGTTGAGTAGAACGTTGGAAACAATCCCGATGCCACTAAAGAAAGTGCTGATACCCGGTTTATGCATGGCACGTAGCCCCACAGCCATACTACTGACACAGGCCACCGCAAACATGGTGAACGATGTGATGATCAAATATTGGCTACCTAAAGCGTTAACTTGCGATGATTCCGTGGTCAACGACATGATTTGCTGTGGGAAGAGTAAAAACAGCAAAACAGTAAAAAAGGCAAAGAAGTTAGAGACTAACCACGTCAGCGCGGTGCTTTCACGCACACCTTTGCGATCACCTGCGCCCCAATATTGCGCAGTCAGCAATGCACCGCCAGTCGTCACGCCAACCAGCATGATAGTGGTAACAAAAGTGGCACGCGCCGCCACGCCAACAGCCGCTATTTCTGCTTCACCTAATTGCCCCAGCATCAAGACATCCACCAACCCTCGGCTGGAAAACATGATATTTTGTATCGTGATCGGCAGTGCGATGGCGATCAAGCGGCGAAAGAAATCCCCTCTCATGTGGGATATAACTTGAGAGACAACAGACACAATATCACTCCAAAGCGTGTGATACGCCCTTCCCTCTTAACGTTGGAACTCGAATTGAGTAGGGCATAGCAAGCAGAAAAAACAGCCGTTATTATACTCACGCGTGCATAATCACAACAAACGATTAAAAAGGATGGCCGAATGAAAAAGGTATTAGTGTTAGGTGCATCAGGTTATGTAGGGGCACAACTGCTCCCCCTGCTACTGGATGCGGGATACCACACCACGGCTGCTTCTCGTCATATTGAGACTTTGAATGCGCGTTTGCCTACTCATCCCAACTTAACACTACTCAATCTTGATCTGGCGGATCGCCCAAAAACGCTCGCCACTATCCCAAATTACGACTTGGTTTTTTTCTTAGTGCATGGAATGGCTCACGGCGGAGATTTTGTTGATTACGAGCTTTCATTGGCACAAAACGTAAAAGATGCCCTCGATCTTCAGCATAATCAGGTACGACATGTCATTTATTTAAGCTCTTTGCAGCCTGAATCGGGTCATTCGCCACACCTGCAAGCTCGTTACGATACAGGACGAATCTTGCGCCAATCTCACGTGCCAATTACCGAGCTCAGAGCGGGCGTCATCATTGGGTCTGGCTCTGCTGCTTTCGAAATCATGCGTGATTTTGTGTATAACCTCCCCGTGCTGATCACGCCAAAATGGGTCGACTCGAAAGCCAATCCGATTGCATTAGCCAATCTCAACACTTATTTGCTTAAGTTTGCCCTAGAGCAACCACATGAACATCAGATGTTTGAACTTGGTGGCCCTGATGTATTGAGCTATCGAGAACAATTTCGCATTTTGTGCGAACTCACTGGCAAGCCTTTTCGCTTATGGTCGACACGCTTTTTAACACCGCGTATGGCATCACGCTGGTTAGGCATGGTGACTTCCGTACCAAGCACAATAGGTCGATCACTTTTGGAAGGATTAACCCATGATTTTATTGCTGACTGCCAAGCGATTGAAACCCGTTATCCGCAAGCCTTAATTTCCTATCGCGATGCAGTATCTCAAGCCATTGAAAGCGAAGGCACCTTTGTACGCAGCCAAGTTTGGGGCTTTGACCCCAACGCCATTTTGCGTTGGCAGCCCGGTTTTGGTTATTACCCGAAACAAGCCGGTGCAAGTATTGAAACCGAATTAAGCAGCCAAGATTTATGGAAAGTGATCCGCACCATCGGCCGCCGTGACCAAGGCTACTTTTTTGCCAACGTACTGTGGAGAACTCGTGAATGGCTCGATCTCTTTTTCGGCGGAGGTAAGCCTATCCGCCGCTATCCGGCAGGGGCTGAACTGGCAGTAGGTGATTTTATTGATTCTTGGAAAGTGATTCGCTGCCAACCTAAACAGTTTTTGTCATTGCTGTTTGGTATGAAAGGTCCCGGCTTGGGGCGTTTGGAATTCACCATTGATGATTTAGGTGATAAACGGCGCCTCAACGTCACCGCTTGGTGGCACCCGCAAGGTTTTCTTGGTCTTTTGTATTGGTATGCGATGATGCCAGCACACCTGTTTATTTTCCGTGGAATGGTGCGAGCAATCATAAATAACCGACTTATAGCTGGAAGCTTTACTGCCCCCCCAGCATAGATGTGGGTTTTCTCTATACTAAAAGGCCTGACAACGTCAGGCCTTAAACATACAAGTTTAAATCTGGTTACTTCTTATTTGCGTATTTCATTGAATCCAGCGCTACAGCGAAGATAATAATCGAACCTTTAATGATGTACTGCCAATAAGGGCTAACGCCGATGTAGGTCATACCGTAGTTGATCACGGTAAAGATCAGTACCCCAGTCACTACTCCTGCGATACTACCTACCCCACCAGCGAATGAGACACCGCCCACCACACATGCCGCAATCGCATCCAACTCATACAAAAAACCTAAGTTGTTGGTCGCACTACCAATGCGCCCAGCTTCAAGCATACCGCCGAAAGCATAGAACACACCGGAAAGCGCATACACTTTAAGCAGAGTCAATGGCACATTAACACCTGACACTTTCGCCGCTTCTGGGTTACCGCCGACCGCAAAAATGTTTTTGCCGAACACGGTTTTATTCCACAGTATCCACATAAAAATGATCGCGATAATGGCGTAGAAGGTGATGTAGGAGAACCTAAAATCGCCGATGCGGATAAAGCCTTGGGTAAAGGTGGTGAAGCGTTCATCGAAACCTGCAATCGGTGACGCACCAACCGAGTCGTAGTACAGCGAGTTAATGCCGTAGACGATGATCATGGTACCTAAGGTCGCAATGAATGGCGTTACTTTGAGGTAGGCCACAATCACACCGTTGACCAAACCAATGATCGCACCAATCAAGCAAACGCTAATGATGACCGCAAGAATAGGAATCTCACCCAAACTTGGGAAAACTTTGTTCACGTTGTCCATCGATTGCAGCAAAGTGGCCGAGATCACAGCGGCTAAACCCACTTGGCGACCGGCTGATAAGTCAGTACCTTGGGTGACGATCAAACCTGCTACACCCAGTGCAATAATCACGCGCACTGAAGATTGAGTCAGGATGTTACTGAGGTTACGTAAGCTAAGAAATGAGGGCTCTTGAATCACAATAACCGCAAGCAGGATAAACAGCACTGCGTAAATTGCGCCCTCTTTTAAATGTTTAATTGCAAATGATTTGACAGCATCCATAGTCATTTCCTTAGAGGTATCGAGAGGCCAGCTCTAAAATTTCGTTCTGAGAGGTTTGTTTGGTATTCACAATGCCCGCATTGCGGCCGTTGCTCATTACCATGATCCGGTCGGTAATACCGAGTAGTTCCGGCATCTCAGAGGAAATAATGATGATGCCTTTGTCCTTCTTCGCCAGTTCTAAAATCAGCTGGTAAATTTCGTACTTCGCGCCCACATCAATACCGCGTGTGGGTTCATCCAACATCAAAATCTCAGGTTGAGTCAGTAGCCAGCGACCAATAATGACTTTTTGCTGATTGCCGCCAGAAAGAGAACCGATGTGAGTTTGATGTGATGGGGTTTTCACTCGCATCGAGTCAATCACCCACTGCGTATCACTCTTCATCTTCTTATCACTGAGTAAACCGTAAGGCGTTTTGTACTCGTCCACGTTGGCAACTAACGAGTTAAAAGTGATGTCGAGATTGGAGTAAATCCCCGTCGAGCGGCGCTCTTCGGTCACGAGTGCAAAGCCGTTTCTGATCGCTTCATGCGCATCGTGGTTTTTCATTTCACGTCCATGCAGTAACACATGTCCGGCACTACGTTCACGCACACCGAAAATGGTCTCGACAATATCGGTACGACGCGAACCGACCAGACCGGCCACACCCAAGATCTCGCCAGCTCGCAATTCAAACGAAATATCTTGAATCGAGGGTTGATTGAGCGCAGTGAGGTTTTTCACCTCAAGAATAATATTCTTCGGCTCGTTACTTTTTTCAGGGAAACGCTGGGTCAGTTCACGGCCAACCATCATCGAAATGATCTTGTCCATGTCCAACCCTTTCAAGGGACGCGTATCCACCCACTGACCATCACGTAAAATGGTGATTTCATCGCAGATAGAAAAAATCTCTTCCATTTTGTGCGAGATGTACACCACCCCACAGCCTTTCTCTTTGAGTTTTTTGATGATGGTGAAGAGATGATTTACCTCTTTTTCGGTCAAGGAAGAGGTGGGTTCATCCATAATCACCACTTTGGCATCGTAGGAAAACGCTTTCGCGATCTCGAGCATCTGCATTTGCGAAACCGACAAGGTGGCGACTTTGACCTTCGGATCGATGTCGATATCAAGTTCAGCGAAGATCGCCTTGGTATCACGATACATTTTGTCGTGATCGACAAAAAAACCTTTGGTGGGATAGCGACCAAGCCAAATATTATCCATGACTGAGCACTGTTTTACTTGGTTCAACTCTTGGTGAACCATTGAGACACCAGACTCTAGTGCCTCTTTTGATGAGGTAAAGTTCACATGTTGACCGAGAAAAATGATATCGCCCTCATCTTTCTCATAAATACCAAATAGGCATTTAAGCAAGGTAGATTTTCCAGCTCCGTTTTCTCCCATAAGGGCGTGTACGGAATGTGGACGCACTTTTAAATTCACCTTATCGAGGGCTTTCACCCCTGGGAACTCTTTACTTACCGCTGTCATTTCTAACAGGAATTCATGTGTTTGATTGACCATGGCATCACTTTTATTATGCAAAAATTCAGACAACCCATATCAATGCGTGGTACACACGGCGTGATATATCTCTGCATCAGGCAATAATGCCTGATGCCAACTCTTTGATGTCAGAAAAGAAAGAAGAGGAGAAGTCACCCTCTCCTCTATTTCTCCAAAGTTATTCAACGTTATTGATGTCAACACCAACGTATGGAACACGAACTACTTTGTTTTCTACTTTCCATTGAGTACCGTCTGCGGCAGGTTTGCCATTCGCTAAATTACGTGACAATTCAAACGTGGCTTTCGCTTGGTTCTGCGCATCATTCAAAACCGTACCAGCCATATCGCCTGATTTAATCAGCGCCAACGCTTCCGCCAATGCATCCACACCAAATACCGGAATTTTTTGGCCAGCACCGCGCAGAGCTTCAATCGCGCCCATCGCCATACCATCATTGTTGGCAATCACCACTTCAATTTTGCCGCCATTAGGACCTGATAACCACGCGTCCATCTTGTCTTTTGCCATCGCGGTATCCCACATCCCCGTATCAAGATGCAGTTCTTGCGTTTTGATGCCATTGTCATTGATCGTTTTTACAGAATACGTTGTACGCGCTTCTGCATCTGGGTGACCGGGTTCACCTTTCAGCATCACGTATTGCAGTACGCCATCACCGTTCTTATCCCATGATGGATTGGCTTTCCATTGTGCCGAAATCAGGTCACCTTGAATAATCCCCGATTCTTTAGAATCTGTACCCACATAGTAAGCTTTGTCGTAACTTGCCATCGCATCGGCTGAAGGTTCTTTGTTATAAAACACCACAGGTACGCCATCGATTTTCGCTTTCTGGATGATGGTAGACGCTGCTGCGGGGTCAACTAGATTAATTGCAAGCGCCTGCACTCCACGAGCAAGCATGACATCGACTTGATCGTTCTGCATGGACTGGCTGTTTTGTGAATCATTCATCAAAATTCGCGTGTTGCTATCCGCAGCGGCTTCTTTTTCAATCGCTTGGCGAACAACAGACATAAAGTTGTCATCGTATTTATAAACGGTAAAACCTATGGTGGTCTCTGCCAGAGCCTGTGTACCGAAACCCATACCAGCAGAAAGCATTGCTAAAACAGTTAACTTTCTCATTGAACAAGTCCTATTTGTTGTTTTGTATTACATGTGTAGGGAAAACGTTCTCTCGACCTAAATGCAATCACGAATGCTGCATAGCCTGTGAAAACGTTTACTCGGAAGTATAGTTTTAAAAACCGTAATTAATGTGAAGCAGTTAAAAAATTGTTCTTCAAACAGAAAGATTGTAACGATTTGTTTAAAATATTTGAAGCCAATAACAATTCACACCTCCTTTCACGCAATAATCTTCATTTCAGAGCATCAGTTTCGATTACAGCTCAAAAGCACCAAGTGATAACGTTTACATATGAATTCCGTTCAACTCAATGCTGAGGTGAACGCTACCTATGTTCGAAAAGTATAGACCGTTTTTAAGGTGATGATTAAAAACCAATATCCTTAGTGGATAGCCTTTTATCACCAAGCCATCCATTATGAGCATAGGTGAATACTCCTCTGATGTTAAAACACAAACAAAAAGCGTTAGGGTGAAAGAACATTCCCCCCTCACTGGGTGACAGATAAGTTTGCACAATCAGTTATTGGCATATGCCAATAACAAGAACACAATAGCGAAGTTAACTTACTGAGGAAAGTATGATGATCTATGCCGTTCCTTGCCGCCAAGGCATGCCCTTTAACCATTTCGCTAAAGCGCCAACATTTTGCGTTATCGATTCAGACCATCCGGTGTCGCAAAGTGAATTTACTGTTGAGCAAGAAATTTCTTGTGAGAGAAAAAAGGAGATTTTGCAGCAATTTCACCACTACCAAGTAACCGCAGTCGTGGTTCGTCAGATTGGGCAATCCATGTTACAGGCATTGTTCAATGAAGGGATCAGAGTCTACTCTTTACCTAGAGGGGTTGAGCTGTGCGATATCGTGATAGAGCAACTGCAATCAGTCACTGAATTGAGTTATGGAAAAACCTCCCCCAATAAACCCCAGCATGCACCGAGCTGCCATCGCCAACGTAAATGCACAGCTCCGATGAATAGGCTTGCCATGCCGACCTATCGCGGCTTTTCAATCAAACGATTTTGGAGAGGAGATGCGTAATGACCTATCTATTGGCTTTCGGATTTTTTGTCATTTTTGCGATTTTGATGACGCTAGGCGTGATGGCCAAGCGTAAACCGATTCAAGGCAGTTGTGGTGGTTTAGCCAATGTCGGGGTAGACAAAGTGTGCAACTGTGAAACCACATGTGAAGCTCATCAAAACAGGCTTTATCAGATATCTGAACCGATGAATCATGATCTACAAGCTCAAGCTCAAGCGATAAAGGATAAATAGCTTGAGAATGAAAATTTCGGATAAGTGGAACGAAAGTGAAAACAAGTCAGGCAGGATTTCTCCTGCCTGACGTTTATTAAACGGCCATCGGTTATTGTTTTTTCACCGTGGGTTGGCACTCTTGCGCTTGCGGAGCCAGATAAGGGGACAAAATAGGTGCCATACCTTTGAGCACTTGAACTGGCAGCGCAGAAGTAAAGGTGAACTTCTCTGACTCACTACCTGCCACATAAGCCGTTAATGTACCAAAGTGACGATCCCCCAAATAAAACACGAAGGTCGCCGTTCTGTTACGAGCTTGTGATTGAACAACGGCCCCTAAACGGTTGACGGTTTGAATGCGGTTATCACCCGTTCCCGTTTTGCCCCCCATCACAACTGGGGTTCCATCCGGAAGTTTAAATACGCCAGAAATCCTTCTTGCTGTCCCGCTATCAACCACTTGCGATAAAGCTCCGCGCAGCGCTCTTGCCACCTCAACGGGTAACACTCGCACTCCCTGCGTCTCCACTGGAGAAAACTCAGTCTCGAACGGCGTTCCTTGAGCAAAATGCAGATGGTTAATACGCCTTGTTGGCACACGGATGCCATCATTCAAGATGATGCCCATCAGCTCAGAAAGCGCAGCAGGTCGATCTCCTGAACTCCCCAACGCCGTTGCCAGCGAAGGAACTAAGTGATCAAATGGATAGCCTAAACGCTGCCAACTTTGGTGAATATCTAAGAACGCCTCCACTTCAAGCATGGTGCGAACTCGGCTATCACGCGCATTACGGTGACGAGTTTTAAACAGCCAACTATACACTTCTTGTCGTTTGTCACTGCTTGCGGCAACCACATCACTAAATGAGGCTTGGCTATTTTCATTTAGATAGCCGAGCAACCACAGCTCTAATGGATGAACTCGGGCAATATAACCTTGATCGGGAAGCGAATATTTTCCGCGACCATACTTGTTGTACAGCTTTTCAAGTTGTTTATTGGTGAGTTTATCGCGCGATGCGATAGGAAGTTTATCATCCATAAACACCATGAATTCACTCAAAGAAGCTTCAGGTAGAAGGTAGCGATGTACCACTGCTAGTCGATCCGAGCTCGGTTTCAATCCTTCCAACAGCGTTACCATCCGTTCATCAGCGGTCTTATCTTTATATTTGCGCCAGAAACGCAACAGATACGCTCTCCCCTCTTTATCCGCAAATTGGCGAAGGTACTCCATACGGCGTGGATCTTTGTCATCCTTCATCAGTTGGGCACGATATCCTTCACTGTATAAAGTGTAACGTTCAATATCCTGCATCAAACGGACAAAAGGTAGGTTAATCGATTCACGCAGCGCATCCCGTAAAGTCGGGATACGATCATCATCTTCCTTACGGAAGTTATTAAATGTATGCAGACCACCACCAGTAAAGAAGCGCTCATTAGGATCGGCTGAGTACTCGCGATCCAACGCGGCTTCCAACATAGTTGAGAGATCTCGTTGTGGGCTGACGAGTAACCAGTTGATGGACCATTGGCTTAAATCATCTTGCGCTTCCACAGCCTGTCGGCGAAGTTCCGACACAGAAAGAGCATGATATTTCTCATGCAACTTCGCGATAATTTCCAAATAGTTGGTTAGCACACGCAGCTTCGCAGTTGAGCCGAGTTCCAATTTACTTCCTTCATTAAGATCGAAAGGCTGATTGGTATTATCGGTTTGTACACGGACTTTAAATCCTTCGTCACTACGTTCAAAAAGCGTAAAACTGTAACGTACGTCTCCGGTTTTTTCGGCTGCCAGTAAGCGATAACCTAAGATACCCATCTCTGCAGCAAATTCAGGATTGGCTAATTTCTGCAAATAGCGCGTGACTTCATTTTGTAATTCAAAATTCAGGGTGGTAGTGGCACGCAGATCCATGCGGTCTAAATCATATAGACTCACGCCAAGTTGACGGCTGAGATTGGTACGTGCGGCTAATAAGCCTTTGTTGGTATTGATGCGAGTCATCGCTGGCTGCTGAACAAAATCACGGAATTGCAAATGGGCGGAGAGTGCAGCATTCATCAGAGATTGAGAAATCAGATTTTCACGATAGAAAAGCCTTATATGGCTATCCGTCAAGGTATTAAGATCGTCTCGCCCAGCAAGTGCCAAGTAATAAGATGGACGACGATGTGCAATCATCAGCGCCACCACTTGACGTAATGCCAAACCTTGCTCAGCCAGATCGCTGGCATGATTCAGGCTCGAATCTAGCAGTTGATTAACGCGATCGGGATCGGCGGCAAACCACACCCACAAGCCATCACCCAAACCATGCACTTCACCATAGCCAGGTGCAGCGGATAAAGGTACGGAGTTCAAATACGCCCAAACCACTAACTTACGAGCTTCCAGTGTATTCGCCCCCAAACGGTATGCGCGCACGCTTGCAGAAACCATCTGGCGAATCTTTTCTTGCGGACTATACGTTAAACCATCTTCCGAGTGACGATACTTTTCAACTTGCGTGGCTAAAGTACTCCCCCCTGCAGATTGCCCATCCAAATCAAGCGCTTTACCTATTTGTGTAAGAGCCGCTTTAAAAAAGCGGGGCCAATCAACCGCGGGGTTAATTAGTGGATTCTTTTCACTCAATAAATCACGGTTTTCGATAAATAGCAGTGACTGGACGATTAAGTCTGGAATCGCGGTAAATTCTGGATAGTGATAGCTAGGGTAACGAAACTGGTAAACAGGTTCAGCTCGGCAGTCAATCAAGGTTAATCCCGCTTGTACCTTCTCGGTATAAGGGACAAACAAGCCCGACTGTGCGTAATGATAGAGCGCATCGGAAAAACGAACCTGCTGACTAATGGCAAAACCACGCTGCAGTAATCGCTCTTGAATACCAGGCAAAGCCACATAGCCTAAACGTTGGTCAAAAGGACCATAGCTAGGAAAGGCTATTTTATCGCTCACACCAGGCTCAACTTGATAAGTTAGGCCTGCAGCATAGCGGCTGATTTCACGCGATTGCAGCGTTGATGTTTCCATTTCATGAAAGAGTGCTGCACCGCCTGCGGTGCCAAGAATGAGCACAACAAATAGCCATAAGCGTGGTTTGTTTTTTTGTGCACGTCGACGCTTTTTGAGCACGCGCCGAGGAATAGAGTCAGCTGCCACTTAATTGAATCCGTTTAATCACTGAGAGTGTAGTCACAACGCAACAAGATGAGTTCATCGTTAACCGATGATTGTTATGTAGAAGTGTAGAGAAGTTACTGAATATAACGAACCGCATTTTCTTATCTGATTAAAATCGTCCTCGATGAATTTCCAAGACCATCAATACACTAAGCACGGGCACATCATTGCATAATGCCGATAGTGTTAACAGCCTTTCGCAAAGAAAAAATATTCGTTAGCGCACAGTTACCGAACCTTATTAGGTAACCTCACCGTTTTGCGCTCAAGAAACCACCAAACCGTGGCCATGATTGCGCAGCAAAAGCTGCGCCTTTTTGCGCGACTTCATCCATGCAACCGGGAAAGCACAATGGCATTATCAAGCTCACTTTGCCACTCGGTATAATCCAGTCGACGATCAAAGACGTAGTGCGTAACTAAACCACGAACACTATCGACCAAGGTTTTGGCATTCCATGGTTTTTCGAAGTAATGATGGATTCCCGCAGTATTTATCGCATTGATGGTATCCGTGTGAGTTGCTTGCCCAGTGAGCAGCACTTTCTTCGTATGGGTAAAACGGGAATCAGCACTGATCTCACTAAGCAATTCAACTCCACTTTTGCCTGGCATTACATGATCAGAAATCACTACGGCAATCAGTTCCCCTTGAGCATCAAGGTCATCCATTAGATCCAAGGCTTCAGCCGCCGATTCACAGTCTTCAATATTGATCCAACGACTGAGCGCTTCTAAATCCTGTAACACGGCACTCAGCACTTCACGTTGATCATCCACGCAAATGATATTCAGCTTCTCCATGGTATTCCTCAATTGGCAATTTGATCCTAAAAATGGTTTTGTCCTGATCGCTTTTTACCGCAACCGTTCCGCCATAACCCGATACAATACGTTTAACAATTGCAAGGCCCAGTCCTAATCCAAAAGAGAGCCCCTCTTTCTTTGTGGTAAAACTCGGTTGGAAAATTTTTCTTCGCGTTACTTCGGATATCTCAGGGCCATTATTCGCAACCGTGATGTACAGCCGCTGGCGGTGATAACGAGTCTGTATATCAACCGTTGGCTCAGCCGTTTGTACCATTGCATCACAAGCGTTTTTGATTAAGTTAATCCAAACCTGTACCCATTCGGTCTGCGACCCTTTAATCATGGGGAGAGCTCCTGGTCTCACCCGTACTGAAACTCGGCGCAAATCACTTTGCAACAGGGCCAACGCACGATTGATAGTACTGTTCAAATCCACTTCTTCATTCAAACAAATATCAGCGCGACCCAGTTGCTTAACCGATTTCACGATGCCAACCGAATGTTTGGCTGCCACTCTTAAATCATGGAGATCTCGTCCCATCTGCCAGTAACGAATTGCCAAATGTGGGTTTTTCAGCCAATGGGCAGAAAGCTCATTAGCAGGAACAGCCCTAGCCAGCTCACGCGCAACAGCCTTAGGGAGTTGATACTGTTTTTCAAACAATGCGCCACGATCGCGCGCTTCACTGGATGAGACTTTTTGCCCAAACAGTAGGCCGAAATCGAAAAATTGGCTCGCTTCTGGGTGCACCTCTTCCAACAATTCCATAAACAGCGATTCGAGACGCTCCGATTTACTGCTCACCACTCCGATAGCGTTATTCAATTCATGCGCAATACCTGCAGCAAGTTGACCGAGTGTGGTCATTTGCTCGGCAGAATGCAGCCGCTCTAGCGCACGTTCTTTTGCTACCGCTTCTTGAGTGGCACGGCGTTGCCGTTGAGATAATTCAGCAACAATAACTGGCATAAACTGTGTGCTGAGCGAACCATAGTGCTCAATATCATGTACCGGTGTGTCGCGATCAATCCATGCCAGCTCCACTTCGCTGTCAGCAATGACAGTAGAAGATGCCGTCCACGAGCCAGAAAAAAAACTGTGCACACCAATAAATGCGCCTTGTGAGGCAGAAAACACCTTGATTCTGCGCTCCCCTTTTTCAGCGAAAAAGCCAGAAACATGGCCACTGCGAATGTAGTACAACCGATCGTTATAACCGTTTTGTGCCAACAAGATGGACCCTGCTGGCAAGGTAATACTGCGTTCAGGATGGTTAAAATAGCGTTCAATAACCGCCGCAACTTTGGCCATAGAACTTCCTTAATGGCCGATCATAGTCAGGATCCACACCATGACAAAGCTCATTAATACACCAAGGATCCCTAATATCACCCCCACTTTCGCCATTTGCTGACTTTGCACGTTGCCAGTCGCATGTGCGAGGGCGTTTGGTGGAGTACTAATAGGTAGGGACATACCAAGCGAAGCTGCAAATGTCACCACCAAAATGAGAGTGACTTCTCCACCAAGTGGCGATAAAGATGTCATAGAAGCGCCTAATGCCGCCATAATCGGCATCAGCAAGTTTGCGGTGGCGGTATGCGACATAAAATTCGCCATTAATAGACAGAGAATTGCCGCTCCCAAAATCACCACATAAGGTGAATATTGATCAAACGGAATACTGTTTACCATTAATTCTGCGAGTCCGGTTTTATCTAAAGCTAAACCTAAAGCAATACCCCCAGACACTAACCAAAGCACATCCCAAGAGATCATTTTTAAATCTTCTTTACCTATGATCCCTGTGATTGAAAATACTGCCACGGGAATTAATGCCACCGAATAAGAGTTCATGCCGTGTAATGAACCCATCATCCACAATAAAATAGTGGTGGTAAAAGTAATGTAAACAATGATCGCTTTTGGGGTTTTCAGAAACTTACCTTTGATAGTTAATTCAATGGTTTTCTGCTCCGCTCTATACATAAATTCAATTAATAACCAAGCCACAGCCATTAAAATGACTACGAATGGAATCCCAAACGCCATCCACTCCGCAAAAGTTATTAAGTTATCACCGACCAAATATTTCAGAGCAATGGCATTAGGTGGTGTACCAATCGGAGTGCCGATCCCCCCAATATTTGCAGCGACAGGAATACAGAGTGCAAATGCGACCCGTCCTGGGTCTTTCGGGCCAAAGAGGGCAATGACCGGCGTTAAAATCGATAACATCATGGCGGTAGTTGCTGTGTTGGACATAAACATTGAAAACACCGCTGTAATCATCATCAATCCCAACATCACATATTTGGGGTTATTACCAAATGGTTTAAGCAATACACGAGCTAAGTTGACATCTAAACGGTATTTTGTTGCCGCCATAGCAAGGAAAAAACCGCCTAAAAACAGCATGATAATAGGATTAGCAAAGGTCGCCATGATTTCGGTTGATTTAAGCAATTCTCCAAACTCTGCATGCCCCTCACCTAACCTAAACAGAATGAAACCTTTATCCGACAACATCAGCACTTCTAGCACAATGATCACAACCGAAGTCGAGTAGATGGGAATCGGTTCAAAAACCCATAGCAAAGCAGCCAGCAGGAAAATGGCGATCACCCGTTGCTGAATCACGGTCAGCCCATCAAATGGAAATGCAGTCGTTGGCAGCATCAATACCAATAGTGGGATCAGCAATGGAATAATATATTTTAGATAAGGGCGCATCATGTTCACTCTTCCTGAGAATTGATTTTGTGTTTGGCGAGGAGAATGCACGCTATCAGAGCGGCAATAGGTATTATTGATGCGTAAAAAAGAAATGTTTGGTGTTAGATCAATGATTAAAGTTTATTAGCTGAGTAATACACAAAAGTGAGTCACAGTTAACAAATCGTTGATGGTTCAATAAGCTAGCCGGGACCATTAAAACCCCAAAAATAAATTTTTCTGCGATTTCTACAGTCTTTGCTAACTTTATCTATAAGAGTCGTCAACTGACAATTGAAATGATAGTATGCCGGCGATTTTGAGACACACTTAACCTTATTTAACGTTATCGCAGATAAGGATGTTGTTATTCACGCGACTTCGAATGACATCAACCAAGGGTAAAACATTCATGTTTCTAAAAAACTTGTCAATAGGTAAAAAAATTGCAGTTTCTTTCTCCGTGATTGCAGTCATTAGCCTAGGGTTCGCCATCTATCTGATCGCGGAATTGAATCGAATCCAATCTGAATTACTGAATTACACCGATGACACTCTACCAGCAATGGAAAATGTCGATGCTATAAAAGACAAAATGTCCTACTGGCGTCGTACTCAATTTGCGGTTCTCCCCATTAAAGACAGCGAGCAAATCAAGCAGACCATTGAGCGCAATAACCGTGTGCAATCGGAAATCGACAGTTCTCTCATTGCTTACGGAAAAACCGTTTGGCCAGGAGAAGAGGAGCAAACGTTCAAACGCTTGATGGGAAACTGGAGTAAATACACTGCGGTCACTGAACAATTTAACCAAACCCTTTTGACTCAAGGTGCTGATGCCGCTTACCCCATCTTGTTTAATTCGCTCTCAACTTTTGAAGCACTGGAAAGTGATTTCACTATTTTGATCGGCATTCTGCATCAAGCGATGGATAGCAATCGGTCACAAATCTTAAACTCGGTGCAAACGTTAAACTCCACCTCGATTGCTAGCAATTTAGCAATTTTGTTCATTATGGTGATCATGACCTTGGTGCTGACACGGCTGATCTGTGGTCCTCTCATGATTGTGATGAAACAGTCAAATGCCATTGCCAAAGGTGACCTGTCACAAAAAATGGATCGAAAGGCGATCGGAAATGATGAGCTCGGCAACCTTGCCGATGCTTCAGAGCAGATGCAGCAAAATTTACGTCAATTGATTGATGAAATCATCGCTGCAGTGACTCAGCTCAGCAGCGCAGTTGAAGAGATGACGCAGATTTCTAACCAATCTGCCGATGGCATGAAAGAACAGCAATACCAAATTACCCAAGTGGCAACCGCTATGGCAGAAATGAAAGCGGTTGTTGCGGATGTTGCACGCAATACTGAAGATTCGGCAAGTCAAACCTTAGCGGTCAATCAGAAATCACAAGAAGGTGCGCGTGAAAACTCCGCTATGGTTCGCTCAATCCAGCAAGTGGCTAACATTATCGGTGAAGCGGGTGAAACGGTGAGTGAACTTGAACATCAGTCGAGCCAAATTAACGTTGTTGTCGATGTGATCCGCAGTATTGCAGATCAAACCAACCTTCTCGCCCTTAACGCCGCTATTGAAGCCGCTCGCGCTGGCGAATCCGGACGCGGCTTTGCCGTTGTCGCCGATGAAGTGAGAACCTTAGCGGGTCGAACTCAAGACTCTACTGGTGAAATCGTAGCCATCATTGAAAAGCTACAAGCAATGGCGAAACAAGCCAAAGACGCGACCGAGCGTTCACATAGCAGTATCGAGAAATGTGTAGAGCAAGGTAATCATTCGCAATCACTGATGGTTTCAATTGAAGAGTCAATTGCCAGTATTGCAGATGTCGGTACCCAAATCGCTAGCGCTTGTAGTGAGCAAGACTCTGTTGCCGATGAATTGAGCCGTAATGTTGAGAACATTCATCTGACATCACAAGAAGTGGCTAATGGTTCACAACAAACAGCGCAGGCTTGCCATGAATTAAGCCAACTCGCCGTCACGCTACAAGACACTCTACGTCGATTCAAAATTCATTAATCCCCAAACGCCTCCGATTTCGGGGGCGTTTTTTACACCATGAATGATAACAACAGGAGATACTATGTATTTTAAAGCTACGCTGCTTTCTCTCTCTATCGCAGCCACTTTGCCTTCTTTCTCTCTCTCCGCTGCACCTTTGCAAATCGATACTGTTTTACCGGATGCTGCGCAAATTCAGCAAAGTAACTCATGGTTGGAGATTAGCTTAGGCCAGTTCCAAAGTAATATTGAGCAATTCAAATCGCACATGAATAGCGACACCAAAATCTGCGCCATCATGAAGGCCGATGCTTACGGCAACGGCATTCGTGGTTTAATGCCAACCATTATTGCACAAGGTATTCCTTGTGTTGGTGTGGCAAGTAATGCAGAAGCCCGCGCAGTACGCGAAAGTGGCTTTAAAGGTGAACTCATCCGCGTTCGCTCAGCAAGTCTAAGTGAAATGTCAGCGGTTTTAGATCTGAACATCGAAGAGCTGATTGGCACTCACCAACAAGCTATGGAGCTGGCAGAGCTTGCGAAAAAAAGCGGTAAAACTGTCAAGGTTCACATGGCACTGAATGACGGTGGGATGGGACGCAACGGTATCGATATGACTACTGAAGCAGGCAAAAAAGAAGCCGTCTCTATTGCGACTCAGCCCTCACTGAATATCGTGGGCATCATGACTCACTTCCCGAACTACAATGCTGACGAAGTGCGCGCTAAATTGGCCAAGTTCAAAGAGAGTTCAGCTTGGTTAATGGAACAAGCCAACCTGAAACGTGAGGATATCACGCTGCACGTGGCTAACTCTTATACTGCGTTAAATGTCCCAGAAGCTCAATTAGACATGGTACGCCCAGGTGGAGTGCTGTATGGAGATCTGCCAACTAACCCTGAATATCCATCCATTGTTTCTTTCAAAACCCGTGTCGCTTCACTGCACCATGTACCAAAAGGTACAACGGTAGGTTATGACAGTACCTTCACCACTAGCCGTGATAGTGTACTGGCAAACCTACCCGTAGGGTATTCTGATGGTTACCCACGTAAAATGGGCAATAAAGCTGAAGTGCTCATCAACGGACAGCGTGCCAAAGTGATTGGCGTTACATCAATGAACACCACCATGGTGGATGTCACCGACATTAAAGGCGTGTTACCAAGCCAAGAAGTAGCGCTATTTGGTCAACAGCAGAAACAAAGCATCGCAGTCAGCGAAATGGAAAATAACGCCGAACTGATTTTCCCGGAACTGTATACTTTATGGGGAACGAGCAACCCGCGCTTTTACGTTAAGTAAGCCGCACTGCCCAACCCAAAGAAAATCAAGCAGTAGGCAACAAGACTTCTTTTCATAGTGGATAGGTTTAAGAACTTAAATTCAGGTGGACATTCATGTCCACCTATCTCCTTCATCGTTTTTACGGCATAATCGAGCAGCATTTTCTGCTGTAAATTTAGGTATTTATGCCAATTATAAAATCTCCATTACTCATTGCTATTCTTAGCTTACTTGCGGCTATGGTCACCATTCAATCCGGTGCTTCGATCGCTAAACAGTTGTTTCCCTTAGTGGGTCCTGGTGGCACAGTAGGGCTACGGATCAGCTTGTCCGCCATCATTCTTGCACTCATTTTTCGCCCATGGCGGGCACGCTTAAGCTGGCCCCAATGGCGTTCGATGATCATTTATGGAGCGAGCTTAGGTGGCATGCAGCTCAGTTTTTACTTCGCGATTGAACGTATTCCTCTGGGAATTGGTGTCGCGCTAGAGTTTTCAGGTCCGCTGCTACTGGCGTTACTGTCATCAAAACGCAAAAAGGATTTGATCTGGGTGGCGCTAGCCATTCTGGGCATCGTGTTCTTGCTGCCAGATATGAATGGGGTCGATGCTCTAGATCCGATTGGTGTCGCTTTAGCATTAATTGCGGGTGGATTCTGGGCTGGCTACATCTGGTTTGGACAGCGCGCAGGCAGCGTGGGCTCTGGTGGCATCACGGTCTCGATTGGCATGCTTGTCGCCGCGGTTATCTACTTCCCGATTGCGACTCAATTGGCTGAGGCATCCATTTTCAGTTGGTCAATTCTGCCGATGGCGCTACTGGTTGCAGTAATGTCGAGCGCCCTACCCTATAGCTTAGAAATGGCAGCACTAAGCCGACTTTCAACACAACATTTCAGTGTTTTGATGAGTTTGGAACCGGCAATTGCAGCAATGGCGGGGCTCGCAATTTTGGGTGAAACACTGCAGTGGTCACAATGGCTAGCGATTTTCATGATCATCACCGCATCCATGGGGTCGACGCTTTCTGCAGCGAAAACACCAACCAAAGTCACTCAAGAGTAAAATCACAACGTTATGTGTCAAAAAATCCGGCCTAAGCCGGATTTTTTATGGGCGCTGCCCGAGTTTCACTTTACCTTCACTACTAAACCAGAGCGCCTCTTTGCGGCGGCGGCCAAGCAAGAATGGACCATCATCGTAAAACAGGAAATTTTTCCAATGACGTTTAAAGATTGACCATTTGGTTTCCAGTACGTTGTATTTCTCGTAACAGAAATACACCGTCACATCATCTTGCCATGGCAGATGGGCCGACAACGCTTCAGGCAGTTCTGGCTCATCACTTTCCCATTCTGCCATCCAGCTCGTTTCATCTGACCAGTTATTGGCTTTACGTGGCCAGTCTTGTGAGCTCAAGCGCTCAGCGTCAGGACTTGTCGCACTGATGTTCTCTTTCCAAAACTGTGCTGCGCGTAGTGGCTCCATCGGTTTTATCTGAGCCAGATCGGCTTCAGGAACCGGCATTGAGGCATGGGTAAAAATCCATTTTCTTTGGTATTGATCCAAAGGCAAATAAGACATTGAGTTTCCTTAAACTTTCAGCCAGCCGTTTTGGCTCGCTTGTTCAATAATGTGTTTTGCGTACTCCCAAAGAGTTTGAGAGCCATCTTCAATTTTGCGATTCACCGTCAGCGCTTGCTCACGAGTGACGCCATGTTCTTGCCAACTTTGGCCTTGATTGTGATAGTTCAACAGCATAGGAATTAAGCGATCCAACGCTTTAGCAAAGCGAGCTTCGGCACTCTGTGCCGCTTCAAATTCTTGCCAAATCGCCAATAAGGCTTCGCCTTGCTCTTTCGGGAGGAGACCAAACAATCTCAGCGCAGCTTGCCACTCTTTTGCTTCCTGCTCAGTTGAAGCGGCAGAATCGTACACGAAGGTATCGCCGGCATCAATTTCCACCACATCATGCAGCAAAAGCATTGTCAGCACTTTTTGCATATCAACGGCTTCATTCGCGTGCTCTTGCAGCAAAATCGCCATGAGTGCGACATGCCAGCTATGTTCTGCACTGTTTTCTAAACGCCCTTCAGCACTTTTCACGCGGGTTCGGCGCAACACAGATTTAAGGCGATCAAGCTCCATCAACAGCGTCATCTGTTGGGCTAAGCGTTCCGACATTTCTATTCCTTCCAATTGGGATTGATAAGTGCAGTGAGATTATGATCTTCCCACTTACCGTTAATCAGAAGATAGTCTTTGGCATGCCCCTCAAGCACAAAACCCACACGCTTGAGTACATTTTCGCTACGCTTATTGTGCGGCATGTACGAGGCCATAATGCGGTGCAAATTGTGCTCACTGAACATGTACTGGCAAGCCATCTTCAAAGCACGAGTCATCACGCCTCGCCCTTGCACATCATAGGCCAACGAGTAACCCACATTACACGCATGAAATGGGAAGCGGATAATATTGCTAAACGAGATGGTTCCTAGCATGGTTTCATTTTGCGCATCCAAAATCAGCAAATAGTAACCAAGCTTCATCTTATGCAGTTCATTGAGCTTGATCAGCCTTTGTAGCCAACCAGACTCAGTAAAAAACTCCGCTTCACGCTTCGGCTCCCACTCTATCAAGTGATTTCGATTACCCACAAAATACTGACTCAAACGTTCGGCATCGGTCATTTGTGCGCAGCGCACAACAATTTCACCATCGGTTTGATAGAAATGACATTCGCTGTATATTCCATTCATCAGCGTTTCCTTATTCCATAATCCCTCAACTTATTCGCAATCGAAGTGTGAGAAACATTCAGTCTTTTCGCTAACTTACGACTGGAAGGAAAGGATTGGAATAGACGATCCAACACCTGCGATTCGTACTCCTTCATGATGTCGTCGAGCGAACCATCAAGGTTTATGCTGGGCGCGGAACTGACACTGTCGACTTGCGGCAAATGGAATGGCTCAATGCCCAACACATCCCCATCAATTTCAGTTAAGGCGCGCAACACCATATTGTCCAGTTGGCGCATGTTGCCAGGCCACTGATACTGGCTCAGTTTGTCCAACACATCATCCATGACCTTAGGTTTGATCATGGCAAGTTTATTACAGTGCTTGGTGATGAAGAGTTCGAGCAACGGCTGAACATCACTTGGGCGCTCACGCAATGGAGGAATGCGCAAAGTGAGCACATTAAGCCGATAAAATAGGTCTTCACGGAAACGATGTGATTCTGCTAAATCCGCAAGGTTATGACGAGTTGAGGCGATCACTCGCACATCCACATGAATTTCATGCTCTTCCCCTACTCGACGGAAGGTGCCATCTTGCAAAAAGCGCAGCAACTTAATCTGCAAATGTGGACTCATTTCACCAATTTCATCAAGAAATACGGTGCCACCATTGGCTTGCTCAAAAATCCCTTTATGGCCTTGCTGATGGTTAAAGGACCCCGGAGCGTGGCCAAACAGCTCAGTCTCAGCCACATCATCCGGCATCGAAGCACAGCTCAAAACCAAAAATGGCGCAGAAGAACGATCCGAACGGTTATGGCATGCCTTGGCGAGCATCTCTTTGCCCGTACCCGTCTCCCCTTCAATCAGCAATGGCTGATCAAGCATGGCCAGTTTTTTCGCTTGGCTGATTAGACTTTTGTGTCGATTCGAGACACCGACAAAATGCTCAAAGCCTAAGTTACTTTGTAGCGGAATTTGAGTAGTGGAGCTGACTCCAACCGCCGCAGCGCGTAATATCATCATTGCACTGGCTAAGGTCGATTGCTTGGAGTCGCCCGAAATATAAACCGGCATAATCTCCATAACGTAATCCAAGCCGTCCAACACGACGTCTTCACGTAGGCGTGATTTGCTGCCTTCCATCCAACGCGAGAAGTTAAATGCCGGCATCAATGCCGAGATGTGATGACCGATCATGCTAGGCTCTTCAAGATTAAATAGAGCCTCCGCCGCATGGTTAGCCATATCTACCGCACCTTTGAGGTTGATAGCCAGAACGGCATCAGGCAAGTTATTGAGCAGTGAGATCAACTCGGTGTTATGCCGCTCAATCGGCATAAACTGAATTTTCCGCACATCTTTTACCCCTGGAATGCGGCGAATTTCCGCCATCAACTCACTGAAGGTTTCAAAATCGAGATCGGGGCAGTTGAGATAAATAATGCCGATCACATCGATTTCAATCCCTCGTAAATCGATGCTTTTAGAGGCGAGAATATCCAGTAACTCGCGGGTCAGACCGAGACGGTCTTCACAGAGGACTTCAAGACGCACTTTGATGGGATCCTGTTTGAAAGTGTCACGAAAAGTTGACAGTAGTTTCTACCAAGCCCAGATCGGCGTCAAGCGATCCGTGATAGCGGATCGCTGTTTCTGAGGATTAAAGGTTATTTCGCAAGCAAACCCGCGACTTTGCTGACCACTTGCTTGCGTACCGCACTCAGTTTGAGTTGTCGATCGGGATGCCATGGCAGTGGACGCAACAAACCCACTGCTTTAATGCCTAAACGCGCGGTCAGAATGCCTACCCCAACACCTTGCCCTGCTCGAGCAGAAACACGTCCTGCTATATCCATCGAAAACAGATCAACGCTGGCATCCACGGCCAATTCGCTCGCTCCCGCTAACGCCATATTCAGCAGCACCGCTTTAAACAGCTTCACGCGTGACCAGTAGCCCAATTCAACGCCATACACTTTTGCCAGTTGATCCACCATGGAAAAATTACGCCAAGCCACCAATAACATATCGGCTATCGCTAGCGGGCTAATCGCCACTAATGCCGCGGCTTCTGTGGCATAACGGGTTACGATTTGGCTGGCTTGTTTGTCTTGTTCGGCCACCACCAACGCATCGTATAAATCGATGATTTCTGCATCACTGTGACTGCTATTGAGCGCAGATTGCCAACGCTGGTAACCCTGTTTATCAACTTTACCTTCTTTGGCGATCTGCTGACAAAAGGCTTGGCCTTGTCCTACCGCGTCTTTCTCCATCAGGGCTTGAGCTTGCTCTTGCACGCTAAAATGTTGGCGTAAGCGACGCAGTTTCCACAACTCTTTGCCGATGGCACCTAAGCCTAATGTCGCCAAAGCACTCACAAAGCCGGCCCAACCAAGGCTGAGCCAGTCTGCGCTTTGAATGGCTTGTACTACGCTATCGACAGCCTGCCATGCCACCAAACCACTGAATGCAGCAAACAAACCGCCCGCAAACCACTTGCGCCCTTTACTAGGTCGAATAATGGTATCAATCTGTGCTTCCAGCTCTTCTGCCGGTTCTTCAACACTCATTGGCACAAACTTTTCTTGTGCGCTGAATTGCTGCTGAGCCGTGAAAGTCGGCGTTTCTATACTGCCTTGCAGCGGCTCATTAAAAATCTGTTTGGTTTTGAGATCGCTCATCGCAGTTTATCTCCAATCAGAATGTCGAGGGCTTTATCAACCCGAATGTGCTGACATGGTTCATCACTAGCCGTTGGCAGTGGTCGAAACGCCGTGAAATCAAACGGCTGTCGCTGCCAATAATCAGGTTCTGGCAATTTGCGCGGTACTTCACCGGGGAATAACGTGATCGACTCTCCTTCCATCGTCACACCTTGAATCGCCGCAACCTTATTGTCTCCCTGCATGATGTAGCCCGATTGCGTGGCACGCACCGAGGCCATACTGATGCAGTTCATTTCAATATTTTCATACGCAGCATGTTGCCACGCCGGATGAATCATCTGCTGCAATAGAGAAACCATGTTGACATGCTGCTCTGGTGTCACGTGATCAGCTTTGGTTGCGGCAAACAAAACTTTATCGATTTTCGGCGCAAACAGACGACTGAGTAACCCGCTGCGACCATAACGGAAACTTTGCATGATCTGTTCAAGGGCGCTGCGCATATCCAGAAACGATTCATGCCCCACATTGAGTGGCGATAGGCAATCCACCAACACGATTTGGCGATCAAACGTCGCAAAGTAGTGCTTATAAAAAGCTTTCACCACCTTGTTTTGATATTCCTGATAGCGCGCTTGCAGCAAGGCGTAATAGCTCTGTTTGCTCACAGAATCTTGCGGCGCATGACATGGGAAGAATTGCAGCACAGGCGCACCTTCCAGCTCTCCGGGCAGTACAAATCTCCCCGGTTGCACCCAATGTAGGCCATTGGTTTTGCATTGATGCAGATAGTCGGTGTAGCGTGCAGCAATTTCCGCCAAGGTTTGTTCATTGGCTTCTTGACTAATATCGAGCTGCTCAACGGCCGCACACCATTCTGTTGCAAGTTCTTTGCGCAAGCCATGCAGGGCATTGAATTGCTGTACTGACCAGGTTGCGTAATCCATCTCTAATAGCGGTAAATCGAGCAACCATTCTCCGGGATAGTCGATGATGTCGAGATACAGAGTCGCGCTGCTTGTTAATAATTTTTTGCTGCGCTTTTTCGGCTTGTATTTGATCGCCAAGCGAATCTCGCTCACATCTCGTGTTGGCACTGGCCATTGTGCAGGACTGCTTTGCAGTTGCGCCAGCGCTTCATCATAAGCAAAGCGTGGCACCATCATGTTGGTTTGTGGCACACGTTTAGCACCGATAAAACGCTGTTCACGCCCCGCTGCCAATAGCGGCAAATTCTGATGGGTGGAGGTGTGCAAAAGCTGATTAACCAGCGAGGTGATGAAGGCGGTTTTGCCCGCTCGAGAAAGCCCCGTCACGGCCAAACGCACATGAGAATCCATACCGCGATGGATAAAATCGCTCATTTCTTGACGAATTCGCTGCATTCTTTACTCCAAATTAGGATTTGGCACAGCTTAATAAACTCAAGCTTAATGTGAGATGAATAGCCTTTCCGACTTGAATCCGCAGCGGTATAAGCTGCGGCTTCAAGTTGTCTGGGTAAATGCTCCCGCCATTTCCAGCGTAGGAATCTAGTGGAATATTGGTAGATAACTCACCTCTACCGTGTTTAAGGATCACTCAGATTATAGAGGTGATGAGAAGAAATTAGTCTTCTTCAATCAGTTTATAGGTCACAAACAGAGCGACTTCGAGCAGCACAAACAGGACGCAGGTAATGGTGACGTATTTCTCATTGAAAATACTGATGCCATGCAGAATGAGGTCATAACCGACCACTGCACCAATCACCACCGCAATAATAATTTGTAGAATTTGAATAAAACGAGGCATGCATAACTCCTGACGTATCGATAACGGGATGAATTGTAATATTAAAAAGGTGCAACTTGCGCTGCACCTTTGTCATTTTTTTGCCAAGTGTCTCGATTAAAGAACGAGATGAAACCCTTCACTTGGCTGCTTCAGCGATTTTTACTCGCCAAGTATCTGGGCCAATTTGGTGCGCATTCGCGCCAGTTGAATCCACGGCAACAGTGACTGGCATATCTTCGACCTCAAATTCGTAGATCGCTTCCATACCCAGATCTTCAAACGCGACCACGCGAGCTTTCTTGATGGCTTTCGCCACTAGGTAAGCCGCACCACCAACCGCCATCAAATAAACGGCTTTGTGTTTCTTGATCGATTCAACGGTTGCTGGGCCACGCTCTGCTTTACCAATCATGCCCATGACGCCCACTTCTTCCAGCATCATGTCGGTAAACTTGTCCATACGCGTTGAGGTTGTTGGGCCTGCGGGGCCAACCACTTCATCGCCTACCGCATCCACAGGGCCAACGTAGTAAATAAACTTGCCTTTCAAATCCACACCTTCAGGCAGCTTCTCGCCTTTTTGCAGCATGGTTTGAATGCGTTTATGTGCTGCGTCACGACCAGTTAGGATCTTGCCAGACAGCAATACAGTTTCACCCGTTTTCCAAGTTTGGATCTCTTCACGGGTGATGTTATCAAGGTTCACACGGCGCGTGTTCGCTCCTGCTTCCCACGTAATTTGTGGCCAATCTTCTAACTTAGGCGGTGTTAGCTGCGCAGGGCCACTGCCATCAAGAGTGAAATGCACATGGCGTGTCGCCGCACAGTTCGGAATTAAGCACACTGGTTTTGAAGCGGCATGAGTTGGCGCAGATTTGATTTTTACATCCACCACAGTGGTCAAACCACCAAGGCCTTGTGCACCGATACCAAGCTTATTCACACGGTTGAAAATGTCTAAACGCAGCTCTTCTTCAGCATTTTGTGGGCCACGTTCGATCAGCTCATGAATATCAATGTGTTCCATCAAGGCTTCTTTCGCCAGCACCGCTGCTTTCTCGGCAGTACCGCCAATACCAATACCGAGCATGCCCGGTGGGCACCAGCCCGCGCCCATCAGCGGCACGGTTTTCTCTACCCATTCCGCAATATCATCGGACGGGTTGAGCATCACCATCTTGGTTTTGTTTTCACTGCCGCCACCTTTGGCCGCAATTTGAATATCCACTTTATCGCCTGGCACCATGTTGATGTGTACCACAGCTGGGGTGTTATCTTTGGTATTGATGCGTTTGCCCGCCGGATCCATCAATACCGAGGCACGCAGTGGATTATCTGGGTTGGTGTACGCTTGGCGCACTCCCTCATCCACCATCTGCTGCACTGTCATATCGGTAGAATCCCATTGCACACCCATACCGATGTTCACGAAGCAAGTAACGATACCTGTGTCCTGACAAATTGGGCGGTGTCCTTCCGCTGACATACGAGAGTTGATCAGGATCTGGGCTATCGAGTCTTTAGCCGCTTGGCTTTCTTCACGTTGGTAGGCTTTTTCTAGGGCTTTTACAAAGTCTAATGGGTGGTAGTAGGAGATGTACTGCAGCGCATCAGCAACACTGCTGATCACATCTTGCTTGCGTATTACCGTCATTGCTTGCCTCGTTATTGTTATGCTTCCGTGTACTGCCGCTATTTACGTGGACAACTGCTTTCCAAATGGAAGAAAGCTCTCACTCTTTAAGTAGCAGCTTTGTATGAGGTTTTTATGATACTCTTGCTTTCCTCACGATGCTACGCAATGAACGGTTTCTCTGTCACAAATTACACAAATGAATAACAACCAAATTTTGTCAATTGAACACAAACAGTTAACTTATCATCCTGATATTGCTAAACAATTTTTCATACATATTGAACAGCAACCTTGGGCGATGCTGCTGCGCTCCGCTTCTACCACTCATATGGATAGCCGCTTTGATATTCTGGTCGCCAATCCTTTAGCCACTCTAGTGACTTTTGGTGATGAAACGGAAATCAGCACTCAAAATGGCGTGACATTGTCACGAAAAGATCCCTTTACATTACTGGCACAAGCTCAGCAACACTACTTGCCAGAACGTTCTTGTGCACATGAATTGCCTTTTATCGGCGGTGCACTTGGCTACTTCGCTTATGATTTGGGACGATGTGTTGAAACCATTCCGACCTTAGCAGAACAAGACATTGCCATGCCAGAGATGGCGGTGGGAATTTACTCTTGGGCGCTGGTCGTTGATCATCAAAAACAGACTGCGCAGTTAGTCGGTGAAGGCGTTGAGAATGCTTGGGCTTGGTTAAGCCAACAACAAGTGGAGAACCAAGCAGATACTGCGGATTTTGCGCTGACTTCACCTTGGCGCTCCAATATGAGTTATGCCGCCTATCAAGATAAATTTACCCGAGTACAGCAGTATTTGCGTTCCGGAGACTGTTACCAAATCAACCTCGCGCAGCGCTTTCAGGCTCATTACACCGGCAGTGAATGGCAAGCGTATTTGAAATTGGAAGCTGGTAATCAAGCGCCCTTCTCCGCCTTTTTGCGTCTACCGCAAGGGGCTATTTTGAGCGTTTCTCCAGAACGTTTTCTGCAAGTGGCAGATCGGGTGATTGAAACCAAACCGATCAAAGGCACCCGCCCTCGTAGTGCTGACAGCCAGCAAGATAAAGCGTTAATGCAAGATTTGGCTACCGCGGAAAAGGATCAAGCGGAAAACTTGATGATTGTCGACCTGCTGCGTAATGACATTGGCCGCGTGGCTACACCGGGCAGTGTTCATGTACCGAAACTGTTTGATGTGGAGAGCTTTCCTGCTGTGCACCATCTGGTAAGCACGATTCGCGCAACCCTCGATGAACGCTATGAATTGGCCGATCTGCTCCGTGCTTGTTTCCCCGGTGGCTCCATTACTGGCGCGCCCAAAGTTCGAGCGATGGAAATTATTGAGGAGCTTGAGCCGCATCGACGTAGCGCTTATTGCGGATCCATCGGTTACCTCAGTCGCCATGGAAAAATGGACACCAGCATCACCATTCGCACTCTAGTGGCTTATCAGCAACAGCTCTATGCTTGGGCGGGCGGCGGTTTAGTGGCGGATAGCGAGTGCGCCTCTGAATATCAAGAAACGCTCGATAAACTAAGCCGAATCCTTCCGACTTTGGAGAGTTAGTTTTTCCCCATCCACTCATATAATGGCAGCGAGCAAAACCTACGCTGCCATTTTTAGCGACACTCGGTTCACAATCGGTCAAATGTGCTTCACTCGGCAGCATGATTCTTCAAAACACGCTATAACATGTGTTGTACATTAATCACGGTATAGAGGCCATCTTTGCGAAATATCAGCCGTAACGAATTTATCCAGCAGTTTCAGCTCAATTTACCTGTAGCCTATCATCAGGAAAGCTTGCTGAGAGTCGCTCATTTGGCTCCCGATTCACTGCGTAAGGCTTCAGTATTGATTGGTGTGGTTGAGCGGCAACAAGGATTGCAGGTGATTTTGACAAAACGAGCAGCGCATTTAAGGCACCATCCTGGGCAAATCAGTTTTCCCGGCGGCAAATATGAAGAAAGCGATCACTCGTTGCAGCAAACCGCCAAGCGTGAAGCGCGTGAAGAGATAGGCATCAATGAAGAGAAGATCCACATTGTCGGCCAATTACCCGAGTTAGTGACTGTGAGTCAATTTGCGGTGACGCCTATTTTGGCGTTTGTGGAATCGGACTACCAAATTCAGCTCGATCACAACGAAGTCGATGAAGTTTTCGAAGTGCCGATCAGTTTTTTGCTCGATCGAAAAAAGATCTACACAGGAACGTTTCAGCTAAAAAACCACCGCCATCGAGTGTTCGCCATCCCCTATAAACAACATTTTATATGGGGTATGACTGCACAAATCATCCAATCCCTCCAAAAACAACTGTTTAATTACAATGAGTTAGTTTAACTTTTCTTTTTATTTATTATTGTTAACAGCCATGTTTTGATTAGGAAATCTAATAACGAATCAAGGCAAACGTTTGCCAACTCATCCACTGAGAATTATTTACTCACAGATAACTTTATCTAATCCAAGCCATTAACAATTCTCACATGTGGCACGCCAATTTCGTGATCAAAAATAGGTTTTTGATAGAAGTTTCAATAAGCACGGTCAATCATGATTTAGATCTAGTTTTATTCTGTGAAAAATGTGCAAAAATGCACGCCGACTTATTTCCTGTTCCCCAAATGAGTAAAAACACATGAATACTACAACAGCGGCTACTTCTACAGCACGTTCTGCTAGCAAGTGGACCTACAAAGATTTCACATGGGCTCTATCCCTTTTCGGTACAGCAGTCGGTGCAGGTGTTCTATTCCTGCCTATTAAAGCCGGTGCTGGTGGTTTCTGGCCATTAGTAATTCTCGCTTTAATTGCAGCACCAATGACTTGGTTCGCTCACAAATCCCTCGCTCGTTTTGTTCTTTCTGCTAAAAACCCTGATGCGGACATCACCGATACTGTTGAAGAACATTTCGGTAAAGCGGGTGCAAACCTCATCACCTTCGCCTACTTCTTTGCCATTTACCCTATCGTTTTGATTTATGGCGTTGGTATCACAAACACCGTTGACTCTTTCCTAGTAAACCAAATGGGTATGGAATCCATCCCTCGCTGGCTACTGTCTGGTGCGCTGATTATTGCTATGACTGCGGGCGTTGTGTTTGGTAAAGAACTGATGCTGAAAGCCACTTCTGCTATGGTTTACCCACTGGTATTCATTCTGCTGGCTCTCTCTTTCTATCTGATCCCAGATTGGAACACTTCTATGATGGAAGTCGCGCCTGACTGGTCTGCAATGCCAGCTATCGTATGGCTTGCCATTCCAATCATCGTGTTCTCTTTCAACCACAGCCCAATCATTTCTCAATTCTCTAAAGAGCAACGCCAACAGTTTGGTGACGATGCGGTGAAGAAAACCGACATGATCACTGGCGGTGCAGCCATGATGCTGATGGGCTTTGTTATGTTCTTCGTATTCTCTGTGGTTCTGTCACTGTCTCCTGAAGAACTGGCTATGGCGAAAGAACAAAACATCTCTGTTCTGTCTTACCTAGCGAACGAACACGCTTCACCAATCATCTCTTACTTAGGCCCAATCGTGGCATTCGCAGCAATCACTTCAAGCTACTTTGGTCACTTCCTAGGTGCTCATGAAGGTCTGGTTGGCCTAGTGAAATCTCGCAGCGATATGCAAATCAGCAAGATTGAAAAAATCTCTCTGGGCTTCATCGTCATCACCACTTGGATTGTTGCGATTATCAACCCAAGCATCCTTGGCATGATCGAAACCATGGGCGCACCAATGATTGCTGCTATCTTGTTCCTGCTACCTGTATTTGCAATGCACAAGGTACCTGCGATGGCGAAGTTCAAGACTTCAGCACCTGTACAGATTTTTACAGTTATTTGTGGCTTGGCTGCGATTAGTTCTGTAATCTACGGCGCTCTTTAATCTCTACCTCTGCGTATGAGCTTAAAACACAAAACATAACTATACCAAAAGCCTCCCTAACCTTAGGGGGGCTTAGTTTTGAGGCATTCAAAATGATTAGTGTATTTGACATCTATAAAATCGGTGTTGGTCCTTCGAGCTCACACACGGTTGGACCGATGAAAGCGGGTAAAGAGTTTATTGATGAACTTCGCTCAATGGGAAAATTGCGCGACATCACTAAAATCACCGTGGACGTTTATGGATCGCTATCACTGACAGGGAAAGGTCACCACACGGATATCGCTATCATCATGGGTCTGGCAGGCAATACGCCAGAGAAAGTGGATATCGACTCAATTCCGGGCTTTATTGCTCGTGTAGAAGAAACTGAACGTCTTCCTGTTGGTATGCACTGTCATACCGTCTCTTTCCCTCGTGAAGGTGGCATGAATTTCCACCGCACTAATCTGGCATTGCACGAAAACGGCATGCAGATTCACGCGTGGATCAATGACGAGAAAATCTTCAGCAAAACTTACTACTCTATCGGTGGTGGTTTCATCGTTGATGAAGAACACTTCGGTAAAGAGAGTGAATCTCTCATTCAAGTTCCTTATGTTTTCCGCTCTGCTGAAGAGCTGCTGAACCAGTGTAAAGAGAGTGGCCTCTCGATCAGCACGCTAGTAATGGCGAACGAAAAAGCCATGCACTCAGACGAAGAAGTGCGCACTTATTTCGCGAACATTTGGCGTACGATGCGTGAGTGCATGGAACGCGGCATGAACACCGAAGGCATCCTACCTGGGCCTTTGCGTGTACCACGCCGTGCAGCAGCGCTGCGTCAACAACTGCTCACATCAGAAAAAACCACCAACGATCCAATGGCGGTAGTTGACTGGGTAAACATGTATGCGTTTGCGGTTAACGAAGAGAACGCAGCTGGTGGCCGTGTAGTCACTGCACCAACCAACGGTGCGTGCGGCATTATCCCTGCAGTACTCGCCTACTACGACAAATTCATCCAAACCGTGACTGAGAAAGACTACATCCGTTACTTCGCAGCTTCTGGTGCGATTGGTGGTTTGTACAAGCGTAATGCCTCTATCTCAGGTGCGGAAGTAGGCTGTCAAGGTGAAGTGGGTGTGGCTTGTTCTATGGCCGCTGCGGGCCTAGCTGAGCTTTTAGGCGGTAGCCCAGAGCAAGTGTGTATGGCGGCTGAAATCGCAATGGAACACAACCTCGGTTTGACTTGTGACCCAGTGGCAGGACAAGTACAGGTTCCGTGTATCGAGCGTAACGGTATTGCAGCGGTAAAAGCGATCAACTCAACTCGTATGGCGCTGCGTCGTTCTTCTGCCCCACGTGTTTCACTGGATAAAGTGATTGAAACTATGCTGGAAACCGGCAAGGACATGAATGCTAAGTACCGTGAAACTTCACAAGGTGGCTTGGCAATCAAAGTGATCTGCTAATCGCAGCACTTTTTACTATTACAAAAACGCCCGGATAGCCGGGCGTTTTTTTAAGCGCAAGTCTGTCAATCCAACGAAATGGCCAAACGACCGTCTATAAAGGCTTGCCATTTCTCTATCCGTTCAGGAGTTACATGAACATAAGGATGGTCTAAGTTGGGGTTAGCTACTTGACCTAAAGAGTTTCTTGCGAGTATCCAATGATGTAAGTTAATCCAACCCTTCATTACGTAAGGGGTATACGGTTCTACCTTATCTTGAGCTTGAGGAACGGTTTGCTGCGCTTTCAAAAATGCCGATAGCACTTCTCGATCACCATATCGACTACCAACACGATACGATGAAGCATCTTTCCAATCCGTTGCATTACGGTACTCTTCGGTAATGTCATTAAAATCTTCTAGCATCTGATCATACAAGAACAAACATTCTGCATTATTCAGCATATCTACTGCTTTCAAAGTCGCACCAAAATAGCACAAGAATCTATACGCCAAGCTCAAAGTATTCTTATAACTTTTCGATGTATATGTACCTGCGATATTTTCACCAAGATAGCGTAACCAAGACTTAGTATCATTGTTTGGTCTAACCACATCAGAATGATTGCCAGGCATTGGTAAGAATTCGATCCAAGCATTGGAAGATTGGTCAACTATCAATTCAGGTCCGATGGTTCTGAAGTTCATACGATGTTCATTTAATGCAACTACGGCCCAATAAGTATCAATATTCGGTGTCAACGTGCGCGTATCAACCTCATGCTTCACGAGATCCATTCCGGGAACAGGATCAAGTGCAAGGATATTAACTTTCAATTGAGGTAATACTTCATTAAGTAAATAAGCTTGCTTCAAACAAGTTACTGCACCACGGCTCCAACCAATGATATTTACCGTCCTAATATTTTGAGGATTATCACCGAATAGTAGATGCGTTAGCATCCATACTGCCTTATACACGTTATCGTTCCAACCGGCTCCCGTAGTTCTACCAGAGAGTTTCCATGGTCTAGGAGTATCACCATAAAAAGACTTTTGAAAGTCACTATAGCCCCCCCCTTTATACCAAGGCTTCTTGATCAGGTTATCTTGCTGACGGATTAAGCCATCTTTGGCTTGCTCACGAGTAATCGGATTGTCATTCCCTGGCCATGTATGGCCGACAGAGGAGTGTGCACTTCCCTCCTCGACCGTATCAGAGCCACACCCTTCACAGATCATATAAGTTGGATTAGCGTGCTGAAGGGAAAAACCTAGTGGCGCACTATCATCTTTGATAATAAGGGCTTCTTCACCACGCATAGCCTCACTCAGGATGCTAATGATTTCTGAACTCTGCTTGTTTCGGTGAAAATCCGTACCATGATTAAATATTGTAAAGACAGACATATATTATTCCACATTAGTTAAAAAGGAAAAAATACAATATCGTATTTATAAGCCCAGCATAACCTGTAAATATTTCCCATCAATTCATGTAGTTTTAGAAAAACATCAACCCTCAATATCTATTTGGGGTTTATAACGAATAAATAGACATACAGTTAACTCATTAGGAATTTCTTCCTTATTATTTCAATTATTCTAAATTGCTATATTTACTTCAACGAGAGAAAAGAAGGATTTAATCATGGCTTTATTTAGAAATAGAAAAACACTACCTGCCTCACCACAATATTTAGATGCGATTGTGAGAGGATTAAGTTACGTTGCAAACTGCGCTAGTGAATTGAGTTTGACTCACTACAAAGGACTTATTGAGCAATTTTTTGATTACGACGAAAAAGAACAAACTTTTACACCTAAAACTGTCGATTTACGTCTCGATGACAATCATATTATTACAATGCCATTAGTGGCAGTAACGGACGCAAAAGGTCTGTATCTTGATGAATTAGACGTTGCATTTTCTGTCAAAGTGACAGGAATTGATATCGGTGAGCTCACGGACACGCTGAACAAAAACCATCCCCACTTCATTGTCGATCTAGCACCTAGCACGGCCAATAGAAACAGCTCAAGTAAAGACATTATTGATTTTAAAGCCAAATTCAAAGCGAATGAGGCACCAGAATGTGTGATGAAAATAATTGACAAATACAACAGTCAAATTCATCCACGTAAAACACAACTTCCGGAAGAAAGTACATCGCATGATGCGGTAAACCCAATGGCATAATGCCAAATTAATCAATGAGGAATACACCATGGCTTTAGAAAGCATGCAAAATCATTTTACCGGCTTACCAATGGAAAGCCTAATTGGATCACCTTTAAAAGCAGCTTGTGACTCACAAATAATGCTCGCTCGTTCCACCGTTGACTTTATTCGTGATGTTGGCTTTGAAGGAGATAAAACTCGAACTGCTGACTTTTCATTTCTACAAAATGTCGTTACAGGAAAAGATGCTGCTGGAAATGACATTATTGAACAGAACAAAGTCAGTATGGAAGTACCAATCCTAGCGATTGTAAATATTCCCAGCTTAATGATTGATGAAGTTGATATTACTTTTGATATGGAAGTGAAGTCATCGGAAAGATCAGTGGAAACTGAAGACAAAAGTGGCAAATTCTCAGCAAAGACAAAAATCGGTTGGGGACCAATCAGTGTATCGGCGAATATTTCAGGCAGTGTTGCATCCCACAAAGAGAATACACGTTCGAGCGATAATTCAGCGAAATACCATGTTCAGGTCCATGCAGCTCAGGCGGGTACTCCTGAAGGCCTATCACGTGTCCTTGATATTATCGGTGAAGCGGTAGCACCAAAAGCAATATCCAATGAAACGGCAAAACCAGATAGTGACCTTGAAAAAGCAATGAAATATGTTATCGAGAAAGGGAAAGAAGTGGATTTAGCGGAAGTTAAATTACAAACCGCGCAGATGGCTCTCGCTAAAGATCCAAGTAAGCAAGCAGATGTAGATAATGCTCAAGCAGGCTTAACTGATGCACAAGATGCACTAACCAAAGCAAATATGGCCATGCAGCTAGTGCGCAAAGGCCAAACTTATACGGATGCTCAAACAGCAGCGGGAATCTGATAGGGTCAATATATGGGTCCAGCACAGAACGTGCCAGCGTTAGACCTTTCTGAAGTACGTCATATCGAGCGTATTGTGGTTGGAAGGTATAACCCTAATGGCAACGAAGATGATGCACACATGCAACGCCAAATTGAAAAATTAAACCGGTGTCTCAACGCCAGCCCCAAAGGGGTATTAATCGCCAAAGATACAGGTTTCAAAATATTCAAAATGGGGGAAAACACGGTTGTTGCCCAGCAAGTTGCCTATCACATAGGGTTTAAGCGCAAGCCAAACTTTCTTTAATAAAATTGGGCTCTTTCGAGCCCAATTTAATAATCCTTCATACAACTAACATACTGTGTATTTAATAAAAAATTTGACCACTACAAACCAAACCAAACCAAACCAAACCAAACAGATAATATAAGGAAAATCATGACCAAACTAGACTCAATTTTTCTACCTAGTAAGGGGCTTTTTACATTTGAATCGGAAGGGCAAGAAGGTGGACGCTATCACAGTCGAATATTACAGGTTCCATCATTGCAATCAGGGCTGACTATTGGTCGTGGTTACGACTGTAAGGATAAATCAAGTTTAAAAATTGAAAATGACCTTTTGGCGGCAGGAATAAGTCATCAATATTCAAAAACAATAGCGCTTTCGTCAGGGTTAGCCGGAGAAAAAGTAAAGTCTTTTATCACTCAATATAATTTAAGTAACTTCGAAATCACGCCAGAACAACAATTAAAATTATTTGAATTAATTTACAATGAGATGGAAAATGATGTAATCAGAATATGTAATAAAGAGGACTGCATCATAAAATATGGCAGTGTCATTTGGAACACACTGCCTCCACCGATGAAAGATATAACTGTAGACCTTAGATTTAGAGGTGACTACACCCCTATTTCTCGTCAAATAATTCAACCAAGCTTGGCTGAAAATGATCATTATGCCTTTATGGCCGCATTGTCAGATCAATCAAAATGGTCGAATGTTCCAATGGATAGATTTCAACGTCGAAGAACATATTTGATGGAAAGCCTTAAACTAAACTAAATTAATAAAAATAAAAGCGCTAAAGATGCGCTTTTACAACATAAGGATTCTTATCTTCAAAACCTATTTTTTATATTAGCCACTTGTCTGACACCCAAACCAAACATTTTTGCAACTTCAACTCTCGACTTTCCTGATTCCAAATGCTTTAGTATTTCTTTATCTCTGATCTGGTTAGCAATCCGTGAAGTTGTTGGAAGAGTAAGATACATCCCTCCATACTCTTCACTTAATATATCAAGTGACCTTAGTGGTAATAAGTTATTCAACTTGCTTCTTTTAGGATTTTTCGGTATGTAGACATCCTGCCCTCCATAATTACTTATAAGAATATACATATCCTCATAGCCAATTAATTTTATTAGCTCCTGCATTAATATTGGTAACATGTTTTGGTTGATACTTTCGTTCCTAGCCATTTTATCGCCTTTTATCAATCGTTATTGTGAGACAGAGAGATAATCTAAGCGTAAATATGCATATCAACATAGCATGTAAAATTTCCCCTATACCTGTACAGCTTTGCTGAGGTTTCTTTCAATCGTCAGTACAATATGAGTTTAATTTTGAGAAGATAAGAACGAGCATCTTGATGCGCAGTTATTAGGATTCAAAATAAGCGAAAAAAAACCATTCAGAAGATGAATAAGAATGCAAACATGTACAGATAATTCTTTCGGATTGTTAGTCTTTCAATTATGTAGTGATGGCAATGTTATAAAAACTTAATTCGGATGACTAGGTATTATCCGCAGTAAAACCAATTTATGAGCATAAATACCAGCTTTGCCCTAAATCAGGCCACATATATATGTAGCCTAACCCATTAGTTTCATTATCTCTGCTACCGCCTACTGTAAACATATGTCTTGGTAATGTGAGCTGCCAGATCTACTCACCGCGATAAATACAACCCGCCGTACAGGTTTCTTTAATCTCAACTTTGCTCAGCAACGGTAAGCTTGGCTTGAGCTGTTGCCAAATCCATTTTGCCAACACTTCACTGGTCGGGTTCTCTAACCCTTCGATATCGTTCAGGTAATAGTGATCGAGACGATCATAAATCGGTTTGAATGCCGCTTTAATTTCAGCAAAATCCACAACCCAACCTGTATGAGGATCCACCTCACCTTCAACATACAAGCGAACTAAGAAAGAGTGTCCATGCAGGCGGCCGCATTTATGACCAGCTGGCACATGCGGCAGGTGGTGGGCAGCCTCAAACATAAACTCTTTGTATAATTCTGTTTTCATCATCATTCTCGGGGCATAAAAAGAGGCGTCATACTATGAAATCTCGTAGTGTGATACAAGCTGATTTCCCTTTTCGCTCATAGGAGCGATGCCTTCTTTTCGGATGCTCGCCCCATCCACTCGCATAACCATACTTTGGGTATGGTCACAGTAACCAGATTAATACTTTTGTGGTACGAAAAGTTAACGCTATATTTACATTAATCAGGTTGCTTATAATTACAAAACTATCATGAGCTCATCCATTCTTAATAAATTGCTGCTGACATTAATCACTGTTTTTGCCTTGGTATTGGCTGGTTCAACGACTTATCAATATTGGCAACAACGCGATCTTATCCACTCCGTTTTGAGCGAACAGCTCCACGACAAGGCCAGCAACTACTTTGACAGCCTCAATATGATGATGCTGACTGGCACTATGGCGCAAAAAGAGACGCTACGCCAAAAGGCCTTAGCACAGGATGGAATCGAACAAGTCCGCGTGATTCGCTCGGAAACCGTGAATAAACTTTATGGCCCAGGAATGCCGGAGCAAAAGCCACAAGATTCCATAGATCAACGTGCCCTCGCTGGTGAAACCGTAATCGAACCTTATTCTGGCGATTGGGGTAAAGGGATTGTGATTGCCCTACCGATGAAATCGAGTGAAAACTACCGTGGTACTAACTGTGTGGCTTGCCATATGGCACCGGAAGGGGAAGTGCTCGGTGTCATTCGTCTTGAGTTTAACCTTAACCATTTAACGCAAATGGTGAACCATCGGACTCTAATTGGCGTTGGCATTATGTCGGTAATTGCCCTGTTCGGCTTTATGGTCACTCTGTTTTTCATGCGCCAAATTATTGTTCTACCACTTCAAAAAACGTCCTCTTTTATGTGTGATGTCAGTAAAAGTAAAGACCTCTCTCATCGTCTGGCAACCAACAAAAAAGACGAGTTAGGTCAGCTCGCTGTCTCCATTAACTCTTTAATGGACACTGTCTCAGACAGCTTGCAGCAAGTACAAGAAACCTCTCATTCACTTGCCGACTCGGCGAAAAAACTCACAGATGTAGCTCAAGTCACCGATCAAGCAGCCAATAATCAGCAAAAAGAAACCGCTGAAGTACAGATCAACATTACCGATATGCAAAACAAGCAACAGCAAGTGGAATTTGCCACCGAAGAAGCGTCGAAACTGGTTAATCACACCACCAAAGTTGTTCAGCAAAGTGCCCAACAAGCACATGTCGCCAGTGAGGATATTAAAAATCTGGTGGGCGATATTGAATCGGTTAAACAACGTATTGTGGAATTAAATAATCAAACAACCCAAGTTTCCTCCATCCTTGGTGTAATTAAAGGCATTGCCGAACAAACTAACCTACTGGCTCTGAATGCCGCCATTGAAGCTGCACGAGCTGGCGAGCAAGGCCGAGGCTTTGCCGTCGTTGCTGATGAAGTACGCCATTTGGCATCACGTACTGCTGAGGCAACAGGCAATATCGAAAACATCATTGCGGGCTTCCAACGAGATAGCCAAGCCTCCCTCACTTCCGTTGATACTGTGTGTTCTCAGGCTCACCAACGTTCAACCGAAATTGAAGAACTCTCTAAAGTCATGACCAATGTGGTCGCTGAAATGCAGCAAGTGCTCAATCACGCGATGGGGATTCAAGAACAGACCAAGCGCACTACGCAAGTCAGCCATGAGATCCAAAGTAAAGTGGACGTGATCACTCATCATGCCGATGACACTTCGCATTCAGCGAGCGAAACGCGTGAAATCAGTGTCGATCTTGCACACTTATCGCAACAATTAGAGTCCCTGCTCAATCAATTTACCCTGATTGAGAAGAATTCTGCGCGGAAACCACATTAAAGGTTGAAGCTAGCAAATTGACAGGTAATATGTTCCGTTGAATCTGTAAAACTCTCTACAACCCAATGTTTCGTCTATTTTTTGCGCAACGATTGCTGCAAATGGCATTGGGGTATTTTTTATCTCAACGGAGACTGTAATTAACATGACTTACGCGCCTGTAAATGACGTACTAAGCGGCAAGCTCGCAGTAGACAGTGAAGTCACTGTTCGCGGCTGGGTTCGCACACGTCGTGATTCCAAAGCTGGAATTTCGTTTCTTGCCATCTATGACGGCTCTTGTTTCAACCCGATTCAGGCCGTGGTTCCTAATAATCTGAATAATTACGACAATGAAGTCCTGAAGCTAACGACAGGTTGCTCTGTTGAAGTAACGGGTACCATTGTTGAGTCTCCAGCTTCTGGCCAAGCGTTTGAACTGGCTGCGACTGCGGTAAAAGTAGTTGGTTGGGTTGAAGATGCCGACACTTACCCAATGGCGAAAACTCGTCACTCTATTGAATATCTGCGTGAAGTGGCTCACTTGCGTCCACGTACTAACGTGATCGGTGCCGTAGCACGCGTTCGTAACTGTTTGGCACAAGCCATTCACCGCTTCTACCACGAACAAGGTTACTTCTGGGTTTCTGCGCCACTGATCACCGCTTCTGATGCAGAAGGTGCGGGTGAAATGTTCCGCGTTTCAACGCTGGATATGGAAAACCTGCCACGCACTGAGGCAGGCAAAGTGGATTACAACCAAGACTTCTTTGGTAAAGAAACTTTCCTGACCGTATCAGGCCAGCTCAACGCGGAAGCGTACGCTTGTGCAATCAGCAAAGTGTACACTTTCGGCCCAACGTTCCGTGCTGAGAACTCAAACACTAGCCGTCATTTGGCGGAGTTCTGGATGGTTGAACCTGAAGTCGCGTTCGCGGATCTAAACACCGTAGCAAAACTGGCTGAAGACATGCTGAAGTACGTGTTCAAAGCTGTACTGGCTGAGCGTCGTGACGATCTTGAGTTCTTTAATGACCGCATCAACAACGAAGTGATTGCCCGTCTTGAGCAGTTTGTCGATTCAGATTTTGCACAAGTGGATTACACCGATGCGATCGAAATTCTGAAAAACTGTGGCAAAACGTTTGAGTTCCCAGTTGAGTGGGGTATTGACTTGGCTTCTGAGCACGAGCGCTTCCTCGCAGAAGAACACTTCAAAGCGCCAGTGATCGTAAAGAACTATCCAAAAGACATCAAAGCGTTCTATATGCGTATGAATGAAGATGGCAAAACCGTTGCGGCGATGGACGTATTAGCTCCGGGCATTGGTGAAATTATCGGTGGTTCACAACGTGAAGAGCGTTTGGATGTTCTGGATGCACGTATGCGTGAATTTGGTATCGATCCTGAGCACATGGATTGGTATCGCGACTTACGCCGTTACGGCACAGTACCGCACGCCGGTTTTGGTTTGGGCTTCGAGCGTCTCGTGTCTTACGTCACTGGTATGGGCAACGTGCGTGATGTGATTCCATTCCCACGTACGCCACGCAGCGCAAGCTTCTAATTGCACTCTGTTGAATGCAAAAACCGTCTCTAACGAGACGGTTTTTTTATACCCAAAACTCACTATTCTTCACGTTTATCCGTTTGTAACGAATAAAAATGGTGTACTGGCCCATAACCCTGACCGATTTTCAGTTGATCTGCATGCAAGATCGCCTGATGGATATATCGTTTAGCGTTATCCACGGCATTCACTAACTCATCACCTTGTGCCAAGTAAGAAGCAATCGCCGATGAAAGTGAACACCCTGTACCATGCGTGTTTTGGGTTGCAATACGTGGCGCATAGAAATGGTAAATATCGTCCGCGTCGATCAACAAATCATCACTATCCGCTCGCTGATGATTGTGCCCCCCTTTAAGCAAAACCGCTTTTGTCTCCAATTGACGTAGTGCTGCAATGCCCAGCTGTGGATTGTGCTGCCATTCTTGCTCTGTCATTCCCACTAAAACCGCTGCTTCCGGCAGATTAGGGGTAATGATGCTCGCTAGCGGCAGCAGCTCACGTTTTAACGTCTCTACAGCCTCCTCAGCCAATAAATGATGTCCACTGGTCGAGATCATCACCGGATCGAGCACAATCCATTTAGGTTGATATTGACGCAATTTCTTGGCAACCAGAGCGATGATTTGGGCATCCGCCAACATGCCAATTTTTACCGCCAATACCGGAATATCACAGAAAATCGCATCCAATTGCTGTTCAAGAATGTCTAAAGGCAGAGGATAAACGGCAGAAACACCCAGCGTATTTTGCGCGGTAATGGCGGTAATGGCAGAACAAGCATAGCCGCCGGTTGCAGATATGGCTTTGATATCGGCTTGAATCCCCGCACCGCCACCACTGTCTGATCCAGCAATGGTAAGCACTATAGGGGTAGGATTTGAAGAGATTAGTGGCATAAAGGCTCCTGTGAAAAACAGGAACTGATCCCAAACCGCAGATGAATGGCAAAACAATACGCGCTGTTGAGGATAGTTCCCTACGTCAGTCCTAACTGAATCAGGTTCAACGGGTCTCGCTACGCGATCTCAGCCTTCAATTCGCACTCTTTCATGCGCTCTCAGGCCCCCCGACTACGAGCGGCATCTTAACAGCATTTAATGCGGTGGACAGCGATTATTTCTCACTTTCAATAAAGTCGAGATCACGCCACATTTCATCTAATTCCGCTTCAGACGGCATTGCACTGTGCTCAATTTGGCGAATCACTCGACATGGATTCCCCACGGCAACGCAATCAGGCGGAATATCTCTTGTTACCACGCTTCCAGCACCAATGACACTGCGAGCACCAACGGTAACGCCATCAAGCACAATCGCGCCCGCGCCAAGCCACACGTTATCTTCAATCACAATCGGGTTGCCAGCCGCAATCGGTAACACACGCTGTGCAAGATCAAGTGGATGCCCAACGGTACTGATCACCACATTCGGCCCCATCTGCACATATTCACCAATCGTCACTGGGGCAATATCCAAAATGGTGACGTTGGTGTTTAAGAAACCACCACATTTGAAATGGATGTTATGGCCTAAATCGCAGAAAAACGGAGGCACAATCGTCACACCGTTTGTCATCCCCAAGAGCGAATTTAATATCGCTTGCCGTTCAGCATGCTGGGCTGGACGTGTATGGTTGAAGTCATACAGTTTCTCTTTGACCTCCGTTTGATAGGTAATCAAATCTCGGTTTATGGGTAACTGAACTGAAAAATCTTTCAAATCACGGCTCATGTGCTTCCTTATTTTCTGTTTACCTCTGACCATAAGCACTCAAATCGAATAGAAAACCTCGTTGCATAAAGGTTGAGAGCCAAATAACACAGTACATCAGTTAGTTAGCATTAAGGAGTGATACGACCACTCAAAAAATCATCTTTCAAAGGTGGTGATTGCTTAATGATGCCTATAAGATTCGCAACTTTCATTCAAAATGATAATAAATCGCACTTGCTTTAATTAAGCAGTTTATACTTGAGTTGCTGTAACTTATTGACCTTTGGTACTACCGCTTGCTATGAAAAATACTATCCACAATATCAAACTCACATTTGGGCTTTATGCGCTCGCAGGAGCACTGTTTGCTCTATACACGAGCCGTGTCTGCCCTTTTCTTGCCACTCTAACCACTCGTGAAATTGCCACCCAAGTTAGCGTGGTATTTTTCCTCGCTTGGTTAGTCCGCCATACACTGCTTCGTAATCACTCATGGGCCAAAAAGCAACAATTCACTCAATTAGATACCTGCCTGCTGTTTTGTATCAGTATCCCCTTCGCAGCCTATTACAACTTTCATTACCAATTCACGCTCGATAGTAATTTGAAAGTGTTGTTTGGCATGACCTTATTTGGTTTTTTTACGGGAGCCTTACTGCAACTGAGTGCCAAATTACGCACATTACGCCAAACACCACAGTCCATGACAGTAGCGCTCTTTGCCCATGAGCGGCGCTCTTTAGTGAATCAATTGATCGGTCTGATTTTTATTTTGGTTTGTACCTTGACCATAGTGCTCAGTATGGTGGCATTGAAAGATATTTACTGGCTAGAGAATCATCCCACCCACTTACTTGATGGCAGTGGAAAAATCAGCATTCTGAAAGAGTTTGTCTTCCTTTCTTTGGTTCTTGGTGGCTATGTTACCGCTATTTTGATGCTGTGGAGTCGAGTGATGAAAGAGATCCTTGCTCATCAAGAACACTCTTTACAAGCGGTCACTGAAGGCAACCTCCAAGTTCGTGTACCCATTTATTCTAACGATGAGTTAGGCAACGTAGCCATGTTGACTAACCAGATGCTAGACAGCTTAGAAACCACGCAAAATGAAGTGAAGACGACAAGAGATGTCGCGATCGTCAGCCTCTCAGCTCTCGCTGAATCGCGAGATAATGAAACAGGTGCTCATATTCTTCGCACTCAGGAATACGTTAAGGCACTGGCAGAGCACATGGCACAGTCTTCGAAATACAAACCGTTGCTGACTCCCAATTACATTGAACTGCTTTATAAATCCGCGCCCTTACATGACGTCGGTAAAGTCGGCATCCCCGATTCGGTTCTACTCAAACCAGGAAAACTCACCGATGAAGAGTTCACGGTCATGAAAGATCATCCACGTATCGGTGCGCAAGCGCTTGCGATCGCCGAAAAACATTTAGGCACCAGTTCATTCTTAGCTATTGCCAAAGAAATCGCCCTAACCCATCACGAAAAGTGGAATGGCACAGGTTACCCCTCTCAATTGCAAGGTGAGGATATTCCGCTCTCGGGTCGTTTGATGGCATTAGCCGATGTTTACGATGCCTTAATTTCCGCTCGTGTCTACAAACCTGCGTTTAGCCATGAGAAAGCTAAATCCATTCTTATCGAAGGCTCAGGAAGTCATTTTGATCCTGCCGTGGTTGATGCCTTCCTTGCTGTTGAAGGCAAATTCATCGCGATTGCGGCACATTTTAAAGACGCTGAAACATAAGACTTGCTGAAAATTTAATACGTAATAATCCCAAAATACGTGGAAATGGTTCGATAACAATCCATGCAATCAGCACTATCTTATTAATAAAGCCCAGCCCTAAGCTGAAAAGCTTAGGGCTTTTACATCACAAAATGACCTGCTATTCCCAATTTCTCAGCCAAGTAAAAATTTTTCGATATTTTCTTTCAGGTACTGTTGTCACAAGAATTCGAGGAAGGTATAAATACGATAAATTTGATGAGTTCAATCATTCCTTCCCACCCTAACTTGACATGGATGTGCATTATGTTCGAAAAAGTCGTTGCCGCCCCCGCAGACCCAATTCTTGGTTTAACTGAAGAGTTCAAAAAAGATCCTCGTACCGACAAAATTAACCTCGGTGTGGGTATTTATAAGAATGAAGCCGGCGAAACCCCAGTTCTTGCTACCGTAAAAAAAGCAGAGGCAGCACTGCTTGAATCAGAGAAAACCAAATCTTATTTGACGATTGAAGGGACTGCTGAATACGGTTTAGCCGTACAAAAACTGCTGTTTGGTGCAGATTCGAACATAGTAACCCAAAAACTAGCAAAAACTGCGCAAGCTCCTGGTGGTACTGGCGCTTTGCGTGTCGCAGGTGAATTTATTAAACGTCAATTGGGTGATGTGAAGGTATGGATTAGCAACCCAACATGGGCGAATCACCACGGTGTGTTCAATGCAGCGGGTTTAGAAACCACACAATACGCATACTATGATGCCGAAGCTAAAGACAAAAACTTTGCTGCTATGCTGGCTGATTTAGAACAAGCGGCGAAAGGCGATGTGGTACTGCTCCACGGATGCTGTCACAACCCAACTGGCATCGACCCAACTGAACAAGAATGGGAAGTTCTGGCGAAATTGGTGGCCGATAAAGGTCTACTACCTTTGTTTGACTTTGCTTACCAAGGTTTTGCGACTGGTGTGGAAGAAGATGCAGCAGGTCTGCGTACTTTTGCCAAATACAATTCAGAAATTCTTGTCGCAAGTTCATTTTCAAAAAACTTTGGTCTATACAACGAGCGCGTTGGTGCATTCACTCTCGTAGCGCCATCCGCAGCAGTGGCTGAAACTGCATTTTCACAAGTGAAAGCGATTATTCGTTCAATCTACTCAAACCCGCCAGCTCACGGTGCAGCTGTGGTCACTTACATTCTGAACAACCCAACCTTACGTGCGGAGTGGGAAGCTGAAGTGGCTGAAATGCGTGAACGCATTCAAGAAATGCGCGTGCTATTCGTCAACACATTGAGAGAAGTGGGCGTAAACGCTGACTTTAGCTTTATCGAACGCCAAAACGGTATGTTCTCTTTCTCTGGTCTAAATAAAGAACAAGTCGCACGTCTGAAATCGGAACTGGGTATCTACATTGTTGGGTCAGGTCGTATCAGTGTTGCTGGCATGACAAAATCTAACATGCTGCCATTGTGCAAAGGCATCGCTGCGGTCATGTAAGTTCGCAGCAACCATGCTTTCTCAAAACCGGCTCCAATAGCCGGTTTTTTGTTTTTTCAGGATTGATTTTAACGTTACTTTCCCTAGCTCTCACCCTATGCCCTCCCCGCAGATTAGGCCTAACGTGGCAATATGATGTAGTATGATTGCCCCAAACCGCCAAAAACATCATAAAACAGATGTTTGTAACGAGAGGAGCCTTCATGGACGCCGAGTTAATCGAGATTCAGCAGTTTCTGCAACAGCATCCCCCTTTTGATGCCCTACCATCTGACCTGTTATCCGAAGTCACCCAACAGATTGAAATTGCCTATTTTCGCAAAGGCACGCCGATCATTAATCACAAACAGGCCATCAATGACCTGTATCTGATCCGCAGCGGAGCCGTCGAAGTCTATCGCCGTCATGGTGAATTGTATAACCGACTCACCGAAGGCAGCCTTTTTGGACAGATGGGGTTGTTGACGCGTAACCAAGTCTCTTTCGCGGTCACCGCGATTGAAGATACGCTGCTGTACTGCATCCCAGAAGTCCTCTTTCATCGCCTCCATCAAGAATTTGATAGCTTCGCCGATTTCGTGGAGGTCGAACAGTCAGCACGTTTACGCCAAACGGTTAAGAAACAAAAAGAGCAAAATGATCTGATCACCAGTAAAGTGAAGCAGTTGTTAACTCGCCCAGCGCCAACCATTGATAAACAGACCACCATCCAACAGGCCGCACTACGCATGGCGGACGAGAATCTCTCTGCACTGCTTATCCTAGATGATCACATTCTGCACGATGCCGAAGATGATTCTACGCCTGTGGTCGGTATTATTACCGAGCGAGATCTCTGCCGCCGAGTTCTTGCGCATGGTATTGATACCCAGCAAGCCGTGAGCCAAGTGATGACCCATGAGGTAATTTCTCTTGATCACAATGCCTACGTTTATGAAGCCATGCTTGCGATGCTGCGCCATAATGTCCACCATCTTCCGGTGCTGAGAGAAAAGCTGCCAATTGGTATCATAGATATGACAGATATCGTGCGCCATGAATCGCAAAACTCTTTGCTCTTGGTGAGCCGTATCTATCAACAGACCAGCATCGATGAATTAGCGCAACTCGCGAGTGAAGTGCAAGCGAGCTTCGTACGGCTCGTCAATGAAGATGCCAACTCACACATGATTGGCACTGCGATGTCCACCATTGGCCGAGCCTTTACACAACGGATTATTGAGTTGGTAGAAGCAGAATTAGGCGAAGCCCCTGTGCCTTACTGTTTTGTTGCGTTTGGGTCCATGGGGCGAGATGAGCAGCTGATTGTGACTGATCAGGATAATGCCTTGATTTTGGATGATCGTTATGACACACAACAACATGGTGCATATTTTACGCAATTTGCCCAATCGGTTTGTCATGGCTTAGACCGCTGTGGTTACCCACTTTGTGATGGCGAGATCATGGCTAGTAACCCCAAGTGGCGTATGACTCGCAAAGATTGGGAGAACTGTTTTGCTGATTGGATTGACAACCCAAACCCACAAGCATTACTTAATGCTTCTATCTTTTTCGATCTGGATGGCGTTTACGGGAGAACCAAGTGGGCAGAACAGCTTTCAGGTTTTATCGTACGCCGCGCAAAACGCAACCAACGCTTTTTAGCCTGCTTAGCGCGTAATGCTCTCAATCGCACCCCACCGCTCGGTTTTTTCAAAAACTTCGTGATGGAAAAAGATGGACGTCACAATAATTCGATTAATTTGAAACGCCGAGGTACAGCACCGTTGGCGGATTTGATTCGCGTTCATGCACTCGCCGCAGGATCTCGAGCAAAAAACTCGTTTGAACGTTTGGATGATGTCATTGAAGCTGGCTTACTTCCGCAAGGGAAAGGTAAAGATCTGCGTGATGCGCTCGAGTTTATTGCCATGGTGCGTATTCGCCATCAAGCCATCGATGTGGAACAAAAGAGAGAGGCAGATAACAGTATCGAGCCCGAAAATCTCTCGGACTTTGAACGACGCAACTTGAAGGATGCATTCCAAATTCTCAGCAATGGGCAGAATTTTCTCAAATACCGCTATCAGGCGAATCAACACTTTAAGTGAGTCTTATGTTTCAGTCCGCCATTTATTGGCCTTCGCGATTCGCACATTTGGCCCAGCAAGCCCAACAAACTGTATTGCAAAACTATTATGCTCACCCCGTAGTGGATGGTTCAGTCCCAATTTGTGAATGCCCTCTCGTGGCACTTGATTTTGAAACAACAGGACTGAATGCGCAGCAAGATGCCATCCTAAGCATTGGCTTAGTTCCATTCAACACCCAGCGTATCGCCCTAAAACAAGCGCGGTATTGGTTGGTGAAACCCAGTCGACCTTTGGACAAAGATTCTGTCGTCATTCACGGCATCACGCACACAGAACTGAAACATGCCCAAGAACCTGAAGTGGTGCTTACTGAATTATTCGATGCCCTTCGTGGAAAAATCGTTGTTGCGCATTTTCGCCACATTGAGCGTGAATTTCTGCGCCAAACGACCCTGAAACTTTGGGAGGAAGCGGTAGAGTTTCCTATCATTGATACCTTAGAAATCGAGCTCTCAGTACAAAAAACACAACGCTCACTCTGGCAACGCCTGTTACGTAGCCCAATTCCTTTAGTGCGGCTTGGGCAATCACGCTTACGTTATGGCCTTCCTGCGTATTCCCCCCATCAAGCACTGACCGATGCGATTGCGACCGCTGAGCTTTTTCAAGCGCAATATGCACACCATTTGCGGCCAGAGACACCCATACAATCTCTTTGGTTGTAATTTATTGTGAAACAATCACCACCTCTAAAAGAGGTGGTTTAAGGATGGCAAAACAAAATGGAGCGCAATGCGCTCCATTTTCGGTTAAAGACCCGACTTAGAGTTTGAAACGTCGGATTTCTTGCTCCAACTCATGAGAAAGATCAGAAAGTTCCGCCGCCTGTTCTGCCGCTGAATGCGCTTCATGCGCCAAATCATTTGAAACATCACGGATACCTACGGTATTGCGTGTAATCTCTGAAGTGACCGAAGCTTGCTCTTCTGCCGCCGAGGCAATTTGAGTTGCCATGTCACTGATGCGCTCAACCGTTTTGTGAATCTGCTCTAAGCTCACCGAAGCCGCATTCGCATCATCAACGCTGGTATCCGCCAAACGACGGCTGTCATCCATAATGCCAACCGCTTTACCCGTAGTGGCTTGCAATGTCTCAATCATTTGCTGGATTTCTTTGGTCGAAGCATGAGTACGCTGGCTAAGTACGCGCACCTCATCCGCAACCACTGCAAAACCACGGCCTTGCTCGCCAGCGCGCGCAGCTTCAATTGCCGCGTTAAGTGCTAACAAATTGGTCTGTTCAGCAATATTTTGAATAGTCGAGAGAATGGTACTGATCTGGTGCCCGTGAGCTTCTAACTCCTGAATAACCTCTGTGGCCACTTGCACTTCTTCTGCCAGTGACTGGATCGAACGCTGAGTCTGAGTAACTTGGGTGCTACCGTGAACACAAGCCGTTACTGCTTCACCGGAATTTTGAGCAGTATGATCGGCGTTACCAGCAATCTCCTGAGTTGCTGCCGCCATCTCATTAATCGCAGTAGCCACCATATTAATTTCATCTTGTTGCAAACGAATTCGGTTACTACGTTCTTCCGCTTGTGCCGCAGTTACGTTCGCCTGCTGTGATAGTGCCTTTGAAACATGACTCAGTTTCAACACCATGTTATGCATGTTGCTAACAAAAGTATTGAAGTTGCTCGCTAACTGTCCGACTTCATCATCGCTCCGTGGCTCAAGGCGTTGGGTAAGATCAGCATCGCCTGAGGCAATTTCTTCCAACGCTTTAGACACTCGACTTAAATCACGGAATAAGAAACTGACCAACCAAGAAACAATCCCCACAACAACTAAAGTGATTAACAGAGCGGTAATCATCAAATCAGTAAGCAGTTCAGAATGAGCGGCATACTCAGTATTACTGTCCATCTGAACTGCAAAGTACCAAGGAGTATCTGGAACCGCAGCAAAGAAGAAGTATTTTTTTATCCCCTTCAGCTCTAGCGCAATCAGTTCACCTTGATTTGCTGCTTTTTCTATCGTGCGAATATCCAGATCAGAGGAAAGTGTAGTAACAGATTTGAGTAACAGAGATTTATCGGGATGTGCAAGGAAAGCGCCATCTTGCCCATCAATCAACATAGCATGGGCGTTTTTACCTACATCCATACTGATCACATCAGCAATCAACTGATCAATCAATACATCTGCACCAACAACACCATTCATGCTCCCTTGTATGCGGATAGGCTCCGCGATAGTGACCAAAAGTGCCCCTGTAATCGCATCACTATAAGCGGTGGTAATGATCTGCTTACCCGCACTTGCTGCATCTTTATACCAAGGGCGTGTACGAGGGTCATAGTCAGCACGGTTGCGTTCAGGGTGCGAACGATACATCGCCCCTTCTGTCGTACCATAGAAGATATCATCGAAGCCACCCGCATTTCGTGCCTGCTGTAAATAAGGGACTACATCTTGTGCGGTGACATAGTCGTTGAATGCAGAGCTAATGGATTTACGAATTGAAATCCAGTCAGAAATACCTTGGGCAGCCGTCGAAGAGATCGCGTCAGCACGAGTATAAACAGCATTGCTGGTTTGCTGTTGCAATTGACTAGCGGAAAGCCAAGTCAATGCCGTTGCCATCACCACCACTGCCGATAAACTTGCGCCAATCAGTTTGTGTTTTAGTGTTAATTTCATTTTTCAAACAAGGGGTTGGAACAAAGGGATGGCGATAGTAAACACTATTTGCATACTACGCACTCGTTTTGTCATTTTTTCTCACAACCTGTCACAGACCAGGATTAACCAGATGTGATATAAGGTTTTCTGTTAACGAAGTTTTGACCGCTGACAAAAAATCAACGCGACAGGAAGTATGACTTAAGCGTGATTTGCATTCCAAGTTTACATATAACAAAAGGATATAAGCATATGAATAGAAAATATCTGATAAAGACAGTTATCAACAACATATGTTGTGCATTTTTTCCCAATTCTGATATCTTTCGCGCTGAATGAGACCTGTGTTTCCCTGCGATACCGTCCGGTAAGCAAGATTACAGCCAACTCTTAAGCTTTCGTCGTATTTCACTTTTTTATCGGTTCATTTCATATGATTCGTGTGTCTAATGCCGTGCAACGTCACGCGCAAAAAATGGTTTTACTTATCTCCCTGTTGTTTGGAGCTGCACTACTGATGTCTGATGAAGGCTTTGCTACAGATATCAAAAACGCTGAACCTTCTGCACCAGTGAATCCCGAACCCACTAAGCCAACCAAAAATGGCGAGGCTAAAAATGTGGTTCGTTTTGCCAAAACTGGTGCTTTCGATAATGACACCGTGGTCCGTCTCGCTCGCCAATTAGCGAAAAAGCCTTATGTTGCCTTGAAAGATCCACTCCCAGAAAGTTTGGCCAATATCAGTTATGATGAGTACCGTGATATTCGTTTTAAACCGGATAGTGCGGTATGGAAAGCTGATGGATTGCCTTACCAAATGCAGCTATTCCATCGTGGTTTCTTCTTCCAAGACCTAATTGAAATTGCCTTAGTAGAAGGCAACAAATCAACGCATTTAAGCTATGACCCAAGCATGTTCAGTGCAGGTGAAGTGCTGCAGCAAAAACTGCCTACCGAAGATATCGGTTACAGCGGTTTACGCGTGCACTACCCACTAAACAATGCTTCTTACTTCGATGAGCTATTCGTTTTCCAAGGGGCAAGTTATTTCCGCGCACTTGGTAAAGGTAATGCTTATGGTCTTTCAGCTCGTGGCTTGGCAATCAAAACGGCTGATCCAGCTGGTGAAGAGTTCCCTATTTTCCGTGCATTTTGGGTTGAAAAACCGAACTACGATACTAACTTGATCGTGGTTCATGCTTTGCTAGATAGCCCAAGTGTATCGGGAGCTTATCGTTTCTCAATCCGTCCGGGAGAAAACACTCGTATGGACGTCGAAGCAGTACTTTTCCCACGCGTAGAGTTAAGCAAAGTCGGTTTAGCCCCTGCGACTAGTATGTTCATGCATTCGCCTAATGGCCGTGAGAAAACCGATGATTTCCGTCCATCTGTACATGACTCGGATGGTTTGTTGATGATCAATGGTCGCGGAGAGCGTTTGTGGCGTCCATTGGCCAACCCTAGCACTCTGCAAGTCAGCGCCTTTATGGACAACTCGCCACAAGGTTTTGGTTTGATGCAGCGTGAACGTGATTACGCCAATTACCAAGACTTGGAAGCTCACTACGAAAAACGTCCAAGCCTATGGGTTGAACCTGTAGGAAATTGGGGGGCTGGCGCAGTGGTATTAACAGAGATCCCGACCCAGTCAGAAATTCACGACAACATTGTCGCTTTCTGGAAACCGGCACAACCTCTTGCTGCGGGCAGTGAATATCGCTTCTCTTATCACCTCAATTGGGGCGCACAACCAGAAGAGAATCCACAAGCGATCATTGTTAGTCGAACTGCAAGTGGACGTGCTGATATTGCCAAGCCAACGCCAAAACGCTTGTTTGTCGTTGATTACCAAGTACAAGGTGCCAAACCTGCACAAATGCCGGAACCTAAAGTACGCAGCAATGCAGGGATAATCAGTAACGTTGTACTACGTGATAATCCTGCCAATAATGGCTATCGCCTATCATTTGAGTTTGATCCAGGCGAAGTTACGCTGGCCGAACTGCGTGCAGAGCTGACATTGCAAGAAGCGCGTCCAGTGGAAACTTGGTTGTATCGTTGGACCCTGTAGCTAATACTCGGATTTTTTATGACAAACCCTATGGTTGAACAAGGTGCCTCCCAGTTAATGGGGGGCACTGCCATGCCACCAGAACAACACGGCGATATGCCTGAGCAAAACCTGAAACAGCTCAGTGAAGGTTTTCCTCGCACAGCAATTCAATCGGGGGGAGTGAAGTCTAACCCTCTGCGCCGTGTGTTTGTTGTTGGCTTTGCTCTACTCCTCTCTGCTTTCGCGATTAATGAAATGCGCGGTGTCTTTTTAGTCGGTGGATTAACTCCCGTTGAATACGCCGTATTAGTGCTGTTTGCAATCAACTTCTGTTGGATCGCTTTAGCTTTCTCTGGCTCTATTGCGGGCTTTTGGGTCTTAACTAGCCGAAAAAAAACAGTGGTGATAGAACAACCACTCACAACCCGTACGGCAATCCTCATGCCAACTTACAATGAGGCACCCGATCGCGTTTTTGCCGCCGTTGAAACCATGGCCTTAGCGCTTGCCCAGAGTGAACATGGGCATGCTTTCGACTGGTTCATTCTCAGTGATACCACCGACCCTGAAGTCGCTTTGGCTGAAGAGCAAGCTTTCTGGTTACTGCGTCAACAAACAACAGGTCAAGCCAACGTTTACTACCGTCGCCGCCGTAAAAACATTGCACGTAAAGCGGGTAACATTGCTGATTTCTGCCGCCGTTGGGGTTCAGCCTATGAACACTTACTGGTACTCGATGCAGACAGTGTAATGCAACCTAGCACGATGATTTCACTTGCTCAGCGCATGCAAAGTGACCCTGACGCAGGCTTAATTCAAACAATTCCTGCTCTGATCAATGGCACGACGCTCATGGCTCGTGTGCAGCAATTTGCCGCACGCATCTATGGACCAATCGTAGGAACAGGCCTTGCGTGGTGGGTTCAAAAAGAAGGTAACTTCTGGGGGCATAATGCGATTATTCGTACCGAAGCCTTTATGAGTGCAGCTGGACTACCCCATTTGTCTGGCAGTCCTCCGTTTGGCGGGCATATTCTGAGCCACGATTTCGTAGAGGCGGCTTTAATCCGCCGTGCGGGTTGGAGCGTGACTATCGCAGCAGATTTGAGTGGTTCATTTGAAGAATGCCCCCCCTCAATCATTGACCTAGCCGTACGCGATCGCCGTTGGTGTCAAGGTAACCTGCAACACAGTCGGATCATAGGTACAAAAGGTCTACACTGGATTAGTCGTCTACACTTGACCACGGGCATCATGTCTTACCTATCATCACCATTTTGGTTATTGCTGATCCTGTCCGGTATGTTACTGGCTCTACAAGCACACTATATTCGCCCTGAATATTTTACTGAGCAGTTTTCGCTCTTCCCAACATGGCCAGTGATGGACTCTGCTCGGGCGTTACAACTGTTTTACATCACTATGGGTATTCTATTCAGCCCGAAAATTTTCGGATTACTGCTTCTGATGTTTGATGGCGCAATGTGCCGAACCTTAGGTGGACGCTTTAGGGTCATGCTCAGTGCGATTACTGAGATCTTACTCTCTGCGTTAGTTGCACCTATCATGATGCTAATCCATTGTGGGGCTGTTGTTTCTATTCTGTTTGGTCGAGACAGTGGGTGGGCCCCACAACGCCGTGATGATGGCAGCTTGCCTGTCATCGATTTACTGTATCGACACCGCTGGCATATGACAGCCGGTGTGTTACTAGGTTATGCAGCCATGCTTGACTCGTGGACGCTGCTCGCGTGGATGTCACCAGCTTTAATTGGATTATGGCTTTCTGTCCCACTTTCTGGGATGACGGCTTCACACTCAATCGGTGCTTGGTTTAAGAAAAAGCGTATTCTTGCCACACCTGAAGAAATTGAAACTCCGGCAATTGTGCTTGCGGCACAAGCTCGTCGTGAAGAGTATGTTATTGATCTTCAAGAGGTGTGGAGCGCACGCATGGTTCTTGCCGACAACAACTTGATTGCTCTGCATATTGCCATGATGGATAAACTCCCCTCACGTCAACCAGGTTCTGCGATTGAACCTTTAGACGCGGTTGCTCGAATTAAAGTGCAAGAAGCAGAAAGCCAAGAAAGTCTACTCGCCCTCTTAACCAAAGTGGAGCTGAGCTATGTTTTAGGTAATCCACTTCTAATACAACAAGTCGCGAAACTTCCGCCAACATTGTGTCATAACGGCTAAAATCTGTGGCCTATCGTCTTTTTTGCGATAGGCCACTTTATCTCTGCTATTTTTCACTTTCCAATGCCGAGAGCATGAGTTGATCAGCTTTACGCTTTTTCAAAATCGGGCTAAAACTCTGTGCCCCTGTGGTAGGTTGCTGCTTTAGCATTTCGATTAATGACTGAACTGCCGCTCGCGCCATTTCACTAATCGGGAAATGTACAGCTGTCACTGTTGGGTAAAGACTCTCGCACAAATCGACACTATCAAAACTGACTAAAGAGATCCGCTCAGGTACACTGATTCTTTGCTCGTGCAAGTATTGTAATGCCCCAGTCGTCATCTCTTCACTACAAGAAAAAACAGCGGTGATCTCTGGATGACGAGCCAAAAGTTGCTGCATCGCCAAATAGCCACTCTTGCGACCATAGTTTCCTTCTTCACACAGCGACTCACACGGAATAATGCCAACATGAGCTAATGCATCCAAGTAACCTTGCTTACGTAAACAACTATTGTGTCTGTGTAGTGGTCCCGTAATACAAGCGATCTTTCTATGCCCTTGTTGCACAAGATGATTTACTACCAGCTCGCTTGCTCCACGATGATCAAAAGTGATACAGCGATCTTCCAAACCTTCAACATGGCGATCTAGCAAAACAAAGGGTGTAGCTTGCTGCGCTAAAGAGCGCAAATCATCATCCGATAAGTATCGGCTATGTAAAACGTAACCATCACAGCGCAAATCGTGGAAACGCTGTATCGCGTCTCTCTCTCCTTGTGCAGAGTGATGTCCTTGTGCGGTGATCAAAAATTTATGGTGCAGATCTAATTCGGTCTGCACTTGCTCCATCATTTCACCAAAAAATCCCCCAGTATAATAAGTAACCAGAAGGCCCATCATGTTGGATGAAGAAGTGGCTAAGGATCGCGCTATCACACTCGGCCGATAATTAAGTTGAGACATGGCTTGCTCAACTTTACGTCGAGTCTCTTCTTTAAATTTCCCTTCGCCATTGATGATTCTAGATACGGTGGAGCGGTTTACACCTGCTAATTCAGCAACATCTTTAATTCTTGCCATATTTGGAGCCTATAGGAAGTCAAAAACTTCAGAAAAACAAGGAACTGCCCGCTTTCACCAAAATTAATTACACAAGGTTCAACTCGGCTAGACATCCCCATCATACACAGGTGTGGATAGGAGCAAAATTCAATGCCGAGTAATCCGTGACTTCGATATCATGCTCTACCAACAATTGTATTAATTGTGAGCTGGTTAGAATACGCAGCTCTTCTTCTCTTTGTTTGGCATAGCCACTACACTTTTCCAATAATGAATCAACCATAGCTGGGTGACACATAACTTCAACTAGATCAAAGCTTTCTTTTAGCTCAAGCAAATGTGCTATCAAGGGTTCTATGCCCAAACGTTGATCATAAAAAAAATCAGTAAAGTGGTAGCGGCATCCAAACTCTTCCTCCCCTGCCATTCCGATTGCTCGGAGCGGCACGTGATACTTCTTAGCAACCTCATAAATGATAGGGGCAAATTGTGGATGCGTATGGGCGTGATGATGGCTATCCATATGACTGAGAGTGAGTCCCAATTGGAGAAAGTGCTCAACTTGGGCAATCGCCTCATGGTAGATCGCATGCGGTTGGTAATCTCTGCGCTTCCAGAAGTTTCGGTAAGTGGTAAAGACACCATTTTCATCGGTTAAATTTCTTTCACCCGTTAAAGGACATCCTGCCGTAAATCTCAGATGAAGGCCAATTTTTAGCTGCGGCAGTTGCTTCGCCAACTTAACAGCATGTTGCTCTGCCGGCATGCCCGCCATCAAAGTAGTTGATTTAACTACCCCACCAAGATGTGCTTTTACAATGCCTTCGTTGACTCCAGGGGTTAAACCAAAGTCATCCGCGTTAAAAATCACCTTCATCTAGATATTCACCTTATTAGAGTTACCATGTAGTCAGTTTAAATTGAGGCAAATAAGCGGCATTTTCACGCAGAATATCATCCAAAATTGCTTTTGCTCGGCCAATATCCGGAACCAGCGGGTTATTGGTTAAAGCCATTAAAGCAAGGTGATAATCGCCATGTACAGCTGCTTCAATCGCCAGTTGCTCATACGCTTTCACTTGATGTAATAGCCCACTGACCTTTGGAGAAAGATCACCCACTGCAATAGGTTTTGCCCCCCAGCTTCCCACCACCGCACTACACTCAATAACAGCATCATTTGGCAATGAGCTGATCGCACCATTATTCGGCACATTAACCACGTGTATACCATTGCGGTTATTGTAAATGGCATCGACCAAATTTAGTGACGCATCTGAATAATAAGCTCCTCCACGAGCTTCTAATTCTTTGGGTTTATGATCAAGATTTGGGTCTTGATAGAGCTCAAACAAGGCCTTTTCAGTGGCCATGACTTGTTCAGCTCTCGTTCCTTTTTCTTTAGCACTCAGTTTCTCTTCTGCCAGCATCGCATCTGTTTGATAAAAATAGCGATGATATGGGCAAGGAATTGCCCCTAAGGCCTTTAAAAACTCAGGATCCCAAGGTTCCTCCCAAATATTTTTCATACTGAAATTGGCACCATCACCCACTTTTTCCAAGACAGTTTGGGTAATATTTTTACCATCTAGCCAAGCCTGATGCACCCAAACTAAATGGTTTAGTCCAGCAAACTCAAGCTGCAGTGCCTTGGGTTCACACTCCATCATCTCAGCAATCATCATCTGCATAGAAACGGGAACATTACACAAACCTATGCTTTTGACTTTCGAGTATTTACTGACGGCTTCAGAAACTAAACCAGCAGGATTGGTAAAATTCAGCATCCATGCATTGGGGGCTAACTCTTCTATATCCCGACAAATGTCTAATATCACTGGAATTGTTCTGAGTGCTTTGGCAAAACCACCAGGCCCTGTGGTTTCTTGCCCAATTACGTCATATTTCAGTGGAATTCGCTCATCATTTGCTCTTGCTGTAAGTCCTCCAACACGAAATTGAGTCATCACAAAATCCGCACCAGTAATCGCTTCTCTCCGATCGAATCCCGCTTTGATTTCAATGTCCGCGCCAACCTTGTCAACCATCCGTTGAGCAAGGTCTCGAATGATATGTAATTTTTCAGCACCCACTTCAATATCGACAAAGTGCAGTTGTTTTACGGGAAGAAAATCTAATCTTTTTAGAACTCCTTCCACTAATTCGGGTGTATAACTACTACCACCACCGATGATCGCCAGCTTTAATGCATTTCGAGACATGCTATTCCCTCACCCTGCTAACTGTTTATGTAATGCCACCATTTCAGTTGCCATCTCTTGTGCGAGTATCGTGGTCATTAAATGATCTTGGGCATGTACCATGACCAAAGTCATCGGCACTTTTCCTTCACCTTGGTCTTCCTCAATCAATTGCGTTTGAATGAGATGGGCTCTGTTTAGACACTCTTTCGCTTGACGGAGTTTTTCTTCCGCCTGCTCGAATGATTTGGTTCGCGACAAACGTAATGCCTCATAGCACAGGCTTCTCGCCTCACCGGCATTACAAATGATTTCCATCACGACGAGTTCTTGTTCCATCATTATCTCCTAAGCCAAGGCTGCCCAAACGGACAGCCTTATGCCATGTTATGCTGTTACGCCTTGGCCCTTGGGCTCAGCCGTTTTCACTTTACTTTCTGTTGGTTGTTCTTGCTCAAGTACTTGTTTCTCAAACATTTTGAAGAAGGGTAAATAAATGAACAGATCAAGGATCAGCAGACCTACGACGAGCAACACTGGAGTAAATGACCAGCCACTGCCCCATGACGCGCCGATAATGGCTGGAGTTGTCCAAGGCGTTGTTGCCACTCCCATCCCTACAAAACCTAACTGAATGGCAAAATAGGCAATCGTAGCATTGATGACTGGTGCGAAAACAAAGGGGAGAAACAGAATCGGGTTCATCACTACTGGACTACCAAAGATCACGGGTTCGTTAATTTGGAAGAATCCAGGAACTGCACTCATACGACCGATGCTTTTTAGGTGTGCTGAACGACTGAATGACATTAGGATCACTAACGCTAGAGTTGCACCCGAACCGCCAATAAAGATGTAAAAATCCCAGAATGGTTGAGTGAAGATATTTGGTACTGGTTGACCTGAAACAAACGCATCAATATTCGCATCAATATTAGTCAAGAAGATAGGCGACAATAAGCCCACCACAATCGCGGCTCCATGAATCCCAGCAAACCAGAGTAGTTGGCACACTAACAACGCACCGATAATCGCTGGTAATGTGTTAGATGCGCTGATTAATGGTTTGAACATTGCCATAACTGCATCAGGAATCAGCATGCCATATTCCACTTGAACAAAGAGGCTCAATGGATAAAGTGTCAGGAAAATCGCTAATACTGGTAACAGCACTTCAAATGAACGAGCGATGGCAGGAGGCACTTGCTCTGGCATACGGATAGTGATGTTGTACTTTTTCATAAAGCGGTACAGCTCTACAGCAAAGAAAGCACACATAACCGCGGTAAAGATTCCTGTGCCCCCCATGTGCGCCATAGATAAGCTATCTTCTTTCGCTGGCGCTGCAACCAATAAAAAGCTCATCAATGAAAGTACCGCACTCGTGATACCGTCCATTTTGTAAGCTTTCGCTAAGCTGTACGCGACACCCAGAGAAACGAATATGGTCATGATCCCCATCGACATGTTAAAGGGCATCATGATGGTATCGAAATGAGTGGTCGCAAAGTCTAGCCATACTCGACCAAAAGCATTAGTGGTATTTTCGGAAAAAGGAGGAAATGCAAAAATTAAAATAAAACTACCCACAATGATAAATGGCATCGCGACAATAAAACCATCACGCATCGCTCTCACATGGGGCTGGTTACCCACTTTGGCAGCTATGGGTGCTATATGTTTTTCTACGATTCCAATTATCGCATCATAAAGCTTCATAGGATTCACCTTATATTTTAGATAAAGACTATACAGACCCTCATTTAATTAATGAGGATGGAATTAAAATATACTCTGTAAAAAATTAGATTTAATTAATTAAATCTAATGCTTGTTGAAGAACTTCATCCCCTTTCATCATGCCGTAAGCTTGTGGCGAGATCGCAGCAATATTTTTTCCGTATTCATTGGCTGTTTTACGCAGTTCTTCCAACTGAAAGCGCACTTGAGGACCCAATAAGCAGACATCGTACTCTTGGATTACATCTTCAAACGCATTGACCGACAACGCATCAATCTTACACTCAATCCCTTTTATTTCAGCAGCTTGCTGCATTTTCTTAACTAACATACTGGTAGACATCCCAGCACTACAGCAGAGTAGGATTTTTTTCATGACCCAAACTTCCCTTGTTTAAATATCGACCTAAAAACTGTAGCAAATTAAAACAACATAAAAAAGCGCAACCGGTTGCGTTATTCGTGAACAAAATCCCATTTTAGATAGTTGGCACTATTTCTAGGGATAACTTTCTGGATAGGATAATTAGAGAAGTCAAATAAGCACCATGGGCTAATTTGTCATTTATATCAATAAAGGCACTAGCAACGTCACTCCAAAATATTTTATTTAAATAATGGACTTTAAAATGAAATTAAAAAACTTGGCTCTATTAACTGCAATATCTCTAGCAATTACTGGCCCTTCACTTGCAAACAGCACTCCTAAAGGCACGATTTATTTGACATTTGATGACGGTCCAATCAACGCGTCTATCGAAGTGATTAAGGTTTTAAACCAAGGTGGTGTAAAAGCTACATTTTATTTTAACGCTTGGCACTTGGATGGCATTGGTGATGAAAATGAAGATCGCTCTTTGGAGGCTTTAAAACTAGCACTAGATTCTGGTCATATTGTGGGCAACCACAGCTACGACCATATGATCCACAACTGTGTTGAAGAGTTTGGCCCAACAAGTGGAGCTGACTGTAATGCAACAGGCAACCACCAAATCAACTCTTATCAAGATCCCGTTCATGATGCAGCCACATTTGAACAAAACCTGATCACTCTTGAAAAGTACCTGCCCACCATTCGTAGTTACCCTAACTATAAGGGGAATGAACTTGCTCGTCTGCCATATACCAATGGCTGGCGGGTTACAAAACACTTTCAAGCGGATGGCTTATGTGCGACTTCAGACAACCTGAAACCTTGGGAACCAGGTTATGTCTGTGATCCAGCAAATCCTTCAAACAGTGTTAAAGCATCCATCCAAGTACAAAACATTCTTGCGAACCAAGGTTATCAAACTCATGGTTGGGATGTAGATTGGGCGCCAGAAAACTGGGGTATTCCTATGCCTGCCAATAGTTTAACTGAGGCTGTACCCTTTTTGAGTTATGTGGATAAAGCATTAAACAGCTGTTCACCGACAACGATTGAACCGATTAACTCGAAAGCACAAGAATTCCCCTGTGGTACACCACTGCATGCAGATAAAGTCATTGTTCTAACACACGAATTTTTATTTGAAGACGGTAAACGTGGTATGGGGGCAACTCAGAACTTACCAAAACTGGCTGAATTTATCCGTCTTGCGAAAGAAGCAGGTTATGTATTTGATACGATTGATAATTACACTCCACGTTGGACAGTTGGTAAGAGTTATCAATCTGGAGAGTATGTGCTGCATCAGGGGGCTGTATACAAAGCAGTAACAGCGCACACGGCGCAAGAGGATTGGGCACCTTCATCAACGTCTAGTTTATGGACAAATGCTGACCCAGCGACAAATTGGACGCTCAATGTCGCCTATGATCAAGGTGATGTAGTGAATTATAAAGGCAAACGCTATTTGGTTAATGTCCCTCATGTTTCTCAGCAAGACTGGACACCTGACACTCAGAACACCTTGTTCACAGCTTTGTAAAAAGCTGCTCCTATCTATCGTCAGATAGTTTGCGCGGGGAACTCTCCGCGCTTTTTTATGCATTCTCGAAGGGATAGGAAACTCATATCCCTTACCATTTTTGCCAAGCACCTCTCATATCAATGCTGGCTAAGGCTTTTAGTTTGGGAAGAAAACTCAGGCTCTGTCTTTAGCCCTTTCCACAAACTGACACACATAAGCAGCAAAATGACGGTAAATGGCAGCGCCGTTGAAATTACCCCCGCTTGTAATGCTTGCACGGCTTCTGTACCACCAATCCATAACAAGGCAATTGCCACTGCCCCTTCCAACACAGCCCAAAATACGCGCTGCAATACAGGAGAATCTAATTTACCGCCTGACGTAATACTGTCGATCACCAGTGAACCGGAATCCGATGAGGTGATGAAAAACACTAATACCAGCACAACCGCAATCACCGAAAGTACTTTGCCGTAAACCAGTGAATCAAACAGTTGGAACATCGCGAGCGAAACATCGGTTAATCCATTTTGGCCAAGTGCACCGACATTATTCATTACTTCATCAACAGCGAGGCCACCAAATACCGACATCCATACCAAGGTCACTAAGGTCGGGATCAATAATACCGCCACAATAAATTCACGGATTGTGCGTCCTTTAGAAACACGAGCGATGAACATACCAACAAAAGGTGACCATGAGATCCACCACGCCCAATAAAAGACTGTCCAACCTTGAAACCACACTTCATCTTCACGACCATGAGGATTACTCAGTGGGATGAGATTTTGCAGATAAGCCAATAACGTGGCCGGGATTGAGGTAAAAGTTACGCTATAACCAATCACTGCAACCAAGAACAGCAGTAAAAATGCCACGACCATATTGATGTTAGAGATCACTTTCACACCACCATCAATGCCACGAACAACAGACAATGTGGCTAAACCGGTAACGACACAGATGACCGCAATTTGTAGGCCAATACCTGACTCAAAGCCAAATACATGGTGGATCCCTGAAGCCGCTTGCTGCGCACCAAGCCCCAGTGACGTTGCCAAACCAAACAGAGTGGCCAATACCGCAAGAATATCCACGATATGCCCAGCCCAGCCCCAAGCACGATCACCCAATAACGGATAAAAGACTGAGCGCATTGAAAGTGGCAGCCCTTTGTTGTAGCAGAAAAAAGCCAGAGAAAGCGCAACGACACCATAAATCGCCCACGGGTGAAGCCCCCAGTGGAACATAGTTGCCCCCATCGCAAGTTGTGCTGCTTGCGGTGTATTAGCTTCAACACCCAGTGGGGTTTCATACCAGCCGGTGTAATAAGCGACAGGCTCAGCAACACTCCAGAACATCAACCCGATACCCATTCCGGCTGCAAATAGCATGGCGAGCCAAGATAAAAAGGAGTGATCTGCTTTCGCCGACTGTCCACCCAAACGGATCTTGCCAAACGGAGAAATCACCAACCCAATACAAAACAGTAGGAACAAGTTGCCTGACCAAATAAATAGCCAGTCAAAGCTCGCAATGATGCTCTGTTTGAGATCATCTAGCCCAACTTTGGCTTCATGGGCATCCACCAGCACAGTCAGTAATAAAAATGCGGCGATCAAACCCGCACTAATCCCGAAAACAGGATTGTGCACATCAAACCCCCATTTTTGTACATTATCTTGGCCTACGGTGTAATCCGTATTATCGATACTGTACTTATCAATTTCTTTCGTCATGTATCCTCTCTGAGTCATTTAAATCGAGCTCAATAACAATGACAACAAAGCATTTTCAAAGAAAAAATCACGAATTGCTTTGTACTCATTGTTAATTCCATTCATGAAAATCACGATTATCTTACACAGATCACAGAAAAAATCCAGTTAACCCCTCTAATTTATTACTTTTCCGACTAAAAACCACGCAAAACCCCAAGACTTCAGTAAACCAAATAAAAATAAATTAATTTGCACTCAAAGCATTTTGGGGGAATTAAAAACATCAAATAAAACCAAAATAAGAGTGAAAGTTACTCTTAGCTCAACGCTTTAAAAACCAAGGGAAGTAAGGTATGGTTCGCGCTTAATTCAGCACAAATTTGGTGGGCCCGCTGTGGAAAAGCACGAAGAAGTATTAGTCGCACTCCGTCAGATCATCCGCGCTATTGATCTGCACTCAAAAAAACTCAATAAAGATGCCGGGCTTACTGGACCACAATTGATCTTAATGCGCTCAATCCATAACTTAGGTGAAGAAGCCACAATTCGAGAACTGGCCGTGCACACCAATATGAGCCAAGGCACGGCAACCACTATTTTGGACAGATTGGAACGTAATGGGTATGTGCAACGCGTGCGTAGTAACAGTGACAAACGCAAAGTACATGCTCATTTAACCGATGGCGGGCGTAAGCTGCTGGCTCAAGCACCACAGCCGTTGCAAGAAAGTTTTGTGGAACAGTTTCATCAATTACAAGATTGGGAACAAAGCTTGCTGCTTTCTTCAGTGCAACGTATTTCGGCCATGATGAATGCGCAGGATATGGATGCCGCACCCGTGCTCACCATTGGCAGTATCACCCAACCTGAATAGGCTCACTCAAGCAAGCCGTGTTGTAACGCGTATTGAGCCAGCTCTGCTGTGGAGTGAATGTCGAGTTTATGCTTGATGTTTTGTCTGTGAGTTTCAACCGTGCGGTAGCTGATATTAAGTAAAGTGGCGATTTTTTTACTGCTACACCCTTGTGCAACCATACGCAAAATCGCTTCTTCGCGACGGCTAAGTGGGTTAGGTTTATTAGCCATAGGTAAAATTTCTTGGCTAAACAGTGTGGTGGTGGTCGATTCACAAAAGTAAGTCGCACCTTGATTAACCGTTTTGATCGCCTGCACCATTTTTAGCGCTGAGATCTCTTTGAGCATGTAACCCATCGCCCCCGCCTGCATCACTTGCATAATGTATTCGCGGTTATCATGCATGGTTAACATCAACACTTTGGTGTTGGGCACTTCTTCTTTGATTAGGCGTGTCGCTTCAATACCGTTCATGATCGGCATGCTGACATCCATCAGCACCACATCGGGCTGATGCAGTTTAACCAACTCTAGCGCTTCCAAGCCATTACTCGCTGTCGCAACCACTTCAATTTCTGACTCTTGCTCTAAGCGGGCAATAAAACCATCCAATACTACTTGATGGTCATCGACCATCACGACTCTGATTGGTTTATCCATAAACGTTTCCATCCAACTTCAACAAAACGGTAATTTCAGTGCCCAACTGAGGCTCGCTGCTTAATTCAAATTCACCGCCAATAAACTCCACACGTTCACGCATGTTACGCAAACCAATACCACGTTTTTGCAGCGCTTCTTTACTGGAAAAGCCCACGCCATCATCTCGCACCATTAGTTGCAACATATCACCCATCTGCTGCAATAACACGGTAACCTTACGCGCTTTAGCATGTTTTTCGATATTATTGAGCGATTCTTGCACCACTCGATACAGTGTGGTTGCCACTTCCGATTTTAGCTTACCCGGTTGGGTGTCAAACAACATTTCAATCTCCATTTGCGAGTGCAACTTAAAGTCCTCTAACAAAGTAGTTAATGCAGCTTGCAAGCCCAAATCATCCAACGCACTCGGGCGCAAATGATGCGAAATTCGCCGAACTTCATTGATTGCCGTCATTAGGGAAAATTGGGATTTTTCTAAGTGCATCAACTGTTTCGGATCCTGCAATTGGCTTCCTAGCAACTCAAGATGGCATTTGCTGGAGACGAGAAGTTGATTGATCCCATCATGCAATTCACGCGCGAGATGTTTCTTTTCATCCTCTTGAAAAAGAACGGTTTTATGCACCAAATCTTTTAAATTCTTATCTGCTAAACGATGCTCATGAAGGTTAATTGCTAATGTCAGCACCACGATAACCGCAACTGTAACGATCACAATCACCACCACAGAGAAGAAGGTGGTATCGATGTTGGCATTGATCGCCGCTTGCATTTTTTCCACTTCATGGCTGACATCTTCAATGTATAGACCCGTACCAATCATCCATTGCCAATCATCAAGCCAAGCAGAATAACTGAGTTTAGGGACCGTTTCCCCTGTCGATGGCTTGCGCCATAAATACTGATGGTAGCCACCGCCAGATTGAGCTTGGAACAGCAGAGCTTGAATCAGGTAATCTCCCCGTTCATCTTGCAGCTCCCACAAGTTTTGCCCCACGAGTTCTGGCTGAGTGGGATGAACTAAATTCGTACCTAAAGCATCATAAGCAAAAAAATAGCCATCCGATCCATAACGGATGTTGGTGAGCACTGCTTTAACCTGCTGCTGCGCTTCTGCTTGCGTTAGATTGGGATTGTTGGCAATTAATCGCACCGCATCGAAAGCCACATCAACGCTGTCTTTTAAAGAGGTTTCGCGCTCCTCAATTAACTTAGCGCGGAAAATCTCGACCTCACGTTGACCTAAGGTTTTGGCTTGATGAATCGAGATCCAACTGATACTTGCCGTGGCAAGCAATAACGGCAGTAAAGCCAGCAAAATCAATTTGGCTTTGAGAGGCATTCCTTCTCCTCATACAAAAACTGCTTTTCGACCCTTCGAAAAGCAGTTTCACTCTAACAACTTGTTCTGAGCGATTGAATTTCGATACGCTCAGTCTTGAGTCGGATCACATTCCATAAAAGCCAGGGAATACCAGAATCGAAACCAACACCAAGATTTGAATGAGGATAAAAGGCACGACTCCGCGATAAATATCCATAGTTGTGACCGATTTAGGCGCCACCCCTTTGAGATAGAACAAGCTAAACCCAAACGGTGGTGTTAAGAAGGATGTTTGCAGGTTCATCGCAATCAAAATCGCGAACCAAGTCATATCGACATCGAGCAAAACCGCCACTGGAGCGAGAATCGGTACGATAATGAAACAAATTTCCACGAAATCAATGAAGAAACCCAACACCAAAATCACCAACATAGTGACAATCAGGAAACCCCATTTATCTCCCGGCAGATTCATCATCCACTCTTCGACTAACTCATCCCCCCCCGTGTAGGTAAACGCCATTGAGAATGCGGTTGCTCCTAGCAAAATCGCGAACACCATAGCCGTCACTTTCACGGTCTCTTTTGAGGCGTCATACACCATTTTCCAACTGAACTGGCCATAAGCCAGTGCCAGTAAAATTGCCCCAGCGCCACCGAGTGCAGCGGATTCTGTTGGTGTCGCGACACCGGCGAAGATCGAACCGAGCACCACCACAATCAAAGCAAGAGGTGGAATTACCGCTTTCAGTGCTTTAATCACTTCTTGGCGGCGAGATAATTCAGCATCCGATTCAATCGGCATCGCCGCTTGTGGATTGAGTTTAGCGTAAATCAGGATGTAGATGATGTATGCCAACACCAACATCAACCCAGGCCAAACAGCGGCCTGAAACAGATCGCCGACTGGCACACCAAGAACATCACCCAATAGAATAAGCACAATTGAAGGCGGAATGATCTGCCCTAACGTTCCTGACGCACAGATGGTGCCACACGCTAACCCTTTGTCGTAATTGTATTTGAGCATAACAGGCAAAGAGATCAGTCCCATCGCTACGACTGAAGCACCCACAACTCCCGTAGAAGCGGCCAATAAGGTTCCTACCAATACGGTAGATATCGCCACCCCACCATGAATGCCACCAAACAAACGCCCCATGGATTCGAGCAACTGCTCCGCCAGTTTGGTTTTTTGCAGCACCAGCCCCATAAATACGAACAGCGGCACTGCCATCAATACGGTATTTTCCATAATCGATTGAATACGGTAAGGCATAAACGCGAACATCTCTATGCCTTCTGCCCACACTCCAAAAATCAGTGCAATACCACCAAAGGTAAACGCCACTGGAAAACCGATTAAAAGCGCAAACAGGGCAACGAAAAACATAATAATACCAATCATACGTTTCCCTTACTTCGTTGAGTGAAGATCTGCATGGATCAAACGGGGGTTAAACACTTTATTGAGCGAATGAATCACCAGACCGACACCACTTACAGCCATAAATGCAAAAGCAACCGGTATCATCGCTTTGATAATCCAACGGTAAGGCAGGCCCCCCGGATCGCCAGACGTTTCACCAAGCTCATAACTTTCCTTGGCGAAATCAATCCCGAAATAAACTACTAAAAGACAAAATGGCAGGAGGAAAAACACTGTCCCTAGCACATCGATAATAGCCTGTGCCTTCATGGATAAACGTTCATAAAAGATATCGACTCGTACATGTCCACCCGCTTTAATTGCGTAAGGAATACCGAGCAAAAACACCGCGGAAAACAGGTGCCACTCTAACTCTTGAAATGCGATCGAAACATCATTGAAGGCGTAACGCATCACAACGTCATACACCACATTTGCCACTAATAAAATGAACAGAACACTGGAGAGCCACCCCAGTAGATCGCTAAGACGGTTAAATAACCGCTCAACATAAATCAGACTTCTCATTCTCAACTCCCTGTCGAATTAAATTGCTCCGTGTCACCCATGTGCACGGAGCTTTATTGTTATGTACTTTTCTTGGGCTTCCTAGACAGCATTTGACATATTACTGCGATTCACTGTTGAGATAAGCGCGTAATGAGATGTCTGTCCAACTACGAGTTTGCTTCAAATAATTGGCTTGTGATTCTTGAATCTCTTTCGCAAGAGGATCTTCCTCGGCGTGTTTCGCGAGCAAGCGGTCATTCGCTTCACGCAACGCCTTAATCACGGGTGCTGGGAAGGTTTTGACTTTGATATCTGGAAACTCTTGTGTAATCGAAACCCAGTTTTTGCCACTTTCGTGTACTGATTGAACATACATGTCATAAGCGGCAGTACGCATCGCAACACGTAAAATCTCACGCAAATCTTCAGGCAATTTCTCCCAAGTACGCTTGTTGACTAAGAATTGCAGCTCAGTCGCAGGCTCATGCCAACCCGTGTAGTAATAAGGGGCAATCTTGTGAAAACCCATACGAAGGTCGAGTGATGGACCCACCCATTCCAACGCATCAATCGTGCGGCGTTCTAATGAGGTGTACAGTTCTCCCGGAGCAATGTTGGTTGGCTTAGCACCGAGTTCCGCTAATATTTCTCCGGCAAAACCGGGAATACGCATTTTCAGGCCTTGCAGGTCTTCAACAGTATTGATCTCTTTTTGAAACCAACCGCCCATCTGCACATCGGTATTACCGCCAGGGAAAGAGAGCATGTTGTGTGGCGAGTAAACTTTATCCATTAGCTCCATACCACCGCCATGATAGAACCACGCATATTGCTCTGCAGTCGTCATACCAAAAGGCATTGAAGTAAAGTACAGCGTGTTCGGCACTTTGCCTTTCCAGTAATAAGAAGCAGAGTGTCCCATATCGTACTGGCCGGATTTCACCATATCAAACACACCCAACGGCGCTTTATGTTTGTTGGCAGAATCAATGCGGATCTGTAGACGGCCATTGGACATTTTCTCGGCCATGGCTGCCATATTCTTCGTGGTGTCACCAAAAATCGGGAAGTTAGGTCCCCACGTTTCTGCCAGCGTTAAGCGGTACACTTTCTCTTCTGCAAACGCAGAAGTGGTGAGCAATGCTATACCTGCCGCAATCAGCAGCGCACTTCGTTTAATGACTCGTGATACGGATTGATGGATAAGACTCATTGTTTGACGTCCTTGGTTATCAATACCTGCGCACCCTGCGACAGGCTCATCACCAATGTGGTCGATTTTCATCACAGAAAAAATCGGCGAGACCACGCAGGCACTTAACAAATCACGCTAACGAATTCGCTATTAGTCGTAAGTAATAGCACGTAGGAAAAATTTAAAAATAATTTTAAAACAATGAGTTAGATACAAATAAAGTATGATCTAATTAGAAGAATACGTAGTAATTTTTTCGGGAGAGAGTTTTAAAGAAAAGAGTAAAAAATGTGACAAAGATACAGCTAAACGTTGGCAACTATTAATAGCAGAAAAGCAAAGCTCCAAAAACGGAGCTTTGCAAACAGCTTACACCGCTAACGTATAAGTGACTTTATTACCCGCTTGGCTTTTCTCAACCAGCTTTTCATCAAGCAGCTTTTTCAATGCGCCCGCTGCCCATGCAGAGGCTTTCGCTTCATCTTGACCTGCAATCAAACCAATCGCTTTAGGGTTAATGCCTTCAGCCGCATCACGCACAATTTCAAGCACTTGTTGTTGTTTTGGAGTCAGTTGGCTAATCACAGTGGGGGCTACCGCTTGCTCTACTTTGTGTGCCGAAGGGGCCTTTGAGTGCACATTCTGAGCTTTTTGTTGCACAGATGTGTTCGGTTTCATCGTTGCTTTTACCGTAGCAAGGTTTGCAACGATCGCTTTAATGCGCTTTTGCAGCTTGGCCTGCACTTTACGCTTATGAGCTAATCTCATCGGGTCGGTCTCCATTTCACTGCCTAAAAGCAGTCATAAAATTTTGAAGCGCGCTTTATAACAAATTACTCCGATTGTTTGTAGGGATGAGGTCAAGTTCTCAACGACAATTGAACTTCTTATCGTTCACATGGCTATAATTTGTGCGAAGCAATGAAAAAGCGAGGATGGTATGCCCACTTTGCAGCTATACAATCACCAACTTCATTTCACATCCAAAGTCATCATAGGCTTAGCTCTGCTAGGCCTAATTCTCATGGTTGGAATAGCTTGGCTTGCACAAACCACACTGCAAGCACTGATCGGCCTATTGGCACTTTTCACATGGGGAGGATTGGCTTATTGGTTAATGCTCAAAGGGCAAGTCGCCTATACCTTGACCTCCACGCATTTTCAACAACATTTCTATCAAGGTGGATGGGTAGTGAAATGGAATAACGTTAGCCAATTCGGCGTATGCAGTTATGAGAGCGAAGGTTGGCATCAACCTTTGCCTTGGGTGGGGATCCGTTTGAAAGAGTACGCCCCTTACCTCAAGAGCATATGCCCACGCCTTTCCACTCAAGTGCTACTCAGTCAACGTGCGCTGCTTTACTTAGGGGCACAACAGCAGTCTAAACATCATCAATTTGACGATCTGGTTTTAGATTCAAGCCCATACCTCGATAGTCAAGGTAACCAGTTTACTGGCCTGCAAGCCATGTTAGCTAATCGAATGCGGTATCAACGGGAATTCTTTGGATATGACCTGTTTATTGCAGAGCAGGATTTGGATCGCAGCGCGGAAGAGTTTGTCGGATTGGCTCGGCGCTATCTTGCCGCCGCCGAGCCAGAACATAATCCGTAGAAAGGAATTTAATAAAGAGGCATTTCGTCCGCTACGTACGGGTTATTGGCACGTTCACGGCCAAATGTGGATTGAGGCCCATGGCCGGGAATAAAAGTTACATCATTACCCAATGGCCACAGCTTATTCTTAATCGAAGCGATGAGAGTATTGAAATCCCCTTGTGGAAAATCAGTACGGCCAATGCTGCCGTTGAACAACACATCACCCACAAAAGCGAGTCGAGCTGAATCACTAAACAACACGATATGACCCGGTGTATGACCCGGAGTATGCAGAACTTGCAGGGCTTGATTACCAAACGTGACCACGTCACCATCATTCAGCCATTGATCCGGTTCAAATGCTTCAGTAAGAGGGAAACCAAACATTTTGCTTTGCCCTTCCAAGCCTTGCAGCCAGAAGTTATCTGCTTTGTGTGGACCAACAATGCGAGTACCACCAAGAGCCTCAGCCAGTGGCTCAGTGCCACCAACATGATCCAGATGACCATGAGTCAGTACCAGTTGGGTCACTTTCACACCGAGCTCTGCGATCAACATCGCCAGTTGTTTCACATCACCGCCCGGATCCACCACGACCCCTTCCATGGTTTCATCGCACCACACGATCGAACAGTTCTGAGAAAAAGCCGTAACGGGCACCACCTGATATTGTAAAGACATAAACCTATCCTGTCTGATTCTTAACTGGCGGGCACTATGTCACTAACGCCAGCCTTTGACAAGTTAGGCTCCAACCCACTGACGAACAGGCCCCGTATCAATATGGATAAATTGACTTTTCGGATAGTAACCTACGCCACCCACCTGCAAACTAATCGCGGCTTCACGGATTTTCTTGAGTGACACGCCGTCCAAACGAAAATCGATAGCCTGCCCCGACATGTGGTAGCTCTTCTTCGCCACTCCTTTCGATTTTTTACGTAACTGTTTGTTGGTTGCTGGAGAGCGGTAACCCGAAACAATATGCACTTCCGCTTGAGTACCTAATAGCTGTTGAATCTGGCATAACTGATCAAACAGCACTTTGTCCATGGCATGAACTTCGTCACGACGAAAATCACGACACAAGTAATTCAAACGCTTCAATTCTGAGCGAACATAGTTTTTACCATTGAAATAACGCGTTTCAATGCTTTCGCCTGTGTGCAAATTACTCAACGCCAATTCCCTTGGTTTAGCGGCATAACTCGCGAGCGCAATGCTGGGGGTGCAAGCGGCTAAAATTATTCCGCCTGCGGTCAGTTTTAGAAAATCTCGTCGTGTTGTTTGCACTTTATTACCTACCGAACTTAGCTTTATTGATACGGAAAGTACCGAACTCTGGGTCCGATATCAAATGCATAAAACGTGCTAGCTATCACTAATTCAAGTCGATACTTAGCTTATTCCTTGAGCAATAAAGGAAATTTTCTGCTGTCAAATTTTAGTCAAATTTGGATACGTGTCACCATTGCTCAATGCCGAGGTGTCGTAACGGTAAATATCGTCACGATACTGCAATTTCCCGCCTTCATACCAAACGGTTTGATAGATGATGTGCACAGGGATCCGCTTCTTCAGCGCGATGGTTTTGGTTTTCTCTGGAAGTTCATTGAGCACAATGCCTTGCTGTTCTAACAAAGTCTGTGCGAATTTCTGTGCATTCTCGACACGAATACACCCAGAACTAAAGGCACGTGCAGCATTATTAAACAAATGCTTACTTGGCGTGTCGTGCAGATAAATCGCACGTGAATTAGGGGTATTGAATTTGTACATGCCGAGCGCATTCTGCACTCCAGCCTGCTGACGCATCCGATATGGGAAAGTTTCAGGGTCAACACTGGCCCAATCAATGAGCTGCGGATCCACCACTTCGGGGTCATTCCAACCACGAATGATCTCCATTTGATGCTTCGCTAAGTATTCATGGTCACGTTTCACCATCGGCAGGATATCTTCCACCATGATTTTACGTGGCACATTCCAAGTCGGGTTGATGATGAGCGAATCCAGTTTGGTATTCATAACAGGAGTGGGCCGTGTAACACGCCCTACCACCACTTTAGCTTCAAACACTTCCTGTCCCGCATCCCAATATTTCATCGCAAAACCCGGTACATTCACCACAATCGCGGTATCTTGCGGTGCTGGCCACAAACGTAAGCGTTCAGCATTAAGCGCCAACAATGAGACTCTCTCCGCCATGGATTTGTTCAGCCATTTCATGGTTTCCGGCCCTACAACGCCATCCGGTTTTAAACCATGCATACTCTGGAACTGCTTGATCGGATTCACTAGAGCCTGATCATAAAACGTAATATCGTCACGAACCTCGGTGATATCGATATTCACTAAAGATAAACGACGCACTAACGCATCACGATGCGTTAAGGGATCACCCAGACGCTTTAATCCAGTCTGCTCATAAAGAGGAATATCCTGAGATTCGGTTGCCAATAAAGATTGATAGGTGTGAAGCAATTGCTGATAGGTAGGATCTCTCGGTGTGTATTCATCAATCAACTGATCTAGCGTTTGATTACCGATAGCCATATGCAAGGCAAGCTGTGCCTCTTCACTTGGCGCAGCAAGCGGTTTGTCGAGCTGCCCTTCAAAGAACCATGAAATGCCAATTTGCGGAGCAAGTTCTGCATAGCTGAGATACTGTAATAAGGTATCCGTTGCCAACAGGTCATACTCATGCCACTTGTCTTGCTGACGGTATATTTTTAACTCTAAAAGTTGTTGTTTAAAGAATGGGCTAAAGCCCGCACGATGAATAACTTCTAATTGAGTTTCAAAATGCTTTGCCGTTGTTAAATCACTCCACAACAGTTGGTCATTGTTATTTTGATAAATCTCTTCAACCAATGCAGGATTGACCATTTGTTCATAGACGGGAGCGTTAGATTCAAGCCAACCCAACTCGACAAAGCGCTGAGCTGCTGAACATGGAATAACAAACAATAACAACGCGATAGCAACAACAACTCTGCTTTTCATCAAAACGCCCTTTTGGCCAAAGATGCATCAAGTATGGCAAAGGTCAGTCGCAAATTTAAGCTGTTGATAGATATATTTTCACCGATGTCTCGTTTTATCGTCAGTCGTTCTACATTTTCTCATTCCTTGGTTATAAAACGCGCTTTTGATACGCAAGCATGCTCATTCATCCAATCGCTGACCAATGGTTATCCCACATCACTTGACTCATGTAGGCTTGAGCGTGCTCTGGTGCCGATTGCAGAATAATTTTCCCTGAGCCCGAACTCACCTGAAAGGCACCATGGCGAACCACGACGCCAGAAGCATCTGACAAAGCGGCAAGTTCCACCAGTTCGCCTGTGGCTTTAGACCAAATTCCATAGCAATTTCCTGGTGGTGAAGTCGCAAGAATCCACTCCTCCGTCGCAGCAATACTCGCGATATAGTGATTGAAACGCGCCCACTGCTCGGGCTCTGCTTGCAATGGAATGAGCGGCCCTGAGCCTTTGTGCATGGCGACTAGCGGTGGGTAGTCATCCGGCTGGCCACGATATTGCTGACCACACAAAACGGTTTGCGCCCCATCATGCGCTAGATGGCGAATGCTCAGATGACGATCGGCAAGTGTGATTTGATCTAATACCTCACCTTGTGCAGAGAGGTAAGTCAAACTCGGCTGCATGGTGTCCAGATTCAGTGGCTCACGGCCAAAGGTATGCACACCACCAACCCCCACCACCAAACGACCATCTGCCATTAAAATCACTTCGTGAGGGCCAACACCAAAGCCGCTAAATTCAGCGACTTTCTGATAGCGTTCGGAAACGTCATACACGCCGATCACGCCACGGCTGGTTTTTTGCTCCCCCTCCGTGGCATACAAAAAGCGGCCATCTGCTGAAAACACACCATGCCCATAGTAGTAACGCTGTGCATCGGCAGAACGCAGCACAATTTGTTGCGCTGTTTGGTAATCAAACACCGACATAAACTGCCCCGGTCGCCGCGCAAACGCAACGGCCTGTGGCAAATGAGGGTGAATGGCAATCCCATGCCCTCTGGCTGGCAGAGGCAATTGGCCGATTTTTTGCCCTGCGCTATCGGCCATTACCACACTGAAACGCTCTCGCCCCTCAATCGCGCAGCCAATTAAGGCACACGCGGATGATGGTGTGGAGCTACAAGCGTTGACCAGCCAAGGCGTACAACCACCAAACAGTGCCGCTTTCAGCAAATTGCGGCGAGTTGCATTAGTCACCATCGGTTGCATTAAACCCAATCACCACGCCAAGCCCCACTGCCACTTCATCGTGCAGCAAATAGTTCAGTTGCTCGAACTTATCACGCAGCACTAACACCTCTCGATACCCTGCTTTCGTATGCAACATGTCAAACAGGCTGGCTTGTTGCGGCCATGTTTCGATAATCCCCGCCAACTGTTCGGAGACGCGATCTGCCGTCGTCACCATACCTTGTTCGCGCAGCATGGCATCCAGCCCTTGTCCATCGGCATGATAGAGCGCCTGAATCGCTAGCAAGTTATAACGCATATTACTGAGCGAGGTTTTAGAACGCCATGATTCGGAAAAATACGGCCGTGGCTGACCAATGTTCGCCAGTGGTCGATTAAGTTTAGAGAGAGCAAATTCAAGTTGATTAGAAAGCAGAGCGATGTACTCGGCTCGCCACGCTTGTTCATCCAGCGTTTGCCACGGATTTTCTTGCCAAGCCTGAGCAATGTTTTGCGCATTGCGCTGCACATGGTGGCTAATCGCAACCGCCGCGGGACAAGCTTGCTGTGGCTCAGTCAATAAAGCCGATTTGCTATCGAAGATCAGCCATTCCAATGCACCAAGACCTTGTACCGCGACACTCTGTTTCGCAATGTCATCCGCCGTCCATGTTTGAGGCTTAGCCAGTAACTGCTTCATCTTATGCCCAGTGGTGTCCTTTTTATCTGGCCAAAACTGCATATTCCAACTCAGATCCAGCGCCGCACTCGGGCCACGCTGCTGGCCTTGCAAACGCATCCACGCTTGCATACTGGCTTGCCACTGCTGTTTAAGTGGTGTGATGTCTCCATTCGGCGCTTGGCAATATTGAGTCACTCTCTGCTGCAACTGTCCGGTCTGCTCAGCGAGAGTTTCTGCATATTCACGTTCTAACTCGAACACCGCTTGGCTGGAATGGTCAGGATTTGAAGCACTCTGACACGCGGTCAGTAACGACAGAGCCAAAAGAGTCAGCGTTTTTTTCATCCTCATCTCCTAAAGCGAATTCAAAAAGGCAATCAGCGCTTCACGCTGTGCTTTATCAAATTGCAGTACTTTGTCGCGACTCGCTTGCGCTTCACCACCGTGCCACAGTACCGCTTCCATCACGTTGCGTGCTCGACCATCATGCAAGAAATAAGTGTGTCCATTCACCTCTTGGGTATAACCAATTCCCCACAAAGGTGCAGTACGCCACTCACGTGCGGATGCTAACGCTTCCGGGCGACCATCACTCAAGCCTTCGCCCATATCGTGCAACAGCAGATCCGTGTAAGGCTGGATACGCTGCTTGGAAAGTGCAGGGCGATCGGCATTTTCCTGAGTTACGACTTCTGTTTTATGGCAAGACTGGCAGCCCGCTTGGGCAAACAGTTTTTCACCCAATTGCACCTGAGGATCTTGCACGTTGCGACGCACGGGAACCGCTAAGTGCTGAGCATAGAACTCGACAAAATCCAAAATATTGTCGCTGACCTCTGGTGAACCACCACTCGGTAGCTCGCGGCATAGCGTCTGTTTTTCCGTGCAGTTTTCTTGTGGAAACAGGTGGCTGGTTAAACCCAGATCGCCATTAAAGGCGGCCGCATTTTGCTGCATGATGTTGGGCTGCCCGGCTTTCCAACCAAAGCGGCCAATCGCAGTTTCACCGGTTCGTACATCACGGACTTGGTTGACTCGTCCAGAAATGCCATCACCATCGCGATCTTCTGGATCTGCCCACTCCAGTAAGGTTTGGTCTGCAATCCCTTCCAAAAGTCCAAGTCCAATCATTGGTGGTGCGACCCGTGCCGACATTTGTACATCCGGATGCATGTCGCCATAAGCGAGATCCAAGATTTTCAAATTCGGTTTACGTAAGGCGACTGGCGTACCGTCAGCGAAAGTGACCACCACTTCATCATAAGTGATGTGAATGCGCCCTTCGGGCTTTTGATCTGGCAGCGCAAAATCTTGTAGCTGACCACCATAAGTGGGTTCAGGCACAACGCCATTGAGGGCATAAGTCGCTTTCTGCTGTTCAGTCACGGCCGGAATGCTCAAGCGCACTAACATGGACACCGCATGGGTATCATTAGGCTCTGGCGGATGACCGCGCCCATCTTTGATGTGGCAATTTTGACAGCCGTTGGTGTTAAACAAAGGCCCTAAACCATCACGAGCATCCGTTGAAGCGGGTGCGGGTACCCAAGGGTTACGGAAAAAACTGTTCCCCACACTAAAATCAAGGCGCTTGGTAATCGGTAAATTGGTCGCTGGCATAGAAAAGGCGTTCGCCCCTTCCTTGGTGGTACTGGTATCACCACCCGATTTAATCTCCGCAGCCGAGGCAGAACTGCTCAATACGGCACCCAACAACAGCAGAGATAAAGAGGACTTCATGACATTGTTCCTGTAAAAACAACCCAATCCCTTTTTATCCCCTTCCGACTTGAAGCTGCAGCGGTGTTGGCCACCTGCAACGCCAAGTCGTTTGGGTATAGTAATTCGCGCAAAGCGGGATTGGGTTTTATTGCAAAATCGATCAACCCCTTTCCTACTCTGTGTTACAGAGGGAAAGGATAACGAGAGTGACAGATTAAAACTCGTGATCCGCCGTATCTGGGTTTAGGTTATCAATGCCAATAATGCCTGCTGCACGCTCAATAGAGCCTGTTTGAACCACAAGTGCCATGATGGCTTGATTGATGATTGCGTGACCGGCAGTGTTATCGGCTGCGATGAGCTGATCGAAATGTTGATTATTCTTCTCTGCTGACGTGACTAACTCACCGACTTGGGTTCTGGCAGTTTCAAACTGTTGCAGGATCTCTTTTGCCGCACTGGCATCTTTTTCTGCGACTAACTCATACAGACTTGGGCCTTTCAGCTCAGAACCATCCGCACGAATGTAGGTGCCAGTAAAGATATTGTAGATGCCTTGCTCGTTGTAGTAGTGCGAGTTATGGGTGTTGTCCGAGAAACAGTCGTGCTCATCTTCGGTTGAATTCGCTTCAAGCGCGACTTTCATACGCTCACCCGCTAGCTCACCCAGAGAAAGAGAACCCATACCAAACAACATCTTACGCAAGCCATTTTCACTGGATTCGTTCAACAGTTGCTGACGATAGTTACCTTTCTCCCCGTTTGCCCACTGTTTTTCCATCCACTCAAGATCCGTCACCAAAAGTTGTGCGGCGGCTTTGAGGTATTGCGCTCGGCGATCACAATTGCCGTTGGTACACTCTTTACCTTGCAGATAATCGGTATAAGTACGCGCACCTGCTCCCGCCTTAGTGCCATTCAAATCTTGCCCCCACAGCAAGAATTCAATCGCATGATAGCCTGACGCCACATTCGCCTCAGAACCACCGATTTCATTAAGGCTCGCCAGCAGTTCAGGAGTAATTTCTTTTACATCGACCTTATTAGCACCAATCGTCAATGATGTGTTGGCAATAATGTTGGCATTGGCGCCTTCATTGCCCAGCTCATACTGATAGCTGCCTGATACATAATCGATCAAACCTTCATCCAATGGCCAAGCATTCAATTGGCCTTCCCAGTCATCGACGATCGTGTTACCAAAACGGAAAACTTCAGATTGTTGATAAGGAACACGAGCAGCCAACCACGCTTGTTTTACCTCTTCTAGGCCTTTCGCTGTTGGCGTTTGCAAGAAACGATCAATCGATTTTTGCAGCTGCTGAGCGGTAAGACGAGAATCCGCATAAACGGCATGTGCAATGTTGGCGTAATGTTCAACCACTTGAGCTTGAGTTGGTGCTGCTGCAAAGCTGGCTGAAGCACTCAGCGTCAGCGAAGCTAAAATGGCAGAAGTGAGAATAGACTTAACTTTCATGTGTCATCCTTGTATGGCTTAATATGTATTGCAAATTATTATCATTTGTCATTTCGTTGCAGATAATACAAATTTACAATTTTTTTTCAAGCACACATACAAAAAACCCCACAAGCGTGGGGTTTAATAACATTCTGAATTTTTCACCAGATGGCTCAAAGTCTATATAAAACAGAAATTTACAGCTTTAATTGATGTTTGCCGTGGGAAACTTTGGCTTTCAAGTAACTTTCATTACCCGCTTTGATGTGAGCTGAGGTATGCACAACCTCAACAATTTCAATACCGTGTTCTTTCAACTCACGGATTTTTTTAGGGTTGTTCGTCACAAGACGGATTTTATTGATACCCAACGCTTGCAACATTTGTGCAGCTTCAGTGAAATCGCGCAGATCATCACCAAAACCGAGGTGATTGTTGGCTTCATAGGTGTTCATACCCTGACTTTGTAGACGATAAGCATCAATCTTGTTGTATAAACCAATGCCACGCCCTTCTTGGCGCAAATACAGGATAATGCCGCCTGACTCACCCATTCTGGTAATGGTTTCTTCCAACTGTTCCCCACAATCACAACGAGAAGAATGGAAAACGTCGCCCGTTAAACACTCAGAGTGCATACGCACTAAAGGGGCTTCTTGGGTGGTATCCGCTGATTTGAAAATGACCGCAACATGCTCTTTATCAGATTGCAGTCCATGAAATGACAGGATTTCTGCGTCAATATTACTTTTGGCTCCGACTTTGAAATCGACTCTGGCTCTTACTTCCGCCATATTTGCACTCACTTGAATCTTGGTAACGGGATGCACGTTTCTCAACATTTGCATAAGTTGTCTCTAATAGTGTCCTAACTATGAGGGCTGATACCCCTTTTTTCAAAGAAAAGATCACTCGGACGCTTAAATTGTTATGTTATAACAAATGACTTTTTGAGCAATAAAAAACCCAACCATTGTGGGTTGGGTTCATTCCGTCATCAAAATAGGGAGAGAAAAATCAGTTTTGCGACTTTTTCCAGACGCACAATTCAATCCACATTTGTTCTAGCTGACTCAATTCTTCATCGGTTAGCACGGAAAGGGTGGGTTTTGATTGTGGTGCAGAATGAGCTTGCAACGCGCTCAACTGCGCGTAGAACTCCTTCTTCAACTGGGCAATAATTAAATTGTCCACCATCTTTCTCCACAATCACTTTGCTTTCTTAAAAATAATACCCTCTTTCATAAACATTTCTTATAACACCATAAGATATGGAAGTATGGTCACATATTTTTTACGATTTACCGGATAATTACGCACCTATCACTTTGTACAAACAATGAGCGATCGAAATGAACGCTCATCGACACCCGTTTCTAATTGACTGATACCGCACTCTGAGCCAATTCCGCCTGTGTCACTTTGCGCTGTAATTGACTAAACAACATCAATAAAAGCAGTGCGCTAAACGCCCCAGTTAAAGAGACATACAAGGTGCTGAAGTAGTTATAAAATTCGCCCACTACGCCGACTGACAAGCTCGCCACTAAGGTGCTGATACTGAGCATGCTCGAAAACAGGGTTGATGCAGTACCCAGTCGGTCTTGCATCATGTCTTGCAGAACCACCATGCCTAACGTTGCACATACGCCAATAAAAAAGCCATTCAGAACTTGTGCCGCTATCATGGCGATGAACCCAGCATGAGTGAGCATAACACCGTAAAACAAAATGCCGCAGGCGATCCCAAGCATGAGTAATTTGTTGGTTCCCCAGCGCTGAGCCAGTTTTCCTGCCATTAACATTACGGGAATTTCACACAACGCCGCCGTACCAAACAGCAAGCCTAACCAGTGTTCAGGCACCATCAATTCGCGAGATAAATAGAGCGGCATACTGGTGATGTAGAGGTTATTTGCGCCAAATGTACAGACCAAAGTCACGCAGTACAGCACAATCAACGCACGCTTACGTGCCGAGTATTTTCTTAAATTCGCTTGGGTACCATCCGGTTGAACCACTGCTGTTTTTTGCCCTGCAGGCAAATAGCGGGCAATCAACACAATCGCTAAGGAAACAATCGCCGCAGAAACTGCAAAGGCAGCACTAAAGCCAAAACTGGCTTTGAGCATAAACGCCGCTGGTGGGCCAAATACCCAAGCAATCGCAATTCCTGCACGCATGGTGGAGAGAAACGTGGTTTTGTCGGTTAGATGGCGATCGGCGTATTCGCGGCCAAGTGCGAAAAGCTGACCAAATGACGCGCCGCTTACGCTGGCAAACAACACTACCACCAAAATGGCGAGGCTGTAGCTGCGGATAAACATAAAGCTGACCACAGTGATCAAATAGCAGAGCAATGCGACCAATAAAATGGTTTTGCGCTGCCAGTGGCGATCAGATTGACGCGCCAACCACTGCGATACGATGACTGAACTGACCACGGCCATGACCATATACAGGCTCAGTTGCATCGGTGAGGCACCGAGCGCCTCAACAATAAACAAGCTAGAGAGTGGATAGAAAAAAGCCCCGCACAGACCTGTTACCAGTGTCGACATAATAAAAAGTAAGGCGGTTTTGTCTCGATACATGCAGTAACTCCGTAGCAAAACTGAAGATGAAATTTCATGGAATAGATGAGGCGGCTAGTGTACTGAATCTGCTTATTCTGTATTGATGTTATTCGAGCCAGTTCTAATACTATTCTTGCAAAATCAATCCACCATTTGACAGAAATTGAGCCACTCCCCTAGTCTAGGCCTATCAAACTGACAGGTAAAAAAACAGTGTAGGTATTTATGCGGCCTTTAATTGAAAATGTGATGAGTGGCATCAGTCAGGATTGGGTACTGCGTGAGTTCCACAGTAACACTCATAAAGAAGAGTTTTCCTGTCCTTGGCACTATCACACTGAGTATGAACTGGTGCTCTACCAGAACCCCGACCACCGTTTTGTCGGTAACTATTTTGCGGGCGATGCGATTGGTGGGGTTGAACACAATACACTCTTGCTCTATGGCCCCGGCTTGCCGCATATGATTGCTGGCCGACAGCACTTGAATCAATCCAAAACCCTGCACTCTACGATTATCTGGTTTAAGCAAGAGTGGCTAGATAAATTGCAAAGCGTGTTACCGCAGGCTCAAGCTTTAAAACGCTTACAGCAAAATGCCGCTTATGGTTTACACCTGAGCGAGCAGACCGCGATTCAAGTCGCCCATTTACTGGAAAATCTTGAGCAGCAAGCTCACAGTTACCAGAGCTTACGCGTGATTGAATCTCTGCTGTTGATGGCGGACGATCCGCAAGCGCAGCGCCTATCCGTTGCGCCATATTTAATGACGCCACTCACCAGTAACAGCGACACGCACAAGAAAATTCAGCTGGCGAAACAGTATGTGGAGCAGCACTACGCGCAAGCGATCAAAATCACCGACTTGTGCCATCACTTACATTTGAGTGAGAGCTCGGCGTATCGCTTATTTGAAAAGCATTATGGGATGAGTTTCTCGGAGCATTTAAAGCAGTTTCGGATCGGCAAAGCGTGTGAGCTTTTGGCAAGTTCTGCGCTGCCGATTGCACTTATTGCCGAGCAAACTGGGTTTGGAAATTTATCGAACTTTAACCGCCAATTTAAAACCCTCAAAGCCATGACTCCGAGGGAATTTCGCCAGCGATTTCAAGCAGTGAGTGGGTAGCAAAACAGCCACCCATTCACAACTCGTTAACCTTTCTGACCACGCTGCGCCGCTTTGCGTGCCAGTTTTTCAGCGCGACGAGCTTCAATGACGTGCGCACTCTCTTCGCCGATATGGCTTTCACCGCGCAGTTTCGCCAATTGGACTTGCTTCTCACGTTCACGGAAACGCTCTAACTGCTCTTTCGTGTGTGACCCAAAGCAACGCGGACAGCTGACGCCTTGTTCGTATTGCTCGCTTTGCTTGTCTTCCTCTGTAATCGGTAGACGGCAAGCATTACAGATTTGATAGTCACTTTCTGCAAGGCCATGCCCTACCGCAACGCGTCCATCGAATACATAGCAATCGCCTTCCCACAGGCTTTGCTCTTGAGGCACTTCTTCAAGATATTTCAAAATACCACCTTCAAGGTGATACACCTCATCAAAACCTTGCTCTTTCAAATAAGCAGTAGATTTTTCACAGCGGATCCCGCCGGTACAGAACATGGCGACTTTCTTGTGTTTTTGCGGATCGAGGTTTTCCTGCACATAGTGCGGAAACTCGCGAAACGTCTCAGTTTTTGGGTTGAGCGCGTTTTTAAACGTACCGAGCTGCACTTCGTAGTCGTTACGCGTATCCACCACCAACACTTCTGGATCAGAGATCAGCGCGTTCCAATCTTGCGGTTTCACGTAAGTGCCCACCACATGACGTGGATCGATGCCTTCTACGCCCATGGTCACAATCTCCTTCTTGAGTTTGACCTTAGTGCGGTTAAACGGTGGCTCAGAGGCAAAAGACTCTTTATACACAGTGCCTTTTAAACTTGGTTCGTCATCCAACCACGCCAACAGCGCATCAATCCCTTGGCGAGAAGAAGCGACCGTGCCGTTAATGCCTTCTTGCGCCAGCAATAATGTGCCGCGAATGTGGTTCTCTTCCATCAGTGCCAGCAGCGGCGCTCTCAGCTCTTGGTAATGATTGAGCTCAACAAACTTGTAGAGCGCACAGACAACATATTGACTCATGGTATGACCTTTTAAATACGACACTTGGAAATTGGGCGGCATTATACCCAAGCAAACCGATGACAAATACGGAGTGTTTTTGGGGGTATAGCTTAGTTATAAGCGGTAAATCAGGCACCAACGTGGGGATGATCTTTGCTCAATTTGGCCTGCTCAGTGTAGGTGACTGATATAATCCAAAAGCACATTTTTGAATCATTCCCCCGATTAGAAACAGGGATTACCTTGGTAACATTCAATAGTTTTATCGTGTCTAACTGACTAAAATTGTGTCGATTTGGATTAGCACTAGCTTTAGCCCCAACCAAAAACAACCACTAAGCCACTGATTTTAATCATTAATAATTTAAAGCAAAGAAATGCGTATCTATTGTGTGTACATCGTGTATAGTAGCGCCAGTTCTAACAGTGAGCTATTGATATAAAATTTAGTTTAAGATCTTCTCAGTTTTTGATTCAGTTTGTCATATATATCCTGCGATAACTTTTTCTTCATTCCATATTTAGTAGTTTCTCTTTCAATGTCATTAATCTATCGAGATATATATATGTCTAACAAAACAACTGGCCTAGTAAAATGGTTCAACGAAACTAAAGGTTTTGGATTTATCACTCCTGACAACGGTGGTGCTGATCTATTCGTTCACTTCAAATCTATTGTTAGTGACGGTTTTAAAACATTATCTGAAGGCCAAAAAGTTGCTTTCAACGTAGAACAAGGTAATAAAGGCCCACAAGCTGCTAACGTTACTTTGCTATAAATATTTATGACTAGATCTTGTTTATATGATGAGATCTAGTCATTCAAACCCTCATTAAATAAAGAAACACCGTTCTTTAGTCCTCAATCTTACAGTAAAAAATTTAGATTTATCTTCCTACTGTAAATCCTATAAATAGTGTTTTTTAATCTTATCCAATTTCATATCACCTAATGATAATTTTCTAGGTTGGGATTTCTTTCGAAATTAAACATTCGCAAGATGTGATGTTCGATGGGTTACATATTTCTATGTTAGAGAAGGAGATCGAAATTTGAAAAAACCAATCACTGGTTCTAAATCAAAGAATTCCAAAGTAAAAACTCTTAATGCAGATGAAAGTCCAGATAACATTCACAAGATAAGAAAAAAAATTGAAGATATTTTATTAGAACGAGAACAAAAGAAACTTTGGGATCTATAAGGAATTAAAAATGCGAAAACCCGTAAGAAAATCAAATAAAAAAACACAAAAAAACAACTTTGAAGAGCAATTCTCTATTATGGTCACAGAATACCAAGCAGCGAAAGAAGCTCTAGACTCAATGGAACAAGGCACACCAGAGTATATGAACCAGAAAAAATTATGTGAAAAACTATTTTCCAATGCCGAACGGTATATCAATAGAAATTAACAGCCTGCAATCAATCACCTCTGCTTGTGTCAATTTTGCCCACAATATCACTAATAATTAGTCATATTTTAATAAAAATTGATTTAAAGACATTGCAAGTAGATCAATATGAAACACATCCGTGCAACTTGTATTTTTAGCCTCTGATGTGATCCATATTTATCTATTTAAAAATACGGCCAGAAATACGTCTTATGTCCAGACGGTGCCGTGTTTTGTCTGACTGGTAGCTATTTACGCCGCACCGTTCGGGCGGCGTAGATCAAAAATAGGCTCAGAATAACCACAGGGGTCAACCACAGCAGCCAAGTTTGGGCTTTAAATGGCGGTTGGTACAACACAAAATCACCGAAGCGTTCAACCATGTAATCGACAATCTCTTGCTCGCTTTTCCCCTCTTTCACCATCACAAACACTTTAAAGCGCAAATCTTTGGCGATCGGTGAATTTGATTCAATCAAATTCTGGTTTTGGCACTGTGGGCAACGTAATGATTTCGCCAACTCAGTTGCCATACGCTGCTGCTCAGTAGACTCAAACTCAAAAAACTCGACGGCGTTGACGCTTTCTGAGCTTGAGAAAGGAACACTCGCCCAACTTTGCAGTGGCGATATAGTGAAAAAGACAAAAAAAACTAATCGGAGTAACAATTAACGCTCCTGTTTAAAGTATGCCTGAAAATAGCGTTGCCATTTTTCTTGGGTCAATTGCCCTGAATATTTAAAAACAATCCCCCCTGCCGAGTTGATCAAATACGTCTCCGGTGTGCCTATCACACCAAGATCTAACGCTACTGAACCTTGTGGATCTTGAGCCACTTTCACAAACGGGTTGCCGTGCTGCTGCAAATAGCGAGTCGCGGCTCGGGATTCATCCCGATAATTTAAGCCGTAAATGGGAACACCTTGCTGGGCTAAGGTGTTTAAAAATTCATGCTCACTCAAACAAATGCCACACCATGAAGCCCACACATTGAGAAGTTTGTAGTCCGAAATGAGAAAATCTTGCTGCGTTACGCGTAAGTTTGGGTCGAGTAAATCTGGGGCATCAAATGCAGGTAACTGTTTGACCACACTCGCTTCTACCTTGTTGGTATTTTTATTTTCCAACCCCAAGCCAATCGCGGCAAGCACGCCACCAATCACTAAGGCCACACTAAGCAAGCGTATAACGTTGGCTTTCAACACCTTGCACTCTCGTCTCTTGCCAGCGGTTCACTAACGCCAGCGCGCTGCCCAGTACAAACATCAGTGCCGCTAACCATATCCAAGCCATATAGGCTTTGAACTGTAACTTTACGGCATAGCTCTTTACGGAATGACTCTGCTCGCCAAACTTACTGCCGAGCGTGACGTACAAATCCCCATTCCACAGTCCATGCAAAGCAGGTTCGCTCATGTTCATCACTCGTACCGGATAATGGCGGCGTTCAGGCTCCATGATAAAAGAACTCGCGCCCTCTTTTTGCCATGTAAATCGTGCTTTCTCTAGCGTGTAGTTCGGCCCTATCGCCCAGTTCATGTCCTGATAAGTCACCTGCCACTGCATAAATGTCAGTGTGTCTCCCGGTGCCATTTTTTTCGCGATTTCCTGAGAGTGTTCAGCATTCATCGCCGCGCCCACGGCCAGCAATGCCAAACCCAAATGTGCCATAGCCATAGGGATCGCGCGCGTTCTTTTCTCCAATAAACAGAGCAAGTGTGTACTGGCAACCCAACATCCCAAAATCCAGAATAGTTGCACCCACAACACAGGGTTATCGACTTGCAGGCGATACAGCGTGGTTCCCAGCAGTGTAGAAAGAAGCGCTAGCCCTAGCACGGTTTGTCGTCGGTTCTTGCGTTTGACTAGCGGAACTGTGCCTAATGCCAACATGCCCAAGAGGACAAAAGGCAAAATCATGGCGTTGAAATACGGCGCACCGACTGAAATGTTGCCAAACCCGAACAAGGTGTACAGCATGGGGTAAAAAGTACCCATGCCCACGGTAAATGCGGCGATGGCCAATAACCCTGTCGCGATCAACATTAAAAATGGCGCACTCCACCAGTGAGTAAGAGGCGCTGAGCGAATCTCGTCTAAACGCAGGACAAAACTACCCAAGCCCACAAGCAGCACCAAAGCAAGAATGCCAAGCAACGCAATACCTTTATCGGGGTCAACCGCAAACGCATGTACGGAAGTCAGTACACCAGAGCGCACAATAAACGTGCCTATGATGCTTAAACTGAACGTCATCAGTGCCAGCACATAACACCAACGCTGCAATACACCGTGGTATCGGTTAGCCAATAAAGTGTGACACAGCGCCGTTCCGGTCAGCCAAGGCAGTAAAGAGGCGTTTTCAACGGGATCCCAGAACCACCAACCGCCCCAGCCTAGTTCGTAATACGCCCACCATGAACCTAGCCCGATGCCTAAAGTTAAAAACAGCCACGCGCCCATTGCCCACGGCTGGCACCATTCCACCCACTGGCTAGGGATCTCTTTTTCCAATAACGCGGCCAGAGCAAACGCCAACACTGTGGAGTAACCTACATAGCCGAGATACAGCAAAGGAGGATGGAAAATCAGCGCGACATCTTGCAGCATCGGGTTTAAATCTCTCCCCTCGCTCGGCAAGACCGTGTTTAATTCAAAGGGGTTGGAAGTAAACAAGGTAAACCACGCGAACATGGCAACCAGCGCATTCATCAAGGTCAGCACTTTGAATTGATAAAATTGCGGGTAACAACGCTGATAGGAGATCACGGCAGACCATCCTGCCAGTGTCATTACCCAAAACAGCATCGATCCTTCATGCCCGCCCCACACCGCCGCCACTTTGTAAAACACGGGCAGAGCAGAATTGGAGTGGGATGAAACATAATGCAGCGCAAAATTGTCACTGATGAACGCATACGCCAACAACACCAAGGCCGACCAAGCGCAAAGGAACACCAGTCGGCAGGTTTTGATGAGTAGTGTTTGCTGTGACTCAAAACTCAATGGATGTGAGGAAAGAGAGCGAAAGCGACTTAGCCCCCAAAGGCTCATCGCCGTGCTTAACACGGCGACCAGAATGAGTAAAAACAACCCTAAGTCACTCATTAGCTTTTCCTATCACACTCAAATGACGGTCATCTGTCCGGCGTACAACACAAAGGTACGCAACATTAACACCCCAAGTAAACTAAGCGAGGTGACAAACAGTACAAAGCCGAGCGAATGTTTGATGGATTTCGGAGATAGCGCATTCAGCACCAAAGGCAGCCCCATACCAAGTGCAATCACACCGTACCAAAACCAGTTAGCCCAGAAGCCGCCTGAAATGGCATTCCACGCGGAAGCCTGTGCTTGACCACCACTGAAAATCAGCCCAGTAAAGAAGGTCACCAACACAAACAACTCAAACAGTACTGTCGGGCGCTCAAATCTGTGCAGCCAGGCAATGCTTGGGCTGTTCATCGGCTCTTTAAAGATCCACACCCCAACCATCAAACAGGCCGCAAAACCAGATGAAAGACTGGAGAATAAGAACAGGATTGGCAACACCGGATTATTCAGCATCGGATAAGTTTTTAATGCCGAAAGTAGGAAGCCCGTATAAGCCGCAAGAGTAATGGCTAAAATGGCGAGGAAAATTTCAATCCCATTTTCAAATTGCTTGGCTTTCAGCAGCAAACCATCCACAAAGGTGAATTTGCCATTCAAGAGCCGCATGATCACGGGTCTGAAAATAATCCCGATCCAAACGAACAGCACCGCCATATACACTTGGAACAAAATCACCCCCATCGACATCACTGAGGTGGGGTTGTAATAAATCATGATTTTCCAAAACTCGAGTGGCTTAGTGAGGTGAAAAATCAAAATCGTCAGGCCCGCAATAATTCCGAACGGCGCCAGCCAAGCGGTCGCTTTAATAATCCCATTTTCTGCGGCATCACCTTGTATTACGTTGCGTTTCAAATAGAGCGAGATCATGACTGCACCAGCGGACATACCTGCCAAAAATAAATAAATGGCAATAATCCAATCCCACACTAAAGAATCAAAATGAAAAGCGGTTTGTAAAGTGCTCATATTACACCTCCCCTTTCTGATGCGGGATCTTATACAGTTTAGGGCTGGTACCCAGCTGCACTTTATCTCGGTAGACCGTGCGGGTCGCCAGCAGTTGATTGACTGTACTGGTCGGATCGTTTAAATCGCCAAATGTCAGCGCCTTAGTGGGGCAAGATTCCACACACGCAGGCTGTTTGCCTTGCGCCAAATTGGTATCTCGGCAGAAATTACACTTATCCGCTGAATGAGTGACCGGATGGAAAAAGCGCACTTGATAAGGGCAAGCAGCAATGCAATAACCACAGCCCACACAGCGCTCCTTATGCACATCGACAATGCCTGTCGCTTCATCTTTGTAAGCGGCCCCTGTAGGACAGACATACACACAAGGCGGATTCTCACAATGTTGGCAAGATTTGCGAGTAAAACGGTAGTCCACATTCGGAAACTCACCTTGCGGAGCACTGCGAATAATCTCCAAACGGGAGACTCCCTCAGGCACTTTGTTCACTTCACGACACGCTTCGGTACACGCGGTACAGCCAATACAAGCGGTTTCATCATGCACCATGGCGTAACGTATATTGTCCTCTTCCTGCACGGCTGCAAGCACATAGCGACTATTGATCACTGCCGTACCCGCAATGCCTGTGGTCATGATTAAAGCTCCGGAACCCGCGAGAAAATGACGTCTTGAACAGCTCATGTTATTTCTCCTCTTCCTTCGCTTTGAAATCGGAATGGCAATCGACACACAGCTTTATCTTCTGCTTGTGATCAAAGCTCAGCACTTTGGCATCCATGGCATGAACGGTGTGGCAGTTAGAACAGGTGAGGTTTTTCGCGTGAACATCGTGCGTCCAACTTTTCTCACGGAGTGTGTCCGGTTGATGGCAGTCCATACAAACCTTGTTGGCTTGCAAGATCTGCTCTGGATCCAGATAAACCTTTTCGTTGCCCGGTTGCGATTGCGCACTGAAATATTTGGTCACGTCCTCAGCGCCATTACGGTGTTCAGGGCCAATATTGCTGTGGCAATTGGTACAGTTCAGCTCACGCCCTTCTTGTTGCAGCGCTTGCTCACTGTGCGATTCAAGCAGTGTATTTTTGGCATCCTTATGGCACTGAACACATTTGTAATCAGCATCACGGATGAAAGTGACTTCATGGCGTTGTGGAGATGCCTCCGATTTTTTATCAGAAGATTCCGCGACGGCATAAATAGAATATCCATAGAGACAAAATGCAAGAAGGGACTTCAGCATTATGGCTATGGCAAATTGAACTTTGCCCATATTATCCTGTCCTTATTTCTGATAAGGATTGTTATCAAAATCAGAAAAATAATTACTCTTGGTTTCGATTATTCACCAAATGCAATCAATTCTTATTTTGGATAAGCCACAACGCTATATAAATAGAATATCCCCCCTTCTCCTTTATGGGTATTTCACAAGCAAGAATTAGTGAGATACATCACCTAAATCATTGGAAACTATTTAATTTCAAGCATTAGCCTCTTCTCTATTTATTTGGAGATTTCATACCACTTTAGGGTTATATGGATTTTTTTTGAAGCTTGGTCACTGTGGTAAATTGATCCAAAACAATGATTATTAATATGCCTAATTTTGTTTTTAAAAATATAAACAATAATGGCTTGTGCATTCTTCTTTCTTAATTTGGATATTCAGCCCCACAACGCAGAAACCAACACGGAATATGGAGAAGCCATTGTGAAAAAGCACTGGATAAAACAATCAGCAGCATTGTTACTCATGAGCGCAACTTCCTTGGGAGTAGCGAGTTTTGGCGTGTCTGCAGAAACAGAAAACAAACTTGCAGATCCGCGTAACGAGACTTATCAGGCACAACACCCTGATCAATACAAAACATGGAAAGAGACGTCAGAAAGTAAAATTATTGAAGATGCTCTGGCCGAAGATCCCAACATGGTTGTGTTATGGGCGGGCTACGGCTTTGCCAAAGACTACAACAAGGCTCGTGGGCACTTTTACGCATTAGATGATGTTCGCCAAACCTTGCGTACTGGCGGCCCAACCGATGCTAATTCAGGCCCAATGCCAATGGCCTGTTGGAGCTGTAAATCACCGGATGTGGCAAGAGTGATCGAAGAACGCGGTGAAGACGGCTATTTCGAAGGTAAATGGGCGCGTTTGGGTGAAGAAATTTCTAACCCGATTGGTTGTGCGGACTGCCATGACACGCGCAGTGAAGCGTTCAAAAATGGTGAACCGGCACTGAAAATCACCCGTCCTTATGTCGAGCGTGCTTATCAGGCGATTGGCAAGCCCTTTGATCAAATGTCACGCCTCGATCAACAAGCGGGGGTGTGTGGTCAGTGCCACGTGGAATACTATTTCGCAGGCCCCACCAAGGCTGTGAAATTCCCTTGGGATATGGGTACCGATGTGGATTCTATGGAGCGTTATTACGATGCGCTGAATTTCAGCGACTGGACGCACCAACTCTCCAAAGCCCCTATGATTAAGGCGCAGCACCCTGAGTATGAAACGTGGCGTGCTGGTATTCATGGCAAAAATAATGTGGTGTGTGCGGATTGCCACATGCCTAAGGTGAAAAACGAAGCTGGAACAGTGTATACCGACCATAAAATCGGTAACCCATTTGATCGCTTTGAAAATACCTGTGCCAATTGCCATACCCAAAGCAAAGATGAGTTGAAAAACATTGTCGCAACTCGTAAAGCGCAAGTGCTGAAAATGAAGCTGACGGCTGAAAAACAGATCGTTGCAGCACACTTTGAAGCAGCAGCTGCATGGAAAGCCGGTGCAACGGAACAAGAAATGCAATCGATCTTGCAAGATATCCGTCATGCGCAATGGCGTTGGGATTACTCCATCGCTTCACATGGTGTGCACATGCATGCGCCTGAAGTCGCTTTAGAAGTGTTGGGAACCGCGGTGGATCGCGCTGCGGATGCGCGTACTAAACTGGCGCGTCTATTAGCGACTAAAGGCATCACGGATCCAATTAAGCAACCGGATATCTCAAGCAAAGAGAAAGCCCAAGCTGCGTTAGGCATGGATATGGAGAAGATGAAAGCCGAGAAACAGCACTTCCTCGATACTGTCGTACCTGAATGGGATAAGAAAGCAGAGCAACGCGAAACGAACTATTAGACGAAAAGTCAGTAGACGCTAGAAGTCAGCGTTTAAGCCTCGATTCTGCACTCTCGTGACATGGAATGCCCTCAACGAAAAGCCAACCTAAGTTGGCTTTTCTTCTATTTAAACAAGATAAGTTCAAACAAAATAACAGCTTCAAGCCGAAGGTGATAAGTGTTGGTGGCGATTTAGCTGGCTTTGACCACTCGTGATTTTGCCAGCTCCAACTGTTGAATGATTTGGGCTCTATCGAGAGCGAGATCGGGAGAGTCCAATAAATGCAGCCAAATTTCCACTGCCTGCTGATAACGAAAGCTGATCATGTGGTCTTGAGCAATCAGTGTTAGTGCCGTTTCATTAAATGGTTCAATTTCTAAAGCCGTATTCAAAAGCTGAGTTACTTCATCATTCATGTTTTGCTTATGTTGATAGTAAAGCGCTGTCGCTTTCGCGGCATATTGGTTAGCGGTCGGAAACTCGGTCAATCGAATCGCGTAATCAAAACATTGTGTTGCAGCGGGAAAATCACTCTCCAATAAATACCCTTGCCCTAAAGAGAACCATACATCGGCTTGATTGGGATCTTTACGTAACGCTTCCTGCAAATCACTCATTGTCTGAGTCAGTGATTTTGTTTCGGCCTTAACTTGGACTTTAGGTTCTGGCTGCTGCATCCATAAAAAAAGACCCACGCTAACCATAGTCACAATACCAAGAAACCCAATCGCGGCTCGGCGCGGGGTTCGAATCAATAGATAAATCGCCATTGCCACTACCACCGCGACACCCAGTATCAGCGTCATCCCATCCATATTGACTCCTTAACCATTTGCCCAGCCAGTATAACTAAGTGTTTGTGAGAAAACTGAGTAGAGCTTATAGGCTGTAAGCGGGATCAAAAAAGCCGGACGATTGTCCGGCTTTGATTAGGCACTTTATGAATTTCCCTACCTAATTGTGATTAGGTGGGGATATGACAGAGCAGATTACTCTTGTTCACCATCATCATCTTGTGCAACAGGTGCATCGTTCTCGACAAGTGCTTCCTCACCTTCTGGCAATTCCGACTCTTCGATTTCATCGATACGCTGCAGACCTACCACACTTTCACCTTCCGAAGTACGGATTAGGGTAACGCCTTGAGTATTACGGCCCACTTGGCTTACTTCCGCCACGCGAGTACGTACCAGTGTGCCGGCATTGGTGATCATCATGAACTCATCACCCTCGGCCACTTGTACTGCACCCACTACGCTGCCGTTACGCTCAGAGACTTTGATCGAAACCACACCCTGAGTACCACGACCTTTGGTTGGGTATTCAGACAGGCTGGTACGCTTACCGTAACCATTTTCGGTTACTGTAAGCACGTCACCTTCGGCCTTCGGTACGATAAGCGATACTACTTGGTCACCGTCAGCCAGTTTCATGCCGCGAACACCCGCAGCGGTACGACCCATTGGCCTTACGCCTTTGAACTTGATCTCTGGCTGGCCATTTTCATCCAGAACAGGTTGACCATTTTCATCCACAACAGCGGTTTCTTCAGACTCTTTAAAGCGAACCACTTTACCGAACTTAGAGAACAGCATAATTTCGCTTTCGCCATCGGTGATATCCACACCAATCAGCGAGTCTTCGTCACGCAGGTTGAGCGCAATCAAACCATTAGCACGAACGTTGGCAAACTGATCCAGTGAAGTTTTCTTCACTGTACCGTCACCGGTTGCCATGAAGATGAATTTATCTTCGCTAAACTCAGTCACTGGCAGAATCGCTGTGATGCGTTCATTTTCTTCCAAAGGAAGCAGGTTCACGATTGGCTTACCACGTGCAGTACGGCTTGCCAACGGCAGTTGGTAAACCTTCATACGGTAAGTTTTGCCGCGAGTTGAGAACAGCAGAATGTTATCGTGAGTATTGGCAACCAGAAGACGTTCAATGTAGTCCTCTTCTTTCATTTTGGTTGCGCTCTTACCTTTACCACCACGACGCTGTGCTTCGTAGTCACTCAGTAATTGATACTTCACATAACCTTCGTGTGACAGAGTCACAACCACATCTTCACGAGCGATCAGCTCTTCCATGTCGATGTCGTGGGTTGCTGCAGTAATTTCAGTGCGGCGCGCATCGCTAAAGCCAGCGCGAATCGCTTCTAGCTCTTCACGAATCACTTCCATCAAGCGCTCTGTGCTCGCCAGAATGTGCATCAATGCAGCAATTTCTTCGAGAAGCTGTTTGTACTCATCGAGGATCTTCTCGTGCTCTAGACCAGTCAGCTTGTGCAGACGCAGATCCAGAATCGCTTGCGCTTGTTGCTCAGTCAGGAAGTACTTGCCATCGCGGATACCGTATTGTGGCTCAAGCCACTCAGGACGCGCAGCATCAGTCCCCGCACGCTCAAGCATCGCAGCAACGTTGCCAAGATCCCAACCTCGGGCAATTAAGCCTTCTTTTGCTTCTGCAGGCGTGGCGGCATGACGGATCAATTCAATGATCTCATCAATGTTCGCCAGTGCCAGTGCCAAACCTTCAAGGATGTGGGCACGCTCACGCGCTTTGCGCAGTTCAAAAATAGTACGACGAGTCACCACTTCGCGGCGGTGGTCGACGAAACACTTCAGCATCTCTTTCAGGTTAAACAGCTTAGGCTGACCGTTATCGAGTGCCACCATGTTGATACCGAAGGTGGTTTGCAGCTGAGTGTTGGCATACAGGTTGTTCAGAACCACTTCGCCAACCGCATCACGCTTGCACTCAATCACGATGCGCATACCGTCTTTGTCAGACTCGTCACGCAGTGCGCTGATACCTTCGACTTTTTTCTCTTTCACCAACTCAGCGATTTTTTCGATCAAGCGAGCTTTGTTCACTTGATAAGGGATTTCGCTGACGATGATGGTTTCTTTGCCGTTCTTATCGGTTTCGATTTCCGCTTTCGAGCGCATGTAAACCTTGCCACGGCCGGTTTTGTACGCGTCAATGATGCCTTTACGGCCACTGATCAGCGCTGCGGTTGGGAAATCTGGACCAGGAATGTAGTCCATCAACTCATCAATGGTGATAGCTTCATTATCGATGTAGGCTAAACAGCCATCGATCACTTCACCTAAGTTGTGCGGAGGAATGTTCGTTGCCATACCAACCGCAATACCGGATGAACCGTTGATCAGCAGGTTCGGGATCTTTGTCGGCAATACCGCAGGGATCTGCTCGGTGCCGTCATAGTTCGGAACGTAGTCAACGGTTTCTTTGTCTAGGTCTGCCAAGAGTTCGTGCGCGATTTTCGACATACGAACTTCGGTATAACGCATTGCCGCCGCGGAGTCGCCGTCGATCGAGCCAAAGTTACCTTGGCCATCGACCAACATGTAACGAAGTGAGAAAGGCTGCGCCATACGCACGATGGTGTCGTAAACCGCACTATCACCATGAGGGTGATATTTACCGATTACGTCACCTACCACACGGGCAGATTTTTTATAGGCTTTGTTCCAGTCGTTGCCCAGCACATTCATCGCGAACAGTACGCGTCGGTGTACTGGTTTAAGGCCATCACGCACATCAGGAAGAGCACGACCCACGATAACCGACATCGCGTAGTCCAAATACGAACTGCGTAGCTCGTCTTCGATGTTTACGGGCGTGATCTCTTTAGCTAGATCGCTCATAGAGCCATTATCCCTCTATAGTTTGATCGGTATACCCAAATTCTTACTGAAACGAAGCTCACTACAAGATTGAGCGCCAAGTCAGTCGAGAACTGGATATTCTTGATACTTATAAGGTGAAAAAATATAACACATGTTTCTACGCTTCGGCATTACTTTCCCTGACCTTTTATCAGGTTGTGACCTTGGTTGCGTCTTAAATGCCGAGAATTTACACATTCCTTGCAGTTGGCAAAGTTAGATGGTTGTTTTTTAAACGCTCATCGTCAAATCTGGCATCTCAACTGGTGCGATTTACTCAGCGCGCTATAATGCCACTCTTCACGGATGCGTAACACAGGCGATACAAGATGGCTTCAACACACTTGGTTTCTACTCAGCAGGCTTCAGCACAAAACGTCGATCCCAACGAAATCAAAAAATTCGAGGATATGGCTTCTCGTTGGTGGGATCTGGAAGGCGAATTTAAACCCTTACACCAGATCAACCCTCTACGTTTGAACTATGTGCTAGAAAAAGCCAATGGCCTGTTTGGGAAGAGGGTTTTGGATGTCGGCTGTGGTGGCGGCATTTTAGCCGAAAGCATGGCGCGCGAAGGCGCACAAGTGACTGGTCTTGATATGGGGAAAGAGCCGTTGGAAGTGGCACGTTTACATGCTCTCGAAACTGGCACGGAACTGACCTACATCCAAAGCACTGTTGAAGATCATGCGACTGCCAACCCGCAAACGTATGACGTGGTAACTTGCATGGAAATGCTAGAGCACGTTCCTGATCCACTTTCGGTAATTCAGTCTTGCGCCAAACTGGTTAAACCCGGTGGTCATGTGTTCTTCTCTACGCTTAACCGCAACTTTAAGTCCTATCTGTTTGCGATCGTGGGTGCAGAAAAGCTGCTGAAAATCGTTCCGGAAGGCACGCATGACCACAATAAATTCATTCGTCCATCTGAATTGTTGAAGATGATTGACCAAACCGCGTTGCAAGAACAAGGCATCACCGGCTTACTTTATAATCCGCTGACCGATACCTACCGTTTAGGTGCCAATGTCGATGTCAATTACATCGTTCATACCCGCCTAATTTAACGCATAGACAACGCTAAAAAATCGCCGCGGTAGCACAGGTTACCGCACTTTTTTAGTCTATTTTTCGTGCGTTTGATTCCATTTTGAACGATCCAATTTCAGCGTAAATTTTTCCTTAAAGATCAAGAAAATTTTTTTCGTTTGTGGTTACGAATAAAGCGATGTGGAAAAGGCAGTTTTTTACAATCAATTCTGCTCTTTGATCATCAGTAAGTGGGCACTAACTGATTTTTTTAATTTTGCTAGTTATCCACAATCTGTCCCCGAACTGTAACTTGCAATACCCCTCTCATAGCACTATCTTGTAACGCGAACACTGAAGCACCCCTACATATAGTGTTTGTGACACTATATGTAGGGCGAGCTTGATCACAAAAGCCTTGATTCAATTTACAAGAATTAGACAAAAATACGGCTTTTATCAGTTTTGTTAGGGAAATGAAGCAGAATGAACCAACAACTTACTGTCACCAAGCGTGATGGCCGCAAAGAAACTATTGATCTGGATAAGATCCACCGAGTGATCACTTGGGCTGCCGAAGGACTGCAAAACGTTTCTGTCTCTCAAGTAGAACTGCGCGCTCATATTCAGTTCTATGATGGCATTACGACCTCAGACATCCATGAAACTATCATCAAGTCGGCGGCGGATCTGATTTCCGAAGAAACGCCCGACTACCAATACCTTGCTGCGCGTCTTGCGGTTTTCCACCTGCGCAAAAAGGCTTATGGGGAATATGAACCGCCAACGCTGTTCAATCATGTGACTAAAATGGTCGAAAAAGGCAAATACGATAAACATTTGCTGGAAGACTATACCCGTGAAGAACTGGAGCGGATGGATCAGTTCATTGACCACCGTCGCGATTTGGATTTCTCTTACGCCGCAGTTAAACAGCTTGAAGGCAAATATTTCGTACAGAACCGTGTGACGGGTCAAATCTACGAAAGTGCACAGTTCCTGTACATTTTGGTGGCTGCTTGCCTATTTGCTAAGTATCCAAAAGAGATGCGACTTGACTACATCAAGCGTTTCTATGATGCGACATCGACCTTTAAGATCTCGCTGCCAACGCCAATTATGTCGGGTGTACGTACTCCAACTCGTCAGTTCAGCTCTTGTGTGCTGATTGAATGTGGCGATAGCCTAGATTCTATCAATGCAACGGCGAGCTCCATTGTTCGTTACGTTTCTCAACGTGCAGGTATTGGTATCAATGCGGGTCGCATTCGTGCGCTGGGTTCTGAAATCCGTGGTGGCGAAGCGTTCCACACTGGGTGTATCCCATTTTACAAGTACTTCCAAACGGCGGTGAAATGCTGCTCGCAAGGCGGTGTTCGTGGTGGTGCAGCAACCGTGTTCTACCCTCTATGGCATGGTGAAGCGGAATCTCTGCTTGTTCTGAAAAACAACCGTGGTGTAGAAGAGAACCGTGTTCGTCATATGGATTACGGTGTTCAGCTCAACAAACTGATGTACAAGCGTCTGGTTGAAGGTGGCAACATTACCCTATTCTCTCCTTCTGATGTGCCGGGACTGTACGACGCTTTCTTCCAAGATCAGGATGAGTTCGAACGCCTGTACGTGAAGTACGAAAACGATCCTTCAATTAAGAAGAAAACTGTTAAAGCGCAGGAAATCTTTACTCTGCTGATGCAAGAGCGTGCTTCAACAGGCCGTATCTATATCCAAAACGTTGACCACTGTAACACGCACAGCCCATTTGATGCGGCCGTTGCACCTGTGCGTCAATCAAACCTGTGTCTGGAAATCGCGCTGCCGACTTCGCCACTGGCGAATGTGGAAGATGAAAGCGGTGAAATTGCTCTGTGTACCCTCTCTGCGTTTAACTTAGGCGCGATTGAGTCACTGGATGATTTTGAAGAGCTGTCTGACCTTGTGGTTCGTGCTCTGGATGCACTGTTGGATTACCAAGACTACCCACTGCCAGCGGCTCGTCGTTCTTCAATGAACCGCCGTACCTTGGGTGTGGGTGTGATTAACTACGCTTACTACCTAGCGAAAAATGGCGTGAAATACTCTGACGGCAGCGCAAATGGTCTGACTCATCGCACGTTTGAAGCAATGCAGTATCACCTGCTACGTGCTTCAATGAAGCTGGCGAAAGAACAAGGCCGTTGCCCACTGTTCCATGAGACTAACTACGCGAAAGGCTTGATGCCTATCGATACTTACAAGAAAGATATCGATCTCGTATGTGCAGAACCTCTGCATTACGACTGGGACAAGCTACGCCATGAGATCATGGAACACGGTCTACGTAACTCTACTCTGACTGCATTGATGCCATCAGAGACTTCATCACAAATCTCTAACGCAACCAACGGCATTGAGCCACCACGTGGTTATGTCTCGGTCAAAGCGTCAAAAGACGGCATCTTGAAGCAAGTGGTTCCTGAATTCACTCGCTTTAAAGAGAACTATGAACTGCTGTGGAACATCGGTTCGAACGACGGCTATCTGCACTTAGTGGGTATCATGCAAAAGTTCGTTGACCAAGCGATCTCTGCCAATACTAACTACGATCCAAGTAATTTCGATTCTGGCAAAGTACCGATGAAAAAACTGCTCCAAGATCTGCTGACAGCGTATAAGTTTGGTGTGAAAACCTTGTACTACCATAACACTCGTGATGGCGCGAAAGACGAGCAGACCGATGCTACGGTGAAAGTGCAGGAAGACGATTGTGCCAGCGGCGCTTGTAAGATCTAAGCGCCTGCTTCTAAAGCACAACACGAGAAAATAGTTTAACTCTTTGATTTGCATGCCTCTTGCTTAGGTAAGAGGCCAAACGGATGAAGGCAACAATGGCTTACAGTACTTTTACCCAAAAAAAGAATGACCAACTAAAAGAACCTATGTTTCTTGGTCAGCCTGTCAACGTCGCACGTTACGACCAACAAAAATATGAAATCTTCGAGAAGCTGATTGAAAAGCAACTCTCCTTCTTCTGGCGTCCGGAAGAAGTGGATGTGTCAAGCGATCGTATCGATTACGGCAAACTGCCTGATCATGAGAAGCACATTTTCATTTCGAACCTGAAATACCAAACTCTGCTCGATTCAATTCAAGGCCGCAGCCCGAACGTCGCACTGCTGCCACTGGTTTCACTGCCAGAGCTGGAAACGTGGATTGAAACTTGGTCTTTCTCTGAGACCATTCACTCACGCTCATACACGCACATCATCCGTAACATCGTGAATGATCCTGCGGTGGTGTTTGACGATATCGTTGAAAACGAGCACATCCTCAAGCGTGCGAAAGACATCGCCCACTACTACGATGATTTGATCCAGTTGACTAACGACTACCACCGCTACGGTGAGGGCCAACATCAGATCAATGGTGAAACGGTCAATGTTTCCCTCAAAAATCTGAAGAAGAAACTGTATCTGTGCTTAATGTCAGTGAATGCGCTAGAAGCGATCCGCTTTTACGTAAGTTTTGCCTGTTCATTTGCGTTTGCAGAACGTGAGTTGATGGAAGGCAATGCGAAGATCATCAAACTGATTGCGCGTGATGAAGCTCTGCACCTGACAGGTACTCAGCACATGCTCAACCTCCTGCGCAACGGTATGGACGATTTCACTTTCCTGCAAGTTGCAGAAGAGTGTAAACAAGAAAGTTTTGATCTGTTCAAAGAAGCGGCAGAGCAAGAAAAAGAGTGGGCAGCTTACTTGTTCAAAGACGGTTCGATGATTGGCCTTAACAAAGATATTTTGTGCCAGTACGTTGAGTACATTACCAACATTCGTATGCAAGCCGTGGGTCTTGAGCCAGCTTACCCAACTGCGACCACCAACCCGATTCCTTGGATCAATGCTTGGTTATCTTCTGATAACGTACAAGTTGCTCCTCAAGAAGCTGAAATCAGTTCTTACTTGGTTGGCCAAATCGACAACGAAGTAAGCACCAATGATTTCGAGGGCTTTGAACTGTAATGGCGGCAATCAAAATCAACAAACTGCTGACCATTGAGTCTAATCCTAGCCACACCCTGCTTGAAAGTATGGAACAAGCGGGGTTAGAGCCAGAATACAACTGTCGCGACGGGCATTGCGGTGCCTGTCGTTGCCAGTTAGTCTCTGGTGAGGTCGAGTATGTTGGTTTTGCCATGGCTTACACTCAAGGTAACGAGATTCTTCCATGCATTTGTCGTGCTAAAACGGCACTGGAAATTGAGCAAGTGACTTACCAACTGAAAGCCAAACGTGCTTGATCAATGGTTCTGTCTAGACGATTCAAGTGTAGAAAGATATTAGTTGCCACCAGTAAACGACGACGGCCAAGAATATACGCTAGCCAGAGCTTAGGCCCTGGCTCTATTCCCCCCACACAAGATTGCATCCGCCGTTCTCATCGATACCCACTTATTGCCAATTTCTCGTCCGCCATCATCAAACAAAGATAACCAATAGCCTTGATTGCTAGCTTGATCGAACTGTGCCGGAGCGTGCAACCAGATCGAAACAACATCCTCTGTTCCATCGCTATGTGCTTCTCCTAAAACCACTTTTTGACTAGCGATTCTGTACCAAACCAAGATCTTCGAGTGTTGAAACATGTCAGCCTCCTGCTTCCACTTTCAGGTGAAAAGTCAGTTTACCGATCCAACCAAGGGTTTAAAGCCTCACTTTTGAGACAAAATAAGCTCTCTAAATAAATCATCTGCTTAATGATTAGACAAAATACGCATAACGAATAACAATCCCTCAATATGCAGAATAAGCAGAAGATTCATTCAGTTAGCTCAGAATGCATGACTATATAAAATGTCTTTCTATTCAAACAATTAGAGTAAGACTCTGATTTTAATTGAGCGCGCTCTTTGGTAGGTACATTTCTTTGATTCGCTCTACTGCACTGTAACCAACAAACATAGGATGCCCAGTGAGATAGCGAAGCAGCATGTCTGCCGCCAGTGTCGCAATCCACTCTTTCTGCTCTTGGGCAGTAAAGCGGCGGACAAATTTTACCGTTTGCCCCCACTCTCCATTGGGAGTGGAGAGTGCAACCGAAACTTGATCATCTTTCAATGATCCCGTTACCAACGCCATCTGCGTTCCACACTTATCTTTGGTTGCTCCTGCTAATGCAAACGCCGCAGCAAGTGGGTCTTGATGAGCAAGTTCAGAAGAGACTCGATGACTCAAAATCCATGAATGCCCAGCTAAAGCTTCAATTTTTGATTCACTGAGTAACCAACTCGACAACCAACCATGGGTAGATTGCTCTGCAAACGCCAGTGTCAATCCTTTTTCCGTCATCACATGACCAAGATATGCAAGCATCGGCTCATCAATACTCACTACGTATTGCTCTAAGTGCGCATGAATAATTTTCAGCAAGCTCAAGCGGCATTCATCATCTTGCTCAGGGCCAAACAGCTTAACTTCAATAAATGGTAAATATGAGCGATAGCCCAAGGTATAACCTTCCGGCAGATGCATTTTATCCAATTTATCCGAAATTGAAGACTCAGAGGTACCGAAGGTATACAAGCGGCTGCACTGTTGCCCTTGTACGGAAGGAAATTGCCGTTGCAAATCAGGCAAGATCTGCTCACTGACCATTTTGTAAAACTCTTTAGGAACTCCAGGCGTAAAATAGAACCAACAATCGTTAATCTGCATTTTAAAACCACATGCCGTTCCCACGGGGTTATCAATCAACTCCGCATTCGCTGGCAACATCGCTTGTTTACGATTACTTTCTGGCATAGTTCGGCCGCGCCCAGCAAAAAATGTCTCAAGCCGAGTCAGCCAATCTGTATTGAGCACCAAAGGCTGCTCTGCTGCTTGTGAGGCAGCTTCAGCGGTCATATCGTCGCTGGTTGGCCCTAGCCCTCCATTGACGATTACAACATCCGAGTTAAAACTCAGCATCATCAATTCTTCAACCAAAGCAGGTTGACTATCACCCACGGTAGAGCGTTTAGACAATGAAAAGCCATGCTGATAAAACTCCCGCGCTAACCAAGCTGCGTTAGAGTCAACAATATCACCGTGCAAAACCTCTTCGCCGGTACTGAGCATTGCTATTTTCAACATATTTGCCATCCTGATGTAAATGCTGTTGCTATATTGAACTACCAGCAACTAATAGAAAAGAACGTTTTATCCATTAAGCAATTTCAAACAAGTTCAATTATCAGCTTTCTTGTTGGTGAGTTTTATGGATAATTGTGACCCTCATCGACGAATTACCTTTTTAGTGGAGACATCTGTGCTCAAAAAAAACATCACCGCCATGATGTTGTTGACATTTTCAGCCTGCGTAAACGCACAACAAGATGTGAACTTCCAATCTGATTTTGCCTACCAAATGGGCTGTGAACAGACCGGCTGCTACTTAAGCAATAATTATACCTTAGGCAATAATTATACCGATTCTCTCGGTGATCCGTTTTCTTTGAGCCTTAATGATGATCCATCACTCAAACTCGATGACCCCCTACCTAAATATCTGATGGTGCAAGACACTCGTGATTGGGACTACCTCAAAGGCCAGACCTATACCATCTTAGGTCTGAGTGTTATGACCGCAGGATTAATGACTTTACTCCCAGAATCCATCACCAAATGGGATGCGGAAGATCGCAAACTCAGCGGCCTTGGCAAAAAATGGAAAGATAACGTCAGCTCAGGGCCAACGTGGGATCGTGATGAGCACTTCCTCAACTACATCATGCACCCTTACTTCGGTGGCGTTTACTACACCGCTGCGCGCCATGCAGGATTTAACGAGTTTGAGTCATTCCTCTATTCTGCAACCATGTCAACTTTCTTCTGGGAATATGGCGTTGAAGCCTTCGCAGAAGTGCCTTCATGGCAAGATATTTTTGTCACCCCATTCTTTGGTGCCGTGGTGGGTGAACTTATGTTTGAAGCAGAACAAAACATTGTCGCTAATGGTGGCGAATTAATGGGTTCAGATACAGTTGGAGGGGTAACGCTGTTCTTCCTCAACCCTATTGGCCATATACACGGTTGGGTAAGTAATGCGTGGGGAGGATCTGCGGATGTTTCCTTCCAGAGCAGCCCTTGGTCAAGCAACCCTAGCGCTGCCAAATATGCGTTGGATGCAGGTGCTCCTATAGACTCTCAGTATTACGGTGTTAACCTAAAAATCAGCTTCTAGCCATGCTTAAGCTAGCGACAAATATTAGACAGGCAACATTATGGGGTTGCCTGTTTTTTTATTCCCTTTTTAGCTTCCCCCCTCTTAGACCTAGGCAGTAAATCTGTGGCGCAAGTAGAATTATTGTCTCTCCATTGATACTGCCTGTTCAAAAATTGACTTTCGTCAATTCTTAACCTAGCTAAGCTCCTACACTCAAAGAGCGAGCTACGCGAATCTCTTGTCAGGAGGCCAACATGAACAACATATTCATTGTAAACTTTGTCGGGAAAGCAACACCTGCCACCATCAAACGGTTGGCAGCCGTCACCCATGACAATGGTGGCAAATGGCTGATCAGCAAAGTGAACTTCATCGAAGATAGAGTTGCCGCCGTGATCAAAATTGAGTTACCACAGGAGAATGCAGCGGCAGTGAAAGAGGCATTCGAATCTTATCCTGGACTCTTAGTTGAAATTGAGGATGCCGATCACCACATCCATGCCGATGACACAGTGTATCAAATTCGCCTTGATGCAAATGACCGAGCCGGTATCGTCAATGAAATTACCCATCTTCTTGATAGGCAAGGGATCAGCATTTTGGATATGGATTGCCAACGCGTATTTATCGCCGGCGGCGGCGGTATTAGCTCTAGTTTATTTACGGCAAACGTCGCAATGCGTCTACCTATCGATACTGAAATTGACGACGTGGTGAAAGAGCTGGAATCCTTGAGCACAGATACCCGTGTAACACTTGAAGCTTAGTTGAGTCCCACTTTTACCTTCTCTACCGAAACCATTTACCATGACATGGGAGGCTCGCCTCCCCCTAGGGTTTGAAATAATTACATTGATTATCACCAAATAGTTGAACTAGTTAACATATTAAGCGTGCACAAGTGGCAAATCAGCCGATGTCATCCATGCTTTTAGGTGATCTTATCTGCAACTACCTACAAAACAATAACGCAGTTAAATAAGACATAGATCATCACAATGCTCAGTTAGGTGGTAACGTCATGTTGAAGCTAGAGAATATTAAGGTCAGTTATAAACTGGCCGCTATTGTTATCGTTGGTATTATTGGTTTTATGGGCTTACTACTCATTTCCGCTAATGCCTTAAAAGAAAATTTGGTTGCCGAACGTGAAGCGCGCTTAAAGGCTGTTTTAGAGAGCACCCTTTCTCAAGTTGCTTATCTCAACCAAACCCTACCGAAAGAACAAGCGCAAGAGCAAGCCAAGGCACTGATCAACGCGCTACGTTTTGATGGCAACAATTACATGTTTGTGATTGACGAGTCGCGCTACACGATTGTGCACCCAATCCGCCAAGATTTAATCGGAAAACAAATGGGCAGCCCCGGAAAAGATACCGAAGGGCAATTTTGGTTCACCATGGTCGACCTAGCGCGCAATGGCCAGCAAGGCTCACTGATCTATCCTTGGCAAAATCAGCAAGGCAAGCCCGCGGATAAACTTTCTTATGTGAACGGTTTTACGCCTTGGGGGTGGATTTTTGGCTCGGGTATGTTGCTCGATGACATACAAACGGCTGTCTATCAGCAATTCCTCAAAATGGGTTTGGCAACCTTAGTCGTCACCTTATTTATGATAGGCCTCGGCGTGATCATCAGTCGTGCCATTATCCAGCCGCTCGACACAATTAAAGATGCGATGAAACAAGTCGCCAAAGGTGACCTCACAGCCAAAATCCGTGTTAAGGGGCGCGATGAACTCGGCATTGTGGCGCAGCGTATTAACGACAGTATTGCCTCTGTGCGCGATGCTTTAGTCGAATCGGTTCAGTCTGCCTCATCTGTTGCCGAAGCGGCTGTACGCATTGCATCCTCAGCAGAAGAAACGAGCCAGGCTGTCGTCTCTCAACGTGATCAATTAAACCAACTCGCAACAGCCATGAACCAGATGACGGCCACTGTAGCCGATGTTGCTGGGCATGCGGAAGATACGGCACGCGATACGCGTGACGCCAGTAAGGAGGCAAATCTGGGTGACAAAGACGTCCATTCCAGTGTTGATAGTATTCGTGCCCTATCCACTGAGCTCGGGATTGCAACAGATCAAGTGAACAAACTGAAAGAAGGCGTGATGCAAATCAGTGAGGTCACGTCAGTCATCAGTGGCATTTCAGAGCAAACTAATCTCCTCGCGCTAAATGCGGCCATTGAAGCGGCACGAACAGGGGAACAAGGCCGAGGATTTGCGGTGGTTGCTGATGAAGTGCGCAATTTAGCTAGCCGAACCCATCACTCTACAGACGAAATCCAAACCATGATCAACCGCTTACAACAACTTGCGGTGAGCACGGCAAGTGCGATGCAAAAGAGTCAGGACCTAGCCGCAAACAGTGTGTCTACAGCCGAAAATGCTGGTAACGATTTATCTCTGATTGTGAATCACATCCAACATGTCAGTGATAAAGCAACACAAATTGCAACAGCAGCGGAAGAGCAAAGTGCCGTTGCTGAAGAAATGAATCGCAACGTGAGCGGAATTAATGATGCTGCGTTAGAAATGTCGCAAGCTGCGACTTATTTGGCAGAAGAGAGTGAGAAACTAGCAGACTTATCTCGTCAACTTGATCAGAAACTAACGACTTTTAAACTGTGATCTAACTCTTTTTATAGACAGCGCGGAGATCATCATGGGCATTCCCCAATGAAAGTGCTACCCTTACGCCATTATCTATTGCGAGAGAACAAAATGAGCAAATTAACGGCAGATATCGACGCGAATCTAGCGCTGTTTATTCAAGAAACCCAAGAAACCCAGCTAGTATGGGGTTTACGTAACGAAGAAGGTTGGCTCTCTTGTGAATCGACTGAATTTGAAGAAAGTGAAGTCATGCCTTTCTGGTCATCAAAAGAAGATGCGCAAATTCATAATGTCGAAGAGTGGGCAGACTTTGAAGTGGTTGAAATCCCATTTGATGTATTTGTTGAAGATTGGTTGATTACCCTAGATGAAGATGGTGTTCTCGTTGGACCAAACTGGAACGCAAGTCTAGAAGGTAAAGAATTAGAGCCATCACAACTGGCCAAACTCTACCTGTAACCTATTCCCTATGTAGGTTTATAGGTATTTCGGTTCTCCCTACCGATAAGGCGCGTTTTCGCGCCTTTTGTTTTTCCGTATTAATTTTGCCGCCCTAACCTATGCTCAGCAATAGCCCCATTTAGCAAGCTTTGTTACACTTGCCCTCCTGTTAAACACCACCCGGAACGCAAGCATGCAATTAACCAAGCTGACGCAAGAGATCTTCGACCACTTATATCGTGATATCAGTGAGTTTCGTCAAACCTTTGATCTGCCGGTCGCCGCGCCACAAACTTTAAACGAGCAGGCTGATACCTTACACAGCTCTTTGGCGATAGAAGAGCTGACAGAGCTTGCACAAGCCGATAATAAAACTGAACAAGCGGATGCTATTGTGGATACCGTGTACGTTCTTATGGGACGACTGGTGCATTTGGGACAAGCTAAAATGGCAGACAATCTCGCCATCAGCTATCTGATTGATCTTCTTCTGCATGTCGCCAATAACTTAAACATCGAATTCCTACCTTGCTGGGATGAAGTGCATAGCTCCAACATGAGTAAAGTGTGCCGTAACGAGCAAGAGTATTTAGATACTGAGAAATTCTATGCGGAACAAGGTATTAAACTGATGGCGGTTCACCAAGGTGAGTACATCATTGCAAAATGTGCCGAAGATTTTATCTCTGAGTCAAAAACCATTCGTCAGGGTAAAGTGCTCAAATCCGTTTACTATCGTCCGGCTAACTTGGCGGCGCTGACTCAATAGCAAATCTCACAATAATTTGGCGTTTTCATTTTTAAGCCCAATCAATGAGCAGTAAAAAGCCACCTTAATCTAAGGTGGCTTTTCATATCAGATTAACGATCATTCAAGGGGAACTCAGTCAAACAGAAGATGGTAATGACCTTCAAGTTCGATACGGCGGATTGACGCTCCAAACACCGCTTGTAGTGCTTCTTGAGTAAGCACCTCTTCAGCATAGCCTGCGCGATACAACACTCCATTTTTGAGCATCAGAACCTTATCTGCGTGTCGCAAAGTCCGATTGAGGTCATGGTTAGCCATAATGATGGTCAGTCCTTGTCCGGCCATTCGCTCAATCAAACGATACAACAAACTTTCTTGAGCAATGTCGAGCGGTGCTGCGGGTTCATCCCAAATCAGCAAACGGGCAGATGGATTTAACGCCGGAGAGACTTGTAAGCAACTGCCAGCCAAACGTACGCGTTGCCATTCGCCACCGGAAAGTTGATGGATCGAACGATGCAGCTTGTCATCAATATTCAGCAGACGACTGATCTCATCAATTTCACTGGCCACTTCTGGGCTATCAATCGCCATACTGGCAGGGATGGAAAGCGCTAAATATTGGAAAACCTGCAATTGAAAACTGGGTTTATCATTTTGGGCAAGATAGGCACGATGCAGGGCTAATTCAGAAAGACTAGCCTCCCCCACTTCCAACTCATCAATCTGGATTGAACCTGAAAATGACGTCAACCCCGCCAATGCTGCCAGAAAGGTACTCTTGCCACTGCCATTGGGGCCAATCACATGCCAAACCTCGCCAGCGTTGGCACTGAGTGAGAGAGGTAGCAGACGCGAATCCACCTGTAAGCTATTAACACGAATCATGGTTTCTCACCAACATCCAGATAAAGATTGGCGCCCCCAGAGTGGTCGTGACCACACCAAGGGGTAGCTCACCACTGCCTAGAGCCATACGCGCAATCAGATCCGCGCTCACCAATAACAGAGCGCCGCACAGGGCAGACATAGGTAACAGGAGTCGATTTTCAGAGCCTAGCGTTAAACGCAGTAAATGAGGGACCACCAATCCCACGAAACCAATTACGCCCCCCAACGCCACAGAGGCACCGACCAATAACGCAATAGCCAGAATCAAACGCCAGCGGACACGATGAATATCGACACCCAATTGTTTTGCGTGACCTTCTCCGAGCATGAGCTTATCCAAAAGTCCGCCTTGTAACGCAAGCCAAACCACCACCGGAATCGCGACCAAAGAGAGTGTGTGCTGATACCAACTAACGCCTGCAACACTGCCCATCAGCCAATACATCAACTGACGTAAACCTAAATCATCACTGAAATAGAATGCCCAAGTGACCACTGCGCCTGACAAGATACCTAGTGCAACACCGACCAGCAGCAACCTTGCCGTGGTTAAGCGTAATTTGCGTGCCATCGTCACCAAAAGTAGGGTAAACAGCAATGCTCCTAGCACGGCGGCAACCATAAATGCTTCGGGAGAATTTAAACTTGGGAAGAACAGCAGCAAGATGACCATAGCAACACTCGCCCCACCGGAAATGCCCACCACACCGGGCTCAGCAAGCACGTTGCCGAGCAACACTTGTAAAGTTGCGCCTGCAATCGCCAAAGAAGCACCAATTACCGCCGCCGCAAGCAGCCTTGGCAGGCGTAGCTCCCACACCAATTGCTGTTCAAGTGAAGACCATGTAGAAAATGGCGACAACCATAGCTCTCCCACGAGCAGATAAACCGCACATAAGCTGAAAAATAACCCAAGCAGCAGATAGCCGCTGCGCCGCCAGCGTTGTTGTTTATGCTGAAGTAATCGATGAAAATCCATCTTATTATTCATAGAAAAAAGAATGGCCTAACCTTACCGTTAAGCCATTCAAATAGAAAGTGGTTCATGTGAATGCACAATCAGTCGTACACCAATTGGTCATCTTCATAGCGGGTAATCACTTTACACACCATTAATGCAGCACGTTGCCCTATTGCCACATTCCGATTCGGGAATACGATCGCTTCCCCTTCATTTTTCGCCATCAATGGCTTCTCACCATCATGGCCAAACACCTCACCGTGCATAAAGGCGGTGAAGTTTTCCACATCATCACTGAAGCGAAAATCAAAATCATCGTGAAGTCGCACTATGGTTCGACTCACTCGATACATCACGGCCTTTCTTGGTAGATGTTCAGGTTTATGACGAGAGATCAGATCACGCATCGCCAAATCTAAGGCTAAGAGGCGATCTAATTTGTTTTCACCTAAACGAGCAACTTGGCCAAGCTCTAAGGTTAAAGCTTGAGCAGCAAAATGCTCTGCTGAGTACCAACTAAACGTACTGGATGGGGCATTTGAAAGCATGACCGCTTCGATATGAGCTTGTTCAACAAACTGGATCAACTCTCGGCTTCGCACTGCATGACGTGATTTGGGGCTCACCGCGAAGGAATAATGTTTAGACGCACGAATTGCGCAGTGCAAGTCCAAGTGCCAACGAGAATACTCTTCTGTATTGACGAAAAATTGCGTAAGCAGTAATTTCAGATTATCCGCAATCGCAGATTCGATAGTGTGCACGTGGGGTTTATCATCAAATAAGCGGTTGAGGTTCTGCTCAATGAAGCGCGTATGCTGCCCTGTAGCTTGAGGGTGAGCCAGAATGAACAAACAGCGCTCTGCTACCGGTTGAAATCCGCTGACAATATCGTCAATCCACTTATCCATGAGCTCCATAGGCGCCGTTTCATCACCGTGGATGCCGCAAGAAATCACTATATTTTTGGTGGTTGCATCATACTGTGCAGGGATAACTTCTAACACGCCACGCTGGTGTAGCGTCAGGGTTACACCTTGAGCCGTAGACAGCGATTGGGTGCCCATGGGATGAGCAAGGTCTAAGCTATCGAACAGAAAAGATTGGCGGAAGAGAGACTTCGTCATGCGCTACTCCTTTATTGCACAGCGGTATGTTAAGAAATTGTACGAACAATTTATGCCGAAACGATCGCACTTATGGCCTCTCACCCTAACCGAGCCAAGAGAGTCGAACATGATTCACACCAAACCAGATGGCGACGATACCGCCGCAGATTCTAGCACTAATTCAATGAGATACACTATATTCAATTCTGGGATCCACAGCCTCAAAGCGCATTTCCGATGCTGTTCACGCTCACGAAAGGTGACTCACCAGGATAAAGGTTTAGTTGAGTCAGCGACTGATGAGGTATGGTTAAACGGCCATACCAATTCGGATTGCGCCAATCCACCCCCAACACTTCGGCCAAAATCAAGCGAATGGTTCCTGCATGGCAAAGTATGAGTGTATCGCTATCCAATCTTGGCAACCATGCTTGCCAAGATTGGCAAACTCGTTGATACGCATCGGCTAAGGGTTCGGCTTGCGGTAAGGTATGTTTTGCAGGATCTTGCCAAAAGGCCTCTAGCAGTGGCCATTCACTTTCTAACTCAGTAAAAGATTGTCCATCAAACTGACCAAAATCCAGTTCTCGCAGATTAACATCATAGTTAAGCGTGATCTCCGGACGTGCCTCCTGAATCAACTGCGCCAGATCAGCACAACGACGTAAAGGAGAGCTAATTACTCGCGAGAAAGGTAAGTTCATCAGTTGATCAGCGATCGCTTGCTGAATTTCGCTATCAACCGCAACATCAGTCACACCATTGAGCGCGGCAGGCCCTTGCGTTTTTCCGTGGCGCAGTAACCAAATTCGGATCATAACGTTAGCTCTCGCCTTTTAAACACTGTGGTAGTCCCGCAACCACCAAAGTCACCGAATCCGCTAACGCAGCGATTTTCTGGTTCATCCAACCCGCATGGTCAACAAAGAAGCGAGTCAGTTCCCCCATAGGAACTACTCCCATCCCAACTTCATTACTGACTAAGATCACTTGAGCTTGAGTCTGTGCCAATGCAGCCAGCAGTTGCTCTATATACTCATCAATCAACGAGGAAGAAAGCGATTGTTCATGTTCAAAAAGCAGGTTGTTCAACCACAAGGTCAGGCAATCCACCAACACCACATCGTTTTTTTGAAAGCGAGCTAAATAGTCTGCGAGTGCCAGCGGCACTTCGTGCTCAATCCACTCGGCATTCCGCCTTGCTTGATGATGCGCAATTCGCGCACGCATCTCCTCATCAAAGGCAGTGGCGGTTGCAACATAATGCAAGGTTGCCGATTGCTTTTGTGCAGCCTGTTTAGCAAGACATTCCGCATGACTCGATTTACCACTGCGTGCGCCACCTAAAATCAAATGTACGCTCACCTTGTCTCCTAAATCATCAGTTCATGTTGTAGAAAAGCTAACAGGATCATATAGATAATTAATTCCATTAACTGTTGTGCAGCTCCCAAACAATCACCCGTGAAACCGCCTATGCGATTGATCAACCACGAACGGAAGGTATGCCTAAAAATCACGCTTGCCGCGATCATCACTGCCATGAATTGCCATGAAAACACCAGTAAGGTTGCCAAAGCCGTGAGCGCTAAAATCGCAACATCAGTGCCCGACTGTTGCTGCGCAAGAGGTTTGCTTTTACTGCTGTCGGTATCGGAAACATAGGGGGTATTGCGAATCAAAGAAGCCGCCACCGCACGGCTTAACGTATACGCAAGCAACCATATCGGCACCAGTGAGGTTAGATCAGCAAGTTCAGTCAGCAGCAAGTATTTACCAAATAAAGCCATCAGCAGAGCACAGGCTCCATAAGTCCCAATGCGGCTGTCTTTCATAATCGCTAAACGGCGCTCTGCGGTCATTCCTCCACCGATGCCATCGGCCATATCGGCTAACCCATCTTCGTGGAATGCTCCAGTCAGTAATAGGCTAAGTACCATCGTCAGAAACACACTGATGTTGGTAGAAAAAAGTTGGGTAGCTAAGGAGTACACGAGCGCACAAATTGCCCCGAGGAGTAAACCGACTAACGCAAAATAGCGGCCGGCCTGATTCATGCGCTCACTGCTATAAGGTAAATTGACTGGCACAGGAATGCGCGAAAAAAAGCTGACCGCCAATAGAAAAAGTTCAAGTTGATAACGAAGAATCGGCCTCATTATACGGTCACTCCAGCATCTGCAAAGCTCGCCATGTGATTATAAAACTCAACGGCGGCACGCACGATCCCCAGAGCCAATACAGCCCCAGTTCCCTCACCTAAACGTAGACCCAAATTCAATAATGGTTCTGCACCAAGCAATTCCAATACAGCTCGGTGTCCTATTTCTTGTGAACGATGAGCAAACAGTAAGTAATCACGCACATTCGGCTCGATCAACGTTGCCACATAAGCCGCGACAGAAACAATAAAACCATCGACCAACACGGGCGTTTGCTTTTCATACGCCCCAAGGAATGCGCCAACCATCTGTACAATTTCAAAGCCACCGACCTGCATTAACACTTCTTGCGGCACAGCACCTAAGCAGCGTTCAACACCTTGTGTGACTAAGGTTATTTTACGTTGGAACTGTTTATCACTGATGCCCGTACCGCGACCTACGCACACATCGATGGGTAACCCTGAAAGTGCCGCTAAAATTGCCGCTGCACTGCTGGTATTCCCTATCCCCATTTCACCAAACATCAGTAGATTACAACCTGAATCAGCTTCACGATGGATCAGTGCTTTACCTAGCATAATGCCAGCTTGAACCTGTTCTGGGTTCATCGCAGCTTGCTGCGCAAAATTGTTTGTTCCCGCACCCAATCTTTGCTCAATCAAATCCGGATGCGCAGGTTGCGCACGCAAAATACCGCAATCGACAACGCGCATCGCGGCATGCTCAGTGCGGCAAAAACAGTTAATAGCGGCACCACCGGCAAGAAAATTGCGCACCATTTGTTCGGTGACTTCGCTTGGCGCGATACTCACACCTTGTGCGGCAATGCCATGATCGCCAGCAAACACCAGCACAGTAGGTTGATGAATTTCAATCTGCTTAACGGCACTTGATTTGGATTGGCTTTGGATCAGAGCGAGTTGATGAGCAACACGCTCAAGTTGGCCGAGTGCACCGAGTGGTTTGGTTTTTTGATCAATTCGTTGTTGGATTTCGGCGCTAAAAGTGCGATCTAACATGCAGTCATCCTTACTTCTTATTAGGCATGGGGCGGAGTCGGCACAGTCTACTCGCTCTACGCAACAAAGCAAAAACCTTCGCACATTTTGCCTAGCGTGCCGCAAAGCAAAATTACTGATAATTTCCCTCATATAAACGATTGATACAGAATGTTCTATACTCTTGGCATGAACAGCGCTTCCATCTTTGATGCTTAAGTTTGGTTTTCCTTTCTCAGTGGGTCTACCTAACCAGAGAAATAACAAGGAGTTGTACCATGATTGCTAACCAAAGATCACCAAAACAAAAACCCAACAAGCCAGCCTCTAAAAAAGGCAAACGAGTGCCACTAGCGCTGACTTAATGCCAGCACTCTGGCGATATTGTTCAACAAGAAATCAAGTGCGTGAGAAACATCAGATCTGGTTATGGCCAGACCTGATGTAGGTCGCTTAATGTGCGTTGAGCTTTTCGACAGCGACAGAATTAATACAATAGCGCAAACCACTCGGGGGCGGGCCATCAGGAAACACATGCCCTAAATGTGAAGCACACGTGTTGCAACGAACTTCCACTCTGGCACGCGCTAACTGGTGATCCAAATGGTAAGAGATGGCATTTATTTTCACAGGCTGTGAAAACGAAGGCCATCCTGTGCCGGAATCAAACTTGGTTGCGGAATCAAACAGTAAGGTTTGACACCCTGCACACTGATATACCCCCGGTTCAAATAGCTCACACATCGCATTGGAGAAAGCTCTTTCGGTGCCATGCTGACGCATCACGTAATACTGCTGTTCATTGAGTATTTCGCGCCATTCTGCTTCACTGCGGATCACTTCACAATCCGGTGCTGGATTACCTTGATTTGCAAAGTCCAGCACTTGTTGCCAATTCAACATATTTACCTCCTCTTTTTGTACTATTGAGCAGACCGTGAATTTCCCCGTTCTATTTCATTATGTTCATTAGATCGACAACTCGCAAAAACACCATCTACTGCACAAAGTTCCCACAAATCGCACAGCGATCAATCAACTCTCTGTTTTTGATAACCATTAGTTATAAAACATGTTTTTTTCACAGTTTATTTTCGTGATATCGATCGCTATATTCCAAGAAAATCATTCTCATTTGATGCTCTAACCCGTTACTTCTAGCACTTGTTCAGTGCCATTTCGGTTAGATTTCACTCCCCCTTTTAAGGATCTCATTATGTCAGTGGTTACCATCGCAGCACTTGTGATTTTCTCAGGCTTATTGCTGTACCTCTTCGGACTACAGAAAAAAGCATCCACCCTTTCTCGTCAGGTTTTATTTGGCTTAGTGCTTGGCAGCACCTTTGGTTTGGCGCTGCAAGTTGTTTTGGGCGAAGGCCATCCAGCGATTAACGAAACACTGTCTTGGGTTGGTATTGTCGGCAACGGTTATGTCGGATTGTTGAAAATGGTGATCATGCCACTGGTACTGGTTTCGATGATTTCAGCGGTTGTACGACTGGATAAAAACGGCTCACTGGGCAAAATTTCAGGCCTGACTATCGGCATTTTGCTGGTCACCACCGCCATTTCAGCACTGATTGGTATCCTGATCACTCAAGCGTTTGGTTTGACGGCGGAAGGTTTGGTCGAAGGCGCACGCGAAACCGCACGTATTGCAGTATTAGAGAGCAGAGCTTCAAGTGTTGCGGATCTCACCATCCCACAGCTTTTAGTAAGCTTCATTCCGACCAACCCATTTGCTGATTTAACCGGCGCGCGTTCGACTTCAATCATCGCGGTAGTGATTTTCGGCGTGCTTACTGGTATTGCCGCACGCAAAGTGATGGCTGATAAAAAAGAACTCGAAACACCAATTCGCACTTTTGTTGAAGCCGCACAAGCCATTGTGATGCGCCTTGTCAAAATGATCATGGCGCTGACGCCTTACGGCATTGCAGCCCTAATGGCTAAAGTGGTCGCGACTTCAAGCGCTTCCGACATTCTGAGCTTATTGGGCTTTATAGTTGCATCCTATGTTGCGATTGCACTGATGTTTGTGGTTCATGGTCTGCTCGTGGCTATGGTGGGTGTGAACCCAACCACTTACTTTAAAAACATCTGGCCAGTGCTGACCTTTGCTTTTACTTCACGTAGCTCAGCCGCCACGATTCCACTGAATGTGGAAGCGCAGATCACCAAACTGAATGTGCCACCTGCGATTGCGAACCTATCAGCGTCATTCGGTGCCACGATTGGGCAAAACGGCTGTGCGGGTATTTACCCTGCGATGTTGGCAGTGATGGTTGCTCCAACCGTTGGGATTAACCCACTGGATATCCACTTTATCGTGTCGCTGATTGCGATGATCACCATCAGTTCATTTGGGATCGCGGGCGTGGGCGGCGGTGCAACCTTCGCAGCACTGATTGTGCTGCCAGCCATGGGTTTGCCTGTAACCATCGCCGCACTACTGATTTCTATCGAGCCACTGATTGATATGGCGCGTACTGCACTCAACGTATCGGGTTCGATGACAGCTGGCACAGTCACAAGCCGTTTGCTCAAACAGACAAGCGAAGAATCTGAGCCACAAACTCAGCAAGCATAATCTTGCGTTCCTTTCAAAGCCGATGCCAAGCATCGGCTTTTTTGTTGAAAGGCTGAACAAATAACGGATTACCGAAAGAGCAGCAATTGCTATGTCAGGGTCAGGATGGTCTAATGACGGCAACTTTCAGCGATTTGGTAAGGCCACATGCAGCAAGAACACCAGCCCACATTCTTTTTTTTCGACTACGAGACTTGGGGAGTTAACCCAGCTAAAGATCGTCCTAGTCAGTTTGCGGGTGTTCGTACCGATATGGATTTCAACATCATTGGTGAGCCGCTGGTGATTTACTGCCAATTGCCAAATGATTATTTACCCGCTCCTGAAGCGGCGTTGATCACCGGAATTACTCCACAGAAAGCGAATAGTTTAGGCTTACCAGAGCCAGAATTTATCGCCCGCATTCATGCTGAACTCTCCACGCCAAATACCACCAGCTTAGGCTACAACAGCATTCGTTTTGATGATGAAGTGACACGCTACACCTGCTATCGCAACTTTATCGACCCGTATGCATGGAGCTGGCAGCGCGGTAATTCCCGTTGGGATCTGCTGGATGTGATTCGTGCTTGCCATGCTCTGCGCCCTGAAGGCATCGAATGGCCAGAGAATGATGAAGGCTTTACTAGCTTTAAGTTAGAACACCTTTCTGTTGCCAACGGCATTGAGCACAGCAACGCGCACGATGCAATGGCAGATGTGATTGCTACCATTGAACTGGCGAAAAAAGTCAAAGCCGCGCAGCCGAAATTGTTCGACTACTTCTTCAATATGCGCCACAAACGCAAGCTGACAGAACTGATTGATATTGTAAACCAAACTCCGCTGATGCATGTTTCCGGTATGCTTGGGCGTGAGCGTCACTACACCAGTTGGATTGTGCCGATTGCTTGGCATCCGACCAATCAAAATGCGGTCATTGTGGTGGATTTGGGTAAAGACCCTCAGCCTCTGTTTGATCTTGATGCAGAAGCGTTGCAAGCACGTCTCTATACTCGTTATGAAGATTTAGCGCCCGATGAACTACCGGTTCCGGTGAAGTTAGTGCATCTCAACAAATGTCCTATTCTTGCTCCCGCCAAGACTCTGACCGCAGAGAATGCTGAAAAGATTGGTATTGATCGCGAACAGTGTCTTGCCCATTTGAATGTGATTCGTCAGCACCCAGAAATTCGTGAAAAGCTGGTGACGGTATTCAGTCAAGAGCGCGAGTTTGCCAAAGAAAACAATGTGGATAGCCAATTGTATGAAGGGTTCTTCTCGCCTGCCGATCGTGCGGCGATGGAGATCATTCGCACCACATCACCGGATAATCTTGGCAGCCTTGAGATTAAAGTGGCGGATAAACGTATCGAACCTCTGTTGTTCCGTTACCGTGCTCGCCATTACCCACATACCTTAACCGATGCCGAGCAGCGCCGCTGGGCAGCGCATTGTCGTGACTATTTTGAACGTAACCTTGAAAGCTATATGCTCAATTTGGAAAACTTAGCTCATGAACATCAGACTGACGAAAAGAAAATGGCGATTTTAAAATCCGTTTACCATTACGTTGAAAAGCTCGCTCACTAACGTTTATTTTTACTTGCTGACTTCATTAATGATCAAAAAAATAGCTCAATACTGCGTCTCGATGGGACTGATTTTTCTCTGTCTTTTGGCAGGCATCAACTTACAAACTTGGTTAGGCATTGCCATTCCCGGCAGCATCATAGGGTTACTGATCCTATTTGGCTTGATGGCCAGCGGTTTAGTTCCTGTCGAATGGGTCAAACCTAGCGCCACCCTTTTTATCCGCTACATGATTTTACTGTTCGTCCCGATCAGTGTCGGCTTGATGGTGCACTTCGATACGCTACTGGCTAACATCGCACCGATCCTTGCCAGCGCTATCGGAGGCACCTTAATTGTTATGGTGACACTGGGACTGATACTGGATCGCATGCTGAAGAAGGGGAAAAAATCATGTGGTTGATCATTACTCTTCTAGTGTTTTTCGCGGCGCGTTGGCTCGCACAAAAATGCAAAACACCGTTAGCCAACCCATTGTTAATCAGTATTGGTATCCTGATCCCGTTACTGACCTATCTGAAAGTGCCTTTTGAGACCTACTATGCCGATAATCAATGGCTGAGTTACTTGCTGCAACCTGCCGTGGTTGCTCTGGCTTACCCACTCTATGAACAATTACCGCAAATTCGTGCCAACTGGCGTCTTATCGCTTTAGCGTGTGGCGTGGGCAGTGTGATGTCGATGATCACAGCCAGCTTGATTGCAGTAGCCATGGGAGCGGACATCCCCTTAATCGCGGCATTAATGGGGAAATCAGTAACGACACCGATTGCCATGGAAGTCGCCCGTCAATTGGGGGGAGAACCAGCTATCGCTGCGATTTTGGTACTACTCGTTGGCCTCTTTGGGGCAATCCTTGCTTACCCCATCTACAAACTGCTCAACATTACCCACCCGATTGCTCGTGGCTTGACGATGGGAACCGTTTCTCACGCTCTCGGTACGGCAACATGCGCCGAGAAAGATCCGCGTGATGCCGCCTTTAGCTCACTTGCACTGGTAGTGTGCGGGGTTATTACTTCTGTTTTAGCACCAAGCTTATTCGCGTTGGCTCTCTGGCTGCACTAAACCACTCTTAGAGTGATATCACATCTCATTGGGCTGCAATCGATATCATGTGTGACATCACTCTAACAATGAAACATTAAGAATCATTGCAATCTTTAGTGTGATTTAAATCACCAAATAAAATCTCATATTCCCTAAAATAAGATCCCATGCTACGAAAAGGAATCACTATGAGAAACCGTGTTGAGCAAGCATTACAACAAATGCCCACCTCTTTTGCCCCTTACTTACGCGAATTGGTGTTGGCCAAGAATTTCGATGCTACTTTCTCTGCCGAGCAGTACCAGCAATTATTGACCCTTTCCGGACTTGAAGATGCCGACCTGCGCGTTGCGCTTTTACCGATTGCCGCCGCTTACTCTTTTGCGCCTATTTCCGAATTTTATGTAGGCGCCATCGTACGTGGCATCTCAGGTCGCCTCTATCTTGGTGCAAATATGGAATTCACTGGTGCACAATTAGGTCAAACCGTTCACGCAGAGCAATGCGCCATCAGCCATGCTTGGATGAAAGGTGAACAAGGCGTTGCCGACATCACCATCAACTTCAGTCCTTGTGGCCATTGTCGCCAGTTTATGAATGAGCTGACCACCGCCTCTTCGCTGAAAATTCAGCTTCCAAAGCGTCCAGCGAAAAGCTTGCAAGAGTATCTACCAGAATCGTTTGGTCCTGCGGATCTCGGCATTGACTCTGGCCTGATGAGTCCAGTCAATCATGGTAAAACCAGTAGCGATGATGAAGAGTTGATCCAACAAGCACTGTGTGCGATGAACATCAGCCACTCACCTTATACCCAAAACTTCAGTGGCGTTGCCGTGAAAATGCGTAGTGGTGCAGTTTACCTTGGCGCCTATGCCGAAAATGCTGCGTTTAACCCAAGCTTGCCACCACTGCAAGTTGCCCTTGCACAAGCCATGATGATGGGTGAATCGTTTGAGGAAATTGAAGCTGCCGCACTAGTAGAAACTTCTACAGGAAAAATCAGCCATCTCGCCGATACCCAAGCGACACTGGAAGTGATTAACCCAGATATCCCGCTCTCCTACCTATCCCTGTAAATCGAATTGAAGAGGCCATTGGCCTCTTCTTTGTTACACCGATACTCTTGCTAAAGATGTTACGCGCACACTTTTCCATCACCTACCATGACGAGTTAAACAAAGCCTGATAAGTTGCAGGTTTTACACACCTCTCTATCAGACTATGTTTGAACAAATCATTGCCATTCTTTTTCCCGTGATGAGCTTAGTCTTGATTGGCTATTTGATTGGTCTCTGGCTCAAACCCGATTTTCGCCCGATCAATCGCATCAATATGGATGCTTTTGTTCCCGCGTTGGTGTTTTCCTCACTGGTCAACATGCCGCTAGATATACAGCAAACACCGCTGCTACTTGCCGCTCTTATCGCGGTATTGCTGCCCGGCATTTTAATGCTCTTGATATGCTGTTTCGGCGGCTGGTCATTTAAAACATGGGCTCCGCTACACATGTTTCGCAACAGCGGTAATTTAGCGATCCCCCTGTTTACTTATGCGTTTGGCGAAACCGCGCTCCCCTCTGCCGTGTTGCTGTTTGTGGTTTATTAGCTTAGGGGTGGCCATGCTGAGCAAAGGTAGCGTATTGAAAACCGTACTCAGCGCTCCGGTCTTTTTAGCATCCTCACTGGCTTTAGTACTCAATCTAAGTGGAGTCTCTGTCTGGTCCCCCTTGTACAACGCCACCGCTTTACTTGGGCAAGCCGCCGTTCCTGTGATGTTGCTTTCACTCGGCTCGCAGATGATTAATCTGCGCTTAGATGGCCTGAAAGTGGGCATCATTTCTACTGTGCAATCTTTGCTTACCGGCGCTTGTGCGTTTATGGTGATTTACTTCTTCATTCCACTGCCACCTCTACAACTGCAAATGATGGTGCTGTTTACCATGCTGCCGCCCGCGGTGATGAACTACCTCTTTGCCGAACGCTACCACATAGAGCCAGCTCAGGTTGCCGCTATGGTGCTATTTGGGAATTTCTTCAGCTTATTGAGCCTGCCCATATTGCTGTTTATCGCTCTTTCACTCTGATCCTGTTCGCCATAAAACTGTCATAAACTTGACCAGAATACGGGGTAATCTGACTGGCTACAGCGGGAAGCAAACGTTTTCTTTTGTGCTTTGTTCCAGTATCATGGCCGCTGTTTTTTGCTAATGTTGACTGATTTACTATAAGGATTGTCTATGTTTGGGACAGCAACTCGGGATAACGCAACACGAGTACTTTTGCTTGGCTCTGGTGAACTCGGTAAAGAAGTGGCGATTGAATGCCAACGCCTTGGCCTTGAAGTGATCGCCTGTGATCGTTACGCCGATGCACCTGCCATGCAGGTCGCCCATCGCAGCCATGTATTTGATATGCTTGATGCCGATGCATTGCAGCAAGTCATTGATTTAGAAAAACCTCATTTTGTCGTACCCGAAATTGAAGCGATTGCCACGAGCAAATTGGTCGAGTTAGAAGCACAAGGTTTAAATGTCGTTCCTACCGCGAATGCCACTCGCCTGACGATGAACCGTGAAGGCATTCGTCGACTCGCGGCGGAAGAGTTGGGTCTACCGACTTCCCATTATCAATTCGCGGATAGCTACGAAAGCTTTGCCGCAGCAGTAGAAACCATTGGTCTACCTTGTGTTTGTAAGCCAGTCATGAGCTCATCAGGCAAAGGACAAAGTGTTATTCGCACCCCAGAACAAATTGAAGCCGCGTGGCAGTACGCTCAGCAAGGCGGGCGCAGTGGCGCAGGCCGTGTGATTGTTGAAGGCTTTGTCGATTTTGATTACGAGATCACGCTGCTGACCGTACGCGCTGTCGATGGTGTTCATTTCTGTGCACCTATCGGTCATCGTCAAGAAGATGGAGACTACCGCGAGTCATGGCAACCACAAGTGATGTCGGAAAATGCCATCAAAGCCGCTGAATACGTAGCAGAGCAAGTCGTCAATGCTCTCGGTGGTTACGGCTTGTTTGGCGTTGAACTGTTTGTGAAAGGTGACAAGGTCATCTTCAATGAAGTTTCACCTCGCCCACACGATACCGGAATGGTCACGCTCATTTCCCAAGAGCTCTCTGAATTCGCCCTACATGTGCGCGCGTTTACTGGCTTGCCTATTGGCCAAATTGTGCAATATGGACCATCAGCCTCAGCCGCGATTCTTGGCCAAGGCCAGTCTCAAAACATTCAATTTAGTGGGTTGGACGACGCATTAAGCATTCCTCACACCCAAGTGCGTTTGTTTGGAAAACCGGACATTGCAGGTCGCCGCCGTTTGGGTGTTGCGCTAAGCCGTGGCAAGACTACACAGGAAGCCACTGATCGTGCGATTGAATGTGCGAAAGCAGTAAAAATCCATTACTAATTCTGCACCCTATCGTTATCAGCACCATCAAAAAGCGCGCTAGTTCAGCGCGCTTTTCATTTCTACTTAGTAAAAAAACAAGGAGTAAAAGTCACTCGCCTTTCTCAATTACCCAGACTTCTTCGGCAAACCGGCTTAACCCTGCTTTCGTTCGCTTATTCAAATGTGGATCGATAGTCGTATCTTGATAAACCCGGCGTACCTCGCAATTGGCAAACAACATGCGAATTTCCGATTCAGGAACCGAGAATGGTGGCCCCGGCAACTCAGTTTGCACATAGTCCATGCTGACCAACAAAATTCGTCCACCCGGTTTAAGCAGTTGTTGTAAACTCCGAGCATAGTCTGCGCGCATCTCTTCCGGTAAGGCTACCAAGGCTGCACGATCATAAACCAAATCCACTGATTCAACAGGAGCTGTAAAGAAATCGCCGGAAAAAATAGCCAGCTCATCAAACTGATACAACTCATGTTGTGCATTGAGTCGGGTCACCGTCGGGGTATAAAAATGCTCAGCAAAGAAAGAACGTACAGCGATTTGGCTCAGTTCAACCCCTTGAACACTATCATGCTGATTCGCAAGCCATACTAGATCTTCACTCTTACCACACAAAGGCACTAGCACTTTATCATCACGTTTAGGTGCCGTTTCAGACCAAAAACGAATCAGTAACGGATTCACATCTTCCAGATGAAAACCAATCTGGTTCGCTGCCCATTTGTTATGCCAAAACTCAGGATCTCGCATCTCTCACCCCTTTTCATTTTCTGTCGCCAAGAGTAGCGGATCTCCCCAATTTTCGGTAGCACGAATTTAGCCCTATCATTCAAGCCACTAACGTTACATTTGTTTACTTGTCATAACGGAACTCCACCAAAGATACACAGTCTGAATTTATGTCAATGATATGTGATGGATAACAAACTCTTACAAATGGAAGTGGGAGGGCAATTGGAAACCATGCATCTCAACCCCATTGATCATAGTGAGCGGAATTGAACGCATTGAACCAACTTTAATTGCACTGTCAGGAAACACCTTCTAGGTCCACTTTTTGACCCTACAGCGCAAGCTAAGGAGAGTGAATGAGTCTATTGCTACGTACCACAGCATTGATGCTATTGCTGTTAAGCCGTGCTCCAGTTATGGCGGCCGTTCCATTAATCTCAAGCTCCACGGAAGATAATCGAGAGGAGTCTCGACAAAATGAAGTCAGCTCTAAGCTATTTCGTCACAGCTTAAGTGGTTTGTACGGCATTTCTAGCCAGAATTACCCCATCACCCAGCCTTATCAAGACTTTGATGTGCTGTACAGCAAAGCACATCAAGCTCAGATTGAATTAGAGACCTTATGTAAAAGCACTGCCCTGCTTACGGATACTCAAGCTTATTTCGCTGGAGCCAAATCACACCAACGTGCATTAGAAAAAGTGGCTTTGGAATTAGATGGGCAAGCAGAACGCATTACGGATATAGCAAGAGCAACTATTGTAGCGAATGATGTTGCAAGCCTTGTGACCGCCTACGAGACGTTGAACCGAGAAGCGACGATAGTTAAAGTCAAAAACCGCTTTAAGAATCCAGCAGAATCGGGTTATCGCGATCTCAACGTTTTGGTTCAACTACCTAAAACCAAAATCATCGCCGAAGTTCAATTTCATTTAGCAGCTATTGCAGAAGTAAAAAGTGGTGCTGAGCATCAGCTGTATGAGCAAATACAAAATATTGAGCGTACCGCTCGCCAAGAGCAGCGTGGTTTAACTGAATGGGAACAGGCTCAAATTGCCAAGATACGCTCAACGTCACGAAATCTCTACCAGCAGGCTTGGCAGCCTTACATCACCACGCATATTCAAGCGGCATAAAAGATATAGGCGCAGCCTCCCAACGTTTCTGGTTGCGCTTCCTCATAAAATGAAGAGACAAAAGCAAAAAGACCACGCTTTCGGGCGTGGTCTATTGCTCGGTCTTATTTTTCGACTTTGATGTTCTCGACACGGGCTTTTAATTTTTGCCCTGGGCGGAACGTTACGACACGTCGAGCGGTAATAGGAATATCCTCACCCGTTTTTGGGTTTCGACCCGGACGCTGATTTTTATCTCGTAGGTCAAAATTACCAAAACCGGAGAGTTTTACCTGTTCGCCACTTTCTAGTGCTTTACGAATTTCTTCAAAAAACACTTCAACCGTATCCTTGGCATCCCGCTTGCTCATGCCGAGCTTTTCGAACAGGGCTTCAGCCAATTCGGCCTTTGTGAGCGCCATAAAACTTCCCTCAAAGCTAAGTTAAACCTTGCTGCTGGTTGGCAGCGCCAAAGCAATTTTTGCTCGACCAATCAATAACCTAACAGCCGAACAGTGAAAGTGTATGCCAACCTTCTGATTTTCGCCAACTTTTTTATTACTCACTAAGCGATTCAAAACGTTACAATTTACATCTCTCTCCCAAAATCACTGATTTTCTCTTGAACAGCAAGAGGAAAAAAATCTGAATTTTTAGTTATTTACATCATTATCACTAAATGAATTTCAGATCCTTATCACTATTTAGCGTAGATAATTTTTTTCGATACGCCAAAATTTTTTTTCTTAGTTTCATCTAGAAATCAGAGAGTTGTTGGCCCAGTTCCAGATTGTTACGATAAAAAAACAGGCTCCGAGGAGCCTGTTACCATCTTGCTAGAAGCGAGGTGTTCTCTGACTTAGTCGCGCAGAGCCGCACCAAACTGGGCAGATACGGCTTGCACAATCGCCTCTACCGCAGCAGCGATATCCGCTTCTTCAAGCGTGCGTTCAACCGATTGAAGAGTCAGCGCAATAGCTAGGCTCTTCTTACCTTCTTCAACGCCTTTACCCACGTAAACGTCGAACAGTTTCGCGTCTTTCAACAACTCACCGCCCGCAACACGGCATGCCTCAACGATTTCGCCAGAAGCAATGTTGCCATCAACCACCAACGCGATATCACGACGGTTCGCTGGGAACTTAGAAATCGCTGCTGCTTCTGGGATCACGCGTGTGTTGATCGCATTCCACTCGATCTCGAACACAATAGTGCGACCATTGAGACCAAACTTACGCTCAAGTTCTGGGTGAACCGTACCAATAACACCGATCGCTTTGCCATCCACCATAATCGCTGCAGCTTGACCTGGATGCAGCGCTGGATGCTTAGTTGCTGCGAAGCTATAGGCTTTGCCTTTCGCTGTCAGTTCAAGAACCGCTTCCAGATCGCCCTTCATATCGAAGAAATCAACGGTTACCGTTTCCATATTCCAGTGCTCTTCACCACGAGCGCCAGAGATCACACCCGCCAGCATAGGCTCTTGGCGCATGCCATTTTCTGCCGCCGCATCAGGAATGAAGCGCAAACCGTATTCAAACAGACGAACACGAGGTTGCTGACGTTTTTGGTTGTGAACCACAGTGTTCAGCAGACCTTGGATCAAGCTCAAACGCATCGCTGACATTTCAGCAGAAATTGGGTTTGGCAGGATCAGCGCATCAACACCCGGTACAAGCAGTTTCTGTTGCTCAGGCTCAACGAAGCTATAGGTGATCGCTTCTTGGTAACCACGGTCAACCAGCAGATCGCGTACACGCTTCAGCGGTAATTTCGCTTCGTTGTGCAGGTTCATGTTCAACGCGGCCACTGGCGCTTGGTTAGGAATGTTGTTGTAACCATAGATACGGCCAACTTCTTCCACCAGATCTTGCTCGATAGCAATATCAAAACGCCATGTTGGTGCAGTCGCTTGCCAGCCTTCTGCGGTGGTTTCGACCTGCATACCTAGACGCTCTAGAATCTCCACGACGTCCGCATCCGGAATCGCATGACCCAGCAGTTTGTCGAGCTTGCTACGACGCAGCGCAACTTGGTTTGGTTTTGGTAAATCGGCTGCTGATTCTGCTGCTACCACTGGCGCAACGTCACCACCACAGATTTCAACCAACAGCTGCGTTGCACGCTCCATCGCCGCGTGTTGCAAAGCATAATCCACACCACGTTCAAAACGCATTGAAGAATCGGTGTGTAGGCCGTAGCTACGCGCACGACCACGAATGTGGTCTGGTGCGAAGAACGCACACTCAAGTAATACATCTTTGGTGTCAGTGCTGACGCCAGAATGCTCGCCACCGAATACACCAGCAATCGCCAGCGCTTTTTGTTGGTCAGCAATCACTAGCGTATCTGCGTTCAATTTGGCTTCTGAGCCATCAAGCAGCGTCAGTTTTTCATCTTGCTCAGCCAGACGAACCACGATTCCGCCTTCAATCTTCGCCAGATCAAACGCGTGCATTGGTTGGCCTTGCTCCAGCATCACGAAGTTAGTGATATCAACTACCGGATCGATCGAGCGGATACCACAACGACGCAGTTTTTCTTGCATCCACAGCGGCGTTTGCGCTTGAACGTTCACGTTCTTCACGATACGACCAAGGTAACGTGGACACGCCGCTGGCGCTTTCACGTCAATTGAAATCGTATCATTGATGGTTGGAGCAATCGCATTCATCGCAATCACAAGCGTATTCTTACTGGCTGCCGGAATGTGATTCACCGCAGGCGCAGTCACGTCCGCACGATTCAATACGCCCACTTCACGAGCTAAACCACGGATGCTGAAACAGTCCGCGCGGTTAGACGTCAAATCCACATCGATAGTCACATCGTTCAGTGACAGAAAATCGCGGAAATCCATACCAATCGGTGCGTTTTCAGCCAGTTCCATGATGCCGTTCGATTCAACATCGATACCCAGCTCAGAGAAAGAACACAGCATGCCGTGTGACGGTTGGCCACGCAGTTTGGCTTTCTTAATCTTGAAATCGCCTGGCAGCGTCGCGCCTACGGTTGCCACAGCAACTTTCAGACCTTGACGACAGTTGGCTGCACCACACACGATGTCCAGAAGCTCTTCTTCGCCTACATCGACTTTGGTGACGCGCAGTTTGTCAGCATCTGGATGTTGAGCACACTCAACCACGTGACCCACTTTTACGCCGTCGAACACACCAGCCACAGCCAGTACGTCGTCCACTTCCAGACCCGCCATTGTAATTTGGTGAGTTAATTCGTCAGTGGTAATTGCCGGGTTAACCCACTCACGAAGCCATGATTCGCTGAATTTCATTGTATATACCTCTTGGGAACCCTGAATTATTTGAACTGTTTTAGGAAACGCAGATCGTTTTCGAAGAATGCACGCAGGTCATTCACGCCATAGCGGAGCATGGTTAAACGCTCAACGCCCATACCAAACGCGAAGCCTGAATATTTCTCAGGGTCGATGCCTACGCTGCGTAGTACATTTGGGTGCACCATACCGCAGCCTAGCACTTCTAGCCATTTGCCGTTTTTGCCTTTTACATCCACTTCTGCTGAAGGCTCAGTGAACGGGAAGTAAGAAGGACGGAAACGCACTTCCAAATCTTCTTCAAAGAAGTTGCACAAGAAGTCATGCAGGATGCCTTTCAGCTGTGCGAAGTTAACGTTTTCATCAACCAGCATACCTTCCACTTGGTGGAACATTGGGGTATGCGTTTGGTCGTAGTCGTTACGGTAAACACGGCCCGGCGCGATGAAACGCAGTGGCGGCTGACGCTCTTCCAGAGTACGGATTTGCACGCCAGAAGTATGAGTACGCAACATCAGCTTCGGATTGAAGAAGAAAGTATCGTGATCGGTACGCGCAGGGTGATCCGCGGCAATGTTCAGAGCATCGAAGTTATGGAAATCATCTTCGATTTCAGGGCCAGACTCTACTGTAAAGCCAAGCTCACCAAAGAAGCTTTCAATACGTTCGATAGTACGGGTCACTGGGTGCAAGCCACCATTTTCGATGCGGCGACCCGGTAGAGTCACATCGATAGTTTCTGCAGCCAACTTGGCTTCCAGCTCAGCGCTTTGCAGCGCATCTTTGCGCTCAGCCAGCGCTTTTTGCACCGCTTCTTTCGCAACGTTAATTTCTTGGCCAGCAGCACGGCGCTCTTCCGGCGGTAGCTTACCTAGGCTTTGCAGTTGAACCGTCAGTTCACCTTTTTTGCCCAGATACTGAACACGCACTTCATCCAGTGCGACCAGCGACTCTGCAGCATTAATCGCCGCGGTCGCATTAGCAATAATCTCTTGTAGATGTTGCATCGTTTCCTCGTCTGCCAATCAGCAGTTTCCTTTAGGAGCCCGAGTAGGTTTCTTTGGGAGTCGCAAGACCGCCAATAGTGTCACCGTAAGGGATTCTTGGGGTTTTCAAATAGCTGTACATAGTACCGAAAGCCAGGATTAAAGCCAAATTGAAATCCACCGTGTATGCATTATTGGCGCATTATTCATGCACTTGAAAAGTACTTAGCCAAAGCGCATTGATTGACAACTCATTTGGGCGTGTTAAAAAACAGCCATCGTCGTCATAAAACCAATCACAAGGAATCTCAATGACACTGGAAATTGTCCCCATTCAACCTGAATTTGATGCTGCTATTTGCCAGATTATCCAAACCGTTGGCGCTGAGTTTGGTGCCATTGGTGAAGGTTTTGGCCCTTCGGATGCCGAAGTGCTTGCCATGAGTCAGCATTATCGAGAACAAGATCGCAGCGCGTATTTTATTGCAATTTTGGACGGAGAAGTGGTTGGCGGTGGCGGCATTGCACCTTTTGCTCACCATGCGGATTTGTGTGAACTGAAAAAACTGTTTCTACTCCCCGCAAGCCGTGGGCATGGCGTTGGGCGAGAGCTCAGCGAACACTGTTTGAATTTTGCGAAGCAGCAAGGCTATGCCAAATGTTATTTAGATACCCTTTCTAGCATGACCCAAGCGATCAAGCTCTACCAACAGCTTGGTTTTGAGCACCTACCTCACCCCATGCCAGGAACTGAGCATAATGGCTGCGACGTGTGGATGCTGAAATCACTCAACTAGCTCAGCGCATCAAAAGCGCAAACACGATTTTTCCCACTGTTTTTGGCAAGGTAAACCGCTTGATCCGCCGCGCGCAGTAATTCATGGTGATCCTTCATTTTTGGATCGAATTCTGCGACCCCCATACTGACGCTGCCTTGCCAGCATAGGTTGTCTTCAATCGAGATCACATGTTGTTGAATGGCGTGACAAACCGCTTGAGCGATATGTACTGCACCTAATGTATTCGTTTCAGGACAAAGCACCAAAAACTCATCGCCACCTAAACGACAAACCAGATCATCACTACGGAAGTGATCCCTTAGTGTGTGTGCCAACGTCGTCAAAACTCTATCTCCCACATCATGACCATAGAGGTCATTCACAGCCTTGAAGCCATCAACATCAACCATCACACAGGCGAAAGATTGGTGATTGTCTTGAGCAAGGTTCCAATGTAGTACGAGCTGACGCATAGCTTTACGTCTGTTAGGTAAGCCAGTCAGGCTATCGGTCATCGACAGTGCTTCTAGCTGACGATTGACTTGGTAAAGCTGCTGAGTACGCTCAATCACTTTTTCTTCCAGTGATTGATTGAGTTTGACGAGTTCCCTATTACGTTCAGAGACTTGATCAAATAACGCATTAAGGGCATTGAGTAATGGCTCCGTCGCGGCATTTTTCTCACGCTCCTCTTTAGCGTAGGCCTCTTCAGCACTCATGCCAGAGCGAATCGCAATCACTTGTCGCGCCATATTCTGGTCGATACCTAAGATGTGGTACGCCAACCAATGGATCAAAAACTCCAATAGCTGAACGGCCGAACGGTCATCTACGTCATGGATGAAAGCTTGCATGCTGAACACTTCAGACATAAACGTGCGATGAACCTGAATGTGCTCTTCAAGATGACGGTCTGAAATGCCGACCTCACGCATCAGCTTTTCTTCTTCTTTGAAGTGGTATTCGGAATAGCGGGACAACTCGAACAACGCAAGACGGATCTCTTCTAGCGAGACGTGATTTTCAGCCAACAGAGAGCTATAGCGATTAACAATGTTCACCAAATACTGGTGCTGTTCATCAACCTCATCCAACCCTGTTTCGAAATATTGATCCCACTTGAACGATTGCATGCTCGGCACTCATTTCTCTAGCGTGTACAACCCAATCACGGATAACCCTTAGTAAATTTAAGGCAATTGTAACTGGGCACGGAATAACCAACGTGATTCAACTCATAAAAACAGGAAAACGTTAGCAAATGCTAATCAAATCGAAGAGAAATAACACCACACCGTGATGGACAGGATACTGAAACGAAAAACCCCGCTTATTAAGCGGGGTTTCGATTTGGAGCGACACACGAGGTTCGAACTCGTGACCTCAACCTTGGCAAGGTTGCGCTCTACCAACTGAGCTAGTGTCGCGAAATGGAGATGGTGCCCCGGGCCGGACTTGAACCGGCACGACTCGAAAGTCGAGGGATTTTAAATCCCTTGTGTCTACCGATTTCACCACCAGGGCACGCAAAATCTTTGCGATGGAAGACACCATCTTTTGATACCGCTTAACGCCATATCATTAAACTTGGAGCGACACACGAGGTTCGAACTCGTGACCTCAACCTTGGCAAGGTTGCGCTCTACCAACTGAGCTAGTGTCGCAATGGAGGCGCGTCCCGGAGTCGAACCGAGGTCCACGGATTTGCAATCCGCTGCATGGCCACTCTGCCAACGCGCCTCTGTAATTTCAGACTTTCACTTGTTTCGGTGGCTGCCTGACTACGGGAATGCATTCTACGCATTCGAGTTATTGAGTCAACACAATTTTTTGGCCTTTCTAATCGTTTGACTATTTAACGTGCAAAAACGCGATATTTGCTCACTTTATTAGCAAAAAACACCGGATTTTTATAGAGATAACTGGATCCCAAGCTTCACTTTTTTGTTTTACTCCCCTATCGCGCAACGATAAAAAAACGGGCTTTCGCCCGTTTTCTAGTGATGTTCTTCATTCAGTAAGTCGTCTTTGGCCGCCGCCAAATATTGCACCATTGACCAATAGGTCAGCACAGTCGCCACATAGATAGAAATGTAGCCAAGCCAAATCATCCAGTCGTCATAACGCCAGATCAGTACCCACAGCGCAAACATTTGAGTCAGAGTTTTTACTTTGCCAACCCATGAAACCGCGACACTGGCTCGTTTGCCAATTTCTGCCATCCACTCACGCAGTGCTGAAATGATGATTTCGCGAGCGATCATGGTCACCGCTGGAATGGTGATCCAGATACTGTGGTAATGTTCGGTGATCAAGATCAGCGCCGTGGCAACCAGTACTTTATCCGCTACTGGGTCAATAAATGCACCAAAACGCGAGGTTTGGCCTAATTTTCGCGCCAACATTCCATCTAACCAATCAGTGAATCCAGCCACCCAAAACACCATAGCGGCGACAAAGGGAGCCCATTCAAAAGGGAGATAAAAGGTCACCACAAACACGGGGATCAGAAATAATCTGAGCAAGGAGAGAAGGTTAGGAATGTTGAAACGCATAATGTATAGGCTCTTTTCGATGGCGCGTTAATGTTGCTGTATTTTTCTTATTGTTTCAATGCTTGATAAATGTTTTCTGCCAATGCGTGGCTGATGCCCGGCACTTTGGCGATTTCTTCAACAGAAGCGCGTTTTAACTCCTGCATACCACCCAGATATTTCAGCAAGGCTTGACGCCGTTTCGGCCCGACCCCTTCGATACCCTCAAGTGTACTGGTACGGCGAGTTTTTCCGCGCTGCGCTCGGTGTCCTGCAATCGCGTGGTTATGGCTTTCATCCCGAATGTGTTGAATTAAGTGCAACGCAGGCGCATCACTCGGCAGATGGAACTCGTCACCATCAATGGTGATCAGCGTTTCCAAACCGGGTTTACGCGTCACACCTTTGGCTATACCAATGATTTTTGGGTACTTAGGCCAATCTTGCCAGCAGGACGAAATGATCTCATAGGCACGATTGAGCTGCCCTTTGCCACCATCAATGAAAATAATGTCGGGGATCTTGCTGCTATCGAGCTGCTTGCTGTAGCGACGTTCCAACACTTGCGCCATCGCCGCGTAATCATCCCCACCGGTGATGCCTGTGATGTTGTAACGCCGATACTCTTGCTTTAGCGGCCCCTCTTGGTTAAACACCACACAAGAGGCCATCGTGCTTTCGCCCATGGTATGCGAGATATCAAAACACTCCATGCGGGTAATCGCATCCATTCCGAGCTCTTCTTGCAGGGCTTTGAAGCGCTGACTGATGGTCATCTTGTGATTAATCTTAGTCGTGATCGCCGTCAGCGCGTTGGTATTGGCGAGTTTCAGATAACGACCTCGCGTGCCGGTGGGATTGACATGGAAAGTAACTTTGCGCCCTGCAAGTTCACTGATCGCGGTTTGTAACGCCTCGGTTTCTTCGGTCAACCCTCGATTTAAAATGATCCGTGCCGGAATACTGCGAGCTTCACTGTGACTCAAATAATATTGGCTTAAAAAGCTCTCAAACACTTCGACCTGCGAGGTGTCACTTGGTATTTTCGGGAAATGGCTACGACTGCCGAGCACTTTGCCTTGGCGGATCATCAAAATATGGATGCAAGCAATGCCATTTTCTTGTGCAAAACCGAGCACATCCAGGTCTTCCAAACTGTCATCCGACACAAACTGCTGCTCTTGTACGCGGCGAATGGCTTGAATTTGGTCACGCGCTTTGGCGGCATCTTCAAAACGCAGCTCACGGCTCGCCTGCTCCATTTTCTCAACCAGAATCGACAATACTTGGTTGTCTTTGCCTTGCAGGAAAAGACGCAGATAATGGACGATCTCTTGATAGCCTTGGTCAGAAATCAGCCCTTTCACACAAGGTCCGGCACAGCGCCCAATCTGATACATCAAGCAAGGTCGAGTACGGTTGCTGTACACCGTATCTTCACACTGACGGACGGGAAAGATTTTCTGGATCAAATGCAGAGTTTCACGCACTGCACCCGAATCCGGATAAGGCCCGAAATATTCACCACGGCGTTTTTTGGCACCACGATGTGAGGACAGTCGCGGGTGTTTGTGCGCGCTTAAGAAAATATAGGGATAAGACTTATCATCACGCAGCAGCACGTTGTACTTAGGCAGATACTGCTTGATGTAATTGTGCTCAAGGATCAATGCTTCCGTTTCGGTGTGGGTGACCGTCACGTCAATCTTGGCGATGTTGCTGACGAGAGCTTTGGTTTTTTCGCTGTCGAGATTCTTGCGAAAATAGCTGGTTAGACGCTTTTTGAGGTCTTTGGCTTTGCCAACATAGATCACTTCAGCCTCAGCGTTATACATTCGGTATACGCCGGGCTGGTTGGTGACTGTCTTAAGAAAAGGGGCAGAATCAAACGGTGTCGACACTATAACTTCTCAGTATCTAAGATCCCGTGTCGGATAGCTAAGTGGGTTAATTCCACATCACCGTTGATATTCAGCTTGGCGAACAAACGGTAGCGGTAGCTGTTGACGGTTTTCGGGCTCAAACTGAGCTGTTCGGAAATGTCCGTCACCTTCTGGCCTTTGGTGATCATTAACATGATCTGCAATTCACGCTCGGAGAGATCAGCAAAAGGATTTTCAGAGGCGGGCGAAAACTGACTCAACGCCATTTGCTGCGCAATTTCTGGAGAAATGTAACGCTGACCGCTGTGAACGATACGGATCGCATTGACCATTTCATCCGGTGCCGCGCCCTTCGTGAGATAACCTGCGGCACCCGCTTGCATCACTTTGGTTGGGAACGGATTTTCGGTATGTACCGTCAATACGATAATTTTAATGTCCGGATTAACACGCAACAGCTTCTTGGTTGCTTCCAAGCCACCAATACCTGGCATGTTCATATCCATTAAAATGACATCCGCATGATTAGTACGGCACCATTTTACTGCTTCTTCACCGCTGTCAGCTTCCCCTGCTACTTTCATTCCACGGACGTCTTCAATAATACGTCGTATCCCTGTGCGAACCAGCTCGTGATCATCTACAAGGAAAACACTAATCAAACTTGTATCTCCACACTTATCTATTGGCTCTGCACCCACCGAGACAGTGGATTACAGCGAAGTTACCCCAAAGGGCGGGCAACTTTTCTCCCGTGAATATGATCTGAAACCTACACTTTAGCAAGCACTTATTTTTCAAAGTGTCGAACCACACATACGACACATAAATATCAATAAGTTAATGAAAATCATATTCGACCAATTGAAAGGTTTGGTGAATATAAAACGGTTGTTTCACTTCATATTTTCAATTGGGTTATACCGATTCTTCTTCCTAATCGTGAACAAGAAGTACAACGCGATGTAATCAGCTTCACTATTAGTATAATGTGCTTGTGCAAAAGTGTAGGTGTGTCGATAAAGGTGAGCCAGATTGAAGATTGAACCCGGGTTTGTATTAACGCGTCACGCCCGTGATGTGGCAGGACAAACCCAAATTGAGTTATGGCTTGCCACCCCATCTGGCCCAACCCAATTGATTATTCGTGGTGAGAATCCGGTCTTTTTCGTGGAGCAGTCTGCTTGCCCAAATATCGAGGCTATCGCTAGCCAACTCGCGCTAAAACCATTATTAACGCCTCTTTCTTTGCGTAGTTTTAAAGATCAAGCTCTGGCGGCTTGTTATACCAATACGATTCGTGACAGCCAGACACTCGCAGAGAAACTCGCTCACGCAGAAATTTTAACCTTCGAGGCCGATATACGCTTAGCAGATCGCTACCTGATGGAACGCTTTATTCAAGGCAGTATCGAATTTACCGGTTCAATGACCGAGTTCAATGCTTATCGCCAAGTTCAACAAGCCAAATGCCGTCAAGGTGATTACTTACCAACGTTAAGCATGGTATCACTAGACATCGAATGTTCCGAAAAAGGGCTGCTCTACTCCATTGGTTTGGATAGCCCGATGGACAGCCGAGTGATTATGGTTGGTCAGCCGGAGCCTGCAGAAACGCCGATTCAATGGGTCGAGGATGAATACCAGTTACTCAAAGCGCTTATTGCATGGTTTGAGCAGTTTGATCCTGATGTAATTATTGGTTGGAGTGTGGTGGATTTCGATTTCCGGCTGCTGCACAAACGCGCGGAGTTCCACAAACTGAAACTCACTATTGGACGAGCTCAGCAACCGAGTTTCTTCCGAACGGCGAGCCAAACTCAACAAGGCTTTATCAGTATTCCTGGGCGTGTGGTACTCGATGGCATCGATACGTTAAAAACCGCGACTTACCATTTTCGTTCATGGTCTTTGGAGTCGGTCTCGCAAGAGCTGCTCGGCGAAGGGAAAGCGATCCATAACGTGCATGATCGGATGGATGAAATTAACCAGATGTTTCGCCACGATAAGCCCTCACTCGCTCGCTACAACCTGCAAGACTGCGTATTAGTGAATAAGATTTTTGCGGCCACTCATCTGCTCGATTTCGCCATTCAGCGTTCACGTTTAACGGGTGTCGAGTTAGATCGCATTGGTGGCTCTGTAGCCGCATTCACCAATCTCTATCTACCACAACTGCACCGCGCAGGGTATGTTGCTCCCAATTTGCAGCCAGAAAACTGGGTTGCCAGCCCGGGCGGTTATGTGATGGACTCGATTCCGGGGCTGTATGACTCGGTACTCGTGCTCGACTTTAAAAGCCTCTACCCTTCGATTATTCGCTCGTTTTTGATTGATCCACTTGGGCTGATTGAAGGATTAAAACTGCCAATAGGCAAACAGGCCGATCACGCGGTTCCGGGCTTTCGCGGTGGTCAATTTCATCGCACCAAACACTTTTTACCTGAGATGATCGAAAAGCTATGGGCAGCGCGCGATGAAGCCAAACGCAACCAAGAAAAGGCTTTTTCACAAGCAATCAAAATCATCATGAACTCGTTTTATGGTGTGCTCGGCTCATCAGGCTGCCGCTTTTTCGATGCGCGATTGGCATCGAGCATTACCATGCGCGGCCATGAAATCATGATCCAAACAAAACGGTTGATTGAAGCGCGCGGTTATCAAGTGATCTATGGCGATACGGATTCAACGTTTGTCGCACTCGGTGGGCAATACTCTCAGCAAGAAGCGGATAGCATTGGTCACGCTTTGGTCCGCGAAATCAACCAATGGTGGACAGAGCATTTAAAGCAAGAATATGCCCTTACTTCGATTCTTGAACTCGAGTACGAAACCCACTATCGCCGTTTTTTAATGCCGACTATTCGCGGCTCGGAAACGGGCTCCAAAAAACGCTATGCGGGTTTAAAAGGGGATAGTGACAATGAGCAACTGATTTTTAAAGGTTTGGAAAGCGCACGCACCGACTGGACACCGCTCGCGCAACGTTTTCAACATCAGTTGTATCAATTGATATTCCACGGACAGGATCCAGAGTCCTATATTCGCACTATCGTAGAACAGACATTGGCAGGCCAATTGGATGAGCAGTTGGTATATCAAAAGCGTTTGCGCCGACGGTTACATGAGTACCAAAAGAATGTGCCGCCGCAAGTACGCGCGGCCAGAATGGCGGATGACATTAACGCCAAACTTGGGCGACCGTTACAATACCAATACCGCGGAACGATTGAATATGTGATTACAATCAATGGTCCTGAGCCGAAAGAGTATTCCAAAAGCCCTATCGATTATCAGCACTACATCGATAAACAGCTTAAACCGGTCGCAGACGCAATTTTGCCGTTTATCGGAAAGGACTTTGACAAGCTTATTGCACCACAGTTAGGTTTGTTTTAGTGCGGCTGTGGGATTGTTGGTGAGTGGCTTGAACAAAATCGATCAACTCGTCGATTTTCATCGCTTTCCCATAATACCACCCCTGAACAGCAACCGAATGCTGCTGCTCAATTCGGTTCAACTGTTCGACTGTTTCAACCCCTTCTACCACCAACTCCAGATTCAGAGCTTGCGCAACGGATTGTAGACTGGCAAAGACTTTACGCCCTTTCTCCGTATTTAGAGCCAATACAAATGAGCGGTCAATTTTAATGCCATCGATATCAAAACGATTTAGGTAACTTAACGAGGAATAGCCTGTACCAAAATCATCAATAAACACTTTCGCGCCCAATAAATGCAGTTTTTCCAACATTGGAGAGAGTTTCTCTTCATCTGAAAGTAAAGTTTGCTCAGTCAACTCAATATGTATCTGACCACTAAAAGGTTCAATTAAACGCGTAATAACGTCCATATACTCATCATCGACCAGCGTCTCGGCTGTTATATTGATGCTCACAGGCATATAGATACCTTGTTGATTCCATTGCCGAATGTCTTTCACAACTTGTCGAAATACCCATAAATCGATGTCTTTCATCAAACCTGCATTTTCAAGCCAAGGCAAAAAAGTTCCCGGATATTCTACTTTGCCCTCGGAATCCACCACGCGTAATAGCGCTTCACAACCTTTGACTTCGCTGGCGGTGGGATTCATTTGCACCTGATATTCCAAGCTAAATTCTTTATTTTGAATAGTCAGCAAACGCCGCTCCATTGCTAACAATTCTTGCTCTTTACGTTTAGCCTGCATGACAGGATCTTCATGTAAAATCTGCGCTTCTTCCCTCATTCGGGTATACACAGTATCGATGGTTGCCATGTTAATTTTGGGGCCCTGCCATGCTCGATTCATGCGCAATACGGCAGGAGCATAAAGTAGACAGCCCACAAAAACATTAAAGAGTTGCAGCAATATGGCATGCCAATCCCCATTGGTGGCAAGCCAAGCATTAATTAGAACAGGACTATTAAAAGGAATAGGGACACTCGGTGCCGCTACCCATCCCATTTGTATCGCACCCAGTGAAAGCCATACATTTATCATAGGTGCCAGAATAAAAGGCCCAAGCAAGCGTAAGTTAAAAATGATCGGTAGCCCAAACAGCATCAGCTCATTTACGTTAACTAGGCCAATGGGAATACTCGCCAAAGCCAATAAACGGTAGCTGCGCTGTTTAGAACAAAGTAACAACATAAGTACCAATGAAAATGTTGACCCACTACCACCAATAAAGACAAATGCCCCCATTAAAGAGAGATTCATCGGATATGGCACCTCCCCTCCAGCTAACATGGTCGAATAGCTAAGATTAATCCCTTCTTGCAGCATTTGAGCGAAAGGCAATAACGCGTAGTAACCATGGATCCCAAAGAACCACAAGGCTGAATTGCAGAAGGCATAAACCAAGCCAAAGGCGTAAGGTTCATTGGCATAACTGACATCCATTAGCGAACCAAACGAGATAGAAGCTAGCAAATCCAGAGCAAAACCATTAATCACCACCACTAAAATAGCGGTCAGTAGCGCGGGAATGACCATATTCAGTGATTCTTTTACAATCTGCCCTGCACTCTCGGAGGACGTAATCCGCGTCCACCGGAAACGACTTAACTTCGCAATACATGGCACGGCATAAAGTGGCGTTAAAATAGCCATCGCAACATAAAAAACTTGAACAAACTCTGCGGAATCACTCCATGAGCGAGAGGTGATCAAAAAGAAAATACTGAGGAGGGCGAGAGGAGGGCGAGGGAGCCGCCACTGTGTGGCCAACACAAATGAGATAGCCGCGGTCATCAGATAGGGAAAGGCTAGATTGACCGATTCGTTCGCACGATAGAGGTTTTCAATCCACCATGTTCGCCCCCCAAAAAGCAACTCACCAATACTGGCCACAAACAAGATAAGAGAGGACAACAGCAAACAAGGCAACAACCAAACCATACTCTCTCTAATCGCGAGCATGGAAGAGGCAATCTGTTTACTGAATCCTGTGAGCATAAGCCACCACGTTTTTTTCATTACGTGGTTAATAATAATTCACTCACCCCAAATAATGATTCTCATTATTTGGAATTTCAGCCTATCCTAAATAATGATTCAGCCGATCCGGAATTCGGTTTTTTGATATTGAGACACCAGCCAAGGGCCAAAACTATCGAGCAGACCAACCACCGAGCGTTTGGGAATCGCACGGGATTTTAGCAGTAAGCCAAGGCGGTCAATCTCAATCTGCTTCTCTGGGTGATAGCGTAGGAAGTGGGTACCGCATTCTAGTGGATCGTCAAACCACTGCTTGTCGCGATACATGATCAGTGAGTAACTGGCACGCAGCAGTTTTTTGGCCACCATCTGCTGAGCATTGATCTGCTCTTGTTGATTTGCCGCTTTAGCAATTTTATCTCGGTAATAGGCAAGCCAATCACCCACATCCATATTCCAATGTTTAGCAATTTCCCAACTGGGCTCGTAGTGACCAAAACACTCCGCCAGATCATCGCCATATATGCACACACAGCAATGGCGCAGCATAAAACCCCAAGAGAAAATCGCCTCTAAAGTCGCGATTTCTTCAACCGTTGCAAGTTTGATGGATACATCAGTGATCCACGGATAACTTTTTTGAAAACGCCAACGAATCGTGTTGATTAACGTTGCACGATTTTCTTCAAAAGATCCATGAGTGACTACCACCACATCCAAGTTAGAACGATTGGGTTGCGCCGTTTTGCGCGCCACACTGCCGTAAAGATAGATGCTGTGCAGCGCCTGCCCTGCCCCTGCACGCCAAAAGCGTACCAAATCGGCAATCGCGCTTTGGTATTCAGGTTGAAAAGGCTGTTTCGGGTCAATCACCGGCAGAGTCATACCGTTCACGTACTCACTTGATTTGCAGAGGCCTTATGTTCCACGATGCGCGGCTATCAATCAATAGTTCACTGTTTCATTGCTTAGCAAAGCATCACTCCGGTTAGCTCTTCATCATGCAACTCGTGAGACAAAACGCAACCTAAGGAGAGATATTCCTTTTCCCCCCTTCCTTTAGTTATAATGCTGCCACTTTTTACACGAAGGATATATTTCATGCCAAAGGCAAGTGAACTGAAAAAAGGTTTTGCCATCGTTTCTAACGGTAAAACTCTGCTGATCAAAGATATCGAAGTGACCACTCCAGGTGGCCGCGGCGGTTCAAAAATCTACAAACTGCGTTGTACTGACCTCAATACTGGCGCTCGCGTAGATGAGCGTTACAAATCTGACGACGTGCTCGACACCGTAGAAATGAACAAGCGCCCGATCTCTTTCTCTTACATTGATGGCGATGAGTATGTCTTCATGAACAATGACGACTACACCCCATACAACTTCAAGAAAGATGAAATCGAAGACGAACTGCTGTTCATCACTGAAGAAATTCAAGGTATGAGCGTAGTATTGGTTGACGGTGAAGCGGTTGCGATTGAACTGCCATCTTCTGTTGAAATGGTGATTGAAGAGACGGATCCATCAATCAAAGGTGCTTCAGCGTCTTCTCGTACTAAACCAGCGCGTATGCCGACTGGATTAGTGGTTCAAGTTCCAGAGTACATTGCAACGGGCGATCGTATCGTTATCAATACTGCTGAACGCAAATTTATGAACCGAGCGTAATCTTATGGCTGAGCTAATTTCTATCGACGACACCATTGATACCGCATACGACATTTTCCTAGAGATGGCGCCAGATAACCTCGAACCTGTGGATGTGATTCTGTTCACGGCACAGTTTGACGATCGCGGCGCGGCTGAAATGGTTGATGTCGGCGATGACTGGGATGATCAAGTGGGCTTTGAAGTCGATAAGGAAATCTACGCCGAAGTTCGCATTGGTCTGGTGAACGAAGAGAACGATGTGCTGGACGATGTATTCGCTCGCATGTTGATCAGCCGTGATCCAGATCAGAAGTTTTGTCATATGCTGTGGAAGCGTGACTAAACTTCGTAACGCCAGCTTTCAAGCTGGCGTTGCTCTTTTCAGCACTTTCCAAGATCTTAGACTGCACTAAAACCACAATCTTGATCACAAAAATCCTCGCTAGACTTAACTCAAGTGCAATCAAACTGTGAGTTAGACGATGCGATTCATCCCATTGCTTAGCCTTATTTGTACTCTGGTGGCTTTTCCTAGTCTGGCTAACGAATACCGTTACGGGCCATTCATCAATTACGCCCAAGCGCCTCTCGCCAGCCATTCCCTTACTCCACAGCTACGCGACGGATTTTCACTCCCGCTAGATAGCCAAGAGCTGTTTGGTGGATTTTCTGCTGCCAGTATCTGGAGTGATAGTCCGGGTTATGAAGGGGACTTCTACCAAAACCAGTTAAGTCTTGGTTTAAAGTGGCAGATCACTGAACAGTGGCAAACCGAACTGAGTTATCGGCATAGCCAAGCTTGGAATAACCAACTCGACTCTCTCACTATGGGCTTTCACAACTTGTTCGGCTTAGATCAAAATGGGCGTGATAGTGTTGATAAGCACCGTTTTCATATTGCCCTTCCCCAACAACAAATCACGTGGGATGATTTTTCGGGCTCGACCTTAAGCAGCGCATTTTCTGTTTACACTCAGTATCAAGTGATCGCCTCAGAACATCATGGTCTCTCGATTGGCGGCAGTTTGTACTACAACCAGCATGGGCTGCTGCGTATAAGCCGTTTTGAACAGGCACTGCAACTGAACTACACCTACCAGCAGGATGCACATCGAATTTATGGCATGGTCGGTGTCACTCATCATGACAAGGGTACTGGAACCTTACCCATGAAAAATGCCTCCCTCACCACTGCGGTAGGTTATGAATATCAAATTAACACCAAGCACCATTTGTTTAGCTCTTTTCATGTATATCAAGGCACCGTTGAAAGTCCCAAGGAGCTCGAAAAACTCGCAACCGAATACCTGCTGGGCTATCGCTATGTTATGCCATCCAGCGCTTTAGAGATTGCGATGACTGAAAATGTGTTTAGCACAGATAACAGCACCGATATTGCGCTGCACATAAGCTATCGCTATCGCTTGTGAGCATCGCTTTCTCTAAAAAATCTGCGCAATGTGGCAACTTACACACAAAAAGTTGCAAAACACCGATTTCAAAGAAATGATTTGTCTATGCAAATGATTTTTTGAAAGAGTTGAAACTTGTCACCACGCTATCTGCAAATCAAACAATTTATGCTCGATAACATCGAGTCGGGTCGTTGGCCTGTCGGCTATCGTACCCCAACCGAATTAGAGTTAACCGAGCAATTCGGTGTCAGCCGCATGACGGTCAACAAAGCGCTGCGCGATCTGGTCAGTGAAGGCAAATTACAGCGCCGCCCACGTTTAGGCACCTTTGTTTGCGCGGCAGAAGAGAAAGCCGAATCACCTTTGCTGGATATTCGCAACATCGCGGATGAAATCCTCAGTCGCGGTAAGCAGTATCATAATAAAGTGGTTGAACAGCGTGCGCTGAACGCCGACGAAGCTGTCGCCATCAAGCTCGGTGTGATGGTGGGTAGCCCAGTGTTTTACAGTGAAATCATTCACTACGCTAACGATATCCCGATGCAACTGGAAGTGCGTTGGGTGAATAGCCGTTCGGTGCCACACTATTTGGATCAAGATTTTACCCAAATTACGCCCAACCAATATTTGTCGCAAAACTGTCCACTGAGCGCGATTGAGCATACTGTAGAAGCCATTGTGGCCGATGCGCATGTCAAACAAGCCCTTGCACTTGCGGCTAATGAACCTTGCTTGCTACTCAATCGCCGTACTTGGAGTGGTGACAAGCTGGTGAGCTCAGCCCTGCTCTATCATCCGGGTTCGCGCTATAAACTCAGCTCGAAAATTCTGTTCAACCAATAGCCCCACATGATCACATTTTCGCAACATTCAAGTTGCGAACTTTCACGCTTTCCACTATTTATTTGTATATACATTTGAAATATCGATATCTGGATGGAAAGCGATGAATTGTGTGTTGACCGAAGCGCGTTTAGTAACCATGCAACCGGGCGTGCAAGGTTATCAGATAACCGAGCCGCAAACCCTCATCATTGAGCAGGGACGCATTCAGCACATAGGCCAACATATTGACCTTCCCAGCGATGCGCATCCTATCTCGTGTGCCGGCAAGTTAGTTACACCGGGATTGATTGATTGCCACACCCACTTGGTTTATGCCGGCAGCCGCGCCAACGAATTCGAGCTGCGTTTACAAGGTGTGCCCTACCAAACTATCGCCGCCCAAGGTGGCGGCATTCTTTCTACCGTGAATGCCACTCGTAAGGCCAGTGAAGAAGCGTTGATCGAACTCGCGCTACCGCGTTTGGATGGCCTGCTGCGTAGCGGTGTCACTTCCGTTGAAGTGAAATCCGGCTATGGTTTAACACTCAAGGATGAACTGAAAATGCTGCGTGCCGCCAAAGCGCTGGAGCAGCATCGCCGCGTAAAAATCACCACCACATTACTTGCGGCGCACGCACTGCCTCCTGAATTTCAAGGGCGTAGTGATGACTATATCGCGCATATTTGCCAAGAGATCATTCCGCTTGTCGCACAGGAGCAACTGGCCACCAGCGTGGATGTGTTTTGTGAGTCGATTGGTTTTAGCGTGGCGCAAACTGAACGCGTGTTCCATGCTGCGCAAGCGCATGGCTTGCAAATCAAAGGTCATACCGAGCAGCTTTCTAACTTAGGCGGCAGCGCGCTCACCGCTCGGATGGGTGGGCTCTCCGTTGACCATATCGAATATCTTGATGAAGCGGGCGTGAAAGCTTTAGCGCAATCAAACACTGTCGCGACCTTACTTCCCGGCGCATTCTACTTTTTGCGTGAAACCCAAAAGCCGCCAATTGAATGGCTACGCCAACACCGCGTCCCAATGGCGATATCCACCGATTTAAACCCCGGCACCTCACCGTTTGCCGATTTGTCCCTGATGATGCATATGGGCTGTACCTTGTTTGGCCTAACACCTGAGGAGGCGCTACGCGGTGTCACTTGCCATGCAGCGCAAGCCTTGGGCTACGTCACAAGCCGCGGACAAATCGCTGAAGGTTACGATGCTGATTTGGCGATTTGGAATATCGAGCACCCTGCCGAACTGAGCTATCAAGTTGGCGTTTCTCGCCTGCATGCTCGCATGGTTAATGGAGAGCTGAGCTATGAATCCTAATTTCACCACTGAGCACACTTGGCAAGGCCGCCATGATGCCGAAGATGGCCAAGCTGGGCGTCGTGTGCACCATATCGCTTGTCCAATTCAAGTGGACGAGCTAGCCAATCAGCCTCAAGGGGTAGCGCTGATCGGTTTTGAGTGTGATGCGGGTGTGGAACGCAACAAAGGTCGCATCGGAGCCAAACACGCGCCCAACCTTATTAAGCAAGCACTGGCCAATCTCGCGTGGCACCATCCAACCCCCATTTACGATTTGGGCAACATTCGTTGTGAAGGTGATGCATTAGAGCAAGCTCAGCAAGAATGCGCGCAAGTGATTCAACAGACCTTGCCTCACGCGCGGGCCATCGTTCTCGGTGGCGGACACGAGATTGCTTGGGCAACCTTTCAGGGTTTAGCACAACATTTCTTGGCAACAGGCGTAAAGCAACCACGGATCGGCATCATCAATTTTGATGCGCATTTTGACTTACGCACATTTGAATCAGAATTAGCACCAGTGCGCCCAAGCTCAGGCACACCGTTTAATCAAATCCACCATTTTTGCCAGCAGCAAGGTTGGGATTTTCATTACGCCTGCTTGGGAGTGAGCCGCGCCAGCAACACGCCCGCGCTGTTTGAACGCGCAGATAAGCTAGGGGTTTGGTATGTTGAAGATAAAGCCTTTTCGCCTTTGTCACTCAAGGATCACCTGAATCAATTACAACACTTTATTGATGATTGTGATTACCTCTATCTCACCATTGATCTGGACGTGTTTCCGGCGGCCAGTGCGCCCGGCGTCAGTGCCCCTGCCGCGCGCGGTGTAAGCATAGAAGCGCTTGCCCCCTATTTCGACCAAATTCTTCATTACAAAAACAAACTGATGATTGCCGATATCGCCGAATACAACCCGAGTTTCGATATTGATCAGCACACCGCGCGCTTAGCCGCTCGTTTGTGTTGGGACATTGCTAACGCCATGGCCGAACAAGTGCAATCCATCCGTCACCCGTGAATCAAAAGGAGTCTCAACATGACACAGTCATCTGCACAAGGAACAAGACTGGACACTCAGCGCACCATTCGCGCCCCTCGTGGCACACAGCTGCGCGCCAAATCTTGGCTCACTGAAGCCCCACTTCGCATGCTGATGAATAACCTCGACCCCGATGTGGCTGAACATCCTCATGCACTGGTGGTGTATGGTGGCATTGGCCGCGCGGCGCGTAACTGGGAGTGCTTTGATAAAATCGTCGAAGTGCTAGAGCGCCTCGAAGATGACCAGACTTTACTGGTGCAATCGGGTAAACCTGTTGGGGTTTTCCCCACCCACAAAAATGCGCCACGCGTGTTGATTGCCAACTCCAACTTAGTACCACACTGGGCAAACTGGGAACATTTCAACGAGCTCGATAAGCAAGGCTTGATGATGTACGGCCAGATGACGGCAGGTTCTTGGATTTACATTGGCTCACAAGGCATAGTTCAAGGCACTTACGAAACCTTTGTCGCGGTTGCGAAAAAGCATTTCAATGGCGATGCCAAAGGCCGTTGGGTTTTGACTGGCGGATTGGGCGGCATGGGCGGCGCGCAACCTTTAGCGGCGACGATGGCAGGATTCTCGATGATTGCGGTGGAATGTGATGAATCGCGCATCGACTATCGTCTGCGCACCGGTTATGTCGACAAAAAAGCCAACACGCTTGATGAAGCGCTGGCGATGATCGCCGATACCGATCGCCCAATTTCTGTCGGCTTACTGGGTAATGCCGCTGACATCTTCCCCGAATTAGTCAAACGCAACATCACCCCTGATGTGGTGACGGATCAAACGTCGGCACACGATCCACTCAATGGCTATTTGCCACTCGGCTGGAGCATGGAAAAAGCTGCGCAGATGCGTCAACAAAATGAAGCTGAAGTCGTCAAAGCTGCCAAAGCTTCGATGGCGATCCAAGTGCGCGCCATGCTTGATTTGCAAACTCGCGGCGCTGCGACGCTAGACTATGGTAATAACATTCGCCAGATGGCGCTGGAAGAAGGTGTTACCAATGCGTTCGACTTCCCCGGTTTTGTGCCTGCGTATATTCGCCCACTGTTCTGTGAAGGGATTGGCCCCTTCCGTTGGGCGGCACTCTCTGGCGATCCGGAAGACATTTACAAAACTGATCAAAAAGTCAAAGAGCTGATCCCTGACAACCCACATCTGCACAACTGGCTAGATATGGCTCGTGAGCGAATCCACTTCCAAGGTTTACCGGCTCGTATTTGCTGGGTGGGTTTAAAAGATCGCGCTCGCTTAGGCTTAGCCTTTAACGGAATGGTGAAAAATGGCGAGCTCAAAGCGCCAATCGTGATTGGTCGTGATCACCTCGATTCAGGCTCAGTCGCCAGCCCGAACCGCGAAACGGAAGGCATGCTCGATGGTTCAGATGCGGTCTCTGATTGGCCCCTACTCAATGCGCTACTCAACACCGCAGGTGGTGCTACTTGGGTTTCGCTGCACCACGGTGGTGGCGTAGGTATGGGGTTCTCACAGCATTCCGGTATGGTGATTTGCTGCGATGGCAGTGATGATGCCGCCGAACGTATTGCACGCGTGCTGCATAATGATCCAGCGACCGGCGTGATGCGCCATGCAGATGCGGGCTATGAGATTGCCAAACGCTGCGCGCAGCAGCAAAAACTCGATTTACCTATGCTCAACGCCGAGCTGGCCAAACTCAAGTGAGGAAAGAAACCATGTTGCACCTGATGATCAAACCCGGCCAACTCAGCTTAAAACAGTTGCGTCAAGTGAGCCGCTCACCCGTGGTGTTATCCCTCGATCCGGAAGCGATTCCGGCGATTGCCGAAAGCGCCCAAGTGGTGGAACAAGTAATCAGCGAAGGACGTACCGTTTACGGCATCAATACCGGATTTGGCTTGCTCGCCAACACCAAAATTGCCCCGCAAGATCTGGAAACACTACAAAAAAGTATTGTGCTTTCTCATGCGGCTGGCATCGGTGAGCTGATGTCTGACGAAACGGTTCGTCTGATGATCCTTCTCAAAATCAACAGCTTGGCGCGTGGCTATTCCGGTATCCGCCTTGAAGTCATCCAAGCTTTGATCGAGCTAGTGAATAACCAGATTTATCCTTGCGTACCGAAAAAAGGCTCGGTCGGCGCATCGGGCGATCTTGCGCCGCTGGCGCACATGAGCACAGTGTTGCTCGGCGAAGGCCAAGCACGTTACAACGGCAAAATCATCTCCGGTCTGGAAGCGATGAAAATTGCAGGGCTAGAGCCAATCACCCTTGCCCCTAAAGAAGGGCTCGCGCTACTCAATGGCACTCAAGCATCCACGGCTTTTGCTTTGGAAGGGCTGTTTGTCGCGGAAGATCTGTTTGCCTCAGCCACCGTTTGTGGTGCGATGTCGGTCGAAGCCGCGCTTGGCAGCCGTCGCCCATTTGATCCGCGTATCCACCGCGTTCGTGGGCACCGAACCCAAATGGATGCGGCGAATGCGTATCGTCATCTGCTGGATATCAACAGTGAAATCGGCCAATCACACAGCAATTGTGAAAAGGTACAAGACCCATACTCTCTGCGCTGCCAACCGCAAGTCATGGGGGCTTGCTTGCAGCAAATTCGCAATGCGGCTGAGGTGTTGGAAGTGGAAGCCAACTCGGTTTCTGATAACCCACTCGTGTTTGCCGATGATGGCGACATCATCTCTGGCGGCAACTTCCATGCTGAACCTGTCGCCATGGCTGCGGATAACTTGGCGCTGGCGATTGCTGAAATTGGCAGTCTCTCCGAGCGGCGTATGGCACTGCTGATTGACAGTGCGCTAAGTAAACTACCGCCCTTTTTGGTCGACAATGGTGGGGTGAACTCCGGCTTTATGATTGCGCAAGTCACGGCAGCTGCCTTAGCCAGTGAGAACAAAACCCTCGCGCATCCTGCGTCAGTCGACAGTTTACCCACTTCAGCCAACCAAGAAGACCACGTTTCCATGGCGACGTTTGCCGCACGCAGACTGCGTGATATGGGCGAAAATACTCGTGGTATTTTGGCGGTTGAATACCTTGCAGCAACACAAGGATTGGATTTTCGTGCACCATTGAAGTCCTCACCACGCATTGAGGAAGCAAGGCAGATACTGCGTGAAAAAGTGCCGTTTTACGATAAAGACCGCTATTTTGCGCCGGATATCGAAAAAGCCAATGCTCTGCTGCAACTTGCCGTACACAACCGTTTAATGCCCGATCAGCTGCTACCAAGCCAGCACTAAGTGACTGACAAATCAACATTTCAAGAGCCCTACGGGGCTCTTATACTTAAATCACTTGAAGTGGCAAAAGAACATATCCACTGGATAGACCAATCATCGCAAGATTCTGTCCTATAATGCGCGCAGTTTAGTTGAGATAGCGATAACCATGTTCCTGACTGCATACCATTCAAATCAACAGCACCAATTTCAATTTACTCGCCAACAGGCTAGCCACTTTGCCAAATTGGTCGCGGGTGATTTCAACCCCATCCATGACGAAGATAGTAAACGTTTCTGCGTACCGGGCGATCTGCTGTTTGCTGTATTGCTGCAAAAAGAAGGCATTAGCCAAAAGATGCGTTTTGATTTCTCTGGCATGGTGAGTGATGGCGTTGCTCTGCACATTGAAAATAAGTGTCAGCGTGAAAGCGCAGTCGTGGATGCCAGCGGCAAAGAGTATCTGCACATGTCACGTGAAGGTGAAGTCAACCACAACCCAGCCTTTATTGAGCATGTGGTGACCAGCTATGTGCAGTTTTCTGGCATGAATTTCCCGCACATCATGGTGCCTTTGATGGAAGAGCAGCAGATGATGATCAACTGCCAGCGTCCACTGGTGATTTATGAATCGATGGAAGTGGAATTTACCCGTCTTGATCTCACCCATCCAGAAGTAGAATTTACCGGTGCGACCTTTGATGTCGATGGTAAACGCGGCTTAGTAACACTCAACTTCGCTTTCAAAGAAGAAGGACAAGTGGTAGGAAAAGGGCTTAAGCGCATGGTTGCCAGTGGTTTAAAACCATACGATCAAGCGGAAATTGATGATCTTGTCAACCGTTTCAATGAGCGCAAAGAAGCCTTTCTTAGCCAGATTGAGCAAGCCGCATAATTCGCAGAGCATCTAAATCTAACGTAAAAAATAACCCGCACACAGCGGGTTATTTTTTATCTCGCATTGGTAATCAAGCGGTTTTCCGTCTCATCCACAATGGAGCCAAAAGCAGCAAACCAAACCAGCCGATGGAACCGCCAGAAGAGCTAGGCGTAAAAGTGGTCGTATCTAACTGAATACGTGAAGTCGCGGTTTTCATTCCTCCTGAAGAGGTAAATTGCAACGTGAAGTCATATTGATACAAACGGTATTCTTGTGCATCCACAGCCACTTCAACCGAACAACTTTCTGCAAAAGCTAAAGTCCCTTTGGTACTACATCCATCAGTAACAACTGAAAATCCAGCGGGCAAATGAGCAAAGCTATTACCCGCATAAGTGAGTGTATTTGTATCTAAGTTCTTATAGCTGAACACTTGACTCACTCGCCCTAATGGACGAATCCCAATATTCACAACTTGATCGTAGCTCAATTTGTTCGAGTGATTCGCAATCCAGTCTGTAAAGTAGGTAGCATTCGTGTATACGCCATAAGTTCCGGCTTTTGCACACACCTCATCTCCCCAGCTCACAATGCCCAGTTGCTCACCTGTTCCTTTAACAACAATAGGCCCGCCTGAATCTCCCTGGCATGAATCCTGATTCAAACGACCCGCACAGAAGTTGGTTGAATTGGGGTCAGCAGAAATTCCGGTTTGCATGACAACTTGGCAAAGGGATTGAGAAATGAGGTCTACATCCACTTCTTGCAAAATTGATCGAAACTGTGGTGGCTTGGACTGAAGGGTTACACCCCAACCAGCCACAGTGAGAGGCGTTGAGGCTGGCAAAGCTAAACGATCTGCAGAAGTGGCAAGTGTCATTGCCGGCAGGTTACTCGTTTCAGCCAACTCAATAATGGCGATGTCATTGTTTAAATTGCGAGTATTGTAATCAAGATGCCTATAGATCTTTTGCGCCGCGACCCTCTGGCCTTCAGAAGCGTTATTCAGATCATAAGCGCCAATAATCACATCCACATTAGAAGCACTACGAGTATCAATACAGTGGGCTGCAGTTAATACATATCTGTCACCTAAAAAGCTACCACCACAAAATTGTCCCTCATAAGCATCGGCTCCGCTCCTCACCAAAGCCACTATGGATGGCCAACTCGCTGAATTTGCGTCTGAGCCATTAATGATGCGTGATGACACATCGCTAACCGATGCAGCATTAAGCATTGCAGAAAAAAATACTGGCGTCACTGAACACGCCAACAACGTATAAGCCTTTCTCACAACCCACCCTTATATTATTAAAATAAATCATTCAGAGGCTCAATATTAACCCAGCAAATGAAAAATCTAAGTATTATTTAGCCTCTTTCCTACTCAACTTGTGAAATTAAGCCAGAAACTCAGGGCAATATGAACAGCCGACTGGCTACAACCAACGCCTAACCCGCTTTTTATAGTGCAAATAAGCTTCACCAAATTTGGCCTCTAGAATTCGCTCTTCAGGCTCGATTTGGTATTGATTCATGTACAGCACAAAGCCGCCAACTATCACCAAGCTGAGCGCATTTTCTTGCCAGTAAGCAAGCCCAAACAGCAGGAGAAGTAAGCCGAGATACATAGGATTACGGCTGAGTGCAAAAACGCCGCTGTCTACCACTGTTGCCGCAAGATCCGGAGCCATGGGGTTGACTGTCGTTTTATGTCTGCGAAATTCCATCACACCAGCAATCCCCCAGAAACCTGAGCTGCAAAAACAGAGCGCCATCACTAGGCTTGGCCAAGGAAGTGTAATGGTTAACGTTGGAAAGAGAATGGAAGAGAGATGAATCAACGCCAAGGCCACCAGAAAAACCGCAACGGGAGGAACCTTTAATTCTAAATTTTTCATAATCACCTCGATTCAAATCAATGAAAAAGCCCAGTGGAGTCACTGGGCATTCTGTTTATAGCAAGTGTAACAGAGCCTGCAACGGATGCTTAGGTTTGATTTGCTCAAACCGTTTCACTTGGCTACGACACGAGTAACCGGTGACCAAACAGCGCTCTTTCGGTAACAACGCTAATGCGGGTTGCCAACTCAAATCGTAGATATCGCGAGACATGGCTAATTTATCCACCTCATGACCAAAGGTGCCCGCCATACCACAGCACCCTACCGCCACCGCATTGAGCTGCGTACCAAAGTGGCGGAAGATCTCCACCCACTCTTTTTCTGCATTCGGCAGCTTAGTTTTCTCCGTACAGTGCGCTAATAGATACCAAGGCTGTGCATCGGTTGCCTGAGGCGTAAACTGCGACAGGCGTGGTTTGAGCCATTCATGAACCGTCAGAACCGAAAACTCACCGCGCTCTTTGCCTAATATGTCAACATACTCATCGCGATAACAAAGCACCAAAGCTGGGTCGACGCCCACGAGCGGAATATTGAGATCCGCCACTTGAGTCAGAAATGCCGCAGTATTCGCTGCCGTAGAACGAAATTGGCGTAAAAAGCCTTTGATGTGTTGTGCTTTGCCATTGGGTTTAAACGGCAACAATACTGGTTTTTTGCCTAATTTAAGCAGCAGGGCGACAAAATCTTCGACCACATCCGCATCGTAATAACTGGTAAACGGATCTTGGACGATCAACACATGTTGCTCGCGCTCTTCTTGCGATAACCCCGCCAAACGCTGCATATCAAACAGGACAACGGGATGACGGTGCAAACGCTGCGCGAGTGTCGGTACCGATAACAGGGGCGCATCGACATAACCCACAGTTTTAGCAGTCAACTTCTGCACCATAGATTGCGCTAACACGCTATTCACTAGCTGCGGAGCCTTCGCCATTACAGGTAATAAGCTCTCAATATTCGCAACCAGATAATCTTTGACTGGGCGCGGATAACGGCTGTGATAGATATTCAGAAAACGTGAACGGAAACTTGGCACATCCACCTTAATCGGGCACTGGCTTGCACAGGCCTTACAGGCCAAGCAACCATTCATCGCTTCATACACTTCATGCGAAAAGTCATACTCTTTATCTTTGCTAAAAGCATGACGAACGCGATCCAGCATGGATTTGACTGTTGGTGAGGATTCGAGCGTGGCTTTTTCAAGATCGAGAATATCAATCCCCTGCTCCGTCAGTTGACGTAACCATTCCCGCACTAATCCTGCGCGCCCTTTCGGCGAGTGACGACGATCCGCCGTCACCTTCATTGAAGGACACATCGGGGAGCTAGTTTCGTAGTTAAAGCACAAACCGTTACCGTTACACTCCATCGCTTGCTTAAAGCTGTCGCGCACTTTGACGTCGATTTGGCGATCGTAAAAACCGCGTTTAGTATCCGATACCTTGACCAGTTCAAACGGTGTATCGAGTGGGGTACAAATCTTGCCCGGATTCATCTTATTGTGCGGGTCAAACGCCGCTTTCACACGACGCAGTTCAGTGAACAGCTCCTCACCAAAAAATTCAGGGCCATATTCCGAACGATAGCCTTTGCCATGTTCACCCCACATCAAGCCGCCATATTTAGCCACCAGCTTGACCACTTGATCGGAGATTTCACGCATCAACAATTCTTGCTTGGGATCGCACAAGTCAAGCGCAGGACGCACATGCAATACGCCCGCATCCACATGCCCAAACATGCCATACGCCAGATTTTTGGAATCGAGCAGCGCGCGAAATTCAACGATAAAATCGGCTAAGTTCTCTGGCGGCACACAGGTATCTTCGGTAAAGGCTACCGGTTTAGCGCGGCCTTTGGCTGCGCCGAGCAAGCCCACCGCTTTTTTACGCATATTGTAAATGCGGTTGATGCTCGCTAAATCGCTGCAGACTTGATAACCAATAATTCCCGCTTGTTGGTTAGCCATCATCTCATCAAGGCGCGCGGTTAATTGTGCGACTTGCTGATTAATCTGCGCGCTGTCTTGGCCAGCGTATTCGACCATATTGATGCCTTGCATCTCTTTGCCCGGCACATCGGTCAGCAAGTCTTTTACGCTGTGCCAAATAATGTCTTCTTTGGCAAGATTGAGCACTTTCGAGTCAACGGTTTCTACCGAGAGCGCTTTGGCTTCAACCATCAACGGCGCATTACGCAGTGCAGAATCAAAGCTGTCGTATTTCACATTCACTAACGTGCGTGCTTTGGGGATTGGCGTTAAATTGAGTTTGGCCTCAGTAATGAAAGCCAGAGAGCCTTCTGCCCCACACAATACACGAGTGATATCGAAGCGATCTTCAACCTCATTCAACGCATTTTTTAAATCGTATCCGGTCAAAAAGCGGTTGAGCGGCGGAAATTTCGCGACAATGTGGGAGCGCTTGGTTCGGCAAACTTCCTCTGTCACTTGCATCGCTTGCGCGGCAAACGTGTTAGGAGCAGGTAAACCTTGCGAGAGATCGGTTTCTAGCAAAGAGCCATCGGCGAATACCGCTTGCAGCGAGAGCACATGATCTGACGTTTTGCCATATTGTAGCGACCCCTGGCCTGAGGCATCGGTGTTAACCATCCCGCCAAGCGTCGCGCGGTTACTGGTCGAAAGATCTGGTGAAAAGAAAAAGCCATGAGGGCGAACTGCGTCATTAAGTTGATCTTTGATTACCCCAGCCTGTACTCGCACCCAACCTTCCTGTGGATTAATTTCTAAGATGCGATTCATATGGCGCGAAAGATCGACCACGACTCCCTTGGTCAGTGATTGACCATTGGTCCCCGTACCACCACCACGAGGTGAAAAAGTCACTCTCTCAAATTCAGGTTTTGAACTAATCTTTCCTATAAGGACTACATCTGAGGTAGATTTAGGATGAACAACCGCCTGAGGCAATTGTTGGTAGACGCTGTTGTCCGTCGCCACCGCAAGGCGGCTGGAGTATTGGGTTTCAATATCGCCAGAGAACCCTGCGGCATTTAACTCGTGTAAAAAAGTTAAAACCACCGGATCAACGTCGGATTGGTGATGAAGTCTTGGTAACATTTGCTTCCTGCCCCTACTACGCTGATCCAATCAGCTTTGGGTTATTGTTGGATTTTAAAGAATAATCTTTGAATTTGGTCACTTTACAACATTTAAAATGGTGATCAAATCAGAATCTGAATGCCAGAATGGGGTGAAACAGAATTTTTTCAACTTTGTTTATTGCTGACCCATTCTGTTATTTCGCTTATTTAGAACTGTATGGAAAAAACGATGAAAAAAAATCAAATAGTAACAACGGAAGATATCCTACTTATGCTGTGCCAATCGGTTTCTACGGTTCTCACGTCCGCAACGAATTCACCGATTCACTATTCTGCAATGGTACAAAAAATTAATAAAACCTCTCTGAAACCAGACTTCGGCTGTTTTGTATTGTTTGATGGGGGTTTTACCGGTCTCGTGGTCATCAACTTTACCGCCAAAGCTGCGCTTGAAGTGTACACCAATTACATGCGCAACATGGGTATGCCAGAAGATGAACTCGCGGTACTGCATACTTCTGATGAAGTGGGTGATGTACTGGGTGAATTAATGAACCAGCTAGTGGGCGATTTCACTAACAAAGTACGCAAAGAACTGCAAACCAACATCACTCAAAACCAACCGAAAATGCTTTCTCTGAATAAACAGGTGATCTTATCGGTAGATACCAACCTTGACCGTCCACAAGCACGCCGAGTCACCTTCTCCACTGCGAATAACAATATTTTTTACCTTGAGTTGGCGATGGATAAAACCGAATTTATCCAACTTGAAGAATTCGATGTTCAAGAAGACGAAAGCCCTGACGACATTTTAGAAGCTGCACTACAGCAAAAGAAATCTCTCACGCCTGCCGCTACTCCAAAATCAGAGGATGAAGCAGCTGATTTACTTGACCAACTCGGAATCTAAACACCGGCTCAATCCAAAATTAAATGAGAGGCCATCTCGTAAGATATGGCCTCTTCCCTTTTCCTCTCAGAGTAAAAACGCTAGAATGTCGGACTTTTCTTAAGCCGTACCGAAGCTGTTTTACTTGCCAATGGATAAACAAAAAGCCCTTAAAAAAATCGCTAAATGCTTAGAGCTAGGAAACTCCGCCAACATTAATGAAGCCGCGAACGCGATCAAAATGGCGCATAACCTGATGCTGAAATATGGCCTCGATAAAGATGATATTGAGTTCATCAAAATGGGGAAAACTCAGTCAACCCATTTACTTCCAGCGAGCATTTCCTCTGGCATTTTACGGGTGATCCGTGGCATCAACACACGCTTTGGAGTTGAGGCGGTGCTCATCAACCACAAAGGCCTAAAACGCGTTGAGTTTATCGGTGAAGCGGATCGCGCCATTTTTGCAGCATTCGCTTTTGACATTATTTACCGCGAGATGAATGAGCAAACAGGGCAATTTCGTAACAGTTTTGCAGGTTCAGGGACATCCTCATTGGAAGTCACTCGTCGAGTTAATTCTTTTGTTTCAGGCTGGATTGAAGGTGCTTTAGAAAAGCTGCCGATCATCACTCCGGACGAAGATTCTATGAACAAAATCAATAGTTATATTGATAAAGAATTCGAAAATATCGACCGCGAAACCTTTAAACAACAGCTTAGAGAAGCAATGAAGAATCTCACTGCGGATTATGAGACTGGCCTTAAAAAAGGCCGCCGCGTCTCCGTCAATCGCCCTATTCACGGCGCACAAGCACCAAAGCTGCTTAAATAAGCATTTGTAAGAGATTGGTCAAAAGCACAATTCACCAATTGACGTATTAGGCAATTTCTCGTTTATTGCGCGTCATATCATTCAATATTCAATAACTGGAGAGAATGTGTTGAATAAAGCAACTTTGTTGTTAGCAGCTGTGGTGGCGTTGTCTGGCTGTCAGGCGACTCAACGCCAAAATGCCACGACAGGTGAAACAGAAACAAACTCGGCAACCAAAGGCGCCTTGCTAGGTGCGATCGCAGGTGCTGCAGTTGGGTTAGCGACAGGCGATGATGCCAAAGAACGTCGTAAACACGCATTAATTGGAGCCGCAGGTGGAGCAGCGGTTGGTGGTGGTATTGGATACTATTTTGATCAACAAGAAGCCGAGTTACGCAAAGCGTTATTGGATTCAGGGGTTCAAGTGGTACGTGTCGGTGAAAATCAACTGATGCTACGCATGGAAAACGGCATCGGTTTTACTAGCAGCTCCTATCAGCTCGATTCTTATATCCACAAAACTTTACGTGGAGTTGCGCGTATTCTGGTCGAATACCCTGACACTAGCCTAGTGATTGAAGGTCATACTGATAGCACAGGCAGTGATACCACCAACCAAGTGCTTTCGGAGAAGCGTGCTGAATCAGTGCGTGCATTCTTGCTTTCTCAGGGCGTTGCAGCTGGCCGTGCAATCGCGCGTGGCAATGGTGAGCGTTTCCCTCTATGCTCAAATAGCACTGCAGAAGGGCGCGCTTGCAACCGCCGCGTTGAAATTCAAATTTTGCCACTCAAGTAGAGTGTGATATTGCCCAAGCGATGGATTTTGCAGTCAACATTCAGCACTTTCCATCGCAGAATAAATAGCTCGGTATTCACTGGGCTTCTTGTCTTTTTTCAGGGAAAGAAAAACCATGCGTTTTCGGAATTTATGGCTAATTTTGCTGTTTTCATTTCCACTTGCGGCAGCCGATGGTATCACTGAGCTCATCAAGCTGGCCAAGGAACGCGAACCACAAGCTCAATTCCAACTCGCGATCGCCTATCAATCGGGCACATCTGTCCCACAAAATTTGAATGAAGCATTCTATTGGTTTTTACAGGCAGCTGAGCAAAATCATCCTGCCGCAATCGCACAAGTAGCGAACGCTTTTATAACAGGGCAAGGAGTAGAGAAAGATGCCCTACAAGCCCAGTACTGGCTTATCAAACTCGCACTCACTGGTAATGCCCAAGCCAGCACAACCTTAGCAAAATGGTATGAACAACACTCAACGCCAATTGAGCCCCTCGATTTAGCTGAGATCTGGTATCGAGTTAATGCTAATCATGACTCTGCAGCAGAACAAGGTTACGCTCGCTTACTAGAGCAAAAATTCAACCAACAACGTGAAAAGCAGATAAACAGTATCGATCAATTAGATAAAGTCATCGATCAAGACCTCAGTAAACCACCAACACTACCGACCCCAAAAACGGAGCAAGCCCTCAACAGTGACTGGATACTCCCCACCCTGACCACTGTGGTCATCTTGCTGGCGATCATTGTCATTCGTATGATCTGGCGCAGAGTATATAAAACTGCACATCCCTCCTCCGGACTCGACTACGAAGCCAAATGGAAAGAACAGCAATTTATTATCAAAAGGCAAAAACAGCAGCTTGATCATCTTTACCTAGAGTGTAAACGTCTACAGCAAAACCAAAGCACCGACCTCGATGGGCACAAAGTCGCCATTGCATTTTCTTTGATGGGATTTCATCAAAACCAACCACTGGATGTGAAAACCATCAAGCTACGCTATAAACAGTTATCAAAAATCTACCATCCAGATCTGCATGGCAGTGATGAAGAAATGAAGCGATTAAATAGCGCGGTTAAAATCGTGATGGACGTAGTTAACAAATCGTTACAAAAGCAAGCGTAAGCCCTAGAAACGCTCATCTAAACCTTGAAAATTCAGCGCTTACGCAATCGATCTCCTTCACAAGGATAATTACAAATAGTTAACTTTTTGAATTAAAGCATGCCATAATCCGCGCGAGATTTACGCCTGTCACGGTGGGAGAAAACAATGTATAGCGTAGAAGGTATTTGCGATTGGTGTAAGCAACCAAAACGACTAACAAGACATGAATATGTTGATGGCAAAGCCCATCACTCATGTGAAACCTGTAATGAATTTGCTCGTATGGATGTACGGCAATTTAATTTAGCTGAAATGGCATTCCGAGAAAAACAACAAGCCATCCGATGACCTACCCATCCTTTTCCTTTGAAAAAGCGCCTTTATGGCGCTTTTTCTGTTTTCATCTGCCGCTGTAATATAACCAGATATTAAGCTTCGGATGCAGCTCACAAAAAATACAATCCGTACAATTCACCCTCCCTCCTTTCGCATTAAAAACAACTCAATAAAAAACAATATCTTAAACAAACAACAACCATTTAAAACCCCATCACTGAGTTTTTTTTATCCAAAAAAGAGTTGCAAAACCACCCAATCAACAATACTGTATTTACATACAGCATGTATGGAGAAACAGTATTATGTTACACACTGAATTCAAACATTTCGGACTACCACCATCACGTACATCAAGTGCGTTACGTCCAAACATTGACCTAAACAGTGAAGCTAACCTTATGCAGCGACTCGCTCATTTATCTCTGCGTTCACAATGGATTCTCTATACAGCTCAGTGTCAACGCCCAAACAGTACTGCATTGAGCGAGCAGAATATTAACTGCGGTAAAATAGTGCACCTTAAAGCCTCTAAACGACACTCCGAAGCTGAAATAGTGGCTAAAGCGATTGCTTGTCAAACGGCTAGTGCTATTGTCGCCTCCAGTTCGATAGACTTGGTCACTCAAAAGCAGTTACTTCAGTTTGCTAAACAACATGATTGTGAACTGTTTTTTATCAGGCACCCTGCTTATTCATTACATTGATTGCCTTGTTTTCATAAGAAAACAAAAACCAAGCAAACGTTTGCTTTTTATCTGGCGGCAGAAATTAGTTCTGGTATTATGCGCTCAGCCTGCGATTTTCTACCAAGTAAAATTGCAAAACGATGTTTGAATATTAGATAGGAATGTCTCAATGAGCCTTGCAGATCAAGTCCTTGCCGTCAATGACGACCTCCCCATTCGCACTCATCAACCAGTACACAGCGGAAAAGTTCGCTCGGTGTACTGGTTGACGGAGCAAGATAGTCAACGCCTGATTAAAGAGAAAGGTTACCCCGTTGCCGATGATGCACCACTCGCCATCATGGTGATTAGCGATCGAATTTCAGCATTTGATTGTATTTGGCATGCTGAAGGAGGGGTTCATGGGGTCCCTGGTAAAGGAGCTGCGCTCAATGCAATTTCTAATCACTGGTTCAAACTGTTCCAACAAAACGGCTTAGCAGATAGCCACATTCTCGACATCCCACATCCATTTGTTTGGATTGTGCAAAAAGCGCAACCAATCAAAATTGAAGCGATTTGTCGTCAATACATCACCGGTTCAATGTGGCGCGCCTATACAAAAGGTGAGCGTAAGTTCTGTGGTATCACTTTGCCTGAAGGGTTAGAAAAAGATAGCCAACTGCCAGAGTTGCTAATGACACCATCCACCAAAGGTATTTTACGTGGCATTCCTGGAGTACCTGAAGCTGATGATGTGAATATCTCGCGTCAAGATATTGAAAACAACTACACGGCATTTAACTTCAGTCAGCCACAAGACATTGGCCATTACGAGACGCTGCTCAAGCAAGGCTTTGCTGTAATCAGTGAAGCATTAAAGGAGGTGGGACAAATTTTTGTCGATACCAAGTTTGAGTTTGGCTATGTGACTGATAAGCAAGGGCAACAAAATCTGATCTATATGGATGAAGTGGGCACGCCTGATTCATCACGTATTTGGGACGCTGAGCAGTATCAACAAGGCAAGATTGTTGAAAATTCGAAAGAAGGCTTCCGCCAGTTTTTGCTGAACTACTTCCCTGATCCAGACATTTTGCTCAATAAAGAACGTATGCCAGAGCGTGAAGCGCTCGCGCGCGATAATGCTTTACCATTAGAAGCATTACTCGATATCTCACGTACCTATCTAGGTATTGCAGAAAAAATTACCGGGCAGCCGATTCACCTTAGCAGTCAGCCAAAGCAAGAGATCATTGATATTCTAGACAAAGAATACGGGCTCATAGAACGCTAAGCCATGCACCAATATAGTGAATGATGAAGCGAATAAAGGGGCGAAAACGTCCCTTTATATTACCTAATCGATCGATATGTAATGTCTTGCATCCAAGCCATTACAACTTAATAAGAAATTCGTCTTGATTGGTCGATTCAATCTGCGCAGCACTCTTGCTTTGAATCGTTGTCAGTTGCTGCTCATCAAGTGCGTAGGGCATCACCAGTGTCAGCTCGTCAATGCCTTCTTGCTTAGCCAACTTCACTAACGCGATCAAATTAGACTCATCGCTACATCGAGTAGAAAGCTTTTTTAGTGCGACATCCCATAATCGTTCTTCAGGGCTTTGCTGCTCTTTTATTGCATCTAGCCAAGCAATCCCAAAAATCGGTGCAAATGAGCTTATCGCTTCAGTGAAAGTCCATTTTTTTGCACATGATGCACCTAAAAATGTGGTGTAATCGAACACTGCGCTAATCCTTGCTTTTTCCATTCAGTCCCCCGACACGATTGGCAACACAGTGAAACCACTATTGACCAACCTTGCCTATATAGCAATACGATATAAAAAAATAGTCTGTTATGTCTGGCAATCGGTTTCAATCGCTATATAAAAACCAATCTGATAACACTGCACCTACAATTTTAAAATGATATGTGTCTTGTTGATTAATATTTTCTTATTCAAACAAAATAGCCTCAATCCATATTCAATCTGTTATTTGGATGAAGAAAGATAATTCCTCTCCCAACGTATAAATACGTTGCGATCTGTAGGCAAAGTAGACGGATTGTATGCAAATCACTCACAATCTATTTTAATGGATGTTTTAAACACTGGGCTTGCGCACAGAAGCAGGATAATCAATGGCTGCAATGGGTTTGTCTATTTACAATCCAACCAGCAAGTCGGTATCATTTTCGCGTTTCACCTCTACCCTACCAATCAATAGGCCGAACATGAATAACGATAAACGTCCGCTGTACATTTCCTACGCAGGCCCTGCTCTTCTTAGTACCCCCCTGCTTAACAAAGGGAGCGCCTTCAGTGCTGAAGAACGCGCATCCTTTAACCTAGAGGGGTTATTGCCTGAAGCTACTGAAACCATTCAGGAGCAAGTTGTGCGTGCATACCAACAATATCGCGGTTTTGAGAGTGATATGGATAAGCACATTTATCTGCGCAACATTCAAGATACCAACGAAACTTTATTCTATCGTTTAGTGCAAAACCATATTTCAGAGATGATGCCGATCATCTATACCCCTACCGTGGGTGCAGCATGTGAGAATTTCTCTAACATTTACCGTCGTGGCCGCGGTCTGTTCATCTCTTATGCCAACCGTGATCGTATCGATGACTTGCTCAATAATGCGGCAAACCATAACGTAAAAGTAATTGTAGTCACCGATGGTGAACGTATTCTGGGTCTTGGTGACCAAGGCATCGGCGGCATGGGCATTCCAATCGGTAAACTCTCTCTCTATACCGCTTGTGGCGGTATTAGCCCTGCATACACTCTGCCTGTAGTGCTTGATGTGGGTACTAACAACCCACAACGCCTTGCTGACCCAATGTACATGGGCTGGCGTCATCCGCGTATCACAGGGGCGGATTACGACAACTTCGTGGAAGAGTTTATGCAAGCGGTGCAACGTCGTTGGCCTGATGCGTTGATCCAGTTTGAAGATTTTGCCCAAAAAAACGCGATGCCGCTGCTTGAGCGCTATAAAAACCGCGTGTGCTGCTTCAACGATGACATTCAAGGTACGGCAGCAGTCACTGTGGGCTCACTGCTTGCAGCATGCAAAGCTGCGGGTAGCCAACTTTGTGAACAGCGCATCACCTTCTTGGGTGCGGGTTCCGCAGGTTGTGGTATCGCGGAAGCGATCATCGCACAAATGGTGTCTGAAGGGATCAGTGATCAGCAAGCACGCTCACAAGTTTACATGGTCGACCGTTGGGGTCTATTGGAAGAAGGCATGCCAAATCTGCTCGATTTCCAACAGCGTTTGGTTCAAAAGAAGTCCAACACGCAAAACTGGACAACCGAGAACAACGGTTACTCACTGCATGATGTGATTCGTAACGCAAAACCTACTGTATTGGTCGGTGTTTCTGGTGCGCCGGGACTCTTTAGTGAAGAGATCATCAAAGAGATGCATCAGCACTGCCCACGTCCAATTGTATTCCCGCTGTCTAATCCAACAAGCCGAGTGGAAGCACTGCCAAGCGATATTATTCGCTGGACTAACGGTGAAGCTTTGGTGGCAACCGGTAGCCCATTTGATCCCGTGCTGCACGAGGGTAAAACCTATCCGATTGTACAATGCAATAACAGCTATATTTTCCCAGGAATTGGCTTGGGTGTTCTGGCTGCAAATGCTCGTCGCGTAACCGATGAGATGCTGATGGAATCGAGTCGTGCGTTGGCAAGCTGCTCACCACTGGCGATTAATGGTCATGGTCCACTACTGCCTCCATTGGAATCGATTCACTCAGTGTCAAAGAAAATTGCTTTCGCCGTTGCGAAGAAAGCCATTGAACAAGGTGTTGCACCAGAAATTACCGATGAAGCATTGGAAGCATCAATCGATCAACACTTCTGGCAACCGGTTTATCGTCGTTACAAACGTACTGCGTTTTAATCTCATGGAGAAGCCCCTGCTTTCAGGGGCTTTTTAATCAGATGCAATTATTGACTTTTCTTGCCCCTGCGGGTCAGGCTCTAATGCCCTACCTTAGCGAAATTTCAACCGCATTAATCGCCTGTTCTTTGGTGATGCTCGGTGGTGAAATCAATGCCTTTTTGCGTAGAATATTACGGAATCAACATTTTCTGGTGCGTACGTTAGCGTTTATCTTTATTAACGCGTTTGGATACGGTTTAATCATCATCAAAGCGAGCCCTTACGTTGCTCGGACACTCGCGCAACTGGATTCCGGCATGATGCTGACCGTTATCGTAAGCTGTTTTGTTGTGATAGGCCTATGGGCACAAAGAAACCATCAAATCTAACTCTGCGCTCAATCGCCTCTTCTGTCGCAACTCGATTGCGTCATTTCCCATGGCGTAAGTTAGCACGTACCTTATCGTTCCTTACAGTCGTCTCGATCGTGAACCTGTTAGCGATTGATCGTTGGGTGACTTGGCAAACCCAAAATAACATCATTAACGACACTCAAAATACCCCGCCTTTCCAAGTTGCAGTGGTTCTGGGCACCAGTAAATACATAGGTAAGACTCTCAACGAGTACTACACCAACCGTATTGATGCAGCGATTGAACTATACCAACAAGGAAAAGTGCGAAATTTTCTGCTCAGTGGGGACAATGCACATCGTTCATACAATGAGCCTTGGACAATGAAGCGCGATTTATTGCGTGCGGGGATCCCAGCAGAGAATATTTCTCTAGATTATGCGGGATTTCGAACTTTGGACTCGATTGTGCGTGCTAAACAGATCTTCGAAACCAATAATTTCTTGATCATCACTCAGCGTTTTCATTGTGAACGAGCACTGTTCATCGCTCACTATCAAGACATTCAAGCTTCTTGTTTGGCCGTTCCGGGCCCAAGTAGCCACTCCGGTTTTAAAGTCCGTTTACGTGAAGTCTTTGCTCGTGCTTATGCGGTTTTTGATCTTTTTATCTTTGATACTCAACCGAAATTCCTCGGCCCGAAAGAGCCGATTATTGTTGAGAGTAATGAAGCAGAAATTGAGAATAGTCCAACCTCAGAAGAGAACGGAACGCCCGCTCAGTAACCATCAAAGTTCTAGTCTCTGAGTAGCGATTTATAGATTCTAAGATGCGATAAATAAAAAAGACTAGTTCGAATTAGCCATTAACCCATAGTGGACTTCAATTCGATTTCGACCGAGTCGCTTAGCGCGATATAAGGCTTCATCAGCGCGTGAAACCGTTTCGGTGACACGCTCATCTCCCATCTGGGCAATCCCGATGCTGCAAGTTAAATCCCCTCCGTGTATCCAGCGGTGGTCTTCAACTCTTGCCCGCAAGCGATCCGCTAGCTCAACCGCTTGCTCAAGACTCGTCTGTGCACAAAACACGACAAACTCCTCACCGCCCCAACGCACCAATTTATCACTCTCACGGATTTCACGGTTGAGCACCAACGCGAACTCACGCAATAGATCATCACCGAGTGAATGTCCATAGACATCATTGACCTGTTTAAAGTAATCGATATCGATGAACAACACACTGAACTGGTTTAACTGCCAACGCACAAGGCGTGCTTGATCTTGCAGCCAATCGCGGATGCCGTGACGATTAATCGCTCCAGTCAAGGCATCGCGATGTGCCATTTCAACAAACTTCATGTTTTGTTCATGCAGGGAATGATTTAAACGCTGTAAGTGTTCTTGGCGCATACGTGCCCGCAAAACCTCTCGGCGATTACGGCGAATTTCTAACGCAGATAACCAAGCCCCGGCCGCTGCCCACATGATCAACATGGCTAAAAAAAGCTTCTCCCCTGCCACATAATCACCAATCAATTCAACTTGATGTAATTTCAATTGATATTGACCTAACGGGCTTCCCGAACCTGTCGCAAACTCGATTTTATTGACATTGGAAAACTTAGGCGCTGAATTTTCAATGGAAATACGGTTATCGACTAGCCACCATGTCATCACTTGCAAACTGCGAATGGGAATTTCGATACGGCCTTTACCCACACCTGGTGTAAACTCTAATCCATTGTATTTATGGGTATATTCATCATCAGTCGTAGAATAAAGCGAATTGAAATTACGCAAATATAAACGCATTGCTGCTGGCTCTGCAGTTGGCCCCTGCAAATCCACATTAAGTCGTATGGTGTGGATATCACTCAGATCTAAGCCTAGAGTGGGATCTGGATTAAGGTGGATAGAAATTCCGCAATATGGCCATGCATAATCACTGGCAATCAGTTCGCAGTCGATCTTCGCACTATTCCCTTCAGTCAGTATAGAACTAGTTGATGCACCACCCGTGGCTTGGTCATTGGTGGTGAAAAACGCATAGTGTTGTGGAGAAATAACCACACGCTTTGCTGAGCCAAATTGCCAGTAAAGCAATACAGTCACTATGGTAGTGACAACTAACCCTAACAGCACTCTTGGCACCACTTTCACAACATACTCCAGTGTCTAACCGGTAATTAAAAAGCTCACTCTTAATAGGATTCAAGCAATAAGGAGAGATTGATTCCAAAAGTAATCACCGTATGCCGTTTTGTCACTGCTTTTTTATTGTTACAAACTCCATTTTCAGAGGCATTTCACCTTTTGCGAAAACAAAGAAATACACACCAATTAAGTGGTATGTAAACTGGAAATATATTGATTAAAAAGTGAATTCAACCACGAGCAAAACTCTGGCATTCCCTTCCAACCTAAAACTGCAGCGATATTGGCTACCTGGAATTCCTAGTTCAACGTTGGTAAAACATCACTGAGCACATGAAATAACCGATCAATTTCCGCTGTCGTGTTGTAGTGCATCAAACCAATTCGTAACACTCCACCGCTTTCTTCTAACCCGAGCTGACGAATAAGACCCAACGCATAAAAATGGCCATTCCATACGCAGATATTTTGCTCGCCCAACATTTTTGCGATCAACAAAGGTGAGCCATCTCGGATGGTCAGAGCAAACGTAGGTGTCCGTAAATCAGCTTGGCAAACACCATGCAACTGCAATTCTGGGAAATCCGTTAGTTTGTGAAGAAAGTATTCACTCAGTCGTTGTTCATGCTCTTGGTATTGCTGATAGCTTGAGACTAATCGCTCACGCAGCGTTTCCTTTGGTTCTCCCCATTGCGCCAAATATTGCACAGCAGCGATAACCCCCGCTAAGCCTTCAAAGTTGAGCGTACCTGTTTCAAATCGTCCCGGCCCTTGATTTGTCGCGGGTTCCACTTTGTACGGCATAATCGAGCTTTGCCACTGCGGCGCAACATAGACAATACCAACATGTGGCCCAAAAAATTTATAAGCAGAACAAGCAAGGAAGTCACAGCCTAGTGCCTGTACATCCGGCAGAAAGTGCGGAAGATAGTGCACCGCATCGACATACACTATTGCTCCTACTTGATGCGCCGCTTGCACAATCGCTGATAGATCAACCAATGATCCCGTGGTGTTAGAGGCATAAGTGAGCGCGACTAAGCGAGTACGCGAATTAATCAGCGACAGCAGATGCGTTTGATCTAAGGTGCAGTCAGCCGTATTCACTCTAGCTTGGTGAACAGTAGCCCCCTTATCTTGAGCTGCTTGCTGCCAACTAGAGACATTGGAATAGTGATCCAAAGCTGTGACAATCACTTCATCGCCGGGTTGCCAGTCGCGGCTGATCGCTCGACTAAACTGAAACGTCAGTGACGTCATGTTCGGCCCAAAAACAATCGACTCTGGAGAGGGGGCATTCAGTAGCGCCTGCACATGTTCACGCGCACTTTGTACTAACTCCACCGTTTTGTGGCTCGAAAAATAATGCCCACCCAAGTTGGCATTATAGCGCCCAAGGTAAGTCACCATGGCATCCAGCAGCGTTTGTGGCACTTGTGAACCACCTGGCCCATCAAAAAACACTACAGGCTTACCATTCACTTTTTGACTTAAAGCTGGAAACTGTTCACGAACTAACTCAGGAGAGAAGCGCATGGCGACCATCCTTAGCCGTCAGCACAAACACATCCATGTGCCCTTCTTGAGCATGGTTCACCGCTCGGATCGGACATGCGTTGTGCCATAACTGACTATCTGCGAGTAAAGCGACTTCACCATTTTCCAATACCTTGCGGAAAAAAGGCGCTTCGTGGCTGCTTAAATAGAGCATGATCTCGCCACCGACTATGTTATGGCGATCGATTCCGACAATCGCAATATGGTCGAAACCATCTTGGTGCACCCCTTCTGGAGCCACCAAGGTTTCATCAAACACCGCAGCGATGCGCATTTGATGAATTTCAATCTCTTGTCCGTTCGGTAACGAGTTAGCCTCCATAAACAACGAACACAACTCGCGCAAGCCATCACTTTTTAAGGTACTCGATTGAAGTGGCTCAAAACGGCGCACCACATTGCCTTGAAAGTGATTAATCTGATCCGTTTGCATGAAATCATGCTTATCGACTTCCACCACTTGCCCATCCATAAAATGAATGACTGAGTATCGACGTAAGCGATACTGCCCATCCGCATGACCAGTATGAGGTAACTCAGCAAAAGATGGGGCAAGTTGGTGAATCGCCGCCGAGCTTAACTGAGTGATATGTAGGGTATTGGGGTGAGAACGTAACATCATCGACTCCTTAATGAATGAACCATACCGCAATGAAATTCACATTTTATTTACATTTAAGATTAATCGATTATTTGGCAAAAACAACAATCATTGGAAAAATAAACCATACATAATATTATTTTGTTTCTTTGTGCTAATTTATTGCGTTTTAACCGTTAATCCACCTAGTAAGTCAATAGTGAAAATTGAGAAACCAGAGCCTTTCACTAGGCAATGTTAAATAGGGAATATGGCCAATCAGTTAGCATAAAATTATACGCAAGCGAGTCAAAACCAATCTTGTGATGGAATAGAAGAAAGAGAATAAACAATTACGATTTATGCTCAGTGAGCTACTTTCATTCAAACTTTATATTCCCTACAATCGAAACCAATTCATTTCATTCGCTTGCGTCTTAATTCCTCGTTCAAGCAATGAGCAAACTCCCTTTCTTCCTTATCGGAGTACTTCATGAGTAATGTGAAACACAGCAAACTTCTTATCCTTGGCTCAGGCCCTGCGGGTTACACAGCCGCGGTTTACGCTGCGCGTGCTAACCTAAAACCAGTCCTTGTCACTGGCATGCAACAAGGCGGTCAGCTCACCACCACAACTGAAGTGGAAAACTGGCCAGGCGATGCTGAAGGGTTAACCGGCCCAGCATTGATGGACCGCATGAAAGAGCACGCTGAACGTTTCGATACTGAAATCGTCTTTGACCACATTAACGCGGTTGATCTCTCTTCTCGCCCATTCCGTCTGACAGGTGATAGCCAAGAGTACACTTGTGATGCATTGATCATCTCAACAGGCGCATCCGCCAAATATCTCGGTTTAGAATCCGAAGAAGCGTTTAAAGGACGCGGTGTTTCTGCTTGTGCAACCTGTGATGGTTTCTTCTATCGCAACCAGAAAGTCGCCGTTGTTGGTGGTGGTAACACTGCAGTTGAAGAGGCACTTTACCTCTCAAATATCGCGGCAGAAGTGCATCTGATTCACCGTCGTGACAGCTTCCGTAGTGAAAAAATTCTGATCGATCGTCTGATGGATAAAGTAACGAATGGCAATATCGTTCTGCACACTCATCGCACTTTGGATGAAGTGCTGGGAGATGAAATGGGCGTGACTGGCGTTCGCTTGAAAGATACCCAATCAGACCAGACTGAAAACTTGGATGTCATGGGTGTATTCATTGCCATCGGCCACCAGCCTAACTCGCAAATCTTCGAAGGACAGCTTGAAATGAAAAACGGCTACATTGTCGTAAAATCTGGCCTTGAAGGTAATGCAACACAAACCAGCATTGAAGGTGTGTTTGCCGCGGGTGACGTGATGGATCACAACTATCGCCAAGCTATTACTTCAGCCGGAACAGGCTGTATGGCAGCATTGGATGCTGAGCGTTATCTGGATAGCCAGGGTAAATAACCGACTCTACACGTAACACCAGTTTTTATTTTTGCAAAGCCCGACGGGTATAACCGTCGGGCTTTTCTTTGTATACTGGCGGCCTATTACAATTATTATTCTCATTAAGCCTTTTCAAATGGACAAGAAAAAACAGCGTAGCTTGAATCTCTGGCTCAAGCAGCAAAGCAAACTGGCTAAGCGCTGGCTTGCAATAGCTGTTGGGTTAGGTGTTTTATCAAGCCTATTTCTGGTGGCGCAAGCCGCACTCCTCGCATCGATTCTCCATCAACTGATTATTGAACAAGTCGATAAGCACCTGCTCATTCCACAATTTGTCGGTTTAGTCGTTCTTATCGCGCTGCGCGCCCTTTGCTCTTGGGGACGCGAAATGGCGGGATACCGCTGTGGGGAGGTGATCCGTCGCTACATTCGTGAACTCATTCTCAATAAACTTCGCGATTTAGGGCCAGCGTACATCAAAGGTAAGCCTGCCGGCTCATGGGCAACCTTGATGCTTGAGCAAGTCGAAAACATGCACGACTTCTTTGCTCGCTACCTACCGCAGATGTCTCTTTCCGTAATGGTGCCTTTTGTGATTCTCGCCGTGGTCTTTCCTGTAAACTGGGCTGCCGGGCTAATTTTTCTTATCACTGCGCCACTGGTACCGCTGTTTATGGCGTTAGTCGGTATTAAAGCCGCCGATGCTAGCCGGAAGAACTTTAAAGCACTACAGCGATTGTCCGGTCATTTTTATGACCGCTTACAAGCGCTGACGACCATTCGCCTTTTCGATCGCGCAGCAGCGGAAACTGAGCAAATGCGCGGCGCTTCTGAGGTGTTCCGCCATCGCACTATGGATGTATTGCGTATTGCGTTTCTCTCTTCCGCGGTATTAGAGTTTTTCACCTCGATCTCAATTGCGCTAACCGCGGTTTATTTTGGTTTTAGTTACATTGGTGAACTCAACTTCGGCTACTACGGTGCTGGTGTCACCTTGTTTGCTGGGCTGTTTATTTTGATCCTCGCCCCCGAGTTTTACCAACCACTGCGTGACCTTGGTACTTACTACCACGCCAAACAGTTAGCGGTGGGAGCCGCGGAATCAATCGTCGACTTTCTACAAACCGAAGCGGATACATTGCACAGCGGCGAACAAACACTGGCCGATGACCAGCCGATTGAAATCGTCGCTAATGACCTTGTTGTGCTCAGCCCGCAGGGCCAACGCCTAGCAGGTCCACTGTCATTTACTCTGCAAAGCGGCAAAACCACCGCGCTCGTTGGGCCAAGTGGCGCAGGCAAAACCAGCTTAATCAATACCATTTTGGGCTTTATGCCCTATCAAGGCAACTTAACCATTAACGGCATTGAGCTGCGCGAACTGGATCATGCACAGTGGCGACAAACCATCAGTTGGGTAGGTCAAAATCCGCTGCTGCTACACGGCACAATTCGAGATAACGTGACGCTCGGTAAACAAAATATTGCCGATCAACAAGTCACTCAGGCACTACAATCCGCTTATGCACAAGAGTTTGTTGAGCAACATGGTTTGGATTATCAGATTAACGATCGCTCCGCGGGGCTTTCTGTTGGTCAAGCTCAGCGTCTTGCTCTGGCTCGTGCTATTTTGCAAAACGGTCGCTTTTGGTTGCTCGATGAACCCACCGCAAGTTTAGATGCACGCAGCGAGCAATATGTGATGCGGGGTCTGAATGAAAGCATTCAGCAACGCACCGCCTTGCTGGTGACTCACCAGTTACAGCCGCTGCAATCTGTCGAACAAATCTTAGTGATGGAAAACGGTGCACTAGTCCAAGCCGGTCATTTTGAAGAGTTGAGCCAGCAACCGGGTCTATTTGCCACTATGTTAGCCGCTAACCAAGCCCTGCAAGCTGCGAATCAGGGGAATCTCGATGCGTGAACTGCTACCTTATCTCAAGCTTTATAAAAAACACTGGTTCGGTCTGACGCTAGGCATGCTTTTGGCGTTGCTGACCGTACTCGCCTCTGTAGGTTTACTGACATTATCCGGTTGGTTTTTGTCTGCCGCTGCAGTTGCCGGGCTAACCATCGCCAGAGAGACATTCAACTACATGCTACCCGGCGCGTTTGTACGTGGTTTTGCCATGGGACGTACCGCCGGACGTTGGGGTGAGCGTGTTGTCACACACAACGCGACCTTTAAGTTGCTCACCGATCTGCGTGTCTTCTTCTTTGAAAAACTGACTCCGCTGATTCCGGGACGCTTGAGCGCCGTACGCGATGCCGACATGCTCAACCGCATCGTCGCAGATGTGGATGCTATGGATCATGTCTATCTGCGCCTGATTAACCCAGTGACCGTTGGTGTGTTGGGCATCGCCGCGCTCACAGCATTGGTGGCTTGGTTTGATACTACTCTTGGTCTTACCCTTGGTGGCGTTTTACTGTTAGTGCTGTTGATTTGGCCAATCTTGTTCTATCGACTTGGCAAGCACAATGGGCAACAGCTTACACAACATAAAGCAGAGCTAAGAATTCGCACTTTGGATTGGCTACAAGGCTATAGCGAGCTAACCATCTTCGGCGCGGAACAAACCTATCGCCAGGCGATCTTCACGGCACAAGAAAAGCTGCTACGTAACCAATACACCAACGCGCATGTCTCTGGTTTAGCGCAATCCTTACTCCTGCTCGCTAATGGTTGGATACTGGTGCTGATGCTCTGGTTGGCTGCCGATGGTGTCGGTGGTCAAACCCCAGATCCTATGATTGCTCTCATCGCTTTCGCCACAATGGCAAGCGTAGAGCTGCTGATGCCGATTGCTGGTGCATTCCAGCATTTGGGGCAAACACTCACTTCAGCACGCCGCCTGAATGAGATCATTCTAGCCAAGCCTGAGGTCGAGTTTACCCAGCAGCCTACAACGCATAATGGCCAATACTGCATTGAGTTCAATGGGGTTAACTTTGCTTACCAAGCCAATAAACCGAACACCATTGATGAATTCACTTTATCGCTGCCTCAAGGTCATAAAGTCGCGATTGTGGGTCAAACTGGTTCTGGAAAATCAACTCTAATTCAGTTGCTGTGCCGTTATTGGGATGTGCAAGCGGGACAAATTACGATTGGCGGAATCGATATTCGAAAATGGCGAGAGAGCGATCTTCGTGCGGCGATCAGTGTGGTGAGTCAACGGGTCGATATTCTCAATGGCACGCTGCGCGACAACCTGAAACTAGCGAAACCAGACGCAACCGATGAACAATTAAGTGAAATTTTGCGCCAAGTGGGTTTAGAAAAACTGTTGCAAGACTCCGCGCTTAACGCATGGTTGGGTGATGGTGGTCGTCAGTTATCGGGTGGTGAGAAGCGCCGTATCGGCATCGCACGAGCACTACTGCATGATGCCCCGATCCTATTGTTAGATGAACCGACTGAAGGTTTGGATAAGCAAACTGAACAGCAAATCATGCAACTACTGCACAGCCACTTTGCCAATAAAACCGTACTGTTCATTACGCATCGCTTAATCAACCTTGAACAGATGGATGCAATCGCACTGATTGAACATGGCAAGCTGGTCGAATTCGGCCACCACCATGCCCTACTCGCTCAGCAAGGTCGTTATCATCAATTAACCCAAACGCTGTAGCTTGCTGACCCCATTGCTCACGAGCAATGGGGTTTTTATCACTCCCCTAATAATCGGGTGATAAAAAATAGGTAAGAAAAAAGCCAGTCGATATGACTGGCTTTTTAATCATTGAAAAACAGGGCTGTTCAAGCACTTAGCCGCGAGGCTTACGCGCACTTTGCTGCTTATTCGCTACTTTATTACGGGTACTTGACTCACCACCAGGCTTGCGACGAGCTGAACCACTACGGCCAGGTGCTGTCGACACACGTTCTTCATGGCGACGAACTGCACGACGAATTTTCTGGCTACGGGTACGTTCACGCTTACGCGTTGCCGCATCAGGGGCAGTGTTCAATACCGTTTCTTTCTCTGGACGCAGTTCTACCAATTCACGCAAGTAGTTCACTTGCTTCAGATCGAGTTCCATCCAACCGCCGCGAGGCAGCTTCTTATCAAGGAAGATATCACCGTAACGAACACGTTTCAGACGGCTAACCGTTGTACCTTGTGATTCCCACAAACGACGAACTTCACGGTTACGGCCTTCGTTGATCACCACGTAGAAAGTATGGTTGATGCCTTCGCCACCGGCGTACATCACATCTTCAAAACGCGCCATACCATCTTCTAGCTGCACCCCACGAACGAGGTTGCGAACTTTTTCTTCATTGACGTCACCAAATACGCGAACTAAATACTCACGTTCAACCTGACGGCTTGGGTGCATCAAACGGTTTGCCAATTCACCATCAGTGGTAAATAGCAGCAAACCTGAGGTGTTGGCGTCCAAACGACCAACGGAAATCCAGCGCGAACCACGAATTTTCGGCAGACGGTCAAACACCGTACGACGACCTTCTGGATCATGACGGGTACACAACTCGCCTTCTGGTTTGTAGTAAGCCAGAACTCGACAGATGACTTCTTCTTGCGCTTTTACAGACACAACGTGTCCGTCAACACGCACTAAAGCGTTATCATCTTCTAGGCGTTCACCCAATACAGCTACCTTGCCATTAACACTTACACGCCCAGCTCGGATCAGAGCTTCAAGCTCACGACGAGAACCATGACCAGCACGTGCTAAAACTTTTTGTAACTTTTCGCTCATTTATCTACCTATGTGTCGTCTTCTCAGACGTCGAATGACTGTTTGCGATCTCAAAATCGCGGCCGCGTAGTATCGCAAATTTTGTGGATAAAAGCATCCGTTTTGTCAGGTATTAACGGCCACGTCATTCAACTACTGAAAGGGGGTCGGATCACCAGCTCCGACACGAGCCACAACAATCTCATCATCACTGAAATCAATTACTGTGGTCGGCTGCTGACCTAAATAGCCACCATTGAGGATCACATCCACCGCGTGCTCTAAACTATCACGGATGGCTTCAGGATCAGATTCCGTAAAATCATTGCCCGGCAAAATCAGCGACGTCGACATCAATGGTTCACCCAAAGCTTCTAGAAGATCCAACGCGATTTTGTTATTCGGCACTCGGATACCTATGGTCTTTCGCTTCTCATTCATCAGACGGCGGGGAACCTCTTTGGTTCCTTTGAAGATAAAGGTGTAAGGTCCCGGTGTATTGTTTTTCAACAAACGAAACGCCGTGTTATCGACACGCGCATACAGCGAAAGCTCAGACAAATCGCGGCACAACAGCGTAAAATTGTGCTTATCGTCGAGACGGCGAATTTGACAGATGCGTTCCATCCCGTGTTTATTTTCTAGCTGACAACCGACGGCGTAACCAGAATCGGTTGGGTAAACCACTACCCCACCGTTGCGAATAATCGCGACCGCTTGATTGATCAGGCGGGTTTGAGGGTTTTCAGGATGGACATAAAAAAACTGGCTCATGGTTATTCCTCTTCATCGAGTCTCTCGACTCTATTGCTTGGGGATAAGCCCCAATCTTTCCATACAGGTTCTACTCCGGCAGGTAACCAAAGATTTCGTCCCAACTCCATCCAAGGAGAAGGATAGTGAAAGTCACTGCCTTGGGAGGCGAGTAGTTGGTATTCCATTGCGTAATCACCCAAGGTCCGTTTTTCCTGTGGCGATTGCTGCGGCTGGGCGACTTCCATTGCATCCCCACCCGCTTCAACAAACGCGGTCATTAAGCGCTTAAGCCATTTCGCCGTCAAGTCATATCGTCCCGGATGCGCTAATACGGCTTGTCCACCTGCGGCGTGAATCGCGCTCACCGCTTCACTCATTGAACACCAGTTAGGCGGTACATAACCCGGATTATCACGAGTGAGGTATTTCTTAAATACTTGCTGCATGTTGGTTGCGTAACCATTATCCACCAACCATTTGGCAAAATGGGCACGCGTGATCGGCGCACCATCGGCAATATGTTGAACCTCTTCTAACACTCCCTCACGCGTCGCTTTTTGTAAACGATGGGCGATCAGTTCAGCACGCTCAACTCGACGTTGCTGCTGCCGCGCAATCAGCTGACCCAATGCCTCACTGTTTGGGTCGATGTTTAAACCGACAATGTGAATGTCTTTATTTTGCCAAACCGTTGAAATCTCAATGCCGTTCACTAATTGTAGCGGATATTGCTGCTGTGCAATGTAAGCGCGAGCATCACTCAAAGCTGCCACTGTATCGTGGTCCGTGATCGCCAAAACATCAATATTGAAACTGACGGCTCGTTCAATTAATTCTTGATAGGTAAACCGTCCATCAGAAGCGGTCGTATGACTATGCAGGTCAATTCTCATATTTTTTATTTGCTTGATTTTTAGGCTTGACTTTTTATCTCCGCACTAGTTAACTAGTACGCAAATGCAAAGCTCTTTACTAAGGCTCACTATGTTACAAGAATTTAACCCAAATCATAAACCCAATTTCAGTCCAGCGAATGCTGAACTGACTTGGTGGCGCACTTGGACAAGTTCTTGGTGGGCTCACGTGTATTTCTAAGTTTAGATACTCACACACCTAGCCCGCCAATTTGAGCGGGCTTTTTATTCGTCTTTTTCCACAATATCACTGCTGTTTATTTGCTTTCTCATCGCGGTGATCAGTGCTCAATCGAATCATGGTTAAGGAGGTCTTATGAATAAGGCCATCAACATAAAGAAAACCGCGCCGCTAGAGGTGCTACATAGTGAATTGCCTTATACGCAAGATCCTACGGCTTTATTTCATGCTCTTTGCGCTGGGCGCAGCGACTGCCTACTGCTGGAATCCGCAGAAATCGATTCCAAGCAAAATCTGAAAAGCCTTTTATTGGTGGATGCGGCAGTGCGCATTGTGTGTGAAGGCCATCAAGTGACCTATCATGCGCTCAGTGCAAACGGCCAAGCGCTGCTGAACATCATTCATGGCAACATCACAGATCTGATTCCTTGCAAAGTAGAGAAAGCGAAACTTACCCTCACCTTCTCGACACCCTGTGATACTTTGGATGAAGACTCACGCTTGCGCGAAGCTTCTTCTTTCGATGCGCTACGTTTAGTGCAGCACAGTTTTGATCTCACTGACCACGGTAAATTCGCGCTGTTTTTAGGTGGCTTGTTTGCCTACGATTTAGTGGCTAACTTTGAGCCGTTGGGTGAAGCACCTGCCGACAATCAATGCCCCGATTACGTGTTTTATGTAGCAGAAACCCTGATGGTGATTGATCATCAGCGTGAAACTTGCCAACTGCAGGCGACCCAATTCCAACCAGGCGATGCGCTGCACAGCCAACTCAAAAGCCGGATGCGTGAAATTCGTGCGCAAGTGAATCAAAAATTGCCTTTGCCAAGTGCGCAATCTTTATCTGATGTGGAAGTGACCACCAATATTAGCGATGCAGCATTTTGCGATATCGTGCGTGACCTCAAGCAGTACGTGGTCAAAGGCGATGTGTTCCAAGTTGTCCCTTCGCGCCGTTTTCGCTTACCTTGTCCTTCACCACTCGCAGCTTATCAACGGCTGAAACAGAGTAACCCAAGCCCTTACATGTTCTACATGCAAGATGAACGCTTTACCCTGTTTGGCGCATCCCCCGAAAGCGCGCTCAAGTATGAAATGCACACCAACCAAGTGGAAATCTACCCGATTGCAGGCACTCGCCGCCGCGGTAAGCGCGCCGATGGCAGCATCGATTTTGACCTCGATGGCCGCATTGAGCTTGAACTGCGCACCGATAAAAAAGAAAACGCCGAGCACATGATGCTGGTTGACTTAGCACGCAACGATGTCGCGCGCATTAGCCAAGCTGGTACTCGCCATGTCGCCGACTTGCTGCAAGTAGATCGCTACAGCCATGTGATGCACTTGGTGTCGCGCGTGGTGGGTCAGTTACGTGAAGATCTGGATGCGCTGCACGCTTATCAAGCCTGCATGAACATGGGTACGCTGACTGGCGCACCGAAAATTCGCGCGATGCAGTTAATCCGCGATGTGGAACAAGCGCGTCGCGGCAGCTACGGCGGCGCGGTGGGTTATCTCACGGGTGAAGGCGATTTGGATACTTGTATCGTGATCCGTTCTGCTTATGTGGAAAACGGCATCGCCCAAGTTCAAGCCGGTGCGGGCGTGGTGTACGACTCCGACCCACAAGCCGAAGCCGATGAAACGCGCGGCAAAGCGCAAGCGGTAATCTCCGCCATTTTATATGCTCATCAAGGGAAGGAATGATCATGGCCAATATTCTGTTTATCGATAACTTTGACTCCTTCACTTATAACTTGGTGGATCAGTTTCGCTCGCTCGGCCATGTGGTCACGATTTATCGCAACAATCTTTCTGCGGATGCTATCGAGCAAGCACTGCAGCAATTAGACAATCCCGTGGTCGTGTTATCCCCCGGCCCTGGTGCGCCGTCTGAAGCGGGCTGCATGCCAGACCTGCTGCAACGCCTAAAAGGCAAAGTTCCCGTGATTGGTATCTGCTTAGGGCATCAAGCGCTTGTTGAGGCTTATGGGGGCGTGGTCGCAGGCGCGGGTGAAATTGTCCACGGTAAAGTGTCGATGATGGAGCACCAAAACCACGCCATTTATCGCGGTCTACCCTCACCGCTGGCGATTGCGCGTTACCACTCACTGGTCGCAACGCAAGTACCGGCAACACTGACCGTGACGGCAGAAGTGAATGGTTTGGTGATGTCGGTGGTTAATGAAGCTGACAAAGTGTGCGGCTTTCAATTTCACCCAGAATCGATCATGACCACCCACGGCGCTACCTTGCTGGCCAATGCCATTGATTGGGCATTGTCTGCAACGCCAGCACAGACTCAATTCGCGTAACCGCACAGGGAGAGAATGTTATGCAAACCATTATTAATAAACTCTATGAACAGCAAGGGCTCACGCAAGCCGAGAGCCAACAGCTTTTCGACCAAATTATTCGCGGTGAAATGGATCCTGTATTGATGGCTGCGGTACTGACTGCACTGAAAATCAAAGGCGAAACGCCAGATGAAATCGCGGGTGCGGCTAAAGCTCTGCTCGCCAACGCGAATCCGTTTCCGCGTCCTGATTACGACTTTGCCGATATCGTCGGTACCGGTGGAGATGGCTCAAACACCATCAACATCTCAACCACCGCCGCATTTGTCGCCGCAGCGTGTGGCGTGAAAGTCGCCAAACACGGCAACCGTGGGGTATCGAGCAAATCCGGCTCTTCCGATCTGCTCAGCTCATTTGGGATCAACCTTGCCATGAGCGCGCAAGATTCGCGTCAGGCCCTGGATGATCTCGGTGTCGCTTTCTTGTTTGCCCCTCAGTATCACAGCGGTGTGCGCCATGCGATGCCGGTGCGTCAAACCATGAAAACTCGCACCATTTTCAACATCTTAGGCCCCCTGATTAACCCTGCTCGTCCCAATATTGAATTGATGGGGGTTTACAGCAAGGATTTGGTTCGTCCTATTGCGCAAACCATGTTACAAATGGGTCTGAAACGCGCGGCGGTGGTGCATGGTTCAGGTCTTGATGAAGTCGCGATTCATGGCGAAACGCAAGTGGCAGAAATTCGCCAAGGCGAATTGATTGAGTACACACTCACCCCGGAAGATTTTGGCGTCAGCCGTTACCCACTGGATGCGATCCGTGGCGGAGAGCCAGAAGAGAATCGCGCCATCATCACCCAGATCTTGACGGGCAATGGCACAGAAGCACAAATGGCGGCAGTGGCAGTCAATGTCGCACTTCTGCTGCGTCTATTTGGTCAAGAAGATCTGAAAGCCAACACCCAACAAGCGATCGCCGTGATGAAATCGGGCCAAGCCTATGGATTGGTTCAGCAGTTAGCACAACGAGGTTAAGTAGAATGTCCGAGCAGTTGTCTGAGCATATTTCCGTACAAACCGCGCAAATGGCGCAAGTGCTGGTCAAAATCGTCAACGATAAATACCAATGGATTGAGGAGCGCAAAGCCAAGCAACCTCTTGCTAGCTTTCATCCATTACTGACTCGCTCAGAGCGCGATTTCTATCAAGCCTTGAGCGGCGAGAACACAGTATTCATTCTCGAATGCAAAAAAGCCTCACCGTCGAAGGGGCTTATCCGCGAAGAGTTTGATCTCGATTACATCGCCTCCGTGTATGGCGAGTACGCCAGTGCCATTTCGGTACTGACCGATGAAAAGTATTTCCAAGGTCGTTTTGAGTTTTTGCCGCAAGTGCGCACTCAAGTGACTCAGCCTGTATTGTGCAAAGATTTTATGGTCGACCCGTATCAGGTTTATCTGGCGCGCCATTATCAAGCGGATGCGATTTTGCTGATGCTATCGGTGCTCAATGATGATCAATATCGTGAACTGGCCGCTGTGGCGCACGACCTTGGTATGGGTGTACTCACCGAAGTCAGTAACGAGCAAGAACTGGAGCGCGCGATTGCTCTGCAAGCGAAAGTCATCGGCATCAATAACCGCAATCTGCGTGATTTGACCACAGACCTGAATCGCACCAAGCAGTTGGCGCCGTTCATTCCACAAGGCACCATCATTATTTCCGAATCCGGTATTTATACCCATCAGCAGGTGCGTGATTTGGCCCAATTTGCCAATGGTTTCTTGATTGGTAGCTCACTGATGGCGCAAAGCAATCTTGAACTGGCGGTGCGTAAAATTGTGCTGGGTGAACATAAGGTGTGCGGTTTGACTCATCCTGATGATGCGGTGAAAGCCTACCAAGCCGGTTCCGTTTTTGGTGGATTGATTTTTGTTGAGAAGTCCAAACGCTTTGTCGATGTAGAACAAGCTCGCCTGACCATGAGCGGCGCTCCGCTACAGTATGTCGGCGTGTTTCAAAATCACCCAGCAGCGCAAGTCGCCGACATTGCAACCAAGCTTGGCTTATTTGCGGTGCAACTGCACGGTGAGGAAGATTCTGCGTATGTGCGTGAACTGCGCGCAGCCCTTCCAGAATCCATTGAAATTTGGAAAGCCTATGGCGTGGCTGATGCCTTGCCAGAGCTACTGCCAGAGCACATCGATAGGCATCTGCTCGATGCCAAAGTCGGCGAACAGAGTGGCGGCACAGGACACAGTTTTGATTGGCGCTTGCTGCCAAAACATAGCGACCTGATGCTCGCCGGTGGATTGAGCGCCAAGAATGTCGTCCAAGCGGCGCAACTTGGCTGCCGCGGACTGGATTTCAACTCTGGCGTGGAAAGCGCTCCGGGAAAAAAAGACGCCAACCAGTTACAACAGGTTTTCCAACAGTTACGGAATTATTAGATTATCAGCATGGCAACATGCATAAGAAAGGAATGTAAGCATGGCTAAATTAAACGCCTATTTTGGCGAATTCGGTGGGCAGTTTGTGCCACAAATTTTGGTTCCAGCGCTCGATCAACTGGAACAAGCTTTTATTGATGCCCAGCAAGATGATGCTTTTCGCGCTGAATTTATGAGCCTACTGCAAGAGTACGCGGGTCGCCCTACTGCGCTGACACTCACGCAAAACATCACCAAAGGCACCAAAACCAAACTCTATTTGAAGCGTGAAGATCTACTGCACGGCGGCGCGCACAAAACCAACCAAGTTTTGGGTCAAGCTCTACTTGCCAAGCGTATGGGCAAACATGAAATCATCGCCGAGACAGGCGCAGGTCAACACGGTGTCGCAACCGCATTAGCCTGTGCGCTACTTGGCCTGAAGTGCCGCGTGTACATGGGTGCAAAAGACGTTGAGCGCCAAAGCCCAAACGTGTTCCGTATGCGCTTGATGGGTGCCACCGTGATCCCTGTTCATTCAGGTTCAGCAACGCTAAAAGATGCGTGTAACGAAGCACTGCGCGACTGGTCAGCCAGCTACGAAACCGCGCATTATCTACTCGGCACTGCGGCGGGCCCTCACCCGTTCCCAACCATTGTGCGTGAATTCCAACGCATTATTGGCGAAGAAACCAAAAACCAAATCCTAGCGCGTGAAGGTCGTTTGCCCGATGCGGTGATCGCCTGTGTTGGCGGCGGCTCAAACGCGATTGGTATGTTTGCCGATTTCATCGAAGAAGAATCGGTGCGTTTGATTGGTATTGAGCCAGCAGGTAAAGGCATTCATACCCATCAACATGGTGCACCACTCAAACACGGTAAAACTGGTATCTTCTTCGGCATGAAAGCACCGTTGATGCAAGATGAACATGGTCAAGTGGAAGAGTCTTACTCTGTCTCTGCGGGGCTGGATTTCCCATCGGTGGGGCCACAACATGCTCACCTCCACGCGATTGGCCGCGCCGAATACGAAAGCATTACTGATGATGAAGCGCTTGATGCGTTCCAAGCGTTGGCACGTAACGAAGGCATCATTCCAGCGCTGGAGTCTTCACACGCTCTCGCGCATGCAATCAAAATGGCGTATGCCGAGCCAGAGAAAGAGCAGTTGCTCGTGGTTAACCTTTCGGGCCGTGGTGATAAGGATATTTTCACCGTACACAAATTACTTGAAGACAAAGGAGCGTTGTAATGAACCGTTATCAAGCCCTATTTCAACGCCTGAGCGCCGCGCAACAAGGCGCTTTCGTTCCTTTCGTAACCATTGGAGATCCAAACCCGGAGCAGTCACTTGCCATCATGCAAACCTTGATTGATGCAGGGGCAGATGCGCTTGAGCTCGGCATTCCGTTCTCTGATCCTCTGGCGGATGGTCCGACGATTCAAGGCGCGAACTTACGTGCATTAGCGGCGAAAACCACACCAGATGTCTGCTTTGAGCTGATCGCACAGATCCGTGCGCGTAACCCTGAGACTCCGATTGGTTTACTGATGTATGCCAATTTGGTTTACGCACGCGGTATCGAAAATTTTTATCAACGCTGCCAAAAAGCTGGGGTGGATTCCGTGTTGATTGCCGATGTGCCGACCAACGAAAGCCAGCCTTTTGTGGCGGCCGCAGAGAAGTTTGGTATTCAGCCGATCTTTATTGCGCCACCAACGGCCAGCGATGCAACCTTACAAGCGGTGGCTCAACTAGGCAAAGGCTACACCTACCTGCTATCACGTGCGGGGGTTACTGGGGCAGAAACCAAAGCCAATATGCCAGTACATGCTTTACTTGAACGTCTGCAACAATTCGATGCACCACCGGCACTGCTAGGCTTTGGTATTTCGGAACCCGCTCAGGTCAAACAAGCAATTGAAGCCGGTGCAGCCGGTGCAATTTCAGGTTCTGCAGTAGTGAAAATCATTGAAACGCATCTGGATAACCCAACTAAACAGTTGGCTGAGTTAGCAAACTTCACTCAAGCCATGAAACAAGCAACACAAATTTAACTCACTACTTCATTTGATGCGGCACTTTCACCTCGATGTGCCGCATCATTTCATTAACAATTCGCACTCACCCCGAACTCATCCTTAATTTTTATTCGCCCTTCCAAACCCATCGTAAAAACAGATAGCAAACGTTTTCTTTGCATGCAAAAACGCCAAATCACTCTCGTTTTATTTTGCTATTGAGAAAACGCTCGATGTGCTTATTGCTAAATGTAAACATTCCGTGTAAAAAGCAGGAGCAAAATTTTTGCCCATATAGTGATATGACACTAGTGGCTAACACTAGGAATTTACAATTTATTAGCACAGAGGTTGTGGAAGTGTTAAAGACGAAGGGTTTACTAAACAACATTGGCGTACAAGTCGTGATCGCCATGCTCGCAGGCACCGCAGTTGGTGCGGCAATGGGTCACGATGCCACACTATTTGCCCCACTAGGTGCAATTTTTATTAATCTGATCAAAATGCTGGTCATTCCTCTGGTCGCTGTAGCACTGATTTCTGGTGCAGCAGGTCTGGGAGACAGTCATTCAGCGGGTAAAGTCGGCGCCGTTACGCTCAGTTACTTCGCGCTTACATCTGCGGCAGCCGTTGCTCTGGCATTGATCATGGGTGAACTGTTCCAACCCGGTGTCGGTGTTGATGTTTCTGGCGTTGAGAGCATGTTCTCCACTGAATATGCTGCGCAAGGTGAGCTCCCCACTTTCTGGGCAACCATCATTGGTATGATCCCAACCAACGTTTTCCAGTCACTGAACGAAGCAAACATCCTGCAGATCTTGGTTTTCTGTCTATTTTTAGGCATTGCGATTTCTAAGCAAGCCAAAGAAAAACGTGACCCAGTGATCAACGCGGTGAACACTATTGTTGATGCCATGGTGTGGATGATCAACAAAGTGATGCTGATTGCCCCGATTGGTGTGTTTGGTCTGATGGCTGATGCAGTAGGCACTTTCGGTTTCAGCGCGCTGATGGTGGTGTTTAAGCTGTTCGTCGTTTACGTAGCGGCGATTGCGATTTTTGGCTTTGTGGCTTACCCAGTCATGATCCAACTGTTCAGCAAAACATCGGCGAAAAAGTTCATTCAAGCAATGAAAAAGCCACAAGCGGTTGCACTGTCTACTGCCTCTTCTATGGCGACACTGCCTGTCACTATGGATACGGTGAAAAACGATCTGGGTGTACGCAACTCGACGGCTTCTTTCGTACTGCCTTTGGGCGCAACCATCAACATGTCAGGTAACGCGATCTACTACGGTCTGGTGGCGATCTTCTTTGCTCAATTGTTCAATATTGACCTGAGCATGGGCGCTTACATCGCGATCATCATTACTGCGACCTTGGGTGCGGTTGGTCAGGCTGGCGTACCGGGTCCTTCTTTCCTCGTTGTTGCTGTACTGCTTGCCGCGGGTATTCCAATTGAAGGTCTACCACTGCTATTTGCACTGGATCGTATCTTCGACATGATTCGTACTGCACTGAACATTACCGGTGATGCAGCTTGTGCGGTGATTGTGGATTCGATGATCACTGAGGAAGCGGCGGCTGAGCTGGAAAAACGTGAAGCCTAATCGCTGATCATTATCATTCATAAAAAAAGCCAGACATTATCCGTCTGGCTTTTTTCTTTATTCAGTCACGGGTCATGGTAACCAGTGAGAAGATGAATCTACTTAGCGACCCAACGCCTCTTTATAGTGCTGGCGGCATACTGATACGTACTTATCATTACCACCAATCGCCACCTGATCTCCTTCGCAAATCGCCTTGCCATGTTCATCAGTACGAATCACCATGTTCGCTTTGCGGCCACAGTGACAAATGGTTTTCAGCTCAATCAGTTTATCTGCCCATGAGAGTAGATATTTACTGCCTTCAAACAGCTCACCGAGGAAATCGGTACGTAAGCCGTAACACAGCACAGGGATATCCAGTTTATCCACCACTTCAGTCAGTTGGTAAACCTGCTCTTTGGAGAGAAACTGACACTCATCCATCAAAATACAGTGACGAGGTTCGGCCTCATGCAATTTTTCGATCACTTGGAACAGGTTGGTATCGGCATGGAAAAGGTGTGCTTCGGCCTCAAGCCCAATCCGAGAACTCACTTTGCCAACACCAAAACGATCGTCGATCGCGGCGGTAAAAATCAGTGGATTCATGCCGCGTTCTTGGTAGTTAAACGCCGATTGCAATAAGGTCGTCGACTTACCCGCATTCATTGCCGAGTAATAAAAGTACATCTGAGCCAAAGAAGAAATCCTGTTTGTATCATTTTACTGTCTGCGCTCTCGTGCTGCGCAGGTTAAAAAAAGGGTGGCTAATGCCACCCATTGCAAGGCGTTGATTACGCTTTATCTTTCGTTGCAAGCTTGACCGCAATCGCCAGCTCTTCGAGAGCGGCTGGGTTCGCCAAACTTGGTGCATCGGTCATTAAACACGCGGCTGCCGTCGTTTTCGGGAAGGCAATCACATCACGGATGTTTTCCGTGCCGCACAGCAGCATCACCAGACGATCCAGACCAAATGCCAGACCTGCGTGTGGTGGCGTACCAAACTTCAGCGCATCCAGCAGGAAGCCGAACTTGATACGCTGCTCTTCTGGAGTGATGCCTAGAATGTCGAATACGGCTGATTGCATTTCTGCGTTGTGGATACGGACTGAACCACCACCCACTTCGTAGCCGTTCAACACCATATCGTAAGCGTTTGACAGCGCTTCTTCTGGATTCGCTTTCAACTCCTCAGGCGTCAGGTTCAGTGGTGAAGTGAATGGGTGGTGCATAGCTGCCACGTTACCTTCGTCATCACCTTCGAACATAGGGAAATCAACCACCCACAGTGGAGCCCACGCAGATTCATTAGTAATACCCAACTCTTTACCCGCTTTCAGACGCAGTGCGCCTAGGGCTTCAGCAACCACTTTTGCAGAGTCTGCACCGAACAGAATGATATCGCCAGTTTGTGCTTGAGTACGCTCGATGATGGCTTGGATAATCTCTTCAGTGAGGAATTTCGCCACTGGAGATTGGATACCTTCCATGCCCGTAGCCAAATCATTCACTTTCAGCCATGCCAAGCCTTTCGCACCGTAGATAGCAACAAATGCAGTGTACTCATCAATTTGTTTACGGGTCAGTGCTGCGCCACCAGGGATGCGCAGAGCAGCCACACGGCCTTTTGGATCATTCGCTGGACCAGAGAAGACTTTGAAATCCACATCTTTCAGCAGATCAGCAACGTCCACCAGCTCCATTGGGTTACGTAGGTCAGGTTTGTCTGAACCGAAACGACGCATCGCTTCGCTGTATGGCATGATTGGGAAATCGCCCAGATCCACATTCAGCAATTCAAGCCACATTTCACGAATCATCTTCTCAGTCACTGCACGCACTTGTTCTGCGGTCATGAAAGAAGTTTCGATATCAATCTGGGTGAATTCAGGTTGACGGTCAGCACGCAAATCTTCGTCACGGAAACATTTTACGATTTGGTAGTAACGATCAAAGCCTGACATCATCAGTAGCTGTTTAAACAGCTGTGGCGATTGTGGCAAAGCGTAGAAGCTGCCTTTGTGTACACGGCTTGGTACTAAGTAGTCACGCGCACCTTCTGGTGTCGCTTTGGTCAGCACCGGGGTTTCGATATCAAGGAAACCGTTTGTATCCAAGAAACGGCGCACAAAGCTTGAGGCTTTCGCACGCAGCTTGATGCGGTCACTCATCTCTGGGCGACGCAGATCCAAGTAACGGTACTTGAGGCGTTGCTCTTCTGAGTTCTTTTGGTTGAAGTCGAGAGGCAGAACGTCTGAACGGTTAATGATCTCAAGACCACGCGCCAACAGTTCAACTTCACCGGTCGCCATGTCTTTATTCACTTGGCTTTCTGGGCGCGCACGCACTTCACCGGTCAGTTTGATACAAAATTCGCTACGCAGTTGGTTAGCCACGGCGAACACATCCGCCATATCGGGATCCACTACTACCTGAACAACACCTTCACGATCTCGCATATCAATGAAGATTAGACCGCCTAAATCACGACGGCGATTGACCCAGCCGCACAGCTCTACAGTTTGTCCTACCAAGGACTTGTTCAGGTGACCACAATAATGGCTACGCATAGTGAATTTCCCAATCTCAATTAGTCATCAAATTTAACGCTGAAAGGCCGTGGTGTGCTTAGCAACTGCCATTTCAGCAAAGTTTCATTTATACGCTGAAAGGGATCTAAGATCGACCTTCCCACGTACAATTTGTTGTCTTTTCTTACCCCTTGCTGCTTATTAGCACAATAAATCAGCAAAACTAAGGCGAACACTGCCTGAGCAGCGAAAAATAGGCGCTGATTATAGCGCTAAAATCCCGTATTCTTCAAAACTCTCGTGATGATGATTTAAGGAGCCCGACCAGAGTGATTCACCCTCTTCCCCTGCGCCTAGGTTTAACGCTGTGGTCTCATCCTGCGTGGCAGAGTGAATTTTATGGTGGCGGCACGCAAGCAGCCGATCGGCTTGCCAAATACGCCAGCGTTTTTCACACTGTCGAAGGCAATACTACTTTTTATGCATCACCTTCGCCCAGTACCATACTCAACTGGCGCGCCGCGACTCACGATGACTTTCGCTTTACCTTTAAGCTGCCCAAAAGCATCACCCACCAACATCTGCTGCGCGATTGTAAAGAAGAGCTGCTGAGCTTTTTGCGTTTAATGCAGCCCTTGCACGACCGAATTGGGATGTGGACGATTCAGCTGCCCGCTGCTTTTGGCCCTGAACATCTGGCTCAATTGAAAAACTTTCGCCAATGGTTTCCAGTCGATTTTCCACTGGGCGTGGAAGTGCGTCATTTGGCCTTTTTTGGCAAAGGCAAAGCGGAAAAAGTGCTCAACCAATGGCTCGTTGAACAGAACATTGATCGCATCATTATGGACAGTCGTCCCGTTTTTGCGGCGCTGCCGAATACCGAAGCGGTGATTGATGCACAGCAGAAAAAACCGAAAGTGCCAGTTCATGCGATTGCCACCGCGGAACATCCGATGATCCGTTTTATCGGCCATCCTGAACTAGAGGCTAACCCACCCTTTTTCAGTGCGTGGCAAAACAAATTGCCAGAGTGGATTGCTCAGGGCAAACAGCCTTATCTGATGATTCATACACCGGATAATGATTTCGCACCTCAGCTCGCGGTGCAACTTTACCAGCAATTACAAAAGGCTATCGCACTGCCCGACTTAGCCCCCTTTCCCGCCACACCAGAACAACCACAACTGAGCATGTTCTAAACCACAAGCACTATATACTTCTATTTCGCCTAAACACCACGTGTGTAATGACAGACGCCACGATTTTTCATAAAATACGCGCCTTTTATTGAGCCTGTTCAGCTTGATCAGGAACAAGACGCTGCCATGAGGTCTGCTATGAACCCAAAAGATACTCTCTTTTCCGCACCCATCGATAAAATCGGTGATTTCACCTTTGACGAGCGCGTTGCTGAAGTCTTTCCAGACATGATCCAACGTTCGGTGCCGGGTTACAGCAACATCATCTCCGCGATTGGTATGCTGGCTGAGCGCTTTGTGAAGCCTCATTCCAAGATTTACGATTTAGGTTGCTCACTGGGAGCGGCTACGCTGTCGATGCGCCGCCATATCAAACAAGAAGGCTGCCAAATCATTGCGGTCGATAACTCAGCGGCCATGGTGGAACGCTGCAAGCTGCACCTCAACGCTTATCGCTCTGACACGCCAGTGCAAGTGATCGAAGCCGATATTCGTGATATCGCGATTGAAAATGCGTCTGTTGTGGTACTCAACTTTACCTTGCAGTTTCTCGCACCGGATGATCGCTACGCGCTGCTAGAAAAAATCTACGCCGGATTACGCTCGGGTGGCATTTTGATCTTGTCAGAAAAATTTGTGTTTTCGGATCAAGAAGCACACGAGCTGCTGATCGATTTGCACCACGATTTCAAACGTGCCAACGGTTACAGCGAATTGGAAATTAGCCAAAAACGCAGCGCCATCGAGAATGTGATGCGCCCTGATTCAATCCAAGATCATAAAGAACGCTTTGCTAAGTTGGGATTCTCTAGCTTTGAAGTCTGGTTCCAGTGCTTTAATTTTGGCTCGATGTTCGCCATTAAGTAACGCCCTTATTTTATTGGTCATTTTCGTCATTTATCTTCATGCTAGCGACTCTCTGTGCCATGCATGATCCTGAAGCAATTTACAGAGAGCATTGTTTAGGTATTTAGCCCCATGTTCAACTTCGCCAACGTTTACCAACAGATCGCCCAACATCCTCAGTTGCAGTTGTGGCTCAACACCCTGCCCCAACAGCTGACGGATTGGCAAGCTAAGCAGCACGGTGATCTGGATCGCTGGATGCGCAATCTCAAGAAAATTCCGGTCGGTCAGCCGGAGGTGATTGATCTGAAAAATGCGGTAGCGGCACACAATCATGAGCCACTCGCGCAAGGTGAACAGAAGAAGCTAGAAGCGGTGCTCAAAACCTTCCATCCTTGGCGAAAAGGTCCTTACCATCTGCACGGGATTCATATTGATACCGAATGGCGCTCAGATTGGAAATGGGATCGTTTACTGCCGCACATCTCACCACTCAAAAACCGTTTGGTGCTCGATGTAGGTTGCGGTAACGGCTATCACATGTGGCGTATGTTGGGTGAAGGCGCGCAGCAAGTGTTTGGCATCGACCCTTCCGAGCTGTTTCTGATCCAGTTTGAAGCTGTGCGTAAACTGCTAGGTGATGACCAACGCATCCACCTGTTACCCCTTGGTATTGAACAGATGCCGGAGTTAAACGCCTTTGATACCGTGTTCAGCATGGGCGTGCTTTACCACCGTCGCTCACCACTCGATCACCTGCTACAACTGAAAAATCAGTTAACCTCAGGCGGTGAGCTAATTCTTGAAACATTGGTGGTAGAAGGTGATGAGAATACTGTCTTGGTACCCTTTGATCGTTACGCCCAAATGCGTAATGTCTACTTCTTCCCTTCCGCCTTGGCACTGAAAGTCTGGCTAGAGAAAACCGGCTTTGTCGATGTGCGTATTGTCGATGAAAACACCACAACGTTAGGCGAGCAACGAACCACCGAGTGGATGACGCACAATTCATTGCCCGATTACGTTGACCCACAAGACCCAAGCAAGACGGTTGAAGGTTATCCGGCACCGCGTCGCGCCATTCTAATTGCCAAAAAGCCATAATTGACACAGTTTTAACTCGCTAGTTGGGGTATAACGTTACCCTTGGCAAAGGATGTTTAGCGCATCCTTTGCTATAACATCTCTATACATTCACTCATTAGAAAATAATAAGGTCGCAAATGTTTAAGCGAATTGCACCCTTGGCCGCATTGAGTTTGCTTTCTGGCTGTGCACTTACCAATGGCGATGAATACCACCAAGCGACGCTCGCCGCGATTCAAAGCTCTGAAACCAACATGACCCAAAAAATGACTAACTTAGAATCACAAATGGGTCAGCAAAATAATTATATTGAAAGCCTTGAGCAGCAGATTGTTGAACTCAAAACTCAAGTCAGCCAAATTAAATTGCCGCCACCTCCAGTGCAAAAACGTGCACAATCTACCAAACCTTCTAATGAACAAAACAGCGTTCCGACCAAACCACGTCATGATGTCGTGCTCGGTGAAATTGAGAGTGTCACCATTGATGCGATCAAACAAACCTTTGATGCCCGAGTTGACACAGGTGCTGCAACTTCATCGCTCAATGCCGTGGATATTGAAGAGTTTGAACGTAATGGCAAAAACTGGGTGCGTTTCCACCTTGCCGATGAGAAGAATCCCAAAACCGAAAACAACTGGATTGAAGCGCCTGTGGTACGTTATGTTCGCATTCGTCAGTCCACCAACGAAAACACAGAGCGCCGAGCCGTGGTTGAACTTTGGGTAAAATTAGGATCGATCCACGAAAAAGCCCAATTTACTCTTGCGGACCGCTCGCAAATGAGCCACCCGGTTTTACTTGGCCGTGAGTTTATCCGTGACATCGCTTTGGTTGATGTCAGCCGAAAGTACATTCAGACTGAACAAAAATAGGCGAGATAATGACTTCTAAAATCCCTTTTTATATTTCTGTCTTCCTGCTATTTGCGACCGGCATTACGCTCAGTGTGTTGCGTCACCAAGATTATGGTGTACCTTGGACACCCGGTGAAACACGCCAAGTATGGGATGTTGAAGCCAGAATTGAATTTAACGCCCAAGGCAAAGAAGCCAAAGTTTCCCTTGCCGCACCGCTCACTCAAGAAGGCTATACCCTAATTAGCGAAACCGCGTCATCACCGGGTTATGGTATCTCTTACCTCAATACTGATTCTGGCCGCCGTATTGAGTGGTCAGTTCGCCAAGCCAGTGGCCCACAGACCATCTATTACAAAGCACAGTTTTTGGTTGACCCTCAGGCCAAAGCCGTTCAACTTCCACCCACACAAGAGATCGCTAAACCCACATTTGACGGCCCCGAAGAATCCGCAGCCATCGCCTTGATAGACAGTGCATCTCAACGTTCTGCCGATCACGTCACTTTTACTCGTGAACTGATTAAAGCGCTCAACGATTCAGAAAGCCAAAATGCTTCATTGCTACTCAATAAAATGAGCAAAGTGGAAGCCACTCAAAAACTGCTCTCATACGCACAAGTCCCCAACAAAGTCGTTGGTGTGATTCAGCTTGAAGATGGCCGTCGTCGCCAGTCGATCCAGCACATGAATGAAGTGTGGAATGGCAAGGCGTGGATTTTGTTTAATCCTGAAACGGGAACTCAACCAACACATCCAAATCTTTTGGTTTGGGATGAGTCGAACATCTCCTTACTCGATGTTGTGGGTGGACAAAACAGCCAAGTCATGTTCAGTATGATTTCGCAAAAAGTGACACCTCAGCAAGCCACCGACAGCAAAGTTGAGGCAGACGGTTTACTCAATCTCTCAATCCATAGCTTGCCGCTTGAAGAGCAAGCCATGTTCAAGACCATCATGTTGATCCCGATTGGTGCCTTGATCGTGGTGTTTTTGCGCGTGATTGTCGGACTCAAAACCTCGGGAACTTTCATGCCCGTCTTGATCGCGGTGGCCTTTGTACAAACCCAGCTCACCACGGGTATTGTCGGCTTTCTGCTGATTGTAGGCACTGGTTTAATCATTCGTAGCTACCTCTCCAAGCTCAATCTCTTACTGGTTGCACGGATTTCAGCCGTGATCATCACCGTGATTTTGATTATTTCGGTGTTTACTGTGGTGGCGTTTAAAGTCGGTTTAACCGAAGGCTTAACCATCACTTTCTTCCCGATGATTATTCTGTCGTGGACCATTGAGCGGATGTCCATTTTGTGGGAAGAAGAAGGCGCTAAAGAGGTACTGCTGCAAGGCGGTGGCTCACTGTTTACCGCTATTTTGATCTATCTGGCGATGACCAACACGTATGTACAACACTTAACCTTTAATTTCATTGGGTTACAGTTGGTTGTTCTCGCGGCAATCCTACTGTTGGGAACTTACACAGGTTATCGAATTTCAGAGCTGCGTCGCTTCAAGCCTTTGGTGGAGGAGAAGTAATGGGGTTCTCCTTTTCGTTCTCGGATTACACCTCCCCTTTTAAGCTGCGCCGCAAAGGTATCATGGGGATGAATAAGCGTAACCACGCTTATATCGGACGTTACAACGATCGTTCCAAGTACCCTTTGGTGGATGACAAGCTCAAAACCAAGCTGATCGCTCAACGGGCTGGGTGTACGGTTCCAAAGCTCATCGGCGTGATCAGCAATCAAGCCGAAGTGAAACACATCCATGAAATGGTCAAAGACTGGCCGGGCTTTGTGATTAAGCCTGCGCGCGGCAGCGGTGGGAAAGGCATTTTAGTCGTCACCGCCCATCAAGCAGGTGTGTATACCAAACCCTCAGGTTCGACCATGAATAAAGAGGATGTCGAACGCCACATCAGTAACGCGTTAGCCGGACTCTTCTCTCTTGGCGGAAAAAATGATGTGGCTGTCGTTGAAAACCTAATCAAGTTTGATGACTGCTTTGATGGCTTTAGCTACGAAGGCGTACCCGATGTGCGCATCATTGTGTTTAAAGGCTACCCAGTCATGGCGATGATGCGCCTCTCTACTTCAGCCTCCGATGGCAAAGCCAACTTGCACCAAGGTGCAGTGGGCGTGGGTATTGATATTGCCACCGGTAAAGCAGTACGTGCCGTGCAATTTAATAAGCCAGTAACGCATCATCCTGATACAGGAAAAGATCTTTCAACCTTAGTCGTTCCACACTGGGAGAGGTTGCTCACATTAGCCGCTAGCGCATGGGAAATGACAGGGTTGGGCTACCTTGGCACCGACATGGTTCTAGATAAAGAAGAAGGTCCAATGGTGTTAGAGCTCAATGCTCGCCCAGGTCTTGCCATTCAAATTGCCAACGGTGCTGGGCTGCTACCACGCTTACAACATATTGAAAGTCTCGGTGCGGCATTAATTTACCCTACCCCAGCCGAACGAGTAGCGTATTCCGTACGCAAATTTGGCGTACAGCCTGCAACCGTTTAGAAACTCTACTTTATGCAGAGTCGAACATGACAAAAGGCTTCTCTTGGGAAGCCTTTTTCGTTAGCAATGAAAGCATCACTTACAGATGAATTACGCGTATTGCGCTTCAAATTCTTTCATAAAATCGACGAGAGCTTGTACACCTTCTAACGGCATCGCGTTATAGATAGAAGCACGCATCCCTCCAACAACACGATGACCTTTCAGTGAAACTAAACCACGCGCTTCCGCCAATTCTAAGAAGGTGTCATCCAATTCAGGTTTTGCTAATTGAAATGGCACATTCATCAGTGAACGGTTGTCTGGATGGATTTCGTTCCGATAGAAATCGGAGGCATCAATGTAACCATAAAGCAGCGCTGCTTTAGCACGGTTCACTTCCTCAATCGCTTTCACGCCACCTTGTTGTTTCAACCATTTAAATACTAGGCCTGACAGATACCAAGCAAAAGTGGGTGGCGTGTTAAACATTGAGTCTTGCTCGGCAAGAATCTTGTAGTTCAATACACCTGGTAGCAAATCACTGGCTAAATCGAGCAGATCATCGCGGACGATGGCGATACAAATCCCCGCTGGGCCAATATTCTTCTGCGCGCCGGCGTAAATTACGCCGTATTTCGATACATCGATTTCACGAGACAAGATGGTGGAAGACATATCGGCAACGATAGGCTTATCTGTCACGGGTAGATCGTTGATCTCAATACCATCGATAGTTTCATTGGGACAAAAATGCACAAAAGCCGCCTGATCGGCGATACGCCACTCACTGGCTGGCAGCACCGCAATTTTGCCTTCTTTTTTGATTTTGGCATCGAAAACATCAACAGTGCAGTATTTCTTCGCTTCTTTCACTGCACTCATTGCCCAGTAACCCGCATCAATGTACGTTGCCGTGTCTGCATCACCTAACAAGTTAAGAGGTACCGCAGCAAACTGTGCACGCGCTCCGCCTTGGCAAAACAGCACTTTATAATTGGATGGGATATTCAGCAGATCACGCAGATCACGCTCTGCTTCATCGGCAACTTGAATAAACGGCTTACTACGATGGCTAATTTCCATCACCGAAGTGCCAAGGTGATTCCAGTTTACAAACTCAGCTTGTGCTTGCAGCATGACGGGCTTAGGCAACGCCGCTGGGCCCGCACTAAAGTTATAAACCGTATCGGTGTTGTGCTCCATGTGTTCTTTGCTCCTGCTAACGAAAAGTGTTGTGATTAATACCACTTTTTTCATCAGATAAAAAGCGAGAAAAGAGGCCTTTCGGCCTCTTTTCCTGAGCAAATATCAACAAAGTAATTTTTTAACCTTGCGACATCATCAAAGGCATTAACAACATGACTAAAGGCATGGTCTTTCCGCTTGAAAACACCAGATTACCTTCTTTAATTTCAGCATCTAAGGTGTAGCCTTTATCATCCTGTTTCATCATTTCCATCATCATCAACTGATCGATGCCTTCTTGAATAAATGGGAAAGCTTCAATCAACTGGTGAGAAATAAAGGTTTTGGTTTGCCCAGTCAACGCAGGTACTACCGCCATAGGATCTTGCAGAACATTTTGTGTACCTTCCGGAACAGAAAGACGCAAGTTCGATGCAAAATCACCACCGGAAATGTTCGCCGCAAACTTATCAATCGAAATAAAGAAACCTTTATTAAACAGCGTTTCTACCTGCGGCAAAATCTGCTCAACCTCTTGATCCGTCATTTCTGCTGAGCCTTGATAGAGCTTTGAAAGCGCGGTAGTCGCCGCGGTATCGAGATCACCTAGCGTGAAATCGAGCGCAAAATCTTTAAACTCGCCTTCGCTGTACTTCGCATTGGCAACTTTCATTTGATGCGCCGTAGTAAAGCGTGTCTGAGTACCATCTAGCGCAGAGGTAAAATGATAAGTAAAACCATCCACATCAAATTCAGTTTGCCCAGCTTGGTTAACACTCAGTTTATCGAGTTTGAAGTTCTGCGAACCTAGCCACAACCCCTCACTCTCTTTACCTTGGCCATCGCCAGAAATCTGACTAAGTACCATTTGTGCTTGATTTTCAAAATCTAAAATCATTTTTGGCATGTTGAGCTGGAATGTCACTTCACCTAAGGTGGTGACCGAACCCACCATTTGCGCAGGTTCAACAGTAACCGTTACCGGCTCTTCACCTTGGAACACATAGTTCCACTGATCCAGTTTCACTGTGTAATCGGTATTGCCATTAAGGTGCGTGTTAGACAATATTTGCAGTGGGAATTGTGGAAATTGAGGCAAGGTAGACACAGCCGACACACCCATTAAACCGTGAGTCAATTTACTGTCGACCAAAATTTCGGTTGGGATCCCTTCTGCTTCTAACTGCGCAACAATCGCAGGATCAGTGATGCGGTAACGCGTCTGCATTTGTGACGACAGATAACCGCGTTGATAATTCACTAGTTCCGCTTTAGTTGAGGCGCTTTCAAAATTGGCTAGGCCATCCTTAATGGCTGATTCGCCGATTTGCCCAACCGCAAGCGGCCAGCATAACCCTAGCGCAACAGCCCCACCCACCGCACCGATCATCTTTATTGATTTCATAGTTAAACGTTTCCTTGGGATTGAGTTTGCTTAGTTTAGGTGACGAAAGTCGTACAAGATACAAATAATTGTCAATCTTTGCGCAAACAACGGGAAAAGTATGAATTAAATCAGAGTATTGAACTGTAACACTGTCGATTAGAAATTCTCCAACTCGGCTCCCACTTCATAAGCCTCATCCCTGCTACAGTAACAGCTTGAAAAATGGAGAGAGAATAGGTTGTGAATCGGTACGCCCTGCTCATTTTAGACAACAATCCGGTCAGTATTGAACAATGGCACCAAGAGTTGGTTAGCTTGGCCAACAAGTTCGATGTTTGCAGTGCGCAATCCATCACTGAAGCTCAGCAATGGCTTGAATTTCTTGAACAACATGAACAGATCGCAGCCTTAGTTATAGCCAGTCACCATGAAGCACTCAATGGCGCTGAATTTTTGATCCGCTTGGATAAGATTTCTCACACCAAACACGCGAGAAAAGTTTTAGTCAGCTGCGGGCAAGATATTCAAGCCATTCTCAACGCGGTTAACGAAGGGCGATTAGACTATTGCCTCACCAATCCATTACAAGACAATGTGTTACGTAAAACAGCAGTCCAAGAATTAACCTCTTTTGTACTCGAACACGACAAGGATAACATCCTCACCTACAGCACAGTACTCGACCAACAACGCCTACTGCGTGCGCATATCGATAATAAAATGCGTAGTTATCGTGAGGGTTTCATCACGGATTATCATCGTTTATCCGACAGTGAATTAGCTGAAAAAGTTATCGGCGCGCTGTACCAGTTTTTTGATGAAAAAGATGAAACGCAAGCCTGCCGAACGTATTCAGCACAACACATACTGACTCAGGAAGGGGAACCAAACCGCTTTTTATGGTTTATCACCGAAGGTGAAGTTGCACTGTATAAAAATGACGACCTCGGTCAGCAACATGAAGTCGTGCGCCATAAAAAAGGTAATATTGTGGGTGGCATGTCTTTTGTTACTGGCGAACCCTCCTTCTCTACCGCAATTACCTTAACGCAAACCGAAGTGATCAAACTCGATCGTGATGTGTTCGCCAAAGTCATGCACAACGATACCAGTTTATTGCCACTGTTTACTAACTTACTGCTGCGCCATTTTAATCGACGCTTACAACGCAGCATCACCACCAAACTGGAACTGCAAAAAACCCTCGACTCACTCGAGTCCGCTCATCAGCAGTTAGTGGAGCGTGAAAAAATGGCGATGTTAGGCCAACTTGTAGCCGGTGTAGCCCATGAACTCAACAACCCTGTCGCCGCCATATTACGTGGAACCGAAACCCTCTCTAGTCATATAGGTCATTTAATTGAGGGGGGAGAACGTGCCCAAACTGAACTATTAGGTGCACAACTTCTCAATAAAGCAATGCAAGCCAAACCCGTATCCACTTCCGAAGAGCGCAGTAAAGCTAAGCAGTTGGAAGCCCTCATTCACCACCGTTTAATTGCCAAGAAAATGGTGAAGTTGGGGCTCGATGAAGATGAAACCATGATCCAACTGGCTAAAAGTCGCCCTGAAAGTGCACAGAAGCAGCTCGAACAACTGGAAAGTTATCATCTCACTGGCAGCACTTTACGCTCCATCCAAGTCTGTGCACAACGTATTGCTGATATGGTGAAAAGCCTAAAAGGCTATGCCAGACCCGATGATGAAACCTATCGACTCACTGATATTCACGAAGGCATAGAAGATACTCTCGTCATATTTGAAAATCGGCTCAAAAGACACAGCGTAGAAAAAGAATACGCTCAGTTACCGTTGATTTACTGCTTACCCATCGCATTACAGCAAGTCTGGACTAATCTGATTTCCAACGCGATAGATGCATTTCCAGAACACGGCGTGTTGCAAATTCAAACTGAACTACAACGCCATCAAGAGGCTGATTATGCCGTGATTCGCTTCACCGATAACGGCTGTGGGATCCCAGAAGAACTTAAAGAGCAAATCTTCGCCCTCAACTACACCACCAAACGTGAAGGCAATTTTGGTCTCGGGATTGGTCTATCGGTATGTCAACAAATAATCTTACAGCATCAGGGGTGGATAGACGTCGACTCCCAACCTAACCTCTACACCACCATGACGGTGTGGCTTCCCTTAGTCGCACCCACTTTGGCAAGGAGTAAGCCATGAATAAATATCTGATTTTATGTGTGGATGATGAACGAGAAGTGCTCGACAGTGTGGTGCAAGATCTCGATTGCTTTGAAGAGCATTTTATTATTGAAGCAGCCGAATCAGTTGCGGAAGCGAAATCTGTAATTGATGACTATAGGCAAGATGAAACCCCACTTGCGCTCATCCTATGTGATCACATCATGCCTGAGCAGACCGGAATCCAATTTCTGATCGAACTAAATCAAGAAGCTGACACAGCTAAAACTCGCAAAATGTTACTCACTGGTCAAGCTGGACTCGAAGATACCGTTCAAGCGGTAAACCATGCGAGCTTACACTTTTACATTGCTAAGCCATGGCATGGCGAACAGCTGCGCCAAGCGGTCAAAGAGCAACTGACTCAATACGTGATTGAAAATGAAGATGATTTAATGCCTTGGATCCAAGTGTTGGATGCAGAAAAAATTCTGAATGCGATCTCAGCCAAAAGAATGAGCTTTGGCGAATAGCAATCTGGCACTTAACTTGCTTAAAATTCATCTGAACGACAAAACTCTGACATTTTTTGATAGTAGCTTGATACATCAATGCCTTATGATGTCAAACCATGCATCCGGAGTCGATTTTATGGCTTCAGTCGCTGCAAATATGCGGGCAGTGGCCTTGGAATTAATCAGAAGATATAGGTTTATCTAAATTATGCGTAAAACAATCATTGCAACTGCACTACTTCTTACCGCTGGCTCAGCATTCGCTGTTGATGGTAATAATAATGATAGCCGTACCGTAATGAGCAACTTTAGCTATGACTACGTAGAAGCGCGCATCGGCGCTAGCCCGGTTACTTTTGGTGCTGCGATGAGCCGTTCTGTGCATCCTAATGCTCATGCTATTGCTCGTATCGACTCAGAATTTGAAGGCGACTACGATGTCGCGGCTGGATTTGGCTTTCATGCTCCAGTCAACAATTGGGCGGACGTGACTGGTGAAATGCTATTTCGCTTAGTCGATGACCGTAGTCGTTCTAGCGCAGATACTGGCATGGAACTGAATGTCGGCATTCGCCAATGGTTAGGTCCACAGTTAGAAGTGGGCGGCAAAGCGGGTTATGTTTCTATCGATAACAACGATGACTGGCTAGGTTCCGTGTATGCGCGTTTCCACTCTACTGAGCTGTTCTCTCTTGGCGCAGAAGCACGCTTCAATGATTTTTATAACGACCAGCTGATGTTTACTGCTCGTTTTAATTTCTAACTTTAGCTTGAAGCAACAACACAAACAAATAAGCCGGGAAATCCCGGCTTATTTGTTGTTTTCGATTCACGTTACTGACGTTGATGGCAACTTTCGAGTAGCTGACGTTTACGCGGCTCTTGCAGCAGCTTCCAATGAATACCTTCAATCGCTCCTGCAAACTTCCACAGCAATTTCACATCGACATCACTGCCATAAGCTTGACGCACCTTGTTGAACACCTCAGGTGCCCCCAAACTCATAAAAGTTTCAACATCATCAATCCCTGCCTTTTTTACCATACGCTCTAGTGTAAGTTGCATATTTGGCAGGTCACGCAAACGGCGACTGGCTGCAGAACGTTGAAATTCTCTTTGATTCACTGAAAACTGAATCGAACGCTCGATAATCGAATCGAGCTCTGGGTGATTCTGATCATATAAATCAGTGATGTCATAATAGTTTACCGTTGCGGTGGTCTGCTTTTTAACATGGCGATATTTCTCACACCCCAAGGCAACTAGCTCAGGATCGAGCTCTTCGCCACCACGGACAAAAATACGATCATCGCTGACCAACACATACATTGCATCGTGTTGAAACAGCCCAATCCCGCCAAACATCGAGCGTTTTTGGTATGCGCCAAACTTGTTTACGTAGTCGAAAAATTGTTGCTCATTCATATCCATTGATCCTTTAATCATTGTCCCCGATTAAGGAAGATCTCCAGATAGCAGCAATAAAGCGAAAAAATGAAATCTTTAGCAAGTCTATTCAACCTTTAGTATGAGCTTGCTTATTTTGTGAAGGTAATGATAGTTAACGGAGAAAAATAAGTCCGGATCTATCTCACACCAGTGCAATTCTTTTGCGGCATATTATGAGACTGATATCACAGCGTCAAATTTTTTTTGCTCCTCTATACTTAAACCACATTTATAAAATCGCTCAATAGTTCAACGAAAAGACCAGAGCATTTCGCAAAATGTGTGGAACCGTTTGCTTATTTAGTTTAGCGATAGTTAAAATGAACTCAACTTTGCTTGATCGTGTATTTTATGAGTCATCTATCTTTTTACTGGCTACCAGAAACTAAACATAAACTTATCCAAGGATTGGAAAGTGAATTTGCGCAATTGGTCGAGCTTTCTATCAGCACTGGAAAAATATCCCTTCCACCGATCTCAGATGTTGTCTTAAAAATTCAGAGGCTATGTTTAGTCGAGTCGACATCCATTACGGATATCGCCGACTGCCTGATTGAAGATCCTGGCCTCTCAGCTACCGTTATTCGAGTTGCCAATTCCGTAGTATTTAATCGGCGTAACATTACTTGCACCGACATTGTTACCGCGGTTTCTCGACTAGGCATCTTGCGTGTTCGTGATATTGTTACAGCTCAAGCCATTGAACAGTTGAAACATTCTGTTAATCTCAGTAAAGACTGTAACCGGATATTAGTTAAAAGCGCCACCATTTCGCGTGAATTGGGAGCGACAATGTTACTTGTCACTCAGACCTTTAAGTGTGTTGATAGCAAAAAATATCAGTACCTTGAACTCGAAAAAGCTCTTTTGGTAGGGTTATTAGCCGACATTGGGCTATTTTGTTTGGTCAACGAGTACCACTTATATCTACAAAATGGCAACTACTTGGATCCCAACATTGCATTGACCATTTTCCAATCACAGTGCTCTCCTATCAGCCAATTAGTGCTACGCCACTGGGGCTTTGATACCGACTTTTTAGAGGTTTCCTGCAACTGTGAACTCGTTGCTGATCGCCATGAGGTTAGTTATCTTGACATTGCTCGTATCGCTCATCATTTGCTGATGTTCAGAAAGCAAGATGAGGCGCTTGATGAGCACGATGTAGAGATCAACACTGAAGGCGCTGAGGTTTTGTATAAGCTCAGTAACTTAAGTGAAATAGAATTTAAAAATAAGCTCAGTGATGTCATCAATGCGAGTGGCATCTGAAGAGTTGCTGTGAGGATATATGCTGTCAGGGATGATATTTATCTTTGCTCCACTTGTTGTGGGTTACCTTTTTACGCTGCGTAATCCATCCCATCTCCATTTATTAAGTCGTGCAACATCCCACTTGGTGTATGTGATTCTGTTTCTAATGGGGTTGAGCTTGGCGGGTTTAGATAATCTGCAAAGTAACTTACAAACCATTGTTAAATATACTGCGGTTTTTTTTATGCTCTTGGGAGGATGCAATCTCCTAGCACTACCGTTAGTTGACCGATATTTACCATTAAGTACAGATACCACCCATAAGAAGTTACCACTTTCAAGCATGATGTTGGAATCCGCTAAATTAATCCTCGTTGTTGGCGCAGGATTGATTGTCGGTGTACTCTTTCAACTGGATGTGAGTTGGGTTGAATCTGCTAGCAGCTGGATTCTTTTTATCTTACTGTTTTTTATTGGTATTCAACTCCGCAATAGCGGCTTATCGCTGAAACAAATACTACTCAATAAACACGGAATGGTGATCGCAGCCATCATTATTGCAACCAGTTGGCTCGGCGGAATAATAGCTGCTTGGATTTTAGACATACCGCTCTATCAAGCTCTGGCGATGGCTTCTGGTTTTGGTTGGTACTCTTTGGCCGGTATTCTCGTTGGTGATGCTTTCGGCCCTGTGCTAGGAGGTGCTTCCTTTATGATTGAGCTACTGCGCGAACTTGTTGCTCTAGTGCTAATCCCCATGCTCATTCGTCGCAAACCCTGTACTGTGATTGGGTATGCAGGGGCAACGGCTATGGATTTCACACTCCCAGTAATTCAAACCACTGGGGGAGTCAAATGTGTTCCAGTGGCAATTGTGAGTGGGTTTATTTTGAGTCTCTTAGTTCCTGTGCTCATCCTTTTCTTTGTTTCTCTTGCAAGCTAGATCGCAGGATTTCCCGCTCGAACCATTTACAATGCTTCGTCTTGAGTTTTACAATTTAGCAACCAATATTTTATAAGTAGATTTCCCTCAACGACTTGGTAATGCAGTCAACACTTCTGACTGCCTTTTCGTGAGAAAGGGAGCATGCTATACCTCAGTGAAGTCCCATCAAAAACAACCAAAAATAACAATTCAAAAGGAAACATTATGAATCGCCTGAGCACTGCTTTACTGATGTCGGTCATGTCGGCCTCTGCTTATGCAGATAACACTTGCCTAAGCCAAAAATACGATGCCTACATCGATGCATCCCTTAACTGGTATGCGGACCTCACCAAGCTGACGAGTGAACAGTATCCAGACTTGACCGAAGTGAGCGAGTGGTTTCTAACGGGAAGACAACACCACTTCGAATTAAACCGTGCAGCCGTTCACTACTACTTACAGAATGATCCGACCAAAGTTGCCACAGCTCAACACATTGAATCTTGGTTAAAACTTGAACAGCCCGATATCAAACAGCTGGCCAATCGAGATGACGAACTTGGTCAGCTAGCCAAAATCACGTTTGCCGACCGACAAGCCGCTCCTCATCCGAAAAATTATGAACTGCGTTCCGCATTAGCCGATCTACTCAGCCATCCTAAAAAAATTGAATCGGCGATGAATCGTTATAATCAAGCGATTGAAAAAGTCGATACGATTCAGTGTCCGTAGCTTCCTCGTAAATGCAACTAAGGCTTTCTGAATTAAGACGGGACATTGCTCCCGTTTTGAATTAGATTGTCCCGCTTGAAACCCATCAATCAAAATAATAATGACGCTGTATGGTATCAGAACAAAAATCTGCGCAAGTTAGCTTCGATTCTTTGCTTAAGATCTTCACTGTTCCGGAAGGTCCGGATTCAACGCTAACCAAAATCGATGAAGAGCTCTCTCGTAACTTAAACCTATTCTTACGTAAACATATTGTTGCCGAAGAAAAGCCACTTAAAGAAATTGAGAAAGATTTTTCTAATGCGCATCTTCCTGAGCAACCTCAATTTGTCTCCGATCATACTCAACACCTGCTTGATACTTTGGTGTCACATTCGGTACATACCGCTTCGCCAAGTTTCATAGGCCATATGACCTCGGCACTTCCCTATTTCTTGATGCCACTGTCAAAGATCATGATCGCCCTAAACCAAAACTTGGTAAAAATTGAAACGTCTAAAGCATTTACACCTTTAGAGCGTCAGGTTTTAGGCATGATTCATCGCTTAATCTACGGCCAAACTGATCATTTTTACCAGCAATGGATGCATAGCGCAGATCATTCATTAGGCGCTTTTTGCTCTGGGGGAACGATAGCAAATATCACCGCCTTATGGGTGGCACGCAATAATGCACTTAAAGCAGAAGGTAACTTTCCCGGTGTAGAAAAAGCGGGGCTGTTCAAGGCCATGCGTCACTACGGATATGAAGGGTTGGCGATTTTGGTTTCCGAACGTGGCCATTACTCATTGAAAAAAGCTGCCGATGTACTAGGAATAGGCCAAGCAGGCCTGATCGCAGTCAAAACCGATGATCGTAACAAGATTTGCCCACAAGATTTAGAACAGAAAATCGCGGATCTCAAAGCACAGAATATCAAAGTGTTTGCTGTAGTCGGGGTCGCAGGAACCACAGAAACCGGCAACATCGACCCACTCCACGCAATTGCGCAAATTTGCCAACGCGAACAAATTCATTTCCATATTGATGCGGCTTGGGGTGGTGCGACCTTAATGTCCAATCGCTATCGCGGGCTTCTTAATGGAGTTGAACTTGCCGACTCTGTCACTATCGATGCACACAAACAGCTCTATATTCCTATGGGCGCTGGCATGGTGTTGTTTAAAGACCCTAATGCAATGCGCTCAATTGAGCACCACGCTCAGTATATTCTGCGCCAAGGCTCTAAAGATTTAGGTAGCCATACATTGGAAGGTTCACGTTCAGGCATGGCGATGTTGGTTTATGCCAGCATGCACATCATCAGCCGTCCTGGTTATGAACTATTAATTAATCAGAGCATTGAGAAAGCTCGTTATTTTGCCGATTTAATTGACGAACAGGCTGACTTTGAGTTGGTTTCTCAACCGGAGCTGTGTTTGCTAACCTACCGCTATCTGCCAATTCACGTACGTGTCGCGTTAATGCAATCACAAGGCACACAACGCACCCAACTGAATGAATTACTTAATGAACTGACCAAATTTATTCAGAAGAAACAACGGGAAACTGGAAAATCATTCGTATCGCGCACCCAATTAAACCCATATCAATGGGATAAATTGGCTACCATCGTCTTCCGTGTTGTGCTGGCGAATCCGCTCACTACTAAGGATATTCTCCGCACTGTGTTAGATGAACAACGTGAAATTGCGAAACAAGCACCGAAACTAATGCAACAAATCGAGCACTTGACTCAGAACATTCTTAACCAATAAACCTTAGCCAAGAGTTACAGAAAACAGAAATAAAATTTCAGATTACTGTAACTCTTGCATCAATCATGGGCTAGAAGCTGAGATATAGGCTTGATATCCCCCCTCAAAAGTGTAGTTTTTATAAAATTTAATTGAGGCTTGTCATATTCTCACGGTCTTTATGAGAGTTTCGTTTCTGGATTTATCACGCTTAGGTTTATACTCGGTTTATTGGCGTTGGTAGGGTAATTATCCGGAAGCTCTTGATTAATTACCGATTGTTTTCGAATCCCAAACTAACGAGTTGTTCTCTAGCCTGCGTGAACACTATGAATACATTAGAAAAAATTCAAAAAAACCTGGAAAATTTCAGCAAGTCTGAGCGTAAGGTTGCCGAAGTGATTATGGCATCACCACAAACCGCTATTCATTCCAGCATCGCTACGCTGGCGAAAATGGCTGACGTGAGTGAGCCAACGGTGAACCGTTTCTGTCGCCGACTTGATACTAAAGGGTTTCCAGACTTTAAATTACATTTAGCTCAAAGCCTTGCTAACGGCACACCTTACGTTAACCGTAATGTAGAAGAAGATGATGGCCCAGATGCCTACACCCATAAAATTTTCGAATCGACCATGGCGTGTTTGGATGTGGCAAAAAACAGTCTAGATCCAGTGCAAATTAACCGTGCGGTGGATCTATTAACTCAAGCCAAGCGCATCTCCTTCTTTGGCTTGGGAGCATCCTCAGCCGTTGCGCGTGATGCGCAAAATAAGTTTATTCGCTTTAACATTCCGATCAGCTGTTTTGAAGATATTGTGATGCAGCGTATGAGCTGTATTAACTGTACGGATAATGATGTGATCGTGCTGATTTCGCACACTGGGCGTACTAAAAGCCAAGTAGAAATTGCTAACCTAGCTCGCGAAAATGGCGCTACAGTCATCGCGATTACTGCCAAGGATTCACCACTCGACAAAGCGAGTTCGTTGTCAATTTGCCTTGATGTACCAGAAGATACCGATGTCTACATGCCAATGGCTAGTCGCGTGGTACAGATGACGGTGATCGATGTCCTTGCAACAGGTTTTACCCTACGTCGTGGTTCTGGCTTTAGAGAAAATCTAAAACGTGTAAAAGAAGTGCTGAAAGACTCACGCTACGACAAATTGCCGCCTTACTAGAACAGAATAAATTGTCTTAAAATAACGGAGCCATTAGGCTCCGTTATTCTCTCTAGCACCCCCGCGTATCAGTGTTGACCACTTAAATGACCGCTCTCTTCCTGTAATACGTGACGAATTTCAACTTCACCTTGTAACATTCGAGGCATATTGCCGTCTACTTTATGACATGGGCAAACTTGGTGAAGAATATGAGTCAGGCGTCCGATGGTGAGTGGGATTGGATTACCTTTGATTGAAGTTGACTTCAGAGCGTCTGCCGCGACTCGTTCAAAGGAGGTAGAACAAACACCAAAATCTGTCAAATGAGGAATAGATAACCTCTTTAGCATCATATTTACCCATAAGATACCATCTTCCAGACACGCATTTTTGCGGCCTGTAAGTATGCGAGCGATAGCCTTGTAACGCTGCAGGATGTCGTTACGTCCCGCCTCTTTTGCTGCTTCAATATTTTCACTCATCACATACGGTGCTAATCGGGCAGTGATTACACTGTGAGGGGCGTCCAATTTACCACCAAGAGCAGATGCAAGACCATGTGCAGCTCCTAATTTGGCATTCGTTGAAGCCATACCACCTAGCATGGCGGCAAATGAGAGGTCACTTCGCGCATTTTTATCATTTCGCAGACAACCGGGAATAATCGCTCGGCTTATCCGCCGCATGCCTTCCTCACAAATCATGTCGGTTAAAGGGTTTGGCTGCCCACACACATAAGCTTCCATCAGGTGTGTAAAAGCATCCATAGCTCCTCGCCCCGAAGTAAGCGGGTCAGTTCCATAAGTCAATGTCGGATCTACGATGGCCACATCCGCTAACATATCAGGGCTACGCAGGCTGATTTTGACCCTATCTTGTGCCGACTTGAGTACCGCATTACGAGTGACTTCTGAACCAGAGCTCGCTGTTGTTGGTATCGCTATAAAAGGGAGAGGCTTGGCTTTAAGAGGAACACTACGCCCAACCACCTCGACGTAGTCATACACATTACCTTGGTTGGGAATAATGGCGGCCACCGCTTTCCCCATATCTAACACGCTACCGCCGCCAATCGCAATCACCATGTCAGGTTTGAATCGTCGACCTAAAGCCGCAGCTTCCTCTACCATAGAGATGTTCGGCTCCCCAGTTACCGCGACATGCTGATAGCGCATATTCTGCTGATGTAGGTAGTTAAGAAGCGGCGCATAACGCTCAGAGTTTTTCCCAGAAACCAACAGTGCGCTATAGCCATACTGGCTAATAACTGAGAGGGAGCTTTCTAACGACCCTTCACCAAAAATGATCCGTGTCGCCGTCATAAACTGAAACATGCACCCTCCAAAAACTCCGATACGTCAGACAGCCAATAGATTGCGCCCAAAGCTAAGAAATTTGTTTGACCCAGTGCAATTTGCGGGAATTAACCACAAAAAAACTATTAGATCTTGCACAACCTCACACCTAAGTTGAGTATTTTCAATTTTTTCCATCACAACTGCGAGCAGCAAGTGCTTGTTAAATAAAGTTAACACTCTTCATGACGATAGATTTTACCTATTAAATTAAGTGGAAAATCTCACTTTATTTCCCCACTTGAATCGGGCATAGTAGCCGCAAACAAAATGAAGGAGAAAGTTATGTTTGTGGTAATTTTTGGTCGTCCTGGCTGTCCTTACTGTGTTCGTGCTAAAGAGCACGCTGAAACTTTGAAAGAGAAACGCGATGATTTTAACTACCGCTATGTAGATATCCATGCGGAAGGCATCAGCAAAGCAGATCTAGAGAAAACCATTGGTAAACCGGTAGAAACCGTTCCACAGATCTTCATCGATGAGCAACATATCGGCGGTTGTACTGATTTCGAAGCTTACGCAAAAGAAAACCTAGGACTATTTGATTAATCAAATATCGATCACCCAAAAGCCTGCGAACCTCGCAGGCTTTTTTGTTAACTATGATTTCATGCTTATGTACACACTTTTGAGCTATCTCGATCCAAAGAATGAGCATTCGAGCAAAATTTCACTTATCTTTTTGCAATATTCGGATACAATTCCCAAAATTTTATCATTCCCCCTCTTGTCACGCGTGAATTGAGTTAAATCGTGAACATCGACGTCGTTTTGTTGTTAGAGCAAAATCCAATTTTGCTGATTTTCGTAGTCCTCGCCATTGGCTTGTCTTTTGGAAAAATTCGCTTTGGCAGTTTCCAGTTAGGCAATTCCATTGGTGTTCTAATCACCTCGCTGATCATGGGACACTTAGGCTTCTCCTTCACCCCAGAAGCATTGACCATTGGTTTTATGCTGTTTATTTACTGCGTGGGCATTGAAGCAGGTCCAAACTTCTTTGGCATTTTCTTTCGTGATGGCAAACACTATTTAATTCTTAGCTTGGTTGTTCTAATTACCGCAACTTGGATTGCTTACTTCGGTGGCTATTACCTCGACCTAGATTACGGCTTATCCGCCGGCATGATGGCGGGGGCGCTAACATCAACACCAGTGTTGGTAGGTGCACAAGATGCTCTCAACTCAGGTTTAGCCTCTGTTCCAAGACATATGGATCTGTCACTGGTTTTAGACAATGTCTCGGTAGGTTATGCAATGGCTTACCTAATCGGCCTTATCAGTATGATCATGTTCGCTAAGCTACTACCTAAGTTACAAAAGCAGAACTTGTCTGACTCAGCGCAGCAAATCGCTCAGGAACGTGGTCTTGGTAGCCAACGTAAAGTGTATCTTCCCATTATTCGCGCCTATCGGGTTGGCCCTGAACTGATTAACTGGATTGACGGCCGTAACCTACGTGAACTTGGCATCTATCGTCAGACGGGTTGTTATATTGAGCGTATCCGTCGTCATGGCATTCTGGCACACCCTGATGGGGATGCGATTTTGCAAGAAGGCGATGAAATTGCTCTAGTCGGTTATCCAGATAGCCATGCACGCCTTGACCCCAGCTTTCGTAACGGGAAAGAGGTCTTTGACCGCAACCTACTTGACCTGCGTATTTCAGAAGAAGAGATCGTGGTAAAAAGTGACAGCATTGCGGGAAAACGTCTCTCCGATCTTAACCTTTCGGAATACGGCTGCTTCCTCAACCGAGTCGTTCGTGCGCAAATCGAAATGCCGATGGATCTGGATATCGTCCTCGCCAAAGGAGATGTACTTCAGGTCAGTGGTGAGAAGAGCAAGGTGAAAGGGCTCGCCGATAAAATCGGTTTTATCTCGGTACACAGCCAAATGGCCGATCTGCTTGCCTTCTGCAGCTTCTTTATCCTTGGGATTCTGTTTGGGTTGGTCACCATGACCTTTGGCCAAGTCTCGTTCAGCTTAGGTAATGCCGTAGGACTCCTACTTTCAGGGATCACTTTGGGCTTCTTGCGTGCCAACCACCCCACTTTTGGTTATGTACCGCAAGGTGCACTGAATATGGTCAAAGACCTTGGTTTAGCCATTTTCATGGTTGGGATCGGGCTGAATGCGGGTAGCAAAATGTTCCAACATCTGTCTGAAGTAGGTGTGCAGGTGATTGGCCTAGCCTTTTTAGTTAGCGTAGTGCCTGTGGTATTCGCGTATTTGGTTGGCGCCTACATTCTAAAGATGAACCGTGCTTTGTTATTTGGTGCAATTATTGGCGCGAGAACTTGTGCGCCAGCAATGGATATTGTAAATGAATATGCAAAATCAACTATCCCAGCACTTGGTTATGCTGGCACCTATGCGATCGCCAATATTCTAATGACGTTAACGGGCACCATATTTATCTTGCTGAGTTAACGGCTGATTGATTTAACTGAAGCAAGATAAACGCAATAAACACTGCGCATTAAAAAGGCACCTTACGGTGCCTTTTGTATTTTTCACGAAACACTTATGTGTTAATGAACAACCTCTTCACGAGTCGCGAAATACTCGAAAGCGAGTTTGTCATCACTCAATGAAACTTTTACTGTTCCACCATTTACGAGTGAACCAAACAGCAGCTCATTAGCCAGAGGTTTCTTCAATTGCTCTTGGATTACACGTCCCATCGGACGCGCACCCATTTCTCTATCGTAGCCTTTCACCGCCAACCAATGACGAGCATCTTCTGACACTTCCAGAGAAACTCCACGAGCATCCAATTGGGCTTGAAGCTCCACAATGAACTTATCAACGACTTGATGAATCACACGCTCATCCAAGCTGTTGAACCAAATAATGTGGTCAAGACGGTTGCGGAACTCTGGGGTAAAAACCTTCTTGATTTCCGACATCGCATCATGGCTATTATCTTGTTGGATCAGACCAATCGACTTTTTCACTGTTTCCGCAACACCCGCGTTAGTCGTCATCACTAAGATAACGTTGCGGAAATCGGCTTTACGGCCATTGTTATCCGTCAGCGTACCGTTATCCATCACTTGCAGTAGCAAGTTAAAGATATCGGGGTGCGCTTTTTCGATTTCATCAAGAAGCACCACTGAGTGAGGATGCTTGATAACGGCATCAGTCAGCAAACCACCTTGGTCATAACCCACATACCCCGGAGGAGCACCAATCAAACGGCTTACCGAGTGACGTTCACCATACTCAGACATATCGAAGCGCAGTAGCTCTATGCCAAGCAGTTTTGAAAGCTGCAGTGTCACTTCTGTTTTCCCAACCCCTGTCGGGCCAGCAAACAGGAATGAACCCACTGGTTTATGCTCCGCGCCCAATCCGGCCCGAGTCAGTTTGATGGATTCGGTTAGCACATCGATCGCAGTATCTTGTCCGAATACCAACATTTTCATCTGCTTATCCAGATTTTTCAAAATGTCTTTATCAGATGAAGAAACCGATTTTTCAGGAATACGTGCCATTTTCGCTACCATGGCTTCAATTTCAGCCACGCCAACGGTTTTCTTACGACGGCTCGCTGGCATCAAACGAGCACGAGCGCCGGCTTCGTCAATCACGTCAATTGCTTTATCTGGCAGATGACGCTCATTGATGTATTTCGCTGAAAGCTCAACCGCAGCACGCAGCGCTTTATTGGTATAGCGTACATCGTGGTGAGCTTCGTACTTGGTTTTTAAGCCCATCAAAATTTTGGTGGTGTCATCAAGCGAAGGCTCAACAATATCAATCTTTTGGAAACGTCGAGACAGGGCTCGCTCTTTCTCAAAGATGTTGCTGTATTCTTGATACGTGGTGGAACCGATACAGCGCAATTTACCGCTACTGAGCAGAGGCTTAATCAGATTTGCCGCATCCACTTGACCACCAGAAGCCGCACCCGCACCGATGATGGTATGAATTTCATCGATAAACAGGATCGCGTCTTTCTCTTTCTCAAGCTGTTTCAAAATCGATTTGAAACGTTTTTCGAAATCGCCACGATATTTCGTGCCAGCTAACAGCGAACCAATATCGAGGGAATAAATCACGCTGTGCTGAATCACGTCAGGCACATTACCTTCCACAATTCGCCATGCCAAGCCTTCCGCAATCGCGGTTTTGCCGACACCCGCTTCCCCCACCAGCAGAGGGTTATTTTTACGACGGCGACACAGGACTTGAATCGTACGTTCCAACTCTTTGTCACGGCCAATCAGCGGATCGATCTGACCTTGTTTAGCAAGTTGGTTCAGGTTCGTCGCAAAACTCTCTAGGCGCTCATCGGCACTCACTTCTTCGGAACTCTCGCTACCAAACGACTCCGAAGAAGAGTCTTCGTTATGATTTGAGGCTTTAGTGATGCCGTGGGAAATAAAGTTAACAATATCCAAGCGGCTAATGTCGTTTTTCTTGAGCAGATAAGCCGCGTGTGACTCTTGCTCACTGAAAATCGCAACGAGCACGTTTGCTCCAGTCACTTCACTGCGACCTGAAGATTGCACATGGAATACTGCACGTTGCAGCACGCGTTGAAAACTCAATGTGGGTTGAGTTTCGCGTGTTTCATCGTTTTTAGGGATGAGTGGCGTTGTCTGGTCAATGAAGGTATCCAGTTCACGACGCAATACATCGATATCGGCTTGACAGGCTAACAGGGCTTCCCGCGCTGCATCGTTTTCCAACAATGCAAGTAGGAGGTGCTCGACGGTCATAAATTCATGTCTTTTGTCTCGTGCCCGAGCAAACGCGCCGTTTAGACTCGACTCTAATTCTTTGTTAAGCATAAGGCCTCCTTAAGGAACAACCACGTTGTCTGGCAAGCTTACGCTTGCTCCATCGTGCACAAGAGTGGATGCTCATTTTCCCTTGAGTACATCGTAACTTGAGCGACTTTCGTCTCTGCAACTTCTGCAGTAAACGTGCCACATATTGCTTTTCCTTCGTAATGCACTTTGAGCATCACTTGCGTCGCCCTCTCTATATCCATAGAGAAAAAGCGCTCAAGAATCTCAATTACAAAGTCCATCGGCGTGTAATCATCATTGTTCAATACAACGTGATACATAGATGGTGGCTTAACTGCCGTTTTTTCTTTCTCCAGCAAATCAAAGTCTGGAGAGATCCATTCAAAATTTTTACTCATGACACTTCAATATTTGAGGACGTTCTAAAGAGAATTCAACTATAAAGTGCTGTAATCCTAGCCTTTTTGACTTGTCTATTCAGTTCGCACTTCAACGAATTTCGCCTCCTACTTAGAGACTAATGCAGCAATTGTAACGCTGCAAATAAAACATTGCGAATGACGATCACGAATAGTGTGATTGCTTATTTCCTCAACACCAATATGCAATCTCGCTAATAATTTGCTTCGCGATTTGCAAATGACAAATTTATATAATTGCAATTGCAAAATTGAGTTTTCATATAAAACTGTGTGCTTTTATACGTTCGTCCTATTGACTGCGTTGCATCATCGTCTAAATTGGTCAATTAGTGACTAACGTTAAGCATAGGCTGAATCGCTATTCACTTTTGAGAACTCATAAAAGTTAAGCAACAGAATGAGGTTTCTCTTTAAAAAACATCAGTTATAAAATGCATGAGGGATGTATAGCATGGCTACAGGTACAGTGAAATGGTTTAATAATGCCAAAGGGTTCGGTTTTATTTGCCCAGAAGGTGAAGACGGCGATATTTTCGCTCATTACTCAACCATTCAAATGGACGGATACCGTACACTCAAAGCCGGTCAACAGGTTTCTTATCAGGTGGAGCAAGGCCCTAAGGGATACCACGCAAGCTGCGTTGTGCCGATCGAGGGACAACTAGCGAAGTAGCGGTCAATTGCCTTACCAACGTGCTTTTTTAGACTAAGAAAGCGCGAAAAAATAGAAACCCGCCGAATTGGCGGGTTTTGTTTTAGGCTAGTGTATGTACAAATTAACGATCAATCACAGCGTTAAATGTCGCGCTAGGGCGCATTAGCAGAGATGTTTTAGCAAATTCAGGCGCATAATAACCACCTAAATCGGCAGGCTTACCTTGTGCACCATTAAGCTCAGCGACAATCTGTGCTTCTTTTTCTTCCAACTGTTTTGCAATTGGAGCAAATTCAGCCGCCAGATCAGCATCTGCCGTTTGTTCAGCCAGCGCTTGTGCCCAGTAAGTCGCAAGATAGAAATGGCTACCACGGTTGTCGATTTCACCCACACGGCGTGAAGGCGATTTGTTCATATCGAGGAACTTACCCGTCGCTTTGTCTAGGGCATCTGCCAACACTTGTGCTTTGCGATTGCCAGTAACCACGCTCAGATGTTCCAGAGAAGCGGCCAACGCCAAAAACTCACCCAGTGAATCCCAACGCAAGTGGTTCTCTTTTTGTACTTGTTGTACGTGCTTCGGAGCAGAGCCGCCCGCGCCCGTTTCAAACAAGCCACCTCCGTTCATCAACGGAACGATAGAGAGCATTTTCGCCGAAGTACCCAGTTCAAGGATTGGGAACAAGTCAGTCAAGTAATCACGCAGCACGTTACCTGTTACAGAAATGGTATCTTGTCCTGCCTTCATACGCACAAGTGAGTATTGTGTTGCTTCAACTGGTGACAGAATCTTGATTTCCAAGCCTGATGTATCGTGATTTGGTAGATACTGATTCACTTTCTTGATCAGTTCCGCGTCATGTGCACGCTCTGGATCAAGCCAGAATACCGCTGGTGTACCTGAAGCACGAGCACGAGTTACCGCCAGTTTCACCCAGTCTTGGATAGGGGCATCTTTTACCTGACACATACGGAAGATATCGCCAGCTTCGACAGTTTGCTCCAGCAGCACTTTGCCCGCTTCGTCAATCACACGCACAACACCTTCAGCATCAAGAATAAATGTCTTATCGTGTGAGCCGTATTCTTCTGCTTTTTGCGCCATCAAGCCAACGTTTGGCACACTGCCCATGGTGGTCGGATCAAATGCGCCGTTCTGTTTACAGAAATCGATAACGGTTTGGTAAACACCCGCGTAGCAGCGATCTGGAATCGTCGCTTTGGTATCTTTCTGCTTACCATCTGGGCCCCACATTTGGCCAGAAGTACGGATCATCGCTGGCATTGACGCATCGACAATCACATCACTTGGTACATGCAGGTTGGTAATGCCGCGATCAGAATCAACCATAGCTAGAGGAGGTTGAGTGGCATACACTGCTTGAATCGCCGCCTCAATCTCTGCGCGTTGCGCTTCTGGTAGCGATTGAATTTTCGCGTAAACATCACCCAAGCCGTTATTGACGTCCACACCCAGTTGATCGAACAGTTGGCCATACTTATCAAAAACCGCTTTGTAGTACACCTTCACCGCATGACCGAAGATCACTGGATCCGAGACTTTCATCATGGTCGCTTTCATGTGCAGTGAGAACAGCACGTCTTGCGCTTTCGCATCCGCGATTTCTTTTTCAAAGAAAGCAATCAGCGCTTTTTTGCTCATCACGCTGGTATCGATGATTTCTTTATCTTGCAGCGCAAATGGCTTTTTCAGCACTTTCACCGCACCATCTTTACCTACAAACTCAATCGCAACTTTGGTTGCGCCACTGACCGTGACTGACTTTTCACTACCAAAGAAATCTTTATCGCTCATGCTCGCAACATGAGATTTAGAATCCTTACTCCAAGCCCCCATTGAGTGCGGGTTCTTCTTGGCGTAGTTTTTCACCGATGCGGGTGCACGGCGATCTGAATTACCTTCACGTAAAACTGGGTTTACCGCACTGCCCTTGATCTTGTCATAAGTCGCTTTGATCGCTTCTTCTTCGTAGCTGCTTGGTTCTTCTGGGTAATTTGGCAGTGCATAGCCTTTGTCTTGCAGTTCTTTAATTGCTGCTTTGAGCTGTGGAACTGAAGCTGAAATATTGGGCAGTTTGATGATGTTGGCTTCTGGCGTTTGCGCCAGTTCACCCAGTTCGGTTAACGCATCACCGATGCGTTGTTCTTCGGTCAAATGCTCAGGGAAATTAGCCAGAATACGACCAGCTAATGAAATATCGCGTGTTTCTACGTCAATGCCTGAAGAAGCAGTAAATGATTGAATAATTGGCAGTAATGAATACGTGGCTAATGCCGGGGCTTCGTCAGTGATGGTATAAATAATTGTAGGTTTATTGGTAGGCATGAACTTTCCCTATCTGTTCTAACAGCACCATTGGATGCAATGACACTGTGTGACTGTCCGTTCTCAAGTCGGCGACATCCCCTCAACCTGAGTACGATCTTCTCACTCTTGCAAATCCTGTGTTCGAATGACGTTGAGCCGCCTTCGAGCTCGTCCTTGAGTGAAGGTATTTATAATTAAACAAATTGAAGACAATAGTCTATTATCTTGTTCGCTAAACCTTTTCCAGGGCGCGCAAATGATAGCCGATATCGCCCCTGCGGAAAACTTTCAAACACAGTTTATTTACATTTTTGCAAGGTGCTTAACATGTCATCTCGCTCACCCAGCGACACTTCCTCTTCTTCCCCTGCTCAACGAAAGTCGCATTTTAAACAGAGGACGACAAAAAACACCACTCGCCCCCATACCACATCGGGTAAGAAAAGCTTCTCAGCCAAGAAAAGAGCTACGTCTAACGACTTCACCTCACCCAAACGAGCGATTTCGCCCAGTGAGCGTAAAGTGATCCTGTTTAATAAACCTTATGACACTTTAAGCCAATTTACCGATGGGGACGGAAGAAAAACCTTGGCCGACTACATCCCAATTAAGGATGTCTACGCGGCAGGACGTTTGGATCGCGATAGCGAAGGACTACTCATTTTAACCAATGATGGGATTTTGCAGGCCAGATTGACTCAGCCGCAATCCAAAGCGCCAAAAACCTACTGGGTGCAAGTTGAAGGTGCGCCACAAGAGAGCGACCTTGAGGCATTGCGCCACGGAGTGATCTTAAAAGATGGCCCGACTTTACCGGCGAAAGTCGACATCATGCCCGAACCCACGCTTTGGCCACGCAATCCTCCGGTGCGTTTTCGCGCTGCGATTCCTACCACATGGTTAGCCATTACTTTAATGGAAGGGCGTAATCGTCAAGTGCGACGCATGACAGCGCACATCGGTTTCCCGACTCTACGTTTAATTCGTTACTCCATGGGCGATTGGAACTTGGGAGATTTGCAGCCCGGTGAGTGGCGGGAAGTGACGCTTTAATACTCTGATTAATCAAAAATATATAGCCAAACTACTTGGAGTTGCAGGTAGGCGGCAAATGAGTGAATCCCCATGAGCATAGATACACTATGTGATTGGGGTGAACGAATGCAGCCAACACCGCTGCAGCTTCAAGTAGGAAGGCAATAACGCCCCAATAATGGGGCGTTATTGTTTGGTTGGAGAAACTCGTCTACCAATTACTTATGGCGTTCTTTCAGCTTATTGATCACATCATTCATGGCTAAGCCTTGCTCTTGTAGCAGCACCAACAAGTGATACATCAAGTCGGCGGATTCGCAAATCAGCTCCTCCTTATCCCCTGCCGTCGCCGCCAACGCGACTTCAACCCCTTCTTCACCCACTTTCTGCGCAATGCGTTTGGTGCCACGCGCATACAAAGAGGCCGTGTAAGAAGAACTGGGATCGGCATTTTTGCGCTCTGCCAACAGTTGTTCCAACTGATGAAGCCAAACCATTTGTGACTCTTCTTGTGCATCACCATCCCAACAGGTCACGGTGCCTGTGTGGCAGGTTGGGCCAATCGGGTTCACTTTCACCAGTAGCGTATCTTGGTCGCAATCCAGCGCGATATTTTTCAGTTGCAATACATGGCCTGAGGTTTCCCCTTTGGTCCACAAACGCTGTTTGCTGCGCGAGAAAAAGGTCACTTGTTGAGTATCGAGGGTTTTTTGCAACGCTTCAGGGTTCATATACCCCATCATTAAGACTTGGCTGGACTGAAAATCTTGCACAATGGCGGGCACAAGTCCATCGACTTTCTGCCAATCAATACGGTCGGTTAGCGTGGCAAATGGGCTTGCTGGATTCATCGTCTCACCTCAATTCCTTGTTGTTTTAGATACTGCTTGAGTTCACCGATATTGATGATCTGCTTGTGAAACACCGAAGCGGCTAAAGCGCCATCGACGTTCGCTTGAGTAAAAGCTTGCGCGAAATGTTCCATCGCCCCTGCACCACCGGAGGCGATCAGTGGAACTCGGCACACCGATCGCACTAAATTGAGCTGCTCAAGATCGTAACCATTGCGCACACCATCTTGGTTCATCATGTTCAGTACAATTTCCCCAGCGCCGCGCTTTTGCACCTCTTGCACCCAATCGCAAGTTTGCCACTGAGTCGCTCGGGTGCGGCTTTCATCACCGGTAAACTGATAAACCTGATATTGACCTGTTTCTTTATCAAAATAAGAGTCGATGCCAACCACGATACATTGCACGCCAAAGCGATCCGCAAGATCGGTGATGAGTTGTGGATTCGCCAGAGCAGGTGAGTTAATCGAGACTTTATCTGCACCGAACTCCAAGATTCGTGCAGCATCTTGCGCCGATTTAATTCCACCCGCGACACAGAAAGGGATGTCGATCACCTCCGCGACTCGCGCGACCCAGCTTTTATCGACAACGCGGCCATCACTGGAAGCGGTAATATCGTAAAACACCAGCTCATCCGCGCCTTCTTCGGCGTAACGTTTAGCCAGTGGCACAATGTCTCCAATGATTTCGTGGTTACGAAACTGAACGCCTTTCACTACCTGTCCATCACGTACATCCAGACAAGGAATTATCCGTTTTGCCAACATGCGAATGCCTCCTGCGCGGTAAATTTTCCATCCAATAGCGCGCGACCGACAATCACACCCGCAACGCCTGTGTCTTTCAGTGCCTCAATATCGGCGAGTGAACCAATGCCACCGGACGATTGGAACTGCACTTGTGGGTATTGACGACAGAGATCGCGATACAGCTCAACGTTCGAGCCGGCTAGCGTGCCATCGCGGGAAATATCGGTACACAGTACGTGCTTTAAGCCAACCGTTAAGTAGTCATCAATCAAAGCTTCAATCGTCACGCCGGAATCTTCCTGCCAGCCGGAAATCGCGACTTTGCGCGTACCTTGTTCATCAATGTTGATGTCCAACGCTAAAACAATTTTCTCAGCGCCGTATTTTTCCATCCAGCTTTTGACCAATTGCGGCTGTTTAACCGCGGTTGAGCCCACCACCACGCGCTGCGCACCTGCTTCAAGCAGATCCACCACGTCTTGTTCACTGCGTACTCCACCACCAATTTGAATATTGGCGGGTGTGCTCGCGAGCAGACGAGCAATCAAATCCAGTTGGCGTGCCGCGGTATTTTTCGCGCCAGTTAAGTCCACCAAGTGCAACCAACCTGCCCCAGCTTGGTGGTACAAATTAAACTGCTCCGCTGGGTCTACTTTATATTCGGTCACTTGTCCGTAATCACCTTGATACAGACGCACAACCTGACCTTCAATCAAATCTAATGCGGGAATAATCATTGTGGTTCCTTGTATTGCGCCAGCTTTGACCAGCGCTTGTCCCTAAAGCTCAAGAAAGTTTTGAATCAAGCGTGCGCCCGCTTTTGAAGAGCGCTCAGGGTGAAATTGCACCCCGTAATAGTTCCCCGCTTGAATCGCTGCGCTAAACAGCTGACCATACTCGCACTGGGCAATAGTGTAATCGCCAACGGGCATGGCAAAGCTGTGCACAAAGTAGAAGTACGCATCAGGTTCTATACCGTTAAACAGTGGATGCCCCTCTTTCACTTGCACCGTGTTCCAGCCCATGTGTGGCAACGGCAGATCGCCAGTTTGCAGCAAACGGACTTCACCGTCGACTAACCCTAAACACTGCACAATCTCATCGGCTTTCTGGCCTTTTTCTTCCGACAATTTGCCAAGTAGTTGCATGCCAAGACAGATGCCAAGCAATGGCTTTTCAACCCGCTTCACTAGCTCGATCAAATCACGCTCAGTGAGGTTTTTCATCGCTTCGCTCGCGGTGCCAACTCCGGGCAGAAACAGTTTATCTGCCGCGAGCACCACTTTCGGATCGCGCGAAATCGTCACCCCATAACCTAATCGCTCAATAGCGAATTTGACCGAGGAGATATTGGCGCAGCCGGTATCAATAATCACCACATTTTGAGTCATCAGAGCACCCCTTTACTGCTCGGCAGATCGTTACCTTGCACCGTGATAGCTTGACGCAGCGTGCGACCAAACGCTTTAAACAGGCTCTCAATGATGTGGTGATCGTTATCACCACTGGATGAAAGGTGCAGAGTGCACGCCAAGGTATCGGCCAATGAGCGGAAGAAGTGATACACCATCTCAGTCGAGAGATCGCCCACTTGCGGGCGGCTAAAGCTCGCATCAAATTTCAGATACGGGCGGCCTGAGAGATCCAACGCGCACTGTGCCAAACACTCATCCATGGGCAATGTGAAACCAAAGCGTCCAATACCACGTTTGTCACCCAGTGCTTCACGCAGTGCTTGCCCTAGTGCCAAGGCGGTATCTTCCACCGTGTGGTGATCATCAATGTGCAGATCGCCCACCACTTTCAGTTGCAGTTGGAAACCGCCGTGGGTCGCGATTTGATCTAGCATGTGATCAAAAAAGCCCAAACCCGTTTCAATCTGATTACCGCCAGTTTGGTCAAGATTGACTAGAACCTGAATATCGGTCTCTTTGGTTTTACGCACCACTTGGGCAACACGTGGCTTGGTGGTGAGATCTTTAACGATATCCAGCCAACCCATAGTTTGCGGGTGGTATTGAATACCGCGAATCGCCATATTTTCCGCCAGTTGCAGATCGGTCATGCGATCGCCAATCACGGCTGACGATTTGAAATCGACTTTGCCACCTTGCAGATACTCTTTGACCAAGCCCAGTTTCGGTTTGCGGCACGAACAGTTATCACGCTCAAAGTGCGGGCAAATCAGCACATCATCAAACTTCACGCCTTGCGATTCAAAAATGTCCATCATCATGTTATGCGGCGCATCGAAATCCGCTTGCGGGTAGCTTGAAGTGCCTAAACCATCCTGATTAGTCACCATCACCAAACGATAACCCGCCTCTTGTAGCTTGAGCAGGCTTGGGATCACATAAGGCTCAAGTTTGAGTTTGTCCAAACGGTCAACTTGGAAATCCACTGGCGGCTCAACAATTAAGGTGCCGTCGCGGTCGATAAAAAGAATTTTTTGTTGTTTGCTCACAAGAATGTCCTTTTCATCAGCAGCCCGCGCTGCGAGCTGCTGTAAACAAAATTACTGGTAGTAGTTACGGATGAACGCGACGGTTTTTTCACACTCTTCGCGATTGCCAACACTGATACGCACACAGTTTTCAATCGGTGAATTACGCAAAATAATGCCGTGCTCCCACGCCGCTTTAAACAGTGCATCACCATCAGGGAATTTCACTAATAGATAGTTACCCCAACCTTCAAAGACCTGCACACCCGGAACCATAGAAAGCCCCACTTGTAGGTAAGCTCGATTCGCGCCGAGATCCAATACTTGGTATTTGGCGCGCGCGAGACCTGCAGGTGATAAGGCTTGCACCGCGATTTCGGCAACCGGCACCGGCACCGGATAAGGCGCGATCACTTTGAGCAACACATTGATGAGTTCAGCATTGGCAAGCGTGAAGCCACAGCGTAGTCCCGCCAAAGCAAAAGCTTTAGAGAGTGTGCGTAGAATCGCCAAGTTCGGATATTGGGCGAGCAAATCAACCGTCGATGCCTCTGGGCAGAAATCGATGTAGGCTTCATCCATCACCACAATGGCGCGATCTTGGGTCATCTCCAGCAGTTTGATGATGTCAGCACGTTTGACCAAGTTGCCAGTCGGGTTGTTTGGACTACACACAAACACCAATTTAACGCGATCCAAATTGGCTTCAATGCTCGGTAAATCGAGTTGCCAATCGGCAGTCAGCGGCACTTTTTTACGCTCAACACCAAAGGTTTCTGCACTGATCGCATACATACCATAGGTTGGAGGGCAGAACAGAATCGCGTCCTGATTGGGTTCGCAAAACGCACGGATCAAAAGCTCAATCCCTTCATCCGCGCCGCGCGAAGTCAGTACTTGCTCCGGCTGTACTCCAGCGTAATTGGCGTAAGCTTGGATCATCGCCTTAGGTTGGCAATCACTGTAACGATTAAGGCGCGCAAAATCGGTTTTGTATTCGTTATTGAAAGGCGATTCGTTGGCATTGAGCCAAACATCACCACTACCACCAATACGACGCGCAGAAAGGTATGGGGTTAACGCCTGAATTTGTTGACGAGCCAGTTTTTCCATAATTTATTGAGCCTTCTGTAATTTTTCTACTCGAATCGTAACCGCACGTTTGTGCGCGTCTAACCCTTCCGCTTCCGCCATCGTTACTACGGTGGGCGCAAGCAATTGCAAGCCATCAGCGGTCAGCTCTTGCACTGTCATGCGCTTACTGAAATCGGCCAAGCCTAAGCTGGAATAAGTGCGGGTGTAACCGTAAGTGGGTAGCACATGGTTGGTACCAGAAGCGTAATCGCCTACCGATTCTGGCGACCAATCGCCAAGGAAAATGGAGCCTGCATTATCGAGCAGTGGGACCAACTCACGCGGGTTACGCGTCTGCACAATCAAGTGCTCAGGGCCGTAGTAGTTAGAAATCGACACTGCTTGGGTGAGTGATTCAGCAATAATGATCAGACTGGAAGCCAAGGCTTTTTCAGCAATACTGGCGCGCGAAAGCACTTTAAGCTGCTTTTGCACTGCGTCCGTTACCTGATCGGCTAACACCGGAGATGGCGTCACCAACACCACCTGAGAATCAGGGCCGTGCTCTGCCTGACTGAGTAGATCGGCGGCAATAAAATCGGCATCCGCCGTTTCATCAGCAATCACCAATACTTCTGAAGGTCCTGCAGGCATATCAATCGCTGCGCCACGGAAATCGTTACTCACTTGGCGTTTTGCTTCCGTCACATAGGCGTTACCGGGACCGAAGATTTTGTCAACTTTAGTCACCGTTTCCGTGCCATAAGCCATAGCAGCGATCGCTTGGCCGCCGCCTAAGTTGTACACCTCATCGATGTTACACAGTTTAGCGACGTAGAGAATTTCATCAGCGATGGGCGGTGGTGAGCAAAGCACCACTTTACGGCAGCCTGCAATTTGTGCAGGCACACCAAGCATTAGCACGGTTGATGGTAGCGGCGCACTACCACCCGGAATATACAGACCCACTTTATTGATCGGGCGAGTCACTTGTTCACACACCACTCCGGGCATGGTTTCCACTTTGATTGGCTGCGCTTTTTGCGCCTTGTGGAATTTGCTGATGTTGTTGTATGCCTGCTCTAGTGCCTGTTTCATCGTTTCCGACAAACGCGCGGCAGCGGCATCCATCTCTTCGCGAGATACGCGCAGTGAGGCGGGTTTTACACGATCAAATTTTTCGGTTAATTCAAACAGGGCGGCATCACCCTCACTGCGCACTTTCGCAATCACCTGCGCAACCGCAGCGGTGATGTTTGCTCCTTCCGTAATCGCAGGACGTTCTAAAATCGATTCTTGCTGAGCTTCACTCAACGATTGCCAAACAACGGTTCTCATCGCCTTACTCCATCATTTTTTCAATCGGTAACACCAGAATTGAGCTAGCACCGAGGGCTTTCAGCTGCTCCATGGTTTCCCAGAATAGATTTTCCGAACTCACCATGTGTACCGCGACTTTGGACTTGTCGGCAGACAAAGGAAGCACTGTTGGGTCTTCCGCTCCGGGCAACAAGGTTTTGATTTGCGCCAGCTTCTCAACCGGTGCGTGCAGCATGATGTATTTCGATTCTTTGGCTTGTTGCACGCCGTGCATGCGAGTGAGGAGTTTATCGATCAGTGCAGCTTTATCGGCAGCAAAAGCACCTGGGCGCTGAATAAGCGTCGCTTTGGATTCAAAAATCACTTCCGCTTCTTTAAGACCGTTGGCTTCTAAGGTCGCGCCAGTGGAGACCAGATCCGCAATCGCATCGGCTAACCCCGCGCGCGGTGCAACTTCAACCGAACCCGTCAACATACAGGTGCTGAAATCCACGCCTTGGCGATCCATATAAGCTTTGAGCAGTTGTGGGTAAGTGGTGGCAATACGCTTACCATTCAGATCTTGCGGTCCACGATACTCTGCATCTTTTTCAATCGCGATCGACAGACGGCAACCACCAAAATCCATGCGGCGCAGGGTGATAAATTCGTTACGTTGGTTGAGTGCTAGGCGATCTAAACGTGTTTCTTCAAGCACGTTTTCACCAACAAAACCCAAATCCACCACCCCATCCATGATCAGTCCTGGAATGTCATCGTCACGCACCAACAACAGGTCAATCGGCATATTCAGTGAATGAACCACCAAGCGCTCGCCCATGATGTTGAATTTCACACCGCATTTTTTCAGCAGTTCTTGGCACTCTTGGCTCAGGCGGCCTTTTTTCTGTATCGCGATTCTTAGTCGTTGTGTTTGCATGTCATTCTTCCTTTGCAATTTGTTGAATTTAATAATTTTTCCAAAGCTTAAAACGAAAAACCCTCGGGAGGTTTGGTCTCCCGAGGGTTAGAATCTTTTTATGGCTCTGATTTCAACTCCGGGAGATTCCTGTCCCCCGGGTATGCGTACATCTCCCGAAAGACACCTTAGGGATGATGATGGTGATGAATGTTCATTACGAAATTACGCATACTTAGTGGTTTCTGTCTGTTTGAGAACTGCCTTCACACTAACTAAGCTAAGTTTTTTTTTCAACCACAAATTGACACTTTTCTGGTTATTTTTTTATGACGGCTTTAAGAGCTCATCACCACCACTCAAAGCTGCAATTTAGGTTAGCGATAAAAAAAGAGGCCGACTGGCCTCTTATCTCTATAGCGATGCGAATTAGGCAGACACCTGTTTGCTCACTTTGGCTTTTGATAGTGCGGCAAAAATTAAGCAAACCACCACAAAACTCACGGATGCGGCAGCTAAAGCCAGCCCGAGTGAAGCAAAAATTCCCAGCACCACGTAACCAATCGCTGACACTAACGCAACCGCCAATGCGTAAGGCAGTTGAGTCGCAACATGGTCAATATGATGACAACGTGCTCCCGTCGAAGACAGGATGGTAGTATCTGAAATCGGAGAACAGTGATCACCAAAAACTGAACCCGCAAGCACCGCACCAAGCATTGGCAGCATCAACGCAATATCGGTGGCTCCCGCCATATCACCGGCAATCGGCAGCATGATGCCAAAGGTGCCCCATGACGTTCCAGTGGAGAAAGCCATTGCACCTGACAAGATGAACAAAATGACCGGTAACCAATGTGGATCTATATTCCCTTGCACTAACGATGAAAGGTAAGCCCCCGTCTTCATGTCACCGATGACAGAACCTATGGTCCACGCAAAAATCAGGATCAAAATTGCACCAAACATCGATTTCGCACCAATCCATAAGGTTTTTGCGATTTCAGCCGTCGGTAGTTTTTGGCGCAACACGGTCACAAAAGCCATCGCCAGACCGACTAATCCACCATATACCAATGAAGTACCAACATTGGTATTTTCAAACGCCCCAAAAATATCAAACGACTGACCACTTTCCGCTAATGCACTTGCGCCAGTCCAAATCATCGCGCTAATTGTTGCAACAACAAGGAAGACGATAGGTAAAACCAAGTCTAAAACCGTACCACGCTCACTTTCACGAATGTCGAGTTCTTCATTCAGTTCATGCGCTTCTTTAGCATCCGTGCTTGAATCTTCGTCAAAGCCACGTCCTTGAGAAGCCGCAATCTCATGTTTGCGCATTTGGCCGATGTCCATTTGGAACCACACCACAGCAAACACCATCAACAGAGCAAAGATTGCGTAGAAGTTCATCGGCACTAAACGCAGATAAGCGCCTAACGCTGAGTAATCTTCAATACCGTGCGAAACCAAAATACCGCCGATGATGGTCATGATATAAGCGCCCCAACTGGAAGCGGGCATGACCACACACATCGGTGCCGCCGTGGAATCAAGAATATAGGCTAACTTAGCGCGCGAAACGTAAAAGCGATCCGTCACCGGACGGGCGATAGAACCAACAGCAAGGCTATTAAAATAATCGTCAACAAAAATGAATACGCCTAAGAATGCTGCTAGTAATTTTGAGCCTCGTTTACTTTTCACTCTCTCTTGAGCCCAGAGCGCAAAAGCGCGAGTCCCACCTGAAAGAGTCAGCAATGCCGTCATCATGCCTAACAAAAGCAAAAAGCCAACAATACTCATGTTCCACGCATTAATGGCACCCTCTTTCACAAATACACTGCCAACTTGAGTAGCAATATATTGTGCAGATTGACCAACAGAATAGTCAGCCAGCAGAAATGCACCTAAGAAAATACCCACACCGAGAGAAAGTAATACACGGCGAGTAACAATTGCCAAACTCAATGCAACCAGTGGTGGTACAACAGAGAGTGGCGAAGAGGCAAAATCGATTAAATTCATGATCTTCCAAAACCAGTAAAAATGGTTAGAGATCTACTGCAGACAAATTAAGCAACTTCATGTCAACTTAATTTATGTTGAACTAAGCGAAAGGGAAGCGAACACTTCACCCAACCCTACAGTAGCGCTCCATAGTTTAACAACAATATAGACTATGGCAGTGTTACACCTATTTGATGTAACCCCAGCTAGCTGCTTTGATTGGCGAGCTAACTTCGGCAACAACGCCTTTTTCCACAATTCATTGGCATCACCCCAACTGTGGATACTCTTCGTAATCGCTCCTCTACGGCGAAAGAATCGTACTAAATCAGTCAACTCATTTGGCTTATTTAGTATGGCTTTCGCATTAGGTACGACACATTTTACTTAACAAAAATATCAATGCAACTAGGAGGTAAGTAGAAAAACAAGTGGCATAGCTCACAATTCGATCATTTCATAGAAACTTCATTCATAAAAAAACCTCTAAACTTGATATATAGAACTAAAGTTATTTATTCATGTTATAAGTCACCTACAGTTACTTTTATATGAAGTTTTCTTAAGGTGAGGAAATAAGCCCTAATAATTAATTTTTACTTTCTTGTTATTTTGACTTAATATTTACAGCGAAAACTTGTCAGTATAATAAGCTAGGTTTAATATTAACTCGTTATCCAAATTGTGAACAGGAAATGGTAATGTCGGAAATCACTAAGACTTTATTAAATATTCGTAGCCTACGCGCGTATGCACGTGAACTGACTATTGAACAACTTGAAGAAGCTCTAGATAAATTAACTATCGTTGTTGAAGAGCGTAAAGACGCAGAAGCAGAAGAGATTGCTGCTCGTGCAGAACAAGAAGCAAAATTGGCAGCGATTGCTGAGCAAATTGCTAAAGATGGTATTGATCTAGAAGCGCTTATTTCTGCGCTTTCTGGTGAAACCAAAACTAAAGCAAAAGGCAAACGTGCTCCTCGCCCTGCAAAATACAAGTATATCGACACCAACGGTGAAGAAAAAACTTGGACAGGCCAAGGCCGTACTCCTTCAGTGATCCAAAAAGCACTGGATGAAGGTAAATCTCTGGAAGAATTCGCTCTGTAATTTTGCCAGAAACTAAAATGATAAAGGCTCCCGAAGGAGCCTTTTTGTTATCTTTCCCAATAAGCCTCTTCAAGGCTATCTTCTCGCTCAGGAAGACCACGTGAAAGACGTGGTGAGTGCTGCGCCAATACTTCATAACTTGCACGGTTAGAGTATTTGCAAACTTGAGAGAAAGAAGAATAGGTTAAAAACTCATGTTGATGCTTACTTGAGTTAGGGACGTTTTCTTTATGGTATTTATTAGCCGCCATATCATGCAGCAGAGCTGATAATGCTGCATCCCCCGCACCATTGGTATTTTTTATCTTCTCCGGACCGCCCATATAAGGTGAAATATGTGAATAAACACGAATCGGGTTTATACAACTGTCTTTACGTGCTGGACGACTAAATTCATAGCGGTTAAATTCTGGGACCGATCCCGGTAATAAAGGTAATGACGTTTCACGCTTAGCCGAATCTTCGGTATATCCTGCCATAAATAATCCAACAGGACCTGCTGTACAAAGTACTAAATCAACCCAATCTAGCGCTTTATCAGACGCCGCCAACGGATCGCTTTCTCCGGTTAACGCTAATGCTTCATCTTCATTCATTGCTACCACAGTGACATGATCACGTAAAAAGTCTTGCCAGAATTTAGGATCATCCTGAATAACAAATTTTGTTCCTAGAGTTAATACCACTGGAACATCATATTTTTTTGCATATTCAATTGCGTGCATCGTTGCTTCCGGCATAGGGTCGCCTTCTTTACAACGAACTAAATAAGCCGTAATAACTAATGCTGAAGCACTAGCAAATATTTTTTCTGGAATACTGTCTGGATGTAATTGGTTCATCTGCCCTTCGCTGATTGCGAAAGTGCGTTCACCATCTTCAGTAATCAGAGCGAAGCAACGACCGATTGCACCTTCTACACCTTGTAAATAATTGAGATCCATACGGCTAGAAGTGTTGCACAGATAACGATAGCCATAGCTGCCAATCTTAATATCTTGGCTCATTACACCCAGTAGCGTTGAGCGGTCATCGGCTAATACTGAATAATTGTGCAGCGTATTCCCTATCGTCCCACCTGCGTATTCATTAGTAATTAAACGCTGATCTTTTAATTCGTTATATAAAGCTTCAGCCGCTTGATCATCGATCACTAATGAGTGTCCCTTACTCAGACCGTAACGCTCGATCAAATCTGAATCCACCTTGGCCTCAATATCCACCAACGTTTGATCAATACCGATAATATGAGTGCGCGACATCTTCTTATTTTCTTGCGCTTGAATCACGAGAGGATCACGCGCGTGAACCGGAAAATAATGCTTAGATTTGCGTTGGCCAGGAAATTTCATAAGGGTTACTTGGGTTCAAGGATGAAAGGAGCGCCGATTCTACCGCGCACCTTTTAGTGCAGCAACAAAGGAAAAAATAGCAAACGTTTGCATTGTGAGGATTTTATTTCAAACCCTATCTTTAGCGCTTGGAGCGCAAGTGATTCAATGATTTAGCAACATTTGACTGAAGTCAGATGAAGTGTGATTAGTGTCTCGGATCTGTCCTCGAAAAATTCTTTCTGTTAGAATCCCCGTCCAAGTTCATCAAGTGGTAGATAAGTGATGTCTGTAGAGCACAGTGCAAACAACCCAAAGAAAGTAATTGTCGGCATGTCTGGAGGGGTTGATTCCTCTGTTTCAGCCTATCTTCTCAAGCAACAGGGTTACCAAGTGGAAGGCCTGTTTATGAAAAACTGGGAAGAAGACGATAACGAAGAGTATTGTACTGCGGCAGAAGATTTAGCCGATGCTCAGGCTGTGTGTGACAAACTCGGCATTCCTCTGCATACCATTAACTTTGCCGCCGAATATTGGGACAACGTATTTGAGTACTTCCTTGCCGAATATAAAGCAGGCCGTACCCCTAACCCAGATATTCTGTGTAATAAAGAAATCAAATTCAAAGCCTTCTTAGAATTTGCTGATGAAGTGCTGGATGCGGACTACATCGCCATGGGTCACTATGTTCGTCGTACTTTCCCGCAAAATGGTGAAAAGCCACAAATGCTGCGTGGGTTGGACAACAATAAAGACCAGAGTTACTTCCTTTATACACTGAGCCATGAACAAGTTGCGCGTAGCCTATTCCCTGTTGGTGATCTCGAAAAACCAGAAGTACGCCGCATTGCGGAAGAACAAGGTTTAATCACGGCGAAAAAGAAAGATTCTACCGGTATCTGTTTTATCGGTGAGCGCAAATTTACTGACTTCTTATCTCGCTATTTGCCAGCCCAACCGGGTAAAATCGAAACCCCTGAAGGGAAAGTGATTGGTGAGCACCAAGGCTTGATGTACCACACACTCGGACAACGTAAAGGTCTGCACATTGGTGGTATGAAAGAGAGCAATGAACAGCCATGGTATGTGGCGGATAAAGATTTAAAACGCAATGTGCTAATTGCAGTACAAGGCGCGGATCATCCACTGCTCAAATCTCATGGCTTGGTCGCTGCGCAACTACATTGGGTTGATCGCACCCCCATCACAGAACCCGTACGTTGCAGCGTGAAGACGCGTTATCGTCAAAGTGACATCGCTTGTACCATCATTCCACTCAGTGATGACCGAATTAAAGTGATGTTTGACGAGCCGCAAGTGGCTGTAACGCCAGGACAATCCGCCGTGTTTTATCAAGGTGAAATCTGCCTTGGTGGCGGCATCATTGAAGAGCGCATTTAGAGTCAATTTTTAGGAGATTTACGTGGCTAACGCAATTTACGACCGTACCATCGCTTTCGCTGGCATTTGTCAGGCTGTGGCACTTGTACAACAAGTTGCCAAAAATGGTTACTGTGATTCTGATGCGTTTGAAACTTCGCTCAAAGCCATTACGTGTACTAATCCAAGTAATACACTAGAAGTTTTCGGCCACGAAAGTCAGCTCAAGCTCGGTTTGGAGTGCTTGGTCAAAGGTATTGACAGCACTCCAACAGGCAGCGAAATCACTCGTTATCTGATTAGCCTAATGGCGCTTGAACGTAAGTTAAGCGGCCGCCGCGACGCCATGAGTCAACTTGGCGACCGCATTCAAATGATTGAGCGTCAGCTTGAACATTTTGACTTATTCGATGATCAAATGATCAGCAACCTCGCCAGTATCTACCTTGATGTGGTAAGCCCCATCGGCCCACGTATTCAAGTCACTGGCACACCATCCGTATTACAGCAAACCGCTAACCAACACAAAGTGCGCGCCCTACTCCTGTCAGGGCTCCGCTGCGCCGTATTGTGGCGTCAGGTTGGTGGACGCCGTCGTCACCTGATTTTCGGTCGTAAAAAGATGATCGAACAGGCGCAAATTTTGTTAGCGCGAATCTAAGTGATGACAACCCACTCGAATTACTCACACCTTTAACTCAATATTCAGGAGAAGAACATGGAACTGTCAGCATTGACTGCTGTTTCACCGGTAGATGGCCGCTACGGAAGTAAAACGATTGCGTTACGCAGTATCTTCAGTGAGTTTGGTCTCCTAAAGTACCGCACTATCGTTGAAATTCGCTGGCTACAGAAGCTTGCCGCCACCGCTGAGATCGCAGAAGTGCCTGCATTCAGTGCCGAAGCGAATCAATTCCTTGATGCGATTGCTGCGAACTTCAATGAAGCGGATGCACTGCGTATCAAAGAAATTGAACGCACTACCAACCACGATGTAAAAGCCGTGGAATACTTCCTGAAAGAGAAAGTTGCTGCGATGCCAGAGCTGCATGCCGTCAACGAGTTCATTCACTTTGCTTGTACTTCAGAAGACATCAACAACACTTCACATGCGTTGATGCTGAAAGAAGCGCGTGACACGGTTATCCTGCCTGAAATTCGCAACGTGATTGACGCGATTCGCAAACTGGCCGAAGAATACCGCGATATTCCGCTGCTTTCTCGTACTCACGGTCAACCAGCCTCTCCATCTACCATGGGTAAAGAGATGGCAAACGTGGCCTACCGTATGGAACGCCAGTACAAGCAGATCGCTAACGTAGAAATCCTAGCCAAGATCAACGGTGCTGTGGGTAACTACAACGCACACCTTTCTGCCTACCCAACCGTGGATTGGCACAAATTCAGCGAAGAGTTCATCACTGAATCTCTGGGCGTAGATTGGAACCCGTACACCACGCAAATCGAACCACATGATTACATTGCCGAGTTGTTTGAAGCGGTTGCGCGTTTTAACACCATCTTGATCGATTTTGATCGTGATGTTTGGGGTTACATTGCTCTGGGCCACTTCAAACAAAGAACCATCGCGGGTGAAATTGGCTCTTCAACCATGCCACACAAAGTGAACCCAATCGACTTTGAAAACTCAGAAGGTAATTTGGGTCTGGCCAACGCAATATTTACTCACCTAGCGCAAAAGCTGCCTATCTCTCGTTGGCAACGTGACCTGACGGATTCTACCGTTCTGCGTAACCTCGGTGTGGGTGTGGGTTATGCGATCATTGCCTACACTTCAACCCTGAAAGGCATCAGCAAGCTGGAAGTGAACCGCGATGCACTGCTCGCAGAACTGGATCACAACTGGGAAGTTTTGGCTGAGCCAATCCAAACTGTGATGCGCCGCTACGGCATTGAAAAGCCATATGAGAAGCTGAAAGAGCTGACTCGTGGTAAGCGTGTTGATGGCGAAGCGATGCGTCAATTCATCGACGGTTTAGAACTGCCAGCGGAAGAGAAAACGCGCTTGAAAGCCATGACACCAGCCAGCTACATTGGCTATGCGATTGAGCTGACTGACAAGCTGTAATCTCGATATGAAATAGCAAATAACCAAGGGGGAGCAACGGCTCCCCTTTATTCTGTCTGTCATTTACCATTTTCAATCCGATTCATTCCTATTAGTTGATTCCGTAAGGCTAAATATTCGGTTTGTGGGGAAAGCCAAATCGATAAAAAGGCATCGTTGAACGCTTCATCGTCAATCGTTCCAATGCTGTACTGCAACTCATGATCGTGAGCAAAGAAGAATTCACCGCTCTGCCCATCAGAGACATACACCAAGCGATCGCCCATCGCGACATCCGGTAACATTTGTTGTAATTGTGCCAACCAAGGCTGAGTTTGCGGCTCTTTAAACCCCAACTTGTGCCATTGGTCTTTGGTGGCATCGATTAACTGCTGGCGTTTAATGTCTCGCAGATAACGTATTTCCAACGCCATGGGATGCGGTGAAATGTCCTGCGATTCATGGTATTGACCATCCGGCGCTCTGAGCTGTGAGGAGTAGATATCCAGCCACAACCACGAGAGTGTCGCCTGCCCCACCACAGGCCACTCTGTCCATGTACTGGTCGGTTTGTGTTCGGCTTGCGCCGCATTAGCGACGGCGGCGTAACCAAGTCCGCTCATCAGCAAAACGAATAGGGTTATAAGTGCTTTTTTCATGCCTCATTACCTTCAACAGCCACCAAGTGATACCTATCCATTCCAAAAAGAGTGCCAACATGACGATAAATGTTGGGTAATCCCAACTCACTGCACCGTTTTGGTACCCAACCCAATAACTTAAGCTACCCAACACACCACCAAGAAAACAGATTAAGAATTGTGGATAGCGATTCACCTGCGGCAGAAAATGGCCTGTGTACCAAGTAAAAGCAAACCAGAGTGCCATTAACCAAAGCGGAAACTCACCGTCGGCAAAGCTAAGCAGGCCGATCGCCATATTGCCGCTATCGAGTAAGATGCCAATAATTGCCATCCACACCATTTTTTCAAATAGCGGATGACGCTGGATGGCTGCCAATGCATAAGTCCCAATAACAAGCAAAGCGGTTAGCCATAGCCATTTTTGCTGACCAAACACCGCCAGAGTCCAAATTAGATCAAACCATATGGAAACCCATACCAGTGCCATCATTAATCTCGTTCGAACGTCATATGTACTGTGCTGATGCTACGTGCCAAAAAACCACCTTCGCAGTAGCAGAAGTAATAACGCCACATGCGGATAAAGCGTTCGTCATAGCCCAGCTCACGCACTTTGGGCAGTTGCTGTTCAAAGCGCTCACGCCAGTGTTGCAAAGTGATCGCGTAATCAATACCGATGTCGTGCAGATTGCGAACAACGAATCCCGTGCGTTTTGTGGCAAGCTCAGTCAATACACTGACCGAAGGCAAAAAGCCGCCGGGGAAAATGTACTTCTGAATAAAATCCACATTATTGCTGTAACTCTCATATCGTTGGTCGGCAATGGTAATGGCCTGCAACGCCATTTTTCCGTGGGGCTTGAGCAAAGCGTAGCAATGACTGAGAAACCTAGGTAAGTAAGCCTTGCCCACCGCTTCTATCATTTCTATCGAGACTAATTTGTCGTACTGCCCTTCCAGTAAACGGTAATCTTGCTTCAAGAGTGTAATTTGCTCACTCAGACCCAAAGCAGCAATTTTCTGCTTGGCGTAGGCAAACTGTTCTTCAGAAATGGTGGTGGTTGTGACCCTACAGCCATAGTTTTGCGCTATGTAAATCGCCATTGCACCCCATCCAGTACCGATTTCCAACACATGGTCAGTGGGTTTAAGCTGTAGCTGTTCACATAAACGTTGCATCTTCTGCTGCTGCGCTTGTTCAAGTGAGAGATCTGCTTGATTAAACAGCGCACTGGAATAAAGCATGCTGTCATCTAAAAACAGTTGGTACAGCTCATTACCCAGATCGTAGTGCTGATGAATATTCTCTTTGGCTTGCTCTATGGTGTTGCGTTTGAGCCAATGAGTTACACGGTTCAACCATTTAGTGACCGGGTTACTTTGGCTCTCAAGCTTATCCAACGCCCCCAAATTGGCGGCCATCAACTGCATCAATGCCGTAAGGTTAGGGCTTTCCCACCAACCATCCATATAGGCTTCCGCAGCGGCAATACTGCCTCCTTTCAGAACACGGCTGTAGAAATCAGGATGCTTTACTTCGATCACCGCATGAATCGTATCGGGTTTATCACGGCCAAATTGTTCATGAGAAGTCTGAGTTTGCTCAGGAAAGTTCTCAATGACCGTCAAGTTACCATCAAGATGTTGCAAGGCTCGATGAATGACACTGCGGGCCCCTTTTTGCCAACTGGTCAAAGAGCGCGAAACTTCCATAGACGAGCTATTTAACATGAGGTTGCTCCTTATTATTGTTCTGAGTCCTGTCTGGGTGTGAATAAAACGGTGCGCCTTTGCGCCACAATTTAAATGCGTGCCAATAAATCCCCAGTACCACTTTTACTGCCATGATGGGCGTTTTGATCAATCGAGGTAATAAATTACGTGCTGTGAATCGCTCCGCTTGCATCGAGAGCGTCGCATCAAATTCTTTGCCAGCACGATGACACTCAAGATGAATCATTAATGAGCGAGACAAAGGTTTGATTCGCCAGTGATACATCTGCTCGATAGGATTGAACGGCGACACATGAAACGCTTTCGCATGCTGCCACTCAATCGCAGCGGCATCAGCAGATGTGGATGCATCCTGAGCAGGCACCGCGTAGTAATGACGCTCATTCCATGGCGTATTACTCACTTCTGCCAGCAGATAACGCCAATGATCTTGTGCATCATAAACATAGTAAAAATTGACTGGACTGAAGTAGATTCCGAGATAGCGCAGATGAATCAGAGCCACCACTCGCCCATCAATCCGCTCTCCAGTTAGCTGTTCGACTTTATCAAGCACCGCTTGTTTCAGTTTGCCTTGACCGAGATAATCTTCACGACGAAATCGCGCCCAATGCCACCAGCGTTCGCCCAATCCCCAGACTTTCTCCGCCACCTGTGGCCATTCATCTAAATCGATACAAGGCATAAACAGCGGATAGTTGAGTGCGTGTTCTACCGGCGTAAAACGACGATGGCGCACATGCCCGACCATCAAACTGCTTCGCCACTCAGTGTTGCCATTGGACGCTGACATTAGGCAGCTCCTTGCTCGCGACGCTGTGCATAGGTTTCCAACCGCGTGACAACATCAAGTGCGCTGCGCACACCATCTTCATGGAAACCGTTATGCCAATAAGCACCACAGAACCACGTATGGTTTACGCCACTGATCTGCGCTTTCACCTGCTGCGCTTCAATTGCTGGCAGAGAAAAAACCGGATGATGATAGGTAAATCGACGCAGCACCTTGCTCGGGTCAATATCGTCGCTGCTATTGAGCGTGACACAGAAGGTCTGCGGCGCTTCAATATGCTGCAGAATATTCATGTTGTAAGTCAGCGAAGGCAAACGCGTTTCTTGATTGGCTTCCCCTTTCAACCAGTAATTCCACGAAGCCCATGCCGCTTTGCGTTTAGGTAGCAAACGAGTATCGGTATGCAGCACCACTTCATTAGCTTGATAAGCCAAAGCTGAAAGCAGTTGCTGCTCTTTAGCTGTCGGTTCGCTGAGCATGGCGAGCGCCTGATCACTATGGCAGGCAAAAATCACTTCATCGAAGCGTTCTATTTTTCCATTGACCTGAATTTCGACACCAGCAGGTACACGATTCACCTGCGTTACAGCACTATTTAGGCGAATCCGGTCACGAAAGCCCTGCGTTAGAGGTTCAATATAGCTGCGTGAGCCACCGGGGATCACATACCACTGCGGACGATTAGTTACATCCAGTAAGCCGTGATTCAGAAAAAAGCGCGCAAAAAACATGAGTGGGAAGGCACGCATGTCCGCCAAAGACGAGGACCAAATCGCCGCTCCCATAGGCAGAATGTAGTTCTCACAAAAGTACTCGGAAAAGTGATGCTGGCTCAGGAATTCCCCCAAGGTCTGCTCACTCGCCAGTTCATGCTCCACACAGGCTTTGGTTAGGCGGTTAAAACGTAGGATCTCACTAATAAAGTGATAAAACTTCGGGTTCAACCAGTTACGCTTCTGTGCAAACAGCGTCGTCAATGTATGACCGTTATATTCCAACCCGTTAGCCTCATTGCGCACACTGAAACTCATCTCGGTTGGTCTGCCTTTGACGCCAATTTCATCCATCATTTTGATGAAGTTGGGATAGGTTCTATCGTTATAAACAATAAAACCGGTATCGATCGCATACTGCTTACCGTCCAATTCGACATCCACCGTCGCGGTGTGCCCACCAATGTAATCATTGGCTTCAAACAGCGTAATATCGTGATAACGATGCAAATAGTACCCACAAGTTAAGCCGGAAATGCCAGTGCCAATAATTGCAATCTTCATCGAAATATCCTTATTTAACTTTCAACATACGCTGCACTAATCGGGTTTGCCACGCATAAGGCAAAGCCCCTAATAAGCGAATCAACCAAGTAAATCGTTTAGGGAAATAGAGCTGAGATACACCCCGTGCTAAGCCCGCTTTGATCTCCTGAGCTGCGCGCTCAACAGAGATGATCATGGGCATGACAAAGGTATTGCGATCCGTCAGCGGGGTGGCCACAAAGCCAGGAAAAATGGTGGAGACTTCTATACCAAGAGGACGCCAGTCAAGTTGTAGGGTACGAGCGAGATACGCCACAGCAGCCTTTGACGCGCCATATGCCTGCGCACGTGGCAAAGCTAATTCACTAGCAATCGACCCAACAATCGCGACTCGATGACCACGCGCCAACTGTGACTGTATACCTTCAATTACCGCCGCTACACCAAGCACATTAATGTTGAAAACACGAGCCATGACACTGATGTCCATCTTACCGTGATCGATGTACTCACAATCCCCAGCATTCAGAATCCATAGCTCGGGCTGAAAAGGTAACTGGCTTAATGCTGTTTTCGTTGCAGCGTGATCAGTCACATCAAAAGCGAGCGGGAAAATAGTGGCAAACTCTGCGCTCAGTGCTTGCAATACTTGCTGGTTTCTCCCACAAGCGATCACTTGCCAACCGTCTTTCGCATAATCCAGTGCCAGCTGTTTGCCGATCCCTGAGGTAGCTCCGGTAATCAATACCGCCTTCATTGGCCGAGTCTCCGCTTAATCGTACGGATGATCTGACCGAGTAAAGGCAACTGCTCGTAAAGCATTTCTCCCATATCAAAGTAGTCTCGGTGATACACCACTTTGCGATTGGAAAAACGCAAATGGCTGACTCCTTTTACATCGACTTGCTCACCTTTCGCTAACTTGGGATGCCGTAAGTGCATAGTCCAGACCAGAAACGCCCCACCGTTGATAGAGTGCTGCTCATGAACAGTAAATGTACATGCTTGTACATTTTCATAGAGATTCAAAAAATACTGATAAAGTGCTGGCAGACCTTCAATACGGTGTGCGGCATCTTCAAACACCACATTCGGATGATATATTTCGACTAATCTATGCAGCTGGCTTTTGTCTAATGCTTGATAAAACTGCGCGACGTGTTGTACGTCCATAGTGACCATCCCTGATGTTATACAAAATCAATATTCGTACAATTAGTGATAAACATAGTTGAGTTAACAAAGTTGTACAAGATTTTTTCTGTATAACTTTGACTTTTCATTGTTACGAAAGACTAAGCATAGAAGATCACAATTACCCAATAAGAAAAATGGGCAGGAAAGCTAACTAAGCATAATTTTTTAGGCTTGAGAGCAAGGCTGTCAGGTTACGGTTGAATGGTATCTAAATACGAAATGGGGAAAGGAAATGAAGATAAGAAAAACCAGCCCGAAGGCTGGTTTTGAGAGATTACATATTACGCAGGGCTGCAATACGTTTGTCTAACGGCGGGTGAGTCATCATTAACTCAGACAATGAACGTTTACCGTTGATACCAAACGCCATCATCGAACCTTCAAGATGCGATTCTTGACCCATTTTCAAACGTTCCAACGCAGCAATCATTTTGTGTTTACCCACTAACTGCGCAGCGCCTGCATCGGCATAGAATTCACGGCGACGGCTATACCACATGGTAATAAAGCTTGCTAATAGGCCAAAGACTAACTCAAGCACCATAGACACAGCGAAGTACACCATCATGTTGCTGCCTTCGCCCTCTTCTGAGTCACGTGACGCAACGATATTAGCGATAAAACGCGACAAGAAGATCACGAAGGTATTCACAACACCTTGCATCAGCGTCATGGTGACCATATCCCCATTCGCAATGTGGCTTACTTCATGCGCCAATACCGCTTCTGCTTCATCACGCGTCATGTTGTGTAGCAAACCTGTTGAAACAGCTACCAGAGAATCGTCACGCTTTGCCCCCGTCGCAAACGCGTTCATATCTGGCGCATCATAAATTGCCACCGTTGGCATACCGATACCCGCTTGGTTTGCTTGGCGACGCACCGTTTCTAATAACCAATGCTCAATTTCATTGCGCGGTGTATCAATCACCACACCACCTACTGAACGTAGCGCCATACTTTTAGACATCAGCAGCGAAATAAATGCACCACCAAAGCCAAATACCGCCGCCATGACCAATAGGCCAGACAGACTGCCCGGTTGCATACCAGTAACAGCATAAACAATATTTAAAACAACACTCAGCACCAGCACAACAGCAAGGTTGGTTGCTAAGAAGAGCATTACACGTTTCATTACTTCTCTCCGAAAGGAAACTAATATTCCTGTTACGAGTTCCGAACCATTCGATTCTCGCCTGTTCTTGTTCTACAACATATGTTCTTTCATTTAAAAAACAAGGTTAAGCGGGAAATTGCAACATTTAGTGTCTGATAGACATGCGCTACGCACCTTACTTTGTATATCATAAGCTTATGATATACATGATGAATTACTCAATAGTGCGACTCGCCATTTTTTGCTCACGACTCATAACAAAAATATTCGTTCCTTAGACTTTGGTCTTATTGAGATAGCAAGAGAGTACGACTACATTCCTAGGGTCAAAGGAATTACACCATAAACAAAGGAAAACACATGGCTGAAGCACATAGCTACCAAATGGCGATTGATTTACTTTGTTGTCATTTAGGCATTAGCGAGCAAGAAGCGCGCGCTCAACTCGGGTTGGAAGCAAAAGAGCAGACTCTTCAACAGAAGATTGTCGAAACTCAGCAATCCTTGATGGGTATGAGAGCCGAAAAATAACTCGATGCATACTAAAAAGGCTGCTCAAGATGAGCAGCCTTTTTGTTTTGTGACTGTTTATCACTATGCGACAGGCGCAGCTTCGAGCACATGTTCAAGGTGGATGTATTTACCCAACTCCTGACGCTTCGCACTCGGCATATAAGGAATTTCACCTAGCTTAGGTGCACCAATTCGCCCTTCAAGATGTTCGATGATCTCAGCGTAATGTTCCGTACCAGGATTAATACGGTTAGCTACCCAACCGACTAACTCAAGGCCATCGGCACGAATGGCCTCTGCCGTCAAAATGGCGTGGCTCAAACAACCAAGTTTAATCCCAACCACTAAAATCACGGGCAAACGCTCTTGTTTTACCCAAGTGGATAAACAATCAGAATCCGAAGTGGGTACTCTCCAGCCACCCGCACCTTCAACAACCACTAACTCTGCGTTTTGTTTATGTTTTTCCAGCTTATTGCTCAGCAAAGCATAATCAATAGCCACATTTTCATGCTTGGCGGCAATGTGTGGTGAAGTGGGAAGTACCAGCGCATATGGGTTGACATCCTCATAGGGCATATTGACTGTCGCCGCTTTCATCAGATGCAACGCATCAGAATTTCGATAGCCAAACTCCGTTTTATCACTACCCGCCGCCACTGGCTTATAACCAATTGTGGCGATATTTTGTGCCGCTAGCGCCTGAAGAATCGCTTTTGATGCGACTGTTTTTCCAACGTCGGTATCCGTCCCTGCGATAAAAATAGCATTTCTCATCGGTGAATAACCCCTAAACAAACCTGATATGTGGCAGGCACAAGACCCTGTTGGTTACGAAATGATTGGTAGGCCAACTCCACTTTTGCCAACGTTCTACGGCTAATCATCCCGGTTGAACGCCCACTGACATGATTGGCTCCGATCCCTTTTAGATCGCGCATCAGTGCGAAGGCCGTCTCATACCAAACTGTGATTGGCGCTAAGTCTAAGTGATGTTGCGCACATCCGGCTTGCGCTAACGCAATTTTTACCTGATTGATTGAAATGAACTGATTGATATGACGATGATGATCAACACTCCGCCAAGCTTCTTGTAGCTCGAACAATGAGCCATCAAGCAAAGTCGAGACAAAGGCTTGACCATGTGGTTTGAGCACACGACGGATCTCGCCCAGCGGCAAAGATAAATCTTCACACCATTGCAGCGCTAAGCTAGAAAACACCAAATCGAAACTGGCTGACGCGAAAGGCAGTTGCTCGGCATCCGCTAACTGATAATTCATACCTTCATCGCCACAACGTTGCCTTGCTTGATCAAGCATGGCTAAGGAAATATCTGCACACACCACCTGCGCACCACGTTCACGCAACAACGCAGAAAAATAGCCTGTTCCACAACCGAGATCGAGCACCAACAAGCCATCCATTCGACTCGGCATTTTATCGAGTAATCGCAATCCAACATCGCGTTGAAACGCAGCATGCTGATCATAGTGTGCCGCAGCTTTACCAAATGCTTGAGCAATGGCACTTTTGTCTTTCAGCTCAGTATAAAGTTCGCAAGCTGTCATACTCATGCGCAATCCTCCATCACTCTTTTTAACTGATCAGACAAGTTTCGTACTTGTTGCTTTGAGTGTGCTGCTGTCAAAGTAATGCGTAGTCGCGCGCTACCGACCGGTACTGTCGGTGGGCGGATTGCACTGACCCAAATGCCTTGCTGTTTCAGCTGATAGGATGCCGCCATTGCCAATTCACTGCCTCCTAATAGCCAAGGCTTGATTGGTGTTGAAGTCGAAACATAGCCCGGTGTATCACTACACCATTCATCAAAACACGCCATCAGCTCAGCCAGTTTTTCTCTGCGCCAAGACTGACGTTGGATCATACGCACAGCATGAGTCAGAGCATGAGCTTGTGCCGGAGGTATCGCCGTTGAGTAGACATGGTGGCGAGCAAACTGAGTCAGATAATCACCGACTTGTGCATCACACAACACCGCCGCCCCAGCTAAACCAAAGGCTTTGCCAAACGTGACTATGAGAATATCGGGATGAATCCCTGCTGCTTGGCAGCTACCCGCTCCATGCTCCCCAAGCACGCCAATGCCGTGCGCATCATCCACCATCAACCACGCCCGCGGTTTCACCGCAGCAGCAATTTGCTCCAAAGGAGCGCAATCGCCATCCATACTAAACACCCCTTCCGTCACTACTAAGCAGTTGCTCTGCTCATTCAGTAATTGGCGAAGATGATCAGTATCATTGTGCTTAAAGCGTTTCATGGTGGCAGGACTTAACATGCCCGCCTCCATCAAAGAGGCGTGATTCAGTTTGTCTTGCAGCAGCAAGTCCTCTTTTTCGAGCAGAGTAAACAGCAGGGCTTGATTGGCACTAAAGCCTGAACTGAACAAGATCGCTCGCTCATAGCCAAGCCAGTGACACAACTCATGCTCTAACTCAGCATGGGCGGAGCTAAAACCAGTCACCATCGGCGAAGCACCACTGCCAGCGCCAAAGCGCGCCAGACTTGTTTGCCAAGCCTGCACTAACTCAGCATCACTGGCCAAACCAAGGTAATCGTTGCTTGAGAAGTTCAGGTAAGTACGATCTTGCTGAATCAGTTCGCCTTGTGCGCTTCGCTCTAAAAGCTGAAGACGGCGAGTCAGCCCTGAATGTTCACGCTCATTCAGAGCTTGCTCAATCCGCGATTTAAAGCGCAGCGTCATAAAATAGATCGCTGGCGTTTGGGCGCGCGGCTACTCGTTCAACGACTCTATCCAGCAACTCATTTTCCGTGATTTCATCGGGCTTTTGCGCCACTTGTTCACGGTTAATTCCTAGCTTTTTAAACAGCAGCATATCGCTGTCTTCTGCTGGGTTGGGTGTGGTCAGCAGTTTACAACCGTAGAAAATCGAATTGGCTCCGGCCATAAAGCACAGCGCCTGCATCTGCTCATTCATCTTCTCGCGTCCGGCTGAAAGGCGAACCGCGGATTTCGGCATCATAATGCGCGCCACAGCAATCAAGCGAACAAAATCAAAGGGTTCCACATCATCCACTTGTTCCAGTGGCGTACCTTTCACTTTTACCAGCATGTTGATCGGCACACTTTCCGGATGAGTCGACAAGTTCGCCAATTCAACCAATAATCCGGCGCGGTCATTGGTGCTTTCGCCCATGCCGATAATGCCACCCGAGCAGATCTTCATCCCGGCATCACGGACGTGTGACAAGGTATCTAAGCGGTCTTGGTATGTTCGTGTGGTGATGATGTTGCCGTAGTATTCGGGGGAGGTATCAAGGTTGTGGTTGTAATAATCTAGCCCCGCTTGCGCCAATTGCTGCGCTTGATCTGGCGTCAACATACCCAGCGTCATGCAAGTTTCTAGCCCCATATCCTTCACGCCGCGGATCATCTCTTTGAGCAGCGGCATATCACGCTCTTTCGGATTCTTCCACGCAGCGCCCATACAGAAACGGGTCGAACCTGACGTTTTGGCTTTTTGCGCGGCATCCAACACACGCTCGACTTCCATCAAACGCTCTTTATCTACATCAGTACGGTAGTGAGCACTTTGCGGGCAATATTTGCAATCTTCTGGACAAGCGCCAGTTTTGATCGACAGCAGCGTGCTGACCTGCACATGGTTGTGCGGGTGATGAAAACGATGCACCTGCTGCGCTTCAAACAGCAGATCCATAAAAGGTTTATCCAGTAACGCTTTGACCTCAGCGACCGTCCAGTTATGACGAACTTCCACGTGTAATCCTTATTGGGGTTATTGGTTTTATGCTTGGCTAGTCTACTGACAGGCGTTAGACTGTCAACAACAAGAAAATCACAAGGTTTACATGTGATTATTAAATAATCTTTTATTGATTTTGGAATGATGATGGATTTAGCCTTCGACCGTTGCCATATCTGGCATCCCTACACTTCAACCTTGACACCTCTGACCTGTTACCCCGTGAGTCGAGCCGATGGCGTAATGATCACACTTGAAGATGGTCGCAGCTTAGTGGACGGCATGTCCTCTTGGTGGGCGGCGATCCACGGTTACAATCACCCCAAGCTCAATCAAGCGGCGCACCAGCAAATCGAGCAGATGTCACACATCATGTTTGGTGGGTTAACTCATCAACCGGCGATTGAGCTTTGCCAAAAGCTGCTCAAACTCGCGCCCAACAATTTACAGCAAGTGTTTCTCGCCGATTCAGGTTCAGTCGCCGTAGAAGTGAGCCTGAAAATGGCGTTGCAGTATTGGCACAGCAAAGGTCAGTCGAGAGCAAAGTTTCTCACCCTACGCCACGGCTACCACGGCGATACCTTCGCCGCGATGTCAGTGACCGATCCAGATAACTCAATGCACAGCCTGTACAAAGGTTTTCTGCCAGAGCATATTTTCGCCAACTCACCAGAAGGTGGATTTTTTGATGAGTGGGATGAGCGTGATATTGCCGATTTTCGTCACAAACTGGCTGAATATCACCACCAGATTGCCGCAGTAATCCTTGAGCCTATCGTACAAGGCGCTGGCGGTATGCGTATCTATCACCCCGAGTTTTTACGCCAAGTGCGCGCCTTGTGTGATGAGTTTGGCGTGCTGCTGATTTTGGATGAGATTGCGACCGGCTTTGGTCGCACAGGAAAAATCTTTGCTTGTGAACATGCAGGAATTCAACCAGATATTCTCTGTGTGGGCAAAGCGCTGACTAGCGGATACATGACGCTATCAGCCACCCTCACTACCAAACAAGTGGCCGATACCGTGTGTGCGGGAGAAGCCGGCTGCTTTATGCATGGCCCTACCTTTATGGGCAATCCGCTGGCTTGCGCGGTGGCAAGCGCGAGTTTATCGCTGATTGAGCAAGGAGATTGGCAACAGCAAGTCGTAAACATTGAAGCGTTTTTTGCCAAACATCTACCTAAACTCAACGATTCGCCACGGGTGAAACAGACTCGTTGGCTAGGAGCGATTGGTGTGGTGGAGACGCATTCTCCGGTCAATATGGAAGTGATTCAGGCTCTCTTTGTGGAGCATGGAGTTTGGATCCGCCCCTTTGGTCGGCTGATTTACCTGATGCCACCCTATATTAGTCAACCTGAACATCTGCAAAAACTAGTGGATGCGATTGCAGCCGCGTTAAACCAACCAGAATGTTTTAAGCAATAGACAATACGCTGCGCAACAAACGACAAGCACAAAAAAGCCGACATCTTCATGTCGGCTTTTTTCGTTCTTATCTCTTTGAGCGCTGATTTCCCTTTAGAGGAAAACGGGATTAACCGATATGGGTTAAACCGCCCATGTACTTTTGCAGTACAGCTGGGATAGCAATACGGCCATCGGCTTCTTGGTAGTTTTCCAAAATCGCGACCATGGTACGACCAACCGCCAGACCAGAGCCGTTCAGCGTGTGCACCAACTCAGGCTTCTTCTCACCTTTACGGCGGAAACGCGCTTGCATACGACGCGCTTGGAAGTCCCACATGTTTGAACAAGAAGAGATTTCACGGTACGTCTTCTGCGCTGGAACCCAAACTTCCAAGTCGTAAGTTTTGCAAGAGCCAAAGCCCATGTCGCCCGTACACAGAATCACTTTGCGGTAAGGCAGCTCCAGCAGTTGCAGAACTTTTTCTGCGTGACCAGTCAACTCTTCCAATGCCGCCATAGAATCTTCAGGGCGAGTGATTTGTACCAGTTCCACTTTGTCAAACTGGTGCATACGGATCAGACCACGAGTATCACGACCGTAAGAACCTGCTTCAGAGCGGAAACAAGGCGTGTGTGCGGTCATTTTCAGAGGCAGTTCAGCTTCATCCAAAATGGTGTCACGCACTAAGTTAGTCACTGGCACTTCCGCAGTTGGGATCAGTGACAGACGGCGTGGCTCTTCATCACTGGCTTTCTCAGTCAGAGGCTCAGTGTGGAATAGATCTTGACCGAATTTTGGCAATTGACCCGTACCGAACAACGTTTCTGCGTTCACTAGGTAAGGCACATACAGCTCAGTGTAGCCGTGTTGATCGGTGTGCAGATCCAACATGAACTGTGCGATAGCACGGTGCAGGCGAGCAAATTGACCTTTCATCACCACAAAACGCGCGCCAGTGATCTTGGTTGCGCTAGCGAAATCCAGACCGTCACCCATTTCACCCAAATCCACATGATCTTTCACTTCAAAATCATAAGTTTTTGGTGTTCCCCAACGAGAAACTTCTACGTTTTCGCTGTCGTCTTTACCGTTTGGTACGGCATCGTCTGGAATGTTAGGCACAGTTTGGGTGATCGCATCCAACTGCGCCATGACCGCATCCAATTCAACTTTTTTCGCATCCAGATCGTCACCCAAGGTGCCGATTTGTTGCTTAACCGCTTCTGCGCCCGCTTTGTCGCCAGACGCCATCAGTTGACCGATTTGCTTGGAGATGGAGTTACGCGTGGATTGTAAATTCTCAACTTCTACTTGAATGGACTTACGTTGTTCTTCAAGAGTACGGATAGTCTCCACGTCGAGTTTAAAACCGCGACGTGCCAATTTTGCAGCTGTTTCGTCCAGCTCAGTACGAAGTAATTTAGAATCCAGCATTGCTAATCCTATGCTTTAAGAGTTGCGAGAAAGCGCGTGTGCTTCCTTTTTAGCCAAAGCCACGCGTATTGAAATTTACCCTGCCAAAGATAACCAAAAGGCACTACTTTTCATAGCGCTTTTGTGGGCTTTTTGCGTTCAAATCCGCCAGATACGCTAACTTTTCAGCAATCTTGGTTTCTAGCCCGCGCTGTGTGGGCTGATAGTAGCGAGTTCCACTCATTTCTGGTGGGAAATAGCATTCACCTGCGGCATAAGCACCTGGTTCATCATGGGCGTAACGATATTCCTCACCGTAACCCAGATCTTTCATCAGTCGAGTGGGGGCATTGCGTAGATGCGGTGGTACTTCAAACTCAGGTAGATTATGCGCATCCGACAGCGCTTGTTTCCACGCGGTGTACACGGCATTGCTTTTCGGTGCGCAGGCGAGGTAGACAATCGCTTGAGCAATCGCGCGCTCGCCCTCTGCAGGCCCGACACGGGTAAAGCAATCCCACGCTGCGAGTGCCACTTGCATGCCCCGAGGGTCGGCATTACCGACATCTTCTGAGGCAATCGCGAGCAGACGGCGCGCGATATACAAAGGGTCACAGCCCGCGGAAATCATCCGTGCGGCCCAGTACAACGCAGCATCCGGATCCGAACCTCGAATCGATTTGTGCACAGCGGAAATCAGGTCGTACCAAATATCGCCCTTGTTATCAAAACGCGACACCTTTTCGCCAGCGACTTCGGCAAGCAGAGGCAGATCAATCAGCTTGCGTCCCTGATCATCTTCGCGAGCCATGTCATACAGCAGCTCAAGATAGTTGAGCGACATGCGCGCATCGCCATTGACCAGTTCGGCTAGGCGATCCAGTACGTTATCGGCAAACACTGCGGCCACTTTGCCAAGCCCGCGCTCAGTATCGGCAATCGCCTGCTGTAAAGCTTGCTGAATCTCTTGTTGAGTAAGCGAGGTGAGTTTATAAACCCGCGCGCGGGAAAGCAGCGCGTTATTAAGCTCAAAAGAAGGGTTTTCCGTGGTTGCGCCAATAAAGGTGACCGTACCGTCTTCAATATGCGGCAAAAACGCATCTTGCTGCGATTTATTAAAGCGATGGACTTCGTCGACAAACAAAATGGTGCGACGACCACTGAGTTTGTTCTCACGCGCTTTTTCGATCGCGGCACGGATCTCTTTGACTCCGGACGTCACCGCCGATACGCGTTCCACTTCCGCATTGGCGTAGTTGGCTGCCACTTCGGCTAAAGTGGTTTTTCCGGTGCCCGGAGGTCCCCAAAGAATCATCGAGTGAATATGCCCTGCCTCTAATGCACGGCGCAGTGGCTTTCCCGGTCCCAAGATGTGTTGCTGACCAATATACTGCTCCACCGTTTGTGGACGCATACGGGCAGCTAACGGACGAAAATCTTCGTCGCCGGAAAAATCTAAGCTGTAATTACTCACTCGACTCGCTTCCTTGGTACTAATTTAGTTACGCTGATCGTCAACTTCCACGCCTTTCGGCACTTTGTAGTTAAATACGCTAGCGTTTGGTTTCTGCTGTTTCACCTTACTAAAGGTAAATTCGCTCTGCTGACCATCTTGCTCAATCACTTTAAAACCTTGCACCACCCCTTTCTCACTGATGGTGATTTGGAAACGGCCTTGGTTTGAATCCAGCGCGGTAGGCGTCAGGGTAAATACATCGCCCTTTTCTTCCACATGGTACGCATCCCAATCGCTGGCTTTGCTACGAGTCAGTAGCACAAAAGGCGTCTGCTCTAAAGCTTCTTCGGCGCGGTACAAGGTGACCTGTTCCACAAAAGGGTCAAAATGCCACAAGGTCGTACCGTCTGACACCAGTAAATTCTCATCCGGCGCTTGGGTTTCCCAACGGAAAAGGCTCGGGCGAGCAATATCGACTTTGCCATGCCCAGTGATGATCACTTTTCCTTCAGGGCTCAATACCTGTTGATTAAACGTAGCGCTGAAGCCTTCACTCATGGCTAAACGCTCACTTAAGGTATCTTTAGGGGCGGCAATCGCCGAGAAACTACAAAATAACAGGGCTAACCATTTGTTCATGCTGACTCTGCTCCAAGCAATTTAGCAATGGGGATGATAATAACGATAAAGACTAAGCCTTTGCCTTATCTAACGTGTCAGTGATGTGTAATAAACTATTGCCCACAGCACTGTTTGAATTTTTTACCGCTGTCGCAAGGACAAGCATCATTACGGCCAATGCCTTTAAACGGGTTCACACTTTGTGTTTTAGCGCCCAGCATGGCTTCGTCAGCCGCAAGCGCGACTTCGTGCACCATTAAATTCAGTTGCTCGATCAAATCGGCGAGCGCAGGGACTTGTTCATAGCCCGCTTCGCGCATTTGCGCTTGGGTTTGCGCTTCATCAATCGCCAACATCAAGGTGGTCAATAATGCTTGCAACATACGAATCGAGCCATCTGCAAATGCGCCTTGCTGCCACATGGGTTCTACCTGTGGCCATAATTGCATAAAGCCTTCCGCAAAGTCCGCTAAACCTTGCTCACGCGATGGTGCATGCTCGGCCAACAATGCCAACAAATCATAACCGTTGCCTTTAAGCTGCTGGTATTGGAGATGAATTTGCTCGGTCACTGGTCGTAATAACGCCTGATGTCGCTCGGTAAATAGCTCAGGTAGCCACTGCTCAGGATCGAGCGGACGAGTCGCAAAATTAGCAGCGAGCACCACACCTTCAATAAACAGATCCGACTCAGGGCATTCAATCGCGCTGAGATCGATCAGGGAATAATTCATAGAAAACGCTTAATACAAGGAAAGTTGCGCCGCATTATATACTCAAAGCGAAAGAAGTGGCAGGTCGTCACACTGAACTTGCATCAGAAAGGATGAGTGACATTTATCGATGCTACTACTACAATCTCGCTCCCTTTTCTTCAGCGCTAGCCGGTATTCATCACTATGCGAGTTATTTTAGGCCCGATGGAGGGCGTGTTAGATCATTTGATGCGTGACATGCTGACGCAAATCAATGACTACGACTTCTGTGTCACTGAATTTGTTCGCGTAGTGAATCAGCCGCTTCCTGATCATGTGTTTCACCGCCTCTGCCCTGAACTTCAGCACGGCTCTAAAACCCCGTCAGGTGTTCCGGTAAAAGTACAACTGCTTGGCCAAGATCCGCATTGGATGGCCGAAAACGCGATTCGCGCTGCTGAGCTCGGTGCTTATGGCATCGATCTGAATTTCGGTTGCCCTGCCAAAATGGTTAATCAGAGCAAAGGCGGCGCGGCTCTTTTGCAACATCCCGAACTGATTTATCAAGTAGTCAAGGCGTGTCGTGACGTGGTGCCTGCGCACATTCCTGTTTCGGCGAAAATCCGCTTAGGTTGGGAAGACCCTGAAGATTGTTTTGAGATTGTTGATGCGGTAGCGCAAGCCAAAGCCGATGAGCTGACGGTGCATGCACGTACCAAAGCCGGAGGCTACAAAGCCAGCGAAATCAAATGGCACTACATTGATCAAATTCGCCAGAAATGCAGTATTCCATTGATTGCTAACGGTGAAGTGTGGAATTACGCCGATGGTCAGGCTTGTATACAGACCACAGGCGTGGATTCATTGATGGTATGCCGCGGCGCGCTCAACGTGCCGAATTTAGGTAATGTGGTCAAACACAATCACGCCGCCATGCCTTGGAATGAAGTGGTGGATTTGTTGCTGCGCTACACGCAATTTGAAGTGCGTGGTGACAAAGGCAAATACTACCCAAACCGTATTAAGCAGTGGTTTGCTTATCTGCGCCACGCCTACCCTCAGGCTAATGAGCTGTTTGGTGAGTTACGTACCCTGACTCAAGTTGAACTGATCGTTGATCAGTTACATCGCTATCGCGATCAACTCCATACTGCAGCGACCGAGCTGCCAGTCTAATTAGTATACCAACTGATTTTTGCCGCTGGTTTTCGCCACATACAACTTTTCATCAGCGGCTTTGAACAACTGTTCGAATGTCAGACCCATTTTACTTTCTACTACTTCTACCCCACCCGATAGAGTAAAGCCATCTTCAAGTATGTATTCAGAACTTTGGCATACTGCATCAAAAATTCGTTGCATGATTTTCTTGATTTGCTCTTGATCTTTAGCCGTGACGTAAACCACGAACTCTTCACCACCAAAGCGTGCAACCGCATCTGAACTACGGATATGAGTTTCAATCTGCTCACCGATGTGGCAAATCACTTTATCTCCCATATCATGCCCATAGGTATCATTAATCTGTTTAAAATCATCAATGTCGAGCACGGCTATAGCTAGATAGTGGTTATGCCTTTTACCTCTCAGGAAACCTTCCATGCCTCGGCGATTGAGTAAACCGGTCATCGGGTCACGTGCAGCCAATTCCGCGTAGTGTTTACGATCCCAACGTGTATTAAGATAAACAAGAAGTCCCGTTAGGAAAAAATAGACTAAGGTAGCCACCAGCAAGTTGCCTTTCTTTTGCTGCAAAAAGTGCAAAAACTCCGCTTTATAATCCAGTCGATAAAAAATGACTTGATGATAATCCGCATATTCGCTCTTTAGTGGATAAGGGCGATAGGCATCACGACTCATCACCTGTTCTTCAATATCGATAAGTTCAAAACGAGAAGCGAGATGCGACATTCGGTTTAACAATACGCGCAAACCAATATCCACCGCGACTAACCCTTGATACTTGTTTTCTAGATAAACCGGCAAGATCAGCGTGATCAACCATTCATGTTTTTCTCTAATTACTGAACGATAAGGCCCATCAACGGCAATCATGTTCGGTGCCGCAATAGCGTCATTCCAAAGCGGGCTTTCTTCAATGAAATCTCGAATCTGCTGATAACTGACATTGACTCCTAATGAGTCCGGCGATGAGATGATATAACCACTGATATCAACATAGTGCACACCATAAATGTACTCATCCATATCATGTAAGAATGAGAGCATGGGAGCCATCGAGAGCTTAGTTTGCAAAATAGGGTCTTGAGTCGGATTGGAGTCACACAGAGAAGGCGCACCAATCAACATATAGCTCAAATCCAATTTGGGGACTGCAATATTGGCACTAATCCCTTGTGAAAGGACAAGCGCATCAATCGGCTTAATTTGGCAGACATTTTCCACTATACGAGCTGAATGCTTAAAGAGAATATTGTCTGCGGGACGTTGATTGTGAGTGAAAGTGTAATCTAATGCAGTTACGACTTTTTCGGCTCGTTCAAGCTGCAGTTGAATATCCGCATAAGCATCATCAATCTCTTGATTGAGATCGTACAGATATTGCTGAAAAACCGAAGCAAACAATACAAATGTAACAAGCAACGGCGCGCAGATGATCCAAGTTAAACTCATGCGCTGGTTCATAATTGTCTGCTGACCTCAAAAATAAAAACCCATCATAAACGGATAACGCTCATAATGGGTAGGGGAATTGCGTCACGGCGATTATGCCAAAAAACCATGCAATGTGTAAGCAGTTGTTGCACAAAGGGCGCCAACTTCATTATTTTATCCCGACAACATCGGTCAGCTTAGTAGAAGACTATCATCCGCTAGCTCTTCACCTCGCACTTTAGAGAACATCTCCAACAACTCTGGAACGCCCATACTGGCACGTTGTTCACCCGTAACATCCAAGACAATCTGACCTTGATGCAGCATAACGGTGCGATCGCCGCAAGCAAGGGCATCTTTCATCGAGTGGGTCACCATCATCACGGTTAAATTGAACTCTTTAACGATTTTTTTCGTGAGATCGATAATGAATGCCGCCATACGAGGATCGAGAGCCGCTGTATGTTCATCCAATAACAAGAGTTTACTTTCTGACAGTGTTGCCATTACCAAGCTCACAGCTTGACGCTGGCCACCCGAAAGTAAACCTATGTTGTCGCCAAGGCGATCTTCTAGCCCCAAGCCAAGAATACTAATGCGTTCTTGGAACAGTTTGCGACGCTGATTTGAGAGCGCCAAACTCCAACCGCGGTTTTTACCACGCATGTAAGCGAGCGCCATATTCTCTTCGATGGTCAATGCACCACAGGTTCCCGCTAATGGGTCTTGAAACACACGGGCACACAGATTGGCACGCTGATCAACACTCTGTTTAGTCACATCAATTTCATCAATCAATACTCGACCATCGATGATGGGTGTTTCTCCCGTTACCGCCCCTAGCAAGGTCGACTTCCCTGCCCCATTAGAACCAATCACAGTTAAAAATTGGTGCTCAGGCACTTCTAAAGAAACCCCTCGTAAAGCACGATTTTCTAGAATCGTGCCGGGATTAAACGTCACCTGAATATCTTGTAAACGGATCATACTGCTTCTCCTGACGCGCTTCCCTGCTGAGAGAGTTCTGACTTCTGAGCAGGTGCCTTAAGCTTTTTTGGTTTCAAGTTCCTTTTGATCTTCGGCATGATTAGTGCCAAAGCCACCAAGACCGCCGTGATTAGGTTAAGATCTGAAGCTTGTAAGCCAAACATACCTGAGCTAAGCGCAAAAGCTACCGCCAAACGGTACAGCACTGAACCAACAATCACCGCCACAACCGCGACCCAGATTTTACGTCCAGGAATTAAAGTTTGACCTAAAATGACCGCCGCAAGACCAACCACAATAGTACCAACACCAGAAGTGACATCCGCAAAACTGTTGGTTTGAGCAAATAGAGCGCCAGCAAATCCAACAAAACCGTTAGAAAGTGCTAAACAGAAATAGGTATAAAACGCAGTGCTCGCCCCTTGGGCAGCCACCATGCGGGCGTTAACACCCGTTGCCCGCAAGCCCAAACCAAAATCACTGTTCAACAATCTGATCACGAATAGAGCAGAGATAAGAACCAGAACAGCGACCACCAGAGGGCGAATAAAAACGGGATCGCCTAAAGCTTCAAAGGGAGTCAAAATGGTGTCTTCACCAAGTAAAGCAAGGTTAGGGCGCCCCATGATGCGGATATTGATCGAAAATGCAGCAATCATGGTCAAGATGGAAGCTAACAGATGCAAAATGCCACAGCGGACAGTAAGAAATGCCGTTACCCAACCAGTGGCAGCACCAGCAAGAATCGCCAACCCTGTTGCTATCCATGGGTTAATCCCCGCCACAATTGCGGTTGCTGCAACCGCAGCCCCCATAGGAAAACTACCATCGACACTCAGATCAGGAAAATCGAGCACTCGAAAAGTTAAATACACGCCCAAAGCCACTAAGCCATACAATAAGCCAAGCTCCAAAGCGCCAAAAAAGGCAAAAGCAGACATACATACTCCTTTCTGCTTCAAGGCGTTAGATGACTCCAACACCTTGGAATATACGCTTTCTACAGGTCGTTACCGCTCAATAGCAGAAACGACCTGTGATTTGGATATTGCTTAGTTATTTGATGGTGGTTGCACGTGCAAGCACGGCTTCAGGAATGGTGATACCCAACTGTTCAGCCGCCGCTTTGTTGATCACAAGATCTGAACCTTTTGCTACTTGAACATCAAGGGTACCGGGATCCTTACCTTCGAGGATAGCTGCAACATAATCAGCGGTTTGCACCCCAATTTGATAGTAATCAAAGCCTAAGCTCGCAATGGCGCCGCGATCCACATAGGAAGTTGCCGCACCAAACACTGGGGTTTTGGCTTGGTTAGCCGCCACAATCATACCTTCGATTGCACTCGCGACTGTGTTGTCAATCAGAGCATAGATGACATCTGATTTTTCGGCGATCGCTTGGGTCGCTGATTGAACATCAGCACTTTTCAGTGCCGTTGCTTCCACTAGCTTAATGCCGTGCTTAGCGGTCGAGAGCTTGAGTAATTCCATCAAACTCACCGCATTCGCTTCACCTGGGTTGTACACCACACCGATGGATTTCACGTTTGGTAGGATTTCTTTAATTAGCTCAACATGTTGCTCAACGGGAGACAAATCTGACAGGCCTGTGACATTTTTACCCGGCTGTGCAAGTTGTTTGACCAATTTAGCACCAACAGGATCAGTCACTGCGGTAAACACAATAGGAATCGTTTTGGTTGCTGAAACTAACGCCTGTGCAGTGGGTGTTGCAATACCCACCAGTACATCAGGATTTTCACCCACAAATTGTCGGGCAATTTGTACGGCAATGGCAGGGTTGCCTTGCGCAGTTTTGTAATCAAACTCTAGATTTTTGCCTTCTTCGTAGCCTTTGGCTTTCAATCCATCGAGTAGCCCTTGACGTGTTGCATCCAACGCTGGGTGTTCAACAATTTGTGACACCGCGACTTTGGCTGTTTTCGCCATGATACTTTGTGAAGACAGTAGTGCGGCTCCGGCTAGAACGGCGGTAGCAATAACTTTGCCTGCTCTCATCTTAACTCCTTGATATAAAGCATTGTATTTGTGATGTTGTGTGTGGGTATATCTTTAGTTGTTTTTATTGGGCACTGGTGGTGCCTCTGACAACATTATTACCAGTAACTTTAGGCAAAGGGAAGTAGGTTTTAACAGTTAGATAACAGAAAAAAGTGCAGAATTTGGTCAATGTCGAAAACGGAAGTGAAGTTAACTATCTCTCTTCCCAAACGATGTGGAGCGACAGAGGATGGTAGTTCAGTTCACTCTCATGAGCCTAGATAGGCTCTATGATTAAAGTGACCCTATAAAAGATGATCCCCATCACAGATAATCATAGGGATGTAAGATCAACTCTGCTAGAATGCGCCGCCGCGCAGAGGTCAACAAGTACATGGCTCATCTCTGCCAAATCTTGGTATACCTACTCTATTTACCCTTAGGAGCCGATTATTATGACCGATCAAGAAAGAATCGAACTACAAAAGAACAATCCACTACACGGCCTTAAGTTAGAAACCTTGCTACAAGAGCTGGTGGATTTTTATGGCTGGGATATTTTAGATACAGCAATGCGCTTTAACTGCTTTCATACCAAGCCTTCGATTGCTAGTAGTGTCAAATATTTAAACAAGACCGAGTGGGCACGAGAAAAACTAGAAAATTTTTATCTCTATCGCTTTAAACGTATGCCTCGTGCTTCCAGTGAAGAGTTTAATCTCCCGCCACGCGCACGAACTTTCCCTCATGGCCTACAGCCGAAAGAGCCGATGCAATTAACGGTAGACTCTATTTTGAAATCTCAGGCGAAAGCGGCTTCTGCTCATAAAGAAAGAACGTCCCGCAGTCGCCACACTCAGCGCTAAGTTATCTTGAGCTACAGAGCTAAATTGCCTTGGTCTACTCTGTATATTTCCGTGGCCGACTATCCGATATCCGTTGGCCACAACTGACTGACGAGGCAAACCCTCTAGGCGGAAGAATTAAAACCAGCGCTCTAGCGCAGTATCATCCAACTGACGAAACGCGCGATTCAGCACATGAGCCAGCTCTTTATAACGCGGTTTGCTTTTGATCGGCTCAAGTGCAAATCCAGTTTCAACTATCTTCATATAGAGTTCACGGTACCAACTGGCTAGCGCGGGAGGCAGTTGAGTATTCGCGCGATTGCCTAACCACCAAATACCTTGCAATGGCAGGCTCATGGCAAACAAAGCAACCACAATCGCTTGAGGCATGGCTTGTGTGTTGGTGAATACCATTTGAGTCAATACGCTGATCGCCGCTACCGCTGGCATCACTTTAATCGCGAAGCGAGTTGCCTTGATCACACGTTGCTCAGGAAACAGCGGATTTAACTCTTTGCGCATCGGCCAAATATCCATGTACTTCTGGCCGTCTTTGAGGCTATGCACGATGCCGACTTTATTATTCATATCCACTTCCTCGCTGCTCTTTGCTCAACCCACTAAAATTTAGTTGAATGATTCAACAAAAGACGCAAAAATTTGACAAAAGCTAATATTGATTCAAATTTTTTTTGTTATATTTGTCTATTATCGCTATGCTCTGCGGACTCTCAATCTCATTGTTGCCCTTATTTACAATTTAGGCAACGTTGGGACGATTCCTGCACGGATTGCATCGACGATTTATACTGACTTTGTCACGTCTCCACGATACGGAAATTGACGTTTTATTGACCGAGATTAGTGCCGTACATCAAGGCGTCATCTATTCTTGGTACTGATTTTATCCTAACCGATTATTACAGGTAGTCACACATGTCTAAGCTGGTTTTAGTTTTAAACTGCGGTAGTTCTTCACTTAAGTTTGCAGTTGTTGACGCTCAAAGCGGTGAACAACATCTTTCAGGTCTTGCTGAATGTTTACACCTTCCTGAAGCTCGTATCAAGTGGAAATTGGACGGCAAGCACGAAGCTCAACTGGGCGAAGGCGCAGCACACGATGAAGCTCTGTCATTCATCGTTGAAACTATTCTTGCTTCTAAGCCAGAACTGGCAGCTCAACTGAAAGCTATCGGTCACCGCGTAGTACACGGTGGCGAACAGTTCACTCAATCAGCACTGATCGACGACGCTGTGCTGAAAGGTATCGAAGATTGTGCCACTCTAGCTCCACTGCACAACCCAGCGCACATCATCGGTATCAAAGCAGCGCAAAAAGCGTTCCCAGAACTGCAAAACGTAGCCGTGTTCGATACTGCGTTCCACCAAACTATGCCTGAAGAAGCGTACCTGTACGCTCTGCCATACAAACTGTACAAAGAGCACGGCATCCGTCGTTACGGTATGCACGGTACTTCTCACCTGTTCATCGCACGTGAAGCAGCTGAGCGTCTGGGCAAACCAGCAAACGAACTGAACATCATCAACTGCCACCTAGGCAACGGGGCTTCTGTTTGTGCGATCAAAAACGGTCAATCAGTTGACACATCTATGGGTCTGACTCCACTGGAAGGTCTGGTGATGGGTACTCGCTGTGGTGATATCGATCCTGCGATCATTTTCCACCTGCACGATGCACTGGGTTACTCAGTTGAGCAAATCAACACTATGATGACCAAAGAATCAGGTCTGCTGGGTCTGACTGAAGTGACTTCTGACTGCCGTTTCGTTGAAGACAACTACGGTCAAAAAGAAGAAGCAACACGCGCAATGGACGTGTTCTGTCACCGTCTGGCGAAATACGTTGCTGGCTACACGGCAAGCCTAGAAGGCCGTCTGGATGCGATCACTTTCACTGGTGGTATCGGTGAAAACTCTGCACCTATCCGTGAAATGGTTCTGAACCGTCTAGCGATCTTCGGTATCACTGTTGACAGCGAAGCAAACCTGAAAGCGCGTTTCGGCGGTGAAGGTGTGATCACGACCGCTGACAGCCGTATCCCAGCGATGGTTATCGCGACTAACGAAGAGTTAGTGATTGCAGAAGATACAGCTCGTCTGACGAACATCTAATTCGACTTACACTGGCTAACTCAGGTTAGCCAGTGTCATTTAGGGGCTCAGCGTAAGCCTAATCTGCGCTTGAGCTTTGTCACTTTCAATCTAAGCACCTTAGATTGGTATCAATAGTGTTGAGGTACTTTACCAATGTCCCGTACTATTATGCTTATCCCAATCAGCGCTGGCGTCGGTCTGACTAGCGTGAGCATGGGTCTCCTACGTTCTATGGAACGTAAAGGGGTTAGCGTTTCTTTCTATAAGCCTATCGCACAGCCACGTACTGGCGATGACCAACCTGACCTGACTTCTACTGTTATGAGCCGCAACAGCGACATTAAGATCGGTGAGCCGATGAGTATGTCTGCTGCAGAAGCGTTGATTGGTAGCGAGAAGATGGACGTTCTGCTAGAAACTGTGGTTGAACGTTACAACCAGATCAACAAAGATGCAGAAGTGACTCTGATCGAAGGTCTGGTTCCAACGCGTAAGCACCCTTTTGCTAACCAAGTGAACGCGGAAATCGCCAACACGCTAGGCGCAGAAATTGTTTTCGTTGCCACTCCGGGTACTGATAACCCAACGCAACTGAAAGAGCGCATTGAAGTCGCATGTTCTAACTTTGGTGGCACCAAGAACAAGAGTATCTCTGGCGTTATCATCAACAAGCTGAATGCACCGGTTGATGAAGCGGGTCGTACTCGCCCTGACTTGTCTGAAATCTTTGATGATGCGGACAGTGCGAAGCAAGCCAACCTGGAAGTGATGCAGATCTTCAACACTAGCCCAATCCGTGTTCTAGGCTGTGTGCCATGGAGCATCGACCTGATTGCGACTCGTGCAATCGATATGGCGAAGCATCTGAAAGCCGAAGTTGTAAACCAAGGCGAGATCAATACCCGTCGTATCAAGAGCATCACTTTCTGTGCACGCTCTCTCCCACACATGATTGAGCACTTCAAACCAGGTTCACTGTTGGTAACCTCAGCAGACCGTCCTGATGTGATTGTGGCTGCGGCACTGGCTGCAATGAACGGTGTGGAAATTGGTGCGGTACTGCTGACTGGCGGTTACGACATCCCACATGAAATCGTTAACCTATGTAAACCTGCCTTTGATACTGGCCTGCCAATTTTCAAAGCGCAAGGTAACACATGGCAAACTTCGCTGAACCTGCAAAGCTTCAGCCTTGAAGTACCTGCTGACGACAAAGAGCGTATCGAATTCATCAGCGAGCACGTAGCAAGCCACATTGACGGTCCATGGGTAGACTCTCTGACTGAAGGTGCACAAGCATCTCGTCGTCTGAGCCCACCTGCATTCCGTTACCAACTGACTGAACTGGCTCGTAGCGCGAACAAGCGTATCGTACTACCAGAAGGTGATGAGCCACGTACCGTGAAAGCAGCAGCTATCTGTGCTGAGCGCGGCATTGCACAATGTGTGCTACTGGGTAACCCAGAAGAGATCAAGCGTGTTGCTGCGCAGCAAGGCGTTGAGCTGGGTTCTGGTATCGAAATCATCGATCCAAAAGTGGCTCAAGAGCAATATGTGGCTCGTCTGGTTGAACTGCGTAAGAGCAAAGGCATGACTGAAGTGGTTGCGCGTGAACAACTGGAAGATACCGTTGTTCTGGGCACTATGATGCTTGAGCGTAACGAAGTTGACGGTCTGGTTTCTGGTGCGGTTCACACCACAGCAAACACCATTCGTCCACCGCTACAAATCATCAAGACTGCACCAAATGCGTCTCTGGTTTCATCAATCTTCTTTATGCTGCTGCCTGATCAGGTACTGGTATACGGTGACTGTGCGATCAACCCAGATCCAAACGCAGAGCAACTGGCTGAGATTGCTATCCAGTCTGCAGATTCCGCAGCAGCCTTCGGTATTGAGCCTCGCGTAGCGATGATCTCTTACTCAACTGGTACTTCTGGTCAAGGTGCTGACGTTGATAAAGTACGTGAAGCAACCCGCATTGCGAAAGAGAAACGTCCTGATCTGATCATTGACGGTCCTCTGCAATACGATGCAGCAATCATGGAAAACGTAGCGGCTTCTAAAGCACCGAACTCTCCAGTAGCAGGTAAAGCGACCGTATTCGTATTCCCAGATCTGAACACAGGTAACACGACTTACAAAGCGGTACAACGTTCAGCGGATCTGGTGTCTATCGGTCCTATGCTGCAAGGTATGCGTAAGCCAGTTAACGATCTGTCTCGCGGTGCATTGGTTGACGATATCGTCTACACCATCGCCCTGACGGCTATCCAAGCAGGTCAAGAGCAGAAATAAGTCCGGCTAATCGGCTAAAATGCAAAGCCCCCGAAACTCGGGGGCTTTTTTTATGCTCTTTATTCATTAAATCTATGGCCGTATTTCAACCAATCAGCTCTCGCTGATGCGGACTCAGGAGATCCAATTCAGGCCCGAGGGGAACGACTTGAGTTGGGTTGATCGTGGTATGGCTGAAGTAGTAATGCCGCTTAATATGGTAAAAATCGACCGTTTCTTGAATACCGTCCACTTGATATAACTCACGCAAATAGCCGCTAAGATGTGGATAGTCAGCAATACGTTGACGGTTACATTTGAAATGCCCGACATACACCGCATCAAAACGGATCAAGGTCGTAAACAAACGCCAGTCGGCTTCCGTTATTTGGCTTCCGGCTAAATAACGATGAGTCGCGAGATGTTGGTCTACTTTATCCAATGCTGCAAAAAGCGCTTCAAATGCTTCTTCATAGACTTTTTGCGTGGTCGCGAAGCCACAACGATATACCCCATTGTTGATGTTGGGATAGATAAAATCATTCCATTCATCGATTACCGTTCGCAAAGCTCTGGGGTAATAATCGGTTTCATTACCCGTTAACCCATTGAACGCACTGTTCAACATACGAATAATTTCCGAAGATTCATTACTGACGATGGTTTGTAGCTTCTTATCCCACAACACAGGCACAGTCACTCGCCCTGTGTAATCGGCTTTGGCGTGGGTATAAAGTTGATGTAATTGGGTATAACCATAAAGAGGCTCGGGGATGCCAAACTGCCAACCGTGCGCCAACATATCCGGACAGACAACTGTCACATCAATATGTGCTTCAAGCCCTTTTAGAGCACGGAAAATCAGTGTGCGATGCGCCCAAGGACAAGCAAGGGACACATAGAGATGGTAACGGCCAGATTCAGCACTAAAACGTGCGTCGGGCGCAGCTTCAACCCAATCACGAAATCCAGCATCTTCTCGAACAAACTCTCCATCGCTTTGCTTGGTGTCGTACCATACATCGTGCCACTTGCCTTTAATTAGCTTTCCCATTTTGCCCCCTATCACTCATCTTTTGAGCATTATAGGCAACGGAACACGCGACTTAACCCAAAGCGTCTGGTCGTCTTGTTCAAAAAATTTGAATACAAAAAAAGCGCGATCCGAACAAGGAATCGCGCTTGGCCCGTCACAGGCTGAATTTATGCCTCAGCGTACAAACAAGATACTGAGTGAATATCGGAACCTTTAATCACAGGCTTGGTTTTCGCACACTCTGCGGTTGCTTGAGGGCAACGAGTACGGAACACACAACCTGAAGGCGGGTTCATTGGTGAAGGTAAGTCCCCTTCCAGCATCTGGATGGTTTTATTGCGTTCCAAATCAGGATCTGGGATTGGTACAGCTGACATCAAGGCCTTGGTATAAGGATGTTTAGGATTTGCAAACAGCTCTTTGGATACCCCTAACTCCACCGCATTGCCCAAATACATCACCAATACACGATCAGAAATGTGCTTCACTACTGAAAGATCATGGGCAATAAATACCAGACTTAAACCCAGCTCTTTTTGCAGTTCTTTCAGCAAGTTAACCACCTGAGCTTGAATCGATACATCCAGTGCAGAAACTGGTTCGTCACAAATGATCATCTTAGGTTTGAGAATCAGCGCGCGTGCAATACCGATACGTTGACACTGACCACCAGAGAACTCATGTGGGTAGCGGTTGATCACGTTAGGCAGTAGACCTACCTTGGTCATCATCTCTTTCACCCGATCTTTCACTTCTTGTTTAGAAAGCTCAGGATAGAAAGTTTGCAGTGGTTCCGCGATGATATCGCCCACTGTCATACGCGGGTTTAACGATGCCAGTGGATCTTGGAAAATCATCTGGATTTGCTTGCGCGTTGCACGGCGTTTCACTTCCTGCATGCGTGTCAAATCTTGGCCTAACCACAGCACTTCGCCGTGAGTCGCTTGCACCAAGCCAATGATGGCGCGAGCAAACGTAGATTTACCACAGCCTGACTCACCCACTACGCCTAGCGTTTCACCTTCATACAGACGAACATTCACACCATCTACCGCTTTCAGGGTCAGGGGTTTCGTCCATGGCCAAGCCGATTTCGGAGTGATGTTAAAGTGGACTTTCAGATCTTTGACGTCCAGTAATAATTTTTTCTCTGCGCTCATTTTGTCCAAGCCTCCCAATCAGAAAAACACGCACGTTGACGGTCATTGCCAAACGGCAGCAGAATCGGTGCTTCACGCTTACAGCGATCCGTCACACGGTGGCAGCGCTCTTGGTAAGGACAACCCACTGGCAAACGCAGCAAGTTAGGCGGGTTACCCGGAATCGTTGGCAACACTTCACCTTCAGAATCCAAACGCGGAATCGCACTGAGCAGACCTTCCGCGTAAGGGTGGCTTGGGTTATAGAAAATATCATTCACAGAACCGTATTCCATAGTACGGCCTGCGTACATCACCAGCACTTTGTCACAAGAGCCTGCAACCACGCCCAAATCGTGAGTGATCATAATGATGGCTGTATTGAACTCACGCTTCAGATCGTTAAGCAGTTCCATGATCTGCGCTTGAACAGTCACGTCCAATGCAGTGGTCGGTTCATCGGCAATCAACAGTTTTGGACGGCACAACAAAGCCATTGCGATCATCACGCGCTGGCGCATACCGCCTGAAAACTCATGCGGATACATGGTTATACGCTTACGTGCTTCTGGAATTTTTACCGCTTCCAACATGCGCACGGATTCTTCAAATGCTTCCGCTTTACCCATACCTTTATGCAGCATCAGCACTTCCATCAGCTGATCACTTACCTTCATGTATGGGTTAAGTGAAGTCATTGGGTCTTGGAAAATCATCGCGATTTGCTCGGCGCGCACTTTATTCAGTTCACGCTCTGGCAGATTGAGGATCTCTTTACCCTCAAATTTTGCGCTACCGGTGATTTTGCCGTTTTTGGCTAGCAAGCCCATGATGGCAAATACAGTTTGTGATTTGCCTGAGCCGGATTCGCCAACAATGCCTAAGGTCTCTCCCTGTTTCAGAGAGAAATTGAGATCGTTCACTGCGGTAACAATACCGTCTTGGGTAGAAAACTCTACGCGCAGATCTTTGACATCTAATAAACTCATCATTATTTCCTTTTTATTCTTCTTGGTTTATCTGTCTTTTGGATCGAGCGCGTCACGCAGACCATCGCCGACATAGTTAAAACAGAACAAGGTCAACACCATGAATACCGCTGGGAACAGCAGTTGCCATATAGCAACTTCCATTGTGTTTGCTCCCTCTTGTAACAGAGCACCCCAACTGGTCATCGGTTCTTGCACACCAAGGCCAAGGAATGAAAGGAATGATTCAGTCAAAATCATGCTTGGGATAAGCAGGGTTGAATAAACCGCCACAATACCCAATACGTTCGGCACGATATGGCGAGTAATGATGTTCCACTTACTCACACCGCACACATGTGCCGCTTCGATAAACTCTTTGCTACGCAAGCTCAGGGTTTGACCACGCACGATACGCGCCATATCCAGCCATGCGATCGCACCGATCGCGACGAAGATCAGCACGATGTTACGGCCAAAAAACGTTACCAAAACGATAACCAAGAACATGAATGGGATAGCGTAGAGGATTTCCAGAATACGCATCATCACACGGTCAGTACGGCCGCCAATAAAACCAGACGCTGCGCCATACAGAGTACCGATCAATACCGCAACCAAAGCACCCATGATACCTACCATCAGAGAGATACGGCCCCCCACGAGCGTGCGCACGAAGAGGTCACGCCCAAGAGCATCGGTACCAAACCAATGTTCAGCCGAAGGTGCTGCATGCATTGCATACCAGTCCGTATCTTCATAACTGTAAGCGGAAAACATCGGCAGAAAGACGACTGCCAGGGTGATTAACATCAAAACAAACAGGCTGACCATCGCGGCTTTATTACGCATAAAGCGAATACGCGCGTCTTGCCACAGGCTGCGACCTTGAATCTCAAGGTTTTGTGAGAAGTTTTCAATCGCCGCTAAATTTTCTTTTTTCGTCAACATTATCTAAGTCCTATTAGTAGCGAATCTTCGGATCGATATAAGCGAGAAGAATATCGACAATCGCGTTAAACAGAATAAATAGGAAACCGATCAGGATCGTTACCCCCATAACCAAAGAATAATCTCGGTTAAAGGCGGCGTTAACGAAGAGCTTACCGATACCTGGCAAGCCAAAAATGGTCTCAATCACTACCGAACCCGTGATGATGCCAACGAAAGCTGGGCCCATGTATGACACAACAGGAAGCATGGCTGGCTTCAGCGCGTGTTTGACCACGATATAACCGTAACTCAATCCTTTCGCACGAGCCGTGCGGATAAAGTTACTGTTCAGGGTTTCAATCATTGAGCCACGAGTAATACGGGCAAAAGTAGCGACATAGAGCAGTGACATCCCCAAAACGGGCAGAGCCATGTACTGGAACCCTCCGTCTTGCCATCCGCCTGCTGGGAAAATATTAAAATTAATCGCAAAAATATAAATCAACACGGGTGCCAACACGAAGGAAGGCATGACCACCCCTAACATGGCGGTGGACATTATGGTGTAGTCGACCCAAGTATTCTGCTTCAAGGCGGCTATGGTTCCGACCGTTACCCCCATAATGACAGTAAAGACAAAAGCAGCGAGACCGATTTTCACTGAAACAGGCAGTGCACTGGCGATCAGCTCATTCACTGTATAGTCTTTGTACTTAAACGATGGGCCAAAATCACCCTGAACAATATTGGTCAAGTAGGTCAGATACTGTTCAGAAACGGGTTTGTCTAAACCATATTTAGCATTAATGTTGGCCATCACTTCCGGCGGCAAAGGACGTTCTGAAGAAAATGGGTTACCTGGCGCATAGCGCATGAGAAAGAAAGATATCGTAATCAACACCAACATGGTTGGTATCGCTTCAAATATCCTTTTTGCGATGAATTTAAGCATATGCTCACTCTTTCAATCTGTGACAAGGAAATGCAAGGACCCTACACGTGAATTTCACATGCAGCGTCTACGTTACTTATAGTTTTATCCCCACCTACTGAAGTTGCAGCCATACCGCACTGCAACTTCAAATAGCTAGGTTATAGGGCTCTATTATTGAGCTTTGATGTAAAGATCTTTCATATAGATCTTGTCTTCCGCGTTGTTGGATGGGTAACCACCTACGGTTGGAGAAACAAGACGTGATCTTACGTATTGATAGATTGGCGCGATTGGCATATCGCGAGCCAATAGCTTCTCAGCATCAGCATAGAGTTTTTGACGCTCTTCTTCTGAAGTTGATGTCATGGCTTTTTCAATCACAGCATCGTACTCAGCACTGTGGTATTGAGGATCATTTGACGTGTTGCTTGAAAGCATCAAAGTCAAGAAAGAAGACGCTTCATTGTAATCACCACACCATCCAGCACGAGTCACATCAAAGTTGCCTTGGCGACGAGTGTCTAGATAGGTTTTCCACTCTTGGTTTTCCAATGCAATATCAACGCCCAGAGAGGTTTTCCACATAGACTGGATCGCTGTAGCAATCTTTTTGTGGTTTTCTGAAGTGTTATACAGCAGCGTAAATTTCAGAGGATTGGACTTGTTGTAACCTGCGTCTTCAAGCAATTTCTTCGCTTCAGCAATACGCTCTTTTTGAGTCAATTTGCCGTAAGCTGGCATCTCTGGGCTGAAACCAGCAGTGATTTCAGGTGTTAGGAAATAAGCCGGTTTTTGGCCTTGACCTAAGATTGCATCAGAAACAACGTCACGATCAATCGCGTAAGAGAGCGCTTGACGTACACGAACATCATCAAATGGTGGCTTTTTGTTGTTGAAACCGTAGTAGTAAGTACAGAGTTGACCTTGTACTTGTACTGCTTCTGGATGCTCTTTTTTCAGACGCTTGAAGTGCTCAAGAGGCAGCTCATTCGTGATCTGAATTTCACCCGATAGGAAGCGGTTCATCTCTGCTACTTGGTTTTCAATTGGCAGGTAAGTGACTTTGTTTAGAACTGTATTCTTGTCGTCCCAGTATTGTGGGTTACGTTTGAGCTCTAGACGCTCGTTTACTACCCATTTATCAAGAACATAAGCACCGTTGCCCACATAGTTTTCAGGCTTGGTCCATTGTTCGCCAAACTTTTCTACTGTCGCTTTGTGAACAGGCTTCACGGTAGTGTGACCCATCATCATCACGAAGTAAGGCACTGCGCTTTCCAGTTCAAACATCAGCGTTTTGTCATCAACCGCTTTTACACCCAGCGTTGATTTGTCTTTCTCCCCTGCGATGATTTCTTTCGCATTCTTCATCTTGGTGTATTCCATGTACCAAGAGTATGGAGAAGCTGTTGCTGGATCGACAGCACGTTGGAAGCTGTACACGAAATCGTGCGCAGTAACAGGGTCGCCGTTAGACCATTTTGCATCTTTACGGATGTGGAAAGTGAACGTTTTGTTGTCTGTAGTTTCCCAACTCTCTGCAACACCTGGTACCACATTGCCATTAGCGTCTTGGTTAACCAGACCTTCTAACAGATCACGAATCACGTTGGATTCAGGAACACCTTCGGTTTTGTGTGGGTCAAGTGACGCAACTTCAGTACCGTTACCACGAACTAGCTCTTGAACAGGAGCAAGTTTGGTACCAGCAGGAACATTCGCTGCAAGAGAGGAAAAAGACGTGGCTGCCACCGCCAGACCAGCACTTAAAAGCAGTGCTTGGGTGATTTTGTTCTTATACATGCATAAACTCCAAGTTTTAGTATTGCATCCATGACTTCCATGTCAGGTATTCAGAACGGCTGATTGTTGTCGTTTGTCGTATAAGTGTTAAACAAAGACAACTTACACCTGACAGGGATTGCGGCACACATTAGCAATCATTGAATTAATTTGCCATAAAAATGTATTAAAAACCGACTATACTCTTTGGTTTTCCCAAACATTAGTAAAAAACTTCATCAATCCAATTTATATCCAGTTAATTAGAATGCCGAAGCTAGCGCAAACAGATCAATGTGCCAGATTATCTAGTGCTCACACAATGTACAGTGCATTATGCTAGATAACTCAGATCTATTTAACATTTCGTACACAACAAAGCCAACTCTTAGTGACAATTCACTGCTCCATCGAGTAAAAATGTGACTCTTCTCAAAGCTTATTTTTAGGCAATCGTTTGGTATAAAAGGAGCGATTTCCCCTTAAATTGATCGTAATGCAAGAAAACGAATCAAAACGTAAATTTTGCTGAACAGCTCAAACAATACGAAATCATTAAAACGCCAATCCAGAAATACTCGCCCAACCTCACCAAGCCTTTTCTATACTTAAGCCATTAGTATTAGAATCGATAAGGTGGCTTTATGCGCTATTGGTGGTTTGCTTTAACTTGGTTGATTTCTTCATTCGCCCTTTCTTCAACCCTTACGTTTGGTGTTGTACCCCAGCAATCCCCCGAGGAATTGGCTAAACGCTGGGTACCCATTTTAGAAAATCTCTCAGAAAGTTCGGAACTCTCTTTGGAATTTCGAACCGCAACAACCATTCCTGAGTTTGAACAACGGGTAAAAAATGGTGAATATGATGTGGTGTATATGAACCCCTATCACTACACTTTTTTCCATGAACAACCGGGATACATGGCGTTTGCCAAACAAAAAGATCAAAAACTGCAAGGCATCATAGTGGTTGCTAAAGACAGTCCAATAACTTCGATTAAAGATCTCGATGGGAAAACGCTCGCCTTTCCTTCGCCAGCGGCTTTTGCTGCCACCATCATTCCTCAGGCACTACTCAAGAAAGAAGGCGTAAATATTGAATCACAATATGTTTCTTCACACGACTCTGTATATCTTAATATTGCCAATGGTTTTTTTGTCGCAGGGGGGGGTATTCAACGCACCTTTAATACCGCACCCAAAGAGGTAACCAGTCAACTGCGCGTTCTTTGGGAAAGCCCTAAATTCACACCTCACGCATTCGCTTACCACCCACGGCTTAATCAAGCCCAGGTCTTAGCCCTGAAAGAAGCCTTATTGAATCTTTCACAAACAGAAGCAGGCCTGCTACAGCTGCAAGCGATTGGCTTTTCTGGAATAGAAGCGGCACAAGACAGTGATTGGGACGATATTCGGGACCTACATATACAGACGCTTTCCCATCTGCTTAAGGAATAAGCGATGTCGATACGCTTAAAGACTATGCTCGGAGTGGCGTTGATTGAGGCGTTTTTGCTGACTATTTTGATCACCTTCACTCTGAGCTATCTGGAATCCACCAACTATGATGGATTAAAGAAACGAGCCCATACGACGATCACTCTTTTTTCAACCATGGTGAAAAATGCCGTGCTTGCCTACGATTTGGCTAGCCTTGAATCGGCCGCTACCTTGATGATGTCCAATCAAGACATTGTCTATGTCTGTGTAGAAAACGCCCACGGTAAAGAATTGATCTTCAAAGGAGAACGTGAGTTATTTAAGGCTTACCATACGATTAACGATGAAGATTTTTCACAACTCCAACCCATCTATACGGCTAGCGATATTATAGAGGTGAGTGGCACCGCATTTGGCACGGTGTTTATTGGGTTCGATCTTTCTTATCTCGAAGAACAACTTGAACATGCAAGGCGTTGGACTTTGCTCATCATTCTCGGTGAAATGGGATTGGTGGCCCTCTTCTCTTATATGCTCGGTAACGCACTCACACGCCGTTTGACTCAGTTGAAAATCGCCACTGATCAGATCACATTTGGTAACCGTGAAGTATTAGTTGATATAAAAGGGCATGATGAAATCAGCCGCGTAGCACACTCCTTTCAGCAAATGATTCAATCACTGCGCCATTCCGAAGCCACTATGCGCGATTATCAGCACCAACTTGAACAGTGGAATTTAGAGCTCGAAGATAAAGTCAACCAACGCACTGAAACGCTGTTAGCCAAAAACCAACAGTTGGAAGAGATGAACACCAAGCTGACGTTGATGAAAGATAAATTGGTCGAAACCGAAAAAATGGTTTCGATTGGCACTCTTGCAGCGGGATTTGCCCATGAAATTAATAACCCTAATGGCGCACTAAAAAGCCATTTACAGCTGATTCAGCAAGATTTTAATCAAATAAAAATCTGCTTCGATAATATTGAGTTGATGTTGGCTGGCACGAGCTATCACGATAAGTTTTCCCGAATAAAAAACGATCTTTACATCGAGGAGAGTGTTTCAGGGATTGAAGAAAGCTTGCGAGATGCTTTGCACTGTGTCGACCGAATCAAAACGATTGTGGATAAGGTACAACGTTGCCAAACTCAACCCAATTGGCACAACAGCAGTTGGGTTTCCCCGCTAAGTCTGCTTGAACAAGCAATCACGATTTGTGGCTTACGTGAGTGGGTAGTCTGGAAAGAACAAGCGCTCTATCCTCCCCTCATTTATTGCTACAGCAACGATTTCATCACGGCCTTCAGCGCCATCCTTAACAATGCATTTCAAGCCTATACGAGCAACGACCCCAATGTGCGTATTGAACTGTCACTGCGCCATGAGCAACATCAATTGGAAATTGAGATTGTCGATTTTGGGCGTGGAATGAGCCCAGAAGAGAAGCAACACGCCTTTGACCCTTTTTTTACCACCCATGATGTGGGAAAAGGCGTAGGCCTCGGTTTAACCGAAGCCTACAGTAGTATCAAAAAATACGCAGGGGATATTCAATTGTTCAGCGAACAGGGCCAAGGCACTCGCGTATTCATTACTCTACCTTTAGCCCCGAGCCAACCATAAGATGGGAAAACGCTTAACCAATGTAAACTGCAATAGGCATGTGCATCTCTTTTTCCAGCTCTTTCAACTTACGCAACAAAGATTCATTCATCGCATTCCCTGCCGTAAGCATCAAGCTGCCATTAGGTAAATAAATATCGCGTTTAATCACCATTCCAGGGCGTACTTCGCTTAAGCTCACGCACAGCTCCATCCCTTCTTCAATACGTGTCACTGCACTCACGATGGTGATAAATGCTTCCACCACTTGGGTATCGTAAAAAATCCCAGCTTGCTGACGTAGATACCCTTGCGCACTTTTGGTGTGCATTCGTCTTGGGTTATTGGAACCAGCCACGAAGAAATCATAGTCTTTGACCACTTTGATAATCCGCGCACCAATCGGGATCTGTTCTCCCTGTAAATGGTCAGGTTTCCCTGTACCGTCATACAACTCGTCTTGGTGACGAATAATTTCCATCAACGGCTCAAAACGTTTAATTCGCCCCACAATTTCTGCGCCAAGGATAGGATTCACATTCGGTGTGATGGGAATATCGGTATCCTGATGCACTTTGATGACTTTCCAATCATTGTTCGCTTCACCAATTAAACCGATCTGATGCATTAAACCACACAGATAGACATGGCTAGCTACTGCTTCTGGCTGTTTAAGTTTAAGCGCCACTGATTTCGCTTGGTTGGCAATACGCTCAGCGTGATCGGCCGGATAACCGGTGCGGTGCTGAATGATCGCCGTCACCATTGCCAAAATATCTTTGAAGGTTTTATTTCGAGAGGCGAGGGAAACTTCCAATCGTTTATTGCTGTCTTGCAACTCCAGCGTACGCTCTTGAACTTTCACTTCCAACTCTTGGTTGAACTGAGAGAGTTTCAGGTTATTGGCCGCTAGGGCTTGATTGGCGACTTCAAGGTCTTTATTCCGTTCTTCCAGCTCGATGGTGAGCCGCTCTTTATCGCGGCTCAGACGATAAAATTCTGCGGCTTTACCCACTATCAGTTTCAGGTTTTCATTGTCCCAAGGTTTACTGATGTAGGTATGGATCCCTCCCGCATTCACCGCTCGTACCGTTGATTGAATGTCTGCGTAGCCAGTCAATAAGAGTCGAACCGTTTGGGGCTGCATTTCTCGCGCCTTTGCAAGAAAATCCGCACCATCCATTTCCGGCATACGCATATCAGAGATGATGATATGGATGAGGTTCTGTTCAAGATATTGCAGCGCCTCTGCACCATTATCAAAGGTGACAACGTTGTACTCCATCCGCAATACTCGATTTAGAGCTTTCAGAATATCGTTTTCATCATCGAGTAGCAGAATGTTTAACTTTTCATCATGAGTGTTATCCATTTGCATAGCGCCCTTCCCTCTCTTTATCGAGATACTTCAGGACTTGTTCTGGGGCAATTGCGGGGCTAACCAAGTAGCCTTGCACCATGTCGCATCCCATCTCTTTTAAAATATGATATTGCGGTTCCGAATCGACCCACTCCGCAATCACTTGCATCGACAAGGACTTAATACTGGAGATCATCGAATTTAAAATTACTGTGCTTGAATCCGACTTACCCAAACTTTGGATAAATCGGCCATCGATTTTCACAACATCAAATGGAATTTCGCACAAATATTCATATCCCGAATACCCCGTCCCGAAGTCATCTAAAGCACAGCGTATTCCTAATGATTTTAGCTTATAAATCTCATGTTTAGCGGCATCAAAATCGGCAATCAAATCGTGCTCAGTGATCTCGACAGAGAGACGATGTAATGCCTGCTCTGCACCATGTTGCTTGGCAAGTTCTACGATCAACCGATAGCAACTGCCATCAGTCAGCATAGTTCCGGGGATATTCACGCCGACCGTGATGTCCGAGAGAATTGACTCTTCAGCCATTAAAAAGATCAGAATGTCACGCACCATGACTTCGGTCAGCTCAGGGATCAGATGGTATTTCTCCAAAATAGGAAAAAAACGAGCCGGCATTTCATAGAGTCCTCGCCCCAATTCCCGTCTTGCTAACGCCTCAAAAGCAATCACTTCCCCCGATATCATCGATTTTTGAGGTTGATAAAAAGCACAGAATCGGTGTTGTAACAGATCGCGATAAATACCCAACAGTTGCTTGATCTCATCAACATCGGAGGTTTTACCCAACCAATACAAAGGGAAATTCTCAAATAAAGAGGGGACATCTAGCGCGGAATGGTGCGATTTCAGCACGGCATCCGACCAAGATTCCATATCTGTCAACCACCAGCGCACGCCATTTGTTGCGGCTGGCAATAAAGTGTTTTCAAAGTGATCCAGCAGTTTAAATACGCTCTGATACCAAGGGGTTAAGCGATGCATAACCCAAAACCAACACGAACCATCTTGATAGAGATTATCCACATCGGGTAATACATCGTTGAGTTGCTGTGAAATGGAATGACGTTGGCTCTCTGTCAGCGATTGGGGCCATTCCATGACCAAAATGAGATAGGGTTGTTCACGCAGTGACTGCAAAAGGGAAATCTGTTTATCTAGCGCACTCTGCGTTTTTAGCCCCGTGGCCGAATTGAATTCTTGTTGGCGCTCTTTTTCACTGAAACACTGCAATATGGTCTGTAATAGATAAGTGCGATCCCAAGGCTTGAGGAGGAATTTGTACAATTCACCTTCATTCAGTGCACGTGATAACCCATCCATATCCGCCTGCCCCGAGAGGATTAGCGACATAATCTGCGGATAATGACGATTAATTTCGATCACCAGATCCGCCCCATTCATTCCGGGCATTCGATAGTCGGAGATCACCATCTGTATCGAATGTTGCTTTAACACTTCCAACGCCTCTTGTGCACAAGTTGCGGTATACAGATTTGGAAAATAGGGGCGAAGTTCCCGTTTCAGTGCATTGAGCACCGCAGGTTCATCATCCACCAATAAGATCTCTCGGCTCGCATACATCAGGAGACTCCTTGCGTTCTCACCGCGAGTGGCAGCGTAACCAAGACTCGTGTTCCCATGCCTTCCGTTGACATGAGTTTAATTTTGCCATGATGCTCTTCAATAATTTCACGCGAGACGGACAACCCAAGCCCTGCCCCATCCCCCACGGTTTTAGTGGTAAAGAAAGGTTCAAATACCTTTTCTAGGTGCTCCGCACTGATCCCTTTACCGTTGTCTTGAATGGCCACTTGTACCCGAGGAATGCTCTCTCCAGGCCAACGTACTTCATGAATTTCAATACCAATAAGGCCTTCACGAGCACTAGGGACCGATTGCACCGCATTGATGATCAAATTAATGAATACTTGCTGCAGCTTATTGTAAGTGCCACGAATGTAATAAGGCTTATCTGGTACAGGGTAAGTAAAATGCGCGCGGAATTTTAAATCCCCGATGATGAGGGCAAGCGCAGAACTCACCACGTCTCGCAAATCAATTTCCGCCAAATTTTCACGGGTGTGAGCGTAGACATTTAGACTCGAAACAATATTTTTGATCCGCGATAACCCTTCGAGGCTTTCAATTAAAATTGCTTCACTATCAGCAATCATCTCTTGTATCTGAACATCATTAATCTGTTGGATCTGTGGATGCTGCTTAATCTGAGCCACGTATTCATTCAAGCAGCTGAAGTTACTCATTACAAACCCAAGTGGATTGTTGATTTCATGTGCCACTCCAGCAGCTAGCTTACCCAAAGAGGCCAATTTTTCTTCTTGCTGTACCTGATGTTTATCGATAACCGCCTTACGAAACTGCAACATGGAGTACAAGGCACTTTTTGTCACATCAAACAAGGCATACAGTTCATCCCGCTGATGGTGGCTAAAGCCATTCCGTGTAGGGAGCATAATAAGCAGTTGGTAATGCTTCTCTGAGCTATGAAATTTCACAACCAAAGCGCTACAAGATTCGGGAAAACAGTCCGCATAGTGCTCCAACCAAACCGACTCTTGTTGCACATCGGGGATGCTGTACCACTCTTCTTCGGTCAATCCGGGGAATAATCCATACTCTTGATGGCTATTCGCCACACCACGGCTCTGAATAAGATGCCAATAATCATCCACTTGATGTTCGAGTAACGCGAGTTGACACTCAGGTACAAGCTCACAGACCGTGCTCATCAAACTATCTAGCTTGCGCTTGGGTTTTACATTTGAAAAGAGAACTTTGAGAAAGGCCAACAGGGCGAAAGGAATATGCCCTTCCCCCCCATTAACCACCTTATTTTCAGATGAAGCCCAGTGTTTATTCACCATACCGCCCACCATTTACATCGCTTTGGGTTCGGTATTACCTACCGTTTCGGGACTCGGATTAACCGGTAAACGAATGGTAAATTCGCTGCCTTTACCTACTTCACTCGCCACACTGATGGTGCCATTGTGTTTATTAATAATTCCGTAAGAAACAGACAACCCTAAGCCAGTACCAGAACCAACCGGTTTTGTGGTAAAGAAAGGCTCAAAAATACGCTCGCGGATCTCTTCAGGTATTCCGCAACCAGTATCTTGAATTCTTATCTCGACAAAATCCGCATTGGTGGCTTGTAAGGTGATCCCAATGACGCCCTCACCTTTAATTGCATGACTCGCGTTCACCAGAATATTGAGCAACACCTGATTGATTTGCATGGGCTGGCAATACACATCTGGCACATTCGGCGAATAGTGTTTTTCCACCGTGATGTTGTACTTGATTTCGTTGTTAATGATTTTAAGTGTGGACTCAATACAGTTTTCTAAATTGGCATAGCTCCACTCTGAGCGATCCACGTGTGAGAATTCTTTGAGGTTTTTCACGATCGACATCACGCGTGAAGAGCCTTCAAGTGATTCAGTGATCAGCTCCGCCGTATCTTCCAAAATAAAATCCACTTGTCCTTGCTTGAGGATTTTTTGGCACGAATCAATCAGCGCAGCATCCTGACCTTGACCTATGGTTTGAGTAATGCTCTTCAGCACTTTCTCTAAACTGCTGAAGTAATCACTTAAGGTTTGCAGGTTGGAAGTAATAAAACCGACTGGGTTATTGATTTCATGGGCAATACCGGCGGAAAGCTGGCCAATCGAGGCCATTTTTTCCGACTGGATTAACTGCCCCTGCGCATCTTCGAGTTTTTTGATCAACACTTTTTGAGCTTGATGCTCTTCTTCAAGCTTTTGCGAAACCCGCTTTAGCTCCAGTTGTTGGCTGGCTTGAATAGTCACGTCATAAACACATAAGCAGACGTGCTCTATTGCGCCATCTTCACTGTGAATCGGGATCACTTCGAGATCCTGATACATTTTGTCTTCTTCACCAGAGACGGGGCGAGAGCTTTTAAAAGGTAGCAAATGTGGTTTTTGCTCCCAACTACTGAAACTGGAGGATTCAATGACCAGAGCCGTATCAATTTTGCGCTTTAAGTAGTCAGCCGATTCAGGAAACAGATCGAGAATATTTTTTCCCTGCATCGCCTCCCCATCAAAAATGACTCGTGACTCAAAATACTCGTTCACTTTAACGATCACATAATCATTTCGCACGATACACAGCGCAAAAGAGAGTTGATCCAATAGCTCTGAGAGCAACAAGCGACTCTTGGCCATACCCGTATCCTTACATCAACAGTTCATCAAGATGCGCAAACACCTTCTCCAATTCATTATCGGCAAAACAGATAATGGTTTTGGCAGAAAAAGATGCCTTCTCAATGAGGAAGTTGATTTCCATAATTAACGACAACCGCCATTGCAACAGCGGCAAAGGTTGATGCTTGGGATCAAAAAGCACAGGTGGTTGAATCTTTGTTTTCAACTCAATCTGTTGGCATAGCCCTTTTAAACTTGCCCCAGACAGGATGTTGGAGATATCTAAAATACTCTCTTCAATGCTCACTAACCCGTCCGCCATACCTTTGGTGTGGTTGAGATCATTGACCACTTGCTCACAGCCAATTCGACTCATTAGGGTAATCAGTTCACCATCCATCCCTCCATAAAAGGATTGTCTTGTGTAGTAATAATCTTCGGCATACGACTGCAAAGCACGCATATCTTCTTCCGTGGCAACACGGATATTCGGCACAGAGATAGTGACGTGCAGATTGAGCAAGGTCGCAAGCTTACTGGCCGCTCTCCCCATTGAGATGTTCATGAATTCCTGCAATGCGTCTTTGTGGTCTGCGGAAAGTACTATGGTCATAGCAGTCCTGCCTCATGAAGTGTCTGTTCCAGTTGTGCCGGATCGAGTGGCTTTTGTAAAAAGTTCAGTGCGCCTAATTCACGGACTCGCTGCTGAACTAAAGGTTGAATATCGGCACTAATCACAATGACTAAGCATTTAGCATCAATGCTGTGAAAATGTTCCAATACTTGTATACCATCCATTTCTGGCATAGTGAGATCCAAAAACATCACATCGGCAAGACCATTGTTGTAATGCTCCACCGCTTCTTTGCCATTTTGTGCTTCGGTAATTTCCACATCCCAACCGGGTGGAATCGACCTAATCACGGACTTTCGCGACATTTTTGAATCATCTGCTACCGTTAGCCGAATCGCCATAAATTCACTCCCTTAAAATGCAGTAATTCACTGACTAAACAGGAAAAAACTGTTCTTCTAGATCCTTGAGCACACCTTGTATCGGTTCTGGGGCGTTTTGCACAAGTTGTCGGTAATCACTGATTTTCCGACAGTTTTCAATCTGATTCGCCAAGCTTGAAAGACTACCAAGCTGTTCTAAATGTTCGCCGCTAAACGTTGTCAATCTTTGGTTGAGAATGATATCTCCTATATCAATATCGTAGCCCCACATAATCAGTATGTATGCCGATATCACATCACAATCGGCATACCCTGATTGCAGGTGGTAGTAATCCATAAATTCTTTTTTGCTTGCGCCATCTTCTAACAACAGAATTTTCCCAATCGATGTCAGCAGGTTAGCTACAAAAACGCGGTCTTGATCTTGGCGTGAATACCCCATTGCTCTAACCAAGGCTCGTGCAATTGAACTCGATTTAAATGCACAATCTGCCACCCATTGATGATCTTCTGCTGAATTCGAATTACTGGGATGAATGGCCAATAAGGAGATAGCGATCGATTCCACCAACACGGCGCCTAAACGCGCAACGGCTTCGTTGAGCAAGTCAGTATTACGGCGAAAACCAAAATAAGAGGAGTTGGCGATTTGAATGATCTTCGCGGCTAACACAGGTTCATGCACTATGGTTTCGGCAATCGCATCCATACTGCAGTTAGGGGAAGCTATCACCTGCTGTAGTTTGCGAACAGAATTGGGCAAAATCGGAATATCTTCCAACGCACCGAGCCGTTTACGACATTCAAAATTGAACGGCATTTGGTAGAGCCGCTCCATACATACAAACAGATGCTCAAAATCTTCGTGAGTAAAAGGTTTAGGCAATACAAATTGTGCGTAGGCGTGCGCTTTACGTGGCAGTTCTTGCGTGGTATCTCCGGTCAACAGTACCCGCAATGTCTGCGGGCTGCGGGCACGAACTTCGGTCAGCAGTGCTTCCCCATTTTTACCAGGCATCAAGAGATCAGAAATCACCACACTAGGCGCGTCATCCCCATTGATCACCCACTGAGTGGCATCCTCAACCAAAATGAGCTCCCAATGAGGTCGCATACGTCGGATCATTCGACCCAATGCTTTGAGCATAAAATCGTCATCGTCTACACAGACGACTTTCATCGCTTCTACAGTCATCTACTACTCGCTTTTTGCTGGTCTATATAGATGGCTATCTGGTTAAGCACATCACGACTACACTTGCACAACTCCGAAATCTGAACCAAGTAATCTCCCTGCCACTGCGGATCAGCCGCCGTTTTCATCTCTAATTGGAAACAAAGATCAGACAATACGTCACTACCAATGAATCGCGCCGATGATTTCATGCTGTGCACTAATCGATGCAGCTCACTCACCGACTGCGTTGTCGCGGTTGCCTGTAACTTGGGCAGCTGAGACTGCATGGTCTCTTGATAGCTGATCAGCATAGGCTCCACGAGATCACTCCCGACCATCTTGGCAATAGTAGGAATATTAAAGGCACAGTTCCGATCCATCTCTGTTCTCATTCCAACGTTAGGGTTGCGATATAAACCAATGTCTTAACTCAAGTGTAGTCCAATATTGAACTCGTCAATGACAGAGATGGGCAGTTTTAGTTTTAAAGTTAACAATAAACCTGTGCTTTAACGGTGCTTTTCCAAACTCAATCTTGAGTAGGGTTCTGCTTCAAGGTTTGCTAGAATGCCGCTCTTCAAAACACCATCCCCAAATGAATCAGCGGATGGATGATGCGATTGAGTTATGCCGAACCACGGAGATTTTTTGTTGAATACCCAACAGCTTTCAGCGATGACACCTGCTGATATTGAATGCGCAGCGCAGTTACTTAAGCAAGGCCAACTGGTTGCGATACCGACCGAAACCGTCTATGGATTGGCGGCCGATGCCACCCAACCTGAGGCAGTGAAACAAATTTTTAGCGCAAAAGGTCGCCCAGCCAATCATCCGTTAATCGTTCATTTAGGTTCGGCAGAACAACTTTGCGATTGGGCAACCGATATTGCTGACGAAGCCTATCAATTAGCGCAAGCATTCTGGCCAGGGCCACTCACCATGTTGCTGCCCAAAGCGGAGCATGTGTCACCGGTAGTAACGGGCGGCTTAGAAACGGTTGGATTGCGTGTTCCGGCGCATCCTGTTTTGTTGGAGATACTAAAAGCGCATCATCTAGCCGTGGCCGCTCCATCTGCCAATCCATATAAAAAACTCAGCCCAACCTCTGCTCAGCAAGTATTAGATGGCCTCAATGGCAAACTGGCAGCGGTATTGGATGGCGGTGAATGTCAGCATGGTTTGGAATCCACGATTGTTGATTTAACCAGCAAACCAATTCGCGTACTCCGTGCTGGCCCAATTACCGCCAGTGAACTCAGCGCCGTGTTAGGTCAAGAAGTGCTGCAGCCACAAGTTCACCAAGTGGCGGTTCCGGGCAACGTGGATAGCCACTATCAACCGAAAACGCGCCTGCGGGTCATTGACAATGTACAGAATGAGCTCGCGACCCAAGCCAGTGATGTAAAAATTGCTCTGCTCCATCTTTCTGAGCAGCAAGCTAACGAACAGCGTTTACTGAAACCGATGCCGCAGGACGCTAAAGCCTATGGGCAAGCGTTATATCGCTCTCTGGCCGAAGTGGACAAATGGGGTGTAGATGAAATTTGGTTAGAGCGCCCACCACAAGGTGAAGCGTGGCTCGCCGTACATGACCGTCTGCGCCGCGCTGCCAGTTAAGCCAAAGCGGTTGAAGGGCAAAATCCAAAATTGTCACAATTTTTGTGAGCTCACTCAGCAAACTGGACAAGCAAATGCAAAGGTTGGCAACGAGGTGCTTGGTTTTATTGATGCGCATCCCCATTGATGTTGACAAAGCTGGTGAAAAAAACGTGCTTTTCAATCGTACTTTTAATAAAGATTGATGCACCGCAATGCGCCAACTCGGCAGCCAGATTAATTAATAGCTTCTGTTTTGAAGCACCACCGATAGGATTTGTAAGATGTCTGATGTTTCTACCACCGTCGATTTTGCCACCCAAACCGTACAACCTGTAGTTGAGTCAAGCGGCTCCATTTGGGGTTATGTGGTCGGCGGGATCGTCATCGTGATTGCTGCAGGTTACTTTGGTTTTAGAAAAATCAACAAACCTGCGTTTATGATTAAGCAACTGCGCAAACGCAACCAAAAAGAGATGAAAAAGCATGGCGTGGAAAGCGCGGAAGCCATGGGCGATCTCGACTTAGTGTTGGATGCCGTTGAAGCATATGCCACTGAGAAAAAAATGAAAGGCACCGAAATGGTGAAACTACTTGCGCCACTCAATGATGCTAACAAAATCAAATCAGCCAGCGATTTCTACCATGCAATGTCGTTCATCGCAAAAAGCATTGATAACCAAGCTCTAGCGAAAAATCTGATCAACAAATCTAAGCAAGTGAAATCGAGTTCAGCTTTGATGGCTGGTCTGCTAAAGCGTGCGGGCATTTAATCTCGGCACTCCATACTTCAGGAGCCACCTTAGGTGGCTCTTTTTATTTTCACGGCTTATCCATTAGCGTTTGTTGATATTGATGCGGCGTGATCCGGTACTGCTGTTTAAAACGCGCTGAAAATCGAGTCAAAGATTGGTATCCACAGGCCAGCGCAACGTCCATCAAAGGACGTAACTCTTGCAGCAGTGCGAGCGCGTAGTTCATCCGCACTTCACTTAGCACTTCTCGAAAGCCTGTTCCTTCTGCTGTTAAATAACGAGCTAATGTCGCTCGACTCATCGCAAAATGCGCTGCCACGGTTTCAATATTGTGCTCATCACCGGGATTGACGCTCAGGTAACGCGCAAGGCGTTCACGCATCAAGGCATTTTCGCTTGGAAAAAGCAGATGCAGCGCTTTCGCATCACGCAGTTGGGCATAAAAGCCCAACACAAACTGCCGTTGCGTGTCTTCACTGAGCGATTGTTGGTTCATCTCATAGAGAAGCTCAAAACAGTATGCCAACGCAGCATTCACTTTCACTCTAGGTTCTTCATTCCGCTCAGATTGACTTGATTGCGCTATCCATTCCGCAGGTGGCGCCTCATGTAAGGTCAACGTTCGTGAATAAAACTGCGCCTGCTGCGGCACATTCACAAAAGTGAGGTAGTGATTGGCTGGCAATAGCAGCCAATCCGTTGCATGAAAATTGAGCGTAGTGTCGTGCCACCAGAGCTGTTTATGCCCATGGGTTACCCAAATAATGGTGGGGGCATAGATCAGTACATTGTGCAGCGGTTGTTTACGCAAACCTTTAAACTGCCCAGTCTGCACGATCACTTTGCTCATTTATCTTCCTTATTACTCATTCACATAGGTGGCGGTTAATGTGGCCTGCTCAAGCGCATTGGCACGCAGCATAAATCCAACCAGTGCATTCGAAGCCCCTTGTGGAAGCTCCATTTTTTCGAAAGGTAATGCCCACACGGTAAATTGATAGCGGTGCATACCGTGACCTTGCGGAGGGCAAGCGCCACCAAAACCACTAAAGCCGTAATCGTTGTTCAGCTCACGAACACCTTTAAGTTGTTTTGCTGCACCACGAGCCACGGCGTGTTGATCCGCCGCAATATCCACGGCCACCCAGTGCCACCAACCACTACCCGTGGGAGCATCAGGATCATAAGCCGTAATCGCAAAGCTCTTTGTGCCTTTCGGGGCATTGTTCCAGCTCAGCTGTGGTGACAAATTATCGCCGCTACAACCAAAACCATTAAAGACAAATTGGTTCGCCATACGTGAACCTTCTTGAATGTCTTGGCTACTGATGCTCATCACTGGGTTGCTAAGAGCAGGTAAGCTGACTGCAGCAGCAGCGAGTACAGGTAAAAGATGACGTGCTTTCATTGAGTTTCTCCTCGTTCCGTTGACCTGAGTAATCTATCTTTTTTTACTCACCATCAACTCACAAAAACACTCATTTTTCATTTTAAAAAATCATTTTTGAGCATTAATGTAACTATCTCATGATTATTATCAACGGAGTATCGCGATTTACGATGAACCTACCACAGGTTTAACCAGTCCGTTTATAAGACATAGAAACTTGTCGAACGGTGCTTAGCACGTCATTATCCCTGTTTCATACCCTAAGCTCTTGAAGCAACAGGGAGATAAATAGGATATCAATATGTTACTTTCTGCTTCCGCTTTGCTTTGGTTGCCCTTTGCTCTTGCTGTTATTACTGGATTTACTCGTTATCGCCAAATCACTTGGGGATTATTGCTCTTCACTCTGCTCTGCGCCTTCTGGATGGGGAATTTATCATTAACCGGTGGTGTAAGCGTTGGTCTTGGTTTTGTTCTGGCTTATTGTGCTGCTAACGGGAAATCACACTGGCGCACCGCCGCTTGGGTTGCCTTGCTGCTGTGGTGCTTGGCTCTCTTCCTCCATTGGCTTCCAGGCTTCTCCAACTTACAAGTGTTAGATAAAGTCATCGCAAGCCCACACAGCACCCCCTTTAGCCTTTACCTGAATCTGGATAAGCCATTAGTCTTTTTTGCTCTTTTGCTGGCTTACCCTGCGTTACTCGGTAACCAACAGTCGCCTAAATGGGGAGCAACACTCGTCACTCTGATCCCACTGTTTGCTCTATTGCCTATCGCAGTTTGGCTAGGTGCTTTAGCGTTTGAATGGTCACTACCTGAATGGTGGTGGATTTTTGCCATCAATAACTTGCTGTTTACCTGCGTGGCGGAAGAAGCTCTATTCCGTGGTTTGATTCAGCAACAAGCCCAAAAAAAATTCGGCACAGTTGCCGGACTTTTGATCGCCAGTGCATTGTTTGGCATGGCTCATGTGGCGGGCGGTTCACTGCTGATGATCTTCGCCGCTCTAGCAGGACTTGGGTATGGTTTGGTGTTCCATTTCACTGGCCGTCTTTGGGCCAGCGTGGGTGTGCATTTCTTATTTAACTTTGCCCATTTGCTGTTTTTTACTTATCCCGCTTTAGCACGTTAAGCGGCTCTAAATTCAGCATCTAAAAACAAAGCCCAGCGCAATGGCTGGGCTTTCACATCTCTTGATGCGTTGCTCTTAGATTTTACACACCGCTTTCCATGATGCATCGGCGCTGGATGGCGTGCTGTTCGTCCACCAGTTCGCTTGCCATACTGAACCGTTGTGGATCAGTTGGTCACCGCCTGCCGCGTGGTCACCACGTGGAAACTCTGGGTACACTTTCAAGCCATTCAGGTTGATGCCAGCATCGGCACAAGATTGGCCCGCACCACCTTCGTTACCATTGCCGCCATCGGTGGCACCTTCAAACGCTGGCAGTGTTGGGAAGTCTTTCTTCAGACCAACCGTTTCGTTACCCACGATAAAGCGCACGCCGTTAGCCACGCCAGACACTGGGGTGTAGTACACCATATCAACGCTGTATTCACCGCCCGCAGGGATCGTTTCGGTTGAGCGCAGTGTTACTGCCACTTTGTGGAACAGTTTCTTCTCACCATTCACCGAGAAGTTGCTGCCAGTATGACCACTTTCAATCACTTTCAGGCCTGCACCGCTCCAATCTTTGACGATATCACCGGTTGAGGTTGGCATCAGGAATTCAATGGTTGAACCGCCCGGAATCGCCACCTCAGAGTGGTTGGTGAACACTAAGGTTGGGTTGATTGGGTAGTTGCTATCGCCTTCTGGCCAGTCAGTGGTCGAAACCGTAACGTCAATCACCGAGTCTGGTTGTGGCAGATCGTTATGACGAATATCCATCGGCTCCGCCGCAGCAAACACTTCATGAGCATAAGAAGTCATGTCAGAACCGATCACGTATTCGCGTTTCACCGCATCATACGAGTAGTCACCTGCCATTTCCCAAATCATCATGCCGCCTAAACCGTTATCAACGATGTAGTCCAGTTTTGGCTTCAGTGAATCTTTATCTTCAATGCTCAGGAACACTTTTTTGGAGTCGTTCCACAGCCATGCAGTTTGCAGCTCTTGGCTCCACACACGCTCGTATTTACCTTCAATCAGGTGTTTCGGGTTGTTTGGATCCATGCCCCACGCTGGGCCATAGCTTGGCATACCGTCAATACCCAATGTTTCAGCATGCATCAAGTTCATCGCATGCCACATTGGCACTACACCGGCTTTGATTTCGTTACCGTTGGCATCCACATCATGCCAGATGTTATCGGTACCTTCCGCGCCCCAACCACAAACGGTGGTGCCTTCTGGGCATGACGATTGGTTAGGCTCAACCGCACGACCCCATAGACCTTTATTACCGCCGCTCACACCTTGCCAGCCACGGGTGTAGTAAGGAATCCCCATGTTGATTTGACTTGGTTTAAAGGCGCCACGGAAGAAGTGGTGCGTCCACGCTTGGTTTAAGTAGCCAATACCTTGATACTCTGCAGTCGTGTACACGCCCCATTTGGCCAGTTCAGCATCTTTACCATCATCAAACAGTGCGGCTTGTGGGCCGACAAACTCGTTCCACGTACCATGCAGGTCGTAAGACATGATGTTGACGTAATCCAGTACATCTTGCATCGCAAAGTCTTGCATACCACGCAGCAGGTAACCTGATGAAGGTGACGCGATGGTCAGCATGTAACGACGGCCATCTTCTTCGCCCGCTTTATCCAGCGCTTTGCGCAGTTCGGTCATCATCACCATGTAGTTATCCCACAACTGGCCACGACACTTGTTCGACTGCTCGAAATCGACCGGATTACCGGAATCTTTCATTGATGATGGGTATTCGTAGTCGATATCCACGCCATCAAAATCGTATTGACGGATGAAATCCACTGCCGATTTGTTGAACGCCTTGATGCCTTCCATATTCACGGAGCAAGAAGCCAGATCGGTCGTCATTGGATAGAAACCACCGGTTTCCGCCCAACCACCGACAGAAATCAGCGTTTTCACATCGGGGTACTGTTTCTTAAACTTACTCAGCAGGTTGAAGTGACCTTGGTATGGCAGTGAAGGATCCATCTCTGCACCCGGTACATTTTCCCACGTCATTTTGGTCGCAGAATCATCCACTTGCATGCTGAAATCAGACTTGTTGATGCTGGCGAACGCGTAGTTAATGTGGGTCAGTTTTTCCCAAGGCAAATCGCCGGCGAGGTAGGCTGGCAGACCATTTTTACCGGTACGCCATGAGGTGTAATAACCGATGATACGGCGCGGGTGATCGTCACCCATACACTCAGTGCCATCTTCACGATAGATCTGTTTGATGTCACAACTTAGGTTGCCCGTGCCCATTTCTTTGGCGTTCACTGTCACCATTGGGGTTTGCGTTTGGTGCCCTGCTGCATCGTAAGCGATCGCTTCGATGGTGTATTGACCTAAAGCCACCGGAGTCCAAGCCATTTGATATGGGGCTTGCGTAACACGGCCAATCGCTTCGCCATTCACCAAAAACTCAACCGCAGTTAAGTCACCATTGTCATCAGAAGCATTCGCAGCCAGTGTGGTGACTTTGCCCAAGAATACGCTTTGTCCGTTACGTGTATTAGTCAGTTCAATCACAGGGGCAACAGGAACTTCAGGCTCAACCGGTGGATCAATTTCTTCGGCCTTTACAGTAATACGTACCGCTTGCTCTTTCAGCAAACCAGAAGCATCTTCCACGATGGCTTTGATGGAGTGAGCACCCTCACCAGCCGCAGTCCAATTCGCTTGGAATGGTGCTTGCTCAAGCAACGCAATCTGCTCACCATCCACCAAGAACGTGACGGTTTTTACTGTTGTGTTGGTTGCAGTAACGTTCGCCAAAATCGCAACGGTTTGACCTTCAATAAACTCCGCACCTTGAACGGGTGAAGCTAGCTCCAGAGAAATTTCTGGCTCGCCCGGTTCGATGTCACCATCAGTTTCCAGTGCGATCGTGCTTTGCAGCAGGCTCAGATCGAGCACACCACTAACGCCTAAAGTAAGATCAATGCTTGCCCCCGGCAGCAGTTGCGTTTTAACCCAACTGCCTTGATCAAAGCTCAGCGCTAAGCGGTTGCTAAACACTGAACCTTGCGCGTTGCTGCTAAAACTCATGCTTGGGTATGAGATGCCTTGTGCTGACCAAGAAGGTGTTGAAAGTGAAAGGTTGGTATCAAACACAATACTTGCGCCACGCAGTTCAACTGGCTGGCTGCCATTGTTGGTCAACGTCACTTTGTAGGTATTCCACCACTGGCTTTCAGTGCCAACAACAGAAGCGTCACTATTGATTGCCGCCTGCGCTGCAGGCATCGCCATTCCCACTGCTAATGCAAGAACGGTTGGCATTAGGGTTAATGCTGATCTTTTCATTATTTCGAGACTTATTTTATTGAACAAAATTTATGTCTCATTATAGGAAGAAATTTATTTGATTCTGTTTTTCAAGAATGTAAGTAAATGTAAATTGTTTTTATACTTTCAAAAACCAGCGCACTTATTACAATTTTATGAACTTAAAAAAATTATTTTAACTATGAGAATTTGCTTCAAAGTTTATTTTCATTCTCGACAAAAAAGAATAACAAGCAAAAATAAAGTCACACAAAGCAATTCACCTTAAGAATGAGTCACCATCCAAAACCTTAGCCTTTATTTATTCAAACTTAATATATGAAACAAAATCTTACATTTCAGATCAATCCACAACCAAAAACACTATCGTGAGAACTAAAAACTTAGTCCAACTATCAAATAATAAGGAACCACTTATATATCTACAGCCGATACCGCATGTATAAGTTAATATATTAAAAAACAAAGAATGTAAGAATATTCCCACAACATTAAGATCCATTAATTAAACATTGAAATGTATTGATTATGTATTTACCCAATACATTCGTATTTCCATTAAAAGTCATTAATTAGGAATAAGTACATACGCCCGCGATAAGTTCATCGAACTCATTATTTCAATTGAAATTGTGATGCCTGATTACGATTCGGCAGCCAAAATGAGATCAGCGTCGTCAGCACTAAGAATCCGAAAGAGACCCAAAGACAAGCAGCAAGCCCCCAAAGCTGGAAGACCCAGCCGGATAATATCGTGCCGATTAAGCGCCCCATCGCATTCGCCATGTAGTAGAAGCCGACATCAAGCGACACGCCATCATCTTTGGCGTAGCTGACAATCAGGTATGAATGCAGTGAGGAGTTCACCGCAAATACCGCACCAAACAGCATGAGTCCTCCGATGATCACCACTTCTGGGTGCCACTGTATCTGCACACCGTAAGCAATCAGCCCCGTGACCAAGGACAGTGCCAATGCCCAGCCAATAGCGGCTCGCCCTGCTGGTGGATGCTCCGATTTGCTGCCTGTGATTTTGGGCGCGAATCCTTGAATGACGCCGTAGCCAATCACCCAAAGCGCCAGAAAGCCCCCCACAGCACTGTGATCCCAACCAAACACGCTACCTAAATAGATAGGGAGGGCAATAACAAACCACACATCGCGCGCGCCAAACAGAAAGAGCCGTGCCGCCGACAAGATGTTCACACTCGCCGATTTAGAGAAAATATCGGAAAACTTAGGCTTGTTCTTAGCCTTACCGATATCCGATTTCAAACTCATTACGCTGCCAATGAAAACCAATACCAACACACCTGCCATAGCAGCCACCGCGTACTGGAAACCGATCAAGGACAACAACGCGCCGCCCAAGAAGAATCCAGCGCCTTTTAAGGCATTCTTTGAACCCGTCAGTATCGCAATCCACTTATACAACGCGCCTTGTGCATTCTCTGGCACTAAGGTTTTGATGGCGCTTTTGGCACTCATCTTATTGAGATCTTTCGCTATGCCAGAAAGTGCTTGCGCGGCCATTACCCAAGGAATGGTCAGCCAGCTTGCTGGCACTGCCAGCATCAGGAATGCGATGATTTGCAAACCAAGCCCGATGTTCATGGTTCGATTCAGCCCCAACCGAGCCCCAAGCCACCCGCCAATTAAGTTGGTCACAACACCAAAAAATTCATAGAACAAAAACAGCGAGGCAATCGCTAAGCTGGAGTAGCCCAAATCATAGAAATAGAGCACCACCAACATGCGCAGCGCCCCATCAGTCAGGGTAAAGTTCCAGTAGTTGAACGTCACAAGCATGTACTGACGAACATTGGCATTCAGTTGGGACAACATAAACACTCTCTTAAAAAGAGCCGCGTGATGCGGCTCTTTGCTCTGGTTATGAATTCACGAGCTGTTGGACGTACTCTACTTGCACTTCTTTGGTAAAAGCGCCCGGTCTTAATGCTTGCACCTGAGTAATAATGCTTTCCAACGACCAACCTTTTTCAAGCAGCAGATGCGCCGCCAGCAGGCCAGTACGACCCGAACCGCCCATACAATGCAAAGCGACTTTTTCACCGCGGCTGAGTGCCTGATGCAAAGCGGGTGAGCACTGTTGCCAATCTTGCGCAAAGGCGGCATCCGGCGCGCAATCATCTTCAATCGGCGCATGAAACCACTCTAATCCGGCTTTTTCGACTTCCGCAGGTAGCTCACCGACACCATGCTGCTCCATTTCCTCATGGCTTAGCGCCGTGACTACAGCCGAAACCCCTTGCGCTTTCAGTTGGGCAATACTTTCCGACAGTGGTGTGCCTTTGGTCCCCGGACAAGGCGTGAGCACTAAGCTCGCCTGAGTTTCTGCGATCGGTAATTCCCAAGTTGGATGCGTCATTTTAACTACTCCTTATGCCAAACCGACTTTACGAACCAATTCCGCAGTGCGCGTGGCGTAACCCATTTCGTTGTCATACCAAGCGTAGATTTTCACCATTCGCTTACCAACCACCATGGTGGAGAGCGCATCCACAATCGTTGAACGTTGATCGCCTTGGTAATCAATCGACACCAGTGGACGCTCTTCAAAACCCAAAATACCCTTAAGCTCGTTTTCTGAAGCCTGTTTTAAAAGCTGATTGATCTCTTCCACCGTCGTATCACGCTCCACATCAAAAATGATGTCGGTTAACGACGCATTCGCCAGCGGCACACGCACGGCGTGTCCATCAATCTTGCCTTTCAGATCTGGGAAAATTTCGATAATCGCTTTGGCAGAACCGGTCGTAGTGGGGATAAGGCTCATACCGCAAGCACGCGCACGGCGTAAATCTTTATGTGGGGCATCCAAAATGGTTTGCGTATTGGTTAGGTTATGGATGGTGGTAAAAGAGGCTTGCGCAATACCCAGTTTTTCGTGGATCACTTTCACCACAGGGGCAATACAGTTGGTGGTACAAGAAGCAGCAGTAACAATGCGATGTTGTTCAGGATTGAAGATGTGGTCGTTCACCCCCACCACGATATTGGCGATCCCCTCTTCTTTGACGGGAGCTGAAACAACGACGCGCTTCACTCCTTGTGCCAAATACTGGTTCAAGAACTCGCCTTTACGGTGCTTACCCGTAGCCTCAATCACCACATCACAGCCCGACCAATCCACAGCATCAATCGCTTTTTCTTGTGTTGTGCGAATGCGTTTGCCGTTGATCAGGACAGCATCCGCTTCACTGCTCACAGCATGGTGCCAACGACCTTGTACCGAATCGAACTCCAAAAGGTGCGCTAATGTTGCAGCATCACCCGCCACATCGTTGATCTGTACAAACTCAATCTCAGGCCAATCAAACGAAGCTCTTAAAGCCAAACGCCCAATACGACCAAATCCATTAATTCCGACTTTAATTGCCATCTTCCTTTTCCTTTAAACTTGTTTTTATCCCTTCCCAACTAAGCAGCCATCTTGGCTACAACGCTAAGCCGTTGAGGGATAACTCAACTTGGTTCTTTACACACAGCACTGAGGACGAGAGGTCATCTCGGCGAGGCGCTGAATATCTTGCTGGTATTCTTGTTTAAGACAGTTGGATTCCACCAACCCTTGGATCTGCTTGCGCATCCATCCCGGCAGTTGTTCGGAAATACGATAAAACACCCACTGCCCCTGACGGATGTCGACCACCACGCCGCTGGCACGCAGCAACGCCAAATGGCGGGAAATTTTCGGCTGACTCTCATTCAAGGCTTCGGTGAGTTCAGCCACACACACCTTCTCTTCCCGAGCAATCATCAGTAAGCAACGCACCCGCGTTTCATCGGCAAGTAATTTGAAAAACTGGTGAGGCAACATGACCAACTCCAATATATATGGATATACATATATCCTATTCTTAAAAATGCTTCTGTCAACGAGAAAAACGGTGAGGTAGCAATCTCAAATCCTGAAAACATGAACGATCAGAGTAAACATAACTTTTGAAATGAGAATGATTTTCCCTGCCACAGTTCAAAGTTTATAAATGTAACCAACTGCAATTTTTTTAATTTATGAATGTTTAAATAACGTTTGTTACTGTCTATTTGTCGAATTAGTTCGACAAAATTCATACAAGGAAAGAATATGAGACATCTCATTTTATGCATGACAGTGGTCTTGACTTCGGGTACTGCACTCGCAGAGCCCATCCCATCTAAACCGGCGACGCAAGCGACTATCGAAGCTAACCAAGCTGTGTACAAAGCGTTGGATTTCAAAGATCAAACCGATTTTAAAAATGCCCAACGTGGTTTGATTGCAAAACAAGATGTTGTGACCATCAAAAACGCCAATGGCAACGTGGTGTGGGATCTGGAAGCGTATAAAAAGTTTATTACGCTAGATGCTAAAGCTCCCGATAGCGTGAACCCAAGTTTATGGCGTAATGCTCAGTTAAACGTGATTAATGGGTTGTTTGAAGTGACGGATGGTATCTATCAAGTTCGCGCTTATGACCTCTCAAATATTACCTTTGTTAAAGGTGACACAGGTTGGATTGTTTTTGACCCTTTAATCTCTCAAGAAACAGCAAAAGCAGCACTCGATTTCGTTAATGCGCAATTGGGTGAACGCCCTGTCACTGCAGTGGTGTATTCTCATAGTCACATCGACCATTTCGGCGGTGTTCGTGGCATTGTGAATGAAGAAGATGTCAAAGCAGGAAAAGTTAAAATTATCGCTTCACACGGATTCACCGAGCACGCTGTATCCGAAAACGTGATTGCCGGTAACGCCATGGGACGACGAGCAATCTATATGTACGGAGCCTTACTGCCACGTGATGAACGTGGTGGTGTCAATGGCGGTCTGGGTCAGACGACTTCTACAGGATTACCGACTCTGATCGAACCAACCTATGTGGTTGAAAAAACAGGGGAAGAACTCACTGTTGATGGCGTCCGCATGGTATTCCAATACACACCAGGTACTGAGGCTCCGACAGAATTCAACACTTGGTTCCCTGATAAAAAAGCACTCTGGATGGCGGAAAACTCCACCAACACCATGCATAACATCTTAACATTGCGTGGAGCTCAAGTGCGTGATGCGCTGAAATGGTCTTCCTACCTCAATGAAACCATCGAGATGTGGGGTGATGATGTTCAAGTGAAATTCCAAAGCCATCACTGGCCTCTTTGGGGTCAAAAAGAGATCGTGAAGTATTTCAAACAGCAACGCGACATGTACAAGTACACCCATGATCAAACCGTGCGTTTAATGAACCAAGGTTATATCGGCTCCGAAATTTCTGAGATCATTCAATTCCCGAAAGAATTAGAGAAAAACTGGAGCACTCGTGGCTACTACGGCACCTTGCGCCACAATAGCCGTGCGGTCTACCAACGTTACATGGGTTGGTATTCAGGCAATCCTTCAGACCTCAACAACTTACCACCAACCAATGCCGCGATTAAGTATGTGGAATACATGGGAGGAGAAAGTGCGGTCATAGATAAAGCACAGGCAGATTTTGACAAGGGTAACTATCGTTGGGTCGCAGAAGCATTGAAACATGTTGTGTTTGCTAACCCGCAAAGTAAACGAGGCAAAGCGCTGTTAGCCGATACTTATGAGCAGCTCGGTTACCAAGCAGAGTCTGGCCCTTGGCGTTCTGTCTACTTACAAGGTGCCTATGAGCTCAGAAATGGTACGCCACAAAGTGGCGGAACCAACACCGCCTCTCCTGACATTATCAAAAATATGCCACCTGAAATGCTGTTTGATTACCTCTCAGTGCGTATTTTGCCAGAAAAAGCGGCCGGCAAAACCTTCGCGATCAATATCAATTTTACGGATCTGGATGAACAATACACTTTGTACTTAGAGAACTCGGTACTCAACCATACTCGTAAACAAGCGAAGAAAGCGGACGTTACCCTTACGCTGACAAAAGCAACGCTAGATGATGTGCAATTAGGTAATGTCACCTTAGAAAAAGCGATTGCGGATGGTGATATTGAACTTAAAGGTAATCCACAAGTGTTCAAAGACTTCGTGGAAATGCTGGATAAATTCAATTTCTGGTTCAATATCGTTACCCCTTAACAAGGAGATCAAGATGGTGCGCTGTAGGCACTTAGGGGTCATTCTTGTTCTATGGTATGCAGCAAGCCAACCCGTGTTGGCTTGCTCTTACGATGGGCAATTTAATAACCCATTTGCAGAGAGTTACCCTGGTTCACTGGATGTCGCTTTAGCCACTCGCGAAGCAATCATCTCGAAAAAAATCAATCGACCCCAAAAGTTATCCGGTGTGCAAGGATTAGCTCGTGCTCAATGGTGGTTAAACTTACTCCATCGGAAATGGCCTGCCGAACTCGATGAGGTAAGCTATATCTACTTAGTCGATAGTCAACTTTGGTCACAACGTCAATCCGGTCAGCTCAAAATACATGTCCCGGCACCCGATGATACTCAAAGTGTACTACTGCTCAGTGAAGCGGCCTTAGCGGCTTTGATCGGTAATGAGATTAACTTTGAGCAAGCGAATGCAATGAAAATTATCATTGCGATGGAGTGAAATTCTCGTCTAACCAAATCAGTGATGGCGATACAGAAGAACAGGCACATCAGTGTGTAATATGGCAAGTTTCACCTTAGCCCAAATTTGTTCATCTAGATCGTCATATGAAAAAAGCCGAGCGACATGCGGTAAGTTTTGGACTTTTAGGAAAGACAGATGGGCGGAGGCCCCAGCCACATCCCGGCACACACATCATCCGCTGTGGCTGCTTCCTTCCGGATCTGACCAGGTTCACGAACTAGTGTTGCGGGAGGACCAGGGCCTCCATCGATTTGAGTTTGGATTATCTCCAAAGCGGGTGCGATTATTAAACATCGACTTGGGCAATGCAAGCAATAATCCCCTTCTAAGCCCACATCCTATTCCAACCGAACAGCATTTCACCAATTTGATTAAACAATGTGTAAGGCTTTGACCTCCAAATCATGTTTGAACTGATGGGGTGTTGACTCAATTTTTGAACGATACATAGCAAGATCCGCTTGATGCATAACATCATTAAGCGAGGTGGTGCGTTCACGAACCGGAGCAATACCTATGGCCACTGTCACTTCGAAACTGACATCACGTTCTGCATCGACAAACATAAAACGCTCGCACTGCTGAACCACTTGTTGAAGATGTGACGAAGAGGGTTCGCCAATCAAGATAAATTCGTCACCGCCAATACGATAACTACGGCCACGCCAAACATGATCAATACGTTGTGCCAGTTGTCTGAGTACCTTATCTCCAATTTCATGGCCATATTGATCATTAATTGCTTTGAATTTATTCACATCGAGATACACCAATGAATGACGTGCAGATAAACCTCGGCGATAACGGTTATAAAGAGCTCGTCGATTTCGCAGCTTAGTTAAATTATCACTATGTGAAATTCCGTGTAGATAAAAAGCGATGATGAATAACGCTAGTAAGGCCATCGCAAATAACCATTGTGTGCTGCGCTGATATTTTTTTTCAGCTAATAATGTCGCCCGCCAATCTGGTTGAAAATCATAAGTGTGAATGATTTGTTCGGTATTGATCATTTTGATCGCCCGAGAAAACAGTGGTGCTAGCGTTGCCCCTAGTGGGTTTTTAGCAAAGCCAATCGAGATGTCATATTGATAAAATGCACCAATCATGGTGTCTTCTACGATCGGTAACATCTCTTTCGATTCACGAAGCAGGAGATTGAAGTTCGCTCGGCTCAAAACGATGTAATCCACTTCTTTGTTCAATAATCCCTGCAACTTCTCATGCTGATTTGCGTAGGTATACAACCTCTTGTTCGGCAACATTTGCTGCAGTAGCTCTTCAAAAAAATCTCCTTTGATCACACCTATCCGCTCGGCAACGAGTTCAGAAACATTGCTATACACATCATCTTTATAATGTTCACGTTTGACTAGAATTGCCTGTGGTTGGTAGTAACTTTCGCTGTAATAGACAAAATTCCTACGCTGTGGCGAAATGGTTACCGGAGCAAGGATATCAATTTTTTTCTCTTGCAAGTCGGAGAACATATTTTCCCACGTTTCTTGCCCATCACTGACCAATTCACATTTAAGTAGTAACATCTCGCAAGCTTGAAATAGCACATCGGCACTGATACCCCGAACAGATCCATCTGGCAGATATAGAGCGTATTGCGGGTTATTCTCTAGCTTTACACGTAATACGCGTTGTGCGTTCAAACCGCTATCATTTACCGCTTGGCGCAGAGCTTGTTTACGAATATCGAGCTGATATTTTTGGATGGATTCACGTAATAGACGCTGGACATAAGCTGTATGTGCATATTGTTCAATTTTACTCAGTAACTCACCATGCCTGCCTTTAGGAGTCACAATTGAGACTGGTTGAATCGGTATTTGATCATTTAGCAACTGAACATCAAGTCCTTTGAGTAACATTGGCTTCAATTGATTTATTGCATCGACAACCCCATCAACACGCCCACTATCCAATAAAGCGATCGCCTCTAAATTCCCTTGGTATTCAGCTTGTTGGATATAGGGGTAGTGCTCTTTGAGCAATTCACCATAAATGGTTCCCTTCGGGATACCCACCGTACGAACGTCACTTAAGCGGAGTCCACCATAGCTGTAGAGATAGGTGTATTCAATATTGGTTGGACTTGAAAAATCAAACCTCTTAGCGCGACTATCGGTATAAGTAACGTTTGCAGCAAAGTCCGCCTGACCAGACTCTATCGCCATTAAGATATGGTTAAAACTAGGGTAATTGACGTATTCAATCTCAATGTTGAAATGGTAAGCAATCGAATCAAAAAGAACACGTGTCACCACATCATCGGCTTCGGTGGCGACCACGTAAGGTTGAGAACTAGCTAAGCTGCTGGCGGAAATAGCGATCCAACCAAGCAACAATAAAACTAGGCGATAAAAAGTATTAACTAGCATGAACGTTGAATTTTAGTGTTATTTTTTGCCGCGTATTTTACCGCAAATACGCATAACCCACTATCGATGCTAGGAGATTTATCTCATAGATCTGAATATCTTTTCACAAAAACTCATCCATACGGCTAATGCAAAACATCGAACTCCGAATAAGTTGTTTGAATGAGTGCGCTCCGCCTTACTTACTCCGGAGCTTCTTCTGTACTCTTGAGAACATAATCCGTTGTCCATGCCGTTGCCAATAAACAGATCCAAACAACAAAAACGGGGTTTGGAACATCAGTGGTCGGAGACACAACTAAAGCGGCAAAACTCACACAAGGAAGACTCCAACCTAGCAAAACGCCCCAATTCAATGAAGCCGTAGTTTTGGAAGCTAAATATTCGCACGCTGCAATAATGCCAGTGATCAACAAAGCCAGTGTCACAGCATAAAATTGCTCTGCCACCCAGAGTGGAATGACTAAAGTCAGAGCCCACCAACTGTGCGAATGGCTCGGTTTCCAACTACGGGAGGCCCACCAAATCAGCATTACCATCACCATCTGCACCACTGTAACCATAGGAGAACCTTCCAGTTTTCCTGCGGATTGAGTTACCATGATACCGACTTGTAAAGTTAACAAGATCAGTGCGCTCACTAAAATAACACCCCAGTTGCTGCGTGGTGAAAACGCCACCATTAATAATGGGATCAATACCCACTGACTAATAGATAAAGCGATCGGTTGTTGTGGCAAAGTTAAGCCAAAAATGGCAATCGCCACTAGCATTACTGTGCTTGAGAACCCAGATTTGGGCAGCAACCATAGCGCAGGGATCAAAAATGCGATGATGGGAATATCACCATCGCTGAGCCCTGCCACATAAGCGGCAACAATGGCAAAAAGTGTCGCAATCAGAAATTGTACGGCAGACAGTATCATGCCAACTCCCTATACCTATCCTTGGTAAACTTGTTTCGGGCATTTGTATTATGGACCAGTTTTTACAACAGATCTTCGTAGTAATTCACCAAATTCCACTTGGTAAGGTTTCGACTTATGGTGCGGTTGCCCAAATGGCTGGCTATCCGGGTTATGCACGCCATGTAGGCAAAGCGCTAGGCCATTTGCCTGAGGGGAGTCAGTTACCTTGGTTTCGAGTCATCAACAGTCAAGGCAAAATATCACTGCAAGGGGATGATTTTGTGCGCCAGCGGCAATTCTTGTTAGCGGAAGGGGTAGAAGTGAGTGATACAGGAAAAATATCACTCCGAAAATACCAATGGCAGCCCTAAAGCTGCCATTAGTTTAATGCATTGGTTTTACCAACTTATTTATTCGCCACGCACACCAATCAACATCATTTGTACTTGCTTAGTCGCATCAGTGTCAGTGATCACACCATAGTGGGTATCAGTAATAAAGCGCAATTTACCATCCACCTCAATGCGTGCACTCACGCTGTAGCGGTGGTTTGCTTTGATTTTACTGCTGTCATACGCCAAGTTGAACTCTAACGGCACTTGCATACCATTAGTGATAAAGTTCTGTTTGGCAATAACCGTTGCAGGCACATCAGCCAAAGAGACATCTTGTAGATAAACCGTCACTACTGCATTATCAGGCAGGGCAATACGTTCGCGGTACGCAACGCTCCCCGTTATGGATTGCATTTTGTCTTGTGCTTTAGGAGCAGATTCATTCATTTGGCAACCTACGAGTAAAGAACCAAACAGAACAGAGATAACAACAAGTAGAACCTTTTTCATAGGGCCTCACTAACTAATGGAAATATCAGATTTAGAAACATGCAAATTATATGCTGCATGATTATTTATGTCATTGGACAGAGAGATTATTGACAAATATCTGACTAGCATCACAAAATCATCAAAAATACAAAATAGGGATTCTGGGTAATGAGTAAACCGTTAGACGAACTGCTAAGTCTGCTGCAATTGGAAAAACTGGAAGAAGGGCTCTACCGTGGTGCTAGCGAGAATTTGGGACTTCCCCAAGTTTATGGCGGCCAAGTGATCGGCCAAGCGCTGTCAGCAGCACGTTACACGGTGGAATCTGACCGCACGGTGCACTCTTTCCACAGCTACTTTCTCTTACCTGGCGATCCGGAAAAGCCGATCATTTACGATGTGGAAAATTTGCGTGATGGCAGAAGTTTCAGCACTCGTCGTGTTAAAGCGATTCAAAATGGGCGCCCTATTTTCTACCTGACCGCCTCTTATCATGGCGATGCTCCAGGTTTTGAACACCAAAAAACCATGCCTGTGGTTCCTGGGCCAGAAAATTTCGCATCAGAATCCGAATTGGCGGCGCAAATTGCCCATTTCCTGCCAGAAAAATTGCAGCGAGCTTTCTGTGGTGAAAAGCCAATTGAGATGCGTCCAGTCACTGTCATCAATCCATTGAAACCGCAAAAAGCCGAACCCAAACAATATTTGTGGATCCGTGCCAACGGCAACATGCCGGATGATCAGCTCATCCATCAATACCTGCTCGCTTATGCCTCCGACTGGGGATTTTTGGTCACCGCCTTGCACCCACATGGTGTTTCTTTGATGACCCCGAAATTCCAAGTGGCCACTATTGATCACTCCATCTGGTTCCATCGCCCATTTAAGATGGATGACTGGTTGCTGTATGCCATCGAAAGTCCAACAGCAAGCAATACACGCGGTTTAGTGCGTGGCGAGATTTATGATCGCCAAGGCAACCTTGTAGCCACGGCGGTGCAAGAAGGCGTGATGCGTTTCCTCGACTAAATAATTACGCTTAAAGAGGCAATTGAGTGGTGTATTTCAGTGACTCCATCGCAAAGGTGGAGGTCACTTTGTTCAGCCCTTCAATGCTGTTGACCAATTTTTTGTAAAACTGATCAAAACACTGCATGTCTTTCACCTGCACTTTCATCATGTAGTCGTACTCACCAGCCATACGATAAAACTCCATCACTTCAGGAAACTCTTCCACTGCGGTAACAAAGCGGCAATACCATTCATGGGAGTGGTTATTGGTAGTCACCATCACAAAGGCCGTGAAAGAGAGCTCGAGGGCTTGAGCATCCAGCAGTGCTACCCGCTCGCGAATCACTCCGCCCTCTTCCATTTTTTTCAAGCGCTTCCAGCAAGGTGTGGTGGTTAAGTTCACCGCTTCGGCTAATTCATTGAGCGAGACGGTGCAGTCTTGTTGCAAAATTGCCAAGATTTGCCGATCAATTTTGTCGAGCAACATACAAACCACCTTATTAGGAGAAAATTTTTCTCCCAAACTACAAAAGCATAGGCAAAATAGCAAAGTTTTTCTCTCCTACCCTAGCTAAACTTATTTCATAACCTAAGGGAGAAACTGGATTATGTGTACTGACCATCAGTGGATTAACAGCGCAATTCGCAAAATTGAAGCAGACTACCAACGCTCTGCCGACACCCATTTGATTAAACTCGATTTACCTTGCGTCTCTGGCATCGATATCTATCTGAAAGATGAAAGTACCCACCCAACTGGTTCTCTCAAACACCGTTTAGCACGTTCACTGTTTTTGTATGGTCTGTGTAATGGCTGGATTGGGCCAGAAACCACGATTATTGAATCTTCTTCTGGTAGCACAGCGGTTTCTGAGGCTTACTTTGCCCGCTTGCTTGGTCTGCCCTTTATTGCTGTGATGCCCAAATGTACGGCGCGTAAAAAAATCGAGCAGATTCAGTTCTATGGTGGCAAGGCACACCTTGTAGACCGCTCAGATCAGATTTATGCCGAATCTCACCGCCTAGCAAAGGAACTGAAAGGCCATTATATGGATCAGTTCACTTATGCCGAACGAGCCACTGACTGGCGCGGCAACAGCAACATCGCTGATAGTATTTTCAGCCAAATGCAGATGGAAGAACACCCAGTCCCGAGTTGGATTGTAATGAGCCCAGGAACAGGTGGTACTTCTGCCACAATCGGCCGCTTCATTCGCTATCAGCAGCACAACACCAAACTGTGTGTGGTTGACCCTGAAAACTCGGTTTTCTATGACTACTATCGTACTCGTGATGCGGCATTAACCCGCAATTGTGGGAGCAAAATTGAAGGCATTGGCCGCCCAAGAGTCGAGCCAAGTTTTATTCCTGACGTAGTGGATGAAATGCGCGCCATTCCCGATGCCGCCAGTGTGGCAACCATTTACTGGTTGGAGAAAATTCTTGGCCGGAAAGCAGGCGCTTCCACTGGCACTAACCTGTATGGCGCACTGCAACTGGCGTGTGAAATGAAGCGTCGCGGCGAGCAAGGTTCGATCGTCACTCTATTGTGCGACAGTGGTGAACGTTACCTTGACACCTATTACAACCCTGAATGGGTGAAAAATAACATCGGCGACTTGAGCGAATATCAGCACAAGTTGGAGACGTTTTCCGCGACAGGCTGCCTTGATTAAGTCGTCTCACTAAATCAAATAAAATAAAAAACGCGCTTAAGGTCACTAAGCGCGTTTTTATTCATTAGAAATCCGTTGTGGAAACCAACATTACACTAATGGACGTTGGCCTCGGCTGATCAGTTTCATCAACACATTGTCAGCTGCATCTCCCGCCACCCCAGCCAATTTATCGGCCAGCTTTTTCTTTTGCGTATAACGCAGCAGAAGTACGGTTTTGCTCTTGCACGCGGCAACAATCAAATCATCGGAAGTTTGAATCTCATCCACCAAACCCAGCGTTTTAGCTTGTGTACCAAACCAGTGTTCGCCCGTAGCGACTTTATCCAGATCCAACGCAGGACGATGATCACGAATAAAGTCTTTAAACAGTTGATGCGTTTCTTCCAACTCTAATTTGAACTTCTCACGCGCTTTATCCGTGTTTTCGCCAAACATAGTTAACGTACGTTTGTATTCACCTGCGGTAAGTTGTTCAAACTCGATATCGTTCTTTTTAAGTAGTTTATGGAAGTTCGGTAACTGAGCCACCACGCCAATTGAGCCAACAATTGCAAACGGTGCACTGACGATTTTATCGGCGATACACGCCATCATATAACCGCCGCTGGCTGCCACTTTATCGACTGAGATGGTCAGAGGTAAGCCTGCCGCTTTGATACGATCAAGCTGTGAGGAAGCCAAGCCGTAACCATGCACCATGCCACCACCGGTTTCCAAGCGCAGTAGCACTTCATCACCGGCTTGTGCAACCGCCAAAATCGCACTGACTTCTTCACGCAGTGAAGCGACTTCTTTGGCATCGATGCTGCCATGAAAATCGAGCACAAACAGATGCGGTTCGCGTTTGCTTTCCAATTCGCCTTCTTTTGCCGCTTGTTTGAGTGATTTCTCACGACTTTTTTGTTCTGCTTTTTCTTTCTTCTTTTCTGACTTATCACGCGCTTTTAAAAAGGCATCGTCATGCAGATAAGATTCTAAACGTTCAACTGTCTCTTTGTGCTGCTCGGTCAGATCGGTGATTTCCAGTTCACCTTTGGCCGCCCCACTGCGTCCACCCAGCGATTTAACCACCACCAGCACCGCCACCAACGCGACTACCACAGTCACAATCTTGGCCAAAAACAGGCCGTAATCTAACAAAAACTCCAAGTGACTCATCCTTCTTCAATGCGAATTGGTGTATTGTAACCACCTTGTCACGAAGACTTAAAGCAAATCCTCTTCTGAGCCACATTCCCCGCGAGGTTAACAAGAAAAAACCGTGGAGTATCAACCAGAAGAGCCAAGAATAATAAGGAATGTAAGACGTGAATTATTCAGTCTCAGCAGATGCCCTAAAAGAGAAAGTGATTTTAGTAACAGGTGCCGGCGACGGCATCGGTAAACAAGCGGCGATCAGCTTCGCGGCACATGGAGCCACCGTGATCCTACTCGGTCGCACCGTGAAAAAGCTCGAACAAACTTATGATGCGATTGAAGCTGCAGGTTACCCTACACCTGCCATCGTACCCCTAGATATGAAAGGTGCAACCAAACAAAACTATCTGGATATGGTGGATACCATTGAAGAGCAGTTTGGCCGTTTGGATGGCGTTCTACACAACGCAAGCTTGCTTGGTGTGCTTAGCCCTTTTGATCAAATTGGCGAAGACAGCTTCGATGAAGTGATGCAAGTGAACGTGAAAGCACAGTTCCTTATGACTCAAGCGCTGCTACCGCTGCTGCACAAATCAGCCGATGCTCGAATTGTGTTTACCACGTCTACCGTAGGTCATATTGGCCGTGCTTTTTGGGCGACTTACGCGATTTCTAAGTTTGCGACTGAAGGTATGATGCAAATTCTGGCCGATGAATTGAGTGAAAGCACCATTCGAGTCAATGCGATTAACCCGGGCGGCACTCGCACCGCGATGCGCGCGAAAGCCTACCCAGCAGAGGATGCAGACAAGTTAAAAACACCGCTCGATATTATGCCGCTCTATCTGTACTTGATGGCTCCAGAAGGCCGTGAAATACACGGTCAATGTATTGATGCCCAGCCAAAGAAGTAACGCGGTTTAGTTTTGGCTTTTACACAAAGACAAACGCCTTGCAAGCAGCAAGGCGTTTAAGCTTTTATAAAAAACCAATCGATATTTCAAATACAGCTAAGATTATCTGTGACAGCCACCACAACCGCTACTACCGCTGCTGCTACCGCCATGACTACTAGAATTGCTAGAAAATGGAGATGGAGTAATCATTGGCGGTTTATTATTATTAGGAAATGGTCTAGGCAGAATAGTTGGTGGCTTAGATGTTATATTTCCTGTTACATCAATTGATGTTAATGGCGGACGAGGCTGACCTGCATTACTATTTATATTCTCAGTTATAGCAGAAGAAACCGCTGGACCAACAATTAGTGCAAGTGGTCCGCTGGCTACACCTACTGCAGTACCAAGTATACTTCCAATGACAACTGGAGCAATCTGAACATCATCACCTCCAGCAGCGGAGGTACCTGCCGCTGCACTCAGATTCTGTACAACTGCCAAACCTATATCCTTTAGTGGTTTTAAAGAACGTTTAGTCCGTTGTATCGGAGCATCATATATATAACACCATTAACTTCTACTAAGTAAGAGTTTTGAAATGATGTAATCCTAAAAACTTTAGGCACCTCTAATATTTCACCTGGATATAAAATTTCAAAAACTGTTTTATCAAAATTAGAAACTTCTACAACTCCCAGACTATCTTCAGCACCATACATATAAATTGATTGATATTTAGTTTCAAGACAATACTCAACACCACTCGAAAGAAAATAGATATGGCTAGGTATAGCATCTAAGCACACTGATGCATTTGACGATAACGGAAATAAACACAAAAATAACAATAGCCTTGACATTTATAAGAATCCAAATAAAAATAAGAATAGTTATTATTAATAATGGACTGTATAATGTCAACATATAGAATCATCCAATACTTATTCGCCACTATAATGTCTTTTATCACAAGCTATCCGATAACTTTGTTATTTAAACATCAGAATTATTGGGGAATGGAAGAGCATGCTTCAACTATACATGCAGCTATAAATAGTTTAATTGCGATCATAGCAATAAGAACTATTGCTTATTTTGACAATAAAGAAGATAGTAAATGAAGGCTTAATAGTGATTGTTTACGACAATAAATAACCGCTTTGCTACGTAAAAATAATTCACTTATCCATTTACTCCCCAAGCGATGATAATCCACTAAAGCCTATCACTTGGTAGACATATTAAGTAAACGAAGAGTTTTATTATGAATTGATACACAATTCTTCGTGAGTTCCTTGCTACGCAAAAGCCCATGAGAACTATATTTTTATTAATAAACATTAGATCAGGACGATCGCACTTGTGTTTAATATTTGCGCTAATAGAGTGACTTGCTTGTCAAAGGTTTGATAAAAGAGCTTATTGCGTTCAAATACCACTCACTTCTTGCTCAAAATATGGACTTAAGTTGGGCAAATAACCTCCATTCGTTCGCCTTGGATATTAGAAAGCTTAATCTCGACTCATCAGCACAATGTGATCTTCCCAATCAATCACATCCACTTCATAAACGATTTTACCGCGCACACTTTCATCGGCAGCATGCATGGCGTCTTTCGAGCCGGTCAGCAAAGGATGCCATTCTGGAAGTGTTTGACCATTACCAAGCAAACGGTAAGCGCAGGTATCAGGCAGCCAGTTAAACTCTTCAATCTTGTCGCGAGTGAGCTTTAAACACTCTTCACCTGAGCTAAAACGATTGGGGTAATCTTTACAAGAGCAGGTGTCGCTATTGAGCCAGCTACACGCCACATTGGTGTAGTAGATTTCATCCGTATCTTCGTCCATGAGTTTGTGCAGGCAACATTTACCACAGCCATCGCACAGCGATTCCCACTCGGCTTCGGTCATTTGGTCTAACGTTTTGCTTTGCCAGAAGGGTGTACTCATTGCAGTGTCTTACGGTTTATCTATCGGGGGGACGATTTATACTCTTTACATCGCTAAAGTGCAAGAAAAGCGCAAGTCAGTGCATCCTATCGAGCTTTCTGTTAGCATGGCCGCCCATTTTTCCTGCGCAAAGAGATCATGATGGATTGTCGATTAGGCTGCGGTGCTTGTTGTATCGCACCAAGTATTTCTTCACCCATTCCCGGTATGCCGCACGGCAAACCTGCTGGGGTGCGCTGTATTCAGCTCAATGACGATAATCTGTGCAAGCTATTTGGGCGCCCTGAGCGCCCAAAGGTGTGCCATGATTTCAAAGCCTGCCCTATCGTATGCGGAAAAACTGATCAACAAGCCCTTACCAACTTAACCGAGCTTGAGCGATTAACCTGATCAGTTGATGTGGATGAAGATAAAACAATGCCGCTCATTGAGCGGCATTTTGATTCTTAAGACTGAGTTAAAACAGCTTATGACGACCTAACAGCGAATGCGATAAGGTTGTGCCATCCACCAACTCTAGCTCGCCCCCCACGGGGACACCATGGGCAATGCGACTTGCGGTGACTTGATGCTCACGACACAACTCCGCAATGTATTGCGCGGTGGCTTCACCTTCCACAGTCGGATTCGTAGCGAGGATCACCTCACTGATGTCTTTACGCTGTAGACGATAATCCAGAGTATCAAGACCAATATCGCTCGGGCCAATGCCATCCAGTGGTGACAGGTGCCCCATCAACACAAAATAGCGACCAGAAAACTGACCGGTAGCTTCCAACGCAGCAATATCTGCTGGGCTTTCGACCACACACAACTGACCATTTTCTTGACGTTTCGGGTTGCTACAGATGTGGCAAACATCCTGCTCGGTAAAGGTTCGGCACTCCTGACAATGACCGATTTCAACCATCGCCTGACTCAGAGCCTCAGCCAGTTGTAAACCGCCTTTACGATCGCGCTGTAACAGATGGAATGCCATACGCTGCGCTGATTTTGGGCCAACGCCCGGCAGGCAGCGTAACGCTTCCATCAAATGTTCCAGCATGTGACTGGTACGCATAAATTCAGCTCAGATTAGAATGGCATTTTCATGCCCGGAGGCAGTTGCATTCCACCGGTAATTGAAGCCATTTTTTCTTTTTGCGTCTCTTCGATACGACGAGCGGCATCATTGAATGCAGCAGCAATCAAATCTTCCAACATCTCTTTGTCGTCTTCCATCAGACTTTCATCGATGTTGACACGGCGCACGCTGTGGCTACCCGTTACGGTCACTTTCACAAGGCCAGCACCGGATTCACCGGTCACTTCCATGTTTGCGATCTCTTCTTGCAGCTTTTGCATACGCTCTTGCATTTGTTGGGCTTGCTTCATCAGATTGCCCATTCCGCCTTTACCAAACATCTTTATCTCTCTGGTTATCGTTGAATGTTTCACATAGTGTGGGGGTGAGACACTTAGGTTTCAACCCCAGTTAAATGGGTCGTACGCTGTCGCTGTCTAGCTGCGCATTAAACCGACGCTCAATAAATTGTACATGCGGATCGGTTTGTAAACTGTGCAGCGCAGAGGTGAGTTTCTGCTGATAGAGCCGCTCACGCAGCTCAAGCGGTGTTTCGCCCTCTTGCCCCACAGCAATACTCAAAGTGCAAGATTCGCCAAGCACTTGATTCAGCGCTTGTTCTAGCTCTTGCTGAGCTTTTTCATTATGCAGATGTGCATGGCTTGGACGCAGCGTCAGCGAAATCTGATCGCCTTGGCGAACAAAAGCAGAATTTAGCGCCAATTGCTCAACCATTTTAGCCGTCTGCAGTTGTTGGATCAGAGCCGACCATGCATCTTGTACAACGGCTTCTTCGATCAGCTTCACCGCCATTTCTGGCGTTTTTTCATGCTCTAACGCTTTTTTGAGCTGAGTCGGTGTGACTTCACTTTTCACCGCGACTTCGATGGGCTGCATTGGACGCCATTGATAGATTTCATCTTCTGGCTCCAAATCATCCTCATCACTGCGATCCTGCGACACCTGCACTTGCTGTGCTCGCTGTGCAATACGCTCTAGCGCGGATGCAGGAGTAGCAGATGTCGCGTCAGACTTTTTTCCGTCCGCACCTTTGTTTTGTACTTCTTGACGCTTAGAGCGCAGTTGATGACGCAGCCCTGCTAAGGCAGGCATAGTGGTTTGGCTTTGAGCATCCGTATTGGGGACAGCCGTACCCATTGGTGCTTCTTCTCGCTGAACAACCGGAGCAGCCCTTTCCATCACAGGCTCCGCAGCCATCATAGGCTGTACCATAGAATTCGGCATAGCTTGTGCGGGTTGCGGCACTGATGGCTGAACTACAGGTTGTGACTGTAGTGTTTGAACTGCTGCTTGAGGTGCAGGGCGAGCAATTGGTGCTGGTGCGACAACTGGTGATACTTCCGATTGAGCATTGACCGGCGTGATCACACTGGCTAGAGATACACTCGACGGACGAAACGCCATCATGCGCAGCATCAACATTTCAATGCCAATTCGCGCCGTGGGTGACAACGGCAAATCTTGTCGACCTTTCAAAGCAATTTGGTAATAAAGCTGCACATCTTGCGGCGTTAACACTTTAGCAAGCGACTCGATTCTTGATGCTTCAGGCACCGATTTATCCAAAGTCGCTGGCAACGCTTGATGCATGGCAATGCGATGCAATTGGGTAGAAAGCTGTTGCAGCAATCCATCCCACTCTACGCCATTTTGCGCAAGCGTATCGATGCACTCCATCACCGCTTGCGGTGTTTGTTGGCTGATGGCTTGCAATAGATGCAGTGCATGATCCGTGTCTAGCGTGCCGAGCATATGCGCGACGATGTCGTTTTTCACTGCACCATTGCCCAGAGCAATCGCTTGATCAGTCAAGCTCAGTGCATCACGCATACTACCATCAGCGGCATGAGCTAACAGATTCAGCGCTTTGTTGTCACAGGCTATCTTCTCGGCGTACAGAACTTTATCCAACTGCTGCTGAATATTGTCCACACTGATCGGTTTGAGATGGAACTGCAAACAGCGCGACAAGATGGTCACAGGCAGCTTTTGTTGATCAGTGGTTGCCAGCAAAAACTTCACATACTCAGGCGGCTCTTCAAGCGTTTTGAGTAGCGCATTAAAGCTGTGACGCGAGAGCATGTGCACTTCATCGATCAGGTAAACTTTGAAGCGTCCACGCGCAGGTTTGTACTGCACGTTATCGAGCAGCTCGCGCGTGTCTTCCACTTTGGTGCGTGATGCCGCATCAATCTCAAGCAGATCAACAAAGCGCCCCTGATCTATCTCTTGACAGGTTGCACACTGCCCACACGGTGTTGCGGTGATTCCTGTCTCGCAGTTGAGCCCTTTCGCAAACAGACGACCTATAGTGGTCTTACCCACACCTCGGGTTCCACTGAACAGATACGCATGGTGCAAGCGGTTTTGCGCCAAAGCGTTCTCTAAAGCGGTTAAAACATGGGATTGTCCGACCACTTCGTTAAATCGTGTCGGACGCCATTTGCGTGCTAAAGCAAGATAACTCATTCCAATATCCGTTGTCGGTTAGTGACCTTCAAATTCACAGATGCTGTAAACCTGCAAGCCTAACCCTTCAAGGCGCTTATCACCACCAATTTCTGGCAGATTGATGACGAAGGCTGCGTGCTCAACTTCACCACCCAATTGGCGGATGAGTTTAGTGGTCGCTTCAATCGTACCGCCAGTTGCCAGTAAGTCGTCAACGACCAACACTTTGTCACCGGTTTTGATCGCATCTACATGAATTTCCAGTGTATCTGTGCCGTATTCCAGTTCATAAGATTGTGCAACGGTTTGGCGAGGCAGCTTGCCTGGTTTACGCACAGGAACAAAACCCACGCCCAGTTCTAATGCCAAAGGAGCGCCAAACAGAAAGCCACGCGCTTCTGTACCAACGACCTTGGTAAAACCCATGTCTTTGTACTTATCCACCAGAAGTTGAATCGTCGCTTGATACGCTTTGGCATCTTCTAGCAAGCTGGTGACATCACGAAACAGAATGCCTTTTTTTGGATAGTCTGGGATGCTTTTGATGCTGGATTTGATCAGTGAAAGAGTTTCAGTTGTCATAGTTACGTTAGCTTCAGTTGCTTAATCACCTAAGGTGATTACAGAACAATTCCGGTGTCGTCCTATCGCACGGTATAGGCGGCACTGAAAAAACAAAGCCCACTCGAAGAGTGGGCACACTTCCCGCTAATGCTAGTGATTTTCTTGTTGGTTAGCAACCAACTCATGGGTTGGCAGATGGGCAAACCAAGTGATCAGAAGCACAAGCCAAATAAACAACCCAACTTTCAGCCATAAGAGGGGCACCATCCAAATAGAAAAGGTAAAGCTCAGTAAGATAAAAACTATGGCGCGTTTTTTCACCGCCTTGCTGACCGCACGGTGTTGCTGCCAATTTTGAATGATCGGCCCAAACTTTTCATGTTGATACAGCCAACGGTGGAAACGTGGGCTACTGCGTAAAAAACAGGCGCTAGAGAGTAGGATAAAGGGCGTAGTTGGTAAAAGAGGAAGAAATATGCCCAGTATTCCTAGGCATAGACTCGTCATTCCAATGAAACTGAATAAGAAACGTTGTAGGGATGAACGCATTAAAAGGTGGCGTAACCGTTAAGTACGCGGATCCAAGTTAATGTTGCTGGCAGTGTCGGGATCAGTAGAACCGCAACCACGCCTAGGAAATAATAAATATTAAAGGGTTCTTTAAACTCTTGATTTGCCATTGTAATTTTCTCTTTCCGGGTGACTTTACATTGGACAGCTCTGCGTCTGCCTCCATTTGTTAATGTGCTCAGAACTATAACGAAACCTCGCTGCCACAAACACTGACAACATATAAGGTTATTACCAACTCGTTCTAAAGTTCCAACCACACTCACAATTTAGACAGTAAAATCACACCTCACAACCCTGATAGAGATCTAAAGTGAAACTGTAAGCGCTTGGCTTACTCAGCGTCACTTGGCAAGCAGAACGAATCGGCAAATCTTTGGTGATAAAGTTGCGCAAGCTATTATCTCCGAGCTGAACCCCTGAGGTTACACGATTGTGTACATAGCCATTTGACCATTGGCAATCTAAGCCAGCAGGTAAAAGAGATAAAGTCCCTCCCGCGACATCTGCAACCCCAAACAATGCGGAAACTTTACCAATGCAGTCAGAGCAACAAATTCCGCGCTCAATAATCTCAGCCAAGTCTTTCAACTCAACACTAAAATTGCGCAAATTACGCACATAATCATGGAATAAGGCTCGGACTAACAGTGTCGATGCCGCACCACATTCTTCATGGCTCGCAGCATCCACTACGTAAAATACAAACTGACCATTCATCAACCAAGCATAGTCAAACACCAATGGCATCATCTCAGCCGACTGCAACAAACGATAACTACACTTCCAATCTCCAAGCTGAGAGTCATTTTCTGGCAATAAGGCACTCAATAACTCTCTTGCCGCATTCGGGTTATCTTTTAAATATTGCAAATGCCAATGCAGCTCTTGCTCTTCAGGAATCCCACCTTGATTATCTGCACCATACCAACAGCTCGCGAAATCACGTGGTTGGGTATGGTTGCTATCTAAAATATTTTTAATAGAACTGCTTAAATCTGCATGATTGGCGATCGGTTTAGGTAGAAAATCTTTAATCCCAAACCGCAACGCTCGAGCGACATCAGAGATTTCTTCCGTTGCAGAAACGACGATTAATGGCAAAGAGGGGTATTCAAGACTCACCTCTTCAACAAATTCAATTCCATTGAGAATAGGCATCGATAAATCACACAACACGAGATCTGGTTCACTGTCTCTCAACTTGCGTAATCCATCTAAACCATTTTCAGCTTCCAGTACGTTATAACCTTGCTGTTGCAGATACCCTTTGGTCATTCGGCGAAAAACCGGATCATCATCGACCAGTAAGATGAGCTTGCCAGAATCTAATTGGGCTTGAGATTCACTCTCATCTTCTATGTGAGATTTATACATAAACATCGACCCCACTCATAAAATCTACTGCGCAAGTTACCGATAACTTGCTACGTTAAAAATGCATTATTGATTGATTAAAAAGTAGCTCTGAAATGGGGTTTACACAAACCATAGGTACTCTCATTTTCAGCGATCACAATATGTATGGTTTTTAGCAAATCGTCATACAAGTTGACATCACTCAAAATTTAACAGCTTATATATGTATAAATTAGCCAGTGTTGCAACATAATGTGTCAGAAACGATGAAACTAGATGACCTAAACCTCTTTCGACTGGTTGTCGAAAATGGAAGCTATACCTCAACTTCAAAAAAAACCATGATCCCCGTGGCCACCATCACACGCAGGATCCAAGCCTTGGAAGATTCACTGAATCTTCGGCTACTGAATCGTCATGCACGCAAACTGACCTTAACAGAAGCAGGTGAGCGTTTTTACAAAGATTGCTCACCATTGCTAGAACGCCTTGCCTCTATGACGGAAGAAATCACAGATGAATGTCGTGGAGCTTCCGGACGCATTCGCATTTCTGCACCATCAAACCTCACCAAACGCATGATGATGCCGATGTTCAACACCTTTATGGGTAAATACCCCGATATCCATATTGAATTGATGATGAGCAATCAAGCAGATGATCTTGACCCAACCGAGTGGGATGTAATTTTCCGTGTTGGTCCACAGCGCGATTCAAGTTTGATTGCCCGAAAAATTGGGGAAGTCAAAGACATACTGGTGGCAAGCCCAACATATTTAGCGGACCATCCACAACCCACTCACGCAGAAGAGTTGCACCAACATCAACTGCTCAAAGGTTATCCACTACTTAAATGGCAACTGACTAACAGTCAGGGGGAAACCATCGTCAACACGGATCGTGGCCGTTTTCAAGCTAGTGCTTTGAATGTGGTACGCAGTGCATGCTCAGAGGGGTTAGGTATAACACTGATGCCGGATGTGATGTTGCGTGAATTCTTGAGTGACGGCAGCTTAGTACAAGTGCTTTCGGATTGGAGCTCTAACCCGCGCGATATCTACATGCTGTATAACCACAAAGATCATCAGCCTGAAAAAGTACGCTTGTTTATTGATTTCGTGATTAGCTATCACTTGCAGTAATCCGAACTTCTGAGGCTAAAAAGGATATTAAAAAAGGGCTTTCAGCCCTTTTTCTTTATGTTCAGTATGCAAATTTATAGGTATTCGACAAACTTACTGAGGTCACGTTCTGGTACCTTAGTCGCTGTTGTGCCAGGAGTACCGAGATAAAGAAAACCGACAATTTGATCTTCACCTTGTACATTGAAAGCGCTACGAACTACCGGATGGAACATCCAGCTTCCTGAACGCCAAATCCCCTGAAACCCTTGCGCCACCGCTGCCATCTGCATGGCTTGCACCGCACACCCCGCTGATAGATGCTGTTCAAAAGCCGGAATTTTTTCACTATGCGTCACCTTGGCAATCACGGTGATCACCATAGGCGCTCGAAATGGTGCATTCTTGGCTTTGCTAATTACCGCTTCATCACTGCCGTTGGCGATTTCGGTTTGCTCCAAAATGCTGGCCAACTTTGTCAGCCCCTCACCATGAGCCACCACGAAACGCCACGGAGTGAGTGCGCCATGATCGGGGGCACGCAAACCCGCACGTAAAATATTCTCGAGAGCCTCACCTTGTGGAGCAGGCGCATCCAACTTTGCAATTGAGCGGCGGTTGAGCAATAAATCGAGCGCTTCCATTTTAAATTCCTTGTTAGTTCTTGATGTTACGTTTCATCCTAGCACACATTTTTGAGAATAACTCGCAATAAGAAAGAGGCACTTGGCCTCTTTCTTAATCATGATGAAATCTCGAACTTAGGGGTAAAACTTTTCGCCTAAGCCCGCTCTGGTTAACAAACCATCACACGGGGCAAACCGTTCACCATATTTTTCGGTATGCTGATTCATCAGTTCCACCACTTTGGTTAAGCCAAGCGTGTCCATATAACGGAAAGGCCCGCCTAAGAATGGAGGGAAGCCAATACCGAAAATCGCGCCCATGTCACCATCACGTGCACTGCGGATAATACCTTCATCAAGACAACGAACTGCTTCGTTGAGCATAGGCAGCAGGCAGCGCATCGCAATCGCTTTGTCATTCAACTTAGACTCAGGCGTTAACTTGAGCAGTTTATAGACTGATTTATCGACATCTTTCTTCTTACTGCCTTTATAAGTATAAAAACCCTTGCCACTCTTACGGCCTTTACGGTTGTCTTTGAGTAGTACATCAAACACATTCGGACCTTGGAATCGTGGTCCAAGCTCATTAACCAGAATCGGCATAATCTTCGCGCCAATATCCACTCCCACTTCATCGAGCAAAGTGATGGGGCCGACAGGGAAGCCAAAATCGAGCAAAGCGGTATCCAGATTCTCAATCGGTTCACCGGTCATCAACACTTGCGCAGCTTCATTCATATAGGGCGCTAAAATGCGGTTGACGTAAAAACCGGCACAATCTTTCACCACAATCGGTGTTTTGCCCTGTTTACGCGCAAGTGCCACAACCGTTGCAATCGTTTCATCCGATGTTTTGGCATGCGGGATCACTTCTACCAGCGGCATTTTTTCTACCGGGCTGAAGTAATGCAGACCCACAATGTTTTCTGGACGCTGCGCTTGGCTGGCAATTTGATGGATTGGCAACGATGAAGTATTGGTTGCAAAAATGGTGGAAGGTTTCGCGTTGGCTTCAATATCTGCCACCATTTGTTGCTTAAGTTTGAGATCTTCAAACACCGCTTCGATCACCACATCACAGCGATCAAAACCCACAAAATCTGTACCGCCAGAGAGTTGCGACATCTGCGCTTGCAACTGTGCCTTGCTCAAAATTTTGCGTTGTCTTTGCTTATCAAACAGCTTGTAGTTGTATTTAAGCGCATTCAGCACTCCATCGTTGGCCACATCTTTAATTCGTACTGGCACTTTGGCTTTTGCCACAGAGACATGGCTAATCCCAGCCCCCATCAAACCGCCACCCAACACACCTACCGCGTTAATCGCTGCGGGTTTTGCATCCGCGCCGAGATCTTTTTTCATCTCCGTCGTGGCAAAGAAAATCGAACGAAGTGCTTTCGATTCTCTCGTCATCACCAGTTCAGCAAAACGCTTCGCTTCATACTCCAAACCTGCGTGCATCCCTTTTTCAAGACCAAATTGTATGACCTCTAAAATGGCTTGCGCTGCGGGGTAATTACCGCGTGTTTTTTGCTGCGTTTTCTTGGCGGCCTGATCAAAAATCAACTTACGCCCGAAGCCTGTATTGGCGAGCAGTTTTTCTTTGATCGGTAGTGCGGTTTGTGCACGCTTCTTGTGGCCTTTTTCTTCCAACACACGCTTTGCGACATCAAGCAACACAGAATGCGGAACACAGGCATCGACGATGCCGAGTTTTTTGGCTTTTTTCGCGCGTAGTTGTTTACCTGTCAGGATCAAATCAAGCGCAGGAAGCAGACCAATCAAGCGTGGCAAGCGCTGCGTACCACCTGAACCCGGCAGCAAACCCAGCATCACTTCCGGTAAACCAAGGCGAGTAGCATCATCTTCCGTACAGACTCGATAATCACACGCCAGCGCCAATTCTAAACCACCACCGAGACAGGGGCCGTGAATCGCAGCAACCACGGGGAAAGGCAGATCCGCAAGCTGTTGGAACATCTGCTGACCTTGTGAAGCCAACGCTTGTGCTTCGTGGACGGATTGACAAGCTTCCAACATACGCACATCGGCACCCGCAATGAAGTTATCCGGCTTAAGAGAGTGGATAATCAGGCCTTTTACTTGCCCTTTCTTTTCATTGAGTGCGGTAAACACCGCTTGCATCTCTTCAGCAAACGCCGCTTGCAAGGTATTCATTTTCTCGCTGGGGACATCAATCGCTAGCCATGCATAGTGCTGCTCATCAAACGAGAGCTGAAACGCTTTCTTATTCTCCATTATTCCACCTCCAGAATCATTGCAGCGCCCAAACCACCAGCAGCACAAGCTGTGTTTAAGGCTAAACCTCCGCCACGGCGTTTCAATTCACGTAATGTTTGAGTGATCATTCGCGCGCCCGTTGCCGCAAATGGATGACCATATGCCAATGAACCACCAAGGACGTTAAATTTGCTCATATCGACTTCGCCGATGGCTTGCGCGCGGCCGAGTTGCTCTTGAGCAAACTTATCGCTCGCGAACATCTTCAAATTCGCCAAGGTTTGCGCCGCAAACGCTTCGTGCATATCAATCAAGGTTAAATCGTTGAGCGTTATCCCTGCACGATCCAGAGCAATCGGAGTGGCATACGATGGCCCCATCAACATATCTTTTTCTACGCCAATCGCCGCAAACGCATAAGAACGAATGTAACCCATGATTTCTAGGCCAAGTTCTTTGGCTTTGCCTTCACGCATCAACATAATCGCTGCTGCACCATCGGTTAGCGGCGTTGAGTTTGCCGCCGTCACTGAACCGTATTGACGATCAAACGCCGGACGCAACTTGGCATAACTCTCTAATTTGGAATCAAGGCGAATGTTATTGTCGGTATCAATCCACTTTTTATAAGGCTCAGGAAACGCGGTCATTACTTCATCGCGAATTTTCCCTTCTGCCCATGCTTGCGCCGCTAAAGTATGTGAACGATGCGCTAACGCATCTTGCTCAGCGCGAGAAATGGCATAACTTTTGGCCATCTGCTCAGCCGTTTGCCCCATAGAAAGCCCAGTAGAATATTCAGCCACCGCAGGAGGGACGGGCATCAAATCTTTGAAAGAGAGGTTACTGAGCAACTTGATCTTTTGTCCCATGGTTTTGGCTTTGCTCAAGGCAAGTAATGAAGCCGCCAGTTTTTTGGACACGCCGATCGGCAGAATAGAAGAGGAATCCGCACCACCTGCAATGCCAATATCAATCGTTCCCGCCATAATGCTTTCTGCAACATTGACCGCCGCTTGAAAACTGGTCGCGCAGGCACGAGTTACGCTATAGGCATCCGTGTGAATCGACATTCCCGTACCCAACACAATTTCGCGAGCAATATTAGGCGCTTCCGGCATTTGCACCACTTGACCAAACACCACTTGTTCAATCAATTTCGGGTCGATGACCGTGCGCGCCATCATTTCTTGTACCACCATTTTGCCGAGATCAACGGCGGGTACTTGACCAAATTCGGTACTTTGACGGGCGAAAGGCGTGCGTAGCCCCGCCACAATCGCCACTCGTTCTCCAGAACGAGTCCTGACTTCCTGCTTGCCCATGATTTCTCCTTCGAATAAGAGGTCTGACCTGAAGCATTGTAACGAGAATGTTAAACAAATCAAACGAGCGTTTAAATAATCGTGATTTAAACAATCCTTTCTAGGGAAAAATACAGGAGAAACGCAGGATTCGGGATTTTTTGCAAAAAAAAAACCACACAGAACTGTGTGGTCGGAATGGGTAAAGCAATTAACTTACGCCAATTGAAAAATCAGTTTCCTGATTAGGAGAAAGTAAAGTCAGCCTTCAAAAGGAAGTGTCATCTTTGCTCAACAATGCCAGTCGTAATGACTGACGAGATGACAGGAGGTACTATAACGGCTTCGAAACAATAGATTTTGAAATAGATCAAGTTTAAGGTGATTTCTTGGCAACTAGGAAAGTAAACTTGATGAAAAGCAATTCATTTCTTTCGCTCACTTGCTGCTGTTAACACCTAATGTGCCATCGTCATCATTATGAGACGCCACTTTGGCCTAAACTATACACATGCAAAATACGATGTATGAATGGAGACTTCAGTGTCGATATTGAATTTATTTGGAAAGAAAGACACAAGTCGTCCGGTCAATAATGATATGGACAGACAAAGAAAATACGAGGCACTGGTTCGTGCTTATCATCGCGATCTTTACCGTTATGCTTACTGGCTATGTAAGGATCGCTCGATTGCCGAAGACCTAGTGCAAGAAACCTGCTTAAGAGCTTGGAAGTCACTCGACAGTTTGTTGGATGAAAAAGCGGCTAAAGCATGGTTAATCACCATTTTACGCAGAGAAAATGCTCGCCGTTTTGAGCGTAAACAATTTGATTTAGTTGATATTGATGAACACGACTATGAAGCCAAATACACCGATGATGAACATCATCAGAATGAGTGGTTACAGAATCAAATTTTAAAACTAGACGTAGAGTATCGAGAGCCCCTTTTTTTACAGGTTGTGGGTGGATTCAGCGGTGAAGAGATCGCCGACATTCTTTCACTCAACAAAAACACGGTAATGACACGTTTGTTTAGAGCACGCAACCAACTGAAAGAGATGATGGATGGTTCAGCACACTACCCGGAGCAGCACAATGGATGAACTAGAATTTCGCCGCAAAGTCATGTCTGATCCTAAACAGCGTGACAGTGAGTTACTTGCGATGATCGCTTCAAGCGAAGCTAACGCCAAGTTCGCTGATGATGTGTTGCAACTCGACAAACATCTCGCTCAAGCATTCAAGGTTGATGTTCCTGATGACTTGGCAGACAAGATTTTATTCAGGCAAAGCGCGTTAGTTGAAGATGAAAAAGTAATCCGCCCGCAGTTTGTACGTAAAGCGATGGCAATCGCTGCATCGGTTGCATTTACCGCAGGGCTTCTCGTTGGACAAGTCCAATGGGGCAATATTCTGATCTCTCCTGCGCAAGCTAGCTTGCCAGAAATGGCCGTACAGCATGTGATCCACGAGGAAGGCTTCGTTAATCAAGCTGATGAACAAGCAGATATGCATCAGATTAACGCCAAAATGCAGCCTTTCTCCTTCAAAATAGAGGGAAGTTTCCCTTATCACGTTTATTACCTAAACCATTGTGGTTTTGGAAAAGAAAATGCCGTGCATATGGTTTTTCAAGGAGACAAAGGTAAAGTCACCCTCTTTTTTACCCCAATTGCCAGCAAAAAAGCCTTAGAGTTTAAGCAAGATGGCATGTCAGGCGTTGTAGAACCGATGGGCAAGGCCAGTCTAATTCTCGTTGGAGAACAAGGTGAAGATGTTTTGGCGATCGCTAATAAATTAATGCCTATGATTAAGTCATCTATTTAAATTCCACATACTAAACCCACTATCTACTCAGTATGTCCAATACCTAAAATAGAGCGAAAACTCTAACTTTTGGAGTTTTCGCCTAAATTCCTGCCAAATAGCCATCATTTCAGTAACTTTCTAGTGAAATTAGACAATGGTCGGATTTCTATCTCCTATACTAGCGACTAGGATCAGCCACCACTGAGCAATTGCTCAAAAAAAAGAGCAACAGCTCATAGAACAACGCCCATAAGAGGCGAAACCAAAAAGGAAAAAGTCTAATGAACAACATGCGTCTGTTTAAAAAATCGTTACTTGCAGTGACAGTAACGCTTGCGACACAACAAGCTTTTGCTGCAGGCTTCCAGCTCAACGCACAATCAGCGACTGGTCTTGGTCGCGCCTTTGCGGGTGATGCTGTTATCGCCGATAACGCTGCAGTTATGGCCCGTAACCCTGCAGCTATGGCACTATTTGATGAGATGGCTCTATCTCTTGGTTTTGAAACCATCACAACCATGATTGATGTGAAAGATGCCAAATACAATGGTGTGGGTATTGCTGATACTGATGATGTTGGCGGCACTTCAGTTGCTCCAAATATCCATCTGATTGTTCCTGTCAATGAGAAATTTGCTTGGGGGGTTAACGCTTATTCAAACTTTGGTACAAAAACAGAGTTTGCAGATAGCTACCCTGCTTCTGAATACGGCGGTCTAACTGATGTTAAAAGCTTTAACTTAGGCCTTTCAGGTTCATATCGCGTAAATGAACAGCTCAGTCTAGGTGCTGGTTTAGACCTCATTTATGGCCAAGGCACAATGAAACGTTTTGCCAGCGCACAATTAGCTGCTGGTTTGTCTCAGAAACTAAATATGCCAATTCCTGCTGGCACCGCGTTACTTAATGTAGATAAAGCTGATGGTTGGGCAGTAGGCTTCAATGTGGGTTCTGTATATGAGCTAGATGAAAATAACCGCTTTGGTTTGTCATACCGCTACAGCCCTGAATTTAAAGCTACGGATGATTACGGCCAAGATATCACTCTTCCTCTACCAGATATTGCTGAATTCTCAGGTTTCCACAAAATCGAAAATACCCAGTTTGCCGTACACTATAGCGTTCAATGGATCGGCTGGAGCGCTTTTGACAAAATCGATTTTGAGAACCTAAGTGCTTCACGATCAACAATAGCTTCAGTTCTAGCTAGCTCAACTGGTGGCGTGTTTGGTAAAAAATATGAATGGCAAGATGGTTGGCATTACGCGATTGGTGGCACCTACTATCTGAATAGTGATTGGACTCTGCGTGCAGGTTATATGTATGACACCAGTGCCCAAGATTCTTTAACATCGGTATCAGTTCCAGATTCAGATCGCCAATGGCTATCCGCTGGTTTCACTTATAACATTGATGATAAAGCAAACATTGATTTTGGCTTCACCTACCTAATGGGTAAAGATGTAAGCGTTAAAGAAGATTCAGCTGGTACTGTTTTGACAGCAACAACTCATGCAGATGCAGTTCTTCTGGGCTTACAATACAGCCGTACGTTTTAATTAAAACGTCAAAATATCGCATTGCTAAGGGGCTGATTTATCAGCCCCTTTCTTTTTCCTCTTCATTCGAATTGCCCAACATCAGCGTACAGTTGTGCGATTAACCACACAGATAAACCTACATTTGTACGCTGAAAAACCAATAACCACATGATGACAATTAGAAATATCATCTGGAAAATGCATTTTTTTTAGATTAAAACTTCAAATCTATAACTTTCGTTGATTTGAAGTTTTAAAGCAATTGCTCTAGCCGTAGACTTCCCCGACCTAAATTTGCGAATTTCAGCGAACAATCTCTATGAAAACCAATAAGACTTTCCTTTCCTGTGCCGTGGCTTTCGGGTTAGCCAGTGTTTCAACCTTTACTCAAGCTGCAGGTTTCCAGCTTGCTGAGTATTCAGCAACAGGTCTTGGACGAGCTTACGCGGGTGAAGCTGCAATGGCGGATAATGCCAGCGCACAATGGCGTAACCCAGCCATGTTAACTTACCTCAAAGGTACACAAGTTTCAGCGGGTGCAATTTACGTAAACCCAAACGTTGATGTGGATGGAACCGTCAAGCATCAACTGCTTGGTCAAACCGCGGCTTCTTCAAAAGATTTTGCACATGATGCTGTGATTCCGAATTTCTACCTGTCACACCAGTTAAACGAACAAGTGGCACTGGGTTTTGCTCTTGGTACTAACTACGGTATGGAAACCGATCTAGGTACTGATTTTGCTGCCTCTCACTTTGGTAACCAAGCGAGTGTGATCAGCAAAGAAGCCAACCTCAATATTGCGTACCAAATTCTGCCTCAATTGAGCATTGGTGGCGGTGTGCGTTATGTGATGGGTGAAGGTCATTTTGGTGCAACCGCTCCAGCTAAAAATGTTCTGAACCTCCCTCAAGGTACAACTTTGAAATATATGGAAGGTGACGATACCACTTGGGGTTGGCAAGTAGGCAGTGCATGGCAAATCAATGAAGATCACCGCTTAGGTTTTGCTTATAAATCTGAAGTGATGATGGATTTTGAAGGTCATGCGGAAGGTATTAGCTATGGCACGAATAAACCAGGCATGATGTCTCTGGCTCTTCCCGCAACTGCTGAGCTAGCAAGCTTCCACCAGCTCAATGAGCAATGGGCGATCCATGCCAGCATTAACTGGACTGACTGGAGCTCATTCAAAGAACTAACGGCAGTATTCCCAGAAAAATCTGATCTCATCAAATCAGAAAACTGGGAGGACAACTACCGCTTTGCAATCGGCACCACTTATCAATACGATGCCAAACTCACTCTACGTGCTGGTGTTGCTTACGATACTTCAGCAGTAGACGATAAAAACCGTACAGCAACCATCCCAGAAACGGATCGTACTTGGGTAAGTTTGGGCGCGAGCTATGTGGCAACTCCTCAACTGACATTCGATACTGGCTTCACTTACATTTTCGCCAAAGATGCCACTATCAACGAACCACGTGATGCTTCCGATAGTCTTTCTGCGATGATTGGTGGCGCATTTAACGGTAACGTTTCAGGTAACGTTTGGCTGATTGGTGTGCAAGCGAACTACCGTTTCTAATCTCGTTTCTAATCTCATGGCTATTTCTCGATAGTGAAAGCACCTGAGATATTTCAAGGCCAGCTTAATGCTGGCCTTGCTGTTTCAGCTTCAGTAAAAACTGCTCTGCCGCTTGTTCCACTAAATCTAATACCCGCTCAAAACCCAGCTCACCGCCATAATAGGGATCGGGGATCTCTTCACATCCGCAATCACAATGACTGAGCATCAATGACAGCTTGTGTTGATAGGGTTTAGGGCAGCGAGCTTTCAGCTCAGCCAAATTCTCTTTGTCGGCCGCTAAAATCCAATCAAACTCAGCGAAGTCTTCATCACGAATCTTTCTGGCTTTGATCCCTGAAAATGAATAACCACGTTTCTCTCCAGCCACTCGAGAACGCGCATCGGGCGGATTACCTTGGTGATACCCTATCGTGCCTGCTGAATCGATTTCCACTTCAACCTTGAGTTGTGCTGCCTTGGCTCGTAATACCGCTTCCGCGGTCGGAGAACGGCAAATATTACCCATGCACACCACGAGTACCTTCTGCATCTTATATCCCTATTTTTGTTTGGTGTTTGCCATTGACGAGTTGGGCTATCATAGCGACAAGTTTCAGATTGAAAAAGGATTTGCCATGTCCGGCGATGAAATCAAACAAGAGCGTCACCAAGCTCGTCAACAAAAAGTCAAAGAGCAAGTGGATGCCAAAATTGCCGCCGCTCAAGAAGAAAAAGGGTTACTGCTGATTATTACTGGCAATGGTAAAGGAAAATCTACCTCAGGTTTTGGCACCATTGCGCGCGCGGTAGGTCACAGTAAACAGTGTGCCGTTGCTCAATTTATTAAAGGCACTTGGGAAAATGGCGAGCGCAATCTTTTAGAAAAGCTCGGTGTCGAGTTCCAAGTGATGGCAACCGGGTTTACTTGGGAAACCCAAAACCGCGAGAGTGATACCGCAGCGGCACAAGAAGTATGGCAACACTGCAAACGTATGTTGCAGGATGAATCGCTGGATGTGGTGCTGTTTGATGAGCTCACTTACATGGTGAGCTACGGTTACATCGAGTTGGATGAAGTGGTCGAAGCACTCAATCAGCGTCCGAAAATGCAATCGGTGATCATCACTGGGCGCGGCGCACACCGCACTTTGATTGAGATGGCCGATACGGTTTCTGAAGTGAAAAACATCAAGCACGCTTTCGAAGCAGGCGTGAAAGCCCTTAAAGGGGTCGATTGGTAAAACACTAAAAAAAAATCAATAAGAAAGGGCTGATATTCAGCCCTTTTTAGTTTCATTAGCGATGCATAACCATCAGTTAAATAGACCTTTCAACAACCCATCCACCGCTTTTTTGGTGTCTTCATCTTTGATTTTATCGGTCAGTTTTTCCACGCCGCGATCCACTTCTTTCTTGGCTTTTTGTTTGAGTACATCATCAAACACCAAGCGGAACTTCGGATCACTCCACGCACCTGAAATATTGATCGGGATAGTCACATCGCGCAGCTCATCTAAACTCTTACCGCCCTGACCTTCCAAGGTTCCAACAATCGAAGTACGCACCAGAAAATCAACATTTTGCTGTAGGTAATTGGCTTTACCTTCACCATGAATGCGCAGCAATGGCGATTGCATATTAAGATCGTTGGTCGTTACTTCACCTTTATTGAGTTTCAGCGTCGTCGTCATCGCACTAAAGTCGGTTTTCTTTACCGCATCCGCTTCTTCGACATTTTGGCCTTTGATCTTGGCGTAGTGGGTACGAATCAGGTGCGCCACGTTAATACCCTTGACCGCACCATCAGCAAAGTTAATCGCCACAGTACCGACCAGATTTTTCTGGATGCCGCTTGGTGTTAGGCTCTGGCCTTGCACATTCACATCAATATTGCCTGTGCCTTCTAGCATTTCGTTGTTCAGCACATCTTTTAGTAAAGGCTTAACCTGTACCCCTTTGATCTGCTTCTTCACACTGTAAGTCGCGGGCGTTTTACGCGCATCCACTTGCGCGCTAGCTTGCACGGATCCTTGATACAGATTCGCGGTGAAGGATTTCAAATCCACCACGCCACGATTGACCGCAAAATTCGCTTTTACATTTTGCAGATGGGCGTTGCTGGCTTTGAATTTATCAATGCTGATCTCACCCGCCACATCCAAGGCTTTGAGTGCCGACAAGTCCGGTTCCACTTCTGCTGATGCATTTGCCGCAGATGCAGAAGCGGAAGTTGCAGCCGCTTCCTTGGCTGGCGCAGGTTGTGACTCCTGAGCTTTCGTGCCTAAGAAGGCATCCAAGTCAATATCAGGGCTGTGCAGGTTAAAACGCACTTTCGGAATATCTGCAAGCGTTACATCCGCTTTACCATCAAAACTCAGTGCATTGGCCGTCAGTTTATTCAGAAGTACATTCAAATGGTTTTTGGTTAGGTCAAAAGCAATCTGTGAATCTAACCCAATTTTCATGGGTGACTGTGGCAACGCTGCACCTTCCAGTTCAGCTTCCAGTTTCAAACCATTCAAACCGACTTTAGTCATTGCCTTATCTACCATCAGTGACGCAGAACCTTTTGCATTGAGCTTCATATCCGCCGCTTTACCCACTACGGAAAAGATCAACGCATTGGCTTTATCAAACTCAAAAGTATCTAGCTGCAACTTAGCAGAATCGATTTGGTTACTCGGATCACTAAAGCTCGCATCAAGATTAATATTGCGCAGCGCATACTGTTTGAAATCAGCAGATAAACGTACTTCTACATCACCTTGCGCAGCAAATTTTTGCTGATCTTTGTCACCCTTAGCAGCAAAGGTCGCTTTCGTCCAACTCTCAGGTGCAAACTCAGAAACGCTCAGTTGGACGTCATACAGCTTGGTGTGAGAGCCCGCTTTCTTATCGGTGATCTCCAAAACTGCGTTGGAGACAGAAACGCCCCCCAACTCAATGCTCCAAGCCGCTGCTGGCTCACTTGAGCCTGGCTGAGACGTGGGGGCAGACTCTGTCGCTGCAGGCGTTGCTGCTGGCTTAGATTGTACTTGCGTCAACGCATCCAAATTAGAGCGACCATCTTTGAGCGTTTCCAGATGGAACTCTGCACCATCCAAACGAATATTGCCGATTTTGAGCTGCTTATCGAACAGCGGCATGACTGAAACATCAATGCCGACACTATCGACTTTAAACAAATTCGGGCTTGCAAAACCTTGTGGGTTTTTCAGCTCGGTTTTCCCTAATTCAAATCCAATGGAAGGGAAAAATTGCCAACCGATATCCCCTTCAATGACGAGGTCCAAACCGGTTTGCTTTTTAGCTTGTTCAACAATTAAAGGTTTAAATTGGTTAGGGTTGACCAATAACACCAACGCAAGCAGTGCGCCAACAATGACCACCACTAGACCGAGAAGAGAAAGAAACAGTTTTTTCATCTGCTTTTCCTTGCTTGACGAGAAAAAGAAAGTGGCACTTAAAGTGCCACTTCTACTGGTAAAAATAAAGCTAACCGATGCAAAGCTCTGGTCAAAATTACGATTTGAGCAATTTTGCGATATGCGCTTTGAGTACATCAATCGCAATTCGGTTTTTACCGCCACGAGGCACAATAATGTCTGCGTACTGTTTTGACGGCTCAATAAATTGCATAAACATCGGGCGCACCGTCTCTTGGTACTGCTTCAGTACGGATTCCATCGTACGGCCGCGCTCTTGCACATCACGCTTAACACGACGCAGCAAACAGATATCCAGCGGAGTATCCATAAATACAGTTGCGTGCATCAAATCACGTAGACGCGGGTCAGTCAGAAGCAGAATACCTTCCAGAATGATCACTTTTTTCGGGGTCATAGTGGTGGTTTTGTCCGTACGAGTATGCTCAGTATAGCTGTACTCTGGCACTTCAACCGCTTCACCACGCGCTAACATTTGCAAATGCTGGCACAGTAAATCGTGATCCAGCGCATTCGGGTGGTCGTAGTTGGTTTTAACACGTTCTTCCATGCTCAGATGACTCTGATCTTTGTAGTAGCAATCTTCCGTAATCACACCGATTTGATGGTCACCCACTTTGGCGCGTAGCTCATTATAAATCGTGCTCGCAATAAGGCTTTTACCAGAAGCAGAAGCGCCAGCAATACCGACGATGACACATTGATTATTCTCAGACATGGTTATGCACCCGAAACATGGTTGTGAGGAGTTAAGATAAACCGCCTGATTATAGGGAGAATGTGACCGCGATACCAGTTTGCATTGGGCAAAAACTACCATATAAATATCGGATGGATAAGTTTAAACCAGAGCAAACGATTACATTTACTCTGGCTGTTAGAGCAGGATTCTGCTTAGCTCACCCACTGGATTTGAATGTTCTCCGGTTTGGGTTTTCCCTGCCAGTAAAGAGAAGCACACACACGCTGCGCCAGTTCCAAATAACCTTGGGTATGTTCACTATTGGGACGAGCTACCACGGTCGGTATTCCGGCATCGGTATCCTCACGCATGTCAATATGCAGTGGAATTTGTGCCAGCAGCGATAAGCCAAATTCAGCGGCAAGAGTTTGTGCTCCGCCCACGCCGAAAATATGCTCTTTTTCGCCGCAATGACTACAGATGTGATAACTCATGTTTTCCACCAGCCCAATCACGGGCACGTCCACTTTGGCAAACATCGCCGCGCCTTTGCGGGCATCGGCTAAGGCTAAATCTTGCGGTGTGGTTACAATCACTGCGCCCGTCACCGGAATTTGCTGCGCGAGGGTGAGCTGAATATCTCCCGTGCCCGGCGGCATATCGATCACCAAGTAATCCAAATCCGGCCACTCGGTTTCATTGAGTAACTGTGCCAGCGCCTTAGAAGCCATTGGTCCACGCCAAATTGCCGCATCCGCTTCATCAACCAAATAACCAATCGACTGTGTAACAATCCCATGCGCTTCAATTGGCTGCATCCATTTATTCTCACGCACTTCAGGTTTTGCTTTGGTTTTACCGAGCATGAGCGGGACTGAGGGGCCGTAAATATCAGCATCCAATAGACCGACTTTGGCTCCTGATTTCGCAATCGCGAGTGCAAGATTCACCGCGGTCGTGGATTTACCCACGCCACCTTTGCCTGACGTCACCGCAATAATGTTTTTCACCCCTTTAACTGCCGAACTCACACGAGTTTCCAGCGCTTGAGGTTTCACTTGCATGTCAAAGGTTACTGGCGCAATCGCGCCGCTTGCCTGCTGCTTGGCGATCCAGTCACTCAATTCACTGATGAGAGTGTTCGCAGCAAACGGCAGTTGAATCATGACTTGCTGATTTGGCGTTATCGTAACGACAGACGGTGACATTGCCCAATCTGCAATTAAATCGGGATGCGAAAATTGACTCAGCCATAGGCAGAGATCCTGTTTGGATTGAATAGATTGCATAACTTCCCCTTTTTTACCCATGCTATCACCGCTCAGCCTGCGACTGAACCCCGAAAAAGATAGGGGAATCAACTGCTGCGCGCCTTGGCGTGACTGCGTGCTTAGGGTAGTATTATCGCTTCAATTTGGTCCCTATCAAGAAAAGCGAATATTAAGTATGGCAAACGATCCAAGAAAACTTCTGGTAACTTGTGCCCTGCCTTACGCGAACGGTTCAATCCACCTTGGTCATATGCTTGAGCATATCCAAGCTGACATTTGGGTTCGTTATCAGCGTCTGCGTGGCAATACAGTAAACTTTATCTGTGCGGATGACGCGCACGGTACACCTATCATGCTGAAAGCACAGCAAATGGGTATGACACCAGAAGCAATGATCGAAATGGTGAGCGAAGAGCACCAACGCGACTTTGCTGGCTTCGATATTAGCTTTGATAACTACCACAGCACGCACAGCGATGAAAACCGTGAGCTGGCTTCACACATCTATCTGCAACTGAAAAAGAACGGTTTTATTTCAAGCCGCACGATTTCTCAGCTGTTCGATCCTGAAAAAGAGATGTTCTTGCCGGATCGTTTCGTAAAAGGCACTTGCCCGAAATGTAAATCAGAAGACCAGTACGGTGACAACTGTGACGCCTGTGGTGAAACTTACAGCCCGACTGAGCTGATCAATCCAAAATCAGCCGTCTCTGGTGCCACTCCAGTGATGAAAGATTCTGAGCACTTCTTCTTTGACCTGCCTCAGTTCGAAAGCATGCTCAAAGAGTGGACGCGTTCAGGTTCTCTGCAATCAGAAACCGCCAACAAAATGCAAGAGTGGTTTGAAGGTGGCTTGCAGCAGTGGGATATCTCACGTGATGCACCGTACTTCGGTTTTGAAATCCCGGGCGAGAAAGACAAATTCTTCTACGTGTGGCTAGATGCCCCTATTGGTTACATGGGTTCATTCAAAAACCTGTGCGACAAGCGTAGCGATTTGGACTTTGATGAATACTGGAATAAAGACAGCAAAACCGAGCTTTACCACTTCATCGGTAAAGACATCGTTTACTTCCACAGCTTGTTCTGGCCAGCAATGCTGGATGGTTCTGGTTTCCGTAAACCCACCAACGTGTTTGTGCACGGTTATGTGACCGTCAATGGCGCGAAAATGTCTAAGTCGAAAGGTACGTTTGTGAAAGCAAGCACTTACCTGAATCACTTGGATCCAGAGTGTCTGCGTTACTACTACGCGGCAAAACTGAACAACCGTATTGACGATCTCGATTTGAACCTCGAAGACTTCACCCAACGTGTGAATGCTGACGTGGTGAACAAAATCGTTAACCTTGCGTCACGTAACGCAGGCTTCATCACTAAACGTTTTGATGGCAAGCTGTCAGCACAATTTGCTGAGCCTGAGCTGTATGCAGAATTTGCTGGCGCAGCAGATCGTATTGCTGAGCTGTTTGAAGCGCGTGAGTTTGGTCGTGCCATCCGTGAAATTACTGCATTGGCAGACAAAGCGAACCAGTATGTGGATGAAAAAGCCCCTTGGGTTGTCGCGAAACAAGAAGGCCAAGACCAAGCGCTGCAAGACATCTGTACAGTGGGCATTAACTTGTTCCGCGTACTGGTGACTTACCTCAAGCCAGTGATGCCTGCGTTGGCAGAGCGCACTGAAGCTTTCCTAAACCAAGAACTGACTTGGGAAGGCGTGGCAACTCCGCTAACTGATCATGCCGTAACGCCATTCAAAGCACTGTTCAATCGTATCGATCCGAAACACGTTGAAGCTATGATTGAAGCGTCGAAAGCGGAAGCGGCAGCAGAAAAAGCCGCGGCAGATGCAGCAAAACCAAAGAGCGAAGAAACTGAACTGAGCAAAGATCCCCTAGCGGCTGAAATTGAGTTCGATGATTTCGCGAAAGTGGATCTGCGTATTGCCAAGATTCTTTCTTGTGAAGCCGTAGAGAAATCAGACAAGTTACTTAAGTTTGAACTCGACATCGGCGGTGAAACTCGTCAAGTCTTCTCTGGCATTAAATCTGCCTACCAACCAGAAGATCTGATTGGTAAATACACGGTTGTGGTAGCCAACCTCAAACCACGTAAGATGAAGTTTGGTATGTCAGAAGGCATGATCCTCGCGGCAGGCCCTGGCGGTAGTGACCTGTGGTTGCTTGAACCGCATCAAGGTGCTCAAGCGGGCATGCGCGTGATGTAATTCTCGCCATCCTTCGATTCTCGTCTCTCTTCAATGTTGAGAGGTGAGAGCCTTTAAAGCCTTTGCGACTGCAAAGGCTTTTTTGTTATTGAACCTTGCGATTACACTGGCACACTTCCCTTGCTAGAACCCAGAATACCTTTCCTGAAAATACCCACCTTAACTCACATTTTTTGCGCAGCCTGCCCCATAAATGTGCATTAAAAATCACAATAAATTTTTAAGCACTTGATTTTAAATCATTAATTTTCTGGCATTCAAACTGCACTATTCCAAACATCCTCTCTTCTCTCTCTTTCAAATACAGAGAGGAACCGTCAAACACCAACACGGAGGTGGCTATGTTTGTGACGATTTCAATGCTTGTTTCATTGGCTATTCTTGGCTTGATTTACACACTTTCTCAACAAAAGCACTCTGCACAGCAGAGTAAATTTGAGTTGCTGATCTGTCTGCGCGAGGTGCTAGCACTGTGCCGGCAGCACCGCAGCCTGACTCATCACGCACTCAATCATACCGAGGTCAATTCTTCTGAGCTCAGTGCACTGGCTGCACTAGAAAAACGCCTGTTGGAAAAATCTGAACAACTGATCCAGATTGCCCATTTTGATAACAAGCCCTCATACCGCATTTTGCAAAACTCATTAAAAACGGTCTTTAACGAGTGGCAGCAAGCCAGCGTAGGAAAAAATCAACGTCTGCATGGCAAGTTGATTCGCCACTGCATGTATTTGATGGATGATGTGGTATTGGCATGGTTAGCGGAATCAGGCCGTGAAGAACTGAGTGATGAGTACCATATGAACTGGCAGCAAATTTTTGATGCTATGGAAACACTGACTCAATTACGCCTGTGTATTGACGACACTCGAAATGAAAACAACGGGTTACGCATAAGGCATTATTGTGAACTGATGCAACGCAAGCTGAATCAATTGGCGCTAATCAGCCCCTTAACGCTAGGCTCGCCAGTCTGTTCATCGGCAATGCGCCAACTTAACGAAATCACCGATAACAACCAATTCAATTTGGAGAGCAACGAGCTTTATCAATTAAGCAGTGAGCTTTCATCAACCATCGCTCAGGTTTACGATCATATGCTCAATGATCTGGTGGAAAGTCTTTATCACCCTTTGCCGCAACTCGTTGTCGCTTGAACAAAAGCGGAAAACAGAAAGCGCCACACAAGGTGGCGCTTTTTAGTCATACTCTTTAGTAATAATTAAAGAGTCTATGAATTATTTCAGCATCTTACGCGCAGCTTCCACCACGACTTTGATTGAGCGCGCTTCGGTTTCTTTCAGCGTTGCGTGGTCTGGGATCTCTTTCTGAGTACGGTTGATGATCACACCCGCCACACAACCCGCTTTCAAACCTGAACTTGCACACATGGTCAGCAGTGTTGCGGATTCCATTTCAAAGTTCAGCACGCCCATTTCTTGCCACTCTTTCATAGAGCCTTGGAAACGGCGCACTACGCGACCAGTGAAGGTGTCGTAACGCTCTTGGCCTGGGTAGAAAGTATCAGAAGAAGCCGTGATACCCATGTGTACTGCAGCACCGCTTTCTTGTGCTGCCGCTTTCATTGCGGTTGCAACATCAAAATCAGGTACCGCAGGGAATTCCATCGGTGCGAAGTGCAAACTTGCACCATCCAAACGCACTGAACCAGTGGTAACAATCATGTCACCCACATTAACGTGTGGCTGAATAGCACCTGTAGTACCTACACGCAGGAAGGTACGCACACCCAATTGTGCCAATTCTTCAACCGCAATCGACGTTGAAGGACCACCAATACCGGTTGAACAAACCACAACAGACTGGCCATCCAGCTCCGCGCGGTACACGGTATATTCACGGTGGCTAGCGAGGAAAACAGGGTTATCCATCAGCTCCGCAATTTTCTGCACACGAGCAGGATCACCCGGAATAATAGCTAATGTTGCACCATTTAAATCAGCTTCGGTCACACCAAGGTGAAATACAGTTTTGGTCATAAGGGGGCTCCTTCATTGCGTCTATTCAGCGCACTTATCATTTAGGGTACTAAGACACTGTACCTGATAGAGCCGTCAAATTAAGTGACTTCAATCACAAGGAAAAAAGCAATGAATGACAAACTTTCACAAATTACCGATCGATATCACAATGTAAATGTATCTGTGCTGCAAATCTATCCATATATACGGAGAAGCTATGTAGGAGCGGGCTCATTAAAAGATGGCATCATTTCAACTAGGGGGATTTCCCCCTAGTTGAACGTCCATTATGAGGATTGAGAAGATGAATTTTGAGTACGGAACTTGAGCAAACGCAACGCGTTGAGTGTAACCAGTGCTGTTGCCCCACTATCGGCAAGCACCGCAACCCATAGACCTGTGATACCCAGTAGGCTTGTGACCAAAAACACGGCTTTGAGTCCTAATGATAAGGTGACGTTTTGGCGAATAATGGTCAACGTGGCGCGTGAAAGCTCAATCATACCCGCAAGTTCAATCAAACGGTTGTGGGTAATTGCAGCATCGGCGGTTTCTAGTGCGACATCGGTACCACCGCCCATCGCAATACCTATACTTGCTTCTTTCATCGCGGGCGCATCATTAATGCCATCCCCGACCATGGCAACCCGTTTGTTTTGCGCCAACTGTTGGATATAACGCACTTTATCTTGGGGCAATAATCCTGCACGAAAATCCATATTGAGCTGACGGCTCATCGCCGCAGCACTGCGTTCATTGTCGCCAGTCAGCATTAACGCATTCACACCGATGTTCTGCAAAGCTTCAACAGCTTGGCGCGCATCATCACGCAAGGTATCTTGCCAAGCAATAACACCGACAACGATCTCTCCTTCTAACATCACCACAACAGTTTTGCTTTCTGCTTCAAGGGTTGCCACTTGTTGAACGACTGCATCCGGTAAAGCGGTGTCTGCTCGATTTGGCGCTAAAATACTGTACGCAACCCCATTGATATGGCCACGAATTCCACGGCCGACCAACGCCGTACGATCTTCAGCTTCTGGAATATCCAACTGAGCAGCTTGCGCTTTAGCAACGAGCGATGTAGCCAATGGATGATGTGAACCCATCTCTATCGCTGCGGCCTGCGCTAATAAGGTAAGGCTATCCCAATCTTGGTAAGCAATGAGATCCGTCACTTGCGGTTTACCTTCCGTCAAAGTGCCCGTTTTATCAAACGCAATGGTTTCGATTTTTCCTAATTGCTCTAATGCCGCCCCACCTTTAATCAAAGCCCCACGGCGTGCCGCAGCCGCCAGACCGGATGTAATCGCAGCAGGAGTCGAAATCACTAATGCACAAGGGCAAGCAATCAACAGCAGCGCCAAACCACGGTAGATCCACGTCTGCCAATCGGCACCAAATGCCAATGGTGGAATGATGATCACCGCGATCGCGACCACCATCATTAATGGCGTGTACCAACGGCTGAATTTATCTAGGAAACGCTCCAACGGCGCTTTGCGTGACTCCGCTTCTTCGATCATGTGCAAAATACGATCGATCGCATTTTCACCTTGTTTAGAGGTAATTTCGACCTGCACAACTTTGTCAACAATGACGCAACCCGCCGAAACACGATCGCCCTCTGTCAGCTCCACCGGCAGCGATTCCCCCGTTAGTGCACTATTATCTAGGCTCGCGCTAGCAAGCAAACGACCATCAGCAGGAAGACGCCCACCAGGAGCCACTTCGATAATATCTCCAGGCTGTAACTGCGCCGCAGGCACTGTGATACGTTGACCGTTTTCAATTCGCAGAGCATTTTCGGGCACCAACGCCATCAGGGCTTGTACACCCGTGCGCGCCCGTGATGCCGCGTAAGCTTCTAATCGCTCACCAATCAAAAACAGCAGTAAGACCATAGCGGCTTCTAAGGTTTCGCCGAGATATAAGGCCCCGATAGCAGCAACGGACATTAGCGTTTCAATCGAGAAAGGAGAACCCGATTTCGCCAAACGCCAAGCTTGTTGGATGATAGGGAATAAACCCCATAGACAGGTTGCAATGAAAATCCAACGACTGATGTCGTCTGAACCGACTAAAACACCAATCGCCATCAGTGCCGCAATGCCAATAATTCGGCCATTTTCACCCTGCCAGAATCGAGGCTGAGTTTGTGATGATGACGCAGAGCCTCCCGTTGGGGAGCTTAAAGTAAATCCGGTATCGCGTACCACCTGTTCAATTTGCTGTGCAGTCGCCTGTTGATTAAAACTCACAACCAGTTTTTGAGTTGCAAATGTCACTTGTACTCGAACGACATCACTCAGTTGCTTGACGGCCTTTTCAATTTTTTGGGCGCAGGAGGGGCAATCCATACCTGACACAAGCCAACTCTGCTGGTAGGTAGCACTAGATGAACCTATCTGACCTCGAGCAGGCTCTTCATCAAGAGTAGAGCCTCCCTCAGTAGCGCTACAACAGCTATCCCCCTCGCTGTGTGATACAACACCTTCAGCTCGGATTGACAAAATTTTAGGGCTACCCGAACAACTCGTAGCATGTGCAGAAAGCGGTTGATGTAATGATTTAGAACGACACGCTTGATGTTTAACACACATATTTCGATCTCCTTTTTGTGGTCTATCGCTAGCCTACACCTTGGAGTTAACTTCAAGGTCAAGCCATTTTTCGATAAACGCACAAAACAGGTCGCTCTGCATCATTTTCCAACTAAACCGGATGTTGAAAACAACTGTTCAAAGTTTTACTTAATGCGCGCAACACATCGCGCCGAGTGATCACCCCAACTAATTGACCTTCCGCGATCACCGGATACATTTTGGGTTTTCCCACTTTCATCATGGCCGCCATTTCGATAATCGAAGTCTCTGGGGATACAGATAGCACTTCTTTATGCATGCAGTCACTGACGATATGGGTATCTTGGCAGTGATAACTGGCATGTACCAATTTGTCCAATAGATCCTGCTCAGATAAAAAACCCACTACACGTCGCTGTGCATCAATCACAGGCCCCCCCATATTCTCTGAACGTACGACCTTATCCAAGGCAGCAGTGAGAGACATATCTGGGCTGAATGTGATTGCTTTTGTGGTCATATAATCACTTACTTTCAGTGAGTCCATTCTGATCTCCTTTGCGTCAAAATTATGCTCATTTACTTCAGTGTTGTTCAAAATGTCTGATTTAGCCTGTCTCATTTTGTAGCTTAGCCACACAATTTAGATCATTTCACATTTTGATGAACACCATGGATTTCATCAAAAGTGATGATATGTATCAGTGTCCATTCACGAGAAGATGAACTATAAATAGATTATTACGCAATCAGTCAATAGGGACAGAGTCGGTGACTTCCATTTTTTCCTCAACGGTTATTGCCAACCCTGAAATCCTGCAGTTTATCTTTCAATCACTGCCTGAGCCGACTTTTCTTATTAATAAGCAAGGTGTGTATTTGGAAGCGTGGGGGGGCACCGACAGTGAACGCCACCATAACCCTGCTTACTTAGTGGGGTTGAACCAATACGATGTTTTGCCTGCTGTTCAAGCAGCTTGGTTCTCTGAAGTGATTGTGGAAGCGATTGAGCAAAATTGTGCGAAAGAGCTTGAATATGATATTGATCCAACCCAACTGCCCTGCTTTGATACCGTCCCAGGCCCTACCGATAAGCAATATTTTTCTGCCTTAGTCATTCCCCTTCCCGGAGCAGAAATGGTGCTCTGGACGGTACGTAATATTTCTGATTACAAGCACACCGTTGAAAAGCTCGCTCATCACCAACTTGAACTAGAGCATCTCACTCATATGGACCATCTCACTCAGGTTTATAACCGCTATGCAATGGACTCTCTACTGCCCCAAGCTTTGGAAATTGCCAGACTCGACAAAGTCAGTGCGGCATTACTGATGATCGATATTGATTGCTTTAAAGAGTACAACGATGGGTATGGCCACATTCAGGGTGATGAAGTGCTGCGTAAAATTGGGCAAACACTGCGCCGATGGAAGTCCAACCTCGATCTCTGCTTTCGCTATGGTGGGGACGAATTTTTGATTTTTATGACTGGGATAGATGCAGCGATGAGCCAGCAACGAGCGGAAGAACTGATGTCGATGGTGGAAAAAATGAACATCCAACACCGACATTCAAGAGTCGCCGATCATGTCACGATCACGATCGGCATTCGTCACTGCGAGGAAATTGACAAAGCATTGACCGCAGAAAAGCTCGTGGCAGTGGCCGACAAAGCCCTGTTTCACGCGAAACACGAGCAGCGTGGCACCATTCATATGTTAAGTGGTACCTCGTGGGATGAATAACCGTGTCGATTATTCGCCTTTAACCCAACGTTGTGCGGCTTGATGGTCGCTGTCACGCGAATCCACCCAGCGGCTTTCTTCCGTTGTCAGCTCTTTCTTCCAAAAAGGCGCGCGGGTTTTCAGGTAATCCATGATGAATTCGCACGCTTCAAAGGCTGCATTTCGATGCGCACTAGTCACACCAACAAACACAATTTGATCGCCACTGAGCATATCGCCCACACGATGGATCACCCGTACGCGCTGCAGAGGCCAACGCTCTTCCGCCATATCGCAAATCTCCAACAAAGATTTTTCCGTCATGCCCGGATAGTGTTCAAGGTGCAGCCCCACCACATTATCGCCCAAGTTCATGTCGCGAACCTTGCCGATAAAAGTGACTACAGCGCCCGCTTGAGTGCCTTGCGCTAAAGCTTCATATTCTTGAGCAACAGAGAAATCTTCCGTTTGTACAGAAACGCGATTGTCCATATTAACCTCCGGTTACCGGCGGGAAGAAGGCCACTTCATCCCCCTCTTGTAACGGCGTATCAAGCGGCACAATCGATTGATTGACTGCGGCCAGCAACTTGCCTGGTTCTAGAGCCAAATCCCACTTACCCGGTTGCTGAGCCAAATGCTGGCGCAAGGCTTCTACACTCGAAAAATGCTCATCTACGGTAAGGCTATCGCAACCGAGTAACTCTCGGGTTTGCGCAAAAAACAGTACCTTAATCATACATCCACCTTAAAGTGCCCCGACTTTCCGCCCGATTTTTCAAGCAGCCGAACATTCTCAATCACAATGTCTTTCTGTACCGCTTTGCACATGTCGTAAATGGTCAGCGCAGCAACCGATGCCGCTGTCAGCGCTTCCATCTCAACCCCGGTTTTACCGCTGAGTTTACACAGCGATTCAATGCGTACACTGTTTTGCTCTGGCAAGGCTTCTAACTGTACTTCCACTTTAGAAAGCAGCAGCGGGTGACAAAGCGGGATCAGCTCCCACGTACGTTTCGCCGCTTGAATGCCCGCAATACGCGCCGTGGCAAACACATCCCCTTTATGGTGCTGACCAGAAAGAATCAGTTGCAGCGTTTCGGGTGCCATGCGCACATAGGCCTCGGCACGAGCTTCACGAACCGTGTCGGCTTTATTCGACACGTCCACCATATTTGCTTCACCTGAAGCATTAATGTGAGTGAGTTGGCTCATCAATCCTCCCTTATACCGTCAGGTGTGGCATAAAGTTACATGGGCGATGAGAAGCATCCAATTGCTGTTTAATGATTTTTGTCCAACCTGTGCGGCATGCACCCGTTGAACCCGGCATAGCAAAAATCACCGTGTGGTTAGCAAAACCCGCTACCGCGCGAGATTGAATGGTCGACGTACCGATCTCTTCAAAAGACACCATACGGAACAGTTCACCGAAGCCTTCCACTTCTTTATCAAACAGAGGCTTAAGTGCTTCAGGTGTGCTGTCACGTGACGTAAACCCTGTACCGCCGGTGATCAGAATCGCTTGGATGGTTTCATCGGCAATCCATCGTGAAACCACCGCACGGATTTTGTACATATCGTCAATCACGATCTGTTTATCCGCCAGCTTATGACCTGCCTCTTGCAGCTGCTCAGCCAAGTAACGACCTGAGGTATCGTTTTCTTCGGTACGAGTATCTGACACGGTTAATACGGCGATGTTTGCTGCTTGAAATTTGCTTTCTGCGTGACCCATTTGTTCACCTTTTAAAAATGGTTAAACCTCGATGGTGAGGTCAAATTATCGGTAGAAACTCAGCCGCCAATTGACGCTAAATGAGGCGTGACACCCGAGTTTCCATCATGCAGGAAGTGGGTTTCTGCCTTGTTTTGCAACTGGGCTTGAATTCGTTCAATCAATGCGTTTTCTTGTTGATCTTCCTGAAGGAGATCGCGCAAATCTATGCCTTGTTCGCCAAATAAGCAGAGATGCAGTTTGCCGAGCGCCGAAACACGCAGGCGATTACAACTGCTACAAAAGTTCTTCTCATAAGGCATGATGAGGCCTATCTCGCCTTGGTAATCAGGGTGGATAAACACCTGTGCAGGGCCATCGTTATCGGCTCTGGCTTTGAGTAACCAGCCGTTACCGAGGAGATAGTCGCGGATCGAAGTGCCAGAGACATGATGGCGAGCAAACAGCTCATCCATTTCTCCGGTCTGCATCAATTCAATAAAACGTAGTTGGATGGGGCGGGTTTTAATCCACGCCATAAATTTTGGCAGCTCAAGGTGGTTAAGATTTTTCATCAGCACCACGTTGACTTTGACTTGCTCGAAACCGACCTCAAACGCGCGATCAATACCGGACATCACTTGCTGGAAACGGTTTTCACCCGTGATTTGCGCGAACATACGCGGATCTAAACTATCCACGCTGACATTCAGTTGCGTCAACCCCGCTTCACGCCACTCACCAATATGTTTAGCTAAACGATAGCCGTTGGTGGTGGTAGCGACTTTCTGAATGCCGGGAGTTTGCGCAATCGTATGAATGATTTCGCCAAAATCTTTGCGCAGCGAAGGTTCACCGCCGGTAATTCTCACCTTCGAAGTGCCACAATGGGCAAACGCATTCACCACACGGCGAATTTCGTTGACGGTCAGAAAAGAGGCAGGACGATCCGCTGACGGCTTATAGCCATCAGGTAAGCAATACGTACATTTGAAATTACAAACGTCGGTTATGGATAGACGTAAATAGTAGAATTTACGTTGAAATCTGTCTTCGAATTGTTGCGCCACAGAACACCTTTCCAAATACGGGAGGCAAAATCATTTCCAATCCTGCCCTTGTGACATTCTGTCACTGGCTTACAACGCATATTTAAAGGTTTAAACTTAGCGCGGTAAACTCGGAGTTAAGGCCAAGCAGTACGATGTTTCCATCTCTTTAGCTCAGGCTGCTGGTAAAATACTTAATAATTGTATGTGATTCTAGCCTTAACGAGAAAAAAATGATTACCTTGGGGAAATTAGCCCTAAATGGGTACTCATTGTGAATGAAGTTAGTTAAATTGCTGCTGGTTATGAAAAAATAAGAAGATGCTCATGTCTCTATACGAAAACAAAAAAGTTGTTGCCATCGGGGGCGGTCATGGTTTGGGACGCATGTTGGCGGCGCTCAAAGTGTTTGGCTCCAATGCCACCGGCATAGTCACCACCACAGATAATGGCGGTTCGACAGGACGTATTCGTCACTGCCAAGGTGGCATTGCTTGGGGTGATACCCGCAACTGCATTAATCAGCTGATTACCGAGCCTTCCATCAGCTCGATGATGTTTGAATATCGTTTTAAAGGTGCGGGAGAACTCAATGGCCACAACTTGGGCAACCTAATGCTCACGGCTTTGGACAACCTTTCTGTACGTCCACTGGATGCGATTAATCTGATCCGCAACATGCTCAAGGTCGATGTGAATATTCTGCCGATGTCTGAACATCCGTCCGATCTGGCAGCACTCTCGGTAGACGGTAAATGGGTAACGGGCGAAACCAGTGTTGACGAGATGACGCAAGATTTGCGACGACTCGACCTCTCGCCAGAAGTCCCGGCAACCAAAGAAGCGATTACCGCGATTCAAGAAGCGGACTGCGTGATTCTCGGCCCCGGCAGTTTCTTAACCAGCATCATGCCACCGCTGCTATTACCAGAATTGGGTAAAGCGATTGCTCGCAACCTGAACGCGAAACTGGTTTTTGTGGAAAACCTCTCCCCAGAATATGGGCCAGCAGGAAGAATGAGCCTAGAACAGAAGCTGGAGTGGTGTGAAAGAGCGTGTCAGGGGCGCAAAATCGATGTGGTTTTGGGCCACCACCCTCATCCTGATCTGCAAGGACGTTGGAACTTTGTAACTCGTGATTTGGCTTCTGCCAACCGTGACTGGCGTCATGATCGGCAGAAGCTGAGACTAGCGGTTGAAGAGCAGTTAATCGACGAGCTCTGAGTAACATTGATGCGTCAGCTTCAGCAGCTCTAGCATCTGTTCCACTTCTAGCGAGATGTCAATCATCTCGCCAGATTTGGCTCGACTATCGAGTTCCACTGCCTTTGCACACAAACGATCTGCACCAAAACTGGCCGCACTGCTTTTCAGGGCATGGCTGATCTCTTTGATATACGCCAATTTATCGGCTACAGCTTCACTCACTAGCCTAATCTGATAATCGTTCAATTCACCAAGAAAAATATTGACCAGTATGGGGACATTCTCTTCGCCAATTTCTTTGGCAAGCAAATCAATTTTGCTCTGGTTAATCCATTCTCTCATTGCTTACCGCTCCTTCTCTTTTTCTTTGACTTTCTCATTCCAAGCTTGAAGCTTGCGGTAAATCGTCGATGGGCTGACATCCAAATACGTCGCAGCACGAGGAATATTGCCATCACAAGCTTCAATGGCTTGCTCAATGGCTTGTTTCTCAGTCATCCACAGCGGGAAAATTTCATGCACCGACACTTTATTTTCATGAGCGAGAGGTAAAGCTCGATTGATCGGTTCTGGCATTTGGTTAAGTGGCGGTGGCAACATATCCAAAGTAATTTCACGCCCTTCATTGAGCACAACAACATTGCGCAATACGTTTTGCAGCTGGCGCACATTACCCGGCCACTCATAGTGACGGAAGCGTTCGACCACTTCTGCCGACAAACGTATGAAGTCCTTACCTTCTTCTTTGGACATAAAGCCAAGTAGCGAGTAGGCAATTTCAATCACATCATCACTGCGCGCGCGCAATGGCGGTAAATGCAGAGGGATCACATACAAACGGTAATACAAGTCTTCACGAAAACGGCCTTCTTGCACTTCTTTCCATGGGTCACGGTTGGTTGCGCAAACAAAGCGCACATCCACACTTTTCATTTTCGATGAGCCAACTTTTTGGAAGGTTCCGGTTTGGATGAAACGCAGCAGTTTGGTCTGCAAATCCAGATCCATTTCGCACAACTCATCCAAAAACAGTGTTCCACCATCAGCAGCTTCCGCAGCCCCTTGTCGTTCAGTCGCCGCCCCGGTAAAAGCTCCTTTTACGTGGCCGAACAGCTCACTTTCGATCAGATCTTTCGGTATCGCAGCACAGTTAATTGCGATAAACGGTTTATCACCTCGTTTACTCGCAGCATGAATGGCTTCAGCGCACACCTCTTTCCCCGTACCACTTTCGCCGGTAATGAAGATACTCGCTTTACTGCTTGCCGCTGAATCTATCGTGCGGTAAACCGCCTGCATGGTTTGGCTACTACCAATAAAGCCTTGGTAATTTTGATTTTTATTATCAACGTCGTTTTTGAGTTTCGATGCTTTACGAATCGCGTTATTCACCGTTACGCGTAGACGATCCGCTTCACAAGGCTTAATCAAAAAGTCTTGAGCGCCGTGGCGCATCGCTTCAACCGCTGTATCAATCGAGCCATGCGCAGTCATGAACACAATCGGAACATCCGGCGATTTCTGCTTAACGGCGTGTAATACGTCCATCCCTGTCATATCAGGCAAACGTAAATCGAGCAGGATGAGATCGGGCTCGCGACGACCAATACTTTCAATCGCATCGCGGCCAGTTCCAACGATATTGATATCAATATCCAGTGGAGTGAGATAAGAGCGATACAACGCCGCTACCGATGCCGTATCCTCTACCATGAGTACATATTTGGTTTTTTGTAGTGATTGATTGGGTTGCATAACCTAGCCATATTTGTTTTGCATTTTGCTGTAATAATTGCATTTGGAGTTGCATTTTGCAAATTTGTACTGAAATTTCCCAGCAGAAAACGTCAAGGATCACAAATATTGACCAAATTTAATTGGCACGATATGTGCTTAGTTACTATTGACCCGCAAGGGTCACCTAGCCAACTGACGTTGTTAGTGAATGAAAATGTTCACAAATAACAGCCAATAGACTCATTCTATTGGCTATTTTTTTATCTGCTTTCTCTTATCTACTCAACTGTTAGTAATAAACTGCTGACGTAATTGATGGATTTCATCACGTTTTTGAGCCGCTAACTCAAACTCTAAATTCTGCGCATGTTGATACATCGCTGTTTCGAGTTTGCTGATCTCTTTTTCCAACTGTTGTGGTGTCAGCACTTGGTACTGTGCCGATTCTTCAGCTACTTTCGCTAAAGGCACCACTTTGCTGTTCTTCTGCTTACGAGATTTCGCAATATCGCCCAACTCCATGATGTCTTTCACGCTGCGTTTTAATGGCTGCGGAGTAATGCCCAACTGCTCGTTATAAGCATGTTGCTTCTCGCGGCGGCGCTCGGTTTCATCCATCGCTTTACGCATCGATTTGGTGATCGAGTCTGCGTACAGGATCGCTTTACCATTGATGTTACGAGCAGCTCGCCCGATGGTCTGAATTAATGAACGTTCAGAACGCAAAAAGCCTTCCTTATCTGCATCAAGGATAGCCACTAAAGCGACTTCCGGCATATCCAAACCTTCACGGAGCAAGTTGATCCCCACTAGCACATCAAACACACCCAACCGCAGATCACGGATGATTTCGACCCGTTCAACCGTATCAATGTCTGAATGCAGATAGCGTACTTTCACTCCATGCTCATGCAGATATTCAGTAAGATCTTCTGCCATTCGTTTGGTTAAGGTTGTCACTAAGATCCGCTCATCATTCGCTGCACGTATGCGCGCTTCTGAAAGCAAATCATCCACTTGAGTGGCTACTGGGCGCACTTCGATGATCGGATCCAACAAGCCTGTTGGACGAACCACTTGATCCGCCACTTCACCACCCGATTTGGTTAACTCATACTCACCCGGTGTTGCAGACACAAAAATGGTTTGCGGAGCCAGTGCTTCAAATTCATCAAATTTAAGCGGGCGGTTATCCAGAGCCGAAGGTAAGCGGAATCCAAACTCCACCAAGGTTTCCTTACGTGAACGGTCACCTTTAAACATGGCGCCAATTTGTGGCACGGTGACGTGGGATTCATCGATGATCAGCAGACCATCGTGAGGTAAGTAGTCAAATAAGGTTGGAGGCGGCTCCCCCTCGGAACGCCCACTGAGGTAACGTGAGTAGTTTTCTATCCCAGAGCAAAATCCCAGTTCGTTCATCATCTCAATATCAAACTGAGTTCGTTGAGAAATCCGCTGTTCTTCGAGCAGTTTATTGTTATCTAAGAGATATTGCCGACGTATTTGTAGCTCATGCTTGATCTGCTCTATCGCCTCAAGAATGCGTTCACGCGGCGTCACATAATGCGTTTTGGGATAAACAGTAAAACGCGCTAAATCGCGCGATGTCACGACCCCTGTTAACGGGTCAAAAAGACTGATGCATTCCACTTCATCATCAAACATCTCAACCCGAACGGCTTCTTGATCCGATTCTGCTGGAAAGATATCAATGACTTCGCCTCGAACTCGGAACTGACCCCGTTCAAAAGCCATATCATTACGTGAATATTGCAACTCAGCCAAACGACGCAGCATATCGCGTTGGTTGATCACGTCACCTCGGCGTAAATGCAGCATCATTTTTAAGTAAGAATCGGGATCACCCAAACCGTAGATGGCCGAAACCGAAGCGACAATCACCGCATCTTTACGCTCTAATAATGCTTTGGTCGCGGATAAACGCATCTGCTCAATGTGCGCATTAACCGAAGAGTCTTTTTCAATAAAAGTATCGGTGCTCGGAACGTAAGCTTCTGGCTGATAGTAGTCATAATAGGAGACGAAGTATTCCACCGCATTGTTGGGAAAAAATGCTTTCATCTCACCATACAACTGCGCGGCAAGGGTTTTATTCGGCGCCAACAAAATCGTAGGCCGTTGAGCGGTGGCAATCACATTGGCTAAGGTAAAGGTTTTACCCGACCCCGTTACCCCAAGCAGAGTTTGGTGTGCCAACCCCGAATCTAAACCTTCCAACAATTGCTTAATGGCTGTGGGTTGATCGCCGGCGGGTTGATAGTCGGAAACCAGCTCAAATGCTTTACTCATTGCATCCTCGTCACGCTTGTTTGTTGAACGCTATTGTTGCTGTATGCATGATGGATGATCAAGCACTTATTCCGCCCCTTTTGAGTACGTACAGCGTGATGTAAACGGATTTCCTAGCCACTGTGCGATAAGTCTTGGTTTTACTCAAAATAATTCTAGCTTCTGACGTTGCGCTTTGTTAATATCCTCAGCCCTACTTTGGCCTAGCGCCGACCTCTACAGTCAAAATAATCCACCAGTTTTCCCCAATTTTTCCTCTATTCGCTTTCTAGCGTCTATTTTTCACACTCATCTCATCAACATAGAAAATTGTGGAAAAGTTGAATTATAAAATCAAAAACAAACAGTTAAGCAAAATAAACCTTCATTTTCAAACTGAGCTTTTACTCAAAAAACAGCCAACATGTAACTAACTCAAGATTCATCAACATACTTATCCACAAATTTAGTGGATAAGTGAATGCAGCTCAATAGCGGTAAGGGATACAAAAAAGTAAACCCTTGGGCACATAAAAAAGGGACATTTTTTTCATCGAAAAACATTGACACTACAATCTCAGATCGCTAACATCCGCCCCGAAACTATTCCTCCTTAGTTCAGTCGGTAGAACGGCGGACTGTTAATCCGTATGTCGCAGGTTCGAGTCCCGCAGGAGGAGCCAAATTTTAGAAAAAAGACGTCCTAGGACGTCTTTTTTTATTTCTCTCGTATGGATTTCTACTACCGCTCCACTCCAGTCTTCCCAATTTGCTCACCATGTCTTGCCTAACGTCTCGAGAGCAGCTCGTTCAATGGTTTGCTAACTGGTTTTTTATTTTTTCACGTAGCGCTTTATGTGCTGAGTTATTGGCTTCACGCTTGTGATAAACCAAGTGATAAGGAATAACACTGGTACTGATCGGGCACTCCAACACTTGCAGTTGTAATGTACTTGCCCACTTTTGTGCAAAAGAGTGTGAAATCACAGCTAAAGAGTCAGATTGCGAGACATAAAGCGCAATTCCAGCAATTGAGCCACACACAATATCAATTTGGCGATCTTCAATCGGTTCTCGACAAATTTGCTCCAACCCTCGAAGCTTACCCCACAGCCCACTGTAAAGTACGTGCTTCTCTTGATAAAAGGCTTCTTTGGTTAACGTATCCTGAATTCTTGGATGCCCCGCTCGACAAATAACCGCTAAAGGCTCATGGTGAATTTCTTCAACCACAAAAGCACTGTCTTTCGCTAATAGGGTATCCAAAATTAAGTCCACATTTTGCTGCCGAAGCAGCTCTAATAGTTGGTGCTTATCGGGTGGGGATTCACTTAACGCTACATTTTCTAGCGGTAATAAGCAGTGCAGTATCGCTTCATTACAATAGACATTGAAATGCTCTCGCATCTCCATCGTACTTTCGATCATATTCAATGCTTGACGGAAAAACGGCACCAGTTGGTGTCCTTTGCTGGTTAATGCAATGCCACGACCGTTTTTGGTAAACAAAGGCTGACCATATTGCTTTTCCAATCGTTTGATTGCCGAACTCACCGCGGGTTGGGTGAGCTGAAGCTTTTCCGCCGCTTGAGTAAAGGATTGAAACTCGGCAACCACCAAGAATGTCCGGACTAAATTCAGGTCCATAAACCACCACACCTATAAATTTGATTTATGAATGTTAAAACATTCACTCGATTGTTTCTCTCTAAAGTTGGGCATAACCTGAATTTGGTATGTATTTGTTTGGATAGGCATTCATTCGCACTTCTTGTGATGACCGTTCAAATAATCGTGTAATCCAGATAAAAATGGAGTGAATATGAGTACAGGAAAACAAAAGCGCTCAGGTAAGTTGCTGCTCAATGCATGTACACTTGCCCTAGGCGCAGCGTCAGCAACCGCTTACGCAGCAGATAAGCCCAATATTCTTGTTATATTTGGTGACGATGTGGGTTATTGGAACTTAAGCACCTATAACCAAGGTATGTTGGCATACACCACACCAAACATTGATAGCATCGCAGCGGAAGGGGCGAAGTTTACCAACTTCTACGCACAACAAAGTTCAACCGCCGGCCGTAGTGCTTTTATCACAGGTCAAATGCCGAAACGAACCGGTTTAAGTAAAGTGGGAATGCCGGGGGCACCTGAAGGCATCAGCGAAAAAGATCCTACTATCGCCACTATGTTGAAACAACTAGGCTACGCGACGGGTCAGTTTGGTAAAAACCATTTAGGTGACCGCGACGAACATCTTCCTACCAATCACGGTTTTGATGAATTTTTTGGCAACCTATACCATCTGAATGCGGAAGAAGAGCCAGAGAATGTGGATTACCCGAAAGATCCTGAGTTCCGTAAAAAGTTCGGTCCTCGTGGTGTTATTCACTCTTATGCTGACGGCAAAATTGAAGATACCGGTGCTCTCACTCGCAAACGCATGGAAACCGTAGATGGCGAATTCCTCGATGCCGCCGAATCCTTCATTGAGAAGCAAGTGAAAGCGGATAAACCTTTCTTCACTTGGTTCAACACGACTCGTATGCATAACTTTACCCATGTGCCTGAAGAGTACCAAGGCAAAACGGGTGCAGGTTTCTATGCTGATGGCATCAAGCAACACGATGACCAAATCGGTCAGCTACTCAAGAAAATCAAAGATCTTGGCGTAGACGATAACACCATCATCATCTATACCACCGACAACGGCCCAATGATCAATTTATGGCCTGACGCGGGCATGACGCCATTCCGTAGTGAGAAAAATACGGGCTGGGAAGGCGGCTTCCGAGTTCCGGCAATGATCAAATGGCCAGGCAAAATCAAACCGGGAACTACACTCAATGGCATCGTTTCTCTGGAAGACTTCTTCCCAACGCTGGTCGCAGCTGCGGGTAACGATAAAGTCAAAGACGAGTTACTGAAAGGCAAGAAAGTCGATGGTCAATCCTACAAAGTCCATTTGGATGGTTATAACCAACTGCCTTACTTCACCGGAAAAACTGAAGAATCTGCACGGAAAGAGTTTGTGTACTGGAGTGATGATGGTGATTTGATGGCGCTGCGTTATGGCCAATGGAAGTTCCATTTCATGATCCAAGAAACGGAAACTGGGCTAGATATTTGGCGTAAACCATTAACCAAACTGCGTATCCCACTGATCTTTGATCTCAGCATCGACCCATTCGAGCGTGGCGATACGGGGATCGGCTACGACCAATGGATGTATGAAAGAGTCTTCTTAATGGGGCCAGCCTCAGCGAAAGTGGGCGAAATCATGAATTCATTCAAAGAATTTCCACCTCGCATGGAAGCCGGTAGCTTTGTTCCTAAGTAACCGTTGAGTTCATTTCATTTTGTTTGGCGCTCTGCGGAGCGCCATATTTTCTCACCACCAAGGAATTATGAATGGCTAAAACCTCGATGCAAACATCAACTCTGCTCGATCTCGTACCACTTAAAACGGCTTATAAAGATCTCAGCGCACAGCCAACCTATCAGCGCCGCTTCCACGTTATGGCTAAGCCAGGTGGAGCAAAATGTAACATTGACTGCCAATATTGCTTTTATCTGCACAAAGAGAATCTACTCCACCAGCCTAAACAACCAATGATGGATGACGAAACTCTTGAAGCCTTCGTGAAGAGTTATATTGAGAGTCAAGATAGTGATGAAGTCGTCTTCTCTTGGCAAGGCGGGGAACCTACCCTGCTGGGCTTGGACTACTTTCGAAAAATCGTCGAACTGCAGAAAAAATACCAACCTAAAGGCGTTCGTATCGAGAACGACCTACAGACCAATGGCATCCTTCTGAATGATGAATGGTGTCAGTTTCTGGCAGAAAACCACTTCCTTGTCGGCCTTTCTATCGATGGGCCAGAAGAGATCCACAACAAATATCGTGTCACCCGCAGCGGCAAACCGACCTTTCATCTGGTGATGGCCGCGGTAGAAAAAATCAAAGCTCACGGTGTTCGTTTCAATGCTTTGGTCACAGTCAACCGTTATAACGTCAAATACCCACTTGAAGTCTATCGTTTTATGACCCGCGAGCTAGGCGTGACTTACGTGCAGTTTAACCCTGTGGTTGAACCGAGTGATTTCAAGACCACCGCGCCACAATTCTGGAATGAAAGCATGATTCCGGTTGTCGGCAGTGAGTTAGCCAAACCGGGGCATCCGATGTCCATCGTGACCGATTGGTCGGTGGATGCCGATGACTGGGGACAATTCCTGATCACTATTTTTGAAGAATGGGTGAACAACGATTTAGGCCAAGTGCTGGTTAACCTTTTTGAAACTGCCGTCGCGCAGGTGATGGGGAAACCGGCACAACTGTGCACCTCTGCGGAATTCTGTGGTAAAGGACTCGCCATCGAACACAACGGGGATGTGTTTAGTTGCGATCACTATGTGTATCCAGAGTACAAACTCGCCAATGTGAAAGAACGTCCACTCAACGAAATGGCATTTTCGATAAGACAGCAAGCGTTTGGCATAGCCAAACGAGATTCACTGCCGAAATACTGTAAAGCGTGTCCTTATCTGAAACTTTGCTGGGGAGAATGCCCTAAAAATCGTCTGCTAAAAACGCCAGACGGCGAAACTGGGCTCAGCTATTTATGCCCAGGTATCAAAGCATTCTTCGACTATTCACTGCCCATGCTGACAGGCTTGGCCGTACTTCTAGGACAGCAAAATGGAACAAACCAATAAGCAACCAAGCCGTCATGAACTCAATGGTGCACATGAGGATGTCATCAAATTATTGAATGCCATTGAGTCTCAGGTGGTTGGTCAACGAACCGTCATCCGCAGCTTAATTTTAGGCCTGCTTTGTAGTGGACATGTGCTGCTGGAAGGCTTACCGGGCACCGCTAAAACGCGTTCGGTAAAAGCATTAGCCAATTCGCTTTCCATTTCTTTTGGACGCATCCAGTTCACGCCGGATCTGCTGCCTTCCGATGTGACTGGAACCGAAGTTCTGCAAGAAACCGAAGGCAAATCTTCGCTGCATTTTCAACCCGGCCCAGTCTTCAATCAGATCGTTCTGGCGGATGAAATTAACCGCGCACCCGCCAAAGTACAGGCAGCCTTATTAGAAGCCATGGCCGAAGGCACAATTACCGTGGCCGGACAAACGCATACCTTGCCTGAGCTGTTTATGGTTCTGGCAACCCAAAACCCAATTGAGCAAGACGGCACTTACCCCCTGCCCGAAGCACAGATGGATCGCTTTTTGATTAAAGCCTTGGTTGAATATCCCAACAAGGAAGCCGAGCGCGACATCATTCGTCTGGTTCGTCAGGAAGAAAACGGGGTGTTTACTAGTGAGCCGCAAACCAATATCACCATAGATCCGGCAAGCATTCTTAAAGCCCGCCAACAAATTGCTGCCCTATCACTTTCCGATATGGTGGAGAGCTACATCATTGAATTGGTGATGGCGACTCGCAATCCAGAGCACTATGCGCACTCCAAGCTCGCCAACTGGCTCACGATGGGTGCCAGCCCACGCGCTTCCATCGCGTTGGATAAATGCTCACGCGCTCTGGCATGGTTAGAAGGTCGCGATCATGTCTTGATTGATGATGTGCGCGAAGTCGCCTCCTTAGTTCTCGGACATAGACTCAGCCTATCTTATGAAGCACTGGCCGAAGGTATCAGCCAACAAGATGTTGTCACCGCATTGCTTAATGTGGTCAACATTGGGTAACGACGATGAGTAAGCCCCACGTCACCTATGATGCTCGAATCCATGTCACTTTGCCGCAGTTAGTGCGGCTGCAAAACCAAGTGACACAAGTGAAACTCTTGAGTGCTCGCTACTCAAGAGCGCACTTGTCGGGGCGTTATCAATCACATCAGCGTGGTCGGGGGCTGAACTTTGAGGAGCTTCGCCATTACCAACTGGGGGATGACATTCGCCAAATGGACTGGAAAGTCACTCAGCGTACAGGGAAACCCCATGTGCGCAGCTACACCGAAGAGAAAGACCACCAAGTGATCGTCTGCGTCGACCAGAGAAGCTCGATGTATTTCGGTTCAGTCCGCTATATGAAATCGGTCGTAGCGGCAGAAATCGCTGCCTTGGTGAGCTGGCTTGCTCTTGCCAACAACGACCGAGTGGGCTTTTTGATCTCCGATACCCAAGCACTCCGCTGGTCATCAGCCAAACGGGGAAACGCGAATTTCCTGATGGGTCTAAGCCAATTGGTTTCAGCAAATCAAGCTCTTAGCGCAGCAAGTCAAGATAGCGAAATCGTGGGATTTCGCCTATGGATGGAAAAACTCAGCCAGCGCAGGTTAAAAGCCGCTACTTTGGTGATTATCAGCGATTTTTCCGATGCGGATGACCAGTCACTCAAGCAGCTCAAATACCTACAGCAGCACAACGATGTGCTGTCGATTTTCATCTCCGATCCTTTGGAAATTAACCTGCCCGAGCAGCAGCTCAATTCCACTTGGGTAGTGGGCGACGGGAGATACCAACTCGCACTGCAAAAAGGCCGACAAACAGCAGAGGTCAACAAGCTGCTACACGCTCGTTACGTTGAGAAACAAACTCATCTCAAAAGCCTGATGGCCGCACAGAAAATGCCGTTTATTGAAATCAATACTCAAGGCGATCACTTGGTGCAGTTAGCTCAGACACTGAGGGGGATTCAATGAATCCAACGCCGCCAAGCAGTTACATGCTGCGTGAATTGAAGGACGTTCCCCTCCCCGATACGGTTAGCTGGTGGCCACAAACCCTTGGCTGGCAACTGTTGTTACTGCTTGTCGTGCTTCTTGCATTTTTTTTCATTTATCAAAAAGCGAAGCTTTGGTGGCATAACCGTTATCGCCGAGAAGCGCTGGATGCTTTGCTGCGCTTATCCCCCAACGATGCATTGTGGCCGCGTAAGATGCTCAAAATTGTGAAAGCAGTGATGGTGTATCTTGACCCGAAAAATGCCGCGATTTATGGCCAACCACTCCTGAACCAAATGGACCACTATCGCCAAGGCGGTTCGAATATTGCGAAAAACGCACACTTTACGCAGTGGGTCGTTTGGCTAGAAAACCCTCAATCGCCAACTCCGGATTTTGCCGTATTGCGCAAAGAGATCAAAGCATGGCTGACACACCACCAATTGCCGGAGAAAGCAGAATGACACAGCTTGAGTTTGCTTATCCTTGGGCTTTTGCTTTGCTTCCTTTGCCGTTATTGGTCTATTGGCTGGTTCCAGCTTATCGGAGCCGCGAAAATGCCATCAAGGTGCCTTTCTTCACTCAAATCCTTGAAGCGCTCAATGAGACGCCCAAAGTGGCAGCGGGCTTACTCAATGCGAGTCATTGGCAGCACATTGCCCTCATTGTGTCATGGCTGCTGATGGTTACTGCACTGGCCAAACCTAGCGTATTAGGTGAAGTGCAAACCAGAGAGGCATTCGGACGTGATGTACTCATGGTGGTCGATCTTTCTGGCTCAATGGAAGAGAAGGATTTTGCCACTGAATCAGGTGAGCAATTATCGCGTTTGACTGCTGCTAAAAAAGTGCTGCGCGATTTTGTCACTCAACGCCAAGGCGATCGATTTGGCCTGATTCTGTTTGGTGATGCTGCTTTCATCCAGACCCCTTTCACTGCGGATCAAGATGTATGGCTCAATTTATTGGATGAAGCAGAAACGGGTATGGTGGGACAAAGCACCAACTTGGGTGATGCCATCGGTTTAGGCATCAAGGTGTTTGAACAAAGCCCCTCGACTTATCAAGATCAAATCATGCTCGTGTTGACCGACGGAAATGACACTGGCAGCTTCGTTTCCCCCGTTGATGCCGCCAAAATCGCTGCGGCAAAAGGCATTCGTATTTATGTGATTGCGATGGGCGACCCGGAAAACGTTGGTGAACAACCATTGGATATGGATGTAGTGAACCGCGTTTCATCCCTTACCCAAGCGCGATCTTTTGTCGCTATTGATCAGCCGCAGTTAAACGAGGCATATCAGGTCATTGACCAGCTTGAACCGCAAAAATACAGCAGCGAATCTTATCGTCCCAAATTGAGCCTACATCACTACCTGATTGCGATGGTACTGGTGTTACACCTTGTGCTCTTTAGCTGGATGACATTGCAGCAGCTCCGAAATAAAAAGGAGACGCAAAATGAATAGTTGGCAGATGGAGTTTCAATTGTTGTCGCAGTTTCATTTTCTGCGCCCCGCTTGGTTATTGGCACTGATCCCACTGCTCATCATTCTCTATCTGCGTTGGAAAAGAGACGAAGGTGGGCAGCAGCTCTCTTTCTTCCCAGAGCATCTACGCCAAGCTTTGACCCTTAACCAAGGGGGGTGGAGTAAGCAATTACCGCTCAAAATGCTGATTGTGGTGGTGATGACTGTGATTATTTGTGCTGGCCCTACTTGGCAGCGAGAAGCTTCACCTTTTGGCGAAGACAGCGCTTCCCTGATGGTACTGCTGGACAGTAGCGAATCGATGCAGCAAAAAGACATCGCTCCCGATCGGCTAACCCGCAGCAAACAGAAAATCCTCGATTTAACCGAGGCGCGCAAAGGTGGCAAAACGGGGCTAATGGTGTTTGCTGGCAGTGCGCATGTCGCCATGCCACTCACCAGTGACAATCGTGTTTTGCAACCTTATTTGGCCGCAATTAACCCCAATGTCATGCCTGTCGAGGGTAAAGCCGCGCAATCTGCATTGAATCTGCTGCATGAACAGCTTCCACCCTATGTGGGTAACACGCTTCTATTGGTGACTGACGGCGTTACCGACTCCACCATTGAGGCGTTCAAAAACTATTTTGCGGATAATCCCTATCAATTGCTGATTCTTGCGGCGGGTAATCCTGACATTCAAGCGCAAGTACCTCTCGATTTGGCTTCACTCCAACGTTTGGCTGACAGTACAGGTGGAACCTTAGTTACGCTGAGTCTGGACGATAGCGATATACCGACTTTGGAGAACAAAACCGAACGATTTCGCATGCTTAACAATGAATCCAGTATGCCTTGGCAGGATGAAGGTTACTGGCTGATTTTGCCCTTAGCCCTAATGACTTTGCTTTGGTTCCGCCGTGGCTGGCTGGTGAAATGGGGGCTGATGTTTGCGCTGCTCATCCCCACTATGGCTCCGGAAACCGCTTACGCAGAAATCACCGCCTCTGTTGCCCAGTCCGAACAGAAAACCGTTGAGGTTAGTCTTTGGGATAAAAGCTATCAATGGTGGCTGGATTTATGGCTAACGCCGGATCAACAAGGGCAATGGTGGTTCACGCGGGGGGAATACCAGAAAGCCGCTGCGGCTTATCAATCCCCCATCAACAAAGGCATTGCCTATTACTACGGCAGTGAGTTCAGACTGGCTCAGGCGGTTTTTATGCAAAGCGACACCGACCTTGGGCGATATTACGCAGCAAGCGCACTGGTCAGACAGCGCGAGTATCTGGCGGCACGTAGGTTATTAAGAACCCTTGCTGAAAAAGAAACGCTCGAATCGAATCTAAAAGCCGATATTGAACATAACCTCAAGGTGATTGAAGGCTTAATTGATGAAATCAACCAAGCCAGTGAGTCACAGGCTAACAGCATAGGCGATCAAGAAACGTCCATCGAATTACCGGAAGACCAACCACAAACCGCTGAAGGTGCTGACGAAGAAACCACGCAAGACAAAATGATCCGCGACACCCTGAGTGCCGACCAAATCTTGGGCGATCCGCAGTTAGCGCAAGTCTGGTTAAAGCGCGTCGAAGCCAACCCACAGCGGTTTTTACAAGCCAAATTTCAGCTACAAACTCTGAAACAAAATGAAGCCGAAGAAGGAGAACAGTAATGAAGCGATTTTTACTCCGCATCTTGTGTCTTCTTGTTTTTTGGGCACCGCTCAGCATGGTTCAGGCGCAGGAGGCTTCACCTACTGTCGAAGTGAAATTGAAAACTTGGCTCGGCGATGACCCAGAAAAGACGCTGAATGTGTGGGCACCTACCCAACAAATTGTGCTGCACGTCGAAGTGTCCACCAACACTTGGTTCACCTCTGGCACCCAAATCAAAGGCATCGAGATGCCCGATGTATTAGCCAAGCAGCGCAATACGTTTGCGGTAAATTATACCGAACGAGAAAACGGCCAAACTTGGTCTAAACAGCGCTGGGAAATCACCCTCTATCCGCAAAAAAGTGGTGATTTCACGGTTCCTGCGGCGCAAGTCATCACTCAAGTGGCTGATAAGAACAACCAGAAAAAAACGGTCACACTTGAAACCACGCCCATGTCTTTTCACGTCGCTCTGCCCAGCCCAGAACTGGATGCGTCAAAACCTTGGTTCGCCGCATCCGATGTGAAAGCCACTCAAGAGTGGAGTGATGACGAATCCCAACCACTCAAGGCGGGTGACAGCATTACACGCACCATCAGGATCGAAGCAAGCGACTCGCTGTCGGTACTCTTGCCGTCATTAATGAATGCAGAAGCCTCTCCATCATGGAGTGCTTACCCTGACGCCCCTCAGTTAGTCGATAAGCAAAACCGCTCTGGCTACATTTCTGAGCGCACTGAAAGCCAGACTTATGTACTGCTGAACGGGGGTGATATTGAGTGGCCGACCTATGAATTCTGGTGGTGGAATACTAAAACCGAAACTTTAGAAAAAGTCTCACTGAAAGGCAAAACCCTGCATGTGCAACACACCTTAGCGTCATGGCTGAGGCATTACACATGGGAACTTGGCGCGATTTTGCTGAGCATAATCGCGACTCTAGCGATGCTGATTTGGCTAAAACGCTATTACCAAACACACCCTACTCCAGCTTGGTTTGAATTTTATCAGTCGCTACGCAGCAAAGAGTGGTCACGTAGTCGCATGCTTTTGTACCGAAAGCTGAATACCCAAGAACAGTCTGTAGCATTGGCTAAATACTCTCCAGAACCACGCTGGCAACATCATGCAGTGAAGGTACAAGGGGAAGACGCTTCCCGACGTGATTTCGTTTATTTGTGGCGATACATCAAGAAGCAACGTTATCGCTTCACGCTACCCAAAGCATTACCTGATTTACATCCATCTGAATCTTCGGACTCTTAACTCCATTCCATTTTTACCGTTGGCTAAATAAGGAGACATCTTGTGAAAATCTTACCTCTACAGCGCTACGCTGTTGCCCTGCTCCTCGGCTTTGCATTTATCACTCAAGTCAGTGCCGCCGCCAAAGATCCGCTTCCTTCATGGAACGACAGCGCGGCAAAAACCGCCATCATTGAGTTTGTGCAACAAGTGACGGATAAAAATTCTGAGCACTTTGTACCGCAGGAAAAACGTATCGCGACCTTTGATAACGATGGCACGTTGTGGTCTGAACAGCCAATGTACTTTCAAGTTCAGTTTGCCCTAGACCGCATCAAAACACTGGCGCCCAAACACCCTGAATGGAAAACCGAAGAACCTTACGCCAGCATTTTGCAAGGTGATTTGAAAAACTTGCATACCGAAGACTTGATCAAAGTGCTCTACGCCACTCATGCAGGCATGACCACAGACGAATTTGATGCGATTGTGAAAGAGTGGATTGCGACCGCCAAACACCCCACAACAGGTAAAAAATACACCGAGATGGTTTTCCAACCCATGTTAGAAGTGCTCGACTATCTGCGCGCCAACGGTTTTAAAACCTTTATCGTGTCCGGTGGCGGCACTGGTTTTATGCGTGCGTGGGCAACCGAGGTTTACCAAATTCCGCCAGAGCAAATTGTGGGCAGCACCTTTGAAACCGAGTTTGTGATGGTCGATGGCAAACCTGTGCTAAACCGTTTACCCAACATGCTGGTGAACAATGATAAAGGAATGAAGGTACAGGAGATTTACGAACGCATTGGCCAACGTCCGATTGCCGCTTTTGGTAACTCAGATGGTGATTTAGCCATGCTACAATGGACAGCTGCGGGCGAAGGTCTGCGTTTGCCAATGTACATTCACCACACCGATGACAAACGTGAATGGCGTTATGACCGCGAGTCACATATCGGTAAATTGGATAAAGGCCTTGATGAAGCGAAAACGAAAAACTGGCCGATGGTGGATATGAAAGCAGATTGGAAAACTATCTATCCGCACTAAGTTTCTACCACCTTGAACGTCTATCGTTAAAGTCATCTAACCTTAAGCCCAGTCGATAACAACTGGGCTTTATTATTCACCATTTTCTTTGCACGTTAGCTCATGTATCACTTAACTTTCTCTACTGTTCGCCTCTTATTTGCCACCTATTGCGTATAATTTATGTTCATGTATCTAAAACCTTAGCTTTCCTTGGTTGTTATTGCTTTGGCAAAGCAGGATAATGCCGGGATCGGAATCAAACATTTATATAACTATGACCGAATATATTTTGTTGTTAATCGGCACTGTGCTGGTGAACAATTTTGTACTGGTGAAGTTCTTGGGCTTATGTCCTTTCATGGGCGTATCGAAAAAGCTAGAGACCGCAATTGGCATGGGGTTAGCGACAACCTTCGTCCTGACCTTGGCCTCCGTTTGTGCCTATCTGGTGGAAAGCTACGTGTTACGACCACTAGGCATTGAGTATCTGCGTACCATGAGTTTTATTTTGGTGATCGCAGTCGTGGTACAGTTCACCGAAATGGTCGTGCACAAAACTAGCCCGACACTCTATCGCTTGCTAGGGATTTTCCTGCCGCTGATCACCACCAACTGTGCGGTGTTAGGTGTTGCACTGCTCAACATCAACGAAAATCACAACTTCATTCAATCGATCGTTTATGGCTTTGGCGCTGCAGTCGGCTTCTCTCTGGTTTTGATCCTGTTCGCATCAATGCGTGAACGGATCCATGTCGCCGATGTTCCCGCTCCCTTCAAAGGAGCGTCAATTGCTATGATCACCGCAGGTTTAATGTCTTTGGCCTTTATGGGCTTTACCGGGTTGGTGAAACTGTAATGAGTACCATAGTCATCGCTGTTATTGCGCTGGCGGCATTGGCCGCCGTGTTTGGAGCCATACTCGGCTTTGCTTCGATTCGCTTTAAGGTAGAAGCCGACCCTATCGTGGACCAAATAGATGCTATCCTGCCACAAACCCAATGTGGCCAATGCGGTTACCCCGGATGTCGCCCTTACGCCGAAGCCATTGCTAATGGGGATGCGATTAACAAATGCCCTCCGGGTGGCCAAGCGACCATTGAAAAACTTGCAGATTTGATGGGTGTCGAAGTGCAAGACTCCGCCCACGATCTGGACAACAAAGTCAAAATGGTCGCCTTTATTCATGAAGACATGTGTATCGGCTGTACCAAGTGTATTCAGGCTTGCCCGGTCGATGCGATTGTGGGCGGTAACAAAGCCGTACACACAGTGATCAAAAATGAGTGCACGGGTTGTGACCTGTGCGTCGCGCCTTGCCCGACCGACTGTATTGAAATGATCCCGGTACAAACCACGCCAGAGAGCTGGAAGTGGCAACTCAATGCCATCCCTGTGGTCAATGTGACCGATTCTGCGCCTGCTGCGCAGAAAAGTGCGAATTAAGGATGGGTATGTTGTCATTAATCGAACAAATCAAATCAGGTAAGCTTTGGGACTTCCCCGGCGGCATTCATCCGTTTGAAAATAAACACCAATCCAACCGTCAGCCGATTATCAATGCGAGCATTCCGAATGAGCTGGTACTACCGCTCAAGCAGCACATTGGTAAGGCCGGCGATCTACTGGTGAAAGTGGGCGATCGCGTTTTAAAAGGCCAGCCGCTGACGCAATATACGTCGACCTTCATGTTGCCGATTCATGCGCCGACTTCTGGCGTCATTAGCGCTATTGAGCCGCGCACTGTCGCTCACCCTTCCGGTTTGAGCGAGCTGTGTATTGTACTGACACCAGACCAACAAGAAGAGTGGTTTGATTTACAGCCGCAGCCCGATTATCAACAGTTGTCCCCTGAAACACTCTTGGAGCTGATCCGTCAGGCAGGCATTTCAGGCATGGGTGGCGCAGGTTTCCCAACTGCGAAGAAACTGCAATCTGGGCTATCACGCACCGAAATCTTGATCATTAACGCCGCAGAGTGTGAGCCTTATATCACCGCAGATGATGTGTTAATGCGTCAGCATGCCAATGAAATTATTCAGGGCATCGAGATTGTTGAGCACATTTTAAAGCCCAAACTGACCATCATCGGGATTGAAGATAACAAACCGGAAGCCGTTGCTGCGCTGCAACAAGCCGCGCAAGATAAACCGATGGTGATCCGCGTTATCCCAACCAAATACCCGTCAGGCGGTGAGAAGCAACTCATCAAGATCCTGACTAACTTGGAAGTTCCGAAAGGCGGCATTCCTGCTGATATTGGTTTAATGGTGCAAAATGTCGGTTCTTTACAGGCGATTGCGCGCGCGATTGTACATGGTGAACCGCTGATCCGCCGTGTAGTGACACTTACCGGTGATTGTTTCCGTAAACCACGTAACGTTTGGGCACTGCTCGGCACTCCAGTACAAGCTCTGCTCAATGAGTTTGGCTACAAGGCTGATAAAAAGCTGCCGCGCCTAATCATGGGCGGCCCGATGATGGGTTTCACCCTGCCACACGCGCAAGTGCCGATCACCAAAACCGCCAACTGCATCCTCGCTCCAACGCGTAATGAGTTAACCAGCAGTGATCATGAAATGGCCTGTATTCGCTGCGGTCAGTGTGCGGATGCTTGCCCGGTTTCATTGTTACCCCAGCAGTTACAATGGCATGCCAAGGCGCAAGAGTTTGATAAGTGTGAAGAGTTAAATCTTAAAGACTGTATTGAATGCGGCGCCTGTGCCTACGTCTGCCCAAGTGACATTCCTTTGGTGCAGTATTATCGCCAAGCCAAAGCAGAAATTCGCACCCGCAGCTTAGAAGCACAAGCCGCTGAACGCGCTAAAGCGCGCTTTGAAGAGAAAAAAGCGCGAATGGATCGCGACAAAGCCGAGCGCGAAAATCGCTTCAAGCAAGCGGCGGAAGATCGCCGTAAAGAGATGCAGCAGCAAGGTGGCTCCGATGCCATTGCCGCTGCGATTGAACGCGTTAAAGCGCAAAAAGCTCAGCTCGAGCCAACCGATAACAGCGTAAAACCGGCTATTGCGGCTGCGATTGCACGCGCTAAAGCCAAACAGGCAGAAGCAGCGCAAAGTGGTGCCAGTGAGCCTGATAATAGTGAAATGGCTAAACTGCGTGAAGAGCGTAAACGCCAAGCTCGGGAACGCAAGGCACAAAAAGGTGAAGTGACTGAAGCATCAACCAGTGATGGTGCGGACGATAAGAAATCGGCTGTCGCTGCAGCGATTGCTCGCGCCAAAGCGCGTAAAGCAGAGCAGCAGGAAACCGAAAGCGCAGCTCAGCCAGCACAAGCCACACCAAGCAGTGACGAGGCTGATCCGAAAAAAGCTGCGGTCGCCGCCGCCATTGCTCGCGCTAAAGCGCGCAAAGCAGAGCAGGGAACCGAAAGCACAGCTCAGCCAGCACAAGCCACGCCAAGCAGTGACGAGGCTGATCCGAAAAAAGCTGCGGTCGCCGCCGCCATTGCTCGCGCTAAAGCACGTAAAGCGGAGCAGCAAGAAACCGAAAACGCAGCTCAGCCAGCACAAGCCACACCAAGCAGTGACGATGCTGACCCGAAAAAAGCTGCGGTCGCTGCGGCCATTGCTCGCGCTAAAGCGCGTAAAGCAGAGCAGCAGGAAACCGAAAGCGTAGCTCAGCCAGCTCAAGCCACGCCAAGCAGTGACGACGCTGACCCGAAAAAAGCTGCGGTCGCTGCCGCGATTGCTCGCGCTAAAGCGCGTAAAGCAGAGCAGCAGGAAACAGAAAGCACAGCTCAGCCAGCTCAAGCCACGCCAAGCAGTGACGACGCTGACCCGAAAAAAGCTGCGGTCGCTGCCGCCATTGCTCGCGCTAAAGCACGGAAAGCCGCCCAACAATCATCATCTAATTTAAACGCTGAGGAGAAAGACTAGTGGCCTTCTTTATTGCTAGCTCCCCACATTTACGCAGTAAGCGCAGCACGGCTGACGTTATGCGTTGGGTATTAGCCTGCGCACTGCCCGGCCTGATCGCTCAGACCTACTTTTTTGGCTACGGCACACTGATTCAATTACTGCTGGCTATCTCAGTCGCCGTGGCGCTGGAAGCAGGAATTATGCTACTGCGTAAACGCTCCCCCGTATCCGCACTACGCGACTACAGCGCAGTGGTGACGGCACTGTTATTAGCCGTGGCCATTCCGCCACTTTCACCGTGGTGGATTGTGGTCATTGGTTTGATCTTTGCGATCGTGATAGCCAAACATCTTTACGGTGGACTTGGGCAAAACCCATTTAACCCCGCCATGATTGCTTACGTGGTACTGCTCATCTCCTTCCCGGTACAGATGACCAGCTGGATTGCACCAACCGAGTTGAACGCCGAACCCAGTTCGCTGGTCGATTCGGTATCACTGATTTTCGGTGGCTTTAACAGTGATGGGCTGTCGTTACAGCAAATCCGCACCGGAATTGATGGCGTAACCATGGCAACCCCACTGGATGCCATCAAAACCTCTCTCAAAGCGGGGCACACCATGAGTGAAACTTTAACTCAGCCTCAGTTTAGCGGTTTTGCGGGTATCGGTTGGGAGTGGGTCAATATTGCCTATCTGCTCGGCGGCCTGATGCTGCTGAAACTGCGTATCATACGTTGGCATATTCCGGTGGCAATGTTGGCTGGTTTAGTCATCACGTCGTTACTCGCTCAGCTCTTTGCTCCGGGGACAACCGCTTCGCCAGTTATCCATCTTTTATCTGGCGCGACCATGCTCGGCGCATTTTTTATTGCGACCGATCCGGTCAGTGCCAGCACCACTGACAAGGGACGCCTGATTTACGGTTTCTTCATCGGTGCTATGGTGTTTATCATTCGTAGCTGGGGTGGTTACCCTGATGGTGTTGCGTTTGCAGTGCTGCTCGCCAACATGTGCGTACCACTGATTGATTACTACACCAAACCCAGAACTTACGGACACTAAGAGCGCGACTTATGCTGACAGCAATTCGAAAAAATGGTCTGATTCTCGCCGTCTTTGCCTGTGTTTCTACGGGCTTGGTCGCGCTGACGTACGCTTTAACGGCCAATCAAATTAAACAACAAGAACAGAAGCAACTTCTGCAAGTTCTGAACCAAGTGATCCCACATAAATACCACGATAACTCGCTAGCAGAAGCCTGCACCTTGGTGAACGATGCCGAACTTGGCACACCAAAAACCATGCATGCTTATCTGGCTAAACGAGGGGGCGAAGCCAGCGCCATTGCGATTGAAACCATTGCACCCGATGGTTACAACGGCGAAATCAAAGTGATTGTTGGTATTGCTAATAATGGTTCAGTGCTCGGTGTGCGTGTGCTTGCTCACCAAGAAACGCCCGGATTAGGCGATAAGGTTGATTTACGGATCAGTAATTGGGTATTAGGATTTAACGGTCAACAAGTCACCGCAGACAACCAAGATGACTGGAAAGTACGTAAAGATGGCGGCCAGTTTGATCAGTTTACCGGCGCAACCATTACACCGCGCGCGGTCGTACAAGCCGTGAAAAAAGCGGTGATGTATGTGAACCAGCATAAACAACAGCTGCATAGTCAGCCTAATCCGTGCGAGGGTCAATAACATGAGTGAAAACAGAACTCTGATGTTAAATGGCATGTGGAACAATAACCCGGCCTTAGTACAGTTGTTGGGGTTGTGTCCACTGCTAGCAGTCTCTTCTACCGTCACCAATGCGCTCGGGTTAGGTATCGCAACCCTACTGGTATTGGTTGGATCCAATGTGACGGTATCTCTAGTGCGTGACTATGTGCCAAAAGAAGTGCGCATTCCCGTCTTCGTCATGATCATTGCATCGCTAGTCACTTGCGTACAACTGCTGATGAATGCGTATGCCTACGGGCTTTACCTCTCACTCGGCATTTTTATTCCGCTGATTGTGACGAACTGCATCATCATTGGTCGTGCCGAAGCTTTCGCTTCAAAAAATGATGTCCTGCCTGCCGCACTCGATGGATTTTGGATGGGACTTGGCATGACTTCCGTGCTAGTCGTGCTAGGTTCATTGCGCGAAATCATCGGCAACGGCACTCTATTTGATGGCGCCGATCTGCTTCTTGGTGAATGGGCCAAAGTGTTGCGTATCGAAATCTTCCATTTTGACAGCAGCTTTTTGCTGGCACTCTTGCCTCCCGGTGCCTTCATCGGTGTTGGATTCTTGATTGCTGCGAAAAGTGTGATTGATAAACAGATTGCCGCTCGCCAACCAAAACAACAAAAGCAAGCCATAGAGCGCGCACGAGTGACCAATGTCTAACCTGATGTTCAAGGAAGCCACCCCGTCTAATGAATAACGCGAAACGGATTGAAATTTTAGAGCGCCTGAGGGCTAACAACCCAAAACCCGAAACCGAATTAAACTGGAACTCCCCCTTTGAGTTGTTGATTGCGGTATTGCTCTCCGCACAAGCGACCGATGTTAGCGTCAACAAAGCCACCGATAAACTGTATGCGGTGGCCAACACTCCACAAGCCATGCTCGATCTGGGTGTTGATGGCGTTAAAGAGTACATTAAGACGATTGGCCTGTTTAACTCCAAAGCAGAAAACGTCATCAAAACCTGCCGTATTTTGCTCGAAAAACATCAAGGTGAAGTACCGGAAGACCGCGAAGCGTTGGAAGCGCTACCTGGTGTTGGGCGCAAAACCGCCAATGTGGTACTGAACACCGCCTTTGGCTGGCCAACCATTGCGGTGGATACCCATATCTTCCGTGTTTCCAATCGCACCAAGTTTGCGGTGGGTAAAAATGTCGATGAAGTTGAACACAAGCTACTCAAAGTGGTTCCAAGCGAGTTTAAGCTCGATGTACACCACTGGCTGATCCTGCACGGACGTTATACGTGCATTGCACGCAAACCGCGCTGTGGTAGTTGTATCATTGAAGACCTTTGTGAATTCAAAGAGAAAGTTTACCCAGAAAGCTAATTTCAAAAAAACCGTTATCCGGAAAGCAAGGAGCCTTTATGTCAAACCACCGTATTTTGCACACAATGCTACGTGTCGGCGATTTGGATAAATCGATCGAGTTTTACACCCAAGTCATGGGCATGACTCTACTGCGTAAAAATGAGAATACCGAATACAAGTACACCCTAGCCTTCTTAGGTTATGGTGATGAATCACAAGGTGCCGTGATTGAGCTGACCTACAACTGGGGTGTGGCTGAATATGAAAAAGGCAATGCATTCGGCCATATCGCGATTGGTGTTGACGATATCTATACCACTTGCGACATCATCAAAGCCGCCGGTGGCATCGTGACACGCGAGCCTGGACCGGTGAAAGGCGGTACAACGCACATCGCTTTCGTCAAAGATCCGGATGGTTACATGATTGAACTCATCCAAAACAAGCAAGCGACAGCGGGGCTTGAAGGTTAAGCAAGCCGTTTTCTTCCCGATACCGCCACGATTGGCGGTATTTTTTTAGGGTAATAACAAGCCATCTTCTTAATAAATCGTCATAGGTAGGGTTTCACACCTGAGTACGACCTAGCGAAATCACCACGCGGCGGTTTTTGTCTTTGCCGATCGGTGAAGCGTTATCGGCAATCGGCCGACGCTTGCCATAACCTTGCACCTGAATTCGATCTTCCGGCAAACCGATGGATTTAAAATATTCCCTCAGCACTTCAGCACGCTTTTCAGAGAGATTTTGACTGTTGTTGTTAGTGTCGGTTGAATCGGTGTAGGTCGATACCAGCACTAAATCAATATCGGAGTTATAGCGTACATATTCGGCAATTTGAGCTAAGCGCTTTTGCGAAGCTTTGTTCAGCTCAACGCTATCGCCTTGGTCGTAATGCAAAATCGTGAACGAAATGTCCTCGAAACTGTAAGGCAGTAACTTGGAAATGCAGTCGCTAAATTCGTTGTAAGGTTGCTGGAAGAGCACCGCAGAAAGCGCCACTTCAACGCGTTGATCACGGCTTTGCCAATCTTGATAGCTAAAGGTTGGGTAACGCCCTTTTTCAAGCTCACTCAACAGTGACCAAGCCGTTTGCCCGCCAATATAACCATCAAATTGTTTGAAGAATTGTAGATTGGTAATGCGATCTGCCGCCTCACCCGGTCGCCAAATCGGCGGCATAGACACAAGGCTAACGTTACGAGTATCGCCCATCGGGCGGCGCATTTTCAGTTCGAAATCGAGGTTAATTTTTTTGCCAGCACGAGAAGAAAACTCGGCATCCCCATAGTTCGGGATCGGGTGCACAAGGCGGCATTCCAACGGCGTGTTGGTTTGCATTTGCCACGTAGACTGCTGTGGTGTTGCCACATAACGCACCTCCAACGCCAAAGCAACTGGCGCTGATAATGTGCTCAAGGCAAACAAACTTGTGATAACCCATTTATTCATAAATACTTTTTCTCACTACTGGTACTGCATGCTCAGGTGGAGGCTTGCCACCTGCGAGACTTGATGATTTAGATGCAAAAATCTAGCCAGCGCGATAGTAACATGGATAACGATAAACGGAATTGACTCTCGGTTAACCGACTAAACCTTCAACAGTCAAACACCACCGATCCTCTTTCTTGAGCAATTAATTGCCTTGATTTGAATAGGCTAGGTTTTTCTCCCGAGCAGAATCTGCAATAATGCCAGCCTTATCACACACTTTAGAACCCGCATGACTGATAAAAATGACGCGCAGACCCTGAGAAAACGCTTTCGCGGTTATTTTCCTGTGGTTATCGATGTAGAAACCGCAGGATTCAATGCTCAGACGGATGCCCTTCTTGAAATTTGTGCCGTTACTTTGAGTATGGATGAAAATGGGGATTTGCACCCAGCAAGCACGATTCATTTTCATGTCGAGCCTTTTGAAGGCGCTAACCTTGAAAAAGCCGCATTGGAATTTACTGGGATTTATGACCCATTCAGCCCACTGCGTGGCGCCGTCACTGAAGATCATGCTTTAAAAGAAATTTATAAACTGGTTCGCAAAGAACAAAAAGCCGCAGACTGCAGCCGCGCCATCATTGTGGCGCATAACGCGCATTTTGATCATAGTTTTGTGATGGCGGCGAGCGAACGTTGTAAATTAAAACGTGTTCCATTCCATCCTTTTGCCACGTTTGATACTGCGGCTCTAAGTGGTCTTGCTTTCGGGCAGACCGTGCTTGCCAAAGCGTGTAAAACCGCAGGGATGGAATTTGACAATCGCGAGGCACATTCTGCCTTGTACGATACCCAAAAAACTGCAGAGCTGTTCTGCACCATTGTCAACCGATGGAAGGCTTTAGGTGGCTGGCCATTGGTCAATGATAATGAGGACAATAACAATGATGCCGACTTAGATTGAAGCTCGCTACTGCGTATGAGCGACTTCAACAGGTAAGGCCAATCCCCACATCACCTGTTTTTCAGGTAGGCAGGGGAAACACACAACATCCCGAGAAAAAATATGAATCCAGTAGTCATTTCCGTTTGTGTCATGCTGCTGCTAGCCCTGATGCGGGTGAACGTCGTGGTTGCTTTGACGTTCAGTGCCATCGTTGGTGGTTTAGTCGCAGGTATGAGTTTAAATGATACCGTTGCCGCTTTTGAAAGCGGTTTGGGTGGCGGAGCCACTATCGCCTTAAGTTACGCTATGCTCGGCACCTTTGCCGTCGCGATTTCTAGATCGGGCATAACCGACTTACTCGCGCAAAGTGTGATTCGTCGCATTCATGGTCAAGAAAACCATGTGGCTTCTACAGGCCTGAAATACGTTGTGCTGATTTCATTGCTGCTCATGGCAATGGCATCACAAAACGTTATTCCCGTGCACATCGCGTTCATCCCGATTTTGATCCCACCACTGCTGAGCGTATTCGCCAAGCTCAAGCTCGATCGCCGCTTAGTCGCGTGCGTACTGACTTTTGGTTTGATCACCCCTTACATGGTACTTCCAGTCGGTTTTGGGGGCATTTTCCTCAACAACATTCTGCTGAAAAACCTGCATGACAATGGATTGGAAGCCATCACGGCTAGCCAAGTGCCTACGGCAATGATTCTGCCTGCGATTGGTATGATCTTTGGTCTATTGCTAGCGGTCTTTTTCAGCTACCGTAAACCTCGTGAATATCAAGAAACTGAGTTGACGGTGGTTCAGCAAGACAGTTTTGCAATCAATAGCAAACACATCGCCATTGCTGGAGTGGGGATTGTTGCCGCCTTAGTCGTGCAGTTGTTTACGGGTTCAATGATTATCGGTGCGCTTGCGGGCTTTATGGTGTTCACTTTTGGTGGCGTGATTGCGTGGAAAGAGACTCATGATGTGTTCACCAAAGGCGTACACATGATGGCGATGATTGGCTTTATCATGATTTCTGCGGCCGGTTTTGCGGCAGTGATGAAAGCCACAGGAGGCGTTGAAACGTTAGTCGCCTCACTATCCACCAACATTGGTGATAACAAAGCTTTAGCGGCTCTACTGATGTTAGTCGTAGGCCTACTAGTGACGATGGGAATTGGTTCCTCTTTTTCAACCATTCCGATTCTCGCCACCATTTATGTGCCGCTCTGTCTTTCGTTTGGTTTTTCACCAATGGCGACGGTTGCTCTGGTCGGTACGGCTGCTGCGCTAGGTGATGCTGGCTCTCCAGCTTCCGATTCAACGTTAGGCCCAACCTCTGGCCTCAATGCAGATGGTCAACACGAACACATTTGGGAAACGGTAGTGCCAACCTTTATCCACTACAACCTGCCGCTCATTGTCTTCGGCTGGATTGCCGCTATGGTGCTGTAACTACAGCGTAGTGAGAAATAACACCTACGAAAAAGGCTTCCCTCGGGAAGCCTTTTTGTTATTAAATCATTACACTGAGAGCGCCTATGCGCCTTCATTGTGCAGTTCTAAATTCGCCAGATCTTGCAAAATTTCACGCTGTACCTTGGCATCATCACTGCGCATCGATTCTAGGAAATCCAAGTATTGCTGATCGATATCCCCCGTCACGTATTCACCGTTGAAAACCGAGGCTTCAAACTTCACGATATCCGGGTTGCCACAGCGTACCGCGTCCACTAGATCATCGATCGTTTGGAAAATCAGTGCATCCGCACCAATTTGCTTACAGATCGCGTCATTGTCACGACCGTGAGCAATCAGTTCATTGGCACTTGGCATATCAATGCCATACACATTCGGGAAACGAATCTCAGGCGCAGCAGAGACGATGTACACCTTCTTCGCACCAGAATCACGAGCCATCTCGATGATCTGCTCAGATGTCGTGCCCCGCACGATTGAGTCATCCACCAACAGTACATTCTTATCTTTAAACTCTGAGCGAATGGCATTGAGTTTACGACGTACGGATTTCTTACGTTGCTGCTGACCCGGCATGATAAAGGTACGGCCAACATAGCGGTTTTTCACAAAACCTTGACGATATGGCTTCTCAATCGCCTGAGCGATTTGCAATGCGATATCACACGACGTTTCCGGGATTGGAATCACGACATCAATATCGAGATCGCTGTACTCATTCTTAATGCGCTCACCTAAGCGATTTCCCATTTCTACGCGCGCGCTGTAGACCGAAATTTTATCGATGAAGGAATCTGGACGCGCAAAGTAAACAAATTCAAAGATACATGGGTTCAGAGCTGGGTTATCCGCACACTGCTTGGTGTAAAGCTCACCATCAAAAGTGACATAAATCGCTTCACCTGGTGCCACATCTCGCACAAAGTCAAAACCCACAGCATCCAGTGCCACCGATTCTGAAGCCACCATGTATTCGTGTTGACCATTGGTTTCACGCTTACCGAGGCACAATGGACGAATACCGTGTGGGTCACGAAATGCAATCATACCGTGACCGATGATCATGGCCGCCACCGCGTAAGCACCACGAATGGTACGGTGCACATTACTAACGGCGCGGAACACATCGTCCACCGTGACGTTGCCTTTTACTGTGTCAATTTCATGAGCCAGCACATTGAGCAACACTTCCGAATCCGATGTGGTATTGACATGACGGCGGTCTTTTTCAAACAGTTTTTGACGAACTTGATTCGCATTGGTCAAATTGCCGTTATGAGCAAGTGTGATACCGAAAGGAGAGTTCACATAGAAAGGTTGAGCTTCTGAGGCGCTAGAGCTGCCTGCGGTCGGGTAACGCACATGACCGACTCCAACGTTGCCCTGCAGGCGTTGCATGTGTTTCGCTTCAAAGACATCCTTGACTAACCCGTTTGCCTTACGCAGACGAAAACGATTGCTTTCTATAGTACAAATACCCGCGGCATCTTGGCCACGATGCTGCAACACAGTCAAAGCATCATAAATTGACTGGTTTACAGGCGTTGTTCCCACGATTCCAACAATACCACACATGTCCTAATCCTCGATTTCAACCGTCTCCGGCGCTAAATTGCGCCAGAGAGAAAACTTGATGTTGCTTTTAGGTGTTCAAAGAACGGAGCAATAATGCGACTAAATTCAGGCACTAACTGCGAACTCTTCCACCACTCTGTATTTGGAAATGCGGTAAACGCATCCATGAAGAACAGACCTGCTGCGACAATCAATACTCCGCGTAGTGCACCAAACACCACACCGAGAATTCTGTCGGTTCCTGATAGTCCTGTTTTTTCGACTAGCTGTGCGATCACGTAGTTAACGATAGCACCCACGATTAAAGTCGCCACGAACAGAGCCGCGATGGCCGCTCCATTACGGAACATATCGTCTTTAATATTGGTGAAGTACACCGCCAGTTTGGCGTAGTACTCAGAAGCGATATAAAACGCCCCAAACCAAATCACTAAAGACAAGGCTTCTTTCGCAAAGCCGCGAACAAGACTGATCAGCGCAGACAGGCCGATCACACTTAAAATGACAATATCTAACCAGTTCATGAGTTCTTACATCTTAAGTTGGCGCGCATTTTAACAGAAAAAAACGCCACGCAAACGTTTTCTTATGGGTTTAACGGTTTAAATTTGAGCAATTGACCTTTGGCGCCAGTAATTTTTTCTAATTCCTGTAGCTGAGTTTCTAGCTTAGATTTCGAAACATCAGGACCAATAATCACTCGGGTAAAATCATTCTCTTGTTTAACATGCGCTTGATAGCCGCGTTTTTGTAGATCTGCGACCACACTGCGCGCATTGTCCGCATTCTTAAGCGCCATCAACTGAATGATCCAAGCCGAATCTTGGTAATCGTTGGTTTCTGGCACTTTCGTCACCGTAACCGGTACCTGCTCCACCACTTTTGCAGGTGGTGGATTTTGGGGTACAGAAGCGGTGCTTGCTGGTACAGAAGGGGGTTCAGTACCCGTTTGAGTAACGGACACCGGCGCTTCGGGCAGCACAATGGTATCTTGAACGGGATCCTGCACTTCAAACTTTTCGACTTCACCTTCTAGCTGCGGTTTGATAGGAATGCTAGCGATCTCTTCTTTAAAGTGCGTTTTCTTACCATCGAGCACATCGGGTAAAACAATCACACCGATCGCCACCAACACTATGGTGCCAACTAAACGGCTTTGAAATTTACTGGCCATCTACTCTCCTCTCTTCTGCCAATGCTCTAGCACTTCACCTACAGTGTGGAAAGAGCCAGCCACCACAATGACATCTTGTGCTGAAGCTTGTGTCAACGCGGCTTCAAATGCCGCTACCGGATTAGCATATTGAATATTGCCTGTGGGTAAATACTGGCAAAGCTGCTCCGCCGTTGCAGCGCGAGGGCCAGACAGAGATGCGGGATACCAATGTGTTACCACTGGATTCAGTTCCATCACTGTCGAGGCGATGTCTTTATCATGCAGCATACCTAACACTAAATGGATTACTTGCTGAGGATAACGCTGTTTGAGTTGTTCCACTAAATAGTGTGCAGAATGCGGATTGTGTGCCACATCCAACACTATGATGGGTTCACGGCTAATCAGCTGCATGCGTCCGGCCAATTGAGCATGACGTAACCCTTCAACAACATCAATGTCACTGATTTCTAGCCCAGAGCAGCCGAGCGCCATCAGCGCCGTCGCGGCGTTGGGTAAAGGCAATGACGGCATGGGCAATTCCGTTAACTCAAAGCGCCCACTGCGCCAGTGCCAAGTGGTTTCTGAGGTTTTTTCGTAGCTGAATTGGATTTCAACTTGATGCAGTTTGGCACCAATATCATCAGCATGCGCCGCAACCGTCGCAGGCGGTTTAGGTTGCCCACAGATCGCAGGTTTACCTGAGCGGAAGATTCCTGCTTTTTCATAACCAATGACAGTAATATCGTTGCCGAGCCAATCAGTATGATCTAGCGCTAAGCTAGTAATCACACTGACATCGTGATCAACAACGTTGGTGGCATCGAGGCGACCACCAAGCCCCACTTCGAGCAGCAATACATCGACTTTCTGCTGTTCAAAAAGGTAAAGCGCAGCCAGTGTGCCAAATTCAAACAAACTTAAGCTCACTTCTCCACGCTCTTGCTCAATGTGCGCAAATGCTTGGGAGTGCATCTCATCAGGCAGATCTTTCCCATTGATGCGTACGCGCTCGTTATAACGAATTAGATGAGGGGAGCTGTACACGCCGACAGAATAGCCAGCTTGAAGCAAGATCGCTTCCATGAGTGCACAAGTGGAACCTTTACCATTGGTACCTGCCACTGTAATTACGGTTGGCGCGGGTTTGGTCAGTTTGGCTTTTTGAGCAACGGCTTGAACACGCTCTAGGCCGAGATCGATTGCTGAGGTGTGTATGTGGGCTAAATAATCAAGCCACACCGCGAGTGGAGATGTGGCTTGAGGAACAGGCTTATTAGTCATCTAACGTGCAACCATAGAATTCGGTGGTTTAGTTAGCGCTTACTTTACCCTTTTTTGTTGGCTTCTGGTACCGCATAAGGCGCTTCATTTGGCGTGCCGTTCACAGAAACTACTAGCGGAGAGGTTTGGCCCGTCATTTTAGCCAATAGGCTAGAGACACGTTGGCGCATATCACGGCGATCAACGATCATATCAATCGCACCATGCTCAAGTAAGAATTCGCTGCGTTGGAATCCTTCAGGCAAGTCTTCACGAACGGTTTGCTCAATCACACGACGACCAGCAAAGCCGATCAGCGCTTTAGGTTCACCTATGTTGATATCACCTAACATCGCTAAACTGGCCGATACACCACCCATGGTTGGATCTGTCATGACCGAAATAAACGGCAGTCCTTTATTCGACAAACGCTCTAATGCCGCGCTGGTTTTTGCCATTTGCATTAGAGACATCAACGCCTCTTGCATACGTGCACCACCACTGGCTGAGAAACAAACCAAACCACAGTTGTGCTCAATCGCCGCTTCAACCGCGCGAACAAAGCGAGCGCCAACTACAGAACCCATTGAGCCTCCCATGAAGGAGAACTCAAACGCACAAGCAACAACAGGCACATCGAGTACAGAACCCTTCATTACCACCAATGCATCTTTCTCACCACTGGCTTTTTGCGCAGCAACAATACGTTCTTTGTAGCGCTTAGAATCTTTGAATTTCAGTTTATCTTGCGGCTCAAGCTCTTCACCCAACTCAAAACGTTCACCTTGATCAAGAAACGTTTCCAAGCGGCGGCGCGCTTTCATGCGCATGTGGTGATCACACTTAGGACAAACTTCTAGGTTACGCTCTAATTCCGCGTAATAAAGCACCTGTTCACACGATGTACACTTAGTCCAAACACCTTCTGGAATAGAGGCTTTGCGTGAACTACCAATGTTGCTTTTCTCTAAAATTTTTTCGAGCCAACTCATGGAAGACCTTTTACTCTCAATCTCCCGCCATCAGCAGGAGAGATAAATTCGACAAAAATGCGTGAGGATTAAAGCACAGAAAATGCCAACTGTAGACAAAAAACTGGTTGTACCTATTCTCGCTCTTCGACTACAGCACAATATTGTTTATTTTTGAGTCAATTACTACCCATTAGTTCAAATTATCTGGTAAGAAAAGTGGTCCAATTGGCATTTCTGGTAATCCAAATTGAGCAGGGTAATCCACATCAACCAGATAAAGTCCTTCAGCTTTTGCTGTCGCGGCAGCCAAAGTGCGATTCTTCTGCTCAAGTAACCACTGGATCCACTCAGGCTTTTGTTCACCACGACCAACGGCAATCAAACTACCGGTGATATTTCTTACCATGTGGTGCACAAACGCATTAGCTTTGATATCAATCACCACATAACGACCGTGACGCGTCACATTTAGGTGCATGACGTTGCGCCAAGGACTTCGTGACTGGCAATGCACCGCGCGAAATGAGGTGAAGTCATTTTCCCCGAGCAAGTATTGTCCAGCTTGCTGCATTTTTTCGACATCTAACTCGCCGTGATAATGACTGACACCAGAATTCAAAATGCCAGGACGGTAAACATGGTTGTAAATGACATAGCGATAACGTCTGGCTGTAGCACTGAATCGTGCATGAAAATCATCAGGAACCGCGGTTGCCCAGCGTACGGCAATGTCTTTTGGTAAATTAGCGTTTGCCCCCATGGTCCACGCCACCATCTGCCGTTCAGCGGTAGTATCAAAATGTACTACTTGCCCTGTACCATGAACGCCAGCATCGGTTCGTCCTGCACACTGAACTTCAACTGGATGGTTGGCTATTTTACTCAGCGCCTTTTCTAACGCTTCTTGGACACTTTTGACTTCTCTCTGGCGCTGCCAACCGTAGTAGTGAGTCCCGTCATACTCAATACCTAACGCAATTCTCATGCTGTTTGTCTCAATAAAAATGGGGGCGGGAAGTATAAACAGTTTGCCAATAAATTTCTAATCACCAGAAAAGCAAAAGGCAGCTGAGCTGCCTTTTAAAGAGAGATTATACTCGCCCATTAAGAACATCGATTAGCCGTTTGGCTTGTTGGCGAATCTCATCATCTCCGTCAACAATCGCCTCTTCGAGCAGTTTAATTGCGCCTTTCTCATCGTTCATTTCGATATAAATTTTCGCAAGATCCAACTTACCCGCAGCTTCTGCACCACTATCCACATCAATGTCTCGAATGTCGCCAATCACATCAGGGAATTCATCCAAACCCACATCCAGTTTCAGCTCTTCTTCATCAGGATTTAAGTTCTGCTCTTCCGATTCAACCTGAGCCATTAACTCATCAATCGTCATGTAGCCATCACGCTGCGGATCGAAGTCTAGTAAATCTTCTTGCGATCCCCAGTTTTCAGATTTAGCTTTCGGTTCTGGTGTTTCGCTAGCCCAAATCGCTTGTTCATCTTCCGGTACTTCATCAGGTAACTGAGCTTGCTGATCTGGGGTTAAGTGGAAACCGTTCCAATCCTCACCGCCCATCTGCAACATGGCATCAATATCCATGCCTGCACTGTCAATGGTTTTCGCATCTAATGGACGATCAAAACTAAAAGGCTTTTCGCCATCAGGATTTTCACTAAGCCAATCATGTAATGCTTCTTCATCATAGCCTTGTTTTTGCGTGACTTGAGCCGTCTCGGTTAGCTGTGGTGTAGTCGCTATCTGAGCGTCTTCGGCTTCATCGGCATTAGCTGATTCATTCAATGCAGTGGAGTCTTGTTCAGCTTCTGCTACAGGTTCTTGAATCGCATCCGCTAATGCATCTGCTTCGGTGTACACCGGTAAGTCAAGCTCATCAAGAGCTGTGAACGGCTCTTCATTCTCCTGCTCAAGATTCGTTGCTAGCTCAGGCTCTGCAACTGGCTCTTGAATCGCATCGGCTAATGCGTCTTCTTCGGTGTACTCCGGTAAGTCAAGTTCATCAAGAGCTGTGAACGGCTCTTCATTCTCCTGCTCAAGATTCGTTGCTAGCACAGGCTCTGCAACTGGCTCTTGGATCGCATCGGCTAATGCATCTGCTTCGGTGTACTCCGGTAAGTCAAGTTCATCAAGAGCAGTGAACGACTCTTCATTGTCTTGCTCAAGATTTGTTGCTAGCTCAGGCTCTGCAACTGGCTCTTGAATCGCATCGGCTAACGCGTCCTCTTCGGTGTACTCCGGCAAGTCGAGCTCATCAAGAGCTGTGAACGACTCTTCATTGTCTTGCTCAAGATTTGTTGCTAGCTCAGGCTCTGCAACTGGCTCTTGAATCGCATCGGCTAACGCGTCCTCTTCGGTGTACTCCGGTAAGTCGAGCTCATCAAGAGCTGTGAACGACTCTTCATTCTCTTGCTCAAGATTTGTTGCTAGCTCAGGCTCTGCAACTGGCTCTTGGATCGCATCGGCTAACGCGTCCTCTTCGGTGTATTCCGGTAAGTCGAGCTCATCAAGAGCTGTGAACGACTCTTCATTCTCCTGCTCAAGATTCGTTGCTAGCTCAGGCTCTGCAACTGGCTCTTGGATCGCATCGGCTAACGCGTCCTCTTCGGTGTATTCCGGTAAGTCGAGCTCATCAAGAGCTGTGAACGACTCTTCATTGTCTTGCTCAAGATTTGTTGCTAGCTCAGGCTCTGCAACTGGCTCTTGGATCGCATCAGCTAATGCATCCTCTTCGGTGTACTCTGGCAAGTCAAGTTCATCAAGAGCTGTGAACGACTCTTCATTCTCCTGCTCAAGATCTGTTGCTAGCTCAGGCTCTGCAACTGGCTCTTGAATCGCATCGGCTAACGCGTCCTCTTCGGTGTACTCCGGCAAGTCGAGCTCATCAAGAGCTGTGAACGACTCTTCATTCTCTTGCTCAAGATTTGTTGCTAGCTCAGCCTCAGGTGCCTCAACGCCCATCTCTGTTGCCGACTCATCAATCAGATCGTCATCCACAAGAGTGGCGGGATCTACGGACTCTTCCCACATGGCAACTTTGGCAGCGAGAGGCTCTGACTCAGATTCAATTTGAGAGTCAATCAGTGGCTCTTTGGCAGACGGTTGTTCGAGTGTTGCAAGAGTTGCTTCATCATCTTCAGACGGTACCTCATCCAACTCTAACTCATTATCAGCTAGATTTTTTGCAACATCCGCTTCCTGTGTACCTTCTTCTTCGAAGACCCAATCATCGTCTTGGGGAATACCGAATTCATTGGCTGGTAAAGTTTGCTTAAGAGGGATTTCCTCCTCAATACCGCCTTCAATCTCTGGATTGAAATCAAAATCATCGGATTGTGTAAATGATTCATTCTCGTCCAGTTGAGGCTCGAGTAAAGGATCTTTAGCCGGTGCTGAGTTCAGTAGGTCATCGATAAAGGTGTCACTATTAAACTCATCTTCCGCAGCCAACTCTTGCTGCTCTTGCTCGGCCTGTTGTTCAATTTCAAGGAGTTCATCGAACAACTCTGTACCATCTTCAACACTGAGCTTTTCCGGAGAAGCAACAAATTCGGTTGCTTTGATCGAGTCATCATCCAGATCAAAATCATCCAGTAACTCATCCAGAAGCTCCGTGCTTTCTTCTGTAATATTCTGCTCTACCGATTCTTCGATGAGCTCTGGCTCCCCAAGAACTTCATCCAGAAGTTGCGTGCTATCTAGCTCTAATTCGATCGGTGTATCTTCAAGTTGAGTCAGTGTAGATCCTAACCCTAGCTCATCGATGTCAGGAGCCTCAATATCATCAAGCAGCTCTTCAAGAAGTTCGGTACTATCTTCAGCAACTGAGGTATCCACATCATCGATCATTTCATCCAATAACGCAGTTTCATCAACCGCTGTCGCCTCTAGATATTCAAGATCGGCTTGTTCTTCAATAGAGGCAAATAAATTATCGAGTTCTTGGTCATCAGCGACTCCAGCACCACTTAAGTCAAACTCATCAGCACTGCCTTCATTGAGCAAGTCAAGTTCATCATTCAGTAGGGTATCTAGCGTTTCGGTATCTTGTAACGTTGGATCCTCATCTAAAGCGTCCAATTCGCTGGCCAGTAAGTCATCAAGGAGTGATTGATCCACTTTGCCATCATCAAGCAGTTCATTGTTCTCCTCTCCAGCTAGTAGAGCCTCAATGTCATCCTCGGACATTTGGTCTTCATCTGCGAGATCAAATGAGGCAAGATCATCACTCTCAACTTGCTCAGTAACATCATTCAGCGCTCGCTCCATTTCCTCTAGCCCAAGCGCTTTGTCCTCACTATTGACTGAGATACCGTTGGAACTTTCACCCAAAGCATCAAATTCAGTATCCAGATCGCCATCATCATCAATCCCAACAAACAGATCTCCGCTGTCTTGCCCATCGAGATTAAAATCGAGATCCGTTTCATTAAGGTCAGCAAATACATCGTCATCGGAGAATGCTTTCTCTGGCTCTGCTTCTTCTTTCTCGTCCGTGGTGCTGAACAGGTCATCATCCAATAGCAGATCATCACCAATATCATCCGTCTGGTCTGGACCGAAAGCCATTGGCGCAGAAGCAGCTTGTTGGTCCGATACCACATTGGACTGATTCATATCCTGTTGCTGTGTTGCTGAACGACGATTCAAAAGTAAGAGCAGCACAATGGCAATCAATAACCCAGGGATCAACGCCAGTAGAGCAACTAGCCATCCATTGGAGAGCAAGTTATCCATGGCTGATGGCGCAAGACGCTGCGCTTCTTCTGCTTTACGGCGTTCTTCCTCTAACAGTTTTTCAACTTCACTGCGGATTCGGTTTTCATCCCCTAACTCTTGCTTAAGCGTGCTGACTTCTGACTGCACTTGAGAAAGCATGACTCGTAATGTGTGGTTCTTTTCTTCCAAAGCCATCACTTCTTTATCCGTAGATGGACTTGGCTTGATCGTGTTTACTACTTCTGGCGTTGCTTTAGGCTCTACTTTCGGGGGTAGTGACTCTTCAGCTTTGACTGGTGGAGCAACTTCCGTTTTAGCAACTTGAGTAGGTCGTGTGGGTACTGGTGTCGTGACAACGGGTGTTTGGTTTAATTTTGCTTGGTGAGCAGCCATGATATTGACCGCTTCTTGATTGCTGTTACGACTAATTTGCGCTAACGATGGTATGCGTAATGTACTTCCCGGAATAAGGGTATGGATATTCTGATTTTCAAACGCTTGAGGGTTGAGTTGATAAATCGCCAACAAGGTTTGCTGTACCGTCACTCTTGGTGATGGTCTTAACTGACTGGCAATCGACCATAACGTCTGACTCGAGGTTGTTGGACCGAAAAACTTTCCCGGTTCATCACTGACCTGATTACGGACAATATTATCGCTGTATTGAGGCGTAGGTTGTACTTGGCCATCAGGACCAACAAGACGAATGCTTTCTGCACTGACGAAAGAAATCTGAGTCACGACTATTACTGCCACTGGCAGCAGAAGTCGTTGGAAAAATCGACGCATAAAAGGCTCAGTATGTGCTTTGAATTATGAAGTACGGAGATTGGTTAAATATATCGGATCCATCCGGCAAAACTATAGACTGGCTGGCAAAAAATGTGTCACGGCCGGAATAATCGCAGCAATCTCACACAAATTTCATTCCTAGCGTGAAGCAAGCACGCTTTCACTCCGCGAAAAACAAAGCCAGCACTATGGCTGGCTTTCTCAATGACGCTCAATCTCGACTTATTCTTCGTCGATTTTTGCCCAACTATCGCGCAGGCCGACAGTGCGGTTAAACACTAAGGCTTGTGGCGTAGAATCTTTGCTATCCGCACAGAAGTAACCCATACGCTCAAATTGGTAGCCAGATTCAACTTGTGCATTCACCAAGCTTGGTTCAACGTAACCTTGCACTTTCACTAATGATTCAGGGTTGATCGTTTCTGCAAAGTTATCCGCTGCACCAGGGTTTGGCACTGTGAACAATCGCTCATAAAGACGGAATTCAGCTGGAATCCCTTTCTCTGCCGATACCCAGTGAATCACACCTTTGACTTTACGACCATCCGCTGGGTTTTTACCTAAGGTCTCAGGATCATACGAGCAGAAAATCGTGGTGATATTGCCTTGCTCATCTTTCTCAATACGCTCGGCTTTGACGACATAGGCACCACGCAGACGTACTTCTTTACCTAATACAAGGCGTTTGTACTTTTTATTTGCTTCTTCACGGAAGTCTTCACGCTCAATCCACAATTCGCGGGTGAATGGCACTTCACGCTCACCCATCTCTGGCTTATTAGGGTGGTTAGCGATCGTCAACGTTTCTAACGTATCCGCTGCGAAATTTTCAATCACGACTTTAACAGGATCAAGCACTGCCATCGCACGTGGTGCGTTCTCATTTAGGTCATCACGAATACAGGATTCTAGTGCGCTGAACTCAATCATGTTTTCTTGCTTAGTCACGCCAATGCGCTTACAAAACTCACGAATTGCACTTGGAGTAAAACCACGGCGACGCAAGCCAGAAATCGTTGGCATACGAGGGTCGTCCCAACCATTAACGAGTTTTTCAGTCACGAGTTGGTTCAATTTACGCTTCGACATAACCGTATATTCTAGATTTAAACGGCTAAATTCGTACTGACGTGGATGACATGGAATAGTAATGTTATCCAATACCCAATCGTACAAGCGACGATTATCTTGGAACTCTAAAGTACAGATAGAGTGAGTAATACCCTCTAGCGCGTCCGAAATACAGTGAGTGAAATCGTACATCGGGTAGATGCACCATTTGTCACCAGTTTGGTGATGCTCAGCAAAACGAACACGGTACAAAACAGGATCGCGCATTACGATAAACGAGGATGCCATATCAATTTTCGCACGGAGACAGGCTTTACCTTCTTCAAACTCGCCAGCACGCATTTTTTCAAACAGTGCCAAGTTCTCTTCTACGCTACGATCACGGTATGGGCTGTGCTTACCGGCCTCAGTCAAAGTACCGCGGTACTCGCGGATCTGTTCTGGTGTTAGTTCATCCACATACGCTAAACCCTTTTTAATGAGTTCAACGGCATACTCATACAACTTGTCAAAATAGTCTGATGAGTAGCACACATCACCTGACCACTCGAAACCAAGCCAAGTCACATCTTTTTTGATCGACTCAACGTATTCAAGGTTTTCTTTTTCTGGGTTTGTATCATCAAAACGCAGATTGCACTGCCCTTGATAATCCTGAGCAATACCAAAATTCAGACAGATTGACTTGGCGTGACCGATGTGCAGGTAGCCGTTCGGCTCCGGCGGGAAACGAGTATGCACGGTCGTGTGTTTACCATCCGCAAGATCTTTATCGATAATTTGGCGGATGAAGTTCGATGGACGAGCCTCAGCTTCACTCATCTATAGCACCTCAAAATTCATTTAGTATTGTCAGAAAGCGTTTCTGCATCTTAAGCCGTAAAGGCTAGAAAACAGAAAATATTGCCGCTAATCATCCACAATTCTTGCGTTTGGCACAATAAAAAGTATGGATTTCTTGCGATTATTTCTATGGTTCGGTGGTTATATCGCCAGTTCTAAATAAAAAGCCCTCGCTTTCGCGAAGGCTTTAATTTATGGCTAGGGTTAGAGAAGTATTAAGGCAGTTTTACGCCTGATAGATCTTCTTTCGGGCTGATGGCTTTCATTTCGCCAGCCACGATTTCCGCTAGAGGGCCAAGGATAACTTGTAAGTTATTCTCACCCAGTTTAACTACGCCCTTAGCACCAAGTTTTTTCAGAACCACTTCGTCAGCAACAGAACGGTCTTTCAGAGTCAGACGTAGACGAGTGATACATGCATCAATAGAAGTCAGGTTATCGTGACCACCCAGTGCTTTCAGGTATTGGCGAGCCAAGTCACCTTTCACCGCATCACCTGAGTCAGTCTCAGTTGCTACATCTTCATCTTCACGACCTGGTGACTTCAGGTTGAATGCACGAATCGCGAAAGAGAATGTGAAGAAGTACAGAGCGAAGAACGCCAAACCAATTACGAACAGAGTTACAGGTTTCGTTGCCAGACCCCAGTTCAGAGCGAAGTCGATTAGACCAGCTGAGAAACCGAAACCGTGTAGCGTGCCAAACATGTTAGCCACAACCAGTGACAGACCAGTAAATACCGCATGCATTGCATACAGAGCTGGAGCTAGGAATACAAACATGAACTCTAGAGGTTCAGTGATACCGGTTAGGAATGAACAGAACGCTACTGAGAACAGTGCACCACCCACTTGGTGACGACGCTCAGCTGGAGCTGCAAGGTACATAGCAAGTGCCGCACCTGGAAGACCGAACATCATTACTGGGAAGAAGCCGTTCATGAATACCCCAGCACTCTTATCGCCACCGAAGAAACGATGTAGGTCGCCAGACTTAACGACTTCAGTTACTTCTTTAACCATTGCGGTAATTTCAGGAGTTACAGCATTCTTGAATGCGAATGTATGTTCTTGACCCACGACGAGAGTTTTCGCTAGCGCAGGATCCACACACAGTTTTTCAAGTGCAGGCAAAGCTTGACCAGCCGCTTGAGCACCAGAAACTAGGATCTCTTGACAAGTACCCATACCGAACCAGAAGTAAGAGTTCAAAACATGGTGCAGACCAACAGGGATCAGCGCGCGGTTAAGAGTACCGTAAACAAATTGACCAAGAGCACCAGAAGTTGATACAGCGTGTGCCAGAGCGTCTAAACCGCCTTGAATTGAAGGCCAAACCACACCAGAAATCGCACCAGCAACCAGAGCGAACAGACCAGCCATGATTGGTACTAAACGCTTACCAGCAAAGAATGCTAGCCATTCTGGCAGACGTGTGGTGTGGAATGCGTTGTAAGCATGACCTGCGATGATACCTGCGAAGATACCGCCGAAGAAAGACATGTTGATTGATGCATCGATCGTTTTAGCGGTTGCAGTCAAAACGAAATAAGCTACCGCGCCCGCAAGACCTGCAGCACCAGAACCATCTTTCGATAGACCAATCGCAATACCTAAACCAAACAGTAGTGGCAGTTGGCTAAAAATTGCATCGCCCGCTGCTGCCATGAATGGAATGCCTAACAGATCAGGTTGACCCAAACGTAGTAAAAGCGCTGCAACAGGTAATGTTGCGATAGGTAGCATCAATGCTTTACCTAACTTTTGCGCATATCCAAGAATATTCACCTTAAGTTCCCCCTATAGGATTTTTGTATAATATCGGGAGACTTTTTTTAGTCGCCCAATTTAGTCCAAGTCAGTTTATGATATTAATTTTGCTCCGCAAATTAAAACCTTACCATTTGTGATCCTAATCACCTACTCTCCCAATAACGAAATGATTTTGCTAGCCACGTCATAAAACTTATTTTATGATGTAAAAAAACATCTTTTGAGCGTTAATATCACACTGTTTGTTGGTCAAACGACCATCGTGTTACACTGCTGAACACAATATTCCTGACCTAGATAACTAGGTTAGATACCTCAAATGGTGGAATACCAAAGAACTTATTTTTAGCCGCAGTTACTGCGACCTATTGCCCAAAAGATAATTCGCGACCTGATTGAAGTAAAACAGCTAAGTGAAACTACCCTAAACTGTGTTGCACACCTTATTGAGTCGCTAAAATGAATCTAAGAATATCGATATGAGGATTAGCTGATTATGTATGCGCTAACAAACTGTAAAATCTATACTGGCAATGATGTGCTTGTGAAACATGCTGTTATCATCAACGATGATAAAATTGAAGCGATTTGCCCAGCCGACTCTCTGTCATCAGACATCAACATTGTTGACCTTAACGGCGCAAACCTCAGCCCAGGTTTTATCGATTTACAACTCAATGGTTGTGGTGGGGTAATGTTCAACGATGAAATTACCGCGAAAACCATCGATATCATGCATAAAGCCAATTTGAAATCTGGCTGCACTAGTTTCTTACCTACGCTCATCACATCATCTGATGAAAATATGCGTCAAGCCATTGCTGCGGCTCGCGAATACCAAAGCCAATATCCAAATCAATCACTAGGTCTGCATCTCGAAGGTCCCTATCTCAACGTGATGAAAAAAGGGATCCATAGCGTTGACTTCATCCGTCCTTCCGATGACGAAATGATTGAGATCATGTGCGCAAACCGCGATGTGATTGCAAAAGTCACTCTTGCACCAGAGAACAATAAACCAGAACACATCGAAAAATTGGTAGAAGCAGGCATCGTGGTATCGATTGGTCACACCAATGCTACTTATGCAGAAGCACGCCAGAGCTTTGAATCCGGTATCTCTTTTGCCACGCATTTATTCAATGCTATGACACCAATGGTAGGTCGTGAACCAGGTGTTGTTGGTGCCATTTATGACACGCCTGATGTCTATGCGGGAATCATCGCCGATGGCTTCCATGTCGACTATGCGAACATTCGAATCGCACATAAACTAAAGGGTGAAAAGCTCGTATTAGTGACCGATGCCACAGCTCCTGCAGGTGCCGAAATGGATCACTTTATTTTTGTCGGTAAGAAAGTATATTACAGAGATGGCAAATGTGTTGATGAAAACGGCACGCTTGGCGGTTCAGCCCTAACGATGATTGAAGCAGTTCAAAATACGGTTGAACATGTCGGTATCGCTTTAGATGAAGCTCTGCGAATGGCTACTTTGTACCCAGCCAAAGCAATCGGTGTTGATAATAAACTAGGTCGTATCAAGAAAGGTATGATCGCCAACCTGACTGTTTTTGATCGTGACTTCAACGTTAAAGCGACGGTAGTTAACGGACAATACGAGCAGAACTAATAATGAATGGCGGACAAATTGGTAACGTAGATTTAGTTAAACAGCTAAACAGTGCGGCGGTTTACCGCTTGATTGACCAACAAGGGCCAATCAGTCGAATTCAAGTCGCCGATGTCAGCCAACTAGCACCCGCTAGTGTTACCAAAATCACCCGCCAACTGCTTGAACGTGGTTTGATCAAAGAGGTGGCTCAGCAGGCCTCTACTGGCGGTCGGCGAGCCATTTCGCTGACCACAGAGGTCAAACCTTTCCATTCAATCGCAGTTCGAGTCGGCCGCGATTACATCCAACTAAGCCTCTATGACCTAGGTGGAAACTCATTGATTGATGAACATCACGAGTTTCACTACAACACGCAAGAGGTGTTGACTTCTAGCCTCATCAAGCAAATTAGGCAATTTATTCAAAAACATACATATCTTATCGATCAATTGATCGCTATAGGTATCGCTCTACCAGGGTTAGTCAACCCAGAAACGGGGGTTGTTGAATACATGCCAAATGTAGCGATAAGCGAATTACCTCTCGGCGCAACTATTCGCGAAGAATTTCATGTTGAATGCTTCGTTGGTAACGACGTACGTGGTATTGCTCTCGCAGAACATTACTTTGGCGCAAGCCAAGATTGCCAAGATTCTATTTTAGTCAGTGTCCATCGCGGTACTGGCGCAGGAATTATCGTTAACGGGCAAGTGTTCCTCGGCTACAACCGTAACGTGGGTGAGATTGGTCATATTCAAATCGATCCGCTCGGCGAGCAGTGCCAATGTGGAAACTTTGGTTGTTTAGAAACCGTAGCCACCAACCCTGCGATCATTTCACGAGTTAAAAAGCTGATTGCTCAAGGTTATGAATCTTCTCTTTCTAACCTTGATTCAATTTCGATTGATGATGTCTGTGAGCATGCTAATGCTGGCGATGAACTCGCCAAACAAGCTCTCGTCCGAGTAGGGAATCAGTTAGGTAAAGCGATTGCTATCACCGTAAACTTGTTCAACCCGCAAAAGATTGTCATTGCGGGGCAGATCACCGCCGCCAAAGAGATCGTATTCCCCGCAATTCAACGCAACGTAGAAAATCAGTCACTGAAAACATTTCACCAACATTTGCCGATTGTCTCTTCACAAGTATACAAACAACCGACCATGGGAGCGTTTGCTATGATCAAACGCGCAATGTTAAATGGGGTTCTGTTACAAAAATTGCTTGAAGACTAAGCATTTTATTTAAGTTTACGCAACTGATTGACCTATAATGGCGGTGGTATTTTGGTACCACCGTTTTTTTATTATTAAATTAAGAACATAACTCATGGATTTGATACTTCTCTCTGCTGCATTTTTAGCGGGTTTTATCGCGCTAAAATGCCATTTGCCGCCACTGGTTGGTTTTTTGATTGCGGGTTTTGCACTAAATGCTTATGGATTTAGCAGCAATGACACCATTTCTCTGCTCGCAGACTTAGGTGTTACACTACTTCTATTTACTATCGGTTTAAAGCTTGAAGTCAAAACGCTACTCGCCAAAGAAATCTGGGCAGGCTCTACGATACACAACATTCTATCTACAGCACTATTTACCCTTTTATTGCTCATTTTCAAACAATTAGGTCTTGATAGCCTTGCCGACCTTTCTATTGATAAACTCATTCTAATCGGTTTTGCTCTTTCCTTCTCCAGTACGGTGTTTGCGGTTAAATCACTACAAGAAAAGGGAGAAATGAACGCGACCTATGGCACCTTAGCCATCGGCATTCTAGTCATGCAAGATATTTTCGCCGTTGTTTTTCTCACCGCATCGACCGGAAAACTACCAGAATGGTATGCCATAGGCTTATTTGTCCTGCCGTTATTGCGCCCACTGTTTTATGAGTTACTCGACAGAGTTGGCCATGGTGAAATGCTCGTTTTGTTTGGTATCTTCTTTGCGTTAGTTGTGGGGGCTGGCTCATTCCAATTAGTCGGAATGAAACCAGATTTAGGCGCTCTGATCTTGGGGATGATGCTAGCCAGTCATCACAAAGCCTCAGAGCTATCTAAAGCGCTGTTTAATCTCAAAGAGCTATTCTTAGTTTGCTTTTTCTTAAATATCGGCCTTTCAGCACAACCCACGGTAACTGGGATTATGCTTGCTCTGCTCTTACTACTATTGTTACCCATTAAAGGCATCCTCTATTTCTGGGTTATCCATCAATTCCATTTCCGTGTGCGCACTTCGCTACTTACTTCACTCTCCCTGTTTAATTTCAGTGAGTTTGGACTCATCGTCGGTGGACTTGCCTTCAAAATGGGGTGGATCAATAGCGACATCCTAGTTGCACTTGCGGTTTCTGTTCCTCTTTCTTTTATCTTGGCTGCCCCTATTGAACGTAAAGGACATGCGATTTACCAACGCTCAGCTAAATGGCTTAAAGAACAAGCCGCAGAATCATTGCACACCCGAGATCGCTTAATTGATCCCGGTGAAGCTCAAGTGCTGATCTTAGGAATGGGAAGGATTGGGCGAGGTGCTTACGAAGAGTTAAGACATCGTCACGGCGATATTTGTCTTGGGGTAGAAATACGTGAAGATGCGGCATTTAGCCACCGTGAAGACGGGCGCAATGTCATATCCGGCGATGCCACTGACCCTGATTTTTGGGAACGAATCTTAGATACGGGTAAAGTAAAACTCGTTTTGTTGGCAATGCCTCACCACCAAGCGAATCAAATCGCCCTTGAGCAACTGCAAAAACGCAATTACCAAGGACAGATTGCCGCCATTGCTGAGTATCCCGATCAAATTGACAGCTTAATTGAGCATGGAGCACACGCGGCATTCAATATCTACAGTGAGGCGGGTACTGGTTTTGCACGCCATGTATGCGAACAACTAAAACCGAATTTTACTCATCGCTAAAAAATAGGGCGAATTTCGCCCTATCGCTTCTTTCCCATCTTTTTTTAAAAATTATTCACAAAAACCCAATTTACAATAGAAAATATCCAATCAATTTCTTTTTATTTAAAATAAAACATAAGTAAGGGTTGAAGTTTTTAATCAGAATGGCAAATTAAGTCCAACAGATTAAAAAACATTTAAAAGGAATTCATATGTGCTCAATCTTTGGCATCTTAGACATTAAAACAGATGCAGCCTCGTTAAGACCTGTAGCCCTAGAAATGTCGAAAAAACTGCGCCACCGTGGTCCCGACTGGTCAGGCATTTATGCTTCGGATAAAGCTATTTTGGCACATGAGCGCCTCGCGATTGTTGGCTTGAATAGTGGCGCACAGCCACTTTACAGTCCAGATCGCAAGCTGATCCTTGCGGTAAACGGCGAAATCTATAACCACAAAGAGATCCGTGAGCGTTATCAGGGCCAATATGAATTCCAAACAGACTCAGATTGTGAAGTTATCCTCGCACTCTATCGGGACAAAGGCGTAGATCTCCTTGAAGAACTCAACGGTATTTTTGCGTTTGTACTGTATGACGAAGAGAAAGATGAATATCTCATTGGTCGAGATCATATCGGGATCATCCCTCTTTATCAGGGACATGATGAACACGGTAACTTCTACGTTGCTTCAGAGATGAAAGCCCTCGTTCCTGTGTGTAAAACCTTAAGTGAGTTTCCTCCAGGTAGCTATTTTAGTTCCAAAGATCAGACGGCAACACGCTACTATATACGCGACTGGAACAGTTATGATGAAGTAAAAGGCAATCTCAGCAGCAAAGAAGAGCTCACTCAGGCATTGGAAGCAGCTGTAAAGCGCCAACTAATGACAGATGTGCCTTATGGTGTGCTACTGTCTGGTGGGCTTGATTCTTCAATCACTTCAGCGATTGCTAAACGTTACGCCGCGTTGCGCATTGAAGATGATGAGAAAACAGCAGCATGGTGGCCACAGCTACACTCTTTCGCTATCGGCTTAGAAGGGGCTCCCGATCTCAAAGCAGCTCGTGAAGTGGCGGAGAAGATAGGCACAGTTCATCATGAGATGACTTACACCATTCAAGAGGGACTTGATGCGATTCGTGACGTGATCTACCACATCGAAACGTATGATGTCACTACGATTCGAGCTTCGACACCTATGTTTTTGATGGGACGTAAAATTAAAGCTATGGGCATAAAAATGGTCCTTTCTGGTGAGGGCGCTGACGAAATTTTTGGTGGCTATCTCTACTTCCATAAAGCACCAAACGCAAAAGAATTTCATGAGGAAACAGTACGCAAACTGTTGGCCTTAAACCTATTTGATTGTGCTCGAGCTAACAAATCACTTGCGGCATGGGGCGTTGAAGGGCGCGTACCTTTCCTAGATAAAGAATTCATTGATGTTGCAATGCGCCTCAACCCTGCCGATAAAATGTGTGGCAATGGTAAGATGGAAAAACACATTCTGCGTGAATGCTTTGAGCACTATTTGCCTGAATCAATCGCATGGCGTCAAAAAGAGCAGTTTTCTGACGGTGTTGGCTATGGTTGGATTGATACACTAAAAGCAACAGCAGAAGCGAAAGTCACCGATCAACAGATGGCAACCGCTAAATTCCGTTTCCCTTACAATACGCCGAGTACGAAAGAGGGTTATGTCTATCGTGAAATTTTTGAAGAGCTGTTCCCGTTAGAATCAGCTGCACGTTGTGTACCTGGCGGCCCTTCTGTAGCCTGTTCTTCCGCGAAAGCGATTGAGTGGGATGAATCATTCAAAAACTGTATTGACCCCTCTGGTCGCGCGGTAAAAGCGGTGCATAAACAAGCTTACTAATGTCGTTTAGAGGCCAGTTTCATCTTCTAACATAAATGAAAAAGCCAGAGTTCATCATCACTCTGGCTTTTCGTTTTATTGAGAACACAAGGGTATAACACGATACAAGGTTTTGCGCTTAAGTGATTTCCCAATCGGTATTTTCGATGCTCATAGAGACTTGTTGACTGATCATTTTCACCAACATGATCGAGCGTGTATCCCCATCCGGCTCCTGATAAATCGCCTCAATACCAGCAAACTGTCCTCTTGCCACTCGAACCACTTGCCCTTTTTCAGGAAGTTGCTTACTTACCCCTTTCAATTGCTGGCAATCAAGTTGCTTCAATTGAAAAATCAAATCGCCTTGTAATTCCCTTGGATGTGAGCCCAAGCGAACAAAATCCACCACACCACGCGTTGAACGCACGGTGGTAAAAGAAGGGCCTGTTTCAAAATCAAAGCGGACAAACATATAAGAAGGAAACAGGGGTTCCTTAACCATTTGCCGCTTTCCGCGTAAAATTTTTTCAACGCACACTTCGGGGTAAAAACACTCTACACTCTGATTTTCCAAGTGCATTTTCGCGCGCTGTTGCTCGCCGCGTTTACAATAAAGTAAATACCAACGTTTCATTTTTTATCTTTTTTTGCCAACCTTTTTGGCATGCTACCACACCCACCTCTCAAATATGAAATCCCTACACAAAGAGGTTAGAGGGAGACATACGCACTTCTTATGAATAAATTTGCAAACCAACCGCTCTGTAAACTCAAAATTTCAAAACCTTGCCACCAACACTTCATCAATGAAACAACCACAGTTAGCACAAATCATTGACATCAGGAATCAATCAAGCGACCTAAGCACGAAAAAACCTAGCAAGACTTTTTTGTGAAAAATTAGTTTTCGCATCAAAAATCACACAACCCAAGCCATAAGAATCATTATTTTTCATTAGGTTACATTCAGAAACAACTCAATTGCAAAAACATTAACTGTTGCTTAGCATTTATTTTGCATGTATAGCTAACAGCCGAATAAAAAGCTCTCATGGAAGAGTTGAATAAAAATAATGTTTGGCAAAAACCACCAAACAAACGATTTCTCCATTTGCAAGACACAATGATATAGGAACGCGTATGTCCAACCTAAATATCTTCAAACAACCCAATGCCTTCTATTTGATCTTTTCTATCGAATTTTGGGAACGATTTGGCTTCTATGGTATGCAAGCCATTCTGACCGTCTATATGGTCAAAATTATGGGGATGGATGAATCTGCATCCTTCGTGCTGTTCGGGGCTTTTTCTGCTTTAGTCTACGGGTTTGTCGCGATTGGTGGCTGGATCGGCGATAAGGTCATTGGCACCAAACGAGCCATCACTCTTGGTGCTATTGTTATGATGATTGGGTATATTTTACTTGGACTTTCTACCGCGAAGCACTCACTAGTCGGTCCTACGTTAATTTACGTAGCGATGGGCTTTATTACCGTTGGAAACGGCTTGTTTAAAGCGAATCCCTCTAGCCTGCTTGCTAAGATCTACCCAGAGAATGACCCCCGTTTAGATGGCGCTTTCACCATGTACTACATGGCGATCAATTTAGGCTCCTTCTTCTCAATGATCATTACACCAATTGTAGCGGTGAAAATGGGCTATGGTATGGCATTCGGGGTCAGTGCTGTTGGACTAGCAATTACAGTAGTGAACTTCCTGTTCTGCCAGCGCATGCTAAAAGGAACAGGCTCTCCGGCCGATCTTGCTCCAGTGAACAAACTGTACTTAGTTCTCGTGGCATTAGGTTCCGTAGTGGCAAGTTTGGCATGTAGTTACCTATTGCAGAATCTTAGTTTGGCACATGGCATTTTAGTGGTTGCAGGTCTGTTTATTTTAAGTTGCTATTTCAAAGAAGCGTTCAAGATTTCAGGTATTGAACGCGCCAAAATGCTAGTTGCTTTCATTCTTATGCTGCAAGGCGTGGTGTTCTTTGTACTTTATTTCCAAATGCCAACATCACTGAACTTTTTCGCCATTAATAACGTTGAACACCATATCTTTGGGTTTGAGGTTGCACCTGAGCAATTTCAGGCTCTAAACCCATTTTGGATCATGATCGCGAGCCCTATTCTGGCTGCAACTTACGGAAAGCTAGGCGATAAATTGGCCATGCCATTTAAATTCGCGTTCGGTATGGCTTTATGCGCCCTCTCATTCTTAGTACTAAGTTGGGGAACCCTGTTTGCTAACGAACAAGGTATCATCAGCTCAAACTGGTTGATCGCAAGTTACGCTTTCCAATCAATTGGCGAACTTCTGGTATCAGGTCTTGGTTTAGCTATGGTGGCACAACTCGTACCACAACGCATGATGGGTTTTGCGATGGGCATGTGGTTCCTTACCTCCGCTTCTGCCGCTGTGATCGCTGGTTGGGTGGCGAGCCTCACCTCGACCCCTGCAGATGTGACTGGAGCTACCGAATCATTACACATCTACGGTGATGTCTTTGCCCAAATCGGTTACGTTACCGCAGGGATTGCCGTGGTGACCTTCATGATTGCACCAAAGCTCACTCGGATCTGCCGCGGTGAATCGGAACAGCTAGAATTAGCCGCTCAGTAAAACTTTCAATAGAAAACAGCGCCTAATTAGGCGCTGTTTTTGCTTCCTCAGTTCATAGGGCTTGATAAGGCTTAATCAACTCAGCCATTAAGGCAACATGGCTTGAGCTGTCATTCAAACATGGGATGTAGTGAAAGCTCTCTCCACCACTATGCAAGAAGATTTCTTGGTTCTGCTCTGCAATCTCTTCTAGAGTCTCTAAACAATCCACCGAAAATGCAGGGCAAATCACATCCAGCTTTTTCACACCTTTATTTGGCAGAACTTCCATCGTCTTATCCGTATAAGGCTGCAACCACTCTTCCTTACCAAAACGGGATTGGTAAGTCATCATAACTCTGTCTTGAGGTAATCCTAATGCTTGAGCAAGCAGCTCTGTGGTTTTTTGGCAATGCTCAGGGTAAATATCACCATTTTGCGCATAGCGTTTAGGAATGCCATGATAAGAGCAAAGCAGCATATCACCCTGCCCATATTGTTCCCATGAAGCTCGAACACTCTCTGCCAAAGCTTCGATATAAAGTGGGTGATTGTGGTAGTCACGGATGAAATGCAGCGTTGGCACCACCGGCAATTGATTCAATGCTTTCGCTAATCCATCAAATACCGCCGCGGTCGTGGTTGCAGAATACTGTGGGTACAGTGGTAACACGATAATTTGCTCAACACCTTGTTGCTGCAGTTTTCTAACTCCATCGAGTAAGCTAGGTTCACCATAGGTCATTCCAAGCTCAACAGGCAGTTGAGTGAGCTCAGCGAGCTTTTCCCTTTGACGGAGAGAGTAAACCATAAGTGGCGAACCTTCTTCCATCCAGATCGACTGATACAACTTTGCTACTTTAGGCGAACGAGTGGGCAAAATGATGCCATGCAATAAAGGACACCATAACCAACGGCTCATATCCACCACTCGCTGATCATGAAGAAATTGGCTCAGAAAGGCTTTAACTGCTTGTGGAGTGGGCGCTTGAGGCGTACCTAAATTGGACAGCAAAACACCAAGTTTTTTATGATTATTCATGGCTTCCTTCAAAATGCATTTTACAAAGTGTTATACGTCTATTTCAGGGAAAAAGTTTATAAAAAAAGCGGCGTTAATGCCGCTTCTTTTCACCTATCAGTGCAATCAGAACATCAGGATGACAATTATGCCAACGCTTTAGCGATGTCAGCACTCACTTCGCTTACTTGCTTAGTGCCGTCAAACTTCAGATATTGTGTTTTGCCTGCTGCGGCTTCTTTACCGTAGTACTCGATCAGCGGAGCAGTTTGGGTGTGATAAACATTTAGACGAGCACGTACCGTCTCTTCTTTATCATCTTCACGGATCACTAGCTCCTCACCAGTCACATCGTCTTTACCTTCGACTTTAGGCGGATTGTAAACCACATGGTAAGTACGACCTGAAGGTAGATGAGCACGACGACCCGCCATACGCTCAACAATCACATCATCCGCAACGTCAAACTCAATCACGTAGTCAACATTGATACCCATTTCTTTCAGGCCATCAGCTTGTGGAATAGTGCGAGGGAAGCCATCTAATAGGAACCCTTTCTCACAATCAGCCTGAGCGATACGCTCTTTGATCAGACCTAAAATGATGTCATCCGATACCAATTGTCCTGCATCGATCACGGCTTTTGCTTGCTTACCGAGCTCAGTGCCCGCTTTGATGGCTGCACGCAGCATGTCACCGGTAGAAATTTGTGGAATACCAAATTTTTCCATGATGAATTGAGCTTGTGTGCCTTTACCTGCACCCGGAGCACCGAGAAGAATGATGCGCATGTTTTATCCTCATACTAATTGATTTTTATACCGAAGCTCACAGCGCTTGCAAAAACTCACGGTAAGTTTCGGTATAACAGACAGAATAGCCCGCTAAACGAGCTGGCGTGCAAAAATACACGCGTTGATGACCACATTCAAGTGCCTAATGCTACCACAGAAATCGTTTGGCATACTGCCCTAAGACTAAAGAATGTGATTCGAGGTTCAGCATAACAACGCTTAGGTTGTTTCAACGAAGAAAGTGTTATCTTGCGATGAAAAAGCCCGCCGAAGCGGGCTTAGTGACTTAGGAGAGTCGACAAAAGTCTACTGCGCTGGTGTTAACAGTTGGTTCACCGCACTCAAGAACTGTGACGGATCTTCCATTGAACCACGCTCAGCGAGCATCGCTTGACCCAACAACACTTCAACCCAACGGCCAAAGGTTTGCTCATCGACTTCATCGGCCATGCGTTTAACCAGAGCATGTTCTGGGTTGATCTCGAGGATGTATTTCACCTCTGGCGCAGGTTGTCCTGCTGCTGCTAGCAGCTTAGCCATTTGAGTACCCATTTCATAATCGTCAGTAACCACAACCGCAGGTGTGTGAGCCAGTTTGAAGGTGGTGCGCACCTCTTTCACTCGGCTACCGAGGTATTCTTTCACACGTTCAACAACAGATTTGAATTGCTCTTCTGTTTCTTTGTGTTTCTCTTTTTCGGTTTCATCTTCGAATTGGCTGAGATCAAGCCCTGCTTTAGTGATGGATTGGAATGTCTTGCCATCAAATTCTGTCAGGTAGTTCATTAACCACTCATCGATGCGATCAAACATCAGAATGACTTCAATACCTTTGGATTTGAATTGCTCTAAGTGCGGGCTGTTTTTCGCAGCGGTGTAGCTGTCAGCGGTCAGGTAGTAAATCTTATCCTGCCCTTCTTTCATGCGTTCGATGTAAGAAGCAAGGCTGATCGTCTGCTCTGCTGAATCCACATGAGTAGATGCAAAACGCAGCAAGCTAGCAATTTTTTCACGGTTAGCGAAATCTTCAGCAGGACCTTCCTTCATTACCAAGCCAAATTCTTTCCAGAATTTTTGGTAGTTTTCAGCATCATTGCTTGCCATACGCTCAAGCATAGTGAGTACGCGCTTAGTACAAGCTTGGCGTAATGACTGAGTGATCTTGTTATCTTGCAGAATTTCACGTGACACGTTCAGTGGCAGGTCATTAGAGTCAATCAAACCACGCACAAAACGTAGGTATGACGGCATAAACTGAGCCGCATCATCCATAATGAACACACGCTGCACATAGAGCTTCAAACCATGTTTATGCTCACGGTTAAACAGATCCCAAGGCGCTTTAGAAGGGATATACAGCAAGCTCGTGTAATCGTTCTTACCTTCTACCTTGTTGTGGCTCCAAACCAGTGGTTCAGCAAAATCGTGCGATACATGTTTGTAGAACTCTTTGTACTCTTCTTCAGAAACCTCAGATTTAGCACGAGTCCACAATGCTTGAGCCTTGTTGATTTGCTCCCACTTCGTCTCTTCAGTGGCTTTGCCTTCTTCATCAGGCTCTGCAGTTTGAATATAAACAGGAATACCGATGTGATCAGAGTATTTAGAGATCACATCACGCAAACGCCATTCAGAGAGAAACTCTTTCCCTTCTTCACGAAGATGTAAAATGATATCCGTTCCGCGAGACTCTTTATTGATAGTTTCGACGGTATACTCACCTTCTCCTTTTGAATACCACTGAACTGCGTCAGAAGGCGCTGAGCCTGCAACACGGGTACGAACGGTCACCGCATCCGCCACGATAAATGCCGAGTAGAAACCCACACCGAATTGACCGATCAATTGCGAGTTTTTGGACTGCTCTTGAGAAAGTTTTGAGAAAAACTCAGCGGTGCCCGATTTAGCGATCGTACCAAGATTCTCGATAACATCTTCACGGCTCATACCGATACCGTTATCCGAGATGGTCAGAGTGTTGTTCTCTTGGTCAAACGAAAGTTTTACCCCTAACTCAGCATCTCCCTGATAGAGATCAGGATTAGAAAGTGCTTGAAAACGTAACTTATCAGCAGCATCAGATGCATTCGAAATCAGCTCGCGCAGAAAAATTTCTTTGTTGGAGTACAAAGAGTGAATCATCAGGTGCAGCAGTTGTTTAACTTCAGATTGAAAACCACGGGTTTCTTTATTGGTGGTCGCTGTTTCGCTCATAATCGCTCCGTTTACTTCTGTTTCAAACTATTGATCCATCGAGATTCAATGGAATTACCTTGATGTGCAAGTGAGATATGGACAAAAAATGTAAATTCAAGGTCAAAAGTCATAAAAACACTGTTTTTTGATCGAGATTGGATTATTCTAACCCGATATTTTTATCAAAGAAGATAAAAAACCAGTAAAGTCTAAGTGTTTTGACAGGGAGATACTGGAAATAAGATGTTCAGATTAGGACATAACTCAAAAGAAGATATCGATGAGTAATATCGCTACTAAATTCATTCTTGCTGATAGATTTACCTTTGATCCCTTAAGCAATTCTTTGATTGAAAAAGAGAATAGTGAGGAGATCGTTCGCTTAGGCAGTAACGAAAATCGAATCCTTTGGCTACTCGCCCAGCGACCAAATGAAGTCATTTCACGTAATGAACTGCATGATTTTGTTTGGAGAGAACAAGGGTTTGAAGTTGATGATTCAAGTTTAACCCAGGCTATCTCAACATTGCGTAAGATGCTTAAAGATTCCACCAAGTATCCAGAATATGTCAAAACGGTACCTAAGCGTGGCTATCAACTGATTGCTAGAGTCGAGACTGTTGAAGAAGAGGTCACGCGCGAGACCGAAGCAGAAAGTGTAAGCCAGCAAAACGCTGAGCTTGAATTTTCCGAATCAAACAGCGTAGCCTCCCCCTTAGGTAGCATCAATGAGCCATCTGTAGCCCAAACGGCAACCAAGAAATCTCAGCAAGACTGGGGATCGCGGCTCATTATTTTGATCGCCATGTTAATCCCATTAGCGGTACTTCTATTGACCAATCCTAGTGAATCAAAATTTAAACCACTGACAGAAGTGGATGGTGTTGTCGTTAAGATGCCTATCAACCATCCCGATATCACTACTTGGTTACCGTCTATTGAGTTGTGCATAAAGAAATATAATGAAAAGCACCATGGAGAATTGAAACCGCAGGAAGTCATTGCAACCGGTGGACAAAATAACCAACTGACGCTCAATTACATTCACAACCCAGAAGTGTCAGGTGAAAATATCAGTTTACGCATCGTGGCCAATCCCACGGATGCCGTAAAAGTGTGTGAATAGGATTTTTCTATGCAAAATAGACATGTCGCCTTAGGTATTTTACTGTTTTCTCTCCTATTTAGCGGATGGTTATATTGGGGAAGCGATTTAAAACTTGAGCAAGTGCTGGTTTCTCGCGAATGGCAGTCAAAGATGGTCTCTCTAATCAAGACCAACAGCAACAACCCCGCAATGGGGCCTTTGAGTAGGGTCGATGTAACTTCGAATATGAAGTACCTGCCTAATAGAACTTATGTTCGTGTTTCTACCGTCAAACTCTACTCAGATGGCATCAAAGCGGAAAGTACAATCAATATTTCGGAATCTGGCGAATGGGACATCAGTGATAATTACCTGCTCCTTACTCCGACGCAGTTCAAAGATATCTCCTCAAATCAAAGCAAAGATTTTACTGATGAACAATTACAGCTTATTACTCAGTTGTTCAAAATGGATGCTCAACAGAGCCGCCGAGTGGATATTGTTAACGAGAAAACCATCCTATTTACTAGCCTAAATCATGGTTCCACCGTGCTATTCAGTAACTCATAGACGCTTTCATACGAATGACTTGGCGTTGCAAGCAAGCTCATCCTCATGGGCTTAAAACAGACTATGTAATTGTGGTGAACGAACATAGAGAACATCACTGCCGCTTCAAGTAGAAAGGGTTAGCGCCATTCTTTCAAAAACTTGATTGAATGACGCCCCTATTCTCGGGATGGGAAGTTGCGTAATACAAGGGAAGTTTCATGGACAAAGCAAAAATCGAAATTTACTACTGCCGCCAATGCAATTGGATGCTGCGCGCAACTTGGCTAAGTCAAGAATTACTACACACCTTTAGTGAAGAAATCGCTTACGTTGCAATGCACCCCGATACTGGGGGGCGGTTTGAGATTATTTGTAATGGCGTACAAATTTGGGAACGTAAGAAAGAAGGCGGTTTTCCTGAAGCCAAGGTACTAAAACAGCGTGTACGAGATTTAATCGACCCTGAACGCAATCTCGGCCATACCGACCGCTCCTCTTTAGCGCCATCAAATGGATCCTAAAACAGCCGAAAGTTTACGGCAGCTTTAACGTCAAAAAATGCCGAGAGCCAATTAGCTTAAAACGCAACTCGCTACAATTTCGCCGTCCACTGATATTACTTGCATCACACCTTCGGTCAGCACTCCATAACTCGGGCGGAAATTGCCTCGCGGAAACGTCATCGAACCAGGATTAGCAATCCAAATATCACCCACTCGCTCAGCAATTGGAATATGTGTATGCCCATGCACTAACATATCCCCTTTATTCAGTGGCGGCAGTTTTTCCCCATGATAAAGATGTCCATGCGTCAGAAATAAACGCTGTCCAGACTCTAACAGCATCCAAGCATAATCACTCATGAGTGGAAAATGCAGCAACATTTGATCCACTTCACTATCACAGTTACCACGCACAGCAATAATCCGTTTAGCAAATTGATTTAACCGCTCAGCCACCGCTACTGGGTTATACCCATCCGGAATAGGATTTCGGGGTCCATGATTTAAAACATCACCCAACAAAATTAAGTATTGAGCACCTGACGCTTCAAATAATGTAAGTGCTTGTTCTGTAGCTGGTAAAGAACCATGCAAATCAGAAATAAAAAACAGTTTCATGGAGACCCTCACAATATTAACTTGCTGATTGTAAGGTTTTCACCCTTGTGATGCACTTGCTGAATTGCAACATTACTCGGCTATCATCTCCAATAGCCTATACCTCGTGATTCAAATTCAAGCCAATTACTCAGGCCAAGATCGCAGCCAAGTCGCAGATCGCTTCAAATCAGAAATCGAGAAGCTTAATATGCAATCAAAAGTGCCATTATCGGTAAGTGATTTTTAACGCCATTCAACTTTGCCGCAACCAGTCGATGACGTATGTGCAAATTCCCATCAATACTGGCAAACTTAGTAACACGAAAAACCAGAGCCACAGCAAGTAAAATAACTAGACTAAACCACTCGTTAAAGGAGGCATTATGAGAATTTTAATCACCGGTGGAACCGGGTTTATTGGCTTTGAGTTGATAAAATTACTCAGCACTCATGAGTTGGTTTTACTTACTCGCGATATTTCCAAGGCGACCCAACGTTTCGCTCATATCCCTAGCCAAAACCTGAGTTTCATTTGCTCTCTGGATGAATTGTCCGATTTCAATAACATCGATGCCATCATCAATCTTGCTGGTGAACCGATTGCTGATAAACGTTGGAGTCAGCGCCAAAAACAGCGTATTGCCCATAGTCGCTTAGACATTACTCAACAGCTCGTAGAAAAAATTCACGCCAGTGCACATCCACCTCGTGTGCTTTTGAGTGGTTCAGCTGTGGGGTTTTATGGTGATCAACAAGAGCACTCTTTTGACGAAAACCTTCAGGTTAAAAGCACCCATTTTTCCCATCAAGTTTGCCGAGAGTGGGAACAGTGCGCTTTAAAAGCTCAATCTGAACAGACGAGAGTATGCTTATTACGCACTGGCATAGTGTTAGCTCCTAATGGCGGAGCACTCAAAAAAATGCTGCCACCTTATCGGTTTGGTTTAGGTGGCCCCATCGGAGACGGCCAGCAATACATGCCGTGGATTCATATGCTTGATATGGTTCGTGCCATTGTTTTTTTACTCGAGACAGAGCACGCACATGGTACCTATAACCTGTGCGCTCCACATCCAGTGACTAACGCAGAGTTTAGCCTTACGCTTGCAACAGCGTTGAAACGCCCACATCTTTTAAATACGCCACAATGGCTCATAAAACTACTGATGGGAGAAGCCGCTGAACTGCTACTCGATAGCATACGAGCCAAACCAAAAAAACTCACCGACTTGGGTTTCCAATTTCATTTTTCGCGGATTGACCGCGCATTCAACCAACTACTGAACCCAACAACATAAATACTTGTTTCATCCAGCGTCCATCAATAAATCACACGGCGAGGTAAAGGATAACAATGACAAAATCGATTTTAATCACTGGTTGCTCAACGGGTATCGGTTATATGGCAGCCAAGCAATTACATCTGCGGGGCTATCATGTTATCGCCTCCTGCCGAGCAGCGAAGGATGTAGAGCGCCTAAAACAAGAAGGGTTGACTTGCATTCAGTTGGATCTGACTTGTGAAAACAGTATTAACCTTGCGGTAGAGCAAGCTCTCGAGCTTTCCAACAATCAACTTTTTGCTCTCTTTAATAATGGGGCATTTGGCCAACCTGGGGCATTGGAGGATCTTCCTGTACAAGCAATGCGAGAGCAGTTTGAATGCAATTTTTTTGGTTGGCACCATCTAACCACACGCATACTGCCCCACTTTCGTCGACAAGGTTACGGTCGGATTATCCAAAACAGCTCAGTCCTCGGTTTTGCAGCCATGAAATACCGAGGCGCGTACAACGCCTCAAAATTTGCCATTGAAGGCTGGACAGATACTCTAAGACTTGAATTACAAGACACCAATATTCACATCAGCTTATTAGAACCTGGGCCGATAGAAACACAATTTCGCGCTAATGCATTACATGCATTCAAACACTGGATAAACATTGATCAAAGCATCCATCACCAAGCCTATCGACAGCAAATTGAACGCTTGGGAAAAGCTCACTCTAATAACCGATTTGTGCTACCAGCAGAAGCTTGCTTGCACCCACTCTGCCACGCCCTTGAGTCATCTAGCCCAAAGATTCGTTATCGAATCACCACTCCGACGAAGATCTTTGCCGTTCTAAAACGGCTATTGCCTACTCGCTGGCTAGATAAACTGTTATTTAAAGCCGCATAATTTATTTAATTGTCATTATTTGGTAACAATTATCTCGCAAACTTCATAGTGCGCGGAGGGAGTATCCCTAAACAACGCGTACTAAAACATTAAATCTTCTCAAGCGTTGCATGTGGTACGACAAAAAATGACATTAAACCAATGGAATTGGATCGGTGTCGGTGTTGCGCTGACCTTATTTATACTGCTTTAAACACCTTTGCTTGCTAGCTCGTGAGAGCAACAAAAGCACCACCACTGGGTGGTGCTTTTGTTTTTAAGCTCCCCTCTAAAAGCAGTAAGGGAAAGAGAGTCAAAAGCTTGAGTTTTCCCCGCGGCATCCCCATAGTTTATCCAGCGATGTGCCATCCAAACCAAGGATTTGCTATGCAAGCAGCGAATATTATTGATGTTTCTCAACATAACTTTCACCAAGTATTACAGCACTCCACACTCTCGCCTGTGCTCTTTTATTTCTGGGCTCCTATCAGCCATGAAAGTGCCCAATTATTGCCTCAGCTAGAACAGCTCGCCGAAAATTATCAAGGTGCCTTCGTTCTTGCCCGCCTCAACTGTCAAGAAGAACAAACTATTGCAGCACAATTTGGCATCCAAGCGATACCAACTATTGCTCTGTTTGTTGAAGGCCAGCCCGTCGATGGACTCAGCGGACCACAACCGATAGAGGCTATCAAAGATATGCTCAGTCACCACTTACCCAGTAATGAAGAGCGACTGATGCAGCAAGGGTTAGACTTAGTAGCACAAAAACAATTTGATGAAGCACTACCAGTACTTGCTTCCTTAAACAATGAATGGCGCACTAAAGGCGAAGTGAAGCTGGCTTTAGCACACTGCTATCTAGAAACCGGAGCCATCGAAACCGCGCAAACTATGCTTGCAAGCGTACCGCTCGAATACCAACAAGGCGACTACAAAACTCTCGTTGCCAAACTTGAACTTCATCAGCAAGCAGCTAATAGCCCAGAAATCATGGCGCTTGAGAAACAATGGCAGGATGACCCGCAGAATCCGAACATAGCAATGGAACTGGCTAGACAGTACCACCAAGTAAAACGCGATGAGGAAGCACTCAATTTACTCTGGTCATTATTAAGCCATAGCCTCAATACACTCGATGGAGAAATGAAAAAAACCTTTATGGATATTCTAACCGCACTAGGTCAAGGGAATCCGCTAGCCAATCAGTATCGTAAGAAGCTCTATTCACTACTTTACTAGGATTACTGTTGTTCACCTGAACAATACAGCCCCCCAGAACACATATGGCGCTTAAATGCGAGCGCCACTTCTATAACTCATAAATATCAAAAATATCGGCCAATTTTTTGAGCAAAGCTGTATTTTTCCAATCTTGCCTTGGTGTTACCACGCTGTTTGAGGGAAACTTCCAACGCATTCGATATCAATTTAGGCCAAGGGTCGACCATTTCTCTTCGCTCAAATACCTCGCACTCTTTCACACGCTAGTGAAAAGAGCCAATTTTCAAATAAAAACAAGGATACGTCATGGCTATAGATTCATTGATCACCATTGCAATACTCGTATTGGTAGTAATTATTTTCATTTCTTCTGCAGTAAAAACAGTGCCACAAGGCAATAACTGGACCGTGGAACGCTTCGGTCGCTATACCCTGACTCTGAAACCTGGACTTAATATCATCATCCCCCTGATAGACAAAGTGGGACGCAAAATTAACATGATGGAACGAGTCCTCGATATCCCCGCCCAAGAAGTGATTAGCAAAGATAATGCAAACGTAGTGATTGACGCGGTCTGCTTCGTGCAAGTCATTGATGCAGCTAAAGCAGCTTATGAAGTCAATGATTTAGAAAATGCAATTCGCAACCTAACGCTGACGAATATGCGAACTGTATTAGGTTCAATGGAGTTGGATGAAATGCTCAGCCAACGTGACATGATCAACACAAAACTCCTCTCGATTGTTGACCATGCGACTAATCCTTGGGGCGTAAAAGTGACGCGCATTGAAATCAAAGATGTTCAACCACCGGCAGATTTGACGGCTGCGATGAATGCACAAATGAAAGCCGAAAGGGAAAAACGCGCCGCAATTTTAGAGGCAGAAGGGGTTCGCCAAGCGCAAATCTTACGAGCGGAAGGTCAAAAGCAATCTGAAATTTTGAAAGCCGAGGGGGAAAAGCAAGCAGCAATTTTGCAAGCAGAAGCTCGTGAGCGCGCAGCAGAAGCGGAAGCCAAGGCCACGACTATGGTTTCCGAAGCAATTGCTCAAGGTGACATGCAAGCAGTCAACTATTTTATTGCACAAGGTTATACCGAAGCACTCAAAGCGATTGGCCAGGCAGAGAATGGTAAGATCATAATGCTACCGCTTGAGGCAACGGGCTTAATGGGATCTGTTGCAGGTATTGCTGAGATGTTTAAATCCAATCAAACCAAGTAGGTGACCAGTGATCGAACTGATCTCGCAATTGAACTTTTGGCATTGGTTGGCTTTCGGCCTAATGCTGCTTGCTGCAGAATTACTCGGTACTGCGGGGTATTTTCTGTGGTTGGGTCTATCTGCTTTACTGGTAGGCTTATTACTGGCAGTCATACCAATCGGATGGCAGCTACAGTGGTTGGCCTTTGCAAGTTTCTCTCTGATCACCACTTGGTTATGGTGGCGACGCCAATATCGCCAAGATAAAAAGCAAGATGTTGAGCGAGATCTCAATCAAAAGGACAAACAATTGATCGGCCGAGTTATCCAAATTACGGAAGATACTCCTGCTGGTGAGTTTCAAGTTTCTCTTGGGGATACCCGTTGGACGGCTCGCTGCGAGCAAGGTCTTACTATGGGCAGCCGTGTCTCTGTAATTGCTGTAGATGGAATAATCTTAGTCGTCAAACCTATCTAAGAATCATCCCTCCCAACATCATTTAAAGTATATGAACAATAAGACCCTACGGGGTTTTATTGTTTAAGCTTGAACAACAATTCCCCTTCAGCTGTTCAATAATGGGGCAGTCGTTCCCTTGATCCCCAGGGCAAGACGCAATCCACTCTTCTAGCTGTTGCTTAATCATGGTCAATTCAGCCAGTTTACTCGAGACTTCTTGTAATTTTTCTTGTGCTCGCGCGCGTACTGCGGCGCGTGTACGGTGTGGATCATTGGCTAATGTGAGCATAGCCTTACATTCATCCAAACTAAAACCTACTCGCCGACAGCGAGCAATTAATAGTAAATCATCCACATGCTGCTGAGTGTAGGTCCGGTAACCACTCTCAGAACGCAATGGTGAGGTGATTAAACCTTTCTCTTCGTATAAACGAATCGACTTGGCGGTAAGATCGGTCAATTTGGCAATTTGGCTAATATTCATATCAATTTTAAGCAATAAAAAGAAAAGGCATGGAATGACCATGCCTCTATCACACCCAAAATGCAATTATTCTTGGCTAATCAACCAAGAAAGAATCGATGCTTTTTCGGTTTTATCCGCTTTTCCATACCAATCAGCCATCATTCCTACCAACTTATTTTGAGTAGCCATAGGCTGAGTCACTTCAGCGCGGTTAGCAAATGCCCAATTAGCAAATTCTTGACGTTCGGCAGCATTCGCTTCACCGTACAAATATTCGACCATTTCTGTGGGCTTAGAAGCTGTTGGTTGAGTTTGAACTGGGGCAACAACAGCAGCTGTTGGTTGGACTGTTGTCCCTTGTATAACAAACTTAGCTTCATTAATAACCGCTAAAAAGTACGCTTTGGGAACCTTGAATTCTATTTGGTTTTTATCGGTTGATGAGGTTAACGTAAACACAACCGAGTCAGCATTCAGTTGCTTAATGTATTCTTGAGATAATGGGAACTTAAACCATTGTGTAGTCGTACAGTGTTCCGTACAAGTCTCAGCCAGTGGGCGGTAAGTTTCTACTTTTAACTTCTGTGATGAATAAGCAACCGTGTCAAATTGATCATAATTTTTAAAGTAGGTAACGTTCATATTTACATATGAGCTTTCAATATTCACACCATCAGCCTTTGGAAAGTTACCAACATAACTCAACTCGGACTTTACAACATCAGGCCCTACAATTGCTTTTGCGTCAGGAGTTATATCTTTCGCGACAACTTGAACATAGTTGTGCCTTTCTTTGACATTTTTCGCCACATCATTGAACACACTCGAACTGTCTAAATTACTGCATCCAACGGCCATGGTGATGGTTGATAATAATATGGTCGTTTTAAATAAATTCATCATTTATGTCCTTGTTTATGTAGTAAAAACACCGGCACAAGGCCGGCGTTTTTATTAAAGAAAGGCAGAGTTCGTCTAATTAGAAGCCGTATTCCAGACCTACACGTACGAAACCTTTTTTATCTTCCGAGTTGTATGCATCATGTTGACCAACACGGATGTATGGTACGAAACCATTTTTCACGTACATCAACTGCGCAGACAATACTTCGTCATCGTCTTTCTGTTCAACACCGTTAACTTCAGAATCAAGGTTAGCTGCATAGCCTACTTTGAAGCCCCATGGACCATTCCAGTATTGGCCGATCAGAGAGTATTGACCTTGCTCACCAACTTGACCGTTTACAGTCTTAGAAGCACCTTCAGTGTACTTATAAGCACCCGCTAGACCGAAGCCAGCTGGTAGAGGCAATTCAAAACCTACGATATACGCTGTTGCATCAGTCAGGAATGTATTATCTACATCTTTACCTGCTGTATCTTTAGTTTTGTAGTCATATTTGAAATTAGTGTTGTTTTCATAACCAACATGGAAAGTTACGATGTCTGCTGCGTTGTAATGAACTGCTGCACCAAAGTGGTTAGAATCTTTAGTACCAACATCGCCACGGCCAACAGAAACATTAAAGGTTAAGCCGCCGAAAGCAGGAGAGTCATAACGTGCGATATCGCCTTTACGATCATAGTGGCCAGCAACATCGCCACCCCAATCGAATACACGACCCAAACCTGGGTTAGAGTATGGCCAGTCAACAATTTCATACAGAGGAGTCAACATACGACCGAAACGTACTTTACCCCAGTCGCCTTGCAGGCCGAGGAAAGTATCACGAGCACCAAGTGTGTTGCCTTTGCCATCTTCACCAACGTAGCCAGATTCGATTTGCATGAATACATTCACGTTATCAAACATATCTTTGCTAGCACGGAAACCGATACGAGATTCGTTTTCATAGTCATAGCCACTGCTGTCTTCTTGGTAGAAAGCAGAAATAGCCGCTACACCGTACGCTTGCACATTGAAATCAGATAAAACACCGATCGCACCTGTTTCAGATGCGGCAAACGCACCAGTTGACGCCATCGCTACTGCAGCACCCAGAAGAGTACGTTTAAACATTTTGTCCATGGATAACTCCTAAAAATGGATATAGCTGTTTTTGAGTTTCTCCCTTAAGTTGGCCGCCGAAGGGAGAAGTCATTTCCTTTTCGAGTATCGAAACCGATTCTCTTAGTTGTTGGCACACTGACCGTGTATCCATGCCTGTAGACTAACCCTCACCCAGAAAACATCAATCAGAACTTAATTTTTATCTAAAAAAATATGAGCCACGGCAAACTTCTAGGGAGTAAGTGATCGAGATCCAATAATTAAGCCGCCGCACAAGACATTAAACTAAGTGATTGATTTTTATTAATTTTATTTTTTAGATTAATTATTTATTTGAAGTGTGTCGAATATGAAAAAAGTATGAAGTGACTTTTAAGATTAATTAAAAATAAGAGTTGAAGCGAAAGTTTCAAGGTTGTTTTTTGAAAAAAATAAACCCCAGCATAAGACTGAGGTTTAGACTATTTAGAGACTTTTAGTTCAATTTTATTTTCGATATACAGATGAAAATCAAAATAACTTACCCATTTCAACTTGATTTGCTATAGGTGCTACAAAATACTCTCATCAGCTGTTGGAAAATCGCTACTTTAAAAACTCGATCAGCGCTTGCTCATCTAAAACCTGTATCCCTAATTCAGCTGCCTTGGTTAATTTTGAACCAGCAGCTTCACCTGCAAAAACGATGTCGGTATTTTTTGACACGCTTCCCGTGACTTTTGCTCCTAAAGCTTGCAGTGCTGCTTTTGCATCATTACGGGATAGTTGAGTAAAACTACCTGTTAACACGACAATTTTACCTGCTAAAGCCGAATCTACCGCCGCGGGCACAGCAGCTAACGCAGGCCATGTAATGCCTAATTCCACCAACTCTGCGATCACTTGCTGGTTACGTTGCTGAGCAAAGAAAGCATGTAAATGGCTCGCAACCACGCCCCCAACATCGGGAACTTCAATCAACTGCTCGATACTCGCCTGAGCAATCGCCTCTAACGTTAAGAAATGTTGTGCCAAATTGAGAGCGGTTGCTTCCCCTACTTCACGGATCCCCAGTGCGTATAAAAACCTTGGCAAAGTAGTCTGTTTAGCTTTATTTAAGGCATCAATTACGTTCTGCGCTGACTTGGGTCCCATTCGCTCAAGAATGGTCAATTCTCCCGCTCTTAAACGGAACAAATCCGCTGGAGTCCTCACCATTTCGCGATCGACCAATTGTTCAATCACTTTATCCCCTAAGCCTTCTACATCCATAGCTTTGCGTGAAACAAAGTGTTTCAGCGCTTCTTTACGCTGTGCTTGGCAAATTAATCCTCCAGTGCATCTAGCAACCGCTTCCCCTTCAACTCGCTCAATTTCAGATTGGCATACAGGGCAGCAAGTAGGAAATCGAATTGGTTTTGCATCGGCTTGGCGGCGCTCTAGCACAACTGAAACGATTTGTGGGATCACATCTCCCGCACGCCGCACCACTACGGTATCACCAACCATAACGCCTAAACGTTCAATCTCATCGGCGTTATGTAATGTAGCATTGCTCACCGTAACCCCACCGACAAAGACGGGTTCCAACTTCGCCACAGGCGTAATCGCCCCCGTCCGACCAACTTGAAACTCAACATCATTGAGACGTGTTAGCTCTTCTTGCGCTGGAAATTTATAGGCAATCGCCCAACGCGGCGCTCTAGCAACAAACCCCAAGCGATCCTGCAATTGAATATCGTCCACCTTGATCACAACGCCATCAATTTCGTAGGCCAAAGATTGGCGGCGCTGCAAAATATCTTGATAAAAAGATTTCACATCGGCGAGAGAGGTTACGACTTTGGTTTCGGAGCAGATGGGCAATCCCCAGTTTTTCAGTTGTAAAAACCGCTGATAATGACTGGTAGCTAACTGGCCGCCTTCGATAACACCGACACTGTATGCATAAAAAGCAAGTGGGCGCTGAGCCGTAATTTTGGAGTCTAATTGGCGCAAGCTTCCGGCCGCCGCATTACGAGGGTTAACAAATTGCTTTTCACCTTTTTGAAGCGCTCTCGCATTCAGCGCTTCAAACCCAGCTTTAGGCATGAAGACTTCACCTCGGACTTCAAGACGCACAGGAAAATCTACACCTTGCAGACGCAAGGGGATTGATTTAATCGTACGTACATTTTCTGTGATATTTTCGCCTGTAGCACCATCACCTCGAGTTGCAGCACGAGTCAACACACCATTCTCATACAGTAAGCTCACGGCCAAACCATCCAACTTAGGCTCACAACAAAAATGACTTTGTTGTACGGCTGGAATGCGATCTGTCATACGGCGATAAAAACTGTCTAATTCAGCGTCATCGAACGCGTTATCAAGAGAAAGCATCGGGATTTCATGGATAACAGACTCAAATCCATCAAGTGGGCGCCCCCCCACACGTAGACTGGGTGAATCCGGAGTGATCAATTCAGGGTGCTGCGCTTCTATCTCCAATAACTCCCGCATTAAACGATCATATTCCGCATCCGGAATCGTTGGGGCATCTTCTACGTAATAACGGACTCCATGCTCATGCAAGGTTTGTCTTAGCTCGGTTAATCGTTGCTCGACATTGGACATAGTAATTCTCTCGGATGATGAAAAAAGGCTCCGCTACGGAGCCTTTTAGTATAACTAGGGATATCTTAGGCTAACATAGCCAAAACTTATTACCTGAAGCGTAAACAGAACAGGATAAATTGAGCCACTAAAAACGCCATTTACGATTGTGCGGCACGAGCCTTAAATTCTTGAATTTGCTTACGATAAGCATCCAAACGATTCGGGGTCATTAAATTACGTGCGTCATCTAATACATGACCACCAAGATCGTCAGCAATTTGCTGAGCAGTTTTAAGCATCAACTTAAAGTTTTGCTCTGGATCGCCAAAACAGGGCAGAGTCATAAAAAATGAGATACCTTTCGTTGAAAAATCCGCAGGATCATCATGCATTAAAGTACCTGGCTGCATCATATTAGCGACACTAAACAGCACTTTGCCTGTTCCTGACAGATCCGCATGGCGATGGAAAATATCCATTTCACCAAACAGCAAACCATTTTGTTGCATGCTATCAAATAGCTTAGTGCCAATAAAAGGCAGACTGCCAGAACAATGAACATTCAGCACAATCACATCCAATTGCTCTTCTTTTGTCTCTTCGACAATAGGAGCGGCATCCATAACAGGTTCAACAATCGGCTTTTGTATTACTGACTGTGCTCTTGGCATTTCAGGCTGAACACTCTTTGCTTGCTGCATAGGCTGCTCATATTCTTCCTCTTGTTCATCAGAATCATTTTGAGCAGTGAAATCGGCAATTAAAGGATCATGCTGTTGGTTTGGAAGGCCAAAATCCGGCTCTTTACGTTCCTTGCGAATGATTTCAAAATCATCCTCGGCCGCAAATGCTCGTGAAGGTGGTTCATCACTCTCAACATCAATTTTGCGTAGAGGTTTATCTCCAAACTTAGATTTCCCCTCTTTTTTGCTGGTCCACAGACCATGAAATAGCAGCGCTGCTATCGCCAACGCGCCAACAATTATCAATACGAATCGCAATTCCTGCATCTTAAACTCTCAGTATCCCGTTTGATGTTCTGAGCTCTAGCGCCCGACAGGACGTTTATCAGGGTGTGGTTTTGACTTGTCGGGGTACTTTACCAAAACTCTCGTTGAATTTAGAACAACTTAATGTGAGAAGTTGAAAAGATGACGCGTTTTTTGCAGTTTCGTCGTTTCACTTCATCCTCAATCAAGTACAATCTTCGTCCAGTTAATCAAGGAGAATACTGTTTTTATGCAGATCAGCTCACGTTCCGGATTCGGTTATTTCTTTTACGGCATGCGTTTAGCGGTAACTCCCGGTATACGCCGCTTCGTCGTTCTTCCGCTTCTCGCTAACATCGCACTAGTCGGCAGTGCTATGTACTACTTATTCAGCCATTTAGATGCCTGGATTACGGATTGGATAGGACAACTCCCCTCATTTTTATCTTGGCTCAGTTATGTGCTTTGGCCTTTACTCTCCCTGACGATACTTGCCACTTTTTCCTATTTTTTTAGTACGTTAGCAAACTTTATTGCATCCCCTTTCAATGGATTGCTTGCCGAAAAAGTAGAACAGCATTTATCGGGTGAACCAATTGGTGAAGAAGGGGTATGGGCTCTAGTGAAGGACGTTCCACGCATACTGAGCCGAGAATGGCGAAAACTACTTTATGTACTCCCCAAAGCACTAGGACTTTTCATCTTGTTACTGATCCCTGCACTAGGGCAAACACTCGGTCCGCTCGCTTGGTTCATCTTCACAGCTTGGATGCTCGCGATGCAGTATTGTGATTATCCTTTCGATAATCACAAAGTCACTTTTCATGACATGCGTAATACTTTGAAACAAAATCAAAGCAAGGCGTATAGTTTCGGTATTTTAGTGGCATTTTTTACCAGTATTCCTATTGTAAACCTGTTTATCATTCCTGTTGCTGTATGTGGCGCAACGGCAATGTGGGTGATGGAATTTAAGCCACAACACTTAACAGTTCGCAGGTAACCATCCACATAACTTATAACTTTTTAATCCTTTTCCCTTAGTGAATATGAACTTATTCTCTGCTCATATTCACTAAGTATTCACGCACAAATCCACGCTGCGCAACGAATGAAGGAACATCAACATGAGCAAAATCTACGAAGACAACTCTCTAACTATTGGGAACACCCCGCTAGTTCGCCTAAATAAAGTGTCACAAGGCAAAGTGCTTGCCAAAGTCGAATCTCGCAACCCAAGTTTCAGCGTTAAATGTCGTATCGGATCCAATATGATTTGGGAAGCCGAAAAACAAGGCAAACTCAAACCAGGTGTTGAATTGGTTGAACCGACTAGCGGAAATACGGGTATTGCCTTAGCTTTCGTTGCTGCAGCTCGTGGTTATAAGCTGACCCTCACAATGCCGGAATCAATGAGTTTAGAGCGTCGCAAGCTGCTAAAAGCTCTCGGTGCAAATTTAGAGCTTACCGAAGCGGCAAAAGGCATGAAAGGCGCCATTGCCAAAGCAGAAGAGATTGTTGCAAGTAACCCAGAGAAATACCTGCTGCTGCAACAGTTTAACAACCCAGCTAACCCACAAATTCATGAAAAAACGACAGGACCTGAGATTTGGGAAGCCACTGAAGGCCAGATCGATGTGTTTGTATCTGGAGTGGGTACAGGGGGCACATTAACTGGAACGAGCCGTTATATTAAAGGCACAAAAGGGAAAGCAATCCTTTCTGTTGCTGTTGAGCCGGTAGAATCTCCTGTTATCACCCAAGCGTTAGCCGGTGAAGAAATCAAACCTGCACCACATAAAATTCAAGGTATTGGGGCTGGATTTATTCCTGGAAACTTAGATTTAAGCTTAATTGACCGCGTTGAACGTGTTACGTCAGAAGAAGCGATTGAAATGGCTCGTCGCCTAATGGAAGAAGAAGGCATTTTAGCGGGCATTTCTTCAGGTGCAGCAGTAGTAGCCGCCAACCGCATAGCTCAACTACCTGAATTTGAAGGCAAAACAATCGTCACCATCTTACCAAGCTCTGGTGAGCGCTACCTGAGTACAGCACTTTTTGCTGGCATTTTTACCGAAAAAGAAAACCAACAGTAATACGTGGTTAAATCAATTTTTCGTTTAAAAAAGCCCCAGTCAGGGGCTTTTTTGTTGATCCTTGCCTCACCTTTGGTAATATCGGCATGTTTTATTTTTAGCTTCAAAATAAAGAAGCCGACGGTTTACGCTCAATTGCTTAAATTGCAACAAATAGCAAAGGCAATTGGAAAATTTTGACCAGTCTTAGTTCTGACACGAAAAGCCTGTGACAGTGCTAGCACAAAGCAGCTGATGCGGTTAAGCTAAATCTGGTTGACAAACTTACAAAAAATAAACTCATTGGGGTATAAAACATGTACGAGAAGCAAGTAGAAATCACAGCAGAAAACGGCCTTCATACTCGTCCAGCTGCACAGTTTGTAAAAGAAGCAAAAGCTTTTGATGCAGACATCACAGTGACTTCTAACGGTAAAAGTGCAAGCGCAAAAAGTCTATTCAAACTTCAAACGCTAGGTCTGGTAAAGGGTACTGTCGTGACTATCTCTGCCGAAGGCCCTCAAGCCAAAGAAGCGGTTGAGCATCTAGTTGCTCTGATGGACCAACTTCACTAATCCGGTCTTCCTTTCAAAGCCATTTTGTTCACGCAAAATGGCTTTGTTGGAAATAACCCGAGAAATAAGCTACACGTTACCGTTAGCGAATTATCCAATCTCCCGTTTACAGTTGACCAGTTTAAGGTAAGGCTATGATTTCAGGCATTCTAGCATCTCCAGGTATTGCGATTGGTAAAGCATTACTTCTTCAAGAAGATGAAATTGTCCTAAACACAAACACCATTTCTGACGATCAAGTAGAAGCCGAAGTTGAGCGCTTTTACACTGCGCGTAATAAATCGTCTGCGCAGTTAGAAGTGATCAAACAAAAAGCACTTGAAACTTTTGGTGAAGAAAAAGAAGCCATCTTTGAAGGCCATATCATGTTGCTTGAAGATGAAGAGCTAGAAGAAGAGATTTTAGCCCTCATCAAGAAAGAAAAAATGTCTGCCGATAACGCGATTCATACCGTTATCGAAGAGCAAGCCACTGCGCTTGAGTCACTAGACGACGAATACCTAAAAGAACGTGCGACCGACATTCGTGATATCGGTACACGTTTTGTTAAAAATGCTCTAGGCATGCATATCGTTTCGCTCAGCGAAATCGATCAAGAAGTAGTCTTAGTTGCGTATGACTTGACCCCTTCTGAAACGGCGCAAATTAACCTGAACTATGTTCTGGGTTTCGCATGTGATATCGGTGGCCGTACTTCTCACACTTCAATCATGGCACGTTCTCTTGAACTACCAGCGATTGTGGGTACCAACGATATCACTAAACAAGTGAAGAATGGCGACATGCTGATTTTGGATGCAATGAACAACAAAATCATTGTCAATCCAACCGAAGCGCAAATCGAAGAAGCTAAAGCGGTTAAAGCAGCTTTCCTTGCTGAAAAAGAAGAGCTGGCAAAGCTGAAGGATCTTCCTGCAGAAACTTTAGACGGTCACCGCGTTGAAGTGTGTGGCAATATCGGCACAGTAAAAGACTGTGACGGCATCATCCGTAACGGTGGTGAAGGTGTGGGTCTGTACCGTACTGAATTCCTGTTTATGGATCGTGATGCTCTACCGACTGAAGAAGAGCAATATCAAGCCTATAAAGAAGTCGCCGAAGCGATGAGCGGTCATGCCGTGATTATCCGTACTATGGATATCGGTGGCGACAAAGATCTGCCTTATATGGATCTGCCAAAAGAGATGAACCCATTCTTGGGTTGGCGTGCAGTACGTATCAGCTTAGATCGCCGTGAAATCCTGCGTGATCAGTTACGCGGCATTCTGCGTGCTTCTGCTCACGGCAAACTTCGCGTAATGTTCCCTATGATCATTTCAGTAGAAGAAATTCGTGAACTGAAAAAAGCAATTGAAGAGTACAAAGTGGAACTGCGTGCTGAAGGCCATGCTTTCGATGAAAATATCGAAATCGGTGTGATGGTAGAAACTCCAGCAGCGGCAGCGATTGCGCACCACTTAGCGAAAGAAGTGTCTTTCTTCTCTATCGGCACTAACGATTTAACTCAGTACACCCTAGCGGTAGACCGTGGTAACGAGATGATCTCTCACCTCTATAACCCACTCTCTCCAGCGGTTCTGACCGTGATCAAGCAGGTGATTGATGCTTCTCACGCAGAAGGCAAATGGACTGGTATGTGTGGTGAATTAGCGGGTGACGAGCGTGCAACTCTGCTCCTACTCGGTATGGGTCTGGATGAGTTCTCAATGAGCGGTATCTCGATTCCAAAAGTGAAGAAAGTGATCCGCAATGCCAATTATGCGGAAATCAAAGCGATGGCTGAAGAAGCTCTGTCTCTGCCAACTGCTGCAGAAATCGAAGCTTGCGTAGAAAAATTCATCGCAGCGAAAGCATAATTATTGGTTGATACCAAGGAGATAGGCGATGAAAATAGTCGTCTATCTCTGGTGATTGGTATACTATACTTCGACAGAACAAATCTAAAACGTTAGGAGCATGACACAATGGGTCTGTTTGATAAACTTAAGAAGCTAGTCTCTGACGACAGCGCTAACGCGGGTGCAATCGACATCATCGCACCTCTTTCTGGTGAAATCGTAAACATCGAAGATGTGCCAGATGTTGTGTTCGCTGAGAAAATCGTTGGTGACGGTATCGCGATCAAGCCTGCTGGTAACAAGATGGTAGCTCCTGTTAACGGTACTATCGGTAAAATCTTCGAAACTAACCACGCATTCTCTATCGAATCGGATGACGGCGTTGAGCTGTTTGTTCACTTCGGTATCGACACTGTTGAACTAAAAGGCGAAGGCTTCAAGCGTATCGCTGAAGAAGGTCAATCAGTGAAAATCGGCGATACTATTATCGAATTCGATTTGGCACTGCTAGAAGAGAAAGCAAAATCAACTCTAACTCCAGTTGTTATTTCTAACATGGATGAAATCAAAGAGCTGAACAAACTTTCTGGTTCTGTAAACGTAGGTGAAACTCCAATCCTACGCGTTACCAAGTAATCGACTTGTGTGATGTAAAAAACGCTGCCCAGTGCAGCGTTTTTTATTTTTACAGTCTAGCCTTTTTAAATAGCCAATACAGCCTAAATAGGGATCGGTTAGTTTGAAAAGCCGAGAGCGTAACGCAGCACTTGCGTTTTCAACGGCCCAGAGCGTTCGGCTAAAGCGAGTGCAACATTACGCACAAACCTAACTGGCATAAACGTGTTGCTAAAGGTTTTGTAAAACAGATCCATCCCCGTTTGCATCAGCAGATTATCTGGACGACGACGACGCTCATAGCGTTCAAACTGTGCCTGACTTAATACCGTATGATCCTGTGTTTCCGCCAGCAACACGGCCACATCTTTAAAACCTAGATTCACGCCCTGCCCTGCTAACGGGTTAATCGTATGTGCTGCATCACCAACCAGAACACAGCGATTTTTGACATATTGCTGCGCGTGACGTCGAGTCAGCGGGAAAGAGCCCTGCTGCAACACTTTTATATCCCCAAGCTCAGCAGGAAAGTGCTGAAGAATTTCACCACGCAATTGCTCAGGGTTTAAGGCTGCCAGTTTTCGAATGCGCTGCGGTGTGTCATACCAAACCAAAGACGCCTGATTGCCACCTAAAGGCAAGTAGGAGCGCGGGCCTGTTGGGAAAAACTGCTGCCACGTCGTTTCTTGTTGGATCTGTTCTGTCTGCACATTAATCAACATGCAGTGTTGCCGATAATCCCACGCCGTCACGCCGATATGTGCCAGTTGACGAACCTGTGAATTCGCTCCATCCGCACCGATCACCCAATCACACTCAAGTTCAATGCCCGATTGTAAAGTGACATGGCATCCCTCTTCGCTCACATCCAATTGCACCAATTGCTCTGGGCACATTAAAGTCAACTGCGGATAAGCTGAAAATTGTTGCCATAGTGCTAATTGAATGACTCTGTTTTCTACCATGTAGCCTAGTTGTTGCAAATTCAAGGACTCACAGGAAAAACGCGTACGACATTCTGGATGTTCCCACGTTTCTAGGTGGCGATACGGACAAGCGCGCATGGCAACAATACTTGACCAAGCACCCAGTTCTTCTAGCAGTTCTACCGAGGTTTGCGAAATCGCGGAGACACGCACATCCATAGCTTGATTAGGCTCAAAAGCGTGCGGCTCACCAGAATCAATCACCGCAACCTTGCGCCCTTGACGTGCAAAGCCAAGGGCAGCCGCAGCACCAACCATGCCGCCACCGACTACTAGGATGTCAAATTTGTTGCTGCTCATACCCTTTCCCACCAACCGTTTTATCTAAACGGCATTGTACGGAGTGAGGGAAATATTGCGACATTTTTTACGCTAAAACCCTGCTTGTAATAAGGTAAAAAGCCAATCACAACAAGGGTTACAAGAGAATTCCGCCAATTACTAGTCAGTCGGTTTTTAAAGCAGTACAATACGCCGCTTACCGCCGAGAGGGCGGCTAGAATGTGAGCTAAAGCTCAAATGATTGAAGAACTATTGAACGAGCGAAAGTGTGATGAGTAAGAAACTGCTAATTAAAACTTGGGGCTGCCAGATGAACGAGTACGATTCATCAAAAATGGCTGACCTGCTTAATGCTGCAAACGGCTATGAGCTGACAGAAATACCCGAGGAAGCAGACGTTTTACTCCTAAACACCTGTTCGATCCGTGAAAAAGCTCAGGAAAAAGTGTTCCACCAACTTGGTCGTTGGAAAACCCTGAAAGACAAAAAACCTGGCGTAGTGATCGGCGTTGGTGGTTGTGTGGCGACTCAAGAAGGCGATTCGATTCGTGATCGTGCGCCCTATGTCGATGTGATCTTTGGCCCACAAACGCTGCACCGCCTACCAGAAATGATTAAACAATCGCAAATCAGCGAAGCGCCAGTAATGGATATCTCTTTCCCTGAGATTGAGAAGTTCGATCGCCTGCCAGAACCTCGTGCGGAAGGCCCTACTGCCTTTGTTTCTATCATGGAAGGTTGCTCAAAATACTGTACTTACTGCGTAGTGCCTTACACTCGTGGTGAAGAAGTCAGCCGCCCAATGGATGATGTGCTGTTTGAAATCGCTCAACTTGCGGAACAAGGTGTGCGTGAAGTCAACCTGCTTGGCCAAAACGTGAACGCTTACCGTGGTGCAACTCATGACGGTGAGATTTGCTCTTTTGCTGAGTTACTGCGTCTGGTAGCAACGATTGACGGCATCGACCGCATTCGCTTTACCACTAGCCACCCACTCGAATTTACCGATGATATTATTGCGGTGTACGAAGACACCCCAGAGTTAGTAAGCTTCTTGCACTTACCAGTACAAAGTGGTAGCGATCGCATTCTGACTATGATGAAGCGCCCGCACACAGCCATTGAGTATAAGTCCATCATCCGTAAACTGCGTAAAGCGCGTCCTGATATTCAAATCAGCTCTGATTTTATCGTTGGCTTCCCGGGTGAAACCGACAAAGATTTCCAAGACACCATGAAGCTGATCCGTGATGTCGATTTCGATATGAGCTTTAGCTTTATCTTCTCCCCTCGACCTGGCACACCAGCCGCCGACTATCCATGTGATCTTTCGGAAGAAGTGAAGAAAGAGCGTCTGTACGAACTGCAACAGCAGATCAACAGTCAAGCCATGCGTTACTCACGCCTGATGCTGGGTACTGAACAACGTATTTTAGTTGAAGGTCCATCGAAGAAAGATTTGATGGAACTACGTGGGCGTACCGAAAATAACCGTGTGGTTAACTTCGAAGGTTCACCAGAACTGATCGGTCAGTTTGTTGATGTGAAGATTGTCGATGTGTTCGCCAACTCACTGCGTGGTGAATTGGTACGCACCGAACAAGAGATGAATCTGCGTATTGCGACCTCTCCATCAGAAATGAAAGCGAAGACTCGCCGCGAGGATGAGCTTGGGGTTGCTACATTTACTCCTTAATCTCGTATACACTGTCAATAAGTGTCCGGTCAAAATCGGACATTTATTGACATACTGAGAGGCAAATTTGAGCAATAAAATCATAACCTTAGAAATTAATCTGGAACCTTCCGATAACCACCGACTCGCCAGCTTATGTGGCCCTTTCGATGATAACATCAAGCATCTAGAACGTCGCTTGGGAGTCGAAATCAATTACCGTGGCAATTTCTTCACCATCGTGGGTAAAGCCCATACTGCCGCTGCTGCGCTCGATATTATCAAAACACTGTATGTTGAAACTGCTCCGGTGCGTGGCCAAATTGCCGACATTGAACCTGAGCAGATTCATCTTGCGATAAAAGAATCCGGCGTTCTTGAACAGCACAGCGAATCTAGCATTGCCCACGGCAAAGAAGTGTTTGTCAAAACCAAAAAAGGCGTGATCAAACCTCGGACACCGAATCAAGCTCAATACTTGATGAATATGGTGACGCACGACATCACCTTTGGTGTTGGCCCTGCGGGTACAGGTAAAACCTACCTTGCGGTTGCAGCTGCGGTGGATGCGCTTGAGCGCCAAGAAATTCGCCGTATTTTGCTCACTCGTCCTGCGGTTGAAGCGGGAGAAAAACTTGGCTTTCTACCAGGCGATCTGAGCCAAAAAGTCGATCCCTACTTGCGCCCGCTTTACGATGCTTTGTTCGAAATGCTCGGTTTTGAGCGCGTAGAAAAACTGATTGAGCGTAACGTGATTGAAGTAGCTCCGCTTGCTTACATGCGCGGCCGCACACTGAACGATGCGTTTATTATTCTCGACGAAAGCCAAAACACCACTGTCGAGCAGATGAAAATGTTCCTGACGCGAATTGGCTTTAACTCTCGCGCCGTGATAACTGGTGACGTGACGCAAATCGACTTACCGCGCGGTGCGAAGTCAGGCCTGCGCCATGCGATTGAAGTGCTCAATGAAGTCGAAGAAATCAGCTTTAACTTCTTCCAAGCTGACGATGTGGTACGTCATCCTGTGGTAGCTCGTATCGTTAACGCTTATGAAAAGTGGGAAGCGCAAGATCAAAAAGAGCGTAAAGAGTATGAGCAGCGCCGCCGTGAAGAGCGTGAAAGCAAATTGCTCGAAATGCAACGAACTGAAATGGCACTTGGTCACAATAATGAGCCTAACCCATCATGAGTATTGAACTGGATTTGCAATTGGCAGTCGAAAATGAAAACGGACTGCCAATCGAAGCGGATTTTGCCCAGTGGTTAACCCGTACAATCACCCCTTTTCAGCCACAAGCCGAAGTGACCATTCGCATTGTGGATGAAAAGGAAAGCCATGCGCTAAATTTAAATTATCGCGGCAAAGATAAACCGACCAATGTGTTATCTTTCCCGTTTGAAGCTCCTACAGGTATGGAAATGGATCTTCTCGGTGATTTGGTAATTTGCCGCCAAGTGGTTGAACGTGAAGCCATTGAGCAAAATAAGCCTTTGCAAGCACATTGGGCGCATATGGTTGTACATGGTAGTCTGCATCTGCTAGGTTATGACCACATCGAGGATGATGAAGCAGAAGAGATGGAATCTCTTGAAACCGAAATTATGCAAGAAATGGGCTTTACTGACCCGTATCTGGCAGAAAAAGAGTAACCCTTATCCGTTAAGATAAGGCCTATGTGAGCTATCACACTTCTGATAGCGTTAGTGAATTGAGACATAATGAACGAAGACAATTCTCAGAATTCGGAAGGTCCGAGTAGAAAGTCCTTCTTTGAACGCCTAAGTCAACTTTTTCAGGGAGAGCCGAAAGATCGCCAAGAGCTGGTCGATGTAATCCGTGACTCTGAAGTCAATGACTTGATTGACCATGACACCCGCGACATGCTCGAAGGTGTAATGGAAATCGCCGAAATGCGCGTGCGCGATATCATGATCCCACGCTCACAAATGGTCACTATCGATCGTACTCACAACCTAGATGCTTTGGTTGCCATCATGACTGATGCGCAGCACTCGCGTTATCCTGTGATCAGCGAAGACAAAGACCATGTGGAAGGCATTCTACTTGCGAAGGACTTACTCAAATATCTAGGCTCCAACTGTGCGCCATTCAATATCCAAGAAGTGATCCGTCCTGCGGTCGTGGTTCCGGAAAGCAAGCGGGTTGACCGTCTGCTCAAAGAGTTCCGTGAAGAACGTTACCATATGGCGATTGTGGTGGATGAGTTTGGCGGCGTTTCTGGCCTAGTCACCATTGAAGATATTCTGGAAGAGATCGTCGGCGACATCGAAGATGAATTCGACGACGAAGAGCAAAAAGACATTCGCCAACTGAGCAAACACACCTTCTCGGTGAAAGCGCTCGCCACAATTGAAGACTTTAACCACACTTTCGGCACAAAATTCAGTGATGATGAAGTGGATACGGTCGGTGGACTGGTGATGACGGCATTCGGCCACTTACCAGCACGCGGGGAAGTCGTAGACATTGCAGGCTACAACTTCAAAGTGACCGCGGCAGATAATCGCCGAGTGGTAGCTCTTCAAGTTACCGTTCCCGATCTGGAAGCGCTTTCGCAAGTCGCGGAAGAGTAGTCCTCATCCTCTTACCAAGTAAGAGAAAAAGAAAAGAGACGATGAAAACTCTATTACATCATCGCCTAATGCGGCCGCTTGCGGCCGCTTTTGTTGGCGTCATAACTCCTCTGGCTTTTGCCCCTTATCAGTTTTGGCCTTTGGCCTTATTCAGCCCATTTATCCTACTCCTTCTCTTAAACCAGCAAAGCACTAAACGAGCTGCTCTGATCGGTTTTGCATGGGGACTAGGGCAATTTGCTGTAGGTATTAGTTGGGTACACGTCAGTATTGATACCTTTGGTGGCATGCCCAAAATCGCCAGCCTGTTTTTAATGACTCTATTGGTCGGCTATCTGGCGCTTTATCCAAGCCTTTTCGGCTGGCTACTTAATCGCTTGTTTCCGAACAACTCACGCAGTAAATGGCTGTGTGCTGCCCCAGCTTTGTGGCTGATTACCGATTGGCTACGTGGTTGGGTGATGACGGGTTTTCCTTGGCTGTGGCTTGGTTACAGTCAAATTGATAGCCCTCTTGCCAACTTTGCCCCCATCGGTGGCGTAGAGCTCATCACTCTGTTACTGCTGTTTTGTGCAGGTAGCTTAGCTTATGCCGTGCTTAATCGCCGTTGGCTGATGGCTTTCATCCCTCTTGTGGTTTACGCAACCGGTTATGGCCTCCAAGCCATGCAGTGGGTCACCCCACAAACTGAGCGCACAGCCTCACTGGCCTTGATTCAAGGCAATATCGAACAGGGATTGAAATGGCTGCCTAGCCAGCGCTGGCCAACCATCATGAAATACACCGATCTTACTCGCGAAAACTGGGATGCCGATGTAATCATTTGGCCAGAAGCAGCGATCCCCGCTTTTGAATATGAAATCTCCTCATTTCTGCATAATCTTGATGCTGCAGCTCGGATGAACCAGAGCGCAGTGATCACAGGCATTATTAACCAAAGTGAAGATAAGCAATTCTTTAACAGTGTGTTAACACTCGGAGATACCCCTCAAGGTGAGTATCGTTATGATCCAACCGAGCGTTACCATAAGTACCACTTACTGCCTTTTGGTGAATTTGTCCCTTTTGAGGATATTTTAAGGCCATTGGCACCTTTCTTTAATTTGCCGATGTCCTCCTTCAGCCAAGGGGCATATATCCAACCCAACTTGATTGCTAAAGGTTTCGCGTTTGCAGCGGCACTTTGTTACGAAATCATTTTCAATGAACAAGTGCGTGATAATGTGACACCAGACACCGACTTCCTGCTGACACTTTCCAATGACGCTTGGTTTGGTCGCTCAATTGGCCCGTTGCAGCACATGGAAATTGCACGCATGCGCGCACTTGAGTTGGGCAAACCACTGATCCGCGCCACCAACAATGGAGTGACGGCCGTCACTGACGAACGCGGACGCATCGTAGCTCAGTTGCCACAATTTGAAACAGGAGTGCTAAAAGCCACCGTGACACCCACTCGTGGTAGCACCCCGTACTACCAATGGGGCACGGCTCCACTCTATATTTGGGTAGGTTTAGCGCTTGTTTTTGCTTTCTGGCGACAACGCCGAACAAAATAAGCGAAAGCAAAACGGGAAGTTCATCTTCCCGTTTTTTTATTCTAACTAGGGTTTGAGAGGTTGGCGGCTAAACGCTTTTCCGCCACATTGGATGCAAGGCTCTATTTCTGTGGGATGGTTAAACTCCATTTTATGACCACATTGATCACACACCAAAACGCCAAGACCGATCATTTCACCCGCTTGATACAAACCTTGGTGTTCTAAATCGGCAAACAGCTCTACCCACTCAACCTTGGTACGGTCAGTGATATCCAGTAGCCCCTGCCAGATAGAATTGGTGATCATCAGATAAAATGGGCCGCTTTTGCTCTGCTCGAAGCTTTGTGAGAACTCTTTAAGATCCGCTTTCACATAAGCAGAGACTAACGCCAGCTCATCCTTGGTCAAATCATTCGCGGCATCCACGTATTTCGCTGATGATTCAACGATCTCATTGACCCCATTCGAGCTGTGTTTGAGCGTTTCTACGACCTCTTCCAGTAAGGCTTCATAACTTGCTTTCTGTTTTGGCATCTCTCACCTCTCTCAAGCCTGATGGCTGCCGGATTAGCTATTGTTGTAAACCCCTGCTTTCTGTATTCTATGCCGAACCGAAAGACTTCGTTCCTACTGAACTCACAAATTCCAAGATGGATGTCATCGATGCAAGAGCAATACAACCCGCAAGATATTGAACACAAGGTTCAACAGCACTGGGACAACAACAAAACCTTCGTTGTAAGTGAAGACCCAAACAAAGAAAAATTCTACTGTCTTTCTATGTTCCCGTACCCAAGTGGCCGACTGCATATGGGTCACGTGCGTAACTACACCATCGGTGATGTAGTCTCTCGCTTCCAACGTCTGCAAGGCAAAAACGTTATGCAACCTATCGGTTGGGATGCTTTTGGTCTGCCAGCTGAAAACGCAGCAGTAAAAAACAATACTGCGCCGGCACCTTGGACTTACGAAAACATCGAATACATGAAAAACCAGCTCAAACTACTGGGTTTTGGTTATGACTGGAATCGTGAATTCGCAACTTGTCGCCCTGAGTACTACCGTTGGGAGCAAGAGTTCTTCACTAAGCTGTTTGAAAAAGGCTTAGTTTACAAAAAGACCTCATCAGTCAACTGGTGTCCAAACGACCAAACGGTTCTGGCTAACGAACAAGTTGAAGACGGTTGCTGCTGGCGTTGTGACACACCGGTTGAGCAAAAAGAGATCCCTCAGTGGTTTATTAAGATCACTGCATACGCACAAGAGCTGCTTGACGATCTGGATAACCTAGACGGTTGGCCTGAAATGGTCAAAACCATGCAGCGCAACTGGATTGGCCGCTCTGAAGGTGTGGAACTGAAATTTGCCGTTAAAGGTGAAAACACCGATCTTGAAGTGTACACCACGCGTCCAGACACTCTGATGGGTGTCACTTATGTCGGTATCGCCGCAGGTCACCCTCTAGCGGCTAAAGCTGCTGCCAATAACCCAGCACTCGCCACCTTCATTGATGAATGTAAAAACACCAAGGTTGCAGAAGCTGAGATCGCTACCATGGAAAAGAAAGGCATGGCAACAGGCCTAACCGCGATCCATCCTCTCAACGGCCGTGAAGTGCCTATCTACATCGCAAATTTCGTGTTGATGGATTACGGTACTGGTGCGGTAATGGCAGTGCCTGCGCACGATCAACGTGACTTTGAATTCGCGACCAAATACGGCCTCGACATCATCCCAGTGATTAAGCCTGCCGATGGTAGCGAGCTGGATGTCTCTGAAGCGGCTTACACTGAAAAGGGTGTTCTTTTCGCTTCTGGCGAATTTGATGGTTTGGATTTCCAAGCTGCCTTTAATGCGATTGCTGCGAAATTAGAAGCAGAAGGCAAAGGAAAGAAAACCGTTAACTTCCGTCTGCGTGACTGGGGCGTATCTCGTCAGCGTTACTGGGGTGCTCCAATCCCTATGGTGACCACGGAGGATGGCCAAGTCCACCCAGTACCAGCAGACCAATTGCCAGTTATCCTGCCAGAAGATGTGGTGATGGATGGCGTAACTAGCCCAATCAAAGCTGATAAAGAGTGGGCAAAAACCACCTTTAACGGTGAACCAGCATTGCGTGAAACCGATACCTTCGACACTTTTATGGAGTCATCATGGTACTACGCACGTTACTGTTCACCACAAGCGGATGACATTTTAGATCCAGAGAAAGCCAACTACTGGCTGCCAGTTGATCAATACATCGGTGGTATTGAACACGCGTGTATGCACCTGCTCTATTCACGCTTCTTCCACAAACTGCTGCGTGATGCAGGTTATGTGAAGAGCGATGAGCCGTTCAAAAAGCTCCTGTGTCAAGGCATGGTACTGGCAGATGCCTTCTACTACACCAATGAAAAAGGTGGTAAAGAGTGGGTGTCTCCAACAGAAGTTAAAGTAGAACGTGATGGTAAAGGCCGCATCGTTTCTGCAGTGGACACCACTGGTCGTCAAGTTGAACACTCAGGCATGATCAAAATGTCTAAGTCGAAAAACAACGGCATCGACCCACAAGAGATGGTCGATAAGTACGGCGCTGACACAGTACGTCTGTTCATGATGTTTGCTTCACCAGCGGACATGACACTGGAATGGCAAGAGTCCGGCGTTGAAGGTGCGAACCGCTTCCTACGTCGTGTATGGAAACTGGTACGAGAGCACACTGAGCTAGGCCAAGCTCCGGCTCTGGATGCTTCAGCACTGAATGCAGACCAAAAAGCACTGCGCCGCGATGTACACAAAACCATCGCTAAAGTGACCGATGACGTAGCGCGTCGCCAAACGTTCAACACGGCGATTGCAGCGATCATGGAACTGATGAACAAGCTGACGAAAGCGCCAATGACGGAAGCGCAAGATCGCGCGATTCTGGATGAAGCACTGAAAGCCATCACACTCATGCTTTACCCAATTACACCGCATATCTGTTTTGAAATGTGGGCGGCATTAGGTGAAAGCGACATCGACACTGCAAGCTGGCCGACTTACGATGAAGCTGCTCTGGTGGAAGATGAAAAGCTGATCGTCCTGCAAGTGAATGGCAAACTGCGCGGTAAACTCACTGTCGCGGCTGATGCAACTCAACAACAAGTTGAAGCGTTGGGCATGCAAGATGAAAACGTACAGAAGTTCATTGATGGTCTGACCGTACGTAAAGTAATTTACGTACCAGGCAAATTGCTAAACATCGTTGCCAACTAACTCACACTTTTTTTATGAGTCACCAAGCCATTAGAACACTCTGTGAACTCATGGCTTACTTTACTGTCAGTAAACAGGGCTCGCCCTGTTTACTTATCTCAGCTTATCGTACAGTTAGCTTTAGCTCTTGGTGAGCTGAGATAAGTATTTTGCCTAATAACGAGACTGATACATCCATGCGTAACTCTCTTTTCTCTACTTTGAAATGGTCACTGTTGATACTGACAACAAGCTTACTGACTGCTTGTGGCTTCCACTTACGCGGAGATTACAGTATCCCACATGAGCTCTCGAGTATGTCTCTGACCAGTTATGACCAATACAGTGGCTTTACTCGCATGGTGCATCGTCAGTTACGTCTCAATAAAATTGATCTGCAAGCTCCAGCTGAAAATCTGCCCAATCTGCATCTCTTAAGTGAAAGCACTGGCGAGCGCACTTTATCGCTTTATCAGAATACGCGTGCCGCAGAAATTGAACTCACTTTTGTCGCAAGCTATCGCGTCACCGTACCTGAGCTGGGCAGCCGCACGTTTACAACCAGTGTTACTCGCAGCTACTTAGACAACCCACTGACTGCACTAGCGAAATCTGTCGAGCGCGACATGATTGAGGATGAAATGCGCAAACTGGCAGCAACCCAAATAGTACGCCAAATGGCTCGTCTCAAAGCCGACTTTGAACGCAAAACCTTCGATGATGAAAATATTGAAAACGATGGAGTGACCGATTACCAAATCGATACTCAAGAACTTCCTGCAGAGGTTTCAGCACAAGACAAAAGTGAATAGTTTCGATGCGCATTTACGCTGAAAAACTCGCTGAATCACTGCACAAAACGCTCTATCCGATTTACCTCGTATTCGGTAATGAGCCGCTGCTGATCCAAGAAGCTAAAACCGCCATCGAAAAAGCGGCACAAGCCCAAGGCTTTTTGGAGAAACATAGATTTAGCGCGGATGCAGGACTCGATTGGGGTTCAGTGTATGACTGTTGTCAGGCGCTGAGTCTGTTTTCGTCTCGTCAATTAATTGAGATTGAGATCCCTGAATCAGGAATCAATGCACAAGCGGCGAAAGAGCTAAGCTCACTCGCAAGCCAACTGCATCAAGATATTATCTTGCTCGTGATTGGCCCAAAACTGACTAAGGCACAAGAAAATGCAGCTTGGCTAAAAACACTTGCGCTGCAAGCCTGCTGGGTCAATTGCCTTACGCCTGAACTGAACCGTTTACCTCAGTTTGTTCAGCAGCGCTGTTTTGCACTCGGTTTAAAACCGGATGCAGAAGCCGTACAGATGTTAGCGCAGTGGCATGAAGGCAACCTTTTTGCTTTAGCACAAAGTCTAGAAAAACTGGCTCTTCTCTACCCTGATGGTCAACTTACTTTAGTGCGTTTAGAAGAGTCGCTGAGCCGTCACAACCATTTCACGCCTTACCATTGGATGGATGCCTTATTGGAAGGCAAAGCCAATCGTGCGCAACGGATTCTTCGTCAATTAATGCAAGAAGAGAGTGAACCGATTATTTTGATCCGTACTGCGCAAAAAGAGCTCACGCAACTGCTCAAATGGCAACAAGAACGCCAACAGTTAGGCAATCTCGGTGGCCTATTTGATCGTTACCGTGTATGGCAAAATCGTAGACCACTCTACTCAGCCGCTCTACAGCGCTTACCGAGTACAACACTGTTTCGGCTCGTTGGGCTATTGGCCAAAGCCGAATTACTGGCAAAAACGCAATATGAACAACCAGTTTGGCCAATCTTGCAGCAACTAAGCCTCGAATGCTGCAATCCCCAGGCAAACCTACCGTTGCTACAGTAAAAGCGTGATATACTGCGCCGTTTTAAGCGAAAGCTATTTTTTATTGATGACATTCAGAGGACATTCTTTTGCAAGGTGAAGCACTCAAAGACTTTCTTTCCGACAAAGCCGATGATATGAAGGCGGTCGATATCGTTACACTTGATGTTCAAGGCAAATCCAGTGTTACCGATTATATGATTGTCTGTACCGGCACCTCGAAAAGACACGTTGCCTCTATTGCAGAGCATGTAGCGAATGAAGCCAAACTATCCGGCCTGCAACCGCTCGGTATGAACGGAGAAAATGAAGGTGAATGGGTGGTTCTAGATATGGGTACCGTGATGCTGCATGTAATGCAAGAAGCACCGCGTGAGCTATACCAACTGGAAAAACTCTGGGGTTAAGTGTGAAGATTCAACTGATCGCTGTCGGCACCAAAATGCCTAAATGGGTTGAAGAAGGCTTTCAAGAGTACCGCCGCCGTTTTCCGCATGATATGCCACTGGAGTTGGTAGAAATTACTGCGGGAAAACGCGGTAAAAATGCTGATATTGCGCGCATCTTGCAAAAAGAGGGTGAAGCTATGTTGGCTGCGGTACCAAAAGGCAACCGAATCGTCACCTTAGATATTCCAGGCAAACGTTGGGACACCGAAGAGCTCGCAGTCCAATTGGAAAGTTGGAAACTCGATGGAAGAGATGTCTCCATTCTTATTGGCGGACCTGAAGGCTTGGCTCCCGCTTGTAAAGCCGCCGCAGATCAAAGTTGGTCGCTTTCTCCACTAACCTTACCTCACCCTTTAGTGAGAGTGGTGATGGCCGAAAGCTTATACCGCGCTTGGAGTATTACCACCAACCACCCCTATCATCGAGAATAGAGTGCCATGTTACGCCAGCACACCCCCATCCGTGACCATCAAGCCGAAACTCACCTGTTTCGTAATCGCGCTATCGTCTCTTTTTTCGCGATTTTGATCTGCATGGGGCTGCTGGTCACTAACTTATACAATATTCAGATTAATCAGTATCAAGATTACAAAACCCGCTCCAATGATAACCGTATCAAAGTCGTTCCCATCGCACCGAACCGCGGACTGATTTTTGATCGCAATGGGGTACTGCTTGCCGAAAACCGCCCCGTCTTTAACTTGGAAGTGATCCCTGAAAAAGTGTCGAATATGGAAGAAACCATTACGCGCTTACAACAAATTTTGGAGATCAGCCCAGAAAAGATCGCGGCATTTGAAAAAGAACGTAAACAGACTCGTCGTTTTAATTCGGTCCCTCTACTTACTCAACTGACTGATGAAGAAGTGGCCAAATTTTCAGTTAATCAACATAAATTCCCCGGTGTTTCTGTTACCGCTAACCTAAAACGCTATTACCCATACGGTGAAGTGTTAACCCACGTCATTGGCTATGTATCAAGGATTAATGACAAAGATTTAGAGCGTCTCGATCGCGAAGATAAAAAGGCCAATTACCAAGCCACGCGGGATATTGGCAAGTTAGGTATTGAGCGCTACTACGAAGATCTTCTGCACGGAACTGCAGGTTATCAAGAAGTTGAAGTGAACAGCCGCGGACGAGTGATCCGCACTCTCAAATACGTCCCCCCTATTCCGGGTAAAGACATTGTGCTTAACCTCGATATCGAACTTCAACTCTATGCCTATAAGCTATTGGAAGGTCGTCGTGGTTCGGTAGTCGCCCTCGACCCGAAAGACAATGGTGTTCTCGCCATGGTGTCTAGTCCAAGCTACGATCCTAATGCCTTCGTACATGGTATTTCAGGTAAAGATTATAGTGACTTGCTGAATGACAAACGTCGCCCGTTGGTCAATCGAACCACACTCGGGATTTATCCACCAGGTTCTACCGTTAAGCCCTTTATTGCCGTTTCAGCCCTACAAGATGGTGTGATTACTCCTAATACCACACGTAATGACCCGGGTTATTGGCGCATCCCAAACACAGATACTCGCCCATTCCGCGACTGGCTACGCTGGGGACATGGTCGCGTGGATATTATTAAATCCCTAGAAGAGTCCGTGGATACCTTCTTCTATCAAATCGCCTATGACATGGGGATTGATAAACTCTCAAGCTGGATGATGCGCTTTGGCTTTGGTGATCTAACGGGTATTGATATTTACGAAGAGAGCAAAGCCAATATGCCGACTCGCGAATGGAAAATGGCTCGCCATAAAGTGCCTTGGTATCAAGGTGACACCATTCCAGTGGGAATCGGTCAAGGTTATTGGACTGCCACACCGATGCAAATCGCTAAAGCGACTTCAGTGTTGGTCAATCACGGTAAAGTCATTGCACCTCATTTGTTGCGTGCCACCATTGATAACGGCGAACAGTTTTCAACCCAAAAAGAGACGGCTTACACCACTTATCCTCCAATAGAAGGTGTACCTAAGAAATATTGGGATATGGCAATCCAAGGTATGTATCTGGTGAATCACGGCCCAAGAGGTACCGCAAGACGCGCTTTCCAAAACATGACTTACGAAACCGCAGGTAAATCCGGTACAGCACAGGTATTTGGTTTGGCGGAAGGTCAAAAATACAACGCGAGTGAATTAGCAGAGCACTTACATGACCACGCCCTATTTACTGGCTTTGCACCCGTAAAAGATCCTAAAGTGATCGTCACATTTGTACTGGAAAACGGCGGCGGAGGTTCCAGTAATGGTGCGCCTGTTGTACGGCAAATTTTTGATCACGTGGTGTTGGGCAAAAAAGAAGAAGAGCCAAAAGCAGAACCAAAAGAAGAGGTAGTACAACCATGAAGATGGATCCTGCAACCGGGCAAAACCGGGCGCTGTTTGAGCGTTTTCATATCGACCTTCCTCTATTGTTAGGTGTACTGGCACTAATGGGATTTGGCCTCGTTGTCATGTACAGCGCAAGCGGGCAAAGCCTTGCTATGATGGATCGTCAAGCTATGCGTATGGCAATGGCTCTTGTCATCATGGTAATTTTGGCGCAAATTCCACCTCGAACTTATGAAAGTGCCGCACCAATATTGTTCTTCTGCGGTGTGATTTTGTTAGTGTGTGTACTGTTGTTTGGTGAGATATCTAAGGGCGCTCAACGCTGGTTAGATCTCGGTTTCGTTCGCTTCCAACCCTCAGAATTACTCAAACTCGCAGTACCTTTAATGGTGGCTCGTTACATAGGTAAACACGCCCTTCCCCCTTCATTCAAAACCTTAGCGGCCTCGCTCATCATGGTGTTTGTCCCGACAATTTTGATCGCAAAACAGCCGGATCTCGGCACTTCGATCTTGATTGCAGCATCGGGAATTTTTGTGATTTTTTTGGCGGGTATTAGTTGGAAGCTCATCACTGCAGCAGCAGTCGCGGTGGGCGCATTTGTTCCGGTGCTGTGGTTTTTCTTGATGCACGAATACCAGAAAACACGGGTACGCACGCTGTTCGACCCTGAATCGGACCCCCTTGGCGCTGGCTATCACATTATTCAAAGTAAAATTGCGATTGGTTCAGGTGGCTTATCAGGTAAAGGCTGGCTGCATGGAACTCAATCTCAATTAGAATTCCTTCCCGAACGACATACTGACTTTATCTTTGCAGTGATTGCCGAAGAATGGGGTATGATCGGGATTTTGGTCCTTCTGAGCCTTTATTTGTTTATTATTGGCCGTGGACTTTACCTTGCCAGCCATGCACAAACCTCTTTTGGGCGAATGATGGCGGGCAGTATCGTACTCAGCTTCTTTGTTTATGTATTCGTAAACATCGGCATGGTAAGCGGTATTTTACCGGTAGTGGGTGTACCACTGCCTCTGATTAGCTATGGCGGAACGTCAATGGTGACTCTGATGGCCGGTTTCGGTATTTTGATGTCCATCCATACGCATCGCAAAGCGTTTTCGAAGACGATTTAATGAACCGAATTTATTTATACATATTGCTCACTTTAATCCTCGCGGGGTGTAGTTCTTCGGGAGGACGTTATGATATGCCCGATGATCAAGCGCCAGACACACCGTTGTCTGTTGAACATATTGAGGATGCTCATCCTCAATACGAGCCTTACAGCTTCGGGGGTAATAAAGACTACACATTACGTGGGCAGAGTTACCGTATCATTAAAAACCCCAAGGGCTTTAGCGAAGTGGGTAAAGCCTCTTGGTATGGAAAAAAATTTCATGGTCATCTCACGTCTAATGGCGAGATTTATGACATGTATTCAATGACTGCTGCACATAAAACATTGCCCATTCCAAGCTATGTCAAAGTGATCAATACCGACAATGGTAAATCGACCATTGTGCGCGTTAATGATCGTGGGCCATTCCATGAAGGCCGCGTTATCGACTTAAGTTATGCGGCAGCCTACAAAATCGGTGTTGTTCAAGCCGGTACAGCCAACGTGCGTATCGAAGTGATCACTGTCGATAAACCCGCTAAACCGCGCCCAAAAAGCAAAAGCAATGCACTGGAATACGTCATTCAGGTGGTTTCATCACAACATATTGAACGTGTGCGAACTTTGGCGCAAAACTTAGGTCAGAGTTTATCGGCGCCGAGCTTCGTAGAAAGTACAAATAGTACGCATCGCCTGTATCTCGGCCCATTTACTGACGATGACCTGACGCAGACCTTACTTGAACAAGTAAAATCCGCAGGCTACGACAGCGCGTTTATTAAAGCGATTAATAAACAGACTCAATGACCACTCAAACCTGACCCGAGCATATCTGGTCTGGTTTGAGACGTTATTTTTGTTAAGATTACGGACACTTAAGTAGAACTAAGCATTCACCATGAAAAAATCAATCCTAAAATCCGTGTTAGCGTCTTCAGTTACGCTTTCTCTCACGCTAAGCAGCACTGCTTTTGCCTCTCCTATCGTGACTCCAGACGCTCCACAAATCGCAGCTAAAGGTTACGTATTGATGGATTACCATTCAGGGAAAGTTTTGGCCGAAAAAGAGATGAATACTAAACTCTCTCCTGCCAGCTTAACCAAAATGATGACCAGTTATGTGATTGGCCAAGAAGTGAAACGTGGCAACATCTCGCTTAACGATGATGTCGTCATCAGTAAAAATGCTTGGGCAAAAAATTTCCCAGATTCATCAAAGATGTTCGTTGAAGTCGGCACAACGGTAAAAGTCAGTGATCTTAACCGCGGCATCATCATCCAATCAGGTAATGATGCGTGTGTGGCCATGGCAGAGCATGTGGCAGGAACGGAAGATGCATTTGTGGATTTGATGAACGCTTGGGCAAGCTCGCTCGGCATGAAAAATTCGCACTTTACCAACTCACATGGCTTAGATAATCCCGATTTATACTCAACACCATACGACCTAGCTTTGCTTGGTCAAGCATTGATCCGTGATGTCCCTGAAGAGTATGCGATTTACTCTGAGCAAAAATTCACTTATAACGGCATCACCCAATACAACCGTAACGGTTTGCTTTGGGATAAAAGCATGAATGTGGATGGTATCAAAACCGGACACACTAGCGGCGCTGGTTATAACCTCGTTAGCTCAGCAACAGAAGGCAACATGCGTTTGGTTGCGGTCGTCATGGGGACTGATAACGAAAACGCACGTAAAGCCGAAAGCAAAAAACTCCTCAGCTACGGCTTCCGTTTCTTTGAAACTGTAGCACCACACAAAGCAGGCGAAACTTTCGTTAATGAAACCATCTGGATGGGCGACAAAGATACTATTGCTCTGGGCGTAGATAAAGACACTTACGTGACATTACCGCGTGGCCAAGCGAAAGATCTCACGGCAAGCTTTGTACTAGAGAAAGAGCTGAAAGCACCGCTGAAAAAAGGTGATGTGGTTGGTACGCTTTACTATCAACTGGCCGGTAATGACATTGCTCAATACCCATTAATGGCACTGGAAGATGTTCAAGAAGGTAGCCTATTCAGCCGTCTGTGGGATTACCTAGTTCTGCTGTTCAAAAGCTGGTTCTAATTAAAACCATACTCAAGTCAATACATACAACTGCAAAAGCCGCATAAAGCGGCTTTTTTGTTCACTTGAGATCCTAGCCGAATGGCTGTAGTATTTCGTCCCGTTTTTCCAATGCTCAAACTGGAGTGTCCCCATGCTGAACATCAACTCTGATGCAAAATTAAAAGATCTGCTCGAATTCCCATGTTCCTTTACTTACAAAGTGATGGGATATGCTAAGCCTGAGCTACCAGAACGGGTATTGGAAGTGATTCAGCGTCATGCTCCAGGCAATTACAGCCCACGAGTAAAACCAAGCGCAAAAGGAAACTACCACGCCGTTTCTGTCACGATTAACGCGACCTCAATTGAGCAAGTTGAGATTCTCTATAAAGAGTTAGGTGAAATCGATATCGTGCGAATGGTACTGTAAATACGCAGTTTTTTTATATATTAAAATTTTTTTGAAAGCAGCTTAGGCTGCTTTTTCTTTATTTTTCATAAAATTAATAAATCCACCTTGTTATCAGGGTCAAAAAGTTCCCCCACATGTGTAGTTCATTATTGGCAAGCAGTTTATAATCGAAAAACTTTATATATCTCTGGCGGATGACAAGAATGGAAAACCAGCTATTGGTGAGACGCCTTGGTAGACAGGACTACACTCCGGTTTGGCAGGCAATGCATCAATTCACTGATCAACGTGATTCTACGACACGTGATGAAGTGTGGCTTGTCGAACACAACCCTGTTTTTACCCAAGGGCAAGCCGGCAAAGCTGAGCATCTCCTCAATACTGGAGATATTCCTGTCGTGCAAAGTGATCGGGGGGGACAAGTGACCTACCATGGCCCCGGTCAGTTAGTGGCATATTTTTTAATTGACCTACGACGTAAGCACCTTGGTGTACGAGAGCTCGTCACTCATATTGAAAACATAGTCATTCATACTTTAAAACACTACCAGATTGACTCCGCCGCAAGACCTGACGCACCAGGTGTTTACGTACAGAATAAAAAAATCTGTTCTCTCGGTCTGCGTATCCGTAAAGGATGCTCTTTCCACGGGCTAGCACTCAATATTCAGATGAACCTGGCTCCTTTCTTGCGCATCAATCCTTGCGGTTATGCTGGAATGGAAATGGTTCAATTGAGCGATTTATACAGCTCAATTGGGATGGAACAGGTTGAACAAACATTAATCCAAGAACTCGTTACCCTACTGGACTACGAGCAAGTCGAATTCAGCACAGAAGCATACAATCATGAGTAAACCAATTCAGATGGAACGCGGCGTTAAGTACCGCGATGCCGATAAAATGGCCTTGATTCCGGTAAAAAATATGCCAGCAGAGCAGAAAGAAGTTCTGCGCAAACCAGAATGGATGAAGATCAAACTTCCAGCCGATAGCCAGCGCATCCAAGACATCAAAGCCGCCATGCGTAAAAACAACCTTCACTCGGTCTGTGAAGAAGCTTCTTGCCCTAACTTGGCAGAGTGTTTTAACCACGGCACGGCAACCTTTATGATCTTAGGTGCCATCTGTACTCGTCGTTGCCCGTTCTGTGATGTGGCCCATGGTCGTCCGAATGCGCCTGAAGCGGAAGAACCGAAGAAGCTCGCACAAACCATTCATGATATGAAGCTCAAGTACGTGGTTATTACCTCGGTTGACCGAGATGACCTACGTGATGGTGGCGCGCAACATTTCGCTGACTGTAACCGCGAGATCCGAGCTTTAAATCCGAACATCAGAATCGAAACTCTGGTACCCGATTTCCGTGGCCGCATGGAAGTAGCGCTAGAAGCTCTGCAAGACAATCCACCCGATGTGTTCAACCATAACTTGGAAACGGCACCGCGCCTGTACCGTAAAGTACGCCCAGGTGCAAATTACAAGTGGTCTTTAGAACTGCTGCGTCAATTCAAAGAGCAGCACCCAGAGGTGCCAACCAAGTCTGGCTTGATGATGGGCTTAGGCGAAACTAAAGAAGAAATCGTCGAAGTGCTGAAAGATCTGCGCGCACACGGCGTAACTATGCTAACTCTTGGCCAATATTTGGCTCCAAGCCGTCACCACTTACCGGTTGAACGTTACGTGCCACCAGCAGAGTTTGATGAGCTGAAAGAGATCGCGCTAGAACTCGGCTTTACTCATGCTGCTTGTGGTCCTTTTGTGCGCTCTTCTTATCATGCTGACTTGCAAGCCAAAGGTTTAGAAGTTAAATAAACCCATATACTCCCTATCAAGCCAGCCAATGCGCTGGCTTGATACTTTAGCTGAGATGAGATCCTACATCATAATCTCACCATATCGGTTCTTTAACCTTGAATCCTGCGCTTGGGTTCTATAGGCTTACGCTAAGTTTCGATTACTTTTCGCTCACAAACTTGAACGCGCTGTTGAGTGAAAACTGACTACAAGGAAAACAATAATGACTCGTATCGGCTTATTCGCTCTTACCGCGGCAGCGCTGTTGGCTGGCTGTTCATCCAACACCCAGCAAGATAACTACCGCGAAGCGTCTTTTGAACTCTGTAATACCGAAGTAAACATTTACTCAGTCAGTGATGATGGTCAAGTGCGTATCGTATGTGCCGATGGCGCCAAGTTTGCTCTCAAAACCGAGAAAACACTCGACATCATGCGCGATATCAACGTGGATTACTGTGATGGGGAAGGTCTGGGTAAATTTACCGAAAGCAACAAGTACTACATGTTCAAGTGCAAATCCGGCACGATGATCAGCGTGAGTAAGTAAGCGGTCACTAAACCATATTCCAATAAAAAAACCTGCGAATGTCGCAGGTTTTTTTATCACTACTCCCCTTCTAACTAAAGTTGCAACCCGTGGGTTGCAACTTCACGTTGTTCAGGTCTGAGTGCTTACGCGTACACAGGTAGGCGTTGACAGATCGTCAATACTTTTTGCTTAGTCGCTTCGATAACACCTTGGTCGTTGATGTTGTCTAGAACATCACACATCCAGTTAGCGAGATCTTTTGCATCTTGCTCAGTGAAACCACGACGAGTGATCGCAGGCGTACCCACACGAATACCAGAAGTCACAAATGGGCTACGTGGATCGTTAGGCACTGAGTTCTTGTTCACTGTGATGTTTGCTGCACCGAGTGCCGCATCCGCATCTTTACCTGTGATGTCTTTATCAATCAGATCAACCAAGAAGAGGTGGTTTTCAGTGCTGTTAGACACGATCTTGTAACCACGCTCTTGGAACTGTGCCACCATCGCCTTCGCATTTTGCACAACACGTGCTTGGTAAGCTTTGAACTCAGGCTCCATCGCTTCTTTGAAGGCAACCGCTTTAGCCGCAATCACATGCATCAAAGGGCCGCCTTGGCCGCCAGGGAACACCGCTGAGTTCAGTTTCTTGTACATCTCTTCGCCAGCGTTTGACAGGATCAAACCACCACGTGGGCCAGCCAGAGTTTTGTGCGTAGTCGTAGTCACAACGTGTGCGAAAGGCACTGGGCTTGGATAAACACCCGCCGCAATCAAACCAGCAACGTGCGCCATATCGACAAATAGGTAAGCACCTACTTTGTCGGCGATTTCACGCATACGTTTCCAATCAACAATTTGTGAATAGGCAGAGAAACCACCGATGATCATCTTTGGTTTGTGCTCAAAGGCCAACGCTTCCATTTCGTCGTAGTTGATTTGACCCGCTTCATCAATGCCGTAAGGGATCACTTTGTAGTGTTTACCAGAGAAGTTTACTGGAGAGCCATGAGTCAAGTGACCACCGTGTGCCAGGCTCATACCCAGAACGGTATCACCAGGATTAAGCAGTGCCATGTACACTGCGCTGTTGGCTTGAGAGCCTGAGTGAGGCTGAACGTTCGCGTATTCACAGCCAAACAGTTGGCAAGCACGGTCAATGGCCAGAGCTTCAGCTTTGTCCACGAACTCACAACCACCGTAGTAACGCTTACCTGGGTAACCTTCTGCGTACTTGTTGGTTAGTTGAGAACCTTGTGCTTGCATTACACGCGGGCTGGTGTAGTTTTCTGAAGCAATAAGTTCAATATGTTCTTCTTGACGAAGCGTCTCTTCCTGAATGGCAGCGTATAGCTCCGGATCGTAATCGGCGATGTTCATATCACGCTTAAGCATCTGTATCTCCTGACTCAGATTGACTGAAATTGCAAAAAAACCACACAATGACTCTACGCAAACGTTTTCGTCATCACTTTATGGCGCGCATTCTACATAATTTGATCTTTATCATAAAGCCCAAATTCACGAATTTATCATGCAGTTTTTTCATAACCATGAAGACAGCTTTCATCTTGACGATAGAAATAGCGTCTAAACAACAAAACTGTCAATTTTTTGCTTTACACCCTGTAAAGCGGATGTGACATAGATTTACCTCAATTTTTCCTCCCTAGCTACCGAAAATATCGGCTTTTCATTAACATCCGCGCCATTCTCTTCCTTGATAACCTTATTTATGGAAAAACATTCACACAAAGAAGATTGGATCGCGATTCTGACTGGGACATTTCTGGTCGCACAAGGCGTCTATTTTCTACAAGCTGGGCACTTATTGACGGGGGGAACCACTGGGTTAGCACTGTTAATGACCCAATTTTTACCACTGACCTTTGGCGTGCTCTATTTTCTCTCTAACTGCCCATTCTACTTGCTCGCTTGGAAACGTTTTGGAGCCCGTTTTGCATTTAATAGTGCCATTTCAGGTGCTTTAGTCTCGCTATTTGCTGATCATCTCGCGATGTTGATAACGCTTGAGAAAGTGAATGTGGTCTATTGCGCGGTAGCCGGTGGGGTATTGATGGGTTTAGGAATGCTGATTTTGTTTCGCCACCGTTCAAGCTTAGGCGGCTTTAACGTGTTGTGTTTGTTTATTCAGGATAGATTTGGTATCTCGGTAGGTAAAAGCCAAATGACGATTGATGGCTTGATCCTGCTTGCTTCGTTCTTCTTTGTATCACCGTTGACGATCGGTCTTTCTATCCTTGGAGCCTTTTTACTCAACCTCGTGTTGGCAATGAATCATAAACCGAGCCGCTATCGCGTCATTTACTGACGTTATCTTACTCACAGCGAAGAAGGGCTTAACGAGCACTTTTTCGCTTGCGTTGCTTCACACCAGCCAAAAAGGTATTCATTAAACTGGCGAGAGTCACGCCGATGAGGCTAGCCAAAATATCCATGATAGAAAAAGTGCGCAAAGGCGAAAAAGCCTGCATTCCTTCATCGACAAGGCAGCCAATCGCAATCAATACACCGGTGAGAACGACGATTTTATAACTGTGACTGGTGGCTGACAGTACGCGATACAACGCAAGCGTTAACAGCAATGCGAGCAAGCTATGCAAGTGCGTATCACCACCAACCGCGATTTCCATCCGGTACACATAATCGGCATGAAAGCCCAGAGACTTAAACCAAGAAGCCAGAACGGTAAATAATCCCAGCACACCAAGCAACAACACAGAAACTGGGCGTTGCTGATAAATTTGGCGACCTATTTTAAGACTGTGTTGCAAATGCGGATCTCTAATTTAGGCTCACGGCGCGAAGCTAAAGTGCAAGCCAGTTTAAATTGGTGGGTCGATTTTAGGTAATCAGCCAAAAGGTGTCGACTGTTTTTCCCATTCAGCCCACGCGCCAGATGCTCAATAACGAGCCACTTCTGCTCACGATTCCAGTAAGACCATTTCGATAGTCCTACTTGTGAAATTGCCATATTCACCGCTGGGGTATATGGCCCGTAATGCGCAGCCATTGCCATGTATTCATTCAGCTCTGGGCTTAAGCGTTCACGTTCGGATAGTTGAGCCTCAATCTTTAATAGCTCTGCCCAGCTATCAGGCCACGTAGGTCGCTGTTGAACACTTTCGAGATAATACGCTTTCGCTCTCTTCAAAGCATTGTCCTGCGCATCCTCTTTCATTAGGTAGGCTTGCCACTGCCAGACCCTCCCCGCCAAAAAAGTATACTGCGGATGAGCTGGATTATGCTCAATGGCCTTTTGGATAGCGAATTGTGCCTCTTCAACAGCTGGCATATGGGCTGGTGTGTCATTCCAAGCCAGTAGCTCTTTTTCAGCACTCAGAGCGTACAAAGAGGCAATCCCTTGCTGGAAAGCCAGATAGATCACAAGCAGCGCTGATGCGCTAACGCAAGCTCGCCATCCGGCTTGCCACACACTATTCACTCTGTGGCTCCTGGTTTATTTTCTTCACCATAGTAGGCTTGGTAATGGTAGTAACCACTGTAACCTGACGCTTTTTTCGCATTCAGACGATTGAGAATTACGCCGTCAATTCGAGTCCCTTGTTGAGTGAGCTTTCCAACCACTTCACGCACCACTGGTGTTCGGGTGTGGCTTGCATCAATCACCAAGATGACCGAATCCGCATATTGCGCCAACATAAAACTGTCGCTGACCGCAAGGCAAGGTGGCGTATCAATCACAATCCGTTGGTAGCGTGTCCGCAGATCGGCCAATAGTTCACTGAATGCCGTCGATGACAGCAGCTCCAATGGGTTGGCGGTATAAACTCCAGCAGTGAGAATATCTAACCCCGACTGTTCATCATGGTAGATGCACTCTTCCAAACGGGTGCCCGTCAATACGTTAGTGACTCCCGGTTGTGAGCCTGCTATCGAGAAACGATGCGCAACCGCAGGTTTACGTAAATCGCACTCAATCAGCAGGGTTTTTTCCATTTGTGCTAACGATAGTGCCAAGTTAATGCTCGAGGTGGTTTTACCCTCCCCGGGCAAACTTGAGGTGAGCATGACAACATGCTGCTCTTTATTGACATGGGCAAGCAGATAACTGGTGCGTATAGTTCGTACGGCTTCCGTCAACTCGCGCAGCCCTTCATCAAAATAGGCTTTGGCATCTAACTTTCCGCGACGCTTACTGATGGCGGGCACGATCCCAAGCAGGCTCAACGCTAACTGTTTCTCCACCTGTTTGATATCGGCAAACGTATCGGACATCGCATCGGCAATAAAGGCCACTACGCAAGCAAAACCAAACGAGGCAACAAACGCCAACAAAACCAGCAGCTTTTTATTCGGTTTACTTGGGACTAAAGGCGGATTGGCTTGATCGGTAAAGCGAGCAATCGTGGTATTAAAGTCCCCCGAAGCACTGGTCTCTTTTTGGCGAGCCAAGAACAGATCAAACAGCTCTCGGTTGGTCTGTACCTCACGCTTTAACTCGGAATATTTGGCATTTTTTACCGTCAGAGTCTGAAATTCAGACTTGCGTTGGTTGAACTCGGTTTGTAACGAGCGTTCCGCTTGCTTAGCGGCTTGTAACTCATTATTGATGCCGTTGAGCAACTGTTTTAATTCTGAGCGTAAGTTTTTGCGCACCGCTTCCAACTGGGCGGTGGCCGATTTTAGTTTTGGGTGTTTAGGCCCATAACGTTTGGAGAATTCTGAAACTTTGCGCTCCGCATCGACTTCTGCCACCTTTAAATCCCGAATGGTCGGGTGGTTTGAAATTTCAGGGATGGACGATAACGCCGTTAAATCACTGTCGTTTTTGCTGTAGCTGTTCGCCACTAAATACAGTGTTTCAGCCGCAACACGTCGATCGCGCGCTTTGTTCATCTGTGAGGTAAGCTCTTCTAATTCTTGAGAAGCCAAGCCCTCTACACCTTGAATATCAACCAAACCTTCCGCTTTCAAAAACGCCTGCAGCTCTGCCTCTGATTCACGCAGTTTTTCACGCAATTCTCCCATTCGCGTGTTAAGCCAAGTATTGGCTTTTAACTCCACTTCTAGCTTCGCTTCTAGATGGCTGTCCATATACACACGTGCAATTTCATTGGCAATTTGCGCTGCGAGTTTAGGATCTCCCGTGGTGTAGTAAATATTGACCAATTGCGTTTTGCGGATTGGGCTAATGTTCATCCCACGTTTAAATTTGAACAAAACCAGCCGACTGTGACGGTACTCTTCTTGTTCCGGATCCAGCACCACATCTTGCGTCTTAAACGCTTTTAGAAATGGCATCCACTCCAATAGCTGTTGACTGAGCCCAGAGCGTTCATTCGTGCTTGATTCTGGGTCAAACTCAGGATTACTGGCCAGATCCAAGCGTTTGATGACCTCTTCCGCAATAGTGTCTGACTTAAGGATCTCAATTTGAGTCAGATAGTATTCTTGGCTTTTGGTATCGAGCCCATAGACCTCTTCTATCGATACCGCTTTCGCCTGTGTCGATTCGATTAAAATCGTTGCTCGGGCGGTGTATTCAGAACGCATCGACAGCACCACCAGCAAGGTGATCGCCGTGACCATGATAGAAAACAGTAAGATTCGCCACTTATAGTTCAGCAACACATTAAAATACTGACGAATATCCAGCACTTCTTCCTGAGTGAATTGTTTATCTGTCATCTCGTGTACCATTTCACCCTTGATTTAAAAGAAGCTTTCAGCAACGGTTAAAATGTCACCGGGCTGCAATTTGCTAAATAAGGTCACTTTGACCGGTTTGGCTTGTGGATCATCACTACTGGAAATCTGCAGGTTGGTTTTCGAGGCACGCTCAGTGAATCCTCCAGCAATAGTGATCGCTTGATTCACCGTCAGCCCAGGATAATAAGGGTAACTCCCCGGTTTCATAACCTGGCCATTCACAAAGAAAGGACGATATTCAAGGATGGAAACGGATACATTCGGGTTGATCAGATAACCATCTAATAAACCATCATGGATGGCGACTTTCACTTCTTCTAAGGTTTTACCCTTTAAGCGAATTTTGCCAAGGAATGGATAATCAATCGTACCGTTGTCGCTGACGCGGGTCTCCACCGAGAGTTCGGGTTCATCATAGACTTGAATACGAATTTGATCGCCAACGCCCAATCGATAAAAGTCATCATTAGCTATTGCCAAAGACGGTAATAACAACAGACACAACAACAAAGAGAACAAGGACTTCATAATGCCTACATGACTCCTTGGATCGTCAGGTAATACACATTTTGACTATAGCTAAGCGTGTTGATGTTGGAGTCTTTTTTCTCACGGCCTAGCCCAAATTCAAAAGTTAGCCAACGGCGAAAATCATAACTGGCACGTAAGCTGGCACTGGTTGTGTCGTCTTGACGAGCAGACTCCGTGTAGTCCTCGCTCAAGCGAGTTAATGCCGCTTCAGTGGCCCACTGAGTATCCCAGTTGTGTGACCAATTGACTTGATAGGTTGCCGCATCAATCGCATCCCCATCACCATCAGAATCGGTCGAACGGCGATTCGTAACCAGTTGTAATGCCGAATAGGAACGAATGAGATAGGTCACATCCATATCCCAAGAGGCGGAGCTGAAATCTCGGCGGCTCGGCGCATCAAAATCCTTCTGCTGATAACCCAACTTAATGTTGCCCTGCAGCTTACCCGTTGCATCCCAAGATGTTCCAAGGTAGGCAAAATAATGATCGTTGTCTTTGCTGCTTGAGCCTGGTGCAATGGTGTCGTAACGACGAGAGTTAACGATCACTTCGGCAATCAATGATGTACGAGGCAGAGCCTGATAATAAAAGGTTGAGTTAAAGCGCAGCTCATCCCAGTCCTGATACTGGGTGATGTTACGGTTGTTCTGGTAAGTAAAGTTTTGCCACCCGACATTAGTTTCAATTCGACCTACAGCTTCTGTCGAACCAAAACCATACCCTAGATTGAGGGTGTTACTGTCGTATTGGTTATATTCCAAACCTAAGGTTGTGTCGTTGTCACCTCGACCTTCATGTGCCAAAGCTAAGTTGTACTGCAAGGCTAAACGATGGCGCGAATTGAGCTCCCAATCACTGGTTAGGTCAAGATAATGATCGGTAAAGTTATCTTGATGGGAGCTAAAATACGTCCCGTTACGAAGCCGATAACGAAGCTCCGTTTTATTGCCTTGTGGCTCAATTTGCAGAGCAACACCCGGTTCAATAATGGAAAATGCCGAGCTATCAAGCCCCTGATCCGCTTTCGCAATATTGTCGTTATAACCCGTTGAAAGATTTAGAAAAGGCACAATAGCAATACCCGATTCGGTTTCAATCGGGTTTGGGGTCGGCTTTGCCATACCCAAAGGCATATGGCTCGCCACTAGCGTCACTACGCTGGCGTTCAAAAGAGAAGTCAGTTTCATCCGTTCTTTTTATCCGTATTTATTTAAATCTCTATCCATTCAAGAGTAGCACTCCTCATCAAGAAGGGAGTGCTGTTGCTTAATATGCGTTCTTTCCAACAAAACCTTTGAAGATGGTGAGAAAGACGATTTTGATGTCAAACCACAATGACCAACGATGGATATAGTCGAGATCGAACTGTACTCGCTTTTCCATCTTATCAACGGTGTCCGTTTCTCCACGCCAACCATTGATTTGCGCCCAGCCGGTTATGCCTGGTTTCACTTTATGGCGCAGCATGTAGCGGTTCACAATGGTGCGATATTGCTCATTGTGTGCCACGGCATGAGGTCTGGGGCCAACGATGGACATAGTCCCTTGCAGTACGTTGAAAAATTGTGGTAATTCATCCAAAGATGTACGACGAATAAAAGCACCAAATCGAGTAACACGCGGATCCCCTTTGGTGGCCTGCTGCACCTTACTGCCATTATCCATCACTCGCATGCTGCGAAACTTCCAAACTTGGATTGGTTTACCATCTAAACCATAGCGATTTTGTTTAAAGATGACTGGCCCAGGCGAACTGAGTTTGACGCCAATAGCAACGAGCAATAAAACGGGACTGATCAGCATCAGAATCAGGCTGCTCAGCACCAAATCTTCAAAGCGCTTCACCCAGTTCAACAATCCATTAAACGGCGTATCGAAGATACTGAAAGCGTTCACATCACCAATCGTGTACCAACGTGAGTGCAATAAGTTAAACGTAAAAAAGTCAGGCACTATGTAGGTATTGACGGTACTGTCGGAAAACGCATCCAGAATTTGATTGATACGGCGCTGAGCTTGCATCGGTAAGGCAATATACACATTCTGCACTTGCCCTGTTTTCGCAAGGCTGAGTGCATCGTTAATATTGCCCAATACAGGAATTGCATCATCAAGGCGTGAAGGTGCGCGATCATCATAAAAACCTTGCATCACAATACCCAACTCAGGATTGTGATTAAGGCTTGATGCGAGCTCCTGCCCCTGCGCTGTCATACCGATAATGACCGCATTTTTGGTATGCAGCCCTTTTTTATGCAGATAATAAATGGTGGCAAAGGCAAACACTCGCCACAGAATCAACGCCGAAAAAGATCCTACAAACCAAGTACCTACCACTAGCCGAGAAAATTCAATCCCCGTTTTTGAGAAATAGGCTAGCAAGGTCAAACAGGCGATAGTAGCCGCCCAGCAAAATGCCGTGTGCAGAGATAGCGAACGCAGCTTTGCGGTACGCCAACCACTGTAAATATCCAGACTTTCAGCAATATAGGAGTAAAAAAGAACACCAAGCAAGGCCACCGAAATATAAGCCATGGTGACAACCTGATGTTGAGACTTAATCGACAGATACATGATTAACAATATAAAAAAACTATCAATCAGTCTGTAGAAAAACTTACCCGGATAAATACCGATACGGATTAGGCCTTTTTCCCTCATATCGAGATACTCCTGTTTGGTGCAAGCAATTGGCAAAGGATAATTTAAATGTATGAATTATTTTTTTCATATTACATCTTTATCAATAGAAATTTTCGCATCAAATTTAAGACTGCAACAAAATTAGGGAAAACTAAAATCAAAAAAACAAGCATATAAATCAACACACATAAAACAAAAGAAAAGCACAAATAAAAAACAATAAAAATCAAAATGATAAAATGACAAAAAACCATAAAAACCTAATATCACCACCCTATCAACAGTGAAAAAACAAACCAAAGTTTAGTTTAAAATTCAATTAGATGATTACAAAAGTGCAAATAACTAATACTTAATGGTTACTTCAAGGTTGAGATGAATTTATTAACCTTGAGATTTATTAGTGCATCAGAAATGAGATAAAAAGTGAAGAGAATAAAATTTAAAAAAACATCCTTCTCGTATTAAGCTAAAATATTGATAAATAATCATCGAGCACAACACATTATGAAACGCGCTTCACTTGTACTATTTGCCAGTCTTTTTACTAGTCAATGGGTATGGGCAGACACCGCTGCGGATATTACCCCCTCAGCCACCTTTGATATTGCTTCATGCAGTGACGATACCGTGATTAATGAGTATTTAAAAAACTCGGCCGATCTCATCAACACGCTGACCTACTTATTGAAAACGTGCCCTCAAAATACGCTGAAGATTGCTTCACTTGCCGCTAGCCAAAACCCTTTGCTAACGCGAGAAATCTATACTGCTCTGTTCCAGCAAACTTCGCAGGCTGAGTTGGTGCAAACCGCAGTGGATGCAGTGAAGAGTGTGCAACCTGAACAACGCTCAGATGTTGTCCAAGCCGCGATTGAGAGTGCGCCGCAAGATCTTGCCCAAGCGATCGTGGATGCGATTGCCGAAGCTGGCCTAATGGATCCAGCCGACATTCTTATTGCAGCCATCGCTGGTGGTGCTGACCCAGCAGCCATTGCTCAACCAACCGCAGCGGGTATTGCAACACCACCTCCGATTGCGCTTGCTCCCGGGTCCACCAATACCTTTGGTACGGGCAATGGTAATGGTGGCGGAACCGCTTCACCAAACTGATCGATATCCCAATGACTTGGCGTTGTAGCCAACACCACTGCAACATCAAGTAGGAAGGAAATAGCTCACCGAATTAGCCTGAGTCTTGAAATAACCCTTGCCTTTATAACCTCAAATCAGTGACTAGAATTGATAAGTCAAGTCACTGATTTGAGCAGATGAACTCATGACTTCATTTAAAAAAATCCTTTTCTTTGCTTTTTTGCTGTTTGTTTTTTGGTTGCCCATTCCACTGGGTAGTAATCGCCCGTGGGCTTGGTCACTTAATGAAATCTATGCTGCGGCTTTACTGCTTGCCTGTGTAGTGGCCATTCCTGCCCCTCAGTGGTGGCAAGCAATTAAGCGTGCGAAAGCCATTTTGCTCCCTGTCGCACTTTTTACAGTCTGGTCATGGCTCCAAAGTTGGCCACGCTTGAACCTTTCCGCAGACCCTGGGCTTGTGCTTATTTCGGCCGTCAAATCTCTGCATTACCTACAAATTTGCTTGATTGCCTCTTTGGTGATTGATACTCCGCACAAGGTTAAAATGTTAGCGACCACTATGATAGCCAGTGGGGTGTGCCAAGCATTTTATGCCGGTGTTGTACTGCTACTCGAACTTCACAGCTCTCCTATTTTTTCTCTGCCCCTAAACCAACGTGCGTCAGGTAGCTTTGTTTATCACAATCATTTAGCCAATTTTCTTATGCTCAACCTTTGCCTAGGTTTTGGTTTATTGATTGCTCAACTCAGCCACCAAACCGCATTGGGTTGGAAAGGTACGCTGAAAAAGCTCATGTCACTTGCTCTCTCAGATAAAGCCTTTATCCGCTTGGGCTTAGTGATTATGGTGATCGCGCTCGTCCTCACTCGTTCCCGAATGGGTAACATGGCCTTTTTTATTGCCTTGAGTATCGGATGTGTACTGCTACTGCTGTTTTATCGCCATAAACCGAAGAGCATCTACATCCTTATCGTGAGTCTTTTTGTCATCGATGCTTTCGTGGTCAGCCATTGGTTTGGGCTAGATAAGGTACGTCAGCGGTTGGTGGAAACCAGTTTAGAAAGTGAATCACGCGATGATGTGGTTCGTTATGCCTTACAAGCGATTCAAGATCGTCCACTCACTGGATTTGGTAATGGCACGTTCTACTCTACGTTTCCTGCTTATAACCAAGGTAATGTGGCGCTGTTTTACGACCACGCCCATAACGATTATGTGCAATTTGCCCTTGAATCCGGCTTAGTAGCAACGGGATTACTTGGCATCATGGTGCTGTTTTGTGTATGGCAAGCCTTTCGCGCCTTTCGGTTGCGCAGCAATGCCACCATGCGCGGTATTGGTTTGGGAAGCTTAATGGCCATCATCGGAATGTTGCAGCACATGAGTGTGGATTTCCCCCTACAAGCACCGGCTACAACCCTTTATTTTCTTTTCTGCTTATTGCTCGCCAACTGGAGCAGCACGATCCCAACCCCCAGACATTCTCGTTTACGCACCGCGTAATCAAAGCTAAATAAGGAAGTGCACGTCATTTCCTTTCTTTTGGCATCGAGCCACAGCAGGTACACCTAAGCCACTTGAAGTTGCTGGTCGAAATCTCCATGCGCATAGATAGGTTATCCGATCGGGATAAACGAACGCTGCCAACATCACAACTAAGTGGACATGATCTGGCTGGAAATTGAGTTCCAAAACTTCACAATCTTTCATATTACAAAGAATGTAGATCGAACGATTTAGCTCTTTGGCTACATTACCTTTTAAGATCTTAAAACGAAATTTTGGTGTCCAAACGATATGATATTTGCAACGCCAATAGATGTGTGATGAACTTCTGTAGTCGCCCATGTTATTTGAATCCTCTTACTTATGGTGAATAAGAGTTTGTCTTCTAACATGGGCGCATTTTCAGACAAAAGCCCCTAGGAACAATCACCACCGCTAAAAGCGGTGGTTTAGGGATGACAAAAAAATACCCCGATTGCTCGGGGTATTTCGATCTGTCAATGTTCAAACGATCACTTTGGATTAGTAAACGAACTGGAATCCTTCCACCAACCAGCCTGCGCTCCAAACATTAATTTGTTTGATGCGCTTGCCTTGTGGCACGGTGTAAGTCTCAACCTTTTTATTACTCGCGTAGCTTGTAGAACCCAGCATCACGCTTGAACCATTTTTCATGGTGAACTTAATCGCTACAACATGGTATCCACCCCAGTTATAAAGACCAGAGGTCACTTCTACTGACTGCAGTTGGTCCAGTGCAATCGGTGCTCGTAATACTCCACCGTTTGTACCTTGAACCGGTCCACCAACGAGGTTGCTTGTTGTAGTACCAATCGCATCGATGGCGAAACCAGAACGTAGGAACATCTGATTATCTGCCGTTACCGTGCGTTGATACTGCGCCGTATTCGAGTAACCGAAGATTGGTGATTCGCCACCTACCGCGTTACGCAGCGTACTGGTACGGTAAGTGTTGTGGCTCAACCAACTTGGTTCTTCGAAGGTTGGGATCACACCATTTTGCTCAATATTACTCAGATGGAAAGCGTGTTGGTTCCAAATACGGGTCGCATTTTTCCAAGGTTTGGCGCTATCCGCTGATTGATACACGTAAACACCATGGTTAATCGAGTATTGGCGATCGAAATCGTTCGCAGCCACAATCAGTTCCGCGTTGTTATCACCTTCGAGATCCACCACCACTGGGTATTCCCACAAGGTTGCCGTTGAGTGCGCTAGAGAAGCACGCTCTTTACCGGTTTTACCATCTAACACACGTACTCGAGCGTGATCTTGAACGAGAACTTCATCAATACCATCGTTATCGAAGTCATAGGCTGATACGCCGATTTTGCCGCTGCCGGTATCATCGTTCGCCACAGACCAAACACGTTCACCTTGGGCATTGTACATATCTACTGCAGCGTAGCCTGCGTACACAATCCCTTTCACATCCAGATCGTTAGTACCATTTGGTGCAGCCAACTCAAATTGAACCCCGTCTAAGAGCCAGCCAGCCGTCCATGCTTTCAGCCCTTTGATACGGCTGCCTGCAGGCACAGTGAAACGCTCAGTTTGTTTCGAATAGGCGTAGTTTTTCGAGCCCATTGAAACCACACTGCCATTGTTCATTCTAAAATCGAGCGCTAACAGATGATACCCACCCCAGTAATACTTCCCCCAGGTCAGATCGATCGCTTTAATGTCTTTCACATTGACTGGAGAGTTCAGATTACCGCCAGTACCACCAACCAAGTTCGAAGTTGAAGAACCGATGGCATCAATCGCGTAACCAGAGCGCACATAGATTTTTCCATCTACGGCCAAATCAATCGAAGTCGGTTTGTTATTTGGCTGATAACCGTAAACTTTTGAAAATTCACTGGTTTCAATCTCTTTCGCTTTGCCAAGGAAGTTCGCGATTGCTTGTACACCACCGCCTGGGTTCGCAGCATTGTTCACTTCCCACTTGATCGTGCCATCGTGCTCCAATACCGCAAAGCGTGCATTGTCACCCGTTGCAAATGTGGCAGGTACGGAAGCCACGATTTCTGGCTCTGGATCATTGTCTAAATTGACTACAGAAGAGAACCACACCGCATCATTGGCTTGATATTGCCAGTTGATAGCGCCGTTGTTTTGGTACAGCGTACCACCAGAGAAAACTTCTTGTTGTTGGTCTGCATCCACATCGACATTGATTGAAGAAGGCGTCCAAGCATGGTTAAACACTAAACCGTTTTGGTAGTTATACACGCCATCTGCAGCCAAAATCTCAACACTGCCATCGTGGTCTAAATCTGCCAAAGTAATATCGCCAACAATTTTCCAACCGCTTTCGGTGGTCGGAATTTGTTTTTTGATATTGCCGCGGTTGTCCAGAATCGTAATGAACTGGTCACGATTGTTGGTTGTCACAATCTCAACGATACCATCACCATCCAAATCACCGATTGCAGGAGAGTAACGAGCATCAGCAATCACTCCGCCGTTGGCGTAGTTCCAAAGCTCAGAACCATCCACACCACTCAAGGCACGGACTAAACCACCATTGGTGTATTTATTGCCTTCAAAGGTGACGACAACAAGGTCAGCAACGTCTTTCTCATCAATCTTACCGTCACGGTTATCGTCATTCAGTTGCGCCACAACAGGCGTTACCATTACTTGATTCGAATTAGGTAAGAACGACCCGCCCTGCCAAGACCATTTCTGCTTCATGTTCAGGGCAGAACTATCACCTTCATAAGGTACAACACGCATTGAACGTGGTTTAGAAAAGTCGAGAATTTCGCCGTTGTACGCTTTCACTGCACGCATCTGCTCATTTTGGGTTTGACCACCAAATACCGCGAGACGGTTGTAAGAAAGATTATCCCAATCACTGAGCATAACGCCCAATCCTTGTGGCGCGTCCACATCCACTTCATGCCCATAAATGTACGCAGGCAGTGAATAGCCAGAACGTTCGCCGTCTTTCAGGCAGTAACGCTCACCATTTTGGCGGCTCACAATACAAGCTTCAGGATAAGTTTCAGATGCCAGCACTCGCATTGAGCGTGGTTTAGAAAAATCTAAATACGCACCGTTGTAAGCTTTAACATTCTTAAGCTCTTCGTTGCCAGTATAGCGATCGAACACAGCCAAACGGTTGTAAGAAAGGTTATCCCAGTCACTGAGCATGACAGAAATACCACTTGGTGCCAGTACATCCACTGGATGTGCATAGATCCAGCTAGGCAAAGAGTAACCAGAACGCTCTCCTGCCTTTAAACAATACTTTTCGCCATTCAAGCGACTGATAATACACCCTTCAGCTTCCGTCGTTGTAGCCTGAACCATAGAACTACTTAACGATAAAAGACCGACAGCAAGTGCGATATATTGAGATGTCATCTGTAAGACTCCCTTTACTTCGTGTTAATTTTCTAAGCCAGAAGCAACAATATGCATCCGGTTGATTTGTGTAATTATTATTTTTTAAACCTAGAACTGGTAAAGTCGATTGCTAATAACGACCTGACGAAATTATCAATACCCATAGACATTATTTCAATACGTCAAGCCTATTTTAGCGCCTCAGTAATGAGACATCTCAATGTTGAGAAATAAAAGAACTACAAAAGGTATTTTTCTCTTTTCACCTTACCTATTTATTGGTGCTGTTATACTAAAATCACGATGAATGCGGAGGATAACGCCTTGTATTACATTTTTATTTCACTCGCTCTACTTAGCCCACAAATTTTCGCAGAGGCGATCTCTCACAATGTTGTGGAGTTTGGAGCTACCGCAAATGACAGGCAAGATGACTCCAGCGCATTTCAAAATGCTCTTGACCAATTAAACAATGGAGAAGTGTTAATTATTCCCTCTGGAGAATATCTCATTTGCAAAACACTTTATTTGAAAGAGAAAAGTGATATTGAAATAGTTGGTGCAATAAATAGTAAATTAAAAAAATGCAACCCATTTTCTGGGGAATATTTACTCAGTATCACCTACACACAGAACCTCAAACTACAAGGTCTCAGCTTTGAAGGGCTGCATGATGGAGATCTCAAACCCGTGTGGGGAGAACAGGGGGTTTACTTAGGTAGCACTAAGGGCTCCCTAGTCGCACAAAATCAGTTTATCCGCTTTGGTGATGCCGCACTGCGCATTACCACCGCAAGCCAAGACCACTCTATCCCTCCAGGTTCTCACTCAATAAAAGTCAGCCATAATCGCTTTGAGCATTGCGCACAGGTAACCACAACCCAAGCGACGTCAGGAACCGAAATGGCAGGTACGCAAGATATTACCGTTGACAATAACTTGTTCGATGCGTGCAAATTAAAATTGTCAGCTCGAGCCGATACAAGAGGGGCAAAAGTTATTAGCAATCGCTTTGAAAATATCAATGGAACCTCAAACGAAGTCAGTTATTATTCAGATGTATTTTATTCTGGAAACACCTTTTCTAACATAAATGGCTTCGCCATAAACATTTACCCAAACTCTAAAACAGAAAAAAACATTCAGTGGGGAAATATATCCATCATCGGTAATGACTTTGACACGATTCAACAAGGAATCCGCTTACAAAGTTTCAGTGAAAACAGTTCAACCAATCAGCCGATTAAAAATATCCAAATCAGTGGCAATACTTTTAGCAATATTTACTTTGGTAGCGAAATAGAAAATCAATATAAGGCAATTATTAGAACCAACAGCCGGGATAATCTTGTCTCATTTGAATACATTAATATCACAGGCAATCAGTATCAATTAACCCCTTACAGCCAATTTATTTCCATCGACAATAAAAGCTCAGTAATTTATACAAAAAACAATACCAATCTTTATAGTGACAGTTATTACATTCAACATCACATTAAGGATTGATATGATTCAAATGAATAAATTTAAATCGTCAATATTTTTATTTTATACAGAAGAGACACAGTAAAAAACCTTACTCGCCTTAACTTACAATAAGTTACAGGCAAAACCCAATTAAGACTAAAGTACTAAAAACAGAAAAACATCATGCATAAGCATTAATATCTGTATAAAAAAAGGAAAAATCGTGAATCACGATTTTTCCTTTTCAATTAGGGTAGTTAAGTAAATACTTTTACAAACTTAGTTTTTTACCACTGTCATGAGCTGTTCAACTTGCTCACCTGAAACAGTGTCTACAACTTGAGCATTAATGGTATATTCACCAGCAGGATAACTTTTATCTAAATTAATTCCACGCACTTTGGAATAGGTATTCCCAGCGCCAATCACCCATTTCTCTCTTGAGTTGACAGGAATAATCAATCCATCTGGGCCTACTGCCGTCATCCAAAACTCGACGTTTGCTTCGCTATCACGGCCGTTATTCAAATCAACAGTAAACGGCACAAAACCACCTGTGCTAGCAACACTGTTGATACCAAATTGGTTTTGTATATCAACCGTCAGACCATTCAGCTCAGGCAGACTATTCAGATCTACCCCTTTCGCAAAGTCTTCTTCCGCTTTAAAAATTTCGCCGTTTTCTGCCACAATTTGTAGAGAAACCGTGTATTTACCATCCGCCATGTACTCAGGAATCCAGAAGCCGCGAGTCACATTCAACATGCGGCCATCCGTGAGTGCATCCGACTCTTGCTGAGCGGTATCAACACCAACAATAGCCTTGGCTGGGAAATAAATACCTTCAGGTCCTTTAACGGAAAGCCAGTATTTAAACTTAACCGTTTCACAGCTTTCGTTGGCAATACCCAACTGGCTTGAAATGTACCCTCCGGTACTCGCCAATTGGTTGTGATCCAATGTGATATTCGCAGAAATAAGAGGCTGTGTTTCACAATCAACCGTTGCATAGGAAGCGGTTGAAAAAGTCAGTAATAAAGAGGCAGCCAAACAAGTATGACGCATGTTCATAGTAATTCCCTTCATATTGGGGGTAAATAGCCATAAATCTGTGGGAGTGTTGGAATACAACACAATTTCGAATCAAGGCTAATAGATTATTTATGAAAATACATCACATCTTAATCAAAGCCGTCTCAGTTATCGAAAATAAGACAGATGTACAATATTGAATCTAATAACAAACACTCGATTTAAATCAATCTAACCATTTCTAATACAGTTAATTAAATAAACCTTAGTTCACTTGATTTTTTATTCGCTTTAACTTTTCTACGATTAACAATCCCGCGTATTTTGTATTGGTAAGTAAATAACGTTTCCACATACGACCAGGCTCTTGTAATACTCGATACAACCACTCTAACCCAGATTTTTGCATCCAAAGTGGTGCGCGTGAAACATGCCCAGCAACCACATCGAAAGTGCCACCGACCCCCATCACAAAAGAAACGCCTAAGTCATCTTTCCAGCGGTTAATAAAATTCTCTTTCTTCGGCGAAGTGATTGCGACAAACAGTAACTTGGCCCCCGACTGACGAATTTTCTCCACCATCGCTTGCTCGTCATCCCAAAAATAGCCGTGATGGTATCCCGCTATAAGCAATTGAGGGTGCTCGTCCTGCATGACGGATGCGGTTTTTTCAACAATGTCCTCTTTCGCACCTAGATAAAAGACAGGGAGTTGTTCTTGGGCAGCCATGGCATTCAACTCTAGAAAGAGATCCACGCCCGCGACACGTTCTGGAACTTGATGACCTAAAAAGCGTGCGCCCCAAACCACCCCCATACCATCAATGTTGATGATGTCACACTCCGTCACCGACTGAGCCAATTCTGGATCAGTCCGCATATTGACTAACTTAGCCACGTTGACAACCACATGCTGAGTAAAATCTTGGCGTAAAATCCGCTCACGGATCAGTGCGACGGTTTCACCCATTGACGCCACATCCATTGGGCTACCGAGAAAATTAATGCGTTGCAAGATGATGTTCCTCATTGATTCTTAAAAAATACCGGAATGAAAAATACATCCACGCCTGAGTCCAGCGGGCGTAGTGAATTCGATTAACCCAATGTGGATTGCGCTGATAAACAAATTGATCTCGCTCGGGGAGATACAAGGTCTGAATGGCGCGTTGAATCACCTTTTTAGCCAATACCCTGTCACTCTCACCATTACCGACGCTCAGTAACGTGATCACCGCTTGGGAGACCGAATGTGGATCCAGTGGAAAAGGGTTGTTGTGGTAATACTTGGCCGTACCATCAACCTCAAACAGATGCTGTCTGTAAAACGCTAAACCGTGTTCAATCACCACATCAAACTCGGAAGTGGCTAATACGGTTCGCATCAAGTGCAATGCCTCTAAGTTGTAACCTGTATGAAAACCATCAATAAATCCGTGATGATGGCGAGTGCCATAAGCCCAACTGCCGTCCTCTGCTTGAGCTTGAGCACTGTTTCGGGCAACACGCAACGCAAGTTCGGTGTAGTCCGCTCGCTGAGTTTCACTGCCTACTACCGCTAGCCAAGCTGCCGCCCAAAGGCTGGCGTTATGCACAAAGGCCGTTTCCCCAGGAATATAAGCAAAAAAATCCCCCTTCTCACTTTCAGTCAGCAGATGACGAGTAATAAATTCGCCACTGCTTAGCGCAAGGTCAATCCACTCTTGTCGTCCAAGTATTCCCCCCAATTGATGTAAGGCTCGGCTGACATACACAGTGGTGATCACATTCGGCTTTCCTTTCGGTACAAAGAAAGCTCGCGCCTTCCAGTCAAAGTGATAACCCCAACACGCACCATGCCATGTTTGCTCATCACAACGCTGGCTAATCAGCCATTGTGCTAACTGCTCAGCCTCGTGGAGCAAAGCCGTATCCTGAGTCACTCGATACTGCTCTATCAAACCTAGAATGAACAGCGCAATGCCTTTCGGGTTACGCGCTTTTTTGACACCAAACCACGGACGAAGGTTGAAAGGAGAACGCTTGAACAATTGAATCCAAGCCAATCCAAACAGAGAGTCTTTACTCACTGGCAGCCAAGAAAACCAACTCGAATTTAGGCCATCAAAGGGATCGTATCCGGCGAACTCTTCCGCTCGTGCTTTATTCAGTAAAGATTGACTGATATCGGCTATCGTACTCGACTTCATGGTTGTAACAGCTCATCGTAAAGGCTTTGCAAACGCGGCATGACCGCCTGCAAAGAAAAGTGATTCAAAAATTTCTGTTTGCCGGCTTTGGCTAAACGTTGGTTCTCCGCGCGTTGTTCAATTAAATCCCCCAACGCTTGGGCTAGCCCTGTCACATCTCCCGCTTCCACCAGTCGTCCTTGCTCTCCATTGGTGATCGCATCTGGAATGCCTCCAGCATAACTGGCCACGACAGGAATTTCCGCCGACATAGCTTCGATTACCCCCATAGGAAAACCCTCGTTATAACTGGGTAAGCAGTAGATATCCGTCTGCGTCAACAGATCTTGTTTCGCTTTGCCGGCAATCCACCCCAAGCAGTGAACGGATTCCGCTAGCCCCAGTTGGCGGGCCAATGTCTGGTAAGTGTTAATCTGACCATCACCGGCCAGCGACAACTCCGCCTCGGGGCAACGCTGTTTAACCAAAGCAAACGCTTGAATCAGATCGGCTACGCCTTTACGCGCCCCTAAGCGGCCAAGAAAGGTAATATGTCCTGGCTTGGCTTGATGGCGATCTAATTCCAAACTGGGGACCGCGTTATAGAGTACGGAGACCCCTTCTGTTCGCCCTACCACTTGTTGCAACCAACTAAGCCACTGTGTGGAAAGTACGAGCACATGATCAACCAAAGCAAAGGTTTGTCTGATGTGTTGCTTCTGCAACTCATCACTTTCATCACGATAAAAATCTGGGAATTCAGCTCCATGCAGATGCAGAATGACCTTGCCACCGAGTGCTTTAATCAAACGTACTAGCAATGCTTTGCGGCGATAGCTGCCACGGGAAGACATATGGATATGCACTAGCCCCACTCGATAACGAGCAAGACAGTAGAGCAGACTCAAGATCGCCCATGCAAAACGCAGCAACATTCGCCATTTCACTCCGTTGTCCAAACTCGAATGTGACACGATCAAACGCACTCGGTTTGCCTCGAGAAAACCACATTGTGCATAAGTTGAAACCACGGTGGCGACACCACCATGTCCCTTTGGGTCGGTGGTTATCATTAAATTGATCGCTTTTCTCACAACGTATCCTTGAGAGTACAAATAGCCTGACGAATTTTGCCATTGGCGGTGCGTTCAAGCTCCGCGACCGTTTCCACCGTGACACGGATACGTCTTCCCAAACGAGCTTGAGTATGCTCAATCAGGATCTGCTGCTGTTTGGTATCAAACAATGCCGCCTCGGCCACCACTTTCACCACGATGTGATCGGGTTGATGTTGAACAAACTGACAAGCAATAATGCCCGCCACCCCTTTAGGAATATGGTTTAGGATATGAACTTTCTGCCCATCTTCCCCAACCAAATAGTCACCAATACGCCCTTCAATGCGCTCAATAACCGGAAAGACTCGGCCACAAGGGCAATGTTCATTCTCCGATAAGTGGACATGATCGCCAGTTTTGTAGCGGATCAGAGGGAAGTATTGGTTATTGAAATTGGTTCCCACCAATTCATACCGCCCTTCACCGGCGTCCAATAACTCCACTTGCGAATAATCCGACAATAGGTGGTATCGGCCATATTCACACTGCCCCATCGCCGCAACCCTTTCAAATAACCCATACCAATCAAATACTTTGCAACCAAAGCGTGTCTCGATGACCTGTCTATCCTCCTCTGAGAGGGATTCAGAAGAGGTGATGATCGATTTCAGTTTCACTGGGTAATAGGTTTGCTTCGCCTCTAAATAACGAGCTAACGCGGCAATCGATGAGGGGTAGGCTTGAATCACTTCAACCCCAAAATCAATCATGGCTTTGAGGTAACTGGGCATGGCTTGTGGGGTAAGGTGAAATGAGGAAAGTACAATCATCTGTTCAAACCATGAGTAGCGCCAAAATGGCCCCTGTTTTTGGCTCAGCGGCACCACCATATCACCACGCAACCAAGCTCGTTTATCGCCTTTACGATACCCAGCCCAAGCCAGTTGTCTGGTTACGAAAGCCTGCTCGCGGATCACCGAACGCATGTCTTGCAGTATGGTCAGCGGCGTCCCCGTGGTACCACTGGTTGCCCCATGCACCACAACTGAAGGCTTGCGCTTGGAAATAAACTGCTCATGCTCACGACGTAAATCTTTTTTATCCAAGTAGGGAAAGGCTTCCAGTTCAAGCTTTGACAAATGCAAATTCTGATAAAAAGGGACGTTTTCACACGCATTGCTTAACGCGTTTTGCAGCTGCTCTTGCTGATACTTGGCTAACTGCGTGCGCGAAAACTCATTCGCTTGAATGGCTTCGAGTACCGCTCGCATCTCTCCATTTTCTCTCACCACTTTGCGCGAAAGCGCTCGCACAGAGAGCATGACGTTTTGCAGCCAGATTGGCGCTTTGACATAAAATGAACTGGTAAACATCAGTAAAAGTCCTTTGGATTAATGCCTGTTTTAATGACTTTTGCAGGGATCCCCGCCACTACGCTGTAGGCGGGAACATCGCTAAGCACCACGGCATTGGCACCAATAACAGCGCCATCACCCACGCGAATATCGCCCAGTATTTTTGCTCCGGTCGCGATGTATACACCGTCACCGATCACGGGCACATGTTGCGAGCGAGAACGGCCACCTATGGTCACATTGCTCCCAATCACACATTGTTTGCCGATCACACAGCGTTTATGAATCACTACCGCGATCCCGCCATACCCAAACACTGTGCCTTGGCCAATGTCACTCTGGCTATAAACCGCACAGTTGTGAATCAAACGGATCAAGCCATTACACACCTGAGGGAGTAGTGGAATTTTATTTTTATGGAAGAAATGTCCGATTCGATACAGCCACATTTCTTATCTCCTACTGTTTTTTTATTCCTAAAAACCATTTCCTAAAAGGCAGATCCCTGACGGATAGATGAGCTAACCCACTGACTCGCTCACCAAGGATGTCGCCGATGAACGCTCCGGTAGGCGATAACCGCAAGTCAGCATCACAACCAACAGCATCAAAGCTGGAGTTTTTACCGTGAGTGCATTGTTGGTCATTGAGATCAACATAAAACTCAGCAATGCGATTTGGCTAGGCAACGCTTGGCGAAACACCAACGTGACAGGCACAAGATAGGTAGCCAATAGCAGGCCCAAGCAACCCAAAATTCCAAAATTCAGCACCCAGCCGATCAGGTAGTTTTCAACCACATTGATGCCAATATAAAAGGCAATGTCATTGAGCAAACCTTGAGAAGCTCCAAATAACCACTCTTGCACCGACAACTGCTCAAGCAAAATAAACACATCAAACCGAGCTTCAGCACTGGTATCGATGTAAAGCTTAGACAAAATTCGATCACCAATCGGGCTCAGCACCAAGATCAGCAACACCGCGATCACAGAGAAGTAAACCAAGGCTTGTAGATAAGCGAACTTCAACTTGTGATAACGTACCCCTTTACCTAAAAAGTCGCGCAGTTGAGGCAGTGCCATTAAGCCAATCCCGAGTAAGAAAATCCCCAACGCCGCTCGGCCACCAAACGCAAATAAAGCCAACATTATCACCGACACATATAACGCAGCTGGAATTCGCGTATAGCGCATCAAAATCGGGGTAAGTGCAGCAGTGATCAAGGCGTTGTTAAGGGGGTGAGCCAGAAAGGCCGTTGAGCGGAAAAAGGCAAAACTGCCAATCTCAACCGCCACCACACTCTGTCCCAAAATAAATTCCAAAATCGCAATACAGGCATTCAGAAACAGCAGATACCCAACAAAAGCCAGCAGTTGCGCTTTACTCTCCTCCGACAAACGAATGATGAGTGGCACCAACAGTAAAGGGATCAAAATCGTATCAACCAAATATGCCAACCCTGAGGTGCCAAAACGCATGAATCCGTACACAATGACGGCGAGCATGGAAAGCATGGCGAACAACCAAGCTTTTTTGACGCTTTGCAAAGGCTTAATCAGCCCCCAGTAACCCACACGCACAGCCAACAACGCAAAAGCCCCCATACTCAAATAAGAGTAAAGATGGATTTTTATGAGTGGATTTCCACCTTCAGAAACATATTGGATACCCAAATTCTCAAGCAGATAAGCCCCAAGCAGAAATGCACTGAGTATGGTTAACATCATCCAGCGAGTGAGAATACGCTCGGTCAACTCAACCTCCACAATGAAAAAAATCGATGACGTGCATTAAAAGCATTCAAGATCCACAAACTCACGCCATACAAAAAAACCGATGAGGCAACATAAAAAACCAGCGCCAAAATAGGGTTACTCACAAAAGATAATTTTTTGATTTCATACAGATAAAACCCCATGACCAACGCGGAAATCAATGCTTTGACACCATCACTCCCCATCCCATAACGATAGCCTGCGCGCCATGAGCTGATGAAGGACAACACGGCTACCAAGCTGCTGACCAACAGCAACGTCAGCGCAGCGCCCATCATTCCAAATTGATTTAGCATCACAGGCAACAGCATGAGGCTAGCGAGCAACCCCACAACAGAAACCCAAAGGAGTTGGCGAGTCTGCAACAAAAACTGTAAGCCATGATCCAGATAGTGACCTTTAAAATTGATCAGGAAGATAGCCAACGCGAGAACCCAAAATAGCGCAGTAGAACCACTCAAATACTGCTGACCTAAAAAGAGCGTGATGATTTCCTCTTGCAATAAGCCTACGCCAAGCAGTGCCGGAATCGTCAACGTCAGCAGTAAATGAAGGTAAGTTTGGTGCTGCCGCAGCAACATTGGGCGATCTTCCGTGCACTTGGCCAGATTAGGATAAAGCGGCACAGAGATCACCATGAACACTAAACCCAGTACACCCATCAATAAATTGGCCTGCGCAGCATAAATGCCGGTTTCATTCATCCCACTAAAATGGGCGATGAACAACCGATCCACTCGACCACCGAGCACACTGATCCCACCCGCGAGCATGATCGGTACACCATAGGCAAACAAACGTTTTAACATTGAGACATGCCATTTAGGTTGGCTCGGGGAACCCAGCACCAGAGCGCCGATACCATAACTCAAGGTTAACGCCAACAGGGCCGATTCCATCGTTGCCGAGAAAAACAGCAGTAACAGCGAAATCACCACCGAAGCGACAGATTGCAATAAAGTAGCTTGGCGATAAACGCTCAACCGCTCCGTCAGCCGACTTAACTCCAATTGATATTGAAACAGCGATTTCACGAACAACAGAGCACACAACACCAGTAGCAGTGAACCACTCAACTGCTGATAGGCATACAAAGCCACTGCAATCACCAAAAAGCCAATCAACGATCCTAGCAGTGCGGTTAAAGAGATGGATTGCACCAACTCTTGTTGTTCTTGTGCTGAATAGGCTGGATAGAGACGTAACATAGAGGTATTGAGCCACTGGGTACTAAAAGCACGCACCAACTCTAAAATCACCATAGCAACCGCCAACACCCCATAGTTTTGTGGCGATAAAAAGCGAGTTTGAATCGCGATCAACACAAAGACACTCAGAGCGGAAAACACTTGAACTGGGGCATATTTGAGTAGGCTGGCAATCAACTCAGCACCTCTCGATATAAGCTCTGGTAATGTTCAATCACATTCTCTACTGCAAACTGATCACGTAAATACGCTTGGGCGGCTTGGGTATCCGACATTTTGATCTCATCAATATGCTCCGCAATCATGGCTTCATCACCTTCTTGCATAAACACCACCCCCAGTTTGGCAAACTCTTGTTGGCGTTCACCTAAAATTCCCACTGGCGTGCTGATTAATGGCAAACCGGCTGCCAACATTTCCAATGGGGCTAAACCAAACGTTTCTTGGGCCGAAGTAAACACCCCCACATCGGCTTGCTGATACTGTTGTACTATCTCGCGTTGATTGAGCTGGCCAAGAAAACTTACCTGTTGTTCAAGCTCACTCTCTTTTACCAACTGTTGCAATTGGGCATAGTAGGCAGAATCCATGTTGGGGCCAATAATGCGCAAGGTCGCTGCGTGGCCACGCTGTTTAAGTTCACGCAATAAGAGAATGGCTCGCTCAATCCGTTTGCGGCGCGTGATAAGTGCGCAAGTCACTAAATTCACACCCGAATTGGTAAACAACTGGAACTCGGTATGAGCTGCGAAGTATTCGGAACTCACCGGATTGCCAATCACTTCAATCGGCTTATCAGTCCAAGGTTGTAACGCTTGGTGCAGCTCTTCTCCGACACAAGTATAGGCATCGACAGAAAAATCGCTCACCCAAGGAATGACTTGCTCATAAAGAAAATCATTGAGTTTGGAAACGGACTTACGTGCAATTTTGCGGTAAGAGTGCAGCGTCAAAACCTTGCAAGCCTTACCACCTATCCCCAGCATCCAACTGTTTAAGTGAGCATGCACCAGATCCGGTTGAAAGACTCGCAGCTGCTCTTGGATCCGCAGCCACCCCGAAATGAGACTAGGTAGAGGCAACCCAAAACGTTTTTCACGTAATGGACACACCACCACTTCAATACTTTCCGAGAGATAAACCACCTCACCGCTGTAATCGTGCTGATTCAGTGGATCAAAGGCTAACACTCGGTAGCGATATGGGCGCTCTTGTGTGGCCAGTTGGCGCACCAACATCTGACACACCGAATCCACACCACCCAGATTTTTTTCACCCCAATTCAAGGTGGAAAGAGGCATGATGAGTAACACTTTCTTCATGGCTGCATTTCCTGCGGTACCGGATAGCGGATATAAGCTTGATCGCTCTGAGTATTGAGCGCACGCCCCGGATTCCCGACCACCACGGTGTTAGCCGGCACATCACGGATGACTACAGCCCCAGCACCAATCAAAGCACCATCACCAATTGTGATATTTTCAACAATCGACACATGTGGCCCAATGTAGACCTGATCGCCAATCGTGGCCGCTTTACCTTGGTTCGAGCCAATCACCGTAAACGGACTTAAATTGCAATTGGCTCCAATGGTGGCCGTGCTGTTCACAATGACGCCGGTAGCGTGCCCGAGGTACAGCCCCGGCCCCACTTGGGTCTCTTTCGGTAATTGGATTTGATAACGTACCGACAGCATGCGGTGCATAAGACGAGCCACGGTGCGGATCAGCACATTCCGGCTTCGGCAAAGCCGAAACCAGAACATGTAGGCAAAGCCAGCGTTGAGCAGAAGATTTTTTATCACTAGCCCAATACTCACTCGACCGGTATGCCGATAAAGATCGGCTTTGATCAGCACCCAAGGTGAACTCATGCCACCACTCCTCGGGTATCAATCACCACTTTTTTGGCAAACTCAGTTTTGTCTGCGGCTTTGAACTCTTTGTGATCCACCAACACAACAATAATGTTAGCGAACTCCATCGCACGTTCAAAAGAGACTAACTCAACACCTTGTTCAACCAATTTGGCGGGAAGTTCACGAATGTTAGGCTCCACTGCCACCAACTGCCCAATTTGCTCTTTTGCCAGTTGTTTAGTGATTTCCATTGCAGGGCTTTCACGCAAATCATCAATATCCGCTTTAAACGCCAAGCCAAGGCAAGCAATGATCGGCTTTTTAAATTGATCAGCCGCTTGTTTGACTTGATCAACCACCCAATGCGGTTTGCCATCATTCACTTCACGCGCGGTACGGATTAATTGAGCCTCATCCGGGCAACTGTTCACGATAAACCAAGGATCAACTGCAATACAGTGTCCACCCACACCAGGACCTGGGTTGAGAATGCTCACGCGTGGATGGCGGTTAGCAAGGCGGATCAGCTCCCACACGTTGATTTTTAACTTGTCACACACCAGAGATAGCTCATTGGCAAACGCGATATTGACGTCACGGAAGGAGTTTTCGGTCAGCTTCGCCATTTCTGCCGTACGCGCGTTGGTCACAATACACTCGCCTTTAACAAAGGTTTTGTACAACGCAACTGCTTTTTCACTACAGGCTTTACTGACTCCACCAATCACGCGATCGTTACTCACCAACTCTTGCAGTACATAGCCGGGTAACACACGCTCTGGGCAGTAAGCGATTTTTACATCCGCAGCCACGCCTTTTTGCTGTGGAAAAGTCAGATCTGGACGCGCTTCAGCAAGCCACTGCGCCATTTTTTCTGTGGTTCCGACTGGCGAAGTGCTTTCCAATACCACCAAATTACCTTTGGCAAGCACTGGAGCAATGGTTTTTGCTGCCGCTTCGATATAGCTCAGATCTGGCTCGTGATTATCACCTTTAAATGGAGTGGGTACCGCAACCAAAAAAGCATCCGCCGGCTCTGCAGTTAAGGTGGCTTTGAGCTTGCCTGTCATTACTGCACTGCGTACCACGATATCTAAATCAGGCTCAACAATATGAATTTCGCCTTTATTAATGGTGTCAACCGCATGAGCATTCACATCGACCCCAACCACATCCAAACCACGTGAAGCCAATACGGCAGCAGTAGGCAAACCGATATAGCCCAGGCCAATCACTGAAACTTTACTAAACATCTTTCATCCCCCGATGAATCTATTTCGCTAAAATGTCCGCAATACGCTGACATGCCTGACCATCCCCATAAGGGTTATGCGCTTGGCTCATCGTTTGATAAGCCAGTGGATCGGTCAGCAGTAAGCTCAACGCATCACAAATTTGTTGTTGGTCTGTGCCGACCAATTTCACCGTACCTGCCGCAACCGCCTCAGGCCTTTCCGTTGTTTCGCGCATCACTAACACGGGTTTGCCTAGTGAAGGTGCTTCTTCTTGAATACCGCCAGAATCAGTCAAAATGATGTGCGCCCGATCCATCAGATACACAAAAGGCAAATACTGTTGCGGTTCAATCAGCACAATATTGTCTACGCCTTTCAAAAGCTTGTTCACCGGCTCACGAACATTAGGATTCAGATGCACGGGATAGAGAATCTGGCACTCAGGATGTTGCTCGGCGGTACTCAATAAAGCTTGGCAGATACGCTCAAAACCGCCACCAAAGCTCTCGCGGCGATGCCCAGTCACTAAAATCAGTTTTTTACTCGCATCGAGCATCGGAAACTGGCTATCTAAGGTGGCCTGTAAATCAGCATCCGCGCGGATTTTGTCGCGAATCGTCAGCAAGGCATCAATAACGGTATTGCCAGTCACAAAAATTTTCTCTGGGTGGTAGTTTTCTTGCAGTAAGTTAGCGCGAGAGGTTTCTGTCGGCGCAAAATGGTATTCGGTGAGCACCGCAGCCAGTCTACGATTTCCCTCTTCAGGCCAAGGCGAGTAAATATTGCCGGTTCTCAGCCCCGCCTCGACATGCCCGACAGGGATCTGTTGATAATACGCCGCTAACGATGCAGCAAAAGTGGTTGCAGTATCACCATGCACCAAAACGATATCGGGCTTTTCATCACTCAACACTTGCTGCATACCGAGCAAAATTTTGCTCGTCACACCACTTAAGGTTTGTCCCGGCTCCATAATATTGAGGTCAAAATCCGGTGTGATCGCAAAAAGCTCCAGCACTTGATCCAACATTTCACGGTGCTGCCCTGTCACACAGACTTTCATCACAAATCGATGGTCTTGTTCAAGCTGCTTTACTAGCGGCGCCATCTTGATCGCTTCAGGGCGCGTACCAAATACGATTAGAACCTTTTTCATGTCCCACCATCCTCTTCAAACATGCTCTTCAAACATGAATTCCATTAAACTCAGGCAACAAAAAACCCGTACCCTTTTAAATAAGGCACATACATAAGCAAACACTAATTTATTTCGCGATAGAGTGGCTGTCTAATTAATTTCATCCATGTCGATTGCAAGAATATTTCAACGTTTTCTTTTCTACGACACTGATAGTTATTAACGCCACCGAACCAATGAAACTCGTTTAATAAAAACTCTACTTACAAATAAAGATAAAATCCTTATCATTATTTCCTATAAACAGACCTTTAATTTAATACCTTAGTTTAGGATATCTTATTCTTATAATCATTGAGTTGGCACTTTGGGATTTAGTTGATTTCAATAAGACATCTCGCCATTTCAATTACCTTATCGAATCATGCTGCATGATGGCTTCTTGATGAATTTGATAGCCCTGAGCCATCCCTAAGCCTTGTTGCTGCCAATGACAAACGAGTGCTTCAGCGCCAGCTTCAATTAGAGATGCGGTTTGTTGAAAAACCGCGCGACTACGCCGATACGGATCTGGCACTTCTTTTTCCTGACGAGGAGCAATGCTCAGGAAGAGACTTAATTTTTTTTTATGTTCCACAGGGCAAAGGTCGATCAAATCCGCGAAATTGGCTCTATCCATCGCGTAAATAAAATCATGCTCAATAAAATCTTGTTTGGTTATCTGTCTAATCGAATCTTTACTCGTTAGGTAGCCATATTCCTGTACTGTTTGCAGCGCTTTTTCATCAGGATGTTTTATTCCTGCCATTTTTTTCGTCCCAGCACTACTCACATGAATATTCATATTTTTCTGAAGAATCTTTTCACGCAAAATAATCTCTGCCATTGGCGAACGACATAAATTCCCTGTACATACGACAAGTACAGATAAAGGATTAGCGTTCACAGGTGACACAAGATGCATAATTACTACCCTAGTTAAACCAATAAGCAATCAACTCATTATCAGATTAACCTAAGCTTACCAATAATGTATGTCTCATAAGTGAGCTGGATATTAATTAGAACTAAAGCAGTAAAATAACTGTAGTTTTATCTATTTCATTAGTATTAAAAGACGATTATCTGAATCAAAATTACGACAACGAATATTTACTTAGACATGATGCTTGACATGTTGCGTCACTATGTATTGCACATCACGTACATATAGGAAGCATCAAGACTGTTTTGGTTTCAAAGAGATACACTAAGAAGAGGGGAAAACCCACCACCATAACCCGTGGTGGGTGTAGAAGGGTTAGTGTTGAGCGCGACCTTTAACGCTTTGCTGTAGCTCATGGTTTAGTTCAGCTTCAACATGACCAGGGGCTTGTGTGGAGCCTGAAATTAGTCGATACATGGCTGGAATAACGAGCAAAGTGACTAAAGTGGCAAATCCCATCCCAAAGAAAATGACTGTACCTACCGCAATCCGGCTTTCATAACCCGCTCCGGTCGACACAATGAGAGGAATCGAACCCGCCAAGGTAGTAAACGCCGTCATTAAAATCGGGCGTAAACGGCGTGCAGAAGCATCGATAATCGCCTTTTCAAACTCAACACCGCGATCGCGCAGTTGGTTTGCGAATTCAACAATCAAGATACCGTTTTTGGTTACCATACCAATCAACATGATCATGCCGATCTGGCTGTAGATGTTCATCCCCTGCCCCATCACAAACAGGCCAAGGAAGCCGCCAAACACCCCCATAGGCACGGTGAGCATCACCACCAATGGGTTGATAAAGCTTTCAAACTGAGCAGCCAGCACCAGATACGCCACCAACAGCGCCAAAGCAAACACGATCGCTACACTCGATTGATTCTCTTTAAAATCTTTCGATTCACCGGAGTAACTCACTGAAATATCGCTAGGTAACATCTCTATGGCTTTTTGATCTAGAAAATCAAGCGCTTGACCTAAGGTGTAACCTGTTTCAAGGTTGGCCGTCACAGTGACCGCCTTCTGCTTGTTGTAGTGCGCCAAACGAATTGCCGAAGCGACTTCATCAATACGTGTTACGGTGTCGAGCGTCACCAGCTCCCCCGTAGATGTACGCATGTAAATCTGGCTTAAATCGGCAGCATTGTTAAAGCTGTTTTCATCGCCACGCAGATACACATCATACTCTTCACCACGCTCCACAAAGGTCGTGACTTTTTTACCGCCAAGCATGACTTCCAAGGTGTCAGAGATCGAGCGCACACTGATCCCTAATTCTGCCGCGCGTTGTTTATCGATGCTCACCACCAACTCGGGCGTTTTTTCCGAGTAATCGATATCCGCTCCGGTCATAAACGGCGATTTCTCAGCTTCTGCTTCTAACTTTTCAGCCCACGTTTTCAGCTCAGAATAATCCGAACCACCGAGCACAAATTGCACAGGCTCGCTTGAACCACCTCGAAAACCAGGCGTAAAAGGAAACACTCGAACATCAGGAATTCCAGCCAGAGCTTTGCGCACTTGGCCTAGCGCTTCTTGTGCCGTGACACTGCGTTCATTCCAGTCATCCAGTATCATGATCACAAAGCCAGTTTGATCACCGGCATTGCCCCCAAAAGCAGGCGACTGAATACTGAATGATTTCAAAAAACCTTGCCCTAATAATGGCATCAAACGCTGCTCGACCAGATCCATATTGGCAGCCATACGGTTGTAACTGGTCGCATCTGCCCCACGCACAAAGGCAAAAATCACGCCGCGATCTTCGGAAGGAGTGAGCTGCGCTGGCACCAACTGCATCAAACCATAGCTTCCACCGATACAAGCCGCAATAATCACAGGAGCCGCCCAGCGCCAACGAATCGCTCGGCTCACTATTTTGCGATAGCCAGACTCAAGCCCTGCAAACAATCGATCGATAAACAGATTAAAACGGCTTGGTTTCACATTGGCTTTCAACAGTTTACTGCCAAGCACGGGCGTCAAAGTCAGCGCAATGAGAGAGGAGAAAATCACCGCCATCGCAAGCAGTACCGAAAACTCGGTAAACAGCAGTCCGACCATTCCATCCATAAACGAGATCGGCAGAAACACCATCACCAACACCAACGTGGTTGCAATAACCGCAAAACCCACTTCACGGGTACCTTTATAAGCGGCCAGCAGTGGTTTTTCCCCCCGTTCGATATGATGGAAAATATTCTCCACCACCACAATGGCATCATCCACCACCAGACCAATCGACAAGATCAGCGCCATTAAGGTGATCAGGTTGATCGAAAAACCAAAGTAATAAGCCGCCATAAAAGCGGAGATAAGAGAAACAGGAACCGTCACCGCAGGAATTAACGTAGCACGTAGCTGACCAATAAAGATGTACAGCACTAAAATCACTAACCCGCCAGTCACAAACAGAGTGCTATAAACCTCGCTGATTGAGCGCTCAATAAATACCGTTGAGTCATAATCGATGGCTAAGCGTGTCCCTTTCGGCAAAAACTGCTGAACCTTATCCACTTCTTGATGTACGCGCTTCGCCACTTCTAGCGGATTCGCATCCGATTGCGGCACAATCCCCATGCTCACGTTGACGATGCCATCGCTCTTAAAGGTCGAATTCTCGTTTTCCGCACCAATAAACACATCAGCAACATCTTTAAGATAAATCGGGGTACCATCACTGGCCCTTTTCACCACCAGATATTCAAAATCTTCCGGCGATTGATAACTGCGCGCCGTCCGCACCGACATCACGGTTGAATCGTTGCGAACCTGCCCTCCTGGGCTTTCAATATTCTCTTTATTGAGGGCATCAGAAATATCATTGGTGGTGACGCCGCGCCCAGCCATCAGCTCTGGCTTGATACGCACATACATCACCTTGTACAAACCTCCTGAAACATCGACTGAGCTTACCCCCGAGATCAAACTGAAACGGTCGAGCAACACCCGTTCGATATAGTCGGTCAGTTGGGTTCGATCCATTTCTGATGAGCTGAGATTGATATAAACCGAAGCCTGACCAGAGCCGTTATTTTTGAATACCTGCGGATCATCCGCCTCTTCAGGCAGTGAACGCTGCGCCCTTGCCACGGCGTCACGAATATCACTCACCCCAGTGTTTAAGTCATAACCGAGTTCAAACGTCACCGTGATGCGCGACATGCCATTACGGCTGATCGAGGTAATTTCATCAATCCCGCTAATGCCTGCCAGTTGGTCTTCCAACACGCTGGTGATTTGGCTTTCAATAATAGTGGCCGATGCCCCTTGATAACGGGTCGAGACTGAAACTACAGGGCTTTCAATATCCGGCATTTCACGTACGGCAAGTTTGGTAAATGACACTACACCAAACACGCACAGCAACATACTCAGCACTAACGCCGCGACAGGGCGTTTAACCGAAACATCCGACAACCACATTATTTGTCATCCTTCTTCAGCGGACGCCCTTCTACTGTCACTTCGCTGACTCGTGCGTTGTCACGCATATTGACGATACCTTGGACGACAATTTTTTCACCAATCGCCAAACCTTTCTCAATCACAACTTGATTCTCCACCCGAGCACCGAGGCTAACTTCACGACGCTGGGCAACATTGTCCTCGCCAATCACGAACACAAAACGCTTAGTGCCCGAATACTCTAAAGCTTGAACAGGAATGATCGGCGCGTCGATCGCGGGAAAATTAATGCGAGCAGACATCAGCATACCCGGTTTTAAATAGTGTTCAGGATTGGGGAAATTGACGCGCACTCGCAAATTCAGCGTTTCCTGATTAATGCGTGAATCCACGGCAATCACCGAGCCTTCAAACTGACGATTGGGCCAAGCCTCACTGCTGCCTAGTACCTTCATGCCTTTGCTAAGCTGCGGCAGATAACGTTCTGGAATCTGCAGATCGAGCTGCATCAAGCCCAAATTATCCAGCGTCAGCAGCTCAGCCCCCGCACTCACCCACTTACCACGGCTAAAATCGATAAAACCGACCGTACCGTCAAAAGGTGCGGCAATATGCAAATCAGCTAAATTGGCTTGCGCTGCATTCAATCTTGCTTGACCAATTTCCACGCGAGCACGCTGCGCATCAATTTCCGTAGGAGTGATCGCGTTACGTTTTAGCAAGCGCTCGTATTCCGTGAGTTTACGCTGCTCATCGAGCAAATAAGCTTTTGCTTCGACTAATGCAGCTTGAGCTTTGTCGTCATCTAACTGAATCAACAGCTGACCTTTTTTGACTTGCTGATTAGCTTGCACCGCAATCATGTTAACTTTACCCGTCACCTCTGAGGCTATTTCCACTGACTGCTGTGCTTTGAGCTTGCCAACTAAAGAGAGTGATTGTGAAATTTGATGAGATTGAACCTGTTCAGTAACCACAGAAATCGCTGGCGGCTGGCTCGGTTCTTTGGCAGATAGCACGGCGCTGTGCATCAGCACCGTCAATAGTGTCAATGAAACTAGAGTGTGTTTGTTCATGATTTGGCTTAATGTCTAAAAAATCTGTTTATATTGTAGCGAGTTATACGCAACTTGAACGTCAAGGAACGTAAAGATTGCCAGTAAAAGTGTAAGGAGCGCTGTGACTTAAGCAGCTAAAATGCTCAATTATTTGCATCTTTGCCCAAAAAGACAGCATTCGATTCAATTTGCTAAAAAAAGTGTTTACAGAGGGAGCGAGTTTGATAAGATGCGCTCCGCACTTAAGCGATGTGTTGGGAAAACATCGGTTAAGCTTTTCAGTTAGTGAAAAGAAAATACCCTGGAGGGGTTCCCGAGTGGCCAAAGGGAGCAGACTGTAAATCTGCCGGCTCCGCCTTCGATGGTTCGAATCCGTCCCCCTCCACCATATTCTTCTCGTAAGAGAAACCCTTGATTGATGCGTTGGGAAAACGTCAGTTAAGTCTTTTCAGCAGTGAAAAGAAAATACCCTGGAGGGGTTCCCGAGTGGCCAAAGGGAGCAGACTGTAAATCTGCCGGCTCCGCCTTCGATGGTTCGAATCCGTCCCCCTCCACCATATTCTCTCGTAAGAGAAACCCTTGATTGATGCGTTGGGAAAACGTCAATTAAGTCTTTTCAGCAGTGAAAAGAAAAACACCCTGGAGGGGTTCCCGAGTGGCCAAAGGGAGCAGACTGTAAATCTGCCGGCTCCGCCTTCGATGGTTCGAATCCGTCCCCCTCCACCATATTCTCTCGTAAGAGAACCCCTTGATTGATGCGTTGGGAAAACGTCAATTAAGTCTTTTCAGCAGTGAAAAGAAAAACACCCTGGAGGGGTTCCCGAGTGGCCAAAGGGAGCAGACTGTAAATCTGCCGGCTCCGCCTTCGATGGTTCGAATCCGTCCCCCTCCACCATATACAGAAAGCCAGCTCATTGAGCTGGCTTTTTTGCTTTCATCACCTGAACTCTCTGCTTATTGAGCTTGAAGTAAAGCATGAATACAGCTTTGCGTATCACCACAATCGACTTGTCCGGTCAAATCCGCCTGCAATAAAAATCCTTGCTCCAAACTAATACAAGAATTGCTGCCTTCCAGACAGAGAGGAAGAGACTGAGCCGAGAGTTTATCAAGCAGCATGATCGCGGTCTGTAGATTGCCCCCTGAATGCTCCGCAAACAATAAGGTTAACTCTGCGGCACTATTGAGCGATGCCAATGCGTTGATCAGTTGTTCATCTAATTCAGCCAAAGTCACCGAGTCTAGCTGATTCAGCGTCAATATCCCCTGATTCTGATCTGCATAACGCCAATCCACTACATTAAGTGACTCCTGCACATTCGCTCTTTGCATACTTTGCGCAGCGGGTTGGATGATCACTTGTATTTGATCACTGTTCTTTCGTCCGCCACTGTCTTCTGCCGATAATTCAAAAAGATAGGTTCCCGCGACTGTAGGATAAAGCACGGTCGCTTTTAATGTATCCGCATTGAGTAAAGCAAGTGATTGAGGCCCTGAGACTTGCCGCCAAGTCGTGTTTCTAATGGTATACACGGATAACTCAGACTTTGCGGAACCACTCAACGTAATGTTATTAAGCGGTAGTGTCAGTAACTGATCATCTCCTGCATTCACTGTGGGTTTGGTCAGTTTTTCTGTGTCTTTCCAATCATCGGAACTACACCCTGCCAGCAGAATAACAATACAAAATGTCTTCAATAAATGGGTTAACTTAAACATGAGTCTTTCCTGTCATAGATTAAAAGGTGTAACTGATGCCAGTGGCAATAAACGTGTTCTCACTATCATAGAAATCGATTTGCGCATCTTGCTGCTGGTATCCCGCCATCACATTCAGTTGAGTGTGGGAAAGTGCAAAGGGATCTTGATAGCCATAAACAGCAAACATGGCGAAAGTATCGTCATCTCGCTTGCGGCCAAAGACAGGGTTGTCCTGCTCATAGTTGCTCTTGCTGCTACGTAAAGTCACAACCACTTGATGCCTATCCAGATTTGCAAAGAAACTAAGTTGTGCTGCGGTTTCTGTGCGGCTCTGCGCACTCCCTTCAGCCGCTTGATCGGTGTAATAGAATCCAGGGGATAACATAATGCTCATAGAAAGCGGGAAATGTATTTCGGCACCGAATCGTTGATAGGTGCTACTGCGTAACAGCGAATGTTGTTCACTAGAGGTGAGAGCTTGTGATTGGCCTACGATGTCATGCTCAATCTCACTGTCAGCGTAGGCATATTTCAGTGTGACCGGAAAAGGTAGACTGACCTCGAGAGCGGTTCGCGCACCAACGACATTGTGATCGGTTTTTGTGCGTTGTAAGCCAGTGAGGTACGGGTCTTGCCACGTTTCATCCATGCCGGGAATGTTGCCAAACACAGCAAGCGTGAGGTAAGTATTCGCAGAAATTTGTCCAATCCATCCCAGCTCACTTTGAAACTGAGCTTCACTTATCTGATCTTCACTATTTCCAAAGAAGAGTGCCTGATGACCAAATGTATATTGCAAGCGGCCTAAGATAAGGGGAGAAACGGTTTCGAGCTGTTTCCCTGCTCCATTTAAACTTTGAGTGATGGCATTGCTGTCATCCGTATTCAATTGGGAATTGGTTTGGCTAAAACCAGCATTTAAGCTGATATCGCCACTAAACCCGGGGCGCCATTCAATGGGTCTAGCCAAACTGGGGATTGAGAAAAAGGCGCAACTCAGCAATAGCGCCAATGGTTTACGATTCATGCTAACTCCTTGTAAGTGGGTTCATTCCTCCACCCAATCAAGTTAACATCGAAGCGATAACTGACTCTTTAGCAATTCATTGACTATTTGTATCCAACTTGGTCACATTTCCCACCGCAATCTCTTTCGGCCAACGCAATTCAAAACGCGCACCACCGAGTAAGTCCGAACGTTTCACCTCGACTTGGCCTTGATGCCAACGAGTGATCTGCTTAACAATCGCTAACCCAAGACCGTGCCCTTTTTCACTGTTGCGTTCCTGGTTATTCAGTTGCACAAAAGGCTCAAAAATACGTTCAACATCATCGGCAGAGATGCCCACACCGTCATCTTCAACGATTAATATCAGCTCTCCTTGAGCTTCGTTCAAAGAAAGACGTATTTCCTGCTTGGCATACCTCGCTGCATTGCTTAGCAGGTTTTTAACGGCTCGTAATAAAGCCCGGTGGTCGACAAACAGCTTCTGCTGACGTAGAGAATCCGATACGTCCACTTGCAGTTTTAGATGCGGGTTCTCAAGCCGGAAAAGTTCTGCTTCCGCGTCTAAATTTTCCGTGAAATAGCAGTAAGAAAAATGGCTGATGTCGGTAATTCGGTTATAGCGCGACAGCACTAAGGTTTGATTGATCAAGTGGTCGAGGTCTTCAATGCTGGAATGAATGATTTGGCGGTATTTGTCTTTTTGGCTTTGCGCTATGTCTGGATCATCCAACATTTCAAAGGCAAAACGCAGACGATAAAGCGGTGTTCGCAAATCATGTGCAATCGCATTAGTGAGGGTTCTTTGACTCGCGATCAGTTTTTCAATGTTGTTGGCCATTTGATTGAAGGACTCGCTCAATTGAGAGATCACCGAAAGCCGAGAGGTTGAAGCTCGTTTTGAAAGTACGCCTTGCCCAAACTCATTAGCGGTTTTCACCAGTCGTTTGAGATCTCGCCACAAGGGAAAAATCCACATCACTAAGGCAATAGAAATACCTAAAAAGAACAACCCCGCGATGGCAGTCGTCAGTTTCAGTTGCGTTTGATAGGAGATATTGTCTTCAACATGTAGCCAGACTCCCTCATCAAGCGGAGCCAGTAAAATCATGCTGCCTTGGGGATTCAGATAGCTGATCATCTGCCCTTTGGCTGCACCGAGCTTTTCCTGCTCAATCGGCAATAAATCGGCTTCTCGCACTAAACTCAGTTTTAGCGGAATCAAACGATTATGCTCCGCGATACTGCTTTCCCACTGGCTACGAGGCTGACTACGCAGATCTTCAATGGCGAGTGATAGTGTTCCTCGCGCTTGGTTCAATGCGCCCTGTTCTCTGGATTCATTAATCGCGAAATAGAGCACCTTATTACTGTTCGGGACTCGTTGTAATAAAACATTGGGGTCGCCATCTTGGAAAATAAGCTCGCCACTTTGTAAAGCGGGATAAAACAGAGTGGAAGATGCGTAGCTCTCTAACTCATCCAAACGTAACGAGTAAGTAAAATATTGGGCATAATGCTCGACGATCATAGGCCACTCGGTAGGTGGCGCTTGCTGTAGCTTTCCTGATAGAAACGAAAAGTTGCTTCGGTAAACCGGCTTATAGAAGTCTTCCGACAGAGTGCGTGTAAGCTGTTGGATCGGGTTAAATTGATTGGGGATACTAAGCAATAAAATGGGGAGAAACACCGCGACCCAAAGCACCCCAAATGCTCTAATCATTGCCACTCCCCTTCTTGTACCGCACACAGCTGATAACCCCGTCCACGGATTGTTTTAATCAGTCGTGGTTCATTCGGGTCATCGTTAAGTGCTCGCCTTAGTCTTGAAATCCGCCGATCAATAGAGCGGTCTAAACCATCATATTCAAAACCTCGGATCTGTTGGGCTATGTCATCCCGCGTGACTATGGTGCCAACATTTTGCGCAAGCAGGTACAGAAGCTCAAATTCACTCGTGGTTAACCTGACTGGGCATTGCGCTAACAACACCGCCCTGTGTTGCAGATTCATCCATAAAGATCCAATGCGTAACTCATACTTATCACCTTGAGTATTGCGCTCTTGACGACGCAACAGAGCACGTATTCGAGAAAGCAACAGCCGCGGTTTAACTTGCTTTACGACATAATCGTCTGCGCCAAGTTCTAAGCCCATCATTTGATCGATGTCGTCATCGAGTGCCGTTTGCATCAAGATCATGCCTCGGTATTGTTCACGAATAGCGCGGCAAACTTCCATACCGCTTTGACCGGGCAACATAATATCCAAAATGACCAGATCGGGTTGTGCATTCAAGATGCTATCTACCGCTTGAAGGCCATCAGTAACGATAGTGACATCAAATTCATAGTGGTTAAGAAAATCTTTAATCAGCTCCGCAAGCTCTAAGTCATCTTCAACCAGAATCACTCGGTAAGATTGAGGTAAAGTCCCGTTCATTATGTCCACATCCATTGGGCAAGAATCCAAACTATAGCGGATTGAGCTTAACCGTTATGTGACGATTTGTGACCAACCAAGAACAAAAAAGCCCCGGCAATGCGGGGCTGAAAGATGATTGAATCCTATAGGGGAGACTCAATCAGAATGATGCGTGTCTCATATGGGCGTAGCACTTGGTGCGCCAATACACGCTGTAACTCAATCCCTGAATAATTGCCCAATAAATAAAGCGCGTCATCCAGTGGTAATTCGGGTAATACACATTCCGCTTCGTGACCGTAATAGTTATTCAAACAGATCAGCACTTGTTTCTGATTTCGGCGCTGATAAGCAAATATCTCTTTATGATCGGGCAGCAAATCTGTGTAGTCGCCATCGGTGATCACCTTAACTTTTTTGCGCAGCGATAATAATCGGCGATAAAAGTAAAACACCGAATGCGGGTCTTCCAAAGCGGCTTGAGCGTTAATATCAGAGTAGTTACTCGCCAGATCAATCCACGGTTCGCCACGAGTAAAACCGGCATGACGACTCGCATCCCACTGCATAGGAGTACGAGAGTTATCACGCGACTTTTGCGCCAGAATCGCCAGCATTTCACTTTCTGGCATCCCTTGTTGCTGCACCATCATCTGGTGGATGTTAATGCTTTCCACATCGCGATACTGCTTAATCGAGGTAAACCTCGGATTGGTCATTCCAATCTCTTCACCTTGGTAGATATAAGGTGTGCCTTGCATCAGGTGAATGGTCGCCGCAAGCATTTTCGCAGACTCCACTCGGTACTGCTGATCATTCGCTAAACGACTGACAATCCTCGGCTGATCATGGTTACACCAAAACAGTGCGCCCCACCCTTTACCATTCAGCCCCGTTTGCCAATGATTAAAGATTTGCTTGAGTTGCAGAAAATCAAATGGCGCATTGGTCCACTTTTCGCCATTCGGATAATCGACTTTCAAATGATGGAAATTAAACACCATAGAAAGCTCTCGCCCATCCAGCGCAGAATATTGCTGGCAATGTTCCAAGGTAGTTGAAGACATTTCGCCCACGGTTACGCTGCCATAACGCTGAAAGACATCTCGACTGATCTCTTGCAGATACTCATGCACCCTCGGGCCATCGGTATAAAAACGGCGGCCATCGCCAACTTCATCATCAGCAAAATCTTGCTGTTTGGAGATCAGATTAATCACATCAAGCCGGAAGCCATCCACGCCTTTTTCTGCCCAAAAGCTGATGACTTTTTTGACTTCTTCCCGAACTTGCGGGTTTTCCCAATTGAGGTCGGCCTGCTGTTTGGCAAACAGATGCAAATAATACTCACCGGTCGCTTCATCTAGCTCCCATGCACTGCCACCAAATTTAGACTGCCAATTATTCGGCACACCACCGTTAACCGGTTTGCGCCAAATATAGTAGTCACGGTAGGAGCTGCTGCGATCACCCAACGCAGATTGGAACCAAGCGTGTTCGGTTGAGGTGTGGTTAACCACGATATCCATGATGATGCGAATACCGCGCCGATGCGCTTCTTTCAATAACTGTTCAAAATCCTGCATGGTGCCAAAATCAGGATTGATCGCGTAGTAATCGGCAATGTCATAGCCATTATCGATCATCGGAGATTGGTAAATCGGCGTCAGCCAAATAGCGTCAATCCCAAGCTTCAACAGATAGTCAAGTTTACTGATAATGCCCTGCAGATCTCCGATACCTTTTGCGCCACTATCGCAAAAACTTTTCGGGTAAATTTGATAAATTGCCGCGGTTTTCCACCAAGGCATAGATTGGGCTGAGCTACTCATACTACTCTCACTTACTCAAAAATTGACTCAAAAACGAAGAAAAGGAGTGGTGATAACCACTCCAATATAGGGAAGGTTAAGCGCTCGCCACAGCCAGCTTGCCTGAATTCTGGGCGCGCTTGTACATGAGCAGAGTCAATGCTGCGGGTACCACTATCGCAATCAGCATCGCAAGCAGGTAAATGCTCCAATACTGCGGTTGAATGGAAAGAATGCCCGGCAAACCACCCACACCAATGCCGTTGGCCATCACACCGGCACTACCACACACAGCCGCAGCCAAAGCGCTGCCGATCATTGCGCTGAGCATAGGGAATTTGTATTTCAGGTTAATACCGTACATTGCAGGCTCCGTTACCCCAAGGTAGGCGGAAATTGCCGCTGGCACGGAGATATCTCGCTCGCCCTGCTTTTTACTAATGATAATGATGCCTACCACGGCTGAAGCTTGGGCGATGTTTGAAAGGGCAATCAAAGGCCAAATCGGTGTACCACCCAATTCCTGCATCAATTGCAGATCCACGGCGTTGGTGGTGTGGTGAATCCCCGTAATCACTAAAGGCGCATACAGGAAGCCAAATAAGGTCGAACCAATCACCGCAAAATCACCGGTCATTGCCGCTTTCGCTGCAAATGCCACCCCATCACCAATCACGCGGCCAAACGGGCCAATCAAGGCATGAGCCAGTACTACAGAGACAAGAATCGAAACAAATGGCACCACCACCAGATAGAGATAGGAAGGTACGATACGTCTTAAATTGTTCTCAATAAAAGCCAACATCACACCAGCTAAAATTGCGGGGATAACCTGAGCCTGATAGCCCACTTTTTCAATCGCAAACAATCCAAAGTCCCAGACTTCCGGTACTTGCTTACCAATCAAGTAAGCATTCATGAGCTGTGGAGAAACCAAGGTAACCCCAAGGGTAATACCGAGAATCGGCGTACCGCCAAGTTTTTTCACGGTTGACCAACAGACACCGACAGGTAGGAAGAAGAAGATCGCTTCACCAATCAGCCACAAAAATGCATGAACCGAAGCCCAAAACTGGCTGATTTCGGTCAGCGTTTTGCCATCAAACATGCGAATGTCGCCAATCACATTTCGAAAACCGAGGATCAAACCGCCGGTAATGATCGCAGGAAGCAGAGGCACGAAAATTTCAGCCAAATGGGAGATGCCTCGCTCCAGCACATTCATGTTTTGGCGCGCCGCAACTTTGGCATCCTCTTTTGAAGCCGCTTGTTTACCCGTCTGTTCCAACAGCATTTTGTAGACTTGATCAACTTCGGTGCCAATCACCACCTGAAACTGCCCTGCATTGGTAAAGCAGCCCTTCACCATGCTAAGCGCCTCCAAACCCGCTTTGTCAGCCAGTTCAGGCTGATTCAGCACAAAGCGTAAGCGTGTCAAACAGTGAGTAACACTGGCGATATTACCTTCGCCTCCCACCAGTTCGATAAGACGCGTAACGTCTTGTTTCGCAATCTTACTCATATCCTTGTCCACCCTATTGAATAGTTATGTCGCAGCATTTGGGAACAGTCCCAAATCAATTGATGAGATATTGACACAATACATAACAGATAAAAATGGGAACAATCCCATAAATTGAAAGCGATCACACAGTTCGTTCTTTGTTCATTATTTCAGTGTAGTAAAGCAGAGGTAAATGCATTGCTGTTGTAAGCCTGCCGTAAACAGGCTTATCCGCATGAGCAGAACAAGGCTAATAGATTAGGATGAGCGACCTTATTTTCACTCATTCAAAAAAGGAACAGAACGATCAGTGAGAAATGGGAGACTGAGTGAGGTGAACACATTCTGCATGCGTTCCACAAAGTTGCTCAATCAGTAGATCAGCAGCCAGCTTACCCGCTTCGCGATAGCCAGGGTCAACACTGAACACTTTCGGGAATAGGAAAGAGAGCAGCTCATTACCACCCACCCCTGTTACGACGACATCATCGCGTTGACGCTCTTGCAGTCGCTTAATCACCCCGAGCGCTAAAGTATCGCTTGCACACACAATCGCTTGTGTCTGTTCAGTCAATACCTTATCCACCAACTGATAAGCACTATCGTGATGCAGTTGTCCGGTTTGATAATTCGCTTCAATGCCATGTAGAGCACACCAACTGAGATACGCGTTAAGGCGCAGCTCACCGGTGGTTTTGTCACGTGGATCCACGCCAATAAAGGCGATATGACGTAGCTGTTTTTGGGCTAGATGTTGTAAGGCACGCTCAATCACCCCCGCATTGTCATAATTGATCGAGGAGATCTCTTCACTGTGCATTGCCAAAAGCACACAGCGATGCTGCCAACTAAGCAAAGCATCATGGTCAATATCCGTAAAACCAAACACAATCACCCCATCCACTTGCCGCTTAGCGAGCACTTTCAAATGGGCGTTGGTCTTTTCGCGGCTAAATTGGCTCTCCATAATCACTACATCATAACCGTGAGTATAAAGGGCTTGCAGCATAGTGCTGACCGCTTTGTTTTCGGAAGGGGAATCCAAACGCGAAATGATGATACCCACCACTTTTTGGCTGCCACTACGCATGGTTTGTGCCGACTTAGAAGGCACGTAACCCGACTCAGCAATCACCTGCTCCACTTTGGCGCGAGTTTCAGGCTTCACTTTAGGATCATTGGTTAACACACGTGAGACAGTTGATTTCCCGACGCCCGAGAGCCTAGCAATGTCTAAAATGGTCAGTTTTCGATTCATGCGCTGTGTTTGGTATTCATCAATAAGAAGAGAGTTAGCCGTAAATAAGGCCGCTTAAGCGACCTTATTTTTTCACTCGCAGCAGATAATGCGGTACATCACGTATGCTATCGAGCACAACGGTCGCCAACGCTTCGCCTTGCTCGGTCACTGGCTTACCTGTACGCACCAGAATCTTAGTGCCTACGCCCGCCGCTTCCGCCGCCATCATATCTTCAGCTTTGTCACCGACCATCACCGAATTGGCCATGTCGATCTTGAGGAAATCACGCGCAGAGAGGAACATACCTGGCTTTGGTTTACGACAATCACAATCTTCTTTGTATTGACCAATACCGTGTTCAGCATGGTGAGGACAGTAATAGATACCATCAAATTCAACGCCATTATCGGCAAAGTTCCAGTCCATCCACTGGGTTAGAGAGATGAAACGCTCTTCACTGAATTTGCCACGCGCAATTCCGGACTGATTGGTGACCAACACCAATAGATAGCCCATGCGCTGCAAAGCCGCAGTCGCTTCAAATACACCTTCAATGAATTGGAAATCGTGCTCATCATGCACGTAACCATGATCGACGTTGATCACGCCATCACGATCCAGAAATACGGCTGGTTTTGCCAAAATGCTATCTCTTTCAAGTCACTTTGCGCGAATTATTGCACGCTTTATTTTTTTCATCACTATCTAATTACTTTCTCATCTAACCAGTCACGTCCATTTAGACGTCTAGACGTAAAAATATCTATTGACTTAAACTCAGCAAGCCCATAGCATCGACTACTAATTGACAAAGAGGCCAACAGATTATTCTGCCTCTCGCAGTACAGGGTTGCACATGATTGAGATTAAAAGCGTAAATAAGGTGTTCTATCAGGGGGATAAAGAAATCCACGCCCTGAAAGACATCAATTTATTGATTCCACAAGGCACAATTTTTGGGGTGATTGGTTCATCCGGTGCCGGAAAAAGTACGCTGATCCGTTGTGTCAACATGCTAGAAAAGCCGACCAGCGGCCAAGTGATTGTGGATGGCGTTGACTTAACCACGCTAAGCAATCAGCAGCTTTGCGCGGCACGTCGTAACATCGGCATGATTTTTCAGCATTTTAATCTGCTTTCTTCACGTACTGTGTTTGAAAACGTGGCTCTGCCGCTAGAGTTGGCTGATAAACCGCGCCAACACATCGAAACCAAAGTAACGGAGTTACTGGCTCTGGTGGGTCTGGCGGAAAAACGTGATAGCTACCCAGCCAATCTTTCTGGTGGCCAAAAACAGCGCGTAGCGATTGCGCGTGCTTTAGCGAGCGATCCCAAAGTGCTGCTGTGTGATGAAGCGACTAGCGCGCTGGATCCGGCAACGACTCAGTCGATTCTGGAACTGCTCAAAGAGATTAACCGTAAGCTTAACCTGACCATTTTGCTAATTACGCATGAAATGGATGTGGTAAAAAGCATTTGTCACGAAGTGGCGATTATTGGTGGTGGTGAACTGGTTGAGAAAGGTACGGTTGGAGATATTTTTGCCCACCCAAAAACTGAGTTGGCGCATCAATTCATCCGCTCAACCTTGGATTTGTCTATTCCTGAAGATTACCAAGTTCGACTGCAACCTTCTCGCGTAGCAGGTAGCTACCCTCTGGTACGTTTGGAATTTACTGGAGCAACGGTGGATGCACCGCTTATGACGCAAATTGCCCGTAAGTACAATATCGATGTCAACATTCTCAGTTCTGATCTGGATTACGCAGGCGGAGTGAAGTTTGGCATGATGGTGGCAGAAATTTTTGGTAATGCAGAGGACGATCAAGCCGCTATCGAGTATCTGCGCGAGCACAATGTGAAAGTGGAGGTGCTGGGTTATGTCCTTTAATACGATTACACAATGGGTTGCTCTTAACAGCGACTTACTACTGACGGCTACTTGGCAAACCCTATACATGGTCGCGATTGCGGGTGTGGTTGGTTTTGCACTAGGTATTCCGCTTGGGGTGATTCTACACACCACCAAAAAAGATGGATTGCTGGAAAACCTACCGCTCAATCGAGTGCTCGGTGCCATTGTTAACATTGGCCGCTCAGTACCCTTTTTGGTGTTGATGGTTGCGATTATTCCCGTCACCAAACTGATTGTCGGTACCTTTATCGGTACCACAGCGGCGATTGTGCCCCTCACCATTGGTGCGATTCCATTTGTGGCACGCTTAATTGAGAGCGCATTGCTCGAAGTGCCGACAGGGTTGGTGGAAGCTGCTCAATCAATGGGGGCGACTCCGCTGCAAATCATTCGTAAGGTACTGCTACCTGAAGCGCTACCGACGATTTTAAACTCAGTCACTATTACTCTAGTGACACTGGTCAGCTACTCAGCCATGGCAGGTACCGTAGGCGGTGGTGGTCTGGGCGATGTGGCAATCCGCTACGGATTCCACCGTTATGACATCATCATCATGGCGGTGACTGTGGTCATGCTGATTGTGCTGGTACAAATTATCCAATCCATCGGTGATGCGTTGGTACGCCGCGTCGATCATCGATAAGCAAAACAAAAGCCTTTTTGAACAAGGAGTTCATCATGAAGTTTAGCCTGAAAAGTTTACTGACTATCGCAGCTGCTGCCTCAACCCTGATTTTGGCTGGCTGTGGTGAAAAAGCGGTCGATAACAACAAAGTAAAAATTGGTGTTATGGCGGGTGCGGAAGCACAAGTTGCTGAAGTAGCAGCAAAAGTTGCTAAAGAAAAATACAATCTGGATGTAGAACTGGTGACCTTTACCGACTACGTAACGCCAAACGCAGCGTTGGATGACGGTTCTATCGATGCTAACGCATTCCAGCACAAACCATACCTAGACAAGCAAGTGGCTGACCGTGGTTACAAGCTGGCAATTGTAGGTAACACTTTTGTTTACCCAATCGCAGGCTACTCAAAACAAATTAAATCTGTTGATGAGATCCAAGAAGGTGCGCGTGTTGCAGTACCAAACGACCCAACTAACCTAGGTCGCTCACTGCTTCTGCTGCAACAACAAGGTTTGATCAAACTGCGTGAAGACGCAGGTCTGCTGGCGACCGTACGTGACATCGTTGAAAACCCAAAGAAACTTGAGATCCTAGAATTGGATGCAGCTCAACTGCCACGTTCACTGGATGATGTTGCTCTGTCTATCATCAACACCACTTACGCGAGCTCAATCAACCTAACGCCAGAAAAAGACGGCATCTTCGTTGAAGACAAAGAGTCTCCATACGTTAACTTGCTGGTAGCTCGTGAAGCGAATGTAAACGCGGAAAACGTACAAAACTTCAAGAAAGCTTACCAAACAGATGAAGTAGCTAAAGCTGCTTCAGAAATCTTCCAAGGTGGCGCGGTAAAAGGTTGGTAATGGCTTAACTTCAAGCATTAGCCTTTAAAAACAAACTATTGAAATATGATCAAAAAAGGTTGGCTCTAAGCCAACCTTTTTTATTACCGAGCTTTTTAATACAAAGAAAAAGCGATGGATGCGGATACCTTCCACACTCTACTTCAGATGATCCCATGAAATATTGGAGACAATCCGGCACGGCTCACAACAAAAATGGAAGATGTCGTGCAATGGCTCTTCCAGCAACCACTCTCCGCCGCACTTAGGGCAAGGGCGCGCTTTTTCTTCCGCAAGGCTACTGCCTCCAACCCGATACTGATAGTAATAGGTTGGCACTTTAGTCAGAAATTCAATACGGCCACGTAGGTCCCAACCACGACGGAATAAATCACTATCCACATCGCAAATCTCATGCAGCGCAGCATGTTCAGCTTTGCACGCTCCTGCCATTTGCAACTCATCACACGCTTGCCATTCGGTTTGCCATTTGATCACGGCTTTATGGTCACCATTAAAGGTCGGCGGATTACGATACAAAGGGATCGGTAGCAATGTTTCACCGCTGCGCAGAGGTGAGCAAGTATGCACATACGTGGTGTACAGCACCTGCCAGCTAGGAGTTTCCTCTTCCGCGGCTTGTTCTGAATTAATGTCTAACCCCAGCACACGTACTTTCGGGGCAAGCAAACAAGCATCACTTAAACGGCTAACACAAGCTTCAACGTATTCCGAATGGAATTTAGGGTGCAAACTCTCTTTTTCTGGGCATACGGTGCGTATGTAAAACACACCATCACCCAGCACAATCGGAAACTCGCGTCCCAATACTTGTCCGTTGTAACGTAATGCATCCATCAAGCCATTAATCGCTTTATCGACCGCGCTAATTGTGGTGTTATCAAAACACTCAAATTCCAACTCAACCACGTACATCTCAATTCACCCTTGGTTCAAGCTGCTGTAAAAACGTCTCAAGATCGGCAGTCAATACTTCACGCTGCGCTGTCCCTAATTTCTCAAGGATCACATTGCCGGTCAGGTTACAAATGGCAATCACCGACATCTCATCCTCTGTTGTCGCAATAAACACCGTTGGTTTTTGTTTTAAGCGACGCTGCATCACTAAATGACCCAGAATGTTCTCCTGCAAGCGCGTGAAATCATCTTCACTCCATACTTGCAGCAATGTCAGCTCACGGCCTCGCCACTGCGCTGGCATGTCCGCACTAAACTGGCAGGCATAAAACGCTTTAATATCCTCGTGCAGCGTGAGCTCAATCGCCCGCTCGACATTATTAAAATCCGCCCACACTTCACGATTAACGGGACGCCAGCGAACCGCATCGGCTAATTCTTCCACCACACAAGGTGAAGCCAATCCGATTAACTCGTCATTTTCCGGCAATTGACCGGTTTGCTGTTCACAATATTGTAAAAAACGCTGACTGAATGCGCTTAAGGCTTGCACAACGCTTGGCGTCATAATCATCTCCATGTAGAGTTTGCGCAGCCTCGTTAATGACACTGGCACTGGGATTGCGTAAAATTCTGCACATTCTAATCGAATCGACTTGAAAGTATGAGCAAATATTCCGACGCCAAAGAGCTGGCTGGCCTAACACTGGGTAAAAAAACCGATTATGCCAACCAGTACGACCCAATGCTGTTGCAACCCGTACCTCGCAGCCTGAACCGTGATGATCTGCATCTCGGAGATACTCTGCCTTTTCAAGGCTGTGATATTTGGACTCTGTATGAGCTCTCTTGGCTCAATGAGAAAGGGCTGCCACAAGTGGCGATCGGTGAAGTTTCTATTCCCGCCACTAGCGCAAATTTGATCGAATCCAAATCCTTCAAGCTTTACCTTAATAGTTACAACCAAACTCACTTTGCCTCTTGGGATGATGTGCAAGCACGCCTTGTGCAAGATCTTTCCACCTGTGCAGGCGAAACGGTAACCGTAAAAGTGAAATCACTGATCGAATACACGGCTGAGCCGATTGTAACCATGCAAGGTGAGTGTATTGATGAGCAAGATATTGAGATTAAGGACTACGAGTTTGATGATGCCTTGCTGCAAGGCGCAGCACAGGGTGAAGAGATCAGCGAAGTGCTGCACAGCCATTTGCTTAAATCCAACTGCCTAATCACCAATCAGCCAGATTGGGGCAGCGTGGAAATTGCTTACCACGGTGCCCAAATTAACCGTGAAGCGTTACTGCGTTATATTGTTTCTTTCCGCGAACATAACGAATTTCATGAGCAGTGTGTGGAACGTATTTTTACTGACATTATGCGTTACTGTCAGCCAAAAACCTTAACCGTATATGCACGTTATACTCGACGCGGTGGCTTAGACATTAACCCATTCCGCTCCAACTGCCATTCAGCACCAGAGCATAATCAACGTATGGCGCGACAATAAGGATGCAACTTAGGATGAGATTTCTGCGCTGGATAACCATTGCGGGCTTACTGCTGATTTCAGCTTGGGCACAGGCCACTATTTATTCTTCTCCCATGCTCAATGAAGCCAATGGTTTGATAGAGATCTCCCCTTTGCAAGCAAAAAAAATGGCGCAACAGTACCTAAGTGAACGCCATTTAGCCGACAAATTAGATAAGCATCCCGCAACGGTTTCGCGAGATGAAGCGGATAGCCGCACACGCACTCCCGGTAGTAGCGTTGATGCGCTTATGATTTTGGCTCAAGCACTCGACAAACTCGGGGAATATGACAAAGCTCAGTTGGCACTACGTGATGCCAAGGCGCTCACACAGCAGTACCAACTGCCTTATTTGTTGCTCGATGTGCAAATCCTCAGCACTCGCCTCGCTTGGCAAAACAACGGCGATGCAATGACTGCCCGCGAGCAATTACGCCAGATCGATGAGCAATACCAAGTGATTGAAAATGCGGATCAAATTGCGAAAGGCATCGATTATAAAATGACGCTACTGCGTGCTGAAATTGCGTCAAAAGCCAATGATCTTGAGTTAGCCGATAAGCTGTTTGCTCAAGCCAAACCGTATATTGAAAGCTTGCAAACTGAAAAACCGGCCATCGAATACCACTTAACCTTGGGTGAACATCATCTCAGCCATGAACGTTATAACCTCGCACTTTCAGAATTGCTGATTGCTTACTGGAGCGCAATTGAAAGTAACTCAGGAGCATTGCTAGCCAAAGCGAATACTCTCTTAGGGCAGTTATTTTTCAACCGACAAGTCTTGGATAAGGCATTAGATCATTTTTCACAAGCTGCCGACTTTTACGGCCGTTATGAACAATCACCTTATTTACCTATAGTTCTCAAACAAATGGGTGATATCTACTATCAACAAGGAAAATATAACTTAGCCTTGGTACATTATTTCAATGTCATTGACCATAAAAATAACAATGCCTCTCTCAGTGATGATATTGAAATTCGTATCAATCTTGCGGCAACCTATTTACAGCTCTACAACTATCCAATCGCCGAACAATATTTGACCAACGCAGAAGAAATGCTGAATGTTAGCCCTATTCCGCGTTTAAATGGGCACGCAGCACTTTTGCATTCTGGATTGGCTTATTATCAAAATATCGATCACGATATTGTCCGTTACGCAGAAAAAGCGCTACAAATCGGTGAATCTATTCAAGATGATTATCTTCAAGAACAAGCCTATCGTTTACTTTCTTTGGGATATGAAAGAACAGGATCTGCAACAAAAGCGCTAGATAGTTTTAAAAAGAGCCAAATTCTCGCGCAAAAGCGACAAAATAAATTGAACCAAATCAGTGAAGATGCATTTCGCCAACAAAGGGAATTTATTGAACAAACCTTGCATTTAGTTGGACAAGAAAAGCAGTTACAACAAACCGAAAATCAACTCAGTCAGCTTCGAAAAATCGCTATTTTCCTACTGGCGATCAGCGTTGTCTTTTTTATCATCGTGTTGAGACGTGGGTATCTGGTTCAAGCCTTTCGAGATGAGGTTCAAGAATTACACGACACCTTATTTACTCACCCTAGATCGCGTCTCAATAACTTGAGAATGCTAAATGCTAAACTGCCAAGTTCATTAGAAAACAGCAACAAAAATTATGAGCAATGGCAATTAGGTGAATTGATTCAGCAACCACTTAATGATCGCTTACGCTTTGCTTTAATTGATATTCCTTTTATGCGCAACATGTATCTGCAAAATGGATACACTGCAGGTTTGGAATTAGAGCGGGCTCTGGGAAAATTCCTAAAAGGAAGAATAAAAGAACCCAATCGGTTGTATCATTTCTCGGATGCTAGCCTACTTTATATAGAAAAAAATGGTGAACAACGTAGCGAACCTGAAACATTATTCAACCAGATTCAATCATGGATAAATGAATTTGAGCCGGAACGAAAAATAAATAGAATAGTTCGAGTGGGAATGGCTGATTATCCGTTCTTGCCACGTGCCTACACCGCGATCAATGACAAAGAACTACTTGATATTTTGTTAATGGCCACACACATCGCTAGAGAATTAAGCCAGAGTGAAAGTCAGAGCCATTGGATTTATTTAAAAGCGATTGATAATGCTCCAGCCGCCAGTTTTGCTTCGGAGAATATTAGGCTTTCATGTAAACAAGCGATTAATCAAGGCCTGATCAAAGTTCATTCTTCTTATAAGAATGAGGACAACATCAAAAAACTCTTAAAAGATGGGCAAATATAGCTCACTCGGCATAAACATCGAGTGACGACAGCAAAATATTTGCTATTATCGACAAATCAATAAATAGGATCAGGATTGATCCCCTACTATCTAGTTTGTTGTACATGGGCGTCCTAGAACAAGATATCCAAGCAGAACTCTACAGACTGAAATCTCAGTTAGAACAAGTACGTTTGACACAAAGAGATACTTCGTTCAAATTTAACCGAGAGCAGAAAGTGCTTAAACGAATGGTCACTTCACTGGCTACGACCTGTCACGGTAGCAGCCAAAGACTAAACCAAAGTTTAGAAGAGCTCTGCTTCGCATTAGAACAACAAAAAGACATCAGCACGCTGATCCCTCAACTGGCTGTGCTGGAACGCATGTTGAAACAACAGTCATTGGCCATGGACAAACAAAATAGTCATCTGGATAGCCAGCTAAAACGCAGCGGTGAAATACTACTGCGCGTTCCGGGATTACCCGCCAAAGTTAAGCGTGATCTCCGTGATCTTTTAAGCTTTACTGCGGCGCAACCACTGGAAAAAAACCAACAGGCTCTGCGCTTATTGGAGATCTATGAACGAGCGGTCAAAATCCAGTGTGCCAACCCCAATCTCGCACTCAATGAACTTTCCCAGCAAGCCGATCGTGAACTGCTGAACCGACTTTCCATCGAATTACAGCATTTAATCACCGAGCTCGACTTTAATGGCGAATCGGGAGATCAATTGAGTGATATTCGCACCAAATTGCTGTTGGGTGTCAATACTCATACTCTGCTTGAGCTGACGCTCGAAGTGCTACGTTTAGTGGTGGATGGCAGCCATGCCGAACGCAAAGCGGCGGAAGCTTTTTTAGAACAAGTTAACCTTTCGATTGGCAACAATTTAAAAAGTGCAGCTCAAAACCTTGAGCAAAGCCAGAGCTATGTGGCACATCGGCAAGAAATGAACAGTGAACTCAGTAGTTTGGTTTCACGAAGCCAATCGACATTGAAAGAGCAAACTGAACTGGAGCAACTCAAACAGAAGATGGCTCCAATACTGAAAGAAATGTCTTCCCTTTCAGAACGTTTGACCTTGGCAGAGCAACGAGAACAAACGCTTCTCGAACGTATGCACTACAGCAAAAATCAGATGGAAGCCTTATCCGATTTGGCACAAGATTACCGCCGTCGTCTTGAAGATCTGGCTTTACGAGCTCAACTTGATCCACTGACTAAAGTGTACAACCGTAGCAGTTTTAACGAGCGACTTGAGCACGAGTATCGTCGTTGGATACGCACTCAACACAACTTGCGGGTTGTGCTATTTGATATTGATCGATTCAAATCGATCAATGATAGCTTCGGCTATGCAGCAGGAGATAAAGCTTTAGGCATTATTGCTCGCACCATCAAAAAAGAGTTACTGGATACCGATACGGTCGCACGTTTCTCCGGTGAAGAATTTATTCTGTTACTTCCTGAACGTTCTGATAATGAAAGCTATCAGATCATTCATCAAATTCAGCGTAACGTATCTAAACTGCCGTTTAAATTCCGCGATAAAAGTCTGGCCATAACACTTTCCGCAGCCAGTATTCGCTTTGCCGATTCTGATACCCCAGAGACCGTATTAGACCGCCTGAATTTGACCTTAAACGAAGCAAAAAGCATTGGACCTAGCCAGCTAGCTTGGAAATAACTGCCTGTTATTTGAGCATAATAGCGAATAAATTGTGCTCAATTTCACATTTACCCTCTTGAACTATTTTCTTCCCTTAGTCGATGCCTCTAGATTGAAATCAGATATATCAAGAGGTTATCCCCCTTCTCTGGGTATTTCTGCTACTCTTGTTTTATAACAAATGCTCAACATCATGCTCTAGCATGACCTCAACCTCAGGTTGAAGGAGGACACTATGATTATTCAAGTTAGCCCAGCAGGCAGTATGGATCTACTTTCTCAACTGGAAGTAGAACGCCTGAAAAAGACCGCATCAAGTGATCTTTACCAACTCTACCGTAATTGCAGCCTAGCGGTGTTGAACTCTGGCAGCCACACCGATAACTCGAAAGAACTGCTCGATAAATATAGAAATTTTGATATTACAGTGATGCGTCGTGAACGAGGTATCAAACTCGAATTGGCCAATCCGCCAGAACATGCCTTTGTCGATGGACAAATCATCAAAGGAATTCAAGAGCACCTCTTCTCAGTGCTGCGCGATATTGTCTACGTCAATATGCATTTGGCCGATAGCCAGCGTCTAAATCTGACGAATGCCACCCACATCACCAACTTAGTGTTTGGCATCCTGCGTAATGCGGGAACCCTAATCCCAGGGGCGACACCGAATTTGGTGGTCTGCTGGGGTGGACACTCCATCAATGAAGTTGAATACCAATACACTCGTGAAGTCGGCCATGAGCTTGGCTTACGTGAGCTCAATATCTGTACTGGTTGCGGACCCGGTGCAATGGAAGGCCCGATGAAAGGCGCAGCGGTAGGCCACGCTAAGCAGCGTTACAGTGAATACCGCTATTTAGGCCTAACCGAACCCTCCATCATCGCGGCTGAGCCACCCAACCCGATCGTTAATGAACTGGTGATCATGCCTGATATCGAAAAACGTTTGGAAGCGTTCGTACGTATGGCACATGGCATCATTATTTTCCCAGGTGGTCCAGGTACCGCAGAAGAGCTGCTGTATATTCTGGGTATCATGATGCACCCTGAAAACGCCGATCAGCCAATGCCAATCGTACTCACAGGGCCAAAACAGAGTGAAGCTTACTTCCGCTCTTTGGATAAATTCATTACCGATACTTTGGGCGAAGCCGCTCGCAAACACTACAGCATCGTCATTGATAATCCGGCAGAAGCGGCGCGCATTATGAGTAATGCGATGCCACTGGTTCGCCAGCATCGTAAAGATAAAGAAGATGCTTACAGCTTTAACTGGTCACTGAAAATTGAACCTGAATTTCAACTGCCTTTTGAGCCAAACCATGAGAGCATGGCGAACTTAGATTTGCATTTGAATCAACGCCCTGAAGTGTTAGCCGCAAATCTACGCCGAGCTTTCTCAGGTGTTGTAGCAGGTAACGTTAAAGCGGAAGGAATACGTGAAATTGAACGTCACGGACCTTTTGAAATGCACGGAGATCCGATCCTAATGAAAAAAATGGATCAACTGCTCAATGACTTCGTGGCACAAAATCGGATGAAACTTCCCGGCGGTAGCGCATACGTGCCTTGCTATAAGATCGTCACTTAAACCTCAAGCAAGGTTCTACTCAAGACTGAAATACTGGCTTGGGTAGTAATCTTGTCGGATTTAATTACAATAAGGGCCTTATAAGCCCTTATTTTTGATGATTTTTGGTTATGTCTCTTCATCTTGTCATTATCGATGCACTTAATTTGATCCGCCGCGTTCATTCGGTGCAGCCAGATCCTAACGATATTGCCAGAACGGCAGAAACCACAACACGCACTCTACAGCGCATCATTAATGAAGCACAGCCTAGTCATATGATTGCGGTTTTTGATCACCATCTATCTGATCGTGGTTGGCGAGCTGAGCTACTCCCCACATACAAAGCCAATCGAAAACCCATGCCAGAGGTTTTGCAACAAGGGCTAGAAACCATTCAAGATGCTTGGTGGCAATTGGGGATTGATTCACTGCTGTCAGAAGGTGATGAAGCGGATGATTTGGTCGCCACTCTGGCTTGTAAAGTGGCCGCTCATCAGGAGAAAGTCACGATTATCTCTACGGATAAGGGTTACTGTCAGTTGCTCTCCCCGACCCTACAAATCCGCGACTATTTTCAGCATCGCTGGTTAGATGAGCCCTTCATTGCTCAAGAATTTGGAGTGACACCAGCACAATTAACCGACTACTGGGGATTAACGGGCGTAAGTTCAAGCCAGATTCCCGGAGTTGCGGGCATTGGCCCTAAAGCCGCGAAAGAGATTTTGACTCAATTCGCCAATATCGAAGAAGCGTATGTTAGCTCTGAGCTACCCGAAAAATACCGGAAAAAACTCGAGCCACAGATTGAGATGGCACGTATCTGTAAACAAGTCAGCGCCTTAAAAACGGACATCGAGCTAGGCTTTAACTTGCAAGATATCCGTTTTAATCCGCCATCGGCTGACTAAATCAGCGCTTTATTGGGTATAACCGAAAAGACTACTGACTTTTCAACGCCGCGTAACTAAACCAACCCCAACCCAGCATAAACATCAGCCCACCCAAAGGGGTGATGGGGCCGAACCACTTCACTCCAGTGAGTGCTAAGGCATACAAGCTGCCACTAAAACAGATAATACCGACGAGGAAAAACAGTGCCGCACGGCGAAAGCCTTTTTGTGCAGCAGGTTGAATCGGCAGCAGCAATAACACACCACATAACAACAGTGCCAAGGCATGAATAAATTGATACTGCACGCCAGTTTCAAACACACCAAGCAGATAAGGTGTCAGCGTCTTTTTTAGGCCATGTGCGGCAAATGCACCTAGCCCCACCGCAATACCCGACAAAACACCACCGATAGTGAGTAAATACTTACTGTTCATCCTCTACCTCATTTTAGCTAACTGAATGATCATGCCCGTGCTGCAAGATATCCACTTGCTCACTGCGCGCCTTTTTCAACATCCAATCACGAAATGTGGCAATCCGCCCCATATCAGCTTGCTTTTCATGGCACACCACGTAGAAAGCGTTATTGGTCATCAGCACTTCATCAAACGGAGCAATTAATCGCCCAGCATCAATTTCGGGTTGTGCTAATACGTTATTGCCTAATGCCACGCCTTGTCCGTGTGCAGCTGCTTGTAACACCATGGTTGAGTGGCTGAAAATCGGCCCGTGGTTCACATTCACATTATCCAGACCGTTCTCTTTAGCAAATTGTTTCCAATCTTTACGAGAGGTATCGTGCAGCAAGGTGTGGAAAGACAAATCTCGCAAAGTTTCCATCGGCTTATTTCCGAGTAGCAAGGTTGGTGAGCAGAGTGGGATTAAAAACTCCTGATACAACTTATCGGCACGTAACCCCGGCCAATTACCGCGACCATAATAGATCGCCACATCCACATCATCCGTCAGTGAACCTTCATCCATATCCACCGCTTTGATACGCACATCAATATCTGGCTCTTGTTGGTTGAAATCCGCCAAACGTGGTACCAACCATTGAATCGCAAAACTTGGCGGTAGGCTAATGGTCAGCGCCCCTTTTTCACTGCGCTCAAGTAATTTATCCGTTGCCTCAGCTAATGAACTAAAAATATCTTTTATGTCGAGGAAGTAACTTTGTCCTTCTTCCGTCAGCAGCAAAGATCGATTACGGCGCCGAAATAATTTCAAGCCTAAAAACTCTTCTAAGGCTTTGATTTGATGACTAACTGCGGCCTGTGTCACAAATAATTCTTCAGCGGCTCGGGTAAAACTCAAATGGCGAGCGGCCGCTTCAAACACTTTTAACGAATTGAGAGGGGGCAATCTTCTGGACATAGAGATACTCGGTTCAAGATTAGTTTTTTTAATCTGAAACATTATAATTTGTCCGTTGCTAACCGACCAGAGAAAATCTATATTTCACCGCGCAGCAGCGGCCTGAACGGCTTGATTTCCTTGTAAATCAATAGGCTTAGTTGTTGCGATGTTGTGTTTGCAAACTCGAAATTCGAGTTAGGTAGTTTCTACCATCTGTTTTGTGCAGTTATCCCTGCCACAAAACAAATACTTCCTGTATTTATTTTTGACCTGTCTGTCAAATTTTTAGCACCGCCTGTTGGCGGTGTTTTTTTATCTGCATTTTCTGTCACGACCAAGTAACCGGAGAATGTTAAGCGAAAAAAAACGCAGAGCCTGCTGAGCAAACTCTGCGTTTTCATCAACTCATGATCGCGCTTATGGGCGATAGACTTTCACGTTGCTAAAGCCTTGTTCTTGCAGGTAGAGCGCTTGTAAGCGGCTCATTACACCACGTGAGCAGTACAGCAAGTAAGTTTTCGACTGATCCAAATCACCAAACTGGGTCGCGAGCTTGTAAAACGGCAGGTGTTTCACTTCAACGCCTGCGATCTCAAGTGGACTCTCATCCTCTTCGTCTGGACTACGAATATCCAGCACGACTGCGTTACTCTCTTCTGCACTGTTTACCTGCTCTACTTCAGGCGCTTTTTCGAGTGACTCTTTACCAATCTCACGAATGTCGATTTTGCGTGCGTTGTACACCACTTGTTCAAGCAAAGAGAAATCGAATTTGGCTTCTTCTTCTTCCAACTTCTCTTTAACTGCTTTCACCGTTGGACTTTTTGAAATCACACCGCAGAATTCAGGCATGGTCTTCGCGAAATCTTCTGTGCCAATTTCACGCGCCAAACGAATGATGTCATCTTTATCCCAGTTGATCAGCGGACGCAGAATCAGAGTGTCAGTGACATTGTCGATATGGCGCAGGTTAGTCAGGGTTTGGCTAGACACTTGGCCGAGTGCTTCACCCGTCACTAACGCCTGAATACCAAACTTCTCTGCCACCATACCTGCTGCGCGCATAAACATACGTTTCAGCACAACGCCCATTTGGCCGTCATCGATTTTCTCTAAAATTTCAGCCACAACAGGCTCGAAATCGATCGCGATGAAACGGACTTTGGCGGATGAGCCGTATTTTTGCCACAAGTAATAAGCAGTTTGCTTAACGCCAATCTCGTGAGCTGGGCCACCAAGATTGAAGAAGCAGTAATGCACTTTGGAGCCACGTTTGATGTGCAGATAGCTCGACACGCCTGAGTCGAAGCCACCAGAAATCAGGCTCAACACATCTTCTTGAGTACCCAGAGGGAAGCCACCCAAACCTTTATGGCGTGCAATCACTTGGTTTAGCAGTTCATCCACTACCTCCACTTGCACGGTTACATCAGGATCAGTCAATTTCACCTTAGCACTGGCTACAGCTTGATTGAGACCACCACCGACATAGCGCTCAAGTTCAATCGAGGTAAAATCATGCTTACCGCGACGTTTCGCACGCACCACGAACGTTTTGTTTTCGATATTGGCGCGATTCAGCTCCAGCACTTGCTCATAGATGTTGTGCAGATCGGTAAAGGTTGACTGCTGCACTTCCAAAATTTGCTGAATACCCGGTGTGGTGGTCAGAATTTCCAGCACTTCGGCGTAGTACGTGTCGCTGTTGGCCGTCACTTCAATATGATCGCGACGATTGAATACCGCCACCCCTTGTGTGCGGGCTTTCACAATAATTCGAATATTGCTTTCAAGGATCTTTGTGAAACGCTTACGTACCGATTCACTTTTCACAAAAATTTCCGGATGGGGTTTGACGATAAATTTCATAAGCTTATTCGCAATCTAGATGAACGATGTGGCGTTTGGCTTCAACCAGCACTGAAATATCAAGCCGTTGGGGCATTCACGCTAAAGGGGCGGCATTATACACGATTCAACAGGAGAGAGAAAAGCCTGTAAAAAAGGCAAGCCATTCGACTTGCCTTTGTGAATCACCTCTCAGCCGAGAAGCTCGCTATTGGTTTGTAGGTGCGCCAAGCGAAGGTACTTCATCGCTGTACAATGGATCACCTTGCAAAATGCTGATTTCAACACGACGATTCAGCGCACGTTGTGCTTCGGTATCGTTAGGGCCAAGCGGTTGAGTATCCGCCATGCCTCGTACCTGTAAACGTTGATGATCAAACCCTTTGACCTTTTCCATTTCTTGCGCCACCGAGACTGCGCGCTGCGCGGACAGATCCCAGTTTGAACGGTAGAGTTCAGAATCCAGTTTTTGGTTATCCGTATGTCCGGTCACCCGCACTTTGCCAGGTATGTCTTTTACCAGATCGGCAATTTGACGCACCAAAGGACGGAATTTCGGTTGCAGGAATGCAGAACCTTCAGGGAAAGCTCCTTTCTCTCGGATCCGGATATCAATCTGCTGCCCCAAGTTTTCCACTTCAATTGCGCCTTGTTCAATCTCTCGAGATAAGGCTTTTTTGATGCTTTCAGCGACCGTTTCCATCTGCTCAGACATAGCTTTGGCTTGCTGCTGTTGCATATCCGATTGCGTATTCTGGTTCTCTTGGGTTGAACTTTCTGCCGACTGTCCCCCTGTGAGTTTCCCAGAATCACGCTGATTACCACCAGCACGATCTGAATCCCCCTCTTGAAACTCAAGGGTTTGCTGGGTGATATCTATGGTTTGCTGCATGATCACATCAATTGGCGTAGGCTCAGGGCGTCCAGGGCGAAACTCTTGGGCAATAATGCTGGTGCCTTTAGGAATATCTTTGACTTCCAAGCGGTTTTGTACACCAAACGCAAACTTCATCGAGCCCGCAATTTGCTTAAACTTCAGTACATCCATCTCGGAAAACGAAAGTAAGAGTACGAAGAAGCACATCAGCAGTGACATCAAATCTGCAAACGTCCCGAGCCAAGCGGGTAAGCCGGGAGGGGGACATTTACATTGTTGTTCGTCATCCATAGGAGGCTCCGTTACTCTTTATCAACATCAAGAGCACGCTTACCAGCGTTAAGATAGTTTTTCAAATAACTGTCGATAACCCTTGGGTTTTGGCCATCCTGAATCGCCAATACACCATCCATAATTAGACGGCGGTTAAGGGTTTCTTGATCTCGGCGCAAGGCTAATTTGTCAGCAATCGGGAAGAAGATCATGTTAGACATTACTGCGCCATAGAGTGTGGTCAACAAAGCTACCGCCATCGCAGGGCCGATCGATTTCGGGTCATCCATGTTCGACAGCATGGCGACTAGACCGACCAGTGTACCAATCATACCCATCGCTGGAGCAACATCACCAAAGGCTCGAAAAACTTGGGTGCCTTTACTGTGGCGCTCATCGGTCAAGGCAATATCTTTTTGCAAAGTGGCGCGCACCACATCAGCATCATGACCATCCACCAACAAATCAATCCCTTTTTGCATAAAGGGATTCGGGATTTCCATCTCTTCCAACGCCAAGAAGCCACCTTTACGTGCCGCATCCGCCATTTCCACGATCTTGGCAATCAAATCTTCTGGCGTATCCACTTTAAACATAAAAGCTTTCGCAGCAATTTTCCCCGCACCAAAAAACTGTCCCATTTCAAACTTCATCAGTACCACGAAAACAGAACCGCCAACTACAATGATGATTGAAACAACATCGACAAACATCATCAAGCTGCCGCCTAGCACCATCGACCAAAGAATCAGGACAACGCCCCCAATAAGACCAATCAGTGTTGCTAAATCCACGAAGAACTCCTCAGGCTACAGATTCGCGATAATGAAAACTTATCCTCATTATCGGCAACAGAATAAATTCTTTAATGAAATTGTCTGAATAGACAGCAAAAACTCACTCAAGTGTATACGCAAACGAGGAGAAGATGCACCTCTGCCACCCAGAGTTTTTCTGTTTTCATTTACGACTTTGTGGGCTTTTTTCCATTTCGTTATCTAACACGGTAAAAAAGCGTTCTATTTCTGACAAAATCGCTTGGTTAAATTTGACCAGCTCAGCCCCCTGAGGTAACTTTCGTGCATCTTAAGTAAGGCATACAGATTATGGCGAGTAAGAAACCGGAAAACATGTCCTTCGAGTCAACGATCGAAGAGTTGGAACAGTTGGTCGACCAACTGGAAAGTGGCGATCTGGCACTCGATGAAGCACTAAGAAAATTTGAACGTGGAATCAGCCTCGCAAGAGCGGGCCAGCTCAAGCTGGATGACGCAGAACAACGTGTGCGCATTTTACTCAGTAACAGTGATGATGCACCACTGAGTGACTTCAACGATTTACCTGAATAAGCCATTTCCGAACCACAGCCTGAACAACCGATAAAGACGAGCACCCTATGATTGAGGCGTTATCCTCATACCAACAGCGAAATAATCAGCAACTGGATCAGTGGCTGAACCGTATTCCTTTTCAAACCTTACCTCTTATCGAGGCAATGCGTTACGGGTTACTCCTTGGTGGCAAACGTGCACGCCCATACTTGGTGTACATTACTGGTCAAATGCTCGGCTGTGAGCTGAATGAGTTAGACACTCCGGCCTCTGCGGTTGAGTGCATTCACGCTTATTCACTGATCCATGATGATTTGCCGGCAATGGATGATGATGAACTACGCCGTGGTAAACCAACTTGTCACATCGAGTTTGATGAGGCCACTGCCATTTTAACCGGCGATGCCCTGCAAACTCTGGCGTTTACCATTTTGGCAGAAGGCACTCTTTCTCCTGCTGGCGAAACACAGCGTGTCGCCATGATTCAAGCTCTTGCCGAAGCTTCTGGCGCACAAGGCATGTGCCTTGGCCAAGCGTTGGATCTGGCGGCCGAAAATCGCTCAGTTTCGCTGGAAGAATTGGAAACCATTCATCGCAATAAGACCGGTGCTTTAATGCGCTGTGCAATCCGTTTGGGCGCACTGGCTGCAGGCGAAAAAGGCCGTGCTGTCCTGCCCCATTTAGATCGCTACGCGGATGCGGTAGGTCTCGCATTCCAAGTCCAAGATGACATTCTCGATATCATCAGCGATACCGAAACCCTTGGTAAACCACAAGGTTCTGACCAACAATTAAATAAAAGTACCTATCCTGCTCTTTTAGGCTTAGAGGGAGCTCAGGAAAAAGCACATACTCTGTTACAAGAAGCGCTTCTGGCATTAGAAGCAATTCCCTACAATACGGAACATCTGGAAGAGTTCGCCCGATATGTCGTCGAGCGCAAGAACTAAACAATTAAGCGCGCATACTTATGACTCTTGATATCTCAAAATACCCAACACTCGCTCTGGCCAATACCCCAGAGGAGTTGCGCAGCCTTCCAAAGGAAGTGCTGCCAAAACTGTGTGACGAGCTACGAACCTATTTGCTCAACTCAGTAAGTCAATCCAGTGGCCACTTAGCCTCTGGCTTAGGCACCGTTGAGCTGACCGTTGCGCTGCATTATGTCTACCATACTCCATTCGATCATTTGATTTGGGATGTGGGTCATCAAGCGTACCCGCACAAAATTCTCACTGGTCGCCGCGATCAAATGCCAACCATTCGTCAAAAAGGTGGACTACATCCCTTCCCTTGGCGTGAAGAGAGCGAATACGACACGCTCTCTGTCGGTCATTCCTCGACCTCGATCAGTGCCGCACTCGGTATGGCGATCTGTGCGGGCAAAGAAGGCAAAGACCGTAAAGTGGTGAGTGTGATTGGCGATGGCGCGATTACCGCTGGTATGGCGTTTGAAGCCATGAACCATGCGGGGGATGTGCACCCTGATATGTTGCTAATCCTCAATGACAACGAAATGTCGATCTCCGAGAACGTTGGCGCCCTCAATAATCACTTAGCGCAAGTGCTCTCAGGTAGCCTGTACACCTCGATTCGTGAAGGTGGCAAAAAAGTGCTCTCTGGCATTCCACCAATCAAAGAGTTGGTTCGTCGCACCGAAGAACACCTCAAAGGCATGGTGGTACCCGGCACGCTGTTTGAGGAGCTCGGCTTTAACTACATTGGCCCAGTGGATGGTCATGACGTTCTGGATCTGATCAAAACCCTGAAAAATATGCGTGAGCTAAAAGGGCCACAGTTCCTCCACGTGATGACCAAAAAAGGCAAAGGCTATGCGCCAGCGGAGAAAGATCCGATTGGTTATCATGGCGTGCCTAAATTTGACCCAAGCCAACACAGCTTGCCCAAAAGTAACAGCACGCAGCCGACTTTCTCAAAAATTTTCGGCGATTTTCTGTGTGATATGGCCGCGCAAGATCCAAAATTAATGGCGATTACGCCAGCCATGCGTGAAGGCTCAGGCATGGTACGCTTCTCCAAAGAGTACCCAAGCCAATACTTTGATGTCGCGATTGCTGAACAGCACGCAGTGACACTTGCCACCGGTATGGCAATTGCGGGTTATCACCCAATTGTGGCGATTTACTCCACCTTCTTGCAACGTGGTTACGATCAACTGATCCACGATGTGGCCATCATGAACCTACCGGTGATGTTTGCTATCGACCGCGCGGGTATTGTCGGCGCTGATGGTCAAACACACCAAGGTGCGTTTGATTTAAGCTTTATGCGCTGCATTCCCAACATGCTGATCATGGCTCCGGCGGATGAAAATGAGTGCCGCCAAATGCTCTACACTGGCCATCAACATCAAGGCCCGAGCGCGGTGCGTTACCCTCGCGGCAATGGCATGGGCGTTGCCCTAGAAAGTGACTTTACGGCATTGGAAATTGGCAAAGGCCGCTTAATGCGTGAAAGCACCGCCAACACTGGTGAAAAAGTCGCGATTTTGAGTTTCGGCACTCTGTTGCCTAACGCTTTAGAGGCGGCAGAGAAACTCAATGCGACCGTGGCCGATATGCGCTTTGTGAAACCACTGGATGAAACGCTCATCAAGCAACTCGCCCAAACTCATGATGTACTGGTGACATTGGAAGAGAACGCGATTGCCGGTGGTGCGGGTGCGGGTGTGATTGAGTTTATGATGAAAGAGAAACTCATTAAGCCAGTCCTCAATCTGGGGCTACCTGATCAATTTATTGTGCAAGGCACTCAAGAAGAGATGCATGCAGAGCTTGGGTTAGATGCGGCTGGTATCGAGCATGCTATCCGCGACTATCTGGCCAAATAGCACTTTCCATCAGCCACTTTAAGCCGCTTAGCTAGAAATCAGAACGAGAAAAAGCCTTCGTAATGAAGGCTTTTTTATTGGGCTGATTGAGAAAATCATCAAGCGTTGATTAACAGCGACTCTTGCCAACCAAACTCACTAAGCAAGCCTTGCCACACTTCATCTAGTCCAGCGCGAATCACTAACGGTTGCTGAGTATAAGGATGAATAAAACGTAACTCGCTGGCATGCAGCATCAAACGTTGCGCGGAAAAGTGCTCACGAAACAGTCGGTTATGAACTCCATCGCCATGGGTGGTATCACCCACAATCGGGTGACGCAGATGCGCCATATGACGACGCAGCTGATGTTTACGCCCAGTCTTTGGTTGCATCTCCATCAAGCAGTAACGCGTCGTGGCAAACTTTCCAGTCGAAATGGGCAGTTCCACTTTGGCCAATGGTCGGAAAGCCGTCACTGCCGACTGCGCTTCTTTATCTTGCTTGGCAAACTTATCGGCGATTTTGTCCAGCTCTTCTTTGAGTGGATAATTGAGTACATCTGCTTCTTCAATCCAGCCGCGCACAATCGCGAGATAGGTTTTCTCCATTTCATGATTGGCGAACATCGGCATCACTTCAGAGGCAATCTGACTAGAGAGCGCAAACACCAACACGCCAGATGTCGGGCGATCCAAACGATGCAAGGGAAAAACGTGCTGACCAATTTGATCGCGCAGGGTTTGCATCACAAACTGGGTTTCATGTTTGTCTAACCATGAGCGATGTACCAACATGCCTGCGGGTTTATTGACCGCCACCAAATATTCATCTTGATAAACAATCTCTAACATCTATTGGCACGCCTTGTCGATTTGCAGGATCACCGCGATTACTGCTTGGTGATGGGGTTGTGTTTTCCACACTTCCGAAAAATAAGGCTCCAACGCAAAACCACGCGGTACCGCATTTTGGGCGATCGCCTGTTTCATCTTGGGCAGAAAAATCCACTGCAGCCACTCATGGGGTAAAAGAGTATCTACCGCAAACGGCTCTTGGCTCGCGAGCGCTTGCGGTGTTGGAGGCGTTGCTTGCCACAATTGCGCAGCACGCAATGTAGACTCTAATTCATCGAGTAACTTCACCAATGCGGAGTTGAACAGCATAATTCGTCCGGTTTATTTCTACGTTGACCTTGAAAAAGTGCCATAGAGTACCATTTATTGGAGAAAGAAAGTTAGGATCAATTTCTGCATGGAAACCATTCGTACCCTTACGGCTCTGCTGCAAAATAGCGGCTGCCAGTATCAAATTTTTGATCTCGGTCGCCGAGTGCAACCGATGGATAGCCGCCAATTTGCTCAAGTAGAATTAGGCCAGCAAGCCTACCCTTTTCCTGTCCAGCGTCATGCACAGTTAGCCATAGTGTATTGGAATGAACAGCGCCAACCTTGGATCTGGATGCTGAAATTTGCTTTGGATGAACGTGGCCTATTGCAACAAGCCGATGTGGGGCAATTTATTCAATATCTGCTCGAAGCGATGGGCAGTCGCCTGAATCAGTCGTTGACCGAAGAGCAGCAACAGAAGCTCGCCAATAATCCCTATACTTTCAAACCCAGTGAAGACAAGCTCGCGATGCTGCATAGCCAGATCCGCGCGCAGCTCTCGCTCTCTTGCAGCCAATATTACGAGCACGCTCAGCACTATTTCTCTGGCGGTTTGGGCTGGGATAAGTGGCACACCGTAGGATTACAGGGTATTACCGATATTTGTGCCCGTTTAGATCAAGAACAAAATGGGGTGTTGATCCGCAAAGCTCTGACTCATTTACCTACCCAACCGCTCTACGCCGTGTTGGGAGCATTAGAGCATGTGAGCTTACCGGAAAAACTCGCGGAACGCTTAAGTGAACTTGCTCAAGCTGAAGTGAAAGCGAGCGATCCGGATCTGTTTTTACTCGCGGCCTTAGTGCGAGCCTTGGCTGGTGCGCCTTCAGAGTTACTTGATGCCACTTGTGATGCCATTCTCGCCTCGCCCGCGCTTTGCCACCAAGAAGTGTTAATTGCACTCGCGGGACGCAGCTGGATGAGCTTGCAGAATTCAGGACGTGCACAACGTTTCTTGATCCGTTTAGCGCAAACTCAAAATCAAGCGCTATTTAACCAGCTCTTTGCGGATGTGGTTATGTTACCTGCGCTGCGTGGAGTGATGCTGCCTTTGCTGCATGCTAGCCCCTCACCGGAGTTGGCATACGCACTGGAACAGTTGCAACAGATGACGCGAGGATAACGCATGATTGGCGATTTACTCTTGATACTGGCGCTCTGTTTTGCCGGATTTCTGTTTTGGCAGCAGCGCCATCAAGCCGAAATCGCTAAACAAGCGATTCAACGTCACTGCGATCAACTTGATTTGCAACTGCTCAACGTGGCATTCGGCCAGCATAAAGTGAGAACGCCTTCAGGAGGCTGGCGTTGGCACACCATTTATCTCTTTGAGTTTTCGTCACTCGGGGATGATTGTTATCAAGGCAAGTTAGAAATGCAGGGATTTAGAACAGTACGTTTTGCTCTGCCACCTCATCGGATGGGTTAAGGACATCGGCCGTCCAGACAAACTGGCTGCAAGGACCAAAAAATTCTTCAATATCGGCACAGTGCTCAAAGCCCAACTTGTGCAAAATGGCTCGTGCCGCTTCATGTTGGGCTTTGATGGTAGCCACCACGCGTTGTAAGCCAAAGCGTTGGCACACATTAGGGAAAAAAGCATTCAGTGCTTCACTGGCTAATCCTTGCCCCCAATACGCTTTATCAAATAAGAAGCCGAGCTCAGCGCGTTCTTCACTCTCAAATTCAATAAATACATGCCCCATGTACTCGCGGTTATAGTTGTCGAGCACCGCCATCGCGTACAACGAATTGTCGTGCAACACTCGTTGAAAAAGCTGTTTAGCCGCTGCAACCGTGGTCGGACCGTCCATCTGTGAACGGTTTTTAGCGCAGTAATTGAGTACAAGAAAATTAGACTCTAACGCCTCGGTGTAAGGGATAAGTAGCGTTCTTCGCGTCGCTATGGTCACGGACATTCCTTGTAGAACAAAATCAATCGAAACTGAAAAAGCGCCTTTCCGTATAAGAAAGGCGCTATTTATTTTCACTTGAACTCAATCAAGTTACCTCATCATCCCGAATACTCTGTGATGTGAGATATAGCCTAGTGACATTGTTATAGTAATTATGTTTCTGAAGAACCTTTTGGCGTACTCATTTTATGGTTGGCCTACAAAGCCTTATTGACGCAGGTTCTAGTGGGAGGATTAAGGAAAGCCCCGACACAGAATGTCGGGGCTTAATCTTACTCGCAGCATCCGGCTACTTGAGCGTGCTCCTTGCATCATCCTTAACTGGCTGATCCTTTCAGCGAACTCCGAGCATCGCCGTCCTAGCGGTGTCCTTGCCATCATCCTGATGGTGTTCCTTCTCACATCCTTAGAGTGTCCTAGTCTTCCTTGCAGCTCACGTCTCTGTGGGCTAACGCTATCCTTCGCGTTTCCTGCATCCTGCTATGGTTATCCTCACCACTTCTCATCCTGAGAATCACAGTTCCTAGCTCATTTCCTTCGACAAGGGATAATTTACCCGTTTTGCTTTTTCGTACAAGCCACTAAGAGATTTCAGATAGAACAGAGCCGATTGCCAACATAAAATATCTTTAAATTTCATAACGATAAATCGATTACATCGTTATTCTCGCATCAATTCACTGCCTTGGCTTACACAAGATGTAAGCGATCTCTTACAAACCATTGCCCCTTTTGCTCGTGAGACTTTCTCAGTAAGATGGCGACAAACCCGAAAAAGGAACGATTATGCTGACCAAAGACGTGTCTCAAGAGCTGGAGGAGATCCTCAATAGCCTCAGCCAGCAAGGCAAAGAGCCTAGCGTCGCGCTAGTCAAAGCTCGCTTAAAAACACCTGTACCTATGCCTGCCATTATTGCCACCATAAAGAGCTGGAAAAGCACTCAGCGTATCCCCAAGGTGGAAGTCGCCACCGCCAATACCAGCAACAACCTTGAGCAACGCATTGAAATGTTAGAGCAAACGATTTTACAGCTCACAGCACGTATTGAAGCACTCGAAACCACGACGAAAGGAACTCAACGATGAAAATTTGGGTCGATGCCGATGCGTGTCCGAAAGTGATCCGTGAAACGCTGATCCGCGCCGCTGAACGCACTGGTGTGGTGTGTACCTTCGTGGCGAACCACTTAATCCCACTCCCCAAACGCGACAACATTCGCGCGCTGCAAGTCTCTTCTGGGTTTGATATTGCCGATAACGAAATCGTAAGACGCACTGAAGTGGGTGATTTAGTGATCACCGCGGATATTCCCCTCGCCGATGAAGTGATCAGCAAAGGCGGTTTGGCATTGAATCCCCGTGGAGAGCTGTACACCAAAGAGACCATCAAAGCGCGCCTGAATATTCGCGATTTTATGGATACCATGCGCGCCAGCGGTATTCAAACCGGTGGCCCTGCCGCGCTTTCGCAGACCGAACGCCGCGAATTTGCCAATCATCTGGATCGGATTTTGGCTAAGCGTTCCGCTTAATTCCTCCACAGCCCGAAACCATGTGCGATAAAAAAGCCTGCGATATTCGCAGGCTTTTTCGTATTCAGAGCAAACTCTATGGTGTGTAGTACGTGGCTGCGCCAGGGCCAACCGGCAGACCTAACACAAATACCCACACGTAGAACAGTAAGCTCCAACCCACCATAAACACCACTGAATATGGCAACATGGTTGCGATCAGAGTGCCGATACCGAGGTTTTTCATATAGCGGGTAGCTACCGCTAAAATAAAACCGAAATAGCTCATCATCGGGGTGATGATGTTGGTGACCGAGTCACCGATACGGTATGCCGCTTGAATCACTTCTGGGGCATAGCCCACCAGCATCAGCATAGGTACGAAAATTGGCGCGGTGACTGCCCATTGCGCAGAGGCAGAACCAATCATCAGGTTGATGTAACCACACATCAAAATGAAGGCGAAGAACAGCATTGGGCCAGTCAGTCCGATGTCTTTCAGGAAATCGGCGCCTAATACCGCCAGCACTTGGCCAAACTTAGTCCAGTTAAAGAAAGCCACAAACTGTGCTGCAAAGAAGACCAGTACAATATACACGCCCATTGAAGACATGGATTTGGACATCGCATCAATCACATCGCGATCGGTTTTCATTGTGCCTACCACGCGGCCATACACATAGCCAGGGATAGCAAAAAACACGAAAATAAACGCCACGATACTCTTTAAGAATGGCGAACCGGAAACTTGACCATCTGCACCACGCAAAATGCCATCGGTAGGTACAATCGTCCACGCCAATAGTGCACTCACCACTAGCACAGCAATCCCCGCATACGCTAGCGCTTTTTTCTCCAGTGTCGTCAACACACCCATTTTGTCTTGGCTGAGATCATCACTGGCTTCTGTGACATCATATTGGCCGAGTTTAGGCTCAACAATTTTCTCCGTCACCAATGCACCTAAAATCGTGATCACGAAAGTCGATGCGGCCATAAAGTACCAGTTAACTTCAGGACCAACACTATAGGTTGGGTCAATCATACGAGCAGCAGTTTCAGTAATGCCCGATAGTAGCGGATCCACCGTACCAATCAGCAAGTTCGCCGAGTAACCACCGGAAACCCCCGCAAACGCCGCAGCCAGACCCGCTAATGGGTGACGACCTAAAGAATGGAATAGCATTGCAGCGAGTGGAATGAGCACCACATAACCTAATTCAGATGCGGTGTTAGAGATGATGCCTGCAAACACCACAGTGAAAGTCACCATGCGTTGCGAAGCCCCCATTACCAAACCACGCATCGCTGCAGAGAGCAAGCCTGAGTGCTCAGCAATCGCGACCCCCAGCATCGCCACCAATACCGTGCCTAAAGGTGCAAAGCCAACAAAGTTTTTCACTAAGTTGGTCACGATCAGCTCAAGTCCGTCCGCATTAAGTAAGCTAACAACTTGGATCATGCCATCTGCAGCACGACCTTTCGCACCTTCTGGACGTGGGTCAACCACTGATAGCTCGAAGTATCCTGCGATACCCGAAGCAACCAGTAGTACGACACAAAAAATGGCAAATAAAGTAATGGGATGGGGTAATAGATTCCCCAAATATTCGACACCATCGAGAAAACGGGTAATTAAAGGTTTCTTAGGTGCGTTTTGATTTATTGAAGCAGATGAACTCATCTGTTCCCTCCTTGTCTTGATTCCTATGCATTTGTGACAAAAATGTCAAAAGCGCGGGAAGAGTACTCGACAAGAAAGGTAAATTAAAAAGCAAAGATGTTACAAAATCTGTCTAAAAGAACAATATTTATCCGAAATTTAAAAAATAACCAGATGATCATATCAATGAACAAGCATCTGGTTAGAAAAATATCTCGCTATGAATCGTTTATCCAACAATCAATTAACGCTGAACTGCTTTAAAACGAGGGTTAGATTTGCAGATAACGTACAAACGGCCACGGCGTTTGACGATTTGGCAATCTGGATGACGATTTTTTGCGCTTTTTAGTGAACTGAGTACTTTCATTTGGATTCCTTAGCAAACTGGCCAAAACGACGAGCAAAGTTAGCAACGCGACCTTCTTTCTGCACCACGCGCTGTTTACCGGTATAAAACGGATGAGACTCAGAAGAAACTTCAATAGTGATATAAGGGTAGGTCTTACCTTCCCACTCAATAATGCGATCGGTTTGCAAAGTCGAACCAACCACAAAGTAGTGATCGACGGTCGTATCGTGGAACACCACTTTACGATAATCAGGATGAATGCCTGCTTTCATCTTAAAACTTAACCTCAAATGTTATGTTATAACATATTAATTAATAATTATTCTCAAGGTGATTTGCAAGCGATTTTTACGCCTAGCTATGCTATTTTTGCGCTCTCAATACCCATGCTCACAGATAGAAACATGTATCCCATTGAACCCGTTGCCATTATTGAAAGTCCGTACCAAGAAAAATTTGCGGTACCACGACAGCCTTGTTTAGTGCCGAGCGCCACTGCTCGAATCAAACTGTTGGGGGAATGTAACTGTGCAGAGGCCATTCGCGGTATTGAGCAATTTAGCCACGTGTGGCTGCTATTTTTGTTCGACCAAAACCTCGCCGCAGGTTGGAAACCGACCGTGCGCCCTCCTCGTCTCGGTGGGAATGAACGAGTGGGTGTTTTCGCTTCACGTGCCACCTTTCGCCCTAATGGCATCGGCATGTCCGCGGTTGAATTGCGTGGAGTGAGCAAAGAGGGCGATCAATATTATCTCGAACTCGGTAGCGTTGATTTAGTCAATGGCACACCAATTGTTGATATAAAACCTTACATCCCCTACTCCGATTCGATTGCGAATGCACAAGGCGGTTATGCAGAACAAGAGCCCGACCGCATTCGCGTGACATTTGGTGATGCCGCGCTGCAAATACTCAAAACACATCCTGAAGGTGACATTCGTAGTGCGGTGATCAGCGAAGTGTTAGCGCAAGATCCGCGTCCGGCTTACAAAAAAAACCGCACTGACGACAAGCTGTATGCGGTGAATTTGTACGATTGGAACGTGAAATTTAGCGTTCGCGATGATGCAATCGTTGTCAACGCAATTGAACCCTTTTGACAAAACCATTTGGCTGATATTATTAGCGCCCAAATTCGCTTTATAACGTTACTCCTATAAATAAAGCGATCCCTTAAACTTTGATAAAACGGATACCATAGAATGCGTACCAGTAAATATCTTCTTTCTACTTTGAAGGAGACTCCAAACGACGCAGAAGTCGTGAGCCATAAGCTCATGTTACGTGCAGGTATGATCCGTAAGCTGGCTTCAGGTCTTTATACTTGGCTGCCTACTGGTCTGCGTGTACTGCGTAAAGTCGAAACCATCGTTCGCCAAGAGATCGACAATGCTGGTGCAATCGAAACCTTGATGCCGGTGGTGCAGCCGTTTGAATTGTGGGAAGAGACTGGTCGCTCTGAAAAAATGGGGCCTGAGCTACTGCGTTTTACTGACCGTCATGTGCGTCCGTTTGTATTAAGCCCAACTGCAGAAGAAGTGATCACGGCGCTCGTGCGTAACGAAGTGAACTCTTACAAGCAACTGCCACTGAACCTGTACCAAATCCAAACCAAATTCCGCGATGAGCGTCGTCCACGTTTTGGGGTGATGCGTGCGCGTGAATTCTCAATGATGGATGCTTACAGCTTCGACATCGATAAAGACGGCCTGCAAAAATCTTATGATGCAATGCACGCAGCTTACTGCAAAGCTTTCGATCGTATGGGTCTGGATTACCGTCCAGTGCTAGCAGACAGCGGTGCGATTGGTGGTAACGGTTCACAAGAGTTCCACGTTCTGGCAGAAAGCGGCGAAGATCTGATTGTATTCTCAACCGAATCAGACTATGCAGCGAACATCGAAAAAGCAGAAGCACTGGCACCCGCAACTGAAGCGGCTGCGCCAACTCAGGAAATGACGCTTGTTGATACACCAAACGCGAAAACCATCGCGGAATTGGTTGAGCAACACGGTCTGCCTATCGAAAAAACCGTAAAGACCCTGTTTGTGAAAGCCTCTGATGCGATTGATGCACCTATCGTTGCGCTGATCATTCGTGGTGATCATGAACTGAACGAAATCAAAGCAGAAAACCTGCCAGAAGTAGCATCGCCACTGGAAATGGCAAACGAAGAAGAGATTCGTGCCCTGATCGGTGCTGGCCCGGGTTCATTAGGTCCTGTTGGTCTGAAACTGCCATTCATTGTTGACCGTACCGTTGCAGTGATGAGCGATTTCGGTGCTGGCGCGAACATCGACGGTAAACACTACTTCGGTATCAACTGGGGTCGTGACGTTGAACTCGGCAAAGTCGAAGATCTGCGTAACGTAGTAGAAGGCGATCCAAGCCCATGTGGCAAAGGTACTCTGATGCTAAAACGTGGTATTGAAGTCGGTCACATCTTCCAATTGGGTACCAACTACTCTGAAAAGATGAACTGTGGCGTACTCGATTCAAACGGTAAAAATGTCATCCTTGAGATGGGTTGCTACGGTATCGGTGTTTCTCGCGTAGTGGCTGCTGCCATCGAACAAAACCATGACGATTACGGCATCATCTGGCCAGATGCGCTAGCGCCTTTCCAAGTGGCTATTGTGCCGATGAACATGCACAAATCTGAGCGCGTTCAGGAAGCAGCAGAGAAGCTGTACGCAGAGTTGACTGCGGCAGGCATCGAAGTGCTGTTTGATGATCGTAAAGAGCGTCCGGGCGTGATGTTCTCGGATATGGAGCTAATCGGCGTGCCACACACCATTATCATTGGTGATCGCAGCATGGACGAAGGCCACTTCGAATACAAAAATCGCCGTCAAGGTGAGAAAGAAGCAGTGGCAATGGAGTCAATCATCGACTTTATCCAAGCCAAACTGGCCTAATTTTCGGTCACATTCGCTTACAAAGGCTGCCCTCTGGCAGCCTTTTTTATTGCCCGCCATTAATACTAGATTCATTTTTCTCCCCCTACACTGAGTCAAAACCAGAGGAGATAAGCCATGGATCTTAAATCATTACTCAACCAAGCACTGAGCTCAGACCTTGTCAAAAAAGGCAGCGAGCAGTTGAAAACCTTAAGCCAAGATAAAAGCCAACTCGGTACTTTGGGAGCGGGAGCCTTGGGTGGCGGTCTGCTTGGTATGTTGCTTGGCTCTAAAAAAAGCAAAAAATGGGGCAAAAACGCTTTAAAAGTTGGTGGAGCAGCGGCGCTCGGTGCGCTCGCCTATAAGGTCTACAACGATTGGAATGCCAATCAAAAAGGTAATACAGCACCAACCCCTTTTGATGAAAGCAATCCTCGCCATGAGTTGATCATTTTAAAAGCCATGATTGCCGCCGCAAAAGCGGATGGGCATGTCGATGATCAGGAGATGGCGCGTATCCAACAAGCGATTGAAGAATTGGGCGCAGATAACCAAGTACAACAATTGGTTGAACAAGAACTGCGCAAGCCATTGGATCCTGCTGAAATCGCTCGGTTTGCGCAAAACCCAGCTCAAGCCTCTGAACTGTATCTGGCTTCATTGCTGATCGCCGATGAACAGAACTTTATGGAAAAAGCTTATCTCAATGAACTTGCTAAACAACTAGGCTTGGATGATCAATTGGTCGCACAGCTGAATTTACAAGTCACTGGTCAGTAATTGGCCAGTCATACAGGTTCCTTGCGCCAACGCAAGCCGCAGGTTTGGTATTTCTCTGCTCTCACGGTATATTGAGAGCAGTTATCATTTGAGGACACCCTGATGAAAGTTTATGACTGTTGCGAACTGGTACGCGAGCTTTACGCGCAAATTGGTAGTGGTGATCAAGGCTATATTCCGCAAGCGATCGGCTGCGCTGTACGTGCATTAAACGAGCTTGCGGCCGATACCACCCTACCACTGGAGGCACGAGAAAAAGCGGCGTTTGCGGCGGCAAATTTGCTGATTTCGGATTTTGAGGATTAATCACCATGAATCTCGCGAATTTTGCCACTATGGATCCGATCATGCTGATGAGCATCATTAACATGAAATTGCGTGACGACTTTGGTGGTGATCTGGATAAACTGGTCAACGATTTCGATATTGATCGCAGCGCGTTAGAAGCCAAGTTAGCGAGCGCTGGTTTTGAGTTTTTACCGCAAGTCGGCCAATTCCGCTAAGCCAACGGTTATCGCAAAGCGCCCTTTATCAAATCAGTGCTGAAAAAACGAAAAAAGCGCCGAGATTTCTCTCAGCGCTTTTTGTTTGTCCTTAAGGTACCGACTTAACCAAGGTATTTGCGGGCATTCTGGAACATACGCATCCAAGCACCGTTTTCGCCCCAGTTATCTGGGTGCCACGAGTTGGCTACGGTACGGAACACACGCTCAGGGTGCGGCATCATAATCGTCACACGGCCATCTTGGGTGGTTAAACCAGTAATCGCATTCGGTGAACCGTTCGGGTTGCTTGGGTAAGCTTGCGTTGGCTGACCAAAGTTATCCACGAAACGAATCGCTATGGTGCCAGATTGCTCAATTGCCGCCAGATGCTGTGCATCACGCACTTCGACACGACCTTCACCATGAGAAACCGCAATCGGCATTCTTGAGCCCGCCATCTCGCTAAAGAACAGCGATGGCGATTTTTGCACTTCGACTAAGCTAAAGCGCGCTTCAAAACGATCCGACTCGTTACGCACAAAACGTGGCCACAGCTCTGCACCTGGGATCAAATCACGCAGGTTAGACAGCATTTGACAGCCGTTACACACCCCAAGTGACAAAGTATCTTTACGTTGGAAGAACTGCTCAAACTGCTCACGCGCTTGGGCGTTAAACAGGATCGATTTCGCCCAACCTTCACCCGCACCCAGTACGTCACCGTAAGAGAAGCCACCACAAGCCACCAGACCTTGGTAAGCATCGAGCACAGTTTGTCCGGTCAGAATATCACTCATATGAACATCGACCGCATCAAAGCCAGCACGATCAAAAGCCGCTGCCATCTCAACGTGTGAGTTGACGCCTTGCTCACGCAGAATCGCCATTTTCGGACGCACACCTTTGGCGATGTACGGCGCAGCAACGTCGGCTTGCACATCGTAAGTTAACTTCGCATTCAAGCCTGGGTCACGGTTATCTTGTTTGGCCGCAAACTCTTGATCGGCACACGCCGAGTTATCACGCAGCGCTTGCATCTTATGGGTCATTTCCGCCCAGATGGTGCGAAGCTCAGTACGAGAGCGCTCAATCAAGACTTCCTCACCACAAGTGATCAGCAGACGATCGGATGCTTCTACTTCACCAATCACGTGAGCACACGCTTCTAAACCATGGGCGGCAAGTGTTGCCAGAACAGCATTCAGCTCATCATTTTTCACTTGAACCACGGCGCCAAGCTCTTCATTGAACAGTGCCGCCAGTGCATCATCACCCAAGGTTTCAATATTGGCTTTAATACCACAGTGACCCGCGAAAGCCATTTCTGCCAACGTCACCAATAAACCGCCGTCACCTTTGTCGTGGTAAGCCACCAGCTTGTCGTTACGCACCAGCGTTTGTACTGCATCAAAAAAGCCTTTGAGCTGCGCCGCGTTATCCACATCAGCCGGCTTATCACCCAACTGTTTGTACACTTGCGCCAATGCGGTTGCGCCAAGACGATTTTGACCATTGCCCAAATCAATCAAGACTAAGCTGCTATCACCAAGATCAGTGCGAAGTTGTGGGGTCACAGTCTTGCGAATGTCTTCCACTCGTGCGAAAGCGGTGATGATGAGTGACAGCGGCGAAGTCACTTCTTTCTGCTCGCCATTTTCCTGCCACTTGGTTTTCATCGACATCGAGTCTTTACCGACTGGGATAGTGATACCCAGTGCTGGACAAAGCTCTTCACCGACCGCTTTCACTGCTTCATACAGACCGGCATCTTCACCCGGATGGCCCGCTGGAGACATCCAGTTCGCCGAAAGTTTGATGCGTTTCAGCTCGCCAATATCGGTTGCGGCTATGTTGGTAATAGCTTCACCGACCGCTAAACGTGCAGAGGCACCGAAATCCAGCAGCGCAACTGGGGTACGCTCCCCCATCGACATGGCTTCGCCATAGTAAGAATCGAAACTCGCGGCCGTGACCGCGCAGTTTGCGACGGGAACTTGCCATGGACCGACCATTTGATCCCGCGCGACTAAGCCAGTCACTGAGCGGTCACCGATGGTGATCAGGAACGTTTTTTCTGCTACTGCCGGTAAACGCAGTACGCGATCCACCGCTTCGTTTAGCTCAATACCAGAACGCTCTAAGGCTGGGCTAGCCACTTTCAGCGTGTTCGCATCACGATGCATCTTAGGCGGCTTGCCAAGCAGAATATCCATTGGCATATCGATTGGCGTGTTAGCAAAGTGGCTGTCTTCCAGCGTCAAATGGCGCTCTTCGGTCGCTTCACCCACTACGGCATAAGGTGCGCGTTCGCGCTGGCAAATCGCATCAAACAGCGGCATATCTTCCGCAGCAACCGCCAGCACATAACGCTCTTGTGATTCATTACACCAGATTTCCAATGGGCTCATGCCCGGCTCATCATTCGGCACGTTGCGCAACTGGAATTTACCACCGCGATCGCCGTCATTCACCAGCTCAGGCAGAGCGTTAGAGATACCACCCGCGCCCACATCGTGGATAAAGGCGATCGGGTTTTTGTCACCGAGCTGCCAACAACGGTCAATCACTTCCTGACAGCGGCGCTCCATCTCTGGGTTTTCACGCTGCACGGAAGCAAAATCCAGATCTTCAGCGGATTGACCAGATGCCATAGAAGAGGCAGCGCCGCCCCCCAGACCGATGTTCATCGCAGGGCCACCGAGCACAATCAGTTTTGCCCCAACCGGGATCTCTTTCTTCTGAATATGCTCGGCGCGGATATTACCCAGACCGCCTGCGATCATGATTGGTTTGTGGTAGCCACGTACCTCTTCACCCGCATGTGAAGTCACTTTTTCTTCATAAGTGCGGAAATAACCCAGCAGGTTCGGACGACCAAATTCGTTGTTGAACGCCGCACCGCCCAATGGGCCTTCCAACATGATATCCAGCGCATTGACGATGCGGCTTGGCTTACCAAAATTACTTTCCCATGGCTGTTCAAAGCCAGGAATACGTAAGTTCGAGGTGGTAAAACCGACCAAGCCCGCTTTGGGCTTACCGCCAATACCGGTTGCACCTTCATCACGGATTTCACCGCCTGAACCTGTCGACGCACCCGGCCAAGGCGAAATCGCCGTTGGGTGGTTGTGCGTTTCCACTTTCATCAGAATGTGGACATCTTCATGGTGATAGGTGTACTGACGGCTATCAGGATCAGGGAAGAAACGGCCAACGGTCGAGCCCGTCATTACTGCGGCATTATCTTTGTAAGCCGAAAGCACGTAATCCGGCGTCTGTTCAAAGGTGTTTTTGATCATTTTGAACAGCGATTTATCTTGTTTAACCCCATCAATCGTCCAATCTGCATTGAAGATCTTGTGACGGCAGTGCTCTGAGTTCGCCTGTGCAAACATCATCAGTTCAATATCGTTAGGATTACGACCCAGTTTGGTGAAGCTCTCAACCAGATAGTCAATTTCATCTTCTGCCAGTGCCAGACCAAGGGAAACGTTTGCCTCTTCAAGCGCACGACGACCGCCAGCCAACACATCAACCTGACTCATCGGTGCAGGTTCTGCCACGCTAAACAGTCGCTGCGCGTCAGTCAGTTCCGCAAACACCACTTCCATCATGCGATCGTGTAGCAAGGCTTTTAGAGTGACAACTTGAGCTTCGGTAAGTGGGGTTTCTGTCTCAACATAATAAGCCGTACCACGCTCTAAGCGCTTGATACTGCGCAGACCACAGTTGTGCGCAATATCCGTTGCTTTCGAAGACCAAGGTGAGATGGTTCCTGGGCGCGGCGTCACCAATAACAGTAAACCTTGCGGTTCATGTTCTTGGATCGTTGGACCGTAAGTGAGCAGTTTTTCGAGCTTTTCCAACTCTTGCGGATTGAGCTCCGCCTTGAGATCGGCAAAGTGCATAAACTCGGCGTAAATACCGGTTACAGGCAGTTGCAATTCACGACACGCGGTCAGGAGCTTGTTAACACGAAACTCTGAAAGAGCTGGGGAGCCACGCAAAATTCTCATGTGCTTAGGTCTCTATGTCCAATTGATTGAGGTGTAATTGGCATAAACTCTTTGAAATACAGCACATTAAACTCTATTTGTTGAATGTATGCCGATTTCACCTCTACTAATGGCTGCGCATTATAGAGGAATTCTTTTTGTGACGTAACACCAAAAGCAACCGTTTGCGTCATTTTTTTCGTTAATTTTGAGTTACGACCCATTTGCACAAATCTTCGAGCAAAATGACAGCTTACTCAGTGAGGACTTTGCCAAAACCATCGCCTTTGATATAAAGGCATCTGTCTTGATGAGAGAAAACCCAAATTGATGACTCCTTTTACCTATAAACTCCCTGTTCGCATACTCTGGCTAGGCCTGTTGAGCCTGCTCTTAGTCGGTTGCCAAATCGATTCCGAGCCGAAAAGCGAGCTAGAAAAAATTCGTGAGCGTGGGGTTTTACGTGTGGGCACTCTCAATAATCCCCTCTCCTATTACATCGGTCCTGATGGCCCAACGGGATTAGATTACGAGTTAGCCCGAGAATTTGCCAAAGAGCTTGGCGTAAAATTGGAAATGAAGCCCGCGTATCGCCTCTCTAGCTTGTTTCCCGCTCTCAAAAATGGCGAAGTGGATATCATTGCCGCTGGCTTAAGCCAATCCGAAGAGCGACTCAAAGATTTCCGTGCGGGTCCGGCTTATTATTACGTGTCACAACAGGTGGTCTATAAGAAAGGCGATTGGCGGCCACGCAATTTCAAACAGTTGGTTGAAAAACAGCAAGAACTCTTAAAGGGCAATCCAGATTTAGCCTTTTTCAGTGTGGTGGATGATTCCCATTTTGAACACACACTGCAAGCGAAGCAGCAAAGACACCCTGATTTTCAGTTTCATGTCGATAACAATTCGGATGTAAATGAACTGCTGAAAAAAGTCTCACAAGGCGAGCTGATGTTTACTATGGCGGATTCGGTCGAAGTGTCGCTTTCTCAACGCATCTATCCTGAGCTGGCAGCGGCATTTGAATTAACCGAAGATCAGCCGATCTCATGGTTTATTCGCCGTTCCGACGATGAAAGCCTCTATGCTTTAATGATTGAGTTTTTTGGCAATCTTAAGCAGTCCGGTTACCTCACGTCTTTGGAAGAAAAATATATCGGCCATATAGGTACTTTCGATTATGTGGATACACGTGCGTTTATTCGTGCGTTAGATACTCGATTGCCTAAATGGACACCGATGTTTCAAAAGTATTCAGCCGAATTTGATTGGCGTTTAGTGGCTGCCTTGGCTTATCAAGAATCTCACTGGAATCCATATGCCAAATCCCCTACTGGTGTTCGAGGCTTAATGATGTTAACCCTGCCAACAGCGCGTAGTGTGGGGGTTAGCGATCGTCTCGACCCTGATCAATCGATTCGAGGTGGTGTGGAATATCTTCGCCGTATGATGGAGCGAGTACCCGACTCGATCTCCGATCATGAGAAAATTTGGTTTGCGCTCGCCTCTTACAACATTGGTTATGGGCATATGATGGATGCACGCCGCTTAACCAAAAATCAAGGCGCAGACCCTGACTCATGGGCCGATGTAAAAGATCGCTTACCTCAGTTACAACAGAAAAAGTACTTTACCCAGACTCGTTATGGTTACGCGCGTGGCGATGAAGCGCGTAATTATGTGGAAAACATCCGCCGTTACTACCAAAGCATCATTGGTCACCTTGAACAACGCCAATTGACTGGCGGTGATGAGAATATTGAAGATCTCGCAGTGATCGCCCTTGATGAAGCAAGCCTGAATGACAGCAGCTCAGAGATCAATGATGAAGACGCGGTAAAAATGGAGTCTGAGTCTCTCGAAGGTATCGAATCCGGCGCAGCAGCATCCGATGAGAATATAAAATAGCCACTTGATTTTTGAGCTGAAAACACGTAAACCAATGTGTGAATTACATCGCTTTCCTGTCGTCAAAAACAGGTAACATTCAAACGCAATAATTAAGCGATAAATTCAGCAAGACCCAAGAACTTGAAACAGCAGTTCAACTGTTGTGCCGAGATCACAGAAGGTCAATATTAGGCCCCCTGCTCTAGCTCGCAGGGGTTTTATGTCAGTCAGTAGTAGGAGGGTGTTTTATGTTGAGACGTAAACGTCAATCAAAACTCCTGAACAAAACCGTATCCGCTAACCGTCGTCGTCGCATGTTAGCCAACAGCAAGAAAAAAGTGTTGGCTCGCCATCGTGCTTTCGTCCAGTTTGGCAACCAATAGTAACACCTAGAATGGCAAACATCGTTACCGATGTTTGCCAAAGATTCACTTCCCTTCTTTCTTTTCCTCATCTCGTTTCGCTTTTATCTCTTTACGACGTCGCTGAAAAAAGGCCTGTAATTGAGTGCGGCACTCTTCTTCCAATAGCCCTTTCTCAACAGTGGCATAGTGGTAAGACGCTTGACTGTTAAACAGATCCATCACGGTTCCTGCCGCTCCTGCTTTCAAATCTGGCGCTCCGTACACAATCCGTTTCACTCGACTGTGTAATAACGCTCCTGCACACATAGGGCACGGTTCAAGCGTGACATACAAGGTGGTATCGAGCAGGCGATAATTGCTGAGCACTTTCCCCGCTTTACGAATCACTTCAATCTCCGCGTGGGCAGTGGCATCTTGGTGTGTGATAGAGCAATTCCAGCCTTCAGCAATAATCTTCCCCTCTTGAACCAACACCGCGCCAACAGGAACTTCACCTAGTGCTTCGGCTTGAGCAGCTAACTCGATCGCTCGACGCATAAATTGCTCATCTTGAGTAGAAAAAAGAGACTCGGACAAAACCACACTCCAAGGATTATCGAAAACGGTGATTCTAGCGGAGATTGCAGAAAAAACGAAAGTAAGAGCAAGAAAAAGCCCACTCAATTGAGTGGGCTCGTCGATATTTATCGGTTTGGCGACTTACATGGTGTAAGTGTACGGCGCTTGAATACCTAGCGGGATACCCAATGCCCAGTAAATGAGCAGGAACACAGACCAACCGATGAGCATCGCGATTGAGTAAGGCATCATCATCGAAGCCAAGGTGCCGATACCCGTTGATTTCACATAGCGTTGGCAATACACAACCACGAGAGGGAAGAACACCATTAGTGGAGAAATGATGTTAGACACCGAATCACCCACACGGTATGCCGCTTGAGAAAGCTCAGGAGAGATACCAACGGCCATCAGCATAGGTACTAAGATTGGGCCAATCAGTGCCCATTTAGCTGAAGCAGAACCTACCAGCAGATTAACCATAGCCGTCAATAGAATCATCCCAACAATCGTGGCTTGACCTGGAAGATTCATCGCTTTCAAACCTTCTGCACCGTACAGTGCCAGCATAGTACCAATGTTCGATTGGCCGAAAGCAGAAAGGAACTGTGCACAGAAAAACGACATCACGATGTAAGCACCCATAGTAGACATGGTGCCTGACATGGCTTTGATCACATCGTTGCTGTTTTTAAATGTTCCCGCGACACGGCCATAAACGATACCTGGAATGATGAAAAGGATAAAAATCAGCGGCACAATCGACTTCATGATTGGTGCAGAGAATGCTGTAATCTGACCATCTGGAGAACGCAATGCTGAGTTTTCAGGCCATACAGCTGCCACTAGCAGTGCGATACCAGCAACCATTGCCCAGCCTGCATAGCGGAAAGCTTTTGATTCGATCGCAGTGAATGACCCCAGATCAGGAGCGGATTCCGCATCCTCATCCACTTTCGTCGCCGCCAAACGTGGCTCAATCACTTTATCCGTCACATACCAGCCAATCGCCACAATGATAATGGATGACAGACCGGTGAAGTAAATGTTGGCTAATGGGTTAACTTGGTAAGACTGATCCAGTACTTGCGCCGCAGTTTGCGTAAAGCCAGCCAGTAATGGGTCGATACCAGACGGAATAAAGTTCGCAGAGAAACCGCCAGATACCCCAGCAAACGCCGCAGCAATACCCGCTAGCGGATGACGACCTGCTGCATGGAAAATAATACCACCCAGTGGAATCACCAGCACATAACCTGCATCAGCCGCAGTGTGTGACACAATCGCCACCAAAATCAGCATAGGAGTGAGCAGTTTCGCCGGCGTGACATTAAGCATTTTCTTCAGGCCAGTGGTAATAAAGCCAGAAGAGTCAGCAACACCCACGCCTAACATAGCAACAAGTACAATACCGAGCGGCGCAAAACTGGTAAATGTGGTCACCATATTGGCAAGAAAATGAGCCAGTGATTCGCCGGTGAGTAAGTTTTTGATTTCTAGAGCCTCATTAGTACGAGGGTTAATCAAATCAAAACTTAGATTAGAGAGCAGAGCAGAGCAGACCCAAACGATGACCAGTGCCCAAAAGAAAAGAATGGCAGGATCTGGGATCTTGTTTCCGGCCCGTTCAATAAAGTTTAAAAAGCGATCCATCCCACTTGGTTTGGCCGATGGCGCTTGGTTGATAGCTTGGTTACTCATAGTTAATTCCGTAATGTGATGTTGCTGCGTGAGACCTTGTTGATTCGGCCTTCTGTAGCCATTTCTAATATCCGTGTGAGCTTGGTTAATCAGTCACAGTGAAACGGCAATTTGTCGATAGGCATTGTATAGAAACGCCTAAAACAAAGCACAGCGTTCGTTCTTTTTTTACATATTTAGAGACATATTTTGCAAAAACGAACAAACCAAGATACAAGTTCGAAACATTAAAGAAAGAGTGACATATACAATCTAGAAACCAATTTGTAAAAAATGAGATTGCACTTATCAGCACCGACAAAAGCAAAAGTGAAGCAAATAGATGGGAAAAGAGCAAAAGAAGCGAAAATCACAGCAGAATAATGCGAGGGAGAATACCATGGCCAGGAGGACTCGTTCAGTCAAATTCGCTGTATTTAGAGATCATTGTTTTCAACTCCACCGACTGAGTTTCACCCATTCTATCAACCCAACTCGACTTAATAGAGATCGTCTTGAGCGATCCTGAAACCTTGGCAGCTGGGACTTCCCATTCGATAAAGTAAGCTCCATGAGTGGAGGATCCGCTCGAAATCGAATCAAAAGTGATGGGCGTAAACGTAGAGATTGCCGCTGAAGCACCACGGGTTCGGAACGACTCAAGTTGATTTTCAGCCAGTTGCAGTGCTTCGATACTCTGCATGGCATAATCTGAATTGCGCTCCATGTAAATTTGTAACCTCATCAGTCCAAGCGCTCCAACGCCCAATAAAAGGAATGAAATTAACACCTCAATTAAAGTAAAGCCTCGTTTTTTAGAAATCATTCCAAGATCCCTTCTTCCAACGCACTTTCTTTAACTTCTTAAGAGGCTCTTCAATCACATCACGATTGTATGTGAAACTTATCGCCGAATTAAAGACCGCAAACGTTCCTGGAGCATCCATAACAAAGCCACCCAAGGGATTAAACGAGCCATGCTGATAATAACCAACCTTGTGCTTATCCATAGGCACTACAGTATTTAAAGCTGTAATTACTCCATCTAAATCAGCGTTATTGGCACTCCTTGACCAATCAGTAAAACCAGTTGATAGACTAGAATACAGTGGCGAAATAAAGTGATACAGCATACCTTTGAAATTCTGGGTTCCTATCGTGGAAAAAATACCATCTTGAATCACTAGGATTATTCCTCTACCACCTAATTTATTGTCTATTGCGTTCTTTATGCTCGTAAAACCTGTCGTATCAATTTCGCAACCCCCATAAACCCAGATAAGATCTTTTCCGTTATTTATATTACTTACGATCCCATCCGCACAAGTATCGTTAAATATAGGTGAAGGGAGATCGGATGCTGAGTTCAACGTAATACTGTTTAACGACAGAGGTACATATCCAAACAACGAGTTATTAGACATCACATCGAACCAGTTATCACGAGAAACATCAAAGACATCGTTAAAAGGATCCATATCAGGAAGCTTACGATAATCACTCTTGGAATCAGCAATACTTTTTCCCCAACTGTAGTGGGTATCAGCACATTTTTGCTCCTGCCCAGCAGGACTACTCGGGAAGCTTAAATAAGGTTTGTCGGCAAGCTGCCAAGGGTGAAAAGTGCTCACACTCGTTGCGTAGAAAAATTGGGAATAAAGAACAGAAGTGCACTCCCAAAAATTTCCTCCCACGTTTTTCCCTGGATCTGGAGAGCTAGTATATGATCCATTAATAACCAAGTCAGATGTAGATTTAATCGCTCCAGGTGCGCTGACTGTAGGCAACTTAATTGTCTTTTTAGTCTCTCGATAACCAATGGTTGACGTTACAATACTTTCAATTCCAGAGGAAAATGTGAGTGCATCTAGACTCATCTCGGTGATGCATTCATTAACATTCGTCGGCAATGTGTTGTTTTGCTTAGTTTTACTGTAGGCACACTCTAACCCCCCCTCTGTACGCCAATACTCTTGTCTCGATTCAATTTGATTATTAGTACGCTTGATTTGATAAAAAAGTGTCTTGTAACTTCCAAGAGACATGATTAATGCAGCAACAAGTAATACACACACAACCAATAATGCTGCAGCTCCCTGCTGTTTTCTCATTACTGCCAATTCCTCTGCTGTATGGTAAACGACTGTTCTGCATCAACTATCATTGCGTCAACTAACTCTGCGCCCAAAGTAACAGTTACGACCGAACTTTCGGCACCTGTATTTTTCACTGTACGAATATCAAGATCAAATCGGTTAACTCGAATTACTTTCTTATCAAAAAGCGAATCGCAAGTACGGGTACCTGAAAGTGCAATAACCTCATTGATGCTCCATATCATGGTTTGTTCTTTCTCACAAACAAACAAAGAGTCTTGGGCATCAACTCTTTGCTCATATACAACATTTTTATAAAGTGGCATTGCGCCCGAAGTCCCGACTTGATAAACGTATGCGAGTAACCCCATATCAGTAGTATCGATAGTATAAATAGTATCGGTCGCACCTGATATTTTAAGTGAATAGCGACCACTTTCATTAAAGCCAGCTCGCTGAATATCATTCTTCAGCATAGCTAATACGCTTCCCATGTTTTGTAGCAACATCAGCTCTTTGGATCGCTCCATCGCCATTTTTTGTCCACTAATATAGATGGATCCTGCAATAGTCAAAGCAACTAGCCCCAAGGAAGACGCAATCATAAATTCAATGAGACTACCACCTTTCTGCTTATACATATTTAATTCTCAGCACAAATTGAATAGCCGAAGGACTCTTCATTTCTATTATCACTGCATACTCGGACACGTGCAGACATATTATGCGAGATTAGTTTTAACGCGTTAGAGGAACGACCTACAGGGTAAAAAAGAATATTGCCCGATTTCGGCCGACCATGAATACCATCAAAACTAATTTTTTTTGATGAATAACTAGGGCTAACGGCTATTCCTTTAAAAGGGACTCCTGAAAAAGAGAAGAAAATAGTACCTTGATTTACCGTCTGATTATCCGTTAGCTCAATGCGCCAATCTCCATCACTAGATGAAGAGCCCGACATGATTACATGTGCCCAAAGCCTTTCTCTGCGCAATACCGCAGTTGATTTAGCTTGAATAAAAAAACCATGCAGCTCATTCGCTAAACGCTGCATTTTATTGGTTTCAATTACATTTTTGAAAGAAGGAGTCGCCACCGCCAGCAAAATGCCCAATACAGCAACAGTGATCAAAAGCTCCAGTAAAGTAAAGCCGCGATGCATTTCCCAAAATCCTTTGCAAACTGTGAGAGGATGATGAATCAACTTGCATAGATGCTAACAGCTATCAAAAATGGCGTTGTTTTATAAAGAGAAGTAATGGAAATGATTCGAAAAATTTTCTGCAAGCCAAGAATGGGTCAGCAACAAGGTATGACATTGATCGAATTAATGATCGCAGTGGTCGTTGTCGGGATCCTAGCTGCAATCAGCTATCCAAGCTACACAAAATACGTAGTCGAGTCTTATCGGACCATGGCAAAGGCTGATATGGCTAAAATTCAGTTAGCATTGGAACATAACTACAACAATGGTTATAGCTGGGGACAAATTATTTCCGGCAGCAGCTGCTTGATTTGTGATACCCCAAGTGATCGCTATACATTTTCTATCGCCAGTGCAGCGGCTCCTACTTATACGATTATAGCAACAGCAAGCACTTCTAAAGGGCAGAGTAAAGATGCTTGCTTAGAGGCTGATAAGAAAATGAAGCTTGATTCAACGAACAAAGCTGAGCCAACAGCTTGCTGGAAGTAAGTGATAAAAAAGCCCGCTATTTATTAAGCGGGCTTATTTTTTTGATTTTAGCTCGTTAAGTCATCAAAAAACTTCTTCACACCATTAAAGAAGCCTTCGGCTTTCGGCTTGTGTTTCGTCGCCGCTTCGCCGCCACAAGACTCTTCAAACTCTTTCAGCAGCTCTTTCTGACGAGCACTCAAATTGACTGGGGTTTCGACCACAAGTTTGACAATTAGATCGCCTAATGCTGCAGAGCGAACGCCTTTCACACCTTTACCGCGCATGCGGAACATGCGGCCAGTTTGGGTTTCCGCAGGCACTTTCAAGCTCACGCGACCATCAAGTGTCGGCACCTCCACTTCGCCGCCCAGAGCCGCCATCGCGAAGCTCACTGGCACTTCACAATACAAGTTATTGCCATCACGCTCGAAAATGTGGTGCTCTTTGACATGTACTTGTACGTACAAATCCCCTGCTGGTGCGCCCATTTCTCCGGCTTCACCTTCACCGGCAAGACGGATGCGATCACCCGTATCCACACCCGCTGGGATTTTCACATTGAGTGTTTTGGTCTTTTGCTTACGACCTTGACCATGACAGACGTTACAAGGATCTTTGATGATCTTGCCTTTGCCATGACAGGTTGGACAGGTTTGCTGCACCGCAAAGAAGCCCTGACGCATCTGGACTTGGCCATGACCATGACAGGTTCCACAGGTTTGTGCTGAAGTACCTTTTTTCGCACCTGAGCCATCACACGTATCACAGTGTACTAATGTCGGTACTTCAATCTCTTTCGAGCAACCACGAACCGCTTCTTCAAGGCTCAGTTCCATGTTGTAGCGTAGGTCTGAGCCACGTTGTGCTCTTGGACCGCCGCCACGGCGACCACCACCAAAGATGTCACCAAACACGTCACCAAAAATATCGCCAAAGTCAGCACCGCCACCGCCGAAGCCGCCGCCACCAAAACCACCCGCGCCTTGTTCAAACGCGGCATGGCCATATTGGTCATAAGCCGCTTTCTTCTGCGCATCGGTCAGAATTTCATACGCTTCTTTGACTTCTTTAAACTTTTCCGCCGCACCAGCATCTCCCGAGTTGCGGTCCGGGTGGTATTTCATCGCAAGGCGTTTGTATGCCTTTTTAATATCACGCTCGGAGGCGTCACGGCCTACGCCTAATACTTCGTAAAAATCACGTTTTGACATGTTCTCAGTCACCAATTTGTTACTGCCAACGGCTACGCCGCTCGGTGGGTATCGATATAGATAAGGGGGATCCCGTTGCCTTTATCTTTAGCGACACGCTTCAAACAGACGGGCGTAAGAGTTACCTCAAACGCCCGCTGCTTCAAAGTTCAATAAGAACTCAGCAAACCGCACGCATTATTTCGTGCGGTATCGCTCAATTACTTCTTATCGTCGTTAACTTCTTCAAACTCAGCGTCAACTACGTCATCTTCTTTTGTTGAAGACTGTTCAGCGTTTGCACCTTGTGCTTGAGCTTGTTGCTGTGCGATTTCCATCAGCTTCTGTGCCGCTGCCATCAGTGCTTGCACTTTGGCATCGATTTCCGCTTTGTCTTCGCCTTTTTTCGCTGTTTCTAGCTCGTTGATCGCAGTTTCGATCTTCGCTTTCTCATCCGCAGGTAGTGCTTCGCCTGCTTCTGTGATTTGTTTGCGAGTCGCGTGGATCATCTGGTCAGCTTGGTTACGTGCCGTCGCTAACTCTTCGAACTTTTTGTCCGCTTCTTTGTTCGCTTCTGCTTCTTGAACCATTTTTTCGATTTCAGCATCGCTCAGACCGCCAGAAGCTTGGATAGTGATCTTCTGCTCTTTGCCTGTCTGCTTGTCTTTTGCTGAAACGTGCAGGATACCGTCTGCATCCAAGTCGAAGATGACTTCGATTTGTGGCATACCACGTGGTGCCGCATTGATGCCCTCTAGGTTAAATTGACCCAGAGATTTGTTGTACATCGCTTGCTTACGCTCACCTTGCAGTACATGGATAGTTACTGCGCTTTGGTTATCTTCCGCCGTAGAGAACACTTGGTTCGCTTTGGTTGGGATAGTGGTGTTTTTCTCGATGAGCTTGGTCATCACACCGCCCATGGTTTCGATACCCAGAGACAGAGGCGTTACGTCTAGCAGCAGAACGTCTTTTACTTCGCCTGCAAGAACACCACCTTGAACCGCAGCACCTACCGCAACCGCTTCATCAGGGTTCACGTCTTTACGTGGCTCTTTACCAAAGAATTCAGCTACTTTCTTCTGAACCATTGGCATACGAGTTTGACCACCTACAAGGATAACGTCAGTAATCTCGTTCACAGACAGGCCAGCGTCAGCCAGAGCAACTTTCAGAGGCTCCAGAGAACGTTGAACCAAATCTTCAACCAACGCTTCCAGTTTCGCACGAGTCACTTTGATGTTCATGTGCTTAGGACCGGTCGCATCTGCCGTGATGTATGGCAGGTTAACGTCTGTTTGCTGTGCTGAAGAAAGTTCGATTTTCGCTTTCTCAGCCGCTTCTTTCAGACGTTGCATTGCCAGCGGGTCGTTACGCAGGTCGATGCCCTGGTCTTTTTTGAACTCGTCAACCAAGTAGTTGATCATGCGGTTGTCAAAGTCTTCACCACCTAGGTGAGTGTCACCGTTGGTAGACAGAACTTCGAAGGTTTTCTCGCCTTCAACTTCATCGATCTCAATGATAGAGATATCGAATGTACCACCACCAAGGTCATACACCGCGATAGTACGATCGCCGCCTTGCTTGTCTAGGCCGTAAGCCAGAGCGGCTGCAGTTGGTTCGTTGATGATACGTTTAACTTCTAGACCTGCGATACGGCCAGCATCTTTGGTTGCTTGACGCTGAGCATCGTTAAAGTAAGCAGGAACAGTGATAACCGCTGCAGTGACTGGTTCACCGAGGAAATCTTCCGCGGTTTTCTTCATTTTCTTCAGAACTTCAGCAGACACTTGAGGAGCCGCCATTTTTTGGCCTTTCGCTTCAACCCAAGCATCACCGTTGTCAGCCTTAACAATTTTGTAAGGCATGATTTTGATATCACGCTGAACTTCTTCGTCTTCAAAACGACGACCGATCAGACGCTTAATTGCAAATAGCGTATTTTGTGGGTTAGTGACTGCTTGACGTTTTGCAGGTTGACCCACCAGAGTTTCACCGTCTGTATATGCAATTACAGAAGGAGTAGTACGCTCACCCTCTGCGTTTTCGATAACGCGAGGCTTATCGCCGTCCAATACAGCAACACATGAGTTTGTAGTACCTAAGTCAATACCAATGATTTTACCCATCAGGCTATCTCCAAAAAAATTCCATGTTCGATTTGTATACCCCTAATGTGGGGATGGAGAATCGGGTTTCAACCCCTACTCACAAACCAAAACGGGCTTGTTTGCTTCTCGTATGCCCCTTAAATAAGGTCTTCAAAAACCATTTCAAGGGTAAAAGTGAAAAAAATTCAGATTTATTGCGTTTTGGGCATAAAAAAGCGAAGCCAATCGGCTTCGCTTTTCGTTTTCAGATTTGATAATGGCTAAGAGATGGTTATTTAGAAACCATAACCATCGCAGGGCGAACCACACGTCCATTCAATTCATAGCCTTTTTGCATCACAAACATCACTGTGTTTGGTTCATGCTCGGCGCTTTCTTGAATCGACATCGCTTGGTGGAATTCAGGATTGAAGGTTTCACCGTGCGGATTGATCTCTTTCAAGCCAAACTTCGCAATCGTATCAACGAAAGTTTTGTGCGTCAGTTCGACACCTTCCAGCAGAGGCTTAATTGCTTCAACTTCACCATCGGCAGCTTGAATCGCACGCTCAAGGTTATCAATCACTGGCAGCAGTTCTTCCGCAAAGCGGCTGAGTGCGAATTTACGCGCTTTATCTACTTCTTGCTCGCTACGGCGACGCATGTTTTCTACTTCAGCTCGCGCACGCAGCACATTGTCTTGCTGCTCTTTTACGCGCTCTTCGCTCACAAGCAGTGCTGCTTCTAGCTGAGCAATTTTTGCTTCTTTCTCATCAAGCTCATCAGCAGCTTGGTTCCAATCGATATCGGCATCTGTACCTACAACTTCAGCTTCGGTTTCAACCGTTTCTTGTTGCAGTTGCTCGTCTTTGTTTTTGATCTCTTCGTTGCTCATGATATCTCCAAAATTCACTTCATACTGGTCAGGAGAAATCGCCTAGTTGTCGATTTCCCAACACAAAAATTCGCATAAAAGCACAACTTGCCCTTATTATGGGGACGATGAATTCTGATTCAAGCCTAAATCGGTTGGAAACCCTATGAAAAAGCCATTCAACGTTCTTGCCATTATCGGCAAACCGCGAGATCAACAAGCAATTCAAACGCATAAAGAAATTTATCACTGGCTGATTTCACTAGGTTATTCGGTGTTTATTGATGATCGTTTACGGGAAATTTTGCCCGATTTACCGAGCGAGCACTTTGCAAGTTTGATTGAAATCGGCAAAAAAGCTGATTTAGCGATTGTGGTCGGTGGTGATGGCAATATGCTCGGGGCAGCGCGCGTATTATCTCGCTTCGATATCTGCGTGATCGGGGTCAATCGTGGCAATTTAGGCTTTTTGACCGACTTAAACCCAGAAGATTTCCAACTTCGCTTACAAGAAGTCCTCAACGGCAAATACCTTCAAGAGACTCGTTTTTTGCTTGAAGCAGAAATTCATCGTCACGGGCAAATCAAAAGCCATAATACGGCTTTGAACGAAGCAGTACTTCACCCCGGAAAAATTGCCCACATGATTGAATTTGAAGTTTATATTGATGATAACTTCGCTTTCTCTCAGCGCTCCGATGGGTTAATTGTCTCAACCCCAACCGGCTCGACTGCTTATTCACTTTCCGGCGGAGGCCCGATCCTCTCGCCAAGCCTGAATGCCATTACTTTAGTGCCTATGTTTCCGCATACCCTCTCCTGCCGCCCATTAGTGGTGGGCGGAAATCAACGCATTAAACTGGTGGTTTCCCCTGAAAATCGCGGCACTCAAGAAGTGAGCTGTGATGGACAAGTCTCATTACCTGTGTCGCCTGGTGATGAAATTCACATCTATCAAAGCCCTAATGTGCTGAAACTGATCCATCCTCAAGACTACAGTTACTACCACGTACTGCGCACTAAGCTTGGCTGGTCGAGCAAACTGTTTTGATTTCGTTCACAGATTTTGCTCATAGAGCGTAAAAGTGGCCAAAAAATTTTACCTGAGTGACTTTACTGTATAAAGAAACAGTATAAACTGTTTAAACATACAGTATTGGCTAATCATACAGGTGCAAACATGCTGGCTCACTTAAGTATCAATAACTTCGCTATCGTAAAGTCACTACAACTCGAATTATCAAAAGGAATGACCACCATCACCGGTGAAACTGGTGCTGGTAAATCCATTGCGATTGATGCTTTAGGTTTATGCCTTGGTGGTCGAGCCGAAGCCAGCATGGTGCGTCAAGGTGAAGATAAAACCGAAGTCAGCGCCGCCTTTCATCTGGATAACAATCTGCTCGCCAGCCGTTGGTTAGAAGATAATGAACTGCTTGAAGGCAAAGAGTGCATTCTGCGCCGAATCATCACCAAAGATGGGCGCTCTAAAGCCTTTATTAATGGCAGCCCAGTTCCGCTCTCTCAACTCAAAACATTGGGGCAACTGCTGATCAATGTGCATGGTCAACACGCACATCAGCAACTGATGAAACCGGAATATCAGCTCAGCATGCTTGATCAATACGCAGGTCATGCCGACTTGCTCAAAACCACGCGTCACGCCTATCAAAATTGGCGTCAAGCGAGCAATCAGCTCAAACAACTGCGCGAAAATAGCCAACAAAATCAGGCACAATTACAACTTTTGGAATACCAAATCAAAGAACTCAACGAATTGGCTCTCGGTGAGGATGAGTTTGTCGAGCTAGAACAAGAGCATAAACGCTTAGCCAATAGCGGCGATCTGGCGCTCAACTGCCAACGCGCGATTGAACTGCTCAATGAAGGGGAAGAAGTAAACGCCTTGGGCCTTTTACAAAGTGTTAGCCATACGCTGATTGATCTGGCTGAAATGGATAGCAAACTGACAGCGCTCCCTTCTATGGTGGCCGAAGCGCTGATCCAACTTGAAGAGACTTACCATGAACTGCGCAACTACTTGGATTCGATTGATGTCGACCCAGAACGCATGGCGTATGTAGAAGAGCGCTACTCCAAAGTCATGTCGCTCGCGCGTAAACATCATGTACTGCCAGAAGAGCTGTATCAGCATCACCAAGCACTCTTGCAGCAAATTGCTCAGTTGGATTGTTCTGACGAGAAAATGTCAGCACTCGCGAGTGAAGTCGACGTGCTCTACCAAACCTTTGTTGCGGCCGCTGACAAACTGCACAAATCTCGTGTTCGCTATGCCAAAGAATTGGATAAATTGATTAGCCAAAGCATGCATGAGCTGAGCATGGAAAAAGCGCAATTCAAAATCGAAGTGCTGCAAGACAGCGCGCACTCATCGCCATTAGGTTTTGATGCCGTGACTTTCTTAGTCTCGACGAACCCGGGTCAACCGCTGCAACCCATCGCCAAAGTGGCCTCTGGTGGTGAACTGTCACGTATGTCATTGGCGATCCAAGTGATTACTGCGCAGAAAGTCGATACTCCAAGCCTGATTTTTGATGAAGTTGACGTTGGTATTTCAGGGCCAACAGCAGCCGTGGTCGGTAAACTGTTACGTAAGTTGGGCGAGTCAACTCAAGTACTGTGTGTCACCCACTTACCGCAAGTGGCAGGTTGCGGACACCATCAACTGTTTGTCGCCAAACAGACCAAAGCAGGCAAAACCGAAACGCAAATGCTCAAACTGGATCAAGAACAGCGCATTGCTGAACTTGCACGCTTGCTCGGAGGCAGCCAAATTACCGAATCCACGCTCGCGAATGCTAAAGAGCTATTAATCGCAGCCTAATTTCATATCGCATCACTGGATTTTTTGTTCAGCTTTGCAACCAAACTCAAAATTCACAGTCTCAATAGGCTCAGAGCACGATCGAGGTTTTTACATCTGCTCTGAGCTTGTTTATTATCAGCCAAGTTTTTAGCCCTGAGGGACAGAGAGTTTTAACAATGCAGTTTACTAAGTGGTTCATCGCCCTTCCCCTTGCCGTCACCGCCTTATCCGGCTGCTCTTTATTAGAGCGCTTGGTCTATCGAATCGATATCAATCAGGGTAACTATGTTGATCAACAATCCGTAGATCAGCTCAAGTTTGGCATGAGCAAAGATCAAGTTCGTTTTGTTCTCGGCTCACCTATGTTGGTTGAAAATGGCTACCCAGATACTTGGTATTACATTTACCACCACACCCAAGGCCATAACGATCCGGTACAAAAGAACCTGATTGTGAAATTTAACGATGGTGGCAAGCTAGTCAATGTCGCGGGAGATTTCCCTGCTGGCGATTCTTTCTTCGAAGGCGTCAACTAAGCGCACTTTGCTGATTAAAAAAGAAAAGGCTTTCACAAGCCTTTTCTTTTTGGTGTCGATTCTTCAGCCGTCACATTAACTTTGATTAGCAGCCGCTTTGGCTTGCTCCGCACGTTTACGGCGAATCTCTTTCGGGTCAGCCAATAATGGGCGATAAATCTCAATCCGATCTTTATCTCGCACCTTAGCATCCAACTTCACATTCCGGCTGAAAATGCCCACCTTATTGACCGTCAGATCAATCTCAGGATACATCTGCAAAATGCCTGAGGTACGGATGATCTCTTCCACCGTTGCCGATTGCTCAACCACCAGCTTGAGTACACGCTGCTCATGCGGTAGCGCATACACCACTTCAACATGAATCATTTCACTGCTCATCATCACTCTCCATACACCTGTTTTGCTCGGCGAGTAAACGCATTCACCATATTGCTGGTCAATTCATTAAAAATTTTGCCAAACGCCAACTCAATCATCTTGCTGGAAAACTCAAACTCTAGACGCAGCTCAACTTTACACGCGGCTTCATCCAACGGAGTGAAAAACCATCCACCGCGCAGCGTTTTAAAAGGCCCATCCACCAAGCTCATGGCAATCGACACCCCGGGCGTCAATTGATTCGAGGTGGTAAACGTCTTACTGATCCCCGCTTTTGAAACATCCACCGATGCCACCATATGTGCCTCACTCTGCTCCAGCACACGAGAACCCGAACAACCGGGCAAAAACTCAGGATAGCGCACCACATCATTGACCAAATGAAACATCTGCTCTGCACTAAACGAGACCAAGGCAGAACGACTCACTTGTTTCATTTTCACTCCTTACCACGACTCAAACAGCTTGGGAAAACGGATTGTACTTTCATCCCCCCAGCACCTCAAGCCATCAGGCTCGCACAACACAATACAGCGCTTGAGTCATCGCGCAGATAACCGTATGCTACGGCAAACAAAAGCGTTTCCTAACCGCTGACCAATCCGTATAATGCGCCCACTATGACAAAAAAGAAAACCAATACCAAAGCGGGTAGCAACACTATCGCGCTGAACAAAAAAGCTCGCCACGAATACTTCATCGAAGATGAATTTGAAGCTGGCATGGAGCTACAAGGCTGGGAAGTCAAATCACTTCGCCAAGGTAAAGCCAACATTGCAGAAAGCTACGTCTACATCAAAGATGGCGAAGCGTTCATTTCCGGTATGACCATTATTCCGTTGCAGCAAGCCTCCACTCACGTGGTAGCCAACCCTACCCGTATCCGCAAGCTGCTACTTTCACGCCGCGAGCTGGACAACCTGTTTGGCCGCATCAACCGTGAAGGGATGACACTAACCGCATTGTCACTCTACTGGTCTCGTTCGTGGGTCAAAATCAAAATTGGCGTTGCGAAAGGTAAGAAACTGCACGACAAACGTGAAGATCTGAAAGAAAAAGAGTGGCAACGCCAAAAAGATCGAGTGATGAAGAGCGCATTGCGCTAATAGTAACCACTTGAAAAATGGGAGCTAGACAGAAGCACGTATTCTGGTACTATGCACCCGTTACCTCTGGGGCTGATTCAGGATTCGACGGGAATTTTGCAGTCTGAGGTGCATGCCGAGGTGCGGTAGGCCTCGTTAACAAACCGCAAAAAAATAGTCGCAAACGACGAAAACTACGCACTAGCAGCTTAATACCCTGCTCAGAGCCCTTCCTCCCTAGCTTCCGCTTGTAAGACGGGGAAATCAGGAAGGTCAAACCAAATCAAGCTGGCGTGGATTCCCCCACCTGAGGGATGAAGCGTAAGATTTAATTCAGGTTAGCCATTCGTTAGCGTGTCGGTTCGCAGGCGGTGGTGAAATTAAAGATCGACTAAGCATGTAGTACCAAAGATGAATGGTTTTCGGACGGGGGTTCAACTCCCCCCAGCTCCACCAAATCATAGTTTAAAGACGTCTCAGGACGTCTTTTTTCTTACCTGCAATATCTAAAAATCAACAGCTTAGCATTTATAGCCATTCCATAAGATTCCATCGCAGCTTTGACTTTTAGGAACCAATGTAGGAACCTTAGTTTTGTGTTCCTTATTTATGGTTCCTAAACATGCCGAGACAGACAAAACAGCTATCCGCTACGGAAGTCAAAAACGCTAAGGCAAAAGAGAAAGAGTATTACCTCGTAGACGGTCAAGGATTGAAACTGCGAGTGCTCCCCAGCGGCTCTAAGCAATGGCTATTCAACTACTACCGCCCTACTAACGGTAAACGCGCTAATCTCAACTTAGGTCGATTTCCTGACGTTTCTCTTGTTCAAGCACGTAAAGCCTCTTTGAATGCCAAAGAGCTGATCGCCCAAGGTATTGATCCGCAAGATGAACGAAATCACCAACAGCAAGCCCATAAAGAAATCCATGAGCACACCTTTGTGAACGTGGCAAAAGATTGGTTCGCAATCAAACAGCATGATGTGACACCGGATTACGCCCTCGATATCTGGCGCTCATTAGAGCTACATATCTTCCCGCATATTTCTGACAAACCGGTAAAAGCGATCACTGCACCGGAGATCATAGAACTACTCAAACCGATTGAAGCCAAAGGTAGCCTAGAAACCGTCAAACGCTTAACACAGCGACTCAATGAAGTGATGAACTTCGCAACTAACTGCGGTCTTATCCAGGCCAATCCATTAACTGGCATCAAAGCCGCATTCAAGAAACCGAAAAAAGAAAATATGGCGGCACTGACACCGGCAGAGCTGCCCGAACTCATGGGCGCGATTGCTAATGCCAGTATCAAACGCACTACGCGTTGTTTACTTGAATGGCAATTGCATACCATGACGCGCCCAGCGGAAGCATCTGGTGCCCGTTGGGATGAAATTAATTGGAAAGAAAAGGTTTGGACCATTCCTGCTGAAAGAATGAAAAAAAGAAGAGAGCACCGCATACCGCTCACAGAGCAGATGCTGGCGCTGTTGGAAGTAATGAAACCGATAAGCGGCCATCGAGATTTTATTTTTCCGTCAGATAGAGACCCGAAAAAGCCCTGCAACAGCCAAACGGCTAACATGGCATTAAAACGTATGGGGTTTGCTGGTCGGCTTGTTAGCCACGGCCTGCGCTCGCTGGCGAGTACCACACTCAATGAACAAGGCTTTGATCCTGATTTAGTTGAAGCAGCCCTAGCCCACGTTGATGACAACCAAGTGCGTAGCGCCTATAACCGCACTGACTACTTAGAACGCAGAAAGCCAATGATGAGCTGGTGGAGCGGACATATAGAAGAGGCCGCCAAAGGTAGCCTATCTGTGACTGGTACTCGGCAATTGAAAATAATCTAGAATATAACCTCCACTTAAGACATGGAAGCTGATGTAATCCAATAGCTCATTACGTTATGATTCTAAAAGGATTTTTATTGACGCAAAACTCGCCCTGAGTAAAACTTGGCTTACGAGACCATCTGACATGTTCGATCGATATACTTGGATTTGATATTAACACAACCAACGATGCTCATGGTGACTACCCCTCAACTGATACTCATCAACTGGGCTATCTTAATCATTACACCTCGGAAATTTGTCACTAATGCTTGGGAAAAGACCATTTAAGAAAACCCTAATAAATATACGTAGCAGAACGTAAGAACCTTAACGTAATCTAGAAAGTGAACTGCCTCGTTTGATTTACTTTCTAACTAAGCTGCCTGTACGGCAGCGAACCAGAACGCCTATCCAGAGTTACCACCCGAAGCTTTCTAAGCTGCCTGTACGGCAGTGAACCGCGGCATGGGCATTAAGTGTGGCGACAATATTTTCTAAGCTGCCTGTACGGCAGTGAACACTTCTTGCCCGTTATCAAGTTTAAACTCGATTTTCTAAGCTGCCTGTACGGCAGTGAACCCATTTCCCCTTGAATTCATATTGCCCGGGCTTTTCTAAGCTGCCTGTACGGCAGTGAACAAAATAGAACCGATCAATGTCTTGATATGGACTTTCTAAGCTGCCTGTACGGCAGTGAACGTGGTAACTCTGGATAGGCGTTCTTTAACTTATTTCTAAGCTGCCTGTGCGGCAGTGAACTGCATCAATCTCTAATTCGCATTTCTTAATCATTTCTAAGCTGCCTGTGCGTCAGTGAACTCGAAACGAATAGAACGTCTTGAAAGAAAACATTTCTAAGCTGCCTGTGCGGCAGTGAACAACACGCCACCACGGACGCAGCAAGTTAACACTTTCTAAGCTGCCTGTGCGGCAGTGAACGTGGAAGAGCGGGTGGCAAGCGTGGCAATTCTTTTCTAAGCTGCCTGTGCGGCAGTGAACCGCTTTTTCTGCTGCACTCTTCGACTCCCAAATTTCTAAGCTGCCTGTGCGGCAGTGAACAAAAGCTCGGTGAAGCGCCTGTATCTCACTTATTTCTAAGCTGCCTGTGCGGCAGTGAACAACACCCATAAACTCACCGATTAAACATAATATTTCTAAGCTGCCTGTGCGGCAGTGAACTAACCATGTGAGCCTCATCAATGACGTAGAGATTTCTAAGCTGCCTGTGCGGCAGTGAACACGTTTACAAATCTGGCCCAAAAACCCGCAAATTTCTAAGCTGCCTGTGCGGCAGTGAACGTAGAAACGCACGCAATGACGGGTGACATCATTTTCTAAGCTGCCTGTGCGGCAGTGAACGACGCTAACATTCGACGTTGTTGGATCTTGTATTTCTAAGCTGCCTGTGCGGCAGTGAACTTCGTTAAAGGATAACCGCACTCCAACATAAATTTCTAAGCTGCCTGTGCGGCAGTGAACGATGGTGGCGTTCCTCAGTGACTATCGAGACTTTTCTAAGCTGCCTGTGCGGCAGTGAACGCAAAGGCTATTCGGTCGGTCTGGATCGTGCATTTCTAAGCTGCCTGTGCGGCAGTGAACTTAACTGCGTGGCAATATCCGTACTATCATTGTTTCTAAGCTGCCTGTGCGGCAGTGAACTTACGCTCATAACTTATAATCCGTCATCGTTATTTCTAAGCTGCCTGTGCGGCAGTGAACTTACTTAACGACGTCACGTTCATTAGTGAAACTTTCTAAGCTGCCTGTGCGGCAGTGAACGGATGGGAAGCTGAGAACCGATATCGATGGATTTTCTAAGCTGCCTGTGCGGCAGTGAACATTCAGTATCCGCAGGAATGCGTAATCTAATGTTTCTAAGCTGCCTGTGCGGCAGTGAACTTCTACATCATGTTCGGTATCGACTATATGACTTTCTAAGCTGCCTGTGCGGCAGTGAACTCTAACCACTGTCAACAATAAATTTTAAGTAATTTCTAAGCTGCCTGTGCGGCAGTGAACCAAAATTCAATGCGAGATACTTTTACGGTATGTTTCTAAGCTGCCTGTGCGGCAGTGAACTCAGACTCTTCGCCGTCAGGTTGTGAATATAATTTCTAAGCTGCCTGTGCGGCAGTGAACGCGTCACCGCGTGTGAGGTTCGATTGCACCTATTTCTAAGCTGCCTGTGCGGCAGTGAACGAGCCTTTAAAGTACGCGCTAAATCAGATCAATTTCTAAGCTGCCTGTGCGGCAGTGAACCAAAGCGGGAAGCTGAAAAGCTGATCGCTGAATTTCTAAGCTGCCTGTGCGGCAGTGAACATTATTGAAAAGTAATGATTACTTGATCAAAATTTCTAAGCTGCCTGTGCGGCAGTGAACAAAAACGCCCTCACTCCTTGATGAGTTTTTAGTTTCTAAGCTGCCTGTGCGGCAGTGAACAGTGGGTTGGCAACCGTCAGTTAGCTGATATTTTTCTAAGCTGCCTGTGCGGCAGTGAACGCTAACCACGATTTCTACATCTTTGTAGTACGTTTCTAAGCTGCCTGTGCGGCAGTGAACACACGTGCTTTTGAATTCTTAAGTATTCCAGTTTTCTAAGCTGCCTGTGCGGCAGTGAACCAATGCCCGCATGAATCACCTCATCGCTGTAGTTTCTAAGCTGCCTGTGCGGCAGTGAACTGCAGGAACCGCGCTCAGTAATTTTTTTGCAATTTCTAAGCTGCCTGTGCGGCAGTGAACAATAGAATAAACCGATAAAAATAAGCTGCAACAGGCTGTTAGGATAAAAATCATCTTTTTACCTTGTTAAAAACAACCCGTTGCAACCATTTGTTTTAAAAGCACATTTTTAAAGAGCAAAAATAAAGGGTTAAAACCAAGGTACAGTTGCTGTTTTGCTTAGACCATAACTATCAAACTCACCATCAACTGGCTCAGCTTGAATATCACTAAACTCAAAGAATTTTCGGTACACCTGCCCTGTTGAACTGCTAGACAGATCAAGGTATGGATTATCAAACCCTTGGCGAAGCATTTTTACTTTGTAACGTTTCTCACCATCTTTATCTATGCTACCTCTAGCAATTAAACGCGCTAATTTTGCTTTGCTTAAATTGCTGCGTTTAACTGAAATGATGCGATATTCCACTTGGTCTGGCACATGAGTAACCGTAGTAATCTTGCAATATCCTGCCAAAGGTCCTAACCAATTTAACCCCTGCAAATCATGCAATGCGCTCACTTCACCGTGTAAACGAAATAATCGCCCTAGCTTAATATTTGCTTCTGGAAAGCTAATACCAATTTTATTGCTCTGTAACTTCACCAGTGCTTTGTGGAATTTAATAAAGACTTTACTACTTAATTCTGCCTCGCGCATTTCAGCATCAGGCATCAGCCGTATATCAATGTATGCGTCCATCATTACTCCTAAAGTCGAATGCTTGAAACGTAAGCCAGCCCTTTTTTTCCAAGGTAAAAGCTTGATACCCCAGCATTTTCAATCAACGTTTTGATTTCTTGTGCTTTGTCTCGATCCACGTCAATAGTAATTTCCAACTGCCCACTGGCTTTGGTCAGCATAGATGTCACTTCTCCTTGCCCTTTTATCATTTCCTTTTTTAGATAAGGATTACCGTAAACCTTCTTTTTACCTTGTGTGAAACTGCCCATAAAGTCTTTTGGTGTCAAACCAGCCACAGAAAACCCTTTAATATTACTCGGTATAGGTATACCACCGAGATTAAGCCTGACTAATTTTAAATATAGTGCAGAGCAATATAATGCTCTGACATCAACTTTATCTGATTTAATATAATCAATATCAGAAAAGCTCTTTTTCATACTGGGAAACAAAGACCTTACATTTGCATTAAGGTTAGCATCATAAAGAATGTCAACAGCCTTATATAAACGATTTTCTGACAAGCCTAATTCATCAATTTTACTGATACCAATACTTTTAAATTTATTAAATCGATCAATAATATCCCTAGGATCGAACTCTTGATCATTAGCAACTTCAATCTCTTCAACTATAAAACTGACCAGTGCATTTAGATCAGTAAAAGCAAGACTCCAAAGTTGATTAGAAAAAACAGATTTAAACAACCAATGATTTGTATTTATCACTCCAGTATATGACTCTCTGTCAAAGCTGCCAGTCATATTCCGAATATATACAATTTCATTGGTCAACACAGGTTTATCTTTGAACGTTATAAAGTCTTCCAACCCTTTCAGGAAATACGTATCACTTTGCTTTGATTGGTATAATTTCCTTTGATCACCGATCAATCGACACAGGATTCCAAATACAGTCTGCTTCGTTACGTCAACTAATTTAAAATTATCCGGCTTTTCACGATCATTTAAACTGGAGCTTGCAGCTATAAATGTTCTACCTTTCGCGGGTAATGGTTCATCATTATTACCATCCAAAAATGAATTACGCCAAGATGCTTCATAATCAATTAAGATTTTCATCACCTACCTCTACTTTGCATAAAAGTAAATTGCAAAATTGCTATTAGGTTGCTCTGAAATTTCTGATTCATCACGCTTAATGCGCATCATTTTATGACTATCGTTATAATCAACTGTAATTTCGTCAACATACATATAACCTTTCGCTTGACGAATAGACAAATTAGCTAAACGATCTAGTGTTTCGTCAACTAAAGCTTTCACTGCGTCATCATTAAGTAAAATGCCACACTCTCCCTCTTCAAATATTGTGCCTCTTCTGACGTAGTTTTTGTGAAAAATCGCCTGTGGGTTTAAGCTAGGATTAAGTGACTTAATATAGCTTTGTAGTTCAGCGGCAATAACCTCACCCTCGCCCTCTTTGATAACCATTGCGGCACGATCAAACTTCTTATCCAACGATATAAATTGCAGTTGTTCAATACTGATGGAACCATAAGAGATATATTCAGTATCACCAAAAGTAGTCTTTGAAAAAAATGATGTGCTATCTCTAGCACCTGCCTGTCCATATTGTTCAAAGTTGCCATTCCCCAATTGATCAACAAAATCTTCTAACAATAGTGGACTGGTGCGCTTACATTGACTTGCAGGAACTACATAACCTCGGATCAACCCCGTAATTGAAGCCAGAACGTTTTTTAGGTTTTTGTCACTAGCAAAATGTAAATCAAAAGCTTGCTCACGAAACAAATGATGTCGAATACAATTTTGACTTATATACAGTGGCGTTTCTTTGAAATTAATGTCAGTTGCTTGTTTTTTATATTTATAGCCAGTTTCATCTTTCACTTTACCGGTTAAGTTGGTATAGCCGCGCAATTTTGGCAAGGTATGATTATCGACTGTTTTACCATCATCTCCAGTTAAGGTTGTAGGCCCATTCCAATTCACTACACCATGACCTAATGCTTTAATTTTAAAATCTACACTTTTAATTCCTGTTACTTTTTGCATAATTTATTCCTCATCTTCTGTGGTTTTATTAATTTGTGTAATGGACATAGCGCCAATAGCTTGCTTCTCGCAAATGGCGTAATAAATTGCATGAGGATGGCGAGCACTTTCGCCGCCCACTTGCAATAAATCGTTCGAGGTATAACTTAAATAGATCGGTGATTCAGGGTCTCGCGCTTCATTGAGTAAAATCTTATCGGTAAACGCTTTACTCGTGCCCCCAATAATATTGTGATGCTTTTTAAACATATGTGCTAAAAGGTCTTTATCACTTTGGCCGTAACCACAAATAGCACCAGTCGGGTATGTAAGATTGTCGATATTACTTATATCATCCAGTGGAATTGAATAAGCGTAAGCTTCGATATATTCCGGCTTAGCTTGAGTTAAATCTACCACTGCCAATTGCACAAACCGATTATCACCGCGCAGTGATACTTTGCTGATCTTGGTGCGTTTTTTATCTTTGCTGTTTTTGGGTGGAACGGTTATAGGATCAACTACTTTTAAATGAATTTGCTGCACACTATTTTTTAGGGCGGCCACTAAGTCACTCGCGATAAACTCTCGATTACGTTCAGTGTGATGAAATGCAAAATAAAGCTGATAAATCTCTGGCAACGTAAAAGTCTTGCCTGCCAATTCGTTGTGTAAAAACTGATACCAAGCCCGAACAGAACTCAAGGTATACATTTTTGATAGAAATCCCGCAGCCGGACTTTTACCTTTGCCATTGGCTATGGACTCTGGCACGGCTAACGTATAGGTATTGACGTGACTATTTTCACCAAAGCGATCTAAACGACCTAAGCGCTGTAAGCAATCTTCAGCGCTGGTGATTTCGGCCACCATATAATCACAGCTGATGTTAAGTGATGCTTGTACTATCGGCCCACTGCGTAGCACTTCATATTTACGAGTACCCCCGCGCTTGTATGCCTCGTACACTTCACCAAACCATTTACGCTTATCACTTTTGATAAATTTTGAATGTAGCAATACCGCATTCTCGTTGTGCTGATTTGCAATAAAACTGTTCTGTGCCGTGAGCGCCATGTTACTGATCACAAAAGTACACTCACTTTGCTGAGCAAATAGCGGGTTTATCTCGCTTAAATTAGTATCATCAAAGATTTTAAAATCAATCTGATACTGGCTTGGATTGAACGAGGGCATGACTTTAATATCATCAGGATGAATACCGAGTAAATCTTCAACAAAGACATAATGTGGCGTTGCCGACACTAATAAGGTCTTAGCTTGATCTTGTTGCATTTTTTTTGCCGCAATTAATTCTGCAAATAGCAAATTAAACGCTGGCATATTGACGTATTCATGGAACTCATCAAACACAACATGCACATTTAAAAAATCAATAAGCGTATTCGCTTTAGTGTGACTTATTACTGAGCCAAGTATTTGATCTATGGTTGTGATAACAATATCGCCAGAAAAGTTTTTGTCATCCGCAATAGGGTTATCCCACTGATTATGAAATTTAAATTCACCCGTATTTATTTCAATGAGGCTATTAGGTAGGTACTGCTCGGAGGTCAACTCATAAAACAATCCTTGGCAAACTTGTACGCGTGGACAAACCCAAATAATGCGTTTAGCGCCCTGCAATTTGGCCCACTCTAAGGCAATTTTAGTTTTACCACTACCTGCCGCCCCCGCAAGCACTGCAATATCCTCGGCTGAGGTTAGTTGCTTGGCGATATCGTGTTGCTTTTTACTGCGATCACTCGTTGGGAAAAAGGCGTTTAAGCAAGTATCAATATCAGAGGTAAGTGTGGTTTCCACTTCCAGTAACTCGGTTACTATTTGATCTAACTGGCGCTCAAATATGGCAGTATGTAGCTCTTCTGCACTTAATGCCGATATGGCACGATCAGCGGTGATCAAACAAGCACGTACAATGTTGTTTTGTGCATTGACTTTAACATTGTCGCTATTAGCCGATACCGACTCTTCAAATTCATATTCTTTATAGCTGGGTAAAGGCGGCGCATCGGGCAAATTCGCCTCTACATCCTGTTCAACTTCAACTAAGAAGACTTTTTCAAGAAAACTATCAGTTAAATAACGATATTTTTTATCAATACCTATAACCTGCTTAAGCAGTGTTTGAGCTTGACCTAAAATAGCGCATAGACCCATATTCTTCTGATTTGCCAAGAACTTTTTGCTGATGTCTTTATAGGTGTCAAAGCCATTTTTTTCTTTACGAAATGGCTTCGCATGATGCCAATACACCGCATGTTTTACTGAACGTTTATTACTTGGGTTTAGGAATTTAAGTTCAGCGCTATCAAGCAATTGATAGAGTAACAGAGAGATTTCGTTATGCCTTGGGTGCTTGTCGAAGCTAAATTTAGCATCATCAATATGCTGACCATCGTCTGCTATGTACTCTTTCTTTTTAGGATTGGTTACCCACTCTTGAAACTTAGGATCAATTTTCCCTAAATCATGCAAACAACCTGCAATAAAATTTGTCAGTGAAAGCTGTGTATTGTCTGGAAATAACTGACGGTGCAGCTGCTCGGCAACATAGCCCACCGCAAATAAATGCTCACTCAGTGGCTGTAATTGGGTATTGGCATACAACACACCGTGCTTGGGTTTGTCTGTTACTACATCCATAAAAACCTCTTTTTCTGTGTAATTCACCGGCACAATGCCCTCACTATTAAATTTCTTTTTATTGCCCACTACCCATAACAACTGACTTCTTGAGCGAGAGCGGATCCAGTGGCAACTGACTGCGGTACTGCGGCTGGCGGTTTGGCGAAGCATTTTTTTCACCGTGAGTAGCCCTTCTTCGGTGATAAGGGTTTGCCAGGTGTTATCACCAATGCGGTTGGCGAAGGCATCCAGTACACGGCGGGTTTTCTTGAGGGCGTTTTTCTCGCATTGACTAACAAAGGTGACCATCATAATTGGTGTGCCTCGCGCTCTTCTTCCTCTTTACCTGGCTGTGCAATGTGTTTCACTGTGTCAAACATATAATCGAGCGCTTTGTGGTCGGTAAATGCTTGCAGAATTTGTTGGCGAAACTCTTGTTCTGTGGCGTTCTCTTTGGCGCAAACAAAAGCCCACGGCAGCACAATGGCATCTTTGATTAAGTCCGCGACATCAAATACCAGGGCACCACGGCGGGTTTTGCCATGCATGACGGCAAAGCCGTGCGGAATGCCAAGCACCCACAAGCAGCTTGCCGCAAGCCCGTAGGCTAAATAGTTGCCGTGATTGAGAAAATCGTTGGCTTTGTCAGTGCATTTTTTATCCGGCTGATGCTGACGCGTAAAGCCTTCTTTGCCTGTGTTATTGGCGGCGTACTTGTACAGGGCTTTGGTGAGCTGCGCTTCCGTGAGAAGCAGATCGGCCGGTTTACTCGCGGCTTCAGTACGTTGGTGAAAGGTATCAAGGGATTGTTTTATTACTTCATCTTGTAGATTAAATTTCTCAAGGGTTAATTCTCGGTCTGATCGCCAAACGCGCTGCAAGTAATCAATCCGTGCGTTTTGAAATTGTTTGGCGGCGGCCAAGCGCTTTTCATCATCAAACCAGAATGAGAGCCAGCCTTGTAAGTATTCTGTTGGACGATATTCGCTCTGAGGCGTGAACCATTCCACCTCGCAAGCCATGTGCAGTGGCGTGCCACCGCCGCCACAAAATCCGACCAATACGCCAGCCTGTGAGAGCATGCGCATAGCGGCTTGAGTAATGGAGGTGCCGTTGCCAAGCATGAGTACGGTGGTGTTGGCAATCGGAATATTGAAGTAGAGGTTTTCTTTGTCGGCTTCGGTCAAGTAGAGCACGCGGCCATCTTTTTGCATCACGCGGCAATATTCCAAGTAATACATATTGGCGCGCTTTGAGTGCAGGATGACTTTCAGATCGGAGGGTGAGAGATCGTCCATTTTTTGCTCCATGCTTAGCGTTCATGCATCCACTTTATGCATCTGTTTCCTAAGCTCAATCCTGCGCATTTATTCAGGTAAAGTGACTTTACCTAAGCGTGGCTTGGCTGAGTTTTAACGTTCAAATAACCAGGGTTTGACGTCACGTGGGTTAACCAAAATCAGTTGTTGAGCTTCTGGCGTACCTTCGAGATAGTGGGTTTTGACTTGCATCTCTTTGAGTAGGTAATCGACCAATGCGGCGCTTGTGGTTATACGCAGTTGCCCGTTTTCCATTTGATAATCGTGGGCGATGACTTCTTTTTGCTCATCATTTAAACGTGGATCAGGGGCGAAAATTAAATCCACCTGCGTATTCCAAACCCGATCATCCTCTTTGGTGTGCTCTGAAGCATCGAGTAACTCAGCATCACCACGGCAGCGGCTTAAGACCAAATCGCGATAGCCCTGCGATTTTTCACAGTAGCCACGAACATGCCAACGCAAACCCGTTTTAACCAAGGTATGGGGGTGGAAAATTCGCCCTTCCCATTCGGGATTGGACAGTGACACATAGCCAAGCTCAAGGCGTTTTTGCTGACGAATCGCTGCCGTTAGCGCGGCAATCACCTGTGGTGCAACATAACGCTGTGGAACGCAGCAGTGCTCACCCAGCGCGGCATTAAATGATGACTGAGGCGCATAAAACTGACCCGTACTGAACCATTGCAAATAATGCTCAAGCGAGTGTTTGGGGGCTTCAAAGAGATATTGCGCGCTAAATTGATAAGGGCCAGACACCATTTTCTTTAACCGTTCAGGATGTTGCTCTTGGTAGGCTCGGATATCCTGATAGGCTTGTTGGCGGGTAATCGAAAACTGGTCGACCAGATCTTTGTTACGAACATAGCCTTGCCACAAGGCAAGCATTTCTAAAAACCGATGCCGTTCTTGAAGAGTGTGTATGGTCAAGCTATATATGCCTATCGTCTAACAATGGGCATAAGGTAGCATAATCAATAAGATGTGTTCGTGATAGTTTCGACATTACACGTCGAAGTGGTTAAGAACTCAGGTATAGCTATGCCAATTTCATAGGAGACAACGGCACTTCATAAGCCAGCAAGCCTCCGATATGGTCAAAAAACCTAGTCTGGATTCGGGGAAATAGAAGCAACAAAATATTGCTCGCAGGGTAAAGTATTGCTCGATGCGGGCAAAAACCTGCCCGGAATATCAAAGAAATCAGAATAACCTACTGATATTGTTAGCCTTGAATTATGGCATGTGACTTGCCCTGGTATGGGCCAATGTTTTACTCCTCGTACATTTATAAGGATTCATCATGCCAACTCCATGTTATATCAAGATTGAAGGCCAAACTCAGGGTCTGATTACTGCCGGTGCGTGTACTGCAGATTCTATCGGTGATTCATTTGTTGAAGGTCACGAAGATGAGATGCTGGTTCAGCAATTTGATCACACCGTAACAGTACCTACCGATCCACAATCGGGTCAGCCTTCAGGCCAGCGCGTTCACAAGCCATTCAAATTTACTGTGGCGCTGAATAAAGCGGTTCCTCTACTGTACAACGCGCTCTCTTCAGGTGAGAAGCTGAAGTCCGTTGAGCTGAAGTGGTACCGTACATCTCTAGAAGGTAAACAAGAGAACTTCTTCACGACTAAGCTGGAAAACGCTTCTATCGTAGATATTCACTGTGAAATGCCACACTGCCAAGATCCAGCCAAAGCAGACTTCACTCAAAACCTGACAGTGTCTCTGTCTTACCGCAAAATCACCTGGGATCACGTTAACGCGGGGACTTCAGGCTCTGATGACTGGCGTAAGCCAATCGAAGCGTAATTCGCGCTCCGATACGGTCGCTCACTTTCGGGTGAGCGGCTGAAAACCTTAAACTCAGCCTATCGATTCTGCGGTGCACTGAGTTTAAGGTTTTTGTCATTTTCCGTATCAGAGAAGGAAGGCGTAATGGCGACATTAGCTTATACGATACACATCGACGGGCTCGGTGATGAAACGCTCGTTGTGACCAGCTTTGAGGGACAGGAGTCTCTCTCGAACACGGTTTTTCAATACGCCCCCTGCTACGGCTTTCGATATGAAATTGCTTTAGCCAGTCGCCAACCTCATCTCAGTGCGGCGCAGGTCGTCGATAAATCTGCTGAGCTGAGAATGTTCCGTGATGGTCAATTAGTCCAACGGGTACACGGCATTGTGCGTGCTTTTTCTCAAGGGGATATCGGTCATCACTACACCCTCTATTCCTTAACGCTAGTACCTGCTCTTGAACGGCTATCGTTGCGTCACAACAGTCGTATTTTTCAACGTAAAACCGTTCCTGAAATCTTGTCTGTGATCTTACAAGAAATGGGGATCAACGATTACGCCTTTGCTCTAGAACGGGAATGTGAACAACGTGAGTTTTGTGTTCAATATCGGGAAACGGATCTTGATTTTCTGCACCGCTTAGCCGCCGAAGAGGGACTCGTTTATTGCTTTACCCACGAAGCCGGTAAACACACGCTGTTATTCAGTGACTCTAGCGCGACACTCAATAAATTAGCCGAGCCTATCCCCTACAATGCATTAGCTGGTGGCACACAAGACACGCCTTATATTTCAGGATTGACCTCGCGAACTGAAACCCAAGTCAGTGACGTCGAACTTAAAGATTACAGCTTCAAAAAGCCAAACTATTCCTTCTTACAAAGGACTCAAGGGGAAGAGATGGCTTACCAACAGGCCATATACTCTCACTTTGATGCTCCGGGTCGTTATAAGGATGACCTCAATGGTAAAGCGTTTAGTCAAGTACGGTTGGAATATTTAAGACGTGAGGCCCATACAGGCTCTGGAAAAAGTAACCAACCGCTACTGAGAGCTGGCTATAAGTTTACATTACAAGATCACCTGAATACGGCTATGAATCGGGATTGGCTGCTGATAAGCGTTCATCACCACGGCACCCAACCGCAAGCCATGGAAGAGGAAGGTGGTAGTGGTGCAACAACGTATGCTAACCAATTTGCGGTAATTCCTGCGCATTTAAATTGGCAAGCCACGCCACAACCTAAACCTTTAGTCGACGGACCAATGATAGCCACCGTAGTCGGCCCTAAAGGTGAAGAGATTTTCTGCGATGAATATGGACGAGTCAAAGTTCATTTCCATTGGGATCGTTACTCGAATGGCGATGAGCAAAGCTCATGTTGGGTGCGGGTGTCACAAGGTTGGGCTGGTAGCCAATACGGCATGATCACCATCCCTCGTATTGGTCATGAGGTGATTGTCTCCTTTTTAAATGGCGATCCGGATCAACCGATTATCACTGGGCGCACTTACCATGCAACCAATACGCCTCCTTACCCTTTGCCAGAAAACAAAACGAAGACGGTACTGCGTAGTGATACGCATCAAGGAGAGGGTTTTAACGAACTCAGCTTTGAAGACCAAGCGGGTAAAGAGCTGATTTATCTGCATGCGCAGAAAGATATGCAGGTCAAAGTAGAAAACTCCAGCCACTCCAGAATCAATTACGATCAATCGGTCAGTATTGGCCATGATGAAATGCATGTTGTTGCTAATGATCGTAAGCTCACGGTAGATGGCTCACAAAGTCAGGTCACAAAAGGGAACTATGTCTCTGATACTCAAGGGGATAAACACGAATCCATCGGCGGTGATTTAGCACGCAAAATCGCTGGTGCCATTGGGGTCAGTGCCGACGGTGGCATTACGATAAAAAGTGGCAGTAAGATTACCCTACAAGTTGGCGGAAGTTTTGTTGTGATTGATGCCAGTGGTGTCGCGATAGATGGTGGCACCATCTTGATTAAATCGGGAGGCTCCCCCGGCTCACTAGCCCTTCCTTCAAGCGCGGATGTGTTGGAAGCTGCCGCTTCAGCTGGGAGCGCTTTTGTCGCTAACTGCCCGGAGATGAGCTGATGCGTCATTTAGTCAATTATGCGGTGGTGGATCGAGCCGTCGCACCTGAGTTTATTGCAAAAGTGAAAGAGTCGAATAACCAACATTGGTGTTTATTTCCAGAGCCAATCGAGGAAGACTTTGCCTTAGTGGCCCCTTTTCTGGTGCTCATGACTCCTGAGCTTACCACGCAGCTCACCACGAAAAATGCACCGTGGGGATTTTTCTTTCAATCAGAGCATGACCACAAGGCACTTCGCACTCATCTTCGCCGTCTGATGAACATTGAGATCCTGCAGACTAAAGAGCGGCTGTTTTTCCGTTACTACGATCCACGTGTGTTATGGGCTGTACTCGATGGATTTGAGCCTCTGTGGCTAAACCACTTCCTCGGCCCGATACAAAGCGTTCATACTACATTCCCTCAGCAACGAGCGTCAGATTTCGAGCCGATGCTGACACCCTATCGCCCATTTGGGTATGAAGCATTCACGCCGTTTCCCATAGAGCACACTCATTACCAAGCCATCCTTGCTCAGTGTGAGCAAAACTTGGTCGATGAAGTTGCCAGCATGGTTGGTGATAAAGACAAAGTTTTTAGTAAAGCGCTGGTCAACCAATTGATTGAATGGGAGATCTCCCTTCCAACTCACATCAAAAGGGTTGCACAGTGGTGTTCAGATGAGAAAATTACTAGCCTGCTTAAGTTTCCTAAGCCGTGGCAAACACTGTTATCGAACACTCAATACCCAGCGGATTACCGAATCATGCGTCTTCAGTCTGAAGTAAGGACAACTCATGTTATGTAAACACCCGGCAGGTGTTGCTTGCCGTTGTAATCTAAAAGGCGATTGCCTAGTTCGCTACCAAATCACCAGTGATGCTGGACTATTCGAGTTTAAAAATGGCGATAACAAATTTTCGACCATTAAGCTTGTCGATAAAGGTCAAGGAACTAAAGTCAACATTGCGATAGAAGGAAAATGCACCAACAACCTGACTACATGCCCAACCGGTTACTTATCGGACGAACGCTCTTTCTCAGAAGCGCTTTCGACTTCGCAATGTAAAGACCATACTTTGTTCTACCGTCAAAAGTCTGGACAAGACGTCGACTTGTTTAGCGCAATACAATATTTATTGGCTCAAGATGGATTTACCGGAATTCCCTATACTCGATATAAAGTATGCATTACTCAATGCGCGGGAAAACCACAAACACAGAAAACGCTGTGGTTATCCCCACCTCATCAATATTTATTGGGGCAGATCCCTTATGACACTTACATTGAAGTCTATCCAAAGGTCGACATTGAATCGAAGCTAACTCTCGACTATTCAGGCTCGAAATCTAATCTAAGTGATGAAGATAGATATACGCAATATATAGAGCGTCAAAAAAAGGGGATGCATGATGGCACTCCGATCCCCACTCAAGAGATCAAAAAGAAATTTAATCTTTCTGGCACGTTGACCGTATCTCAAGGAAGTTCAAAAACCGAGTACTCTGCATCAAAGACAATGACTAAAAGCAATTTAGTTAAAGTCAAAAACATACAAGACTCCTTTGAAAACTTCCGAGAACAATGGAGCTTGATTAACGGTATCATTGGCATCGTTGAGCACTTAAAAAATGGTACTTACCAAAACACTGGAGCGGATAAAGTAAAACTGGTCAGTTTTGACTTTGGGCCACCAAAACTTGTCCTAGAGGGCAAGAGAAGTAGTGAGATTGTCGATTCAAAAGTGGTGACGACCGGTAATGTAACCTTAAAGTTCGATCCTCTATGTGACTTAAAAATCAGTCTCGACTTAATTTTGGCGGCAGCAGCATACTTTAAAATGGAAAAGGCCGTCGCAGAAATTCGAAAACAAGCTAAACAGCTAGAAGAAAAAGTTAAAGCCGGAGAAATCGGTGCTTATGCAGGTGCTGAGTTTTTCATTTCACTGACTACAAAGCTCGATTCTTCCGGCACAGTTACCTTCAATTCGGAACACCCCGCCAAATACGATCTGTCGCAGGTGGCAACGGTCACACTCTCTTCTTTAGTCAATTTAAGAGGAGGCGCAAAAGTTTGGGTCGTGGAAGGGGCATTTCTATTAGAAGCCAAGGTGGTTGCAGAAGGAAAAATTGCTCTAAGAAGCAAAATTAAAGACAAAAAACCTCTTGTAGAACTAATTTTCTTCCACGATGGGATTAAAGCAGACGTAAAAATTGAAGTGGCGGCTCGTAAAAATACACAATATGACCCTAATACATCGGGAAATAGCAGCCCTAATGCTTGGGATTATGTAGAAGGTTCTACTGAGATCAGTGCTAAAAAAACGTATACCAAAGAGTGGATTTGGGCTAATGCATTAAGTGAAGCCAATTCCCGCTGTCGCACAACCTTAATTGGCGGATAAGAAGAGTCTAATGAAGAAACAATATTTAACCCTAATAACCCTGTTATTACTCAATGGCTGTACAGGGAATGACGAGGAACGAATGAATATCAGAGAACAAGTCTCAACCGTATCCATAACAATCGATAACGAAGGTGAAAAGCCACCCGTGCTCTACACGGCGAACATCAATTCAAAAACCATCTTTTGTGGTGGACAAATAAACGGCATGGAGCAATTAGATAATCTCGGCTCAGATTCTGGTACATTTTCATCTGGATTTAATGCGACCGCTTTTTTACAACCGGGTGAGAATGAACTCAATCTTTGGACGGTTCCTGTCGGTGCATACAACGGCGACTTTACTTATCACGAAAACGATCGTTGTGAGCTCACTATCTTTGGCGCATTTCCTGATGGTAACAAACAAGAACTTTCTAACCTAACCGCAACCATTATCGATAGTAAGCCAAACGTAAAAACCTCCACAATTTACCCCGATAACCATAAAACCCCGTTAATTAATGTCGATGGTGTGACTCCCTATCGTCGAACCATTTTTACTCGCCCGATTTACGTTAAAACTATCCCGCGTTGGCGCTGGGTGGATGCAACGCCAATTCGTGAAGACAACCCTGAGCAGATGAAACAGCTCTACCGTGCATATACCAATCTCCTAACATTAATGGAAAAACGCGATTTGGAAGGGCTAAATATGGCTTGGTCTCTTTCAAATAGGGAGAATGCAATGGCAGATGCTTATTATTCTACCCCTGATGAGTTTTTTGATGCTGTTGGTTTTGAATCAACCTTTAAAGAATATAGCGATGGAAAAGTTGAACCTAGACGCGAGTGGCATGAGTACAAGTTAAAAAGCTACATGGGGGGACGACTTGTACAATTAGAAGATAAACGTGGACACTCACCACTACGAATTACTTCAGATGAAAAAAATTTAGGATTTTCAGTCTTACCTTACTTCTCCATGATTGATGGACGAGTCGTAGTATCACGCTAGGAGAACCAAGATGCCAGGTGCAGCAAGACTCGGTGATATCGGCTCTGAGCATGATTGCTTCCCGCCGACGCCCATTATCGCGGGAAGTGGTGATGTGTTTATCGATGGTAAACCCGCCGTTCGACAAGGTGATGCTTTAGAGCCTCATGGTTGTCCATGCCCTAAAACACCTCATGGTGACCATCCAAGAGCGGTTTCCGGTGGCTCATCCGGCGTTTTTATCAATGGCAAACCCGCAGCTCGTCTCGGTGATGCGATTGATTGTGGAGGCACGATTGCCTCCGCATCTGCGAACGTGCTCATTGGGTAAAATATGCGCTTGAATCTATTACTACCAATCATCGGCTGCTTAGTCATTACGCTCTCCGCTTGCTCTAGGGAGAGTGATTTAATGCCAATCAGAGAACAGGTCTCAACCGTATCCATAACAATCGATAACGAAGGTGAAAAACCGCCTGTGCTCTACACGGCGAACATCAATTCAAACACCATCTTTTGTGGTGGAATGATAAACGGCATGGAGCAATTAGATAATCTCGGCTCAGATTCTGGTACATTTTCATCTGGATTTAACGCGACCGCTTTTTTACAACCGGGTGAGAATGAACTCAATCTTTGGACGGTTCCTGTCGGTGCATACAACGGCGACTTTACTTATCACGAAAACGATCGTTGTGAGCTCACTATCTTTGGCGCATTTCCTGATGGTAACAAACAAGAACTCTCTAACCTAACCGCAACCATTATCGATGGTAAGCCAAACGTAAAAACCTCAACAATTTACCCCGATAACCATAAAACCCCGTTAGTAAATGTCGATGGTGTTATATCTCATCGATTAACCCTATTTACTCGCCCGATTTACGTTAAAACCATTCCGCGTTGGCGCTGGGTGGATGCAACACCGATTCGTGAAGATAACCCAGAGCAGATGAAACAGCTCTACCGTGCGTATACCAATCTCCTAACATTAATGGAAAAACGTGATTTGGAAGGGCTAAATATGGCTTGGTCTCTTTCAAATAGGGAGAATGCAATGGCAGATGCTTATTATTCTACCCCTGATGAGTTTTTTGATGCTGTTGGTTTTGAATCCACTTTTAAGAGGTACAGCGATGGAAAAGTTGAACCTAGACGCGAGTGGCATGAGTACAAGTTAAAAAGCTACATGGGAGGACGCCTAGTACAATTAGAAGATAAACGAGGGCATTCCCCCCTGAGAATTGGTTCCGATGAGCAAAATTTAATTTTCTCTGTCTTACCCTACTTCTCCATGATTGATGGACGAGCCGTAGTATCACGCTAGGAGAACCAAGATGCCAGGCGCAGCAAGACTCGGTGATATCGGCTCTGAGCATGATTGCTTCCCGCCGACGCCCATTATCGCGGGAAGTGGTGATGTGTTTATCGATGGTAAACCCGCCGTTCGACAAGGTGATAATTTAGAACCTCATGGTTGTCCATGCCCTAAAACACCTCATGGTGACCATCCAAGAGCAACTACAAAAATAATTTACTTCGATATGACCATCTAGAGGTAGCCCTGTGTGAAAGCTTTTTGGGTAGGAAAGAGTTCTTACTCATAGAAGGCTTACGGTGACGTGGAGCCTTATTCTTTGGCGTAAACAACGCTTGGTATTTAATTCGAGAGAGGTTTAATAGTTTGCAAAACAGTATAAATACAATTGATGACTTAGATGTTAGTAATAAGTGGAAGAGCCGTTTTCATCTACTGAAAAATCTAGGGGCAGATGAACTCAGCCATGCTTTGATTTTAAAGAGTGAAGCTTATAGAGCATTGTCTTTTAAAGAACGTATGTTTTTTATTTCTAATTTCGCGGCGTTTTTTGGTGGCTTTCTATACTACTTCTATAAGCGTATGCATTTGAAAGGTTTAGTACTTCTTTCTTTATCTATGCTTTGGATAGCTGCTCTAGCGGGAATTGAGTTTGTTAGTGGGGTTATCATCCCCGATGTAGTTTTTTGGAGCTTATCAGCTTGCTTGTGCTCCCAGTGGGCTAACTATGACCTGTATCGAAAGACGTTTCATAGCGAACAGCTATGGGATTGGATTCCAGAGCGGTGGCGAAATAAGTCAAGTGTTCTTTGGTGTTTAGCCCTATGTGCTGCAATTTGGGGGAGTTCAATTTACTACATGGCCACGCATACATACTCAACGTATGCGGCCTATGATGACCCAAATTCTCTACGTGTTCCTTGTGGCTCATTTGTGATGCTTGCCACTCAAGAAGAAGTTGATAGCTATGGTCGAGATGTAATTTGCAATCAGTAATGCAAGATTAACCACCAGCTTGACTCGGTCACAACAACATTCAGACTTAAAATGATTAGGTAATATAAGCGGATGCTGAATCGCGTTTACTTTCATCTTGAGCAGCGGAAGATATTGTATCAAGGTAAAGAAGATATAAGCCCTGAGATAGCTAAGGTAATGTTTTCAAAGCTTAATACGGGCTACTACACGTCACAAGAGGAAGACTTCATCATTAAGCTGTTTGTTAAGAAATCCTTTCTTAACAAACGAAATGGTGAGTATGAGTTTATTAAAAAAAGTAAACCTTATAAACCAAATGTCATACCCAAAAATATTCGAATTCTCTTTCTATCGATTGCGGCTGGGTTAGTACTCTATGGTTTGTTTGGTATTAACCACGGAGAAATTTACTTACCTTCCAAACGAGGACATGGCGTTACTTTTATCGGTGATTCGATTTTTGTTTTATTTGGCTCTTTTGTGGTGCTAGCTATCTGCTGCATCATTATTGTGGTGGATCATTATGACAAGAGGAATAACGAACATCTTTATGATTTAGCATTAAAGGGGCTTGGCTATGTCAGCTTAGCCTTCTTCATAGCAGCTTGTATTTGGGATCTTGCCAGTTAAATATTTACTCTTTGTGATTTATTTCGAAATGAGAAGGTTGGTCTATCCACAATCCTATCTATAGCGCTATGTTCTAAGTGATGCACTCAATATATTGCGCTGCCACTTTACTTAGCAGCGCTTTTCATTTCACGCATCAGATTTCCTCCATAAATCCACTAACGCCTCTCCAAACGCATTTCCATCCACTCATCCACTTCGCTTTCCACCCAGGCAATAGCCCTTTCTCCCAAGCTCACCGACTGTGGAAACTCGCCATCATTCATTTTGCGGTAAATTGCTGAACGGCTTAGTGCTGTCTTTTCCATTACTTCTTTTAGTTTCAGAAATCTCATGGGATGTTCTCCTATGTCTTGTTGTCCCATGGGATGAACTGACTCTGTAAAAAATAGTTAAATCAGTCACTTACCTATATTAAAAGCTAATTTAGATATATGTCATCACTGTGAACCTTCCCACTATTGTTAAGGAGCAGGCTATGACTCATTTCCCTCGCCACCGCTATCTACTCTCGCAACGAGCTTATGAGCATCGAGTACTGGAAGAAGCAGCAGAGATCCTTGAACAGCGTTATGTGCGCGGTGAAACCTTTGCACGTACGGAAAACACCACGGAATACTTGCGCTGTAAACTTGCTGGATATGAGCACGAAATGTTTGCCGTACTGTTTTTGGATAACCAGCATCGGCTAATTGAATTTAAGGAGCTATTTCGCGGTACGGTCGATGCCGCCAGTGTCTACCCAAGAGAGGTACTAAAGGAGGCACTAAACGTTAACGCAGCAGCGGTGATCTTTGCCCATAATCACCCCTCTGGCGATCCTGAGCCTTCACAAGCCGATAGGCGTATTACTCAGCGCTTAAAAGACGCCTTATCACTGGTAGATATTCGTGTGCTAGACCATGTGGTCGTTGGCAAAAGCAGCGTGTCATTTGCAGAAAGGGGCTGGCTATGATTGTGGAAAGCTATCAAACGATCCAGTTAGCTGACAGCTTTTGTCATGCGTTGAGCGCGATACTTCGCCGCTTTGACATCCCACAAGAGGCAGAGCGAATAGTCCTCAACTGTCGAGATCCAAACTATTACCGCTCTCGCCAGGGCCTACATCCGGTCGAAATACAGTTCAAGCGAGAAAGCAACGAGTCCCTGTGGTCCATCGCGTTTATCGCCAGTTTTTCTTATCAGAATAACAGGCATGACTCGTTGGATGTCGAGCTCTACTTTCACCTTGCTAACCGTTGGTGTTACCAGCCTGATGCCGGCTCTGCTGATTTAGCTCAACCAGTAGTGCTAGACCTGTTTTATAGCTGGTGCTCCGCATTTGAGCGCCACCTTGCCAAACAAGCGTTGCAAGATATTCAACTCACCATGATTCGCTAACCCAAGGCGATTCTTCTTAATCGAATCTTATTTTTGTCGGAGGCATAACCATGTCTAACATTTTGTTCAAACCCACCCACCTTCCCATTTCCAAACCGTTTCATGCCCTACTCGCTAACATACTTTCTGAACATCAAGCAAAAAGTGAAGTTCAGGCCACCAGCAAAGAGGTTGTCATGAACTTTCGAGACAGTTCTTACAGTGCCGAAGATGGCGGTTTTCATCCGGTAGAAATTGCACTGAGTCAATCTAGTGATGGCCAATGGTGTATTGAATACATCACGGATTTTGCTTATGTCGGCAACCACTTTCCTGAGCTAGAACGCTGCTTGGATTTTGATTTCCAGCGTGGGGATTTCTTCACCGCCTATCACGGATGGAATCCTATCGTAGGTAACCGTGATGCGCGAGAGCTCTATCAGTTATGGGAGAGTAACTTTCTCGCCTATGTCGCAACGGAAGCTTTTGATGACATTTCATTAACCTCGGCTCCTTAGTTACCCCCATCAAGAAAACCGACAGGTTCATAAAGAGAATCACCGTGCTCTGGGGGGCGAGATTTCCCAGTTCATCATCTCAACATTGAAAGAGGTTCCACAACAATGAAAACCACTGATTTATTCTCGACTCTAGAAAATAACATTCTTCGCAACTCGTTAGATTCAACCACGAAAGATAAGTTACTCAGTAACTTATCTCTCCTTCGCAAAGCATCACTGAATATTCTGATCACAGGTTCCACTGGCTCTGGGAAAAGCTCCACCATAAACGCTCTATTTGACATGACGGTTGCCCAAGTCGGCATCGATAGTGATCCGCACACGGAATGTGTTCAGTGTTACCACTTAAATAATCTCGTGCTATGGGACACTCCAGGGCTTGGAGATGGGATAGATGAGGATAAAAAACACGTACAGGCCATTAAACAGCTTCTCAACAAACGAGATGACCATGGTCAGTTGGTCATTGATTTAGTTCTCGTGATACTTGATGGCGGCTCTCGTGATCTGGGAACACCATTGAGACTCATCAATGACATTGTTATCCCGCAATTAGGCGATGAAGCCGAAAAACGGCTCATCGTTGCGGTGAATCAAGCCGACGTTGCCTTGAAAGGACCTGAATCATGGAACTACAGCGACAATCTACCAACGGACAAGGCTAAGGCATTTCTGGAGAAACAACAAAACTCGATAGCAAGACGTATACATAAAGCCACACAGATAAATGTGAAGACTCTTTACTTTGTGGCGGGCTACAGTGATGGAGTCAATCGCCAGAGGCCTTACAATCTATCAAAACTGCTTTATACCATTATCGAAATACTACCAAACAATAAACGAGTAATGCTGGCAAATCGTACCATTTCCAATGATACAGATAATTGGAAAGATAACGATGCCAGCGATTACAATAAAAAAACCACCTTAAGCCTTTGGGAAGCCATTGTAGAAACAACTTTACAAGGCGCATCTATTGGCTCCGATATCGGATCTATTTTCGGAAAACCAGGCGAGATCCTAGGTAAAGTCGTAGGCTCTGTCGCTGGTCTATTTTTCGGTGGTTTACGATATACATTTGGGTTTTAAATGTAACCATTAAAAAGAGGCTCGCCTCTTTTTTTTATTTTCGACTAGTCGAAAAGTTTTTTAATCCATTCGAATAGATTTTCGTATCAATTTTAGCCAAGTAGCTTAAGCGATAAAAACACTGTTGGTATTCCTTTTGATAAGTATTTTTCTCCTTATGAATGTAATAAGTAGAGTTACTTGGGAAATGCACACTACTTTTCACCTCAAAGTATTCAATACCTAAAGCACTTGCCCACGCCCCTTTTATCATTGAAGAAAAATTATCACTATCCTTAGTAATATCCCCCAAACAAAAGTAAACATCTTTATTAAGAAATAATGCCACATGGTAATGAGGATTTTCTGAACTTAGTTGTTCCCTTACCCAAACGTATCTCAAAATACATTTATCAACTTTATTCTTTTTTCTTAAGTCATATTTTATTTTTTCCTTTAACGAAGAAAAAAATCTAGAAATATCACCACAATTATGCCCAGCATAATGGCTAGGATATCTAAGATCAATTCTCTGCACGTAAACTCGACTATATTCAGTCAAAGAAATATCCAAAACATCCTTAATGGCAATCAAATATTCCTTGCATAATGGAGCATGTTCTTTAATGACAGGATTAGATAAAAATCTCTCGTCATAGAAAAGAGTCAGGTTTGGATTTTGAATTAAACGTTTCATTAGTCACCTCTATGATTAACTTGTCCATAGAAGATAACCACCTTGTTATTTTAATGTGCTTACTAGACCTATACTAGACCTATATTACTATACCAACATAATCGAACTCATTACCTTAGCTACCCGCCTTCTGTACCAATGCACATCTAGAGACATTGTCACGTTCTGCCACTCTGGAAAAACATTACCGCACCATAAGTGATGCACACCGCAAAATCCATCAAATCCACAGGAAAAAGCAAGACTGTAAAACTCATAAAAATTACTATGTAACTTTCATTAAAACAACGTAAATACACATTGTGACAAACATTAACGAATTATTTAAATATTCATATTTAACAGATTGGATTGATAGTAACAACACGCGACAATGTTTATATTTATTGTCTAAAATTTACCTTGTCCATATGAGAGCAAGGGAAGTGATCGTTGATCATACTATTGATTCTGAAAGATTAAAAAGTAAGTTAACAGCAACATTCAAACCAATGTATGACCCACCGATAGATTATGAAATTAATTTTAAACAAGATATAATATTAGCATTTGAACATTATCCCAGACATTCAATGCAAGAAACATTTATAACTAGCTCTCATTTTTATCAACCCAAAGGAGATAGTTGATAAAAATGAAATATATAATGGTATTATTAGATTCATCAAATCAAAAACCTGCATAGAAATAAAGGAAAGCATTGTAGGCCAACTGAAAAATTCCTGGCGCAATGTTGAGAAAGGTATAGATTACACTTGGATCATTGATAATAAGGATGATGAATTTACCAAATGGATAATTAACTACTTTAAGAAAAGCAAACTCGACCCATGGTTTTTACCATACGAGTTAGACCGAGATATAGCTCATTACTCTATTATTACAATTCTAGACCTTTGGGATCCAAAAGATATCATTCCTAATTTTATGAGTAAACATCAATTTATAGAAAAGCTAAAGAAAGCATCTGTTCAGAAAAAACATAGGATGAAACTAAAAAATAAAAAAGTATATACCTTTGAAATGCATACTGACATAGGAAGAAAGCTAGACAGATTAGCTAACCTATTGGAGATAAAAAAGAATCATCTTCTAGAAGAACTGATAAACAATAAGTATGAATCGATATCTAGATTTAAAAAAAATTGATCACACAAGTAAACCAGCTCTCGTTAACGAGAGCTGGTTTACTAAGAGAGAAAATAAGAGAACTTTTCAATCAAACATCATTTAATATTTTAACGATTATTAAAATGGATTTCACTAATCCATTCGACGATTGGTGATCCGTTGAGCAATCCACTCCTGCACCTCGCCTTCTACCCAAGCTACAGCACGACCACCCAGTTGAACTTGGGGCGGGAATTGGTTTTCTTCAATAAATCGGTACAAACTAGAGCGAGACAAACCAGTCATAGTTAGCACTTCTCGAAAGCGGATCAAACGAATGTTGTTCTCTGGCATATTCACACCTCTCAGGTTGGTTAGCTGCAAGAAGATGACATATGTCTGTTTGAGTTTTGATTCGATTCTCGATAGTTTACTACATGCCCACACCGTGACACTTCATTTATCAAACAACTCATAAGTTGTTTTGGCGATCATTTACAACTGGAAAGTAGTATTGCGAAGGATTTGATACCACTTTTTATTGCTCGTATTCGGCTAGAACACTATGCACTTTGTACGAACTCCAATTGATAATCAACTGGCTGATATTTATCCGCTGCCCCCTTTGAGTCTCAACACAAGTATCACTCAAATTAGGCTTATGACGCTGAGACTTTAGCATTGCCTCAACTAGTTTCC